>NZ_JBBOVS010000001.1:0-2927500 GCF_038006685.1 Bacillus sp. FSL K6-0042
CGAAATTATTCTCTTATGATAATGAAGAAATCAATTTACAAATGAAACAAGCTGAGCTTGATCAAAAAATGGCAAGTATGCGCTATGATCAAGGGAAAAAGAAAATAGATTCATTAAAGAATCAGATTAAGAAAGCGAAAGATAGCGGCGCTGGGAAAGAAGTAACAGATCCGTTAGAAGAGCAAGTAAGTGAACTAGAAATAAAGCAAAAAACAACTGAACTTGAGAAAGAAAAAGGTCAATTACAATCACAACAATTAAAGAAAAAACAAGATGAACTCACAATTTATAGTAATTTTGCTGGTGTTGTACAAAAATTAGATAAAGATGCAGCACAAAGTTCGACGCAAGCGATGGGTGGACAAGGAAAGTCATTTTTACAAATCGCTTCTAAAGATCCATTCCAAATTCAAGGGACGTTAACAGAACTTCAAAAATCACAAATCCAAAAGGATCAAACATTTACAGCAACTGCAAAAGCCAATAACAAGAAGAAATGGACAGGTAAAATTACAGAGATAAGTGAATTCCCGACAAGTGCAGAGATGGCACAAGCAGCTAGTGTTGGTGAGGGAACACAAAATATGTCTCAGTATACATATAAAGCTAGTTTAGATGGTCAAGAAGGTTTATCTTCAGGCTATCACGTATCACTGCAAGTAAACTTAGAGAATAAGAAGATGATTGCTGTTCCTAGTAAAAGTATTATTGAAAAATCTGGTAATCTATTTGTTTATGTAGAAGACAAAGGAAAACTTCGTAAACAAAATGTGAAAAAAGGTTCTACTGATGGAGATTGGACAGAAATCCTTGAAGGTGTAACAGTGGGACAAAAGGTGGTTAAAAATCCTTCCGACAACGTGTATGACGGAATGGAAGTGAAAGAAAAATGATTACGTTAAACAATATTCATAAAACATATTACCAAGGGAAGCTAGCGGTACCGATTTTACATGGTATTAGTTTAACAATTCAAAACGGTGAGTTTGTTTCCATTATGGGACCATCTGGCTCAGGGAAATCAACCCTTATGAATATTATCGGTTGTTTAGATCGTCCAACAGAAGGCGAATATGTGTTAAACGGCGTGAATATCTTAACGGCAGATGAAGCAAAGCTTGCCCTTATTCGTAATGAGTATATAGGCTTTGTATTCCAGCATTTTAACTTATTGCCACGTCTTTCAGCAGTAGAAAATGTAGAACTACCGCTTATATATGGCGGTGTGAAGAAAGCAGAGCGTCGTCAGAGAGCTCTTGAAGCACTGGGGAAAGTCGGATTGACCGACCGTGTGCACCACCTGCCGAGCGAACTTTCAGGTGGACAAAAACAGCGTGTGGCTATCGCGCGTTCCATTGCGAATAATCCAACGTTTATTATGGCGGATGAGCCAACTGGTGCTCTTGATACAAAGTCTGGGGAGCAAGTTATGGACATCTTCACAAAGTTAAATGCAGAAGGTACGACGATTATCATGGTTACGCATGAAGAAGAAGTTGCTGCATATTCTTCACGCCGAATCGTGCTAAGGGACGGGAAAATTACAGAAGATAGAAGGTGTGTGGTATGAGTTTACTAGATAGTATAAAGATTGCTCTCTCTTCTATTCTAGCTCATAAACTGCGCTCAGCGCTTACGATGCTTGGGATTATTATCGGTGTAGGTTCTATTATTACTGTTGTTGCGATTGGGCAAGGCGGGGAGGTGATGTTAAAGTCGCAAATTGCTGGCTCTGGTAATAATGTGATGCCAATTCACTTCACTGCGGATATGAATGATCCGTATGGGATGGGAGCAACGGAAAGACCGAAATTAACAGAGGAAGATATCTTTGAAGTAAAGAAAATTCCGGAGATTGCGCATGTTATTACAACAAATAATACAATGGAACCACTCGATATTAATGATAAAAAAGAGGTGGTTAATGTTATAGGGCTAGATAGTGAATATTTTGCAGTGAATAAAACGAAAGTAGTAAAAGGTCGCTCACTAAATGAAACGGATATGTCCCAAGGGAATAACGTGGTCATGATTAGTACGAGTATGGAAGATAAGGTGTTTAAGAAAGAAAATCCCGTTGGCAAAATTATTGAAATGAAAGGCCAACCGATGCAAATTATCGGCGTGTACAAGTCAGATAATGAGTTTATGGGAATGGGCCCTTCAGAAGCATTAATTCCAATTACATTATGGCCAACATTATATGGAAAAGATGAAATTCAAAATATTTCTGTACAGTCAAAAAATATAGATAATCTAGAAACTGCAGGTAAAAAGGCTGTTGAGGTTTTAAATAGCCGTAAACCAAGCGATGCTTCTGGTAAGTATGAAATGGTGAATTTAAAAGAATTCCAAGAAGGTGTTTCTAAAGTAACAAATATCATGACGATGATTATCGGCGGTATCGCGGGTATTTCGTTAGTCGTTGGTGGTATTGGCGTTATGAACATTATGCTCGTATCCGTAACAGAGCGTACCCGTGAAATTGGGGTACGTAAAGCACTTGGAGCAACGCGCAGTAAAATTTTACTGCAATTCTTAATTGAGGCTGTTATGTTAACGCTTCTTGGTGGATTAATCGGGATTGGTCTTGGTTACGGGGGCGCATATATTGTTTCCACATTTGCGAAATGGCCACCACTCGTTTCATGGCAAGTAGTTGTTGGCGGCGTATTATTCTCGATGACGCTTGGTATTATCTTCGGGTTAATTCCAGCAAATAAGGCGGCGAAATTAGATCCGATTGAAGCACTTCGTTACGAATAGGTTAAATCGGGGCAACAACTTAAGATTATAGAAGCGGGTACAATTGTAGATCTAAAACCCTATGTAGAATCTGTTTCAAAGTACAATCTTTTTACATTTGTTCGCCCAATTATTTTAAAGCGCTAATGATAAAATAATCATGGTACATTAAACTAATAATAAAAGTAAAAAAGACAGTATAATAACTGTCTTTTTTATTTTTATTATTCAATAAAAGAAACAAAAGGTTCATCTTCATTTTTTTCTCTTACAACAACTGCTTCAACTTTTTGCTCTGACTTTATATTCATTTGAACCTTAACATCTTTAGAGAAAGCATCAAGTATCTCTTGGACTATCATTTGTGTAAAAGCAATCAGTTCTGATTTACCATTAAATTTAACTAACACATTCATATTTACAGTATCCATATGATCATCTTTATAAAAAACTGTAGCATTAACCGGTATATAATCAGCTTTATTGAAGTCTTTCACTTTATTAGAAAACTTATCTAACTTTTCATTATCTTTATTATATACTTGTTTAAAATCATCAGAAGGATAAGCAAAGGATTTTTCGTTAATATTAACCCACTGTCCTATACTATTCTCACCTTTTTGTACTGTTACACTAGAAATAAAAGTACCGGCTTTTAAAGAATCAGAAGCTTCCTGTTTAAAAATAGAAAAAGTAATAGGAACTTTTACAAAGTTCTTATTATCATAAAGAACTTTTAAAAGTTGATTAGCAATTTCACTGCCCTTAACATTTGCTTCTTCATTAGAATGATTTGAAGTCATGGCTAAACCGATAACAACACCAGCTAAACTCAATTCACCTGAATTTTTCTTAGTATAATAATCATATTCTATAATATTAGATACATAAGGTACTTCTTGTTTTGTGAGTAGTTCGTCTATTGTTTTTTGAGAAATATATTCACTTCTTTGTAATAAATGATTTTTTGTATCAAATTGCTTAGATGCCATATTCATTAAACCTAATTCTAATTTATCTATATCTAATTTAGAATTAGTTTGTATATTAACTGTATTTATTATTTTATGTTCTTTTAAAGGAATAATAGTTTTATAATAATTATCAGAAATAGAATATTTCGGAATAATGCTATTTCCCTTCGTATTTTTTTCTACAACTTTCTCTTCTTTTTTAATAATATTAGTACCATTACAAGCACTTAATAACAAACTAATAATTATCAAAAATAATGATATCTTTTTCACCTATAATAACCACCTTTAACCATTGCTCTTTTTTTATACAACATATAGTGTATCACCAAATATCTAAAAAAAAAGAGATTAATGAAAATATATATATGCATCTAACAATATTTCCTAACGTTAAAAATAAAAATATGATATTTATATAAAAAAAGCCGTAAAAAACATTTGTAACTATCTCTTCTGGATATTCTGCTACTTAATTAATTACTACTTACGTAGGACCAACATGAATCCAAGTTTAGATTTATTAACATAAAAAAGAAGAGGGTTTTTATAATCCTCTTCTTTTTTATATGTTCATTAGCTGTTTTGTTCACTTAAGAGTACTTTAGAATTTATCTATTATATTATAACGGTATGAAACACATTTTTAATATGAAATATTGCATATTAAAAATGTGTTGATTTATTTGTAAGCGTTTACTGAAATAAGGGTATAAGATTTACCACATCTTAATACTCAAACAAGAGAAGGAAATACTATGGCGATCGTAATGGCAGTTTTAAAATTTGTAGGTGGAGAAATTCCATTAGTACAAGAACTTTTAAAATCATTCATGTAAGTTTTTATTTCAAACATGTATGTAAAAATCTCACACAAATGATTTGTATATCTGGGCATAAGTGCTTTGTGAATCAATAGTATGAACAGATTTTAGAAAAGAAAAAGAATTTCATTAGGAATAGCAATCAAAAAGCACTCATTCGAGTGCTTTTTGATTGTACAGTAATACTTTAATACTCTATAATTAACTTTGGGGAAGGTAATCTAAGAGCATTAGACGTAGTCTTAGCATTATCTTTTATTTGATAAACCATAAAATTGAATAATTTTGTGGTTTATTTTTTGTAAATCCACAAGTTTTAAACTACTTTTAATAAACGTAATCATGAAATTAACATCGAATTACAGTTCCGGAATAGAGAGTCAGGAAATGGTCACCAATATCAATTATAGTTGTTGCTTGTATATAACCTTTAAAACCATTTGATGAATAATAAATTTCTTTTGGAATACTTTCTTTAACCTGATAACTAGTTTTTGAGTACTTCACATAATGGTTTGTGATTACTTTTGATTCAGGGACAATATTAGCTCTTTGTTCAAAAGTATTTGTGATAGTAGAAGGTGAATTAAATTCAACATTTTCATGAGAAATACGATCCAAACTTTCAGCTTTTACACCTTCTGTTTGAGAAAAGGCACCTAAGCTACCTATTCCTATTAATGTAGCAAGTGTAAACTTTGAAAATCCTGTGAATTTCCCCATTTTATAAGCCTCCTTTAAGTTTTTTGTAAGATAAGGTCCTTACACTTCACAGTCTATATCTAGCAGATAGGAAGTGTACATACATATCATTAGACAAAATTCTACATTATTCTCTATTTTTTTTTAGGTTATGTATAATAATCCGTTGTTCAACAAGTTGTCACAAATAAAAAATGATAATGATAACAAAAAAATGAATAGTATATTCGTTGCTTGTATTATTATTAATTATTTTAATATTCTAAAATAATTGGATAAAATCTATATTGAAAGGTTGATTCGAAAAGATAAAATCGTGTTAGTTCTTCATCTAGATCCAACAGGAAACCAAAGTAAAAGTGTATTACAATTAGCGTATCTAAATAGCTTTTATCAGACAGGATTAAAAAATCTTATCGATAAAGCCGTTATTGAGCATACAGAAGAGAAACATCAATTGGATACAACAGAATTTCATAAAGTAGATGAGATTCCTTTTGATTTTGCTCGGCGTCGTATGTCTGTCGTTGTCAAAGATACGAGTAATATGAACCTAATGGTTTGTAAAGGTGCAGTAGAGGGAATTTTATCTATTTGTACACACGCGGATATTAATGGAAAAGCATTGTGGTTATAGAGAAATAAAGTTGAAAAAGAAAAAGATGACAGGATTTATTTAACACCCCCATTTTTAAATTGTTTAGGTGAAACACCAGTATGTTTTTTAAAGACTTTCGTAAAATGACTTTGGTCATGAAAGTTTAATAGTGTGGAAATTTCGGATAAAGAATGTCTCGTATAGGTCATTAAGCTTTTTGCCTCATCTATCTTAGCACGCTGAATATATTCGCCTAGTGAAATTCCCACTTCTTTTTTGAAAAGGAAAGACAAATAACTAGAATTTAGTGCGGCTATTTTTGCTAGATGGGAAAGTGTAATATCTTCGTAAAGATGAGTGAATATATAATTTTGACATGCGTTTATGGGTTTTGAATACTTTTGCATCTTCCCATTTTTTACTCGTTCCGAGAACTCAAGTAAAGCATTCTCCAAAAATGGAATAATAGCTTTACTTTCTTTTATTTCTTCAAGGTTTTGGATGAGTAAGTCACTAAGGGTATATGCGATTTCAGGGAATAGTCCACCATCTACGGCAGCTCTAGTCGCAAGTGTGATGGCTGCGATGGCGGAATTTTTTTGGCTTCGCAGGTGACTCGTTTTCGACAACACCCCCGGATTCCCTGATTCAGGTAATCCCTTTAGGTTTTGAATTAAATCATCCTTTTTCCCTTCCTTAATACACGCAAAGATTTTCTTCTCAGCCAGTGGATCGATATGAGTCAGTAAATTTTGACGGCGTTCCGATATACGTATATCGGGCTGTTCCACTTCAAATTTTTCCTTTTCTAACAGCATATTTTTTTGTAGGATATCAACCATGTCTAATTTTTGTTGATACAGCATGTAATAAAGGACCATGCTCAAATTTAAAAAATTCAAATTGCTTAAAACAGGGAGAGAATGATAATATCCAACCATTTCATCCTTGTTTATTTTTAGATGAAGGTCATTGATGATTCCTTTAATTGATACTTCTGATAGCCTCGAATAAAGGACAGGACCGACAATGATGTTCCCGCTAAGTTGGTCATTTGAACGCAGGTTAATTGAGAAAAAGTTTTCAAGGCAGGAGGTCTCCCTCAGTACTGGAAAACGATAGAAGTTTTCCTCCCTAAATAGTTGACGAAATATCTCCTCTTTTGAAGTATACAAGGGGCTATGCTGAAAATTGCGGGAGTGTTCAAATACTAAATCTCCCTTGTTATCAATAAAAAAGATAGGTATTTTATGCATGTCAAAGACCAGCTTACAAATATAATCTAAATCCTCTAGTTTGGAGAAATTCATTATTTTAACCTCCATTCGTTAAAACTCAGCCAATATATAACATCAGCTAAAATTTTTACAATTATTCTAAAAAAAATACCATAATATCAAAAAAATAAAAACTATAATAGGTTTAAGAAAGTGCTCACTTAATAATCTTTTGATTAGGAGGATTATCATGGAAAGGGATATTAAGCAAATTATTTCACAAATGACACTAGAAGAAAAGGCAAGTCTATGTTCTGGATTAGACTTTTGGAATACAAAAGGGATTGAGCGATTAGGAATTCCTTCCATTATGGTAACTGATGGACCGCATGGACTTAGGAAACAGGCAGAGGGAGCAGATCACTTAGGGATTTATAATAGTGTCCCAGCTACTTGTTTCCCATCAGCAGTAGGGTTAGCGAGTACGTGGAATAAAGAATTAATAAAACAAGTAGGAGTTGCATTAGGAGAGGAATGTCAGGCTGAAAATGTCGGTGTTCTTCTTGGGCCAGGTGCAAACATTAAGCGTTCGCCGCTGTGCGGAAGAAACTTTGAATATTTTTCAGAGGACCCTTATTTATCATCTCAAATGGCTGCGAATCATATTAACGGCGTACAAAGTCAAGGAGTTGGAACATCATTAAAACATTTCGCTGCCAATAATCAGGAACATCGCAGAATGTCGACCGATGCAATTATTGATGAGAGAACATTGCGCGAAATCTATCTTGCCAGCTTTGAGGACGCTGTTAAGGAGGCACAGCCATGGACAGTAATGAGTGCTTACAACAAGGTGAATGGTGAATACGCTTCGGAAAATGACTATTTGTTAAAGGATATTTTAAGGGATGAATGGGGATTTGAAGGTTTTGTCGTTTCTGATTGGGGTGCAATAAATGAGCGTGTTACAGGTTTAGCGAACGGTTTGGAACTAGAAATGCCTTCAAGCTTTGGGATTGGTGAAAAGAAGATTGTTGATGCAGTTAACTGCGGTCAGCTATCTGTAGAAAAGCTTGATCAAGCAGTAGAACGTCTTCTTAACGCTATTTTTAAAACCGCTGATAACCAACGAGAAAACGCTGTGTATAGTAAGGATGCGCATCATCAGCTTGCAAGAGAAGTCGCACGCGAAAGCATGGTGTTGTTAAAAAATGAAGATAACATTCTTCCATTGAAAAAAGAAGGAACGGTAGCTGTGATTGGGGGATTCGCAAAGGAACCTCGCTATCAAGGCGGCGGAAGCTCTCATATTAATCCAACAAAACTTGAAAGCATTCTCGAAGAAATTGAAACTGTATCAGGTAAAAATACGAATATATTATTTGCCCAAGGCTATGATCTTGCCAGTGATGTTTTAGATGAAAACATGATTAATGAAGCAAAAGAAGTAGCAGCTGGAGCAGATACAGTGGTTCTTTTCGTTGGACTTCCAGATCGTTATGAATCAGAAGGATATGATCGGAAGCATTTACAGATGCCAGAAAATCACGTGCAATTAATTGAAGCCGTTGCAGAAGTTCAAAGTAATATCGTTGTAGTTTTAAGTAACGGTGCTCCAATTGAAATGCCATGGATAGGTAAAGTAAAAGGAATACTTGAAGGCTATTTGGGTGGACAAGCATTAGGCGGAGCGATTGCTGATTTATTATTTGGTGATGTGAATCCAAGCGGGAAATTAGCGGAAACATTCCCGAAAGTTTTAAGCGATAATCCTTCTTACTTAAACTTCCCTGGTGAAGGTGACAAAGTGGAATACAAAGAGGGTGTGTTCGTCGGATACCGTTATTACGATACGAAAAATATTGAGCCATTGTTCCCATTTGGTTTTGGGTTAAGCTATACAAACTTTGAGTATAGCAATCTTTCAATTAATAAGAAAGAAATAAAAGATACGGAGACTGTTTCTGTCAGTGTAAACGTGAAAAATACTGGTAGTACAGCAGGTAAAGAAATTGTTCAGCTTTATATAAAAGATGTTGAAAGCAGTGTGATCCGTCCTGAGAAAGAGCTAAAAGGATTTGAAAAAGTGGAATTACAGCCGGGCGAAGAAAAAACAGTTACCTTTACGTTAGCTAAAAGATCATTTGCTTATTATAACGTTGAATTGAAGGACTGGCATGTTGAAACAGGTGAGTTTGAAATTTTGGTAGGAAAGTCTTCAAAAGAGATTGTTTTACATGACAGCATTTATGTTCAATCAACGGCTTTAATTCGAAAACCAGTACACCGTAATACGTTACTTGGGGACTTATTTGCGAATCCAATTTTAGCACCAATTGCAAAAGAGCTTATGGTAAAGGCATTAGAAGATAATCCGCTTGCTAGTATGACTGAAGGG
Organism: Bacillus sp. FSL K6-0042; assembly: GCF_038006685.1. NCBI lineage: Bacteria > Bacillati > Bacillota > Bacilli > Caryophanales > Bacillaceae > Bacillus > Bacillus sp. FSL K6-0042. The sequence continues at coordinate 9,459 of NZ_JBBOVS010000001.1, forward strand.
GATAGTGATGCCTCCGAATTGATGGATGCCATGCTGAACTATATGCCATTACGTGCACTAGTGAACTTTAGCGCAGGTGCTTTTACGGAGGAAATGTTGTGTGAAATGATTGAGCTATTAAACAATGAGCAAATGAATCGTTAAGCGGCGAATTAGTTTTCTGTCTATTTGAACATTCTTTGTTAAGGTTAACTTGAATAATCGAGGCTTATTGTTTCGAATTTTAATCATGGTTATGAATGTGGTACGACCTTGTTAGAAAATAGTGAATTATGTATTGAAATGATAGATAGTTATTATACTGCAGATCATATGAATAACGAATCTTTAATGCCTAGTCTGAAAGCGGGTGCTCGGCCGTGTATGATTAGATTGAGGATTCTCGTACAGCAAAATACTGAAGAACTCGGTAACAAAGTTTTCCAAAATTAAAATTATCAGAAAAGGAGACGGTAATAATGAGTAATACAACTACTTACGTTAATCTAGTTTCTAAACTGAGTGAGGAGATACAAGCTGTCAAAAAAAGAGGAATCGATTTTATTGCTAAACCGATTCCTGATTCTGATGCGATTGGTGAATTAGACCCTCGAGTTCTCCAAGTGACTTTACAAACGGCAGAAAAAATGGCTGCGATGGAAAACCAGCCATTTAATCCTTCAAATACTATGGGTTTTGTTACGGGAATGCGGGCTATGATGGGTTGGAACAATGACGACGTTACGAAAAGTCAGGTTGAAACCACTTATAAAACAATTAATGGAACAAATGGACCGATTCCTCTGCGGATCTATACACCTTCTAACGAAGGAGTTCTGCCTGCTGTTGTCTTCATTCACGGCGGAGGATTCATAGCCGGAAGTGTTGATGTCGTGGAAAATCCGTGTAAAGCATTGGCAGAAAAGGCAGGTGCCGTTGTTATTTCTGTTGATTACCGTTTAGCCCCTGAGTATCCATATCCAGCAGGGTTGACAGATTGTTTCGAATCCGTAACATGGGTGTATGAGCACGCTGAAGAAATTCGTGTGAATCCACAGCAAATTGCCATTTCTGGAGACAGTGCGGGTGGTAATTTATCTACAGTGTGTGCGTTAATGGATCGTGAGAAGGGGACGGAGATGATTAAATTTCAGGCGCTTATTTATCCATCAGTGAATATGGCCGGCGTCCAAACCGAGGATTTCAACTGGAGCCTTGATCAGTATGAGATTCGTAACCATGCAGAGATAATCACTCCACTGGTTACAGCGTTGGGTGAAAGCAGTAGGGTACTTTTCCAAATTTATTTGCAAAATAATGGGAAAATCACAGATCCCCATGTTTCTCCACTGCTGTCGGATCAGTTAAGCGGTATGCCGGAGACGCTGATTGCAACTGCCGAATTTGATTATTTAAAAGTAGAGTGTGAAGCTTACGCGGCAAAACTAGCACGCAGCGGGGTTCCTACGAAGCTGATTCAGTACAATGGTACAGACCATGCTTTTATGGATAAAATTGGTTTGTATCCGCAAGCAGAAGATTTAATGAATGAAATTGCAAAAGAGATCAAGCGAGTGTTTGCTTAATTTTATTCCGCGATTTACGGGCAGTTATTCTTCACCTCAAGATGCAGAGAAAAGCGAAGAAGAGAGGTGGGGGATAACTGCTGGCATGTGCTTGATTGGTGAGAGCTTTCCACCAGTGAGGGACGAGGGAAATCTCTCACTGATGGAAGTTTTACTTTATCGAAAAAGCAGATTGTCATGATGAAGAAACAAGTAGGCTGGGGAGAACGATCAGCTATGGCCTTTCAGACACGGCTTCCGATTTAATTTTTCAAATGATTACATAATTATGGGAATTCTATCGTTTCGTTGAAATAGATTGAACGTGAGATGGAGCATGGACGGAATCAAAATTTAGCAATGGATATATATTTGTATAAAATAGGAGAAATAATAGATTCATATGTTGCCATACAAAAATAGGTAGGATGAACTATACAGTTGTTTTCAAGGATAAATGGTTATTAACCGTTTATCCTTTTTTATTTGTTTAGAAAAACTAAAAAAATGTTAATTAATGTTCGAAATTTCTTAGATTTAATTGCCAAAATATACATCCTTGTATTGATGATACACATTTGTAATTAATCTTGATTTTTATCCGGGTATAAATAGAAAGGAGGTCTTGTATGACTTATGCAAAATAAGCGTAAACAGAACTATATGAAAGAAAGAATTATTATTCTGGTAAGTGAATATTGATGAATATGTCAGAATCGTTTAGTTGGCTGGAAACTACGTTCAGAAATTTCAAGCCATTTCCCGAAATACCATGTTGAAAATGTATATCAATTATTTTTTTCTCAAAGTTGTCTCCATAATCTTTAATATACTGCTTATCTTCGAGATATATTAAGTAGTTATTAATTTTTTCTTGTAGTACGTCTAGATGCATGTCTTCATATTCCCAGTCTAGATAGTCTATTATTATCAACTTTAGCTTTTTATCTTCTACTCCGATTGCATCTATCTGTTCCAAATCTGTAATTGCCATCTTTTCTCCTATCCTATATATGTTTATTGCAATAATCTACAATGTACTCATATATATTTTTCCCTTCATTACTAAATCTGCCATATTCGTGTTTTTTTATTAGATTTGTTGCAATACTTTTAGCTTCTTTATATTTTCTTGCGTTTATTAATAATAACATATCAAAAAGATTATAATCATAAAGTTGATTTTTACCCGAAGATTTTGAAAAATGAAGAAATTCGTCAAATTTTTTGAAATGATTCACAGTTTCCTCCAAATCTTCATAGCATTTACCTATTAATTCTTTAGAAACATCTCTTAGACTTTCTACGTCACCATATTTTACATCATTGTAGAAATCTTCAAATCCGTCAACTTTATATGCACCGTTTGCTCGTAATCCGATAGGGTCATTACTATTAGATTTCATATCAAAAACTCCCCAAAAAATGTCATCTATTATATAGGGCTTCATATACCCTCTAATTCTAACAATATCATTTTCCATACCAGTCACACCAATATGCATATATATAAAATATTGTCTTATTTTCTTATAATAAATTCCACCTCTTGATTTTAATTTATACTTTTTCAAATCTTCTTTTATCGAAGTACTAATCATCTTATCTAAAAATTGGAGTTAGTATAGTCACATGGACACAACTTAGTTAAGTCCTTACAATGGATTTCAAGGAGGAAGTGTCCGTATGGCAAATAAGAAATTTAATGAAGAATTTAAAAAGATGGTTGTTGAATTATATCATTCAGAACGATCTGTGAAAGAACTAAGCAGCGAGTATGGTGTATCAGAAGTAACGGTTTATAAATGGATTAAGAAATACTCTCCTATCACAACGATTGATGAGGAAGAAATGACGCTAGAAGATATGAAACAAATGCAGAAAGAAATGCTTCGTCTGAAAGAGGAAAATGAGATTTTAAAAAGGCTATGGCCATATTCGCGAAAAAATAAAAGATACAGAATTACATCAATTTATCGATTGTCAAAAAGAAACACACTCTGTTCATAGGATGTGCCAAGCTCTTGGCAAGGATTTCAAACCTTACTCGCGAATTACAACATAAAGCCCTCTTTCAGTAAGAAAGGCCGTCCGTATGACAACGCTTGTATCGAGTCGTTTCATGCCATTTTAAAGAAAGAAGAAGTATATCGTACACAATACGTCACATTTGAACAGGTAAATCTAGCACTATTTCAATATATTGAAGGGTTTTATAACCGCAAGCGAATTCATAGTAGCATTGGTTATAAAACTCCTCAAGCAATAGAAGATCTAGCTAAAAAGGTAGCTTAGATTTAACTTTCTTGTGTCCAAAATATTGACTCAAATCCAAAAATAATAAGTTGATACGTTTTCATTTGATATGCAGAATCTCCAATGATCTACACTGGTTTTTTAGAAAAAGAAAAAGTTTCTTCTGAAACTGAGCTTTCCTAATATTAGCTTGATAGCGATGTGGGGTCTCGCCACACATCCATCAACTTAAGGTATATTTTTATACAAAATGGGGTCTTTTCACGTAATATTTTATTATCGTTTATAGATGTTATAAAAGTAGGCATATCAAATAAACCCTGACGGGTTTGAATTTTTTTACTATGCTACCTGATGAGTAGAAGTGGTATACTCATACACAACACCCAAAATGTCAAAGACTGTCTTTTTCTCGTATCGATGAGATTTTCGTCCGTTGCGCTGTAGGAGGTTAAACAGACGAAGGAGAACCTTTGATAGCTCTTGGGTGTTTTTGTGTAATGCTTGGTGAAAAAGTGAAAAATAATCTTTAATTATGTACATCGCTTTATATTCACTTAGCTCTTTCTGTTTCTTACGTAATAGGAGTTCTCTCATCTTAAACATTGTAGAAGAACATAATAGGATACTAATGAGTTGTCCATAAAGATGACATTCTAATCGCTCTTGTTTAATAGATTTACAACGATGAATTTGAAACCAGGATTTCCATATTTTAAATAACAGTTCAATTTGCCAACGTAGTGAATATAAATCATAGATTTTCTCTTTTGGTACCCATTCCGTAGGAATGTTTGTCATATATACCGTAATTCCTTGTAAAAGTTTCGTACGCTCTGTATATGTAATTCCTTTTTTCTTTTCACGAATAGCTCGATCACGTAGGCGTTTTTGTTTTTGCTCCTCCGTACATTTATAAACCACAATGCGAGTAGGTAGTTTGTCTTTGCTCCCTACATATACATCATGTAATTCATACACTTGGCCAGGTTGTAATTGGTTCATAATGTCTTCCAAATGAATTTGTATATATACCGGCCTCAGTTGAGCGGGTTTTGTTTTAAATATGACTGTTTCGAATTCCTTTCTATATATCTTAGTTGGTAACTTAAGACGTGATAAATAATATCCTTGCTTATCTTGAATAGACTTAAAGTCTTGTAAACGAAAATATCCTAAGTCACGAATATATAGTTCATTCTTTTGTGCCATACCTGTTCGAGTCGCACCATACGCTTGATCACTTCGTTTTCCTGGTTCAATTTTCACATCAGAAAATTCTCCACTCAACAAGTCATACTCCAGTTGAATTTTTACACCAGCTTTATGACTACATCCTCCGGCACCAGGATAAGTAGATGCAAATCGATCCGGCACTTGAAATGTTGTAGAATCAAGGATAAGAATACGCTCAAAGTAAGTAGAAAGAGCATGAGAAATCTTAGATAATCCCCCAATTTTAGCTTGTAGAAGTGTAGTAAATACAGTTCGAAAGAAGGCTACAGAAGCCGAGTTAAATCGCCGATTAAGTCCCTCAGGACTTAATAAAATTCCTGTTGAAGTTTCTAATTGACTACAAAGTTGAGTAAGAGAGGTAGTAGCGATTTGTTGATTTAACCATACACACAAAGATAAAAAATGGTGCCCATGGCACTTACGTTTTCGTTTCATTCCGCCTGCTTCTATAGCTAATTGATTAAGTGTAGCAGGAGACATATAGCGATATAACTCTTCGGCAAATAAAGACAACTCTTGTTTTTGATGCATATTCATAAAAAGCACGTCACCCTTTCTCATTAACATAAGAGAATAGTAACGTGCTTTTAACTTCAAGAATAGTCTAAATCCTTAAGTTGATGGATGTGTGACGCTACCCCATCGCTATCAAGCTAAGCTCATACAACGTTAATTATTATAGAGGTTGTTTCTTTTTTATAAAGATTATGTGTAGAGAATTTAAAGATTTGCATACGAAATAAACCCTATCGGGTTTCATTTTTTTGAATTAAGCCGCTTGATTATCAGACGTGGTACAATTGTAAACGACACCTAATATATCAAAGACTGTTTTCTTCTCATATCGATGAGATTTTCGCCCATTTTGCTGTAGGAGGTTGAACAGGCGAATTAGAATCTTTGATAGCTCTTGGGTGTCTTTCTGTATAGCTTGGAATAGAAGAAAAAAATAGTCTTTAATCATATAAATAGCTTTATATTCACTCAATTCTTGTTTCTTCTTCATAAGAAGTAACTTCCGCATTTGAAACATAATAGAAGAACAGAGTAGAATGGCAATCAGTTGCCCATACAAATGGCATTCTAATCGTTCTTGTTTTATCTTTTTACAATGATGAATGCAAAAGAATGATTTCCACGTTTTAAATAAAATTTCGATTTGCCAACGTAAAGAATACCAATCATGTACTTGTTCCATTGGTACAACATCTGTAGAAGTGTTTGTCATATATACATTGATACCACTGAGTCGTTTACTACGAGGAGAATACTTCATTCCTTTCTTTTTTTCTCTTACGGTTTGATCTTGTAGTCGTTTTTCTTGTTGTTCTTTTGTTAGTCGATGAACAATCACACGAGTTTGTACCTTATCCTTCATTCCTACATAAGCGTTGGATATTTCACATGTTTGTCCTGGCAGAAGAGAGTTCATTAAATCCTCCATATCTATTTGTATATACTCTGTACCTTTCTTGATTCTTCCATCTTTAAAATAATCAGGATTGGGATTTTTTTGATAAATACGTGTATTCGACTTGATACGAGAGATATAGTAAGCCTTTTTATCCTGTATATGTTGAAGATCTTTCAGATGAAAATATCCTAAATCTCGGATACATAAATCATTCGCTGTCACAGTTGGGACACACAGAGAACCGTAGGTTCGATCATGTTGTTTACCTGGACCGGTATGAATATGCAGGAACCGTCCACTTAATAAATCATATTCAAGCTGAATTTTCACCCCCGCTGTATGGCTGCAGCCTCCTGCACCTGGATAAACGAATGAAAAGGAATCTGGGAGCTGAAATGCAGTTGAATCTAAAATACGAATACGCTTAAAAACAGAAGTATATGGAGAAGAAATCGGTATAGATGAGGCCAATTTTTGGTTTAGTAGTTCAGCTAATATGTGTTGCAAAAATTGGACGGCCGTTTTATTAAACCGTTGATTCAATCCCTCAGGACTGATGAGCACTTCTGTTGATGCTTCTAAACAGCTAGATAACTGAGTTAAAGAAGTCGTAGCGACATTTTGGCTCATCCATACACATAAAGCAACTAAATCTTTTGCTTGGTACTTACTGGTTCGTTGCACAAAACCAACGTCTTTAGCAAGGTCCCGTAAAGTATTTGGAGATAACAAGCTTTGAATCTCTTGAGCGAATAGCTGTAATTCATCGGATACAGAAATAGACATAAAAAACGCCATCCTTTCTTATGATTCTACAGAAAGAATAGCGTATTTTTTTATTTTAGGGGGGATTTTGTTTTATTAGCTTGATAGCGATGTGACGCTACCCCTCTATAAACAAAGACGAAGTCTTTAAGCAGACTCCGTCGTTTCGGCGTACAATGAATTAGATTTGTTATTAGCAACTGACTAAAATTTAACTTTAATTTATAAACCTACGTATGCTTTTTTTAACTTTGCAACAGAACCTTCCATTTTCTATAAAAATATATTAATTGAAAGAGCAATATAACAACAGAAACAAAAGTAATAAGCAAAAAAGTAGTTAATTCTAGTTGTACAGAAGATAATATAAATAAAGCTAAAGCAACTAAAGGGATTGAAAAAACGGAATTATAAAAACGTTTTTTATATATTGAATAATACTTTCTAGTTTCACACGTATTATTAACCACTAATGAATCACCTCAATATTTTTAATTATGTGTAAGTTTATTGTAAATATGGGAAAGTAATGCACATGAATATATTATCATATAACCCCTTTATTAGTCTAAAGATTCCGACTATTTCAACGTTTCAAAGATTCTCAAATTTTGTTAAACTTTAGAAAAAAAGTCATGAGGAGAATACTACGTAGGATATTTTAAAGGAAAACAATTCAAACAGGATATTATTTTGGTTATTATTGGTTTGATAACCGAAAATTAAAACTCTACAAACAAGAAAGGTTGGCAAATTGCCAACCTTTCTTGTTTACTATCAATCAATTAAAAAAAAGAAAAATTTTGGTTTAGGGGTAATCTAAAATATTAGCTTGATGGCGATGTGACGCTACCCCTAGTTTAAAACATTTTTTTAATAAGACAATTTTAAATATAATTGGAAATAAAAGTAAGTCCATGGCCTGTTTTTACACGTATCTCGGCTGTACCCCTAATAAGCTATTAGGGTACTTCCCACGTTCTAAACATTACTCTCACCTTTATTTATTGGTTATTGTTTTTTTGATAGTTTCCATACAATTGCCCACACAACGATTATGCGCTGGGTTCATCAATATGGATCTCAATTAGAAGAGAAAGTACGACATCATCTTAAATCAACAAATGATTCGTGGAGAGTCGATGAAACCTATATTAAAGTAAAAGGTCAATGGATGTACTTATATCGTGCAGTTGATTCAGAGGGAAATACAATTGATTTTTATTTAAGTAAATCAAGGGATAAACAAGCAGCCAAGCGCTTTTTCAAGAAATCCTTGGCTTTTTCGTATGTTTCTAAACCTCGCGTGATAGCAGTGGATAAGAACCCTGCCTATCCCGTAGCGATTCAAGAGTTGAAAGAAGAGAAACATATGCCTGAAGGTATACAACTAAGACAAGTGAAATATCTCAATAATATAGTAGAACAAGACCACCTATTTATTAAAAGACGAGTTTGTTCTATGTTAGGGTTCAAGTCATTTAAAACAGCTATCTCTATATTGAGTGGTGTTGAAGCCATGCATATAATGAAAAAAGGGCAACTTGGTTTACCGGACAAGTCTGTCCAAAGCCAGAAACAATTTATTCATAAATTGTTTGGCTTAGCTTCATAAGATAGAAATGAAGAGGAAATTGCCACTCTATGTTTCTAACTAACATTTTTGCACCAGAACCTCTAATATAATCTATAAAAGAAAAATTCATTATAAACAGTAATTTTTTCTAGAATAACTGAATTTAAATAGCTGATTATCGACATTAAATTATGCAGTTTTGCATAATGTTACATGATTTTTTTCATTTTCTCTTTTTTTCGACAGGAACAGACAGTATACTACTTTTTAAAAGCTTAATATTTTTGGGAATTATACGAGGTAAATATCATGAAAAATAAAAAAAGAAGAGCTACAGTTGCATTAACAACAGGATTAGCTTTAACAGCTGTAACACCATATGGAGTAGGTCATGCAGAGGAAACGGATCAACTACAAGTTCAAATTCAGGAGGATTCGTTCCGTACAGGTGAACTTACACAACCATCACAAAAGGCACCAGAGAATGTAGTAAAAGATGCTCTTAAGGAAAAGACCGAGCAAGCTTTGTCCCCAAAACAAGTTAATGGAGAAACGGGAGTAGATTATAAGGTTCTTCAAAAGCGTGGTTCTTATGATGGGACTACACTTGTGCGCATGCAACAAACATACGAAGAAAAAGAAGTATATGGATATCAATTGACTGCACACGTAGATAAAAAGGGTGTTATTAAAAGTGTTTCAGGGGATAGTGCGCAAAATTTAAAACAAGAAGATTTAACGAAGCCTATTAATCTATCACAAGAAGAAGCGAAACAATATATTTATACGAAGTACGGGAATGATATCAATTTTGTTTCTGAGCCAGAAGTAAAGGAAGTTATTTTTGTTGATGAAAATAATGGACAAGCCAGCAATGCATACCAGGTTACATTTGCTGCTGCAACACCAAAATATGTATCTGGGACTTATCTAGTGAATGCTAATAATGGCGAAATGTTAAAAAATATGGTACAAGAATCAGATTTAAAAGCAAGTAAAAAGCTTGTTGGAGCCTTAAAGGAAAGTAGAAAAAGCAATCTTACATCATTAACTGGAACAGGAAAAGATGATTTAGGTATATCTCGTACATTTGGTATTTCTAAACAAAGTAATGGGAAATATGCACTTGCTGATTACACTAGAGGGCAAGGAATTGAAACGTATGATGTGAAATACAGAGATATTAATAAAGAGGAAAGATATTACCCTGGTATACTAGCAACTAGCACTTCAACAACATTTAATGATCCAAAAGCGGTAAGTGCTCATTTCTTAGCAACAAAGGTATATGATTTTTATAAAAATAAATACGAACGTAATAGTTTTGATAATAAGGGACAAAAAGTAGCTTCAGTTGTACATGGGTGGGATTCTGAAGATACAAATGATCCGAAAAATTGGGAGAATGCATTCAGTGCTAATATTAATAATAGTAGCATGCTTGTATATGGAGATCCTATTGTAAAGGCATTTGACGTAGCAGGACATGAATTTACACATGCGGTTACATCTAGCGAATCCAACCTTGAATATTCCGGAGAATCTGGTGCGATTAACGAGGCGTTATCTGATATTATGGGAACAGCTATTGAGAAATATATAAACAATGGGAAATTCAACTGGACAATGGGAGAACAAACTGGATCAGTTTTCCGTGATATGGCAAATCCATCTTCAGTTCCTTCTTCAACTGGAGTACCGTATCCAGATGATTATAGTGAATTTAACGATTTTAATGGATGGGATAATGGAGGTGTTCATTTCAACTCAAGTATTATTAATAAAGTTGCGTATTTAATTGCAAAAGGTGGCACTCATAACGGTGTAACTGTAAAAGGTATTGGCGAGGATAAAATGTTTGATATTTTCTATTATGCAAACACTGATGAATTAAACATGACTTCTGGTTTCTCCGAATTGAGATCGGCATGCCTTCGAGTTGCAGCAAATAAATATGGTGCGAAATCAACTGAAGCTCAAGCAGTCCAAAAAGCTTTTGATGCAGCAAAAATTAAGGTAACAGTGAAAAAAACTGCGGAAAACCAAGCGCTGGAGTTAACTGTACCGTTTACAACTACACTACATGTAGGTGATACGTTCGACCCGATGAGAGGTGTAAAAGCTGTTGATAAAGAAGATGGTGATTTAACAAATAGAGTAAAACATAAAGGCAATGTAGATACTTCTAAACCAGGTAAATACATTGTGGAGTATTCGGTTGTCGATTCCCAAGGGGTTAATGCAACGGCTACACAGACTGTAATTGTAGAGGGAAATGGAGAAACTCCAGGTATGGAACCTAAATTAACAGTGCCTGTTGGAGCAACAATTAATGTAGGAGATTCATTCGACCCAATGGCAGGAGTATCAGCTACTGATAAAGAAGACGGTGACCTTACTTCTAAAGTAACAGTTGATGGTAAAGTAGATACATCTAAAGCCGGTACTTATGAAGTAATATATAGTGTCAAAGATTCCGCAGGTAATGAGGTAACTACAATACAAAAAGTGGTTGTGAAAGATAAAGACACTAACAACGGTAATGGCCCTGATAATGACAATAACAACACTAACAACAGCACTGCTTCTGATACTGGTAACAGTACTATCTTAAATAATAGTACTTCTGATAAAAAAGAAGTTACATATAAAAAGCTTCCAAAAACGGGTGCAAGTACAAATAACAGTGCAGCAATGGGTGTATTGATGGTTCTTGCAGGTATTGTTCTTTCTTTTGGTCGTAAATTTAGAAAGGTATTAAAATAATAGTAACTTATTGCATTTTATTGTATTATTGCAGTGAATTAAAAAGCACCTTCAAATATTGAAGGTGTCTTTTTATCAACTTTTATAAACTAATTTTCTAATATAAACATTTCGAAGTTAATATAAAAACACTATTGTTTAGGGGATAAATGAGGAGAGGTTCAAATCCATAAGAGGCTAATATTCGGTATACAGAAAAGATGGCGTTTTTTATGAACTTTTATTAATATTCAGCTAGAGTCTGATTTACATAGTAGGCCTCACCATATCCAAAAAAGAAACTTGTACGTTTAAACACAAATTGGACACATTTTAACTGATACACTGTACGTTAAGCGCAAAGTTTGTTACCAAAAAACTAGCCTTTTGAAAAAAAGATCCCCTAATATGAGGGCACTGAAAAAGTCCTCATAGTTTAAAAAGTGAAAGCTTCCTCGATTTCATCGAGGAAGCTTTCACTTTTTTCATGTATAATGGTTGTACTAATTCTAGGTGGTGTTCCGGATGATTTCAAAACAACAATCTCTTAACCTTAGTCCATTCATGGCGATTTACGATATCGTCGTGCCAAAAGATAATATGCTTCGTCAATTTAATGAAATGGTTGATTTTTCTTTTGTTTTAGAAGAATTGAAGGATAAATATTGTCTCGATAACGGTCGCAATGCAGTGCCGCCCGTTCGTATGTTCAAATATTTATTGTTAAAATCCATTTTTGATTTATCCGATGTAGATGTTGTCGAACGCTCAAAATATGACATGTCTTTTAAATATTTCTTAGATATGGCACCAGAAGATATGGTGATCGACCCTAGTTCGTTAACGAAGTTTCGTAAGCTTCGTTTAAAAGATGTAGGGTTACTTGACATGCTCATCCAAAAAACAGTGGAAATTGCACAGGAAAAGGACTTGATTACAAGTAAATCAATTATTGTTGACGCTACGCATACAAAAGCACGCTTCAATCAAAAATCGCCGAAAGAATTTTTAATGGAGAAATCAAAACTACTCCGCAAAGCGGTTTATCAAATCGATGAAGGAATGAAAGAAAAATTCCCACCTAAAACAACGACGAATGACTTAGGTGACGAACTCGAATATTGTCAAAAAGTCATTGAAGCGGTAGAAAAAGAAGAAATGATTCGTAAATATCCAAATGTGAAAGAAAAACTCAACTATTTGAAAGAAATTGTAGAAGACCACCAAGAACACCTTCAATTTTCACAAGATCCTGATGCACGAATTGGACATAAAACAGCCGACTTCTCTTTCTTTGGATATAAAACACATATTGCGATGAACGAAGAACGTATCATTACAGCGGCGGTGATTACAACAGGTGAAAAAAGCGATGGAAAATACCTTCAAACATTGGTTGAAAAAAGTCGTGAAACAGGAATGGAAATTGATACGGTCATTGGAGATACTGCTTATTCAGAGAAAAATAATATTCAATATGCCAATCAACATGAATTACAATTAGTCGCTAAATTAAACACAATTGTGACACAAGGACCACGTAAAAAAGAAGATGAATTTGAGTTTAATAAAGATGCGGGTATGTACGTTTGTAAAGCTGGACATATGGCTATCCGTAAAGCACGTACTGGTAAAAAGGGAACAAACAAGAATCAAAGCCACACTTACTATTTTGATATCAACAAATGTAAAGTATGTCCATTTAAAGATGGGTGTTATAAAGAGGGCGCGAAAAGTAAGACGTATTCTGTCACCATAAAATCGACAGAACATAAGGAACAACAGGCATTTCAGGAAAGTACATACTTCAAAGAAAAGGGGAAAGAGCGTTATAAAATTGAAGCGGAAAATAGTGAACTGAAGCACAGACCCGGGTATGATGTGGCATCTTCCTCGGGTCTGATTGGCATGCAAATGCAAGGAGCAATGGCCATATTCGCTGTTAACTTAAAACGAATTATGACCCTATTAAAAGAAAAAAAGTAACAAAAATATAGAAAGAAAAGTCGCCTTTCTTGTTTTACATGTGTTTTATGAGATGAAAAACGGAAGTTTTTCAGTGCCCTCAATATTAACTCCATCTTTTTTATTGTTTAATATATCACTTTATGATATATTATTTTTAGATATATCATAAAGTGATATAGGAGAGTAGGAATAAAATGAAATCATTAGAGCAGTTAACTGATTCTGTATTTTATATTATGGCAGGATTCACCAAACCAAGGCATGGCTATGCGGTGATGAGCTTGATTGAAGAATTAACAAAGGGGAAAGTAGTAATTGGGCCTGCATCACTATACACAATTATTAAAAAGTTAATAACCGAATCTTACATTGAATTATTTGATGATTCAGACTCACGTAGAAAAGTATATGTTTTGACAGATAAAGGTAGAGAAGTGTTGGAACAAGATATTTTGAGACGTAAAACGATGCTTGATTTTGCTGAAAATGGATTAAAAGGGGAGAACTAAAATGGGGAAAACAAAATACATCATGTCAAATGGGATTGCTTTTTCAGAAGAAATAGATTTAAAAAAGCTAAGAAAGTATGCTGCAAAAGGATGGATTGTGAAACGTTTTAAACGAATGGGATATGAATTAGAAAAGGGCGTTGCTGAAGATACTATTTTTAGTCTTGATATAAGACCATTAGCAGAAAATGAATTGGAAGAATATATTGAAATGTTTGAATTGGCAGGTTGGGAATATGTTTGTTCAAGTTATTATGGTGTGCACCTATTTAAGGCCAAACCTGGTACAAGACCAATTTATACAGATAAAGAAACAAAACAGGAGAAAATAAAAACACTTAGACAACCAGTTATGTCAACAGTTTTAATTAGTATGACCATGCTGATTGTAAGTTATTTAGTTCATTCGGTAAGTTCAGGGGTATTAAGTACAATATTTTCGATAGTTTTCTTATTTTCCCTTGTCATTACCATTCCAATGTTAATGACATTAATGGCGACCTACTACCATTCGATTCGAACAAAATAGTATAGAAAGGGGTCCCGCCACATTGCTATCAAGCTAAAAATTTATAGTACCCCCAGAACGAAATTTTGTGCTAACTTATAACAAAAAAGCTCATTTTTTCGTTTTGGGATAGTTCTGAATTCTTAAGTTGATGGGCATGTATGGTGACCCCTTGTAGAAGAAACATTTTCCATCTGAGAGCTTATGCTCTCTTTTTTTATTTATGTTCGACATAATCTGACAAAAAAGTTGTAACCATATTTGTTATGATAGTTCAGGAATCATACATTTTACATAATTGGAGGAAACGAAATGTATAAGAAGATGGGTACACTCGTTATAACTGGAGCGCTTGCTATAAGTCTAGCGGGATGTAGTGATACAGAAGAAACTGCCAAGAAAGTATCAAATGATACAAAAACAGAACAAACAACTGAAAAGAAAGAAGAGAAAAAAAAATTTAAAGTTGGCGAAACAATTAAACTTGGAAATCACAAATTAACTGTTACAAATGTTGAAAAGTCTCCAGGTGGAGAATTCGATAAACCTAAAGAGGGTCATGAATTTTTAATCGCTAATGTAACTATAGAAAACGGCGGCAAAGAAGAAATACATTATAATGCTCACGATTTCAGTTTACAAAACAGTGAAGGAAATATTGTAGATCCAACGTTAACTATGATTAACCAAGATACTCAATTGAATTTTGGAAAACTTGCACAAAATGGGAAAATAACTGGAACTATTGCTTTCGAATCAAAACAAGGAGATCCTAAGCTTCAATTAATCTTCAAACCAATTTCCTTATCAGAAGAAGAAGTTCGAGTAAATCTTCAATAATAATATCTACAAAAAGAAAAGACACCCGAATTGAGTGTCTTCTTTTAAAATTTCACATACTATATCTAATTAATGGGGTATCGCCAGCATTTCGGAAAAAACCCAAACTAAGCAAAAAAATACAATAAGCTGTCCATATGGACAGCTTATTTACATAAAATTCGAAAGCGGAAGTAAATGTGATACCCTTGTTCAAGTATCGCACTCTTTCGTTCAAGATAACTCTTCAATCAAATTTTTCAAATTAGTTTTTGTTTCTAAAAACTTAGCTTTTTCTCTGATATTATTTTTTTGTTCCTCACAGTAAAAAGGTTCTCCTTCAAACCTCGGAATGACGTGCATATGATAATGCGTCAAATCATTGAATTTCCCACCATTTTGACAAATCGTGATCCCATCAGGATTAAATAATTTTTTTAGTGCTTTTGAAATGGTCATAGACGCTATCATAATAGCATTTGCAGTTTCAATATCTAATTCTTCAACATCTAAATAATGTTTTTTAGGAAGAATTAAGGTATGTCCCTCGTTAAAAGGTTCAATGTCCAGGAAACAACAAACATACTCATTTTCAAATACAATATTTACTGGTTCAATTTGGTTAGATAATCTACAACCTAAACATTCTGAGTTTATAGTCATATGTGCTCCCCCTTTGGATAATTAAATCCCTTTGGTACTTATTTTTTCTCCCAATAATTTTATACCTTGTTCAACAAAACCGCACCGTTAGTTGAACAAAGAATCCTGCATACCCTATTCATGTCAGGTAGACATAACGTCTCATTATTGGAAGTTATGTTGCATTATCATTTTTAAACAAATTTAATATTTGATTTGCGTCCTCACCTTTTATTATGTAATGTTCAAGATGTTTTTGTTCTTCATTGTCTTGTCGAGCAATTATAACGGTTGGATTTTTCTCTAACCATATTAAATATATTTCTTTAGAATTGTCTTGGTAATTTATAATCATCTTGTAATCTATCGCGTTCTTCGCCTCGTCATCCAGAAAAAGAGAAATAACTCTTTCTCGATCCTTATATATTCCTGTATGTTCCATGGCTTTAATAATTTGATCAAACTCTAGGTTTATAACTGCCTTTTTGTTTTTTACTTTAGTCGATATAAGCTCAATCTTCTTTATCTCCTTTCCTTGAAAGAAAATAGGCTTACGATTTTTCTCTTGTTGTATTGAGGCGGTTTTTCCTTTTGGTTGATCAGTAGTAGATGTATTATCAGTGTTTGTCTCAGTCGAACAAGCGGATTGATATAGGGATAATGATAAGGCCAGCAATAATATATTTTTTTTCATGAATTTACCCCTTTCCTTTTGTGGATAATATTCCCTTTTATCCTGTAATAAACCTTCTCAAAGGGGAGAATTCATATATTCTTCGTATGAATAAAGTATTCATACGAAGTTTACGTAACGACCTATTAGGCCTCACCATCAAGCTAAGATTTTGAAGTACCCCCAAAACGAAAATTTTGTGCCTTTTATAGCAACAAAGTTCATTTTTTTCGTTTTGGGGTTAACCTGCTCTGTTAGGTTGTTTTACATGTGGTGCTTACCCCATGCAAAACAAACCCCGCCCCTTTAGAAAGGGGCTTACATCACTGCTTATGTACAACACAGCGTAGCATCGCTAAAGGCATCTTCGGGAATATATACTTTACCATCTTTTATTTCATACGGAATGTTATTTCTTTTTAGTTTAGCTGTATCGACAGTGTCAACAGTGCTACCCCATTGTTCTAACTTACCGTTGTACTTTTGACAAGCAGATAACACTAAAAGAGCTGTAAAGCAGAAAAATAGATTTCTAAAACGATGTTTCTTCATAATACCCCTCCTCTTCCTTGATTGTACCATTCGGAAGAAACGATTTGCTATAAAAATTGGATGTATATTCCATACATGTAAGGTTTACACAAAACCACTTTTCGGTAGCAAACATATTAATGCCGTAATTACATAAAAAAAAGAATCCCTTATGATTTCTGGGATTCTTTTTCTTGTTTAAAGTTTGCTCACACAAATGATCTGCACATCAATTCACTTTTGATATACAGATCATTTGCATGATAATTTTTATAAATAAGTGCAGAGAATTCTATTACATGAATGCTTTTAGAAGTGTTGCTACTAATGGAATTACTCCACCTAAGAATGATAAAACTGCCATTGCGATTGCCATATTATTTCCTCCTCTATTAATTTCTGAATATTAAGAATTCTATAAATTCATTATATTACAGATTTAAGAATATAACAATATCTTTTTTATTCTCTCTAAGATTTCGAAATATGCCCATAACAACATTTTTCACGCCACATTTATTCATGATAATTAAGTTCACTTTTTTCGTTTTGGGGTGGATTTGTTTTCTTAAGTTGATGGGCATGTATGGTGGTGTAGCTTTGAAAAAAAGTTTAATTATAAATGTTGATGGAAGCACAATTTAGCAATACATAAAAAGAAACCTTTTTTGAACAAAGATTGGTCAAAATGGTTTCTTTAGCTATAAGAACTGATTTAGTTTTTATAAAAAAGATGGATCAAAACTCAGGGACATATCTATTACAAAAGTTTACTTCCTTGTAATAGAATTAAACTAGTCTTCAAACCAAAATAACACTTCAATGGGTACTTTTAAAACTTTTGCAATATCGTAAGCCAGTTTTAATGAAGGGTTATATTTTCCGTTTTCGAGATTACCAATTGTTTCTCTTCTAACTCCAACCTTATTAGCTAAATCTTCTTGGGACATATTTAACTTTACCCTATATTCTTTCATCCGAGTAATCAGCGTCATCCTGCATCCCTTTCTTTTCTCTACGTTCAAATATTTCTAAATTAATTAAAAAAGTTCCTAACGGTATTAAAGTTGAAAGTGCAACAAATAAACGAATTACATGTACATTTTCAAAAATAGAAACACTTAAGAGTAGTATACTACCGGATACTAGTGTTACAAAAAATGCCCTTGTAGCGGCCATGCGAACATGCAGTATAAAAAGCTCATCTGGTATAACTTTTGCGTATAAAAAGAAGAAAAAGAAAAGGAAATAGTAGTAAGGCGAAAACGAATTTTCACTAAAAAATGAGAAAGGTGCCAAAAACCCTAAAAAACCAATAAACCCTAAGTAAGCTAATTTGTTCTTCATATAAGATCTCCCTTGTGATATATTTCGCTCTTTATGTGATAAATATATCACATAAAGAGCGAAATATAAAGGAATTGAAACGGTATAACTTTTTTATAAACAGTTAATCTTTTTTCAAAGCGGTTAAACTTTTTTAGAAATGGTTGATCTTTATTTCAAATCTACAGGTGGAGCCTTATAGCACATTTCACGATCATGTTATCTAGCTAAATACCAAAGTAGGGGTCACCATACATGCCCGTCAAGCTAAGAAATCAAGTTGCCCCTAAAACAAAAAATCTCACTTCTTATCTTTTTTCAGATAAGAAGTGAGATTTTTTGGATACTATCAATAATAAGTGGTTATGTCAACCTCACATGTATATATTATTCATCATTCTTTCTTCAAGTAACAAGATAAGATAGTTCAAAAAGTTATATTAAATCTGTTACAGTAATTTATAGGATACATAATTTGAGAAATGAGGAAAAACAATGAACAGAATTGAATTTATAAGAAAAGAGGAGAAAAAATATCACGACTATTGTTACGATAATTATAAACTGTTTGAAGAAGGTTCGTGGCTACATAAACCTGTAAAAACGGTAATAGATCTAATTCCATTGTTTGAAGGAAAAGACGATCTTAGTGTGCTTGATTTAGGTTCTGGAGTGGGCAGAAATAGTATCCCATTGGCTCAAGCTATAAAAGAAAATGGCGGTACAGTTGTGTGTGTTGATTTATTAGACTCTGCTTTGCAAAAATTAAATCAATACAGTGAGGAATATGAAGTTAAAGAAGTAATTCAAACTGAAAAAGCTGATATAGGAAACTATGAAATTAAGCCTAATAACTTCGACTTCATTGTTGCAGTTTCAAGTTTAGAACATGTCCAATCAGAAGAGGTATTTGGAAAAGTTGTTCAACGAATGGCAGACGGAACGAAGTGCAACGGAATAAATTGTATCATTGTAAATTCTGAAGTTGAAGAAATTGATATGGATACCAATAAGAAATTGAATGCACTAATGGAGATAAACATTCCAACAGAAGAAATGATGAATAAATTAAGACAAATATATGATGGTTGGGAAGTATTGAGTATCCTAGTAAAACCGCTCGAATATAAAATTATTCGAAATGAAAAGTCTGTTTTATTAAAAACAAATGTAATCACATATGCTGTAAGAAAAAATAATCTATAAGGAGTCACCATACATTACTATCAATCTAAGATGGATTTATACCAATAATTCATAGAAAACGTTATTCTTTTTGTAGAAATATACAGAAAGGATGGCGTTTTTGTATGAATCTATCGATTCAAGATGAGTTTTATTTGTTCGCTGAAGAACTACAGCGATATCTATCTCCACATATTCTTCAACAACTTGGCCAAGAGACAGGTTTTGTAAAACGTAAAAGTAAGTATGGCGCACGAGATTTGGCTGCTTTATGTATTTGGATCAGTCAACATGTAGCAAGTAGTCCCCTTACTCGATTATGTAGTCAGCTTTATGCAAATACAACTACACTTATGAGTCCAGAAGGACTTAATCAACGTTTTAACCGATGTGCTGTTTTATTTCTACAGCGTGTATTTTCTCTTTTAATCAAAAGTAAACTAAAAGATTCTTCTCAAATCTCAAACCAATACATTTCTTATTTTCAACGTATACGTATTTTAGATGCTACTATTTTTCAAGTACCCAACCATTTAGCTTCTATTTATCCTGGTTCAGGGGGATGTGCACAGACAGCTGGTATTAAGATTCAACTAGAGTATGATTTACATAGTGGGAAATTCCTCAATTTTCAAATGGAACCAGGTAAAAATAATGATAAAACCTTTGGTACAGAATGTTTGGATACCTTACGATCAGGAGATTTATGTATTCGAGATTTAGGATACTTTTCTCTAAAAGATTTAGACCAGATGGATCAACGAGGGGTATTCTATGTTTCTCGGTTGAAATTAAATAATAGAGTATATGTGAAAAATGAATCGCCAGAATTCTTTCGGGATGGGACAGTAAAAAAGCAATCTTTATATGCTTTACTTGATCTTGAACATGTCATGCATCAGATAAAACCAGGAGATACTTATGAAATTCTGAATGCCTATGTTGGACAACAAAAATTACCCTCACGAGTTGTAATATACAGACTCACATCAACTCAAGTTCATAAACGTAGGAAACAGCAAACTTATGTTGAAAAGAAAAAAGGGGTTACATACTCTGAAAAAAGTAAACGTTTAACAGAAATCAATGTTTATATTACCAACATCCCATGGGAAATTGTTCCGATGGAACATGTTCACGAGATCTACTCTCTACGTTGGCAAATAGAGATTGTATTTAAAACATGGAAATCTCTTTTTGGTATCAATCATTGTCACAATATTAAGCGAGAGCGTCTAGAATGTCATCTGTATGGACAGTTAATCGCTATTTTTCTTTGTTCTTCCACTATGTTCAAAATGCGACAGCTGTTACTACAGAAAAAACAAAAAGAATTAAGTGAATATAAAGCAATTTATATGATTCAAGATCATCTGTACTTAGTATATGAAGCTATACAACAAGACACCCAAGAAGTATCAAAAATTTTTCTTCGTCTGTTTGACCTCTTACAGAAAAACGGACGGAAATCCCATCGATATGAGAAAAAGACAGTCTTTGATATTTTAGGCGTTGTTTATCAGTGCACTGTATCCAATCTAAATAAGAAAACTGCATAATCTTTAAAAATACACCTTATTAAGGTTTATTTGGAATGCGTATTTTTAAAAACAAATAAACAAAATATCAAGCATGTAGGCAACAAGAACGGAAGTTCATGGAATACCCAACCTTAGCTTGATGGGCATGTATGGTGACCCCTAATAAGATAATATCAGGCTGATAGTGCTTCCATTTGAACAAATTTTCCTTTTTCATACTGATCACACACCTTTTTTAGAGTAATAGTATCAGTATGTCCAAGATTTAGAGATTACTTGCATGTATCTTGAAGTTTTTGCACCGGAACCAATAGAACGGGTTACCTCAAAACAATAAAAACAAGCATAATGCACAAAATTTTCGTTCTTGGGGTATTTCAAAATCTTAAGTTGATGGATATGTATGGTGACCCCTATAACGCATTACATGAATTATTAATAGTTTCATAAAACTGGCCCACAATATCCCCCATCTCTTTATGTCTTCGGAAACTTTGCAACAGAACCTTAAACTACATTATAAGGCGTTTTTCATTATATTCAAATATCTATTACGTTATTTGAATATCTGCTAGGGCACAATTTAAATTTAATGAAGTTTGTAATACTGAAGAATAAATAATTAATTCAGAAAAATTTTTAGCAACTTCATTATATCGCAATTACTTTTTAAAATTAATCAAAAAATTTTCCCTTTACTTTAAATTCCAGAATTCATATAATTTTCTATGGAATTACATTTTTTTCTAAATAGCTCCTGATTCATACACATTCTAAAGGATAAACACAAATCATTTCACTCGTATATTTAACTAGGTAAAATAAAAATCCATATTTTCACAAGGAGAAGTGACCACATGCAAGATATTTTGAATCTATTTCCGAGCGCTGATGGAAATGAAAAAAAACAAAAACTTTTTTTAGAATCTATGCAGAAAATAGTTGAAAATCTTAGCCGATTAAAAAATGAAGACCGAGCATCTTTAGGTAACTGTGAGGAAAAATCAGATGGATATTACAATAACTTAATTCACCAAAGTCATATACCACTGGCTGGAATTGCTATGTCTGAGGTTATGGAAGAACTAAACCAATTTATGAATGGTCATCCTTATCCAAATAAATATTATTTGTCTAACGCTGTACCACTACCAAGTATTCCATCACTATTAGGTACAATAACCATGGCGCTTTTAAATGGTAATGGCGTTTGGGATGTATATGGCCCTGGGGCAGCTGAAGCAGAAGTAAAAGTTGTATCCATGCTTTCAAAACTGATCGGTTATAATCCGCATAATAGCGGTGGTTATACAACATGGGGTGGACAAGGATGTGTATTTTCAAGCTTACGTTTAGCAATTGCTAAACAATTTCCATTAGCAAAGGAACACGGTGTTCCACAAAATGTATATTGCTTTGCTTCTGAAAATGCACACTATAGTTTATTAAAGTCAGCTGAAGCAACTGGCATTGGGACAAATCACCTAATTAAAGTGAAAACTGACCCTTATACAAATTCTATGGATATAGAAGATTTAGAGGATAAAATGATAAATGTTATTGAAAACGGAGGTATCCCCCTTTATATTCTAGCTACTATGGGGTCAACAGATACATTTACAATTGATGATATAGAAAAAATTAAAGATAGTGCTGAATCAATACAGAAAAAATATAAATTAAAACCTATTTATATTCATGCAGATTCTGCAATGGGCGGATTCTATGGTTTCTTTAATAATTATAACTTTGAAGAAAATCCACTTTCATTTGAACCTAATGTGAAAGATGCCTTACAACTCGTTCAAGGGAAAATGCAATATATGTCTCTTGCAGATAGTGTATGTTTTGATTTTCATAAATTAGGACAAACACCTTATACTTCAAGTATTTTAATCGTGAAAAATCATACTGACTTACAACTTATGGACATCGAACAAAATGACACACCTTATCTTGGTAATAGATCATATGGCAGTTATCATACAGGCTATACCTTAGAATGTTCACGAGCTGGTAGTTCTATTCCGATGTATATAAATTTATTAGCCTTTGGAATTGAAGGATATCAAAAATTATTAGCAAATTATGTTCGTGTAAATCTATTATTTAGGGAGAAATTGCGCAAGGCTCTTCCTCAAATAGCAATAACAAATGATTTTACTTATGGGCCAATTACAACATTTCGTTTCTATATGAATGGAGATGGCCAGGTAAATTGGGAAAAGGAGCGTACAGGTCTCGCAACACAAGAAGAGATTGAGGATACAAATCGGTTAAATATAGAACTATTTAATTACCTAGGAAAAAATCGTGATCAAATATTCTTTGGCGATACAACTCGTTCTTGTGTAGTAGATGTAATAAACAGTTGTGATAGAAAACCAATTTCTACATTAAAATTCTTTTCTATCTCGCCATATACAAATGTTGAATGTTTAGATGAGATTGTAGCATTTCTTCATAAACATGTATCGATTGCTACTAAACAGATTTATTCATATGTTTAATAACCTTATTTGTTAGCGCTTTAATATTTAAACTTAACTACATTAAATAAAATTTTCAATCCCTTTTAATCACTATCTATATTAAGAAATGAGGAAAAATATATGAATATAGAGCTACTAGATACACACCACGTGAAAGATGCAGCACATTTAATTGCACATTCTTTTGTGAATAACGAACCTCTTGTAAGCAGTTTACAAATTCCTTTTGCTCCTTTTCACAAAATGTGCGAGGAAATGGTAAAACAAGCTGTATCTCAATCTATGTCATTTGTAGCAATAGAAAACTTTCAAATTGTTGGTGTTCTTTTAACAAGAAAAGTAACCCAACCATTAATAGATAAAGATAAAGCGAGTGAACTGTGTCCACAAATGGATCCCATTTTTCTACTCTTAGATACTTTAGAGACGGAATCAATTGAGTTTTCAAATTTAGATAAAGAAAGATTAGTCTATCTAGATATGGGCGCTTGTCATCCAGATTGGATGGGCAGTGGGGTAGTCACTACTCTTATTTCACATGCTATTCAAGAAATAAGTACAAGAGATTTTGATTTTATTGCTGCTTGTACAAATAAAATTTCTCAAAAAATCCTTAAAAAATTGTATAAGACTTTTGAGATTAATGAAATAGTGTATAATAAATTTCCTTATAAGGAATCTTTGCCTTTTGCTAACACAACAACTTCCTTAACAGCTCAATTATTATATATACCTCAATCTCAATTTGTCATTAAAGCTATATAATTTTTAGAACGACTATAAATTCGAAAAAAATTATCCTATATGTGCATGAATCCTAAATTATTACTTTTCAAATAGTATACCCATACTTTTATAGCAGCTAAAAAAGGCTTCGAATTGAGGAGTCTTTTTCTTTGTAATGGGGGTACGGAAACGATTCAGGGTATGATGGGACACTCTGGAATTTAATTACAAATCTAAAAAAGAACTTTATTCAAGATTTTTTAATCTACGATATAGAGCGGCCTGACTCACTCCTGTAATCTGACATATTTCCTTTGGTTCTGTTGCAAAGTTTTCTAAACTAAGCTACACTTTCGGAAAAGAAAACGAGGAGAATCACAGATGAGATATTTTAAAGGAAAACAATTCAAAAAAGATATTATTTTAGTAGCTGTCGGCTACTACTGCCGTTTTTCTTTAAGCTATCGTGATGTATCTGAAATCTTAAAAGAACGTGGTGTTTCAGTTCATCCTACAACCATCATGCGCTGGGTTCATGAATATGGTAACTTGATCTATCAAATATGGAAGAAGAAAAAGAAGCACGTACACTTATCTTGGAAACTAGATGAAACCTATATAAAAGTCAAAGGAAAATGGTGTTATTTATATCGAGCAATTGATAAAGAGGGACAAACACTTGATATTCAACTTCGTCAAAAACGAGACACACAAGCAGCATATGCTTTTATGAAAAAACTAGCTCGAACTTTTGGAGAACCAACGGTTCTGACGACAGATAAGGCTCCTTCTTTAGCTTCCGCATTCAAAAAATTAAAGGAGATAGGTCTTTACAAAAATACCTTTCATCGTACAATAAAGTACCTCAATAATATCATCGAGCAAGATCATCGACATGTGAAACGTCGATTTTCCCGTTCCTTAGGCTTTCAAAGTCTTCGCCATGCCTCAAAGGTATAGAAACTGTTCATGCCATATACAAGCAAAAGCGAAGTCTTCAACCAAACTTCGTTTTTTCGACGTATAACGCATTACATGAATTATTAATAGTTTCATAAAACTGGTCCGCAATATTCCCCATCTCTTTATGTCTTCGGAAACTTTGCAACAGAACCCTTATAAATATCTGCGTAAGCAATCTTTAATTGCTCACGTAATTGCCTGTTCCCACCTTCCAACTTCTTGAGACGGCGTTGTAGCTACATAATATACGAACTAGACTAAATATGTAAGCTACTGTTTATATTTCTAACATCTATAAAAAGAGAGGATATTCGTCCCTATATTGAACGAACAGTCCTCTCTTCATAATACTCTAATCAATGTACGTTTAGACACAATTTGGACGAAAATTAGCCGATTCCTTAACGTACAGGGAATCGGCTAATTTTTTACATAATCTTTGCTGATGACTGAATCCTGAATCATATACCATTATCGTATGTTTACTCTTCAATATCCTACTTTATTTATTTTAGATTTTTATAATGTGCAATTCTTTTTACAATTACATATACTTAAAAGTCTTTCGATTTGTTTTTGGATGGTAAGACATTTTGCTCCATTTTTTCATAAAGTTTAAGTAATTCTTTGATAAATGTAATTTTCGGTGTTAACCAATACGAAAATAATGCTGAAATACTTCCTAATAAAGCCCCCGTTACGACATCGAAAGGATAATGAACGCCTACCCAGATACGAGAGATAGCTACACAGAATGCAAGCACAAGCCATAACCATCCAGCCTTTTTACGAACAAGCCAAAATGAAAAGCAAATTGAAAAAAATAGAATCGTATGGTCACTAGGAAATGAATTATCTACTGCATGATCGACAAGTTTATTAACATCAGGTAATACTGCAAATGGTTGATAATTCAAATGAAATTTTCCTGCGAGTTTTCCAATTATCTCAGCAGTCACAAAAGCAATCATCGCTTGAACAATCATCATTCTATTTTGATTAGATCGAGTAAACCAATACACTACAATAATTAAAGCTAAGAAATACACCATATATTCTGCCAAAAATATCATGGTTGAGTTTAGAAACGAATATTGTTTACCTAAATCATTGATAGCTCGAAAAGCATCAATATTTAATTGAGAAAAAGACATTTTCAAATCTCTCCTTAATTGCGTATATTTCTATAGTTTTTCGTTGTTTTTCAAACCTTAGGTAGTTTCAAATATTACATTCCTCAGTGAATATCTACCCTTTTAAAATATGTAATTACTGCTATTAATCCAATGAAAGATGTTGCAAAAATAACAATATAGGAATATTCGGGAGGGTAAGTGGGAAGAAGCGTATTTCTTGAAATATCTCCTGCTGCTTGCCATGGAAACAATCCTCTATGTTTTGAATTTGTCGTCATTAAGTTTAATAAGACTATTACAATCGTAAATACCATAGTTGGTACATAACTCTTTAATACAATTGTTATAAATATGGCTGGTGTTGATAGAATGAAAAGAAATGCCCCACCTATAAGAAGTCGTTTTAAGGAATTTATTAATAATAATGAATTAAGACCTTTAAACTGTCCTAATAGACCGAAAATGACAGTTAGTCCCCAAGCAACCAAAATTAAGAGCATAATCCATAAGAATAAGACTATTAATTTGCTTATAAGGAATTTAATGCGTGATACAGGAATAGTTAATAAATTTTTTAATGTGTCTTCTGCATATTCACGATTAAAAAGATAAGCGGTGATGACTCCAAATAGGGGGACTCCAATCACTACAACAGTATACAAAGTGACTTCATTAAACAGTTGTTCAAACACAATAGTTGGAGTAGGATGTTTTGTTTTTATGCTTATATATGAAGCTACTACTACCATAAAAGGTGCTACCGTTGCCCCCATAATACTAATCAAAAGCATATAAGACCGTTTTAATTTTAATAGTTCTGTGTATAATAAATTAACCAATTGTTCCATCCCCAACCAATTTGGTGAAGTAATCTTCCAATTTATCCTCGCTCATCATAATTTTTAATACTTCAATATCGTTTTGGACAAACGCTTTATTAATCTTTCCTTGTTGCCCAAAATGAGAATAGATACGAATGTTTCCTTCATTATGAACCTCATAATCTGAGATATGAAATTGACTTTCTAACAGCATCGCAGCTTTATTGTCATTATTTACTTGGAATTCTAAGTATTGACGATTTGTTTTTCGAAGTGTATCAAGAGCAACTTCCTCTAATAGTTTTCCTTCGTGAATAATCCCCATATAATCGACTAATTGTTCGATTTCAGCTAAAATGTGGCTAGAAATTAATATCGTTATATTTCTTTCCATCGCTAAAGATTTAATTAGCTTTCGCATTTCTTTAATACCAATTGGGTCTAAGCCGTTAGTCGGTTCATCTAATATTAATAATTCAGGATAATTGAGAAGAGATCTTGCAATTCCCAACCGTTGCTTCATTCCTAAAGAGTATTTTCCTACCCGTTTTTTCGTTTCATGTTGTAGTCCCACAATTTCTAATACCTCTTCAATCGCATTTTTCTTATGCAATCCGATAATTTTAGCATTAATTAATAAATTCTCCTTTGCGGTTAGATTTTCATAAAAACCAGGAACTTCAACAATTGAACCTATTCTTCTTAAAATTTCCTTCTGATTTTTCGCTAAATATTCACCGAATATTTCGATTTTTCCACTTGTAGGTTTTATTAATCCTAATAACATTCGGATAGTAGTTGTTTTACCCGCACCATTTCGGCCAATAAATCCATAAATCTGTCCCTGATGTACATTTAAATTCAAGTTATCAACTGATTTCTGGTTACCATATAACTTCGTTAAATTTACGGTTTTTATTATTGTACTCATGTGAAAATACCAACTTTCTTGTGTGTCTATAATTTTATTATGGGAAAAAATTTTTAAATGGGGTTTAACTATTTCTTAACTATTTCTTAATTAAGAAGTAGAAGAATACCTATTAAAAAAAAGGATCTGTTTATCTAAAGATGGGTATCACCACATCTCCATCAACTTAAGATCACATAATACCCCCAAAACGAAAATTTTGTGCCTTTTATAGCAACAAAGTTCATTTTTTTCGTTTTTGGGGCCCTTCAAAATGTTAGCTTGATGGGCATGGGGTGCCATTAACAAAACTCGGATTGTATACGATATCCGTGTTTTATCGGCAGGACACCATAAAGAAAAGACACCCTAAGGTGCCTTCCTCCGAGTTGAACCACTCTACTTTTACTAATATATGAGTATTGGACTTCCAGTCAAATGTTATTATTGGTTTATCGGTTTTCTGAACCCAATAAATGCGCTACTAATTAAAGCTAATGCTATAAATGAAAAACC
Source organism: Bacillus sp. FSL K6-0042 (assembly GCF_038006685.1). Taxonomy (NCBI): domain Bacteria; kingdom Bacillati; phylum Bacillota; class Bacilli; order Caryophanales; family Bacillaceae; genus Bacillus; species Bacillus sp. FSL K6-0042. Next base: position 38,261 of record NZ_JBBOVS010000001.1, read on the forward strand.
GATTGGTATTAGATAAAATGTTTCGATAAGAGTACCATTTGGTGCAACTGTAGATCCGATGATATTTTGGCTAACTAAACACCCGATTCCTATAAGTAAAGATAGTAAAGTTAAAATATATTTTTTCATTTTAAAACCTCCATATTTAAATGATTTCTTTATGTACACTATTAATATTGCTCATTAAATATAATATTGTTATACATTCGTTACTATCTAAATACATGACAAAAAGCTTACAAATATGTAAGGAAACGAAGCGTTCACTGGAGAACAGCTATTTATTCCACGTTTTTGTTTTTTTTAGAAGGGGGCCTGGGGAAGAGTTCCCCAGTGGGTTTGGGCAAAGCCCAAGGTCTGTATTCGGCCTGCCGAATCGGGGTACAGCCGGATAAGACTAATGAAATCATTTTTTTGAAAGTAAACTAATTTTTAAAAGTGCTTTAACTTGATGTTGATGTGACGGAACCTCAAGTATGTAGAAATTTAAAAAAGTCCCTTCATAATGCTAAAGGGACTTTGCTCACACAAATGATCTGCACATCAATTCATCTTTGATATACAGATCATTTGTATGATAATTTTTATAAATAATTGCGGAATAATGAACTTACATTACTGCTTTTAAAAGCTCTCCTACTAATGGGATGATTCCACCTAAGAATGATAAAACTGCCGTTGCGATTGTCATATTATTTCCTCCTCTTTTTTCGTATTAAGATATGATAATTTTGGTTCTGTTGCAAAGTTTTTTAAACTAAGCTATATTCTAGAAAAATGAGACGAGGAGAATGACAGATGGGATATTTTAAAGGAAAACAATTCAAACAAGACATTATTTTAGTAGCCGTCGGCTACTATTGTCGTTTTTCTTTAAGCTATCGCGTTGTATCTGAAATCCTGAAGGAACGTGGTGTTTCGGTTCATCCGACAACCATCATGCGCTGGGTTCATGAATATGGCAACTTGATCTACCAAATTTGGAAGAAGAAAAATAAAAACGTACAATTGTCTTGGAAATTGGATGAGACTTTTGTAAAAGTCAAAGGGGAATGGCGTTACCTATATCGTGCGATTGATAAAGAGGGTTACACATTAGATATTCAACTGCGTAAAAAGCGAGATCATCAGGCCGCATATGGCTTTATGAAAAGATTAGTGAAAAAGTTTGGAGAACCAACGGTTCTAACAACAGACAAAGCTCCAGCATTACTTTGTACGTTTAACAAATTAAGGGAACAAGGCTTTTATAAACATACAACTCATTGCACAATCAAGCATTTGAATAATCTCATAGAACAAGACCATAGACATGTAAAGCGACGTTTTGCCAAATCCGCAGGATTTCAAAGTCTTCGCCATGCTTCACGTACCTTGAAAGGAATCGAAACGATTCATGCCATACATAAACGAAAACGCAGTTTGCAACCAAACTGCGTTTTTTCAACATACAATGAATTACAGCAATTACTTAGAATTGTATAAAATCCATCTGTAATCAGCCCAATTTTTTATCTATTAAGAAACTTTGCAACAGAACCTAGTTATTTATAAGAGCGCGTCATATTTAAACCTATATCTTGATGCAATTTCGCATATCCAAATAAAGGGAATCGATATGCAGAGTGTGATTAAATTATATTAATAATATTTAATTTATATTAACTATTTTTTGTGGATTAAAATAGTTATTTTTTAACCTTATATATCAAGTTGCAACTGTTATAGTTACTTGTATAAAATCAAACAATAATTTTTGTAGTATAATATTTTCATTTTCGTTAATGCTCAATATTGAATTTTTTTGATATAATCGAAAAAATTCTGCTATTTACGCATTGGAAGTTTAATGATTTAATAAAAACATAACTGGTATGACCACTAAGGAAGGAAAAGATTACGCTAATATAAGTTCGGTAAAGTTATGAGTAACATTATTTTTATTGTATTACCTTAATAATGTGATAATAAGTCTCGAAAACAGTCTATAATCACAAAATTATTGCATTTATAAATAAAATTAATGAAAGACTTTTGTAACATTTATGAAAGTGTATTGAAAGATACTTAAACTAAGATAAATATAGCAAAAGTGATTTTATAGAAATGATGAAAGAAAGGAAGAGATAACATGAATCATACGAAAAAAAAGGAAGGGATTGGTTTTTTGAAAATCCAGAAAAATAATAAAGGAATAAAATTACTAGCATGTTTATCAATTGGCTTATGCACTTTTAATTATTCTTCTATTTCTTTCGCTGAAACACCTAAAAGTAATTCAGCTGATGCAACAAAAAAAGCTATTAACATTGATACTGGTATAGCAAATCTTAAGTATAATAATCAAGAGGTTTTAGCAGTAAATGGTGATAAAGTAGAGAGTTTTGTTCCGAAAGAAAGTACAAATTCAAATGGTAAATTTGTAGTAGTTGAACGTGAGAAAAAATCACTTACAACTTCACCAGTGGATATTTCGATTATTGATTCTGTGGCTAATCGTACTTATCCAGGAGCAGTACAACTTGCAAATAAATCTTTTGCGGATAATCAACCTAGTTTATTAGTGGCTAAGAGAAAACCTTTGAATATTAGTATAGACTTACCTGGCATGAGAAAAGACAATACAATTACTGTCCAAAATCCTACATATGGTAATGTGTCTGGAGCAGTAGATGAATTAGTATCTACTTGGAATGAAAAGTATTCAAAAACACATACGTTACCTGCAAGAATGCAGTATACAGAATCTATGGTGTATAGTAAATCTCAAATAGCAAGTGCTCTTAATGTTAACGCTAAATACCTTGACAATTCACTGAATATTGACTTTAATGCTGTTGCAAATGGAGAGAAAAAAGTAATGGTTGCGGCATATAAGCAAATCTTTTATACCGTAAGTGCAGAACTACCTAACAATCCATCAGATCTTTTTGATAATAGTGTTACTTTTGATGAGTTAACTCGTAAAGGGGTAAGTAATGCGGCTCCGCCTGTTATGGTGTCAAATGTAGCTTATGGTAGAACAGTTTATGTGAAATTAGAAACATCATCTAAGAGCAAAGATGTACAAACTGCTTTTAAAGCCTTAATTAAGGGTCAAGGCGTTGAAGCGAGTGGACAGTACAAAGATATTTTTGAAGACAGTACCTTTACCGCTGTAGTATTAGGCGGAGATGCAAAAGAGCATAACAAGGTTGTTACAAAAGATTTTAATGAAATCCGAAATATCATTAAAGATAATGCAGAATTAAGTTCTAAAAATCCAGCATACCCAATTTCATATACAAGCACTTTCTTAAAAGATAACGCAACTGCTGCTGTTCATAACAATACAGATTATATTGAGACTACAACTACAGAATATTCTAGTGCTAAAATGACGCTTGATCATACTGGTGGATATGTTGCTCAATTTGATGTATCTTGGGATGAATTCTCTTATGATCAAAATGGAAAAGAAGTACTAACCCATAAAACTTGGGAAGGAAACGGCAGAGACAGAACTGCTCATTTCAATACAGTCATACCACTTCCACCGAATTCAAAAAATGTAAAAGTCGTAGCAAGAGAATGTACAGGTCTTGCATGGGAATGGTGGAGAACAATTATTAATGAACAAAATGTTCCATTAACAAATGAAATGAAAGTTTCAATTGGAGGAACAACATTATATCCAAGTGCTAATATTAGTCATTAATTAAAGCCTAATATATGTCCGAAGCGCCCTGTTTACAGGGCGCTTTTTTACTTGGTCGCAAGTATATCGGCGTTTTTTAAAATATATCATACTCATCTAATTGAAGAGTCAACATGCTATTTTAAGTAAAGAAAAAACGCCCAAAAAGGCGGTTTACTTTTATATTGGGGTAGCACGCACATTTTAACCTTTTTATACGCTAAGGGATTCTCAAAACTCAATATTGCCTATTTCAATTGAGACTTTGATTTAGAGATGGGTTTTGAGACATATTTAAAGTTATTTTTAGCATATTCTAGGTTCAATTTCATTTGTCTCAAATACCGAGGTTTCTGAGACTTTTTTATTTATTATCTGCTGTTCCATAAACAATGTTTTAGATTATAAAATAGGGTACTAAGCTTTCGGTATGAAAGCATACATCCCTGAATCATAATTTTTATGGAAGTGAAAACGGAAGCCCTAAAGTAGTAACTTTATAATAAATAAAATTTACTCTTTATGTTTTGTTAGACCTTCTGATAAACATTCGATCATCTTTTTCATCATCTTCGAAAAAGTCGGTTCTCCAATCTCTTGTCGATGTAATGGAATAAGTATGGTTGTTCGAAAAAGGCCAATAAGTACTTCGGGATCATCTTCCGTAACACCTTTTTTCTGTAAAAATTTCACAAATTCCAAAGAACTATTTAAATCTTCCTTTGCATGTTTATCTAGAAGTTCCTTAGGAAGTCTTTTCACAATTCGATCATATTCACCTCTTTGATAAAGACTTTGTAAAAATGGGTTTTGTTCTATAGTTTTAAAAGATAATTCAAAGAAACGAATTAAAAGTTCTTTTGGAGGTAGAGACTCACACATAATTTCTGAAATAATTGTATTTTTTACTTCTTCCTCTTTTCGCAATACTGCGTAAAACAACTCTTCTTTTGATGAATAATATGAATAAAAAGAACCCTTTGCGATTCCACATGCATTTACTATGTCATCAATACTAGTTTTAGAGAATCCATATTGAATAAACAGTTCTTTACTCTTAAAGAGAAGATTCTCATGTATCTGTTTTCTCTGCTCAGATGAAATTCTTGCCATAATGTATCCCCGCCTGTTTTTATTTGACTATTTATAGACATTTAGTCAAATATCTGATAGGTTTATTTTATTGAATTATTTGCATTTTGTAAATACATAAATGTTAGCTGTGATAAAAGGTCAGATTATACTAAATAAAGGGGAAAAGACATGGCAACAAAAAATAATATATTAATTCATGGATTTGTTGCACCGGGATTTGAACTGGTAAAGGATGAGTTCATTAGAAACTTTAGTGAGAGAGGGGAAGTTGGAGCGGCCTTTTCTGTATACATTAATAATGAAGCAGTCGTTGATTTATGGGGTGGATATCGAGATCGACAAACTCGTGCGGAATGGGAAAAAGATACACTTGTTCAAGTGTTTTCAGCTACAAAAGGTTTTGCTGCATTGGCTTTAAGTTTAGCGCATTCTAGAGGCTACATTAACTATGATGAAAAAGTGTGTTCATATTGGCCTGAGTTTGCTCAGAATGGAAAAGACAAAATAACCGTTAGACAGCTTCTAGCACATCAAGCTGGATTGTCACCTCTCAATGAACTTAAAATTGATATGTTAGAAGATTTAGATACCCCTCGTCTATCAAATTCCCTTGCTGCAAGCAAACCTGCTTGGGAGGTTGGGAAAATTCAAGGCTATCATGCCTGGACAATTGGAACCTTAATTGGAGAACTGATTAAAAGAACAGATCCTAAACATCGGACCCTAAAAGATTTCTTTCAAGAAGAAATAGCAGAACCACTAAAAGCAGAGTTTTATATTGGTCTTCCTAAAGATATTTCTGAAGAGAAAATAACAACTATTGAAGGAATAAATCACCCCATTCAGTTACTTAAGGGGATGACAAAGCTACCTATAAAAATGTTACTTGGTTTTCTTAATACAAAGTCATTAGTAGCTAGAAGTTTAGTAGATCCAAAAAAATTCGTAGCAAATGATAATTTTAATCATCGTCCTATTTTATCTATAGAATTCCCTTCAGGAAATGGTGTGGGGCAAGTAAGAGCAATGGCAAAAATTTATGGTGCTTTTGCTAGTGGTGCAAAAACTCTCGGATTAAGGGAAGAAACAATAAATGAATTAAGGAAAAGAGCTATCCCTCCGACATCAGGGTATTATGATTATGTGAATTGTATAAACATAGCCTATTCTTTGGGATTTTGGAAACACTTTTCAGATATGAAATTCGGGCGAAGTGAAAGCTCTTTTGGTCACCCAGGCGCAGGAGGATCATTCTGTTTTGCCGATCCAGATGAAAAGTTAGGTTATGCTTATGCGATGAACAAACATGGATTTGGCATGGCCAATGAACCAAGAGAACTTGCACTAAGAAAATCCTTATACAGTTGCCTCTGAAAAAATAAAAATACGTGAAAATAGTTAGGGATATTTTCATTTTGTACGGTTGTTGGCTATGAATAGTGGAATAAATATTAAGTATTCAACAGTTTAAATAGAGCGAGGCATCTTTTTATTTTAAGAAAAAAGATGCCTCGCTTTATGCCGAAATTCGCTTAGCGTATATTTTCGTTAAAATGTGGGCGGTACGCCTATATACATTGATACCGCTAAGTCGTTTACTACGAGCAGAATACTTCATTCCTTTCTTTTTTTCTCTTACAGTTTGATCTTGTAATCGTTTTTGTTGTTGTTCTTTTGTTAGTCGATGAACAAACACACGAGTTGGGACTTTATCAGTCATTCCTACATAAGCGTTGGATATTTCACATGTTTGTCCTGGTTGAAGAGAGTTCATTAAAACCTCCATATCTATCTGGATATACTCTGTACCTTTCTTGATTCTGCCATATTGAAAATAATCAGGGTTAGGATTTTTTTGATAAATACGTGTATTTGATTTGATACGTGAGATATAATAGGGGTCACCATACATGCCCATAAAGTTAAAATCTCATACCACCCCCAGAACGAAAATTTTGTGCATTTTGCTCGTATTTATTGTTTTGGGATAACTCGTTCTTTTAGCTTGATAGCGATGTGGCGGTCCTCCTATGTGAAAGCATCTTTTATTTATTCTTATAAATATCTATGTATTTCATTATGAAGTGTTTTCACACGCTCTTTATAGAATATGCCTTTATCCTCTATTTTCAGTTGCGCTATAAACAGATTTGCAAGCATTACCGCTGTATCAAGCTGATAAAATAAGCTGACAATACGAGGAATAGATTCAAAGGTATCTTTATTCTTATATCCATCTTTAAATTCATACCAATCAATTTCATTAGTTTCAGCTATCCTCATAAGTTCTAACAGCGGGTGACCAATTAGAGCATTATCCCAATCAACCAACGCCTTAACTTCTCCATTATATCCAATTAGATTTGCTGTTCGAATGTCCATATGTAATAATTTCCTTGCATGATCTGCTTGTTTAAGAATCTGTTCGATTATCAATATATCAGGAAATTTAATATCGCAATGTGTAATTTTATTAAATCCTTCTACTCTTTTTACGAGACGTTCAGCTATATACTTGCTAGATGGTTTTCTAGTCCTATGTTGGTAATTTAAATCTTCAATTGGCATACTGTGGAGCTTGTTAACTACTTCTCCTATTTTGTACGCAGAAATTGGAATATGATCAGTAGCCAGGTAATCTGAAATTAAAAAATCGAGTTCCGTAGAAAGATGCAATCCGTGAATCTCTGGTACTGGAATGTCTTTAGAATTAAAAAACTTAGAAAGCTCCGCTTCCTTTTGTAACGAAATTCGACTATTAAACAACTCTTCATTTATATTTTTCACTTCACGTTCCCAAGGTACTCGAAATGCTAAAGGTCCTTTTTCCGAATTCCCTCGGAACACAATGTTTTGTACTCCATTTCCTACTACTTTTAACTCCTGAACAGCCAATTCTTTATATTCTCGATTCAATATAGTTTTTAATTTCGCTCTTAATTCTTCTGTTTTCGAACGTATATTAACCATTTTATCCCCCGATTCGCAAGTTATTTACAACCTGTAATAGCATCTCTGACTAGTCTTCCAGATGTATTTTCCTTCATTTTAATACATTTGTTTTTTCATATTTCCAATCGTAATAAAGCTAGCAAATATTAAGATAGAAAATAAAAGTAGAATATTATTCACTCCCATATGAGTTATTAAAATACCAGTCAATAGAGCAGATGATATCTTAACAAATGATGCTAGAATTGTTCTTAAGCCTATTACCCTGCCAATATATTCTATTGTAGTATTCAACTGTATTAACGTTTGCACAATAATTAAGTGCGACATGGTAAATAGCCCCATTATAAATATACAAATAACGGCCGTTGTTTTATAATCATTCAAATATAATAAAAAAGAAGAGGTTGCCATACCCATCATCGTAATAAAAATAACTTTATGTTTAAACTTTTTTAAAAAATAGATAGCAATCAATCCTGCTATAATTCCTCCTACTGAAAATGCTATCTCAAATATTGAGTAGAGTCCGCTACCTCCTTCAAACTGTTCTGCAAGAGGTAATAATAAGGTTGTTGTCATTTGTATACTGATGCTATTTAAAATGGATAAAAACAGTAAGTATTTCATACCTTCTGTTTGATTAATAAAATGCCATCCCGATATTAATTCTGCAAGATAGGATATTCTTGTAGTTTTAAATTTTTTAGGGCTCATTCTTTTTATGGAAGAAAAGAAAATAGCCGCAACTAAAAATGTTACAGAATTAATAAAGAAACTGGTAGCTAAAGAAAATTTAACTAGAAATAACCCAGATATACCAGTTCCCACTATTAATGCTGCTTCACTTAATGAAGATGCTTTTGATATGACAAATGGTATATCATGGTTACAGAATGCTTCCTTGATAAATGCAGAAGATGCAGGTTTATAAACGGTGTAGCAAACTGCTAATAAGAATTGCATAATGTAAAAAACAAATACTGATTCAAATTTTATGAAAATAAGAATTGCCATGATTAAAACAAGTACAAATCGAATACTATCTGTTAGAACAACAATATTTTTAGAATCATGATGATCTACATAAACAGACACAAAAGGTGTTAAAATGACACTTGGTATATAATAAATAGCGATCATTAATCCGATAGAAGTTGATTGTCCTGTTAAATGAAAAATATACCATAGCAAAGCAATTTGCTGAATTCCATCCCCAAATCCGGTAATGCTAACCCCTAATAAATATTTCAATTTATTACTCATAAAATTACCCCTTATATAATAGTTACTTTCATTTTAGGTGCATCACTTCAACAGAGTAAATTACAACTTAATTATCTTTATTTATAATTTATTCTTATAGGGGTCACCATACATCACTATCAAGATAATATAAATTTGTATCCATAAAACGAAAAAAACGCTATTCTTTTTGTAGAAATATACAGAAAGGATGGCGTATTTGTTATGAATTTATCGATTTTTGATGAGTTAGAATTGTTTTCTAAAGAGCTGCAACGATATATGTCACCTGATGCTTTAGAGCAATTAGCTAGAAATGCAGGATTTGTGAAACGAAAAAGTAAATACCGCGCACAAGATTTAGTGGCCCTATGTATTTGGTTAAGTCAAAACATAGCTCATACTTCATTGACACAATTATGTAGTCGATTAGAAGCTAACACAAGCATTTCTATGAGTCCAGAAGGACTCAATCAACGCTTTAATTCTCAGGCTGTTCAGTTTTTACAACAACTTTTAGCACATTTACTTCACCAACAATTTTGTTCTTCTAGCAAGATCCCAACTTTGTATAGAAATTATTTTCGGCGTATTCGTGTATTGGATTCTACACATTTTCAGATTCCGGATAAATTCACTTCCAAATATCAAGGCTCAGGTGGAAGTGGTCAAAATGCTGGCGTGAAAATTCAATTAGAGTATGATTTACTAAGTGGTCAGTTTCTACATGTTGATGTAGGATCAGGAAAGCACAATGATAAAACGTATGGTTCTACTTGTTTAACGTCCCTTCAACCGAACGATGTATGTATACGTGATTTAGGATACTTCGACTTAAAAGACTTACATACTATAGAAGAGTGTAATGCTTATTTTATTTCAAGATTAAAGCTCAATACACGTATATATCAGAAGAATAAAGAGCCTGAATACTTTCAAAATGGAACAATAAAAACATACTAAGATTAGTAGTGCAGACCAAGGCATTGGTTCGCACTACTATTTTTTATATAGTACAAGTGAAGAAAGGGTCGTGGGTGCTTTGGGATTCTGAATCCGTAAAAAAAACTGACCTTCTTCACTTACCTTATTTGAATCAGTTTTTAGTATGTTGGTCCTCGAGATCGTGTATAAGAAATGGGAATCGATAAGTGTAAGATGAAGACTTCAACTTTACGTCAGGAGGAACTTTATGAGACACGTAATTGCATTTGATATTAGTATGGGTAAAAGTTATATGGTAATTTATAATGCACAAAAACAATGTATCTTTGAAAAAGAAATCAAACATTCAAAGTCTGAATTTGAAGAGCTACAAAAAAAGATACATGAGCTTACCAATGAAACTGGAAAATCACCTGAAATTGTGTTCGAAGCAACGGGTATTTATTCTAGACAGCTAGAAAGATTTATGCAAGATAACCAATATACATATTGTCTATTAAACCCCTTAGAAGCAAAATTACAATGTGATTCCTTACGGATTCATAAAACGGACCGAAGTGATGCACATCGACTAGCCATTACTCATTTTACAGTTACCCGAAGGGTATCTCATGGAACGAACCACTTATTCCATCAGTTAAAATCTCTTTCGAGATTTTATAGCGAACTGGATGGAGAATTATCGATGATTCGTAGTCGTATACACAAAGTAATTCAATTAACATTTCCTGAATTAGAAAAAATGTTCACTAGTAAATCGGATTTATTTTTAAATTTTGTTCAACTATTTCCCCATCCAGATTGTGTTTTAAGTCTTTCTAAAACAATCATAAAAAATCGTATTCGTGCCAATACCAATAAAAAAATATCAACTATTATGGCAGAGAAAAAGGCAATTCAAATACTTGAAATAGCGAAAAATTCCTATCCAGCCGTTTCTCAAAATGATGTCCTGTGTGACCAACTCAAAGTATACGCAAGACGTTATCAAGAACTTCTTCATCAAAAGGAACGTTGCATTAACAATATGGTACATCTAGCCGAACAACGTGCAGAATATAGTATCATTTTGAGCCTTCCTGGAATTGGGCCAAATACGGCTGTACGCTTAATGGCTGAAATAGGAGATATTATTCGTTTTGCGAATAACAAGCAATTGAATGCGTATGCCGGTATTGATATACGTCGCTTTCAATCAGGTAAAACTTTTTATAAAGATAAAATTAATAAACGTGGAAATAAACATTTACGAAAACTACTTTTCCTGATTATCCAAAACATGATTAAACAACGACGTTACGGGCGAAATCACATTATAGAGTACTACGATAAATTAAAAACGCAACCATATAACAAATGTCATAAAGTTGCGTCCATTGCGTGTGTAAATAAGTTACTGAAGCTTCTCTTTCATCTTATTACACACGATATACACTATGATTATCGGTTAACCGCCTAACATCATAGTTTCATTCATCATATCATATCTCCCCCTAGTAAAAAAACGAATCCATATTAGGGGTATTTAGTATGCGTTATACGTGGATACATGTGTGATATGGATTTTTGATACTCAATCCATCAAAAATCTATAAATACAGGTTGACTAATCGTAAGAAAAGCACTCTGAGTATATCCAACTAGATATGGAGCAATTCATTGACCAATTACAGTCAGGGGAAACATATGAAATTCCTGAGATTTATATTGCAATGTATCAAAAACTTCCTGCAAGACTTATCCTGTATAAATTAACTGAAACACAAATGAAACGTAGGCAAAAGGATTTAGCATCTAAAGAACATAAGAAGCAAATTACCTATACAGAACGCAGTAAGCGGCTTAGCGCAATTAACTTTTATATTACGAATATCCCTTCGGAATACCTACCAAAGGAACAAGTATACGATTTTTACTCCTTACGATGGCAAATTGGCGTGTCCAGATAAGGACACATTATCTAGTTGGTGAAAGTCCAATCGGGAGAATAGACTCCACTCCCGTAGCCTGAGAGGCACCATGAAGTGAAAGCGACATGGCGAAGTCCTCTGACATCACATGCAAAAGGCATGTGGGCAAATCTCCAGGTTGTAACGTACAGTGAACGTAGACGTAGCCTCGTTACACGCAATTCCGGTGGCTGAGACGGTCGATAACGTGCGAAAGCAGCAAGAACTGATCGAAACGAGTCTGGAACGGCAGTTCTCACCGGCGGGATATCAGCGGCGACATGGAGAGAAAGATAATGTGGAAACTGGAGAAGCCCTCGACACCCGATGAAGAAACCTCATCGAGGAGACCGTCTCTATAACCGCGATCGGGAAGTGAGAACGGTAGGTGTCAGGGTGGCGGAGAGATCTGCGTGCAGCAAAACGCGCGGGGAGGGAAGGGTCCGAACCTGTAAATATTTCGTACGACCAAAGGAGGCAAGGGTGCCATGACAAAAACACCTATTACTTTGCAGGAACTAAGGCGACGAAAGCGTAGTATCGGATGGCAGAGATGGAGTAATGAATATCTCTATGTTGTACTGGGGCTCTACTGGGACTGGAAAGTCCATTCCCTTAAAAGCGCAGAGGGATACCGATGAAAGTGTCTGCGATTTGATAGGTCTCATAACCCTTTTGATGAAGTTTACGGGGTGAGCTGCTTGAGGGGAAAACCTCACGAGCAGTTCTTATGGGGAGGAGCTGGAAACGGGTCATAACCGATACCGCGCCAATTCTTTACCCGACAACTTATCTTTAAAACATGGAAATCATTTTTTCGTATTCATCACTGTAATTCTGTAAAATTAGAACGACTAGAGTGTCATTTATATGGACAATTAATAAGTATTCTTCTTTGCTCCTCCACCATGTTTCAAATGCGCCAATTACTCTTCATCAAGAAGAAACGAGAATTAAGCGAATATAAAACGATTTATATTATAAAAGATTATTTTCTACTTATTTATCAATCTTTACAAAAAGACACCCAGGAATTAACAAAAATATTGTTTCGTCTGTTCAATCTCTTACAGAAAAACGGACGAAAATCCCATAGGTATGAGAAGAAAACAGTATTTGATATCTTAGGTGTCGTCTACAGCTTTTCTATGTCTCATAATCATGTAGCGTAATCGAAAAAATTGAGACCCGATAAGGTTTATTTGGTATGCAAATTTTTAAAGAACTTACACTAGATCTTTAGAAAAAAGAAAGAATCTCACGTTACATTAAACTTGTATAGGCTTAGCTTGATGGGCATGGGGTAATAGGCCCAGATCGTAAAAGGCTATTCCATCACCTCTTCAAAGCGTAACTACAATAAGGACAAGCCAGTTTTGGCTTGTCCTTGTTCCATGCCGCCCGGCGAATTCAAACGGCAATCACACAAAGCCGCTATTCGCCCTAGATCTATCACCCCTGCCACAACGCAGGCTTTGTCACCATGAACCATAACATCGCCATTAAAAGAACAATGTAAATCCAAACAGAACGCTGCAACAATTGAATCAAGGCGTCCTTGTCTTGGCCCGTTTCGCTGAATTTCCGAATGGTCGGCGAAAAGGCGCGGGCCAGGAAAAATAATGAACTCGCCATGAGAATAAGGGTCATCACTATCCAAGGGGTCTTCCAAGTCCAAGGGCCCGCCAGTACAAGCAGAACCCCGGATGCAACCAGCACATGCCCGGCATGCTTGGCCAGCCTGACCGAAAATCGGAATACATCCAGATAAGCCTGCTGTGTTCGGGCCTCTGAAGCCCGCAGTTTTTTGATGAGCGGAAGCAATACAAAAAACGGGCCGATGGATAAGATTACACTGAAAATATGTACATACAGAAGCAGTCGATACAACATGTCCATCCTTATATCACATTAACCTTCGATGGGACGGAACTCATGAACCCAAACTCTCATATTTGGCAGCCACGGCATGCCAGGGTGAAGAGACAGGATAGATTGCTTATATTCCTCCACATTCGCATAGCCTTCTTGACGGGCATGCTCATCAGTCAATTCGCCAAGTGACTGCGAATAGACCTTCTCCACAACATACCGGTGACCTTGAAGCTCCATCACTTCCCCGACATCCGCATATCTCCCGTTGCGGCGAGTAGCCGTTTTCTGTCCTGCAAGCACTTTTTCAATGTCCTCCTGAATCGTGATGAGACGTTCAATCGTACATGTTTTTGGCGGTAAAGCGTTCGTTTCATTTTGGTTTGTCATCTGGGTCACTCTCCTTTTTTCATTTAAGCATAAGCCCACTTTATCATATAAAAAAATTATTCTATATAGCAAGTTTCTACTTAATAGGGATAACAAACTTTGGTTTTGGTGCAAAGAATCTCCTAAACTTGGACATACTGATAGTATTACTCTAGAAAAAGGTGTGTGATCGATATGGAAAAGGAAAATTTGTTCAAATGGAAGCATTATCAGCCGGAGCTAATCTTATTAACAGTAAGGTGGTACCTACGGTACAATTTGAGCTTCCGTAACCTGGTGGAAATGATGGAGGAACGAGGCTTATCCATAGCTCACACAACGATTATGCGATGAGTTCATCAATATGGACCTCAATTAGAAGAGAAAATACGACATCATCTTAAAACAACAAATGATTCATGGAGAGTCGATGAAGCTTATATTAAAGTGAAAGGGCAATGGATGTATTTATATCGTGCCGTTGATTCAGAAGGGAATACTGTGGATTTGAAATAAAGTTTAATCGTTTATAACAAAGTTTAACCGTTTTGAAAAAAGATTAACTGTTTTGAAAAAGGATGCACCTTTACTTACAGGTGGAGAAATGGAATTCTATACGTCATGTTACGCAAACCAGGATGAACTGATTAACATATTCGTTTCACCTTTAATAAATGGAAAATTTGATAACCTACCGCCTGCCTATATCATGGGAGCTGAAGTTGACTCATTATTAATAGACAGCGTCGAATACCATAACAGACTACAAGAAAATAACATACAATCCGAGCTTGTTATTGAAAAAGGACTAACGCACGCAGCGCTAAGGGCTAGAGGAGTATCGCCTAACGTCCATGACTCATGGGTAAGGTTTTGTAAAAAAGCCTATGATTTAACATGTTAACCGTAAATAAAGATGTAATTATAGTTGTCGATCCCTATTCATCAGGAGCCTTGTACGCAGAAGCGCTAAAATCTTTTGACCTGTGTCCTATTGCATTGATGTCTACAACAGAACCATTAGAGAACTATAAATCATCTTTAAAACTACATGAATTTTTTGATGTTATTG
This sequence comes from Bacillus sp. FSL K6-0042, assembly GCF_038006685.1. Taxonomy (NCBI): domain Bacteria; kingdom Bacillati; phylum Bacillota; class Bacilli; order Caryophanales; family Bacillaceae; genus Bacillus; species Bacillus sp. FSL K6-0042. Next base: position 53,436 of record NZ_JBBOVS010000001.1, read on the forward strand.
TAAATGATGGTGACATAAGCAAGCTAGTAGATACTATTAAAAAATTAAATCCAAAGTGTATAATTGCAGGCTCTGATCCTGGTGTTGAACTGGCAGAAACCTTAGCAGGTATAATAACTCCATCATTTTCCAATGATAAGTACTTAACAGATGTAAGAAGGCATAAAGGTAACATGCACAAGGCTTTAGTGTCTAACAATTTACCGACCATAAATCAGATATGTACAAATGACATCGTTGAGGTTGAGAATTGGCTAGAAACAGTCAAAAATAAAGATATCGTAATAAAGCCTCCTAAAAGCGCTGGTACAGATGGAGTAACGAGGGTTAAAAACGGAGATGATTGGAAAAAAGTCTTTAATGAGCTTCTTGGAAAAATGAATAAATTAAATATAGTAAATGAAGAATTAGTAGTACAAGAATACGTAGTAGGCGTCGAATACGTGGTTGATTTTTTTAGTTATGAAGGCAATCATGTAGTTTGCGATATATGCAGATATAAAAAGAGCGATAATGGCAGTTTAATGGCTATATATGACTATATGGAGTGGGTTTCTGCAGAAGATATAGACTATGAAAATATAGTAGAATACGCTAAACAAGTTCTAGACGCAATTGGTATAAATTTTGGACCATCACACCTTGAACTTATGTTAACTGAAGACGGACCGAGATTGATTGAGGTAGGAGCAAGGCTACATGGGGGAGGTCATCCTAATTTTTGTAAAATAGCAACGGGTGATAGTCCACTAGACAAAACAGTGCGATATCCGGCAGGTTGCTATAAAGAGGTATCAAAAGACTATACGTTAAACACAAATGTAACCATTGTGTTTTTAATATGTAAGAAATCTGGATTTGTTAAAGATATCTCGGTGTTAGACGATATTAAAAAACTACCTAGTTATCACTTTTCTTCTATAAATATACAAGAAGGGCAATATATAGAGCAAACAAAAGACTTATTTGATAGCTTCTCTATAGGGTTTGTTGCGCTGTGTCACAAAAACAAGGATCAAATTGAATCAGACTATATAAGTATAGTGAACGCTGTAGACAAAGCCTTAAATTAATCAAAACCACCCGTCATGAGCGGGTGGTTTTAATGATACAACAAATGATCCACTCCAAGTGTATATTTGTGACGAGTTGAATTCAAACCTGATACCTGGCTTCACAGATTTTTCATCTTCTCCAATCATATGAATCAGACTACGTATGATTACATAACAACTCGTCATTGTAATTTCGTTATCTTGCTGTTACATTTCAAAATGCTTACAATAACTTGCTTTCAGGGTTTCCAGGTTTATACTGAAGCTAGAGGTGATTCAAAATGACATACGATTGGAAAACGAATCCGAACCGAACTAATCAGCAACCAGACTCTGACAAGCCAATTCTATCCGTCCCTGTTTCTGATGAACAATGGCAGGCTGTTGTCAATAATAATGCTTCTTATGACGGACAATTTTTTTATGCAGTGAAAACAACAGGGATTTTTTGCCGCCCTTCTTGCAAATCAAGAGTACCCAAAAGAGAAAACATTGGCTTTTTTGAAAATGCTGATCAAGCACTAGCCGCACATTTTCGTCCTTGCAAACGGTGCAAGCCAACCGGGCAAAGATTGCCCGATGAGGAGTGGATTGCTTTCATAACTGAATATGTGGATAGCCACTGCGATGAAAAGTTGACGCTTGAAGTCCTTGCGCTTCTGAGTCATGGAACCCCTTATCACTTGCATAGAACCTTTAAAAAAATCAAAGGCATGACCCCGGTGGACTACATCCAGCATGTTCGAATAGAAAAGGCGAAAATGTTATTGACTACTTTTGATGACCCAGTTTCTGAAGTTGGTGAGTCTGTCGGACTTTCCAATACACCATATTTTATCACGCTGTTTAAGAGGAAAACGGGACAAACGCCGGAAGCTTACCGTAGACAGCAAAAACAACACTTGAAGGAGGCGTTTTCAAATGGCACCTAAAAAAAGCAGTTCTCTCTATTGGTCCTTGTTTTCTTATGAAAACTGGAAGATGTACATTGCCGCAACAAAAAATGGCTTATGTTTTGTCGGATCGCAAAATCAGCCATTCAAAGAATTGGTGAAATGGGCAAATCATTACTTGCCTGGAAACGACCTGATTCGAGATGACGAAAAATTGCAACCCTTTGCAGATGAGCTTGTTCGTTATTTTCAAGGTAAGCTCAATCGGTTCACCATTCCAATCTTTTATCACGGCACACCTTTTCAGGAAGCCGTATGGAAGGCACTATGTGATATTCCGTACGGTCAAACTCAATCCTATTCGGATATTGCTCAACAAATTCTAAAACCGACAGCGGTTCGGGCAATTGGGAGGGCCATTGGAGCAAATCCGATCCTTATTACTGTTCCATGCCATCGTGTTATCGGCAAAAATGGATCGCTGACGGGCTATCGCGGCGGAATGGAAATGAAAACGCAACTGCTGGAACTTGAACGAGGCTTCACAAACAATGGGAAGGAGTTACAACATGTCTGATCAGCATATAGCATCTTTAGCCGAACTCAACTGGGCCGAGCTACATCAAATGCTTGATAAACAGGGCTACGCCAAACTGCCGCCTCTTCTAAATGCGGACTCATGTGCGTGTCTAATCAAAGGCTATGAAGACGATTCCCTATATCGCAAGACCATCGACATGACACGATATCGTTTTGGAATCGGGGAGTACAAATATTATCATACGCCTCTTCCTGATCGGTTACAACAAATCCGTGATAACTTGTATCCAGAGCTAGCCAAAGCGGCCAATCGCTGGCTGGAACAGTTGAATAGATCACCCGAGTACCCAGAAACCCTGGAGATGTTTCTTGATCAATGTCACCAGGCGGGGCAGAATCGCCCTACTCCGCTGATTTTGAAATACGAAGCAGGGGGCTACAATTGTCTCCATCAGGATTTGTACGGGGATATCTTCTTCCCTTTTCAAGTCGTGTTTACTCTGAACCAACGGAACAAAGACTATACAGGCGGTGAATTTTTACTCATCGAACAGCGACCACGGGCACAGAGCAGAGGTCATGTCATTACGCTTAATCGAGGTGGAGGTCTCATTTTTCCAACTCAATATCGACCGGTATTGGGTACGCGTGGCTCTGCGACATGGCGTTGGTACCGTCAACTCGGGAATGCGGTATAGTCTGGGGGTTATATTTCATGATGCGAAGTGAACCCAAACTCAAATTACATCCTTATAAGTATGTAACAATTCAGAATTGCTGCTTCTTCTCCAATCCGTACGCCAGATATGATTTAGTAGGTGATTGGGTATGACAATCGAGTATTTATATAAAACGCCCAAAACACTGCTGAATAAGGGAACTGTTTTTTTGTCGGGCTATAGCCATTCGTTGAATCCCTATACGGGATGTGCGTTCGCCTGCTCGTATTGCTATGTGCGGCAAATGCCTGTCTCCGCCTTTCGTAACTCGGAATGGGGGACTTGGGTAGATATTAAAAAAGATGCTGCACTCACATTCCAAAAAGAATTGCTTAGAGCTAAGGCCAAAGGCCCGGTCACCATCTTCATGTCATCCAGTACGGACCCGTATCAACCAATCGAACATAAGGAGAAAATTACGCAGTCTTTACTGGAAATTATGGTGGACAATCCCCCGGACTTCTTGCTTGTTCAAACACGAAGTCCGCTTGTCCGCAGGGACATGAAGATGCTGCAACAGTTGGGAACCAAGGTTCGGGTAAGTATGACAGTAGAGACCGATAGGGAAGATATTCGCAAGCATTTTACCCCCTATGCTCCCCCTATTCCAGCAAGACTTAAAACACTCCAACTGCTTGCTGAATTCGGTATTCCTGCACAGGTTGCCATCGCACCCGTATTACCAAGTAGCGAGGGATTTGCTGAAATATTGCGTCCCTTGGTTAACCGAGTATGTATTGACGATTATTTTATGGGGGACGGCAGCGGTGGTAAACGAACACACAGGATGGACTTACAAGCGTTATATAGAAATCTAGAAATGGAAGAATGATATCATCCATCCGTCTATCAATTGGTTTATAAACGAATACGGCAGTATTTTTCGGAAGATGAACTTTTCATTAGCCAGAAGGGTTTCGAGCCCTAACGTTATAATAGTAAACATCAAGTTTTCATTTTGGAACTAAAATCGCTTTTATAACAGGTTTCGAATTTTTATGTGGTACAGACATTAGATGAAAGATAAGTTTCGCCTGATCTTACTTATATCGTAAACTTGGTAATTTATAAATATGAATTAGTGGGGGGGTATTATGAAAAATAGCAAACATTTTAATTTTCACAAGCTTTGGCTAGGACAGTCTATAAGTTTGTTAGGTACCCAGTTTACAATAGTAGCTTTGCCTCTTTTTGCATTAGAGGTGCTACAAACAAGTGAGGCAAATGCTGCCATGCTTCGTGGGATTATATTCATACCCTACCTAATTTTCGGATTAGTAGCCGGTGCTTTGATAGACATCCTTCATAGAAAAAATGTTTTGCTAATTTGTAGTATATGTCAAGGCGTTTTATTTTTATCAGTATTCATACTGACTGTAACAAATATAATAACGTTCCCTTTATTGGTGTTTCTCATGTTTTTAAATGGAATATTTACCACGTTTTACAACATTGCAATTCCTTCTTTCTTACCGGAAATATTAACAGATAAAGATAACTTAAAAAAAGGAAATGCACAACTAGCACTTTCAGAGTCTCTTTCTATAGTAATTGGTCCTATGCTAGCAGGAATCGTTATTACTCTAGTTGGATTAACAGGCTCTTTCACTGTTGACGCAGTAACGTATTTTGTTTGTTTTGTGTTTGTATTATTTATTTCAAAGTTTAAACCGCATACAGAGGGCTCTTTAAAAAACGTAAATATAAAATCCGTATACAAAGACATATATGAAGGTTTGATATATTTTAAAAAACACCCTGTATTGGAACCAATTGTAAGCTGTGGCGCTGTTTACGGTTTTTTTAAATACATACTAAATAGCATTTTAGTAATATTCCTTTATAAGGTAATGGGTCTATCTGAACTTGAAATAGGCTTTGTTGTAGGTTCAGCAGCGGTGGGATTTTTAATAGGCAATACGATACTCATGAAAAAAAGTCAACAAATTAATAATACAAAAATGCTTATTTATAGCGCTACTGTATCAGTTATCGGTCTGGCCTTTATACCGATAATGGGATATTTGGGAACCGTTTACGGTATAGTAGCTGCAAGTATCATACATGGTATGGGAGAAGGTGTATTTGGCCCTTACGCTGCAACCATACGACAACTTGCTTCACCAAGTCACATGCTAGGCAGAGTAAATGCTGTACAGCGTACGCTTAATTGGGGAGCTTGGGCATTGGGAAGTTTTGCTAGTGCATTTTTAGTTTCTATATCTGGGCTTCAAACTACGTTATTTATAGGGGGCTTCGGAACAACATTGTGTTTAATGGTGTTGTTAAGGCGAGGCGTATCAAAAGGAACCGACATTGAATATACGAGTTCATTTTAGAGGAGATGATTATGATGTATAAGGTATCAAAAGGAACTGACATAGAAAATACACCACACATTTTATTTATAGGGGGATGGACAAAACCTATACAAGATGCTTTAGACAGTGGGTATACTGTTTCGTATATAGGGTCTTACACTAAACACATATATTTTGATGGAACTATCTTAGAAAAGTGTTTCTATAAAAAAGAAATAGACACAACAAACATACCCTTGTCTGTATACTATGCTGAAGAATTATACAAAGAGAAACCATTTGATGTGGTTGTATCTTTCAACGAAACAGCCTTAGATACGGCTTGCATAATTGCAAAGATTTTTAATGTTAAAGGACCTTCTTACAATGCTAATATGATAACCCGCAATAAAGACATGATGCGTGAAATTCTAGCAGGCAAAGACTTTTCGATAGATTCGACAGTTTGCAATAACATTAAAGACATTGATGAATTTTTGAACAAAAAAGATAGTATTATAATAAAGCCCCCGATTGGCGCAGGTGGTAAAGGAGTGTCTAAGCTAGACACGGGAGATGACGTAGAGGTATTTATTAAAGATAATGGTATTCAACTACCTGTTTTAGTGGAAGATTACGTTGAAGGTGACGTAGTTTATACGGTCGAAACCGTTTCTTATAACAAAAAACACTCTATACTAGCTATATCAGCTGAAATATTTAAAGAAGATACGTTTATAATAAACTATACTATTATGCCGGCACCTATAGATGAATCTCAAAAAAAATTAATTATTGAGAAAGTAATGCTATTTTTGGACGACATGCAAATGGAAGACGGCATTACTCATACAGAAGTAAAGATAGACAAACAAAATAAGCCAATAATCATAGAGTCTCAAGTTAGGATAGGTGGTGGTAACATCTGGAAAATGGTAGAACTAACAACCGGCATATCTCAATTTGGATACTATTATGATGCGTTAGCTACTGAGACTATAGATGAATTTAGATGTATACCTTCAAAATGTCAAGCTATGTCTTTAAGCTTGATTCCAAAACCAGGTTGCTTAAAAGAAATCAAGTATAAAGGGTTAGCTAACATATCCGAGGTCATATTAATTGATCTATTAGTAAAAGAGGGCGACACCATACCAACTATTGTAGACAGTACTCAACGCAAAGGAAGTATATTATTTGCGGCTAATGATATAGAACATATGTATGAAGTTGCAGATAAAATATGTGACAATATAACGTTTGTTTATCAGGATTTGTCAGAATGGAAACCTTCTTTTAAAAAAAATATTTAAAAAGGAATGTGGCACATGACTGGTCTAGGGGTTTGTGTAGTAATGGAACAGAAACGGCAATAGGACTCCAAACCCCTGAAAATTTTTACCAATATAAATCTAATTCATCACAATAAGTGTCCGCTTCAATAAAACAATTTCTTCTGTCAGCATCACTTGCAATCTCACAAATAATATCTTCAACCTGTTTTGTTAAATCATCGACATTTTTGTAGGGAACGTAAAATACATATTCACCAGATGAATTCACTTCCATATTAAAATGATATCGGAGATGTTGCTCTACTTCTTTCCGTACCTTGCCTTTTCCTCTGACAAATTTGCTATTGTTTTCTACTCTAAGCCACATTCTAATTTCCGCATTTTTTTCTTCCTCAATACTCTGGTTTTCTGTACTATTCATTCCCCTTTCTCTTATGTATCGATATAACGTTGCTTGACTAATTCCAGACATAGAAACAATTTCACTAATACTATATTCTTTAGAAGCATATAGATTTAAGGCTTTTTCAATGTATTTTTCTTTTACCTTCGGGCGACCGCCTTTTCTTCCACTGGCTCTAGCACTTTCTATTCCTTCTTTCGTCCGTTGGACGATCAGACCTCGTTCAAACTGACTAAATGCTTGAAAGGCAGTTAACATGAGTTTTCCTTGTGGTGTATTCGTATCAAAATTTTCTTTTAAGGCCTCACCATACATGCCCATCAACTTAAGAACGGAAACAAAATGAACTTTCGTTCAAATAAACTGCAACACTCTTAAAACACTTTTTATTCATTAAAAATGAGGGTTCTAGTGCAAAGAAATCTCTTAAACTTGGATATACTGATCACGCACCTTTTTTAAAGTCATACTATTAATATGTTCGAGTTTAGAGGATTACTTGCAAGAGCCTTAGAATTTTTGCACCAGAACCAGAAATTGTAATGTTATTGTAGTAACGCATCCGTTAGTTTAATAAGAGTAGGTGATACCTTTCCGAGCATCACCTACTTAAAGGGGTACCGCATATATCAATAAATTTTAATATATACTATTTAATGTTTAAATACGTTTTAAATTCTCTTCTTTTTTTGTGTGTTCATAGATTTAGTGATACAGAAAAGCCTTGATACGTCTACAAAAACTTACCCAAGGATATACCTTTATAAACAAAAGAAAAAGAAGAATCTAGGTGATATGATCCCCTTATAGTAGACAGTAAAAAGAAAGCACATTAATCTGTTTACTATGGAGGGGATTTTTTCTATGGGTAAAATTAGAGTAACTTACGATATAGAATTTAAGAAAAAAGCAGTAGATTTATACCTTAAAGAAGGAATGGGATACAAAACGGTCGCGAAAGAACTAGGAATTGATCACTCAGTAGTAAGACGTTGGGTGAAACACTTTGAAGCTGAAGGTATCAAAGGACTAGAAGAAAAACGTGGTAAAGCGAAAGGGCCAGGTGTAGGTAGACCAAGAATCAAACCAGAAGATCCAGAAGCTAAAATCAGACGATTAGAAGCGGAAAATGAAATGTTAAAAAAGCTCTTAGGGATGTAAAAGGAGGAATGAAAGCTGTATCCAAAGCGAGAAAGTTTGAAGTCATCCACGAGATGTCGGAAAAAGGTTTTACGGTTACCGTTCTATGCGATATTGCCGGTGTAACCAGAAGTGGGTACTACAAATGGATAAAACGGCACTCGACGCCTTCTGAAAAACAATCGGAGGATGTCGAAATCAAGAAAAAGATATTGAAGTGCCATAAAAAACTTAGGGGGATTTATGGATACAGAAGAGTACAAGTTTGACTGAAAGTCACCTATAACCTTCACGTTAATCACAAACGTATACAGAGGTTGATGGGTGAACTAGGTATCAAAGCGATTATTAGGAGAAAACGACCTTATTATGGGAAAAAAGAAGCTTATGTGATTTCAGATAACCATCTGAACAGGGATTTCCAAGCTTCAAAACCGAATGAAAATGGGTAACAGATATTACTTACTTGATTTTCAATGGACAAAGATTATACTTATCCGCTATTAAAGACTTGTACAACAATGAAATTGTTGCCTATGAAATCAGTCGTAGAAACGACCTTAAATTAGTGCTAGATACACTTAAGAAGGCAAGGGAAAAGGGAAAAGCGAAATACGAAAGGGATTCTCCTACATAGTGATCAAGGGTTCCAATCCACATCTCGTCAATATAATCAACTACTAAAAAAATATCAGATGAAGGCTAGTATGTCTCGAAAGGGAAACTGTTGGGACAATGCTTGTATAGAAAACTTCTTCAGCCACTTTAAGTCAGAGTGTTTTCATTTATACTCTTTCCGCAAAGTTGATGAGGTTAAATTTGCTGTGCGCAAGTATATACACTTTTATAATCACCAAAGATTTCAAAAGAAATTAAATAACCTGAGTCCATATAAATATAGAACTCAGGTTACTTAGTTGTGCTTTTTGAATACTGTCTACTTGACAGGGGTCACTTCAGAGTGTAGGCTATTTTTTGTTATACATAGCTGTGGTTTGTTTATATGTCGAAAAATCAAAATGGATTTATATAGAAGAATAATGGCTTTTATGTTGATTAATGTCTTCTTCTAAAATTTTTAATTTATTATGTCTATTTTTTTGAAATTACAGTAAACATCCCCGTCATGTTGGGTGAGTAATCTTTAAAATCATATTTTTCATAGAATGATTTTTTACCTTGTGATGCAAATAAACCAATAAACGCTTTATCTGGGGCATTCCGATTTAAGTATTCAACCAAAATATTCATTATTTCCTTTCCAATACCATTCTTTTGATAATCTGGATGAACTACTATATCTTGAATATAGAAATAGATAGCCCCATCGCCAACAATTCTCCCCATACCCACAATTTGATCATTATCATTGACTGTGATGCAGTGAATAGAATTTTGAAGTGATGTTTCCACCACTTCAAAATTCATATAATTAGTCCATCCCACAGAGTCACACAAATATTTGTATTCTTCCAATGTTGGAATGTTATTTTTAATCTCATATTTCTTCAAAATGTATCCTCCCAGACCTCAACTTCACCAAATAAAGTATATTCGACACAGTTTTATCTAATCCTCTTACTAACTTAACCTGCCCCGTTAGGTTTTCCGTTTAACGTTGTAAATCCGCATAAACCTGACGCTACCCCATGCCCATCAAGCTAATATTTTGAAGTGTCCCCAAAACGAAAATTTTATTATTTTACAGTTATTTATGGGAATTCAACTCATTTTCTTCGTTTTGGGGAACTACCAATTTCTTAAGTTGATGGATGTGTGGGACAGCCCCATCGCTATCAAGCTAAGCTCATACAACGTTAATTATTATAGAGGTTGTTTCTTTTTTATAAAGATTATGTGTAGAGAATTTAAAGATTTGCATACGAAATAAACCCTATCGGGTTTCATTTTTTTGAATTAAGCCGCTTGATTATCAGACGTGGTACAATTGTAAACGACACCTAATATATCAAAGACTGTTTTCTTCTCATATCGATGAGATTTTCGCCCATTTTGCTGTAGGAGGTTGAACAGGCGAATTAGAATCTTTGATAGCTCTTGGGTGTCTTTCTGTATAGCTTGGAATAGAAGAAAAAAATAGTCTTTAATCATATAAATAGCTTTATATTCACTCAATTCTTGTTTCTTCTTCATAAGAAGTAACTTCCGCATTTGAAACATAATAGAAGAACAGAGTAGAATGGCAATCAGTTGCCCATACAAATGGCATTCTAATCGTTCTTGTTTTATCTTTTTACAATGATGAATGCAAAAGAATGATTTCCACGTTTTAAATAAAATTTCGATTTGCCAACGTAAAGAATACCAATCATGTACTTGTTCCATTGGTACAACATCTGTAGAAGTGTTTGTCATATATACATTGATACCACTGAGTCGTTTACTACGAGGAGAATACTTCATTCCTTTCTTTTTTTCTCTTACGGTTTGATCTTGTAGTCGTTTTTCTTGTTGTTCTTTTGTTAGTCGATGAACAATCACACGAGTTTGTACCTTATCCTTCATTCCTACATAAGCGTTGGATATTTCACATGTTTGTCCTGGCAGAAGAGAGTTCATTAAATCCTCCATATCTATTTGTATATACTCTGTACCTTTCTTGATTCTTCCATCTTTAAAATAATCAGGATTGGGATTTTTTTGATAAATACGTGTATTCGACTTGATACGAGAGATATAGTAAGCCTTTTTATCCTGTATATGTTGAAGATCTTTCAGATGAAAATATCCTAAATCTCGGATACATAAATCATTCGCTGTCACAGTTGGGACACACAGAGAACCGTAGGTTCGATCATGTTGTTTACCTGGACCGGTATGAATATGCAGGAACCGTCCACTTAATAAATCATATTCAAGCTGAATTTTCACCCCCGCTGTATGGCTGCAGCCTCCTGCACCTGGATAAACGAATGAAAAGGAATCTGGGAGCTGAAATGCAGTTGAATCTAAAATACGAATACGCTTAAAAACAGAAGTATATGGAGAAGAAATCGGTATAGATGAGGCCAATTTTTGGTTTAGTAGTTCAGCTAATATGTGTTGCAAAAATTGGACGGCCGTTTTATTAAACCGTTGATTCAATCCCTCAGGACTGATGAGCACTTCTGTTGATGCTTCTAAACAGCTAGATAACTGAGTTAAAGAAGTCGTAGCGACATTTTGGCTCATCCATACACATAAAGCAACTAAATCTTTTGCTTGGTACTTACTGGTTCGTTGCACAAAACCAACGTCTTTAGCAAGGTCCCGTAAAGTATTTGGAGATAACAAGCTTTGAATCTCTTGAGCGAATAGCTGTAATTCATCGGATACAGAAATAGACATAAAAAACGCCATCCTTTCTTATGATTCTACAGAAAGAATAGCGTATTTTTTTATTTTAGGGGGGATTTTGTTTTATTAGCTTGATAGCGATGTGGGACAGCCCCTCTAATCCTTTAACTGATAGAAAACCTGTTCAATTTTGCCTCAGTACCAAGCATGACAGTGTTAAGCTCATTCCCTCGGCTATCTTGTCCCCTTCTGAAATAGAGACTGCGTAAAAAATTCTTGCTGTTCACGCGAGCAATCACCTGACTGCGACTTCTCGGCAAATTGCAGCATTGCGCTAAGCCGCTAATCCAATCAGCGATTTCTTGATGTGGAAGTAACTCTTTGTCAATCATCGTATCCACGATGTTGACCAACCGCTCATCATCCTCATCGCTAAAAATGTGTCTACCATTATGAAGCATGCCAGAAATAGCGACAAGAACCTCACGCAGCATTGCGACGCTGCTCTCCTCGCACTGCACCAGCTCGACAAAAACATCCGCACCGTGAGACGCGCTGTGAGCCCAGCCTCCTACTGAAAGGTAACCTCGCAGATCCTTCTCCTCTTTATAATAACGGAGCATTGCATGCATTAATTGCTCAATTTCCGCTTGATTGAAAAATGGATTCTGTCTGTGGCGTTGCACAATCAAAGCGATAGGCAAGGCAGAGAACGTCCTTGTAAAAACTGACTGGTCATCCTCGCTGCCAATATTATAGAACAAATGGTTCTCATCAGTCAGAACAGTTAAGAGGCTACGCAACTCCTCTCCACTGAACCTATTCTCTTCCTTAATCCACATATAAAACATCGGATAAATCAGGTTATCCCGTAATTCTGGCTGAGGATCGCCAATATATTGAAGTAACAAAGGTAAGAAATCTTGATGCTGCTCACCTTCGCGTAACTGATACTCATCCTGCTCAATTCTTTGCAAATCCAGCATCAATTTGGTCCTTGTATCACTCATTTTCCCATCCCTCTCATCATTCGTTCTATTCGGTCGATTGTTTTTTCAAATACTCTTAAACCTACGTTGTTATATTTTAAAATTTTTTGCAATCTTATTTTTACTCCCGATTCATGAGCTGTAATTAACCTTTGACTCTGCTTTAAGTCATCAATAAGAATTATTTCCGATAATATCCAAAGTGAAATCATATAAATTATCATAGTGTAATAGTTCAATTGCTTTATCTCTTTTGATTTCACGCCTTACTGCATATGTAGTTTCTCTATTTTTTCGAAATCTGTTCTGCGGCCAGCAATAATATAATTCGAATACTCAGTTAAATAAAAATAATTGCGTTCTAAATCCGACAGAAATTCATGCTGTCTGTTTGTTTTTATTCCTTTTAAACGAGTTGAACGACCCTTTGAAGATACATCTTGAATCTTTAACCAAGGTTTATAATCTACTCCAATACCGGTCCCTCGACCTTGTTTAATCCACTGTCCAATCTCAGATTTTCTTTTTCTTTTCGACATAAAAACACCCCTTTAGACAATCATATCTAAAGGGGTAAAACGGTGCAACTTTATTTCAAATCTACATTATGTCCTTTTTTCTTTAACTTACTCTCCTGTTAACTTAATAAAATACCCATTAAATTTTTTCCAAAATTGTTCTAATGAAAGTAGTTTTCTCTTCTGCATATTTATGTTTATTATTTTTATTTAACTTTGCTAAATTAAGTTTGAGCCGTTCATATTCAATTCTTGCTTCATCATTATCTCTCAAGTAATCTCTGAACTTTAGCTGTTCAAGTAAATGTTTATTTCCACATTGATACATGTGGATTTGATGGGTTCTTGGTTCACCCTTACTAAAATAGTGTCTATCAGGCAAAATATTTGTTCCTTTATACGAATATCCCAACTTCTCTAAAGGTGAGGAAGTATTCGCACCATCTTTAAAATCTTTGATTTCTATGGCTATGTCAATAATTGGTTTTGCACTTGAATGTTTTACTGATGTACTTCCTATGTGGTGAATATTCATTATATATTCACCTATTTTATCTTGTATTTTTTCTTTCTCTGATAAAAATTTTTTATTCCATTCCTCTGTCCAAGGAACTAAGAATACCTCTCCTTTTGGCATGCCTAACATCTTATTCCCCCTTTTAACGTTAATACCGTTTTTTTAACCATTGGAACATTATACCATATTAAAAGACTCTTTTAATACTCTGCCCCGTTAGTTGAAGAAGAAATTGAGAACGTTGTTCTTGTAGCTTTGAAATAAAGTTTGATCAAAAATACCCCACAAGCCAGCATTTTACAATAAATAAAAAGCATCCATTTTGAAAAAAAATTGATCAAAATGGATGCTTTTCTAGTAGATTTAAGATTGGTTTTTATAAAAAAGATTGATCATTTTTTACTTATGTTGTTCAATAATAGCGCCCGTTTGTTGAAGATTAATTTTCATTATGCTTTTTGTGCCGAGTCCAATGCTTTTTTTAATTCGTCCGGTTTTTGAGTGCCGATTACCACTGTGTTATATTTCAACTTTAACTCTATACCTTTCTTTCCATTCATGTTATAGGCTTTTTCACCCTTAAGGTTAAAACGAATTCCCCATCCTCCAAATCGTTTTAGTGGACTGTAAGTAATGCTTTCATAGTGACGTATATTTTTGAAAAGGTACTGCTTATATTGAAAATGAAAAGGAACAAAACGAACATAAAGACCTTTTTCACGGACCTCAATGATCAGTTTCAATACCCCAAGCATTAATACAGGAAAGACAATCCCAAAAAACAACCACAAAACAATTAATACACCATTAGGAGCTGGTTTATCTCCAAACGGGGTATCAAAGATAATTTGTTGAATGAATCCATACCACATCAGTGTGGCGATCCCCAATATGAGTATCCATACCCAAATTTGTTGTGGTCGCTGAACCTCACGAAAGATAACCTGTTCTTGTTGTTTCATTAATGATTGTCACCTCCTAAATGGCTTATTTATTTGATTTAATTTCAAGATATTTTATTCAACAATCTGACCCTTTAACGGAATAACATGACTGGCGTTTTTAAACATTTTTATCGACTAACATATAGCGTATCTTTCCGTTCGACAAAATGACTTCTTCTACCCTCACAATAGGTCTCCACCCAACACTACAACAATTAATAATGTTCTTATAATCATTAGCTGTATCCAATGAAATTCATTAATACCACATCCTCACCTTAAAATACTTTAAATACTTTGAAAAATCAATATAGTTATTCTTTATTTAAAGATAAATAAAAACCATAAACCTCACTTAAAGAACTATAAGGACTATGGTGTTATTTAGTATAGTTAATACACGTATCTCGGCTGTACCCCTATTAATTCGGATTAAATATAAAATATAAAATATAAAATATAAAAAAGAAGTTCCAAATTCGGAACTTCTTTTTTACATTGCTTGATATACAGTCAAGATGCTAAAATCAGGATAAAAATGTAAAGGTTGGTGCACTATGAAGTACGCCTTTGGATACATTCTACTGCTAATCAACATTTTGCTTGTAACTCCTATATTAAACAGAATGCTTACTAACCAAATTAGCCAGTGGGACGCCATTTCATACATATGTCCCTTGATCACAATTCTAGCTTTAATGCTTCTGCTCGGAAAGAATAAACCTAGAAATATTCACTGGCAAATCAATCTTATAGGACACATTGTTGTCGGTTTAATTCCAATTCTGTTTATGGTGTCCATATTCATCCGGCTTTAGAAGTAGCATTTTGTTTGGAAGAAGATAATAATTGCTGATGCTGTTGCCGGATCAGTTGCATAATTGATTCGGTTAGATGCACAAGAAACTAATGCCTTGTCACAGTTAGCACAACGATGATTGCTATATTTATCATAGCAATCATCGTGGATATAGAAACAACCATCAATTTTATTTTTAAGTGCTCCACCACCTGTTGCTTTACCGCAACCTTGTCCACACCATTTATATCCACCTGGTAAACAGAAGTCAAAGAATCCTTTTGCTTTATACATTTCTGGATCAGCTTTAAGGGTTCTGGTGCAAAAATAAAATAAAAGAGAATAAAGCGCATATATTGCTAACGGAATCGTATCTTATGCTGCAAGTCAAACAATTGATGAATGAATTCTATCTGATTTTGGACAGACTGGTCCCGTAAATCAATCTGTTCTTTTTTAATCATATGCATGGCTTCTACTCCAGAAAGAATGGATGTAGCTGTGTCAAAACATTTGAACCCTAGCATAGAACGGATTCGCTTCTTTATAAAGCGATGATCTTGTTCTACTATGTTATTCAAGTACTTTTGTTGTCTAAGTTGCATACTATCGGGTATGCTTTTTTCTTTTTTTAGCTGTTCAATTGCTATAGGATAAGATGGATTCTTATCCACTGTTATAACATGAGGTTTTGAAACATGAAAAGACCGCAAAGCTTTCTTGAAAAAGCGCTTTGCAGCCTTTTGGTCTCTTGTTTTGCTTAGGCAAAAATCGATTGTGTTTCCTTTCGAATCAACAGCACGATATAAATATATCCATTGTCCTTTTACTTTGATATATGTTTCATCGACTCTCCAAGAGTCATTTGTTTGAGGTGACGTCGAATTCGTTTGTCCAATTCAGGACCATACTGATGAACCCAACGCATAATCGTTGTATGAGCAACGATTATGCCCCGTTCCGCCATCATTTCCACCAAATTACGAAAGCTCAGGTTGTACCGTAGGTACCATCTTACTGTTTGCAAAATAATATCATGATGATAATGCTTCCACTTGAATATATTTCGCTTTTCTATACTGATCACGCACCTTTTTTAGAGTAATAGTATCAGTATGTCCAAGATTTAGAGATTACTTGCAATTATCTTGAAGTTTTTGCACCAGAACCGTCAACAATACATTTAAGTTTATTTCTCTTCGTGTATAAAAAAGTCATTGACAATAATACTCTAGCTATGATAAAAATATTAATCTATTTCTTAGTGTAAGGAAATTAGGGTTTTTCTCCCGGAAAATGTATTAGGATATAATTTCTGTGTTTTATCCGCGTGACTCCATCCCACAAATAAATACATTAAATCTGTTAGATTTATAGTTATTATAGAGGATAGGGAATTTAATACTATAGTACAATTGTAAATAGCTTATAGAAGAAAAGAGGTTTATTCACATATGATTCGTTACAACAATCAAGAAGGTTTAAAACAAATATTTACATTAAAGGGAACGATTATAAAAGAAATCTTTAAACAGATCATTTTTTATACATGTGTTTCTATTTGTATTGTTCTTATTAACTATTATTGGGGAATACATATAAATTCGACTCCGTGGGTTATTGTAGGGGGAGCTTTAGGCTTATTATTAGTATTTCGAACAAATACTGCATATGATCGATATTGGGAAGGAAGAAAATTATTTGGAGGAATCAGTAATTCAACCAGAAATTTGGCAGTAAGCTTTTTATGTTACTGGGATTCTAGCGGAAATACTATGGATAAAGAGAAATTAAAGTTTCTACATTTATTAATTGCTTTTCCAAAACTAGCTAAACAACATTTGAGAAATGAAAAAGATCTATCCGAAGTGAAAGATCTATTAGAACTATGTTCGGATAAAGAGAAGGGGATGTTGGCCAGATCCAATTATTTACCTCTTACCATTATTTTTATGTTGAAAGCTGTGATAACAAAGGGATTGAAATCAGGACAACTTTCTCCGAATACCTTAATTAATATGGAAGATGGATTAGATAACCTGTTAAAATCTATAGGTGGTTGTGATCGTATTAAAGCAACACCCATTCCTTTTGCGTATTTTGCTCATATTAAAAGTTTACTTATCCTTTTTTGTGGGACTTTATCAATTGGGCTTGTTGATAGCATGGGATGGTTTACGGTTATGGCGACTATGTTTATTAGTTTTGCATTTTTAGGAATTGAAGCAATAGGAATTGAAATTGAAGATCCATTTGGTCATGATTTAAATGATCTTCCATTAGAAGAAATTTGTATTGGAATAGAGAAACACTTACTAAACTTGTATGATCAAAGTGATTTACTGGAATTACCCGTTTCAAATTCCAATAAAAAAGCCATATAATTTTTAATTTATTACAAATAATCCATTCTGATTTTATAAAAGAAGAATCTATCCTTGATATGCTCCCCATTAGGTAGACAGATAAAAAATAAAAATCTGTTTATCTAAGGGGAGTATTTTTTATGGCTCGAATGAAATATTCTAAAGCTGAAAAATTAGCTATTTTAGCTCTTTATAAAGATGGTCATCATCCAATAGCTGACATTACTACTAAATTTTCGATTGATCCTGGGACGATTAGAGATTGGAAGAGAAGGTATGAAGTGAATGGTGAAGACGGCCTAGAAGAAGCACTAGAAGAAGCACTTTCTTGGAAGCATTATTCAAAAGAGCTAAAGTTAGCAGCCGTCAATGATTATCTATCAGGACACGATTCGTTAAGCAAGGTTATCCAAAAATACAATATATCCAGTACGGCGGTTTTGGGAAAATGGATTAAAAAGTATAATAGTCATAGAGAATTAAATGATACCGGTAAAGGAATGACAAACTCTATGACAAATAGAAGAAAAACAACATTAGAAGAACGAATTCAAATTGTAAATTACTGTCTACAACACCAGAAAAACTATCAGCTCGCAGCCGAAAGCTATGAAGTTTCTTACCAACAGGTATATCAATGGGTCAAGAAGTTTGAAGCAAATGGTGAAGAAGCACTACAAGATAAACGCGGTCGAAAGAAAGAGGAATATGAATTAACAGCTGAAGAAAAGTTTAAACTGGAAATGAAACGTTTAGAGCGAGAAAATGAACGATTGCGTGCAGAAAATGCTTTTTTAAAAAAGTTAGAGGAACTCGAAAGGAGGCGTCGTTAACAAGCGTTCGTCTACAAAATAAATATAGAGCGATTCAAGATTTACATGCGAATGAAAATCTACCAGTAATCCTTTTATGTGAAATTTCTGGTGTATCTCGTGCTGCTTATTACAAATGGCTACAGCGGACGCCAACAGCTAGAGAATTAGAGAATGAAGCAATTCTTCAGGATATTCAAGCTATTTATGCACGAGTAGGAGGCATTTATGGGTACCGAAGAATGAAATTAAATATGAATAGGTTATATCATAAAAAGTTTAATCACAAACGTATTTATCGCTTAATGCACATCACTGGATTACAGTCCGTGATTCGTCGGAAAAGAAAGCGCTATGTTCCCTCATCTGCGCAATATGTCGCTGAAAATCGACTCAATCGTAAATTTACTGCCAGCAGGCCCAATGAAAAATGGGTAACAGATGTCACGGAGTTCAAATTAGGAAACGGAAGGAAAACGTATTTAAGTGCCATTTTAGATCTTTACGATGGCTCCATTATTAGTTATGTATTGGGACATTCAAACAATAATAAATTGGTATTTCGAACATTGGATCAAGCTATCACTATATTAAAAGAGAATGAACATCCATTGATTCATAGTGATCGAGGGTATCAATATACATCACATGGGTTTAAGAGGAAAATAGAAAAAGCAAAAATGATTCATAGCATGTCACGTGTAGGAAAATGCATAGATAATGGACCAATGGAATCGTTTTGGGGAACGTTGAAGTGTGAAAAGTATTACCTACATAAGTATGAGACATTTGAATCGTTACAACAAGCGATAGATGATTATATTCAGTTTTACAATAACGAACGTTACCAAGAAAGATTAAACGGCTTAAGCCCATTAGAATACAGGGTTCAAGCCGCTTAAAGTGTTTTTATTATTTCCACTGTCTACTTGACAGGGAGCTGTTCATTTTGAAGTGCCCCCTAAATGAAAATTTCATTTCTATACAGTTAGTTATTTATGCAAAAAAATTCCCTATTCGTCCTTAACTAAAGCTTGTTGTTTTGTCTCTTGATGAGTCTATTTTCATTTCCGTTAGCTAGCCTTTGATCTGATTCTTGCATTTGTTCTTGATCCTTACTCGGAGTATTCAATGCATCTAAAGGCATGTTGTTGATTTGATGATTTCGTAGATCTTTTTTATCCATGATATATAGCTCCTTCTCTAGTTTAAATTTACATACAATGTAATTATTAATGGATATTTTACAACTTAAGATCAATTAATATACAAGAGATATATTGAAAAGCCACTTAACTATAGTGGGTCTTTAAACAGAATGAAAATCCTTCATTTGCCAAAAGTAAACAAATACGCAGTAACACACATGGCAAGTCAGTGAGAAGAAGTTTATTTTTCCCTTCAGTAAAGGCTTATAAGAATTTTGATGATGGCCGTGAAATTTTGGGTCATTCTGTTTTTAATATTCCGTGAAGGTGCAAGTCGAGAAGGGAATAATCCATTATATTTATCGTGAAGTAATGTTATTGGTCTATTCTTTAACAAAGATATATTATCCTC
Source organism: Bacillus sp. FSL K6-0042 (assembly GCF_038006685.1). Taxonomy (NCBI): domain Bacteria; kingdom Bacillati; phylum Bacillota; class Bacilli; order Caryophanales; family Bacillaceae; genus Bacillus; species Bacillus sp. FSL K6-0042. The sequence continues at coordinate 73,583 of NZ_JBBOVS010000001.1, forward strand.
TAGGGAAATTTACTATCATTCGTTAAATAAATGTATAAAGGTTATATAAAATATGTCCAATCATTACAGGAATGATTGAATTCGTTTCTTTTGTGATGGTGTATACGAATACGAGTTCATTTAAACTAGATAGTAAACCCGCTGCTTTCTTTGCATAGAAAAAGGAACCGCATGCTCCTTAGTGTGATTCTGAAGTTTCGTAGTTTTTGTTGATGATATCTCGCATGTTGAAAATAAAGGATATTAGGAATACCATAGCTAGGAAACCATTTATCCAATAATATGTATTGTCTGTTGTGAATTTAGTATAGAAGGAATGGATATTAAAAAATAACAGGAGCGCTGAAAAGATAGTAGAGCTTACTAACATGCCAAAACTTTTCATGATGGTCACCTCTATTCGAAATGTGTATAAATTTCATGTAATTATACATTCGAATAAAGAGATTTATAAACAAATATTTTATATTACATGAACAAGAGGGTGTTGAAAGAATAAAAACGCAATAAAGTGATCTGCTTTCTTAATTAACATAATTTTCAGAATTATAATCTTCGAATGTTAATATTTGTTATATAATAAATCTATCAAGTATCATCCCTATGTTTTTCTAATATGCCTGTTAAGATAGTTTGTGTTACCCTTTTTGTCAGCTTACCTTAAAAAGAACTTGTAGTGATTCCTACAAGCTCTTTTTGTTTTTCCAATTCAGCATAAACGGAAACTTTTAAATATATTTTTACCATAAAAAGGAATAAATATTTTTCCATGATTCGTAGCATATTAAAAACGTAGGAGGTGATACATATGGCAAATAAAAATAACAGAAATAATAACAATGTATTGATTCAAGGTGCTGAGAATGCAATTGATCAAATGAAGTATGAGATTGCACAAGAATTTGGCGTACAGCTTGGTCCAGATACAACATCTCGTGCAAACGGTTCTGTTGGTGGTGAAATTACAAAACGTTTAGTAGCCATGGCTGAACAACAACTTGGTGGTGGATTCACTCATTAATTTTATACGAAGAAATAACAGATGACAGTAAGTAGTAATATATATTTTTTGTCTGTATTTAGTTTATGAATATGTTTAGACATTTACACTATAAGCATCCCAATAGGGTGCTTTTTTTATTAGATAAAAAATTACATAATAAACAGTGAGAGAAACAAAATATGGACGTAGCTTCTTTTTACTTCTTCTTTTAGAGTGTTCATACTGAAAGAATAGTACTTTATCCTATTTATGTCTCGTCCACATGTGTTAAACAAAAGTTTGATTAAAGTGCAAAAATTGAATTTTGATACGTGTATTTGGTGCTTTATTTAAGAATAAAAAAATATAGCTGTTTTTATAATTTTTTGATATAATTTCGTTACATTGATTTATAATGAAATTTAAATTTACTAGGTAGGTAATAGAGTTATATGCAAGATATTAAGGTAACAAAGACACATGAACAATTAACAATTGAATGGCAAACTGCAGAAATTAATATTCTGTTAGAGGACATTGTTGAGATTATTGAAGATAATGACTATGTTCCTGAAAAGAAAAGGTTAGTAAAGATAGGAACACAAAGTAGTGAATCAGATTGTATATTAATTAGAACTACAACTTTAGATTATGCATTATTTACAATTAATAAGATTTCACTTTCAAATAAAATTAGATTGTGAGCATCTCGTGAACTACTCACCTGCTATGCTAACGCTTAGAGAATGAACAAAAAAGAGCGGTTTCCGCTTCTTTTTTGCTATTAGTGATGTTAATTTTCTTTGTTAATTTTTAACGAATTCAGTTCTTATTTAATGCTTGTACCTACACCTACATCCCAACCGAACCAGTTAAAAGGATCTAGAAATATATTTATTTTATAAATATTTCACGAAATAAGTTCTTTATAGATTGATATATAAATATAAGAGGTGAAATTATAGAGTTTTTATTTTTTACATGTATTACTGTTTGCTTTTGTAATAATGTCACGTATTTCACTTTGCTTCATCATACGAATAATTAATTTATCTAGGTCTTGGCTAAATTTTAGCACCCTAGGATGACAAAAACCATAGTGTTTAACAAGCTCAATTAATTCTTCTTTTCTTTTTTCAATTAAATAATGTAACTTTCTCATCTCCATATTCTTGCATAAACTCCTCTATCCCATAATATTCCTTAGAAAATTATAGACTAATTTCTTGAATAAGGAAACAGTATAATTAAACATATTAAAACATTTTTATGAACTTTTAAAGGAAAGAGTTTGAAGCCTAACTTCTTAACTATAATTTGTAAAAAGAGAAAATATTGTTGGTTTGAAACATAGTTGAATTATTTGTAAAAAAGTTTCACCAAATGGCTACCAAGCAAGAGGAAAAACAGAATGTCTCATGCCTAAAGGCGGACTAAAGTCCTGCATGGGCTTTTCCGTATCGCGAAATCTGTGATGGAATTTATGTAAATACCTAATGAAACATCTTTATTTAAATGCCTTTCAAATTTCTTTTGTAAATGTTACAAAATGAATTCTTTATCGCTGATTACAAGAGCGCTGGTAACTGATCCTATCTATACTATATAGAGACAATCTGTAGTTGATATGGAGATGGAGTGGAGATTATCTAGATATATAGGTGAATATATATCTAAAAAAACGTACATTTAGATACAATTTAACTGTTTCTCTGCACGCTATACGCTAAGCATAAAACTATTTAAATAAGTTACTTACATTTAACGAGTAATATGAGCCTAAGAAAAGCGTTGCAAAAATTAGCATTTATGCAACGCTTCCCTATGACTTGATATTTACAGCGTCACAACGTTGCATATATTACGTTGCAAATTAACTTTTAAAAATGATATTGGAGTCATTGTTATTAATGATAATATTGATACCCGTAAGAAAGATGACATGACTACTAAAGTAAAGGTTACAATCTTATCGTTATTTGCTGATATTGAGCGAAACTATATACTGGAACGAACACATATATGATGAAACATCAAAACGCTTTAGTTATTATGTGATGTTTCATTTTGAAAATATTTTAGAATGAAAGTTATTGGTACAATCTTATTATTCCTTCTGGCCTCTCTTTATCTAATAAAATAGAGATCTAGATTTACCACTAGATATCATGAAAAAACAATCAATTGTATTTAGCGCTGAGAAAAGAGTAGTTGAACAAACTGTGTAGGCTCTATATCTATATTAAATGATTTTGCACTAGAACCGAAAAAATGCTACTCCATTAGGTAAAGGAGTAGCATTATGTTGTAAAAATAGTAAATCATGAGAAGGTGTTAACTTAATTCTTTCTCATGTACCACAAAAAGTTCGATAAGGGCGGGATGATGGCGCCGGTGGTGTGCAGTACTCAGACTGTTCAGGAGAGTGAGCATAAGGATTTGAAAGAACAACAAGCAGTTGTTCCATTACGCTGTAGTCCCCTTGTTTGACTGCGGCATCTAATGCTTCTTCCACGCGGTGATTTCGTGGAATTATCGCAGAATTGGTGTCTCGCATCAGCTGATGTGAAGAAGATTTCGATTCCTCCTGTCTGCTTACTCTTGCCTGCCATTTTTCATTCCACTTCGTAAACTCTTGACTTTTAAACAAATCGGTATCTTTATGTGTACCAAAAGTTAAAGCAAGGAAGGTATTAGTATAGTCTGCGCGATATTTCTCCATAATTTTAAGGAGCTCATCAATGAGGGCTTTATCTTCTGCTTCTTCGTTAAATATACCTAGTTTGGTCCGCATCCCAGCGAGCCAATGTTTTTCATACAGTGTGCCGAAATCTGAAATCGTATTTTGGGCTATTTGGGCAGCTTGTTCTAGGTCTGTATGTAGAAGTGGCAATAGAGATTCTGCAAATCGCGCGAGATTCCACACACCAATATACGGCTGGTTACCATAGGCGTATCGGCCTTGCGTGTCAATGGAACTAAATACCGTTGCTGGGTCATATTCATCCATGAAGGCGCAAGGACCATAATCGATGGTTTCTCCGCTAATGGTTATGTTATCGGTATTCATTACCCCGTGAATAAAGCCAACGAGTTGCCAATTTGCAATTAAGCTGGCCTGTTGCTTCATCACTTCTTGAAGTAACGCTAGGTATGGATTTTCCTGTGATTGAATAGCTGGAAAATGACGCTTAATCGTATAGTCAGCCAAAATTTTTAGCTCCTCAACTGAACCGCTTGCTGCTGCGTATTGAAATGTGCCAACGCGTATATGACTGCTAGCTACACGTGTCAAAATTGCACCTGGTAAAGCAGTTTCGCGTATGATTGACTCACCTGTTGATACTATAGCTAGACTACGGGTAGTAGGAATACCAAGCGCGTGCATTGCTTCACTGATAATATACTCGCGTAGCATTGGTCCAAGTGCGGCGCGGCCATCCCCTCGGCGGGAGTATGGTGTTCTACCAGAGCCTTTTAATTGAATATCAAATCGTTCACCTGAAGGAGTAATCTGTTCACCGATTAGCAGCGCACGGCCGTCTCCTAGCATGTTGAAATGCCTGAATTGATGCCCTGCATAAGCTTGAGCAAGAGGGATAGAACCTTCGGGAATTCGGTTTCCAGCAAGAACCGCTACTCCATCTTCGCTTTGTAGTTCCTCAATGTTTAGCCCTAGGGATGTTGCCACAGGATGATTGAGAATGATTAACTTTGGTAAGCCTACAGGGGTTGGGCTAAGGGTGGAAAAAAATGATTCCGGTAGACGGGCATAACTATTGTCTAAGTTCCATCCGGTTTCTTTTGTTTCTTTTTTATTTTTCATTGTATCTCCTTCTTTTACGTTTTTTTCTGTTATATAAAGCATAGATATAAATATTCAATGATATTCTCCATTTTATTGAGAATATAGAAGATTGGAATTTAATATTGATTAATTGGTGCGCATTGTTTTTATAATTCACTTGTAGTTATGTACATTATATCCTTAATCAATGAAAAAAACGTATTAGTACTTGTTTTTTATAAACTATAATATTTTATTCGAATAGTTCTGATATATAGTAACACTTTTAACATTGTATAACTGTTTTTTAACACTCTAAAAAAGTGGGGGGTGTCAAATGGAAGGAATACTTTTTTTAAAGGATCGTGTTCTTAATAACTTATTGCTTGTTAAGAGACAAAAAAAGAATGGATTCAACCAAAAATAAGTTGTACTTTATAAGTCTGATTTTCGCTATTGTCTTTGCCTTAATTCCTACAACAGGACTAAATAATGGGGAGTTTCTTTCCCATGGTATACCTGCAGAAAATTCCCTCTATAACGATGGAGAGATAGTGAGATTTAATCTATTAGGGTTTATCATTAACTTTTTTGTGTTTTATTGGGTTTTTAAGCTGATACTAAAGGTATGGAGATTTTTGGTGAATAAATCCGGGGATTAACAGGATATGTATTATAACGATGAGTAAGTTTGAAAAGACATGAAAGGAGCGAATTGGTTCTGCTAAATATCAATATAAATCTTTAACAGAACCAATTAATAAGAAGATAAAGCATATTAGTCATGTATTACATAGTGTTCTAAAAGAAAAATAAGGGTTAACTTGAAAGTAAACGAATTATGATTTTCTAAAAACCTAAGTCGAATTAAAATGACTTAGGTTTTTTGGTCTAGGAGATTTGTTATATGTAGTTGCATCTAACCTAAATAATCATGATGATGAATCTGTAATCCTATCAATAAACTTACGTAAAGCTCCTGAATGAAAAGTATCTTTTCGAACGATAAAAGTAGTGGACACCCTTGAAAAACTCTCGGGTAAAGGAGTTAGCGCTAAAGAATGCTGATGATCTTGTATAATAGATTTTATCATGATAGCAGTGCCCATACCTGATTTTACACAAGCAAGTATAGCTTCAATTGTTCCAAACTCTAATACTCGTTTTGGATAAATTCCTTCTTCATGAAGCCATTTTTCTAATAAGCTACGATAGTAACAGCCTTGGCTAAAAGCTAATAAATTCATTTTTCCTAAATCATCGAAAGAAGATAGAGGTAGTTTACTAATGAGTACTAATTCTTCCTCGTAAAACAAGATTGAATTGAGGTCAGGGTGATAAATATTGCCAGCAATAAATGCGCCTTCAAGCTTCCTTTCTAAAACGAGTTGAACTAAATTTTCTGTTGAATGAGTTTCTAAAATGAGTTCAACTTCAGGATACGCATCATAATACGATGTCAAAATAGAAGGAAGACGGACTGCAGTTGTAGATTCCGTAGATCCAATTTTTAATGTTCCGTTTGGATGTGATCTGTTATTTTGGACAGCTTTAATAGATGCTTCCATTAAGTATATGATTTGCTTTGCATAAGTTAATAAAATTTCCCCATTTGAAGTTAGAGAAACACCTTTCCCATTTCGGTAAAATAGTGGTGCCCCTAGTTCGATTTCTAATTGTTTAATCCGCATTGTCACGTTAGATTGTACATAATTTAAGTTTTGAGCCGCGCGAGAGATATTTCCTTCTTTAGCTACTTCATGAAAAACAGTTAGATCTTTTATATCCATCCGATTTCCTCCTAAAGATATCAAAGATTTTGATATCTTTTATCATTAATACTCATTTTACATGATATCTGAACCTTTTTACAATGAATGATATAGGGGGGATGAAATTGTTAAGCCAAGAAAAAAATATGAAGTGTAGCAGTTCGTATAAATGGATTGTACTAATGCTAGCAACAGTAACGCAGGCAACTGCCACATTAATAACATATGGAGTCGGACCTTTAGCATTTTTTTGGAAGGAGATATATCATCTTACTGATATGCAGATGGGAATGTTGTTAACTGCTGTTAATATTGGTCCTCTTTTTTGCATGCTTTTTATAGGGAGATTGCTTGATCAATATAATGAAAGATTACTTATTGGGATTAGTTCAATATTACTTGGTGGATCTATCTTACTTATTCAAATAGTAAGAGGTTTTACTGGATTGTTATTTGTTCTTACGGTGGTTGGAGTTTTTTATAGTACCGCACAACCAGGGGGGAGTAAAGTGATTTTGAAATGGTTTCCGAAAGAAAATCGCGGGTTGGCTACGGGGATTAGACAAGCAGGCATTCCTATAGGTGGCGCAGTGGCAGGAGCTATTGTTCCTATTCTCTCTCTAAAATTTAATTTGTCATATACGATATATATCCTTTCGAGTATATGTATTACCGGAGGAGCATTATTTTTAGTTTTTTATAGGGAACCTTTTACTCATAAAGAGCCTGTGTTAAATAACAAAGTAATGCCTTTTTCACAACAGTTAAAAGGAGTTATGAATAACAAGGCATTATATCCAATTTTCTTCACAGGAATTTGTATGATCTCATTACAAATGGTATTGATTGGGCACTTTATAAAATTTTTGATTACTGCTAAATCCATATCTCCAATTTTGGCAGGGCAAATATTTTCGATTACTTTGTTTTTTGGAATGCTAGGACGAATTGTGTTAGCGGTAGTTAGTGATTTTTTCTATAAAGGTAACCGTCAGAAACCATTATTTATTTCTGTAGTCGCTGCATTTATTTTAATCTTCATTTTGATACTGAACATACATAATCTTTCGGTATGGGGTTTGTTTTTATTTAGCGGCTTATTAGGGTTCTTCGGCATTGGGTGGTTTAGTCTTTTTATGGTTGAAGTTGTTGAAACATCGCGGCAGGATTCAGTAGGAATTACGGTTAGCTTTGCACTTACGCTAAATCAAATTGCTATTATTTTAGCTCCGCCTGTTTTTGGCTTCATAGTGGATATCAAAGGGTATACGTGGGCGTGGATGTGTATGGCTATATTGCTGTTTGTTTCAGCAATAAGTTTATTGAAAAATTGCAAAAAAAAGTCATGCGAATGACATTTTTTTTGCAATATGATGTATAATCAATTTTGATATGAATTTTTAAATGGTGATATTATGACATATAAATGAATTTGATTCTTATTAATATTTTCTTTTCGTTCATTTCCTCTTTTGAAATTCCCTGTTATTTTGGCCGTAATGAGCTTCCTCTCTTTTTTATTGTTTGCATGATTTATTTTACTTGAAAATTTTTCTGCATCTTTTCTTTTGACAATCATAATTTATTTTCCGTAATACTCGATAAATACCATGTTATTTTTGTTTGTTCGATAACTGAACATTTTATTATCTAGTTAATTTTGCTTATCGATGAATGCTAATAGATTACCTTTTTTGGCATTATTGTATATGTTGTTTGCAAGGAATGTTACATAAAAAAACAAAATTTTAGTGAGATGAATCGGATTGTTGGGTGGAAATTTTATAAGAAAGAAATAGAATAGTAAGTGATCAAAAATTTGAGTATGGAAAGCTTCTCTTGAATAACTTTCCAATAATACAAATTTTTTAGGAAGATATAGATAATCAAGAGACATGCTAATTTATAGTAGTAGAATTGAGGATGAAATAGTAATATGTAGTTTATTTCTCGAATATAGTTCTTCAATAAATTTAAGCAAAAATTAAAGTCTTCTTTTAAATGAATAGAGATAGAATAAAACAATGAAAAGAGTAACAAGTATAAATTGAATAAAAAGAGGGCTCCTGTATGTTTAAGAGATGTTTAATCGTTTGCTTTATTATCGCAATTTTTTGCTTAAGTGTATATATGTTCATGCAAACAAATAAAGGTAAAACGCAGAATTTAAAGGCATTTTCAGATTCTACTAGTAAACTAGAAACAGATACACCGAAAGTAGATAGAAATCAGCGAAATCGTTATGCTGGGGCAACACAAAAATTAGACCGATATTTAAAAGAAAAGGGGTTTAATGGAACGGTACTTGTGACGGATCAAAATAATGTGATTTTGCGAAAAGGGTATGGCTATGCAAATATGCAGGATAAAGTCTTAACAACGCCAAGAACAAAATATCGTATTGGTTCTATCACTAAGACAGTAGTGGCAGTGTCTATATTGCAGTTGCAGGAAAAAGGGGAATTGAATATAGAAGATAATGTAAATAAGTATATTCCTTCATTCCCAGCGGATAAAAATATTACTTTAAGACATTTATTGACACATACATCTGGATTACCTGAACAAGGGAAAGGGAAAGTTGATGCGGCATCACGTTTAAAATTAGTGACATGGATTGGTTCACAAAATCTTGAATTCCCTGCGGGAACAGGTTGGAGATATACGGATTATAATTATATGGTACTTGCCTATGTTGTAGAAAAAATCTCTAAACAACCATTAGCTGAATATGTAAAAGAACATATTTTCACTCCAGTTGGAATGTATGAATCTGGTATGGGGGCAAAATTCCCTGGAGATATATTTTTCGCAGAAGGTTATACAAAGAAAGATAATGAATTCATATCTACTCCTCGGCTAAGAATGAATTGGCTATACGGTTGTGGTGAAATGTATACAACTGTAGAAGATATGAAGAGATTAGATGAGGCGATTATGACGGGCAAACTTCTTTCCAAACAAAGTTTATCAGATATGTTTACTGTATCACCTGCAAGGAAATATGGATTTAGTTTTTACATTTATCCAGATTATTACCATAATCATGGTGTATTAGCTGGATGGAATACATTTAATAATTTCAATTGGGATAAACGAATTTTTGTTATTCTTTTCTCTAATGTTCAAAACGGTATGACCGATGAATTTAATCAGGAATTTCGGAAGATGGCAAAAGATTTATTAGAAGGAAAATGAATTTGAAAAAGCCTCTAGCGTGAGAGGCTTTTTTTATTACAGTGACGAAAATTCTTCGACTAGTTTACTGAAACGATCTAGTGCACTTTCGATTGGTTTTGGTGTTGTTAAATCTACACCAGTTTTCTTTAAAAGATTGAGCGGATAATCGGAACTTCCACCTTTTAAGAATTCGATATAATTTTGCTGAGCGATAGGATCGCCGTTTAACAGTTGTTCTGCAATTTGAATTGCGGAAGCAAATCCGGTAGCGTATTTATAAACATAAAATGGTCGGTAAAAATGAGGGATTCTAGCCCATCCATATTTTACTTCTTCATCGAATACGAGCGTATCCCCATTGTATTCTCTAAACAAGTTTTCATATACATCATTAAATGTTTGAACATTTAATGGTTTACCTTGATGTGCCATTGCATGCGTAATCTTTTCAAATTCAGCAAACATAACTTGTGTAAAGAAAGTTCCTTTAAATTGATCAATAAAGTGATTGATTAAATATTTGCGTACGTCTATATCTTTTGCTTCTTTTAATAGATAGTGAATTAAGAGTATCTCATTCACTGTAGAAGCGACTTCTGCTACAAAGATTGAATAATGAGCAGAGATTCTCGGCTGAAACTTATGTGAATAATATGTATGCATACCATGACCACATTCATGAGTAAGTGTAAAGAGACTATTTAAGTCATCATTATGATTTAACAGAATAAAAGGGTGAACACCATATACGCCGAAATTATAGGCACCAGAACGTTTACCAGGTAATTCTCTTACATCTATATAGCGTTGATCTTTAAAACCTCGAAGCGTTTGAAGATATTCTTCACCAAGTGGAGAAAGGGAAGTAAGCATGATTTCAAATGCTTCATCATATGGAATATCTTGTTTTACACCTTTTACTAAATCAACATGTAAGTCATATTGTCTTAATTCATCTAGCTGCAATTTTTCTTTTCGTAAATGATTATACGCATGTAGGGATTTAATATTTCTTTTAGTTGTATCAATTAAATTATTGTATACTTCCTTTGAAACCATATCGCCAAATAGAGACTTTTCTAATGCGGATGGGTAGTTTCTAATTTTTGAAATCGTAACATTGTTTTTTATAGCTGCTGTTAAAGTAGAAGCGATAGAGTTTTTTAGCTGAACATAAGGCTGATAGTAGGCTTTATAAGCTTCTTTCCTCGTATCTCTATTTTCATCTTTTATTAATTTTGAGTACATCCCACGAGTTAAGTTCACTTTATCCCCGTTATCAGTTGTAACTTCTCCAAATGTAATATCTGCGTTATTGAGCATTCCGTATGTACGTTGAGGAGAAGAGAGGGCCTCACCCATTTGAGATAAGATTTCTTCTTTATCCTTATTTAAAACATGTTTCTTATATCGATATAATTCAAATAAGTCTTCTTTATAATATTGTAAGCCTTCGTTTTCTTCCATGTAAGAATGTAATGTTTTCTCGTCGACACTAAGTAAGAACGGGGAAAAAAAGGAACGAGCAGCACTTATTTTAACATGTAACTGCGATGCTTTATCTACAAAGGACTGTGCTTCTGTATCGCGCGTATCAAGGTCGGATTGAAGTCTTGCATAAGCATAAACTAAATTAAACAAACTTGATATTTCTTCACTTTTCGTAAGATAAGCAAGTAGGCTTTGACCATCATGGATAGTCCCATTAAATTTTTTTAAATCCTCTGTTAATCCTTCGATTTTTTGATAATCGAGTTCCCAGTTTTCAATCGTTTTATAAATATCCGTTAAATCCCACTTTTCTTGATCGGATACATCCATTCTATTTTTAAATTCTGTCATAATCATTTCCTTCCTAGATCTATATTTTGTATATTCTCTATATAACTATGAAATACAACAAATTGCAAAAAATCCCTGCTGCATGATGAAAAGTCTTGTCGGAAACGACAAACTGAGGGGGTGTCCCAAAAGCGTCTTTTCTTTATAACTTTATTAAAAAGTTATGCTTTCGGTATAGGCAAGTTATTGTGTGAATAAGAGGGTGTAGTTCAAAAAAGAGGTGGCTTTTTTATTCTGTTGTACTCGCAATCTATCTTTATCAAATTTAAATAATAAATGAAATTTGATCTGGTAAATCAATATTTTTTAAATTCTTCATTCCGCTGCATTCTTCAACTTGATTTTGGACAGACTTGTCCAGTAAAACAAGTTGTCCTTTTTTCACCATATGCATAGCTTCTATTCCAGAAATAATGGATGTAGCTGTGCGAAAGGATTTCAATCCTAACATCGAATGAACTCGCTTTTTAATAAACCGATGATCTTGTTCCACTATGTTATTGAAATATTTCACTTGCTCATAATTTGCTTAAGTAATAGCAAATAGATCAAATCGAAAATGGTAGCGCGGGTGCTTATGCTTGCGCTACCATTTTTCGGATTAACCATGATTTTAGCTACAAGGGAGCTGTCTCATCCGTGAACTAGCCTACTTTTCGGACAGCCTCTTTTTGTGTGCTATTTTTTCGTACTAGCCAAATACATTAGCATGTGAAATTTTTCGTCTATTACATGATAATCAAAATAAGGTCCTGGATCTGTACAGTAACCGATATTTTCACTTTGCGTGATTTGAAATCCGTTGACTGATAAATTTTCTTCTAAGTATTTTGGATATAAAATATGTTCGTGGGAATTTGGATATAAGGCTGAAATATTTTTCAAGGATTTGGCCGAGCTATCATAATAGGAGTACCCGCCGACAATTGTTGAACTGCTATGGAAATAGTTTTTTAAAACATGAATTGGGAACTGCGGATTGAGCAGTGAAAAATCAGTTGCTGTAAAACTATCCACAAAAATATCGATGCTAAGCGGTTTCAATGGCAGATTTAAATCAGAATTCAAAATATAAAGGACGTTTGGCTTCGGATTCATACGCTCAATTCTTTTTCTAACCTTCTTGAGCATCGCGAGCGAATAGCCACTGAATACATAGGATGCGGTCGTTTCAAGAACATCGATATATTTGGGTAGTGACACAAAAGCGTCAACGTTTGTTTCCACGATTAATTTGTTTTTCAAATCTACATTTTGTAGAACTTTTTGAAACCAAAAATTACTTTTTTCAAATAAGTTAATCATTTTGGGATTGATCTCTTTAATCGTTTCTTTATCGTAAAAATAAGATGGATAAGGAGACGTCTCGTACAAGTTCGCGGTAATGATAATACCTTCCTCGATAGCTGCCTCGTATCCACAAGTACAAGTTAAACTCCCCGTTTGAATGTAGACTTTTTTAATCGTTACATCTTTCATTTCAAGTGGAATGTGGCACTTCGGACAATAGAGCAGATTTACAAAGGAAAGCGGGATCCCTGTAAGATTCTCTTCTTTGGATGAAGGCGAGCTGGTTTGAACCGCTTTTTCAATCAATTGGATAGCTTTTGATATGTCTTCTTTTTTCTTGGTCAGCTGGTTCTTTTTATCAATGAGTAAGTTGTTGTAGTAGTCGATATCTTCATGGTCCGAGAAGTTTGTGACACGCTGATACGATAAAATTTGTTGAATTTCTAGCAGTGAAAAATGAAATTTTTTCAGCTCAGTAATAAAAGCCATGTCGTCGAGACACAATTGGTTCATTTGATACTGGGTGTTTTTTTTGTCTGGTATTAATAATCCCAGTTCAATGTAATAACGAACGGTATCAGTCGTAACATGAAAAAGCTTTGCAAATGTACCAATTTTCATAGATGCCCCCCCAATGAAAAAAGTGGAGTTACTCCACTTTTTTCACAAAAATGAATTCAAAAAACTCTCAAATGGCTATTGACTTGGAGGAAACTCCAAGTCATATGATGGATCTAAGAAGTTTGAATATTATGAATAATTTTTGACTGTATTGTAACATACATGTCATAAAAGGAGAAGAATTAGCTATGGATAAGATGGATCGAATGGATACTCTCTCACTGTGGACAGCGACTGCAAACAGCTATGAAAAAGGAAAACTTCTTGAAGGAAATGAAGAGGCGGATGTTGTCATTATTGGCGCAGGTTTCACAGGTCTTTCTTCTGCATATCATTTGCAAAAATTAGGGAAGAGTGTCATTGTCCTTGAGCAAGAAACAATCGGATATGGTGCAAGTGGTCGTAACGGCGGGATGGTATTGCCAGGCTATAAGCCAACGATGCAGGAGCTTGCCAAAAAGTATAGTGCCGACGAGGCGAGACAGCTTAACGATCTCTCCCTGTTTAGTGTTGAACTGGTTAAAAACATCATCGACGAGCATCAAATCAACTGTAACTTTAGAAAGACAGGTCACATTGTGGCGGCTTACAAAGCCAAGCATTTTGAAGGATTGAAACATGAAAGCGAATACTTAAACAAAAATTTCGGGTACGAATCAAGCGTGCTTGATCGAAGTCAGTTGCATCAAGAGATCGATTCTCCACATTATTATGGCTGCTTAGTCGACAACTCGAGTTACTCGTTCCAGCCACTGAACTATGCAATTGGTTTGGGAGAAGCAGCTAAATCGATCGGTGCAAAAATCTTTGAACATTCGAAAGCACTATCTATTGAGTACGGTCGAAACAGTGTGAAAGTTGTAACAGAAAAAGGTGCTGTTACTGCGAAAGACATTATTGTGGCTACAGATGGTTACTCTGGAAAAATCATGAATGAACTGAACAAAGGCGTACTGCCAATTTCGGCACGTATTATTGCTACTGAACAGCTTCCAGAATCACTGGTGAGTACCGTCATTCCTAAGGATCGTATGGTTTTTGATACAAGCAGTTTCCTTTACTATTTCCGACGTACACCAGATAATCGGATCGTATTTGGCGGTGGCGATGTTCGTCCAAACTTAGGCGATACTGTTTATCAAAGTGTTTACGATGCCATGGTTAAAATAATGCCAAAACTAGCAGGAAGCAAGATTGATTTCCGTTGGGGTGGATTTATCGGGGTTACAATTGATACGTTCCCGGTTATCGGCAGATCCAAAGAAGGCGCATACTTCGCAACGGGTTATACGGGCCACGGTGCGTCTCTCTCGACATTGTTTGGTAAGTTATTGGCACAATGGATCGTTACGGGAAGTGCAGGTGGATATCGATTTGAAAAGGAGCGCCTCAAATCATTTCCGTTCTATAATCAGAAAACGATGCTGGTCAATCTAGCACATATTGGTTTCAAACTGTTAGATATTATTGCATAAAGGAGAGTTGTTTATGAAAATTAACATGTTCATTGACGGGAAATGGGTAGAAGCGTTATCCGGTGCTAGACGAAACATTATCAATCCTGCAACCGGAGAGGTGATCGCAACGTCTGCTTATGGATCAGCAGACGATGCGAAGATAGCAACCAAGGCAGCTCGTAAAGCGTTTGACAGCGGGATCTGGTCGGATTTATCGGCTGATGAAAGAGCTGACTATCTCTATAAAATTGCAGACCGTCTTGAAGAGAAGGCAGCTGAAATTGCACGTTTGGAAACTGCAAATAACGGTAAGGTTATTCGTGCAACCACTTATGTGGATATTCCGGTATCGATTCAATGCTTCCGCTATTATGCTGACTTGATCAAAGGTATGAAAAAGGAATCTTACACTCGTGCTGATTCTTCGGAAACAATTATTATTCATGAACCGATTGGTGTTTGTGGACTGATTGTACCTTGGAACTTCCCGCTTATGTTAGCTGTTTGGCAAATTGCTCCTGCACTCGCCGCAGGGAATACAATTGTAATTAAGCCTGCTGATGTCACTCCTGTAAGTGTATTCAAATTATTTGAAATTATCGAAGAGGTTGGACTTCCGGACGGAGTGGCAAACTTGGTATTGGGACCTGGCTCAAAGGTTGGGAATGAGCTTGCCGAGAGCCATGATGTTGACAAAATTGCCTTTACCGGTGGAACAAAAACAGGTCAAAGCATTATGCGCGCAGCTGCGGGCAATATGAAAAAAATCACACTTGAACTGGGTGGTAAATCTCCACTTATTGTGTTCGACGATGTGGATTTTGAAACTGCAGTCGAGAATGCGATGTTTGGTATTTTCCACAATGCTGGGCAAGTTTGTTCAGCTGCATCTCGTTTGCTTGTACAAGAGACCATTTACGATAAGTTTGTTGAAAGATTGGCCGAGTGTGCAAGCAAAATTGTAGTTGGCAACGGGGAAAGCGAGAACATTGAAATGGGAGCCCTCACAAACGAGCTTCATATGAATGAAGTTTTACATTACATCAAGAGCGGAATCGAAGAAGGTGCAAAATTAGTTTGTGGTGGTAAGCGCTTAACAGAAAATGGGCTTGATCGAGGATTTTTTATTGCGCCAACGATCTTTGCTGATGTAAATGCGAATATGCGTATTGTTAAGGAAGAGATTTTTGGTCCAGTCCTTGTTGTACAGAAATTTAAAGATGAGGAAGATGCCATCCAAAAAGCGAATGATTCCATTTATGGATTGGCAGGTGCTGTATTTACTGAAGATATGGATCGAGCAAAACGTGTCATTAGTAAATTGCGTGCGGGAATTACTTGGATTAATAGTTATCATCTCGCTTATGTTGAAGGTCCTTGGGGAGGATATAAGCAAAGTGGAATCGGCAGAGCGTTAGGTGCTGTTGGGCTGGAGCACTTTATGGAAACGAAGCAAATCAATATCCACCAGCATGCCCAGCCTGTAGGTTGGTATGCGAATTAATTGAGCTTAACTTGCTATATAAATTATTTATAAGGGGACATGCTCATGAAAATAGTAGACAACCGTCCGTCATCAAAGATAGAGCAACTAGAAGTAATGAATAAGCCGGCGCATGATTCAGTGCTGGGAACCAAAAGTATTCCGTTACTATATTTACGGTTTGCTTTGGCAGGAATTATGGCTAACGTGATTCTAGGAATTGTAGCGGTTGTCGATGGGTATTTCGTCAGTGGCTTTCAGGAGCTGGAAGTCGAAGGGATCGGAATTGGATTTACGGTCATGGTTATTACCCGTATGCTTGGCGTTCTTTTGGGTGTGGGAGCCGGAGCGGTCATTTCACTTCGACTTGGAAAAGGAAAGACCGAAGAAGCTAGAGGTATTATGGGACAAACTTTATGGTTTACTCTTTTCCTCTCCATTTTGTTAGCTGTACTTGGAGTGGTCTTTGAAAATAATATTATGACCTTATTCGGAGCAAGTGATGAAGCGCTTCCGTACGCGGTACAATATAGCCGTTTGCTATGGGTTTCATTGCCATTAACGATATCGGCCGTTGTATTAAGTATTTTAACCAATATCGATGAAAAACCTGTATTATCAATGAACAGTTGGTTAGTCGCAGCAGTTGTTGCGGGGATTACAGAATGGATTATGGTAACGAAGTATGACATGGGGATGATGGGTTCCTCATGGGCCAATACGATTTCGCAATCGATCCCTGTTCTCCTAATCTTTTATTTCTGGTTTGGTAAAACAAAACTTAAGCCAAAAATGAAAGATATGATGATTAATCTCAAGACGATCGGTGAAGTGGTGTGGACGGGCTTTGCATCTTTCTCGAGTCAGTTCATGATGTTTATTGCAATTATTTTCTTCAACAACTTACTGCTAAGCTACGGTGGTGGGGTGCACGTTGCCGCTTTCACGATTCAAAACGGTTACATTACAAATCTGCTTGCCTTAGCAGCGCTCGGTGGGATGACAGGACTTCAACCGATCATTAGTTATAATTACGGTGCGGGTAACCTTGATCGTGTTAAACAAGCAATTAAGGTGGGACTCATTTTTACGGTTGCCTTCTTTGTGATTGTGACAGCTATGCTAATCATTTTTGCAGATCCAATTGTGTCATTTTTTTCCGGTGGTAATCCTGAATTGCAGAAACTGGGTATTTGGACAACAGTTGTATTCAATTCTTTGTTTACGCTTAATGCAGTCAGCTTGCTTATCTCCGGTTATTTCGAATCTCAAGAGAGAAACTGGACCGCAACGTTTATTAATGTTAGCAAAATGCTGTTGTTCTCGTTCCCGTTTCTATTTATTTTCCCGAAATTCTGGGGGGTAGAAGGTATATGGTACGCAACTCCTGCTGCAGAAATTCCAGGCGTTCTCATTGCTATGTACTTTATGAAAAAAGAGTTCAAACGTTTAAAAGATTCGAATGTTAAGACAGTACGCTTATAGAACCTATTTCTTTAAAATTACCTGTAAGAAAGAGAGATGATTATCATGTTTTTTGCGAAAAAACTTACAGCAGAAGAAGCACAGCAATTAGGTGTTGATACTTGGGAAGCGTGGGTAGGTGAACCGAATAAAGGAACGTGGCATGTAGAAGAGCAGGAAGTTTTCTATGTGACAGACGGTGAAGTGTTTATTACTGTTGATAGAGAAAAATATCATATTACAAAGGATTGGGTCGTTTCCTTGGCTAAGGACCTTGTCTGTGAATGGGATTGTCCAGTATTTTTGAAAAAGAATTATAAAATGAACCATGAGATCAATCTGAAATAATGTGAAATGGGAAGTGGGCAAATGCTAAGCAGATGACTGCTCCTGCGTATTTAATGGATAAGAAATTCAGAATAGTAAAGCGAAATGGAGATAAAGCCTAATGAACCAAAAAGCCGACATTGTTCTCTCAAGTAATGTTGACGAAATGTAGTGAAATTTATGCAAATAAGTTTACATACCGTCATATGAATACGCTTCCTTTTACAGGTGCAATAAATATATAGGACGGTTATCTTAAAATAGGAGGTTTCACTATGGTAGTAACGAAAAATGTACAAACGTTGAAAAATTATATTGGCGGACAATGGATCGAATCCACAAGTAAACAGATTGAAGATGTACCAAATCCAGCAACAGGAGAGATCATTGCTCGTGTACCGCTTTCGACTAAAGAAGATTTAGATAGAGCTGTAGCAACTGCTAAAGAAGCAGGTCTTCCAGATGGAGTACTAAATGTTGTGCATGGTGCACATGACGTCGTTAATGGCATTCTTGACAATGAGGATGTGAAGGCTGTATCTTTCGTTGGTTCTCAACCTGTGGCTGAGTATATATATAAAACAGCAGCAGCTAACGGCAAACGTGTACAAGCTCTTGCAGGGGCAAAAAATCAT
Organism: Bacillus sp. FSL K6-0042; assembly: GCF_038006685.1. NCBI lineage: Bacteria > Bacillati > Bacillota > Bacilli > Caryophanales > Bacillaceae > Bacillus > Bacillus sp. FSL K6-0042. Next base: position 92,423 of record NZ_JBBOVS010000001.1, read on the forward strand.
TCGATCGTATTAAAAGATGCGGACCTTAGTTCTGCAGCGAAGGAAATTACAAATGCTGCCTTCGGTTCAGCCGGTGAACGATGCATGGCGGCGGCTGTTGTTGTCGTGGAAGAAGACGTTGCAGATGAGCTCGTTAATAGACTGCTTCAAGAGGCTAATGTTATTACTATTGGCAATGGCCTGGAAGAAGGTGTTTTCCTTGGTCCCGTTATTCGTGAAGGACATAAAGAGCGGACACTCGTCTACATTCAATCCGGTGTAGAGCAGGGAGCGACACTTATTCGTGACGGACGTGAAGACGATGCAGCAAACGGCCAAGGTTATTTTGTTGGCCCAACGATTTTTGACAATGTGACACAGGAAATGAAAATCTGGCAGGATGAAATCTTCGCACCGGTTCTTTCTGTTGTACGCGTAAAAGACTTGACGGAAGCGATTAATGTTGCTAATGCATCGCCATTCGCAAATGGTGCATGCCTGTACACCAATAGCGCTAAAGCCATTCGTGAATTCCGTGAAGAAATTGATGCAGGTATGCTTGGAGTCAATCTTGGAGTTCCTGCTCCAATGGCATTCTTCCCATTCTCAGGTTATAAGAAATCCTTCTATGGTGATCTCCATGCAAATGGAAAAGATGGCGTAGAATTCTATACTCGCAAGAAAATGCTTACGGCTCGTTATTGAAAGAGCGATGTAAAATCATAAAAGGATAGAATGGAGTTGGTGATTGTGCAAACGACAGAACAAACACAAAATTTGCAAAAAGTAGATGAAAAGTACCTTTGGCATGCAATGAGAGGAGCAGCCCCTAGTCCAACGAATTTAATTATCACAAAAGCAGAAGGGGCATGGGTGAAGGATATTGATGGAAACCGTTATTTAGACGGTATGTCCGGTCTTTGGTGCGTGAATGTTGGGTATGGTCGAAAAGAGCTTGCAAGAGCGGCTTTTGAACAGCTTGAAGAAATGCCGTACTTCCCTCTGACACAAAGTCATGTTCCTGCCATTAAATTAGCAGAAAAATTGAATGAATGGCTTGGTGACGAATACGTCATTTTCTTTTCTAACAGTGGATCGGAAGCGAATGAAACAGCGTTTAAAATTGCTCGTCAATATCATCAGCAAAAAGGTGATCATGGACGCTATAAGTTTATTTCACGCTATCGCGCTTACCACGGTAATTCAATGGGGGCTCTTGCAGCAACAGGTCAAGCGCAACGAAAGTACAAATATGAACCATTGGGGCAAGGATTTCTGCATGTAGCACCGCCTGATACGTATCGCAATCCAGATGATGTTCATACACTGGCAAGTGCTGATGAAATCGATCGTGTCATGACATGGGAGTTAAGCCAAACAGTAGCCGGCGTGATTATGGAGCCGATTATTACCGGGGGCGGAATTTTAATGCCTCCTGATGGATATATGGCAAAAGTAAAAGAAATTTGCGAGAAGCACGGTGCGTTGCTCATTTGTGATGAAGTTATATGTGGATTTGGCCGGACAGGGAAGCCGTTTGGGTTTATGAACTATGGCGTCAAACCAGATATCATTACAATGGCAAAAGGTATTACAAGTGCGTATCTTCCTTTGTCAGCAACAGCAGTCAGACGAGAGATTTATGAGGCATACATAGGCAGTGAAGATTATGATCGCTTCCGCCATGTGAATACGTTCGGAGGAAATCCTGCTGCTTGTGCCTTGGCTTTGAAGAATTTAGAAATTATGGAGAATGAGAAACTCATTGAACGTTCTCAAGAATTGGGTGAACGACTGTTATATGAACTAGAGGATGTAAAAGAGCATCCAAACGTAGGAGATGTTCGCGGAAAAGGCCTTCTTTTAGGTATTGAACTAGTGGAAGATAAGCAAATGAAAGAACCGGCTGCCATTGAAAAGGTGAACAAAGTCATCAATGCTTGTAAAGAAAAAGGTCTAATTATTGGTAAAAATGGTGACACTGTTGCAGGTTACAATAATATTTTGCAGCTTGCTCCTCCATTAAGCATCACAGAAGAAGACTTTACTTTTATTGTTAAAACAATAAAAGAATGTTTATCTCAACTTTAACTAATTATGGATAAATCTTGTTAAAAAGCAGAATAGCATATTGAGAGATATAGCTTTAAATACTAAACGAATCACTCTAAAAGAGTAATTCCGAAAGGGCTGAGTTTATGAAGGCTGATGTTGTATTGATAAATGGAGAAGTTATTACAGTAGACCAAAAGAATACAGTAGTCGAAGCTGTAGCAATAAAAGATAATCGTATCGCAGTTGTTGGTTCAAATCAGGAGGTTAAGAGTTTTATAGGAGAAAAAACGGATGTAATTGACCTGCAAGGAAAAACGCTTCTTCCTGGATTCATTGATTCTCATATTCACCTCATTTCTCATGGGCTGAATCAGTTGGCGGTAAGTTGTAAAGCTGAACATATCGATTCTATCGAGGCTTTGTTAGATGACCTGAAAAAGAAAGCCTTAGAAACTCCTAAAGGTGAATGGATACGTGCCTGGGGCTTTAATGAAACCGCTGTGAAGGAAAAGCGTTATCCAACAATCGCTGAGCTGGATGAAATTTCAGTTGAACACCCTATTATTGTATCCCGCACTTGCAGCCATATAAGCGTGGTGAATAGCAAAGCTTTAGAAATTGCGCAAATTAACGAGAACACACCGGATTCTAATGGGGGAGTTATTGAAAAGAATCAGGCAGGAAGGCTTACAGGAAAGTTAATTGAAGCAGCAAATATGGAGATGAGCGAGGTTGCAAGTTATACAGAAAGTGAACTGATGAAGGCTGTGAAAATTGCATCAGATCATTTCGTTACAGCGGGCATAACAAGTATACATGAGGCAGGTGGACATGGCCCTGAGAGTTACCGTTTACTGCAACAAGCTGTGAAGAGTAAGGATATTCGTGTCCGAATATATGCAATGATATGTCAGTTAAATAACTCCCATGAATTTGTTAATAAAATGGTCGAAGCTGGTGTGGTAACTGGTACCGGAGATGAGAGATTCAAAGTTGGACCAGCTAAATTGTTTACAGATGGAAGTAGCACCGGGCCTACAATTGCAACCCGTGAGTCGTACTCCAGTGACTCTAACAATTATGGTATTCTTTATTATAGTGAGGAAGAAATCTACCAAGTTCTAGGTGAAGCACATAAAAAAGGCTATCAAATCACTGTACATGCACAAGGTGATAAAGCCATTGAAATGTATTTAAATTGTGTAGAAAAGGCGTTGGAGGAATCACCAAGAAAAAACCACCGTCATCGGATTGAGCACGCGGGAATTTCTTCACCAGATTTACAAGAGAGAATGAAAAAACTCGAGGTGATTCCTATTCCAAATCCTCCATTTCCATATGAATTCGGAGAGATATATGTCCAACACTATGGTGATCGTGTTAATCACATGTACGCTGTTCGTGATTTTATTGATCGTGGCATCATGGCAGCAGGTGGATCGGACGCGCCAGTTACTGACTATAATCCTTTATTAGGAATTCATGTTGCTGTCAATAGAAAAAGCCAGTCTGGAATGGAGTTTGGTGCTAATCAATCTATAAGCGTAATGGAAGCTATTAAACTATACACCTGGAATGGCGCTTATGCGAGTTTTGAAGAAGAGATAAAAGGAAGCATAGAGGTCGGAAAGTTGGCGGATTTAGTTATACTAAATGACAGTATTTTAAGTGTCAACCCAAACCAAATTAAAGATTTAAAAGTAGAAACAACTATTATTGATGGTGAAATTATCTATCAAGAAGAACAATCAGTAAAAATTTAATATATCATAGTTTACATACCACGTAAACCTTGTAATGTTATGTGGTGTTTGTTGGAACTGTAGATGCAGGATTAGGATTTACAATCGATGCGAAGGTTATGATGGATGGTTCACCGCAATACAAAGTACGTAACAGCAAAGGTGCAACGTATTATGTAACTGCAAACGAAGCACATGTATATGCAAAGAATCTCTGTTGTACGATGAAAAGTCTTGCCGAAAACGACAAGACTTTTCAATTTGTAAACTATAATTTTATACCAAATGTTGCGTGTAATAGGTCTGAATATTGTTGTTTTGTAATCTCTTCTTTACTCTTTTTCCCTTGTTTTGTTACTGTAAAACTATCTTTTGTTAAAGCAGCATGCCCGTCAGAAGTTAGTTTTACAATAAGGGGTACTTTATTAAAAGGAGAGTCTTTATGCTCCACAATTATTCTTTGCGCTTCATTCAACTTTGTTTCGTCAATTTCTTCAATATAAAATGCATAACCTAATGTCCAGTCCTCAAGAGAGGCCATGTCTAGAAATTCATTATTCTTTTTCATCTCTAAAATATAGTTTCCTTTTGCAGTTGTTTCTTTTCGGATGCGATAGTCTCCGGTAACAGATTGAACAGCTGCCCCTGAGAAAGGAACGGGTGAAAGAGGAAGATATGAACCGAAACCGACTTCAATTAAATAAAGTTCATCATTATGTTTTAAAACGGTTGCCACATGTCCTGAATCAACAGCCCAAGTAGCAGAAGCGGCATTATAAACCGTCCCTGATACTAAATGAACAGCGAAACCGCAATCTTTAAGGAAGTAATACATCGTTGGATTCAATTCATAGCAAAGACCACCGCGATTATGAACTAAGATTTTTTCTTGGAGATGTTCTTTTGATATTTCTTTCACTGTTCCTTGAATAATATCCAAATTTTCAAATGGAACTGCTTGAGCCATTGCATGAAGGATTTCGTTTAAATCTTCAAATGAAATGGACTCTCTTTCTTGTATATTTAATCTGGAAAAGAATTGCTTTTGTAGTTCTGTCATGTAAATCGCTCCTTATCCATTTTCCTTATATATAATTGTATCGAATGTTGAATAAGAAAACATCCCTAATACGTTGAATAAACAATCCATATATATACTTACGACTAAAGTATAATAAGAAGAATATTGTAAAGTATGGAACCTTTACTTCTGTCGTAACATATAGTATGATAATTTCAATAAATTAGATTTCAATGAACATAATTATAAATTAATGAGAGGTGCTTTTTGTGAGTGCGGTAGGTTCTAAATAGGAAAAAATTGAATGAAATAAATCTAATGAGAACAGGGGATTTTTATATACTTCTAACCCCTAACTTTGTCATGGATTTATTTCAAATAACCTATGAAGATACCTACAATACTTTATAAAGCGTGTAATGATTATGGGATAGCCATATATTTTTTTGAGATGGTTTTATTTCCTTATATATTGCACAGGCCTTGTAAATGTAAAAAGCTGCGGTATCTCCGCAGCTTTTTTGTGTTTATTTTTATCACATGAAAATCATATTTATTTAAATCTTATTGAAATCTAATAGGTAGGTATCTTCATTTATGATGTGAGTAAACCATAGTGAGGAGAATAGAAATTGAATAAAATAACTTTTGAAAAGTTGCAATATAATGAGTTAAAGGAAATAGTTAAATCATATTGCGTAAGTGGATTAGGAAAACAGTTGTTAAATAAATTGGAGCCAAGTACAAGTATAAAAGTAGTGAAAAATCGTTTGAATGAAACAACGGAAGCACGAGCGATATTGGATGCAGAAGGGCATGTTCCTTTTTTCGGAATTTCTAATATCGATAGTACAATTCAAAAATTGGAAAAGGGAATGATTTTAGATCCAACCGAGCTAGTTAGTGTATCAGACTTTTTACGAGGGTGTCGAAAGGTTAAAAAGTTTATGCTGGATAAAGAATTTTTTGCACCAGTACTAGCATCATATGCGAATTCAATGTCTGAATTCAAAAGTGTGGAAGAAGAAATTGATTTTTCAATTAAAGGAAATAGTATTGATTCTGCTGCAAGCAAAGAATTAAAACGAATACGAAATAATATCGACTCCGTAGAGGGGAAAATTAAGGAACGTTTAAGCAAATTTTTAAATAGTAGTGCAAATAAGAAATATATTCAAGAGTTCTTCATTAGTAAAAAAGACGATCGATATACCATTCCAGTGAAAGCTTCCTATAAAAATCAAGTTGCTGGAACAATTGTTGAAGTTTCTTCTAAAGGCTCTACTGTTTTTATAGAGCCAAATACAGTTACAAAATTAAACGTGGAACTAGCAAGTTTAAAAGCTGAAGAAGCGATGGAAGAATATCAAATATTAGCCACTTTATCTGGAATGATCTTAGAGGACATTTATAACATTAAGATTAATATGGAGCTGATTAGTCAATATGATATGGTGTTTGCAAAAGCGAAATTTAGTAAACATATTGGCGGGATAGAACCGAAATTAAATGATTATGGGTATGTAAAGTTAGTTCATTGCAAACACCCATTATTAGCAGGTGAAGTTGTACCACTTCACTTTGAAATTGGCCGAAATTACCGAAGCTTAATTATTACAGGGCCAAATGCTGGAGGGAAAACGATTGTTTTGAAAACAATTGGATTATTAACATTGGCGACAATGTCAGGATTGCACATCGCTGGAGACAAGGAAACGGAAATTGCTGTTTTTGAAAATATCTTTGTAGACATTGGCGATAATCAAAGTATAGAAAATGCGCTAAGTACATTTTCATCTCATATGAAAAACCTTTCAGAAATCATGAGAGTATCAAATAATAATACGCTTCTACTATTTGATGAAATAGGCAGCGGTACGGAACCGAATGAAGGAGCGGCACTTGCAATTTCTATTTTAGAAGAATTTTATTATATGGGTTGTACGACTGTTGCAACTACTCATTATGGTGAAATTAAACGCTTTTCCGAAATGCACAGTGACTTTATGAATGCGGCGATGCAATTTAATAGTGAAACATTGGAACCAATGTATAAGTTAATGATAGGGAAATCAGGAGAGAGTAATGCGCTATGGATTTCTAGAAAAATGAACGTGCGAGAAAACGTACTGCAAAGAGCGAAAGGCTATATGGAAAATAAAGAGTACCGCTTAGAGCGAGTGAATGAAAGTAGACTGAGAAAGCCTAAGATTGTCAAAGAGAAAGCAGAAGAGAAGGATGAATATAAAAAAGGGGACCGTGTGAAATTATTAGACTATGATGACTTTGGAATTGTATATAAAGAAAAAGACAATTTTTTCAATATCGTTGTGTTTTATAATGCCCAATTCATTGAAGTAAACGTTAAGCGAATTTCTTTAGAAGTACAGGCAAAGGAATTATATCCAGAAGGGTATGATTTAGACACATTGTTTGTGGATTATAAAGAACGGAAAATGCAGCATGACATAGAGCGGGGATCGAAAAAAGCGCTGCGAAAAATTCAAAAAGAAATAAAAAAGAATAGAGGATAAGATGCTGTGAATATAAAGATTAGACAAGAACTTGAGAAAGATTATAACGGGGCAGAAGAGGTTGTAAAACAAGCATTTTTAAATGAAGCATTTAGCGATCAGAAAGAGCACGAACTTGTAAATCGTATCAGAAAATGTGATGCGTTTATTCCAGAGTTATCATTAGTGGCGGTAGATAAGGAAGTTGTTGGTCACGTTCTATTATCTAAAGTTAAAATAGTAGATGGTGATACATCTGTAGAGTCGTTAGCTCTTGCTCCAGTATCTGTTGCACCAGACTATCAGAAAAAGGGAATTGGAAGTCTGTTGATTTCTAATGTATTAAGAAAAGCAAAAGAGCTTGGGTATCATTCTGTAATTGTGCTGGGGCATAAAGATTATTATCCGAAATTCGGTTTTAAACCAGCTAGCATATGGAATATATGTGCGCCATTTGAGGTGCCAGACGAGGTGTTTATGGCAATGGAATTAACGGAGAATGCTCTTCAAAATATACAAGGAATAGTGCAATATTCGGAAGTTTTTTCTCAATAGAACGGATAAAAGATAGCTAGAAGAAACCTTCTAGCTATCTTTTATCCGTTCTGATTTTTAAGTGGGAATTATCATGGTATCAATAAAATTTTCCCAGTACTTTTTCGACTCTCCAATAATCGATGTGCTTCAGCACCGTTTTCTAAAGCGAAAGCTGTTGGAGTTTGGATATTTAATTTTCCAGCAGTAATCCAAGCAAATAGTTGGCTTGAACGGTTTTTGCGTTCTTCATACGTTGTGAGTACGTTCCAAAGATCTCCGCCAGTTAAAGTTTTTGAAGTATCCATCAGCATTCGCGGATCAACAGGAGCAGGATCACCACCGGCCATTCCGTAAAATACGACGGTACCACCGATTTTTGTGGCTTTAAAGCTTTCTTCTAATGTAGAACCTATTGATTCGTATACAACATCTACACCATGTCCTTTTGTGACTTGTAGTATTTCTTCATGCCATGATTCTGAATATAAAAATACACGGTCCGCTCCAGCTGAATAGGCTGCTTCTGCTTTTTCTTTAGATGAAGTAAGGCCAATTACTTGCGCATCTCTCATTTTTATCATTTGAATGAGAAGTTGACCAACTCCTCCAGCAGCCGCGTGAACTAAAACAAAATCACTAGCTTTTACTTTATAGCTGTCTTGTGTTAAGTAATGCGCTGTTAACCCTTGTAATAAAACGGAAGACGCTGTCTCAAAGGAAATAGAGTTTGGGAGTGGAATCGCTTTTTCTTTTGGAACAGCTACTAACTCTGCATTTGCGAATGGTACATCAGCAAATGCAATGCGGTCTCCGATAGTAACATCGGTAACTTCAGCACCAATTTGCTCTACAATTCCTGAACCTTCATATCCTAGTATATAAGGTGGTTTACCGGCAAGATGATAGTCACCTCTTCGTCTATATATATCAGCAAAATTTAAGCCAATCGCTTTTGTGCGGACAAGAATTTCATTCGGTTTTATAGTTGGGTCTGAAACTTCTCGATATTTTAATACATCAGCATTTCCGAATTCGTCGAAACAAAGTGCTTTCATATGAAATACCTCCAATTTGTAGCATGTGTCAATATTGTTTGTTAATGGTTCTTATCATACAATACATATATCAATAGGAAAAGGAGATTATTTAGATAGAATCAATCGAAAATATCGATTAGAGGGAGGGAAGTGTCTTGGAGATAAAACAATTAATCACATTTAAAACAGCAGCGGAAAATTTGAATTTTACGCAGACTGCGAAAATATTGAATTTTGCTCAATCAAGTGTGACGGCGCAAATAAAAGCATTGGAAGCGGAGCTAGGAACAGCATTGTTCGAACGATTAGGAAAACGCCTTTTCTTGACTGAAGCAGGACGGAAGTTTCAACTATATGCGAATAAGATGATAGCGTTAAGTTATGAAGCGAAAATGGTTGTACAAGATCAGGAAAAATCATCTGGTACACTAGTGATTGGCGCGCAAGAAAGTCAATGTACATATAGGCTTCCTTCAATTTTAAAGGAATTTAAGACAAAATTCCCGCAAATAAGACTTATATTCAAACCTGCTCATTCAAATGAAGCTGTAAAAGAGCAACTGATGGAAGGGAAGTTAGATTTAGCCTTTATTTTAGATACGTGTAAAATAGAAGATGTTTTACATGTAGAGTCCTTGATTCAAGAAGAATTAAAAATAGTTGTTTGTCCTAACCATCCTTTACTTAAGAATCCTATAATTTCTACAAAGGATTTAGAAAGTGAAACGCTTTTATTAACAGAACTTGGCTGTTCATATCGAACTATATTTGAAGAGTTATTTCGTGCAGAAGGTGTATATCCTGTAAATAAAATCGAGTTTGTTAGTGTGGAAGCAATTAAACAATGTGTCATTGCAGGACTGGGTATAGCGATTTTACCAGCGATGGTAGTAGAAAAAGAGATACAAGAAGGAACAATCGGAGAGTTGACTATGGAGAATACGATTGATCCTATCTTTACACAGATTGCTTGGCATAAAGATAAGTGGATTACAGCACCATTACAGCAATTTATAGATGTAACAAAAGCGTCATTTGTTCAAGTAGGTAAGTAAAGTTTATTGAATGGAGAAATATTTGCTGAAGACTGTGGAATAAAAGGACACGATATAAGCCTGTAATTATGCTGAGACGCTTTGGTATGAATAATTAGCATTTTTCTATAGGAAAGTAAAACGTAACAAGCCAACTTTTTATATGGAAGTTGGCTTGTTTTTGTTATCTTTAAAAATTTTAAGCTGTGCCACAATCATAATACTTATTACAACGAGTAAAAACCATGAACTAATTTTTCCGATATGAACAAGGCTCCATGTTTCTCGCTGATTTGGATATTGCCACGCTCCAAAGAAAGTAGCGATGTTTTCAGCAATCCAAATGAAAAATCCGATGAGGAAAAACGAGAGTATGAGCGGCATTTTATATGTAACTTCTTGCAAAGAAAATTGAACAAACGTACGAAAGAAGACAATAAATAAAAGAGCAGTTAAAGCCCAGCGAAAGTCATATAGAAAATGGTGTGTAAAAAAATTAAAATAAATCATGGCTCCTAGTGGTATAGTCCATATTGCCTTAGGCCATCTATGCATTTGTAAATGCAATCTTCTCCATGCTTGGCATATATAACTAGCCACACTTGCATACATAAACCCACTATAAAGCGGGACATCAAAAATTTTAAAATATGCTTCTTCAGGATAGCTCCATGAACCAAAATGAACTTTATAGATTTCTAGTAGGAGTCCGATAAGATGAAAAACAGCAATTACTTTCAGTTCATCTTTTGTTTCCATACCTGTTTTGTACATGATGTATTGCATAAGAAGGCATACGATAAGGATAAAATCATAACGATAAAGTCCTGGAATCGAGATGAATTTTGAAAGAGCGAGTGTTATAAAAATAACGACAGGGAAAATACAAGATAAAGCTTGTTGGTAAGTAAAGAAGAGAAGTTGCTTGAGATAAAACATAGTTTCTCCTTTCGTATGACGGCATGTTTTATATGGAATTTTGATAATAAATCACTATACTATAATTTTCATAAAAAGGAAAACTCTTATAATGTTGTAGATTCAGATAAATATATGTGCTCACTTTTAAGTTTCATTCTGAAAAATTAGATTGCCATTTCAAAAAAGTAAAGCTATAATACTAAATAAAAATGATAATTATTATCAATTATAATTATGATTATAAATTAGAAGTGATTCTAAAAAACAATTGAATATAGAGGATGAAATGAAACATGTTACATAGTTCTGCAGCACATGCTGTTAAAAATCGTTCTTTCGAAATCATTTCACAAGAAGTATTACCTGATTTTGATGCAGATGCAATCTTCGTTGTTGTAAATAGAGATGATAAAGCGAAAGAAGCTTTTAAACAATTACAAGACACATCAATTTGGAAAGATTTAAAAGCAGTTAAAGGGAAGCATGTATATATTATTCATGACCAACCGTGGCTTGATTATTCTGCTTTAGGAAATAAAATGGCAATGGATGAAGCAGAAAAAATGTTTACGAAATAACGAATTTTAAGAAAAGTGTTCCTATAGATGTAGGTATTTAAGAAAAGACTCTTCAATTTGGAGAGTCTTTTCTTATTAGTAGTATAAAAAGGGATTTAAAATAAATATTGTTTGAATAAATAGAAGATTCTATAATGAATGTAATCATATGAAAAGGAGCTGTGCCAATGTTATCGCTTATTGTAAATATCCCATCATTACTGAAGACTATGGAACAAGGGATAGATAGTCCTGATAAACTACAGAGCTATCCCCATAATTGAAAAGGGGGATTTTTGAAATGAACACGAAATTGAATAATCTTTTTTTAGGCGAAAATATTAAGTTATCAGCAATTAGAGCTGAAGATGTTGAACAAATGGCCATTTGGCAAGAGGACAGTGAATATTTAAGAAATGTAGATACGGATATAGCGATTCCACAATCTTCACATGAAATAAAGGAAAATGAGCTATTAATAGGGAGAAAGTCAAATAGTGTTTCTTTTATGCTAAGAACGATTCAAGGTGATAGTTTAATTGGCTTTGTGGCACTTCATAGCATAGAGTGGAATAATAGAGCTGGCTTGCTAGCAATTGGTATAGGTGATAAAAATTATAGAGGTAAGGGATATGGTACGGAAGGATTACGCCTTATTCTGAAATATGCTTTTTACGAATTAAACTTACATCGTGTAGGTCTCGATGTTATTTCATATAATAAATCGGCAATTGAAGTATATAAAAAGGTTGGATTTAAGGTGGAGGGATGTATGAGAGAAGCTGTTCAGCGAGATGGGAAGAGCTTTGATCGCATCATAATGGGGATATTGCGAAATGAATGGATAACAACGCAAAAATAATTTGAATAGACATAATAAAGTGAACTGCCCATTCATGTGAAATATAAAGAAAAACAAAAGGGAGATCTAGTAGCTATATAGCATGTTAGATTTCTTTTTATGGAATTGTATCGGCTATCACCATAAGGTTATTTGTAAAATTAACACATAGAGACTCGTTAAGAGTGAAAACTCTGCTATAAATATATTCAATAACATGCATATATTTTGCAGGATAAAGAATAATTGTTGTCGAAATTTTACAGCATATGGATTGAAATAAGGAGTCGTGTCAGATGAATTTAGAAAAAACAAAACCAGTAAATGACGAGATAGCCGAGTTAAAAGAACTTGTAAAAGAATTACATGGAAGTGTGCATCAACTACAAAGTGAGGTTCAACAGCTTAGACATGAAAAACCAGTTGTTGAAGTTAAAAAAGGGGTTCAATTGTCACCAACAATCGTTGGACAAATTGGTGGCATTATTTTGGGGGCACTTGCGATTATTGGAATATTTTTTTAGTAAAAAAAGGTTTGCAGCATATTGCTGCAAACCTTTTTACATTAAATAACGTAAATATATATAAACATGTGATAATAATAATGCAATGATTGTTAAGGGCAAGCCAATTTTCAAGAAATCAAGGTAAGAAAATCCGTGTCCTTCGCGGTTAGCAATACCCGCAACAACTACGTTTGCTGATGCTCCGATTAACGTTCCGTTTCCTCCTAAGCAAGCACCAAGTGATAATGCCCACCATAGTACTTCAATTTGAGGAGAATCAACAGAAAGCCCAAGTCCTGAAGCTAAATCTTGAATAAGCGGAATCATCGTTGCGACAAATGGAATATTATCAATAGTAGCTGATGCCACGCCTGATACCCATAAGATAAGAATCGCTGCAAAACCGATATCACCATTTGTTACATCGAGAACTTCTTTAGCAAGTGATGAAATCAGACCGATATCAATTAATCCGCCAACAAGAATAAACAATCCAGCGAAGAAGAAAATCGTTACCCATTCTACATGAGCAAAGACATCTTCTAATTCATGTTGTTTCACGCCAATTAGCATGAGGAGTGTTGCACCGGTCATCGCGATAACTGCCGCATCTACATGAATAATTGAGTGAAGAACAAAGCCGAGAATTGTCAAACCTAAAATGGAAAGGGATTTTAGGAGTAAGCTTCGATCACGAATATAGTCTTTTTCATTTAGTGCCATAAGCTTAGCAATTTGTTCAGATGTTGTTTTTAATTTTTTCCGGTACATCAGATAAATAATGCCTAATGTAACAATGGAAATAATAAGTACAATGGGTGTTAAATTGAGTAAAAAGGCATTAAAGTCTAAGTGCTTATTGGCGGATCCGATCATTATGTTTGGAGGATCACCAATTAGTGTTGCGGTACCACCAATATTTGAAAATAATACTTCAGAAATCAAATAAGGAACAGGTTGCACCTTTAAAATACGCGTGATCGATAGTGTAACAGGAACGATTAATAATACGGTTGTTACATTATCTAAAAATGCAGAGCCGACTGCGGTTAATAGGGATAAAAATAATAAAATTCGAATGGGCTTTCCGCCGGCTGCTTTTGCTGCTTTAATGGCTACATATTCAAATACACCAGATTGACTCGTAATATGTACGAGAATCATCATTCCAATTAAAAGGGTAATGGTTTCCCATTGGATATGCGATGTAAAGGCAGTATGTAAGTCTACAATACCAAAAATAATCATAATGGCAGCACCGAACAGTGCAATCACAGCACGGTTCAATTTCTCGGAAATAATAAATCCGTATGTCACTAAAAATACGGCGATTGCAAAATAATATTGCCAATTTGCTACTTCATGTGCTGAATGTTCCAACATGTCACCTTCTTTAAAAATATGTATTAAATTGTCGAAATATATCCCTCCGCATAAACTCTATTGTAGCAAATTCAAAAAAGAAAGAAAACTATTTACGGATAGTGAGGGAATAGTAAAATTTCATATACAATGCTAAAAATAAAAAAACAAAATGCAAATTATTATGCAAAGTGAACTTTGTCCTCTAATATAGAGATAGCAATTTACATTATTTTTGCGTAGAATGGTTTAAAGAGGTGAAATCCGATGGAAATAGTAAAAGATAGTGCTGTTATTCAACATGAAATCGAACGTTTTGTAAATAAAGATGTATATATTCATTTAGAAACGACAAATGGAGCATACGCTTCACATTTTAATGAAAAAATGATGACAGTCGGAGCGTTCATTCGAAATGCGATTATTCGTTTTGAACGTGGGAAAATAACAGGAACAAATCCATACCGAGTTGGTCTCAAAATGGATCACGGCTGGGTATATGCTGAAGGTATTACGCATTGGGAAGTAGACGAGCAAAATCGTCTGTTACTAGCGGGACATGATAATAAAGGGCGCTTAGCTGTAGCACTTGAGTTAAGCTTAACACCATTTAAATAAAAAGGAGGGGAAAGTATGGAAAGACATGTGCTTGTTGTATTCCCGCATCCAGATGATGAATCATTTGCGGCGGGAGGAACAATTAGTTTATTAAGAAAGCAAGGAGTACCTGTAACTTATGCGTGCGGAACGCTTGGACAAATGGGACGCAATATGGGTAAGAACGTTTTTGCTAATCGCGAAACGATTCCAAATATCCGTGAAAAGGAATTAAAAGATGCGTGCGAAGCAATGGGCATTGAAGATTTAAGAATGCTTGGTTTCCACGATAAAACATTAGAATTTGAAGATGTAGATTTTGTAGCAGATAAAATTGAAACAGTGATTCGCGATGTACAGCCATCACGAATTATTACATTCTATCCAGAACACGGAGTTCATCCAGACCATGATGCATTTGGTCGTGCTACAGTTCGTGCAGTATCACGTATGCCAAAAGAAACACGCCCGGTCATTCATGCAGTTGCGATTACAAAAAATCGTGAAGAAGTATTAGGGGAACCAGATGTGGTGAATAACATTAGTGAAGCGTTTGATCAAAAGTTAGCAGCTTTACGTGCGCATCGTTCTCAAACGGAAGCAATGCTTGAAGAAACAGAAGTGAAGTTGCAAAACAAAGATGCTGCAACATTAAAATGGTTACAACTTGAACAATTTTGGACTTATAAATGGGAGTAGGTTAGAAGATTTTCTTCTAGTCTTCCTTACATACAAAAGCGATGTCACATTGTGGCATCGCTTTTTCTGTTAGATAGGCACTTCTTACTTGAATAGCACATACACTACAGCAAATCTTGAAAAGAGGAGGCCTATATGTACTATTCATATGAAGATGTGTTCGGTTATTTTCGAGATGGTTATGAGATAAGTGGTGAAGTGGTTGCATTAGTCGATCCATACGTTGTACAAACATTGCAATCTATAGTTGGAAAAAGAATTGTGGTTGAAACAATTCGAGGGAGTGTAAGTGGTACATTGCGAAGTGTAAAACCAGATCATATTGTATTAGAGGAAACAGAAATACCTATGTTTGTTCGAGTGCAGCAAATTGTGTGGTTTGCACCTGAAAAATAAAAGTGGTTTGTAGATGAATTACGAGAGTGAAGCTAAGAACCTACTATGCTAATTAGTAGGTTTTTTATATACAAAATGGGGAGAGAAATACAAATCAAGAGTAATTGAGAAAGCCTAAATTTCAATGAAGAGGAAGTTTTAAAACATAGCCATCAAGTTTAAAAAAATGAGTCTGATGCCAAAAGGCATCAGACTCATTTTTTTAACAATAGGGAGTAGAATAACAACATTTTGTTTCGAATTGTTGCTGTTGTTGCTGTTTATTACACCCTACATTTTGAATGATTTTTTTAATAGAATCATAAACCAAACAAGGCTAAGACCAATGATAGAGTGAGAGATTCCGATGATATAGGTTAATCCTTTGAAATCATCTCCATTTAGTTGCAGAAGTCCTCGAGTTGCCAGTGAAGAAAGTGTTAAAATTAATCCAATATTATGGATGATGAACCACATATTAAAACCCTTCATTTTATGGAATGAAAATGCTTTTGCTAGCGCTAAGGCAATTAAAAAGAATAAAAATCCAAGTACGAGTGTATGTGTGTGTAAAAGATTTAACAGAGTAGAGCCTAGAATGCCCTTTGATTTTGCATATTCCCTAGCGAATACACCTGATAATAAACCGATAATTAAATATGTGAACGATGCATAATATAATTTTTTCATCTTATACCTCCTGATGTAGAATCTGTAATGTTGGTTTTTGATTCGTAAATTCCTATTGTATTTTCAAATCATGGTAGTTACATAACAAAGATTCCTAGTTTTCCAGGAGTCATGATATAACAGGTTTAAAATTATTTTATCATAATTATAGGGTATTCGATTATATGAAATAATTGAAATTTGTGTGAACAAAGAGGGAGTGTAAGAATCAGATTTAATGGGTTAATTGAAGGAATAACAATGAACATTCTATTCATATGAAGTTGATATAACATAATAATTCTAAGAATAAAAACAAACTTCCTAGAAAGTCTTCCTTTCTATCTATCTTTTGGAGTAAAATTATTCCTGTGCTTTAATTTTTTGGATAGGGAAGGATAATTCTATGAAATCTTTAATAAAAGTAACATGTACAGCATTTTTGCTTACAAGCTTAATGGCAGCTTGTAGTGAGGAAACTACAACAAAGCAAGAAGTGACTACTCAATCAAAGAAATCAGAAGAAATGTCTGAAGAAAAAAGAATGGAACAGAGTGCACTACTATATGGAGAAATTGCAAAAGGTGGATACTACAGAGCAACAGTTGAAAATGCAAAATATGAAAAAGTAGATGGAATAGGGCGCATTGTAGCTCGTGTTACGATCAATAACGCTCGGGCCGATGAAAAGGCAATTGATCTTTCAGAAATAAAGTATTTTGTTAAAGATGAAAAGACGGGAAAAAAATATGAAGGTCAAGTTATGCCTATGTACGAAGAGAAATTCAAAAGTGTTCCAGCTGGCTACTCTTTAACTTTTGACGCTTCATTTAAGACGGAAAATCCACCAAAAGATTTCAATAATATGTATCTATATATGGATAGTAAGCTTGATCCATTTGGAGATATCCATTGGAAACTTGATAATCTAGTATCTAAATGAAAAGATGTCTAATTTAGACATCTTTTCTTGTTTAGTGAGTTGTCTATACTATTTATTTCTAATTTGTATAATTTTATATGATAGCAAGTTATCGTGTTGTAAATAGATGTAGTATTTTTATACCATTGAGAAGTTTTAGCCCTTTGCTTCTTTGGTTATATTCATGACACTCACTATTCACTCGGTAGAGTTCATGTTGCAGAGATTTTGAAGAAAACTCACATTTTCCAGTTTATAGAAAACGTTTGTTGTGTTAAAATATCAGAAAAATCAAATAATAAAAGGTGGATAAGAAATATGTCTATATTAGAGAAAATTAAAGAAAATGTTTCGAAAGTCATTGTAGGCAAGGAAGAAGTAATTGACTTAGCGATGATCGCGCTAGTCGCAAACGGGCATGTTTTATTAGAAGATGTACCAGGAACGGGTAAAACAACATTAGCTAAAACACTTGCTAAAAGTATTGATGGAGCCTTTCAACGTATTCAGTTTACGTCTGATACATTGCCTGGTGATGTAGTAGGATTAGAGTATTTTGATATGAAAGAGAGTGATTTTAAAACGAGAAAGGGACCTATTTTTGCAAATCTAGTTTTAGTAGATGAAATTAACAGGGCGGTTCCGCGGACACAATCAGCATTGCTAGAGGTAATGGAAGAACGTACGGTAACGATTGCGGGCGTAACACATGTATTACCAAGCCCATTTATTGTATTGGCAACGCAGAATCCGTTAGAGTCGGCAGGAACGTTTGCGCTCCCAGATGCACAGTTAGATCGATTTTTATTAACGATTCGGCAAGGTTATCCAGATCGTACATATGAAAAAGAAATGTTAAAACGGTTTAAAGAAAATAATCCATTTAACCACTTAGAAAGTGTTGTATCTCTTGCAGACATATTGGAGTTACAGGAACAATCTAAAAAAATTCATATACATGATGAAGTGGAAGAATACTTGCTTGATATTGTAGAAGCGACGCGAAATCATGATTTAGTAGAAATTGGGGTTAGTCCGCGTGGATCTTTAGCTTTTATGAGAGCGGCTCAAGCAAGAGCTTTATTAAAAGGAAGAGATTATGTAACTCCTGATGATTTGAAAGCTTTAGCATCCCCGGTTTGTGCACATCGGTTAACGTTAACGATTGAAGGGGATATGAAAACAACTAAAGTAGATGTGCTGCAAGGGATTTTAGAAAAACTTGCAGTGCCAGTGGAAAGCGTATGAATGAGATTATAAAAAGGAAACATCCGTTGTTAGAGCCGCTCTTTATAGTGGGAATCGGCGTTTTTTGTCTTATACTCTTCGTGTTTACCAATCAATTTTTTATTGTGGCTATCTTTTTGTTTTATTTGTTGTTAGTTGGATTTTTGTATTTGTATATGAAGGCAGTTATGAAAGTGCAATGGGATATTTCCCAAAATCAAAAGAGGTTATTTATGAGTGAAAGAGGAGAATGTGTCGTGCAAATTATTAATGAAGCGCGTTTTCCAATCTTTAAAGCAGCTCTTCAGTTTCGGTCTGATGAACAAATAGAGTGGGAAACGGATCAGAAGATGCAGCGTTCACATCACTCTTATCAAATTCCTCTCCAAATAGAAGGAAGAGATATGATCACAATTACGTTAGAGGGAAATGCGAATGAAAGAGGAAAACAAGGCTGGCAAGCTGCGGAACTTATGATATCAGATCCATTTGGTCTTCTGACTTATTACTTGTCTATTGAAGAAAAGAAACTCCCTGAATTTCATATTCTTCCGCAAATGTCGAAAGTAACAATACCAGAAATGACAACATGGAAACACGGATTTCGAAGAGCGGCTGTTTCTCCTTTATATGATGAAACGAAAATAGTAGGTGTGAAAGAATATGAGGGGGAATCGTTTCGCTCGATCCATTGGGGAGCAACTGCGAAAACTGGGGTGATTAGTGCAAAAAAGTATGAATATACACAAGGTGATCGGTATGCGCTGTATGTAAATCTATTAGGTAAAACAGGATATACGCTTCGTACGGATATGGAATATTTAATTCAAGTCGCTGCTGGTATATGCCGGGAGTTAATCTCACAAGACTGCTCGTTCGAACTATGGATAAATGGCGTACGGGAACAAGGTGTTATTCATTTAAAAGGAGGAAAGCACCGAAAACAACTCTATAAAGCAATGGATTTGTTGTCCTCATTAACGGAAAAAGATACACCGCTGAATGCGCATTTCTTTTATCAAACAGGATTCAGAAGACAAGAAGCAGGGTGTATCCCATTAATTATTGGATATCCACCTGAAAAACAAAAAGGGTGGATACAAATTGTGAAGTAAAGGGAGGAACGGTGAATAAATTGAAATGGGGATCACGTATTATATTTTGTTTCCTAGCTATTGGTCTTTGCTTTATATTAGCGATTGGAATAACGAAAGGCGCTTTTTTCGCAAAGGAACAGGTAATAGATTCTTCTCAATCAAAGGTAGGAGAGGGTAGTGAACCTCTAACACCAAGAAAATCGAAAATTATAGAAGAAGGAACGCCGATGGAACCAGGGGAGGATTCAGGAGTATTATATGAAATTGAAGATCCACCAGATTTTAATAAAGATGGATATTATAAGAAAGGGGATTTCAAAGGAATTCCTCGAGATAGAAAGGTGCCAATTGGTGGCGAAGAGTTTCTAGGAGTTAGCACTGGAAATATATTTATACAAATTGGCATCCTTTTCTTAGTGATGTTAATCGTATTTTTCATCTTTCGCCGTATGCGGAATAAGAAGCAGCAGATTCATAATATATCTTTAAAACAAAAAGAAATACGAAAAGTTGAGGGGAATGCAGAACAAGAGGATCAAGATAGTTTCATACTTCCAATAGAAGAAGTAAGAGCAATGCTAATCAAATGGGAATTGACATTACCGAAGTTTGAAAAGAGAAGGTTTCAAGAAACGGTTCAACAATGGTTTTCCCGTATTCGCAAAAGCGATACTATTATTCCAATTTATGAGAAAGTAAGATATGGGGAAGGAACTGCTTCAAATGAGGAATTACAGATGATGCGGAGATGGATAAATGAAAATGTAAAGAAAAATTTATAGTGAAAAAAGAGATAGAAGGAGAAAGTTTGTTATTAGCGGAAGTATTACTGTATTGTTTCATCCAAAATGATATGAGAGGGTGGATAGAGAATGACCGTTAAAAAACTTTATTTTTTACCAGCCGGCCGCTGTATGTTAGATCATTCTTCTGTTAATAGTACGCTTACTCCTGGTAAACTTTTGAATTTGCCGGTATGGTGCTACCTTTTGGAAACGACAGAAGGTCCAATTTTAATAGATACAGGGATGCCAGAAAGCGCAGTAGATAATGAAAATCTATTTAAGGGAACGTTCGTTGAAGGGCAGATTCTTCCGGAAATGAAGCCGGATGATAGAATTGTAAATATTTTAAAACGAGTGGGCTATGCGCCAGGAGACCTTCTCTGTGTTATTAGCTCTCATTTGCATTTTGACCATGCTGGGGGGAATGGGAGCTTCATCCATACACCCATTATTGTACAACGAACTGAATATGATGCTGCTTTACATAGAGAAGAATATTTAAAGGAATGCATATTACCAGATTTGAACTATCAAATAATTGAGGGAGATTATGAAGTAATACCAGGTGTTCAATTGCTTTATACGCCAGGGCACTCTCCTGGTCATCAATCAATCCTCGTTAAAACGGAAAAGTCAGGTTCTGTTTTATTAACAATTGATGCAGCTTACACACAGGAAAACTTTGAACAAGGTGTCCCATTCGCAGGATTTAATTCAGAAATGGCCTCCCAATCTATCGAACGATTAAAAGAAATTGTTTTGGATGAAAAGCCTATTGTTTTCTTTGGACATGATATGGAACAAGAGAAAAGGTGTAAAACATTTCCTGAATTTTTATAATGTACTCATTTTACAGAAATAAAAATAATATAACTACACCTTTTTCTATATTGATTTATGGAGATACGATATTCTAATACAATCTAAAAAAGGTGGAAGGTATGAGGGGAATCATAATGCTGTTTAGTGTAATGATCTGTTTTTTGTCATTAATAAGTAGTTGTGATCGCACATCAATAAAGTGAAACTTTAATCAGTGGAGGGCATCCTCCACTTAAATTCTTTGCTTTTGCTGAATTTTGGGGTGGGAATCTTACTGCCCATAAATAGAGAGGTAAATTACTTTAGTTGTTGAGAAGGTGGAATCGCTGATTCTACCTATTTTTATATCTTTGTGGCATTTTTCAATGTCTGTAGAGTAGAAAATCAAGACATTTCTTTTACTTTTGTAAAAAAGGTTGACCAGGATAGCCAGCTGCTAATCATTACTGAAAGAAACGCTGCAACATATAAAGTATTTGCACGATCAAATAAACGCTACTGAAAATTTCTTTACCAGTATTTTTTTCTGATTTAGGTTTAGGCTTGTTCATCTCAAAATGGAATTTGATTTTGTTTCCAGAACCATCGTAGTAAAATTTCATATGTTCTCCTCCTTGTTTTTTACGTTTCGGAATACATAGGCGCAGTGGTTAATAAAACCTGGTACACATTCTGTAACATATTTTTCTTAGAAGTAATAAAATGCATTATATTCTTAGAGAACAAATATTTTAAACAAAACATGAATTACAGAACCAATTTTATCTATAACTTTAAATTTTGTAAGTTAATAAAACTAGGTGTAGATGTAAAATAAAGTCATGATGTTTGTAAAAAAGCTGTATGAATGGTGTTTTAAACCATACCGCTAGTTAAAGAAAATACATATGTGGTGGACCTTTTGAGATAGATATAATTATGTAAAAATGATAGTAAGGAGGGCGAGGAATTGTTTAATGATTTTAAGTTTGTAGACAATCGTCCGGTGTATATCCAATTAAAGGATCATTTGAAAAAAATGATTATGAAAGGCCAACTATTGGAGCATCAGAAGCTCCCATCTACCCGAGAATTAAGCAAATTATTATCGATTAGCAGAACGACTGCTCTCACTACTTACGCAGATTTAGAACAAGAAGGCCTAATCTATGCAATAAAGGGAAAAGGAAATTTTGTAGGGAAAGTCGATGCATCCAAAACACCATCTATCGAACTAAACTGGAAAGAAAAGCTTAATGAAGTTACCTTGCAAGCTGATGAATTAGATTTAATGAAGCACGGTGTTCGCTGGGAAAAGGGCATGATTTCATTCAATAGCATTGCTCCAGATGAAAAACTTTTTGATGTCGAAAATTTTAAAAGGGCTTTTTTGACGAGGTTATCCAATGAAGGAGATATCATTTTGAACTACGGATATGCTAAAGGTTATAGACCCCTAATTCATTACCTTCTTCACTATATGGAAATGAAAGGAGTAGACATTTCCAACAAAGATATTCTCATTACGAATGGCTTCACTGAGGGCCTGGATATTTTATTGTCTTCCTTAGCTAAAAAATCCGGGCGTATTATTTGTGAAAACCCTACCCACCATACTGCATTAAAGCTTTTTCGATTACATGGATATGAAATCCACGGGATTGAGATGAAGGATGATGGTATCGATATTTGTCAAGTTGAGAAAAGTTTGTCCGAAACAGATTTTGATTTTGCATATCTAATTCCGTCCTACCATAATCCTACTGGGATTGTCACCTCCTCTGAAAAAAGGTCTAAAATTATGAAACTTTTTTCAAAATATCAAATTCCAATTGTAGAGGATGGATTTAATGAGGAATTACGTTATTCAGGTTCACATTTAGCGCCGTTATTGACTTTTTCCGGACCCGGGAACAATGTTGTCTATATTAGCAGTTTTTCAAAAGTTCTTTTTCCGGGCTTACGTGTTGGTTGGATTTTAGCGGATAAGAAATTAATCCACTACTTGGAAAGTATGAAAAGGGCACGAAATATTCATACGTCCACATTGGATCAGGCAGTACTTTATCAATATTTACATGATGGCTATTTCGAAAAATATTTAAAAAAGGCCAAGTCAATTTATAAGAAAAAATATGAACTAGCCCTTCATTCTTGTAATCAATACATTCCATTTAAAAGAATGACTGGAGATGGCGGACTTCATCTTTTTATAGAGTTAGAAAAAGGAATAAATGCACGTATACTTTTGAAAAAATGTTGTCAAAAGGGAGTTGTTTTTTCTCCTGGAGATGTCTTTTACACAGATGGAGGGGGAAGTAATACATTTCGATTAGGATTCTCTCGCTTAAAAGAAGAAGATATTCTCAATGGAATTAAAATAATTGGTGATACCTTAAATAATGAAATTTAGGAGTTGGGAAAATGAGAGTTGGCGTTATTATGGGAGGAGTGTCCTCCGAAAAACAAGTGTCCCTCATGACAGGGGAAGAAATGATTGCACATTTGGATAAGAGTAAGTATGAAATAGTGCCTATTAAACTAAATGATAAAAAAGAGCTTGTTGAAAAGGGAAGAAATCTTGATATTGCATTGTTAGCACTTCATGGAGAATATGGGGAGGACGGTACGATTCAAGGTACACTGGAAACTCTCAGCGTTCCATATACCGGAAGTGGCATGCTATCAAGCGGTATTTGTATGGATAAAAATATGTCGAAAAAAATGATTCGTTATGAAGGTATTGAAACACCAGATTGGATTCATCTTTCAAATACGGAAGAGCTTCAGCTTGATGAAATAGATAAAATGGGGTATCCGTTAGTGGTAAAACCAAATTCAGGTGGTTCCAGTGTAGGGGTAAAGATCGTATACGATAAGGATTCTTTATTTTCTTCTCTTGAGGATGTATTCAAATGGGATTCTGAAATAGTGATTGAAAAATATATAAAGGGTGAAGAAATTACATGTTCTATTTTGGACGGAAAGCTTTTACCAATCATTTCGATTCAACATACGGCTGAATTTTTTGATTATCATGCGAAATACGATGATATCGCTACGATTGAAGAGGTTGTGGAACTTCCGGCTACCACATATGAACGTGTTGCCGAAGCTGCAATGACCTGCTATAGAGCATTAAAATGCAGTGTTTATGCTAGAGTGGATATGATTATAAAAGATGGAATCCCGTATGTTATGGAAGTGAATACATTGCCGGGGATGACAAAAAATAGCTTGTTGCCTAAAAGTGCCCATGCGGCAGGAATATCCTATAACAAGCTATTGGATATGATTATTGAAACTTCCTTACAGGTTAGAAGGAGCGAAGGTTTCTAATAGCACATGAAATGCAGTATGGAAATCTAATTAAAATTCTTATAATTCAGGTGAAAAGAGTTCTGTGTCTAGTTTATTCTGTTTCGTATTTTTCATAGTATGTAAAAATATTATTTTAGATGAAGAACACTATGTCTTATAGTCTTTCTAAGAACCATTCGTATATTTCCGTGTTAATTCAAGTCTATATTAATACACAAAGCTCATGGTAGTTGTATGAACAAAAAATATCCCACTTTCTCCTATCATTCACGAATATTTAAGTTGTGAAATAAGTAGCATTACAAGGTTAATAAAATTAAACTAGATTAATAATGTGTCCATATTATACTCTGGTTTAGCATAAATACGAATGAATGATGATATGTAGAAAGGTAGGTAGTTCATATGAGTAATCCAAAACATTATGTTTCAGTGGGTGTCGTTGTTGTAAACGATGAAGGGAAGATCCTGTTAATTCGTGGTCCGCGTAGAGGATGGGAGCAACCAGGAGGGCAAGTTGAAGAAGGGGAATCCATTCAAGACGCTGCTATTAGGGAAGTGAAAGAAGAAACAGGAATTGATATTCGTGTGACGAGGTTCTGTGGTATATATCAAAATCTAAGTTCAGGTGTTTGTGCTACTTGTTGGCTAGCAAAACCTATAGGTGGTCAGTTAGAAACAAGTAGTGAGAGTTTAGAAGTCGGATTCTTTACTGTTGAAGAGGCTTTAAAGATGGTTACGTGGTCAAATTTCAAAGAGAGAATCGTAAAAAGTTTAGATGAAAAAGAGCAACCTTTTTTTGTGGTGTTTTAATCGATAGTAGTGGGGAATATAGTGTAATCAAAAATAGAGAAAGCGCAGCTTTCTCTATTTTTGATTAACGTTTTATATGATTTAAAAAAGTAATTGTTTTTTCAACCGTGGTTTTATTAATAGAATAATACTTTGTTTTACCTTCTTTTCTCACATGAAGAAGATCGCCGCTTTCTAGTACAGCTAGGTGCCGAGATACCGTACTTTGATGTAATCCAGTCTCATTAATAATTTCTTGGGCAAATAATTCTTGATGATTGGCAAGTGCCGTTAATATAGTTAAGCGTGCTTGATCACCTAAAGCAGTAACAGCAAGGATGATTTCATCAATATTCAACGGAGTATCGGCTTCAGTATTTTGTTGTTTAGGTGTTAGTTTTGGTTCAAATAAAATATAGAGGACTTCATCTACTTTAAAAATAGATAAGAAACTGCCCATATGCAATGTTGGAATAAAAGTAATGTTTTTGGAAGAACGAATCGTTTCAACCCATGAACTGTCAGGATATAATCCAGTTATAAAAAAAACAATTTCATCATTTGTTTTACATGAATGAGTAGAAATAGATTGTAATTGCACAGTTTCTTGCTGCAAAGTACTTGAATAATTGAGCCATACAGGTTCAAATGCAGCTTTCCAAAAGTCTTTTAATAGGGCGATTATTTTTATTTTTACCTCATTTACATCTAGAAAAAAGGACACTTTTTCTTCAGTAGATGCGATTCCCCAGCTTTCTAAAACCACAGTTAAAGCAATTTTTCGTGTAGATATATGAGATAAACATTCTTCATTAAGTTGAATGCCATGTAATAGTTGATCTATTTTTTTGTCATTAGGTAAGTTAGCGTGATAGTAATTTATATTTTCAATAATTGCATATGTAATTAATTCTTCAATTTCTTCGCTAGATAGACTTTCCCACCAAGAAATGAAAGGTCCCCATTCTGTGTGTGTAGAATCAGCTAAATCTATTTTTTTTAAAATAAATTCCCGTAATATTGCACCATGAGCGAGTACAGATCGTAAAGAAAGCAAATTTTCATGGAATGTTTGTGAAAGTTTGGGTACAGTCGCCTTTATCCAAGGAGAAGTCATAGTATGATTGCCTTTTTGGTAATCAATTAACAATATATTCGTAGCAATATTTACTCCCATAGATGTTGCAATGTTAATATTCGCTTTTGGGTATGTTGGCGTAAGAAACTCTTTTTTCATAGAAACCTCCTGAAAATAAAATATTCCATATTTACATATTTGATATATGAATGTTAATATAATTTTATAACAATTCAGAATTTATTTCAATTCATGCTGTTTATCAATTTAGGGGGGAATAAAAAATGATTCAAATTCAAAAAGCTTCAGTTTGTCATGTGGAAGGGATTTCTAAAGTGTGCTCAGATGGTTGGCGTGATACGTATGTGGATTTAAAAGAAAAAGAATATATCGATGCGGTAATTGAAGAGTTCTATCAATTTGAACGAATTTATCAAGAAGTTACTCTGCCCATGCCAGGATGGGATGGCTGGTATGTTGCTTTAGAGAATGGAGAAGTAGTTGGTGCTGGTGGAGGTGGGATGATAAGCGGAAAAGTAGGAGAACTTTTTGTGCTGTATTTAAATCCTAGTAGAAGAGGTGAAGGGATTGGAACAATGCTTTTAAACGCAGTTACAGAAAGACAAATTGAACAAGGTGCAACAAAACAATGGGTTTCTGTAATGAAAGGGAATCAAAAAGGAATTCCTTTTTACGAGGCAAGAGGTTTTGTACAACAAAGTAGTGTAGATCTGAAAATTCGCTACAGAAGAGATATTTCATAAATGTATTTCGAAATAAAATATGGAAGAGGAGAGGCCGTTGTATAAAACGATTTTAAAAAATAAAAATATAATGTATTACTTATTGGGAGGGGGAGTCTCTAGCTTAGGCGATATATTAACTGGATTGGCCTTTGTTTTTCTTGCTTATGATTTAACTGGATCAGAATTATATACAACAGGAATGGTAATTGCGACAACGATTCCTTATCTTTTGTTTGGATTAGTGGGCGGTGTTATAGCCGATTGGGTGCAGAAAAATAAATTGCTAATTATGATTGATATAATTCGTATTCCGCTCATCCTTTCTCTTGTCTTCTGCTATTACTTCGATGTTTTAACCTACACGTATATGATCATCATAAGTTTTTTTATTCAGTGCTGCGGTTGTTTTTTTAATCCAGCACACCGAGCGCTATTACCAATTATAACCCCTATAGAACAACGGAATATGACGAATAGTTTATATGATTCCGTAACGAGAGGGATAACTGTACTCAGCCCGTTTCTCTCCATATTGTTAATGAAGACAGTAGGTGTCATTCACTTTTTTACGATTGATGCAATTACATATTTCATAAGCGCACTTTTTCTTATCAAAATGAATGTAACAGAGGACGTGATGGATGCAAAAAAGAAACAGGTGAAAGAAGTAATACTCTCATTGCGAGAGTTTTGGATTTGGATGAAATCTAATAAACAAATTACATTTTTATTTCTTCTTACATTTACAATGGTTTTTATGAACACATGGGTTTGGAAAGTAGGATTACTCGTATCTTTGGGGGAGTTCACGAAAGACAGTAAAGAAGTTTATAGTGTTATTCAAGGTTTCTTCGGATGTATCGTAATCATTACAAATATGATTATTCCTTTCATATGGAAGAAGTTAGATTTAGCTATTTATACAATTGCTTCGATCATTTGGGGGATTGGGATTTTCCTACTTGGATTTACATTCAACATTCCATTTTATTTTGTTGGAGTATTCATAGTAGGCATTGGTTTGCCACTAGCGGGACTAACAAGGGTATACATATTACAAAAACTTGTTCCTAAAGATATGTTAGGGAGAGGGTTTAGTTTTAATGCGGTTTTGCTTTATTTAGCGGATACAGCATCGCTTCTCATATTTGGGATTCTTTCCATATTTGTATCTATAAATGTTATTTTTATCGTTTGTGGAATCGGAATGATTATTATGTCTGTTGCATTGAAATTCCTTGTCTTTAGAAGGCACTCTGTTAAAGAAGAGACAAAGTTGATGTGTTGAACCTGGAGGTATTCGTACGTAAAAGGAATAAGTCCAATGCAAGCGAGTGGATTTATTCCTTTTCTATTTTTTGGTATGCTGTTAGAGTTGTACCTTACTATTTTTTATGGGTTCATATGTTTTATCGACCAATAAATTATAAGTGAGTCCAAGTAATACTAAAAAACCACCGATTATTTTACCGATAGATACATCGCCTGAATTGAAAAAATCAATCAAAACTCCCATAAACAATTGTCCTACAAAAATTAATAACGTTAAATAGAAAGATGATATCTTAGGGGTAATATAGTTTGATAACACGATTACAATAACACCTACTAACCCACCTAAATACACTACAAATGGTATAGATTGCAATGTTGCAGTTGATACGTGAAGAGATTCATTGCTAAAGATTAAAAATAGAAAAGAAAAAAACAGTCCTGTAATATAATTAAAAAATGTCCCTTGGAAAATCCCGATCTTTGCTGCTAAGTTAGCATTAATAATTCTTGCAACTACAATGGAAATTCCAGCTAAAATGGCAATACAAATATATAACATGGTTCCATCCTCCATTAAAATATAGTCATAACAATGATTCCAGAAGAAATTAGCAGTAATCCAAAGATTTTTTTCTTTTCAAATTTTACGACCTTCATCCCTAATAGGCCGAAATGATCGATAATAATAGATGAAACAGATTGCCCAAGTAAACTTAAAGCGATTGTAATAGAGACACCAAGTGCTGTGAAGCTTATATTACTAAATAGTACGGTAAAAACACCGATGGCTCCTGCACTATAAAGATAAAGCGGTATCCCTTTTTGCATGCGAAGTTTGGATTTGCTAACGAGTAAAACAATGACAATAGCAACTAATCCAACGATATGAATCATCACACTAGATGTATAGTTACCTGTCATTTCAGATAAGATACCATTTAAAGGAATCATAATGGCGATGAAAGCACCTATAATAATTGAGAGCAAATTATACAATGACGTTCCCCCTTACAAATTTATCCCGCTATTCGCGAGCAGTAAGACCCCCACCTCAAAATTCAGCAAGAGCAAAGAAGTTAGGCGGGGATCAACTGCCCGTAAAAGCCCTATTCGTTCAACTAATAATCAGTGAGGGATGAAGAAAACCCCCACTGATTAAAGTTTCACTTTACATGCAATGTAGCATGATTAAATCGTGAGTTACTATGACATATGTCATAGTAGAAGGAAGAAATTTTTTTTATAATTGGCTCTGTTAAAGACTGCTGTTGATTTTTTGTTAAACTAACAGTGTAGTTTAATACAATAAAAAAGTTAATAAATTTTTATTTAAATGAAACTATAATGCGATTAACAGTAACGGGGTGCGTTTATGGATGAACGAAAGATGCGTTTAAAACGAAAGGTGAAAATAGCTAAACAAAAGAGCCAGAGATACAAATTAATGAGGTTGCTAACCGAAGATATGTCAACTGTCATAGAAAAAAGTGATGTAATCACATCTCCAGAATTAGAAATAATTCTTAATAAGGTTCACGAGAAATGGAAATTTGAATTACATAAATGGGATAATTAATTTAAAGGCTACTTCAACTAAAG
This sequence comes from Bacillus sp. FSL K6-0042, assembly GCF_038006685.1. Classification (NCBI taxonomy): domain Bacteria; kingdom Bacillati; phylum Bacillota; class Bacilli; order Caryophanales; family Bacillaceae; genus Bacillus; species Bacillus sp. FSL K6-0042. Next base: position 122,511 of record NZ_JBBOVS010000001.1, read on the forward strand.
AATCGGTTAGTTGAAGTGGAAACCAGAAAAGGGCTGAGTGAACCTTTTTTCTTTTCACAAGATATCAACATTATCATTTAACAAAGCCTTATAATTAAAAAGAGTTACAGAGGTGGGGGATCTATGAAGAAAATAAGCAATTCTCATAAGTTAGATGATTATGTAAGACAGAATCATATTGAATCATTTTTTAGTAATGACATGAAATCCTATATGGAACTATTACTCTTTAAAAAGAATGAACATATTTGTAAGGAGAATGAAGATATTCACTATTTATATTTCTTTGTTGAAGGAAAAGCGAAGGCTTATAACACATTAAGTAATGGGAAATCTGTATTATTATGTTTTTATGATGACTTGCAAATATTGGGAGATGTTGAATTAATCCACTCACAAAAAACAGCTTCAAATGTACAAGTGATGGTAGACTCTTATTGCATTGGAATCCCTTTAGAAAAGGTGAGAGAACGATTGCTTCAGGATGCAATCTTTTTAAGGTGTATCTGTGGTTCTTTGTCTCAGAAGTTAAATAGACTGTCAAAAAACAGTACAATTAATTTACTGTATCCTCTTGAGAATAGGTTAGCAAGTTACATTCTTGCGACTGGGGAAAGACTTATTCATAATGAACAAAGAATTATATTTAATGGGAATTTAACTGAGACATCGGAATTGTTAGGAACAAGTTATAGGCACCTACTACGGACATTAAATATTCTTTGTGATAAAAGCGTAATAAGAAAGAATAATGGGTACTTTGAAGTGACAGATATAGATTTTTTAAAAGAGCTTGGTACGGATGTTTATAAATAAACTGATTGTAAATGTAGATGTTTGAAGTTTTTTTGAAAGATTATATTAGAATTTTGGAATGGCAGGTGCTCCTATGAAACAGAAAGTAGCTATTATTTCAGATATTCATGGAAATAGTTTTGCGTTAGAAGCGGTATTAAAAGATATCTCACGTCGTAATGTTGATTTGATTTTTAATTTAGGGGATAGTGTGTATGGTCCCATAGATCCTGTAGGAACAATCAAGATTTTAATGAAGCACAAGATGAATCATATTAGAGGTAACTGCGATCGAATGCTATGGGAGTCGATACAAGATTCATCAGTTACTCTAAATGAAGTGAAAAAGCTATTAACAACTAAGCATTTAAATTGGCTAAAGGAACATCCTTCTCAATATATTATGGAAGACATTCTTTTCTGTCATGGAACACCAGATTCGGATGAAATATATTTGCTAGAAAAAATGACAGAAGATGGCGGGATATTGAAGACTACAGATGAAATTATGAAACATCTTCAAAACATAGAGCAAAAAATAATTGTATGTGGACATACTCATATTCCTAGAGTTGTATATTTACCAGATGGGAAAGTGGTTATCAATCCAGGGAGTGTAGGACTTCCTGCTTACAAAGATGACTTACCGATTCTTCATAAAATGGAATCAGGATCACCACACGCTAATTATGTAGTTATGGAAAAGGAATCAGAATGGTGGATTATCGAACAAATTTCATTACCATACGATTGGGAGAAAGCAGCAGAGAGTGCAGGTTGTAATGGGCGAAATGATTGGGCGGTGGCGTTACGAACTGGAAGGATGGGATAACAATCTTGAGATTAAAACAAACCGAAGATCCGAAGTAGTTTTAGTGATTTCTAGTGAGAAGTAATGCGAATATAAAGTATATGGATGTTGTAGCATAGATTGTTTATTTTTTAAATTTGAAAAGCACCATCTTAGTGGTAAGGGAAAGTTTCTTATCACTAAGATGGTGCTTTTTTATGTTTACATATTGGGTAGAAAAAGAATTGTTTTCCTTGATTTGTAAAAAGAAAATTTATATGATTGGATAAAACATATGAATATATGAACAATTATTCATATGTTTTTCGGAATGAAAAGGAGGATAAGAAAATGTTAGATGTAATTATAATAGGAGCTGGTCAAGCAGGATTAGCTATGGGATATTACTTGCAGCAAGGAAACTATAACTTTGTTTTATTAGATGAAGAAAAGAGAATTGGTGATTCGTGGAGAAAGCGATACGATTCTTTACAATTGTTTACACCAAGAGCTTATTGTGCACTGCCGGGTATGAGGTTAGATGGAAACCAAAATGAATTTCCTACTAAAGATGAAATCTCCAATTATTTAGAAGAGTATGTACAGCGTTTTTCTTTACCAGTGAGGCTACATACAAATGTTTTTAAAGTAAGAAAAAAGGAGGATGAATTTGAGGTGTATACTCCTAAAGAAGTACTACGATCTAAACGCGTTATTATCGCATCAGGTGCTTTTCAGCAACCTTTTATTCCTCCAATCGCTCAAAATCTTTCCAATGATATTTTTCAAATCCATTCTTCACAATATCAATCACCAATACAAATTCCAGAGGGATCAGTCCTTGTAGTAGGAGGAGGGAATTCCGGTACACAAATTGCAGTAGAACTAGCGAAATCTCGTGATGTTACGATTGCTGTAAGTTATCATCTTTCCTTTTTACCACTAAAAATAATGGGGAGAAGTATTTTTGCTTGGCTTGAAAAAATAGGATTATTATACGCTGGAACCAATACAAAGGGAGGTAAATGGTTTCAGAAGCAGAAAGATCCTATATTTGGTTATGAATGTAGAGAGCTTATTCGTAATGGAGCAATAGCATTGAAGCCGAAGGTCGTAAATGCATTGCAGAATAAAGTAGTGTTTTCAGATGATAGCACATGCCATGTTCAGAATGTAGTATGGTCTACAGGGTTCATACCAAATTATCAGTGGATTGAAGTAGAAGGTGCAATGAATCAAGCAGGATCACCAGTTCATACAAGAGGTGTTAGCGGGGTGCAAGGGTTATACTATATTGGTTTACCTTGGCAACATCAAAGAGGATCAGCACTTCTTTGTGGTGTGGGCCGGGATGCAGAATTTTTGTTTTCAATTATTCAAAAAGAAGATTCAATGTTTAATAAAAGAATAAAAAAATAGATCGGTAGCAATTCCTACCGATCAACTATATGTACATGAATTAGGAGAGGTCAAACTTTTATTAAATTCATTATAATGTATTCTGATAATTAAGAAAACTAAAAAGTGATCTTTGTATGTTGAGAAAGTTTTTTGTGCTGCAATATATGAAGAATTAAGAATATTGCATGTGAAATATGTAGTGTAGGTTTCATTTGTAAGGATAATAATACCAATTTTCGTGTTATTTAGAGATAAATTTTGGTAAAGTTATAATATGGATATTAATTTATATAAAATTGTTTTTATTTCTATAGTATATCTATCAATAGAGAGAGGGATATAGTATGAAATTTGATGATCAACGTCTACTCGGAATTAGATTAGGTTCTTTACTTGTAACGGAAGAGAATCAATATTTAGTCATAAAGAAAAAAGAACATTATTCCTTATTAGACATTGAAACGTTAGAGTGTACATCTCTTGAAGTATCATTGGATCCTCTTGAAGAAATGCTTCAAGAGGATCTTCAAGAAAGTATAAAGGAAATCATCGCCCCTGAGCATCTTAAGATTGTAGCTAAAAATATTATATAAAGAAAAAAGAAGAATGATAATTTAATGAAAAATGTAATGTTAGGTGGGGATACAGGTGGAAATACGTATTCATGAAAAAGATAATTCTAAAGTTGCCATTATAGAAAGTTCTGAAATTATAATAGGGGATGTACAAGGAGCATTAGACTTGATGGCATCCGTCAATTTTTCTATGATTGTCAAAAAATATTGATTAACAAAGTAAATATTACAGAGGAATTTTTTAACTTAAGAACTGGCCTAGCGGGTGAAATTTTACAAAAGTATATGAACTACGGCGTAAAATTAGCTATTGTCGGAGATCTCAATGTATATAATAGTAAAAGTCTTGCGGATTTTATATATGAATGTATTGAACTACCCCCACTTAACATTCTAACAAACTGCTTGAAGTGGGGGATTCCTACGAACACCAAAGTATCCATCGGCTTTATGAGTAGGCAATCCCCGTAGTCCCTACGGTTAGAAGCCTTAAGGCCTCTTTTCTCGAATTTTGTCCTGCGTTGACATCTCTATCATGATGCATACCACAAGAAAGACACTTCCATTCACGCAATTTCAGATCTTTCACGTCTTTGTTTTGTTTGTTGAAGAATCGTGAATACGAGTCAGCGAGGTTGTGAAGAGAAGATTGAAGAGCCGTGCTGTCCACTTCTTTGAGCCATACAAATTCTTTTTTGAGGGCAGGTAATTGCGAAGAACAAGTGCCATAGGTTAATCCTTTTCCTGTTTCTTTATATCTATCATTCCATTTTGCTAAAAAGTAATTGAATACAAAACGAGAACAACCCATTGTTTTCGCGATACGTATTTTTTGTTCTACGCTAGGGTAGATCCGGAACTTATACGCTTTATGGACGAGCACCACTTTCCACCTCACTTCCTATTTTAGTTTTTCTACATGCTTTTTTCACGATATTTATGAGAACGATATCATAATCAATTCAAAAAAATACTTCTCTCGTATCATTTCTTCTTTTTTGTCGAAATTCCTCTGTCACCCTTTAAAAATGTATACATATTGAAAGACTTTTATGATGGAACAATTCCTTATATGTAAAAATGCTTCTTACTGCATCATCTCCCTTCTATAGGAACGAACGGATCCCGATACCTCATACTGACTCTTCCGCAAGGAGAAATGTTAAGCTTTTGCCTAACCGCCATTCATCTCCCACCTACTCATTGGACCATGTCCTACCCATTCCTTGAGGTGGGAGTTTTCTGTCGGGAAATGCTAAAAGGAAGGCAGTATTCTTTTTAGCAGATGAAGAATCGGCTTTAAGTGCTCTACACTTTGTGTAGTATTGGATCTTTCTATGCTTGTCAGAACGAAAAAAGCTAGCTTTTTTGTAGCTTTTTTATTATAGCCCTTTTACTAAAGCTTCCTATAGTTTTAATAAGTTAACAATATCTCCAATAATCCCTTCGTTTTGATGAACACCTAAATCCGAGTTTGTCATAATGACAGCGCCAGTACCTCTATAAGGATATGCAAGCATCAAACATTGAAACCCAACGCCCCAACCAAGTGAAGAAATTTCTATTTCTTGGTTTGGAGTGTCAAGAAATATACCCAACCCGGTCCACTTTGAACAACCTTGTGGAGAAATCATATCTTTGACGATTTTGGAGGAGAGACCGAGTTTGCTTTTGCTTTGTAAAGACTGGATGACTTCTATGATTAAGGCTGCTAAATCTGTCGGAGTTGACCAAACTCCTGCAGCAGCTAAATATGGATAGGATGGATACTTTCCATCTACCACATGTCCGTTTTTATCGTGACCACAAGCGAAAGGATTATTTGTCGTATCTTGCTTAGGGTGCAGGAGTGTACTGTTATTCATATGTAAAGGATCAAATATGAATTTTTGTAATAAAAGATTAAAAGGTTCCCCAGTAACGTCTTCTATGAGTTGTTCTATTATACAAAATCCTGCATCTGAATAGTGAAAGGTACTTTCCGGTTCATATTGAACTTCAATTGGGACTGGGCAATAAAATGTTTGACCTTGAAGAATTTGAAGAATGGTAGGTTTTCCTTTTGTAGAATGATATATATCAAAGCTTTCAGGTGGATCAATAATTCCTGATTGATGACTTAATAGATTTCGTAAGGTAACTTTTTTACTACTAGTAAACTTATTCTCAGGAACTTTCCAAGATACAAGTTTATTATTCACATCTTCATCTAAGTTCAGTATCCCTTGATTTGCTAATTTCAATACGAGCATCGCTGTGAGGAATTTACTTATAGAACAAGCGTTGAAAATAGAATTCACGTTAACCTTCCTAGCTGTACCAAACTCAAGTGAGGCAAAACCTTCAGCATATTCTAATTTCCCATTACGAATAATAGCTAGGCTTAGTCCAGCTACCGGATATTGATTCATTTTTTCATATATATCTAGCGTTTTGAGTTCCATGTGATTATTCTCCTTTTTCAATGTTACATTCACTATATAATAAATGAAATGTTAAATAAAGGGAAATATGGCGGTGCAGGCTTGTGGAAGAAAAAACCAAAAAAGAAACCACAAATTAGATATGTCTAATTTGTGGTTTCTTTTTATTTCAACTTGTTATGTACTTTACTTAATATTGTTTATTTCTAAATTTTAAATAATTTTGTCACAACAATAGTGTATGTTGCATAGTATAAATTAAATACTGTATGACATATAGTAATAAAAATGAGGTGGGTGAATGAGTAATTTATTGAATTCGCTAACGACAGAGCTTAGGAGAGGAACATTAACATTAGCCGTTTTAAGTCAATTACGAACACCACAGTATGGATATTCACTTGTTCAGTTATTGGAGGAATCGGGTATTACCATTGATCAAAGTACTTTATATCCATTGCTTCGTCGATTAGAGAAACAGGAGTTGGTGACGAGTAGTTGGGATACATCTGAAAGTAGACCTCGTAAATATTATGTTTTAAGTGAACATGGGCTAGATATCTTTTTACAGTTAAAAAGGGAATGGATGGAGAATTCAAAGAAGCTCTATAGCTTATTAAAAGGGGAAGAAGACGATGAATCTAATTGAGATTTATATCCAAGAAGTTACTCGTAGGCTGCCTGAAAAAAATCGTGAGGATATTGCACTTGAGCTACGGTCAACCATAGAGGATATGCTACCTGATGATTACAGTGAAGAAGATGTAAAGGCGGTTCTTGAAAAATTAGGGAGTCCAGTCACATTGGCTAGTGGTTATCGAGATCGGCCAATGTACTTAATTGGTCCACGTTATTTTGATGTATATATGACGTTATTAAAAATGATTTTACCGATTGCCGCTGTCATTTCGTTAATTTCGATGATTGCCGAAAATTTTATTGGATATAGTGGAGAACAAGCGGTTATAAATATTGTTTTGAGTCTTATGGGCAAAGGAATAGGGAGCATCATTGAAGTAGGGATCCATGTATTCTTTTGGCTAACACTTGTGTTTGCTGTTTTAGAAAGAACAGATAATGGAAGAGATGAGCAGCCATTAACAGCACGCCTTAAAAAATGGACTCCTGCTGATTTGGAAAATATCTCTTATATCCCTAAGAAAAAAGTGATTCCGAAGTTTGAAGTATTTGGAGGTTTAATGTGGACTGCGATTTGGGCAACTCTTTATTTTTATTCGAGTCATCTTGTAGGTGTATATGAAAGTGGTAGAAACGGACTTGAATTTGTGACGCCAACTTTCAGTCAAGATGTTTTGCTTCGGTATTGGCCAATCGTTGTTATTATGATCGGTTTAGAAATAGCGTTGTCCCTTTATAAATTAATAAAGGGACAATGGACGCAAAGAATGGCAATATGCAATACTGTCCTTCAGCTAATTGGAACTATTGTATTTATTGTGATATTATTAAATCCCAATTTACTAAACAAAGATTTCATTACGTATATGGCGGATGTATTTACTATTACCACTAATCAATTTAAAACGTGGATAGTTGGCGGTGGAATTTTCATCTTTATAATATCTGCAGCAATCAGTGCATTTGATGGTTTCCGCAAAGCTAAAATTCGTTAATCCGTATTTTCTTTTCAATTAATAGTTGTTTTTCTTGAATAAGCAAAAATAGTTTATTCATTTCACTAAGTCTATTAAAATACCAAAAATCCCTGCTTTTTAATTGAAATCAGGGATTTTTTCTATGTTTAATGATTATAAGTTATGTCTGGAATCACGAAGATGATAGTCGTACTTGGGTTGCTCCTTCTTTAAAGCAATTCATTGAATGGTGGAGTGACGGAACAATTAGTATTCAAAAATTTGGAAGGAACATAACATAGAGGCCGATGCGATAAGACATCAGCCTCTATGTTATGTACTATATATTCCATCTTAAAATGAGCCCCGCATGTACAAGACCTCCACCAAATCCATACAAAAGTAAAGTGTCGCCATTATTGATTTTTCCATCTTTTAACCCAATATCGAGTGCTAACGGAATAGAAGCAGCAGAAGTGTTTCCGCAATATTGTAGGCTCATGAGTGTACGATCAAGAGAAATCCCTGTTCGCTCACAAATGGATTCAATCATTCTTAAATTGACGCTATGTGGAATGAACCAATCAATCTCTGCTATATCTAAATGATTTTTTTGTAGTAATTCTTGTACACCTTGTGGAACTGTATTTACAGCCCATTTGTAAACGGCTCTTCCGTTTTGAACGAGGTAGGGTGTGTCTTGTAATGGGGTTCCATTCATTGTTTTTGATAAGGCAGTTTGGTATAAGTTGATTCCGCCAGAACCTTTAGATCCCATATGAGTTCCTAAAAAACTAGGGCTGTGTTCATCATATTCTAAAAGAGCTGCACCAGCACCATCTCCGAAAAGTATGCAAGTAGTACGGTCGCTATAATCTGTGATTTTTGAAAGGGTTTCAGCGCCAATCACAAGTATCTTTTTGTTTGTCCCAGAAGTAATAAGGCCGTTGGCAACAATTAATCCATAAACAAACCCAGCACAAGCTGCACTTAAATCAATTGCTCCTGTATGAGGTATTTCAAAATAAGCCTGAACTTGACTTGCGGTATTAGGGAACATGTAATCTGGTGTAGCAGTTGCAACAATAATTAAATCAACGTCATCAACGGAAACGTGGAATCGATCAATTAAATTTTGGACAGCTCGGATACATAAAGTTGTGGAAAATTCATCAGAGGGAGTAATTCTTCGCTCATGCATACCGGTTCGTTGAACAATCCATTCATCTGTTGTTTCAACTAGGTTTGATAAATCTTCATTCGATAGTACTTTCTCAGGTACATAAGTTCCGACAGCTGTAATTCGTGCTTTTGAATTCATATAAATACCTCCTATTTATAACTAAGTTATAATACCTAGTTCTAATTATAAATAAAATTTCTTATTAGTTCAATTATTTGTAAAATTAAGTTATTAATTATATGATCTGAATATAGAACTGAAATAGAAGGGAGCGTTTGTGATGTTGATAAATAGAGTTACTTTATACAGTAATGCATTAGAAGAAATGAGAGATTTCTATTTACATAAATTAGGTTTTCATTTATTAGAGAATAGTGGTGAAACAAGTTTTAGCATTCAAGTAGGAGAGAGTGAGTTAGAATTTTGTAAAAATAATTCGAATACCAATCGGGTTTTTACGGGCAGTTTATCTCCCACCTAACTTCTTTGCTTTCACCGAATTTTGAGGTGGGAGTATTACTGCTCGTTAATGCGGGATAAATAGACAAGGAGAATGTAACATATCCATTAAGAAATAAAGCAGTCCAGATAAGTGCCCTCATCCGTTTAAGGATGAGGGCAGCAGTATTGCGGTATTTTGGGGAGAATCTTGTATCGAAATATGTATAAAGTCCATCCTGACATAATGACCGGAATAATAATTGTTTTATTTTCGATTTGCTTTTTGAAAATGAGCCAGCCTACTATATCGAATAGTATGTTCAATACAATGCAAAAAACTATAAGTTATAGTGGGGATTTTGATATATTGAAACTCAAACCTTCATTATGTATTAAATTCATAATATGGTAAAATTTAGAGGGGTGATATAGAGATGGAACAGAATATACAAATTCCAAAAACAAAATTTGAAACATGTATAGAAGTACTATCCTTTGTTTTGTTATGCGGTATATTTATATATGTATTTTTTATGTGGTCGGAATTACCAGAAAGGATTCCTTCCCATTTTGACGGAATGGGGAGACCAGATGGATGGAGTGGAAAAGAAAGTATTTTAATCTTGCCAATTGTAGGCTTGCTTTTATTTTTTCTATTATACATGTTAGGGAAAGCTTCCCAACTATTTAATTATTCTATGAATGTGTCAGAAGAAAAGGCACCAAAATTATATGCAGAAGGAAGAAGATTGATGATTGCTTTAAATATTGAAATTAGCTTCTTTTTCTTTATTGCTACATGGAAGGAAGTACAAACTGCGATAGGGAAAGCGGATGGATTAGGTAGTTGGTTTTTGACAAGTTTTATAGTGATTTTATTTGTTACTTTGATAGTTTATATCATTCGATTTCGTCGTGTATAAAATAAGTTATAAGGAGGAGTGCTATGGGGTTTTGGGTGGTACTACCAATAGTTGCTTTTGGTGTCATTTACATTGGAGAAAAGATAAAGCAAATAGAAAAACGAACAGATGCTAGACTAAAGCGTATGGAAACTAGATTAGAATTAATAACAAAACAAATGGGAATTAGAGAGGTAGAGCCCGAAATTAATAATGAACTGCGGCAGCTTGTGAAAGCTGGAAAAACAATTACAGCAGTTAAGAAAGCGCGCGAAGCATTTGGGTATTCATTGCTGGAAGCGAAAGAATATGTGGATTCTTTATAACAATATAAATAGATCCATCTCTTAATATGGATTATACTGAATGGAAAGCAGAAAAAAGATAAGCAAATTTGCTTATCTTTTTTCTTTTTCGCTCTGTTAAATTTTAATGTTGCTAATCAGATTCTAACGCTCCAGTTAATTGAAGAAGGTAGAAAGAATTCACAGTATTACACCTGAAAAGTTGCCTTTTAATACTACCTTTTCATTCTGATTTTTACATAAAAAGGATGTAATAATAGCTGTTCTATTATTTTCTTGCCTTTCGTATTTTTCAATTTTAGCTTCACAAATTATTGTATCCCCTGTAAATACAGGTCTTAAAAACTCAAAATTCATAGTACGAGCCAGTACGTTATTATCTCCACCTATTTTCGTTGGTAGAGTTGCCGTTAGTAACCCTTGGGTTACAAGTCTTCCCTGTTCATCTGGGGTTATATGGTGAATCCCTTCATCACCTGAAACCTCTGTAAATAATTCAACATCTTTTACTGTAAAAGTTCGTTCAAACATAATTATATCTCCGACTTTTAAAGACATATAAATCTCCTCCCTAAAGTTTAAATACTGTTATGGTTTGTTATAGTTTGAATATTGTAACAATTAAGAGCGGTGTTCAACTATTCCGACCGTTAGCTCAATAAGGACTACACATTGAATTTTGATAAGCGTAAACCGTCATACGTTTTTCTCATTTCATTGATTAGACGACCACCAACAGAGGATGTAGGTTCAACAGAGTGTTTCTCTCATTGAAAAGCTTGCTCTTTTTTCGTTTGAGATAGTTTGTCCATATGCTTTAATAAGCTATTAAACGCTTTGTTAACCATTTCCCCTTAACAGAGCCTTCTTTTTAGAAGGATTAGTGAACCATTCTCGTATTCACGTAAGCTGCTAATATAACATGTCCAACGATAATAATAGGAACAATAATTTGTGTGTTGGGCGTAGTGAAGACGCTACCAATTGCCGCAATGACACCAGCTGCTAAGTTATAAAGCCCAACTATGTTTGCTAGTTTTTGCTTATCTTGTACACGTCTTTCATTAAATCCAGATAAGAGCCAAGTATACTGTTTTACTCCTACAAAGTAAGATAATGCGAAAGAAATTATAGCGATGATACATAATGATGGAGAAGCGAAGAGGGCCATGATTACACCTCCGAAATCATTCTTATGTGCATTCTACAAATCGTCTAGCACTGTTAGAGAGTTTCCGATCTTTCAACCATATTATTGATGATTCAGATTGAAATGGAAAATCTATTAAATCTACTATTCTGATAAATTCTTGCGGGATATAAGATACAGCACTTTTAGGTAGAATAGATGCTCCGATCCCAGCCATGATGAGCATAAGTACAAATGAAGAGTCGGGACATTCACATGCTATATTTAATTTTATACCATGGCGGTTGCATTCATCAATGACGAGCTGATGGTAACTGTCTTCTTTATCTTTATGTAAAAGTAAGAGGGGGATATGATCTAGTTCAGTTATGGAGATTGGAAGATTTGAATGATGAAGCCCCCATTTTGCAGGCATGACTAATACGAATGGCTCCTTTGATACACAAATACTAGAAAAAGCCTTCGTATTAAAAGGGGTACGTAAGACAGCGAGTTCAATATTCCGATTTTCTAATTGCTCTATTAAGTATAAAGGACCACCTTCCCATATTTTTAAGTTTACATTTGGATAGTTCTCTTGAAAATAACGGATTTTTTCAGATAAAAAAGGACCAAAATTTGTATGGATCGTAGCTGCAACTACCTGGTCAATTTTTGAAATTGCGACCGCTTTTGCAGGAGAAATAGGGATGGCTGTTTTTGGTGGCTCTGCTTTAGCAGGATTTGCTCTTTTCCGCGTTTTGTTCGGATTAACAGAAGGGCCGTCTTTCGCCGTTTCGAATAAGACAGCCGCAAACTGGGCAGCGCCAAAAGAACGAGCTTTTCTAACATCCCTTGGCTTTGTAGGTGTTCCGTTAGGTGCAGTATTAACTGCACCTGTAGCGGTTATGCTACTGTCTTTTACAAGTTGGAAAATGATGTTTTTTATCCTTGGTGCAATTGGTATTATATGGGCAGTTATTTGGTATTTTACTTTTACAAGTATGCCTGAAGATCATCCGCGAGTGACGAAAGAAGAACTAGCTGAGATTCGTAGCTCTGAAGGTGTGCTTCAATCAGTAAAAGTAGAGAAAGGGATCCAAAAAGAGCCGTGGTATTCTTTTTTTAAAGTTCCGACATTCGTCATGGTTACGTTAGCGTATTTTTGCTTTCAATATATCAATTTCTTAATATTAACTTGGACACCGAAATATCTGCAAGATGTATTCCATTTTCAATTATCTTCTCTTTGGTATCTTGGCATGATTCCTTGGCTTGGAGCCTGTATTACATTACCGTTAGGGGCGAAGCTATCTGATCGTATTTTACGTAAAACAGGAAACCTTCGTTTAGCTCGAACAGGATTGCCGATTATTGCTTTATTCCTTACAGCGGTTTGCTGATGCAACGATTGAGAGGCGTACAATGTATTTGATGACTGAACTAGGGGAACTAACAGAAGCGGTATTAAAACAAAATGATGATGATAATATAAAAAGAGAAATAGGATTAGAGATGTTTGATGTGATTTGGAATGTATGTGACCTAGCGAATAAATTAGAAATCGATTTAGAGAAAGCATTTCAGGAGAAGATGGAAATCAATCGAGATAGAAAATGGTAAAGACCCATAAAAACAGAGAGGAAATAAGTATATGTCAAAACAAATATTACGACATCCGACTGTTAAGAAGCTGGATGAAATAAAGTTGGTGGGATTTCGAGTTCTCTGTTCTGGTGAACAATATATTAATGAAATACCGAAAGCATCCATGCGTTTATGTAAACGTATGAGTGAAATCAAGCATGTAATCAATCCTTCGTTACAATATGGAGCATTTGTTGTAGAAAATACCTTAGACGAAGAAGAAGGATATTGGATTTGCGTTGAAGTGAAAGAATACGAGGAGATTCCAACCGATATGGTATTTTTATCAGTTCCCTCTCAAAGATATGCTATTTTAAGACATCAAGGATCTAATGACAAGATTATGGATGCCTATACTCGCTTACATAAATGGATTGAAGAGAATGAATACAAAAGGCTGAAAGATAAATGGCATTTAGAAATATTTTATAATTGGAATGATACTGAGAATATAGATGTAGAGTTGTTAGATACGATTGAATGATATAAATTTATTATGTTTTAAAAGCATAAGTCCTGCATAAAAACAAAAAATCTCAGAGCATAAAGCTCTGAGATTTTTTGTTAATTATCAAACTATTTTAATCGTGAATTGCGCTGTTAAGGGTTTTGTTTGAAAAAATGAAATTTCGAAATATTAGTTATTTAATTTGTGTTAAATACTGTGAAATGATAGTGGTACCGAAAGTACTAAATGAGTACTTTAAGTTCAGGGGGGCGACTATGAAACAAAGAATCTTAACAGAAACAATTCATCAAATTCAAACGAAGGGGTTTACATTTACAATTAGTGACTTAGCAACACAATTAGCGTAAGCGTCAAATATTCCCCACCTACAATTTGTAAATAACCCATGAGATAATCTCCTTACATACTACATGTGGAGGTTTTTTTATGAAAAAGGAATTTGGATGTTTTTTCCGAATTTGTTTATCTATGAAAACAACACTTTCACATTCAAATCAACCCACAATTGAATCACTTCAAGCTCAAGTAGAGGAACTCACGGCAAAAGTAAGATGGTATGAAAAACAATTTCGTCTCAGTCAACAAAAACGGTTTGGTACGTCTAGCGAAAAAACACCTAATAATCAACTTGCTTTAGAACTGTTTAATAAGGCTGAGAAAGAAAGTGATTCTGAAACCCCTGAACCAGCTGTTGAAACAATCACCTATCGTCGCAAAAAGAAACACGGTCATAGGGATGAGTCTGTCCAAAACATTCCGGTTGAAACCGCAAAAGAGAACAATTTAAGTCCTTATCATTATCTTCGTTATTTGTTTGAAACGCTCCCCAATATCGATTTAAACAATAAAGAGGAAATTGATAAAGTCTTGCGGTGGTCAATGGATTTACCATCTAGTTGCAACGTACCGAAAAAAAGTGAAGCAAACAAAAAGTAACTCTAAAATCAACCTTTATTGTATATTTTGGAGTTACTTGACGTTTACTTATAAATAATAATGGCAAACAGTGTCTTTCTTATTACTTAAAAATCTTTCTTAAAATTTTAATTTTGTTCCTATACGGTGGAAATACCAACCCTAAGTCTATCCTTGAGCTTTTCTTTAAAATGCTTTTACGATGTGTAAAAGTATCAAAACTATGTTTGCCATGATAGGCACCAAACCCTGCATTTCCTACTCCACCAAAAGGCAAGTGGAGATTAGCCATATGTGACATTGTATCATTGACGCATCCTCCTCCAAAAGAAATTCGTCCTAATACCTGTTTTTCAACATTTTTATTTTCAGTAAACACATACAAAGCTAATGGTTTAGGGTTGTTGTTAACCATATGAATGACCTCATCTAAATCATTGTACTCCATAATTGGTAAAATCGGTCCGAAAATTTCTTCTTTCATAGCTGCATCATCCCATGATTTTACTTCAAGAAGTGTTGGTTCAATATATAAATGACTTCTAGATGAATTTCCACCAAATACTATATAAATTTGGTCTTGTTCTAATATAGAAATAAGTCTATCGAATTGTCTCTCATTGACAATTCGACCATAATCATTGCTTTTTGATACATCTGATCCATAAAAGTTTGTGATTATCTCTTTCATTTTCGAAATCAGTTCTACCTTGACAGATTTGTGTGCAATAACGTAATCAGGTGCTATACAGGATTGCCCAGCATTTATGAATTTTCCCCAGATAATACGTTTGGCTGCTATATCGAGGTTAGCTGTTTCATCGACAATAGCTGGTCCTTTTCCACCAAGTTCTAATGTTACTGGTACAAGGTTTTTCGCCGCAGCTTCCATGACAATTTTTCCAACTGGAACGCTACCAGTAAAAAAGATATGGTCAAATGGTGCATGAATCAATAAAGAAGTTGTTTCTCTATCTCCTTCAATTACACGAATATATTGCTTATCAAACGTTTCACTTATTATTTTGTTAATTACAGCTGAAACATTTGGTGCATTTTCTGAAGGTTTGAGGACTACACAATTTCCTGCCGCAATTGCCCCAATAAGAGGTTCAATTAATGATTGGAATGGATAATTAAAAGGTCCAATAATTAGCACTGTACCATATGGCTCTTTTATTATGTAGCTTTTGGAAGGCGCAAAATGAATAGGTGTTTTTACTTTTTGAGGTTTCATCCACTGTTTTAGGTATTTCATTATAAAGTTGATACTGTTATATGCGAAACCAATTTCTGCAGCATATGCTTCAAACTCGCTTTTGTGTAAATCTTGATATAATGCGCTCAGCACTTGATTTTCATATTGCTTAATAGAATTTTTTAATTTTTCTAACTGTTCAAGACGAAATTGAAGACTTCTTGTATAATCATGATGGAAAAATTGTCTATGCTCTTGAATAAGTTGTTGAATATTATCAACCATTAGGAAATCCCTCCAATAGCAAGAAAATATTTAAATACTATGTACATCAATTGTAAAAACGATTTGATCCCAATCCATTTATTGTACGTATTAGTCAGACAAATCATTCTTTCTATTAATCTTACAAAATTGTAAGATATCTGTCATCTTCTTCAATAGCATTTAAAAATACCCAGCTTATATACTAAAGGTAAATTTACTAAAAGAGGAGTGTGATAATATGCATGAAGTGATTGAAGAAGTGGTAGCTGGCCTATGTGAATTCGTAGTTGAAGTTGCAGGTGAAGTCGTTACTAGCATCTTTACAGATTGGAATACAGAGGAAGAAAAAGAAGAAAAAGATATATTGTAAATTAAGATATACGATTTTACATGTTCCAATTAGCTGTGAGTAAGAGGACAATCTATGAGCACTTCTCTTCAAAGGACGAGATAGTAGATGAAATTATTCGTAATATAATAGAAAGTATTCAAGAAAAGGAAAAAAATATCGCTGAAGATGATACGTTACAAACAGTTGGAAAAATAAGATGCATCTTAATTTGTATTCCACAACAATTTAAATTCATGGATGCACGTTTATCATTTTAACCGAGAAGACCCACTCCTCTAAACGAGGTGAAGGTGGGGGTAGTTCAATGAAAAGAACCCTAAAAAGGGTTCTTTTCATTTTTTGTTTTTCTATTTTGTTGATTTTTTGACTTGATGATCTTTTCCCCATTCACACATTTCATTCATAATTTGAATTAAAGATTTTCCATATTCACTTATTGTATACTCAACTCTTGGTGGAACTTCTTTATATACAGTACGATGGATAACCCCATCAGCTTCAAGTTGTCGCAATTGTTGCGTCAGAACTTTTTGTGTAATATCTGGGATTGCACGTTTCAGTTCGTGTGTCCGCTTCTTTCCGCTCATGAGAATGCATAAAATACTACTCTTCCATTTTCCTCCGATGACTTCAAGGGTGGTAGCGATAGGAAAGTTATGATTCTGATTCATCTATATATTACACCTCCATAGGTACTTTGAGGTTCCTATAGCACCTGAAAGTACGTACTTTTCAATTATATGTAACTAATACATACTAATACTAAAGGATTTCATTTATTTATAAGGGGGAAGAGAATTTATGAAAACACTTGTAATTGTAGCACATCCAGATATTGAAAAATCAAGAATTAATAAAAGATGGAAAGAAGAATTGGAGAAATATTCTAATGAGATAACAGTACATGAATTGTATAAAGCAGCTCCTAATTGGGAATTCGATGTTGATTATGAACAGAGGCTATTATTAGAACACGATCGTTACATATTTCAATTTCCGTTCTATTGGTATAGTTCACCACCATTACTAAAGAAGTGGTTTGATGATGTGCTGACGTACGGTTTTGCATATGGTTCTACAGGGGATAAAGTACGTAATAAAGAATTTGGTTTGGCGATTTCTATAGGGGGATTAGAAACACAGTATCAAGATGGACTTACAATGAACGAATTAACAAAACCATTCCAGGCGACTTGTCTATATACGGGGATGAAATTCATACCAACATTTACGTTGTATGGAGCAGAGTATCAACTAAAGGATGAAGATATCGAGAGAAGTGCAACTGAGTATGGTAAATATATTATGAATAAAAGTAATCTCTATATATAATTTAAAAATATCCCGATCCTTTTATAGGTATCGGGGTATTTTTTATCCCGCATTAACGGACAGTAACACTCCCACCTCAAAATTCAGCGAAAGCAAAAGAGTTAGGTGGGAGATGAACTGTCCGTAAAAGCCCGATTGGCTCAACTAATAATCAGTGGGGGATGGAGAAAACCCCCACTGATTAAAGTTTCATTTTATGTAATGTATTGGTTTGGAATAAAGTTTGATCAAAATGGGTTCTTTTTGTCTGGATGAACATTTCACTTTATCAAAAAGGTTGCTTAAAACTTATGTAGAAGCCTCGTTTTTATGTATGTAAGATATGTTATATTTTTGATCGCTAGTCAATATGAAAGGTCCCTGAAAGAAGAGGGACCTTTTTCATAATTACTTCATATGAGTTATGACTTGTTCGGTTGAAAGTTGTTATGTAAGGAGTGTGTCATTGGCTTTTGAAACTTTCTTACCATCTTTATAGTCAAGGCAAGAAACTTCAATTAATAAACCATTAAATACTGTAAAATAAAACCCGTAACTACTACCTCTCATCGTATAAGGTTCCTTATCTATTTCGATGCCTCCAGCTACTAAACGATTATATGCTTGATCAACTTCACTTGAAGTTTCCACCAAAAAACCAATATGAAAAGCTTCAGGATATCTAACAGCCTTGTTTCCCTTGAATGCTTTTGGATCACTTAACACAAGAATAAATCCATTCTCATCACTCATTACTACAAGAGCCTTTCCTTTTTGTTCTAAAAATTGAAAATCAAAAAACGTCTCAAAGAAATGTCTAGCTTCTGATAAATCATCAACACATAGATTCAAATGATTTAACTTCATTCACTCATCTCCTTTTAAACAGGGATTCCCTATATTAGTAACATTTGAAAGGGAATAGACAAGTATTTAAATGTTACGGTTATGGCTTTCTGTTTAGTTATAGTTAAGTCAACTAGACTATATATATGCTACATAACATCATAATTATTCTATTCTTACCTTTTGATCTTTACTAGAAATATTAAATTGTTATCTCTCTACAAATTCATACTGATAAAATAAATCGCGATAAAAGTTGAAAAGTTTTAGCGGTTAGAATGTGGATTTGTAAACGGAATGATTGGTAATGACGATGATCTACACATAGTACAGGGACAAGAAATTGTTAGTAAAGAGACGGGGATAGAATAAATTCAAAATGAGGATGGATCTATCACAGAAAAGCATGTAGAAAGAACAGCACGAACAATAAGGATCAAAACCTTATCACCAAATGGATATATCAAAAAATTGGTGTGAGTTAGGAGTTATAATAAAGACGTGAGGTTAGCAATTATGACTAGCCGGTTATTATTAGATAGAAAAGAAGAACTTTTAACATTTTGGGATAAATATGGTAATATTGAAATGGTTATAAAACTAAATCTTTAATTTTTCGAATATATTGAATACGATGTGGAAAGTGGTATAGATGCTGTCATTTGGTTTTCGTATGCGAAATTAGAGGAAGAAGAACAATTAGAAAATTGTTATTTAATTAGTGGAAATACAACAGACTATCTTGGTAAAAAGATAGCGATTCATGAGAAGTTAGCAGAGAAATCAAATCGTTTTACACTAATTTAAAGATATGTATGCTGTACTTACCGCTTCGTTCATGGAACCGTATAAAGAAACCCATGAATTGCTTAATTCTCTAAAAGAGAAAGATTGGAATTGTGACGAGATTTTGGGCTTCTTAAATCAAGATACTTCTAAAAGTTTTATAAAAAAATATTTATAGTAGCGTTAGTAACGCCAACAATATTTATGAACATGTGATCATCTTGTAAAAGGTTTAAGACTATCAAATAATAGTTGGTGACTAAAAGGTGTTTTCTATTGACGAAAGCACCTTTTATTAATATATTATGTCATTTTTTCTGGGGAACAGAGGGAGAAAGCGGCAAATAAAATAATAAAAGGGATGGGAAAGTATGAAAGCAAAGAATTTAGTATGTTTTGCACTTCCACTTATGCTATTAGGAGGTTGTGGAACAGACTCATCAGAGAAAGATTCTAAGAAAGCAGCGACTACAGTACAAAATGAAGATAAACCTTCAACAAGTAAAAAGGAAGATAAGTCTTCTACTGAGAAGAAAGAAGATAAACTAACAGCGGCAAAAGGGGATCAACTAACAGTAAAAGAGTATCCTTCTAAAATTATGGCTTTAGCTGCTGAATTAATTAAAACGGGTGTTGATATACAAACAATGGCTACTTCAAACAAAACTGAAGCTGAGAAGATAAAGGAGTTTGAAGGATTAGTTGAGAGGCTAAAAGCGACGACAAAAAGTATCAAAGAAGTAAACCCACCTAATGAATTTAAAGAAGACCATCAAACTGTAATTAAAGCGATGGATACATATAGTAAGGCCTATACTCTTCAACTAGAGTCTGTAAAAGAAATGGATGAAGAGAAGATGAAAACTTCATTAAATATGATAGCAGAAGGCGGTAAGTACTGGAAAGAAGCTACAGCAAACATAGCTAAGAAGAGAGATGAACTAACAAAAGGAGGAGACGGTACTGTATCTAACAAAGAAACAAAGGACCTAGATAAGAAAGAAGGAATTGACTACGATGCAGTTCAAAGTAATGTAGTAGACGGTACGGAACTAATCGGTAACTGGGGAGTACAGACTACTGACGGATTCAAGTTATCATTTATTTTAAAAGGTGGAAGTCCTAAAACTTTTGAAGTTTACAATGCAGGTGATTATCCAAATAAAATCAATCATATAGAAGGTACATGGGATTATGATAAAAATTCTTTAACATTAAACCTTCATATTACGAAGCAAATGTCAAATGGGGTAGAAGCAGAAGTTGTTCACAAAGACATTGCTTATAAAGTCCAAAACTTTGATAGAAAGAACTTACAATTGTTTAATGATAAATCATCCAATACAACTAGATATGTAAAACAAAGCTAAAAATAAGTGAGGACTAGGTTTATGACCTAGTCCTTTATTCATGCCTACGCCATAGGTTAATGTCGGGTATTTTGTAATAGCCGCAGAAACATCAGAAGAAGCTAACAGAGGAAAGAAAGATTATTTTCAACATGTTAAATCAAATAAAAAAGCTTAAAGAGGAAAATGCAACTATGAATACTTTTCAAAAAACAAATGATTTCACAGATATCGCAAAAGGACGTAAAACAATTCTTAAATATATGTGGGGTTCTTGTACTATAGACTCGATGTCTGCAGCCACTCTTTAATCAAACTTTCTTTTAAAGCAATAACAGGATCACAAAAAACGCATCTACATAGATGCGTTTTTTGTGTGGTGAACCTCTTATAAGTTCATATAAAGCAATTAGGACAACTTTTGAATAAAGATGCGATACGTTATCTTTTTAATCAAAAATTTCTAAATGAGTTTTGATTAAACTTTTTTATAAAAATTTCATATTTAGCTAAAAAGAGTGACTCCACTTTGATCAAACTTTATTCCAAATATACAACTCTAGTCACTTTTGAATTAACAATTATGCGTAACTTCTAGCTCGTTTTTCACGAGTCTTTTTTTATGTACGCCAATGTTCTGAAAAATCGTGAATGTATTTCAAAGATACATTATAAATAAAATTTATCAAGTTTTAATCTTTAGTAAATTAATAATTAATGTAGTAAAATAAAAATCTAAAAAATGAAAAGGGGCGTTTTTCTTGAGCACAATGCAACAACTTTCACAAAAAAGAGCAAAACAATCAGCTGATGTACAGGCACTTGTTGGAGGGGGAAAAAGGAATTTATATGGTCCAAGGATACGGAAGTACAGAAGGATGGGTTGTTAGTTCTTGGCGACCAGACATGGGGAAAGAGAAAATGTCTTCTGTAGGAAAGCCAATTAAAAATGTAGAAGTGAAAATTCTTCATCCTGACACAGGTGAAGAATTACCTGAAAAGGAAGCTGGAGAAATTCTTGTAAGAAGTCCATATATGTTTAAAGGGTATTGGAATAATGAAAAGGCCACAAAAAAAGTCTTAAAGGATAGTTGGTTTTATATGGGAGATGCCGGCATGATAGACGAAGATGGCTTCTTATATATAATGGGAAGATATAAAGATGTCATTGTACACCGCGGCGATAATGTATATCCGGATCAAGTAGAAGAAGTAATCCATGAAATAAATGGTGTATTGGAAGTTGCTGTAGTTGGAATTCTAGATGACTTTTGGGGAGAGATTCCAAGAGCTTATATCGTTAAAGATACTCACACACTTTTAACAGAAGAAGAGGTTATTCAGTACTGTAAACAAAAATTAGCAAGCTACAAAATACCGCAAGTAGTGTTTGTTGAGAGTTTACCGAAAAATGCGTTAGGTAAAGTATTGAAGAGAGAGTTGAAAAGTGGTGTTTTAATAAAATAAAAATAAAAAGTCCAGTTATGTTTTGTGCATAACTGGACTTTTGTTTATTTCGATATCGTATTGATTTACTAAATTTTATGATTCGATTAAAATGATAAAGAAAATTCGAATAATAAATAATATTTCTTCGGAAATAGAATTTATAGCATTGAATATGGAGGGAGAGATAAACATTGAGAAAGTCATTGTTACAAGTAGAGACGGAACGACTGATCCTTCGTCCTTTTCAAGAAGAGGATTATGTAAGCTGATATGAAGGATTCCATAATCGATCGGCATCTCAGTATAAGTATGATGATGGTTATCAAGATATGGCGTATTCAACAAAAGAATGGTTTACCGAATGGATACGTGGCTTTGATGAATCAGCAAAATGGGATGACATGTATGTGTTAGGAGTGTTTTGTAAAGAAGATGGTGCGAATGTTGGTAAAGTTGAGCTTATTACAATTTTACGAATAGATTATCAATGGGCGATGATGGGGTATTCAATCCACAATCAGTATTGGAAAAAGGAAGCGAAAGAGCATCTAATTTTCTTATTTCCGTCTAGATGTTTTTCTATATTAGCAGACTTATCATCTGATGACAGTATCAACCTCATAAAAGAGCAACTTAAACAACAAACAGAAGTGGTTGATCTTATTATTAATAATGCTGGAATACCGGGAAAAGAAACGGAGATCTTGCATACAACTTCAGAGGAATTAATGGCATTATTCAATATGCATTGTTTAGGTGTAATTCGTGCTGTTAAAGGTGCGTATGCTAATCTAATACAATCTGAAAATCCAAGAATTATTAATATTTCTTCACGTTTAGATTCTTTATCTAAAATGGCAGCTAAAGAATTTCCACAAGGGCAGTTTTCCTATTCATATCGTATTGCGAAGGCAGCACAAAACATGTTGAATTTATGTTTACAACAAGAATTTGAGGAAAAAGGCATTGTAGTGACCGCAATTTATCCAGGAAAGTTAAAAACAGAGATGGGGGCGTATGATGCAGATATAACACCAGATGAAGGAGCATACAACATATACAATTGGATAATGAGTACAAATGATGAAATTTCGGGTAAGTTCATTGATCCATCTTTAGGAGAGTTAGATTGGTAGTTTCAATTTTTGTATAGAAAGGTGAACACAATGTGTAATCTTACAACCATACAAAACATATTTGGTCCCTCGAAAAAAATATTAAATGGTTTACCGAATGCAATAACAATTGAAGAAACTGAAGAAGATTTACTGTATGATCATCAAAATTATAAAGAGAAGATAAAAAGATTTGTAGAGGTTTGTTCATGTTGGAAATTGAAAAGAGCAAGTGTTTTACTAGACAAAAGTTTCAACAGTTATACTCCGAGTGTAAAAGTGTTACGTGAACTTGGTTTTCAGCTCTATGCAGCGAAAATAGAAGTGTTTCGCAAGCTTACGGATATCGTAGCTCCAGAAAAACAATATGATTTTCGCTCTATAGCCGAAAGGACGTTGTCTGAAGCGGAATTTAAGTCGCTTTGGGAGCGATGTATGTCAGATTCGGATAATAAATCATCAATTCTTAATATCGATGAACATTTTTACGCTATACAAGCAGAATTAGGTGAGGATTGGCAAAAATCATGTATTGCTTTTTATGAAAAGGAGCAATCGATTGGAATATCCATTCCTCATATTGAACCTGGTACGAAGAATGAAGGTCGATTATTTTATTTTGGACTATTGCCGGAGGAACGTGGAAAAGGACTTAGTGCTCATATCCATCTTCAATCTTTATACATGTTAGAACAGATGGGGGCTACTTATTATATTGGAAGTACTCATATGACAAATGAAAAAATGCAAAAGGTTTTTTGGAAAAACGGATGCTCTATAAGGACAGAAACGGAATTGTATTGCAAAATATTTAAATAAATTCAGGAGATGAGAAAATGAAGGAAATAAAAGTTTTCCATTATGATGCATTTAGTACAAAGCCGAATATGGGAAATCCAGCTGGTCTTGTAATAGACGCAGAACGATTGACAGATGATGAAATGCAGCTGATTGCAGAAAAAGTAGGATTTAATGAAACCTCTTTTGTGCTTCCTTCCAATGTGGCTGATGTAAGAATCCGTTATTTTACACCAGGGCATGAAATGAATCTTTGCGGACATGCGACAGTGGGAACTATATATGCACTTCACGAAAGAGGGCTACTGAAGGGGAAACGAAATCTCACAATAGAAACGAAAGCAGGGGTTTTACCAGTACATATAGATATAGATGAAAATGGAGAATCATTTATTAAAATGAGACAAACAGCGCCACAGTTTCAAAAGTTTGATGGTTCCACTGAAGAATTAGCTCACAGCATTGGACTTCATGAAATGGATTTAGATGAAAAGCTACCAATTGTTTATGGGAGTACTGGAATTTGGACTTTGCTAGTCCCTATTAAAACGTTGGATGCCTTTCAAAGAATGAAACCAAATAATGAAGAGTTTCCATCTATTCTAAAAGAAGTACCAAAGGCATCGATTCATCCTCTTTGCTTAGAAACTTATGATGAAGTAGCGCATATGCATGGTCGGCATTTTTCATCACCTTATTCCGGGACGATAGAAGATTCAGTGACGGGAACTGCTTCTGGTGTAATGGGGGCTTATTATGCTAAATTTTTGAAGCAAGATTTTGATGGTGAAATGACATTAATTGTTGAACAAGGACAAGAAATGAATAAAGATGGTCGGATCGCAGTTTATGTAATAAAGAACCAGAAAGATGATTCACTCCAAATTGAGATTTCTGGAACTGCCGTGTATGTAAATGAGTTTCAAATTTTAATTTAAAAGTATGAAAAAAGTCCGGTCATATACCGAACTTTTTTATCTGTTTAAAACTTCAATAAAAGAGGCATTTCCATTTTGTCTCATTACAGAATGAAAATTGCTATTTTCTAACGTTTCGGCAACCTGTTTTAACTGTCTCACATCATCATGATGAATCAGTAAGCTGTCTGCTCCGCTTTCTTCAATGTGGATATGTTCGACATTACCAATGGCTTCGTGTACGGCTTGTAAAAAATCAGGTTTCATAAATGTCCTCCTATATATACAGGTGTTTTTTTATAGCATGCCCGTATTTATCAAAATTAAAAGTTGGCGGGAATACAAGAAAGGCTCATTGTTTCATACTTCTAATTCGAAGCAGGTTTTCATTACATGAAAATAAAATATGTATTAGGGAAAGAAGTGTGAAAAGGAGAATTGAAATGAATATAGCAGAGTTTAAAAAATCGATTGAAATGTTATTTGGAGAGCATCTTCATAAATATGGTGATGATGAATATGGCTTCACCCATATTAGTAAAGATGAATTCCATAAAATAGGTTATACAACGAACCTAACGCTGGAAACAATCGAAGAAGCACGAGTAAAGTAAGTCGATATGATTGTTACACATCATGCGCCGTGGAGCTTTTTATTCGGTATGGAAGAGGCTTGTGTTGGGAAATTAAAAGAATATGAAATCAATCATTTTTGGATACACTTGCCTTTAGACTTTGTGAATTTTGGAACTTGTATTTCGTTATTTAACGAAATTAAAATTGATAAAATACTTGAGTATTCTTCATATGAGGAAGAAGAGCTCCCTGGAATTGGAGAATATGAATCCGCTATTCCATTTTCGAGTCTAGTAGCAAGAGTCGAAGAAAGACTAGAAGAGAAAGTAAAAGCGTGGGAAGATCACAATCAACCAGTAAAACGAGTAGCAATTTTGACGGGGGCAGGAACAGCACAAATATTATAAAAAGAGCATTGGAAAAAGGTTGCGATACATATATAACGGGAGAGAAAACGTTATATACAGTTCAATATGCAAAATTTAAGGGAATCAATCTTATTGTTGGTAGTCATACGTTTACGGAAGTTTTTGGGGTGGAAAGTTTAGCTTATAAATTAAAAGAGCTGAATCGGGCATTAGAAATTACTAGATTATATGAAGAGCATTTGGAGTGAAGGGAAGGCAGCGGATGACAACGATATACACATACTATGGAGAATCAAAAGTTAAATTAACATGGAAAAAAGCTAATATATTACCAGACTATAAAGGTATTACGAGTGTCCATGGTTTTTGTTTTTATAAAAATAAAGTTGTATTAATAGATAATCATAATCGTAGTTGGGATTTTCCTGGAGGGCATATTGAAAAGGATGAAACGCCAGAAGAATGTTTTCAGAGGGAGGCGTGGGAAGAAGCGTATGTGGAAGGGAACTGTACCTTGCTTGGATATATCATTGTAGACCATAGTGAAAATCCGAATTGGAATGAAAATGATTCATATCCCAAAATAGGATATCAACCGTTTTATCGGATGGATATTACAGAAGTGCATGATTTTAATGGAGAGTATGAATCAAATAGAAGAATATTTGTGAGACCAAGCGAGGTTACAGTATATTACCCAAAGTGGAATGAGATTTATGATGAAATATTAGTTGCTGCATTATTGGTTCCAAAAGGATGAAGATTGCTTTTTCTATAATATAAAGATTTTTAAAGATTTTTTCTTGTATTTGTCAAATAGTAATAAAGTCATTTCATCTATAAGTAGTGATATTTAAGTAAGGATGTAGAATAAGGGTGGGAAAAGTGAAGATTTCAGAAATTATTGAACAGTTGGTTGTTAATGAAGTGATTGTTGATTATCCGAAAGGGTCCAAAAAATTAACTGGCGGTACTACAAGTAGACTGTATCTTCTAGAAGGAAAAGAGCAGTGTGTTGTAAAGTTGAATGAACCAAAAGTCATTGAAGAAGAAGCGTATTTTCTTGATTTTTATGAAAACGAAAGTATATTTCCTAAGCTTTTGTATGTAGACCCGCTCAATAGATATATGGCCTATTCATTTATCCCTGGTTCCACAAGTTATCATGCTGGGGATAAAAGAGATATTCTTTGTACACTTGTACAGAAAGTGATTGATAGATATAAAACAGCTATGAGTATGGATCAGTGGGGATGGAAAGAAGAACCGGTACACTCTTGGCAAGATTTTCTTTTAGAAAGGGTGATGGAGGCCCGTGAGAATGTAAGATCCTATATAGCAGAAGAAGATTTTCATACTGTTCTTAAATTGGTACATAGTCCAAATAGAAAGGCATATAGTAATCAACCATTTCTATTACATGGTGATTGTGGATTTCATAATTTTATATGTAGAGAAAATAAATTGTATGGTGTGATTGATCCTTTGCCAGTTTTGGGGGATCCAATATATGATTTGATTTATGCATTTTGTTCGACGCCAGAAGATTTGACGAAGGAAATGATAGGTGAGGTAGTAGAAAAGAGTGCTTTTCATAATAGGGCGAGAAACATTTTATATGAAGAAGTCGTAATTGTTTTATATTGCAGGTTAGATGCTTGTATGAGACATCATCCTGAAGATTTAGAAGCTTACTTAAAAGCTTGGTGTTATTGGATGAATCACATTCGTTAACGATGAAAGTTTAACAGAAAACAAATGGGGGTAGGAGAATGATTATGAAAAACTTTATTTGTACAACATGCGGCGTACAATATGCAGCAAGTGTAGAGGAACCAGTGAATTGTATGATTTGCAATGAGGAGAGACAGTATATTAATCCGAAAGGTCAATCTTGGACAACACTGGAGGATTTACAAGAGAGTAATACATATAAAAATGAAATCATTGAGGAAGAAACAGGGCTTTATAGCATTACAACAAAACCAGAATTTGCGATTGGTCAAACAACTTATTTGGTAAAAACAGAATCGTATAATTTGTTATGGGATTGTATTACTTATTTCGATGAAGCCACAATTGAGAAAGTGAATGAACTAGGAGGATTAGATGCGCTTGCGTTATCCCATCCACACTATTATTCTACTCAAGTAGAATGGGCGGAAAGATTTGATGTACCAATCTATATACATGAAGATGATAAACAGTGGGTGACGCGTTCAAGTAAACATATTGTTTTTTGGTCAGGAGAATCATTGCAATTAGCTGATGGACTCACTATACATCGTCTAGGGGGACATTTTAAAGGTGGTTCTGTTTTACATTGGTCACAAGGGAATGATGGAAAAGGGATTTTATTAACAGGGGATATTATTCAAGTTGTAGCGGATCAGCAGTGGGTGAGCTTTATGTACAGCTATCCAAATTTAATTCCGTTACCAGCGAATAAAGTAGAAGAGATGGCTAAAAGAGTAAAGTCACTGCCTTTTAATCGTTTATACAACGCTTTTCACCGAGTAGTAAAGGATGATGCGGATGAAGCTGTTCAGCGTTCGGCACAGCGTTATATTGCAGCGTTAGAAGGCAAATTGTTTCATACATAAAAGGGAGATATAGAAATGAACACATTAGTATGCTTTGGTGATAGTATTACAGCTGACGAAACATTTTGGAATGGAACACAGAGATTAACACCACGTTTACAAGAGCAGTTTTCGAATTGGAAAGTAGAAAATGCAGGTGTTCCTGGTGACAATACGTTTGATGCTTTAAAAAGAATAGAAGAGGATGTCCTATCTTATAAGCCGACATTTGTAATGGTCTTTTTTGGTGCGAATGATGCAGCATTTCATAAACAAGTATCACTACAAGAATATGAAGAGAATCTAATTAAGATTGTGAAAAAAATCTCACCAGAAAAGGTGCTGCTAATTAGCCCAGCACCAGTGGATGAGGAAAGACAGCATGCAAGAACAAATGAAGTATTAGGACAGTATGCAAAAGTGGTGGAAGAAGTATCAGAACAAACAGGAAGTCATTTTCTTGATTTACATACTCATATGATTGAAGAATTAGATTATAAGAAGTTCGTAGAAAATGAAGAGCGAGATGGATTACATTTTAGTGCTGCTGGTTATGAATATTTATCTGAGTTAATTGGGAATCAATTAAAAGAGATTTTTAAATAAATATGGTAAAGAAAAAGCAAAGCTACGAGTAGCTTTGCTTTTATTTTCTTGGTCTACGCACTAATTCACCACCGCAGTTTAGACACACTTGATGCGTTTTTTCTGTGCACGGTGCGCAAAATGTACATTCGTAAGTACAAATATAAGCTTCCGAATCCGTTTGAAGTGAAGTGTTGCAAGTTTGACAGTTTGTTTTCATTTCTAATGCCATAGTAGTTCCTCCTATTCTATGAAAGTTTATAATTTAATGATAATATAAAATGATGAATATATCCTTTTCGTATGAAAATATAATTAGAAGTTAATTTAGCATTTGCAATGAAATGTGCTATTTTATTTTGAAATTGATTGTTTAGTGACTTTTAAAGATTCATTAAGGGGGATTTAAAGCAAATCTATAAGTTTGTTAGTTGTTAAAACGGTAGCAAACATTTCATGAAGACTTACTAATGCAAGCTGATGGATATCTTCTGCATGATGATAATTTCCATCATATGAGATTCTACCAAATGTAGCTGTCGCATCTGAAACGACATAAGTTGAAAAACTTAAATTACCAGCCATACGTGCTGAAGTGGATACGCAATAGTCCGTTGTTAAACCGATAATGACGGCAGTTTCATAATTGTGTTCTCGTAAATATGCTTCTAAATTGGTTCTGATAAAAGCGCTATTCACATTTTTTTGAAATACTGGTTCATTTGGAAGTGGAGTAGCAAAGTCTTTAAATTCACTTCCGCTGCGTTCTTTACCCATTCGAGATTTTCAAAAGCAAAGAGCGATATATTTGATTGCACGAAATGAAAGGATTGGTAAAGTTCTCTTTAAGATGTTTACAGGAACTACTATGTAATTGTCGGAAGGTATTTTTTTAGTACTTATCTATATAAAGTTAAACAAGTAATACAACAACAGGGGGTACATGTTTTGTTACAGAATAATAATCATTTTGATTCAAAAAATGATGTGAGTTTTCACAGTTTACGAGCTGACTGTGAGAGTTGCTTTGGTTTGTGTTGTGTTGCACTACCATTCGCAGTTTCAGCAGATTTTGCAGTGAATAAAGATGCTGGGAAACCTTGTTCAAACTTGCAATCAGACTTTCGGTGTAGCACTCATAAAAATCTTAGGAAGAGCGGATTTAAAGGGTGCACCGTTTTTGAATGTTTCGGTGCAGGGCAAAAGGTTTCACAGGTGACTTTCGAAGGTGTCGACTGGAGAGAAGGCCCAGAACACGCGAAAAAGATGTATGATGTTTTTCCAATTATGCATCAACTCCATGAGATGCTTTGGTATTTGAATGAAGCTTTAACGTTAAAGGTGACAAGTCTGATTTATGGGGAGATTCGTGACGCGATTGAGGAGACAGAACGACTTTCAAGGCTTAGTCCAGATTTACTAATGAAAATAAATGTTCCATTACACCGAGCAGATGTAAATACTCTTCTTTTAAGGACGAGCGAACTAGTATGGATGGAGTCACGTCACGAGTATAAAGGCTCCAAAAAAAATAAGAGACCTGACCACCGAGGAGCGGATCTTATGGGGGCAAACCTTAAAAAAGCAAATTTGAGGGGAGCGAATTTAAGAGGGGCATACCTCATTGCTGCTGATCTTCGAGGTGCTGATTTAAGAATGGCTGACTTTATCGGTGCTGATTTACGAGATGCTGACTTAAGCGGAGCAAATCTAACAGACACTATTTTTCTAACTCAAGTCCAGATTAATGCAGCGAAAGGGGACGCAAACACGAAATTACCAAGTTTACTTTCTCGTCCAGCGCACTGGTCTGCTTGAGAAAAATATAAATTTGATCTTCATAAATACTAAAAAACACAGGCTATATTTTTTATAACGGGTTTGCTTTAAGAGTACAAAAACTTAATTAGAGCATTTATTTTAGGTCCAAATCGCATATGGTTTGGACCTATTATTTTTGTTGATTGTGTGTGACAATTGGGGGGCAGTTCAGATCTGCGTTTCCTAAAATTTTTATTTATTGGAAAAAGGATTAATGTAAATCCATAAAGGAATATGTTAGATATTAAGCTAAAAAAGCAGAAGGAAATGATAATTCTTCTGCTTTTTTCTCTGCGTTTTTAATGTTGAAAAATTTGAGATTTATAACGCTAATTCAGTTGCGAAATAAAATTTTGTACTTCAAAACCGAACCCGTTATATTTTTTATAGACTGTGTTATTGTTATTTTTTCTTTTCGAGTGTAGTTATTGCCACACTAAATATAATAAGAGCACCACCAATAAAAAAGTTCCGATTCAACGTTTCATTTAAAAGTAACCAGCCTAATAATGAGCCAACAATAGGCTGAAAAAAGAAAAACAATGAACCGATGCTGGCATCCATTAACTCAAGTCCTTTATTCCAAAGAAAAAAGGCTCCAGCGGTCGAGATGATTCCTAAATATAAAATACCTAAAATGATAGTGGTATTTAAGTCCCCAATTGGATTAGATTGTAATTCCCAAATCATACAGGGTGTAATGAAAAATAGTGAAAAGAAGATTGCGTACGTTGTAATGACTAAGGATGAAAATTGTTGAGAAGCAATCTTTACATAAATAGATAGTAGAGCCCATGTAATCGCAGCCCCCACTAAAATGATTGTGCCGATAAAATAAGAGCCTACTTCTATATCCCACCCAATAACAATTGTGACGCCTATTGTAGCTAAGGCGGTAGAGAGTATTCTGCGAGTCGTTAACTTTTCTTTCAAAATCAATGTAGCAAACACGACCATAAATGCTGGAGTGGCCGATGTAACTAAAGAGCCTGTGTGCGCATCTGATAATTTTGTTCCAACAAATTGGCACGTAATTGAAACAAAGTAGCCGATGAAGCCAATCCAAGCAAAAAGTTGCCAATCTTTTGTGTTTATTTGTATCGTTGTTTTTTGTTTTCGTTTTGTCGTTTTTAAAATCATGTACAAAACTACAAAGGCAATAATAAAGCGAAGCCAGACAAGTGTGAGAGGCGGAACAAAGTCTAGTACATATTTACTAACAACATACATACCACCCCAAATACTTGCTGCAAGTGATAAACATATAGCGCCTAAAATTGTTTGTTTCATTGTGAAATACCTCCGTCTATTTATAGGATTGTAAAATAGGGAATCCTAAGACGAGGCATGTTTTTTATAAAAAATACGTATGCCCGTCTTAGATTATAGACGGATTACAGGTTGATCGTTTTCAAATAGGTTGTTGTAGTACATAAGAATTTCTCCTCTCAATATTTTGTATTTGTTTATCATAAATAAGTTTTATAATAAAAGTATAACTTAATTTTCAGATTATTGGAGGGTAAAATGAAATATGTTGTGATTCAGTCTCACGCTAGTAATTATCCAGAACCAATCAGTTTAGAAAAAGGAGATCAAGTGCGGGTTGGGAATGTATATTCAGGGCCAGAAAACTGGAACAATTGGGTATATTGCCGTGCTGAGCATAGTGGTCTGGCGGGATGGGTTCCAGAGCAAATAATAACATGTGAAAACAATGATTCTGGTATTGTGCTTGAAACATATACGGCGAAAGAATTAAATGTAGAAAAAGGAGATATTCTCATTGGTTTAAAGGAATTAAATGGTTGGCTATGGTGCAAGAAAATAGAATGTGAAGAAGTTGGTTGGATTCCGAAAGTAAATGTACGGTTAAAGCAAAAGATGTATTTTGAAAATTAATATGATGAAATATGAATAAAAATATAACTCAATTCTTTTCGCCCTTGTGTTATAAATTATAAATTCAAACTCATGAAACTCTAAATAAGAGAAATAATAGTAAAATAACCCTTGTATTTCACTGGGTAAAATATGGCATAATCATTTTGCCGCAAAATATATAGAGAAATAAGGGTATGTAAAAGGAGAAAATGAATGAGTTTTGCTATTGAAGTTTTAATTCAAGCACCAATTGATGTGTCGTATTTGAATATGTAAAAGATGATGAAAAAACGAAGGAATGGAATACATTTTTAATTGAAAATCGTTGTCCGTTAGAGCGAGTGAAAGAACATTCACGTGTAGGAGATACATTTATTTCCGTTCAAAAAATGGGTAAGAAAATATTTGAGTCGGAAGTGGAATTTTTAGAATATGAAGCACCGTATATCATTACTCTTGGCGGTGAGATGAAACAAGGATATTCTACTACAACATACATATTGGAAGAAGAGGAAGGCACACTTCTTACATTAATTGTTGAGTATACACCTAGCAATCTATTCTATCGTATTTTATATAAATTAACAGGTTGGATGGATCAGATTGAACGTTTAGCAGAGTGTGTAGAAGCTACTCATAATAAAGAAAAAGAAATATAGGAAGAAGGAGATCTGCAACATATAGCGGATCTTCTTTGCATATATTGTGAATAATAAACCGTCACGTTTGACTGTACAGTTTATGTGTTGTATGATGTTCTTAACATAAATGGGGAGGGAAAAATCGTTGGGAAGGTGTATCGAATCGGACAGTTGGCTCACTTGGCTCACGTATCGAAACGAACGATTGATTATTATACGAATCTAGGTATCTTAAAAGCGGAGCGATCTCAATCTAATTATCGCTATTACGATGAAACAGCATTTGAAACATTACAATTTATTGAGAAATGCAAGGAAATGCATATGCCGCTTTGTGAGATTAAAGAGAGGATCGAGGAGAGGAAGAAGCTGCTCGGTATCAATGAACACGTTTCGAAACAAGTGAATGAAGTGACAAACCACATCCATCGATTAGAAACAGAGCTAACACAGTTGAAACCTCTGTTAGATGGGTTAACAGATTCACAACGTGAAAAAATATCGAAATCTTTATCGGGTCAAACGACAGCTTTAATACAAACACTGATACTATTTTTATAGTTAAAGTTGGATCCAACTCTTTTAATTTCTGTATAGGGCTATGTTTTCTAAAGAAACAGAGAATAAGAAAACATTATAAGTATACAGGAGGTGAACACCTTAGTTTTTTTACTAAGGGGATTCATTGGAAATATTTAATTTAGTCATGGTTGCGTTTTTAATCGCATTTACTGGATTTTTCGTAGCAGCAGAGTTTGCGATTGTTAAGGTACGTTCAAGTCGTATAGATCAGCTTGTTGCGGAAGGAAAACGCGGTGCGTTAGCAGCAAAAAAGGTAACAACAAATTTAGATGAATATTTATCTGCTTGTCAGTTAGGAATTACAGTAACGGCAATGGGACTTGGTTGGTTAGGTGAACCGACAATAGAAAAGCTATTGCATCCATTATTTGAGAAATGGAACTTAAACCCTTCTATTTCACAAGTATTGACTTTTGGCCTTGCATTTATGACAATGACGTATTTGCACGTTGTAGTAGGGGAATTAGCTCCGAAAACAATGGCAATTCAAAAGGCTGAAAGAGTAACTTTATTATTTGCTGGACCTTTAATGATGTTCTACAAAGTGATGTATCCTTTTATTTGGATACTAAATAGTTCAGCGCGTGTCGTAACTGGCTTATTCGGTTTGAAACCAGCTTCTGAACATGAAGTAGCACATACGGAAGAAGAGTTACGTCTGATTCTTTCAGAGAGCTATGAAAGTGGAGAAATTAATCAAGCAGAATATAAGTATGTAAATAATATCTTTGAATTTGATAATCGCATTGCGAAAGAGATTATGGTACCACGGACAGAAATCGTCGGTTTCTATCTCGAAGATTCAGTAGAAGAACACATGAAAATTATCCAAAGCGAACGATACACACGTTATCCAATCTTTGGAGAAGATAAAGATGATATTATCGGTATGGTCAACGTAAAAGACTTTTTTATTCGATATATGAAAGGCGATACAGAAGATTTATCATCTATTCGTACGTATATGCGTCCGATTATTGAAGTGATGGAAACAACTCCAATTCATGATTTACTTCTGCAAATGCAGAAAAAGCGAATTCCAATGGCTGTATTATATGATGAGTACGGAGGTACAGCCGGAATCGTAACGCTTGAAGATATATTGGAAGAAATCGTCGGCGAAATTCGTGATGAATATGATGAAGATGAACATCCACCAATTCAACACGTAAATGAACATCATAAAATTGTTGATGGAAAAGTGTTAATTACAGAAGTGAAAGATTTATTTGGCCTACACATTGAGGAAGAAGATGTGGATACAATTGGTGGATGGATTATGATGCAGAATCATGAAATTGAAGAGGGACAATGTGTCGAAGCAGAGGGATATGAGTTTAAAGTTCTTGAAAAAGATGCATATCAAATTAAACGCATTGAAATTCGAAAAATTGATCATCAACAAGAGAAAGCAGCAACTGTGTAGGTTGCTGCTTTCTTTTTTACCTATCGCAAAACTTGAAACAAGGAGCGGATATTTTGATTGAAGTTGCGTTACGAGTATACAAACTACAATTATATATGATTTTTAGTGGTTTACTACTTCTATGGACGATAACGCCTTTTTCAAAGCAAGTTACTGGATTCGGGATCGGATTAGCTGTAAGTGCATACTGTCTTTGGTTGTTAGCAAGACGAGTTGAAAAGATTGGGAAAAGTATTGTATTAAAACAACGTGCGCCTGGATTAGGAATTTTAAATCGTTTTGCAGCTGCGATACTAGGTGCGATCATTATGTATGAAATTGAACATGAAATGGAAATGTGGGCATTTGGTACGGGCATTTTAGGTGGTCACTTTTTAATGATTGCGAATTTAGCGTATGCGAATATGCAGTTAGTAAGAGAAGAAGAGGAAAAAAGAAAAAGGGTTACACAGGATTCAAAATAAGAAGATAAAAGGGAACCGAAAACGGTTCTTTTTTTATTTTCTTATTTTTTCATGGGAAAATAAAAAAATTTAGAAAACCCATCGCTTTCTAAAGGTTATATATGTTATTATGACAAAAGACTTTTTGAAAGAGGTGGATGCAAATGTTACAAGCGCTACTTATTTTTGTACTTCAAATTATTTATGTTCCAGTTTTAACGATCAGGACGATTTTGCTTGTAAAGAATCAAACAAGATCCGCTGCTGGTGTGGGATTACTAGAAGGTGCAATCTATATTGTAAGTTTAGGAATTGTATTTCAAGATTTATCAAATTGGATGAATATTATAGCCTATGTGATCGGTTTTAGTGCCGGACTTTTATTAGGCGGTTATATAGAAAATAAATTGGCAATTGGGTATATTACATACCAAGTTAGTTTACTAGATCGTTGTAATGAGTTGGTAGATGAATTAAGACATGCTGGGTTTGGCGTAACTGTATTTGAGGGAGAAGGGATTAATTCTATCCGTTACCGCCTAGATATCGTTGCGAAGCGCTCTCGTGAGAAAGAGCTATTGGAAATTATTAATCGAATTGCACCGAAGGCGTTTATGTCTTCCTATGAGATTCGTTCTTTCAAAGGTGGCTACTTAACAAAAGCGATGAAAAAACGAGCATTAATGAAGAAGAAAGATCATGCTTCATAAAAAAATAGCTAATTTCTTCTGAATTTAATAGTGTTACACATTGTATAAAAAGAAAAGGATAGATGCAGGCAGAAGCAATCTGAGTGATCTATTCTTTTTTTTGCCACAAAAGAGCTTATTTGCCACTACAACATAAATGGTTGTAGTATGGAAGGGTGACTTGTTGATAGAATAGCTGAAAAAGAAAGTTTTAAATAAATTTGATATTTGTTTCGCATCGTCATCTTTTATTTTTAAATACTCAAGAGATATTTTGTTCTAGACATCATTTTTTCGTTACAGTGATCAAGAAGATAAGGAATCGCGGGAACAGCTGAAAATCGCATATGCGAAGATGTATGAAAGAATATGATCAGTTAATTGGAGAAGGGATTTGAATTACCAAAAGAGAATATATTAAGGATCTATAAACCATTTTATTCCAACATAATGATATTTATTGAAGACGAGGAGGGAAAAACGTGTATAAATTACCGTTAGGCTTACAAATACCAGATCGAATACCAGATCGAATTGATTATCCAAGTGGGGATGATTACGATACTATACAACAAAAACGGGCGAGAGCGAACATTGTGGAAGGATACAAGATGAGAGAGATTGAAGGTGGAAAGTTTCAGTATTTTACCGAAATCAATATTGATGCTGATAGAATTTGGCACTTGTTTGTAACATTAGTTAATACAATGATTAAAGAAGGGATAGCTTATGGAATTGTAGGAATGAAAGGGGAAGAGCCCGTTCTTAGTCGCTTTACTGAATCTGACCGAATCATGAATCTTTTCAAAGAATATAAATTTGAACTTACAAATGATGGATTTCTCCAATTTGGAATTGCGACTGAAGATGGTACATCCTATAATGAAATTTTTGTGACAAGTTTTAAAACCTTTCGAGTATGGAGTGAAAACAAAAGTGACGTTCTAACTGCATTGAATCAACTGCATTTAAAGGAGTATAAGGACCTGGAATTCATTCATGATTTTCCAATAAAGTCAAAAGCACTTTCTCCACAACAATACCCTGGGATTCGACATTACACAGAGGTTTTGGAAGAATTGGAAAAAGCTTTTTCTCTCTTATTATAATGAATATGTTCTGAAATAGGAAATCATAAGAAGGCGAATAAAGAGGTTTATAAAAGAAAAAAGTACATCACTTTAGATAAATGATGTACCAATAGATATATAATGTGTAACCTTATATAGTTTTTCTTTATCGTGGATTATATGGTTTGTAATGCTATAAATATATTTTATCCAAAGGTGAAAGGTTACATAAAAGATATTATTGCATTGGTGGCAGAAAACGTTCAAAGTAAAAAAGTATTGATGATATTTTAGTATCAAAAGCTTATCAAGACTGGTACTTTACTACATATTTTAAGACAAACTTGAAAAAAGTTTATGATTTTATCACTAAATCAGTGAACTAAGAAGAGTATAAAGGATATAAGATAAACATAGTTGCACTTGAAGAGAAACTGGTTTTTGTTGAACTAACGAGGATTTTTCCGGAATAAGTAACGAAAAACATTCACTTCTTTAAGTCTAATAAAAAATCAATAAATTCCACCTTTTTATGTAGAAAAGTAGAATTTATTTTTGTAAAAAATCTATATTCTCTCTTAAATAGTTAATAATTATCAGATAATACTAGATATTTTAGTCTATTAATTATTATAATAGAGTATGAGATGGTTATATTTGAGGCAGGAGAGATAGGTTCCTAGGTAGAGGGGTCTAGGCGACGCTTTGCTTTTTGCGACCTTTAAGCAGATGCACCTACTCTTTTTTGCTAATATAGGGGATGGAGAGATTATCATGAGCAACATGCAGCAAAAAACAGACGTTATCTTAATTGGTGCCGGAATCATGAGCGCGACTTTGGGATCATTACTGAAAGAGTTAGCACCTGAATGGGAAATCAAAGTGTTCGAGAAACTCGCAAACGCAGGAGAAGAAAGTTCTAACGAATGGAATAATGCGGGAACGGGCCACGCTGCACTTTGTGAACTGAACTATACATCCGAAAAATCTGATGGATCTATAGATATTCGCAAAGCTATCAAAATT
This sequence comes from Bacillus sp. FSL K6-0042, assembly GCF_038006685.1. Classification (NCBI taxonomy): domain Bacteria; kingdom Bacillati; phylum Bacillota; class Bacilli; order Caryophanales; family Bacillaceae; genus Bacillus; species Bacillus sp. FSL K6-0042. Next base: position 161,162 of record NZ_JBBOVS010000001.1, read on the forward strand.
AATGAACAGTTTCAGCTTTCAAGACAATTTTGGTCTTATCTTGTAAATAGTAATCTGATTCGTAATCCGCAAGACTTTATCATGCCAATACCTCATATGAGTATGGTACAAGGGGAAAAAAATGTAACGTTTTTGAAAAAACGTTTTGAAGCGCTTTCAAATAGTCCGCTGTTTCAAGGGATGGAATTTTCTGATGACCATGAAAAGCTGAAGGAGTGGATGCCGCTTATTATGGAAGGGCGTACATCGAATGAGCCAATAGCGGCAACAAAAATCGATTCTGGAACGGATGTCAACTTTGGTGCTTTAACACGTATGTTGTTTGACCACTTGCAGAGTAAAAATGTCGAAATAAACTACAAACATAGTGTCGAGAATATTAAACGTGCTAGCGACGGATCATGGGAAGTGAAAGTGCATGATATGGATAGTGGTAAAATCGAATACCATACTGCAAAATTCGTCTTTATCGGCGGTGGGGGCGGAAGTCTGCCTTTACTACAAAAAACCGGTATTCCTGAGTCAAAACATATTGGAGGGTTCCCGGTAAGCGGATTATTTATGGTATGTAACAATCCGGAAGTTGCAGCGCAGCATCATGCGAAAGTATACGGTAAGGCTAAGGTTGGTGCTCCGCCAATGTCTGTTCCGCATCTTGATACAAGATATATTGACAACAAAAAAACATTGCTGTTTGGACCGTTTGCCGGCTTCTCACCAAAGTTCTTAAAAACTGGTTCGAATTTTGATTTGATAGGTTCCGTAAAACCAAATAATGTCCTCACTATGATGGCGGCAGGCGTAAAAGAGATGTCATTGACAAAATACTTGATCCAGCAAGTTATGTTATCGAATGAAAAGCGCATGGAAGAATTACGCGAGTTTATTCCGAACGCCAAAAGCGAGGATTGGGGTATAGTGGTAGCGGGCCAACGTGTGCAAGTTATCAAAGATACTGATGCCGGTGGTAAAGGAACACTTCAATTTGGTACGGAAGTTGTTAGTGCCGCTGATGGCTCGATAGCTGCATTGCTCGGCGCTTCTCCGGGTGCTTCTACTGCTGTTCACGTTATGCTTGAGGTATTAGAAAAATGCTTCCCACAACGTATGAAAGAGTGGGAACTGAAAATAAAAGAAATGATTCCTTCTTATGGCGTGTCACTAGCGGAAAACCCAGAGATTTTCCAAGAGATTCATACTTCAACAGCGCAGACGCTTGATCTAAGCCAAAAAGAACTAGTTTACAGTTAATTCTTTGGATGTAGGAACAAGGGCATTTAAGGAAGTTAAACAGTTCATTGAACTACCCCCACCTACCTCTACACGAGCTTGAGGCGGGGGATTCTACTATTTCAAAACACTTCCTCTCGTTCAACAAAGAGGATACAACGATATAGAAATTCCGTAGTGTCCTTATGTAAGACGACCTATTCTATCTTCCGTGGAAAACAGGTACAGCTACTTTTTTCTTATATCGAGGTGTAGAACACTTTGTCATGCATCCAGTTCCTAGACTTGTTATCTACTCTGGTAACAAGTGTAAGAGACTGAGACAAGGTGTTCTTTTTTCTTTATGCAAACAATTTTCTTAGCTTTTTCTTTTCACTTTCAAATACGTCTAATCGCTCGATCTGTAAGGCTTCTTTCGGCTTATTATACCGCTTCGCTAAGTCAACTAAGCGAATGGCTTCCACTTCGATGATCTTTGTGATTTGTCCGGTGGATTTACCTAGAATCGAAAAATGGAGGGAACCACTTCCTTTATAATTTCCATCCTTTGTTACATTTGCCCACGCAAAATGCTCAAGATTGCAATCTACACCAATAACACCATCTGCTTTACTATAATTTGTGTTTGGATTTTCCGGTACATCGACTAAACATTTTGCAATGTAATATTCACCATGGTCTTCCACAGACCACGCAATCGGTTTACCGTTTTTTTTCTTATTTTTACACTGTAATTGAGTTATGATCACTTCTTCAATGATTTCTTGTCCATACGGGAACGTAACCGCTGGAAACATAACCGGTTTTCCTGTACTTGTCGTCATCCATAATTCCTGTTTCTCGATCACATACTGGAATACAAAATTTTCGTGTTTCGCATCTTTACGACCAGATAGAATGAGTTGTTTATTTTGAGCACGGGAAAAGAATGTTTTCCATTTGTCATGGTTCGTAAGCGTCAAACTGTCCCCACCTACCAATAGAATCAGTTCCATGTCAAAACAGATCAATCAATAGCGTGGAAGAATCGAGTGGACGCTTGTTGTTCCAGTGGTTTAAGCATCCGAAGCTCGTAAGAAAAAGAAAGATGTTTATTTAAATCTTAATGCGTTCGCTTTTACTGTTGGTTATGATTGGTAGGGACATTCTCCATTAATAATTCGTAGGAAAGAGATAAACATTAGAAAAACTGTCAATAAAAATTCATGTAAACCCTCTAAAAAAGTCTTACAATCAAAGCGGAGAGACTTTGGAACGGGAGGCGCTAGCCATGAATCGAATTGAACGTGAAGAGAAAACAATTAGCATTATGATTGATATGTATTGTAAAAACGAACATGAACAAGATACTATATGTGAAGAATGTCAGAAGTTAAAAGAGTATGCTTATTTTCGTTTATCAAAATGTCCATTTCAAGAGAAGAAGCCAGCATGTCAAAATTGCAAAATTCATTGTTATAAACCAGATATGAAAGATTTCGTTAAGGATGTTATGAAGAAGAGCGGACCGAAAATGATTTTAAAACATCCATATTTCGCGGTCATGCATGTTGTTGACACGATAAAGAAGGCTCCTGACTTACCGAAAAGAAAAAAGAGCTAAAAGAAAAAACGGGTTGTCTAACAAGCCCGTTTTTTCTTTTATTAACGTAAACGACAAATAGACCTAAAAAATCAATTTTATTATATCTTTAGGTCTATTTGTCGTTTACATATAACAAGGATTTAACAATAGGAGTCAAAAACGGACGTTTAAGGAACTTTATTGAGTTCTAACGAAACTAACAGAAAGATGGTCAAAAACCAGTTCCGAAACTCATTATCAAAAACAAAGTCCCGTAACAAGCATTAAATATCGTTTATGTTGTTTTATAAAAAAGATAGATTATTTAAAACAAAGTTCGATTATTTATAATAAAGATTGATCATTTATAATAAAGTTTGATTAAAAATCCTGTGTGAATATGCAGGATTTTTTCTTGTTCAACAATTGGGCCATATTGTTGAGTAAGGCTTATTGAAAAATGACAGTTTATTTTAAGAAAGTAGATCGATAATATAGTAAATAATACTTCCCTTGACCCTGTACTATGGTACAGGGTTTATACTTTATATGAGGTGAGATAGATGCAATATCGTATTGGAGAACTGGCTGAAAAGTGTGGCGTTAACAAGGAGACCATTCGATTCTATGAACGATTAGGCTTAATTCCAGAGCCTAATCGTACCGAAAAAGGATACCGAGTGTATTCCCTACAAACGGTCGATCATTTGAATTTCATAAAACGGACGCAGGAATTGGGATTTACCTTAAATGAAATTGACAAATTGCTAGGGGGTGTCGATCGCAATGAAGCAAAGTGCCGTGACATATATGATTTCACTGTTCTTAAATTAGAGGACATCCAACATAAAATTCAAGACCTTAAAAAAATTAAACAATTTTATTTTAACCCCATCCTAAAATCAGCATGGGGTTATGCGTGTTTGAGGTTTTAAAATTAAATAATTTTATTGTCACTTTACATATTTCTCGTATAAAAATCGCATATCTGCTATTCAGTCTAATACTTTATTTTAATAAAAACTTTTTTCACGAAATGAAACTTAGTCCGCAGTCTAAATCTTTATTTTATTAAATTAGAAAAATAAGAATAGAGAAATCTAATCAGACCAACGATGTTCGGTCTAAAACATTTTTATAACAGGACAAGAATTGCGCCCAATTGTTGAAGATCAATTAATTCATTTTTTTGAAAACTTTCCCCCTATTAGATTTCAATAAGTATAGGAACAATCATTGGCTTTTTCTTAGTATGTGTATATACATATTGTCGTATTGATTTTTTTATTTGTTTTTTTATTACATTCCATTGGTTTCTATTTGCTTCTTGTAGCTCGTTAACAGTTTTTGTAGTAAGTCGATTAACGTCTCTTCGGAGTTCCGAGAAATCTCTATCCACAAATCCACGAGAAATGGTATCGGGTTCAGAAATCAGTTTTCCTTCCGCTTTGCTCATAGTTAAAACAATCATGAGCATCCCATCCTCTGAAAGTTGTTTGCGGTCTCGTAACACAACTTCCCCAATATTATCGACATCCCCCCCGTCTACGTAGGTATTCCCAACCGGTATTTTCCGGGTCTGACGGGCAATGGTATGTTCAATATCGACGACATCGCCATTATTGATGATAAACGTGTTTCCTTGCTCTACTCCAACGGATTCACCTAACAAACGGTGATGGTGTAGCATTCTAAATTCACCGTGAATGGGAATAAAATATTTTGGTTTCATTAATGTAAGCATTAGTTTTAAATCTTCTTGATAACCATGGCCAGAAACATGCATTCCGGATGTACTTCCTGATCCATAAATCACTTTGGCTCCAAGTGCAAATAAGTTGTCTACGATACTCGTGACATTTCGTTCATTCCCGGGTATTGGACCTGCTGCAAAGATAACCGTATCTTCAGGTAAAATGTCGACACCGCGAAAGTTTCCAGTGGACAGGCGAGCAAGAGCAGCCAATGGTTCTCCTTGACTCCCCGTGCATAAAATAGCCACCCTTTCAGGAGCCATTTCATTGATTTCATGTGGGTCAATTAACATTCCATATGGAACTGTTAAATAACCACGTTCCATAGCAACCGCTACGACCTTAACCATACTTCGTCCAAGCAACGCAAGTTTTCGATTTGTTTTTTGCGCTGCATTCACGACTTGCTGAACGCGACTAATATTTGAAGCAAAGGTAGAAAGAATAACTTTGCGTTCGGCTTTCATGAAAGCTGCTTCCACATGTTCACCTACCATTTGTTCCGATGGGGTCAAACCAGGACGTTCTGCATTGGTACTCTCAGACAATAGAAGCAAGACTCCTTCTTTGCCGATTTCAGCCATTTTATGAATATCCGAATTCTCATTATTCGCAGGGGTTAAATCGAACTTGAAGTCCCCCGTATGTACAATATTACCCTCTGGTGTGTGAAAGACCATTCCCAAGCAATCAGGAATACTATGGGTCACTTTGAAAAAGCTTACACTCATTTCTCCGATTGTCAAGTTTGAGTTTGAGTTGATTTCAACAAGTTCGCTTTCTCTTAGAAGTTTATGTTCTTTTAATTTGATTTCAATTAATCCTAGTGTGAAGCGTGTGGCATAAACGGGTACATTCAATTTTTTTAAGAAGAACGGGATCCCCCCGATATGATCTTCATGTCCATGTGTGACAATTAAAGCCCTGACTTTATCTTTATTTTCTACTAAGTAAGCTATATCAGGGATAATCAAATCAATTCCTAATAAACTTTCATCTGGAAACTTATTGCCACAGTCGATAATCACGATATCGTTTGAATATTCGATTGCATACATATTTTTCCCGATTTCATTCAAGCCGCCTAAGGCGAAGATAGATAATGCATTCTCTATTGTACTCAAATTTATATCCTCCCATTTTAAATATAATCTTAGTATGCCCTTTGGGTTTCCCTTTATCAGTGGGTCGAATGCTCGAGCTTCCTATAAAAAAGGGAACTCTAGACTTGTTTTTTTCCTAAAAATACTGACTATAACATTGATGTCTTAGTTTCTCACATCGTTATCGAGGTCTTTCCTCCCGTGGAGACAGCTGCTATTGAAATCACTCATGGTTTTTGATTCTTAATAAAGACGCAATTCTTTTATAAGAAATACGCCCGATAATGGAAGATCGTTATGCAGAAGTGATGCGAAAGAGACAGAGCAATTAATTAAAGAAACAGGCGTTTCTCCAGAAGAGTTACATCTTATTGTAAACACGCACTAGCATAGTGACCATGTAGGAGGCAATTATCATCTTCAAAAAAATTATGCTGTTACGATTGCTGCTCATAAATGGGACGCCGATTTAATTAATTCTTGTGACCCTGAAGCCTGTAGTGCAGAATGGTTAGAGCAGCCTGTAGAACCTTATCGAGTCGATACAAAGCTCTCAGATAACGATGAGATTAATACAGGAAGTAGAACCTTGAAAGTTCTTGTACACACCAGGACATACATTAGGGCATATTTCTTTATATGAACCTGTAGAAGAGATATTAATTTGCGGAGATCTTTTTCACAAAAATGATATCGATGGTTAAATATTTTTCGAGAGGGTGTGGCATCCATCCAACGATCTATTGAAAGTTTGGAAGGATTGTCCATGCTCCGGATTCAACAGGCATATTCAGGACATGGACCTCAAATGGAGAATCCTCTCGCTGCTATTGATGCAGCAAGGGAACGGTTTGAAAAGTGGCTCAGGATGCCAGAAAAAGTTTCATGGCATGCCTGCAAGAGGATTTTTTCATTCACATTAATCCTTAAAAACGGATTGGCAAAAGAAGAAATCGATAACTACCTACTAAAGTGTGGTTGGTTCCAAGATTTTGCACGCTACTCTTTCCAGCTTCAGCTAGAAGAATTTATTCAAATACTACTCGATGAAATGATTCGTTCCGGAGCAGTAAGCTGGCACAATAATCATTTAATCGCTGCCATCCCATACCAAGCAGCACAAAAGAAATGGATGAATAAGAGCATAAAGCCGATAGATTGGAAACCTCAAGATTTTCTCACAACAAGATAAGACTTCAATAGAATGAACTGAACTCACCTCAATATTTAGTATTTCCCTTAGAAAAATTTAAGTACGTGCTTGTATAACTAACAGGCTACCGTCTGCATGCAGAGACGCTTTTTCACTAACGGATGGGTTATTGAATATCGTTTGGTATTGTTGTAATATTCTGATTATTATTAAGTGTACAGTATAAAACCTTCAGAAGGAGATTCATATGCCATTAAAAGTAGGAGATATAATTACATTTGAACGGACTTTTACAGTAAGGGATGTTGAATTATTTACAGAGCTTTCAGGTGATGAAGGGATTCATCATATAACCCCAGATGAACAGGGTAGACTTGTAGTTCAAGGTTTATAAACGGCAACTTTACCAACAAAAGTTGGTGGGGATCATAACGTACTGGCTCGTACTATGAATTTTGAGTTTTTAAGACCTGTATTTTCGGGGGATACAATAAGTTGTGAAGTGAAAATTGAAAAATACGAAAGGCAAGAAAATAATAGAACAGTTATTATTGCATCTTTTTTATGTAAAAATCAGAATGAAAAAGAAGTGTTAAAAGGGGATTTTTCAGGTGTAATACCTTAAATTTTTATACTTTCTTCAAGCAACGGGGGCGTTACTTGAAGAAAAATAAGCTAAGTTGTATCTGTTTCTCTATTTTTATTATTCTATTATAGGGCCATTTTGTGGAATATGCAGGGATTTTTTGAAAAGGTTTCGAAGTAGTTATTATACTGACGTTATTCAAAGAAGCAGAAAAATGCAAGAAAGTATATCAATTCTTTTAAGTAATGTAAAATTAAAATAGTGGAGAAAGAGAAAGAAATATCAAAAATACAGAGGTGGCTTGCTTGCTAAGAGAAGAATTAAAGAAACGTGCAATATCGATGGTCCAAATTCCTAGTCATTTTCAACCTCTCATAGAGGAGTATGTTGAGCGAGAGAATGGAGAAGGGGAGGCTATGTTTTCATGGACAAACGAAGAACAAGATGAGGGTATTACTATTAACCTGGATTTATCTGGTAATTTGACTGGTTTATCAATTGATAATAACGATAAAAATTCAGATGTGATGCCTTTAAATATAGAGGAAAAAAGAGAATGTGCCGAACAATTCTTACTTAGCCATTATCCTGAAGCATTAAAAGATTTAACATACTATAAAACAAAAGAAATTACTTGTGCAGACCGTTTTTACTATGAACAAATCGTAATGGACTTACCGTTAGAACATGCTGGTTGTTATATTGATATAGACCTCGCGGGGAATATTGTTAACTTTACATATGAAGGTGTGAAAAGGATTCCTGATATTCCGAAAACGTTGATTTCAAAAGAAAAACTGGTTGAACACGTACAAAATAGACTTAATTTTCAACTGACAATTGCAAAGTTGTATACTGCTACTCATGATATAGCAGTAGATGGACTCCGTCTTGTGTACGAACCTGAGCAATTTTTTATGAAATATAAAGCTGGCGTTTTGAAACCAACGTTAACGATTATACATGACGAAGACGCTCCGCAAACATATGTCTTGCTTACTCCTCCTTCGAGTACGACCTTACGAAAAGATTTATCTATTGAAGATATCATTGGTATTACCGAGAGGATGGAAGTCATTCGTGAAGTAGATATGGGAGAAGAAACGGGCATAGTGTGGCGTGATCGGGACTGGGAGATGAAGGAAGGAGATTTATCTATAAATGGCTTTTTCAAAAGACAGTCAGAAGATACAGTTAAAGCCTTCATTTCAAAGAAAACTGGTAAAATCAGAAGCTTTATGTGGTTTAATGAACGAAGTGGCGATCTTAAACTTAGTCGTGAGGCATGTTATCAAAAAGCCATTGCGTTTTTACAAATGATTGTTCCAGATTATTATCGATATCTACAACTGATTGTTCGAGAAAACGAGGAAGAAGAGGATGATTCTTCAATGAAAGAATCATTTACATTCCATATGCATAACGGTCATGGTATACCAATTCAACTTGAATTAGTTATGGTTGTTGTTAATCGTCAAACAGGACAGGTTGATCATTATAGTGGACCGCGTTTTGATATGGAACAATTGAGCCAAATCCCTGTTGAACCGGTTATTTCTAAAAAAGAAGCAAGTGAAATATTTATCAATCATTTGGATTTTGAATTAGCTTGGAACAAAAATTATGATAGTGAAACAGAATCCTATATCCTTGTTTATCAAGCGTGTGATTGTCATTCCAGGACCTCCATCCAGTACATTGATGCCATGACTGGAGCAGTTATTTCCAATATAGATAAATAACATGTGATGACGTCAAATTGGACAGGTTCAAAGGGACAAAATTAACTAACCAAACTATAACTATGTTTTCTTATTCAACTAAATCTATAGTTAATTAAGAATTAAGTGATTTTAAGATAGTTATTCCATTAAAGGGCGCGATTGTGAAGCAACATAGATAGGGAATGATCAGACTTTTTTATAAAAGAGTGAACCAACTGAAAATATTAAGAGCGTGTTTTGATTAAATCTTTTTTCAAAATGAATGCTTTTTATTTATTGCATAATGCTGGCTTGCGGGGTATTTTTGACCAAACTTTATTTCAAACCAACATAATACTATTTCACTTGATAATAACCTCTGCAAAAAACTGAGTTCTTCGGTTTAATTGCAATTAAAACTGAATTGTAGATATCTGAGGAGGAAATTAATGAGTTTATCCAACATACAAATAATAGGATTGATTTAATAATATGCCCGTTCTGTAATTCCACAATCGGGCCACTTTGTTGAATAACAGCTTAAAAGAAAATTGGATATCTTTTTTACATTTTAGAAGAGATTGTGAAAAAAATTACTTAAAGAGGCAAAATACTTCAAGAAATATTCTGATGGAAATGTGTTAGAATAGTTATTAGGAATGAGTTTAACTGATTAAAAAATGTGTAGTAATGAAAAGGAAAAAAGTTTGAAGCGAGGAAATTATATGAGTACAATCAAAAAGAACAAGCCCCATAAACTAAAAATCGTTTTACGAGCATTAATGATTATTATTGGGGCATTTATAACAGCGTATGGACTAGAATCAGTATTAATCCCAAACAACGTATCAGATGGTGGTGTGACGGGCTTAAGTATCGTTAGCTCAGAACTATTTGGATTACCATTAGGAATTCTAATTGCAGTCATTAATATCCCTTTTGTTTGGTTAGGATATAAGCAAATTGGTAAAAGTTTTGCTGTTTATTCGGTTATCGGTATTGCTTCACTAGCAATCGGTACTGTCCTTATGCACCAAGTACCAACTATTATTCAAGGTGATACATTGTTAATTACCGTTGTTGGTGGGATTATCATCGGCTTTGGTATGGGGTTAGCATTGCGTAATGGTGGCGCATTAGATGGAATTGATATGTTAGCCGTATTACTTTCTCGAAAATTACCTTTTGGGACAAGTGATCTCATCTTATTTTTAAACATGTTTGTCTTTATTTTTGTCTCAACAGTATTTGGTCTTCAAGGAGCTATTCTTTCGGCAATTGCTTACTTTATTGCCTCTAAAGTAATTCACATCGTTGAAGTAGGTTTAAGTGGTTCTAAAACCTTTAAAATTATCACAAAGGAACCTGAATTAATGGTAGAAACAATTCGAGATCGCTTAGGTCGAAGTGCAACGTATAATGAAGTTTACGGCGGTTATTCAAAGGAACAATTTAAAGAAATCACTTGTGTCATTAACCGTTTAGAAGAAAGTAAAATGAAAGAACTCATTCATGAAATTGATGAAAATGCCTTTATTACCGTATATGACGTAGCAGAAGTAAAAGGCGGTAATTTCAAAAAACATGATATTCATTAATGGTTTCACAAAAAAACATCTTTTAGTTTTACTAAAAGGTGTTTTTTATACTGGATATTATTATGGATTTGAAATAAAGTTCACTGCATAATGGACACTTAGATAGACTGTATGTTCATAAAGATTATCAAGGACAAGGTATAGCCACAGCTTTAGTTGATATGCTTGAATCTGAGACGAAGAAATTAAATCTTTTAGAAATTGATACAGAAGCAAGTATTACAGCTAAGCCATTTTTTGAACTTGGAGGCTACAAAATGGTTTGTTCACAAACCGTAGAACGTAAAGGTGTTAAATTGACTAATTCTAAAATGTTAAAAAATTATAATTTTTTATGAAAAGCACCGTTCAATAGACTGGACGGTGCTTTTCATTGCATTATATACGTTTATAATCCTGTATGAATCATCTCTTTTTCGTGTTTTTGCTCCATATTTTTTAAAATATGAAGCAAAATAAAACCTATAACACCAAGTGTTCCCAAAATAAACCAAGGTGTATATGTCTCTTGCATCTGTGATGTAAGCCATGTTCCTGTATAGTTTCCAATCATAAATCCGGCAGCGAGAGATAGCTGGTAAAAACCAAAATATGTAGCTGTATAAGATTCATTACTGTAATTCGCGATTGTAATGTCAGCATTAGGTAATACAAGTGTTTCACCAATTGTAAATAAAATAACACAAACAAATAGCCAATACGGATCTTGAAATAAGGGGATTAGTAAAAAAGAAATTCCCATTAATAGAACGCCATATTTTACAATCGATAGTGTAGTGTATTTGTGAAAGATTTTCCTAAAAGCAATCATAAATAAAACGCCTGTAATAGCATTCATTGTAATAACAATTCCTCCTAATTTTTCATTATGACTGATGTTGGTCATATGAAGAGGAAGAGCAACAGTAAGTTGAGTGAACATAATGTAAAAGAAAATCATGATGCCTGAGAATGAGAGAAAATGTTTATTTTCAATAACGGCTTTAAATCCAGATAAGAGCTGTACATTTTCCGTAGAGACTTGAAAGTGACTTCTAAGAGGATAAAAAAGGACAGCAAATAATAACATGAGTGATCCAGTAAGTATAAATGGATACAAAGGATTCCATATGAGTAACAGGCTGCCAGCAATTGGGCCGATAATAGCTCCGCTGTTAAAAGCGAGATTTAAGTATGTAAATAAATCTTTTCGGATACGAGCAGGTTGTGAGGCAAATACAGCGCGTGCAGCGGGTTCATAAAATGCAGTTCCGAACCCAATTAGTGAAGCAGAAATTGAAATAGTATGAAACTCTGAAAATATTCCTAAACAAATAAAGCCAATGCCTCTTAATAGTAAACCAGATATCATCATAATCATATAGCCTACTTTGTCGGCAATGATACCAGAAAATAAAGGGATAACTCGTGATGTGATAGTCATAATTGTTAAAATTGTTCCTACTTGCATGGCAGAAAAGTGTAAAAAACTTGATAAATAAATAGCGAGAAAGGCATACACAGCAAAGTATCCAAATGCCATGAAAAAGGAAGAAATGAGTATAAAACGTATGGGTATTGAAAAGTTTTTCATAAAATCCCTCCTGGAATGTAACCGTTAAAAATTTTTAATGGTTAACTGTTTTATATTATAATTATACATAAAGTCAGAAAAAAGTAAATTTTAGAAAGATGGTGAATGAATTTGAGTCACGGCCAAGAGGCACCAGGACAATTAGAAGTTGTAAGAAATTTTTTAAATACATGGAGAATTCCAAATGATACAAGGAAGCAGGTAGATGAGCTTAATACAATAGATGATGTACTTCAATTTATGAGAAACCATTTTGATGAGGAACTCTCTTTTGGTACGTTGGATGAGCTGAAGCAATTTAGAGATGGAATTCGTTTCGTGGTTGAGGAGAAAGGGACACTACAAGAATGGTTTGGAAAGTATCCGTTTCGAGTATGTGTGACAGAGAATATGGATTCTGTTGCATATGAACCAATTGGAGAAGAAAATTTGTATACGATGATTTTACAAAGTATTTTGGTTGCTATTGATCAAAAGAGATGGAGCCGGTTAAAAGCATGTCCAGATTGCCGCTGGGTTTTTTATGATTATTCTCGTAATGGGAGTAAACGTTGGTGTGGTATGTATGCTGGAGGTAAAGATGGGAGAGCGTGTGGTACGATTGCGAAAGTGAAAAATTATCGGGCGAAGAGAAAAGGACGCTCAGGTTATATGATGTGAATGTTACCGACGACTTTAATTGTTAAAGCAAGAAAATAAGTTACTGTATAAAAAAGAAGGTGTAAATAATGAGTAATATTAATATGGTGAAAATTGGAGAGGTACATTCTTCTATCGATGAAAAAGTATATAGTAATTGGGGAAATGTTATTTCTAATATTAGGATATACCCAGAATATATTGAAGGATTAATTGGCCTTGATGAATATTCTCATGCCACTATTATTTTCTATATGAATGATTTTCAGGAAGAAAACGACAAATCATGGATTAGAAGACCAAGAGGATTAAGTGACTTTGATGAAAAGGGATGTTTTGCACAAAGGACAAAGTATCGTCCGAATCCAATTGGAATTACTACTGTTGAAATATTAGAAATTAAAAACAATATTATTACAGTAAAAGGGTTAGATGCTAATGATCAAACAGCTATTTTAGATGTAAAACCATATATTGCTGCATTTGATGTGAGAGAGAATGTTCGTGTTCCGAATTGGATGAGTGAGCTAATGAAGAATTATTTTTAAAACAGTACTTATAGATTGATACATTATCAAATTGTTAGCTAAACAAAGAAAGAGAGAAACGGAATGTATATTTCAATTTTCTCTTTCTTTATTTGTCTATTTATGGATTACTCATTTTTGAAGAAATATGTAACTGGTTAAAAAGAAAAAGTAAACTAACTTTTCGTTATTGACAATGATAATTATTCTCTTTAATATTAATTTGATTTTCATAAATTAAGGGGGATATGTATGAAAGTACGAAAGGTGATTAGGAAGATTCATCTATACCTTAGTATGATAGCTGGGATGTTTATTGTACTAATTGGATTGACAGGAAGTTTACTTGTTTTTGAACACGAGCTAAATCGTATATTACATCCTGATTTATACAGAGTAACAGAAGGGGAAAAGGTTACTTATGAGAAAGCAATTCAAACTATAGCAGCAGAACACCCAAAAGGTGATATTCAACGTGTGTATACACCTGATGAACCAAGTGCCCAAGGTGTTTACTTATTTCGAGTGAAAGAAGGAAAAGAAAAACAAGAAATTTATATTGATCCAGGTAGCGGTAAAATTAATGGAGAATTAGGAGAAAAAGCATTTTTTAATCAAGTAGGTGAACTTCATTATCATTTACTTCTTAATGATTTTAAGGGGAAAGAGATTGTAGGTATAATTGGATTTATTTTCTTTTTTATTATTTTATCAGGGTTATATTTATGGTGGCCTGGAATCAGAAAATGGATGCGTGGATTTATTATTCGTCAAAGCAGGAATCAATATGTAAAGCAATTTGATCTACATAGAGTTATTGGTGCTGTTTCTGTTCCATTTTTACTTATCGTTTCGTTAACGGGTGGTCTTTTTGTGTATGATAAAACTATTTTTGGATGGTTTGGTGCAAAGGCTACTGTGATGCCAGCGAAAGAACAGCTAATTTCTAAACCCCTTTCAGGTGGAAAGCTTCCTCTTGATCGATTATTACATACAGCTGAAAAAGAAGTGCCAGAAGGAACAATTATGCAAGTGAGAATTCCGGAGAAGGTGAAACAAGGAAAGGCAGAAGGGGCTATCGAAATTCGTATGAGCCGTTCGTATGATCCAGGAAACGGGAATGTAAAGGTGTGGATGGACCAGTATAGTGGAAAAGTAATCGCAAAGATGGATCCCAATGTAGATCGTGGACTTACCTATCAAACTTGGCATCTTCCGTTACATACAGGGACATTTGGTGGAATATTTACAAAAGTCTTATATGTAATCGGTGGACTTACTCCATCTATTTTAATGTTTACTGGAATATATATGTGGTGGTATAAGAAAAAGAATAGGAGAGAGCAGAAAGGAAATTCAGTAACTGCAGCATAGGGTCGTATGTTACAAACTTTGCAGTCTCTTGTTTATAAAGTGTGCTTTGTTTTGCGCCTATATAATTGTAATAAGGAAGCTTAGTAAGAAAGAGAAATTATATGAGCACTAAAAGGACGTATGTTCTAAGTGATTCAGTAGCAAACAAAACTTCATTACACATGGTAATGAAGTTTTGTTTTTTTTGAATAAATCGAATAATGTTTTTTCACTTAAAGAAAGAACATAAAAGGGCTAACTTAGTAAAGTTTTTTTATTTACAACGTTTCTACCTTTACCTATTAGCAATTTTAGCATGTTAATTTATCTTTTCGGCTGAAAAATATGTTGAAAAAAGTATTTGTGATGTAAACTATCTACAATTTTGTTTGCTTGATACGTACGCTGTTGCTCCAATCGGAGGCGTTGCTCCATCATTTTTATTTCATGATCTGATAAACGTAACATTGTACAAGTCTCCTTTACTATAAATATAGTTTTTTGTGATAACGATTCCATACACTTTATAGTTAAGGAGGGATACTGTGTAACATAGGTAAAAAGCACCTTCCCTCTCCCATTACGCTTACGAGGTTAGCTGTCGGACTCGGGAAGTGAGAGTTCCCCTACTTAAAAAAGATTCGCCCCAAGTAGCATAGGCTACATAAATGGTTCCCCCGTTCCAAAATTTGGATTCAGCAAAAGGTTTTATAAAGTAAAAAATAACATAATAAAACAAATAAGTCAAACTATTTATTTTTTTCTGTCTTTTTCTAATTGAGTAAGGACGATTCCGTCGGGTACTACAATGTCGTTTACTTCAACAAAGCCGTGTTTTTTATATAGAGAAAGGGCAGGGGTGTTTGCTTTCCCTGTTTGTACAATATATTTACTTGTATCAGGGGATGCGCTAAATAAATGAAGGAGTAACTTTGTTGCAATTCTTCTATGGAAATAGTCGGGTGATACAACTAGGCGATGGATATCAATAATTGTTCCTTCATTTACAAAAGAAATAAAACCTATTAGTTTATTTTCAAAGATGTATCCATAAAATGTCTCATTACAATTTTGAATGTCTTTCACAGTATCATATAAACGTGGGATTGCTACACTGTTAATGTATTTTGCTTCCACCTGATAAGCAGGAATTTGGATTGCTAAAATAGCGGATGCAACTTCAATAGAAGCAGGATTCATTTTAAAAATCATTTGTTGATCTCCTTTCTGAAAGAGGGAACGTAGGTTGGTTTTTGTCTTGAAATAAGATACAATTCACATCGAATAGTGCTAAAATCCTAATTTAGAATGAAAAAAAGATATTTTAATATACTTATAATCTCCATGTTGTTTGACAGAATTTAGTTTTTTTGGATACAATGTATGTACATAATTTCGTGTTATTGTAGTAAATCTCCTTTTATATTTAATTATAAATCAACATCTTAATAGAAAAAGAGAACGGAAAATGGGATGGATTATCACATTTTTCGTTGGGGCTATTATAAGTATTGCAACAGATAAGGGAAGGGATTTCTTCATGGCATGTTTGGTAATATTATTATTGGTTTATTAGGTGCAATTGTATCGGCTTTAAGTGTATCATTTGTAGTAAAAGCTACATGTAAATAGAAATATATTACTGATTGTCTCATAAAGCCCTTTTTAAGGGTTTTTCATACTTAGAGAGGTGGTATATTTGGAGAAAATAAATTTACGAAAGAGAGATAAACTGAAAAAGTTTTTTAAAGAGCAAAATTATTTAGCGGTGCTACTTGGATTTGCCTTACTATTTGTGAATATATTATTACTAACAAAAATTTCGTTTGTATTTACACCGTTCATTGTCTTTTTAAAAACAATCTTTTTTCCAGTGTTGTTAGCTGGTGTACTATTTTATATTTTACATCCATTTGTTTCGCTTTTAGAAAGAAAAGGTGTTTCTAGAATCATTTCCATTGCTTCTATATACATACTTGTAACCGGGTTGTTTGTTTTTCTTGTTGTAACAGTTATTCCGATTATTAAAGATCAAGTAAATGCATTAATAGATAACTTGCCATATTTCGGTCATGAAATTGAAAGGGCAGCACGTAGATTTGGAGAAAGTAATATAATTGGAAAGGTTCAAGATAGCTTAAATATTGATGTAGGTAGTATTGTAAAAGATTCTACAATAAATTTTACAAATTCACTATCATCAGTGACAGGGAATGTAACTGGGTTCTTAAGTACACTTACAGAAGTAGTTCTTACATTTGTAATGGTTCCTTTTATATTGTTCTATCTCTTAAAAGACGGTGAACAATTACCAAGATACTTTTTGAGATTTATTCCAGAACAAAGACGATCTTCAGCTAAGCTTATATTAGATGATATGCATTACGCCATCAGCTCATATATTAGAGGGCAAATTATTGTTAGCCTATTTATTGGTATTATGTTGTTAATTGGTTATTTAATTATTGGGATTAAATATGCCGTGTTACTTGCAGTTTTAGCGATGATTGTAAACGTTGTACCGTATGTAGGGCCGATTATTGCAATTACACCTGCTTTAATTATTGCTTTTATTGACTCGCCAGCAATGGTCTTAAAGGTAATCATTGTTATGATGGTTGTTCAATTGGCAGAAGGAAAGTTTATTTCACCACAAGTAATGGGGAAAAAATTAGATATTCATCCAATTACAATCATTTTTATTATTTTAACAGCAGGAAATCTATTTGGGATGATGGGTATCATTTTAGCGATTCCTGGATATGCGATTTTAAAGGTACTTGTTACACATGGCTATAGATTTATTAAATTGAACACGTAAAAAAAGAGCTAAAACAGACGCATTCTGTTTTAGCTCTTTTTTCATTTTCTAATTAATAATTCGTTTGCATATTCACGAGCTCAACGATCGGCGTCTAATACTGTTTCTAAATCTGGATTTGCAATGTTGTGATGTGCCTAGAGTGTAGAATAAATTGTTTTTTCAATATCAAAAAATGAAATTTCATTTTTAAAATATAGTGCATCTGCAATTTCATTAGCTGCATTTAAGACTGCAAGTGTTGTACCACCAGTTTTTCCAGATTCATAAGCATAATGTAGGCAAGGGGATTTTTTGAAATCTGGTTTTTCGAAATATATTTTACCATGATAATTCCTCCAAAGTTGTAGAATCCTTTTCTGCAAACCTATATATAATTAAACAAAAAAAGGTAAAATTCCTTCTTCAGAAAACAGAATATTTATGTTTGTAAGAAAAATAAATGTGATAAAATGTAAGAAATAAACAAAAAGTGATGATAGTGAAGAGTACATATTTAGAACTTCACAGAGAGCTGATGGTTGGTGGGAATCAGTAGGGGATAAATATGGAATGGGCTCGGGAGCTTCTAGCTGAAATGAGTAGGCTAAGACGATTTGCTTCGCGTTAAAGAAGCATCAAGTGAGCTATGACTATAGCTAATAAAGGTGGTACCGCGGGAGTCTCTCGTCCTTTTCTAGGATGAGGGGCTCTTTTATTTTGGAAAGGAGGAGCTAGTGTGAGTGAGAAAATAATGTTAACAGGGATTAAGCCAACTGGCCACCCGCATTTAGGAAATTATATCGGGGCGATTAAACCTGCATTAAACATGTCTAAAAAACAAGAAGGGAAAGCACTGTATTTTATAGCGGATTACCATGCATTAAACGCTGTACAAGATCCTAAGCTTTTTCGTGATTATACAAAAGAGGTAGCTGCAACGTGGTTATCATTAGGGCTTGGAGAAGAAGTTATCTTTTATCGACAAACTGAAGTTCCGGGAATTTTAGAACTAGCATGGATTTTAGCTTGTCTGACTCCAAAAGGCCTTATGAATCGAGCTCATGCGTATAAAGCAAAGATAGAACAAAATAAAGAAATAGGTGTTGATATTGATACAGGTGTCAATATGGGATTGTATACGTATCCAATTTTAATGGCTGCAGATATATTGTTATTTCAATCTAGTCATGTGCCTGTTGGAAAAGATCAAATTCAACACATTGAAATCGCTCGGGATATTGCGACGTATTTTAATCATACATTTGGAGAGACCTTTAGGCTTCCAGAGTATATTATCCAAGAAGAAGGAGCCATTTTACCAGGGCTTGATGGACGAAAGATGAGTAAAAGTTATGGGAATGTGATTCCGCTATTTGCAGAACCTGAAAAGCTTAAAAAGTTAATTTTTAAAATTAAAACAGATTCTTCACTACCTCATGAACCGAAAGAACCTGAGACATTATTTATGATATATAAGGAATTTGCAACAGAGGAAGAAATACGAAGTATGCAAGAGCGATATAGAGAAGGTATTGGATGGGGGGAAGTGAAGAAAGAACTATTTTACGTTGTAAACCGTGAATTAGAAGAGCCGAGAGAGAAGTATGAGAGATATATGAATGAGCCTCACTTATTGTATGAAGCTTTAGAAAAAGGTGCGAAGCGTGCGAGAGAAATCGCGAAGGTGAATTTAGCTGAAATTAAAAAGCGGATTGGATATGAGAGGGAACGATAAGCGTTCCCTTATTTTTCTGTTTTCGCTGCATATGATTGTTGAAATTGATCAATAATCATTTTAGGTACAGCGCCAATATTATGTGGGAGTGTATGCAATGGGAAAAAACGTAATTCTTTTGATTCATTAGGGTCACATTGCAAATCACCTTCATAATTACGGCAAATATAAACAACCATGACACCATATACTTGATCGCCGTTTGGATATACTTGAAACAAGTTTGGTCCTGAAAAGGTGTGAAAGAGTTCTAAATCTTTTATGATAAGTCCTGTTTCTTCCAATACTTCTCGGTTTGCAGCTTCTTCTAATGTTTCTCCATATTCAAGAGCACCACCAATAATGCCCCACATATTAAAATCAGTGCGGAGTTGAAGTAATATCTCATTTTTCTCATTTACAATAATAACGTGTGAACCAATTAGTATAAGCGGGTGATTACCTACGAGCTTCCGCATGTCTTCGATATATCCCATTTTCTTTTCTCCTTTAGAATTAGCAATACTTATGTAATTCTCTTAACATTTTTTCTGCTCGATTTGCTACAGAAGAAAGGTTTGGGTCTATTTTTGTTCTGAAAAATAAGGTTCGTAAAAAAGTTTTTAAATTTGCGCATAATATACAGTATTCATGACAAGAGAGCCTTTTTTTGAATTGTGGTAAACGTTTTATTTTTTTATAAATAATTGAAAAAAGTTGCTCTCTTGAGAAATCATAATAAAGCATAGATAGGAGGGGGGTTACAATTCTTTCATCTTCATTATTATGATATAAGGCAGAGTAAATGAAAATTTTATTTAATATGCAATGCGCAATTTCTTCATAACAGGAACAGCTAATATGTGCGCTGTGCACGAGTTCGTTAAAGGCATCGGCTGCATGGGCAACACTATGAGCCCAGCCTTTATCTTGTACATATCCACGATAATCTGTTTCAAGATTCATATATGTAATAAGCTTTTCTTTTACTTTTTGCACGGTTTCTTGTGATAAGAATGAGTGAGAATTATCGAACTGTATAATTAATCCTATTAATAAAGTGGTATAGGAACGAGTAAAAACATCATCTGTATTTGGAGAGGAGATTTCTTGATATAAGTAATCATCGCCTAGACAGGTTGTTAACAAAGTCTCCAAGTTATCATGAGATAGGAATTCATTTTGAATAAAATGTGCAAAGCATTTATATATTAATTGATCACGTACATAGCTATCGGTCGTTCCAATATGCCCAATCATATGAGAACTTAACTCATTCAGATCGATGTTCTGAATCTGCGTATAGTCATTTTGTTGAATGAGATCGAGTTGTTGTTGCAATGTAACGATATCCAAGGATGTCCCTCCTCTGGCCTTAATAACACCTTGCTTCCTAGTATTCTATATATTCGCAGACAATCCTGCTCATGCAAGGATAAATAATAACATCTCCCGAAGTAGTCAAGAAGGAGGGGGCTATTATGTTAAAACAAAAACTTAAACATATAATTACGCTATACCCAGTTGTGCTATTTGATGGATGGCATATTGAAAATGTATCGGAGCGCAGGGAAGGAGAGAAATGGGAAACACTTCGGTTTCAAGTTTTTACACGAACAGGAGTATTTCGAGTAAAAGAGTTTTTTCTAGATATTATGGAGCCAACATTTCCTGATAGTTGTATGTATCAAGCACAAGGTGAATGCTTTCAGTATAATGGTCTTGTATATTGGAGGGGGCTGAATTATAAAGGGAAAGTTAGTTATGCCATATCTAAATGGAAAACGCAGATTGAAATTTCGATTGATGAAGGGTTTGTGCAACAACAAGAAATGGAAAAGTTCTTGGAAGGTTTGCAACCATTAGATTTAGAGAAGGCAAAAAAACAAATCAATAAACCGTTTCATCAATTAAGTTTTCAAGCAAGAGTACCAAATGGTGGTGAAATAAGCAGATGTAGTAAGTGGTTTTCACCAAATGAAATACAATATAACTCTTTACCAATTACAGTCTCAAATTCTTGGCGAATCGAATCTATTGGTTTAGGAAATAATGAAATGCAATATGTGTACTGGGATGTAAAAGAACAACTATATGCACTTTGGGCGTGTCGCCATGTGAAGCGTAATTACTATCCAGCATCTTCATGGATTAAAAACTACAGTTCAATGCAAATGATAAATGGACTAGAATTTTATACACATCCTCAGCGTGGCACAGTCGTATATCAAGATTTAGGTGACGAGCAGATTGCCTATGTATTTCGTGGTATTCCAACTACAACATTCTTAAAAGTACAAGAAATCTTTTCTTAATTTCTAAGAAAGACAAGGGAGTGTCATAAATATAGTCACGACAGAACTAGTATATTTGTAATACAATAGAATAGAGTATTGCTTGATTTAACGGATTATATAGAGAAAGCATTGGTGAAATTATGAAACAACATAAAAGCTGGTTACAAGCAAGTGTAGAACGAAATCTAGATAATAAGTTACATATATTATGGGAAGATGAAGTAGAGGAAGTTGCTATTTATTGGAGTACTTCATCAGAAAAGATTGAGGAAAATGGACAATTTTTATTAAGAGTATCAAAAGCATCTTCTTGTACGATAGAAGATCCAAGCCCTAAAGCACGTCCTTATTTTCGATTAGTAGCAAGTAATGGACAAGTAGTTACTGTAGCTGAACGTAGGTTATCACTACAAGGAGCATTTAATTTCCGTGATTTAGGTGGTTATGAAACAAGTGATGGCCACAAAGTAAAGTGGGGCAATTTATATCGTTCAGAGGAATTAGCAGGATTAACAGAATGGGATATTGCTTATTTACAACAGTCTGGCTTAAAACTAGTATGTGATTACCGAACAGATTTTGAAGTAAAGCATAAACCAAACCCAAGTATCACTGGTGTTCGTCAAGTTTGTTTACCAGTCATGCAAGATATAGCAAAAGATTTAAATATTAATGAGTTTTTCCAAGTCGGAGATTTATCGATGCTTGGAAAACCAGGTGAATATTTAGTGGAAATGAATAAAGGCTTTGTAGAGGGTAATGAAGCATTTGTACGCTTTCTACAGCTAGTTCAAGATCCGGAAAATTTACCGCTAGTTAATCATTGTACAGCTGGTAAAGATCGAACAGGGTTTGGTTCTGCTTTATTATTACTTCTTCTTGGTGTCCCAGAAAAAACGGTGATGCAAGATTATTTATTAAGTAACGGATTCCGTGAAAAGTTAAATCAAAAAATGATGGCCTTTTTAGGTGCAAAGTTACAAAATGAGGAAAGTAAAGAGATATTAGGGGCTATGTTTGAAGCTCGTGCAGAGTATTTACAGGCAGCAATTGATGAAATTACCCATAAATTTGGCAGTATTGAAATCTATGCTGAAAAAGGACTTGGCTTTACAAAAGAACAACTAGAAAATATGAAAACATTGTTACTAGAAGAGAAGTAACATGTAAATTGTTTTGATGGGAAATCCTGTATTATGTATATAATATAAGATTTTTATTAAATGAAGAATGAGACAGAATAAATGAACAAAGCTGTATTAAAAGAACTGAATTTCGAAGGGGAAATCCAGGGTCAGCTACACAACATGTAGTAGAAGAGAGAGAAAAAATATAGGTAGGTTTATAGACGTTCTGATTATGAACAGAAATTGAAATATATATTCAAACTAGAGCAGTAGTGAGTAATGGAGGTACCTATGAAATATAAAGTTATCTTATTCGATGTGGATGATACATTATTTGATTTTAGTATGTCTGAAAAAAAGGCATTAAATAAAACGTTTGTAGATTTCGGATTACCTACGGGATTGGTGGATTATGAAGACAGCTATAAAGAGATTAACAGAGTATTATGGAGGGATTTAGAGCAGGGGATTCTAACTTTATCTGAATTGGGAGTGGAGAGATTTAGGAGATTATTTCTAGCTCATAAGCTTGAAATAAATGCTGATATATTCAACAGTATATATCTTGGCTATTTAGGGACGGAAATACATATGGTATCAGGAGCTGTAGACTTGTGTAATACGCTTGCTGATTGTCGGTTAGCTATTATCACGAATGGGTTCACAGATGTGCAGAAATCTAGAATCAAGGGGTCGCCTCTCTGTGATACTTTTGAGCATATTATCATTTCGGAAGAGGCGGGATTTCAAAAACCAGTGCGAGGGATTTTTGATTATGCATTTTCAAAGCTGCAGATTACAGATAAAGAGAGCGTATTAATTATCGGTGACTCGTTAACTTCCGATATTCAAGGAGGAATAAATTACGGGATTGATACGTGCTGGTTCAACCCGTGTTGCAAGGAAAATAATATAGGCATTAAACCAACATATGAAATTCGTGATTTAACCGATATTATAAGGATTGTAGGAAAGACGGGGAACTAAGGGTTTTTTAATGAATTCTTTTAGCTACACTGGGCTATTCTCAACAATAGGTGCAAATTTCACAAAAATCCCGCTTTCTACGTCATAGTAGAGAGGGGGATTTACTATACTTCATCAAAAATGAATATTTTCTCAATAGAAGCGTTCAATGCTTTTGCAATATCATAAGCCAATTGTAAAGAAGGGGTATATTTTCTCTTTTCCAAATGACTAATGGTTTCGCGTCGAACACCAATAAGCTTTGCTAAATCGTCTGGGGTCATATGTGAATGGGCGTGGTATTCTTTTATTTTTGTTGTGAATGCCATGGCGCATCTTCCATTTCATCAATTGGTTTGTTGTACAAATAAATAGAGAATCCAAACGTAAGAATAAGTAAAACAAATAGGTAAATGAAAAGTGAATAATATATATAATTAAAGTTCAGAAAAATGTTAATATTTAAAAGTTATAAATAGTAAAAATATTATAAAATAGTTGCAAGAGGAAGGGGGAAATGGAACACATGATTAAGTGGATGTTAATTGTTTTATTGATTGTGGCAGTAATTGTTGTTGGAACAATAGTAGTCGGGAAAAATGGAGATGAAAATTATAGTAAATCAACGAAAGGGAATATTACAAGGCTTACAATGATTTACCTTTTGTTAGCAGTTGTTTTAATTGTTGGTCTAGGTTTATATATATATTTTAATGGTTAAGGAACTATATATAGATTGAAACATCGATATAAAACTTTCCTTTTAGGTGGGAGAGAGCGTCCGCCTTTGCATAGAAGCGGTCAGTGTCTTTTTAGCCCCATGCCATGTGAAACCAAATGGAGAAAATGAGTGGGGATTCCTTTTTATTTTCATAGCCGTGATTTACATGTCGGAAAATCAAAATGAATATATATACTTACTATAGGAATAATAGTGAATTCCTTTTTCTGAATGCACAGATAAGTTATAAAAAGATTTTGTGAGAGTATATTTAATCTAAAAAAATACAAAAATCTAAAAATAAAAATATGCTATAATAGGGATGTAGTTTATTGGTAAATGAGGAAAGGATTGGATAAAATGATTGAGATTGTAAATGTATCAAAAAGTTATAATGGTTCTTCCTATGCTGTGAAAGATTTAAGTTTAACAGTACCTAGTGGAGAAATTTTTGGATTTTTAGGGCCGAACGGTGCTGGGAAATCAACAACAATTAAGATGGTAACAGGTATTCATGCAATAGATAAAGGAACAATTTCGATCAACGGAAAAGATGTGATGAAAGAGCCTATGGAGGCAAAGAAAACATTTGGTTATGTTCCGGATAGTCCAGATATGTTTCTGCGATTAAAAGGGATAGAGTATTTGAATTTTATGGCTGATATGTATGAGGTGCCGAATGCAATTAGACAGGAAAAAATTCAATTTTTAGCAGAGAGATTTGATCTTTATAATGCCTTGTCTGACCAAATTCAGAGCTATTCACACGGAATGAGACAGAAAATTATTATTATCGGTGTTCTTCTTCATGATCCAGATGTATGGATTTTAGATGAACCGATGACAGGACTGGATCCCAAATCAGCATATATTTTAAAACAGATGATGAGAGAGCATGCAGATAAAGGGAAAACGGTGTTTTTCTCTACACACGTATTAGAAGTAGCTGAGAAATTATGCGATCGCGTAGCTATCATTAATAAGGGGAATTTGCAGTTCCAAGGAAATTTAAATGAAATGAGAGATCATTTTAAATCCAATGAATCACTTGAGAAAATGTTCTTGGAGATGACTGGAAATGAATAAAATTTGGACATTAACAAAAGTATTATTGAAATTAAATTATGCAGAAATTATAACGGATAAAAAGAAAAGGTGGGCGTATGCATTTTCATTTTTAGCCCTACTATTTGCTGGATTTATATTTATTGGTCCACTTACATATGGAATGTATGTTGGAATGAAATCAATTGGTCAGGAAACATCGATAATCGGAATGGGATTAGCTGTTGCGAGCATATGGGTATTTGTAATTAGTATTACGAATATTTTAACTGTATTTTATTATAATAATGATGTTGAAACCCTATTACCTTTACCACTACAACCATCACAAATTATTACGGCGAAATTCATTACGGTATTAATTACACAATATGTAATGGGATCTTTTATTTTATTTCCACTCTTTATTGTTTACGGTTTGCAAAGTGGTGCATTTATTACATACTATGTATATGCACTATTAATTTACATATTTTTCCCTGTTATTCCATTAGTACTCGCATCACTCTTAATGACAGTTATTATGCGTTATACAAATATAGCCAAGAATAAAGATCGCAGTAATATATTTATCGGAATATTAACTCTATTATTCGTCGTAGGTATTAATGTATTTATTCAGTGGAGAAACAAAAGTGCAGTATCAGGGGATATGGTTGCAAATTACTTTGCTGATAACCAATCGTCTCTGTTCGTTCAAATGACAAATTATTTTCCAACAACATACTTTGGTGCAATGGGATTAATAGAAAATGCCTCTTGGAAAGGAATTATATACGTTGTGATTTTTGCAGCGATTTCCTTAGCGTTTTTTGGGTTGTTCTTCTATGTTGCGCAGCGTACATATTTAAAAGGAGTTATCGGACTTTCGACGAGTACTGCAAAAAAAGAGGCTATCTCAGCAGAGAACTTAAAAAAATCGACTGTACAAAGTTCACATATAAAGGCTTATGTAAAAAAAGAGTTCAAAATTTTATTCCGAACACCACAATTTTTTATAAATTGTATTGTGCAAACTTTCGTGATGCCAATTATGTTATTCTTTATTCTTTTCGTACAAGAGGGAAACTTAAAGTGGTTAACAAAATTTATAAAAGAGCCAGAATGGTCTGGTCTAGCTCTTGGCATAGGTTTTTGTGCAGGACTATTCTTAATGGGAAGTAATGTCATTGCTACAACGTCTTTTTCAAGGGATGGAAGCTCGTGGTTTGTTAATCGTTATTTACCAGTAAAGGCAGCAGATATATTTTTTGCAAAAGTCTTTACAGCATGGCTTATAAATATAACAATTTTAGCTGTGTTTGGTCTTATCATGACAATTGTTGCCGGTGTTTCACCACTCTTTATGTTGTTATGGTTTTTACTAAGTGCAAATGGCCTTTGGTTAACGAATTTAATCGGTACACGTTGGGACGCTCAAACGGCGGATATACATTGGGATTCAGAGCAGAAGTTGTTTAAAAGCAGGTATACAACTCTGTGGAATTTCCTTGCAAATATTGCGATGGATCTAGTAATCGTAGGCGGGGTTGTTGGATTATACTACTTCTTTGGAATCGGTATGTGGGGAATGTTTAGCATTCTATTAATCGTATTTACTATTATAAATGTAATAGTAACACGCAGTTTACAATTAGGAGCAGAGCGCATTCTAGCAAATATTAAATAAAAAACGATAAATCCTCTGTATTCATGCAGGGGATTTATTTGTAAGGAATATTACGCATGATTCTAATTTACTAGAAGGTATATTTTACTTTGCAAAATAGGGGGAGAAACAAGTGACGAAAATAGCAATTGTTACAGGAGCGACACGTTTAAATGGAATTGGGGCAGCGATTTGTAAGGCACTTGCTCAAAATGGCATTGATATTTTTTTCACGTACTGGCCTAGGTATGATAAGGCAATGCCATGGAGTATGAATGATGAAGAACCATTTTTATTGAAAAGAGAAATTGAAAATTATGGCGTTCTCTGTGAAATGGCTGAGGTGAATTTAGCGCAGTCTTATTCCCCTAACCGTTTATTATATATGGTATCAGAACGATTAGGAGAACCGTCTATTCTGATTAACAATGCTGCGTATTCTACAGATACAAATGTTGAAGGGTTAGATGTAGAACAGTTAGATAGACATTATACGGTAAATGTGCGCGCTACGATGCTATTAAGTACATTATTTATTAAAAATTATACGTTTGAAACGAGTGGAAGTATTGTCAATCTTACCTCTGGACAATCGCTTGGACCAATGCCGAATGAACTTGCTTATATAGCAACGAAAGGAGCGATTGAAGCTTTTACTACTTCAGTAGCACCAGTTGCAATGAAGAAGGGGATTACTGTAAACGCTGTTGATCCAGGACCAACCAATACAGGGTGGATGACAGAAGAAATGCAACAACATTTAGTAACCAGATTTCCTGCTGGAAGAATAGGAGAGTCGGTGGATGTAGCACGTTTAATACCGTTTTTAGTAAGTGAAGAAGCAAAATGGATAACAGGACAGGTCATTCATTCGAATGGTGGATTTTATTAATAATCTATAATTATATTATGTAAACAAAAATATTGAGAAATAATACGAAGTGAGAAATATTTTATGAATTTATTTTCTGTGTAAAATAAATGTATTGTCAGAAAATGGGGACTTCTGATAGTGAAAACACAATTGTAAATATATGGGTTATTTTTTGTGGTTCTTTATAGGTCAATACATCCTCCGATTTTTATTGGAGAAAGTATCGTATAAAGCATGTTATATAGAGTAGAAAAAACGCGGATTTTAAAATTAGATTCATAGTTAAGTGTCGTATAAATATGAAGATTCCTGTCGGAAAGATGATGGTTAGAACAAAAAGGGATTTTTATGGATAAATAGAATCGTAAAGGGGAGGATAAAAATGTAAATATAGGAGGCTTTTTATGAAAATGAAAAAAATAACAATTGCATCACTAGCAATTGGTACAATGCTCTCCATTACAGCTTGTAATACCTCCACAGAAAAAGATCAAGTGAAAAAGGAACAAACGAACGCGCAGGAAGAAGCGAAAACAACGAATGCTGATGAAACATCTACAATGAAAAACGATGAGAAAGAAACAAACACATCTACTAACGAAAAAACAGAGAAAGATCAAAAGAATTCCAAAGAATCATCTGGAACTGAGAGTAGTGCGAAAACAACAAATGAGAAAACGAAAGAAAAAGAAACAAGTACAAAAACAACAGACCAGGCTACTAATGGAAAAACTGCAACGAAAGATACAAATAAGGATACAAATAAAGGCGTGGCTGTGAAAACGAATGTGAAAGCAGTTGCGCAACTTATTGACAGTTTGGATAAACAATTAGCTGCAAACCCTAAGTTAGATACAGTGAATAAACTAGGGAAGCAAATAAATGAAAAATGGGATGTAATCGAAAAAGAGTTAGAAGCGACTCATCCAACTGATTATAAAACAATTGGACAAAGCATGTATCCTTTAATTGTTGCAGCTGAAAAAGAAAAAATAGATGTGAAACGAATAAAATCATTAGCGACGAAAACAAAGCAAGATTTGAATCAACTATTAAACAAACTCTCATAATATAATTTGGTTATAAAATAGAATATTTTATGGAAAAGGAGAAACAATATAGGTTTCTTCTTTTATTTGTGTCTATTAAAGTTTGAATTTTCACACTATAAATGTACATACGATGAAGAAGAAACAATAAATTTTGGATTAGCAGGTAGAAATTTTGCGGGAAAAATTCCGTTCCTACATATTTTAGCCGGTATAGTTTGAAAGTTCTTCAAGAAGATTAAGTGGTAGTAGAAAGTCAACAACCAAGACCAATTCCGGAAGCTTTGAGAATAGAAGCACATGTATACGCAGATGCAGCGCGAATTAAGTTTAGGCAGAGATGGTTTCAGTTTTTAACAAGTGAAGAGCGAACGTGCTATTTAGATAAACAATATAATAAACCATAATTATATTATGTAAACTTAAAATGCTATTTGAAAAAGAGCGAGATATATTACTGAATTACATACAAGAAAGAAAAAGTTAGAATCTTAAATAACTTCCGCTAACGAAAATTATTTAAATATGTAAAGTTGTCAAACGACTATATGAGGTGCCGTCACATCGCCATAAAGCTAAGGTTTTAATATACCCCCTAAATGAAAATTTTCTTTCTCTGCAGGTAGTTACTTTAAAAAGTCAGCTCATTTTCTCGTTTGGGAGGCGTTTATTTTTCTTTTTTTGATGGGTATGGGGCACCACATCAAAAAAAGAAAATTGTAGCGAGTTAATCTATACCTTTAAGTCCATATTCATATAATCAAATTCCAATAAAATTCATACCAAAGTCCTACTGTTTATTAATTTATACGTCTTTCATCTTAAATAGCTCTCCCCTGAATGATGGATTTTAATCTGGATATCTCTAACATATAATAGCTATTGTAAGGCTTTTTAAATTTAAAAGGAGGGAATTGCATGAAGAATTGGGTTCAGTTTAGATTTGCAAGACCAACAGATAAATTTGAAGAAGTTATAGGTTTTTATGAAACAGGATTGGGTTTAAACCGTATAGGGGAGTTTCAAAATCATGAAGGATACGACGGGGTCATGTTTGGATTACCTGATGAAGAGTATCATTTAGAGTTCACAAGGCATGTTAATGGAAGTCCATGTCCTGCGCCGACAAAAGATAATTTACTAGTTTTTTATATGCCTAATAAAGATGAAATTGAAAAAATAACGAATCGGTTAAATAAAATGGGCTATCATGAAGTTGAGCTGGAAAATCCGTATTGGATAGAGAAGGGAACGACGATAGAAGATCCGGATGGTTGGAGAATTGTACTCATGAATGCAGTTGGATAAAACAAGCTTTTTTTAATATTTAATAGAATGTAACAAACTTGCTCAGACATAAATCCCTACAACATTTGTAGGGATTTTTATATAAGAAACTCTTACTAGGGGTAGCACCCCATCGCTATCAAGCTAAGAAAGGCAAATACCCAAAACGAGAAAATTGGCATCTCCAGGTGAAAATGTACAATTTTTTGTTTTGGGGAGCGTTATAAAATTCTTAAGTTGATGGATGTGGTACGGAAACGATTCTGGGTATGAGGGGCCGCCAGTTAATTTCTTGAGATGAATTCAATTGCAATAGATAGATTTTCTGTCCTTATGCTGGTTCATGGCAAGCAACAATTGGTCTATAAACAAGCCATTTCTACAATTTCTACATAATGCATACTGGATTTATGTGGAAATTTCCCAATATTATATACTATATGTAATATAATATAAGTAATTCTTTTTATTATTTACATTTTTGTTATTTCCTGTTGCAGAATCCTTATTATATTATAAGGATTCCTTTTTTGGTATCAAAAATCTACAAATAAAAAGATAAGATTGGGGAACACGATCTTATCTTTAGCACAAGGAGAAAAAAAGGCAAAAACCATCTTAATTCTTATAATATTATATTTTTTAAAATTTTTGATATAAAAACTATATATAGCAGCTATATCTATATTGAGAAATTTATTACAAAATTAGTTATAAATGTTTAAAAACCGAAAGTAAACTTTTATTTCAAAGTTTACTTTCATTTTTGTAGTGAAACAAAAAGAACTTGTAAAAAATACAAGTTCTTTTTAAGATAATGTAAACTGAAGGGCAAAACAAACTATCTTATCAGAAAAACTAGGGATCACTATGTCTTAAGACTACTAGGACACCTTTATTATATAACAGATATTAACATTTTTAGGGATGATATTTGAATATTGTGTGAATTTTTAAAATCAAAAAGAGAACTCTTATGATAAGGATTCAGCCCATGCCAATCAACTTAAGAAAAGTAAACACCCCCAAAACAAAAAAATGAGCTAACTTCTCAAAATAACCAATTTTTTAACTTGATGTTGATGTGGCGGAACCTCAAGTATGTATAAACTTAAAAAAGTCCCTTCATAATGCTAAAGGGACTTGCTCAGCACATCAATTCATCTTTGATATGCAGATCATTTGTGTGAGCAAAATCCTAAAGCTTCATAACATAATACAATTGAAAAAACCAAGGGAATTTTGATTCCCCTTGATTTTTTATTGGAAAAGAAATATGTATTCAAAATAAAATTAATATTGAAATGCTAAGTATTCTTCAAGCTTCCGTTTTCTTGATGTTCTTTGTCTTCAATATCAGTTTCTGGCATTCCGTACAATCCATTCATTGCTTGCTCCACTGGTTGAAGACCGGTTTGTAAAGTATTAGATTTTAAGTTTTTAGAATTGCTATTCTCTTCTTTTTTAGAATATGGAAAATTCATTTTTATAACCTCCAAACACTAAAGTTTTAAAAAATAAAAAGCTTATGAAAAGAATTTGGAAGATAAACACATGTATTATCTGCCAATTGAATGAACAATAAATTGAACTATTAATGTAATAGCACATACATAGTATGTCATCCTTTCTAGAAAATATGTGAGATGATTTAGGAAATAATAGTAAGTTATATTTATGCAGCTTATATTGGTGTTATCTCTTGGTGGTTAGAAAATAATATACCTTGTACCCTATCTTCTATGGCGGAGCAAGTGATTCGAATCAATATGCGAAGTCCTATTAAATTGTTAGAAAACTATTTGTACTGATTAGTTTTTAAAAAATATTATTAGTACATTTAACTTTTCCATAATAAAGAAAACATAAATTTACGCACTAAAGACAAAATTTTAGTAATGAATAACTTTTTTCTGTAGATTTTATAAAAAGAAAAGGTGA
This sequence comes from Bacillus sp. FSL K6-0042, assembly GCF_038006685.1. NCBI lineage: Bacteria > Bacillati > Bacillota > Bacilli > Caryophanales > Bacillaceae > Bacillus > Bacillus sp. FSL K6-0042. Next base: position 193,437 of record NZ_JBBOVS010000001.1, read on the forward strand.
TGAAATGGAATTTTCTAACGAAAGTAAAACTTATAATGCTGGAGATATTGTCTATGTTTTTTACCGAAATCCCCACACCCAGGATGTTGCAAATATACAAGCAGCAGCAGTTGTAAATAACCCTGTGAATCCAAATGAATTAGCTTTATTTCTTTATGAAACTTATTATCCACTATCAAATGAGATGGCTGTTTATTCTTCAGAAGAAGAGGCAAACCAAGCCTACAATTACTATTATGGAGATGCTTCAGAGGGGATATTAGAATGAATAGTCCATTTATACCCAAGCTTGTATACTTTGAACCCAAAGCATTAGATTATCCATTAGGAAGAGAGCTTCAAGAAAAATTTGCAAATATGGATGTCGAGATTCGATATACCACTTCCCATAATCAAGTGAGAGATCTTCCAGGAGAAAACGATTTTCAAAAGTACCGTGTAGCAAAATCTACTCTTGTCGTCGGTATTAGAAAAACACTAAAGTTTGATACATCAAAGCCTTCAGCAGAGTATGCTATTCCCTTCGCAACAGGCTGTATGGGGCATTGTCATTATTGCTATCTACAAACAACGATGGGAAGTAAGCCTTATATCCGCACCTATGTAAATGTCGACGAAATTCTAGAAGCTGCCGACAAATATATAGAAACACGTGCACCTGAACTGACAAGGTTTGAAGCCTCCTGTACATCCGATATTGTAGGGATTGATCATTTAACTCATACCCTTAAGCGTGCAATTGAACATTTCGGAAAGTCCGATTATGGAAAACTAAGATTTGTTACGAAATTTCATCATGTTGATCATTTACTTGATGCAAAACATAACGGAAAAACAAGATTTCGGTTTAGTGTAAATGCTGATTATGTTATTAAAAATTTTGAGCCAGGTACCTCTCCCCTAGCTAAACGGATTGAGGCAGCAGGAAAAGTAGCAAGAGCAGGGTATCCACTCGGATTCATTGTAGCTCCAATTTATCTTCATGAAGGTTGGCAGGATGGATACTATCATATGTTTGAACGTCTTGATGCCGAATTACCCCTTGATGCACGGGATGATATCACGTTTGAATTTATTCAACATCGTTTTACAAAGCCTGCTAAGAGAGTGATTGAAAAAAACTATCCCATGACAAAATTAGAATTAGATGAAGAGAAAAGAAGATATAAATGGGGGAAATATGGAATTGGAAAATATATTTACCAAAAAGAAGAAGAAGAGGATCTAAAAACTTATCTGTATGCCTATATGAAGAAGTTTTTTCCAAATGCAAAATTAGAATATTTCACGTAGAAGGATAACAACTTACTACAACTAAATATAGGAATTTGAAATAAAACGCATTATAGGGCTCAAAATTACATTTTAAATGTAAAAGGGTACGATCTAAAAGTCAGTGAAACAAACATTTGGGTAACCCTTTTTTATCCATAAATTTAACAATAATGCTCTAATTGTTAATTGAACCTTATTTCACCTATATATCCCATATCGTAACATAAAAAACTTTAAGAAGAAGAATCAATATTGATTCTTCTTTTTATTTTGTTCCTAAAGGTATACTTTATCAATACAAGTTTTTTACCATATATATTAAAATTAAAATACCCTTTCAAAATATGACAACTCCTTTCACCAATCGTGGAAGGAGCTTTTTTCGTTCGTAAAGGTACACCTTTTGGTTCATTTTTCATTACTACGTATTCAAAGACGTAAAGAACACTTGATATGTCTATAAAAGTATACTTTTACGGATGGAACAAAGGCCCCCTTAAAAGGGGTGTTGTGGATTTAAAATAAAGTTGCGATGTTTATAAAAAAGATGCGAAGCTTTGCCCCTTTGTATAAAGGTATATTTTTTGTGCGTATTTTTAATTGTAAAAAATATTTTGTCAAAAATACTTTACGAATTGTAAGAAATAAATTACAATCTTTTCAAGAGGTGTTGCTATTGTTACATAATAAAATTGTAGTTTGTCGAGCAGAAAAAGGTTGGACTCAAGAAGAACTGGCAAAAAGGGTGGGTGTTAGTCGACAAACTATCGCTACTCTTGAAAAGAATAAATATAACCCTTCTCTAATTCTTGCCATTAAAATCGCAAATGCATTTGAAAAGCCAATAACTGACGTGTTCGATTATCAGGAGGAGTGATACATATGTTGTGGTTAAAAATTTTCTTATTTGTTTTATTATTCATCAGTCAGATGTATGTAATAAAATTTCAATCAAGTGATGAAGGAAACGACGAAAGAGGGAGAGAAATTCAATATAAAACAAATAATGTGTTGTACAACATCCTATATTTAGGTATCATTGCCATTATTGTTTTTCAATCGATAGATATTGTTTCTTCAGAATTTCTACCTGATTTATTGTTATATTTTGTTCTTTCATTAAGTGTGCTAGGCAGTGTTTTTATATTTATCAACAGAAACAGGAAAAATTACTAATAAATCGTAATAGGGGTACGGAAACGATTCAGGGTATGAGGGACCACTTTGGAAAAATATTCAATAATAAAAACCGTAGGAATTGATAAGTCCTACGGTTTTGTGATTAGAATTCTCTAATATTAATTGCAAAGTGAGGCTTGAATCTCACTTCAATTGCCTTTTTTTCTTCTGTACATTGAATATGAAGCGTATCATTATAAGAATAGACTTGTTCTACAGACTCCATATTAGTATCAAATATACGTCTGTCTTTATAGAGCATTTTTAAATTAACAGTATTTTCATAGACTGACATAATCATTACTAACTCAAATCCTAAATCATCCACTTTACTATATTTATATACTGCAGCACCAGGAATAATAAAATCTTCAGGTTCACTCTCAAATATTTCTAATAACTCATATTTATCATATTTAATATCCAATTTTCCAACCTACTTTCTGCACCAAAATGTTATAGTTATAATGCTAGAATACAATAGTTTTTATTGTTTTTTCTTTGCAGGAACAACTGTCACAACATCTCCTTTATCATTAATAACAACGTAACCATTTTCCTTTGACTTTTATATAGGTTTCATCTAGTTTCCAAGATAAGTGTACGTGCTTCTTTTTCTTCTTCCATATTTGATAGATCAAGTTACCATATTCATGAACCCAGCGCATGATGGTTGTAGGATGAACTGAAACACCACGTTCTTTTAAGATTTCAGATACATCACGATAGCTTAGAGAAAAACGGCAGTAGTAGCCGACAGCTACTAAAATAATATCTTTTTTGAATTGTTTTCCTTTAAAATATCTCATCTGTGATTCTCCTCGTTTTCTTTTCCGAAAGTGCAGCTTAGTTTAGAAAACTTTATTACCGATCTTGTGTTACAAATTTTGTCCTGGCTTGCTGAAGAAGAACGAACAAAGATAAAAACTCGTCAACGTGAAGGAATTGAGTTAGCCAAAAAACAAGGAAAACATTTAGGAAGACCTAAAACAAAAATTACAGATGAATTTATTGTTGCTTATGAGGAGTGGAAAAAAGGTGACATTTCAGCATTAGAAGCGATGAGAAGATGTAATATGACAAGTCCGACATTTTATCGGGTTGTAAAGAGATATGAAGAAAAGGAATGTAGTAAATAATCGTATACAAGTACTCCCTTACGATAGATATGTGAGGTGCACGAAAAGACAAAGAGGGAAAAGAATGATAAACATTCTTTTCCCTTTTTACCTACTGAAACTTTCATTTTCATTAGCTTTTCCGTACATCGAAAAATGCTGTAGAGTTTACCTATTCCATTATAGCAATAAAACTAGCTTATATCATATGAAATATTGCATATGGAGGGTAAGGTCACGAAATATCACATTTTCGCATTAAGACATGTATTGGAAATTAATTGTTTCCTAAAACAAAAAAATGAACTGAATTTTTATAGATAACTGTGGTGAGATGAAATTTTTTTTTGGGGGTACTTCAAAATATTAAGTTGATGGATGTGTGGTGTTACGCTTTGAAGTGAAAGTAAACAAATATTAAAAAGTTTACATTCATGATTTTCTAGATTTAATATAAAAATAATAGACAAGCCATTATTTTTATTGATTAATGGGTTTGTCTATTATTTTTATGTTAGGGCATTTATTTGTTAATAAATTAATGAATTCTTCTTCTTTTTTTGGTACACATACTGTTAAATTATTAAATAATCCATACATAATTTCTAATCGTTGTCTTGACCAATTTTTTGAGTTCAATGATTTTCCATGGTATTTGATATGCTGGATATCTTCAAAAGGTATTTCAGTATTTGTAAAATAATATTTGATAATTAATGATTTGTCAGTAATTTTATAAGTGGATCTGTAAATAAATAAAAAATTGATTATGTTTAACAAAATCATACAACTTAGGTAAATATTATTAGTGCCTTGTATGAAAAGCATAGCAATAAAAATGAAAATAGTTAATAGAAATATCATCATATGAATAGGATTTTGTTTAATCTTAAATTTCATTCATGTTCACTCCTTTATAGTTAAGTATAGGGAAAAACGGCTATAATATCCATAATTTTGTATATCATTATTAATAGATTTAAAATGTATACTTTTATTTTTGTAGTGAAACAAAAAGAACTTGTAAAAAAATACAAGTTCTTTTTAAGATAATGTAAACTGAAGGGCAAAACAAACTATCTTATCAGAAAAACTAGGGATCACTATTTCTTAAGACTACTAGGACATTTTTATTATATAACAGATATTAACATTTTTAGGGATGACATTTGAATATTGTGTGAATTTTTAGAATCAAAAAGAGAACTCTTATGATAGGGGTTCAGCAGCATGCCCATCAACTTATGAACAGAAACAAAATGAACTTTCGTTCAAATACATTAAAACAATCTTAAAGAACTTTTTACCCTTAAAAATGAGTATACGGTTCTGTTGCAAAGTTTTTTAAACTAAGCTATATTCTAGAAAAATGAGACGAGGAGAATGACAGATGGGATATTTTAAAGGAAAACAATTCAAACAAGACATTATTTTAGTAGCCGTCGGCTACTATTGTCGTTTTTCTTTAAGCTATCGCGTTGTATCTGAAATCCTGAAGGAACGTGGTGTTTCGGTTCATCCGACAACCATCATGCGCTGGGTTCATGAATATGGCAACTTGATCTACCAAATTTGGAAGAAGAAAAATAAAAACGTACAATTGTCTTGGAAATTGGATGAGACTTTTGTAAAAGTCAAAGGGGAATGGCGTTACCTATATCGTGCGATTGATAAAGAGGGTTACACATTAGATATTCAACTGCGTAAAAAGCGAGATCATCAGGCCGCATATGGCTTTATGAAAAGATTAGTGAAAAAGTTTGGAGAACCAACGGTTCTAACAACAGACAAAGCTCCAGCATTACTTTGTACGTTTAACAAATTAAGGGAACAAGGCTTTTATAAACATACAACTCATTGCACAATCAAGCATTTGAATAATCTCATAGAACAAGACCATAGACATGTAAAGCGACGTTTTGCCAAATCCGCAGGATTTCAAAGTCTTCGCCATGCTTCACGTACCTTGAAAGGAATCGAAACGATTCATGCCATACATAAACGAAAACGCAGTTTGCAACCAAACTGCGTTTTTTCAACATACAATGAATTACAGCAATTACTTAGAATTGTATAAAATCCATCTGTAATCAGCCCAATTTTTTATCTATTAAGAAACTTTGCAACAGAACCTAGTTATTTATAAGAGCGCGTCATATTTAAACCTATATCTTGATGCAATTTCGCATATCTAAATAAAGGGAATCGATATGCAGAGTGTGATTAAATTATATTAATAATATTTAATTTATATTAACTATTTTTTGTGGATTAAAATAGTTATTTTTTAACCTTATATATCAAGTTGCAACTGTTATAGTTACTTGTATAAAATCAAACAATAATTTTTGTAGTATAATATTTTCATTTTCGTTAATGCTCAATATTGAATTTTTTTGATATAATCGAAAAAATTCTGCTATTTACGCATTGGAAGTTTAATGATTTAATAAAAACATAACTGGTATGACCACTAAGGAAGGAAAAGATTACGCTAATATAAGTTCGGTAAAGTTATGAGTAACATTATTTTTATTGTATTACCTTAATAATGTGATAATAAGTCTCGAAAACAGTCTATAATCACAAAATTATTGCATTTATAAATAAAATTAATGAAAGACTTTTGTAACATTTATGAAAGTGTATTGAAAGATACTTAAACTAAGATAAATATAGCAAAAGTGATTTTATAGAAATGATGAAAGAAAGGAAGAGATAACATGAATCATACGAAAAAAAAGGAAGGGATTGGTTTTTTGAAAATCCAGAAAAATAATAAAGGAATAAAATTACTAGCATGTTTATCAATTGGCTTATGCACTTTTAATTATTCTTCTATTTCTTTCGCTGAAACACCTAAAAGTAATTCAGCTGATGCAACAAAAAAAGCTATTAACATTGATACTGGTATAGCAAATCTTAAGTATAATAATCAAGAGGTTTTAGCAGTAAATGGTGATAAAGTAGAGAGTTTTGTTCCGAAAGAAAGTACAAATTCAAATGGTAAATTTGTAGTAGTTGAACGTGAGAAAAAATCACTTACAACTTCACCAGTGGATATTTCGATTATTGATTCTGTGGCTAATCGTACTTATCCAGGAGCAGTACAACTTGCAAATAAATCTTTTGCGGATAATCAACCTAGTTTATTAGTGGCTAAGAGAAAACCTTTGAATATTAGTATAGACTTACCTGGCATGAGAAAAGACAATACAATTACTGTCCAAAATCCTACATATGGTAATGTGTCTGGAGCAGTAGATGAATTAGTATCTACTTGGAATGAAAAGTATTCAAAAACACATACGTTACCTGCAAGAATGCAGTATACAGAATCTATGGTGTATAGTAAATCTCAAATAGCAAGTGCTCTTAATGTTAACGCTAAATACCTTGACAATTCACTGAATATTGACTTTAATGCTGTTGCAAATGGAGAGAAAAAAGTAATGGTTGCGGCATATAAGCAAATCTTTTATACCGTAAGTGCAGAACTACCTAACAATCCATCAGATCTTTTTGATAATAGTGTTACTTTTGATGAGTTAACTCGTAAAGGGGTAAGTAATGCGGCTCCGCCTGTTATGGTGTCAAATGTAGCTTATGGTAGAACAGTTTATGTGAAATTAGAAACATCATCTAAGAGCAAAGATGTACAAACTGCTTTTAAAGCCTTAATTAAGGGTCAAGGCGTTGAAGCGAGTGGACAGTACAAAGATATTTTTGAAGACAGTACCTTTACCGCTGTAGTATTAGGCGGAGATGCAAAAGAGCATAACAAGGTTGTTACAAAAGATTTTAATGAAATCCGAAATATCATTAAAGATAATGCAGAATTAAGTTCTAAAAATCCAGCATACCCAATTTCATATACAAGCACTTTCTTAAAAGATAACGCAACTGCTGCTGTTCATAACAATACAGATTATATTGAGACTACAACTACAGAATATTCTAGTGCTAAAATGACGCTTGATCATACTGGTGGATATGTTGCTCAATTTGATGTATCTTGGGATGAATTCTCTTATGATCAAAATGGAAAAGAAGTACTAACCCATAAAACTTGGGAAGGAAACGGCAGAGACAGAACTGCTCATTTCAATACAGTCATACCACTTCCACCGAATTCAAAAAATGTAAAAGTCGTAGCAAGAGAATGTACAGGTCTTGCATGGGAATGGTGGAGAACAATTATTAATGAACAAAATGTTCCATTAACAAATGAAATGAAAGTTTCAATTGGAGGAACAACATTATATCCAAGTGCTAATATTAGTCATTAATTAAAGCCTAATATATGTCCGAAGCGCCCTGTTTACAGGGCGCTTTTTTACTTGGTCGCAAGTATATCGGCGTTTTTTTAAATATATCATACTCATCTAATTGGAGAGTCAACATGCTATTTTAAGTAAAGAAAAAACGCCCAAAAAGGCGGTTTACTTTTATATTGGGGTAGCACGCACATTTTAACCTTTTTATACGCTAAGGGATTCTCAAAACTCAATATTGCCTATTTCAATTGAGACTTTGATTTAGAGATGAGTTTTGAGACATATTTAAAGTTATTTTTAGCATATTCTAGGTTCAATTTCATTTGTCTCAAATACCGTCGTTTTCGGTACTTTTAGAGAAACTTAATTGGATAAATATATTACAAAAAAAGATTATGAAGAAATATAATTCAACTAACAAGGCGGGTTAACACCATACTCAGAAAACTGTTATAATAATTTAGATTATTATAAAATTTCAGTAAAGGAATGATTCTAGTTGAAGAAATCCCGAAATCCAGAAACAGTGCATAAACCAGTAGCACCATATGTCCATCAAATAGAAGTAACAGGTCCTAATAAATGGCTCACATTATCAGGTCAATTAGGCATGGAAATAGATGGAATGGTTCCAGAGGATCCATTGGAACAGTTACAATTAGCTCTAGATAATATTAGAAGAAATCTTGTGGCTGCTAATATGAACGTAGAAGATTTAACGAAGATGGTATTTTATTTAGTAGGTGATTTTAATGCAGATAAGAGAAGAAAAATTATTGGAGATTTTCTAGGTGAACATCTTCCTTGTACTACTATGATTTATGTGGTGGCATTAGCAGCTCCTGTATTTAAAGTAGAGATAGACGCTTGGGCATGTAAGGAAATTATTTAATTTCTTTTGATAAACAATAATTAATTATATGATGAATCTTATTGTATTATCGGGAGTTTTAGTCGAATAAATCAATCTAAAAAAGTCGAGTCCTTAGCGTACAGGTGAACTGCCCCCCAATTGTTAGACACAGTCTAACAATTGGAGGGCAGTTTTTTATGTCTAAATTTTCTTCAAAAGAAAAAATACGAGCAGTGAGACGGTATTTAAGTGGCAATGAAGGTGGAAAAACAATTGCTAAATCTATAGGGGTTCACCCCAGTATACTTCACCAGTGGATTAAACAATATGAATTTTCGGGTAAAAATGCTTTTGAAAAACGCTATACATCTTACTCTGTGCCGTTTAAACTGAATGTACTCAATTATATGAATGAAAAAGGGACATCTATCAGGGAAACAGCGGCGATTTTCAATATTCCATCTTATGAAACACTTCGGAAATGGAAAGTGGCTTATGAAGCAGGAGGATTGGATGCCCTACAATCAAAGAAAAAGGGGCATCAATCCATGAAAAATAAAAAACTTAACACGACTAAAGATCACGGAATAGTTGAAGGTTCAATAGAGGCACTACAAGCGGAAAATGAGCGTTTACGTATGGAAAATGCGTATTTAAAAAAGTTAAATGCCTTAGTTCAAAACAAGGAGAAATCACGAAACAAGACAAAGCCCAAGTAGTCTATGAACTAAGGCATGAATTTTCAGTGAAGGTGCTACTTCAGCTCGCAGGTATTCCGCGCAGTACGTATTATTATTGGGTTAAAAGATTCGATCTTCCTGATTCAGATGTAGAACTAAAAGGATTGATTCGAACCATTTATGACGAACATGAGGGGCTTTATGGTTATCGTCGTATTCGTGATGAACTGACGAACCGCGGACACAAAGTAAATCATAAAAAAGTGTATCGAATTATGAAAGAATTAGGCTTGAAGTGTCTCGTTCGTATGAAAAAATATCGTTCTTATAAAGGGAAAGTTGGAAATATTGCACCGAATATTTTAAATCGCAATTTCCAAGCGGAAAAACCAAATGAAAAATGGGTTACGGACATTACGGAGTTTAAATTGTTTGGAGAGAAGTTATATCTATCACCGATGTTGGATTTATTTAATGGTGAAATTATCACATACACAATTGCTTCAAGACCAACCTACTCCCTTGTTTCAACAATGTTAGACCAATCTTTTGAACGTTTAATAGACAAAGATACACTTCTGATTCATTCCGATCAAGGATGGCACTATCAAATGAAGCAATACCGTCATTCTCTTACTAAACGTGGCATTACACAAAGCATGTCTCGTAAAGGAAACTGTTACGATAACGCAGTGATTGAAAACTTCTTTGGCATCATGAAGTCAGAATTTCTGTATCGAAAAGAATTTAAGAGTATAGAACATTTTAAGCAAGAACTAGCAAAATATATAGAGTACTATAATCATAAAAGAATTAAGGCAAAACTAAAAGGCATGAGCCCGGTACAATACCGGACCCATGCCCAAAAGGTTGCCTAATGAAATAATCTGTCTAACTTTATGGGGTCACTTCACCATAGCTTATGGTGAACGGCTTTTTTCGCGCGGTACTTGGTGCTATCTAATTAAGAGATTCGTAATTCCTAAAGAAAAATAATTTCGTTAAAATCCCCATACCCATCAACCTAACAGAATAGGTTGCTCCAAAAATGATAAGAATGAACTTCGTTGCTATAAAAGACATAAAACCATAAACACTTACTTCATATTTACTTTTGTTGTGGACGGTAAAAAGTATCTACCAATTGATTATACTCGCTTCTTGAAATTTCTTTATTATACAGTTTAATTAATAACTCTTTATGCGCCTTCGAAAACGCTATTTTGTCAATAAATTTTGGATACATATGATCATTCTCTCCTCATCTGATAAATTATTATGTTGCACTTCCCTTGAGTATTATAATAAAATAAACAACCAATGTTTTATGGAATATTGTATATCGAGATGAATGGATATGTTTGTAAACTCTTACTATAACGAGAGTATAAAAATTCATAATATTTTAATATTAAAAATAAAGAAATGATTATGGCAATCCCAACAGAAGTTTTAACATGCTTAGGTGGAGCAATTACAGCACTAGAAGAGGCTTTAAAAGTAGCAATGTAATATAATTCTTTACGCCTATTTTTAAAATATGTTAAGTAATGTAATGAAAGGAGCTGAGTTGATATCACGGTATTAGAACAAATAAACCAATCCTCTCAATTATTATTACTTTTATCAACACTTTGTTTTTACATGTATTTACGAAAAGAGAGACAAAAAAAGAAAACTTACTAGTTTAGAATTTACGATGTATATAGTAACGTAATGTGCCTATCTTCTTTGGGGAATTAGTTTTATTGGTAGAGTGTGGGGGTAATGTGACTGTCTTTGTAAGCAGTAGAATTACGATTTATGAACGAGGGATGAAATGATAATAGTATGTAAATTTAGTGCGATATAGAAATATAATAGAGAATAGGGGGACAAAAAATCCACTTTTAAACAAATAAAAACCCATGGAGAAATGCTATTTTCTTCGTGGGTTTTATTATTTTTTTTCGCAAATCACCTAATAGGTAGATGATCTCTTATAAGTACTTACTTAAAGTTCCGTCTTCAATACAAGAGAGGGGAATGGTTTGTTCAGTGCTTCTTACCATATTTCGTAAAATAATTGTTTCTGTTTGTATCTCATTTTCACCAATAATAAGCACGTAAGGAATATTCTCTTTATTTGCGTAATTAAGGGACCGTTTTAATTTACGTCCAGCAAGTTCCAGCTCAACTTTGAAAGTACTTTTAGAACGCAAAAGTTGTGTAATTCGTAAACATTCCACTTCGGTGTTAATAGGAATAATGAAAATATCAGCACAAGTAGATTCCGTTTCTTTTTGCGTAAGAGCTGTATAAATAACATCCAAGCCAAAGGAAATCCCTACTGTTGGATAGGATGTATTGTCGTTACGAAAGGCTCCAATTATATTATCATAACGTCCGCCACTACCAATACTTGAAGTAATGCTTCCATCTGTTAAAAAAATTTCATAAACTGTGCCTGTATACATTGTAAGTCCTCTTGCTAGGAATGGATTGAAAATCGTATTGTTTTGGACGCCAAGAGCGAGTAAGTATTGCTGTAATTGTTGTAGTTCGTTGATTCCATCCGTAACAAGTGAATTTGAGAAAATTTGTTTAAACTCATTAAGTTCTAATGTCATACAAGATTCAACCGTATGACAAACAACCTCTATAGTGTCATTTACTATTCCACGGCTTTGTAAATCCTTCCGTACACCATCAATTCCGATTTTTTCAAGTTTATCTAATGATAAAATAACATCGTTTGTTTGTTCATCTTGAATTTCAACTGATTTAAGAATACCTGTTAATAACTTCCGATTATTATATTGAATTGTAACATCTAAGTTTAAAGTTTTGAAAAGATCAAATGCCATGGCCATCAATTCAGCTTCAGCAATAACAGATTCTACGCCGACTATATCAACGTCGCATTGAATAAATTCACGAAACCTTCCTTGTTTTATTGGTCCATCACGAAAGACCTTTCCAATTTCATAGCGTTTAAAAGGCAGCCTGATATCCGGGTTCATTGCTATTACTTTTGCAAATGGAATCGTTAAATCATACCGAAGAGCGATTTCACGATTTCCTTGATCACGTAGTGTGTACATTTCTTTTAAAATTTCAGCACCGCCTCCATATTTATAGGCCATAAGTTCATACATATTTAATGTAGGTGTTTCAAGCGGTTTACAACCATATCGTTCAAAAGTCTCTTCACAAGCACGTTTAATTCTATTTCGTAACAACTGTTCCGCGGGTAAATAATCTTTTGTTCCTTTTACATTTCTTACATCCATTTGAATCACTCCTTTTTTAAATTAAAAAAAGCTATGCAGGTATAAAAATACCCACATAGCTTTATGAATGCTTCGTGGGTAACAGGAAAAGCCCTGTACCCACGAAGAAAAAATTCTTCGGATACACGGCATTATGTATGATGATGAAGTTGGAAAGAAGTATTAGAATTAAACATATTCAATCTCTCCTTAAGTTTTTTCAAAAGTATAACAAATGTTTTTTGAAATATCAATGTTTTTTGAAAATAAAAACAAGATTAATGGATGAATTAATCCTACTGTATATAAACAGTTTGAGTGATAGAATATGCTTGTCATCACTTGTTAAAAAATAGCAAAGTAAGCTACAATACTTATGTATTTGAAATTATATTTCCAACGTCTTTATCTCAATTCATATATTAAATAATACATATAAATTTGTTGCAGGAGGATTTTAGCACAATGGAATACAAAACGAATGTAATGCGGTTATTAGATAAGAAAAAAATCAATTATAAACATTATAGCTATGTGGATACTGATGCGATTAGTGGAATAGATGTTGCTTTGGTATTAGGACAATCTCCTAATCAAGTATTTAAAACACTAGTCACCATGGGGAAATCAGGGCAGCACTATGTTTTTGTTGTACCTGTAAATAAAGAATTAGATTTGAAAAAAGCAGCTTCTAGCGTTCGTGAAAAATCAATAAGTATGCTGAAATCTAAAGATTTACTCTCGCTCACCGGCTATATTCATGGTGGCTGTTCACCGATAGGGATGAAAAAATATTTCCCTACGGTCATTGATAATAGTGCTACGGAGTTGGATACAATGATCTTTAGTGCCGGGAAGATAGGGTATCAAGTTGAACTAGGACTAGATGAATTTAAAAAAATAATTCGCTTTGAACTACACGATATTGTAGTTGAGTAGTATATTATTAATTCCAATGATTGAGTTGGAGATATAATAGATCCATGTACTGGAATGTAATAAAAAGAGCCATTTGGCTCTTTTTATTATTTTATCCCGCATTAACGGGCAGTAAGACCCCCACCTCAAGATTCAGAGAGAAACGAGGAAGATAGGTGGGGGATCAACTGTCCGTAAAAGCCCGATTGGTGAGGGCTAATAATCAGTGGGGGATGAAGAAAACCCCCACTGATTAAAGTCTCACTTTATTGAGAAGGCTTGCTCTTCTTAATGGAGTGAAGGTAGTGGGGCTAGGTACTGAAATTTAATTCGTATTATTTTGGAATTTCGGTATCTTTTTAATGCCTTCGGTTCCTACGATACTGCCAATAAGTGCAATTAATATACTTGAAGAAATAAATTTAATTATATAGTAAATTCCTGTTCCAGTAACTAAATCTAAGATTAAAAACTTTTTTATAGTTGAGCCTTTTATTATGTGAATAACAATTTGATCGTTTTTTCTATTCAACATTGTCACACCCTTATCCTTTTACAAAAGAATATTACAAGGAAAGGTTGTCATATTCACTCATGACTACATAATAGTTATCTAATTTCAGTGTTGATGATTAAAAAGTAAAAAGAGGTTAACTAGCTTTTTAACAAAAGCTTCATTATAAAAACAAAAGAGCAGCTAGCAAAAGCTAACTGCTCAGCCCCAGGGAAAGGGAGAAAAGATTGTAGGTACTACAAAATTTGATTAAAGCTGTTCACCAGCCTTTATACAGTATGTACGGAATTTGAAATATTATACAGGAGGGAGAGAAAGTGAAAGTATAGAAGATTTCTGATCATGTAACTGAAGTTAATATGAAGTTTCTGAATGAGAGGTCTTCCGATTGTTCTTTATATGTATTTCTTCTTATTAGTATACAAAATTTCGCAATATAAGACAGGTGAAAAATAAAACGACAAGAATATGTAACGTAAAGGAAAAAGAAAAGAGGGAGAAAGATGTGGAGAACGACAGATCTTTGTGATGCCTTTGAAGGAGACGTACAAGTATGTAAGCCTATTTTTCAATCATATGGAAAGAAAGAGCAATTTCATGGGAAGATTGCAACGGTTAAAGTGAAAGATGATAATGTATTAGTAAAGGAAGCGCTACAAACTTTACCAGAGGGGACTGTGTTAGTAGTTGATGGAGGTGCTTCTACGAACTGTGCATTACTTGGAGATAATTTGGCAAACATTGCAAAGGAACGAAATATAGCAGGGATTATTGTATATGGATGTGTTCGTGATTCTAAGGAACTACGAAATATTAACATTGGTATTTTAGCATTAGGTACAATGCCGAAGAGAAGTAGAAAAGAGGGAAAGGGAGAAACAAAAATTCCTTTGCAATTTGGAGAAATTGAGTGGATTCCTAATCAGTATGTGTATGCGGATGAAGATGGTATTATTGTATGTGAACAACCGATTCATAGCAACCTGTAGTATCTATATAATAGAAGCTTTATAATTTAATGTAACCGGCTATTATTCTTAGAAAATAAATCAGAGAAAACATAGACAAAATCTCGTGTCAATAGTAAAATAATACAGAAATTTATAATTTGATGAATGTATAGGTATGTCGTTTATACGATAACTTTAAAAGGAAATTGGTGGAAATAAAATGGGTTCGCCGTTAAAAGTGAATGTTATCACAATGATACATTCATAAGCTACATGCTCTTTCCTATACAAATACAACCGCTACCTATGCGGATAGGAGGAGGTGTTGTGCATTTTGTTTAGCACTCACGGTAGAGTGCTATTGCACGCCCTTGAAGGGCCTTTTTTTATGTATATGTAAGCAAAGGGAGGAATAACCAAGGATGGCAATGATAAAAAAATGGCTGCTTACGTTGATAATGGCAGTGGCATTAGTATTTGTTTCATTTACAAATACTGTACATATTACGTTTGCTGAAGGGAAAACAGCAACACTTGCGATCATTGGAGAATCGCAAAAAGGAGTTATTTTATGTCCGAAAGAAGTGCCAATTGAAGATGGAGAAACAGCCTATAGTTTGTTACAAAAAGTTATGGGGACTAAAGTAACAGCTGAGAATACGAAGTATGGTATGTATGTTAAAGGTATTGACGGTTTAATGGCTGGTGATATAAGTGCTACAAGCGGATGGGCATATGATGTGAATGATCAAGCTGCCATGGTAGGGGCAGATAGTTATAAATTAGAATCTGGAGATGTTGTTGCATTTCGTTTTGTTGTAAATTGGGACAATATGAGCACAGAAAAGTTGCAACAAGTACTCGATAAGATTGGAACTTGTGAAAAAGATCCAGGTACTACAAAACCAGAAGAGCAAAAGCCGGATGGTCAAAAGCCTGAAGAACAAAAACCAGAAGAGCAAAAACCAGAAGAGCAAAAGCCAGATGGACAAAAACCAGAAGAACAAAAGCCAGATGGACAAAAACCTGAGGAACAAAAACCAGGAGAACAAAAGCCGGATGGACAAAAACCTGAAGTTCAGAAGCCACAAGAACAAAAGCCTAATGAGTTGAAAGAACCAATCAAAAATGAATTACTAATAAAGCAATTAGATCAAGCGATTGCGAAAACATCAAAAAAAATGATGGAAGATGGAATCGATAGTGATTGGGTAGCAATTGCACTAGCACATTCAGGGAAAAATATTCCAGTAGGAACAAAAATTAGTTATTTACAATCTTTAACACAAAAAGTAGAAAAACGTGTGGAACGATTTAGCGCTACAGATATAGCAAGAACTGTTTTAGCGGTATTAGCGGTAAATGGAAATCCAACAAATGTTGCAGGAAAGAATTTAGTTCAAAAACTATATCAATCTGAAAAACTAAATTCTGTTACTGGTTATACATTTGCTTTACTTGCACTTGATACAAAAAAATACGAAGTACCAGCTGGAGCAAAGTGGAACCGTGCGGCTTTAGTAAAAGAGATTTTAAATGCACAACATACAGACGGTGGTTGGACATACAATGTGGAAAGTAGTAAGGAAGAGGCTAGTAATATTGATGTAACAGGTATGGTTTTATCAGCATTAGCACCATATCAGAAACAACCAGAGGTAAAACAAGCTGTAAAAAAAGCAGTGCAATATTTGTCAAGTAAACAATTGAACACTGGTGGATTTGAAGCTGATGGTCAAGAAAATTCAAATAGTGTTGCACAAGCAATTATTGGACTTGCTATTACAGGGATTGATCCAACTAGTGAAACATTTACTAAAAATAATGTAAACGCAGTTCAAAATTTAATATCATACCAACTTGCAAATGGTGAATTTAAATGGTTGCCAAGCGACGAAGAGGGTAGCAGTATGGCTACTGAACAAGCACTTTTAGCACTTGTTCAATATAAGGCATTTGTAAATGGTAAAGGTTCTATATATGATTGGACAAATTCATCAACTGAAGATGATATAA
Organism: Bacillus sp. FSL K6-0042; assembly: GCF_038006685.1. Classification (NCBI taxonomy): domain Bacteria; kingdom Bacillati; phylum Bacillota; class Bacilli; order Caryophanales; family Bacillaceae; genus Bacillus; species Bacillus sp. FSL K6-0042. Next base: position 210,468 of record NZ_JBBOVS010000001.1, read on the forward strand.
ACTCAGTTGAAGAGCCGAAGGAACCTGTAGTGGATGAGAGCAATGGGATTGAAAAGCAAGAAGTGATTCAAAAACAAGAGAAACAAACAAACGATGAGAACTCTCGTGTTGTTACGAAAGATAACACAGTAAATAATGAAAAAACTGCGAAAAATCGTCAGTTACCAAAAACAGGAGCATCTGCTTGGGATACTGCTATGCCAGTAGGAATGGGCGTATTATGTATCGCTTCAGCATATGTTTTATGGAGACGAAGAGCAGCTTAACAAAAATTAGGAGCAATGATTTGCTCCTAATTTTATTAGGAAAGGTGAGAAAAACATGAGTATGATGAAATGGTTACTCTCAGTTGTCCTTTCATTTGGATTGCTTGTTGGATGTAGTCAAAATGAATCAAAACCTGAACAAAAAGCAATTTCAAAAACAGAACAAAAAGAAGAACTGAAACAAGAAGAGAAAAAGGAAGAAAGTAAACCGGAAGAACAGCAAGAATCAGTAGAGAATAAACAACAAGAAGAGCTACAAAAGGACAATCAGGAACAAAAATCGCAAGAACAACCTGAAATAAAGAAAGAAGAGAAAAAAGAGCAAGAACCAGTTGCTCAGCAAAAACAACAAGAACAAACAAAAGCGCAGCAAGAAAACGCTGAACAAAAGAAAGCACCAGAAGTAAAAGAAGAGGCTAAAGTAGTTAATCAGCCAAAAGAAACACCAAAGCAGGAACAGTCGAAAGATCCAGAACCTAAAATAGTCCCAAAGCCACAACCTCAACCCGAACCAAAGCCAGTACCAAAACCAGTACCAAAACCACAAGCTCAGCAAGTTACCATTTCTGTACGTGGTGATCAAGGGTATTTATTAGGTGCGAAAAAAGTAGATATGCAAGAAGGAACTACAGTTTTTGATGTGTTAAACAATACAGGGCTAGATATTGATTCAACTGGATCTGGAAACAGTAAATATATAAAAGGGATAAATGATTTATATGAATTTGACAAAGGACCAAAAAGTGGATGGAAGTATCGTGTAAATGGTACTTTTCCAAACCGAAGTGCAGGTGCATATAAAGTCAAGCCAGGAGATAATATCGAATGGGTATATGTGTTAAATTAGGAAAGGGCTTTAGGTAAAGGTTATGAAAATTATCTTTTCTTCTTTACATCCTTTTGTGAATTTTTTTTATTATATTGGGGTGATGATACTATGTATGATGTGTCTTCACCCTCTTTTTTTAATGGGTGCGATTATTATGATTGTACTGTTAAACATCATGCAAGGAAATGGCGAGAAAATAAGAACAATGTTACCAAGTACGTTTCTTTTCTTTGTAATGGTGATTGTGTTAAATCCTTTGCTAACGCATAGGGGAGCGACTACATTGTTTCGTTTAGGGGATAATCGAATTACATTAGAAGCGTGCATGTATGGATTCATAATGGGATTATTGTTACTTGCTATTATGTTCACATTTACTTCCTATAATGATGTGATTTCAAGTCATAAATTTTTGTATTTATTTTCACGGATTTCACCGAAAGTTGCGTTACTAACAATGATCACAGTGCGTTTCGTTCCTTTATTTATCCGGCGTTTAAGACAAATTACACTTGTTCAAAAGACAAAAGGAGTGCAATTAGATTCAGGCTCATTCATAGGGAGAATCAAAAATGGAATGAAACTCTTGCAGGTGTTGCTTGTTTGTTCTTTAGAAGATGCATTACAAACGGCAGATTCCATGCAAGCGCGTGGATTTGGAGTGACGAAGCGTAGTACGTACATTCGATATCGAATGGAAAGGCAAGATTGGTACATACTTGCGTGTTTAGCAATTTTATTACTAAGCTGTTTTGTGTTCAATTTTTACGGTGCTGGCAAACTATTAATCTATCCAAGAGTGGAATCGCTTGTATTTCAGCAATATGATGGAATATTATTCGTGTTATTTATACTGTTTATTAGTTTACCAATCATAATGGAAGGGGGGGAATGGTTATGGTGGCGCATGCAGAAATAAAAAATTTAGCATTTACGTATGCTGATGAAAAAGTACAAGCATTAACGGGCGTTTCCTTGAGGGTCTCTCAAGGTGAGTTTATTGTGCTTGCTGGCCGCTCAGGATGTGGTAAGACAACACTTTTGAAACATTTTAAGAAAGAGTTACTCCCAATTGGAAAGTGCACAGGCAATATGTATTATAATGGAACTTCTTTACTGGAGATGCCAGACTTATTGTCAGCACAAGAAGTGGGAATGGTATTTCAAAATCCTGAAAATCAACTTGTTATGGATACGGTAATTCAAGAATTGGCATTTTCTCTTGAAAATGTTGGTTTAGAGACAAGTATAATTCAAAAGAGAATCGCTGAATTAATTAGTTTTTTAGGGTTTCAAGATTTGTTACACCAGTCTGTTCACACGTTATCGGGGGGACAAAAACAACTTGTTAATTTAGCGGCAGTTCTTGTTTTACAGCCCAAATTATTACTCCTTGATGAACCGACAGCACAGCTTGATCCAATTGCAGCAAAAGATTTTTTAGGGTTATTGAAACGAATTAACGAAGAACTCGGGATTACAATTATCATGAGTGAACATCGTTTAGACGAAGTAATGCCACTAGCAACTCGAGTTGTGTTTATGAATGCTGGGGAAATTATTTATGATGGAATCCCGCAACAGGTTATATCGAAAATGTGGACAGTAGAAGAATTTCGACCGTTTATCCCTCAAATTCCAAGATTGTTTTTAGAATGGAATGTAGAGCAAATACCCTTTACGGTAAGGGAAGCACAAACACAAATTCATTCTGAGTTATCTATCGAACATGAAGTGCCAGTTATATCACGGGCAGAAAAAAAAGAAGTGATTTTACAAGTAAAACATATATCCTTTCAATATGAAAAAAATAGCCCTTTTATTTTAAAAGATTTAACGTTATCGATTGAGCAAGGGAAGTGGACTGCGCTTGTTGGGAAAAATGGTACTGGAAAATCAACACTTTTAACCATCTTGGCAGGATTAAACAAAACTAGAAGAGGAAAAGTACGGTGGAACGGAACGGAGATTTATAAAATTGATTCAAAGGAACGATTTAAAAGAATAGGTTTTGTATCGCAACATCCATATTATCATTTTACATTTGAGACGGTGTGGGATGAAGTTTTTGAAAGAGCGAATGAATTATATGGTGATAATGGGAAAAAAATAGCCGAAGATATGTTAAAACGATTTTGGCTTCATTCTATTCGAGATCGTCATCCACATGATTGTAGTGGGGGAGAACAACAGTTAATCGCACTATGTACAGCTTTATTATCGAAGCCAAGTTTATTATTACTAGACGAACCGACAAAAGGGCTTGATCCAGAAAAAAAAGAAAAATTAGGTGTGCTGTTTCAAGAGTTACAAAAAGAAGGAACAACAATTGTGATGGCAACACATGACATTGAATTTGCAGCTAAATATGTTGATCATTGTATGATGTTATTTGATGGGAACGTAATTATGGATGATACACCAAAGAAATTCTTTAGTGATAATTTCTTTTATACAACATCTATTAATCGTTTTATTCGCAAGCAATTACCTTATGCATTAACGTGGGAGGATGTGTACAAATCGTGTCCAAACGATATTTTGCTCTCATAATGCTTAGTTTCATTATTGCAATAAGTACGCTTCTCTTTACTTCTTTTGTAACAGATAAATATTATATTTGGTGTAGTTTATTTTTATTATCCATTATCATGTTACCTTTTTATATACGATTTGAGAGGAAAGCATTTGTTTCACGTGAAATAGTCATTGTAGCTGTTTTAGCAGCAATAGCAGCAGTTAGTCGTGTACCGTTTTCCATTATGCCGAGTGTACAACCAACATCTTTTGTTATTATTGTATCTGCAATTGTTTTTGGAAGTGAAACAGGCTTTATGATTGGGGCAACGGCAGCACTTGTATCTAATATATTTTTAGGACAGGGGCCTTGGACACCGTGGCAAATGTTTTCTTGGGGAATGATAGGTTTTATAGCTGGTTTACTTCGAAATACATTTATAATGAGAAAGTTATGGGGGAGAGTCATCTATGGGTTCATAGCCGGTTTTGTTTTTGGCTGGATTATGAATTTGTGGGGGATACTTGGCTTTTTAGAAGGATTAACATGGAAAGACTTTATTGCATACTACGCTGCAAGTTTTTACTTTGATCTAGCTCATGCACTCTCAAATGTAATTTTTCTTGTTTTGTTTGGCTCATCGTGGATTAGAATTATTACAAGGTTTAAAAAGAAATATGGAATTTTAGATGATGATAAAGAGCTATTATCTCAAGTAAACAAAGCATAAGTATATATCATAAAGCATAAGAATATAAAGTAGGGTCGCGACTTACATATTCGTTTGCCTCTTTCATGCTTCTTACCACTGGTGAGAAGCATTTTTTCATACATATTATATTGTGAAAAATGTCAAGAAATCGATTTAATATGCTTCGATTTTTATATGAGATTTTTTATATAATAGTAAATGAGAAAAAATTCAAAGAGGAGATGCCATATTCATGAAGCTAGTTGTTCCAAAGCAGCACGGTGCATGGGGGATGCTGCTGATTCCGTTTATACTTAGTGTAATACTTGGTAAACCTACTTTCTATCATATTCCACTCTTTATCGCTTGGTTATTTATCTATTTAGCAACGTATCCATTTTTGATGTATATGAAGCAAACGCGAAAGAAAGAATTTTTACATTCAGCAATTATTTATTTTATTATTGCATGTGTCTTCGGTATACTATCTTTACTATACGAGTGGAAAATTCTTTTCTTCGCAGCTATTATGATTCCGCTCTTTTTTGTGAATATATATTTTGCTCGTCAAAAAAGGGAACGAGCTTTAGTAAATGATATTTGTGCAATACTTGTTTTTTGCATAGGTGGTTTAATAAGTTATTATTTTTCGATGAAAACAGTTGATGAAACAGCATGGTGGATTGCAGCAACTTCTTTTTTATACTTTTTAGGTAGTACATTTTATGTGAAAACAATGATACGTGAAAAGAATAACCCGACCTATCGCTATGTATCATGGGGATATCACATTTTCTTAACTGTTGCATTGTTTGTAGTAAACCCATGGCTTTCTCTAGTTTTTATACCTAGTCTAGTTCGAGCAATTATATTATATGGTAAGAAAATATCTATTTTAAAAGTAGGGGTTTTAGAAATCGTTAATTCTGTATATTTTTTAATTGTCACGGCAATACTGTTTTAGTATGCCATTTGAGTTACATCCCATCTAGTAAATAGATGGGATGTATTCATTCTTGTTCCAAAATATGAACCGTATGATCACATTTTTGTAAGGCGTGCTCCACAGCCTGCAAGGATTGTTCTATACGTTCTCGATTATCAGTTTTTTCGACTGTTTGTAATGCGTTTTCTAAAGATTGTTTTGCTTCATGTAAAGAATGATAAGAATCTTGAACATATCCACGTGCGTTTTTGTTCATTATATATTCCTCCTTTATCCCGCTATTTGTGGGCAGTAATACTCCTACCTCAAAATTCGGTGAAAGCATTGTCCGGCTCTAGCGGCTAAAATCTCCGGTCGTTTCGTCCCCTCGGACGAGGAAAAAAGCGCCTCTCTGTCGGGGGCTCCAACGTCCTGTGATTCTGAGCGAGCCGCTTCCGCTTTTCTAAAGAAGTTAGGTGGGAGATAAACTGCCAGTAAAAGCCCGATTGGTCGGGCTAATAATCAGTGGGGGATGAAGAAAACCCCCACTGATTAAAGTTTCACTTTATTGCATACACTTCTAGTATGAGCGTTAGAAAAGAAAATATAACTTGTTTTAAATGTTTTATCCCTGCTATTACAGATAGTAATGGTTCAATTGATTAAAGTTTCACTTTATATGATTTGACAATTGAAATGAAAATGGCTATAGTAGGCTATAAAGTGAATATTTTCTTATCCAGAGAGGTGGAGGGACTGGCCCGATGAAACCCAGCAACCGCGATGCAGGTGCTAATTCCAGCAGAACATATTTGTTCTGGGAGATAAGACGAAGATATATACGTAACTTCTTCTTATCGAAGAGGTTTTTTTATTGCAAAAAAACCGATTCTAAAAACAACAGAATAAGAAGAAAGGGGTTGCAATTGTACTGTGACACTTGAAAAATACGTAAAGCTGCGTAATGCAGTATATGAATATATGATGGAGCAAGATAAACCAATATCACTATTAGATATTCAAGAACATATCGTTTCGCATCATGAAGGAAAATTCACGAAAAAAATGTTACACCAATTTTATTTATCAAGGCTATTAGACGAACTGAAACTGGATGGGAAAATTACTTTAGCTGATGAAGAATATCTCTATGCTGAAAAAGGGGTATATTATAAGGCGCGAAAAGGGAGCTAGTCTCTCTTTTTTTTATGTTATAATTTATCTGAAAATTAAAAGGAGTATGTAGAGTAAAAGACTGCTAAAGCAGCCTGATACAAGGGAATGGTGTTGAGTGTGTAGTGTCAAAAGTTGAATATGCCCTGAAAGAGGCATTTCATTCGGCTAAAAACGAAAAGAGACACCTTCGCCGAGTAGGTGTCAGTTGTTGTGTCATGTAGGCTTGCTACTTGACATGTATTAGAATATCATGCAAACCAGGCGGAGTCAAAAGGGAATTTAAGGAAAGGTAGATGTTATGTACGCTTTTTTAGTAACTGAAATGAAAAAATGGATTTCTAGGCACATTATAGATAGAGGATACGAATATTATGAGGAGGGACATGTAGAGGATATAGAAATACATAATGGTAAAGTATTTGCGTTCGTCACAGGGAATTATGGGAATTATGAAGTAATCATTGATCTTGTAGATTTTATGGGAAGTAGTTGTGAATGTCCTTATGAAAAACATTGTAAACATATGGCAGCAGTTGTGTATGCAATTCAAGGTACTGGAGAAAGGAAGATTAGGGAGAAGTTGCAGATGTTAGAAAAAGAGGAATTGATGGTAATCATGCAGAGATTATTAATGAGTTCTAAAAATGTAATGATTGTAGAGAAGATATTACAAAAAAGGAAATTTTAAATTAAGAAAGGTGTTGTTTGGAGATGAATGTACTAATCATATATGCACATCCCAATCCATCTAGTTTCAATGCATCCATTTTAGAACATGTACAAAAAGGATTGCAAAAAACAAATCATTTTGTTACATTGCTCGACCTTTATAAGGAACAATTTAACCCAGTACTTATTTTTAATGAAGATAAGAGAAGACGTGATTTAGTATATGAAGAAGAAACAGAAAAATATAGAACATTGGTTAAAGAGGCAGATTCTTTTATCTTTATTTATCCAATATGGTGGTGGGGGATGCCTGCTATTTTAAAAGGATTTATTGATCGTGTTTTTGTTGCAGGATTTGCATATAAATATGAAGGGGTAATACCGAAAGGATTACTTACAAGGAAAACTGCGTGGGTTATCAATACACTAGATTCACCACTATGGTACGTGGCACTATTATATCGCTCTGCTGATTGGGTGATTATGAAAAAGGGTATTTTACGATTTTGTGGTATACGCCAAATAAAACGTTCAGTCTTTCAATCTGTAAAAACAAGTAAAGCAGCAAAACGTGAAAAGTGGCTTATGGAAATCTACCAAAAGGCTAAAAATTTATAATGAAAAAAATAGAAAATATAATGAAATGCTGTAATCGGAATGATGAATTGTTTCGTACGTATATAGCTTGTTTATTTCAATTGAAACATCATAATGAAGCGTTTAAAAAGGTATGCCAAGAATTAAGAGCAGATTATTTAGTAAGGGGAATTTGTGAACGAGAAGTTGAGGGGATCATCAAGGAAAGTAAAGAGTACAAAATGTATGATTTACCGAGAGTATTAAGGTGGGATTTTTTACGAAATAATCCATCAATGATTGAAAATGTTTGTACGACGTTATTTACATATAGAAGATTAAATCTTTCATGTGAAGAATGGATAAATGTAATAAGGTGCATAGAAAAGAATTGATTTATATAAAAGTTATTATGTAAAAAAGCTAGTATAAAACTAGCTTTTTTGTATGTTTTAAAATCAAATAAAAAGAAAACATAAACCGATAACTACGCCAGCATAAAGTAGATTAACAACACAAAATCCCATAATGTCGCGCGCACTTAAACCGGCAATTGCTAAAGCTGGTAATGCCCAAAAAGGTTGTATTAAGTTCGTCCAAGCATCACCCCAAGCGATTGCCATCGCAGTTTTCGCAGCAGGTACACCAAGTTCTGCGCCAGCTGGAATCATAATAGGAGCTTGTACAGCCCATTGACCGCCTCCAGAAGGGACGAAAATATTTACAATTCCCGCACTTAAAAATGTAAATAGAGGGAAGGTGGTTTCATTAGAAATGCTAATAAAGAAATTAGAAATCGCTCCTCCTAGAGAGAGCCCTTCGCTATTTGCCCCAATCATCATTCCCATAATTCCTGCGTAAAATGGAAATTGGAGTAAGATGCCAGAAGCACTTTTCGTTGAATCTGAAAAAGCACGAATATATTGAATAGGGGTACGATGAAAAATAAGACCAGTGATTAATAATATAAAAATAACGATATCTAGCGTGAGATTAAAACCTTTCGTACTAAAATAATGAAAGATATAGATAAGTCCTAATAGCCCAATGCAAATAGTCATCCAAATACTATTTTCCATCTTCTCAGCAAATGTACGAGCCTCTATTTCTTGGGTAGCCGCTTCTTCTTGAAATACACTCGGATTAACAGTAATCGTATGATTTTCATCAGGGTGCATCGCTCTATTTATAAGCGGCATTGTTACTAAGAAGATGATTACAGGAACAATTGCATACGGTGAAAATAATGTTTCTGTTATTGGGATTGCTTCCTTTATACTTCCAGCGGTTGTTTTAATTAATGTTTCTCCCCCAGATGCTAAAGTAAGTGGTATAGAGGCAGAAAGTCCCGCGTGCCATATAAGAAAACCGGAATAGGAAGAAGCGATGGCAAGTCGATAATCTAAGCCTTGTATATGCTTTGCAACTTCCTTTGCATATAAAACGGACACAACAATGCCAAATCCCCAGTTTATGTACGCACCTAGTAAACTAACAATAGAAATAGCAATAATACCTTGTCCGCTTGTTTTCGGCAATTGTGCAGCTTTTGCTAAGCCTTTGCGAATAAGTGGAGCGTTAGCTAAGGCAGAACCTGTAACAAGTACGAGTGCCATCTGCATGGCAAAGGCTAAAAGGCCCCAAATTCCATTCCCCCAATGGGCAATCATTTCTACTGGTGACTGCTGCGTTGCAAACATTCCAAAGAAGATAACAAAAATCGTTAGTAAACAAGATAAAATAAAGGGTTCTGGTAAAAAGCGCTGCACAAGAGCGACACAACCATTTGTAAAAGAACGAAACAAATACATCAACCTCCTTAAGTTTATTTCTTTACATATTCGCTATAGTCAATGGGATAACCTCCATTAAACTGAAGATTCAGATAAATGATAAATAAAGAAAAGCTTTCACTCCTGTGAAAGCTTTTCTAAGTGTTTTGCAATTTGTACATACATATTGGAATAAGTAGCATGAACATCACTGCTCGGATTCGCATTTGAAGAAAAATGTACAATTACCATATTCGCTTTGGGATCTATATAGAGACATTGTCCATAGCTTCCCAATACTTCAAATGCACCGTGTTCATTATGGGAAATCCACCATTGATTATGATAAGAAATGGAAGCACCAGGCCAGATAGCTAACTCGCCTTCTCGTATGCTTTTTATATCTTCTGGAATAGAAGAAGGTAGAACTTGTTTTCCATTATATTGACCGTTATTTAAAATCAATTGACCAAATCTGGCCATATCTCTTGCAGTCGCATTCAAACCGGCGCTTGCTTGTTCAACTCCTGTTTCATCAGTAACATAATAAGCGTTTTCTTCCATACCTATTTTGGACCAAATTTGTTCACCGACATTTTCAGCTAATGATTTACCAGTTACTTTCCGAATGATCCAGCCCAGTGTTTCGGCAGAACCATTATTATATGAAAACTCTGTTCCAGGTGGTGCTGTTTCTTTTGCTTCTCGCAACATATCATAAATTTTCATTGGACCGTCATAGTTTTTAGAACGAGGAAGGATATTACTAGCTAAATATAATTGAGCATCTTGATTTTCTAATCCCCGTTGTATATACCCATGTGTCGGGTATTCAGCAGAAATCTGCATGTCCATTAATTGTTGAATCGTTGCTTTGCCGAATGGAGTATTTCGTAATTCTTTGATGTATGTTTCAGCAGTCGAATTTCCATTGATGAGTCCTTCTTCGGTTAATGATTGTATAAGCGCACCAGTAAATACTTTCGCTAAAGATGCCATTCCATGCGGTTCATTTTGTTTATATCCATTGAAATACTGTTCATAAACAAGCTTGTCGTTATGCACGACGACAAATGCATCTGTTTTATTCTCATCTAATAGCTTCTTTAAAGGAACATTTCCTCCGTTTTCTTTTTGAACAGAGAAATCATCTAAGTTTTGTAATGCAGTAGGGAATGTGGCTACTTGTTCAGGGTTATTTTTCACTTCACTTGTTAAAGCTAGTTCTTTCATATGTGTGTATGACCAACGCAAATAGGGATCTTGTAACCAATTTTCCTTTGTCACGTTCTCTTTAGAAGGGGGGACTTTATTTTGTTTAAAAAATGCAAATCCAAGCCCTGTTACGACAAACAATAGTATAAGTATAAGTAATAAAAAGGGAGATTTTTTAAAGTTCATATATATACCTCCTTGTTATTTCTACAGTAAGTATACGCTCGTTTTCTTAGAAATACAAAATAAGGAAAGTAAACAGAGGAGTTTACTTTCCTTATTGATGTTAAGCTGATATTTTTCCATCTGTAAGTTGCTTTTTGAATTTTTGCTTTCTGCCATGTAAGAAGTAATAAATAAGTAATGTAAATGCAACGATAATGGCAGCAATGAAATACATATTATGATAACTTGATTTTGCAGCTATTATACCTAAAATGAAAGAACCAAACCCAATACCGCTATCAAAGAATGAAAAATAAGTAGCAGTTGCTGAGCCGCGTCGATGGTTTGGAGCCGCAGAAATAGCAATGGTTTGGAAACTTGGAATTAATGTTCCATAGCCTAAACCAATTAATACACCTGCACCAAGGAACCAAAATGACGTTTGTGCTTGGCTTAAGATGAACATTCCAATTGTGAAAATAATAATCGAAGGATAAACAAGTACATTTTCACCGAAACGATCAAATATCTTTCCTGTAAATGGGCGGGAAAGCACAACAACGAGTGCGTATACGATAAAGAAGTAACTTGCAACTTCTCCTAAGCCAATTTCTTTTGCGTAAATAGGAATAAAAGATAATATGCCACTATAAGAAAAAGCAAGAACAAATCCTGTAAGAGCAATTGGAACAGAAGAAGGTTCAATTAAATCTTTCCATTTCATTCGTTCACATTTTTGTTTACTTACTGGCTTTTCATGTGAGATATTTACAAGTAAACCTAATAGAAATGCTAGTAATGAAAATACAGAACAAACGATAAATAGAATAGTAAATGAAAAGTGCGAAATAATCGTTAAACCTAAAAAAGGACCGATTACCATCGGCAGACTCATAAATACACCGAAATAGGCAAGTGCTTCACCGCGTCGATGAGGCGGTGCGACGTCTGTTACAATTGTACTTGTTGCTGTAGTCGCCATTCCAAATCCAATACCATGAAGGAAGCGAAGGGCAAGTAATAAAAATAAACTTTGTGCACCGAAATACATCACGGTAGCTGCTAAAAATAATGAAAGAGAAATAAATAAGATTTTCTTTCTCCCTAAATCGTCAAGCCACTTTCCGGTAAATGGGCGGCATAGGACAGAAGAAATAAGGAATACTGTTGCGACTAAACCAATTTCTTCGGGTTTTCCTTTCAGGCCCTCTATTACATAGACGGGCAGGGTGGTCATAAGCATGTAAAACGTTAAAAAGAGAAACAGACTACTAAAACAAGTTCCAAGGAAGTCCTTCGTCCAAAGTCTCTCACTTTGCATCGTCATCCCTCCAATTAATCATCTAAATTTTTAATAATAGCTTCTAGTACTTGAAATGCTCGCTGCAAGTCTTCTTCATTAATATCCTGCAACGTTTTTTCTTCAAAAGTATTAACTTCTTCTTGCCATACGGGAATCATTTCCAATGCCGTTTCTGATAAGGAAATGAGCTTTTCACGGCGATCTTTTCCCTCAGTTCGAATGATCCATCCCATCGTTTCCATACGTGTTAATGTACGAGTCATCGTTGGAGATTCAACGTTTAAGTATTGACATAGCTCAGTTTGTGTACAAGGCCCCGTTTGATTGATTCGGAAAATAACAGCCCATTGTGCACTAAATAAACCTGTTGGTGACACACGTTCATTAAATTTCTTCGTAAACTTTCGAGAAGTTTGACTGACAATGTGAAAAAAATGTTGTTTTTCGTCCATGTATTTAATCCTTTCAAATTAGTTACCTAGCTAACTATATACCTCTTTACCATAATTGTCTAGCGATAGACATGTTGTTTTATGTAAAAATTTTGTATCGTTTTCATATTGAGAACGTACATTCTATATGGTATTCTAAAAATAAGTTTACAATTTTCTTTCTATTATAGTTGAATGGGGGAATGTATGATGATTAAGCCTGCAACAATGGAATTTGTTTCGTTATCAAATGGAGAAACAATCGCATACCAAGAAGTTGGAAGGCGAAATAAAGAAATACTTATACTCATTCACGGGAATATGACATCTTCACAGCATTGGGATTTAGTCATTGAGAAATTACAAGATAAATATCATATTTATGCCATTGATTTAAGGGGCTTTGGGAAATCGACATACAATAAGCCAATAGATTCATTGCAAGACTTTGCAGGTGATATAAAGCTATTTATAGATGAGCTACAATTGAAGAAGTTTTCACTGATGGGCTGGTCAATGGGTGGTGGCATCGCGATGGAGTTTACGGCTTGCCATACGGAGCTTGTAGAGAAACTTATTTTGGTAGAATCAGTTGGAATGAAAGGATATCCAATCTTTAAAAAGGATATTAATGGTCAGCCTATCGTATCCACGTTATTAAAAACAAAAGAAGAAATTGCACAAGATCCTGTTCAAATTGCTCCTGTACTAGATGCCATTAAAAATATGAACAAGCTCTATTATCGAACGGTTTGGGACTTACTCATTTATACACATAACAAACCAGATCCAGAGCGCTATGAAAAATATTTAGATGATATGTTAACACAGCGTAATTTTGTTGATGTAAACTATGCTTTAATTACATTTAATATTTCAGATGAACATAATGGAGTCGTGCCTGGAAATGGATATATCCACCGTCTGCAAGTTCCAACTCTTGTCGTACAAGGAGATCGGGATTACGTTGTACCGCAAGTGGTAGGAGAAGAATTAGCGAAGCATCTTCCGAACGCCGAGTTAGTCATATTAGAGGATTGCGGGCATTCGCCGTTTATTGACTGTTTAGATGAATTTACGCAGCATGTTACAAATTGGTTGGAATACAAATAAGCTGAGCATATAAAAGGAGGTTAGAAGCGGGTTTTCTAACTTCTTTTTATATGCTTACACATTGTTGCTTAAAACGTTTATAATGAAGGCTGGTGAACATGTAAAGGGAGAGGGAACAGGATGTCAATACGATTTACATTTTGGATTATGGTGGGGATTGTTGCGATTTCTGGATTATCGCAAGGGATGCTTCTACCAGCTATCGCGATGATTTTTGAACAAGAAGGAATTCGTTCTAGTATTAATGGAATCCATGCAACTGCGTTATATATTGGAATATTATTTATTTCGCCATGGCTTGAAAAACCGATGCAGCGGTTTGGAATGAAGCCAATTATCGTAATCGGTGGATTTCTCGTTATCATTTCATTATTCTTTTTTACACAAACATTTTCATTCTGGATATGGTTTTTACTTCGCTTTCTAGTAGGAATAGGGGATCATATGTTACATGTTGGAACGCAAACGTGGATTACAACGACATCTGATCCAGGTAAAATTGGAAGACAAGTATCTATATATGGAGTGTTTTTTGGTATCGGTTTTGCAGTAGGACCATACTTAGCGAGTACTGTTCAGTATGGACTTGCAACTCCATTTATTGTATCGACGATTCTTTGCTTAATAGGGTGGTTGCTATTACTTCCAACTAAAAATGCTTTTCCAGCTCAAGATGAAACAGGGAAAGAAAATGAATCATCGCTTTCTCGTTATAAACAAGTATTTATTCTTGCGTGGATTGCACTTATTGGACCTTTAGCATACGGTGCGCTAGAAGCAATGCTGAATAGTAATTTGCCAGTATATGCACTTCGAAAAGGTTGGTCTGTTTCTGATGTATCCTTCTTATTACCCGCATTTGCAATCGGGGGAATTATTACACAAATTCCACTTGGTATATTAAGTGATAAATACGGGAGAGATCGCATTTTAACGTGGACATTCAGCATCAGTACAATCGTTTTCTTACTTGCTGCGGTGTTTGACGGGTATTATTGGATTGTATTTGGGTGTATGCTCTTAGCGGGCATGGTAATCGGTTCATGTTTCTCATTAGGGCTTGGCTTTATGACGGATTTATTACCAAGACACTTACTGCCAGCTGGGAATATATTATCCGGAATTGCCTTTAGTATAGGAAGTATTATGGGTCCTGTATTAGGAGGCATATTTATAGAGAAAATACAGTATACAAGCTTTTTTATAGCGGTTATGATAATAATGGCAATTATTGCACTTCTATATATCACATATATGAAAAGTCAAGTCGCATCAAGAAAAATAGAAAGTAGGTTAGGGCATGACAAAACAACCTAATAAGAAAAAATTTGAAGTACAAGAGAATGAAACCATTACAGATTGTTTAGCTCGTATGGAACGTGAAGGATATGCACCTTCACGCCGCATGGAAGAGCCAATCTTTCATGAAGTGAAGAAAGATGGACAAACAGTTGTAGAACCGTGCGGGAGAAAAATTGTTTTTGAAGGAAAGTTGAAGTAAGGAGAGGGGTCTTTGTACTGTACCTCAAAAGTTAGACTTTAATCGGAGTGATTCCTCACTCCGATTTTTCTTTTCGTTTTAATCTAGTTTCGATACGATTTCAAGTATGAACATTGGGATTTTATGGAATCATAGTTCGATCGTGTGTTAATATATGAGAGAAACAGGTCATTATTGTAATGACCTGTTTTTTATTGGAATATGTAATTAATCTGTTGCCCTAGGTGTACACAAATAATAAAGTCGTTGTTGAATTGTAATAAAGTCACTATGTTTTAAAAAGAGATGCGATGTTTATAAAAAAGTCGCACCGTTTTAAAGATAGTAATACCGTTTGCAAAAAGGTTACATTGTTTTATTCATTTTTGATTAAAGAATTCTAAGTGAGTTTTAATCAAACTTTATTCTAAACTAACAACAAGTAAAGAACCCTCTTCGTCAGCTTGAAGAGGGTTCAGGGGTATAGCTACATATTTAGTTTTTTGTGTGAAACCGTTGGGAAATATCTATTCTATTTTGGTAATGTAAATTTCACTTTGTGTCCTTTTGAAATGTCTTTTGCATCCTTATTCATCATAGGACCTAATTCAATCTCAAAGTTCTTGTTTTTCCATATCTTTTCATATTGCTCCTGGTCTAAAATGAAAATCTGTAATAACTCTCCAGATGTTCCAGTTTTAATCGAATCATTATATTTGTAATTTAGTAACATACCTTGGTTGAGCGTATATTGTGCACCATCATTAACTCTTAATGTAGAACTTATTGAAGACGGCGAAATATCTTCGGTCTCTTTGTTATCGAGTTTAAATTTAACTGTCAATAAAACAATTCCATTTTTGAAACTTCCAAATCGAGGGGCTTCAGCGGAATTTGGTGTGAATTTGGTAAATTGATATCCATCTAATGTAACCTTGGTAGCACCTAATTGTTCACTTTTATTAATGTTTGATTTCTCATTTAGCATTGTCTTCTCGCCCATGTTTTCAGCTGTTGCTTTATCTTGATAAAAAGTTTTATCTGTTGTAACTTTTTGATCACCTTGTTTATTTAAACTTAATGCCAAATTTCCAGCACTTCCAATTGGGGCGTCATATTTTCCTTTATTCGCTTGTGCTTCAGGAACTTTGGCTGAAACTGTCGATAGCTCTAAAATTTTTGTTAAATCATCTTTACCAAATGGATATGCAATATAACCAGAAATGCTTTCCCCAGCTTTTACTAAATAATTATTGCTTGGAGATAGCTTTGTAGGTAATTGTTCTTCCTTTGGAATTAAATCCTTATAGTTACTGTAATCTCTCTGAGCACCTGTAAATGTAATATTTATATTTGGCATATAATAAACATCTTTATTTGAATCATTCTTTACAGTATAGTGTGCAAGAATAACTCCACCATTTGTTTGGTCGTTAAAAGGAATATTAAAATCGGTATGAAAATCATTTAATTCAACTAACGTGTAGTTGTCAAGTGATACTGAAACATCTTGTAACTTATGTACTTGCGGTTTTTTGTTTTCATAAAGGACTTTCGTTTTCCCTTGTGTTTCTTTTTCCATATATGAGATAAGCTTTGAATAATCGTTTGATGTAGCTTTCGTATCTTTAGATTCTTTTTCTTTTGATGTATCCGTTTTTTCTTCTTTATTTTCTTTTTGTGAATCTTTTTTCTCTTCCTTATTTTCTTTTGTCACATTCTTTTTTTGTTCGGTAGTTGCTTTATCACTTTGACCACAACCAGTTATCATAAGAGCTGTAACCATCGCAACAGAAAATAAAGACATTAATTTTTTTGACATTCCTCTTCCCCCTGTTTTTCCTCTATTAAACTTTTAATCTACACTATCAGATGATTGGATATATCCCCCTCCCTATAAGCCCTAAGTTTTATTATAGAGAAAGAATTTCCATTTTACTACCTTTTTCCTGTGTTTTACAGTATCCAAATCCCTTATGATTTTGTATAAAAAAGTTAAAATGTATGTGCTATCTGTTTTTGAACTACTCACTACTTAACATCCTCACGGACTGTTTGAAGTGGGAGATTCCTAAGTACGGATATTGAGTGATAATAAAGTTGTTTAATTTCAGAAAGTGAATCATCAATAATAGCCACTTTTTTAAACTCCAAAGTGAATCATATATTTATTCTCTTCTTTTGCTTGAATAATTTTTTTAGCTAATTCGTTAAGATCAGCAGATTGCTTCATACCTTTGTAAGATATAACCACATCTAAGAATTGAGATAATGATTCAGGTGGAATAATCGTAATACCATAATACGCTAAACCGTATTCGGAACGTTTTAACGAATGAAAATACGTTTTCATTGTTGATAAGGATTTAAGTAAATTGCTGATAATATCATCATTTATACAAATACAGTTATGTACATCTGGAGTGTAACTCTTGTAAGTCTTTTGATTATTAATGTCATTAATTATGCCAAATTCGTGATTTAAAGCCATAAATTCAAATCCCCTTTTAATAATTTACTTGACTAACCAAATATCGAAATATTCTTATTTTTATTATACCGAGAATCATTAAAAGATGGAGTGGGTTCTAATTTTTACCCCGTTTTTTTAAACAACTTTATTGAAAATTAAACAACTTTATTATTCCTAAACATCATAGAATTGAAGAAAAACTATGTTTTTTAAACATCTTTAATAACCATCTAGCAAAGTGATTGCTAGATGGTTATTGTATTTCTAAGAAAAAAATTAAACAAGTTTATAATCTCTATACATTAATCAAATTGAATTTTCGGGTATTTAAAATTAAAAATACTAAAGGGGGATTTAATTATGAGTAATATTGGTAACAAACAAGTTAAGAAGTGGATTTTTCGCAACGCCGGAGCTACAAGGAAAATATCTAATAGAACGTTCACTTTAGAGGAACTTCAAAAAAATATTTGAATGGCATGAAAAAAACAATGGGGAGTTTGAAACTAATGCCTTATGATGGTTGTACCATTATGGATTACTATGTGCAATTCTAGCATAGAAAAGGAGTAAATATTTATTAGAAGGTGAATTTATGTGGAGAGAGAAAGTTAGTCAGATTTCCAAAATAAGAGAGAAACGAAATCGTAAACTCAATTTACCTACCAATGAAAACGAGTTATCGAGATTTCGTAAATCTGTAGTAGAAAAATTTGGTGAAGAGATACTGCCACAGCAGTACTATGAATTTTTACAAACAGTTAATGGAATTGAATTTAATGGACTTAAAATGTATGGGATTGATCAAAAGTTTTTGGATTCTGAGCCGATAAATCAGGTAGATTGTTTTTTTGCTGCCAATGAAACATGGGAGTCAATTAAAGGCGAAGATGAGCTGGTTTTTTTGGGAGATTCAGATATAGCTTGGTATTGTTATAATGTTTCTAAGAAAAGTTTTGTTGAACTAGATAAGCCTTCAGGTGAGCATATGGAAACTTTTTGCGATTTTGATACTATGCTTGAATCTGCTTTCTCTACAGCACTTAGTTAAAGGTACAAGTCGTTGGCAACTATTGTTGGAGCACACAAAGCCTGATCAATCACTAACTGTTTAAACTAGATAAAGATAGTGTAGGGGGATTCTATGGATAGTAAGGAAAAAGCAGTGAAAATCTATGATTTAATTAAGAATGGTGATATAGAACAAGCGAAAGGGATAATTATTACTGATAAAGATTTGCTTGATGTTGTAACGCCTTTTGGAACGTGGCTACATGTTGCGGCTAGAGCTGGTAAACTGGAAATGATAAAATTTCTAGTTGACTCTGGTATGGATATTAACATAAACGAAGGTGTACCAAAGTCTGTGCCTATTGCACATGCAGCTAGTGAAGGTGAAATTAGTATTGTAGAGTACTTATTTGATAATGGTGCAGTATTAGATGTTAGTGACCCAAATAGAAATCCTCTATTCTCAGCGATTTATGGTAGGCACTTTGATATTGTAAAGTATCTTGTTCAGAATGGTATTGATATTACTGTTAAGTATACAGGGGATACTATGAAAGATATGTGGGCTTATGAATTTACTATTGAAAGAGGGTAAACAGAAATTGCTGAATATTTAAAAATGAGTACTTGAAGTGGTAACCATATCTTGATGCAGTAGAAAAGTATGGGACTCCAAAATATAATAAATGTTTCGGGTATGTACCTCTTCTTGGACTAGGTGGATCAGAAAAAGTGGAAAACTTACAACAAATAAAACTTATTGAACATATTAATTTAATTACTCAATTCATGGGACCAATTGAATAGAGATTTAAATGTAATAGTATGAAAAAGTAATATTCTATAATATCTAACTTGATTAATTCATTTAAAAGGAGTAGTTTATATGGATTGCAAATTTGAGATTAAGAGATTATATAGTTGTAGGTTTCTAACAAATCAATCGGAATGTGAAGAGTTTGACAATGCATTAGAAAACTTAGCAGATTGTGATGATGAAAAACTTATTAAAGAGTTGTGTCTGGTATTTGAGGATGAAACACAAGAGGAAGAAGTTATGTTTGGCCTAGTTCATTTAATTGAAGATTTTGAGGTGGGAAAATATTTAACGGAGATGCCTAAAGCTTTACCAAAAATGGTTGAGAATGCAAAAGAATGGGCAATGCTACTAAACAAAAGAATTTTAAATAATGATTTGTATAGAATTGAGTATGCTAAAATTCTTGTAGGAATGAATAATGATATAAAATTAACAGTAATCAATTTGCTCAATGAAATTATTGCTGATAATCCTAAGAAATTTGAGAGCGCTGCCAATGAGGTTCTTAGTAAATTAAAAGATGCTGATCAAAAATAAATAATGATGAGAAATGGGTACATGGATGTGAAAAATTCATGTATACCAGGTTTATGGAAAAATAAACGGGGATTATTGGGCTAACATTTGATTGTGCATGGGACATAGAAAATGGATTAGGTATTCGTTTAATAAATGAAGAAGTAGCTAGGATAGGTTACCAAGATGTTGCGATTTAAATAGCAATTGAAAAATGGGACTCTATTAAGAGAAAGAGAATAGTTAAGAATAAAAATACACCTACTATATAGGTGTATTTTTATTCTTGAAAACCACACATGTATTGGAGATTTTTCTCGAGTACAGTGTATTACATTAGAAATCATGCGTATACATAGGTTTGGGCACATAGAATGATTTTCTATAAAAATAAGTACAGGATAAATTTAAAATCTAAGTAGATTGCCCTTTGGTTAACTTAGATACCTTCCACCAGGTTCACTATTACTTTCAGTCCTATTGTAACGAATTCTACAATAGATGGTAGAACGTATATTTGGTATAATCAAAACATACTATTTGAAACGATGTACATGAGTTATGAAATTCATGTAATAAGGTAAGGACTACATAACAATAACTAGATTTTAAAGTTCTAGTACATATAGGCTTCAGTTAGTGTTATACAAATCCACCATTAGAAAGGAAAAGATGTAATGAATCAAATTGCATTTGAAGATTTATTTGAAGAAGAAAAAGTGGAGGTAGCTGAGATACCAGTACCTTTATCGCCATTGCAAAAAGATATTTTGGGATTACTTAATTCCGAAGAAATAAGTGCATTGGAGCTATGCGAACAATTAATACGATCTGGTAAAATACCAGATGAAAGATTCACAACTGATAAGCCCAAAGCATATGGACAAGTATGCTTAATATTAGAAGGTTTTGTTACGGAAGGGAAACTTACTTTTATCAAAAATGATGAGAAAAGAGATAGGGTATATAAAATGAAAGAAGAAGTTTCTAACACATAAGATGTACAAATCATAGTAATGAAATAAGGAAGTCCTCATATTTATGTCGTAAGCTTTTTTAAGTTATTTTCACATAAACGTGAGGACTTCTTTGCAGAGGGACACAAACTAAAATACTGATGTAGTTTTTACTTTTTGAAAATATACAAGTTACTAGGAATGTTAAGTTATTTACGAAATTGAACACTTGCGACAGTTACAGCAAAGTCATAGCGTAGTTTGCTGCTAAATATAAAGATATTGAATTAGAAGTCATAATACTCAAATGGCCATTTAGTATTAAGGGGAGGATATAAATGAAACCTAATTATTTTTCAATTGCAATGTATCCCACAGTATCTTTTAATCAGGAAGAGATACTAGGGCGTATTTTGGATGTGTTTGAGTCAAATGAAAAAGTTGCTCCTACTCATTGGAGCAACTGTGAAACGGTACGGGTAGAATATAATCGTGAGGAAATTATTGAAAAAGTGATTTCGGAGCGTAGGGTATCTGAAGTTCACCTCTATCGTGATAAATCTGTTAACTATAGAGGGAGTTTTGAAGTTAATTTGAGCCATGGCTCATTTTTAGAGTTTGAGTTTCATAAATCTATACCCCAAAAATTGTGGCCGGATTTTTTTGAGTTATCCGACCAAATCGCAGAAATCGTGAAACCAAGTTATGGAGTGGCGCATATGTTTTGGCCAGTATCCTATCCGTGGAATACCGAACGTGAACGCTTACATAAGTGGATGAATATGTGTTCTCAACCTGTACCAGTTAGGTTTCTTCCTAACGGTCCCTTGGGGGTAGGAACTAGAACATATTTTAGTAGTCATGTTTTGGACATGTTTGATAAGGAATTATTACTAAATAGTCCAGCTGTGGTATCAGAACTAAATTGGGGTGGTATGTGCATAGATCTTTTAAAGAACCCATTAGAAGCTGATATTGATACATTGCTTGATAGTTGGTTACATGTAATGAAATATTTGGAACCAGCTCAAGTAATGGCTATACCAAGTTTTGGTGATAATGGAAGGGGAGTATTCTTCTCTCCTAATGTTGCTTGGAAGGACCATCTGAAAAGCTAAATGAAAGGAGGTAGTAATAATGAACGAGAAGAATAATGATAGAATAAGAGTCATGGAAATATTAAATCGATCTCAATACAATGATGAGGTTATAGATCAGTTAGATATGAGTGATTTGGACCTTACTTTTTCAGACCTGTCAGAGGTAATGGGAGATCGTATTATGGCAAAACGGGTCATGTTAAGGGCTTCTTCATTAATGAGAGCATCGTTTTCTGATTGTGATTTTGAGTTGGCTGATTTCAGAAGTTGTAATTTAGAGGAAATACACATTGCAGATTGTAGGTTTGGCGAAGCGGATTTCTCTAAAGCAAATATGAAATATGCAAAGATAAATATAAGTAGTTGCTTCGAGACTTGTTTTGATGAAGTTGATTTTTCATATGGAGAATTAGTTGGAACAATTTTAAATCATGCTACTTTTTGCCATGCGAATTTATATAGAATTGATGCAAAACAGGCCGACTGTACGGGAATGGATTTTAGCAGCGCGAATCTTACAGAAGGTAACTTTGAAAAAGCGTATTTAGAAGATGCAAATTTATCAGAAGTAGATGCTAGAAATGCAGATTTAACAAATGCAGATTTAACAGGAGCGACCCTTTTAAAGGGGAATTTTACGGATGCGAATTTTACCGGTGCCAAACTTGATAATGTGGTTTGGAAGGGAGCAAATGTAGAAGGAGCTAAGTTTGACGAAAGTGTGAAGGAACAAGTATTAAAAATGATATAGAAGCTGATATATAGAAGGCTTATTCCATTTAGTAAGAGAAATAGGTCTTTTTTCTATGGATAAAAAACAAAAAAAGAAAAATTTAATGGTTACAGAAGGACAGAACAAAATGATTGGGGAAGGGTAGCTAAAAGAAAAGAGTTGTCTCATAATTTAATTGATTATGTTAAAAAATAGAAATCACAAGATGTATCAGTTTAGCGCAAGAATGGCCGAGGTTGTAGATTATATATTAGCTTCCCTCAAAAAGGCTATGAACCAGCTGGAAACGGTGTATTGGCAGGGAAGCAAGGCGGTGAGCCCAGGAAAGGTTACCAAGTGGGTTAATAAGCATCATGCAGACAGTAGTAAGAGGATCAATGATGAGATTAAGGAGCTTGAGGCTTCGCTTGCTAAGGGTACAGGAGATGATAGCACTTATCGACACCTTAAAGATTATGAAAGTAATACTTATTTTACTAGAAGTGTAGAGTATAATGCAGGTAAAGAAGGAAAAGGCTTTAGTTATAAAGTCTATCAAAGAGGAGATATTGATTGGAATATGGTTCGAACAAAGGGAGTGGATTAACAAATGCAGAAGCAGCTGCTAAGTATGGTTTAGCACCTATCCTTGATAATGCGGGTAGTGTTGCAACGTTACATCATTCGCAACAAAAAGGAGTGGGTCCATTATTTGAAACATCGACTAGGTCTCATAACATTAGTAATGCCAAAAGGGCACCATTACATCCGTATAAAGGGAAGTTAAATCCATTTTATCGCATGGATGAGCCAATAAGAAGAGCACTCCAAAAAGTAGATTCTGTAAATTATTGGAAAACTGGAGGGGATTACAATGAATGCTTTGCCTGATAAATTAGACCAAGCTCTTGAAGAAGATATTTATAAACGTGAAGATAAGAATAAAGTGAAGGAGACATTAACTAACCTAGGTGTAGAAGTATCTGATACATTCAGAGAATTTTATTATCGGTATGCAGGACCTTTTTGGGAAGAACACGTTCCTTACGAGTTACTAGATGTTGTAGATGAAGAGAATAGTATTGAATCATACACAATTATTGCTCGAAATGAACATGGATTTCCTAAAAAGTATCTAGTTTTAAGTGAAATGTCAGCAAATGCCGTACTAGTACTTGATAGTGTAACTGATAAAGTTTACTCGGTTAATTTTGAAGGTGGAGATGAGCTACTTTTAAGCGGAGAGTTAAAGGAAACTTGGCCAGCATTTTATGTGTTTTTAAAAGAATATTTTAACTGTTAGATGGAGATTAAGTTAATGTTGGGTAAAATGATTTTACTCACGATGCTAAGTAAGCGCAAGGGGTTATAGTAACTTTATAAGCTTATATATGTATGAAAACGATAAAGCTCTTGTAAACATACAGGTGAAGAGAATTTATTTGAAGTTGATAAAAAATGAATCAGTTGTTTAAAAGTAGAGACTCATGATGGTTGTACCATCATGGGCTACTATATGCAATGATTTAATTGAAAGAGGAGTACAAGTTTAGACGAGACGACATTTTACTGGGTAACGGGAAAGCTGAGTTCGATAATGGTAATGGTGCAATAATGAGAATAGCACCATTGGCTTTTATACTACTATATACTGAGTTTGATTTTATAAAAGAAGTAAAAATGATAAAAAGATATACTGAAATTACTCATGCTCATCCTCGTGTTATAGTAGGTTCCATTCACGCACCTTTTTTAGAGTAATAGTATCAGTATGTCCAAGATTTAGAGATTACTTGCAATTATCTTGAAGTTTTCGCACCAGAACCGTATTTTTTGTACCAGAACCGTGTAGGTTCTATGTCTCTATCAAATAATTTTTTGCACCATAACTCCGTGTAAACAAAAAATTTTCTTTCTCTACAGCTAGCTATTTATAAGAGCACATCTTATTTAAGCCTTTATTCGGATATGTAATTTTGCATATCTAAATAAAGGGGATAAATATACAGAGTGTGATTAAATTATATTAAAAAATAATCAAGTATTGTTTAAATATTCAAATAGTTATTTTTCACTCGGATATATCAAGTTGTAACTATTATAATTACTTAAATAATATTAAACAATAATTTTAGAAGTATAATATTTCCACTTGCGTTAATATTCAATAACTAAATTATTGAATATAATCGACAAAATTCTACTATTTACGCATTGAAAGTTTAATGTTTTAATAAAGGTGTAATTGGTATGACCACTAAGAGGAGGAGAAGGTTGTACTAATAAAAGTGCAATTAAAGTTGCAAGTAACATCATGTCAAGTTTATTTTCATAATACTCAGTTAATTTTGTTTGGTAATAATTTAGAATCAAAAAAACATCTTATTTGTAAAAAATAGAATTCTAAGTTTCTACAAAGCAAAAATGATCTTATTTTATTCCGAGGTGAAAGTATAAGCAATGTACAGTATAATTTCATCTTTTGTAATCTTGTAGGGTTCTTACCGACAAAACTAAGAGGGATATTATGAAATTACTATCAAAAAAAGTCATGGCAGGGTTAGCTGTAGGAGCAATGAGTTTATCTATCTGGGCTCCTGCAAGTCAAGCAGCAATTCCAGAGAAACATAAATATTTATACTATTCATTTGGAAGCTAATTCAGATATAGGTGATGAAATTTTATAGTTTACTTTTAAATGAGGAGGAAGTAAGGTCCTTACATTCTATGAGAAGTAAATAATAACGAGAGTTTAACACTCTATCTGAAAGACTTCTCCTTCCTCAAGAGTGTGCAAGAAAAGAGCCTATCGTTAGAGCGTTCAAGATGTATGTATAAGATTGTAAAAAGACAATAGTAAAGAGGTGTTCGGAATGAAAAATAAAATAATTAAAGGATTTTTAATAACATCCATTGTAACTGGGGCGAGTATTCCTATCAATACTCTCGCAACACCAATCGTTCAAGCAGAAACGCAACAGGAGAACACGGATATTTCCTCATCATTACGAAAATTAGGTGCACAATCGAAATTAATCCAAACATATATAGATCAAGCTTTAATGAGTCCTAATGTACAGCTTGCAGAAGTTCCATCTTTAAATACGAACCAAGATCTAATCAAGAAAGATATGAACGAATGGTCAACGGAACTTTATCCAAAATTAATTCTATTAAATGCAAAAAGTAAAGGATTTGTAACTAAATTTAATAGCTATTATCCAACATTAAAAGCGTTTGTAGACACTAAAGAAGATAAAGAAGGATTTTTAGATAGACTTGAAGTTCTTCAAGACATGGCTATGACGAACCAAGACAACGTACAACGTCAAATTAATGAATTAACAGATCTTAAATTACAGCTTGATACGAAACTTAAAGATCTCGATACTGATGTGACAAAAGCGCAGGTTGCCCTAAGTTCAGATGGAACAGGGAAAATCGACCAGCTAAAAAATGAATTACTAAATACCCAAAAATCAATTCAAAATGATTTACAACAAATCGCATTGTTACCAGGAGCTTTAAATGAACAAGGGTTTGTTATATTCAAAGAAGTCTATAACCTTTCAAAAGATATCATTGAACCTGCTGCTCAAACAGCGGTGGCAGCGTATAACAAAGGAAAAGAAATTAACAACTCTATTTTAGAAGCAGAGAAAAAAGCAGAGAAAGAAGCGACAGAAAAAGGGAAATCTGCTCTAGAGATTGAAGCTGCCAAAAAAGCTGCTCGTGAAGAAATTGAGAAAAGCAAACAAGCTGAAATAGCTGCAGCTGCAGTTACAAAAACGAAAGAGTATGACCTTACGAAAGTTATTGACCCTGAAAAAATTAAAAAAACATATAGTGCTTTCGCTGAAGTAAATAAACTAACAGCAGAGCAACGAGCACATTTAGCTGATTTAGAGACACAAAACCAAAAATTTTATGATTTAACAAAGAACCTAAAAATAGCAGATTTACAAAAATCCATGCTTCTTCGTATGCAAAATGATTTGCATACGTTTGCAAATCAAGTGGATGTAGAACTTGACCTAATGAAACGCTATAAAGAAGATTTGAATCTAATCAAAAATAATATTACAAAATTATCTACTAATGTTGATACAACTGACCAGCAGTCTCAAAAAGATACATTAAGACAATTAAAAAATGTAACAAGTTACCTTGAAGAACAAGTTTATAAATTTTAATATTATGTTTTTGAAATCTACAAAGATTATAAGAATCTATCGAAAGACTAAGGAGGAGAATAGATATGAAGAAATTTCCATTTAAAGTGTTGACTTTGGCCACTCTGGCAACGGTTATCACTGCTACTACCGGTAACACTATTCATGCATTTGCACAAGAAACGACCGCTCAAGAACAAAAAGTAGGGAATTATGAATTAGGGCCTGAAGGGCTGAAGAAAGCATTAGCTGGAACAGGATCTAATATTCTTGTAATGGATTTGTACGCAAAAACAATGATTAAACAACCAAATGTAAATTTATCCAATATTGATTTAGGTTCAGAAGGAGCAGAATTAATTAAAAATATTCACCTTAATCAGGAACTGTCACGAATCAATGCGAATTATTGGTTAGATACAGCGAAGCCGAAGATTCAAAAAACAGCGCGTAATATTGTAAATTACGATGAACAATTTAAAAATTATTACGATATATTGGAAGCTGCTGCACAAAAGAAAGATAAAGCAGAGTTAAAAGAGGGCATAAATGATTTAATCACTACAATTAATACAAATTCAAAAGAAGTCACAGAAGTAATTAAGATGTTACAAGACTTCAAAACAAAACTGTATGACAATTCTATAGGGTTTAAAAATAATGTTGGTGGCCCAGATGGGCAAGGTGGATTAACGGCACTATTAGCTGGAAATAATGCACTGATTCCACAACTTCAAGCTGAAATTGAGAAGCTACGTTCTACTCAGACAGAGCATTTTAACAATGTATTAGCATGGTCAATTGGTGGTGGATTAGGAGCAGCCATTTTAGTTATTGCAGCCATTGGAGGAGCGGTAGTAATTGTTGTGACTGGCGGTACAGCAACACCAGCTGTTGTTGGTGGACTTGCAGCTCTCGGTGCAGCTGGTATCGGTTTAGGAACAGCTGCTGGTGTCACGGCGTCTAAGCATATGGACTCCTATAACGAAATTTCTAAAAAAATCGGAGAATTAGGTACGAAAGCCGATCTTGCTAGCCAAGCAGTTATTTCGCTTACGAATGCAAAAGCAACTTTGACAGATCTGTATCAAACAGTGGATCAAGCGATACTGTCTCTAACAAATATCCAACAACAATGGAATAAAATGGGGGCCAATTATACAGATTTACATGATAATATCGACTCTATGCAAGAACATAAATTCTCTTTAATACTTGATGATTTAAAAGCTGCTAAACAAAGTTGGAGTGATATTCATAAAGATGCAGAATTCATTTCGAAAGATATCGCTTTTAAACAAGAATAGAACTTATAATCAAAACCTATATTAGGAGGAATATGAAATGCTAAATAAAATCCCTTACAAATTAATTGTTGCATCGGCGCTTTTAACTATGACAACAACTTCTGTAGTCTCACCAGTAGCAACTTATGCAAGTGAAATTGAACAAACGAACAATGGAGAGACGTCTCTTTCAGCAAATGAAGCGAAGATGAAAGAAACTTTGCAAAAGGCTGGGTTATTTGCAAAATCTATGAATGCCTATTCTTATATGTTAATTAAGAATCCAGATGTGAACTTTGAAGGAATTACTATTAATGGATATGTAGATTTACCTGGTAGAATTGTACAAGATCAAAAGAATGCAAGAGCACATGCTGTTACATGGGATACGCAAGTAAAAAAACAGCTTTTAGATACATTAACGGGCATTATTGAATACGATACAACATTTGAAAATTATTATGAAACAATAGTAGAGGCGATTAATACAGGGGATGGAGATACTTTAAAAGAAGGGATTACAGATTTACGAGGTGAAATTCAACAAAACCAAAAGTCTGCACAACAATTAATACAAGAATTAACTAAATTAAGAGACGCTATTGGACAAGATGTTAGAGCATTTGGAGGCAATAAAGAGCTCTTGCAGTCGATTTTAAAAAACCAAGGTGCTGATGTTGAGGCTGATGAAAAGCGTCTACAACAAATTTTAGACTCAGTAAACTATTATAAAAAATTAGAGTCTGATGGATTTAATGTAATGAAGGGCGCCATTTTGGGCCTACCGATAATTGGTGGTATCATAGTGGGTATCGCAAGAGATAATTTATCTAAGTTAGAGCCTACATTAGCAGAATTACGTCAGACTGTAGATTATAAAACAACATTAAATCGTGTAGTTGGAGTTGCGTATATTAATATTAATGAGATGCATAAGGCACTTGATGATGCTATTAATGCTCTTACTTATATGTCCACGCAATGGCATGATTTAGATTCTCAATATTCGGGAGTACTTGGACATATTGAGACTGCATCTCAAAAAGCTGATCAAAATAAATTTAAATTCTTAAAACCTAACTTGAATGCGGCTAAAGACAGTTGGAAAACATTACGAACAGATGCTGTTACATTAAAAGAAGGGATCAAAGAATTAAAAGTGGAACCTGTTACTCCGCAAAAATAAGGAAATATTGGTTCCGTTGCAAAGTTACCTAAAACATAGAGAATCTATGATTACATTGTTAAATAGTCATACAGAAATTAAAAATTCCTTATATACAGAAAAGGCGAAGTTTGATTCAAGACTTCGCCTTTCACTATAAATTCTCTGTAATACTTGATGATTAAAAAACTGCTAAATATAAGTAGGAATGCATTCATACAGATACGGAACTAATTTCGCTTTTAGAGAAAATAGAACTTATCAAACCCTGTATAGGAGGAATATGAAATGATGAAAAAAATCTCTTACAAAATACTCGCTGTATCAACGCTTTTAACTATGACAACCACTTATGCAGTCACACCAGTAGCAGTTTTTGCAAGTGAAATTGAACAAACTAACAATGGAGATATGTCCCTTTCAGCAAATGAAGAACAGATGAAAAAAGTTTTGCAAGATGCTGGGGTATTTGCAAAATCTATGAATGAATATTCTTATTTGTTAATGAATAATCCAGATGTGAGTTTTGAAGGAATTACTATTAATGGGTATGCAGATTTACCTATTAAAATTGTACAAGATCAAAAGAATGCAAGAGCACATGCTGTTACATGGAATACGAAAGTAAAAAAACAGCTTTTAGATACATTGACAGGCATTATTGAATACGATACAAAATTTGAAAATCATTATGAAACATTAGTAGAGGCGATCAATACAGGGAATGGAGATACTTTAAAGAAAGGGATTACAGATTTAAGGGGGGAAATTCAACAAAACCAAAAGTCTGCAAAAGCATTAATAGAAGAATTAACTAAATTAAAAAACGATATTGGAGAAGATGTTAGAGCATTTGGAAGCCATAAAGAGACCTTGCAATCGATTTTAAAAAACCAAGGTGCTGATGTGGAGACTGACCAAAAGCGTTTAGATGAAGTTTTAGGACAAGTAAACTACTATAAAAAATTAGAATCTGATGGATTAACAATGGTAAAAATCCCTTTTATTCCCACATTGATTTCTGGTGGTATAATGATAGGTACAGCAAGAGATAATTTAGGCCGATTAGAGCCTACATTAACAGAATTACGTAAGACTGTAGATTATAAAATAACATTAAATCGTGTAGTTGGAGTTGCGTTTCATAATATTAGTGATATGCATAGTACGATTGATAATGCTATTACTGCTCTTACTTATATGTCCACGCAATGGGATGATTTAGACTCTCAATATTCGGGCGTACTGGGACATATTGATACAGCAGCTCAAAAAGCTGATCAAAATAGATATAAATTCTTAAATCCTAACTTGAATTCAGCTAAAGACAGTTGGAAAACATTAAGAACAGATGTTGTCACATTACAAGAAGGGATGAAGATTGCAGAGGAAAAAGAACAGGATCTTATGAATCAGCTTCGTCCATCAAACGTTTTCTACTTTTATAAAAAAATTCATAACGCATACACATTTGAAATAAAGACTGGAACAAATGCACCAAATGCGTCTTATAAAGTTATGAATTTAACTAAAAACACTGTTCATAATATGTGGAGTGGAGGACCAAATACAAACATGTGGGCTGACTGGCTTTCATTCAATCCAAAAGATGAATTTGCGGTGGTAGCAGTAGTGGATGGGAAAGAATACGTTGTATATAAAGGCAAAGTAGAAAATATAATGAACTGAACCCGAAAAGTTAGACAGAAAAATTACGCAGCTATTGGAGATGGTACACTAAACTGGACACTAAGTTAAGTGAAAAAGATGATTCAGAGAGTTCTGTTGCAAAGTTTTTTAACAGATAAAAAGTTGGTATGATTGCAGATGGATTTTATGCAATCCTTAGTAATTGTTGTAATTTATTATACGTCGAAAAAACGAAGTTTGGTTGTTGCAAACTTCGTTTTCGTTTATATAGAGCATGAACGGTTTCAATGCCTTTCAAGGTACGTGAAGCATGACGAATGCCTTGAAATCCTGCGAATTTGGCAAAACGCCAGCTGATCATGAGCGGTCCAGCATAGCGAAGTAGCTCTTCGATAGCATTCGGTAGCAAAGAAGGATTACTACGCAACAATGCTAATTGTTCGGGATGTTTCTGCAAAGCAACCATACCATTTCCAATTAAATTGGTTGTGGTCTCATGTCCAGCAGTAATGAGTAATTGGACGGTAGAGAGCAGTTCGGGTTCACTCAGTTTATCCTCTTGATCGTGTGCGTGTATCAGGGAGCTGATTACACCCTCCGTTGGATGTTTTCGTTTTTCTTCCAATGTTTCTCGGATGCATGAGTAATACTCTTTGATCCATGCATGATGGTCTTGATTAGGATCTGCCTTTATGCTCACCCACAAATCATAAATTTTCTCTTGATACAAAACAGGTATTCCTAACATCTCAGCAATAACCCGAAATGGAAGTGGAAAAGCAAAATCTGCAATAAGATCCATCTTCCCTTTTTTCTGTACTGCATCCAATAATTCATCTGTAATCTGTTGAATACGAGGTTCTAGATTCGCGATCATTTGAGGGGTAAATCTTTTTCATGGATCTCCATTGGATGTTGTCCATCATCAAGGAGCATATTTGTTTTGTTGAGATTATGTTTTTTATTTCATCCTCCACATCCTCCGCTTGTATACCTCCATAGCTGTCCTGTCTAAACCAGAAAAGAAAAACCTGCACCCTCGGATAGTTAGTTGTAATAAACCTTTTACTGTGTGATGAATACTTGCTATATCTACTAATAGTAACCTTAACAACCCCATTAAGGCACTAAAGCACTCTAGGTCCTTTCTTGTTGCAGTGCGTTTATATAACATATATGCAATTTCTTTTTTTTATTTGTTTCTCGTAATCTTATAGTTTTTTGTGCTCTTCTGAGATTGAATACATACACTTGTTGCAGTTACCTATTGGATACTATTAATACATCCAGTCCCAGTTGTAAAAAATAAGTTATGTTTTCTTACTTTTTTTATAAATATTTTTTCTATGATATTGGATAATCCACTGTTTTTATAGTTTGAATATAAATTTCCCATTCTTTCTTTAATAGGTGTCTTTTCATAAAAAAAACTCCACATGTAGTATGTAAGGAGATTATCTCATGGGTTATTTGCAAATAGAAGGTGGGGAATATTTGACGCTTACTGATTAATGTTTTACTTTCTACACGATAATTATTAATTGACGAAAAATTATAACAATAATAAAATGAATTACATTGGATAATTTGTTTTGATACATAGAATTCAAGGGGGATTATTATGAAGCCAATATTTTTTGCCCAAAATAGAGAACGATTAACGAGAACATTGCCAGATGGATCGATTACTATTTTATTTGCCGGACAGGCACCACATATGTCAGCTGATGCACACTATAAATTTGTGCCGAATCGAAATTTTTACTATTTAACGGGAATCGATGAGCCAAATGTTATTTTTATTTTAAAAAAGTTTGGAGATAGTGTAGAAGAAACTCTTTTCATTGAAAAACCAGATCCAGTGCTTGAAAAATGGGTTGGTAAAACCGTTTCGAAAGAAGAAGCAGAAAATATTTCTGGTATTAAGAAGGTTGTATATATAGAAAGTTTTGAAGTAACAATTGCGAATACACTTTTCGCAGAAAATGTGAAACATGTGTATTTAGATTTGGAACGTCGTAATTGGAAAGGTACTGAGACGAAGGCGCTAGCATTTGCGAAGCACGTAAGAGAACAGTATCCTCATCTTTCAATTGGGAATGTCTATCCGAACATTTGTGAATTACGAGTGTTCAAAACAGATGAAGAAATTAAAAAAATAAAAGAAGCAATTGCGGTTACTCAAGAGGGTATTTATAATGTGCTGAAACAAGCGAAAGCAGGCATAATGGAATATGAATTAGAAGCGCATTTTGATTTCACATTAAAATCGTCTGGTATTAAATATCATGCATTCGATACAATTTTGGCGAGTGGTAAAAATGCTACTGTGCTGCATTATGAAGATAATGATGCAAAAGTGCAACAAGGCGATTTAGTACTGCTCGATTTAGGTGCTCAAAAAGACTACTACAATGCTGATATTAGTTACACATTCCCAGCTAGTGGAACATTCTCTAATCGCCAAAAACAAATATATAATATTGTATTAAAGGCATTAAAAGAAACAACTGAACTTATAAAGCCAGGATTAAAATTCGCTCCATTAAATGAACATACAAAAAAAGTACTGGCAGAAGAATGTAAAGAAATTGGTTTAATTCAAGAAGATGAGGAACTATCTAAATATTATTATCATGGTGTGAGCCATTTCCTCGGTTTAGATACTCATGATGTAGGAACATACAAAGATAGAGTATTAGAAGAAGGTATGGTCATTACGATAGAACCAGGTTTGTATATTGAAGAAGAATCAATTGGA
Source organism: Bacillus sp. FSL K6-0042 (assembly GCF_038006685.1). Taxonomy (NCBI): domain Bacteria; kingdom Bacillati; phylum Bacillota; class Bacilli; order Caryophanales; family Bacillaceae; genus Bacillus; species Bacillus sp. FSL K6-0042. The sequence goes on from NZ_JBBOVS010000001.1 coordinate 244,219, forward strand.
ATTCGTATTGAAGATGATATTCTTGTCACAAAGGACGGGTATGAAAACTTGTCAAAAGATATTATTAGAACGGTTGAAGAGATTGAAGAGTTTATGAGAGAAAATAATGAAAACGTTAAGGAAAGACAAGTTGTTACAAAATAAAAAGACGCTCAATTTTTGGGCGTCTTTTTATTTTGTTCATTTGGCATCTCCATGTTTTCTCGAAAATCGTCTTATATAATAATCTTGAAAAAGCAAAGAAAAGTATGATAAAGATTACACATTAATGTTAGATGAATGGGTAACAGATAAAAAAGAAATCGATAAGCAGTTAAAAGAAATGACAAAAGGGAAAACAGAAAAAGCAGACGGTAATAAATCTAGTATGGATAATAAAAATACGAAAAAGAATGATGATATGAAAGGCATGGATCATTCCGGTATGGACACGGGTAGTGATAATGAGTCAATAAGTATCATGTAGACAGCAGTAACAAGATCAATGATGAGATTAAGGGGCTTGAGGCTTCGCTTGCGGAGAGGGTAAGAAAAACTGATGATGCTTTGGCTGACGAGGTTTAATTCGAGAAGGTTAAATGCTATGGGGTGATCTTAATAACTGTTATTGTAAAAAACAAATATAAACGGGTTATAAAGTTAATAGTTCTAAAATTTAAAATACAAAAGTACGTAAGACAAGTGAATGAATATCGACGTAAAAACGTAAACGTAAAGTAACTCCAAAATATACAATAAAAGTTGATTTTGGAGTTGTTTTTTGTTTACTTCACTTTTTTTCGGCACTCTGTATCTAGGTAAACGCCAACACTCCTTTGGGGTAAGGCGTCTAATTTTAAAATCTTTCGTTAATACAGCCTGATTACAAGCTGTATCCAATGTTTGGGCTATGCCTTTACCAACTCTTCCTCGTCTAGTTTTACTTCCTGGTACTGAGAAGTTAATACTATCTCCAATTTGTGCCTCGGCATACCCTTTTTTAGTAGCTTCTCTAATATAAACTGTATGTGTCTTCATGGATAATTTCCCCCTTAGATATGCTATTTTTGTGTATTTTCTATTAATATTCTTGGTGGATCACCGCATGTCAAAGTAGGAGATAGATTATTAGTGTCATATACATGACTGCTTACTCCCCAACCACTAGGATTTACGTTTCCAATTTAATCAATGTAATCACTTCTTCCTGCAAGAATCAGTTTTTTATGTTATTAGAAGTGAATTCTTCTAAGTTTATCAAATACCTTATATGTAAATAAAATCCCAGGAAATCATAGTTCCTAGGATTTTTTATCAATTTGGTTAAGAAGCATAGCATGATTTAACTTAAATCTTTAAGTAGATTATTTTCCCATGGAACAACACGCAATAGAGTTTTTTTATAATCAAACAAGTACGATACGTAATTAATATTATACTTATCTTTATTTATGAATTCTATATCATTTGCGTTAAAGTGGCTGCCGATACGAAAGGCGTTAAAATACTCGTGCCAATCTGAATAAGAATGTTGTGAAAGTCGTGCAGCCTGTATCATAAAGTTCTTTGCTTCCTGTTTTGATAAATAACCGAGTCTTCTACCGACCCGACATAAACAGATACACCATGCATAATCAAACGCTGCAATTCCGGAATCCGTCAAAATGTGTAATCCGTAATTAGCAATATAAAGTTTTTCATAGTCAGGATTGTCTTTCGATAATTGCTTTCGCGCTGCCTCGGAAAGAGGAGTCAATTGATGGCGTATATGATTAAATTCCTGCCGTGTTCCTTCTTCTAAAAACCAAATGATTTTCTCTTTTAACTCCGTCGAATTTTCGATTTGCCATGTCCATAACACGTTCTTCAAAAAACGTTTCCCAATAAAGCGGTCTCTGATAAGGGTAAATTCATATCGGGTAAAATAGTTTGTAAGGTAAACGCAACTCAAACAAACGGAAGACAGACAGCGGAAATATAGTTCGAGCTGTTTCTCTCGTTTTCTTTTATATAAAACAGGCATTCTGTCTCCTCCTTATGCTAATGTTTTAAGCCTAACGAATTTCCATGCTTCCCAGATAAGTGGGAGTAGGAGAAGTAATGCATATTTAGATGGTAATGGGGTTAAAACAATAAGAATCATAAAGAGCAAATAAACCCAGGTGCGGCTAATAAATAGAAACAAAAAGTATAGCGCATATCTGATAATAAACTTCATATTTATTTCTTGTTTCTGTCTTTTCTCTGGAATTTCAGTGTGAATTCGAATACAGTATGAACGAAATTCGAAGCGTTCCACATAACGCTTTACCACATCCAACGCCCTAGTGGCTACAGTTTCTATATCACCTGATTCGAACGAATACTTCACTATTAAGAATTGTGCGTCCATATGCTCCGGCTCAATCGACAGTAGATGCTCACAGTCCTTGATAGCATCTGCAAACTGCCCGCGGTCATAGTAAATCTGGGCCCGATAAAGTAAACCATCTAGGTCATCCGGGCAAATGGCAAGTATGTCATTGAATGATTGTAACGCACGTTCTTTATTTTCTATGCGCAAATAATAAATGCCCTGCATGCGTAAAAGTTCCGGATCTTCTTGATAAAGCTCGTATGCAAAATCGAGTGCACTTTTTGCTGCTTCTAAGTTATTATTCATAAGTGTGAGCTGGACTTCTTCACGTAAATGAAAATACGCTTCAAAATCTAAATCATCACTTTTCTTGAAAACATCATAACGCATTTCCTTCTCGCCGCTAATTCTCTCTAGCAAAAACTGTACCGTGTCCTCACCATATTCAAATTCTAACGCCTCTCTTTGTTCACTAAAGCGAAATACATTGTCGAGAAGTTCCCAAATCGAGCCGGGGAAATGGTAATGATATTGTAAAAATTCTATTAATCTATCTTGAATCACTGCCGCATGTTCTATGTCCCATATCACATCGGAACTTAATAAGTCTTCCCAATTTTTCGGTTCGATTCGTGCAAAGAAATCGTTATACAGCGTCTCGATTTTTTCCGTAAATGCGTGAACGGGATGTTCTGAAACGAGAGTAGCGGCAAGTTCAGCGTCACCATCCATCCATGTAGGAGATACAGGATGGATATAGGAATTTTCTTCGTTTTCATCTGTTTTTTCTAGTTGAGAGGGAGGTGCGGTCTTCATTTGTTTTGCGCTTTTTATCGCTTTATCAAATGCTTCTCTCAGCCTCTGATATCCTTCAGGATCGTCTTCGGGATGATAGATCTTTAGAAGTTTTGCATAAGCCTTTTTAATAGCTGTGATATTATCGGTAGGCTCAATTTCTAACGTTTCCCAAATGCTCATGAATGACTGATCCACCTTTCAATATTCTCTAAATGCTCTTTTAATATATGAGCGGCTTCTTTCACTTTTTTATCATTTTGCGTTGTGAGCGCATTTTCAAATTGCTGTAACAAGATCGCGACTTTCTGGCGTTCGTCACCGAGTAACTCTTCATAGAGCCGTTCGCCTTTTGCGAGCAGCAATCGGTTTTCGGACCGGTCTCGTGGATGAATTTTAATTTCCTTCAATTCTAGTAGTCTAGCTTCAATTTCTTTTTCTGTAAGATTTCCGGCATTTTGTTGGATAATTGCTCTTTTTTTCTCTCCAGTCGTTGTACTTATTACCTCGACTTCGAGAATGCCATTTATGTCATATGTATAACGAATGTCAATCGCCTCTTGTCCAGCAGGAGCAGGAGGGACTTTAATTTTAAGTTCGCCAAGTTTTAAGTTATTTTTAACCAAGCGGTTTTCTCCTTGATAAACATCGACAAGTATGGAGTGTTGTCTATCATTGACAGTATAAAGTCGTTCCACTCGACTTACAGGAATCGGTGTATTTCGTTCAATAATCGGGAAGAAGTATCCGGATCCTTGTTGTCCATTTCCTAATGCTTGAACAACACTAGTTCCTAACGTATATGGACAAACATCCGTTAAGATAACTTCTTCTAGTGCTTTGTTTCGTTCTTTTAAAGCAACTTGAATCGCAGCACCTAAAGCAACCGTTTCATCAGGATTAATATTCGCATGAGGCATGCGTCCGAACATTTTAGAAATGACGGATTTGATAAGCGGCATCCTTGTCGCCCCGCCAATTAGAATGACAGCATCTAAATCCTTAGGGTTTAGCGACGCATCGCGAAGTGCGCGTTCAATCGGATAGCGAAGCCGTAAGAGAAGCGGGGTTACTAATTTTTCAAATTCACTTCTGTTAATGCGAGTTTCATACGTCTCATTATGAATAACGACTTTCATAATCGCGGCAGGCTCATTACATAATGTAAGTTTGCAACGTTCAGCTTGTGCATAAATTAAAGATAGCGTTTTTGAGTCAAGGGAATCGGAATCGAGTTGGTGTGACTCTAAAAAAAAGGACATGAGACTGTTTGTGAAGTCTTCGCCTCCAAGATAATTATCGCCGGCGATCGATTTAACATCCATCACTCCTTCAAATAATTCTAAAATGGACACGTCAAATGTTCCGCCGCCTAAATCAAATACAAGAAATTTTGTCTCTGCCGCTTCCTGATACAGTCCGTAAGCGATAGCAGCTGCCGTTGGCTCACTAATGAGACGTTCAACTTTTAATCCAGCAATTTCAGCAGCTCGTTTTGTCGCTTTGCGCTGAGCATCGTTGAAATAAGCAGGTACGCTAATGACAGCACCAGTAACCGCTTCGTTTAAATAAGCTTCTGCATCTTGTTTTAAAGATTGAATGATAAAAGATGAAAGTTCTTCTGAAGAAAATGTATACATACCTAACTCGTATTTTTTCTCTGTTCCTATAAATCGCTTAAACGTTGATGCTGTAACGTGCGGATGGGTAATCAGCCGTTCTTTGGCGATGCGTCCGACTAAAACTTCACCGCTCTCGTCAACGCTGATGACAGATGGTGTAAGATATTCGCCAAGTGCATTTGGGATAAGGGCTGCACCATGATCCGTCCAATAGGCTACTAAACTATTCGTTGTTCCTAGGTCAATTCCAATCGTTGCCATAATAATCTCCTCTCGTTTTTACTCTATCATACTATATATTATTATTATTATAATATATAGTATGAGAAAAATGGAATCGTGGGGTTTTATTTCTTGAAGGAAAGAGGGAGAAACAGATAGTTTAGTGGTGTTGAGTTTGTTATAAGTAAAGAGGTATAATTTCATCAGAATGTTTTTACAAACATGGGAAAATTTTATGTAAAGGGTGGTAAAGAGGTCAGATGATAATTGGAATTATATGTTTGATTTTAGGAATAGCGTTAATTTGGATGAGTGGAGGGGGACTTTTATTATTGGTGCCTGGCATTCTGTTTACAGTGGCGGGCGGTGTTATATGTGTGATTTTTAGACGGTTAGAAAAAGAGAGAAGAAGATTAAGGAAGAATGGTTAGAAGTTACATATTGTATAGTTTGTACTTACATAATTAGGCGGAAGCATCAGGTCTAAAACATCTCTTATATTTTATAAATTATAAAAAAGAACCCTAAACTTCTCGTTTTAGGGTTCTAATTATGAAAGAATCGTTATTCTATATGACTAGTTAACAAATAGACAATATATCTATTTTGTCGCTTTTCGTCCTACTAATATTCAGTATAGAGATAAACTGAAAAGGGCAATGAGTACGAGAATGAATAGGATATTGCTAAACATGGAAGCGTCCGCATTGTTTGCAATTCCTAGGAAGCTTTGGCGCATTGCGGAATGGTCCATCATTGCTGCTGTATAGGCGATACCGATTGACATCGCGACATTAAGTGTTAAATTATAAAACCCGATTGCTGTTCCTGTTTTTTCTTTCTCGATTGTTACAGATGCAAGAATCAAGTAATGGTGCATACATGAATGCAAATGAACTAGAGAATAGAACCATAGATATGACGAATACTTTTAAACTGAACAATTACATTACAAAGATTTGTAATGACATAATCGAAATAGAGCCCTGTTAATATTAACAGGGCTCTTGTAGAGTTTATGCCTTTTTTCCAAAAATGTTATAGAATCCACCGATTAACAGTGCCAAAGTAGAAAATAAATAAAAGGGTATCATACTTCTACAACAAATAAACATACCAATTGCGGATAGTATCATTAATATTCCAGCTTCTTTATGCGCTCTCTTCGCTCTTATGTATCCATAAACTCCTACAATAGCAGAAAATATTCCTGTATAGCCTATTATGCTATACAGATTAATTGATCCTGAACCATATTCAAAATCCCCAATGAAGATAGAAAATAGCGAACTAAATATCCCTAAAATTATACCGATAAACGCTACAGTATCTTCACCTGTTCTTCCCAATATAAATCTCCACCCTACATTCATATATATTTTATTTCCGTAATACAATTATCATTCATATTTGTTAACAACTCTTAACTCATTTCGAGATGTATCATAATAATGAATATAACCTGTTTCCAATTTTATTTTTTTCTGTTTATGATAGGAAATACTTACTTCTAGATTTTCAGACAGTGCCCCGCACACTTTTAAAATGAAAATTATCATATAACATCAAGAAGTAATGAGGGACTATAGCAAACAATTAGTTCGAATGTACAAACTCATTCTAATTATAGCAAAAGAACTAAGAATTGGAATCTTGGTTCTTTTGCTATATACTATCTCTTCATAAAATCAATTTTCTCAAATACTTCTTGTATTTCTGGTTTTAATGCGTATGCCATCAATTATTCCTCCCTAAATCTAATCTCAATGTCATATTTATCTTTTGTAGTTGAAGTTTTCCAAATAATAAGTTACATTTTTAAAGTTCAAGCAACTTTATGACAGTAAAAAAAGGGGAGAAATATTGTTATTATGCCAAAAATGAAATGGAAGAACTATGTATATTATTTTGTTATTCTTATACTTCTTGGAACAGCAGTAACAGTCGAACCAGCTATCTCTAAAGCTGAGGAATCTGATGTTAATATTACATTATTGGGTACTGCAGATATTCATGGTAGATTTATGCCTTGGGATTATGCGCTTGATGGTGCAAATATGAGTGGAAGTTTAACGCAGCTTTATACGGTTATAAAGAAGGTACGTCAAGAAAATCCAAATACCATATTATTAGATGCTGGGGATACAATTCAAGGAAACTCAGTAGAATTATTCAATGATAAGCCACAATCTCCAATGATGGTAGCGATGAACGCAATGGGATATGATGCTTGGGCATTTGGAAATCATGAATTCAATTTTGGATTAGATACATTGAAAAAAGTTAGTGAGCAATATAAGGGAAAGACGTTAGCAGGAAATATTTACAAGGAGAATGGAGAGCGTTTTCTTCCTGCATATACGATTGTTGAAAAAGGTGGAATTAAAGTTGGGATTATTGGCATGAATACACCAATGATTAGTGATTTTGAAAAAGGGACAGATCATTTGGCTGATTTAGTGGTGAAAAATCCAGTAGAAGAGACAAAAAAGGTAATTAAAGAATTAGAAGGTAAAGTAGATGTAATGGTAGGGGTTATGCATATGGGACTAGAAAATGAGAATGGAATCCCTGGTACTGGGGTTCAAGATATTGCGAATGCTTGTCCGGAAATAAGCGCTATTTTTGCAGCTCATATGCATAAACTTGTTAAAAAGGAAGTTGTAAATGGTGTTATTATTACAGAACCAGATAAATATGGAACACATATCTCACGTATTGACCTTACTTTTACAAAGCAAGATGGGAAGCTGGTTTTAAAAGATAAAACAGCTACCGCTTTACCTGTAAAAAATGCTGATGGAACAACGGTATTATCTGATCCTACACTTGAAGCAACACTAACACCTTTTCACGAGTATGCGAGAGGAGATGCAAATGTTGTAGTCGCTCAATTAAAGGGTAGAAATCTTGTTCCTGAAAATGAAATAAAGGGTATTCCAAGTGTGCAAATTCAAGAGACACCTTTATCAGATTTTTTTCATGAAGTCATGCTCTATTACAGCAAAGCAGATGTAGTAGCCCATCAAATTGATAACGATTATGCCCGTTTGGATGTAGGTCCTATTAAGAAGAAAGATATTGCGTATAATTACCAATATGCTTTGGGAGAAATAACAGTATATAAGATAACTGGGAAAGATTTAAAAGACTACATGGAATGGGCGGCAGGGTATTTGAACTCATCTCGTGCCGGAGATGTAACAGTTAGCTTTGATAAAACCCGCCGTGCGTCTAAATACAGTACGAACGATTTCTTTGGAGGCGTAAAATACGAAATTGACTTAACAAAACCATATGGAAGTAGAATTACAAATTTACGATCTATTCGTACAAATAAACCAATCAAAATGAGCGATGTTATGACGCTGGGAATGAATGCATATAGAATGGAGGCTCTTCAGGCAAAATGGGGAGCTTTAGAGGGACGTAAGTTTGAACAAATTTGGTCATCTAAACAAGAGAATGCATTCGGAGAAACAGGTGGAACCATTCGTAACCTTGCTATTACATATTTAAAAGAGATAAAGAATGGTGTATACACGCCCAAAGTTATGCATAATTGGAAAATTACCGGTGTAGATACACATTCTTCAGAGCATAAGGCTGTAGTGGATCTTGTAAATATAGGAATTTTAGAAATTCCAAAAACAGAAGATGGAAAATATACAAATATTGCATCTATAAATACTAAAGATTCAATTACAAAAGAAGAGATTGTAGCACTCTCTCAAAAAGCTAATATTAATCCGAATCAGTTTAATCATGTAAAAACAAAAGGTGAATTTTATAAAAAACTAAATAGGATTATTAAAAAAATATAAGAAAAATCTGGTTCTGTTGCGAAAAAAGGTTCTGTTGCAAAGTTTTCGAAACTCAAGTACACTTTGGAAAAAGATGAACGGGAGCGGGATATTTTAAAGGAAAACAATTCAAACAAGCTACTATTGTCGTTTTTCTTTAAGCTTTCGCGATGTAACTGAAATACTGAAGGAACGTGGGGTGTCTGTTCACCCAACAACCATCATGCGCTGGGTTCATGAATATGGTAACTTGATCTATCAAATATGGAAGAAGAAAAAGAAGAACGTTCACTAATCTAAATAAAAATAAACTTGTGCCGCTAATTATTGCACTTTTTATCCTTACTACTGCATTAGCGAGTATTTCCGGATTCATGCAAGAAATAACTAATCCAAAATGAATTAGACACACTTTCCAATCTCTTGGGAGAGTGTGTCTATTCGACTTTCTCTTTAAGATTTATTTAATCAGTAAAACCTTTTCTAATTTCTCGGTTTTGGTGCAAGAAATCTATTTAAGTGGACATATTCCTTGTGGGTGGAATGGAAAGTATCCAGAAGGAAATATATTTATATACTAGGGAAACAATAGATGATTCAGCTCTGAAGCGTTTTATATATTATCTATATGATATGGGGGATTATCCAAAAAAAAGTTAGATTATTTCAAACTGTCGGATTAAAAACAGGGAAATTCGAAAATGGAAAGTTGTATTAGCTAGGTAGAGTGAGAGGGATAAACACAGGGGCGTATATGTCTGAAGGGTTTGCTACAAAATAGAAATGAACTAAAGGAGATTGCATAATGGTAATAAATGATGAAGTTTTTGGAGAACTTGATTATCAGTATAAATGGCTAGGATACAGAACTGTAAAGTTTTTAGGGAAGGACATCGAGATAGCATTATTAGTAGGAGGTACAGAAGATGGGGAGTTTGATGAAGGACAATATGCAGCATACAACTCATTAATACATAATTGGGAACAAATCCAGCATAGCATACTACATTCAATTTTAGATTATTATAAACAAAAACGGCATGAACTCGGTTATGATGTTGCGTTTAATGAAGAATATCCATTAATTGAGACAGTTGATCAATTAATAGAACATATAATATTAGTAGGTATTTCTGTTCCATATGACTTTTTTCGCGAAGGACGTGATATCGGAATATCATTTGACTGTTCGTGGGATGAAGAAAATGGTTTAGGAGTTCGTCTTATAAATGAAAAAGTAGATGAAATAGGCTATCAAGATGTTGCGGTTTAAATATCACTATTTGCTAGGAATACACATAAAAGATTGGTTTGTTTGGAGGTTAATAGAAAAAAGCAGGGGTAAATACTAGAAATCTCTGCTTTTTTTATGGATAAATGAAAAAATTAACCTTGAAAATTATTTCTATCGTATATAGATGAGATTAATAGAATTGAGGCTTCGCTTGCTAAGGGAGGGGATGTAAGGAGAATTAAGGAAATCAATAAAGAAGCCCTTAAAAATGTGATGGTGGAAGCAGCAAAAAAATCAACCACCATATACTGAAGATTTAGTAATGAAGAAAAAAATCATTAGAATCTGGTAGAAGAGGAGAAATAAAAAAGATAAAGGAGATGATTTCATGGGATTAAAAAAATGGCTTTTTTCTGGTGAATCTTTAAATGAAAAAATTTTTATTGAAGTTGAAAGGTTATTTGGATTTAAACTCCCTGATGATTATAAAAACTGTATAATGGAAAATGATGGAGGGTTTCCAGAACCTAATACCTTTGATTGTGATGATGGAAGAATTGAAGCTGTTTTCAATGCTTTGATTAGTTTTACCGATGAAGATTTAAATATAAAAATGTTTTCTGAATTTTCATCACAAAAATTAATTCCTTTTGGTAGAGATCCTTTTGGAAATTTACTATGTTTTGACTATAATGACAATGCTGACTCGCCTAAAGTTGTTTTTTATAATTGCGAAGAAACTGGAAGTACATTAATTACCCCAGTATGTCAGTCATTTACAGATTTATTAGATAGATTATATTCTTAAAAATAAAATGAGCACTAACAAAAAGAAAAGTAGGTGGAATTTTAGTGATACAATTTGAGTATTCATATAAACCACTAGCAAGTGAAGATATTAGGAACTTTGAAAATAAGTATGGTATAACATTACCAGATGACTATAAAAAATTTTTATTACATAGTAATGGTGGTAAACCTGTTAAAAGAAGGTTTAAAACAGTTGATGGGACGATTACAACTTCAATTATGTTGTTTTTCCCAATAGCAGAAGAAACAGAATCAAATTTGCAAAGCTTTTATAATCAATATAATTTAGGTAAAATAGTTCCATCTAATTTGCTACCTATAGGCATTGATCCAGCTGATAGCTTGATATGCTTAGACATTGATGGGGATGGCAAAATCTACTTTTGTGACATGGATTATTTTGAAGAAGACAATGAATTAAAAGATGAGTATGTTAAATTAGTTTCAGAGAGTTTTTTGATGTTCCTTAATAACTTATATACATCATAAATTAACAAATATGATGGTGGTCACTTGATAGGAACCCAATTCCATGGATCTGGTGATATTGATAATTTGTGAATACAAATATTAAAATGAGAAGCCACAAGATGAAAAATCAAAAGAACAGAGGATTAAACAACTCTCTTCTAGCTATTTTATTTAGTTGTACATATAATATTATTTATTATTAAAAAATAGAATAATCTAAATTCCCCCCTAAGCAAGCTCACTTGTTTAGGGGCATTTTTATGAAAGACGGAAAAAGTAAATGGTGGGTCAGCAAACAAAAACTATGATTAGGGCTATGCAAATAAAGAGTGTTGAAGTTCTTGAAGGATTAGCTAGTAGAAGATAAATTGAAATGAAGGGGGACTTGTTTTGGATAAAAAAAGTGTAAACAAAGCAATAAGGAATGCAATTAAACTTGGTGATGCTCATGAAGTCAAACAATTAATAGGTAATGAAAAAGAAATTTTGAACATAATGACTTCATTTGGTACATGGTTACATGTAGCAGCAAAGAAAGGGCCCCTTGAAATAGTTAAGTATCTCATTGAAAAAGGTATAGATATTGATGCTAGAGGTGGTATATTCGATGCTTCTGCGTTAAATGTGGCAGCAGGAGCGGGGCAATTGGAGATAGTAAAATATCTAATAGAGGTTGGTGCAGAATTAGATGTGAGCTTAGCAAAAAGGAATCCATTATTTGGAGCAATTTATGGTGGGCATAAAGAAGTAGCCGAGTTTTTAGTAGAAAGAAAGGGTTATTTACTTTTCAACCACTTAGATCTAACCAATTCTTTTTCTTCAAATAAGTTACATAAGTTGTTCTTAGTTAGTTCAAAACACACTAACCAAAAATCTTTTTGCCACTTTGAACAGTCTTCCTCGTAATCCATAAGCATCTGAAGCATACAGTATGAATCAGATGGCTGAATATCAATCATATCATTTTTAAAAAATAAAGCTGTAAGACCATGTTCAATAGATAGCAAGCAATTTTTATGAAATGAAATTGCAAAGTAAGCATAGTTGTCCTTCGTATAGTTAGGTAAAATCTCAAATGTAGGAGTTCCTAAATAAGGATGGATTTCTTCCATACTATTAAAAGTAATAGGGCTAAAGGAATGGTCATTTACATTTTCATTATATATTTCGTATCTCATTAAATCTTTGAATTGCAATTCAAATAGAGCATTTAGTATATTTTCATAAATAATATCAAAGTGTTCCTTTAAATAACATAGCGTATTATAAGCTTCTTTTGTTAAAGGTTGATTATTTTCTAAATACCCATCTATCTCAATGTTTTTTTGTTTAAAAAACGAAATGGAACAATTTACGTTTATAGACCTATCCCAATAGTCGCATTCTTTGGAAAACTTAAAATTGTCTACTTTGTATAACACCATTCACACCTACCTAATTAAATTTTGTTATTCATAATTAACGCCCTCTTATTAGCGAAGTTGAATATGTTCCCCGACTGTTTTTATTATGGCACAATCACAGCGTAGGGTGTAGTATAATTGTAATTAATTCACAAAAACGAAAAGTATTTTTTAGTCTTGAAAAATAGCTGTAATCCTTATAACCTCCATCAAAAATAAATAACATCCCTTTAAATACTAAATCCAAAGCGTACAACGGTGTAAATTTTTAAACGTATTAGTATGAATAGGGAAACAATTTTTAAGGAAGAACTTTTTTGGCAAAATAAATGGGTTGACCAATACTAATTTTCTATTCTAGAAAGAGAGTGTTTTAGTAGAAAATAAACCTTAGTACCAAATAACATTTCTTGAACCTCTCACAACTAAAGACATGAGAGGTTCAAAATGTTTATTGTAGATATTAAATGAAGTTAAAATATTTATAAAAAAGATTTCAAGAAGGGAATTCTATATCGAATAGCAGAAAGAAAAGATACTAGATTTAAAGCAATGAAAAGCATAATGTGCCCCCATTCTTTCATAGTATGATTGCAAATCGATAAAGAATGGGGGGATACATATACTCATTAATTAAAATGATAACTATTTAATGGAAAGTAGCAGAACGAAATAAATATAAAAGAACATCTTTTTCATTGAGATGTTCTTTTTTTCCTTATACCTAAATTAATTCTTTTGTTATATTATTTCGCTTCATCTTCAGGAATTAAAAAGCTTATATCATACTCATCTAACTTCTCAAGTAATGCTTCTCCATCGATTTTCAATAAATTCATATGAATATTAAATGGTATAAATCCAGCACGTTTATTAACTCGATACAGCCGTTGTCCTTTTGAAGGTATAGAGGCGATATATCGATCTTCAACATCATCTTCCATCACGATTCCTAAATACTTTTGCCCCTGGATTGCATAAGGTAAAACACCTAATACATCCTCCAAAGCGATTTTTACAGGATATTTTGGATTGTTAATAATTGTAATGTATTCTTGTTCTAAAATGATGGCTGGTTTTTTCGTAAGCATTTTTTGGATAACTTTCCAAAGAGCAATTAGTACAACGAATGCAAGAGCTCCAAATAAAAATCCAACTATGAAATTAGGCTCCTCAGATGAAAATGCATACATAACAATAAAGAGAAACATCACTTCAACTACCAAAGTCAAAAAAAATAATCCGACTACTTTTCTCTTTGACTCGTAAATATCATATTTTCTCATACGATTCCCCCCACTCATATAAACCCACTTTGATTTTCTAACATATTCGTCATTGCTATGCAGAACCGAAAGCAAAATGCCTATCCTATATAAATTGAAAAGTTTATGTGCCTTTTCAATTTATATAGATGATCTATTTCGCCCAACAGGACTGCAACATACAACATACATTTTCGAGGCGGCGATGTTTTAAATCTTCATCTGAAATACAAAATCCAACATTTTATTTTTGGGTAAATCATTTTGTGTGTTTCTTCGCTATGTAATTCTGCTAAATTTAATTGAGTGATAAAATGAAGGGGATGCCCTTTATATGTAGGATACATAAATGATGCGGGCAAATCAGGAGTTCATCCCATTTTCGAACACCGCCAATAACTCTTCTTTCATATGTGTTAGTTGATACTTGTCAAGCAATGTCCCAATATGTTATTTCATAAAAAACGCCTTGTGCAAAAATTAGTACCTATACATCATATCATGAAAACACTTATCACTTACTTTGTTTATCTCTAAACCAAATTTTCAATGATTGTTTTAAATAAATATAAAGTTTTCAAAAGAAACAAATGTTCGTATGTAGATTGATATGATATACTAATAATGTAAATATATTCCGTATTTTGTATCTGAAATTTCAGATATGCGAGAGAATAGGTATTATCATATGTATATGGTATAACGATGAGTTTATAAAAGAACTAGGGAGGCAGAGAAGATGGCAGTCAGTACACATCAGTTGTTTCAACACCTTAATATGACAGGAGCACAAGAAGAATTAGCATTCCGTTACTTGCAGACGAGGGATGAAGAAGTTTTAAAACATATAGAACAAACAACCATTTGCGAAAATAAGCGTAGTGATTTTGCTTGGCAGTTCACAAATGACTTTAGGAAAACGTATAAGCAAGATCCAGTGTTTTTTCGGTTATTCTATCATTTACTTGAAGATCAACTGTTGAATGTTCTTCTCGTGCGTTTTTCATATATGAGTTTTCCAGATATAAAGGTTTATTTCGAAAAAAGCGGTCTTTTATTCGATAGACTTGTAGTATTTGCTTGTAAGTATTTAACGAATCTTTCGCGTTCTGTAAATGAAGCGGATGTTTTTCTTAGACAATTAATAAGGGAAAATCCGAAGTATATAGAAGAACAGTTGCAAGTTATAACAGGTCAGCAAAAATTACTTTTGCTTCTAGTTATGTTAGATGCAGATTATGAGAGATTTCTTCCTTATCGTTCTTTACTTGAAGAAGAATTGCAAGAGCATGCGGAGTATATATTGAGGCTAAGCGGTGCAGAAGACAAGGTTGAAGCAGCTCAAAAGTACGTTCGAGGCGAATCTGTTAGTAAGGTGTTTGCCGGGTCATCTTTACCTGACTTTACTTGGCAGCAAATTTTTCGTATGTATCCGCATTCGGATGTTGCAAGAAGATATATGGAATTGTTAGTGAAATGCTCTGTTAAAAATTTTATGAATTATGCAATTTCACATGTTAGCCATACTCTTGAACAGTCTGGAAATTACAAAAAAACAAAAAGTTTTGATACACAATTGTATGAAACAATCCGAGATTTGTGTGAGCAATTCGGTATTTCAGAGGAAAGATTTTTCGCATATCGCCTTACGCAACATCATTTAGGTGTTGTTGATTTTGATCGCGTATATGAATACCAATTGTTGCTTCGTATGGTGGAAGAGCAACCGGAATTTGTGCAGCGTACACTGCAATATTTAAGTCAAAGTCATTACCTTTTTGTATCAATGCTTTTAGCGGAAAAAGGGTACGAGTTACATAGAAACAAAGTACGTGAAGAGTTTTTAACGGTTGTCCTTCAAACAAAATCATCTGACATACGTGGTACATATCGTGACTATTTATTAGGCAATTTATCATTTGAGGATATGAAGCAACAGTTCGAAAGTTTGAAGTATAGAAATAATTACTGGAGAATGCCTGTTTTAGAAATTGCGCTTCTTTGGGATATAGAGGAAGCGGCAAAGAGAGAAGCAGTTCTTACGCTTCAACTCGGGAAAACCTATAACTATAGTTTATACGAACTTCTGCAGCGCTATGCTGCTATGGAGAACTCGCCAGAACAGGTGCTGGAAGATCTGCTTTCCTACGGTTTATCGATGGAGAAGCTCGTTTTTTATTCCATTGAACAAGCTTCCGGGCATAGTGAGAAACGAAATAAGGCGACGGAGGCACTCGTTCGTTTGTTTGTAAAAGAACGAGCGTATGTGACAGAGAAATTTCCTGAGTATTCTGCAGATGAACGGATTTTTATTTTGGATGAGTTGGCAAAGGATAACGTAGTTCAGACGCGTAATCTTCTCATTCAAAGCCTTGGGGATTCCTCTAAAAAGGTACGTACCGCTGCCGTAGAACTTCTTACAAAAGATACGGAGGCTGCAGAAGATGTAGCAAATGAATTAAATCATAGAAAGAAAGTTGTACGCGAAAATGTAATGCAAACACTTTTATATTATAAAACTGACAAATATACAAAGCTTGTACAGGAAGCTTTACAAGAAAAGAAAAACGCTTCTTTGACGGAGAAGTTTGCTCCATTGCTTGGAGAAGGAGACTTAGAAGGAGCATCAGGAAGTATAGAAGCTCTTTGCATGCGTATTTTAACGCCGCAAAAAAGGAATGCACTTGTGCAGTGGCTCGGATTTGAACCGCAAATCCGCCTTCGTGATTCTGATGCAATTGCAGATGCAATGATTCCTCTTGCATATTTTCAGCAGTACGTATCAGATTCTGTCATTGAGAAGAAGGAAGCTGCAGAAGTAATAGGTGCGGCTCTAAACGAACAAGATTTAAAGGAAAATATACAAGCAATCTATCAGCTTTGGGTTTCTCAAGGCGCGGAATCGAAGAAACGCGGTATTCTTTCGTTGTACGGTATTTATAGTGATGACGAAATGGCGTTGCAGCTCAAAAAGCAGATTGATGAGTGGGCACTTGGCATGCGCGGAGCGATTGCTGCTGCAGCTGTTCAGGCGCTAGCGTTGTCCCAATCACATATTGGACTAATGTCTATCCATGCGATGGCATTTAAGTATAAACATAAGCAAGTGCGTAATGCTGCGAAAGAAGCGCTAAGTCTCGCTGCGAAAACGCGTGGTATAACAGAGGAAGAATTAGAAGATCAGCTTGTCCCAGACCTTGGTTTTAATAAACGCGGTGAAAAGACAATTGATTACGGCAGCAGAACATTTACTGCCTATTTAACTCCAAACTTGAAAATTGAGCTGAAAACGGGAGAAGGAAAACGAATAAAGTCGCTTCCGAAACCAAATGCAAAAGATGATGCGGAAAAAGCTGAGGAGGCTAAGGCGGAGTTATCCTCTATAAAGAAGCAGCTCCGAACTATGATTACGATGCAAACGCAGCGTCTTGAAACAGCACTTTCTCTGAATCGCTATTGGTCTCAAAATACATGGCAGTCTCTGTTTGTAGAAAATCCAATTATGCAGCAGTTCGCTATCTCCCTTATTTGGGGTGAATATAAGGAAGGAAAGTTGCTTGCGATGTTCCGCTATATGGAGGATGGCACGTTTAATACGATTGAAGAAGAAGAGCATGAACTTACGCCAGAAACTGTTATCGGTCTAATCCATCCGCTAGAATTGTCAGAAGAGGAACGAGAATTATGGAAGGAACAGCTAGAAGATTATGAGGTGGATCAGCCATTTCCGCAAATTGACCGTGAAGTATTTCAGGTGAAGGACAATGAGGAAGTCACTGTAGAAAGGTTTGCTGGTATCCAAATTAATGGCCGTTCGCTGTTTGGTAAGATGACGAAGTACGGCTGGAGTCGTGGATCGGTTCAAGATGCTGGTGTATATTATACATTCTATAAAGAAGATACTCGCGCCGGGCTAGGGGCGGAGCTTGCGTTTGAAGGGGCACCGGTTGGGTATGAAGTCGAGGATGATGTGTGCGTTTTTGAAATTCAATTTTACAAAGCAGGCACGGTGAGCCGCGGTTCGTATGACTACGACGAAATTGATCATGAGAGACGCGTTTTACCGAAGCAAGTATCGGAACGCTTTTTTAGCGAAATTTTATATGATATAAAACGGGCAACAGAATCGAACCTTGGCCGTGATGAAAACTGGCGCAGTAAGCGATAAGAAAGGAAATGACATATGCAGTCTATTAAACCATTAATGGAAGAATTATATGAAATAGAATTGAATGCGTTAGAAGCGAATGATTCGTTTCCGAAACCACCTAACTGGCGATTGTCACCGCGTGCCGTTCGTACGTTTATTATCGGACAAGAAGAACCGCTTCTTTTGGAAGGAAAAGAAGTGGAAATTAGTCGTAAGTTTTATGGTAATGATGTGCTTGTAGAACGAGCAATTGTCACATTAGCAGGAAATCGCGGACTTATGCTAATCGGCGAGCCGGGAACAGCAAAAACGATGCTAAGCGAGCTGCTTTCTGCTGCGATATGCAGAAATAGCCGCAACACTGTGCAAGGAACAGCTGCTACGATGGAGGATACGATTAAGTACTCGTGGAACTATGCACTTCTTCTTGCGAAAGGGCCTGTAAGAGAGGCGCTTGTGCCAGGACCTCTCTTCGTTGGTATGGAACAAGGGATATTAACTAGATTTGAAGAGTTGACGCGCTGCCCGCAGGAAGTACAGGATTCGTTAATTAGTGTTTTGAGCGACAAAGTGCTGAACATTCCAGAGTTTGGGGAGCAAGGAATTCTTACAGCTAAGCCTGGATTTAATATTATTGCGACGGCTAACACACGAGATCGCGGTGTGAATGAAATGAGCAGTGCATTGAAGCGTCGTTTTAATTTTGAAACGGTGCATCCAATTAAGGATGTAAAGCTTGAAGCAAAAATAATAGAGTCACAAGTAACACGCTTATTAGGAGCATCAGGTATCACCCCAAAAGTGGATGAAACGGTTGTTCAGCTGCTAGCGACTGTTTTTCATGAACTACGGGAAGGTGTAACTGCTGAAGGAAAACGAATTGATCAGCCTTCTTCCGTAATGAGTACCGCAGAAGCAGTATCGGTATATTATCAAAGTGCAATGGACGCGTACTATTATGGAAGCGGACAGGTGAAGATGGATGCACTTGTTCGATACTTATCCGGAACGATTGCGAAAGAAAACAAGGAAGATTTAGAAAAGCTGCGCAGTTACTTTACAAGCATCGTTAGTGCGCGAGGTCAAGTAGGAGGAGAGGTATGGAAGTCGTTTTTCGAAGCTCGCAATCAGCTGAAGTAAATACATTGTTTCAAAGAGCTTACAATTTAAGCAACAACGTCGTATATGTGCCGATTCGCCATCATAGTCCTGCATGCTCTTTTCATGTACAAAAAATAGTTGAATTATATAAACCGGATGCGATTCTTATAGAGGGATTGATGGATTGTAACTCCCTTATTCCGCATATCGTGAGTGCAGAGAGCGAGACTCCGATTTGTATATATTGCAGTTATGATGATAAAACGGATGTGCTTGAAAGAGGAGAAAGTGGAAAGTACCGTGCGTACTATCCCTTTCTCGACTATTCACCGGAACTTGTCGCGCTACGGGAGGGAGCTGCACAAAGCATTCCTGTTTCATTTATTGATCTTCCCTTTAAGGAATATTTGTTTGTAACGAAAAACGAGGAAGAGCGCGGGAAGTATGACGAGCAATATTTCCGGCACAGTCAATATGTCCGTATGCTTTCGGAAAAAACGGGGTGCCGAAGCTTTCATGAATTTTGGGATAAATACTTTGAGTTGCAAGGCTTTCATATGACAAGTGAGGAGTTTGTCCATCAGCTCTTCGATTATTGTTATTATACGCGCGCGGACTATACGCAGGAGATGCTGACAGAAGACGGTTGCGAAGCCAGGGAGATACACATGGCAAAGGAAATTGAAAAAGCGCGTAAAGTGTATGACAAGGTGCTCGTTATTACCGGAGGCTTTCATGTGAAAGGGCTTCTTGAATTGGAAGGGAAAAAGAAACAGCTGTCCAAAAGCCCATTATCTAAAACGTATGCCAAAAACTACCTTATGCCGTATTCCTTTTTGGAAAGCGACCAGACGCGCGGTTATGAAAGCGGTATGCCTGCACCTGCTTTTTATCAACATATTTGGGAGAACAGGGACGAGGCGGCAGCTGAGCAATTTATGATACGAATTGCTAGACAGTTAAAAACAGAAGGTATATCAATGGCAGATGAGATTGAAGCTGCGCGAATGATACGTGAACTTGCACTGCTTCGGGGAAAGATGCAGCCTGGGTTGTATGAGCTGATGGATGCGGTGCACAGTGCATTTGTTAAAGGAGAGATATCTTCGGCAGATAAACCTTTGACGCTACTTCAGACGAGTCTGCAAGGGACGAAGCGCGGAAAATTGTCAAAAGAAGCGGATGTGCCGCCGCTCGTGCATGATTTTCGTGCTTCTGTTCGTTCGTTTCGTCTTCCGGCGCGTTCTACTGTACCACAGGAGACGATTCTTGACATATACAAGAAAGAAAGGCACTTGCGTTTAAGTCAATGCTTTCATTGCCTCGCTTTTTTAGGAGTTCCGTTTTGCGAGAAGCTGCGCGGTCCAAACCTAGCTAGAAAGCAGAATATTAATCTTATGCGAGAAACTTGGAAATATCGTTTTTCAGCACAAGTAGAAAGTGCTCTCATTGATTTATCTGTGTATGGCGGAACGGTGAGAGAAGCCGCGCAGGAAATGCTAAGAGCAAAGCTGTATAAGGCGAAAGGGCGTGCGGGAGAGGTGGCCCTTTTATTGCTAGACGCCTACTTAAGTGGTTTATTTTCCGAGTTCGCTATGTACAATCAGTTTATAGATGAAGCTGTGCAAGAGGATGGAGATTTTGCTTCTATGGCAGATTGTGCTTACTATTTATCACAAATAGAAAAAGCAGATCAGCAGGCGGATAGTGCTAGACATAAAGCGCTTTCGTTATTTTCTGTTTTAGATGGGGGCGAACCAGCAATTATTGCGGAAAAGCTTATCGATTTGTATACGCTGCAGCCTGCGGACCAGCAATTTATTGAAGCATTGGAGCTTTATTTGCAAAAGGAAAAACGAGAAAGCCAAGTAGAGGGAGCGGTATTTGGGCTGTTAACTTCTTTAGGGAAGCGGAAAATCGATGAGGTAATGCAAGTAGCAGAAGGGTATTTTTATGGAAGTGGCGATATGCAAAAGCAAGCTCCGATATTTTTGAATGGTTTGTTTGCTGGCGCAAAAGATATCTTTTTATATAACGAATGGCTGCTTGGCGGGATGTCCCATGTCCTAGAAGAACTTGATGAAGAGATGTTTTTACAAGTGTTGCCGCATTTACGCCTCTTGTTCAGTCAATTCACGCCGCTTGAGGTGGATACGATTGCTAGACAGATTGCTCGATTATATGGAGCCACAGAAGAAGTGATAAAAGAAGAAGCAATTTCCGAAGAGGTGCTGACGTATGCAATACAGTTAGATCAGAAAGCGCGGGGAATTTTAATGAGACGGGGGCTAGAAGATGGAGAATAACATTTCTTTAAATCGCTGGCGTCTTGTTCTTGGGAAACATGCGGATGACCAAATCACATTTCAGGAAGAAGATCCTGCATACAGAGAAATGGATGATGTGCTGGAGTTTTTGTACGAGAGAGAACGCGGAGAAGAACGCGGAGGATCCCTAGATCCCTCTCAGCTAACAGTGCCGACTTGGATTTCGAAAGTGCGGGAGTTATTTCCGAAAGAAACCATTGAAATTATGGAAAATCATGCGCTAGAAAAGTATGAATTAACAGCTCTATTGCAAGATAAGCAAACGCTTGAAAAAATGGAGCCGAATATGAATTTATTAAAATGCATTTTACAATTTAAAGATTATGTAAAACCGGATGTATTGGACACAGCTAAACGTATTGTAGCGAAAGTCGCTGAGGAGTTGCGTCGTAATTTAGAGCAAGAAGTGAAGCACGCATTAAGCGGTAGAGCGGATCGAAATCGTTCTAGTCGCGTACGCACGATGCGCAACTTTGATTTTAAGAAAACGATTCGAAAGAACTTGAAGCATTTTGATAAGGAAACGAACACCATTCATATTGAAAAACCGTACTTTTATGCTGCCACGAAGCACGTTAGCCCATGGCGTGTGATCCTCGCAGTAGACGAGAGCGGAAGTATGATTGATTCTGTTATTCATAGCGCAGTTATGGCGGGTATTTTTGCAAGCTTACCGACGATTAAGACAGATTTGTTCATCTTTGATACAGATGTTGTTGATTTAACGGATCGTATTGACGACCCGGTGGAGACGCTTATGAGTGTACAGCTTGGGGGAGGAACATATATTGCTCAGGCGCTGCGTTACGCAACGAATAAAATCGAGATGCCTCATAAAACAATTGTCGTGCTTGTAACGGATTTATATGAAGGTGGCAGTTACAATGAAATGTACCGAGAAGCGATGAAGATTGTAGAATCAGGGGCAAAGTTGATTGTGCTTACTTCTCTTGATCCGACTGCACAGCCTTTTTATGATAAACAGGCAGCAAAAAAAATGGCGGCGCTCGGTGCTCATGTAGCGGCACTAACACCAGGGAGGTTGGCACAATGGATCGCAACAATCATTTCTTAAATGTTCTTTCCTCTATTGATGAAACATACTTAATCGCCATGTCCAACAAAGGAACATATAAGAGAGCAATGAAGGATTTGGCCGTTGTATCAAATGTCAAAATGGACGTAGAAGAGGGTGCAGTGCAAATACATCTTGATGACGGAATTACTGTAACGTTTACGGGTGATATACGCAGTTACTCTTGTAGTTGTGAAGCCCGTTCGATTTGTAAACATGTCATTATAGCTCTGTTAGAAGCAAAGAAGATGTACGAAGGTGAAGAGAACATAAAAGTTGATTTCTCTGCTCTTTTGAATGTGGACGTTCGCAATATTGTCTCCGAAAAAATGTGGGCTGAAATAATGTTTCGCGAAACATTTCAGCAAAAGTTTGTTTTAGAAGAAGAGGGGGCTTTAATTGCGTCCTTCCCAGAAGAGAATATAGCGGCTCGCTTTCTAACAGCCGAATCGGTAGCGGATGCAATCTGTACGTGCAAAGCAGAGGGGATATGCCGGCATAAGGCGGAAGCGGTATATTGGTATCAAAAAGAGAAAGGAATCTCGCATGAAACGAAACAGATGCATCCTCTTATCATTGCGCCGGATAAGCTATCTATTTTCAAAGAAATGATCGAGCAAATTGTTCACTTTGGATTAACACGCCTTACCGAAAATACAATCTATGAAATAGAACAACTTTCTGTAAAAGCACGTTCTTTGAAACTAGCAAAGTTAGAGAATTTATTTCGCAAGCTCGGGGCGGATATCGGGCTATATCGGATGAAACATGCATCTTTTCAAATGGCATCTTATCGGCAAACACTGTCCGCGATTTATGAACACATTTTGTTGTTGGAGCGCCACCATCTGCAAGAGAGTCCGTTTCGTTCGGAATATTACGAAGTTCCACCACTTATTTTGCATGCTTTCGGTGCATCTGGCTGGCAAACGAAGTCTGGTTATGTTGGTGTGACGTATTATTTCTATAATCGAGAACAGGAAAAGTGGATAACATACACACAGTCACGCCCCATGTTTTATGAAGGGAGTAGCACAACTCCTGAAGAACTCCATGAAAGGCAAGTTCCATGGGGAATTGCAGGGAAAGGATACGAACTATCTCGTTCATCTTTCCAATTGAAGCAGGCAAAACTTAACGCCGATTTTCAATTGTCATCTAGCTCACAGACAGTAGGAGAAGTGGAAGGAAAAACAAATGTGGCAGAGTGGCAATCTCTCTTTTTAACCTCATGGGAAGAACTACTAAAAAAAGTAAAAGAGCACAGGTTAGAGGCAAATAAACAAGGAGTCTTTTGTATCGAAGTTGCTGAAATGGGAGAATGGGAATTTCAGAAGCAAGAACAAAAATGGATCATACCTCTTATCGATAAGGCTGGTAAAACATTGCAAATGCAAATGATGAAACGACCAGAAAATGAGCGGATGATTCGACTTGTAAAAATATATTTGGACTCGTTGCATGTAAAGAGAATGCTAGTTCATCCTTATCAGGAAGGAACAAAGCTCGTAGTTACACCTATTATTTTATATACAGAAGCAGGAGAGATTATAAATATTACACTCAATGAAGGAGAAACATTCTATGATCGAGTTAATGCGTATAATCGATGAATTGGAACAAGTTCTAGATGAGATGCTTGTCTCAGGAGCAGGGACTGTACCTTTTTCTTTTTTTCAGGATATAAAACGGGAATGCGAAAAGTACGGTCTTTCTTATGCTGCCGCGCAGCTACTTATCATAGAGGAAGAACGAAACAAGGCCCGCTTTCTTCATAAAGAAGAGACAAGCAAATTGACAGAAGCGTTTTGTAAGTTGCAGGAATATATTCAAGTTGTAAAGGCTGAAGTGCTACATTTATGATTCAGCCAAGAACATTTGTGATTTCAATTATGAGATGAATCAGTTTCGGACAAGGCGTGTCTTTTGACACGTCAATTGTTCGATATATACAAAATTTGTAATTAGAAAACATAGGTATTTGGTACAAATATTTATTCAAATACGTTAGTAATTACAATATTAAGGAGTTTGAAAATGAAAATAAATAATAGTGAGTATGGTGGTTTTGTCGTTTCAAAAAATATTTTGGCTGGAAAACCAGTTAGATATTCATTTAGAGAAGAAAGTTCTATCCCGCAATTAAATGGATGGAATTTGTATTCTATAGATGATACCGATGAATATGTGAATCATGCGGAAAATTTTATCATCTTAAACGCGGAATCTATTTTTAAAATTGCTCCTGCAATGTTTGAGATTTTTGAAGCTCCTTATGGAACGGATCTATGCTGGTTATATGAAGAAGGAGTTCATATTGGATTTTATGATTTAGTCGCCGATAAAGAAGTGACAATTAATGAAGTTATAAAACAAAATTAATTTTTTCATACAGTACTATTTTATAAGTTTTTCAGCAGATGGCAATAAAAGAAGCCCCTTATAAGCCCATTCCATCCCCCTTATAAACCCCTACCAAGTAATAAATCATTAAATAAACAAAAGAAAAAACAACTACAAGAACTACTACAAAAAAATAAAAAAGTAACATTCTAGTACTAGTAAAAATTATAAAATAAATCCACCAAATTTCTGCCTGCAATCCTATATATATGAAGGAGTAACCAATTCTATATTTACCACTAGAAGGGCAGGAGGAAAAAACATGGGAGTATACCGGAGTGTACAAGTGAATTTTTGGCAAGATGAGTTTGTGCTTGATTTAACGCCAGAAGAGCGATATTTTTATATGTATTTACTGACATGTTCGAAGACGAGGCAATGCGGGATTTATCCACTGCCGTTACGTTTGGTAGAGATGGAAACGGGGTATAATCGTGAAACGGTTGAGAAGTTGTTGCAGCGGTTTATTGCGTATGGAAAGATATTGTATGATGCGACAACGAAGGAGTTATATGTTCTAAATTGGTTACGCTATAACCCTGTTACGAATACGAACATAGAAAAGTGTGTGTTACGTGAGTTGAAAACTGTGAAAAATAAAGAGTTTGTACATATGTTTCTTCGAAGATGCCTCGAGGAAGAGTTGAATATTCCGTTATTGCTAGAGCATTTCGGAATGCCTGTTGAAACATCTGATGTAATTCCACAAGAAGTTTTTCAAGGTTATGAAGCGGATGAGGAAGTAGTAGTAGAGGAAGAAGTAGAAGTGAACCCAGGTAGCAGTGTATTCACATTTTATGAACAAAACTTTGGTAGTTTGTCATCTTATGCAGTGGAGGAATTAAGTGAATGGATTGCGGATTTGTCTGAGGCACTTGTACTAAAAGCACTTCAGATTGCCTATGAAAATAATAAGCGGACGCTTGCTTATGTGAAGGGGATTTTACGAGATTGGCATGGGAAGGGATATACAAAGCTCAGTGAAATAGAGGAAGCAGCAGCGAAGTTTCGAAAGAAGGAGCCGTCTATTCTTTATGAAACGGAGAAGTTTTTGGAGGAATGTGAAGAGTGGAAGAAGAATGTACCATCTGAGGAAGAGTTACAGAAGTTCTTGCGGGAAGAAGGGTGGCAGCCGTGAGTGTTCAATATGTTGAGGCAAAGCAAATAGTATTAGAATCTTTGTTTTTTTATGATGAACCCTGTTTGACCAAGCTACATTTTTCTACGGCTGTACGTCAAGCTATATTCAAGTTAATACGAAAAATAAAGGAAGACGGGCAGTAGCTTGATCTTGTCACACTTGTTTCAAAAATGGAGTCCCCGATTTTTCACCAACAGCAAAAGCACCATTGGATCAAGACCCTATAAAGGACCTAGCTAAACGAATAAAAAAGTTATAGATCAATTAAGAAGTGTGGAGATTGATTACATAGCTAGCTGATTATATAAAAGTTCGAAAGCTCATGAAGGTTTTACCATCATGGAGTTTTGTTTTTATATTAGGATAGTGTGATAAGAACGATAAATAAGTGAGAAAAAATTTTACTGGGTGACAAAGTAACAGAGAGAAAAGGCCTGAGAGAATAATTACAAAGGAGAAGGATTATGAATTTGGAAAATATGGTAAGAGATATTTGGTATGGTGATATTCCAAATGATAGAATCGAAAATCTTAAATCTAAGCTAAAAGATGTTACAACTGAGAAAGAAAGCTTTCTCTTAATTAATAAATTGCTAAAATTAGGTGATTTCTCTGTAAAGGGATTACTCATACAACTTATGAATAGTACGCAAGATGAAGTGATTCTTAATTTATGTACAAGACTTTTTTGCTCAATCGCTACTCATGATGACTTATTAGACACAAATAACTTGAAATTCCTTTCAAATGCTTCAGAGGATGGTGTTCATACTTTTGTGGCAAGTGCTGGTGAAACTCTTTCATATAATGTAGTACCATACCTTCTAACTTTGTTAGAAGAATGGGAAGATACTTTTATTGAGAAATCAATCAGAAATACACTTGCATTAATGCTAGGAATTAATGATGACTATTATGAACGATCAATAGAAGAATTAGGAGAAATATATTTTGAGCTCGTTAAAAATAGTGATGACACCAAATATTACTATCATAACGATTTGGCATTTCCTGGAGACTTGGTAAAGAAATTAATCCCGAGAGTAATGATTTCTTTAAGAGATAAAAAAACATTTGATATGGTTACAATTCCATCTATTTTATCTATTTGGAGTGGGGTTAAATGTCCTGTACAATATGGTGCAATAATAACTGATGAAAAATACAGAGGGTTAATGTTATATATTGATTCTTTAACAAAAAAAGAATGGAAGATTGGTGAAAAATATTTTTATGAACATTTAGTTGTGTGAATATACATGGTATGAATTTATTGAAACTTAAATGAAGCATGAGGTGAATGAATTGTTTACAAAAGATACATACATTAGCTCGATAAAAGAAAATCTTCAAAAAATTCAGAAAGGTTGATTCATAATATAAGAGAAATTCTTAATTTTAATTATTACTGTAAAATAGAGTTAATAGATTTTATGATTTTTATCGGATCATTTGACCTTTCTATCATGATGTTTTCTATGAATAGAGAAGCAAGTGAGGTTTTTTACGAAGGAAACGATAGGAGTGTTTTTGCAGGAAGTCATGAATTACTCGAACGTATATCATACTATAACCTTTCTTATGATAAATCAGACGAGTTCTGGGAGTTTTATGAAGAAAACGATGAGATCATATCGGAAGATGAGGAAAAAATCCTTGTGGAATGGTTTGTTGATTGCTGGAATAAAGCAAATGGAGGAAGTATAAAATTACCTGCCTATTGTGGTTTTCATGATGCTAATCAATCATTTGACTTACAGAAAAATATATGGGTTTCTGATGAGGAAAAGTGGTGGGATTAACAGTTTCATTTGCTTGCATTGTAATTGAAAGCCTAAAATGAAATGGAAAATTTAGTGTATTTAAAAAGATTAAGAAAGAATTTGGACGTTTAGGTGAAGTTAATGTAATAGAATTGATTTTGTTGCTGATAGTAAGTGAACAACTGAGGTTGGCTATGTGGATTAATTTCTTCGCATTTACTGTTCGACTATACAGATGAAAATGATAAGGCTTGTGTTGTGGGGAGACGAGATAAGAACATGAAGTAGAGCATTTAAAATCAATGCTCTACTTCTGTTACCTTTTAACAGCCCTTTTTCTAATTACTTGGAGCAGCATTATTGAATAATTTAAATACTAAAATTAAAAATAGATTTGCTAATGCTATACCGCATAAAAAGAGAGCGGACATGAATTCACCTATTCCATTATTATATAAAAACAAGGAATAGAAGAAAACCGCTAAAATTACTGAAACAGCAGCTGGAATGAATTTGAAGATTGATTTTAGATGTGACTTTTTAGAAAGAAAAACAGTAGCTAACAATGTTACCGGGAAGAAAAAATACAATATTATCTGTATTATCATCATATTCACCTCCTTTCTAATAGCAAATATCTCAATATGATTTTACCGTATTTATACATAATTGTAATTTGATAACACGCCCTATTTTATTAATGAAACTATGGAGAAAAATTTTGATATTATATATAAATCCTTTCTAAAAAGACCTTAAGTACCCTTCCCTTAGCGTCATAACCCGATCTAATCAGTCGTATGTTAACATAAAAATCAAACATAATTTTTTTGAAATAAATCATTTATATTCGGAATTTTAGGGGTAGAAGGCTTAGTTACAGGGGGCTGCTCTAATATACTTGTTCCATCATCGATTCAGTATTAAATTTAGTTTTTCAATCAACATATATCAAATGATTAATAAATAGCATGCAATAATAACAGCAATCCAAAAGGGAATCACGATTAATAATCCATTCACGCAGCCTTTAAAAAAATCTAGATTACATGGGTATTCTAAATTGTAATTAGTAATTTATTTGTTTTTTGTTGTATATTTCATGTCTATATTCCTTTCTGTTCAAAAAAAGACATACCTTAAGTAGATACTACTGAAAGGTATGTCCTTTTCGAATACATATAAGATGAATAAGATAGTATGGAAGTATACATATAATCAAATTAGTACAGATGATGTAAAAGAAATTTTAAAAGGTACCGGTTTTGATTTTCCGTTAGATTATATAGAATGCGTTGCGATGAATAATGGAGGACATGTCGAGCAAATGCTATTTGATGTTGAGGGGATTGAGAGAGTTTTTGGTTCGCTTTTATCTTTTAATCATGAGAGTGAGGAGTTTATCTTAGAAACTAATAATGAATATAAAGATACTTTTCCTAGTGAACTATTTCCAATTGGAATTGATCCAGGGGGGAATTTAATCTGTTTTGATTATAAGAATCATGAAGAAAATCCGATTGTTGTTTTTTGGGAACATGAAGGTGCATGGGAAAAAGAAGCGTTGATGGAGAGCGAAGGGATTACTGCAGAACAAGCGGAGGAAGCTGCGCGAGAAAATGTATTCTACATAGCGGCATCATTTACTGAATTTCTAAAGAAATTATACTAAGGTGAGTAATATCAATTTAACCGAGAAGACCCTCTCCTCTAAACGAAGCGTAGGTGGGGGATGAATCGGTTTTTTCTTTTTAAAGAAAATGTTTCTTTTTTTGTAGAACGTACGTTTCGTTTTGTTGTATAATTGTCTTAGCAAACAAAATGGGGTGAGAACAGGTGAAGAAAGCGTTTTTTTCGAAACGGATCTATAAGACAGATTTGCCGCATGAAATGGTAGATACATTGACAGAGACAATCGAAACATTCAATCGGGCGAAACGCTTTGCGTTTCAAACAATTGTCCGAGAAAAACGTTGGAATCGTAAGCTGCATACAGATAGTCTTCATCTCGTTCTCAAGCGGAACTATCAATTGAATGATTACTACGCAAACAGCGCGGTACAAGAAGCAAAATCTTTGTTTACAGGTTTAATGGAGTTACAAAAAATATATGAGAAACAAACACAAGAGAAACTGGCGAAACTTAAGAAAAAGTTGAAACAAGAACGGACAAATCTGACAAACTTTCGCAAAATCAAACAAAGTTGTGTGAAAGGAAAGTTGAAGTTTCCGAAAAACACTCGCTTTGCGAAGCACAACAATATCATCTCCTTGTCTCGTAAAGAGGACACATTGATTTGGCTAAATGAATATCTGTTTGAGCACCAGTACTTAGATATTCAAATCAAAAGGATTCAGACGAAAGTGGGCCTTTTGACCCACCGGCAATATCGTTTAACGCAGAAACTTGCATCATACAAAACGCATATTCCGAGTGCGGTGTTTGGAAGTGAAAAACTATTTCGGTCTCAATTTACAATCGATGAGTTTGTGTGTAACCATGACAAATGGAAAACATTCTTTTCCCGTGCTCGAAATAAACAACTCATTCTATCTGGCCGTAAAGATGCCAAACATGGGAATTTTGTGTTTCAGTATGTGATGGAGAAACAAGAATTATGGATGACGACAAGTACAGGGAAAACACTTATGTTTCCGGCTGTTATATTCCCGTATGGACAAGAAATCATTGAAGGAGTAATTACAAACCAATTACAGTGTAAAAATAAGAAAAAACAAGGTAAACCGATTGCGTGGTCTGTGGAAGACTATGGTTCGTATTATATTTTGAAATGTTTAGTCGATGTACCGGAAAATCCAAACACGAATTATAGTAAAGCAGATGGTGTTATTGGTGTAGATTGCAATCTCGAGCATTTTACGTGGGCAAATGTAACAAAGGATGGAAATTATAAAGGAAGTGGTTCCCTCCATTTTTCGATTCTAGGTAAATCCACCGGACAAATCACAAAGATCATCGAAGTGGAAGCCATTCGCTTAGTTGACTTAGCGGAGCGGTATAATAAGCCAATTGTCATCGAGAATTTAGATACCACACAATCAAAGACAGGTGATCGATACGGAAATAAGCGAGCAAATCGAATGAAGAGTATGTTCGCTTATGAGAAGATGACAAGTGCGATTCTCAGGCGTGCAGATAAAAGGGATGTGGCTGTCTTTCAAGTCAATCCTGCTTACACTTCGATTTCAGGTAAGATGAAATATATGCGGAAATTCGGTATCTCTATTCATCAATCTGCGGCTTTTACGATTGGTCGCCGTGGGCTGGGGTATACAGAAAAAGTGCCACAGGTACTTCAGCCTTATATTCCCAAGAAAGACGCCCATCACTGGAGCCATTGGCATCAATTAAACAATCGATTGGCTATTCGCACACACCATTTCTATCAGCTATACGATGTGGATCAGCCGAAAGAGGCCTTACAGATCGAGCGATTAGACGTATTTGAAAGTGAAAAGAAAAAGCTAACAAAATTGTTTGCATAAAGAAAAAAGAATACCTTGTCCCAGTCTCTTACACTTGTTACCAGAGTAGATAACAAGTCTAGGAACTGGATGCATGACAAAGTGTTCTACACCTCGATATAAGAAAAAAGTAGCTGTACCTGTTTTGCTTTCCACGGAAGATAGAATAGGTCGTCTTACATAAGGACACTACGGAACTTCTATATCGTTGTATCCTCTTTGTTGAACGAGAGGAAGTGTTTTGAAATAGTAGAATCCCCCGCCTCAAGCTCGTGTAGAGGTAGGTGGGGGTAGTTCAATGTATAGCTAATCGAATAGAAATAGGTCGTGGAACAGCACTTAGTGGCATTGAAAGTATCGATAAGTCTTTTGTTCAAAAATACAATAAAAGTGTGGTTTACTTTACTGAGCCGTTCGCTTTTCCAGAGGAATACGGCTATGTACTTACTGGAAATGCAGAAAAGGATGGGAAAGTTTTGCTGGTATTTTTTATTAGTGTTACTTGAAGAGTGGGATGAAATCACAGATACTTCGATGATCATAAGGGATTCCATTGATTTTTATATAAATTATCAAGATATCATTGGAGAAGAAGCAAGTGTAGACGAGATTGGTGAATTTTATCTTAATCACACAAAAAACTGTGATATGGAAAAGTATTATTGCTATCAGAGCCCAGCATTTCCTGGGGATTTAACAAAGAAACTATTTGAAAGAGTCATAAGAGCAGCAAATCATGAAGAACCATTAAAAATGGAGTTGATACCATCCTTATTATCAATTTGGACAGGAGAGAAAGTACCTGCTGATTATCATACGATAATTCGTAATGATAACTATAAAGATTTTGTAACCTATATAGATGCTATCTCGGAAAGAAGTTGGGAAAGAGGGCAAAAATATTTTTATGGATTTAAATTATCATAGTGGTTGAAATGATGGAATTCCTGTTTTTTATATTTTTTGGAAACATTAGGATAAGAGCAAAGGGGATATAGATGGATATGGCAGTATCATTAAGTTACAGGTGAAATGTAATTAATTCAAACGTAAATAGTGTTAACTATTTAAAAGAAATAAATTATAGGGGGCAACAATTAGATGACCGAAATTAAATGGGAGTATATAGATAACAAGATTACCGTTGAAGAAGTACTCAGCGTAATGAAGGAAATAAATTACGATATACCGAAGGATTATGCAGTTTGTGTTGCGGAAAATAATGGTGGTGTTGCAAAGCCAAGTCTATTTGATGTTGAAGGTGTAGAAAGAGTTTTTGGTTCGTTGCTTTCATATGATAAAAATGATGTGGAATTTATTTTAAAGGTTTACGATAATTATAAGGATACTTTACCTAAAGAACTTTTGCCGATAGGATTCGATCCAGCAGGAAACTTAATTTGTTTTGATTATAAAAATCATGAAGAGAATCCAATAGTCGTTTTTTGGGAGCATGAAGGTGCATGGGAAAAAGAAGAACTGACGGAGAGTGAAGGAATGACAGCAGAAGAGGCAGAGGAAGTGGCGAGGGAAAATGTATTTTATGTAGCTCAATCATTTACCGAATTTCTAAATAAATTATATGCTGATGAAGATGATGAATAAATTAGAGAAAGAAAAGAGTAATATGTGTAATGAAAAATATAATATTGAAATGAGATGGGTGGAACAATAAGTATGGCTATAGAAATGAAGCCAGAAATTAAAAAGGTTTTAGAAAAAATAAATTTTATTGATAGATATCAAGCGATGTCTAATCGATTTCGAGGGAATTCTAACGATTTAGATGATAGATTAGGAAGTTACAACATTCAAAAAGTGATAGAAGTACTGAAACATTTTGGATACGAGGCAACATTTGATTATAAAGAGAGATTTTTTAAAGTAGGAGTAGTTGATCATTCACCGCAATATATGATTTGGTTTAATATTAGTTTAGAACATGGAATGACAGAATTCATTTGGGTTGCTTATTATAATGGCGAAGTTCGATTAGGGAGTCCTTGGAGTATTTATCCGAGATTATTAATAAATCCAAGTATGAGAATAAAAATGCCTATTTTCCGTAGTTACGAAGAATTAGAAGAAATATTAAAAGAGGCTTTTGTACTCTATGAAGAGTTTAAGTGGGAGTTAATATCATTATATGAAAAAGAATAGGTAATGATTTTTGAAAACAGTTTTCGAGCGTTTCGTTTACGAATGGTTTCAATGAGGTGTAATTAAGCATCAAGAAAGGTGGTTTAATAAGGAATGAACGGTGAGGAATACAATGACTGGGTACAAGAGGTAGTTGATTTCTCAAAGGATTTTCAGTTTTCCTCTTTAACTAAAAAACTTTTGAATAAAATTTATATCATTACCGATATGCGACAAGCGGAATTTCTCGCTTATGAGGAAGTATATGGTGAGGATGAATACACGTGGACAGATATAAGGGAGCTAGAAAAAAGTAAAGTTCTAGGAGTATATTATAGGTTATCAGAAAGTGAAAGACCAAAGGAATTATATAATATGTTAGAGGTTATTGACGATCATGTAAGGCAGAGTTCAGTTAGAATGGATGGATTTTTCAATGATGTTGTAGCTGACCTCAATAATTGTTCTTTTAGCCGTGCTATCAATGGAAAAAATAACGACTTCTTTGAAACTATGTTTGAAATCTATAAAGCAGGTGGCTTTCCTTGTGGCTGGGATGGTGAGTACCCTGGTGATGGAAGAATTATCGCTTATTTTGAAAAGAGATAGTTAATACAAGCGAGTTATAAAGAAAGAGGATTCAACACATGAATCTTGTAAAATAAAGTAATCCCAAACTCCTCTAAACACGTGGATGTATTTAGGGGAGTTTTTATTATATGTTGACGCTGAGATAAAGTTTCAAAGTCAAAATATATCCATGCTTATTATCTTCAATGGGTTACAACTTTACATGTTAACAATATATACATAGGGTAAAAACAGAAAATTAATAATATATTGACCTCTTTATGGTTCATGCTATAAAATTGAAAGCGGTAACAAACGTTTTCTTTAGAATGTTTTCCATGATCTTTTGATATTTAGAGATATAATAAGGAATAAGTAAGTCTTTTTTTTGATATTTAATGCAAACGTTTTCGTTGATTTCTTATTCCTTTCTACCTTTAATTTTTCTATTAAAAGATCATTGAAATACATAAGTAAAACATTCAATACGGAGGTGTTATAAAAGCGATTTCTAGATTAACTTATGCAGTGTTACTCATAATGAATAGTTCGTAATATTTTAAGAAAGGGTGAATGGAGTGTATATTACAAAAAAATTAATAAACAAGACGTTTTTATTACTTACTGTAATTGCTATGCTATTATCTGGTTTTTCTTTTCAGAGTGTACAAGCAGAATCAAATACGAAAACAACTGAAATTATCGTTCATTATAAGGAGAAGTCTGGAAATACAAAAGACTGGAGTCTTTGGATGTGGACTGAAAATGCGAGTGGCAGGTCCTATGAATTTACTGGGGAAGATGAGTTTGGTAAGTATGCTAAGGTAAAGATTGATGGTAACTATAATCGTGTAGGATTTATAGTTCGTACGAATGAATGGGAAAAAGATGGTGGTGATCGTTGGATTGAAAATATTAAGGATGGCCGTGCTGAAGTATGGGTTCTTTCTGGCGATGATAAAGTATACGATTCTAAACCTTCTTCTGAACTTTCTATTCAGAAGGCCACTATTGATAGTTTCAATGAAATCACTATAACTACCAATGCTCCATTCAATATTAAGGAGCAAAAAATTGAAATTGAGGGCGTTAACATTGAGAAAGTTAGTCCTTATGATACAAATAATGGAGATATTACCAATAAGGTCAAAATCATTACAGAAAAGAATCTTGATTTTAAAAAAACATACAAAATCAAAATGGGAAATTCCATTGAAGCTAATACTGAAATTGGTAAAGTAATTCGTAGCGAGGAATTTGATCATTTATTTTATTATGATGGTAATGATTTAGGTAATATATATACGCCACAGGAAACCAAGTTTCGTTTGTGGGCTCCCACTGCGAGCGAGGCAAAATTGGTTACTTATAAAAAATGGAATGATGAAAAAGGTACTGAAATAAGCATGGATCAAGGTGAAAAAGGAACTTGGACTGCAAAACTTACAGGTAATCAAAAAGGCCTTTTTTATACATATAAGGTGAAGATTGGGGACAAATGGATTGAGGCCGTTGATCCATATGTGCGTGCTGCTTCTGTGAATGGTGATAAAGGTGCAGTCGTTGATTTAAAAGAAACAAATCCGAAAAATTGGAAAGGGAACAAAAAGCCGAAATTTAAAAATCCGGAAGATGCTATTATTTATGAGTTGCAAGTACGTGATCTTTCCATTCAACCTGAAAGTGGTATTAAAAATAAAGGAAAATATCTTGGTGTAACAGAAAAAGGAACGAGAGGACCAGAAGGTGTAAAAACAGGTCTTGATCATATTAAAGATCTAGGTGTTACTCATGTCCAGTTTTTACCGATATTTGATTATGCTTCAGTCAATGAAGAAAATCTAAATGAACCGCAATATAACTGGGGATATGATCCGAAAAATTATAATGTACCAGAAGGCTCGTATTCTACTAATCCTTATGAGCCGACTGTTCGAATTACTGAATTAAAGCAGATGATTCAAACACTACATGATAATAATCTTCGTGTTGTGATGGACGTTGTATATAATCATATGTACAATGCAGCTGAGTCTAATTTCCACAAGTTAGTTCCAGGTTATTATTATCGTTACAATGAGGATGGTTCACTTGCAAATGGAACTGGAGTAGGGAATGATACGGCTTCTGAACGAAAGATGATGAGGAAATTTATGATAGATTCCGTCGTGTATTGGGCAAAAGAATATAATTTAGATGGATTCCGTTTTGACTTGATGGGTATTCATGATGTCGAAACAATGAATGCGATACGTAAAGCCGTTAATCAAATTGATCCTTCTATTATCCTTCATGGAGAAGGATGGGATTTAAATACTCCTCTTGCGCCTGAGTTGAAAGCAAATCAAAAAAATGCGGAGAAAATGAAAGGAATCGCTCATTTTAATGACGATATTCGTGATGGATTGAAAGGCAGTGTATTTGGGGATAAGGATAATGGTTTTGTGAACGGAAAACAAAACATGGAAGAACGTATTAAAAAAGGAATTACGGCTGGTATTGACTATGATAGAAAAGTGTATACTTATCAGGATCCTGAGCAGGTTCTGACATATGTTGAAGCACATGACAACCATACATTATGGGATAAGCTTGAGTTGACTAATCCTGGCGACAGTGAAGAAGTACGTAAACAAATGCACAAGTTGTCTTCTTCCATCATATTGACATCGCAAGGGGTTCCATTCTTGCATGCAGGGCAAGAGTTCATGCGTACAAAATATGGTGACCATAATAGCTACAAATCTCCTGATTCTATTAACCAGATGGATTGGGTGCGCCGTGCAGCATTTGATAAAGAAGTAGATTATATGAAAGGTTTAATAGAGTTACGTAACAATTATTCAGCTTTTCGTATGACAACTGCAGAACAAATTAAAAAGCATCTAGCGTTCATTGATGCGCCAAAAAATGTTGTAGCTTATACAATAGATGGTAAAGCAAATGGTAATAAAAACGAATATTTTGTTGTAGCTCACAATGCGAATAGAGAAGCTGTGGAAATAACTCTTCCATCAAAAGGTCCTTGGAAAGTGCTAGTAGATGGTGAACGTGCAGGAAGTAAAGTGCTTTATGTTTTCCATGATAATAAGATTAAGGTTCCTGCATTAAGTTCATTTGTTTTAAAAACAGAGAAACCAATCAAATAAGAATAGATGATGTAAAAGGAAATCTTGTTTGAAAAATCCACTAACCATATCGGGAGTGCAACAGGTTCCTTGCTATAAACTATAAAGTAAAAGATAGAAATACTCATCTTCCTATTAATAAATTAATTCCCAAATATGATAATATATATATTATGGAAAAAAGATGGCAGAATTGTAGAAAATATACTAGATTGAAAAGTGAGAAGTTTAGTATTAGACGAACAAAAGTTTAAGGGGAGTTTAAAATGAGTATAAAAGTAATAAGGGCAACAGGAATGATGGGCGGAGCTACAAGAGTGGCTTTAAAGGTAGATAATGAGGTTATAATGAAATTAGAAAATAATGAAGAGTACACGCTCCCTTCTGATGTAAAAGAAGCGAAGTTAAAAGCAAATCAATTATTTTTTGGAAGTAAAGAAAAGCAAGTGAAAAGTGGCGATATAGTCGAAATTAAGATTAATAGTATAGCCATGCTATTGTATATGGTATCGTTAATAGCAGTATTATTTGGTTCAAAGATTGATCCTAATGTTATTTGGTTTGGTGTAATCGGCTCTTTGGTATCGCTTGTCTATTCAATAAATAATTGGTTCACATTAGAAGTTAAATAATAGGAAACAGCAGAGATTTTAAAAACTCTGCTGTTTTTTACATCATAATTGTTTGAATTGTGTTGCGTAGTCTAATAACTAGTGAGTATCTATGTCTAAACAACTACTTCAAAATTAACACCTAATGGAGGGATTTGAAATGGAAGACTGGGAATACAATGAATTGTTTGAAGCTATTAATGAAGCCTATAATGATTTTTTAGCTTTAAATAGAGGATATAAATATGCAATAGCAAGGGCTGCTAATGAATATATAAATCTAGGGAAAATAGAAGACGTTATTGCTGATACAGCTGTAGGTGAAATACTGTTAACTCATGACAAAGTTTTTATTGGATACATTGAAGGTATAACAAAGAGATTAAGCAAGTTTAATCCACTAGACGCAGTGGGGGAATTAACGCAAGAAGAAATAAGAGATTTATCTAATAGAATACATAAAGTATTGGAAGGTCTTGAAGAAGTGGAGATTGATTATAATCCTTCAGCAGAATAACAAGATCTATTCTCTTTCGTGCTCAAGAGGAAGTATTTGAAGGTAAACGGGTAGGAGAGAAGCTTTATCTTTGTTTTGCTCAAAATAAATGAGAAAGCGGGAATTTGAGTGGAGAGCTATTTTATTAAGATAGATGGGTTTGAATATCCAGAAGCATATAGAAAAGCAATTGAATTACACTTAGTGGATTTTGATTTATGGTATATGATGGAATCAGCACAAGCAACTAGACGCTTTCTTGATTTGAAAGAAAGGTATCCAAATAGAAAATTAGTTCCTTTTGCTAGAAGAGATGATAATGATGATATTGCCTGCTTTGAATTTGGAAAAGGACAAAAGGTTCAAGTGATTCATGACTTCGCTAGGGAAGGGTTTGAACAGAGGAAGGAATTCGGTGATTTTTGGGAGTGGCTTGAATTCACGATTAAGGAAATGATTATTTTTAATCGAATGGAAGAGGAGTAATATTGCTAGACGAAAAGCTTGTATGGGAGGAAAGGTTTAAATTGATGAACCCCAATGAATTTCTAAAAAGATGGAACCAAAAAGTATATCCACTTGTTCATTATGAAGAAGATAAACTCAAAAATTTAGATATCCCTGTGGCATGTAAATATTTTTTATTAAAATCTGGAT
The DNA here is from genome assembly GCF_038006685.1 of Bacillus sp. FSL K6-0042. Taxonomy (NCBI): domain Bacteria; kingdom Bacillati; phylum Bacillota; class Bacilli; order Caryophanales; family Bacillaceae; genus Bacillus; species Bacillus sp. FSL K6-0042. The sequence goes on from NZ_JBBOVS010000001.1 coordinate 283,226, forward strand.
TACCTGAATCTGCAGCTCCATTTTTAAATTTTGAATCAACAAAAAATGGAAGCTTATTAACCTTAAAGGAAAAATATAATGTAGATGCAAGTTATGAGAGGAATACATATTTAGGGTTTACAGGTGAAGGAAATATTTTATCCATGAAAGTTCCTTCAGGGATGGTCGTATGTATAGATCATGAAAAAATGGAAGAAGTATATGTAAATCAATCCATCCCACAATTAGCAGAATGCATGTTGGAATATAGTGAGTTTATAAAGAGAATAAAAGAAGTGAATGGTAGACATGCATATTTGAATAGAGAATATAAGAAGGAAGATTTAGAAGTTATGATAGAAAAATTCATTGAAATTGATAAGGATTGTCTAAATCATAATACTTTTTGGAATGAAGAAATAAATCCTTTTCATAAAGATTAGAACTTATAAAGATGAAGAGGAATATGTAGGAGTAAATGATGAGAATGAAAAAAGGAAAGAGGTATTTAGATGATTTCACCTAAAGAATTTTGTGATAAATGGAATGAAAAAAGAGACGGGCCAGTGAACAAATTAGATCGAGATATGTTACAGCACACAAATTTATCTAGTGATACAAGAAGGTTTTTAAGCGAAGTCGGTCTTCCGGCATCGGCTGCTCCATTTATAGAGTTTGATAACGCAACTGAACCGATGCAGAATGTAAACCAAAAATTTGGCATGCCAATAGATTACCAATCTTATTGGTTTATAGGAACAACTGGTTCTGGCGATCCTCTTTGTATTGATGAGAGAACAAATAAGGTAGTCTATTTACATCACGACAACAACTATGAAGAAATCTTCATTAATTCTTCCATCCATCAATTTGCAGAAAGCCTTCTATTATTTTCTAAGTTAATTGATGAAGCGATTCACATAAATGGTGAATTTGCTTTTTTAGATAATGAAATTCCAGAATCAGTGCGTATCTGGTTTGAAAATGAAGTAAGGCGTATTGATCCTAAGGCTGTGGAAAAGAATACGTTTTGGTTTGAGGAGCTTGAAAACCTTACTGAATGACAGAGTGTATTTTATCATTTTAACCGAGAAGACCCTCTCCTCTAAACGAAGCGTAGGTGGGGGTAGTTCAATGATGATGTACTTTATTTTTATGGCACCTATTGGGCTTGCATAAATGATGATTCTCTATATGTTTTTCTCTGGATTTTCAGATGAAGCCCTGTTATTTTGAAAAGAAAATCAAAGAAAGTAAGGCATATAAAAATGATTAATCAACTTAAAATCTTAAATCCTCAAGCACTTATAAGTATTTTTGGAATGATATCAGAGTTTGAACAATCAGAGTTATTAGATGTTCAGCTTAGAAGAGATGGTCCGACCTTAGTTATCCAACTCATGACAAAGGAACCTGTTGAAAATAAACCGAAGCGATGGAATAAATGGGATGTAATTTATATAGAAATTTCATTCTTTTGTATTCAAGATTTAATAATCAAAGATATAGGAACAGACAATATAATTCATCAATTTGAAATAAATGCTATTGAAGAAGAAGGGCAATTAAAAATTAAGTGTAGAAATCAGATGCAAGTTGAATGCTTATTTGGTTGGGCAAAAATAGAGAAAATAACCCCTGGTTTAATAGGACTACACTGACCTAGTTTTAGTAGCTAATTTTAAGAACACCTACTTTTTATAAAATGTAACATTTGAGGAGGGCCGCTGCGTGGCTATATATTCTGTCATTCTTGAATCAAGTATTAAAAGTCGCTTATTAATGAAAATAAAAAACTATACAAATTGCTCTTTATCTGAAATTCAATCCAACATAAAAAATAAATATCCGGTAATGGCTGTTAACCGTCGGAATTCAGAAGAAATGGAGAAAATGAAGAATTTAATTGAAGAACTGTCTTCAAATAAGCTTCAATTTAGGCTTTTTAAGCAAGCTAATGAGGAGATTAGAGAGGTAACAGTTGCAATGTTTACAAATGGTATGGAAACTTCCAGGAAGATTGCAAAACAAAGGGAGCGTTTGGATGCATTATTAATAGAAGAGGACGATGACGAATAGATGAGTGATCTAGCAATGGGTGAGGAGAATTCAAAATAAAACTACCCCTAATAAACGAGTAAGAATGAATAAAGGAGGGTTAATATCGAAAATCCAGGCGTAATCTCTCTATGGCTAGGGAATATCAAGAGTAAAGAAATGCTGCAAAAGTATGTGGAAATAAAGTTCGATGAACAGGGAGATAGAATCCCATCACAATTCATGAGAGATTTCCAAATTGATTTTATCGATTACAATGAAGACCTATTGGAAATCACATTTATTGATATTTCAACTACATCTTTACAGTTGTTATTAGAAGGCGCATCTTATTATGAAAAGATTATATCTCAATTCACAGATTATTATGGGGAACGTATGTTAGAGAGTTATAATGCAGTGATCAGAGTGTATGATTTTGAATATAGCGAAGCGAATGCTGTTGAAAATAGAAATATAGTTTTTGCTGGTGCAGTTGTTTATGAAGAGTGGGAAGAATAATGTTGGTGAATGTATTTTATGATCAAAGTATACTGCGATTATAATGTGATGAAAAGTTGAATGACAAGTTACAAGAGGTGACTGAAAGGTGCTTATATTCAAGACTATAAAAACAGTGGGTTATCAAAAGCTACTTGGTGTCAAAAACAGCACCTACCGGTTCATCGGCTATATTACTGGTTGAAAAAATTCTCACCTCGAAAACAACACCTTCATTTCCTCTATTTAATTTTTTGAAAAGGATATATTTTCCTGAATATCATAATACATTATAGAAAAATGCCGAGAGGGGTGTATGTGATGGGTTTCCCGCCTCAACAACAAAGTAAACCTGGCATTGAATCATTAATGATACCCAGACCTATATTTGATAACCCCAATTACAAACCAGCCGGTAAGCTTATAAATAAGGTAGCGCTTATAACTGGTGGGGACAGTGGGATTGGGAGAGCTGTCGCTGTAGCCTTCGCGAAAGAGGGTGCAGATATAGCAATCTCATACCTAAATGAGCACAGCGATGCCAAAGAAACGGAGTTCTATGTCAAAAAGTACGGCCGTAGTTGCATTACCATTCCAGGTGATATTGGGTATGAGCAGCATTGCCAACAAGCAGTAATGCAAACAATTCACCAATTTGGCCGTATTGACATTTTGGTGAATAATGCCGGTGTACTATACATAAGGAACAGTCTACTTGATGTAGATTCGAACCAACGAGCAAGTACCTTTCACACAAATGTTTTTTCTCAGTTTATTTTTACGAAAGCTGCTTTGCCATACATGAATTCAGGGAGCTCCATAATAAATACAACATTCCTTAGTGCCTATCATGGAGATCAAGATGCAATTGACTACTCGGCATCTAAAGGGGCTATTGTTTCATTTACACGTTCGCTGTCATTGTCACTGGCATCGCAAGGGATTCGAGTTAATGGTGTGGCCCCAGGACCAATTTGGACTCCATTAATTCCATCTTCCTTACCTCCAGAATGGCTTGCCACATTTGGAGACCATGTTCCTATGAAGCGAGCCGGTCAACCGTTTGAAGTGGCACCTGCTTATGTATTCTTGGCCTCCGATGATGCATCTTACATATCAGGGCAAATTCTGCACGTGAATGGTGGGGAAATTGTAAACGGCTAAATACTTACAAAATTAATATTAATTGTTATTATTCAAACTGGGTATTTCCCTTTTACCTTATATTCATTCAACTCTCTTTTCTTCTTCATAAAGAGTAAATATCCCATTTGAAACATGATGGAAGACCAGATTAGAATGGTAATCAATTGCCCATACAAATGGCATTCTAACCGTTCTCTTCTATGTGTTTAAAGTTAATATTTTGTTTCTTTTGATTAGCTAACTTACTTAAAGTGGCGTATCAAATATCTGTTAATCTTGATAATTCTCGTAAGGAAATTCCTTTACGGCAAAAAAGAAGACAAAATGGAAGGGGGGGTCTAATGAAAAGTACTTCAAGAGAAAAAGAAATATTGTCATCATGTTAATGCTAGCAGCTGTTGTAGGGGTTTTTTACCACTGTTTATGTACAAAGCAATAACAGGTGAAAATGAAGTGTACAAATATCATTGCTAATCAGCTTTATAAGTTAATAGAAGAAATCATCCGAAGCACTGGTGTAACGCAAGGTGATTTCAACAATAATACTAGATAGAAAGAATACATAGAAGAAGTATGCAAGAAAACAGGGGAAGAGTTAACGAAGTATATAGAAGCGAAAAATAAAGAGCATAAAGTCGAAAAACTAGCAGATTTATATTGCTTTCTTATTGTTCTTTGTTTTATGTTGGTTCGAGTCTAGTTTGAAGTATACAATTTAAACAGGTAGGAGGAAAAATTGAAAGAAATGGACAAGTAATTCAAGAATGGGGTCCAATTGATTATAGTTTCAAATCTCAATTGAGTAAAGTGGAAGTGGCAGCTAATAGATCAAAATTTCAAGATGAAGCCCAAATAAATGAGGATGAGATAGAAGAAGCTGATTTATGTCCTACAATTCAAGAAGAATCATATAGCAAATTCATCGCTGATATAAATAGACTAACACAAGAAGCTGAACAAGCTATATTCGAATATTATCAAGAAGAATGTTTAGAGTATAGAGCTATGTTAGGGGGTGAGTCTGCTGATGAAATAGCACCAATTATAACAACTACCCAACAATTAGGGAAATTGGTTGATCTTATTGGCCTTACTATTTTACCTGATTTTGAAGATGGAGTTAGAAGGGTAGGATTAGTATTCAATTGTACATGGGAAGAGGACGGCGTTGGTGTAAGATTTGAAAATGAAGAAGTTGCTAAAGTTGGTTATCAAGATATTGTTATTTAAACTGTAGGACGAGAAAACTTACATATTAATAAAGTGAAACTAAAACGTATTTTATGTAGGTTTCACTTTATATGATGAATTGAAATCCCAAGTGAACGAAATGTCTCTAGGGATTTTGTGCTTATTAGACAAAAATAAATATAAGATGGAAATATAGTACAATAAATGTGATATAAAGTTTAATTGAAATAGAAAGAATAGTAAGTTGATTTGATCGATTTGAAAGCTGGAATGATGTGTATCATACAGATAATGCAGTAGAATTATTTCAAGCTTTTGTTACAGTGGCCGAAGAAGATGATTTTTACTATACATGTGGTATGCATTGCTTTGGGCTACCGGATGTAATTACTTTTAAAGATCAAGTAACTCCGTAATATGCTCAAGAATTAATGAACGTTTTTTGTCTGTATAATCTCATTGAAAATCCTAGCTTAACGGACTATTCTACATTCAGCTTAGATGAAGAAAACCCTCATTTCATATTGCAACATACGGAGTGTAAACATTTTTCAGAAGATGAATTGTTTTATAATCAGTATGGTATTTGGGCGTTAGTAAAAAAATAGTAGTATAAAATTTGTTGTGATAGGAATAGATGGTGCAGGAAATCCGATTTATTGTAAATCACTAACTGTAGAAATGATGAGAGTTGATATGGATACAGGTGAATAAGAATGGAGTGCTTCTAATTTAGGGGCATATTTACATAGGCATTTACTGAAGAGATACAAATCCATTTTTGATGAAAGATTTGTAGGGGGAAAATTAAGTGAAGTAAAGGGGAATATGCGTGTCTATTAAGAATGCAATGCAACAATACTTTAGGTTAAGAATAAAATTAGCGCACGAAGGTTTAGAGTTTCTATTAAAAACACCAGTTCTTGAAGAAGTGAATCCTATTCTTTATGATGGGGAAATAAATGAGGAAGGTTATATTCTATGGAAACCAGTAGAAAAAAATATCGTACACGACTTTATTCATTTAGAACAAGAAATGGATATTCACTTTCATCAAACGGTTATTATGTACTTTAATTCCTATTGGTTTGCTAAATTAAATGGTTTTTATAAAAATTATTATATTGAATTAGAAGCGGTATTGCCGAATATTGAATTGAATTCATTTGAAGAACAGTTAAAGGGCTATAAGGAGAACCACCAAGAGAGATTAAAACATATCCCAATAGGTATTGAAGGTAACGGGATGTTAGTTGTAATTGACAATGAGGATGGAAAAGTTAAATTAGAAGATTATGAAAGAGGTTCATTTGAAACCATTTCAGAGAGCATACAAGAATTGATTTCAAATTTACGTTTGAAGAGGTGATAGTCAGTACAAGTTTAAAGGAACTCATATCTCGATTAAGCTTCCGATGAATTTAGTAGTGTTTTGCTGGCTTTATATCTGTTAATTGGTGTGTATTGTTATAGAAAGTAAAGGGGCGTATTTATATGACAATCCGGTTTTGTAAGGAAGCAGTTGCATACTTAAAACCAATAGTAAAAGAGGATCTTGATGAAGAGTGTTTTACTTTATCTGAAGAAAGTAGTTTTGTCCATACATTTTTTAATGAAGATTTAATGATTACCTTTTTAGCTGAAAATGATCAAAACGATTATTTTCAATATGTTCAAAATAAGCATATATCAGGAGAAGGATTGGATGAGGAACAGTTATTAGAAATCGGGATCAATAATCTTTATAAATTAGCAGATGAAAAAGAACTACGGGTTCACACGCTATCGGAAGGGTGCTTTGCTTTAATTCTTGACGGGAATTTCGAAGCTAGCTTAATTGTTTTAGACGACTTATGGGATCACTCATTAAAAGAATTCGTATCAAATGGATATGCAGTTGCGATACCAGCGAGAGATATTCTTGTTTTTTGTGATTGTAATGCTAGTAACGGAATTGAAAAAATGAAAAGTATAATAGAAAAGGTTTGGGAAGACGGAGATCATTTACTTATTGATAAAATTTTGCTGAGAAGTGAGGGGAAATGGAGCTATTTATAGCCATCCAAAATATTCAAAAATAAAGTTGTACTTATTCTAATAGAGTGAGTATTTGGGATGAAAACGAAGTGCTTGTGAAAAGAGGGAGGAAATAGGTGGAAAAGTTTATTAAGAAGATAGGGGATAAAACTTTCATTGCTCAGGCAGAAAAGATCTTTGCAGTGCAGGTAGAAGGGTTATTTCATTTTTTAACTGAAGTAGAAAATGATCGTTTAATAGATGGATTTTCTATACAAGTTGGTTGGTCGATTTATTTTCTTGATAAAAGGGAAGATGGGTATCATATTATCATACATGATTATACGAAGAATCCATTTGAAGATATGACAGATGATTTGACGATTTCTTTATGGATATTATTAACACAAGTGAGTTTTTTAAAACCATTAACAATTGAAGGGGAATTGCTGCGTTTTTGTGACAAAATTGTTGCTGCTAAAAATGTACTGGAGTTAGATAATATTTATTTGGAAAGAACAAAGGGGTGTGAAAAAGGTGACTCCGGTTGGTATATAGGTCCTGTTAATGATGAGCATAATGCAGAAGAGTACGAAGCGCTTTATGCATATGAATTACTAAAATTGAGACCTTCTCTTATTCGAGTTTTGACATTGCCTTTTGAATATCTTGTAATCTTTGAAAAAGATGAATTGAAAGCAGTTGTAAATGAACGCAATGTTAACATTATGTTTTAAACGTTCAAGAAGGAATAGAAGTACCACCTTTAGTTCCACATCAAATGAGAAATGAATCCGAAGGCGATGTAGAATTTTTGGTAATATCTCAACCTAACAGTAAAGGTGACAGGGTTTTAACAGACAAATAAAATGGGTTGGTTTATTGTGCTATCGGGTACGATTGTTGAGTAACATAGGAGAAAATGTTCAAACTTTTTTATAAAAATCACATCTATATCAAAACTGTTGAATCTATTTTGATAGCTCCTTTTTCAAAATGGATTCTTTTTCTAGTTGAGCAGTTTAGTTGAAAAAGAAAATCAAATCGTATAGCATACAAAAAAGAAAGCAAACTAAAATCGTGGGTGCCGATAATGAAAAAATACTACTCCGCTATCTTTATATAGCGTATTTATTATAGTTGGCATCCTTGAAGGAATCACTAAATCATACTACAAGGGCGGTGAAAAAATGGCTAAAAATAAGAATAATCAATTGAAGAATAATAAAAATGTTCTACCAAAAGCAGATGTAGAATTTGCGGGAGAAAACGGACTTGAAAAAATAGCATTAAGAGCTCAAAAAAAATCAAAATAAGTAAACAATATGGGGCAGTAAATCTGTCCCTCAAAATTAACCTGATGTTTTTTAGGGATACTAAAAGTAGATCGTCATAAGGCGGTCTTTTTATTGTTTTCCGACAGAAGACTCCTTTTTCAAAAATTAAACTCTGAAAGAGACTTTATTTATAGAACATTATCAAATCAACATAATTTCATATTAATTTGACCTCAAAAACGCTATTCTTTTTGTAGAAATAAACAGAAAGGAAGGCGTTTTCATTGTATATTTTAGAGTTACTTTATGTTTACGTTTAGAACATGTTAAAATAACCACGTATGCAAACTATAAAAAGAGAATAAGGGAGTCATGAGCTTGAAGAAGGCATTGAAAGGTTTATTATGGGGGACAGGCTCGATATTTGGTGCTTTCGCGGCATTTATTACGTATGTGGTAATTACGGATGTGAAGCATAAGGATGTTGAGAAGTTGAAGGTGGCAAATAATAACGAGCGCGTTCTTAAAGTTGGGGAAGAGTTTAAGGCGACAACGTTTAATATTGGCTACGGCGGTTTAGATAAGGATCAAGATTTCTTCTTAGACGGAGGGACGGGTTCGCGCTCTAGTAGTAAAGAGCAAACAGAAAAGAATATCAGCAATATGCTGTCTTTCTTACAAAAGGAAGATTCTGATTTTATTTTAGTGCAAGAGATGGATGAGAAGTCACTTCGTTCATTTGATGTGAATCAGTATAAGGCGTTTCAAGATGGACTGAAAGATCATGCGTCTACGTTTGGTTATAACTTTAATGCGCAGTGGGTGCCGGTGCCAATTAAGAAGCCGCACGGATATACGAACAGTGGACTTAGTTCGTTCTCAAAATATAAAGTAGAAGAAGTGACGAGATATCAGCTTCCTGGAAGAGAGATGTGGCTTCGTCAATTATTCGAATTAGATCGAGCGATTGTTGAGCATAAGGTTCCAGTTGATAACGGAAAATATTTACGAATGGTGAACGTTCATTTATCTGCATATGATAAGGGCGGAAACATTCGAAAGCAACAAGTTGAGTTTTTGAAAGAGTATATGAATAAGCATTACAAAAATGGCGATTATATCGTGCTTGGCGGAGACTGGAATCAGCTATTATCTGATGTGCAGTTAAAAGATCCGAAGTTTAAAGAAGAATGGCCAGAGTGGTTAGTACAGCTACCAGAAGATTTCACTGATGGTGGGTTCCAGTGGGCTGTTGATGATACTGTTTGGACAGTTCGTGATAATGTGAAGAGTTATGTCGAAGATGAGAACTTTGTTACGATTATCGATGGATTTTTAGTGTCTCCAAATGTGGAGATTGTGAGCGTACAAGGGCATGATTTGAAGTTTGAAAACAGTGATCATAACCCGGTTAGCGCAGTGTTGAAGTTAAAATAGTAGGGGAAGACAACGGAATGGTTCAAGAGAGAATGTGTGCAAGAAGAGTGTAAGCATATGTTGTCTGAAGTCTTATCCAATGTAAATAATCTCGGCTCGTTCATTCCATTAATGGATGAATGACAGAAATTGCAACGCATCAAGGAAACTTCCAAGTAAAGAAGACAAATATTGTCCAAGATGTGAAATATGCTTCGGATGTTATTCAAGAAACTTCCGCGGCAACAGAGGGAATATTAGCGAGTATAGAAGAAGAGATGCAATAATGGCTCTATTGAAACGTTTGATACTTTGAGCAGCTAGAGGGAATTTTAAGAAAGTAAAAGTGAAATGCTATCCTTTAAAAAAGAAGCCGCTGAAAAAGCAGGAATATCACGAATGACTCTCTATCGAAAAGCAAACTCAAATATATAAATCACGAACCTCGTTGACATCCAACGAGGTTTTACTTTTATTACTATCTACTTTGCGTGTGGTGTCAGCCTCGCTGGTACTCTCCCATCGCTATCAAGCTAAGATTTTACAGTACCCCCAAAACACAAATTTCATCTCAATTTTTTGTTTTATATGTTTCATTAAAAAAATGTTTTAGACTATAGAATAAAGTAGTAGACTGTTAAAAAATAGTTGTAGACTGAAAAGGTGTTTTCAATATGTGAAAACACCTTTTGCTAACATAGATTCCGCTATTGAGTAAGATAGTTCGCGATAAGAATGATAAAAAGTAAATAGCGCTCTACATATCAAAGTGTAAAGGTTCTCTATAATTTGAAAGAATACATACAGATCGAATAGGTGGTAAAACATTAACCTTAAAACCATAATAGGCGTTATAAGCAAATGCTGGAATGTTATAATTTAGGGGAATATAGTTTCATAGTTATACACATATAGAGGTGAGTATATGACGAATTGTTATTTTGAGTTTGTAATACATAAAGAGGCCCGTTTTCATAGGCTAAGAGAATTTTTTTACAAGCTTAAGGAAGAAAAAGAAAAGGAGATGATAAATTCTAGTGATTCTATGTGGCTAGATTATTTTGAAGAAGATGCATTAAAACAGTTTTGGTGGCCGACGGAAGAAGAATTACGTAACTACCAGATGTTATGGGAACAAACTCCCATAGAAAAACGTTTAACAGATCCTAAGCTTACGACCCCATGGGATTTTGAATCTATGATCGATGCGTTTGCTTGTGGGGAATATGAACTAATATCTTGTGAAAAGGTATCAAACAATATGGGAAGAATTGAATTTTATCCCTATGGATGGCCATATGGCGGGAGCGATGTGTTTAGAGCGTTGATTGAGTATAGTGGATTCAAAATTATCGATGAGAGCGTATAGGATTTACGATCTTTAAAGGTATAGTGATAGATATGGAATAGAATAAATCATAAAAAGAAACTACAGAAGGGATGAGAAAATATGTCCAATTACTTAAGGTCGGAATTTATCGAAAATGCAGGCGGCTGTATCGTATCGAAAAATATTTTAGATGGAAATGGAAAATTGAAATGGTTGGTTAGAGATGAATCTGTAAATAGTGTTGATAATGGATGGAGATTTTTTTCGGATATTGATGATGACGATTATGTAAACGATCCGAATAATTTAGTAGTATGCGATTTTAATACGGTAGCCCAAATTGAACCTGCTATTTTAGCGATTTATTTCTTTCCGGTCGGAAGTGATTTACAGTTAGTTGTAGAGGATGGAAAGCGTTATTTTGTTGATAATATAACGGAAGAAGTTGTAGATTTTTTGTATCATTAAAATAACATACATAACTAGAAAAGTATTTCATAGGGAAGCAAAAATTGGCTTCTATTAATAGTAAGATGAAATTTGATATAAGAAAAGGAATAATTTTTAGGTAGTGAATGAAGGAAAGAATAAATGGTTTGGGAGAAGTAAAAAATGAAAGAAGAAATGAAGCAGTATTTTCATATATTACTTAAAGAGTGGAAAGATTTTAATGATTCATTACCAAAATCTCCATGGATAGAAGAAGCAGATTCTTTTATATATGAAGGGGAACCAGATGCAGAGGAATACGTCTTCTGGAAGCCTATAGAAAAAGATGTGCTTCATGATTTTTCAGTTATAGAAAAGAAATTAGCAATACAATTACATCATTCGATTAAAGAATACTATAATTCTTACTGTTTTTTTGACTTAGCTGGAAGTTATTTAGAGTATAACCTGGAGCTAAATCCTGTTATACCGGGAATTGAACTCCGAGACTTTTATATCACTTTACAAGGCTATAAAAAATCGCACCATAATGAGTTAAAGAGTATTCCTATAGGTATGGAGTGTAATGGGCTTTTAGTTGTTGTAGATAATGAAAATGGACAGGTGAAGATAGAAGATTATGAAAAAGGCAGTCTTGAAGTGATTAGTAATAGTTTAGCAGAACTTATTTCAATGCTCTAATGAAAGTATATAATATAGGGTTCAATTTGAAATATAAGTTAAGAGATAATGAATATGAGTAAATTATTATTAGAAAAAATAGAATTAGTCAAAGATATTTTAGGTGATGATTCATTTAGTTTGGTTATTGGTGAAATTGTGGAGGCAGAAAACCAAATAGATGAAAAATTAGAAGATAATATTTTAATAGTATTCCAACAGAATTCCCCTTCCTCAAGCGCGTGCAGGACATAGTCCAGTGGTAGGGAGGGGATGAATGTTGGTCATGCACAGCACGAAGTTTTCGTTTCCTTTTTTGTAACTTCATGTATACTAGTAGTGAAGGGGAACGTATATTCGTTTCTTTGTTTTTAGGAATTTGAAACACTACAATGAAAAAAGAGGAAGGTGATGAGAATGTTGCTGAGCCAAAAATATGAAATTTTCCCAACGAAAGTACAGAAAGAAATGTTAGAACGTTGGCTGCAATATTGTCGTCAAACCTATAACTCTGCTCTTTTAGATAAACAGAGAAAATATAAAGAAAATAAGCAATTGTATACACGTTCTGACATGCAAAAGCAACAAGTAATTGATAAGAAGAGATATTCTTTTCTGAAAGAAGTGCCATCACAGCCCTTACAAGAAGTATTTTTACGACTCAAAAAGGCATATGATGGCTTTTTTCGTGGGGATACAAACTATCCCAAATTGAAAACGTATAAAGACTATAATAGTCTCACTTTCCCTCAATTTGGATTCAAATCGAATGGGAAACACCGCTTTGCGATGTCATTTGCAGATAACGGAAATTTATATAACAAACAATTAGGAGAAATAGAGATTCATATGCATCGGCCGATAGAAGGAGCGATCAAACAGTTGATTCTGAAACGCCAATCGAAGAGATGGTACGCTATTTTTAGTGTCGAAAGACAAGTGGTACCTTCCTCTATTGTTATGGAAAATGCGATTGGTATAGATGTAGGACTTAATAAATACGCTGTTCTTTCCAATGGAGTGGTATTTGAAAATCCAAGGTTTCTGCTACAAAAAGAAAAACGACTGAGGAAAGCACAGCGTAACCTTTCGAAGAAAAAGAAGGACTCTGCGAACTATAAGAAGCAAGTAGAACGAATTCAGGTCCTTCATGAAAAGTTAGCGAATCAAAGAAAAGATTTTTTGCATAAATTAAGTTTTCACCTTACGCAAATGTATTCGGTGATTTGTATAGAGAATCTCGATATCCGAAGCATGGTTCGGAATCGAAACGTATCAAAGTCGATTTCTGATGCAGGCTGGGGCGCTTTTCGCAAGATGCTTATGTATAAGTGCGAAAAAATTGGAGGTCTTCTTGTGAAAGTAGATCCGGCATACACATCACAAGATTGCTCGAGCTGCGGGAATCGCGTGAAGAAATCCCTATCGATTCGGACACATATTTGTCCAACGTGTGGAACAGTATTAGACAGGGACCATAATGCAAGTCTAAACATTTTGTGCAAAGGGTTAGAACAATTACTTGTGAGAACGACAGAAGACTGAAACTGTAGGGCAAGGTTGTGTCCAAACAGTATAAACGACGCCTGTGGAGAGTATGTAAGTCTGCTTGGAAATCCCAAACAGCAGCACTCTATGAAACAGGAAGCCCCTTCTTCAAACAACTCGTAAGAGTGTTAAGGAGGGGTCATTCACAAGATTATTATTTTATTACAAGAAAATACAAAATATTGAATGGTGGAGTAATTACTATATACGGCCATCAAAAACTTGAAAGTATTCAGTTTTATGTGGAAGATATGCCAGATAGAGATGATAAATGGATTTGTATAGGGACAGTAGAAAAGTATCCATTATTTATTAATAAAATTGATGGAGAAGTATCTTGTTTGTTTGGAGATTTAATTGATCAAAATTTTGTTATTGAATCATACGGTGATTTTAGCAGTTTTTTAGAAAATTATTTTTTAGGGAGCCAATATATTGATATCGGCCTGTCTTTTGTTGAAGCGGGTGGAATAAGGAATTCCATTGGAAGTAAAGATGACGAGTGGTATAAACTGTTAGAATTGAATAGATTAGTTTAAAGGTATTACTTTGAATTTGGTGGTGAAAACTTTTTTACTTTAGAGAAGTAGAAATGAAAGGGGACGGCTATATGGAACCAAAACTTGCATTTTTAAGAAAATATAAAAGAAATGTAAAGCTTCAATCAATAGATAAAATAGATAATAAGGTCATACCTAGTATTTGGTATGAAATTTTTAAAGAATACAATAGCAGCAAGAGAATAAAAATGGTTTTAGAGATTTGGAGAACATACGTAGGGAAAGAATTAAGAAACACAATCTTATATTTGGAAGAGCACCTTTTCAATGTGGAGTTAATAGAAAATAACGGCATGTATTCGATGTTATACATACTGGAGACGTCGGATGGTGAAATAGTGTATTATGAAGCAGGAAATCCTATGGATACATTTCATAATAAAGTACTAGAAGTTTCATGGGATAGAATTCCCATTTCAGTTCGAAAGTTTTATGAAAAAGTTCATAATGGTTTTTATTATTATGCGAGCGGTGCTATGGGATTAGTGCCTTTTGAATGTGTTACTTATTTTGATGATGATGAGTGGGGAATTATTGAAGAATTAGAGGAGAACTTACAAATTGATTTGAAAACAACTTTTGGATTTTTTAAAAGTGGAGCGGGCGGTTATGTAGCTATTGATTATAACAATTGCAAATATGATAAATCTACATTATGGTTTACAAACGATCAACCAAAATATAATGTTGATTTTTGGGATGTAGTAGATGAATGGATTGTGATTGGTTTTGAAGCGTAGTATGTAGAGGGTTTAAGAATTACTTTTGTGTACTGAGAAACTATATATGAATGGAGTTTGTATGCATGGAAAAAGAAGGTGTGGTCTCATTATGGCTAGGAAATATGGAATCTGAAGATTTTTTAGAGGATTATTTCAGTATAAAATATACAGATGATGGTGATTCCATACCATCACCATTTATAAAAGACTTTCATATTTGTATGTATGATATTGATGAGGACTTTATTGAAAAAGAATTTTATTTAAAGCGAAGTGATAATCTAGAAGCTTTATTAACCGGGTGTTCTTATGAAGAAGTTGTGATACCACAGATGAAAAGATTTGCTTCGAATACACTAGAGATGAAATACAACACGATTATTATGATATATAACTATGAATACAGCGGCGAAATAACAAATAAAAATGAAAATCTTTATGAAATGAAATACATAGGAGCTGTTTCGTATAAATGATAATAAAAAGGGGATGAGAACATGGAAGTTAGAGAAGTACATTCATTTAATCTGAATTCAGAAAAAGAATTTTCTGAAATTCAAGATAAATTGATACATAGAATTGAATTGAAAAATAACTTTCATCTAGAAAATGTAAGTTTAATAGCTGGAGTAGATTTAGCTTATTGGGAAAAAGATGATAAGCACTATGGAACTTGCTGTATTGTTGTTATTGATTATCATACGAAGAAGGAAGTGGAGAAGGTCTATAGTTATGGGGAGGTAACGGTACCGTATATACCAGGTTTTTTAGCATTCCGTGAGTTGCCTTTAGTAATAGAGGCAACTAAAAAGCTTACTTCAGATCCAGATATATTCATGTTCGATGGAAATGGTTATTTACACTATAAACATATGGGGATTGCGACACATGCTTCTTTTTTTCTACAAAAACCTACAATCGGTGTAGCGAAAAGTTATCTTAAGATTAAAGGTGTTGATTTTATCATGCCAGAGAATAAGGAGTTTGCTTTTAGTGATATTATGATTGATGACGAAGTATATGGGAGGACTCTGAGAACAAGAGAAAATGTAAAACCAATTTTTGTCTCTTGCGGAAATAATATAGATTTAGATACGAGTATTCAAATTGTATCGAATTTAATAGGGAAAGAAAGTAGATTACCAATTCCAGTAAGGTTGGCAGATTTAGAAACGCATAAGGTAAGAAGAGACAAGAGGGAAAATGATAGATGATAGGTATGTCTATGTAAAAAGGGATAGGAGGATGATCCCTTTTTTTTGTTATATTCGACGAAATACGACAACGCATAAAAACTTTATTTGCTATGATATTTTTTGGAATATTTCATTTTTATAATAATGAGTTGTATTAGCTATTCTTTATGGTGTTTTTGGAGAGATTCACTCTACAAACACCATGACAACATTAGTTAGAATCAAAGTGTTTATTTAGAGGGGAATGAATAAAAGTGAAAGACATGGAGAAATATCGCGAAAAAATTAAGGTGATTTCTTTTGATAGAGAACAAAATAGAATGGTGGAAGTGGAAGAAAATAAAATGATTTTCGCCGATGTTGGCGGAATGGAAGAGATTAAGAAGAAAATTAATATGGATTTTATTATGCCAATTAAAAATCCTGAATACTTTCAAGCGTTTGGTAAGAAAACAGGTGGAAGCTTATTATTTTATGGACCGCCTGGTTGCGGGAAGACATTTTTAGCACGTGCGGTAGCTGGGGAAATTGATGCGAATTTTATTCATTTGGAACTGCAAGCTATACTTTCTATGTGGACTGGTGAGTCTGAGAAAAATTTACATGAGATTTTTGAGGAAGCGCGGAGAACAAAGCCATGTATATTGTTTATTGATGAGTTAGATGCATTTGGAGGGAATAGACAAAAAATGGGTTCCCATCATCAGCGGACACTAGTAAATCAATTGCTAGTAGAAATGGATGGAAGTAATTCTTTTAATGAAGGAGTTTATATTATTGGTGCAACAAATACACCATGGTATATTGATCCTGCGTTACGTCGTCCAGGACGTTTTAATTCTCTTGTTTTTGTTGCACCACCGACTTATGAGGAACGATTAACAATATTAGATTTGAAAACAAAAGATAAGCCGAAAACAGAATTACAGCTTGACTTGGTCGCAAAGTATGCAGAGCATTTTTCGGGTGCCGATTTAACATATTTAGTTGAGGATGCGATTAATCAAGCGATTCAGCGTTCATTTGAAACAGGGCAATTACAACCTCTTTCAAATGAAGACTTGCTAGAAGCGATGAAAAAACGTCAGCCAACGACTTTAGATTGGTTTTCAACAGCGAAAAATTATGCGACATTTAGCGATGTGAATAAGGATTTTGATAAAGTGCTAGATTATATGAAAGAACACAGATTGAAATAGCAGGTAAGAAGCAGGGGATGAGGGAATGGAAGACAATTTTAGAAGGGTTTATTATTTGCTGAAACTTGGTGATGTTGAGCGTGCCAAAGAAGAAGCGGAACTTATGGTTAGGGAAGATCCAGAAGATGTTTATGGATATCTCAGCTTAAGCTATGTATATTTCTATGGGCTTCATGAAAGTGATATTGCAAGTGAATATATAGAAGAAGCACTTAAATTAGATCACTTAAATGAATTTGTTCTTTTAGCAGGATTAGATATTTTTACTGCGCAAAGTAATTTTACAAGATTAAGAGAAATAGCGGAAATTGGTATAAGAAACTACCCTGAAGAGGGATCATATTATTTCTATATGAGCGAAGCTGTCATGCATCTTGAAGGAATGAAAAATGTACTTGTTTACCTAGAAAAGGCGATGGAATTAGACCCTGAAAATGAAACGTATGTAGGCAGGTATGCTTATATCCTTTTGAAACATTTCCCAAAACGAAAAGAAGAGGGATTAAAGGCTGAAAAGCGTGCTTTAGAATTAAATCCAGAAAATATAACGAATCTTTTCTGTTTTGCAAGTATAGCGAAGGAGAAGAGGAATTTTAAAAAAGCAAGAATGCTAGCTGAAACTGCGATGAAACTAGATCCAAATGATGAGGGCGTTAGAGAAATTTATAAGGATATAATTGTAACGAAAAATAAATTTTGTGCTTTTACTATGGGATTTTCACAAATTTTAGAACGAGCTTTTTCTAAATTTTGCTCGTTATTTGGATTTGTATATAATTTGAATCGGTATGTGTATACTTTTTTAATTGTATTAAGTTTTATTGGATGGCTTATTCTTCCTATATATGTGATAGGTAGGTATGCAGGTATTATCTATTTTGTTGTTCTTGTGATGTGTCTTGTTTCTTCTATTATTAAAGGGAAGATATATAAAGAAGTTGGACTAGGTATGCCTTCGGATTGGAGAACGAATCTGCGCCGGAATCAATTTATTAGAGATCGAGAAATCTCTAAAATGAAACGTGATGTTGGGAAAGTAGAGCCTGTAAATATATCGACACAAAAGCTGTCACCAGAAGAGATTGAGTCGCAATTAGCAAGTTTTTGGGGAAAAGAAGCCGTGTTTGAAAAACAACAAGCCGAAGAAGTAGCGCCCACGGTTGCTCGGTCACAATTATCGTCTGAAGAGCATAAACAAATTCAATCGTATTCAGATATTAAATCTCCGCGTTATAATAAATGGGGAATCTGCCTAGTCATTATTTTCTCTTTTACTCTTATGTATCGTGCTGAAAAATTATACAACCTGTATCAGAGGGAAACTGGAAATACAACGCCACATATCAGCCAAGAAACAAAACAATCGATTGTTGAATATCAGGATAGAGCGCTCGAAGAACAAAAAGAAAAATTCAATAAGTATACGGTGGAATCTATTTTATATTCATTGAAAAGAAGTGATTTTAGTGAGAAATCACTTCAGCAATTTGTTGAGGAAGATTATGTTCCAGTTGTGATGGGAAAGGTTGGTCAACCTAGTGTCGAGAAATTAAAAAATGCACATCCAACTAAATTTTATAAAGAAGGAACAATTACATATGTATTATTGCAAGATGAGGAGGGCTCGTTTCTTTTAGAAATCCGAACAACAAAAATAAGTCACGTTTACGGTGAAAGTTGGGATAATAGTGAGCGAGAGATGCAGAGATACCATGAGTTAATTACGAAAATTGATACACAAGGTATTGCAGTAGGAACAAAATAAAATCATATAGGTTACATTGTTTATTTTTATATAACAAGTAAGGGGGACAAATGTACTCCTCTTAGTTTTTGCTGAATGTTGAGGTAGGGATATTACTGCTCGTTAATGTGTGATAAATTTAATTGAAAAATAAGAAAGTTTTTTGATTTGTTACATATATTTTAGTGAAAGGCCTTTCACCATTTTATCACCTAGGGGGCAATCATAATGAAGTTTTTGTCTTACCTTACAGTAATTCTGGTGATTCTTGGCGGTTTGAATTGGTTGTTTGTTGCGCTGGATTATAATGTAGTTGAGAAATGGTTTGGTTCTACACCAGCTCTTGTGGATACCATTTATTGGCTCTTTGGTCTTTCTGCTCTTTATCAAATTTATGATCGGTTTTTTACGGACAATTAGCTCTTATAAATTTATGAATGGAGTGTTAAGCGAGATGAAATGCTTAACACTTTTTTGTATGTTTATAAAAGTAAATGCATCTGCAAACGGTTCCATTGCGTCTTGCATCCTAATAAAGCAAAACAAATTGACCGTATATTTTATATGGGTTATAATTCAGAAAGTTTAAAAAATAACGAATATAGAAACAGGGAGGTCATACGGTTGATGGAGAGAGTTTACAATTTTTCAGCAGGGCCATCTATACTCCCTTTGCCAGTTTTAGAAAAAGTGCAAAAGGAGCTTTTAAATTATAACGGGACAGGTATGTCTGTTATTGAAATGAGTCACCGATCTTCGCAGTTTCAAAGTATTATAGATGAAGCAAGTAGCTTGCTTCGTGAATTGATGCACATTCCTGAGAATTACGATGTTTTATTTTTACAAGGAGGAGCATCTTTACAGTTTTCAATGGTTCCGCTGAATTTAATGAATGAACATAAAAGAGCCGGATACGTACTTACAGGTTCATGGTCTAAGAAAGCCTTACAGGAGGCTCAGAAAACTGGTGAAGTAGAAGTTATTGCTTCATCGGAAGAAAATCATTTTTCAACGATTCCACATGTAGATGTTCCAATGATTCCGAAAGAACTAGATTATGTACATATAACAACGAATAACACGATTGAAGGAACGAAATATGTTGAGTTACCACAGTTAGAGAATATTCCGCTTATTGCTGATATGTCTTCGAATATTTTATCTGAAAAATACGATATAGAGAAATTTGGTTTCATTTATGCAGGAGCACAAAAGAATTTAGGACCAGCAGGACTAACGATTGCAATTATTAGAAAAGACTTAATTGGTAAAGCGGATACTTCTTGTCCGACAATGTTAAACTATGAAACTTACAGTAAAAATAATTCCTTATATAATACACCGCCATCCTTTAGTATTTATGTGACGAAGCTAGTATTAGAATGGTTAAAGGAGCAGGGCGGCGTATCCGCAATTGAAGAACAAAATAGAAAAAAAGCAGCGCTTCTATACGATTTCTTAGATGAATCAAAATTATTTACTTCACCGGTTGATCCTGCATATCGTTCGCTTATGAATATTCCATTTACAACACCATCCAATGATTTAAATGAGCAATTTTTACAAAAAGCTAAAACACTAGGGCTTGTTACATTAAAAGGACATCGTTCTGTTGGTGGTATGCGAGCTAGCATTTATAACGCAATGCCAGTGGAAGGCGTTCAACAATTAGTAGATTACATGAAGGATTTTGAGCTAGAGAATAGATAGGGAGATGGGGAAATGTTTCGCGTTCAAACATTAAATCAGATTGCTGAAAAAGGCTTGCAAATTTTTGGTGGAGAGCGATATGAGGTTGGAGAAGACTTAGAACATCCAGACGGTATACTACTTCGAAGCTTTTCCTTACATCAAGAAGAATTTTCAAAAGATTTAAAGGCAATTGCAAGAGCTGGAGCTGGTGTAAATAACATTCCTGTAGAACGTTGTACAGAAAGAGGGATTGTTGTTTTCAATACACCAGGGGCAAATGCGAATGCAGTGAAAGAGCTTATTCTTGCCAGTCTTATCATGTCATCACGTAATATTATAAGTGGGGTTAGTTGGACAACAGGATTAGAAGGTGAAGAAGTTCCGCAGCTTGTCGAAGCAGGGAAAAAACAATTCGTTGGTTCAGAGATAGCAGGAAAACGACTTGGTGTTATTGGACTTGGTGCCATTGGTGCTCTTGTCGCAAATGATGCATTATCTCTTGGTATGGATGTTGTTGGATACGATCCATATATATCTGTTGAAACAGCATGGCGCTTATCAACACACGTACAACGTGCATTTAGTTTAGATGAAATCTTTGCAACATGTGATTATATTACATTGCATATTCCACTGACAGATCAAACGAGAGGGATAATTGGAGAACATGCTGTGCAAACGATGAAAAAAGGTGTCCGTCTTTTTAACTTTTCAAGAGGAGAACTTGTGGATGAAGTTACGTTAGCAAAAGCTTTAGAAGAAGGAATTATTAATCATTACGTAACTGATTTTCCAAATGAAAATGTAATAAAAATGAAAAATGTAACGGCAACGCCCCATCTTGGAGCTTCAACGTATGAATCTGAAGAGAATTGTGCAGTTATGGCTGCTTGTCAATTACGAGACTATTTAGAAACAGGAAATATCCGTAATTCAGTAAATTATCCAAATGTGGAACTTCCTTATGTCGGAAAGAAACGAATTACAATTATGCATCAAAACGTTCCAAACATGGTGGGGCAAATTACAGGATGTTTAGCGGAACATCATATTAATATTGCTGATATGATAAACCGTAGTAAAGGCTCTTTTGCATATACAATGATTGATATCGATAATGGAATTGATGATATAATTAAAGAAAATGTAGTTGAAAACATAAAGAAAATCACAGGTGTAGTAGCTGTTCGAATGATTGTATAAAGGAGAGAGAGATTTGGCGACAATTCGACCATTCAGGGCAATTCGTCCAGTATCTGATAAAGCTGCACAAGTTGCAGCACTGCCGTATGATGTGTTAAATAGTGAAGAAGCAAGAGAAGTTGTAAAGGGAAACCCATATTCCTTTTTACATATTGATAAAGCTGAAATAGACTTAGATCCGGCTGTTTCACCATATGATAATAGCGTATATGAAAAGGCAAGTGAAAACCTACAACGTTTAATGCAAGAAGAAGTATTGATTCAAGATGAAGAGCCATGTCTTTATATTTATCAATTAACAATGCAAGGGCGAACACAGTCTGGGCTTGTCGTTTGTACATCAATCGACGAGTATACTGATAATACAATTAAAAAGCATGAGCGGACCCGTCATGAAAAAGAACAAGATCGCATTCGTCATGTTGATATATGTAATGCGAATACAGGTCCGATTTTTTCAACATATCGTGCGAAAGAAGACGTAACAAAGTTAATTGCAACTTGGCAAGAAAATCACACGCCAATTTATCAATTTACTACGGATGATGGTGTGGAGCATGTAATATGGAAAATCGCAGAAATTGATGCGATTTCTGCATTAGTAGAATCATTCGAAGAGATTCCTTCCTTATATATTGCAGATGGACATCATCGATCAGCATCTGCTGTGAAAGTTGGGTTAATGCGTAGGGAACAATATCCGAACTATACAGGAGAAGAAGAATTTAATTTCTTTTTATCTGTTTTATTCCCTCATGATGAACTATCAATTTGGGATTATAATCGTGTTGTGAAAGATTTAAATGGTTTATCACAGGACCAATTTTTACAGCAAATTTCACACTATTTTTATGTGGAAAAAGCTGATGTATCTCCATATAAACCAACTGAACCAAAATCATTTGGTATGTATTTGGATCAGGGGTGGTATAAACTAACTGTGAAAGAAGAAACATTTGATGCCCATGATGTTGTACAACGTTTAGATGTTTCTATTTTACAAGATCACTTATTGAGTCAAGTATTACAAATTCACGACCCACGTGCAGATAGCCGCATTGATTTTGTTGGTGGTATTCGAGGTTTAGAGGAACTAGAGCGCCTTGTAAATCGTGGTGATTATAAAGTAGCGTTTGCTTTATATCCTACATCAATGGAAGATTTATTAGCAATTGCCGATGCGGGGGAAGTTATGCCACCAAAGTCCACTTGGTTTGAACCGAAGCTTCGTAGCGGCCTTTTTATACATTCTTTAGAATAGAGAAAAGACAGCAGATCAAATTTAAGACATACAAATAGTAAGAGTAAAGATAGTAAGGATTGAATATCCCTACTATCTTTTTTAACTATAAGTACAAATTAAAGATCCATAGTAATAATTGACGACTTATGAAAATACGCTATACACTATTCTTTCTTCAACTAAGGGATAGGCTCTAAAGTACCGTAGTTGATTGAAATTCCTCTTCCAACCATAAAATAGTATGAACACATTCTATCCATTTTCATCTTCTATAGTGTAGTACCTGTGCTGTATGAATGGATAACAGGTAGTTATCTACAAAAACAACGTGATTTTTGTATTGATCTAATGGTTCTAGATGTGATGAAATTTATGAAATCGTAGCCATCCGTCATTTTGCATTGATGACCTTGGATTCCGTCTTGCTCGTTCTTTTTGACTCCTACAAAGAGGGAGGACAGCTTAACTAACGGAGTACTACAGGTGAATAAAAAAGAGCCTGTATCGAAAATTACTTGGTAATCGAAGGTGTAGGTTTTAATTTGTAATATTTATTAATATTTGTATATATTTAATTTTAAATGCGGGCTTTTTCTTGCAAAAAACACAATTGTTTCTTAATGTAATAGTGTAGAAGGATAAACAAGGAAGGATTTAATGAATATGATACATATTTTATTAGCGGATGATGACGGGCATATTAGAGAATTATTACATTACCACTTACAAAAGGAAGGCTATAAAGTTTTTGAAGCTGAGGATGGAAAGGTAGCGCAATCCATATTAGAAAAAGAAAATATTCACCTGGCCGTTGTCGATATCATGATGCCATTTATTGACGGATATACTTTGTGCGAAGAAATTAGAAAGTATCATGATATACCTGTTATTTTATTAACTGCTAAAGATCAATTGGTGGATAAAGAAAAAGGATTTATTTCAGGAACAGATGATTATATTGTAAAGCCATTCGAACCAGCGGAAGTTATTTTCCGTATGAAAGCTTTACTTCGTCGTTATCAAAAGCTGAGTGCGGACGTTATCACGCTTCACGGAACAACGATTGATAGAAAAAGCTTTGAGGTAAAATGTAATGACCAAACGATTTTACTTCCTTTAAAGGAATTTGAATTGTTATCACAACTTGCAGGGTATCCTGGAAGAACGTTTTCAAGAGAAGAGTTGATTGAACTTGTTTGGGGGATGGACTTTGAAGGAGATGAACGGACAGTCGATGTTCATATTAAACGTCTTCGAGATCGTTTTTCAAAACGAACAGATGATTTTCAAATTAAAACGGTACGTGGACTTGGTTATAAGTTGGAGCTGAAATAAGATGAAGTCACTTTATTCTAGATTTGCATTGATTACTATTGGGATTATGCTTCTTAGTAGCATCATTGGTTTTTTATTAACCAATGTTTATTATCAAGTAAAATTAAAACCGTATAATAGTGAAAAGATTTTACGTTACGCCGAGGAAGTAAAACATTTATATGAAAAACAGACTGAGGAAAATAAGGATGAGTATTTACATTCTATTGCGAAATTAGGTTATGAGATTTATGTAGTAGATGATCAAAAACAGGGGAAACGAATTGGAAATGCTTTTCGGACTATAAAGATTAGTGATGCTACCATTGACAAAGTCTTACAAGGGAAAACATACAATGGTGTTTCTACCTATCCAACTCGTCTATTTATAACAGGCTTTTTTGATAATGAATTAATTAATAGCGTAGGGGTTCCGCTGAAACATGGTGATAAGCAATATGCCTTATTTATTCGTCCTGATATTCAGCAACAATTCGGCGAAATGAGGATTTTCTTAGCGGTATTGCTTGGATTTATTGTTGTATTAAGTATCATTTTTATTGCAATCGCAGCGCGGTATATCGTTCGTCCGATTCGCATATTTACAAAAGCGACGCAAAAAATTGCGAATGGTGAATATGATATTGAATTAGAAGAAGGGCGAAAAGATGAGATTGGAACATTATCTACGAGTTTTAAAAAAATGATAAAAAGTATAAAAGAGTTAGATCAAATGAGACAAGAGTTTGTTTCTAACGTGTCTCATGAATTTCAATCTCCACTTTCCTCGATTCAAGGTTTTTCTAAAACTCTACAGTCAGAAAAGATGACAGAAGATGAAAGAAAACGTTATTTACAAATTATTGAGGGCGAAAGTAAGCGAATGTCTAGTTTATGTAAGCAGTTACTTACGCTTGCTTCTTTAGATAAAGAGGAAAAGGTTCTTCAAATAAAAGAATTTGATGTGCATAAACAAATGAAAGATGTCATTTTTATGTTGGAATGGAAATGGCGTGAAAAAGACATAGCGGTTGAATTTGACGTACCTAACATAAATGTAAGAGGCGATGAAAATTTACTTCATCAAGTGTGGACAAATATCTTTACAAATAGTATTAAGTTTACAGATAGTGGTGGAACGATTGGATTTGCTGTAGAAGAATTAGAAACGAGTGTAGTGATTTCAATCTCAGATAGCGGGATTGGTATGGGACAAGAAGAAGTAGGTCGGATTTTTGATCGATTTTATAAGGTGGATACAGCAAGGGCTCGTAATGTAGAAGGAAGTGGCTTAGGTTTATCCATTGTGAAGAAAATTGTTGAATTGCATCATGGAGAAATCTCAGTGGAGAGTGTAAAAGGAGAAGGTACGACGTTTCGAATTGAATTACCGAAATAATGAGAAGGACTGATTTGAAGAGGAAATCTTTAAATCAGTCTTTTTTTATAGGATAAAATGATAAAAATGCTAAAAGAAAATATGTAAATCATTTGAGGTAGATTGTTGGAAGTAGCCATTTGGAAAGGGGTACGTCATTTTCTATTATGTTTAGTATTGCTAGTTGTATATTACATAGAGCATGCGACACAAATTTCATAGGTAAATGCAAAACATGGTAGGGATCCAGGATTAAGTTTTTATACACATATCTGAGATCAATACGCCCCATTTTATGTACAAGTTATTAGTTCTTCAGAAGAAGCGCCCCATATTATTGATGGCCTACTGTATCATGAAACAGATTTAAAAATTGAAGAACATTATACGGATACAGCAGGCTTCGTAGATCACGTTTTTGCCATGTGTCATATGTTAGGATTTCGATTTGCTCCTAGAATTAAAACGTTTAGTAAAAATAAAATTTATACTTTTGGAAAGCCCGTAAATCAACCACATCTAGAATTTATGATTGGCGGAACAATTCATACAAAGAAAATAAGAGAAAATTGGGATGACTTATTACGATTAACTAGCTCTGTTCGTAATGGAACCGTCACAGCTTCTCTGATTCTCAAAAAGCTTGCGGCTATTGTAAAAGAAGAATTTGAGGATTTAAAAAGGGGTTTATTAAGGAATTAGTTATTGTGGGAAGCAAGGGTATAGTTCACTGTTGTAATGCAAGGTTTTTTCTTATTGAACTAAAGAACCAAGTTAGGCCAGTAAAGAATGTGAATAAGCTTATGTATAAATTGATTACGTTGAGGAGTAGAACCAAATGGGGATTAGAAAAGCGAAGGTTGAAGATGATTAACGAATCTGTATAAGAGTCATCTTACCATGATTATGAAGGAAGTAAAACGAACTTCAAAATATCAATCACGATCTAGAAAAAGTTAGAAAATATTTTAGCGTTTGTTTATCCCTTCTGAAAGAATAAGGAATTCTCTCAGAAGGGTTCAAAAGAAAAAACATTTACTTTATCAAAACTTAAAATCAAGAAAGAAGTCACCAAATCTTATTTAGTAGCTAATCCAAAAAACCATTTTGAATAAAGATTGATCATTTCAATAAAACCTATTCAACAAACGTTCCCATTTGTTTACCTTACATACGCGAATTACCAATAACTTCTGTTCCATATATTACATCTTGCAAACATTTTTTTAAAAGTTATACTTTTTATATCAACGAAGAAATTTGTATCACCAATCATAAAATTCGGCTATACCCTTGACTTAGGAGTTTGACAGGCTAAAATTCGGTCTGTTTTTTTGCTGCAACAAAGACATGTGCAATACTACTACATCTTGTGATAAAACAGATAAACATATTTTTTTATTAAAATTCTCCAATTATCTTATATTTTCATAGGGTGACTGAGTAGTTATCAGGAATATTTATATAAGCTACAAATTAGGATTGCGTTTCATAGGAGGTTTAAATGAAAAAAATATTGCCGGGAGCCATTTTATCTTATACCCAGTATGGATATTTAAAAATACCAAAAAATATTAAAAGCCAATGTCCGAATTGCGGTAAATCAAGTGAATTTACGTTGAAAGCAAATTTTTACCAAGTGAAAAAAAGAGGATTATTCGCAGAAGGGCTTTGTTCTGAATGTGAAAAACCATCAGAGTTTGTCATTATGTTTCATAATTGTTCAGATCAAATCAATGAAGTAGACATCTTTATGTATAATCCTTCAGATTCAAAAGATCCTTTACATCAACTCGAACACAACCAAAAAATCCCTATAGACCTTCTCAGATCATATCGCTCTACCTTAAATATCAGTCAGTCAAAAGATCATTCTGCTACTGCAGTAATGTCAAAACGAGTTCTTGAAGGTGTCCTCAAACATTTCCTTGGGGAGAAAACGAATGGGCAGTCTCTTTGCCAGCAATTCGAGCAATTTCCAAAACATGTTGATTTAACGAAACCGATCCAAAATATTGGCCACCTTGTTCATCCGGACAGTCCTTTTTATGAAATGCTTGAACTAAAGCAAGAAATTGACGATGAAATGATTGTTTTATTAACAGAATTATTGGAAGTCCTGGTCGAATATTTATTTATACTGCCTGAAAAAATCGAATTGATACATGATAAGATTGAACAGAAATTGAAATAGAAGTCGCACATATGACTATCCATTTGAGAGTAGGAATATTCCTTTCATATAAAGTGAAACTTCTATCAGTGATTTTTTCATCCCCACTGACGGAAGACCAGCTAATATACGAAAAAAAGAAGATAGCCACCTATATATGAGATGGCTATCTTCTTTTTTTGAACGAGCTTTTAAAAAGTCCATTATTATTTTAACGAAAAATATCTTTTGCTACCCAGCCGACTACACCATCTTTTTTTATGTGAGGTGCAAAAGATTAATGCTTGTAATATATCCCTGAGGATATATTACAAGCACTCTGGCAAGAGCATAAATTAAATGCAATGGACAATCCCTATGGAACATGTCATGCACGATTGAAAGGAGATTGTCCACATATGGAAGCGCCACCTTGTTTGACATGCAACAGTGGTAATCCTTGCAAAGGCTTGGCGATTGGATTTTCAGAGCTAGATATTGAAAAATATGAGTTGCACATTAAAACGACAACAAGGGCTGTAGAAGTAGCTAAACAACATAATCGTGAGGATATGGTTGAAAAACATGAACGAAATCTACATCGATATGTAAAGGTAAGAGGGGGAAGAAGTGTGAATACAATTTGTTCACAAGAGGAAATTATTGAAAAAGTAAAAGAGATTTTATGCAGTTGTATACCTAAACACATTCCTAAAGAACAACTTACGTGAGTGTAGTGTAAGGCTAAAAAAAGAACTGAAATACTTGTCACAATATTATTTTTCTAGGTTTTCCTTAAAAATGAACGGTTCATTTTTAAAGTGAAATCGCTCTTTTAAAAAGCTCCCTAAATTTCTCCCTATCTTCTGATGTAAATGGTTTTGGCCCCTTTGTACGCTTTCCGCTTTTTCGAGCCATTGCACTCAAATAACGTGTTTGCAACAATTGGTCAATGTTTTCATTTGTATAGCTATACCCATTATGGTGAAGAACCGTACATCCTTTTGCTAAACCTAGCGAAGCAAGACCATAATCTTGCGTAACGATTATATCTCCTTTTGCTGCTAACTTCATAATCCGATAATCTGCAGCATCTGCTCCAGAATCAACATAAATCTTTTCCACCCCTGATGGTTGTTCCGCATTAGAAAAATGAGAAAAGCTAGTAACAAGGAGAACAGGAATTTCAGCATTCGTACCTTCAGAGATAATAATATCTTTTACCGGACAAGCATCTGCATCAACATAAATTTTCATCTTTATCACTCCCATAAATAAGTTCGAATTGATGATAATGGCAGATTTAGCTTTTGTCAAAAGAAGATGCATCTTCTTTATGAGCTGGTATATTTAATAAACTAAATAACAGTGCAGTAATGGCAAATGTGAAGGAGTCTACGAGGTATAGAACAATAGCCCCTAAACTTGCTACTAGGATGCCTGAAACAGCAGTACAAATTAAATCGATCCCTTGATAGGAAAATGAGAAGAGGGAATTTCCTTTTAATAATTGTGTTTTATTCAATAGAAGAGGTAAAGTCTTTGTTTGTACGGGATATGTGAATTGTTCAATAAAAGCTACGATTGGCATAATGATGAGTACAAGTTGGATTGATAACATGTCGAAGTAGTATGTAATAGGGATGATTAGAATTAGAATACATTGTGAAATTTGTGTAATGATGAGAGTGTTTTTTATTGACCATCTATCAACGAATGGGCCAGTAAGAAATTGAAACGCAGAAGGTAATAGTGTAACAAAACCTGCTAAACCCGTGTGAAAGGCATTGCCACCAAGTTTATATACGAGCCACATCGCTGCTACGTAATACAAGCTATCCCCGATGTTTGTGAAAATTCTTCCTAAAAATAGCAGTAAAAAATTTCGGTTTTTTAATATGTCCATTTTTTCTGTAATCTTTTGTTCATATTCCGTTCATATTTCTTTTTTAAGATGAGTACATAGAAAGAAAGAAAGAAAGAGGAAGGAGCGAGCGAAATGTTTTTAGCTCTACGTGAATTAAAACAATCAAAATTAAGATATGGATTAATCGGGCTTATTATGGTTTTATTATCATTTTTAGTCCTTGTAATTTCTGGGTTAGCAAATGGTTTATCGTATGATAATGCCTCTTCCATTCAAAATATGGATGCAACAAAATTTGTATTAGCAGATGATGCGGAAAATAAATTACTCCGTTCACAAATAAAGAAAGAAGATGTGGATGATGTAGTAGGGCAAGTAGATGCAAACGATGCTGTGCCATTTCATGTGAAAGTTTCTACGTATGAAAAGAAGGATAGTTCAAAAAAGGTTGATATTGCGATTTTTGCAAGCGAACGTGACACGTTCTTGGAACCAAAGATTGTACAAGGGAACGCATTAGGAACAGCACAAGATGAAATGGTTGCTGACGAATCGATTAAAGAAAAAGGCATAGATATTGGAGATACAATTATCGATCCTGTTTCTAAAAAAGAATTCAAAATCGTTGGCTTTACGAAAGATCAAATGTTTAGTCACACACCTGTTGTTTATGTGAATCAAGATGTATGGGGACAAATTGCGCAGCCAAATCAAAAGGACTATAGTGCAATTGCACTTCGTACGGATAAAGAAGTGAAAAATGCACATGTGATTGAGAAAAAAGAAGTTCTTCAAAGTATCCCAGGGTATAAAGAAGAACAAGGAACATTAACAATGATTATTGCGTTCTTGCTTGTGATTGCTGCTTTATTAATCGGTGTGTTCTTCTATGTCATTACACTACAAAAAACACAACAATTAGGTGTACTAAAAGCGATTGGAACAAAAAATTCGTATTTAGCAAATAGTTTAGTTGTGCAAGCATTATTCCTATCTGTTGTCGCAATGGCGATAAGTATTGTACTCGTAGAAGGTTTGCAAAGAATATTGCCAGAAAGCATGCCGTTTTTATTAACAACGACAATGATTGGTCAATATGCAGGAATCTTTATTGTAATTAGTATTCTTGGAACACTTATTTCCTTATATCAGGTATTAAAAGTTGATGCACTAGAAGCAATTGGAGGTGGCATGTAATGACATCGCTATTAAAATTAGAGGAAGTTAGTAAAGTGTACGGAGAAGGGGATACAGAGGTAACTGCTCTACATCCAATTTCACTTAATGTGAAGGCGGGAGAGTTTATCGGTATTGTTGGCCCTTCTGGATCAGGGAAAAGTACTTTGTTATCAATTGCTGGTGCTTTATTATCACCATCAAAAGGAAATATTTACATTCGTGAACAAAATATTACGCGTTTATCAGAAAAGGAAATGACAGATATTCGTTTAAGAAAAATCGGGTTCATTTTTCAGTTTGCAAATCTTGTTCCCTATTTAAATGTAAAAGAACAATTACTCTACATTGCAAAATTAAAGAAAGAAGACCGAAAAGAATCTGAAAAGCGTGTCGATCATTTGTTAGCTGCATTTGGACTATCTCAGAGAAAAAATCATTATCCAAATCAATTATCTGGCGGAGAAAAACAAAGGGTTGCAATTGCTCGTGCTTTCATGAATAATCCGGATTTAATATTAGCGGATGAACCAACAGCAAGCCTTGATTCAAAACGCGGACGCGAAGTTGTCGAAATGATGAAACGAGAAGTGAAAGAAAGTCAAAAAGCAGCAATTATGATTACGCATGATGAAAGAATGCTGGATGTATGTGATCGTATTTTAACATTACGTGACGGAAAGTTAGTATAGGTATTATAAGAAAAAGCACAGGGTGGATTCCTGTGCTTTTTTGTACATGATAATTCGTTTAGACTGGTTTTGGAATTAAATGTTATAATAGTCTTATTATTCCGTTTTTTTATAGAGGAGGAGGATAAAATATGGAGAAAAAAATCATACATATGGAAGGGCTTATTGTCTTAATAGCGACCATTTATATATATGCATTAAATGAATTTAGCTGGTTCATATTCTTCTTGTTGCTTTTAGTACCTGATGTTTCAATGCTAGCATATCTTATTAATAATCGTATTGGTGCGCAGATTTATAACCTGTTTCATACTTACATAGTATCAATATTACTGATTTTGATTGGCTTATTTCTAAAATCAGATGTGACTCTTATGATCGGCTTAATTTGGACAGCTCATATTGGAATGGATCGTCTGTTCGGATATGGTCTTAAATATCAAACGGATTTTAAAGATACGCATATTCAAAAGTTATAAGATACAGTAGGAATAAACGTTTACAATACATATAAATCTTTTTATGTACCAAGCTATATTCATTTTAAAATCTAATCACGACAAAGAGGGATAGGTATATGAATAATGATATGAAACGATATTTAATATGCACGTTCATATTTACATGGATACTCTGGGGACTATTAATTAGCTTGATAAAATGGGACATTACCACATTCGGTACTCCATTAGCAATGATATTGTTTGTTTTCGGAGGTATCATGCCAGCAATTAGTGCAATTAGTTTAAAGAAAAAATATGGATCAAAAGAGGAGTTTAGAGTTTTTATCAAAAACATTGTTAACGCTAAACATCATTTTGCATGGTATATTCTGATCATTGTTCTAGCTTTTATTACCTGTTATCTGCCAACGCTATTTGGTGGGGCAACGATGCAAAAGCCATTATACGTTGCATTACTTAATTTTCCAATAATGATTATTGGTGGTGGAGTTGAGGAAATCGGATGGAGGGGATTCTTGCAACCTGCACTTCAAAAAAGGTTTTCTTCATTTTTAAGCACCATGATTGTGAGCATAATATGGGCTGTTTGGCACCTGCCGTTATGGTTCATTCCAGGCACTAACCAGACTCAAATAAACTTTATATACTTTATAATCACGATAATTGCCGTATCCTTCATATATACTACAATTTATAATGCAACTAAAAGTATTTTTATGTGTCTAGTTTTCCATGCACTTATGAATTCTTTTTGGAGCGTATACGTGCCAAATGATAAGATTTTACCAGCCTGTTCAACTCTTATCTTTGGAATTTGCGTCTTTATAGTGTATAAATTAGTGATAAAAAGAAAAAGTACCTTATTAACAGGTTAACAAAGATAAAGCAAGGAAACCTATTTCGAGTTTCCCCTCATCAAACCTTACGTCCCCTATTAAGGGATATAACTTACCGACATGTTATATCGTGGATTTTAAATGCTGCTCTCTGGGCACAGTTTTATTTTGCGAACGCTGTCTGAAGCGTGATAAAGCGATCTATTCATGATGGGGAAATGACGCAAATGGAACTCGATGTAATAGCTGATGATAAAAAGAATATTCTTGTCGGTGCAACAGAGTACATGGAATATTCTATAGAAGGAACAAACGAAGGGCATACATATAATGCGGGGAATCCTCCAAAATTTGAAAGGGATCAAACGGTATATGTGCGCGATAAAGGAGAAATGAATTTACATCCAGGTTTAACACAGATTGTTCATTTTTCAGCTAATAAATAGTTTAGAAAAGTAGTATGAAAGTAATAATGTATATCTTCTATATAAAAAGGGCTTTTATGTTATGATAAAGCTCTTTTTTGTGCGTTTATAAAAAAGTGAGTGAAATGTTAGGGGAAATCATGTTTTTTAAATCATTAGAGTCGCTTTACTACGATGAATCAAGTATACTGAGAAATGTTTCCTGAAAATAATTCAGGCTAAAAATCCATTAGGGTTGTTTGGTTACTGAAGACTTTTCTAATAAAAGTGTAAGAGTTATGATTAGTGAACAGATAATGCTTGATGGATATTTGAATTACCATTTTAATTTTAGATAAAGAGTAAATAAGGAGAGTTAGTATGAATTTAGCGAAGTTTCCTAGAAAGAAATACACAGAATTATATACGCCAATCGAAAAATTAAATCACTTTTCTGAAGTCCTAGGAGGACCTTCTATTTACTTTAAACGAGATGATTTACTTGGTTTAACAGCTGGTGGAAATAAAACAAGAAAATTAGAATTCCTTGTGGCGGATGCACAGGCGAAAGGTGCAGATACGTTAATTACTGCTGGCGGTATTCAGTCCAATCATTGCCGATTAACATTAGCGGCTGCGGTAAAAGAGAAAATGAAATGCATTCTTGTATTAGAAGAAGGACTTGAACCAGAAGAAAAACCAGACTTTAATGGGAATTACTTCTTATATCATTTATTAGGTGCTGAAAATGTAATCGTTGTGCCAAACGGAACTGACCTTATGGATGAGATGCAAAAAGTGGCCAAAGAAGTAACTGAAAAAGGGCATACACCATACGTCATTCCAGTTGGAGGATCCAATCCTACTGGTGCAATGGGATATATTGCATGTACAGAGGAAATTATGGCTCAATCGTTTGAGCAAGGGATAGATTTCAATGCGGTTGTTTGTGTAAGTGGTAGCGGTGGCATGCATGCTGGTTTGATTACTGGATTTTATGGAAGACAAACAGGGATCCCGGTAATTGGAATGAATGTGAGCCGCGGAAAAGCTGAACAAGAAGAAAAAGTATGGAAGCTTGTGCAAGAAACTTCAGCGCATGT
Source organism: Bacillus sp. FSL K6-0042 (assembly GCF_038006685.1). Classification (NCBI taxonomy): domain Bacteria; kingdom Bacillati; phylum Bacillota; class Bacilli; order Caryophanales; family Bacillaceae; genus Bacillus; species Bacillus sp. FSL K6-0042. The sequence continues at coordinate 317,722 of NZ_JBBOVS010000001.1, forward strand.
TGGTATTCTAAACAGTATTCCGCGTGAGGCCGTGACATGTTTTGATGAATACGTTGGGCCAGGATACGCTTTACCAACACCTGAAATGGTAGAAGCTGTTCAGCTTTTAGCAAAAACAGAAGGAATTTTACTGGATCCAGTATATACAGGGAAAGCAGTAGCTGGACTGATAGACTTAATCCGAAAAGGTACATTTAAGAAGGAAGATAATATTTTATTTGTACATTCAGGTGGTTCACCCGCTTTATATGCGAATACATCGCTATTTTCCTAAAATAAAAAATCAGCACCGAAATATGTGGTGCTGATTTTTTATTGGCTATGAATGAAAAGAAGTATAATTACCTCCCCGTCTCAAAAAACTCAATCCATTCCCCACCAGGACCAGAGAAGAAAATGTAACGTGTTCCATCAGGCGATGTTTCAATTGCCTCTTCCAATGAATCTACTTTGAAGCAAATATGTTGTACTTTTCCTCCTGTTGGAAGAGAAGGGTTATAGCCTTCAATTAATTCAAAAATTGTTTCTTGTGATTCTTCTACACCTAAAAAAGCAAGTTGTAAGTTTGGATTTGGATGTCCCATACGTTTGATAAGTTTTAGTCTAACTACTTCTTCATAAAATGAAATAGATGTTTCTAAGTTGGAAACCATGATTCCAACGTGTTCTATTCTTCTTACTGGCATATTGATTTCTTATTTCCATAAATTTCATATGTATCATAATATTGAAAATTAAGAAAATAAGCGAGATAAAAACCTTACAAATTTTAGCGTGTTATATGATATAGTGAGAAAGTATGTTTGGAGAGAAGGAAGGAGATTATTATATGAATACAACTTCGCAAACTCCTTCATTAACGGAAACGATGAAAGAGTGGCATCAGGCGTTAGCATATGAGATTAAACATTGGAAAACGATAGGCGGCAGTAAATTATCGATTATAAATGGCCGTTTTTTATATACAGATTATGAGAGTACAGTTTATGTATTTCAGCTTATTTCGGAAGTAAGCTTACCTGATGGTACACCAATCCGAATTGAATTTGATGGTGAGGAAGCAACAGGAGAAGTGCTATCTGTACATGGATTAGAAATCGAACTGAAATTAAATGATTATATACAAGGCGAAATAAGAGAAGCGATTTTATATAGTGAACCATGGCAGTTATTAGAGCAATTACAAGAGCGGTTGAAAGAAGTTCGAAAAGATAAGCAAAAGCGTCAGCGTGTAAAACGTCTTTTGGATGGAAAGAGTGCGCCAAAGCATATTGAAAAGATGAAAAATCCGAAGAATGAACTTGCATATCGTTCTTTTTATAATCCGACAACATATGTTTGGGGACCGCCTGGAACAGGGAAATCTTATAACTTATCACGCATTATCTCGGCTCATTATCAAAAAGGAAAATCAGTACTTGTACTTGCTCACAGTAATGCGGCAGTTGATGTATTAATGAGTGAAGTAACAAAGCAAATCGAAAAGAAAGAAAAATGGACACCAGGAGAAATCGTCCGGTATGGATTTAGTCAACATGAACATATACGTAACCATGAAACGTTGCTTGCTTCTAGATTAGTGGAAACAACGAATGTGTCATGGGGAGAAGAAAAGCTCTATTTAGAGGAAATGCGCCAAGATTTACGTCAAAAAATCTTATCTTATAAGGCGACTGCTTCTGATAAGAAACGCATACAAGAAATTGAAGGCGATCTCAGAAAGCAAAGAGCGAAAATTAAAGAGGTAGAAAGAGAATATATTGAAAATGCACAGGTAATTGGTGCAACGCTATCTAAATGCGCAATTGATTCTCTTGTTTATGAACGAACATTTGACTTAGTTGTTGTAGATGAAGTGAGTATGGCATATGTGCCACAAATCGCATTAGCTGCTTCTCTTGGTAAGCGAATTGTCGTTTGTGGTGATTTTTTACAGTTACCTCCAATTGCGATGGCAAATCATGAGCTTGTTAGAAAGTGGCTCGGGGAAGATATGTTTTATCATGCGGGGATTGTGCAATCGGTAAATAGTTATGAAAAGCATCCGAATTTATTTATGCTGCAAGAACAAAGACGTATGCATGCAGATATATCTAAATTTACAAACTCGTTTATTTATAAGAATAGAGTGTTCGACCATCCTTCTGTTTCGGCAAGGCAAGAATTAGCGAAATTACAGCCGTTTGCAAATGAAGCGACAGCTCTGTTTGATACAAGTTTAATGGGAGCTTATTCTTTAAAAGATGCCGCTTCTGGTTCTCGTTTTAATATTATGTCCGGTTTAGTTGCAATGCAAATGATCTTAATTGGATTATTAGATGGGGTGCAATCGATTGGAGTTGTAACGCCATATCGGGCACAGTCTCGGTTCTTATCAACATTTATAAGAGAAGTATTGCAAAAAACAAAGTATCGAAATACACCTGTTCTAGCAGCGACAGTTCATAAATTTCAAGGATCTGAACGAGACATGATGATATTTGATACGGTAGATAGTTATCCGCAAGAGCGCCCTGGCGTGTTATTCTTTGATCATAAGAATCATCGTCTTGTAAACGTTGCAGTATCAAGGGCAAGAGGGAAGTTGATTCAGTTATCGGATTGTCAGTATATGCGGAAAAACCTTTCTAGAAAACAAGCGCTATCTCACTTAACTGCTCACATAGAAAGACACGGAAATGTATATGATCGTACAACATCGCGTCCATTGTTAGAACGAAAAATTACAAAACGCTTGAGATGGTTTATGCAAATGAATTTGGAAGAGACGAAAGCATTATTAAAAGACATTCTGTCAGCAAAACAAAAAATTATTATTTCGCTTCCAAGTACAAGACAAGTAGATAAAAGGGTATGGCAGGCGTTAATGCGTACAACAGCGCAAGTAACAATCTATAGCGATGGACCAATTCCATTAAAAAATGTGAGAGTACAAAGGCAAAATAAATCACTCCCATTTGTATGTATTGATGATGAAATCTTTTGGGTAGGTGCTCCGTTAACATCGCAAATGATGTTTGAAGGAAGTCCGGAATTCCCTTTTATAAGTGCGAGAATGCATGCACCTGAAACGATTGGCGTTTTAAAAGGTTTTTTAGATATTCGTTAAAATCGGATCGTAATTCCTTGACATTTAGTCGGAATAAAACTAGAATGAAAATAATTTAATGCAATTTTATGAAAATAAAAATGATTTTCTTATCACGAGAGGTGGAGGGACTGGCCCTATGAAACCTCGGCAGCGGATTCGATATGAATACTGTGCCAATTCCAGCAAGTGAAAGACTTGAAAGATAAGAAAGAAGGCCATTTTTGAATCTGTATTTTTTAAGCCTCTTTCTATCTTTTGGAAAGAGGCTTTTTTATGTGCAAATTTAAAGGAGGAATAGGGAAATGGGAACAACACAAGTAACGTCACACCGAAATAGCATTACTAAAAGTATAGAAAGAAATAAAGAAAAATACTTACAAACAAGTCATGATATACATGCGAATCCTGAAATTGGAAATCAAGAATTCTTTGCATCTAGAACATTAAGTTTACTTTTAGGGAGTGCAGGATTTCAGCTTCAGCACAATATAGCAGGGCATGAAACAGGATTTATCGCACGGAAAAGTTCAGGGAAACAAGGACCCATAATTGCCTTTTTAGCGGAGTATGATGCTTTGCCTGGATTAGGCCATGCGTGTGGTCATAATTTAATTGGCACAATAAGCGTTGCGGCAGCGATTGCATTATCGGAAACAATTGAAGAAATTGGTGGTGAAATCGTTGTATTTGGGACACCAGCAGAAGAAGGTGGGCCGAATGGAAGCGCAAAAGCAAGTTATGTGAAAGCAGGTTTGTTTAACAATATTGATGCAGCACTTATGATTCACCCTAGCGGAAAAACAGCAACGACAAGTCCTTCACTAGCAGTTGATCCACTTGATTTTCATTTTTATGGAAAGTCTGCACATGCGGCTGCTTCCCCAGAAGAAGGAATTAATGCGTTAGATGCAATTATTCAGCTTTATAATGGCATTAATGCACTTCGCCAACAACTTCCATCAGATGTGAAAATTCATGGTGTCATTACAGAAGGAGGGAAGGCACCAAATATTATTCCAGATTACGCATCGGCACGTTTCTTTATTCGCGCAGCAACACGTAAAAGATGTGCTGAAGTAACTGAAAAAGTACGAAATATTGCGCAAGGTGCAGCGCTAGCAACAGGAACAACAGTAAAAATTAATCAGTTTCAAAATGAAATCGATGAACTATTAGTGACAAAAACATTTAATGAAGTGGTTGCGGAGGAATTAGAAAACCTTGGTGAAAATGTAAATCGTAAAGAGAGACTTGGAATCGGTTCAACAGATGCAGGAAATGTGAGTCAAGTCGTACCAACGGTTCATCCTTATATTAAAATTGGGCCGGATAATTTAGTTGCACATACGAATGAATTTAGAGAAGCAGCTCGTTCGGAACTTGGCGATAAAGCATTAGTTACATCCGCAAAAGCATTAGCGTATGCAGCATATCGATTAATTACAGAAGAAGGAACGCTTGATCAAATTAAGGAAGAGTTTAAAGAAGCACAGAGAAATCAATAATGTGATTCATATTGTGGAGGTGTTCGTTTGAAATTTTATTTATAATACAGCTAGATACATAGAAAAGGGGAATTGTTCATGCAAATAACAAATGAACGAGCAATGTTACGATTAATAGATACAAATGATGCCGAAAAATTATTTTCAATTGTGGAAGGGAATAAAGAAATATGGACGTATTTAATAGCTAAAATGGATAGCTATCAATATATGGAGCGATATGTTGAAACGGCAGTAAAACGATATGAAAAGGGAACGGATTTACCATTTGTTGTTATAGATCAAAAAACGAATGAAGTTGTAGGCAGTACACGTTTGTACAGTATTTCAAATAATAACAAAACGGTTGAACTCGGCCAAACTTGGTATCATCCGAGTGTACAACGAACAAGTATGAATACGGAATGTAAGTACATGTTATTGCAATATGCGTTTGAAGAATTACAAATGCTGCGCGTGCAAATAAAAACAGACTTGCGAAATGAAAAAGCACAACGAGCAATTGAACGGCTAGGCGCAGTAAAAGAAGGGATATTACGAAATGAGAGAAGGTTACCAAGCGGTTATATAAGGGATGCGGTAGTATATAGCATCATTGCAAGCGAGTGGCCAATCGTGAAAGATCGATTACTGTACAAAATGGACCTGTATAAATAGGAGGCAAACATGACAAATATTGAAACAAAAAGACTAAAGATGATTCCTTTTACATTAGAACTTGTTGAGGCAACGATAAAAGGCAGAGAAGAGCTGCAAGAAATCATACCATATAAAATATCTTTAGAATGGCCAATGCCTGATTATAAAGATATTTTACCATGGGTTGCGGAAGGTTTACGGAAAAATCCAAAGCAAAGTAAGTGGAGTGGACTCATTATTCATAAGGAAGACAATATCATTATTGGTGAAATGGGCTGTAAAGGTGCACCGGATTCAACTGGTACAGTGGAGATTGGATATAGTATCGTATCAAATTATCAAGGAAATGGTTATGCGACTGAAATGGCGCGTGCGTTTGTAAAATGGTTGCAGCAGACTGAAGAAGTACAAACAATTCAAGCGGATTGTTTAACGAGTAATGCCGCTTCAAGTAGAGTGTTAGAAAAAGCCGGTTTTACATGTGTGCTTGAAGAACAACATATGAAATATTGGATTGTAAAGTGAAGTGGAAGAGGTATACGTCCCTAAGAGGGAAAAATATACCTCTTTTTCTTACAAAATGATTACTTCTTTTATATACTTTTGTTTCATCATTCCCTTCTGTGAAAAAATTCGTTACAATGGAGTTGTATGAGAAATTTTGTACATAAATTAAATTCATAAAATATGAACCACAAAAAATAGTAAATTAAAAATCCTCTATTTGAATGAAAACCCTTTATAGCACGAATCAATTGTTGAGAAAAGTGCCTTCTTTCAAATGAACTCAAATATAATGATTTAAAATAGATTATTTTTTAGAAGTATGGATAATGCACGGAGGCCAGTACAAATGAAACAAAATAAGAAAAGTAAAAAAAGAAGAGTCTTGCAAGTGTTCTTGCTTATGGTTAGTTCTATCATTCTATTTGTAAGTTATGCAGCTTACGATATTTGGAGTTATCGCTTTAAAACGGATGAGGTGGATACAGATGCTGCTATTGTACTAGGAGCAGCTTCTTGGAACGGAAAACCATCTCCTGTATTTCGTGAAAGAATCAATCATGCGATTTCTTTGTATAAGAATGGAAGTATTAAAAAAATTATTTTTACAGGTGGTACTAAATTTGAAGCAGAGCAGGAAGAAGCACGTACTGCGAAAGCGTATGCATTAAAGCATAACGTAAAGGATGAAGATATATTAATTGAAACACAGTCGCGTTTTACAGAAGATAATTTAAAGAATGCGAAACAGGTTGGAATTGATAATGGCTTACATACGTATACGATTGTAAGTGATCCTCTTCATATGAAGCGAGCGATGAGAATAGCGAAACATATTGGGATAGATGCATATGCATCACCAACGCCAACATCAGCATATAAAACATTAGATACGGAAATTCCATTTTTCTTTAAAGAATTATGTTCTTATATTGGATATGTTGCATCGTTACCTTTGCGTATGTTGAAAGGCGATTAAAAAATAAAGAAAAGGATAGACAAAGGTAGAGTAGTTCTACGAGTCTATCCTTTTCTTTATGCAAATATGCTTTGGATTTTCTATAAATTTACAAATTATAGAAAAAACTTTCAATAAAAACCTTGTATTTTCATCGGAATAGTGACACAATAGAGTGCATAATCAAATATAATCTTATCGAGAGAAGTGGAGGGAACGGCCCAATGAAGCTTCAGCAACCTATCTGTAATAAAAAAGGTGCTAATTCCGAGTAGATAAGAAGGAAAAAAGATGACAACCTTCTTAATATGTAAGGTTGTTTTTTAGTAGGAGGAGAAGGGATGAAACGTTTATTTTTTACACTTGTAAGTATTGTATGTAGTTTATTTATCATTACGGGTTGCACGCAGACATCAGGGGGCGATCAAAAAGAAATTCGTTTAGGTTTTACACCTGGTCCGTACAGTGATCAAGTGAAAAAAGGGGTACAACCGTACTTAGAGAAAAAAGGGTACAAAATTAAAATTGTTGAGTTTAATTCACCAAACGAAACAAATCCAGCATTAACGAATAAGGATATTGATGCAAATATATTTCAAAGTACTGCTTTTATGAAATCTTACGCAAAAGAAAATAATGCGAAAATTTCAAGTATTATTCAAGTTCCATCAGCACCTCAAGGTGTATACTCTGAAAAACATAAATCATTAGATGATTTGAAAGATGGAATGAAGATTGGGGTACCAAATGATCCAGTTAATTTAGAACGGGCATTACGTATGTTAGAAGGGATTGGCTGGGTGAAATTAAAAGAAAATGTAAATATTTTAACAATCTCTGAAAAAGATATAACGTTTAAAAAGAAAGATTTCAAATTAGTACCACTTGAATCACCACAAATCCCAAGGGCAATGAAAGATTTAGATTACGGCATTATTAACGGAAACCTTGTCATTTCATCTGGACATAAGTTAAAAGAGGCACTGGAATTAGAAAAAACACCATCACAACATAGAATTATTGTTACGGTTCGTGATGAAGATAAAGAAAAACAATTTGCGAAAGATTTAATTGAAGCGTACCATTCACCAGAGTTCAAAAAGATGATTCAGTCTGAAGAACAATTTGAAGGGTTTGTGCTTCCTGACTACTTAAAGTAAAGGAGATCTTGACATGACATTATCATTTATAGAAACAGAAGAACAAGTTCTCGTATTGGAGAAGATAACAGAATTCATTCCGCAATTTGCAGGAAGGGAACATCAACTGAGTGAACTAGGCTCTTTTCCTTTTGAAAATATTAAAGACTTACAAAGTATTGGTTATACAAAATTAACTCTTCCGAAGGATTTTGGTGGGAAGGCGATTTCATTATATGATTTTGTTTTATTTCAAGAGAAGATTGCAGAGGGAGATGGAGCAACAGCTTTGTCTATTGGATGGCATCTTGGAATTGTGAAGGAACTTGCGGAAAATCGCTCGTGGAAACCTGAGATGTTTTCTTGGTTTTGTGAAGAAGTAAAAAAAGGCGCCCTTTTTAACAGGGCGGCAACTGAACCGAAGACAGGGAGTCCTACTCGGGGAGGGAAACCAGAAACATTAGCTGTACAAAAAGGCGACAAGTGGATTATAAACGGAAGAAAAACGTTCACAACGATGGCGCCCGTACTTGATTATTTCATCATATCTGCAAGCATTGAAGGGCGAGATGAGATAGGAGAATTTGTGATTCCAAGACATGAAAAGGGTGTGTTGATTGAAGAGACATGGGATAGTGTTGCGATGCGTGGAACGGCTAGCCATGATCTTGTATTACAGAATGTTGAAATCCCACATGAATTTTTTACAGATGTAAAAGGTTCACAGGCGAAACCGAAAGGAATTGGATGGTTACTTCATATACCAGCATGTTATTTAGGGATTGCGCAGGCTGCAAGAAATTATGCGATTGATTTTGCGAAAGCATATCAACCGAATAGTTTAAATCACCCAATTAGTTTGCTTCCAAACGTTAGAAGATTAGTAGGCGAATTAGAGCTGGAACTCTTGCAAGCTCGTACTTTTTTATACCAAGTTGCGAAAAAATATGATGAGGTGGAAAATAAACAATCTTTACAAGCGGAATTAGCAGCAGCGAAATATATTGCGACGAATGCGGCGATATCAATTGTTGATAAGACAATGAGAATTGTAGGGGCAAAAAGCTTATCTGAAAAGAATCCACTGCACCGCTATTATGTAAATGTTCGCGCTGGTTTACACAATCCACCGATGGATGATGTAACACTCTCATTACTAGCAGATGATGCTTTTAAATCAATTGAAAAGGAGTGAGTGAAAATGATAACGCTACGCGATATCAATAAAACGTTTCAGACGAAAGAAGGTTTATTTCACGGTGTAAAATCAGTCTCTCTGCAAATTGAGGAACATGATATATATGGAATTGCTGGATTAAGTGGTGCTGGAAAGTCTACATTATTACGTACAATGAATTTATTGGAAAAACCAGATTCAGGTGCAGTTATTGTAAATGGAAAAGATTTAACAAAGTTATCCAAGAAAGATTTACGAACAGCAAGACAATCAATTGGTATGATTTTTCAGCATTTTCATCTTCTTCATAATAAAAACGTATCGGATAATATTGCTTTACCATTAGAATTGAAATCAGTTTCAAAAGAAGAGAGAGAAAAACGTGTAAGAGAGTGCTTGGAGATTGTTGGCTTAAGTGATAAAGCGCATCATTTTCCTTCTCAACTAAGTGGTGGACAAAAACAGCGTGTTGCGATTGCTCGTGCATTAGCAAATGATCCCAAGGTATTGCTTTGTGATGAACCGACATCGGCACTCGATCCGAAAACGACACGATCTATTTTGCAATTTTTACAAAAGATAAATAAAGAGTTAGGAGTTACAATCGTAATTGTAACGCATGAAATGAATGTAATTAAACAAATTTGTAATAAAGTAGCGGTGATGGAAGAAGGAGAAGTTATTGAATCCTTCCACTTACGTGACCAACATCTAAAACCAACAACAGAAATTGCAAAACTTCTATTAGGTATAGAACAAGAGAGGGGCATTGCACATGTTCAATAATGTTATCCCACTGCTTCCAGAGATTTGGACATCACTTTTACAAACATTATTAATGGTTGGACTTTCAGTTGGAGCAGCAATTATTTTAGGTGCTCCTTTAGGTGTAATTTTATATTTTACAAGTAAAGGACAAATTTTGGAACAAAATATTGTCCATCGTATTTTAAACGGCATTGTAAATATTATTCGCTCATTTCCATTTATCATTTTACTAGTGGCTCTTGTACCACTTACAAGAACCTTATTAGGAACTACAATTGGTCCAATCGCTGCAACGATTCCTTTATCAGTAGCAGCCATTCCCTATTTTGCGAGACTCGTAGAGCAAGCATTACGTGAGGTTCCAAAAGGTGTAATTGAAGCTGCTGAGGCAATGGGAGCGACGCCACTGCAAATTGTGTGGAAAGTATTGCTCGCTGAAGCACGTTCAGGCCTTGTATTAAGCTTAACAGTTTTAACAGTAAGTTTTATTTCCTACTCAGCCATGGCAGGTGTTGTTGGAGGAGGCGGTGTCGGCGATTTAGCAATTCGTTTTGGATATTATCGTTTCCAAACAGACGTTATGATTGTTACGGTACTTATGCTTGTTATCCTCGTTCAATCTGTTCAATTCATTGGGAATAGGATTGCTGCAAAAATTGATAAACGGTAAGTATGAAAAAAGGCTTCGGTATACACCGGAGCTTTTTTATAGTGAAAGATGAATTGCTGAGGGTGTTCTGCTAAGTTCAAACAATCAGTGTAGTTCATAATGAATCAGAGGTAGATGTGTGGAAAATTAGCCCTATCGATATAGATATGAGAGAATGTAGGAGATCTAGATAGGGAATATATATTTTAAAGGGGGAATAACAGTGGCGGAAATTAAATTTGATATTAAGGAAACTTTTGGAACTTTATCGCAGTCACCTAAAGGTTGGAATAAAGAGCTTAATTTAATCAGTTGGAACGGAAAAGAGCCAAAATATGATCTGCGTGATTGGGCACCAGAGCATGACAAAATGGGAAAAGGTGTCACATTGACGATTGAAGACTTAAAAGCATTAAAAGATATCTTAAACCGTATGGAGTTATAAAGTAAAACTTTAATCAGTGGGGGGCTATCCCCACTGATTATTAGCTCTCACCAATCGGGCTTTTACGGACAATTCATCTCCCACCTAACTTCTTTGCTTTCACTGAATTTTGAGGCGGGAGTGTTACTATCCGTTAATGCGGGATAAAAACGAAATGATTTGTGCAGAGAAAACCACTTTTGAATCATTATTTCAAAAGTGGCTTTTTGTATATATAGCATTTCATTTTAGAATTATTTTTGTATGGACGTATATGTCAGAAAAGACTATATAATCTTTTCCTCTTTATCTTCTTTTTTGTGATGTTCAGGTACATAGATATATTGGGATACGATAAGGAGAACGCTTATAAAAAATATAGGGAACATACTCGATATAAATAGACCATCAACCTTTAAATTAGTGATTAGACAAACGATAATAATGAGTGATGTAAATAGATGAGAAATGTGTTTTCTTAATCGTATTTTATATATCTCTCGCAATATTTCACAGCATACAAATAGGATGAGCATACTTAAAAAAATTATATTTGTATCATAAATAATAAAACAACAGATTAGGCCGAAAAAAGCTAGGTATTCAATGAGTAATGGAATATTACGTAGCATAAGATGTTACCGTACTAAGTAAGGAAGTGGATCAACGGCATTTGTTTTTTCGAAATTCCATTCCCCATTATGTAATTCGAAATGAAGATGTTGCCCAGTTGAATGTCCAGTATTCCCCATCTGCCCCAACACCTGTCCAGTTTGAACACGATCTCCAGCTTGTACAGATCGGTTTTTCATATGTGCATAAACAGTTGTATATAATTTTCCTTTTATGTAATGAGTGACGAATACGACGTTTCCGTAGCTACTAGAATAGTAGGATTTGATAACTTTTCCAGCAGCTGCAGCACGAATAGGCTTATCTCCAGTTGACGTAAAATCGACACCATAATGCATTTGCCCCCATCTGACTTCGAAGTTTGAGCTAACTTGTCCTTGTGTTGGAAATTTAAAAACAGCAGGTATAGAAGGGGATGTAGACTTTTCTTGCTGCTTATTTTGTAATACATATTGCTTTGCAACATATCCATATCCAGAGCCAAAATGAATTTTATACCATGTACCTACTGTGCCTACTACTTGTATTTGTGTCCCATTTTGCAAGGAACCAATAACAGCAGTATTTGTTCCTGCACCATTTCTTACCCTTAGTTTAGGGATTGCAACATAATAAGAATTATTTTGTATAGTGATTCCTTTAACGAATGGTTGTGAGTTATGTGATATAAATTCTTTTTTTACATATCCTATTTTTCCGTTGTAAGAGATGAGATACCAGTCATTAAGTGTTTCTTGAACGGAGATAAATGTCCCATTTGGTAATACGTCAAGGATTGATGATTGTATACTTGGTTCTGAACGAAGGTTTAAGGCGCTTGCATTTACGATATGTTGGTTACGCTGTTGATTTAATTTCGCCAAAGATAAATTAGATTTTTGTATGTAACCAATTTTGTTTTGAGCGTTTACTTTATACCAGTCACGTGTAGTTTCGAGAATGGTAACAGGTGTATTGTATGAAATACTGCCAAGGGAATCACCATTTGTTGTATTTTCTTGATATAGTTGGACTTTATCAAGTTTTACATATCCGATTTTTACATTGTTTTTTGGTTGTACAGCAGCTGTTTTCATATCCGCTTCAGTAATTGATGGGAGAAGAGAAGTGATTGCGACAGTTGCTGCTGTCAATGTTGTAACTTTCATATTCATCGTATAATGAGCCCCCTTGTATAATTTGTGGTAAAATTTTGAATTATATTAAAAGAATAACAGAAATATAAAGATTATGGAAATAAATGAAAGAGATTTTTGTTTTTCTCAACATAAGATTTATTCGTACGATAATATTTAGAGAAATCTATGGAAGGGTTGATAGTTTAAATGAGGCGTGAAAGTTATCCGATATTTTTTAAGAAGATCAGCTGTTTTATAGAATTCGCAGACTTCATGTGATAAACGTAACAATTTTGAGAAAGTAATAAATCTGTTAAGGAGTTTCGAAATCTTTCTTTTCAATTCCTTTTTTTATGTTTTATATGAGAAACCTAGGTTTCTTATTTATGCTGCGGTATAATAATGTGGAAAAAGTACGAAAAGGGGTAGTTTCATGCTAGAAGTCATTGCAACTTGTTTAGAAGATGTGAAGCAAATTGAAAAAGCTGGTGGAAATCGAATTGAGCTAATTTCAGCATATACAGAAGGTGGATTAACGCCAAGTTATGCTTTTATAAAAACAGCGGTGAAAGCAGCAAACATACCTATCCATGTTATGATTCGTCCACATGCTAAGTCATTTATATATACAACAGAAGAAATCGAAATGATGAAAGAAGATATTTTAATTGCACAAGAACTTGGTGCAGCAGGTGTTGTTTTAGGTGTATTAAATGAGCAGAATCAAATTGATGAAAAAAAATTAGCTAATTTATTATCTGTTGTAGATGGGATTAACATCACATTTCATCGTGCGATAGATGAAGTGGATGATCTTATTGGTGCAGTTAAAACATTACGTAATTTTGAAAAGATAACTCATATTTTAACTTCTGGTGGTCAAGGGACGATAGAAGAAAATATACCTGTGCTTCATGAAATGCAAAGAGTAAGTAAAGGGGATATTCAGCTCATTGTTGGAAGTGGTGTGACAAAAGAAAATATAAAGCGACTATTGAACGAAACAGGAATTTCAGAAGCACATGTTGGTACTGCAGTCCGAGAAGGTAAATCTTGTTTTGCTGAAGTAGATCAAAAATCTGTACAAGATTTAGTGGTATTAACAAAATCATTATAATACTAGAGAAGAGGGAAAAAGATGGAGAAAAGCAAGAAAAAAGAAATCGTTTCATGGGTTAAAACAATAGGGATTACACTAGGAATCGCTTTAATTGTACGTGGTATTTTATTTACTCCTTCACTCGTACAAGGTGAGTCTATGATGCCTACTTTAGAAAATAACGAGCGTGTACTTGTAAATAAAATTGGTTTTAATGTACAAGGATTAAATCGTTTTGATATTATCGTTTTTCATGGAAAAGAAGGATATGATTTAGTGAAGCGAGTAATTGGCTTACCAGGAGATACGATTGAATATAAAAACGACGTATTGTACGTGAATGGAAAAGCGGTTGATGAACCATATTTAGCAGATTATAAGGCCGAGGTATCGAAAGGGAAATTAACTCCTGATTTTACATTAGAACAAAAAACTGGGAAAACAAAAGTTCCAGAAGGTCAAGTGTTTGTGTTAGGAGATAATCGTCAAGTTTCAAAAGATAGTCGCATGTTTGGGTTTATTTCAGAAGATCAAATTGTTGGAAAAGGTGAAGCGGTATTTTGGCCACTGCAACAAGTAAGAGCGTTGCATTAAAGAGAGAGTTTACGTATACGCGTTAAAAAAGCATTGAATTTTACTTTCAATGCTTTTTTATTTGAGAAAAATATTGTTTAAATAGTAAGAATATTTTATAATTTTAAATTATATATTTGTTTCAAAAAACGGAATTATTGTTCCGAATTACGGAACTTAGGGGAGCTAAGATGAGTGTAAATAAAACGGCAGTAAAGACGATGGATATTTTAGAACTATTTTATGGACATGAAGAGCTAACGTTAACGGAAATGGTTCATCAGACGGGAATGCCTAAAACATCTGTATACCGTTTAATTGGTTCGCTTGAAGAAATGGGCTTTTTACAAAAGACAACAAGGGGAACATATAGGCTTGGATTAGTATTTTTAAGGTTCGGTCAACTCGTTTCGAAGCGATTGTCAGTACGAAATATTGCAAAGCCATATATGAAAAAGCTTAGAGACTCTCTTGGTCAAGCTGTCAATTTAATTGTTCAAGATGCGAATGAGGCAATTTATATTGAAAAAATGGATGGAGATCAACCAGTAAGAGTATACACAGAGATAGGACGGCGAGCTCCTTTATATGCCGGAGCATGTCCGCGTATTTTACTTTCGTATTTTTCGGAAGACGATCAAATGCAGTATATAGAGAAAGTGCAATTACAACGATTTGCAGATGGAACGATAGTGGATAAAGAAGAGTTGCAAAGCCTATTATGTAAGGCTAAAAGAGAAGGATATACGATAAGTTATTCGGAACTTGAGAATCATACAGCTGCAATTGCAGCCCCTATTTTTGCAAGTGATGGTAGTGTAATAGCTGGTATTAGTATTTCGGGATTAGAAATAGAGTATAATGAATCGACAATTCCAAACTTTATTACAAAAGTAAAAGAAACAGCGTATCAAATTTCGAAAGAACTTGGCTGGATAGGTGAAAAGGAAGGTATATGATGAAATTTTCAGCACTAGGTGATCAAGCAGTTGTTGTTACGTTTGGAGAAAAAATTGATTTGGATATATATGAAAAAGTGCAAAATTTACACCGACTATTAAAGGGGAATCCATTTCTTGGAATGGTTGAGTGTGTACCTTCTTTTACTTCTTTAACGGTTTACTATGATGTATATAAGTTATGGAGGAAAAATGAAAGAAAGGTAGTACCGTATGAGTTTGTATGTGAATACATGAAGCGATTGTTTAGTCATAATCAAAATAAAACACAAAAACAATATGATTGTATTTCAATTCCAGTTTGTTATGGCGGGAAATATGGACCTGATTTAGAAGAAGTTGCGGCGTATCATGGGTTATGTGCAAGTGAGGTGATTCGTCTTCATAGTGAAGTGACTTATTTTGTTTATATGTTAGGATTTACACCAGGCTTTCCATATTTGGGTGGTATGCCCAAAGAGCTAGAAACACCTAGAAAGCAAACACCACGTTTACAAATAACACCTGGTTCAGTTGGAATTGGTGGAAGTCAAACTGGAATATATCCATTAGAAACACCAGGCGGCTGGAATATTATTGGCCGAACACCGATTGCGTTGTTTCAGCCAAATGAAGAAAAGCCTACATATGTGCAGAGTGGAATGTATTTACGTTTTATCCCAATAACAGAGGAAGAGTACCTGGTTATGGAGGGAGCTAGGAAATGAATGTTGAGGTTTTACATGCTGGGATGTTTACAACTGTTCAAGATTTAGGAAGGTATCACTATCAACAATATGGTGTGCCTGTTGGCGGTGCTATGGATCAGGCAGCATTAAGAGTGATAAATATGTTAGTTGGAAATGAAGAGAATGAAGCTGGATTAGAAATTACAATGATGGGACCAAAGCTTCTTATAAAGAAAACGACATTGCTAGCAATTGGTGGTGCGAATATGGAGCCTCTGTTAAATGGAGAACCCATTCCATTGTGGCGACCAGTTTTAGCGAAAGAAGGTAGCAGGCTTTGCTTCGGGAAGACGCAGTTTGGGTGTAGGACATATGTGACATTTGCAGGTGGAATTGATGTTGCAAGTAGTATGGGAAGCAAAAGTACATATGTAAAAGCAGCTATAGGTGGGCTAGAAGGACGAGCGCTTAAAAAGGGCGACCTTTTTCAAATTGGTACACCATCAAAATTTGCTACTTGTATGATAAAGAAATTGATGGATGAAGGCAGAATAGAAACATGTTGGGGTATATGTAATCATGTTCTACCCAAATATAGTCGCAGCCCAATCATTCGTGTTATTCCAGGTTTTGAATGGGATCAATTTAAGAGCGAGAGTTTAGAGTCGTTTTTTACAAAGGAATATAAAGTTTCCAATTATGCTGACCGTATGGGCTATCGATTTGAAGGTGAAAAATTAAAAAGAATAGAACAATCTGAGATTCTATCAAGTGCAGTTACATTTGGAACAATCCAAGTGCCATCTGGTGGTCATCCAATCATCTTAATGGCAGATAGACAAACGACAGGTGGATATCCGCTAATTGGTAATGTCATATCAGTTGATTTACCTATTCTTGCGCAATTGAAACCAGGTGATTATGTCACGTTTGCAAAGACTTCTATAACAGAAGCGACGGAGCTTTACATCGAGCAAGAACAAAATATGAATCTATTAAAGAAGTTCATCGCTTTACAAGCGTAAAGCAGGAGGAGAGATAGCGTATGGTTACCGTTGACTTAAATTGTGATTTAGGAGAAGGATTTGGTGCATATAAGATAGGAAACGATGATAAAATTCTTCCGTTTGTTTCATCAGTAAATATTGCATGCGGTTTTCATGCTGGTGATCCAACTGTCATGCGTCAAACTGTTGAAAAAGCATTGTACCACAATGTGGAAATAGGAGCACATCCAGGGTTTCCGGACTTAATTGGATTTGGTAGAAGAATGATGTATATTTCGCCAGAAGAGGTCTATGATTATGTTTTATATCAAATAGGGGCATTAGATGGATTTATAAGAGCGGCAGGAGGAAGGATGCATCATGTAAAACCGCACGGTGCACTTTATAATATGGCAGCCACTGATCAAGAGATTGCGGATGCAATTGCAAAAGCAATTTATCATATAAATCCAGATTTATTTCTGTATGGATTAGCGAATAGTAAATTTATACAAGCAGCTGAAAAATATGAACTGAAACTCGTGCAGGAAGCATTTGCCGATCGTACGTATCAATTAGATGGAACATTAACAAGCCGAACAGAAGAAAATGCACTCATAAAAAATGAAGATATAGCAATTGAACAAGTGTTGCAGATGGTTAAGGAAAGAAATGTAAAAGCAGTTGGTGGAAAGATTATCAATATCGATGCACAAACAATTTGTATACACGGTGATGGTGAGCATGCAGTTCAATTTGCAGAAAGAATATACAGAACATTTAGATTAAATAATGTTTCTATTTGTGCACCAAAGTAGAATAAGGAGGAGATACATAGATGTTGAAACTAATTGGAATATTGCTTGTAGCTGTTGGATTTTTATTTCGCCTTAATACGTTATTGGTTGTAATGGTTGCAGGAATTGTTACTGGTATGGTTGCGGGGATGAGTTTTTATGATGTCATAAGTATGTTTGGAAAGTTTTTTATAGAAAACCGATATATGTCTATGCCAATATTATTAACTTTGCCTGTAATTGGAATTTTAGAACGATATGGGCTGAAGGAACGTGCAGAAGCATTGATATCAAAATCTAAGGGAGCAACGACTGGTAGAGTATTAATGTCATATTTTACAATTCGTGAGACTTCGGCAGCGGTAGGACTAAATATTGGGGGACATGCTCAAACAGTAAGGCCTCTTGTTGCACCGATGGCAGAAGGTGCAGCTCATGGACGTTATGGAAAACTACCAGAAAAATTAAAAGAAAAGATTAAAGCGAATGCAGCGGCAGCTGAAAATACGGCATGGTTTTTTGGTGAAGATATTTTTATCGCAACAGGAGCGATTCTATTAATGAAAGGATTCTTTGATTCTGTAGGAATGCATGTTGGTGTGTGGGATATGGCGCTTTGGGGAATTCCTACGGCAATCTCAGCTTTTATTGTAAGTTGGATTCGTTTTAAACAATTCGATAAGTATATTGAAAAAACAATGAAAAAAGAAGAAAGCCAACAAAAGGAGGCGATATAGGATGAATATTATTACACTTGATACAATCTATTATTTATTAGGTATTATTGTTGCCTTTGTCGCGATTCGTGTCGCTTTTGATCGTCAACATCCAAATCGCTTTGGTTCTAGTTTATTTTGGGCATTATTTTCTATTACATTTTTATTTGGAAATATGATTCCATCATTTTATATCGGTTGTATTGTATTAGCGATGGTCATTTTAGCATCATTGAATAAAGTAACGAAGTCCGATGAAAAAGAAGCACCTACTGAAGAACGAGTGAAACATGCAGAAAAACTGAGAAATAAAATTTTTATGCCCGCTATTTTAATTCCTATTTTTACGATTATTGGTACTTTAACTTTAGGAAAGCTAAAGTTTGGAAATGTATTTCTTGTTGATCCTGAGAAAGTCACATTAATTGCATTAGCTCTTGGGGCATTGCTTGCTTTTGTAGCAGCAATGGGAATCACAAAAGCAAAAATAACAGCCCCTGTACAAGAGGGAAGCAGATTATTACAAGCTGTCGGCTGGGCAGTTATTTTACCACAAATGTTAGCTGCACTTGGCGGTATTTTTGCAAAGTCTGGTGTGGGTCAAGTTGTCTCAGATTTAGTAGGACAAGTATTGCCGACAGAGTATCCATTCGTTGCTGTTATGGCATATTGTTTAGGTATGATGTTGTTTACAGTTGTAATGGGGAATGCCTTTGCCGCATTTGCTGTTATTACAGGAGGAATTGGTTTACCGCTTATCGTTCAAATGCATGGTGGTAATCCAGCGATCATGGCCGCGCTTGGAATGTTTGCAGGGTACTGCGGTACATTGATAACACCAATGGCTGCAAATTTTAATATTGTACCAGCAATGCTATTAGAATTAAAAGATAAAAATGCGGTAATTAAAGCCCAAGCACCAATTGCTATTACCATTTTTGTTATTAATATGTTCATCATGTATGGGCTCGTATATCGATTTTAGTAAGGAGTGGGAATGATGAAGACAGTATTGTTAACAGGGTTCGAACCTTTTGGTGGAGAGGAGATTAATCCTGCCTGGGAAGTTGCAAAGCAGCTTGATGGACAAAGCTTTGGAGATTACAAGATTGTTAGTAAACAAGTTCCAACTGTGTTTCATAAATCATTACAAGTGTTAAAGTCTTATATGGAAGAAATAGAACCGGAGCTTGTTATATGTATCGGGCAAGCAGGAGGACGTCCAGATATTACAGTGGAACGAGTTGCAATAAATGTAGATGATGCAAGAATCACTGACAATGAAGGAAACCAACCGGTTGATGTATCTATTGTAGAAGGGGGGCCCGTTGCGTATTGGTCTACACTTCCTATAAAAGCTACTGTAAAAAAACTTCGGGAAGAAGGAATACCAGCTTCTGTTTCTCAAACTGCAGGCACATTTGTTTGTAATCATCTCTTTTATGGACTTATGGACATTTTAGCAAAAAGTGAAAACGGGGTTCGTGGTGGTTTTATACATATTCCATTTTTGCCAGAGCAAGCAAGTAAACATCCTGGACAACCGAGTATGTCGCTTTCAACTATTACAACTGGAATTGAATTATTGGTACGGGTCGCATTAACGGTAGAAACGGATATTATAGAATGTGGCGGGACCACACACTAAGCAAAAGTATAACGCCTGCTATGGACAAATGTTATAATAAAGGAAGGATTATACATAGAGGTGATTTTTGTGCAGCAAATTGAGGAAGTACGTTCAATTTTAGAAAAAGCGAAGAAAATTACAGTATTAACAGGTGCTGGTGCAAGTACAGAAAGTGGCATTCCTGATTTTCGCTCAGCCAATGGTTTATATGCAGATGCTAAAGTTGAAATGTACTTATCTAGAGGATATTATAACCGTAATCCAAAAGAATTTTGGAAGCATTACAAAGAAATATTTCAAATTAATACTTTCCATCAATACAAACCAAACCGTGGGCATCAATTTTTAGCAAGTATAGAAGAGCAAGGAAAAGATATTGTGGTGTTAACACAAAACATTGATGGTCTGCACCAATTAGGAGGGAGTAAGCATGTAATAGATTTGCATGGTACACTCCAAACGGCTCATTGTCCAAAATGCAAAACGAAATATGATTTGCAATATATGATAGGCCATGAGGTACCACGATGTGAAACATGTAATTTTATTTTAAATCCAGATGTCGTTTTATATGGTGATACATTACCACAATATCAAAATGCAATACAGCGTTTATATGAAACGGATGTATTACTTGTTATGGGAACTTCGTTAAAAGTGCAGCCAGTTGCATCGTTCCCGCAAATTGCAAAAAGAGAAGTAGGGGCAACAACAATTTTAGTGAATGAAGAGTTAACGGGTCAAGAGTATTATTTTGATTATATCTTTCAGCAAAAAATTGGACAGTTTGTAGATCAATTTTAAATGATGTAGGAAAACCGAGATAAGAGGTAGTTATCTCGGTTTTTTTGGAGCTTAAATTTTCTAAATTTTCTTTAAAAACACTATAAATTATATTATCTATGTGCTTTAATATTATTAATAGAGGAGATTTTTATATCCAGATGAGAAAGTATGGTTTAATTTTTGTTATTTATGAGATAAAGATACTTTAGACCATAGAAAGAGGAGAGCATAATGAAAAAGAAAGAACAGAAAAAGGAAGAACAGAAAAAGAAACGGAAAAAGAAAACCCATATTCCTTTCCGATTAAATGTGTTGTTTTTCTTTGTATTTCTTATGTTTTCAACTGTTATTGTTCAATTAGGTAAGGTTCAAATTATTGATGGTGAGACTTATAAAAATGAGGTGGAAAAAAAGGGGGATTTAACGGTTAGTACTCCCGTTCCACGTGGGAAAATTTTTGATCGAGAAGGCCACTCGATTGTTGATAATAAACCATTACGGACAATTACATATACAAAAATGAAAGGTGTTAATTCAGAAGAGATTTTAAATACGGCAAGACAACTTGCGAAGATGATTGAAATGCCGCAGGAGGCTATAAATAAGTTAACAGAGATAGATAAGAAAGATTTTTGGATGCAATTACATAAGAAACGTGCAGCAGAAAAGGTTACAAAGGAAGATGAAAATAAATTAAGAGCAAAAAAAATGGAGAGAAAAGAATTAGATAAAAAGGTGGAAGAAATTAGACGTGAGCGAATTACAGCGGAAGAGTTAAATGAACTTACCCCACAAGATATAGAAGTATTAGCTATTAAAAGTAAAATGAATGCAGGATATAATATGACTCCTAAAATAATAAAAAAAGATGTAAAACCAGAAGAATATGCAGTAATTAGTGAAAATTTAGCAAATCTTCCAGGTGTGGATACGACCGTAGATTGGGAACGTGAGTATCCATATGATAAAATACTTCGTTCAGTACTTGGAAACGTTTCAAGTGCTGATGAAGGACTACCGAAAGAGCAATTAGATTATTATTTAGTTCGTGATTATAACCGCAATGATCGGATTGGAAAGAGTTATATTGAAAAGCAATACGAAGATGCCCTACACGGTATGAAAGCACAATCGAAAAATATTACAGATAAAGAAGGGAAAATACTTCGTACTGAACAAATTACGAAAGGGAGAAGTGGCAATAATTTAATGCTAACAATTGATATGGAATTGCAAAAGAAAGTTGAGGAAAGCATTGAAAAAAACTTAATGGCGTTCAAAGCTGTAGAACCAATGTTGGATCGTGCCTTTGTGGTAATGATGAATCCTAAAAATGGACAACTTTTATCAATTTCAGGAAAAAAACTAGTAAATAAAGATGGAAATATTCAAGTAGAGGATTATGCCCTTGGTACAATGACAAGTTCATATGAATTAGGTTCAACAGTCAAGGGAGCTACGCTACTAACAGGTTATCAAACGGGTGCGATTAAGCCATTTACTCATTTTTACGATGCACCGATGACATTTAAAGGGACAACAAAAGCAAAGAAATCATGGAAAGATTTTGGTGATATTGATGATGTCAGAGCTTTACAAGTGTCTTCTAACGTATATATGTTTAACACAGCTTTAAAGATTGCGGGGATTGATTACGTACCGAATAGTCCGTTAAATATTAAACAAGAAGTTTTTAATAAAATGCGTTATCATTTTGGGCAATTTGGTTTAGGCGTTCCAACGGGGATTGATTTACCCAATGAGACTGCGGGACAACGGGGAAGAAAAGATAATACACCAGGATTCTTACTTGATTATTCAATCGGTCAATATGATACATATACACCGCTTCAGCTTGCGCAATATATTTCGACGATTGCGAATGGTGGTTATCGTATGAAACCACAAATTGTACAAGAAATTAGAGAGCAACCGAATAAAGCTGAGGATATAGGCAAGGTAGTTCAATCAATGGAACCGGTCATCTTAAATCGTGTAGATATGGACATATCCTATATTAATCAAGTGAAGGAAGGATTTAAGAAAGTGTTTCAAGAAGGCGATGGAACCGGTGTAGCACACTTTCAAAATCTGCCGTATAAGCCTGCTGGAAAAACAGGAACAGCAGAAACAGTGTATGGTGGTGATAGTAATATAGGTAAGGATGAAAATGGAGATAGAAAAAAGTGTTATAATTTAACCTTAGCTGGTTACGCACCTTATGACTCTGATCCAGAAGTTGCATTTTCTGTTGTTGTACCATGGGTAAACGATGATAAATCAGGGATTAATTCTAAAATTGGAAGAGAAATTTTAGACGCATATTTTGATTTGAAAGTGAAAAGAGTCGGTGGAAATCCAGTACCTATGGAACAGCCGAATAAACAGCAATAAAAGATTTTTACATTTACATCGAATAACAGGACAGTGAGGTATTTTAGGGGATGAAGGAAAGTCATGGAGCAGATTACTAGAAAAGAGTGGGGCAAACATATTTTGCTTGTATTCGTTATAATTGTTATGATTCAGTCTTTTACATTGTGTAAAGTAGAAGGGAAATCGATGCAGCCAACCTTACAAGAGGAAGATTATGTGTTTGTAAATAAAGTTGCTGCGCATTTCCCCCCTCTGCAACATGGGGAGATAGTTGTGATAAAAAACGTGGACGACTCTAAATATTATGTGAAGAGAGTAATTGGACTACCAGGCGAAACAATAAAGATGGAAAATGGCACACTATATGTAAATGATAAAGAACAAGATGAGCAATATATAAATAGAGAGTTATTTCATAAATCGGAAGTATTTTTAGAGTATAAAAAAACGCGAATTCCTCCAAATAATTTTTTTGTAATGGGAGATAACCGCTCTCATAGTAAAGATAGTTGGAATGGTCTTGGGTATATTGATCAATCTAGTGTTATAGGGAAAGTAGAATTTGTGTATTATCCTTTTTCTAAAGCTGAGATTTTAGAATAACAATTCATCCGAAAAAGAGTCCTAAAAGGTAATGGAGCATACCTGTTAGGACTCTTTTATTATGATATTCTTATCGTTTTAATAAAAAATCGGTGTTGTTTCAGATCAAAATACCCTTTTTGTAGGATAAGTTGATGTATTTTGTACAATTCATTTACATATGTTTCAGTTTTAAAATCAGGCACTTGCCAAGGAATTGCTTGTAAATAATAGACTAAAGCACCGATATCATAAAACCTTTGAACGGGAAACTCTTCTTTATATGTTAAAACTTTAAAACCATGTTGCTCGAGCTCACTTAGAGCAGTTTCTAAATTCCAATTTGTAAATTCAGAATTGAGTGGTGTCCCTAGTGCTTCATTGATTTCCGCACAATCTAAGCCACCTACTTGCTGCGTAAGAAAAATGCCATTTGGAGAAAGGATCCTTTTTACTTCGGAAACAGAGTAGGATTCGTGTTGATTTAAAATCAAATCGAATTGTCCATCATCAAATGGTAAAGTCTCATCATTGGTTACTTCTACAACCTTTACACCTAAAGGTTCTAAATTCTTTTTTGCTAATGGGATATTTGGAGAATACCCTTCAGTCGCATAAATAGAAGAAGGGAATGGTCTTAACATGGATAAGAATTCTCCACCGCCTGTTCCCATATCAAGCATAGAATTCTTGTTTTGAATAAGGGAAAAGGCCATGCTACCGTAGGACCAAGAAAGTAATTGACTCTTCATACGACCAGTTTCTGTAATAAAGGAAAAATCCCATCCAGTAAAGCTTGCGTTTGCATTTTCTAATAAGGTGAAAAATAATTTATCATTCTTCATGTTAAATCCTCCTGTTTATTATATTCGAAATAGGGTGAATATAATAAACGGGAGGAGGACCTCTAATTACAATATACGGTTGTTACGTTTCGTGTTCTAGTATTTTCATATGAAATCACTCCCGACAAAAGTATATTGTTCTACCTTCTAGTTTTACAGGTATAATACCTTCTAAAAGTAAAAAATAAAATAGATGTAGCTGTACAGTGGTAATAAATAAAGTCCCATAAACGGCTGTTTTTGGTACTTTTTAAACGATCATATACTTCGTTGTGACATTGATTACAAAGAGACTTGAGGTTATCAAAGGTTAGTGCAAGTTCTGGATGTTCCTTTACTTCTTTAATATAATGAACACAATCAGTTTTACGATACTTTCCTTTGTCTCTGCACATACAACATTCATAGTTGTTACGCTGAAAAGCCTTGAGTCTCAGCTGCCGCCACTCTTTAGATTTATAGAACTTCATAAGTTTATCAACTTTAATCAAGTTAATAAGACTCTGTTTTTCCATAACTACCACCTCACTTAAACAAAGTAAAAACCGCTACCCCTTCGGATAACGGTCTTCAAAAATAGACAAGTCATGTTGTGTGCTTCATATTTCATTACGTTTGGTTAAGGTGTTTTTACGTCTCTGCCACTTATTTTAATTCACTAATAGTCTTTATTTTCCTAGACAACCTCACTGCAACAGCCATAAAGAATAAATTGAATTTTCATTTAGGTATTATGCTTGATCTGATTGTAGAACATGTAATGGAGGCGGAATAATCCAACCTTTTTTCTTATTCAGACGAAGCAATATAGCTCCAGCTTGTGCTTTTTTCATATGAAATTGACCAAACATCATTCCAACATCTTCTCGAAGAGATTGTCCCATAGCTTGACTACATGCTACTAAACCAGCAGCAAGATCTATGGAAATTTTAGTTGCAATTTCGGCATCATTAATACGAGCACCAGGAGGAATCGTTTCAATAGATGCAACCGGTCTTTCTGGAGGTGCTGGTGGTAATGCAACTCCATTTAATTTTAATAAATTTTTTAATTCTTCAACTTCTGATTGGATATCATTCTCTACAAGATTTTCTAAAAATTTCTTTAAATCCTCGTCTCCTGTGTGGTTAATAAGAACTTGATATCCAGCAATTGCTCCCTGTGCCGCTGCAAGATAACTCCAAATCCCAAAGACTTCGCCGTAGTGCATTGGTTCATTTTGCGGATTTCCACTTAAAATACCCATTAAAATATTCCTCCTTAAAGAAATTAAACTCTTAACAAAAATGCTTACTATAGAAAAAATTTTCCTAACCATGTTCCAGATTAAAGAAAATAAGTTCTTATAACTCATAAGGAACACCTTACCCAAATATAGTAATTACCCCTCATAGGATATACTGTTATAAAAAATTTATTCTTATAAATATAAAGCAATTGACTTGATCCATTATTATCAGTACTTTTAATAATAAAAGTTAAAGATGTTTATCATAATATCAATTCAAATGGTTTTATATATTTTCAAACGAATATTGTCTAAAGGAACTGGAGACATTACTGAATATGAAAGGAGGGAAAACTATGAAGAAAAAACTGTCATCTATTTTAGGTGCCCTATTACTAACTATTATGGTTTTTAGTACAAGCGTCCATGCTGAATACGATGGATATAACACGGATAGAGTTAACAATAATAATATTACAACTCGAGTTAATGACAATAACATGAATAGAGTTAATTATGATACTAGAACTCGAAATGTGAATACAACAAATGATTTGAATAATCATCGTGATGGTAATAATAATTGGGCGTGGCTTGGTTTATTAGGACTAGTCGGTTTATTCGGTCTTAGAAAAAAAGAAAAAGAACCAGAAAGACGTTAATGTAGAACATTACATTTAACTTTAAAAGATACTTATTTATCAAAAGAATGCAAAATGAATAAATTATGAATCGCCTTTAATAAGGCGATTTTTTATTTTTTCAAAATCAATAACAATTACATAAAAACGGATACTATTAATTGGAAACAATGAATTTCTTAACTTGATGGTAATGGGATAGTGCTATATAGCCATCAACTTAAGAAAGGAAACAAAATGAATTTTCACCGGAAGTGTTTTTATAAAGGAAGAATCTCATGTCAAATAATTTATACATCATTAAATTGTTTGTGTATATTTTATTATACAGTATTAATAAAGGGTTGTTTCCTAATCATAAGATGCAACATTGGCACAGTTTTTGCTTGTATTAAATTTAAGGAAGGGGGAATGGATTTAAGAAATAAGTAGGGTGTATTATTAACAGTAAAAAAGTGACCTACCATTATCTCACTAATTTTACTAGTATCAATAGGAAAGTTGTTTAATATAGACAGATTGAATGACTTACTCTAAAATAGTCTGAATTTTTAAACTATTAAAAGGGGGCAATAGCATGGCGAAATACTCGAAATTTTATAAACTGATGCTTGGGGTTGGGCTTGTTACGATATCATGTAATGGAATGCAAATTCAAGCAGAGACAAAAGAGAAAAATACGAAGAATGTATTACAAATGGAACCGGTAGGAATACAGAAATCCGTTGATGAGTTGGCACATCCTTCGAACGTACAGGAAAATGCATCATATACAAAACGGTTAAAGTTAGCAGACTTATCGCAGCGTCCGCCAGCGCCAAAAGAGAATGCTAAACAGCTAGTTGAAGAAAAAAAATATTCGATGGCTGAATTGAATCAATTAAGCAACAAACAATTAACTGATCTTCTTGTGACAATTAAATGGTATCAAATTCCGGAATTATTTCAGTTTAATAATGATAGTTTGAAATTCTATCAAGATGATAGCCGGATGCAAGCGATCATTGATAAACTAGCAGAACAAGGACAAGCTTATACGAAAGATGATTCAAAAGGAATTGAGACATTAGTAGAAGCTCTACGTGCGGCATTTTATTTAGGTTTTTATCATGATGAATTAAGCAAACTAAATGAGCGTAGCTATCATGATAAATGTTTACCAGCTTTAAAAACGATTGCAAAAAATCCAAATTTCAAACTTGGTACATCGGAACAAAACAAAGTTATTTCATCGTATGGAAAGCTGATTGGAAACGCATCAGCTGATGCTGAAGTTATTCAATATGCCGGTGAAATCTTCAAACAATACAACGATAATCTTGCAACTTTCATTGAAGACTACACAAAAGGAAATGCTGTATATGATTTGATGAAAGGAATTGATTATGAAGTTCAGTCGTATATGTATACTACGGGCAAGGAACCAAAAGATACGATGTGGTATCGAAACATCGATAGTTTTATTAATGAAATCAGTCGTTTTGCGTTAATTGGTACGGTAACAGATAAAAACGGATGGTTAATTAATAACGGAATTTACTATGCTAGCCGATTTGGTAAGCTTCATAGTACACAGGTAAAAGGACAGCAAGTTGTTACAGAAGCGATGCGGATTTATCCATATTTAGGAGAGCAATATTTTGTTGCGGCAGAACAAATTGCTACAAATTATGGTGGAGTGGATGCGAACGGAAAAACAGTAAATTTAGATCAAATTCGAGAAGATGGTAAGAAGAAATATTTACCGAAAACGTATACGTTTGATGACGGAACAATTGTCTTTAAAGCGGGAGATAAAGTTAGTGAAGAGAAAATTAAACGTTTATACTGGGCGGCAAAAGAAGTGCGATCCCAATTTTATCGTACAGTTGGTAGCGATAAGCCGCTTGAAAACGGACATGCTGATGATGTGTTAACAATGGTCATCTACAATAGTCCGGACGAATATCAATTTAACCGTCAATTGTACGGCTATGAAACGAATAATGGCGGAATTTATATTGAAGGAATCGGAACGTTCTTTACATATGAACGTACACCGCAGCAAAGTATTTATAGTTTAGAAGAATTATTCCGTCATGAATTTACACACTATTTACAGGGAAGATACGAAGTTCCTGGATTATGGGGACAAGGTGATATGTATCAAAATGAACGCTTAACTTGGTTTGAAGAAGGAAATGCAGAGTTCTTTGCAGGCTCAACGCGATTAGATAGCGTTGTACCGCGAAAAAGTATAGTTGGCGGATTATCTAATGATCCAGCTAAGCGATACACAGCAGAGCAAACATTAAATGCGAAGTATGGAACATGGGATTTTTATAACTATTCGTTTGCATTGCAATCTTATATGTATAATAATCGCCCTGAGATGTTTGATAAAGTGCATGATTTAATTCGTGCAAATGATGTAACAAATTACGATGCGTACCGCTCTGCATTAAGTAAAGACAATAAATTAAATGAAGACTACCAATCTTATATGCAAATGCTTATTGATAATCGTGATAAGTATACAATTCCGCAAGTATCAGATGATTATTTAGCAGAGCATAAACCGAAAGCGCTTTCGGATGTTACAGCGGATATCACAAATGAAGCAAAGTTAAACAATGTGAAGGTAACGAAGAATAAATCACAATTCTTTAATACATTTACACTACAAGGAACATATACAGGAAGTGCGTCAAAAGGAGAAACAGAGGACTGGAAAACGATGAATCAAGCAACAAATGATATGCTGAAACATCTTTCCGAAAAAGAGTGGAGCGGATACAAAACATTGACTGCTTATTTCGTGAATTACCGTGTCAATGCCGCTGGACAATTTGAATATGATGTTGTGTTTAGCGGAGTGAATACAGAAGAAGATACTACTGTAGAAAAAGAACCGAACGATACATTTGATAAAGCGAATCCACTATCTTTGAATACGTTATTACGAGGTAACCTAAGTGATCAAGATCAAGTTGACCGGTTTGTTATTGATGTAAAGGATCCGAAAGATTTACAGATTACTGTTACGAATGAACAGAACCTTGGACTGAATTGGGTATTATATTCTGAATCAGACTTAAATAATTATGCCGCATATGCAACGAAACGTGACGGAAATAAATTACTTGGAAATTATAATGCGAAGCCAGGGAAATATTACTTGAGTGTATATAAATATGGCGGTGGAACAGGGAATTATACAGTAGAGGTAAAATAATT
The DNA here is from genome assembly GCF_038006685.1 of Bacillus sp. FSL K6-0042. Lineage (NCBI taxonomy): Bacteria > Bacillati > Bacillota > Bacilli > Caryophanales > Bacillaceae > Bacillus > Bacillus sp. FSL K6-0042. The sequence continues at coordinate 347,430 of NZ_JBBOVS010000001.1, forward strand.
TAACAGTAATCCAACATTCATCCCCTTCCTCAAGCGCGTGCAGGACATAGTCCATGCGGTAGGGAGGGGATGAATGTTGGTCGTGCACAGAACGAAGTTTCTGTTTCCTTTTTAAAATTATGTATTTGTTGCACCAAAACTAGAAAAACAAATTTCTTTACTTAGCAAACACATGATTACCGATTACTGCAACAGTTTGGCGTGTGGTAATCCATTTGTCAGTAGAGGTTTTTGGATTATAAAAATAAAGTCAATCAGAATTAGCTCCTTTAGTAGAAATTGCTTCTTCTACTGCCTTTTGAAGTATCATTTAAGCTTTCTCGTTTTCCTAATCTTTTCTAAGTAACCCCATAATATGAATATCATGGTAACTACCGAACCTAAATAATTCTTCTTTTAAATTCCCTTCTACGGAAAATTCGCATTTTTCATAAGAAGCGATAGCTCTTTTGTTGTAACTAAACACTTGGAGCTTGACTTTATTTACATTCATATAATTGAAAATAAAGTCAACCAGTATTTGCATTGAATCAGTTCCATAACCTTTCCCTTGATATTCAGGACCTATTGAAACGCCAACGTGACAAGTACCATTCTTCCAGTTCACTAAGTAAACAGCTATTGTCCCAATAAAGATTTTTTCATCTTTAAGTTCAATCCCAAACATGTAATCCTCTTTATCAGAACTTATTTCATTAAGAAATTTTTCATGGTCACGTTCGGTAGGAGGAAATGGTATTCCATCATTCATTAATAACCGGCTCTCCATTACATCTTCAATGTTAAAGTAGTTTCCGTTATTGCACCCAAACACATTAAAACAATTGATATCTGCAGAAAAAGATATCATCAGTAATATATTTTGGACTTCCTGGCAACCAGGCACAATTGAAATGCCCCAAGTATGGATAGAGGATGAGTATTCCATGTACAAAAAGCAATATCACTCCTTGATGTCTAATGAGGAAATCCAAGAGCAAATATTCTCTTTCCTACACCAATTGCGAATACCAGGCGTATATGAAGTTGGAGGATTAGGCGCTTGCACACTTATTAGTCGAAAGGCCCTACAAGCAGGAGTTAATTTTTCAACAATTAAAAATCTTTCTTTTTGGGGTGAAGATAGGCATTTTTGTATTAGAGCAGTTGCTTTAGGATTTGATTTATATGTGGATACACATCATCCTGCTTATCACATATACCGCAGTTCAGATATAAAGGGCGTAGAAGCCTTTAAAAATAGTTCGATGGTTTAACCAGTTCGATTATAACCTTTATACACAAATAATTTCATGAAAAACTTTAAAAAGGGGTTCTACCGCATCGCTATCAGGCTAAGCTTTTGAATTATCCCCATAACGAAAAAATTAAGCATCATTGACACAACATGCTTATTTTCTTTTCTTTACGATGACTTCTTTTAAACTGTGTTAGTTAATTTAAAGATAATTAAGAAAACCACTCCTTTAGCTAAGAATGGTTCTTATATATAAAACTTAATTAATTGGTATATACTTCTTGAAGCCCTTACTTATAGTTCCATTATAACCATTTTTAGCAAAGAATTTATGTGCTTCTATTCTAGTTGTACTGCTTAATAAGATAATTCTTGTGGATCCCCTTGCAATTGATAGCCGTTCTACATGTTTTAGTAACTTTTTACCTATCCCATTACCTCGAAAATCTTCATTTACAATTACATACTCTAGAACGGTATACGGTCTAAATTGATATCCAGGATCAAGACAAAACGTCATAAATATACTTCCTTTAACTTTACAATCTTCCTCATAAACAAATAAGAAATTATTAGAATCATTCCTTATCTGCTCAATTCTTTCTGGTAAAACCTTAATGTTTTTACTATGTGGTGCTAATTTTTTATATAGATTTTCAATTACATTACTGTCTTTTGGTTCAGCTTCACGAATCATATAATTATCCCCCTCTATTAATATTGATATATCAATGGTTCTACCTATTATAATGTCACTTTACCTATAAGTTGGCCAGAAAACACTTATTTTTGCAGATAATTATCAAATTATTCAAAGGAATTGGAAGCATAAATTGGCCGTAAGTTAATTATTAACCCATAAGCTGGCCGTTAGTTTATGCGAAATTTTATACATATGGAGTAAAGGAAAAAAGACAATGATTGCTTTTAACCACTAATATAATGAGATGAATAAGAAACTACATACGTAGGTGAAGAGGATGTTTCAAAGAATGTTGATAAATCGGGAATTATTGGTGAGGAGAACTTCTGATAATGAGACGTTATGTTAACCTGACATGTATAGAATATACAACCAAAATCAAACAACATATCACTTCTTTTAAATGGTAAAATAGGGAAAAAGGAGGTTCTAAATAATGCCTTTAGAAAACTCTATTTATTACATAGAAGTTGCTATTATTTTAGTGATCATCGGTGCAATGTTTGGGGGGATTATACGTATAATTCGGCATACCAGCAATCGCAAAAAACAAGATCCAGTTGAGCAAAAATTAGATAGGGTTATTCAACTGTTAGAAAAACAAAACAAAGATTGACTCCCCCTCCAAACAGGAGGGGTTTGCTGTTTATTTTATAAAAGGAGTGAAAAACATGGTGAAAATAAGAAATAGTGTACCAAAGGGGGATAAGACTTTAGATATAACGCTCACACAAGATGGTTGGACTCCGATGAAAGAACCTAAAAATTTTGTCAACGCTCTTTTGCTGTCTGTTCCTTTTATGATTATAAATGCACTCATTTCGATAGGGATGATCAATATTTTTTCCGATATATCTTTACGTGAGTTTGGATTAACAACAGAGGGGGTATTCATAACCATCGACTTAGTATCCCTACTTTTCATTATTTTTCTTGTAATCCTTCACGAGTTAATTCATTTAATCTTTATCCCTAATTTCATTAAATCAGAAAAAACATGGATTGGACTCACTTTCTTTGGAGGATTTGTTGCAACAGAAGAAGAGATTTCAAAACCAAGATTTGTGCTTATTACAATCGCCCCTTTTTTTATCATTTCAATCCTAACACCGCTTCTATTAAGTGTTTTCGGTGCATTGACAACAACTTTAAAATGGTTAATACTGTTGAACTCAATGGCATCATCAGTAGATATGCTTACACTCCTACTAATACTAAAACAAGTACCTCCAAATGGTATTTTAAGAAATAACGGATCGAAGACATACTGGAAATGCACAAAAGTTAAAGCGCAAACACTTGAAATATAATGACACAAAAAACTTTTACGAGACTATATATATTATTTTCTGTTTAACTTCCGATACCGATAATTATGAAGAGCCTTGCTACAATCTAGTGTGTGGTAAGGCTCTTTAAAGTTGTTTAATTTCTATACATTTAAAGGTATTTGTACTCAAAAATCATTAATAAAGTTGTTTAATTCTTATTGAAATAAAGCACCTGTTTGTTTAAGTGAATCACATTTATAATGTCAAATATAATATCAGTTTATATATTCACCCAAGATAAATTGTAATTTGTTAATCGATATGTTTGTGTAACCACTGTTCAAATATCTTTAACTGTTCTTCAGTATGAAAGTAATGTTCACCTGTTTCCATGACTTCTAATTCACAACGATGTTTTTTTGTAAAATAGTTAATAGTTTCAAATTCGCACAGTTCATCCTTGGCTCCATACATAATATATGTATCTGTATTCCATGTATTAATAGGATGTTCTTTTACATAGCATAAATAATCCCAATATAACTTTTGACCAACAGGTGTTTCTATAGTCATTTCTTTTTGCAAAAGCTCTGGTGTTACATTAAACCATTTCATCATATTTTCGATAATTCGTTCCATGTTAACTACTGGTGATAAAAATAATGCCTTTTCTAACACATCATTTTGATAGGCTAAAAGGCTAAAATAAGCTCCCATACTACATGCAAACACGCTTACTTCTTTCCAATGTTCTTTTGCGTAATTCATAACTATAGATAATTCACTAACACAAAACTGTACTTTGCAAGGAGTATTATCATTTTTTCTTTCTCCATGCTCAGGTAAATCAAAGCTTAATACTTGATAACCTTTTTGATTGGCTTCTTCAGCTAATATTTCAATAACTGCATCTTCCTTATTTGACATACTTCCATGTACTGCAATAAAAATTTTTTCACTCTTATCTCCCCATAAAACCGTGGGAATATTACTAATTTTAAAATTATCTTTAAGCATATTTCCTCCAAAGGATAAGACATATAGGACTTGGCAAAAAACCGCACACACTTTATAATCCTCTACTCAGTTTTAAACAAATCAAACTATTCCTAATTTATCACAAATGAATTATAATATCTCTCTACCCCTGTATAACAGAGTCTACTTTGTATTTAAAACCTTTCTTTTTTCCATTTCTTCAGAAGCTACAAATTCTTATTTGTGAAATGAAAATAAAGTTATTTAATTTTAAAAGCTCAAACAAGCATACCCCGTTCTATGGTGTGTCAACACGAAACTAGACAATTTTTTTAAGGTGCTCCTGCCTGTACTGAACAGGGCTCAAATAGCCTAATGTGCCATGGATTCTAACATTGTTAAACCAGTTTACGTAGTCGTTCAATTCTAAAATCAATTCTTCTAAACTTGTGAAATGACGATCGCGAACGAACTCTGTTTTAAAGATTTTGTAGGTTGCTTCCGCTACCGCATTATCATATGGACAGCCTTTCGCACTTAATGAACGCTGGATTTTGAAGGTCTCTAACGTGTCATGGATCAGCTTGTTTTTGAACTCATTTCCTCGATCTGTATGAAATAAGGTAATCCGATTTAAGTTTGTTTTCACCGTTGCGAAAGCTTGTGAAACAAGCTCGGCATCTTTCTTTTGGCCTGCGCTATGGCCTATGATTTCTCGATTAAAGAGATCGACTAATAAACATACGTAATTCCACTTTTTGTTCACACGGACGTATGTTAAATCACTTACGACTACAGCCAGCTCTTCTTGTTGGTTGAACTGACGATTGAGTTCGTTTGAAATGTTTTCTTCGTTACAGCTAACTCTCTTCGGCTTAAATTGTGCAATCGTATAGTTCGATACTAAACCTTGGTTCTGCATGATTCGCCCAATACGGCGACGTGAAATCACATATCCTACCTTTTTTAGTTCTACTTTTATCTTTCGTGTTCCATAGTTCTGACGGCTCTCTCGGAAGATTTCTTTCACGAGTGGTGACAATTCATCTACTGTATCTTGTGCTTGTTTGGCTTCATAATAATACGTTGCTCTTGATAATTGTAGGACATTGCACATTGCTGATATTGAGTATTTATGTAGGTTATTCTTCACTACTTTTACTTTCGTCCTAGTATCAGCGCTGCTTGCTTTAAAATATCATTTTCCATAAGAAGTTGTTTGTTTTGTTTTCTCAACGCTTCCAACTCTAGTTGTTCAGCGGTCTTATTATCTTTCTCTTTAAACGAGCCAGACGTATGATTTTGATTGATCCATCGATCCAATGATGATGGTGTTAATCCATATTCCTTAATGATGTCTTTCCTTGGTTTACCATTCTGATACAGTTGAACCATTTGGTGCTTAAATTCCGCTGTAAAGGTTCTTCTTTCTCTTTTATTGTTCGTCATAGTAGATTCTCCTCAAATATATTAGTTGTAGTCTACTTGACCTTAATTTTTTTGTCTAGTTCAGTGTAGCCTATCCACTAATTTAGGACGGGGTTAAAAATAAAGTTGTTTAATTTACAATAAAGTCATTTGAAAAATAATAAAGGCATTTAAAAATGTTAGTCATACTATTCATCAAACGAGCCATTTAATGGAGGAACTCCTTTAAAGAAACTTGAACCTCAATAGTGTCATTCTACGCTCTCAAGAGATTCTTTAAGGAATTGAAATTCAAACTTGGTAGCTTCTAATATATCTTTAATATATTTTTCCTGATTTTCAACTCCCGTTACTAGATCTAGTTTATTAAAAAAGATTATCCAGTTTAAATTCTTCTTTGTTTCGAATCTGTATTTTCCTTCTATATCTTTGTTAGGGTAAATTTCGAAATAAACTCTCTCAGCCTTATTTAGGTTCCAATAAAAATGTTTGTAAATATAAGGAAGCCGAGCATCAAGCATACTCTTGTTTTTTTGTTTGGATAATGTTCTATTTAGAGACGCTAAATAGTCATTGATATTTTTAACAATTGCTTTTTCATCTTTTTCGCTACTTAGAATCCCAAATTCAATTTTCGTCATTTAGTAGTCCCCTTATTAATAAGTTATTTTCACTAATATTAACATTTTTATGAAAATAACTTAAACCAAAAGAAGTTGCTATAAAAGTACAATCCTTACTTAAGTATAGGGAGCGATTGTTCAATAAAATTTAGATTTTCAAACGACTTTATTGTTATATTTTTTAGGATAGTGAAGTATCTTAAATTAAAAATTAAACAACTTTATTATCTGTATACATTATTTTGATTCCTTATTGAGCTAATCTACTCCGTTAGTGGAAGAAGGATTTTTAAACAATTATATTATTTTTCAAATGACTTTATTGTAAATTAAACAACTTTATTATCTCTGCACACATATTAGAAGCATAAGTTGGCTGCAAGCTAAAGGAAGCATATGTTGACCAAAACGGCCATCTTATGCTTCTTTTCACATATAATATTATATCCTTTGACTATATTTTACCCTATAATAATACTTTTTTGGTACAATTTAGATAATAAGAGTAAAAAAGAGAATAGGAAGGATGACGTTTTCTATTTCAGATGAAATGAATCTATTCTCTCAAGAACTTCAAAATTACTTATCTTCACTTTCTATTCAACAAATAGCTAAAAAGTTGGTTTCGTTCAACGTACAAGTAAATAAAATCGATTCTTTTAGTTTACTGTAAAAGTGTGTCTATCAGATGCTTTCTATTAAACTTTAATTCAAGGAAACATATTGATAAGATTAGGTAAAAATGAAGAATCCCCCATGCTTCGGTTAAGAAACAAGGGGGGACTCTTCATTTTTTTATTGATAAACCATATACAAGCGTTTCGCTAGGAGTCGTAATACTAAAACCTGTCATTTTATAATCAAGCTTTAATGTATTTCGTATATAATCTTTTGTAAAATCATCCATTTGAATAATAAGTTTCTCATCTTCATAAGCGATTTCATTTAGATTATACTCATCGAAAATTAAATCCACATCAACAAATATACTACAAGAATTTGTCATTGTACCTCTAATACGTATGATGTTTTTGTTAGTAGCGTTTAATTTATGTAGTACTGCTTTTGCTTCATCCGTTACGCGAATGTTCATGGAATCCCAACCTTTGTTTATATTTCTCATTCTATTATTGCAAAAACATTAGAAATAGGGAAGTAAAGGGTCTCAATGAATGATAAGCGTATAGGGATTACGATTTGAAAAGTAAGGATGAAACTGTAAATGTTTGTGTTAAGCATAACTCGTCATCACTTATTTTCTCAACTTCTGGATACTTTATCTCATTCTTTTGATAGAATTTTTTCCAAAAGTTCACCGCTGTTTTATTGTGTTTTAATTGCATTACATAATAAGTTCCTTTGTGCTGTTTTAACAGTTCTAAAATTGCTTGATCCGCTATCTTTTTTCCGCGGTACGCTTTTAATAAAAAAAGATCGTTAATACAGAAATCTGTTTCAGGTGCTGTGAATGGTGATTTCGCGAATAGGAGAAACCCGACATATTTTTCTTCATATTTAATAAAGTAAGGAGAAAGCTCATCTCGGTTACAAATAAGTTCAAAGGCATCAAATTCAAAAAATCCATTTTCATTCGGATGAAGGGTAGGGGAGAATTCGGATAAATCATGTAAATAGAGAGCATAAAAATTTTTTAACATCTCCATTTGTTCTGTGGAAACAGTTTCTAAGATAATATTCATTTTAATACCGCTTTTTGTAGAAATAACTCTTTCGTAATGTGAAAATAAAGCATACCTTCATACTCTTTGAGTGTCTCTTCTAAGTTTTGTACAGTTTCTTTAAATTGAAATCCAAGCTTTTCTAATACATGAATAGATTTTTGGTTTTCTGGAAAGACAGAAGCGATGATCATTTCCAGTCCAATTACCGAGAACCCATATTGTAAAAGAGCAGACGTTGCTTCGGTAGCATAACCTTTTCCCCATATATCACGAGAGAGTGCGTAATATAGTTCAGTTGAAGTTGGTTCGAAATCCGATGGTCCTAATCCGCAATAGCCAATTAATTTTTGAGAAGATTTTTCTATAATAGAAAGATTAAACTTAGCGATATGGTTTTTGGAATTTTTTTTATTCATTTCGATGCTCCAGTGGATAATATCTTCTATTTCTTTAAGTGAATAAATGGGCTCTGGAATATAGAAGTTTACTTCAGGTTGTTTTTGTAATTCGTATAAGGCGGATGCATCGTCGATCCTATAAGGTCGTATATGTAATCTTTCTGTTTCAATTTGAGAATTTACAAACATGTCACACCTTCTTTATGTTGAATTTCTTACATCTAATACATCATTCGACATAAAATAAACATATCCTTTGAATGTAAAGAGTCATTCTAATAAAAAAATCAGCAAACATGAGTGTGTTTGCTGATTTTTTATCACCTTATAGTTCACATTTATCAAGAGGAATTACTTTTGTTTTCTTTGTAAATTTATATCCTAACCACATCGCAAGGAAGAGAGGTAAGCCGATATAGGAAACAAGTACACCATTCCAATCGATAGACTCGCCTATAAATGCTCCGTAATTTTGTCCTAAAATGACAATGACACAAAGTGCAAATGCGAAGATTGGACCAAATGGGAACCATTTTGCTTTATACGGTAAATCATTTAAATCTTTTCCTTGTGCAATATATGCTTTTCGGAAACGATAATGACTAATAGCAATTCCGACCCATGCAATAAATCCGGACATTCCAGATGCATTTAATAACCAAATATATACAACACCGTCGCCAAATAAGGAAGCTAGGAAAGCGGCACAGCCAACTACTGAAGTTGCGATTAACGCGTTAACAGGTACGCCGCGGCTATTTAATTTACCTAAAAATTCCGGTGCTTTTCCTTGTCTTGCTAAATCCCAAAGCATACGAGCTGATGCGTACATACCTGAGTTACCAGCAGATAAAACTGCAGTTAAAATAACTGTGTTCATAACAGAAGCGGCAAATGCAACGCCTGCTTTTTCAAATACAAGTGTAAATGGACTTACTGTTACATCGCTAGCTGCAAGACTTTCAGTTGTATATGGAATTAATAAACCGATAACAAGAATTGCAAAGATGTAGAATAATAGAATACGCCAAAAGATTGAGCGAATTGCTTTTGGAATGCTACGCTCTGGGTCGGCAGTTTCACCAGCAGCTACACCTAATAATTCAGTTCCTTGGAATGAAAAACCAGCAGCCATAAATACACCGATAATTGCCATAATACCACCGTTAAATGGTGCGTCTGCAACAGTAAAGTTTTTAAATCCAACAGGTTCGCCACCCATAATACCAAAAATCATCATAAATCCAACGATTAAAAAGATAATAACAGTAGCTACTTTAATAAGTGCGAACCAATATTCCGCTTCACCAAACCCTTTAACAGATAAGTAATTTAAAAGAAACATAATGACTAAACAAAGGCCACTCCAAATAAGGGAAGGTGTATTTGGGAACCAAAACTTCATAATTAATGTTACGGCTGCAAGTTCAGCGGCAATGGTAATTGCCCAGTTATACCAATAATTCCAGCCGAGTGCAAATCCAAGTGATGGATCGACAAATTTTGTCGCGTATGTGCTAAAAGATCCAGTGACAGGCATGTAAGCTGCTAATTCAGCTAAGCTTGTCATTAAAAAGTAAACCATAATTCCGATTGCCGCATATGCGACGAGAGCTCCGCCAGGCCCCGCTGTGTGAATGACACCACCGCTGGCAAGAAAGAGTCCGGTACCAATTGTACCGCCAAGAGAAATCATTGTAAGGTGACGAGATTTTAACCCGCGTCTTAATTCACCTTGTCCTTGTGTAGATTGAGTTTTAGAGGTAGCTTGATTCGTTACGCTATTCATGTTCAACACTCCTTTTCTTGCAAGATTAGGAAGGAACGGGGAGAAAAATACAAAAAACCGCCAAAGGAATTTGGCGGAACGTTTCACAAATAACCACCCCATCATACCCTTCCGTTAAGATAGCACCCCACGTTTACACGGTACTTTGTAAACGTGACAGTTCTGTTCCTATTCGGAGACAGCCCCAGCTCGTACTTCCAGAGAAGAAATACAAACTTCGGCAGCATTTCCTTTCAAACGGAGTCATTGACATTCTCTGTGTCTAAGCCGTTCTACTAATAAAAGCCGCAACCTCTACCTCATCGGATTGATGAGGATTTATTTATTGCTATGATTTTTAATATATGGCAATTGTAATTAGTTTCTGAAAATATTGCAAGGAATTTTTGTAGGAAAATATCAAAAAAAATCGGTTATTGTATAGGAAACGTTTTCGAAATTCCACCCGAACCTACTTGATATGTAAAAAATGAAGAAAAAATTGTTATACAAATGTTTCGCAAAAAGATATGGAAAACCCTCTAAAATTAAAAGAAAATTCAGAAAAAATAAATTCGACACTGATTATAAGCAAAATAAAGTGTGCTAAAGAGATAAAAAAAGGTAAGCAAACTTATCATTTGCTTACCGTAGTATTTCACACCACTTTATAATTATTTCTGTTTTAAGGCAAAACTCGTTTTTGTTCAGTCGTATATCCAACGTTCTGTTTTGTAAGCTGGGAGTGATTTCTAACCGAAATGAAAAGTGCAATGATAACGACAAGACCCACTGCAATATAGGAAAGGTTAATAATTGTTGGATCCACTTTAAATGATGTAAGCAGTGTCCGGATATTTGTAAAAATAATCAGTCCACCAACGAGTACACCAAGTAAATGTGAAGGTACAATTCGTACTAACCATGCAGCAATTGGAGCGGCGATAATGCCGCCGAGCATAAGAGCAAATACCCAAAACCAGCTTACTTGTTCCCAGCCTAATGAAATGAAAAATCCAATAGTTGCAGCTAATGAGACAGGAAACTCACTCGTATCAACGGAACCAATGACTTTTCTTGCTTCATTTCCACGTGCGAGAAGTACTGGTGTAGTGATAGGTCCCCAGCCACCTCCACCAGTTGAATCAACAAATCCCGCAAACAATCCGAGTGGTATAAGTTGCTTGCTAGACATACGTTTATTTGATTGGACAATTTGTTTTTGAATAATAAATCGTAATAAAATATAGACACCTAAAGTAAATAAAAAGATAGAAATGTACGGTTTAATTAAATCACCCGGTAAATTGCTTAAAAAACAAGCACCAACAAAAGCACCAATTGCACCTGGTAATGTTAGTCTGGAAACAGTGTATTTATCAACGTTTCCAAATCGAATATGAGATACGCCAGAAGCTGCAGTGGTAACAACTTCAGCTAAATGAACGGATGCGGAAGCGACAGCAGGTGCAATTCCAAACATTAATAATAATGAGGAAGACGTTACTCCGTAAGCCATTCCAAGTGCCCCATCAATCAGTTGAGCAAAAAAACCAATAATAGCAAAGACAATTAATTTTTGCATATAAAATCCCCCTGTAATAATAAATAAAAAGGCTCTTTTCTCGAGTGAGAAAAGAGCCTTTGGTTTTTCCAATCAGCTTAACGTTAATTTTTTTATTATTATAATGCATATTAATCTCATAAAGCAACTGGGTTTTAAAAGTTTTTTAAATTGATTGAAATAACAGAACAGTTATATAATAAAAGGATGTAAATAAAGGGAGGGGAAAATTATGTTAGCATTTGATCATCTCGTTCATACCGTTAGGTGCACACCAAAGGAAGCAGAAAAGCGAATGGAGGAGCTTGGATTTCATACGGTACAGGGCGGAGAACATACAAACTGGGGGACATGGAATAGTTTATGTTATTTTGACTTATCTTATATTGAATTTTTAGCAGTGCAACATGAAGATACAGCGAAACAAGCGGATAATCCACTTGTTCAGGAAACTGTAGAGAAATTACGAGATAGAGAAGGAATGCTGCAAATTGCTCTTCGTACAGATCATATTGAAGAACTTGCGGTAAGGTTCATGGAAGAAGGGTTACAAGTTAAGGGGCCGTTTGAAGGAAAACGAATGAGAAATGACGGTCATCTTATCGAATGGAAAATGTTATTTGTGGAACAGGAAGATAGTGGACCGAAATTACCTTTCTTTATACAGTGGGAAGAATCTGATGAGAGTAGGAGATTCGATTTACAAGAAGTGGGCGTCATTGTCCCGCATAGCAACGAGGTAAAAGAAATTCAGACAATATACTATGCTGTGAAAAATGTACATGAAACCGTAGAAAGATGGAAGAAGATACTCGAAGTACAAGTAAGCCTTTCCGAAGTTCATAAAGAATGGAATGCGATTTGTCAAAGTGTATTGTTTGAAAATATAAATATTCAATTTTGTGAACCGATTGATGAGGGCTTTGTACAAGAACAGTTAGTAAAACATGGAGAATATCCTTTTGCCGTTGAATTTCAAGGGACGGATAAGCAGAAGAACAAAACACATGTGTTAGGTAGCTCATACATATATTAATCGGGGGAATCAATGTGAATGAAGTGTTAATGGAATTAGAAAAACAATTAGATTGGCCTCGTATCGTAAAATGTACGGCTATTCCAAAAGGCTTTTCGCTTGATCAAAAGTATAAAATTGAACTAGCAAATAATGAACGTTATTTTATAAAAGTGTGTGATATTTCAAATCGTGAACGTAAGCTCGAAGAATATGAATATATGAGCCGTTTTGAATTATTAGAGGTACCAATGCCAAAACTGTTTTATTTCATAGATCTCGTTAAATTAAATCAATGTGTACAAGTATTTGAATGGATTGAAGGAGAAGACGGGAAAGACATACTTGGTAAATTGACTGAGAAGGAGCAATATTTAGCTGGAAAACGGGCGGGAGAAGCATTAAAGACAATTCATACAGTGAAGAAAAAGAATGTAGAAGAATCTTGGGGAACAGCTCGATGGAATAAATATGAGAGATATTTGCAAGCATTAGAAGAATATAAGACTGATTTTATTGATCTGAAATCGGTGTTACTCTTTGTAGAAAATCATAAAAATTTATTACAAGGTCGTCCTATCGTATTTTTACATGACGATTTTCACCCAGCGAATCTTATGCTTCATCATAAAGAATTTCGTGCTGTCATTGACTTTGCTAGATTTGATTTTGGAGATCCCATTCATGATTTTTATAAGATGGCTTTATTTACAACTGATATAAGTGTACCATTTGCAGTCGGGCAAGTTCACGGGTATTGTGATGGTGAGCCGCCACTTCATTTTTGGAAATTATATGCATTGTATGCAGCGATGATATTTCCAGCGGATATTGTATGGACAAATCGAATTACGCCTAACTTAGTAGATGAAATGAAAATGAGGTTAAGAAGAATCTTAGAAGAACATAATAATTTTACTTCCTATATTCCAAATTGGTATAAATCTGCTAATAAAGATATAATGAATGTAGAATAATGGAGGTGTACATGTGGATAAAATAGCGGTTATTTCAGATATTCATGGTAATATTCCTGCTTTAGAAGCTGTTCTTGAAGATATCAAATTAAGAGGGATAGAACGTATTATATGCTTAGGAGATTTGGTAGGGAAAGGGCCACATTCTAGTGAAGCGATTGAGGTCATTCGGAAAGAGTGTGAGCATGTTGTAATGGGAAATTGGGATGATTTTATTACAAGACCTAGTGAATTTGAGACTTTACAATGGCATCAAAAACAATTATCAGAAGAACAATTGAATTATTTAAGGGAATTACCATTTTCAATTGAGTTCATAATGAGTGGGAAATTAATTAGAATGTTCCATGCATCACCTAGAAGCTTATATGAAAGAGTTCAGCCGGGAGCTCCGAGCGAACAACGTATAAGTTTATTTGAAAATAGTGATCTTACAGAAAATATTGAAGGTGAACGAGAGCCTGATGTTGTTTGCTACGGAGATATTCATCAAGCTTATGTGCAAAATTTTAGAGGGAAAACATTATGTAATGTCGGGAGCGTAGGTAATCCGCTTGAGATTACACAAGCTTCTTATTTGATTTTTGAAGGTGTATATGGCCAAAAAGAGGCAGCAAGTTTCTCAATTCAACTTGTTCGCGTTCCTTATGATATAGAGCTTGCGATCCGATTGGCTAGAGAAGAAGAAATGCCTGAGATTGATGCGTACATACAAGAATTGACGACAGCTAAGTATCGGGGATTAAAGTAGAATTAGACAAAATATATTCGATAAATCAGTATACAGTTCTGGATAAATACTTGAAAATATTAAATATAGGGGAGATTCAAAAATGATTATTTCGAATATTTAAAACAGGAAGTCGGATGAATGATAGGGAGAGGAATTATAACTTCTAAATAGAGAGAATTAAAGGCTAGTAGCTAGATTTTTCATTACGAATTGGAGAAATCCTTAAATGTTTATATCAATAAGTATTTGTAATGCTAATTTTTCATATTATGGATACTGAATATGAAATTATTTCTTTAAATACTGTTCTTAAAAATAAAGGGATTGAATCTTCCTTATTAAGAAAAGGAAAAGAAATAGTGAAATCATTGGATACAATGGTTTTGCTCTAAATAGACAGGGTTAGAAATCCTTAGGTTAGGTCGACAGCTAATGTCTGTATTCAAAAGGTGTATAGTAACTCTAATCAATTATGAAATATTCTAAAAGCTAAAAATTAACGAGGGAATAGAGATGAAAATACAATTAAAGGCGGATTTAATGTTACTAATGGTTGCATTTTTTTGGGGTGCATCCATCTTACTTACAAAAGTTGGCCTCAATTACATGCAAGAATATAATTTAATATCATTACGTTTTATTATTGCTTTTCTTTTGTCGGGTATAGTGTTTTATAAGCATTTAAACAAAATTGATTTTAGAACTATTAAATATGCTTTTATATTAGCTGCTATCTTGTTTATCGTTTATATTTTTGCGACTTTTGGTACAAAGTATACATCGGTTTCTAATGCTGGTTTTTTAATGAGTCTTACAGTGATATTTATTCCAGTATTATCATCTATCTTTTTAAAACAAAGACCTGAAAAAAAAGTTATATTGGGAGTTGTTTTAACAATAGTAGGGATAGGATTATTAACATTAAATAGCCAATTAAAAATAGGTTATGGCGATATATTATGTATTCTATGTGCTCTATTTTATGCAGTCCATATCATCATTACTGGAACAATAACTAAGAAGGTTAATTCAATTAGCCTTGGAGTTTTACAACTTGGTTTTGTCGGTCTATTTAGTATTATTTTCTCAATGTTTATGGAAAATCCTAAACTTCCTAGTACTGTTGAATCATGGTTTTCGATCTTAGTATTAAGCATATTTTGTACAGGAATGGCTTTCATTGTTCAAATCATTGCACAGAAATATACGAGTCCTACACATACAGGTCTTATTTTTTCATTAGAACCTGTGTTTTCAGCAGGCTTTGCTTTCTTTTTCACAGGTGAAACTCTCACAGTTAAAGGTTATTTAGGTGCAACTCTTATATTATTAAGTGTAGTAATCGCTGAACTAGATTTTAAAAGTTTATTAAAAACAAATTATAGAAAAAATATAGGATAGATGTTTTTTAGAATACGTTCAAGTTGAGAATATTCATTTATATCATTTTAGCTTATATAAATCAGATTTACTTTTGATAAGTAGTTTTATGCTAATAGTTAGTGTTTGTAGCAAATATGATATAATTTTTATAGCAATAAAAATCAACGATAAGATTTCTCAATATTCCGCAAATATCTAACTGAGGTAGACTATTTTTGAAAAAATGTGCTTATGAATTTTTAAAAATAAAAACTTTAAGTAAATAATATTTGATTATAGTAACCAAAAGGTGTTTTCACGTCTAGAAAGCACCTTTTCAGTCCACAGTTATTTGTTATAGTTTCATACTTGTTTTCATAGTATAAAGCATTTTTCATGGAGCATTAATGCTCCATGAAAAGTGTTTTTTTATTTTTGACAAAATTCGATAGCGGTATGTAAACGAGAAATTCCGTCCTCTATTTGATTGATATTTACTTTCCCATACGATAACCGAATATAGCCATCTTTTGCTCCAAAAATACTGCCAGGCATAAAGGCTACTTGCTGTTTTAAACTTTGTATTATAAGCTGTTTTTCGTTAATAGGCTCCTTTAATTTTCCCCATATGTAAATCCCACCATTAGGATTTGAAAAAGAAATCTTATCTTGAAGATAATAATCTAGGGCATCGACAATGACATCTCTTTTTTGTGCTAACTGATTGCGTAATTGTGTTATATGCGTATCAAATGGAACAGTTTCAAAAAATTGCTGCATGAGCCATTGAGGAAATATACTCAGTCCTAATTCCATTTGATGCCGTGCATCTGATAACCGTTCTACTACTGACTGTGGAGCAACAAGCCAACCGATACGAAGGCCAGGTGCAATCATTTTGGATAGTGAATGCACATAGATGACGGTTCCATTTTCATCAATGGATTTTAAAGTAGGGCAAGGCTGTTTATTTTCTAATGTTAATAAACTAGATGGATCATCCTCAACGATTGGAATACGTAGGTCTGCGCATAACGATAAAAGTTTTTTTCTTCGATTTGGATGAAGCATCGTACCTGTTGGGTTTTGGAAATTTGGATTTAAAAAAATCATTTTAATTCGGTGCTTTCGATATAGTTCATGCACATCTTCAGGATTCACTCCATGTTCATCAACAGGTAACGGGAAAATACGAATCCCCGCTGATTGGAAGA
The DNA here is from genome assembly GCF_038006685.1 of Bacillus sp. FSL K6-0042. NCBI lineage: Bacteria > Bacillati > Bacillota > Bacilli > Caryophanales > Bacillaceae > Bacillus > Bacillus sp. FSL K6-0042. The sequence continues at coordinate 364,383 of NZ_JBBOVS010000001.1, forward strand.
GGGGCAATGAGTAACAATGTGAGGGGCTTTCAAATGCTACCGCATCACCTGGGTTTAATAAGCATTGAACGATAAGATGAAGCGCTTGTTGGGCCCCAGAAGTAATCATAATCGATTGTTCTGTTGCTTCAATTTTTAGATAATCTCTCATATATTTCGCTGCCGTTTGTCTTAATGGTAGATAGCCTTGTGGATGATCATAGCTAAGTGATTGCGTTAAAGGTTGCTCACGTAAAATATTTTGTAACTGTTCATGAGGAAACAGGTTACAACCAAGCTCTCCATTTGCGAAATCAATTATATTTTCATTTTGCTGGACTTGCTCTCGAATATGTCGAAGTAGTGGTAAATTCGGTAAAAAAGTACCACCTTCTACGAATCCTCTCCAGTTCGGTGTTAATGTTGGAGAAACGCCCCACATATGTGTACTTACACGTGTACCTCTTCCAGTTGTGCTGTCCACAATTCCCATAGCACGCAGTTCATTATAAGCAGTTGTAACAGTACTTCGGTTTACATTTAGTTGGATTGCTAGTTTTCGTTCCGAAGGGAGAAAACTACCAGGAGGAAGCTCTCCATACATAATACGTCTTTCAATAAAATCAACAACTTGTTGATAAATCGGAATCTTGCTGTCATTATCTAACTTCCATTCCATGTATAACGTCCCCTTATTCTTTATCTAGTTTCATTATAACAAATTGGCTGGGTGAAAAAACAGCCAATTGGACGGTGTGGTATCCAGCCAATTTTACTATGCTAAGATAGTGGAAGGGGAGATTCGGATGAAACGATGGCAAATGGAATGGCTCCTAATAGCAGTTGCTTTAGTATGGGGAGCGAATTATACAATTGGAAAATATGGAGTGGCGTATATGTCATCCATTCAATTTAATAGTTTACGATTTTTAGTTGCATCTCCGGTATTATTATTGATTACATTTTTTATGGAACGATCGCTACGAATTGAGAGAAAAGATTGGTTAAGGTTACTAGTCGTAGGTATAGTTGGCACTACACTTTATCAAACATTATTTATGTTATCTGTAAAATATACATCAGCAACAAATGCGTCACTATTAATTGCGATGTCACCTATTTTTACAGGGATTTTAGCAGTGTTACACAAACAAGAACGTTTTTCGATGAAGATTCAAATTGGTTCTTTATTATCCTTTAGTGGGGCAGCACTTGTTTTATTAACAGGGCATACGAATCAATCTACATATGAGTATGCTTGGCTTGGAAATCTAATTGGATTAGTTGCTGCGATTGCTTGGGGTTGGTATCCAATTCTTGCACAGCCACTTATTACAAAATATTCGGCAATGCGAGTAACTTCTTGGTCTACATTAATTGGTATTGTGCCACTTGTCGTATATTGTTTATGTAACGTAAGTACACTGACATGGCCAACAGATACATTAAGCTGGGGATCATTAGGTTATTCGATTGTATTTGCAACGGTCTTTGGACTAGCGATGTGGTACGTTGGTATTAGCAAAATCGGTTCAACAAAAGTAATGGTATATATGTATCTTGTCCCATTGTTTGCTGTCATTTTTGCCGCAGTAATAATTGGAGAAAGAATAAATACGATGCAATTAGTCGGCGGATTCGTTATCTTTATCGGTTTATATGTTGTGAAAAAAGGAGCTGTAAAAAAGCCAGCTCTCAATTTGAAAAAAGTAAGTTAATGTTAAAATGACCTCTTTCTGTAGAAAGGGGCCGTTTTCATTTTAGGAATGACAAGGCTTGTTTCACTGCCCACTGCTGATGTTCGTGCATAAGTAGATTTTGGGTATTTATTGTTTTAGTAGAAACGGTTATTAAAATTTATGAGAAAATGAAGTGAGAGGATACAGAGGAATAATTTTCAATTCCCCCAAAACGCATTGATTATGTAAGAGGTGTTTTGGGGTGAGCGTGCAAAATGAAAATACATAATAATGCAATGAAAATGTGCAGAGATGATTGCATAAAAAAAGGTTTGTCAAGGCGACTAAACCAATGATAATGATGCTCTAATCAAAATGTTTCATTCCTTTTGTACTAAATTAAATTTAAAAAGTCATATAAATGAAACAACACCATTTTAGTTATAGATGGTGTTGTTTATGTTTGTTTAAGCAATTATTCATTACAAAATGAAAATGATTGTTTACATTTTGTTGGTAATCATTTACAATGGTGATAGAAAATGAGGAAAGGGAAATTGTGATGCTTGAAAACAGAGTTAGAGAATTACGGGCACGATTTAGGTGGACTCAGCAAGACTTGGCCGATGCAGTTGGAGTGACAAGGCAGACAATCGGATTAATTGAAAAAGGTGATTATTCTCCATCTGTCACTATGGCGTTAAAAATAGCTGCTGCGTTTCATGTTACTGTAGAAGATGTTTTTTATTTAAAAGGAGAGGAATGATTATGATGAAACATATTTTGAAATCTCCGCTTATAGGCGCGAGTTTATTTGTATTAATCATTGCATTTTTACTGTTTTCTCTTATGAACACACAGGTCGTTCTGGCTAGACTGTGTTTTGGGATTTTGGTAATGTTTACTTTTTTGTGGTTCATTCTTACAAAGCTTTATAATCGAAGGAATTCTGATGATAAGATTAGACTATTTGGATTTACACCGTCCGAATTTCGTGAAATAGATGAAGGTCAACAATGGGTAACCTATAAGGCTTGCAGGAATGTATATATGTACTATAGCTTTGCACTTCCAGTAACGGCGGGAGTTTGCTTCCTCTTTTCTCATAATATTCTTGTTCCATTTATGTGTATTGGTGTACTAGGTGTAGGTCAATACATTGTCTATTGGTTAACTACCATTCGTGTTTTAAATCGCATTTAATCTGAACAAAAAAGGAGGGGAAACAGGTATGTTGGAGTGGGCTCAAAATGCAGGTGAATTATGGCAATATGTAGTTTTATTTTTATTAGCTTTTGCGCCATGGATGGATGTGTCTATCGTTGTACCACTCGGTATCGCATGGGGATTACAACCATTTGCAGTAGGACTTACGGCGTTTGCAGGGAATCTTATCTTGGTTCTATTACTAGGCTTCTTCTTTAAGCAGTATGCAAAATGGCAAACAGCAAGAAGGTTAAAAAAAGGTATAACAACACCTTCTAAAAAGGAAACTAGATCAAGACGAATATGGGAACGATATGGTATTCCAGGTTTGGCACTGCTAGCTCCAATTCTTGTAGGAACTGATATTGCAGCCGTATTAGCTTTAACATTTGGATCTAACCGGACACACGTCATTAGTTGGATGACGGTCAGTCTAGCAGTATGGACACTTATTTTTGTAGTTGCTTCGATGTATGGATTTAGCTTTTTAAATATTATTTAGTTTAATAGGAAGAGTTTATCCCGCATTAACGGACAGTAACACTCCTACCTCAAAATTCAGCGAAGGCAAAGAAGTTAGGTGGGAGATGAACTGTCCGTAAAAGCCCGATTCGTTCAACTAATAATCAGTGGGGGATGAAGAAAACCCCCACTGATTAAAGTTTCACTTTATGTAATATAAAATCGTTCACTCTTGTACAGAAGTGACTTTTGGTGACAAAAATAATAGAGCGCATAAGATTGCGCTCATATACACTAAGTTATTCCGTATAAACGTTGATTGTTACAGAAGTGACATATGTTTATTTTATCTTATATTAACAGGTCACTTCTATATATTTTTGATAGATCGAACTGGCCACTACTGTATCTAAAAAAGCTACCCCAACAGATTTAAATAAAGTAATTTCATCAGAGTTTGTTCGTCCTTGTTTATGTCCTAAAATAATATCGCCAAGCTCACTGTATACATTTGAAAAATCCCATTCGTTTTTTTCACTCGCAATCAAGAAATCTCCAGCTTCGTGCTGAACTCCTTCTAGTGTATCTACAATAATTTTATCGCTACGCTGTAATGTTGTGAAATCGAGTTCTTGCATATGAGGTTGATAAGACCCAATTCCATTAATATGAGTACCGGGTTTTAAGTATTTTCCATCAAACACAGGAGTAGTTGAAGTTGTACTACAAATAATAATATCTGCTTCCATAACAGCATCATCAGCTGATTCTATAATCTCAATTGTTCCGTTCCAATTTGGATACAAGGAGAGTAAATGATTTTTAAATTCAAAAGCTTTTTGTATTGTCCGATTAACGAGAAGAATACGAGTTAGAGAACGAACTTCCATAACAGCTTGTATTTGTCCAAGTGCTTGAGCACCACAGCCGATGACAACGCAGACGCTAGAATCTTGACGAGCGAAATGTTTTGTTGCAATACCGCTCATCGCTCCCGTACGAAGTGTTGTTAAATAGGAAGCTTCAATTGTTGCGACATGCTCACCAGTATTCGTTTCTGTTAAAACAATCAAGCTTTGTAGTGCTTTTTTTCCTTTTTGAGTATTTTTAGGGAAGATACTAACGATTTTTGTAGATGTAAATTCGATTGGGGCTACATAAGAAGGCATATAAAGAGAGTTTGCATCTTCTTGAGAGTGTTGTATATTCAGCCTTACTGGTGTTGTAATTTCGTTGTTCATATAATACTGGAATGCCTTTTCTACATCTTGTAAGCAGTCTTTCATTTTATAAATATCTTTTACCATTTCTTCTGTAATATGAATCATTTAGATCATCCTCCTTTTTAATAGAAGAGGGGGAGTTGAAAATCCCCCGATTGACTTAGGCTTGTACATCTTGATTTTGTATATTCTCTGCGATCTGCTTCGTTGAAACGGCAGCGATCGCAATTAAAGAAATACAGCAAGTTAGTACAATATATAAAGCTACTGGAATCCAAGAATTGTTATAAATATTCATGGTCATGAAAGATATAGCAGCAGTTCCCAGTAACATTCCAATTGTAACACCCGTTTGAGGAATACTACCAAAAAATCCTTTTCTTTCCTTCGGTGCATATTCTACAGCTAATAACAATGCACCGCCCCATTCTCCACCAATTCCTAATCCTTGGATAATTCTTAGTAATATTAAAAGAATAGGAGCTAGTATACCGATAGTTTCATATGAAGGAAGCAAACCAATGCATACTGTCGCCCCTCCCATGAGAGATAGTGTTAACACAAGTGTCTTTTTCCTTCCAATTTTGTCACCAATATGACTGAAAATAATGCCTCCAAGTGGACGGATAAAAAATGGAATACCAAAAGAAAGATAAGAAAGCATAAGTGCGACAAGAGGATCCTCGTTTACGAAAAACAATTTGTTAAATACAAGTGCGGCGGCAGTTCCGTATAAGAAGAAATCAAACCATTCGATAGAACTACCAATTAAACTGGCGATGAGTGCTTTTCTTTGGACAGAACTTTGTTGTTGCATAAATTCACCTCTTTTAATTTATTTTTCTAACTATTATGAATATTTTATATAAAAATGATTTTTATGTCAAAATTTGAAGATGGAAGGAAGTAATACAATAAGTAGCAAATATTATAAAGAGTTGCTTTTTATTAGGATGTTACGGTTCTATGTATAGAAAATAGTAGAATGAGAGGGAGAAAAATGAAAGTTAGAAACATACAAGTGGAAGATTATGTCGCAATTCATGCTGTAATTAACGAATGGTGGGACGGGAGAAATATGGCGGATATGCTGCCAAAGTTATTCTTCGTTCATTTTCAAGAAACGAGTTTTGTCATTGAAGAGGATGGAGAGATGTTAGGGTTTTTATGTGGATTCTTATCGCAAACATATGCCGATGAAGCATACGTTCATTTTATTGGAGTGAATCCAAAGTATCGAAGAAAAGGTATAGCTTCTGCGCTCTACAGCTATTTTTTCGATGCAGCTCGCGCAAATGACCGTCACATTGTAAAAGCGGTAACCTCTCCAGTAAATAAAAAATCAATTCAATTTCATCAGGATATTGGATTTGAAATTGAAACAGGTGATGGAGAAGTGAATGGGGTATCGGTACATTTAAATTATGATGGGAATGGGGGGAGTAGGGTATTGTTTATGAAGAGGCTATAAATAACGATAAACTATGTTAAGGAGGGGTATTATGAAAACTTTCATTTACATGGTGAGACATGGTGAATCACCAAAAATAGAAGAAAATGAAAGAACAAGAGGCTTAACTGAAAAAGGGGAATTAGATACTTATCGAATAACTGATATATTACAAGGGAAGGGTATTGATGTTTTTGTTTCAAGCCCATACCATCGATCCATCCTAACGATTCAGGGATTAGCTAAACATTTAGGGCAAGAAGTTATAGTATTTGAAGACTTGAAAGAGAGAATTTTTTCTGCTGAAGACAAGCGAATATCTGATAAGGAATTATTGCCTTTGTTACAGAAGTCGTTTTCTGATCCAAACTTTGCTTTAAAGGGAGGGGAGTCTAATGCAGTTTGTCAGAAACGAGCTATAAAAGTTTTCAAAGAATTATTAAAGACTTATCGAGGGCAAAAAATAGTATTAGGCACTCATGGAGCTGTTATGACTTTGATGATGGGGTATTATGACAGTCAGTACGATTTGAATTTTTTACTACATACATCAAAACCAGATATATACAGAATGGAATTCAATGGTGAGGAATTGGAGGAGGTTAAAAGATTGTGGAAATAAAGTGAAACTTAAAGGTCTCCCCTTACCAAGGGGAGACCTTTAAGTTTAATTGCCCTTGATAAAATGGCATGCTGTTTAATTAAAGGTGGAGACTATTATGTTGAGCAATTTTCACCTGAAATACTTGGAACATACAAAAATGAAGTTGAGCAAGTATTAAATGATTATTATTAAAAAGATGGTGTTCCTCGTGTGAAAATGAAAGTAGTTAGAATAGTGGAGAACAAAGTAGAAATATTTGAATAAAAGATGATTTTTTGGTTATCCCTATGTTATTTGCAAAAAAGGCGTGTGTTTATATGCATACGCCTTTTTTGCTTCTGTTTTTAATGCTAATTAGTACGTTAAATTCTTGTGAATTACAATGCTATTCAGTCGGTTATTTTGTAATTCTGAACCGAACTAGTTAATGAATCAGTAGCCTCTTTTTCTATATGAAATGTTAGTGTTTCTTTTCTGATTTCCAGTTTTGTTTTTTTAGAACGATTAAGGGAAATGAATAGAATAGTAATATGAGCCCTGTAATCCATATACCAAACGGATACAGACTAGGGAAAAATAAACTAGGGATACTATGTAAATCGTTCGGGTAGTATCCTACACCGACAGGGGGAATTTAATTTTTTCGTCATCCCCATAACTTTTTAAGTAGGAAAATCGTTAAATTAAATGAATGCTAATTTTATAGATTATTAAAATGAATGGGGGAAAATTATGAAGGTCCTTATATTAGGAGGTACGCGTTTTTTAGGAAGAGCTTTAGTAGAAGAAGCATTGAAAAGAGGGCATGAAGTCACCTTATTTAATCGTGGCACGAATAAAGATGTATTTCCTGAAGTAGAGCAGTTAACAGGCGATAGAGACAGTGATGTATCATGTTTAGCAAATCGAAAATGGGATGTTGTAATGGACACATGTGGATTTGCTCCTCATCAAATTAAAAAAATTGCTGCTGTACTTGGAGATAACATCGAACATTATACATTTATATCAAGTATCTCTACTTATAAAGATTGGATTCCATTTCATATTAAGGAAGACTATCATGTACAGTCTATGCCGTCTAAGGATAAGTTGAAAGCGGTTGAGGATGGGAAAATATCTCCTTACGAGTATTATGGAGCACTTAAAGTTTTATGTGAAGAAGAAGCAGAAAAACATTGGCCGGGGCGTGTTTTGCATATAAGAGCAGGGCTTCTTGTTGGACCATTTGACTATTCAGATCGACTCCCGTACTGGGTTCAGCGTGTAGCACAGGGTGGGGAAATAATGGTGCCAGGGCGTTCAGACCGTCCTGTTCAACTGATTGACGTGAAAGATGTGGCAACCTGGGCATTCGATATGGCAGAAAACAGAAAAGTAGGCAAGTTTAATGTAACAGGGCCGAATAATGAATTGACGATAGAAGAACTATTAAATACTTGTAAAGCAGTAACAAATAGCGATGCTGAATTTGTATGGGTAGAAGAACAATTTTTAATTGAGAATAAAGTAAAGCCATGGACGGAGTTGCCTTTATGGATTCCTGAAAATTTTCCACTAGAAGGAGAGACAGAACCGTGGAAAGGTAGTTTTTTCATCAGTATAGAAAAAGCTGTTAACGCTGGTCTTTCTTTTAGACCTATTGAAGATACTATTTGTGATGTGTATCTATGGGAGAAATCGAGGCAGGATACAGAACGAAAAGCAGGTATATCCAGAGAAAGAGAGGCGGAATTGCTAGAGGTTTGGTTTCAGAAGGAGAAATTATGATGAGAGTATATACTCATCAAGCTGAGAAAAAATTTGCAAGGAAATAGATTCTGCTAGATTGGGAGTCCAAAAGATCTGATATGATTGTGTAATAAAATTTAGATTTCAAAAAAATATTTTGCCCCGTCTTAAAATTAGACGGGGTTATATGTATTTGGAGATTCAAAATTTAGTGCGTGTGCTTTCGATTTTAGAAAAGTTAATATTTTCAAAAAAATATACTTGAATGAAGTATATATTTTTGTTAAATTTATCTTATGGATAGAACAAGTTTAATTAAAGGTCATTTAGAGATGTGTGTGTTATCTATTTTGTCAAAGGGAAAAAGCTATGGATATGAAATTATGAAGGAGTTAGAAAAACACAATTTAAAACTGAAAGGAGTAGGAAGCATTTATCCGATTTTGACCAAGCTTAAAGATCAAGAATGGGTTCATACTTACCGTGAAATGACAGAAAGTGGTAAGGTTAGAGTTTATTATGAAATTAATGAACAAGGGGAAATGTATCTTCAGAAAAAAATCAACGAGTGGTTGGAATTACAACAAGATATAAAATCCCTACTGCAAAGTGATTTGAAGGGAGAGCATTTGGAATGAACATGAATTTGACCAAGGAAGAAAAACGGTTTGTAAAAGAAGTTCTGGAAGAATTAAAACAATATCAAGTCAGTTCAAAGAACAGAAGAATCATTAGGCAGCAGCTTTTAGAGCATATACAAGAATGTCGTGAACACGGCCAAGATAGTCTAAAAGATTTAGGAAATACAACAACATTTGTTAAAGATTTTTTAGAAATGAATGGAATAGATCTTCATTCTGAAATAAAACAGATACGAAAATCAAAAAATAGAACAGGAATTTTATTTGTGAGTGGATTCCTTACTTCCATCGTTACCTACCTCACTTCACAACTCTTACTATCTATGTTTTTAACAGAATCATTTAACCCACTACATACTAATAATTCGTTTGACTATAATATTTTGTATCACATAGCAGATAATTCTTGGTGGAATTCCTTACTAATGATTACTAGCATTTCAATTTCCTTACTAATCTCTATGTTGGTAGTGTTTCGTATACGAAAAATAAATATTAGTAGGTGAAACTTTATATGAAACTACTAAAATTCACTATGATTTTAATTTGCTTATTATTTAATGCATGCACTTTATTCCTATCAGCCTCAAAAGTCTCCGCAGAACAAGATATGAAAGATACTATAGACAACTATGTAGAAGCTTTTTTAAAGGAACATCGAATTCCAGGAGCTTCGATTGCTATTGTTCATGGAAATGATTTGTATTATTCAAAAGCATGGGGTGTAACGGGAGAAACTGAAGAAAGAGTAACGATTGAAACTCCCTTTACTATTGGATCGATAAGTAAATCATTAACAGGTTTAGCCATAATGAAATTAATGGAAGAAGGTACCGTTCACTTAGAAGATCCAGTCCAAAAATATATTCCGTGGTTTGCACTTAAAGATAAAGAAGCAACATCAAAAATAACAATTAAACATTTGCTTACCCATTCAAGTGGAATTAGTACTTATTCGGGTTTATCAATATCAGATAAAGAATCTAAAGGTTTCAATGCTATAAAAGACAATGTGAAAAGTCTATCAAACGTTACACTTACCGCTTCACCCGGAGAAAAATATCAATATAGTAATGCCAATTTCTTAATTCTCGGTGCTCTTATTGAAGAGGTTACCAATCAAACATATTCTGACTACATGAAGCAGGAAGTATTTTTACCATTAGGTATGAAGAATGCAGCAGCTGATTATGATACTGCATATAAAAAAGGATATTTAGGTGGCTATCAGTCATGGTTTGGAATCCCTCGGAAAAGTTCGGTAACTTATGATAATGGAGGAGCACCATATGGGTACATAACGGCAAGTGCAGAAGATATGATTCAATACATTAAATTTCTTAGCCGACAAGAGAATGACAATTTTTTAACTGAAAATACTAGGAATCTTTATGTATCACCTCATCTTCAAACCGGTGAAAACCGCTTCTATGGCCTAGGGGTAAGAATCACAAATCCAGATTCTGAGGAGAAAATGATATGGCATTCAGGTTCAACCCCTGATTCACATGCAGAAATGTTTTTTATACCAAAAACAGGTTGGGGCGGCGTGATTCTTACCAATAAAAATCATATTCTAGAAGAAGAGGCGCTTTCATATTTGAAGCAAGGTATTATAAATATAATAAATGGAAATGAACTAGTTGATATACCTTCAAATACTCCAATTGTTCAACTGATTACATTGGGGATAATTTGCTTGCTTTTTATCATGCTTATTTATCTATTGGTAAAGATGAAATCAAAAAAATTTCGTAAAAGAAGTATAGGGTGCATTTCCGGTATCATTTTCTTAGTGCTATCTATTGCTACAATTCCAGTACTAATTTATAGTACGGATTCTCCATGGCATGCGATTTTTGTGTTTTCTCCAGATTTAGCTTATTTATCAATTGGAGTAGTTATTCTTTTTGCACTTAATGGATTGTTTTCTATCATCATCGCTTATAAACAAAATTTACAAGTAAAATATTTTAATAGTTAAATTTCAAATCATATGAAGGTGGCACATAATAATGGATCTTACATTCAAATTAGAGAAAACTTGTTTTAACTACCGAGTTGGTGCAATATGCAAACAAGAAAATAAAATCCTCATGATTCAAAATGAAGGGGAAGATTTCTGGTATATACCAGGCGGACGAGTGCAGATGCTAGAAAGCAGTGAAACGGCAGTGAAAAGAGAGCTTAGAGAAGAGCTAGGAGTAAATGTTGATGTGAAAAAACTGTTATGGACGGCTGAAAATTTCTTTACATATGATACGCATCAGTTCCATGAAATTAGTTTTTATTATGAAGTGAACTTGCTTGAGTTGCCTGCAAAAGGAGAGGATACTTTTGTTCTTGAAGAAGACGGCAGAAGGTATGTATTTCAATGGGTGCTATTAGAACGAATAAGTGAATATAACTTGAAACCGGATTTTCTAAAAGATAAAGTGAATGATTTGCCTATTCATATTGAACATATTGTTAGGAGTGAGTAAAAAGAGATAGAAAGACGGAAATGGGGATTTTACTTATAACTAATAGGGGTATTGTGGAAAAAATACTAAGGGAAGTATAAGCTTACAAATTTTGTATCAAAAACAGTGTTCCTAAATATGGAATAATAGTATGATAGAAGAGAAGCACAAGAAAAACGGGGGGACCACTATGATTACATTGCAGCAGAAGTTGGAGCAGTATACACACATATATACACAGTTGAAGGGAGAACTAAGGTGGAAAACTAGTGATTCTCGGACTGGGATGATGATTGCCGCTATGTATGCAGGCAGCGATAAGCCGTTTGATCTTGGGCGGTTTTTAGAAATTAGTAATTATATTAAGGATCAGGTAGGGATGTTTTCCTATTTGAAGTCCTATCATCGCTTTGTGGTTGCAGCAACATTAGATATTCACTTTACATATTACAAAGAAGCGTTTCAACAGTTTCTAGACTTATATGAACGATTGGTCGCTGGTGGCTTTAGCCGGAGTATATTCACTTATCTGGCAGCAGCAGTGCTTTTACCAGAAGACAATGGACAGCATGACACACGCATTCAGCGGTCGCTGCAAGTATATAAACGCATGAAAGAGGATCACTTCTTTCTTACAAGTACAGATGATTACCCGCTCGCTGTTTTACTAGCAGGACAATCAGAGAAAGTAGAGACGCTTATGGATCGAGTGGAACGTCTCTACCAGAAGCTGGCGGCAGCTGGTATGTACAAAGGAAATAATCTTCAATTTTTAAGTCATATTCTTTCTCTAAAGAAGGATGTCAGTGAAGATATTTTAGTAGCACGATACACAAACATATGGAATCTGCTAAAGCAAGAAAAGGTAAAAGTGAAACAGATGCATTATCCGGCTATCGGGCTACTAGCGTTGCTTGAGGATAGAGAGAAAGAAGTTCATTCTATTCGAGCATTCATTGAAAAACTGCAGGGGGACAAATTATTCCGCTGGCATACGGATGCAAATATTCTGATTGCCATCCAACTGTTCGTAAGTCAGAAAGGTGCGGAAAGTCACGCTGCCAACACAGGTTTACAAACAATGATAGAGGTTCTCATACAGGCGCAGCAGGCAGCTATGATAGCAGCAATTACCGCTTCCTCTGCAGCAACCTCTGCCAGCAGTAGTTCATAACGTACAATGTGCTACATGAACGCTATATGTAGGATTTCCCAAAAAGGGTTACATACATCATGCTTAACTCAAAAGTCGATTGTCTGCTGACAATCGATTTTTTCAGTTTATCCCGCTATTTTAGGACAGTAACACTCTCACCTCAAAATTCAGCAGATGCAAAGAAGTTAGGTGGGAGATGAGCTGTCTGTAAAAGCCCCATTGGTTCAACTAATAATCAGTGGGGGGAACCACTGATTATTAGTTTCACTTTATGTTAAATTAATAAGCACGAAGCACATGCAATAAATAATCTTTTCGATTAAGTGGATTATAGTCTACTCGTTTTCGTGATGGGAAATTTGATTCGATTTTACTATATCCGCAAGGTCTAGCGATAAAGACACCTTCGCCTTCAGTAAAAGAATGTAGGCCACGCTTAAAGTTCTCTGTTTTGGCCATCGGCAGAGTTCCTGTTAAATAAAAGGAATTGTTATGCAGTACAGGGTCTTTAAAAGTAGCGTGTATTGCCGATAATTTATACATTGCTGTGCTAATTGAATTTGTTGGTACTGTTAATTCAAATTCATTTACTGGTTCGTATACATTTGTTCCAGCTTGCTTTAAAGCATCCATCAAGACAAGAGGTGTTAGTTTTCTAAAATCACCAGCTGTAGTTACCGGACTTGCATAACCGGTATGGGTTAATGTTACGGCAATGTCAGTGACTTCCCATCCATATAAGCCTTGTTTTAACATTTGGAATACAGTGTCTTCAATAGATTTATGAAATGCTAAAGGCAATGAGCCAAGCTCGACTTCTAAGTTATAAGTGATACCAGAACCTGGTGCACCAGGTTTCATGTGAAAACCAATTGTTGCATAGAAAGGGTTATTCTTTTCACCCATTATTTCTAGTGCATTTCCGATTCCAATTGGCTTTTCTATACATACAATTCTTGTGTCTGAGAAAGAAACATTTAAATTATATTTTTCCTGTAAAGTTGTTTCAATCACTTCTTTTTGAACTTCACCAAAAAGCCGAATATAGATTTCATTGTGAATATCATCTTTCACTACTTTTATAAGTGGATCTTCTTCTGAGAGTTCTACGAGTGCTTGATATAGGTTGTGATTTTTCCCTTTTGGCCGTGCTTCAATTGCAGCTTCCATTTGAGGTTCTGCAAAGTGAATATCTTTCATTTTATCTGACCATTCACCGATCACGTCACCGATTCTAATGTCGCTAAGCCCCCATACTTTACAAAATTCTCCCGTTCCAGCAGTAGGGGATTGAATAGCACTTCCATTATGAAATATATGAAGCTTTTTGATTTTTTCTTTGTGTGAAAGGGTCTTTAAGTCACTTTGTTTTCGATTAATATCAACATATTTTCTTACGTGTAAACAACCTGAGAATATTCGTACGTAAGCAATTTTTTCCCCGGTAAGTTCTCTTTCGATTTTAAAAACAATACCAGACAAAGGTGTATTTATATCATTGCCACAATCATTTTGGGGAATCATTACTGAAATACTTTCGAGTAATTCAGTGATTCCTATTCCAGTCATTGCTGAACCGAAAAAGATTGGATATACATTTGCATGCTGAATTTGATCCCATAATTCATTTCTTAAAGTGGCTGTAGTTAATACTTCGCCATTTACATAGGATTCAAGTAACGATTCATTATGTGCTGCTAGAAGTTCAATATATTCATCATATATATCAGCATGTACTTCATTTTGAATCATACATGCGTCTTTTGTCCCTTCATTTTTCACTTTATATAATGGGAGTACTTGATTGGTAAGCATTTCCCGTATTTGTTGGATCACTTTAGTAGTTTGGGCACCACTCCGATCAATTTTATTGACGAATAGTATGGTCGGAATGCGCAGTTTCTGCAGAGTTCTCATTAAAATTTTGGTTTGTGCCTGAATGCCCTCAACTGCAGATATAACTAAAACTGCTCCATCTAGAACACGGAAAGATCGCTCCACTTCAGCAATAAAATCCGCATGGCCGGGTGTGTCAATTACATTTACCTTCAGATCATTTATAAAAAATGAAACGACAGATGCTTTAATTGTGATACCACGTTGCTTTTCTAACTCCATCGAATCTGTTTGTGTGCTTCCTTTATCTACTTGGCCGATTTCCTGAATCACATTAGTTTCATAAAGAATACGCTCAGTCAAACTCGTCTTTCCAGCGTCTACATGCGCCACAATCCCTATATTTATTGTTTTCATGTGTTAAAACCCTCATTTCATTTTTCATGTTCATTTCCTCATTTCTTTTCGTAATAAATTGCCGCATTACAATCACTCTCCAGTCTTTTATGATATTTCTATTATAGGGAAATTCGCGTTATTTGTAACGTGATGAAATACTTAATTTTGGAAAATTAACAGGAGGGCAATACTAAAAGTAAATAAGCAAAAACAAAATGATTGCATTTTAAATTATAATCCGGTATATTAATTGACATATCAATTATTGATGTATCAATTAATATTTGAGATCCTTAATAACGGAGGGGTTATTTGACAAATTCATGCTCAAAGGAAGCCATTATTTTATATAAGCTACACTTTCTAAATAAAGAAGTTAGTTCGAAATTTGAGGGGTGTACTGGTATTAGTCAATCAAGACTAGAGCTGTTACACCAACTATATCAAGTTGAAGAAATGAGTCAAAAGGCGCTTCAACAAGAAGTGAATATTGATAACGCGGCGATTACACGACATTTAAAACAGCTTGAAGCAAATGGAATGATTACAAGACGTAAAAATCCAGATGATAACAGGATTACGCTTGTTCGTTTAACGAAGGACGGACGAGATAAAATCCATGCCTTTCAAGAGGAGAAAGAACGATTCGCAGCTTCTACGTTAAAAGATTTTAGTGAAGAAGAGCGAGATAATCTTTTAAGTATGTTAAATCGCATGCAAAAAAATATAAATGAAGTCTAAATAAGTGACTGAAAAAGGGAGATTACATCTATGAGTAGCATAACAAAAACAAATGATTTTACAGAAATTCTTACGGGACGTCGTTCGATTCGTAAATATGATCCATCAGTGAAAATTAGTAAAGAAGAAATGACAGAAATTCTGACTGAAGCAACACTTGCACCATCTTCAGTTAATATGCAACCATGGCGCTTTCTTGTTATTGATAGTGCGGAAGGAAAAGCGACACTTGCGCCGCTTGCTAAATTCAATCAGCTTCAAGTAGAAACATCATCAACTATGATCGCTGTATTTGGTGATTTACAAAACTTTGATAATGCGGAAGAGATTTATGGTACAGCGGTTGAACACGGGTTTATGCCAGCTGAAGTGAAAGAAGATCAAATGCAAAAGCTTTCCGCTTATTTCTCTATGGTTTCACCAGAGGTGATGAAAGATACAGTTTTAATTGATGGTGGTCTTGTAGCTATGCAATTTATGCTGGCAGCTCGCGCTCATGGATATGACACATGTCCAATTGGTGGCTTTGAGAAAGACAAAATTGCTGAAGCATTTGGATTAGATAAAGACCGCTATGTACCAGTTATGTTGATTTCAATTGGAAAAGCAGCTGATAGTGGATACAAATCAGTTCGTCTGCCAATTGATACAATTGCCGAGTGGAAGTAATTTTATAAAGATACGTAGAATATGAGAGGGGAAGCACTATGATTATCATTCACGCAGTATTTCAAGTAGATCCAGCAAAACAACAAGCATTTTTAGAAGAAATTCAACCGTTGATTCATGGTTCAAGAGAAGAAAGTGGAAACGTATCATATGATTTATATAAAGATACTGAAAAAGAAAATGTATATACAATGGTAGAAGTTTGGCAAGATGCAGAAGCGGTTGCTAGCCACAATACGAGTGAACATTTTACTTCTTTTGTTAGTAAAGCAAATCAATTTTTGACAGCTCCATTAGATATTAAGGTTTATGATGGGCAACCAGTAAAATAATAAATACCCCCTCGACTACTCTAAAATAGAGCCCTCGAGGGGGTGTTTTATTTTTTCTTCTTTTTTAAAGTCTTTTGATAGACGTAAAGTTTATTTATTTCTTCTTTAAATTCCCGGAATAGTTCAGTATTCTCCTGATTAGCGTAGCGCACAGTATTGTATGCTTTTATAATTGTATCAATTTCAATAGAGATATCTTCTTCTGTCTGAATTCGCTCCATCCATGCGTCAACCGTTTCACCGCGATTTCTGTTTAAAGGTGGTTTTAATTTCTTTTCTAGTTTGAAAATTTCTTTGCGAATGGCGTTCGTTGGTGGGCGTGTCATTCTAGTTGCTTTTTGTAATATACCTTCTTCTTGCATAACTGTACCAGAGTTATAAAGGGATATATTCTCAAGGTGAAAGGATTTTCTCTTTTTGTACAGCTTCCAAATTACAAATGCAGCAATGATTCCAATGATAGAAGCAGTAACGGATTGAGCAACAAAGGCATCGTATGGGTGATCGGGCTTTGGAAGTTCTGGACTCGTTCCACCTAACTTTTCTATGGCAGCTGTAGCATCATTTGGATTTGTAATAGATAATAAAGCTTCAATACCATAGCCAAAACCAAGTGATACCCAGTAGAAAAGATACGAGAGTACGATGCGTATATACGGAATAAATAAGAAGAACAGAAAACTGATTGTTCCGATTCCTGTGATAGATACAAAACGAATTGCTTTTTGATCTTTATTATAACTAGTAATCCAAAGTGACAGTAGAATAAATAAAGCGAATAAGCCTAGTACCCATAGAGAAGGTAACTTCATTAAATGAAGAAAATAAGAAACAATGAACCATAAAAAGGCACCTAGCATTTTATGGTATGCCGTTAGGTCATCACGTGCATGTACGATGTAAAAGAAGAACGGGAGTAAGATAGAGCTAACGATAGAAAAGATAGAAAATACGTAACAAAGTATAACTTGTAGAATAAATAGTAAAATGAAAGCTCTTCGTTTATTGGTCTTCATTTTATGAATGAGAATCGTACAAAGAAAGCTAATGACTAAAAATAGGATGATGGGAAGTGTTCTTCCTTGCTCCGTCAATAGAGAAAGAAGGAGTAGAAGAAGAAAATCATTAACGTAATGGAGCCATGTTTTCAAGTTGTTCCACCATCCCTTCATCAGTGATGAGATACGTTTGCTGCATCATATTTGGTAAATTGGCTTTTCTTATTCCGACAAAAAATAGTATTGAGGAACGCTCTTTTTTCCTATTCAAATAGTGCAGGAAACTTTCACGAGGGAGTAAAGTACTATCCTCTGAAATTCGGGCAAGTTCTTCTAATGCTTTCGCATATTGTACATGACCATCATTTAATGCGAGATGTAAAGGGCCTTCTTCAGTGAATATGCTAACAAATAATTCAAAAGGAATATTTTTCTCTGTTGCAAATTGACATAAATACGTCGTGTAAGAAATAAGATCCTCGATATTTTCTTTCCAACCAAACCCACGATCTGCTCCTAAGCAAAGAGAAATTGTCCAGCTGTAATTTTTTATCGCTTCATATTGTTTTGCTTGTAAAGTTTGCATTTTAGCAGATGCTTTCCAATGAATACTTCGAAAAGATTCCCTCTCATATTTCTTTATACCAACAATGGAAGATTCATCATGAAAATAAGAAAAGTTTGTTTTATAAGTACCGATTGCTAATTGATGTATCTCCTGTAACCCTGCAACACGCTTTAAAGTAGGATAAACGATAATTTCAGTCTTCAATTTATCTACAGTAGGCAGATGAACTTGAATGATATGAAATGGATCACCTATAATACATTCAAATTGCTCAACTTTAAAAACACCACGCTTTGTAGCTGTAAACGATAGTTCCCATTTTTGTTCTGACTTTGCAGGCTGTGAAAAGCGAAAAGAAAATAACGTTTTAGATATTTGCTCAACACCAGTTGTCTTATTGGGTATTAAGGTTGGATTGATATGTAAAAAGCAAGCACCATTCACTAAAGGAAGCTTAGCTTTGTTTTGTAAATGAATCGATAAACTGCCTGTTTCATCAGGAAATAAGCGTGTTGTTTGTTTTTTATCGATAATTTGAAAATGCTTATCTATGTATGCTGTATAACGATAAATAAAATAAGCAAATAAATAATAAAACAAAAATGGGACAACTAAATATGAATTTGTTACATAGAACGCTAGAAATAAAGCAACTGGAATTGTTAATTTAATAATATGATGCTGGAAAAATAATGGAACAGTTACAATGCGTGTATAATTCATGATTGCTCGATCTCCACAGGAACGTCCACTTCAGTTAAAATACTTTCAATTAACTTCTGTTTTGTTGTTCGCAGCGCACCCTCCATTGATAAAATGAGACGATGTTTCCATACGTAAGGAAGTAAGAATTGTATATCTTCAGGCGTACAGTATTCACGACCATGTAAAAAGGCCAATGCTTGTATCGCCCTGACTAAGGCAAGTGTTGCACGCGGGCTGACACCGTTGGCGATATAATCATGATTTCGTGTAGCGTTGGCTAGTTGAATGATATAGTACTCTAACGATTCAGATACGTATATTTCATTTACTTTTTGTTGTACTTGTAAAATTTCTTCTAAAGTGATAACGGAACGAATGGCATCTAAAGGCTTGTTATTTCGAAAACGGCGCATCATTTTTAGTTCATCTTCTGGAGAAGGATAGCCAATTGAAATGGTCATTAAAAAACGATCTAGCTGTGCATCCGGAAGAGGGAAAGTCCCTTGTGATTCAATAGGATTTTGCGTTGCAATAACAAAGAACGGTTTAGGAAGAGGTGTGGACTGCTTTTCGAGTGTGACTTGACGCTCTTCCATTGCTTCTAATAAACTAGATTGTGTTCTAGGCATAGCACGATTTATTTCATCCGCTAACAATATATTTGTCATGACTGGCCCAAATCTTAATTCGAATTCACTCGTTTTAGGATTGAAATATTCAATCCCTGTCACGTCACTCGGAAGCACATCGGGAGTGAATTGAACGCGAGAAAATCCGCCGCCAATACTTTTTGCAATTGTTTTAGCGAGTAATGTCTTTCCAGTACCAGGTACATCCTCAAGCAATACATGACCATCCGCAAGTAATGAAACAAGGAGTAAATCAACCACGTTTTCTTTTCCGACAAAAACAGAACTTATATTTTCTTTTAATGTATTTATCATATGTATCATCCTTTCAAAAGTAGGCAATTGTATTGTTATATTTTAACAAATTTTTCTGAAAATTAATATAATAATATTTTTGTATAGAATAAATATAAAATTCCTAAGAAAAATTTCATTTTTAGTTGTATTTATTTGGAATACGCTATACAATATCGATATACGATGTATCGCTAGTCGATATATCATATATCGATGTATCGGAGGTAGTTATAATGAGTGTGAAAGCGCAGAAATATATTCCATTAACAGAGGCAACCTATTATATTTTGTTGTCATTAGTGAAACCTTTGCATGGCTATGGGATTATGCAAATGGTGGAAGAAATGACGAATGGAGAAGTAAAACTCGGACCTGGTACGTTATATGGGAATACGACAAAGTTATTGAAAGAAAAACTGATTGTAGAAGTAGCCTCTACAGAGAGAAAGAAATGTTACGTGTTAACTCCATTTGGGAGAGAAGTGTTAGAACTTGAATTTAAAAGGTTACAACGTTCTGTTCAAAATGGGGGAAATATTTTAGGAGAGTGAAGACAGTATGGAGATAAAGAAGACATTAAAATTTTTTGCGGCGTGGAACCTAGAAAAAGAAGAGGCGTATTTAAGAAAAATGCACCAAAAGGGCTGGGCATTCCAAAACTACAATTTTATGTACACATTCAAGAAAACGGAGCCGAAGGATGTTGTTTATAAAGCCGATTTCAAACTGGATAATCGAAACTCACAAATGAATCAAAAAGAATACATTGAAATATATGAGATGTCTGGTTGGAAGCATGTAACCAGCTTTACGAAATGGCACTATTTTTGTAAAGAAGTAGATGATGATAATGAATTACCTGATATTTATTCTGAGAAAGAAACGAAGATTGAAAAACTTATGGATTTAATGAGATTTTTTGCGATTATCTTTGTCATTGAGATGCTAGGGATGTATTTGAATTACTTAGGACCTTCAGAAGCCAATAGTCCCGTTTGGATAAAACTTGTGCTGGGGCTTTGCGGATTTATAAATGTATATGTATTTGTAAGGTTATTTTGGAAGATACGAAAATTGAAAAAAGAGGTTTTGTGAATGACTCGGTTCTAAAACAATAGTACAGTTGCATCTCACTGAGTGTTACTTCGAACAGTTCCTCACGATTGTATGTGACCATAGGATCTATTTATCCATCCATGCTACTACATATAACAATTGATTTACTTGTACTCGTTCGATTATTTGTATTAAAGGGGAAAGTAACTTTACAGTGAGTTTTAAGAATATATGGAGAATGAAAAAAACGTTGCTTGGAAAACAAGTGGCGTTTTTTATTGGTTTAAGAAAGATTTTTTAAGGAACTTTTATAGGAGTATATGTAGTTTTTGAATGTTTTTTCTGAAATGAAAGATTATTCTGTTATAATTATACGTAAATGGGATTTGTTGTATGTGAATATGATTGGGGGAAGAAATGTGAAAAGACTTTATAAACTGACATTGATATGTATCATTTTTATTTTTTGCAATGCTTGTAGTACACAAACAGAAACAACGAAAACAGAGAACAAGAATGTAAGTCAGAAAGAAAATAAGAAAAGAAATAATGAAAAACAGGTTGTTCATTCTATTCCTGTTACATTTGAAGATATGGCGAAATATCCGAATGGAAAATATAACGGAAAGTATAAAGTGGGGCTATTAGACATATCGAAAGAATCGGAACCTATTATGAAAGAGGTGGCTCGTGATACGGAATCGAATATAAAATCTGTCGATTTGAAGAATAAATCTAATAGTGAGCAAGCAGAATTATATGTACATACGATGTATAGCTTGTTAAAGCAGGATATTACACCACTTGATAAAATACCGTTACAAATTTTAGAGATAGGTGGATTTGAGGAGAAAGAAAAGAGCAGTACTGGTACGAAGGGGGAGCAAGAAAATAAAGAGAATAGTGGAAACTATAACATTGAAATACTATTAGATGCTAGTGGTAGTATGGCTGGTAAAGTTGATGGGAAAATGAAGATGGATATTGCAAAAGAGGCAATTCAGCAGTTTGTTTCCGGTTTACCAGAGACAGTTAATGTTTCGTTACGAGTATATGGACATAAAGGATCAAATGAGGAAAAGGATAAAGCGGCTTCATGCGGAGCGATTGAAAATGTATATACATTACAAAAGTATGATCAAACGACGTTTCGTCAATCATTAGATGGGTTTCAACCCGTAGGATGGACACCGCTTGCTGAAGCAATTAAAAAATCGACAGAAACGTTTCAATCTGCAAAAACAGACGATAAAAATATAATGTATGTTGTAAGTGATGGAGTAGAAACATGTGGAGGAAACCCGGTTGAAGAGGCAAAAAAAATTTCAAATTCAAACATAAAACCTATTATGAATATTATTGGATTTCAAGTAGATCATGAAGCGGAAAAACAGCTCAAAGAGATCGCGGAAGTAAGTAAGGGGAAATACGTACTAGCAAATAATGCAAAAGAGTTACAAGATCAGTTTGAAGAAACAGGAAAAGATATTACGAGTCGTAGATTAAAGGCTGGTGGAGCTCAAGTAGATTTAAATATGGCTAGCATCAGTGATAAAATGAAACTTGATGAATATGAACGGAAAACGAAAGAAAATATAAGAAGCGTTCAGATTGCTATGAAGTATACAGTTACAATCCTATATAAAGACGAAAAAATGAGTCAACAGTTAGCTGATGAAATAGAGAAAAGGATAAACGATTTAACTAAGAAGCAGGAGAAACAAGTGGAAATGGCATATAGTCAATTCCAAGAAAAAATAAAAAAACATTATGAAGAGATGAGTAGGTCGATTAAAAGCGAGTAATTGATAGATAATCCAAAAGGTAATGAGGGATTTTATGTTACCTTTTGGATTAGGAAATATGAATCAAGTTTCCAAGTGTTAGAATGATTGGTTTTGCGCAGGTTTAATAAATTGTTCTGGGTTTTCAACAAGCCCGCATACTGCACATTGGACACGATAGGAAGGTCCTTGATATGCCATATGAAAAGCATTCATTGTTTCGTTTGTATATTCTTCTTCAATTTGACCAGTTTGTGGATTTAACTTTACTGGTTTTATTTGCTGCTCAAGAATATTAAAGCGAGTGCGATTTGTTTTACAACTTGGGCAAAGCATTGGTTCCATATGTATACACCTCCATTTTTAGCATCTCTTTATATGAAGAAATTTATTCAAAAGCAAAAGTTATTGATGTACAAGCAGTTATATTTAACCATCCTTGTAAAAAAAGTTTCTCAACATAAATCGTCGATTATTATATTTAAAATTCAGAAAAGATAAAATACAATAAAAGTATGAACTGGTTATGTCCAAACCAATCTCCTGTTTTATGCCAATATGTTTGAGACCGAGAAATCGGTCTTCTTTTTTTTGTTTATAATTATGAATACTGTCATATAAACAAGGTTTTCTACGTCCTTTGTCGAATTTTTAGAAGAGAATTTGAAAGGGGGATTACAATGAACTTAAAAATGAAATATGTCATTTTATATGTGGAGCGATATGAAGAATGTCTTCGGTTTTATAAAAATCTTTTATGCTTACCGATAAAAGGCGAACATGGTACATACATTGAGTTTGATACCGGAGCAACAATTTTAGCGATGAATAGTAGAGAGGATGTACGAGAGTTAACGGGATTATCAATTCCAAAGGGTGAATCAGAATCCTCTAATTTTGAAATTGGATTTGTTGTGGAGGATGTTAACGAAACGATTTCGGGATTAAGAGAAAAAGGTGTAAAGGTATTAGTGGAGCCAATAACGAAACCATGGGGGCAAACCATTGCTTATGTGTCTGATCCAGATGGTAATTACATAGAAATTTGTAACTCATTAGAGTAGAGGGAGAAAAGAGAATGGGATTTCCAATCTTAGAAACTGAGCGTTTAAAATTACGGGAATTAACATTATTAGACGCTGAAACAATGTTTTATTATTTTGAGAAGGAGTCTGTTATCCGTTACTTTGGTATGGACTCTTTTCAAAATATGGAACAAGTGAAAAATACGATTCAAACTTTTAGAAAAAGGTATGAAGAGGGAAATGTTTTACGCTGGGGGATAGAGCTAAAAGGAACAAATCAATTAATTGGTACATGCGGATTTCATTTAATCAATCCAAATCATAAGAGAGCCGAAATTGGCTATGAATTAGATGATACATATTGGGGAAAAGGGTATGCATCTGAGGCTTTACAGGCAATTCTTACATATGGATTTGAAATATTGCAGCTAATAAGGATTGCAGCAGTTGTTTATACAGAAAATGAAGCTTCACATCGATTACTGAAAAAGGCTGGATTTCAAGAAGAAGGATTACTTCGAAAATATATGATTCAAAATGGTGTAGCTCATGATACTGTAATCTATTCATTATTAGAAGAAGAGTGGAAAAGATAATGAATTCAAACGAATTAGTAAAAGTGATTGCTGAAAATACAAGTAATCGTTTTATTCTAGGTATAGATGGTCTGAGTCGTTCGGGAAAAACAACATTAGTCAAGCAGCTAGAAGACGAATTGAAACAAAAAGATATTCCATTTCATATTTTTCATATTGATGATCATATTGTGGAGCGTAGCAAGCGCTATAATACGAAACATGAAGAATGGTATGAGTATTATCAACTACAATGGGATGTTGAATGGTTGCAACAGCATTTGTTTCATAAATTAAGGTTGGAAAATCAGCTAAACCTTCCGTTCTATGATCATCAAACGGATTTCTGTGAAATGAGAGAGGTAATCATACCTAATCCTTGTGTGATCGTAATTGAAGGAGTGTTTCTTCAGCGTAAAGAGTGGCGAGAATACTTTGATTATATGGTGTATTTGGATTACCCAAGGGAACAAAGGTTTCTTCGTGAAAATGAAGAAACACAAAAGAATCTCCTAAAGTTTGAACATAGATATTGGAAAGCCGAGGATTTTTACTTGAAAGTGGAAAGTCCGCAGCAAAATGCTGATCTAGTTTTAAAGGGATAGAGACAATGTTTATCAACCTAGGAATGAGAATTTAGTGCATTTTCAGCTTAAGAATGTTAGTTCTTTCGTTTTGGAGGATTAGAATTTTTAAAGTAACAAAAAACATTAGGTTAATTCTAGTGTTTTTTGTTTTTCTACCTATAAATAAGGATTAAATATGTCGAATTATTTATTGCTATGGCAAATTAGTTAAAGTGAGGTTTATATAACATGATTCGATTGATTATGGAAAAAGATGCAGAACCCTTTTTAGAATTATGTAAAAAGATTGATGAAGAAACGGAATTTATGTTATTTGAGGAAGGGGAAAGAACTACTACTATAGAACAGCAACAAAATACGATCAAAAAAATAACTCAATCTTCAAATTCAGCTATTTTTGTTGCTGAGATTGAAGGTAAATTAGTAGGATATTTGATGGCAATTGGTAGTAAACCAAAAAGAACTAGACATAGTGTTTATATTGTTGCTGGTGTAACAAATGAAAATAACGGAAAAGGAATTGGAACCCAGTTATTTAAAGAACTTGAAAATTGGGCAAAAGCGATTGATGTAATTAGATTAGAGTTGACGGTAAGGATAAATAATACATCAGCAATTTCTTTATATAAAAAACTAGGTTATGAGATTGAGGGAATAAAAAAAGCTTCTTGTATTATTGATGGAAACTTAGTTGATAGTTATTATATGTCTAAGATTTTGAAATGTATGTAAAACGAAATTTTTCTAAACATTCATTTTTAAAAATAGGTTTATTTTAGAAGTTGTGCTATTAAACTAACGATGCAGGTTAGTAAATGAAGAGACAAAGAAGTTACAATGCTACCGTTTAAATAAAAGTGTTCTTGTAAATTGAGAGTGTAAGGGGAAAGCAGGATGCTAGAAAATCGTGTTAGGTTGAATGGAGGATTTAATAACGACGTTTTTTATATTAAAGAGAAAGAAAGGGTAGTTAGAATTTCTGATAAGAGTAAAACAAAGGAGATGGTTTTACAAGAAATAGAGTGGATGAACTTTTTATATGAAAAAGGTGTACATGTACCTAAGTCAGTAATTCCTTTAGAGTGTGAGGACGAACGGGTTAAAACATATTTTGAATTTATTAAGGGTGATCAAATTGATGTTACAAATAAATCCCACTGGAATGAAAAGATTTTTAAAAAACTCGGTAAAAATTTAGGGAGAATGCATGCACTATCCAAAGGTTTTAAATTACAAACAATACAACGTCCTGAATGGAAAGTGGAAAGTCCTGATGTCTTTGATATTAGAAGAAAGTTAGATCCATGGATTAAGGAGAAATATGAAAAGTTGGTACACAATCTAACTTCATATATTATTACTCCTGATACTTTCGGACTTATTCATAATGACTATCATCAAGGAAACTTAATTATTAATGAGGAAGGTCGTATAACTACAATTGACTTTGATGACTGTGCATTTAATTGGTATGCTCAAGATATTGCAGTAGCTTTCTATCATGCTTATTGGCAACATAGCTCCTTTAATGGCAATACACATTCTTTTTGTGATATATTTATGAGTAATTTTTTTGCAGGATATAAAACAGAAAATATGCTTCATAAGGATATAATTATACAAATTCCTATTTTCTTAAAAATAAGAGAGATTTATTTGTATCAATTATTCATACAAAAATGGGATATGAATAATTTAGAAGAATGGCAAGAATACACCTTACATAGCTTAGAAGACAAAATCAAGAATCAAGTACCATATGCAGGTATAAATGATTTTTCTATTTTTTTATCCCGCATTAACGGGCAGTAGTAGCTATTTGAAGCAGATCTGTTTAATGAAGAATCATTTAAGGAAATTGTTCGTGGCTTTGAAGTATGGTGGACAAGTTTAGCAGGTGGCTTCTCATTAGAACGTTCTGTCGATGAGTATGGACAACAGCTTTATAATGACTTGGTTTTGTACCTTGAACAAAACCAAATAGAGCCTTTAAAGCAATTGCATATTAGTTTAATTTATGACGAATGTGTATTAGCGTAAACAAAAAGCAACTCCAAAATCAATTTTTATTGTATATTTTGGAGTTACTTTACGTTTACTTTTATCATTGGTTAAATCGCTCTTATCTAAAAGACCATAACCATAAATCACAGCATTAGCTAATAAAATTCCTAATAAACTAAAGCCTCTTAAAGAGTCTATTATTTTAATTCTTTCTTTTTGCACGTGAATGAACATACATAGACCAATTTAAATTGTTGTTAGCTAAAATAATCCTCTTTTTCCTTTCTGTTTGATTAGGTAAGAGATACCTTCTATATGGTCGCCGATAATTTGTTTTGTTGCTGAAGAAAGTTCTCCTTTTTTAGCGAAATGTTTTTCTGGTCGTATACGATTCATTTTATCTACCTCAACAGAATGGACATTTTGAATGTTTAAACCCGATAGAATTGTTTTTACTTGCGCAATGACGGGGGAAACAAGTACATCAAATCCAATTTCATCAATACATTTTCGGCTAAAAGCATGAGGGATTGCAACTGGTGAACCAACCCCTAAATCTTTTCGGTCACATGCCAGGTTAACAGCATATTTACAGGCTGTCACAATATAGACTGGAGCACGTTTCATAAGATATTCTAAATTATTTAATGCTAGGTCTGTACCATTTTGAATCGCGTGGACAAATGGTAGTAGATCTTGCGAAGGAATAATAATATCACCATCAATAAAAAGTAAAATATCACCTTTTGCGAAATATGCCCCTATAGCCCGTCCTGTATCATTTCCAAGTTTTTCATCATAAACAATGACAGTTGCTCCGCTCTTTTTTACAATTTCTTCTGTATGATCTGTCGTTCCATTAACTACTACGATGATTTCTAAGGGTTCTAGTTTTCGTACCTCCTGAATTACGGCTTCAATCGTTCTATCTTCATTATAGGCAGGGATGATAACTGATAATTGTTTTCCTGCATAAATATTAGAGTGCTTTCCCCAACCAGTAATGATTTTCGGCATAGGTTCTAGTTTGTTTGATTTTAAATTCTCAATGATATCTCTTCTTCTATTTTCATCAGAATAATTTAGCCTTGAGTCGTTAGTCTCATGTATCCAATCTGCAATTGTTTCAATATGATTCCCGATAATTCTTTTTTCACTAATGGAAAGAGTTGTAGGGGTATTTTTATGTTGTTTGGGGTGAACTCGATTAATAGTTACTACATCAATTGACATATGACGAGAGATGCGGAATTGATGTTGAATAATTTTTAATTGTGCATAAATCGGATTTTTTAAACTATCAGAATGAATTTTTTTGATGACTTCCTTTGTCATAGCATGAGGCACAGCAACAAGTGAATCTGAATTTAAATTAGGACAATGTAAGAAGTGATTCATAACTTGTTTCCAAATTGTGATTGAGTGAGGAGGGTACACTTTTTTAAAAATATAATCTAAGTTATTTAATACAACATCTGCAGTTCCTTCTACTAAAGGTTCAAGAAATTGATTTAATGTGGAAGAAGAAATAGTAAAATCGGCATCGATGAATAGTAAGATGTCGCCTTTTGCTTCTTTCGCTCCTATAGCTCGGCCAACATTGTGCCCTAATCGTTCTTTATATATAAGGACTTTACAATTATGATTTTTAGCAATCTCTATAGAACGATCTGTACATCCGTTAGCAACAGCAATAATTTCCATAGGATTCAATTGTTGACATGATTCTAAAACACTAGATAATGTTTTTTCCTCATTGTAAACAGGAATAATAATCGAAACAGTTTTTTTGTTCATATTCATGCTCCTTATTAAATTTTAATATTATCCTTCGATATACATAGTTTATGTAATATTAAGATAGATGGTTAGGGTTATTTAAATAGGAATAGATATTTAGGCTGAATAATAGTTTTTGAATGAATTAAAGAATCTCCGCAACTTAATATCCGCATATACCGTTCCCTCCTTTTGGCTAATGCATATTGTATTAATTAGAAAGGGGGGAATAGATATGGCGTGTACTACGAACAATCTTTGTTTTAATATATGTCTTAAGATTGTAATTACTCCAGGAAATGGTGTAGTAACAAATGTGAATTGTGGTGATGTATGTGGGACAAGCCCTACCATTGAAATAACGCCTGATGGAGCAATTGTAATTACGTTACCATTAGTCGCATGTTTCTCTATCACATTAAATGATGATCTAAGTGTTTCTACCCTATTAACAAGCCTTTCTTTTCATACTTCTTAAATAGGGCATCTTTATTGAACATGAATTAGATGTATATGTAAGGAAATCAGAGGCTGATTCAAAAGATTAATACAAACAATAAATTAATATCTATGTAAGCAAATTTCACAAATAGTTGCAGCGAATAGACAAAGGTTTGTATAGGGAGAGATTCGGATAAAATCAAGGTATATTCCCAGTTTATTGCTTTTGAACAGCCTCTATTAATTTGACACTTGTATAATCTATGAAGAATACAAAAAAATAAAATATTATTTGAGAAAGGAAGACGGGAATAAAAATGAATGATCGAAGTATCATCACAATTATTGGGTTAGGTTATGTAGGGCTCCCTTTAGCAATCCATTTTGCCAAACGAGGATATATGATAATCGGACTTGATAAAGATAAAAAAAAAATTGAAATGCTCAAAAAAGGGGAGAGTTATATTTCAGATGTCTCTTCAATAGAATTGCAGCAATTATTAGAAAATAAAAAACTGATTGTACACACTCCTAGTGAAGGGATAAAAGATTTTCAAAATAGTAATTATGTGATTGTAACCGTTCCAACTCCTCTTGATTCAAGAAATGAACCTGATTTAAGTGCGCTTTTATCTGTATCACACTATATTAAGCAAAATCTTCAAAAAGGACAAACCTTCATTTTTGAAAGTTCCACCTATCCAGGTACATTAGAAGAAGCGATAATTCCAATCATTGCTGAAACAGGTAATAAGGTTGGAAAAGACTTCTACATTGGATACTCTCCTGAACGAATTGATCCATCCAATCAACAGTACACAGTACAATCTATTCCAAAAGTCATTAGTGGTCAAACGGAGATGTGTAAGCAAAAAGTGCAACAATTATATAGCTCCGTCTTTGATACGATTGTCCCTGTTAGTTCACCAAAGGTTGCTGAGATGTGTAAGCTTTTTGAAAATATTCAGCGTTTAGTTAATATTTCTTTAGTAAATGAATTAAATATATTATGCAAAAAAACAAACATTGATTTTTATGAAGTGTTAGAAGCAGCAGCAACGAAACCATTTGGGTATACCCCATATTGGCCAGGGCCAGGAATCGGTGGACATTGTATCCCTGTCGACCCAATTTATTTTCAATGGAAAATGAAACAATATGGTTTAAAAAGTCAATTAATTGAAGCAGCTCATTTAATTAATGAAGAGATGCCAATAGAAGTTGTAAAGCAAGTAAAAGAAGCAACCAAACCTTCAGGAAATATTTTAGTTGTTGGAATTGCTTATAAGAAGGATGTAAATGATTTGAGGGAATCTCCTGCTCTTAAAATTATGCAACTTTTAGTGGAAGAAGGGTTTAGTATCCAATATCACGACCCGTATATTTCTAATGTGAAAATCGGGAACAGAATTTATCATTCGATTCCTTTGGAAGAGATAACAGTAAAACAAGCGGATTCTGTATTAATTTTAACCGATCATTCCACTATTGATTGGGAAATTCTAAAATCAATAAATCATATTATAGATACACGCGGAATTATGAAGAAAGCAAGTGTATAAGTAAATACTGTTTGAAAGGATTGAATCTACGAAACTACGTAGCATATGGACAAAATGATGGTAATGTCATAAGAGGGAAATATGTGGGAAAACCAGGGGAATATTATTTATATATCTATAAGTATGAAAATGGTACTTATTTATTAAACGTAAACTTCATAATGATGTTGGTTGGGAAACATTATTGTGTCCCAGTGTTACACCAACCACTTCACTTATTTTGGGTGACCATCTTGAGGGATTTTCGCATTTATTTCAAGTTCAAAAAGAATAAATTAGACAAATTTGGAGAGGTGGATATTGTTGCTAAGTCAATATAAAAAAATAAAAATTTCATATGATGAATTAGATAAAATCTCACTGAATAGGATAGAGCCCTTTATATTGCATATCGAATGGAATAATGTGTGTTATGAATTTTTAATTCGAATTAAACCCAATGCTTCTAATGTTCTTGTATTTGGTTCAGGAGCAGGAGGATTTCAAGAAGAATCAATTGGTCCACCCATTTTTCACAGGCATTCTTGGATGGTAGAGTTTGAAGATACTGTGATTTATTATAATGATCCAACTTTATATCTTGGAGAAATATCTTTAGGTTGGGGACAGGGGACGATAGATAGATTCTACCTAAAGGATATTGCAATAATACTAATGAAAATATTTAAAAAATTAAAATTCAATCAGAAAAATGTATTATTTTACGGGAGCTCAGGTGGGGGCTTCATGTCTTTAATACTAGCAGGATATGTAAAAGGCTCGACAGCGTTAGTTAATAATCCACAAACAATTTTAACTAATTGGATACCGGTACCAGTAAATCAAGTGTTTAGCTTGTCTTACCCAGGTTATTCTAGGGAGTACATTGAAAAACATTTTGGGTACCGAATTAATGTTATAGATTTTTATAAAAAAATTAAATATGTACCAAATATATATTTTTTACAAAATGTTGCGTTCGAGTTTGATGTAAAGAATCATTTAATGCCTTTTATTTCTCAATTGAAAGAGATGGATGAAAATCTAGCTGTAAATACAATTCAAATAGATTTATATTATGACAAAAAGGCAGGTCATGCAGCTGTCGGGAAAAATGAAACAATTGGATATATAAATAAGATAAAACCCAATAAAAATATGGAAGGAATTAAATCATAGGAGGTGGTTAAATCGCTTAAGCAATTTAAGAGGATAGATATTAGATTCAACCAAATTGAAGAAATGTCTATTATTACATCAGAACCATTTCTTTTAAATGTTCAATGGGATGAAGTAAGTTATGAATTTTTAATTCGTATTAAACAAAAGTCACCAAATGTCATTATATTAGGATCGGGGGCAAGTGAAAATCAGCATCCACCTATCTTTCAGAGGTACACATGGATGGAAGAATTCGATGATTCTTTAATTTTTTATAATGATCCTACTCTTTATTTAGGTAATATTAATTTAGGATGGGGACAAGGAACTATTGAGCGATTCTACTTGAAAGAAATAGCCATCATTTTAGAGAAATTAATACAAAAGCTGAATGTAGCAAATGAAAATATACTGTTTTACGGAAGCTCCGGAGGGGGCTTCATGTCTTTAATATTAGCAGGGTATATAAAAGAGTCCTGTGCATTAGTAAATAATCCTCAAACCATCTTAACAAACTGGTATATAGATCCCCTCAAACAGGTATTTAATATTTCTTATCCCAATCTGTCTTTGGAGGAGATTAACCACTTATTTGCTGAAAGAATAAATGTTATAGCATTTTATAATCAAATAAAACATGTACCACGCATTTATTATTTACAAAATATAGCCGCAGAATTTGATATGAAGAATCATCTAGAGCCCTTTGTTGATGGATTACAACAAATAGATGAAAATTACCATGTAAACCCAGTAAAAATAGATTTGTATTTTGATAAACGTTCGGGTCATATTCCATTAGAGAAAAATAAAATTCTCCGTTATATAAATTTAATAAAACAATAATAGTAACTACAATTTGTATAATATTTTATTTGTTATTTTGAAAAGAAGTATAATCTAAACTCATTTAAAGAAGGAAATTTAGACAAGCAGGAGAATGAAAAGCTATCTTTCGTTTTCAAGAATAATAAAAAATACTATCTCCAAATTGGAGGTAGTATTTTTTAAAACATTTTTATAGAAGTGTGGAATTACGTAATTTTTTTATATCAACTTTGTTTCTTATTTGTTTATTACCTATAAAATCTTGGTATATGAAGAAGAGGAATTTGCACAATTGGTAACAGTTACCCATTATTAATTAAGTATCCTTTTAAAGGATTAAAAAGAAGTGTAGAAAAAAATGATAATAAATATGTATCTATAGGTCCAATAAAGGAGTGAGGATATGTGTCAAATGAGAGTGCGCTAGATAAAAATATTGCTAGGTATATAAATGAAACAACTATGTTGCACAAACCGTACAATGAATTGTATAAGAAAAATACGATCGTTACAGTAAAGGTAGAAAATGTAGTGAAATATGGTGTTTTTGTACAGATCCAGGATGAAAACAAGGGTAGAGGTTTATTGCATATAAAAAAGTTGCAAAACATGTTTGTTAAACGTATTGAGGATTTTTTGCAAATTGGAGATATAATTGAAGACGTTAAAATAATTGATGTTACTCATGAAAGTCTGTCATTCTCAACCCTACATTTAAAATTAGAACGAAAATACTCAGAAGAAATACACGATAAAACAGATATACAAGAGATTAAAGATAGAATTGCACAAAGAGTTGGTATTATTTCAAAGGATACTGAGAAGAGAATTGAAAACTTTATTAAGGAGCAGGGAATTGTACCATTTGTAATGGCCATGAGTAAGGTTATAGATGATTTTAATTATGACCTATCAATTAAATTGGTTGAGGAAATTGAAAGAAAGGCGCGTGATTACCTTTAACACAAAAATAAAAATAATTATTACGGATCATGCAAGTGATACTTTTAATAATCGTAATGAAGAAGAATGTATAGAAGCTTCTGTTTATAATGCAAAAATCATATTAAAAAACAAGAATCATATTTACATGAAGAATAATTCTTTAAAGTATCCATGTTTGATAGTAGGTCAAGATTTAATTGTTAAGTCGACCATTAAAGAAAATATGAAAATGATACCTTATGTTTTTATAGTCTTGAATATAAGTTTCCCATTCTTTCTTTAATAGGTGTCTTTTCATAAAAAAACCTCCACATGTAGTATGTAAGGAGATTATCTCATGGGTTATTTACAAATAGTAGGTGGGGAATATTTGACGCTTAAAAAGCTAGCAAAATGCTAGCTTTTTGTATTTCTAATATTTGTATCATTTTTAATACGACGTGACATAATACCAATTTTTCTCGATTTTTGTGATTTCTTTATATTCGCTATTAAAATCATTTTTGTTTGGTTTTATATCATTTGGTGTGTAAATAAACCCTGAAAAGTTATCTAATATACCACGATAAGTAAAGAAGAAAACTAAGGTACCATTTTTATTATGCTGTATAAGTACATCTCCACCGCCTTTTGAAGTAGCTGCAAATCGTTCAGGTAAATGAATTTGTCTACTATCATGATTAATATTAGGAGTTAACTCTTTGCGATTTATAAGTTCTACAACTTCTTTACGGTTTTCTTTGTAGAATATAAAATCTAGTTTTAGATAGATTAGTGTAAATGGTGTACATAGCCAAATAACTATTATCGTTATTTGAATAATAAAAGGTTTCCAACTTTTATATTTGATAACATGTATAATCGTAAGGATTAACATTACGAAAAACCATCCGTGAATTGCTATCGATAAAAACGGCATAGCAAATGGCGTAAGAAATTCTACTAAATACCATTGAAAAAAATGATAGAGAATAAGAATGAGACCACTTGTTATTGTAATTTTTGTTAAGTTTTTATTCATATTCTGTATGTCCTTTCCATCCTGAAAAACATATCATTTTAGTGGAAATGTTCCGAATTATTGTATTTCTATTATATTATAAATTAACTATGTAGTGCAACAAAGGATAGATAGGGCATAAATGTTTTTGCCTTATCTATTCTTTTCTTGGTTTTATCCCGCATTAACGGACAGTAACACTCCCACCTCAAAATTCAGCGAAAGCAAAGAAGTTAGGTGGGAGATGAACTGTCCGTAAAAGCCCGATTCGTTCAACTAATAATCAGTGGGGGATGAAGAAAACCCCCACTGATTAAAGTTTCACTTTATATAATGTGCAATATGTTTATTTACGAGTCTTTTTTGAAAAGTTTAAAATTCTAAAAATACAAAAGGATAAATTCGATATTTATAGAATTTAAAATAATAACAAAATAAGGAGGGATACAATGGAAGTCTTACATTTAACAAGTAGAAAACGAGAAACATATAACGTTCAAGTAAAGTATTCGATACTTTTCGAATGTGCACTTGGAATTGCGGCGATCACTCATAAAAGGCTGATTGATACGTTAGAAAAATCTCAAAGTGAGTGGGAAGAGATAAGACAGTCATTATCAACGGAAATGATAGAGCATTTACATTTTGTGGAGAAACATAACACGTGGAAAGCGTTGTTACAACTATTATATCAAGAAGATTTTACGAATTTACCTGAGTTTATCCAGTATGTAACCACGTTATCAGAAGAAGATTTAAAGTATATATGCATTCCATTTATCGGCTATACATACCAAGAAAAAAGAAAGAAGGCAGCAAATGGAGAGATGAAGGCAGTACAGGAATTAAAAGAGATAACAAGTAGCAATCCATTTTTCCCTGCTTATATTGATTTCATCTGTAAAGTGGATATAAAAATGCTTAAAGAGCATTTCATTGCAGTGATGACAGGCTGGTATGAAGCTATTATTGAACCGGAAGCAGAAAAGCTATCACTTATACTAAAACAAGACTATGAAACGAAATGTAAAATGAACGAAAAGATGAAGGCCGAAGAATTTGTTGAATGGGCAACAGGCGGTGTTACCTATTCTCCAGAGCCAAGTGTACATCATGTCCTTCTTATCCCGCAATACACGTATCGACCTTGGAATATCGAAGCAGATATAGAAGATACAAAAATATTTCATTATCCAATCGCAAATGAAAGTATACATCCAGAAGATCCATATCAGCCAAGTTATTTTTTAGTTCATAAACATAAGGCTTTAGGTGATGAAGCAAGATTGAGAATTGTAAAATTGTTATTTGAAAAAGATCGTACATTGCAGGAGATAACGGAACAATTAAATCTTGGGAAGTCAACAATTCATCATCATTTGAAAATTTTAAGATCTGCGAAGTTAGTTGATATTCAAGATGCAAAGTATATTTTGAAAAAGAAAGCATTAGAGGCTATATCGAAAGAGTTGGAATTCTATTTAAATCATTAATTATGAATTTGTACATCCAAAGGTAAAAGATAAAATAATTTTACTTTT
This sequence comes from Bacillus sp. FSL K6-0042, assembly GCF_038006685.1. Taxonomy (NCBI): domain Bacteria; kingdom Bacillati; phylum Bacillota; class Bacilli; order Caryophanales; family Bacillaceae; genus Bacillus; species Bacillus sp. FSL K6-0042. Next base: position 400,417 of record NZ_JBBOVS010000001.1, read on the forward strand.
ATAGAATATGCACAATAGGAGGAGAACTAAAAAGAAAAGTTGGTGCAAAATGGGGAGAAATATTTTAAAAAATCGATCGTTTTTCTTTATGTGGATTGGTAGCGCGATTTCTGAATTAGGCGGTGCATTTGGTACCCTATGTAATTCCATTCTTATTTATCAATTAACGGGCTCGAAAATGGCCTTAGGAAGTATGTGGCTACTTTACTTTATCCCATCGCTTCTTTTACAGCTTGTCATTGGTCCTTTCATTGATAAGTGGATCCGGAAATGGATTATGATTGTATCTCAGTGGACACGTGGGCTAGCTTTTTTACTCCCTCTATGTATGATAATCATTGGAAATATAGAAACATGGCATATTTTTATTGTACAAATAATTGTAGGCTTAATCACTCCATTTTACGTACCAGCCAATCAAGCAATTACACCGACAATTGTATCTAAGGAAGAACTACAAACAGCGAATGCTTATATCGATGGAATGGTTCGTCTTGTGATGTTTTTAGCCCCTGTATTAGGGGGAATTGTTATTGAGTTTATAGGAGTAAAGCTAACATTATTTTTCGTTTGTTTATTTCTATTTATAAGTGGTACTTTACTATTATTTATACAGGAACATAGAGTAGCTCAAACAATTCGTAAAAGTTGGCTAAAACAATCTATTGAGGGATTCACCTATTATTTTAAACAACCCATTATCGTTTGGTTAGGTGTTTTTCTCACATTTGTTCAATTTGGAGTCGGTGTGACGATGGTTATTAATCTTCCATATATAATAGATGAACTCTCAGCAAGTTATGCTGATTATGGATATTTTATGGCAGGTTTTCCCCTTGGGTATGTAATTGGCTCTATACTTGTTGGGAAAGTGCAGTACCATAGTCGGCGTCTTCTCATGCTTGGGGCGCTATTGATAGGAGGAATCACATATATTTCACTAAGCCTAAATCATAGCATCATTTTAGCAGTTATGATTGAAGTTGTAGCGGGCGTATGCATGGCATTTTTTAATGTCCATAACACGACAATATGTCAACAAATTGTACCAAATGATAGGATGGGGAAGGTATTTTCGGTACGCTTATTTTTAATAAGAGGTGCGATGCCACTAGGTGTTTTAGTTGGAGGAGTATTGAGTGAGGTATGGGGAGTGAGGGCGTTATATGTACTAATTGGATCTATCATATGTGTAACTTCTTTAGCTGGAATGCTACTCCCGTATTTTAAATTTCTCGATGAATCTATTCGAGAAAAATCAGCTTAATAGCCTTGTTGTATAATTTAAATGAAATGTTTTAATTGAAAATAATTATCATAATCAATTATAATAAAGGAATACGAGTGTTATTTGCAAATAAAGGGAGTGGGATATATGTTTATCGAAACGAAAACAATTACAGTTAAAGAAGGAACTTCAGATCTTGTTGTTCAGCGTTTTTCTGGGGAAGGTATTATTGAAAAATTTGAAGGGTTTATCGACTTAAGTGTTCTTGTTAAAAAGGTGAGAAGAGGGGACGAAGAAGTCGTTGTAATGATTCGTTGGGAATCTGAAGATGCATGGAAAAACTGGGAGACAAGTGAAGAGCATCTAGCTGGACATAGAGAAAGTCGCGGGAAACCAAAACCAGATCATATTTTGAAATCTGAGCATGCGGTTTATTATGTGAAATCATCAAAATCAGCTTATCAGCAATCTTAATCAAAAAAGGAAATACATTTTGTAAAATATAAGACATGGAAGTGTCATAAAGTTTTTTTATATCAATGTCTTGTTTATAATATATGAAAAAAGTACATCACACGATATGTAGTGGTGTACTTTTTTATTTAATTGGTATGTGTAAATGCTTAAACAAACACGAATAATATTAAACATGTAAACAACATGAGAGAAAGTCCTTTGGAGACTCAATCTTATCTTGCTGGTGATAGGTATCGCCAGTATTTTTGAAAAGTAAGGTTAAGCTAAATAGACATGAAATGATAATTCTATCCACATATAGGGTGAATGTACATATTTCCAAATGATACAACTTGTTGCACGTCAATGGTAGATTCTATACAAGGAATTGGATATGTGAGCACTTGAAAAAGAGAAGCAATTCGTATGTCAAATGTTAAAAGATTGCATACAAGTATCTTGGAATTTCGGTGATAGAACTCTTAAGTATGATTTTTAATAGAAAATGGAACAAAAGAAACTTTTGTCTTGTCTATATAAAGGAGTCAAATATAAAACATGAGGAAAGGTGTTTATGCTTATGCAAATAAGCTTGAGGTGTTGAGATGGAACATAAGGTTATTGAAAATTGCAATCATGATGAAATTGATAATGTTATAAGAGAACATTGGCAAGACGTATGGAATTATTCATTCATTATTACAAAAGATACCCATTTATCAGATGATATAACGCAAGAGGTGTTTATAAAAGTATTTAAAAAATGGAGCTCATTTCGAAATGAGTCCTCTGTTAAAACGTGGTTATTAAAAATTACAAGGAATACAGCTTTAAATTATTTGAAGTCCTCCTATTTTAAGAGGATTTCTTTAGTAAGTTTCTTTCGAAATGATAAGGAATATCCGTCAGCAGAAAAACAATTTTTACAAAAAGAAACTATGAATGAAGTTTGGGGCATCGTATTAAATTTGCCCCAAAAACATCGTGAAGTATTAATACTAGATGCAAAATATGAATTATCTTATGATGAAATTGCTGAAACATTAGGCGTGTCTATTGGAACTGTGAAATCTAGGCTACATCGCGCTCGTGCACGAGTTTCAAAAATATTATCGGAGGATGAATTATGAACAATGATAGAAAGCCGGATTGGTATAAAGAATTAAAAGGTGGGCCTATGAAACAGCCTCAAGACGAAGAGGAATTGATTTATAAGATAAAACAATCCATATACCAAAATAGGGAGGAAGGTTCTCCTAAAATTAGAAGGCCATTTCGTATAAAGACATTCACTGTTGCAGCTGTTCTAGTTTTTACGGCTGTGCTGTTTAACTTTCAACAATTCTGGTTTGGAAAAAATGAACCGCCTGTGCAAAGTAGCACTCAAATTGAAGTTAAGATGAAAGATGAATCTAATCAAGATCAATTACTAAAACAATTTATGGATGAATTAAATCAAAACACAAGCTTAAAAAATAAGAACGATTTATATAGAGTATTGGATGAAGAATTTATTTTTAAGGGAGAAAAGTATAGTAAAAATGAATGGAAGTTTGATGATGATATTTTTCATGATTTACAGGTAGCTCTTGCAATGGGGGGAGAATTTGTGAATGATACGAAAACATTATATAAAATACCTAGTGGATTGGCAGAAAGTAACCAAACGAAGCAGGAACGTTATTTATATGCTACTGTTGTTGGGGAAGAAACAAAAATTTTAACTCAACCAAAACCTGATTCACGCGTTTTATATCGGGTATCTAACGAAACTGTAAAAGCATGGATTCCGGAGAAAGTGAATAATGATGGATATATAAAAATAACTACAATGAATGGTTATACCGGTTATGTAAAAGAAGACCATGTCTCAATAGATATCCAGTATTCTTTCATTTTTGAAAAACAAAATGATGGTATGTGGAAAATAAAGAGTATAGATTCTATATGGTAAAAGAAAAAGGTTCACTTTATTGAACCTTTTTCTTTATTTTTTATTCTCTTTTTGAAGAGTATCCCAAGCCTTTAAAATTTCCGCTGCAACAAGAGCTGCACTATTTGTTTCAGAATTACCACCAGGAATAATGACAGAAATAGCAATATGCGGATTTTTAGTCGGAGCATATGAAATAAACAGAGAATGGTTTATAACTTTTTTTTGTTCGTTTGGCGAACCTGTTATTCCAGTTTTACCAGCAACGTCAAAGGGTAAATTTTTAATTTCTTGTATATTTTGACTCATTCCACTTTGTAAAACATTCCAGAAACTTGAAGGATAACGATTTGAACTTTCTAAAATTGGTTTAAATTCTTTTGTTCTTTTATCACCGTTTTCCATGATAGCGTTCACGATTTGAGGTTTGTATTTGTCTCCTTTGTTTGCAAGAGCAGCTGCATATTGAGCAAGTTGGAGAGTAGTGTGCACTTCATTTGCGCCCCAAGAAGCATTCAATAAAGCAGAAATCCCACTTTCAAAATTACTAGATGCATGTAACTTATATTGTCCTTTTTCTTCAAAGGGTAAATCAACTCCAGTTTTCGAGCGAAGACCGAATTGTTTTAAATAATTCGTCCACAAGGTTGCTACTTTTTCTAAATTTCCATTATTTTTATTGAATAATGGAATTGCTACTTTTGCTGTCATAAATGTATTTGATGAATTAATGATAGCTTGACTCGGTGTAATTTCACCAGTTGGAGTTCCAGCGGCATTGGTGATGTTATTTTGATTATTATACTGAAGGCGACCCTTATCTAAATACGTATCTTCAGGCTGAAAAAGCTTTTCGTTTAACCCAATTAATATAGTAAGCGGTTTTATAGTTGATGCCATATTTATATAGGAATCACCATACTTTAATTTTTGGATTGTTTTATTTTGAGCAAGTAATTGGATGTTTTCTTTTTCAGACAATGATAAAGGTGTATTGAATACATTTGGATCAAAAACTGGCGAGTTAGCCATAGTTAATATTTCTCCTGTTTTAACATCTATCACTACAGCATAACCAGCAGTAGCATCAGGTGTTTTCAGAATTTGGGACCTAAGTGCTTCTTCTGTTTTTTGTTGAAGTTTATAGTCTAGTGCTAGCTGAATATCTTTTCCTCTTTGAGGACTTTGTATGTTCCATAAGAACTTTTTATTTTTTATTTTAAAAGTGAGAGTTTTTCCTGGTTTTCCTTTTAAATCGTTTTCATATTGAAGTTCAATTCCATTTTTACCAACAGGAACATAATGAGAATCTGAGTTGTGTTTTTCATAGTCAACATACCCAATTACTTGTGAAGCAATTTCATGATGTGGATAAACACGTATCAACTCATTTTTTACTATTACATTTTTGAAGTTATTTTCGTTTATAAATGCGGATTCTTTATCATTTAAGTTTGCATGTAATCGTATTTCATTTTTATCATGATGTTTACAAGATTTTTGTAATTGTGAATGTATGTGATTTACTGAAATTTTATGGTTAAACTTGGATGAAAACTGATTTAGAAAACTTGATATCTTCGCTACTTCTTGATCGGCTGGACAATCAATATTATAGACATAATACAAAGACTTTATTTGTTTATTTGTGGCTAGTATGACTCCGTTTTGGTCAATAATTTTTCCTCTTTCAGCTGCAGAAGTTGTGATAGTAAACGAAATAAACCTTGTTATGAATAAAACCATCAAAACAACTCCTAAAATGAAAAAAATCGTTAAAATTATCCACCTCTTCGATTTTTTATGTAACATAAAATCCTCCCTTATCCAGATTCTATTCTATATTAAAATTTATTATTTTTTTTGTAAATGTGGGAACAACTTTATCATTTGTATTGTCTATTAAGTGTAATAGCGCTTTTAGAGAAGTAAGCTGCTAGGAAAGGAGCAATAATAATGAAAAAGAAACTGATATTAAAAGTAGGTCTATGCGCAAGTATATTAGGGATTAGCCAATTTACCAGTTCAATATTTCCAGTACAAGCTGCAGAAAAAGTAGAGCAAATAAAAAATAAAAATCAAGAGAAAGATGTATCCATTTCACAGTTGCGTCCAAAAGTCTGGATGCATACAAGCACTGGCGAGGTAAATGGAACACGTATTTCTGCAAATGGTTTAATTCTTGAAACGTCTAAAGGACTAGTACTGATTGATACACCTTGGAATGATGCTCTTACAGATCAACTACTTCAAATACTAAAAAAGCAATTTCCTACAAAAGAGGTCACAGAAACAATTGTGACACATGCTCATGACGATCGTATAGGAGGAATTAAAACGCTGACTAAAAAAGGTGCCAAGGTACACAGTACGGCTTTAACTGCTGATTTAGCAGAGAAACAAGGTTTTGATAAGCCTCTTGGAGACTTGAAGAAACGCGATAATATGCGATTTGGTGATATAAACGTGGAAACATTTTATCCAGGAAAAGGACATACACAAGATAACATAACAGTATGGTTACCAAAGTATAAAATCCTATTTGGAGGATGTTTAATAAAATCACTAGATACGCAAGAGATTGTACAAACTCCAGGTTCATATGTATCTAATTGGTCAAAGGCAATTAAAAAAGTAGAAAAGAAATACAGCGATATAAATATTATTGTACCAGGACATGGAGATCCCGGAGATAGTCGTTTATTTACTCATACGTTGAACTTGTTAAAAAATAATGAAAATTAATAGGGTATGACGGCCACGTAATATAGAAGAACAGCCTAATTTTTGTTTTAGATATATTAATAAAAAAATAAGGGGAACTGCTTATGATTGAATGCAGTTTCTCTTATTCTTTATCCAGCATTAACGGGTAGTAAGCCTCCACCTTAAGGGTCAGAGAGAAACGAGGAAGAGAGGTGGGGAATAACTGCCCGTAAAAGCCCGGTTGGTGAGGGCTAACTATCAGTAAGGGATGAAGAAAACGCCCACTGATGGAAGTTTCACTTTAAGTAAATAGAGGAACGATTCCATTTTTATCTATTCAATTCATTAATTGAATGAACCGCTACTTTTTAGTTTTCTTTGTATAAAGATTGAATAACACATATGCGTGAATTTGTATATAAAACTGTAATCCGAATGAAATTCATTAAAAAATGGAGGATATATGAAAAAGCAAACAGGAAAGAAGCAGAAGACATCGATATCTATCCGATTAAACATCTTATTTTTCTGCGTATTTATACTATTTTCGGCTATTATTTTTCAGCTAGGAAGAGTACAAATTGTTGATGGAGAGACCTATAAAAATCAAGTGGAAAAAAATGAAAATGCAACAACGAGTATACCAGTTCCCCGTGGGAAAATTTATGATCGAGAAGGGAAACCGGTTGTTGATAATAGAGCACTTCGTACGATTACGTATACAAGATTGAAGGGTGTAAGCTCTGAAGACATTTTAAAAACTGCAGAAGATATTGCAAATATACTTGAAATATCAGAAGAAGAAATAAACAAATTAACGGAAGTAGATAAAAAAGATTTTTGGATGCAATTAAATAAAAAGCGTGCTAAAGAAAAGATCACGAAGCAAGAAGAGGAAAAATTTAGAAAAAAGGGTATAGAAGGGAAAGAGTTAGACAAAAGAATCGAAGAGTTAAGACGAAAACGCATTACAGAAGAAGAATTAGGAGAGCTCACGCCACAAGACTTACAAGTGTTAGTTATTAAAAGTAAAATGAGTTCTGGTTATCAAATGACACCACAAATTATAAAAAAAGACGTGACAGAGCAAGAGTATACGAGGATAAGTGAAAATTTAGCAAAACTCCCAGGGATAGATGCGACAGTTGATTGGGAACGAAACTATGTAAATGGTGAGTTATTCCGTTCGGTATTAGGGAATATAACAAGTGCTGAAGAAGGATTGCCAAAAGAACACTTAGATTCTTATTTGGTCCGCGGATATAATCGGAACGATCGCGTGGGGAAAAGTTATATTGAACAACGATATGAAGATGTATTACATGGAACAAAAAAAGAAGTTAAAAATAATATTGATAAAGCAGGAAATGTTATTCAAACGGAAACAGTCTCTAAAGGAAAAAGTGGTAACAATTTAACTTTAACAATTGATATGGAGTTACAAAAAAAAGTAGAAGAAAGTATAGAAAAAAATTTAAAAGCTTTTAAGAGTTCTGAACCATTAATGGATCGTGCTTTTGTTGTCATGATGGATCCGAAAACCGGACAACTATTATCTATGGCTGGTAAGAGATTGGTAGAAAAAGATGGGAAAGCAGAAGTAGAAGATTTTGCATTAGGCAACATGGTAACTTCTTATGAGTTAGGATCAGCTGTAAAAGGTGCTACTTTATTAACTGGATACCAAACCGGAGCTATACAAGCAGGGACTCAATTTTATGACACACCTATGAAGTTTAAAGGTACGAGAGTTAAAAAATCATGGAATGTATCCGGATTTGGAAATATTAATGATTTAAGGGCTTTACAAGTATCATCAAATGTATACATGTTTCATACCGCGTTACAAATAGCTGGAGTGAATTATGTACCAAATAGTTCATTGGATATTAAACAAGCAGCATTTGACACAATGCGTTATTATTTTAAACAATTTGGTTTAGGCGTCCCAACAGGAATCAATTTACCGAATGAAATAACTGGACAAACGAGGCAGAAAGATAGCCAACCTGGATTTTTATTAGATTTTTCTATTGGACAGTATGATACGTATACACCATTACAATTGGCACAATATATTTCAACCATTGCAAATGATGGATACCGAATGCAACCTCAAATTGTCCAAGAGATTCGAGAACAAACAACAAAAAAAGAAGAAATTGGACAAGTTGTACAATCTATAGAACCTGTTGTGTTAAATCGAGTGGATGTGAAATCGGAATATATTGATCGAGTAAAAGAAGGCTTTAGATGGGTATTTCAAGAAGGCGATGGAACCGGTGTGAAATATTTCCAAAAGGCTCCATATAAACCAGCTGGGAAAACAGGAACAGCTCAGACAGTATATGGAGGAGATAGTAAAATTGGAAGGAATGAGAAGGGAGAACGTATTGAGTGTTACAATTTAACATTAGTTGGATATGCTCCATATGATAATCCAGAAATAGCATTTTCTGTAGTAGTCCCTTGGGTTCACAATGATAAAAGTGGGATTAATTCATTAATTGGAAAGGATATATTAGATATATACTTTGACTTGAAAAAGCAACGTATGAATGGTGAAACTACTAATATAGTGAATCCTAATCAGTAATAGTGAAATTTCGTTCTCTGTAGGGAAGGTAATGATTACTAGGGTCCAAGTTATATTGTTTATCCAGTTATTCACGGGCAGTAAGACTCTTACCTCAAAATTTGGCGAAAGCAAACAAGTTTAGGTGGGACTCAATTGCCCGTAAAAGCCTGGTTAGAGCGTGCTTATTAAGGTTGTACTTTATATTAAGAAGCTTTTTGAATAAAAGAATTAAGGTGAATTTGTGGAATAGCAGCTAGTATAGTTGCTATTTCACAGGTTTTTAATAATAACTTTGTTACCAAGATATAGACCATTATTAAATCTCAGGTGCATATTAATCAGTAGAAAACGAGCGGATGTACACTATTTATAGCAAGTTACTCATGTAAAAAGGATTATAAGAATTATTTAAGCTATTTTGATTTATTTAAAGGAGAAGTTTGAATTGAAAAAAATATGGATACTACTTTTCTTTTGTTTCACATTTATATTCGTAGGATGCAATAAAGGTGAAACTTCAGAACAAGCATTTGAAACATATATAAAATTATGGAATGACAAAAAATTTGCAGATATGTATGATCAACTGTCAAAACACGCAAAAGAATCCATTTCAAAAAAAGAATTTACAGAGAAAAATGAAAAAATTTACGAAGGTATTGGAGTTGAGAATTTAAAAATTAAAAGAGAGAAAGTAAGTAAAGATAAAACGGAAAGTGAGGTCATTCTTTTTACCGTAAGTATGGATACAGCAGGAGGAGAAATTTCTTTTTCACATGAAGCAACACTTGTGAAAGAAAAAGATGGAGATAAGAAATCTTGGAAAATAAATTGGACCCCAGACTTTATCTTTCCAGGGATGAAAAAAAATTATAAAGTCCGTCTGCAGACAGAGCAAGGAAAACGCGGTGAAATATATGATCGAAATGGAAAAGGGCTTGTAGTGGATGGAAAGGCAACTGAAGTTGGAATTATTCCAGAAAAATTAGGAGATACTGGAACACAAACGAAAGAAACAATAGCGCAATTACTTAATATGTCTATCGAAGAAGTTGACCAGAAGCTTACAGCGAAATGGATCAAACCAGATTCCTATGTACCAATTGGTATTTTACCAGAAGGACGAACACAAAGTGATTATATTTCGTTGGAAGGTGTTTCGTCTCGTCCGGTAAAAGTTCGTACATATCCATTAGGAGAAGCGGCAGCACACTTAACGGGATATATAGGAGAAGTAAATGCAGAAGAGTTAAAATTGCTTCAGAAAAAAGGATATCAAGCAGATGATTTAGTAGGTAAGACAGGATTAGAAAAAGTCTTAGAAAATAAATTGCGCGGTGAAAAGGGTGGACGCGTATTTATGGAAGATGAGAACGGAAAAGAGATTAAAAACTTAGCAAAAACAGAAGCAAGAGATGGAGAGAATGTTACATTAACAATTGATGCCTCAATTCAAGAAAAAATCTATAATGAAATGAAAAATGAAGCAGGATCTAGTGCAGCGATTAATCCAAAGACGGGTGAAACAATTGCCCTTGTAAGTAGTCCAGCTTATAATCCAAATATAATAGTTAGAGGGGCATCAAAAGCGCAACGTGAAGTATGGAATAATGATTTTAAAAATCCAATGATAAACCGTTTCACACAGGCAGTTGTACCAGGGTCTGTATTTAAAACAATTACAGGAGCAATTGGTCTGGAAGCAAAAGTTATAAATCCAACGGAAGAGTTTAAAATTGAAGGATTAAAGTGGACAAAAGACTCATCTTGGGGGAATTATTATGTAACACGTGTGAAAGATGCTAGTCCAATTGATTTCGATAAGGCAATGAAGTACTCTGACAATATTTATTTTGCACAAAAAGCTTTAAAAATAGGAAAAGATCAGTATGAAAGCATGCTTAAGAAGTTCGGATTTCATGAAAAATTGCCGATTGAATACGAATTTCCTATTTCAATCATTGCAAAAGATGGGATAAAAAACGATATTCAACTGGCAGATACAGGATACGGTCAAGGACAAGTATTAATGACACCTCTTCATTTAGCTTTAACATATGCACCGATTGTAAATGAAGGGAATATTCCGTCTCCACATCTGATACAAAAAGAAGTGAAGAATTGGAAAGAGAATGTGATTTCTAAAGAAAGTCAAAGAATATTAAAAAGTGCGTTAATAAAAGTAATTAATGATTCCGATGGTGCCGGGAAAATTGCTAGGATTGATGACATGACTCTTGCTGGTAAAACAGGTACGGCAGAACTAAAAGAATCAAAAGAAGAAGATGGAAAAGAACTCGGATGGTTTGCAGCTTTCGATGCAAATGCGCCGGATATGATTGTTACAATGATGATTGAAGATGTGAAAGGAAGAGGGGGTAGTAATGTTCCAGGTGAAAAAATAAAACATATTTTTCAGAAGTGATACTTAGATTTTATCATTAAAAAAGAACCCTTTTAATAAAGAGGGTTCTTTTTTTAGTAAAAACACATTATTTAATCAACTAATTTAATTTTTTACTTCATCATACAACTCTAGCCCTTCTTTCACATTCAAGCCATTTTTGACGATGCCATGAATCGCTTGAATCATCGCAGCTGGGTGTTCCGATTGCCAAATATTTCGGCCCATATCAACTCCAATTGCCCCTTCTTGCAATGCTTGGTATGTAATGGTTAAAGCATCTTCAATAGAATCTAATTTTGGTCCACCTGCAATGACGACTGGGGCAGGGCATGTGCTCGTAATTTTTTCAAATCCTTCGCAGTAATACGTTTTAATAATATCGGCACCCATCTCTACACATACACGTGATGCAAGTGCTAAAAAGCGAGCTTCTCGTTTTTGTAGTTCCTTTGCTACGGCTGTAATACCAAGCACGGGTAAGCCGTAATCATGTGCTTCAGAAACAACATTAGCTAGATTGGTAACGGTTTGTGTTTCATATTCTGAACCGACAAAAACAGATACACCAACTCCGGCCACATTTTGCCGCAGTGCTTCTTTGATTGATGTAACAATGGTCTCATTTGCTAAATCTTTACCAACTACAGTTGGACCACCTGAAACACGTAAAACCATTGGTGTTTTGCAGTCTTTAGGAATGCAGGAATTGAGTACACCCCTTGTTAAGAAGAGAGAATCTGTATAGGGAAGTAAATTTTTCACCGTTTCTAAAGGTTGCTCTAATCCATGAATAGGTCCTAAAAAGTAACCGTGATCAATTGCTAACATAACCGCTTTTCCATCAGGTAGAATCGTATTTAATCGATTTTGAAATCCCCAAGTCATTGTCAATCACTCCTTCGTTAAATTTGGATTTTCTGTTTGTACAGTATCTTTTTCTTGTAAATGTGGTGACTTAATAAAAACAGCTTTAAAGATTTGATCTGAGTGGTTAATAAGATAGTGAGATTCATGAGGGCGAACTTGCAAGACGTCACCTTGTTTTACAGGAACTCTTTCATTATCAATATAGAAATCAATTTCGCCTTCTAAGGCATAAAAAATTTCTTCACATATGGTGTGATAATGATTTTGAAATTCCTGCCCAGGTTGAATCACTACAACGCCAAGGTCAATGTTAGGGCCCTTTACTAAATATTTTGGACCATGGTTACCAAAGCGATAGGAAAAATCCTCTTCATTTACTTTGAGCATATTGTTCACTCCTTTATGAATGTGTTACAGTGCCCCCGGTGCAATCCACATATGTGATGTGAAGCCTTCATCCGCTAGAGGGAGTTGTTTTTCATAAACAGATTTCCACGTTTGATAGAAATTTTGATATAATTTATGATTTTCAGCATTCGGTTCATAGGTGCTTTCCCACTTTACAAATTCCTGAGAGATTGTTTCCATAGAGTCATATATTCCGGCACCAACTCCTGCCGCAATTGCTGTTCCTAAGGCGGCCGCTTCTTTTACAACTGGTACTTTAACAGAAATTCCGAGAACATCCGCAACAATTTGTGGCCATAGTTTTCCCTTTGCGGCACCCCCAGCAAATATCACTTCAGAAGGGAACTTTCCTGTTAATGATTCTATTAATTTTAAATTTCCAAGTGCTATAAATGCAGCATTTTCTTCGAGTGCACGGAACAGTTCTTTCTTTCCGCATTTATTAGCATCTAAGCTTAAATTAATGAAAGAAGGTGCGGCATGGCGCCATGAAATGTAGTTCATTACATTTGAAAATATAGGAATAATGCCATATGATCCGACTGGCACATGTTTTGCTTGTTCCTCTAATAATTCATAAGCATCTACACCTAGTTTAGTAGCAAGTTCTTTTTCTTCTTGGCAAAAAGCATCTCGAAACCATCTCATCACAAGCCCGGGGAAAAAAGCGATTGTTTCATATTGCCAAAGTGTAGGGATAGCGTGGCAATTGACGCGAATACGAGCATTTGAATCTGTTTTTGGACTTGTTATATTTACTTCTTGTTGCCAAAAGCTCCCTCCGCAAATAAATGTTTGTTCAGGATGTACGACTCCCGAACCGAGTGAAGCCATCTGGGCATCTCCGCCCCCAGCAACTACTGGTGTTCCTACTTGTAACCCTATCAGCTCTGCACTTTGTTTTGTTACTTGACCGATAACTGTACCAGCCTCATTTACAGTTGGAGAAAATGATAAAGAGAGCCCACATTGCTCAGCAATCAAATTATCCCAAGTTCTATTTTCTAAATCAAAAATACCCGATGTACATCCATTGGAAGGGTCTATTTGTAATACCCCGCACAATTTATATAAAATCCAATCGTTTAACATTGTAAAGGAATGGATTTTATCATATATATCAGGTTGATGTTTTTTAATCCAAAGCAATCTAGGTAATGCACCTAGCGCAAAAGTTTGCCCCGACTTCCCATATAAATCTTTTTCAAGATTTGAACGAATCTGTTTTAATTCACTTACTTCAGAAGAAGCACGGCCATCAACGTTCGCACATGCCCATATTTCTTGCCCACTTTTATCATATAAAACAAATCCTTCGCGCATACTTGTTGCACTAATTCCTTTAATAGAAGAAGGGGATATATTGCTTTTTTGAAGTACATCTTTTGTGCATTCTTGAACGAGTTTCCAATTCTCTATCACATCAAAATTCATAGAACCAGGATAACGAGAGTCGGGCTTATGAACCCACTCTTTTTGACTCACAGCAAGCTGATTTCCTTGTAAATCGAAAAGGACGGCCCTGATACTACCAGTACCTGCGTCGTAAGCTAATAGAGAAGACATTATGATTCACCTTCCTTTCTTAATAGGGAGAGTGCTGTGTCCTCATCGGTAATTAATGTATGAATGAATCTACCTTTTAAAGCCCCGTAAATTGCATCTAATTTTTCTTCACCGCCAGCTACACCGACTACGTGTTTCATCTTTTGAAGAATAGAAAGAGGTGTACCAATTAGGCGATCGTGATGTGGAAGTTCTAGTAATTCTCCATGTGTATTGAAAAATTGCCCTAAAATATCTCCGGCACCATTTTGACTTCGTATATAGGTCATTTCACGAAGCGTTAATTTTTCTTCTTTTACAATCGTTGCATCATGAGATAAACCACCAATACCAACTATTGCTGTATTAGCAAGTGAAGCGACATGTAGCATATCTTTGACTGCTGGTTCTGAGAGAATACTTTGCGCCATTTCGGTTGTGGATGCTAAAAATGGTGTGGGAATGATATGAAGTTCTCCTTGCATGTGATTTAAATAATTTTGCTTTTTAGGAAGATAGTGATTTACACCACCTGTAAGGGTAACAATTGAAAGTTGCATAGATGGTTCAAAATGAATGTTTTCTAGCATTTTTGATATTGTTTCTCCCCAGCCAATACCGAGTAAATCTCCTTGTTGTAAATGAGTTTCTACATATTGCGCTGCAGCTTTCCCTAAAGAATTAGGGCTATTTTCCATCGGAGTAGGAATAACAAAAGAATCTTTCAAGTGAAACCTTTTAATTAGTTCACGTTCAATGCTTAAGCAATGTAAACCCGTACCTTTTACATGAAATGTAACGACACCTTCAGCTCGAGCCTTATCTAATAACCGAACGACCTTATTTCGCGAAATGTGAAGCAAAGAAGCGATTTCCTGCTGCGTTAAATGATCTTTATAGTAATACCAGGCTACTTTTGTTAACAAATTTTCTTCAAAGTTCAACTGTGACATGCTCTTCATCCCTTTCAACAATTGACCGATGCTTAAACATATGTGCTTATTTTTTTGTTTATACCGATAGAAGTAGTAATTGTGTTCAAGAAAAATTTGTTCTAGATATGAAAAAAGGGATATACAATGCTACAAAACAAGTAGAACAAAAAATCATTTTCTCAAAAATTGTTCTGTATAAAGGCAGGTGACAAGATGTGGAGAATGCCCCCTTATTAAAAGTGAGGCAAATGAGTAAATCATTCTCAGAACAAAGGGTACTAAAAGAAGTGAATTTAGAATTAGACTATGGCGATGTTTATGCTTTAGTTGGCGGAAACGGTGCTGGGAAATCAACATTGATGAAAATATTAATAGGTTTATACTCTTATGATGCCGGGGAGATGTATGTAAAGGGAGTAGTGCAAAGTTTTTCTAATCCAGCGGAAGCACATTTAAATGGTATTTATTTAATTCCACAAGAACCGTTAATTTTTCCTCATATGACAATTGAAGAAAATATATGTATTGGAATAAAAGCAAAGAAGAAGGAACTTCGTACAAAGATAAAAGATTTGATAAAAAGTTTAGGGTGGAACATAGAACTGCGTGCAATTGGAAGTTCATTATCAATTGCACAGCAACAATTAGTAGAAATATTAAGAGGATTAATAAGAGAAGCAGAGATTCTTATTTTAGATGAGCCAACATCGACATTAACAACTCATGAAATAAAGAGTCTTTTTGTGCTGATAAAAGACTTAAAAGAAAAGGGAATCGGAATGATTTATATTACGCATCGTTTTCCGGAAATCTTTGAGATTGCAAATAAAGTAGCTATTTTGCGTGATGGAATGATAGTGAGTCAAGGGGATGTATCAGATTATACATACGACATGCTAATGGAGGGATTATTGCCTAAAGATTATAAACAAGAGGAGAAGAAAGAGGCACCTCAAGAAACGATGAAACTTTCTCAACAAGTATTAGAGGTAACAAATCTGTCGAGTTATGCATTTCAGAATATATCACTAAATGTACATGCTGGGGAGATTGTAGGGATTGCTGGTGTTGTTGGATCGGGTAGAACGGAATTAGCAGAAGTGTTATATGGGATAAGGCCCATACTGTCAGGGGATATTTTATTAGAAGGGGAGTCAATTGCAAAGTGTTCTACGAGTAAGCGATTAGATAAAGGGATGGTATATGTTCCGGAGGATAGGGCAGGGAGTGGTATTTTTTCAATTCGGTCTGTTAAAGAAAATATAACGGCAGCTTCTTTACACCGGATGAGCCCATTCTTTTTAAAACACAAAAAAGAAAGCGCTTTAATGGAATTGTATATGAATAAGTTTCGGATAGTTGTTTCCAATGTAGATGAAAAAATGACATCTTTATCAGGTGGAAACCAACAAAAAGTTGTATTAGCAAAATATCTTGCCTGTGAACCTAAATTAATTATTCTCGATGAACCAACGCGCGGGATTGATGCAAAAGCAAGATTAGAAGTATATGAGGCAATTCAAAGTTTAAAACAATCAGGGCTTGCGATTTTATTAATTTCCTCAGATGTAGAAGAAATTGTTCAATTAGCAAACCGGGTATATGTGATGAGGAATGGAAAACTTGTTTCTCATTTAGAGAAAGGAGAAGTTTGTATAGATGAAGTTACACGCCTTGCATATGTGGGAAGGGAAGGTGTAACGGAATGAAACGTTTTTCAAATATAGTTAAAATGCATGAAACATCCATTATTATTTTATTACTTATTTACATAGCCCTCGTAGGAATTATTAATCCTAGTTTTGTTCAGTTTAGTTCGCTTTCTTTAATTGTGAAATCAAGTCTTATTTTAGTCATACTAGCTATTGGTCAATCATTCGTATTATTTACTAAAAATATTGATGTTTCAGTCGGTTCTATTATGGGATTAAGCGCAGCAATTTGTGGGATGTTTTTGACAAATGGTAATAGCATCTTAATTTCAATCATTGTTGCAATCTTGCTTGGAGCTGTGATTGGAATGATAAACGGCGTTGGGGTTACGAAGTTTCGTGTACCGGCAATTATTATGACATTAGGAATGTTAGGGATTATTAGAGGAGCGATGTTGATATATACAGGCGGCAAATGGATTGAAGATATTCCTAAGTCTTATAAACAGATGTCTTCTGTCATGATACTAGGGCTTCCAGTTACAGTATGGATCATTTTGGCTATTTTACTATTATTATATATCTTTTTAACGAAAGCACCTTTTGGAAGATATTTTTATGCTGCCGGAGATAACGAAGACGGAGCACGCCTCATTGGAATACCGGTAGACAAGGTGAAAATATATGCATTTATTATTTCTGGGATGAGCGCAGGGGTTGCAGGATGCATATTTGTTATGAATATCGGCTTTGTGCCAAATCAAACTGGTACAGGAATTGAGTTACAAGTAATTGCTGCCGCTGTTCTCGGCGGAATTCATCTAAAAGGTGGAACAGGTTCTATATTTGGAGCAGCACTGGGAGCGATTTTTTTAGAAGTTATAAGTAGTTCATTAGTCTTTTTAAAAATACCTGCTTTTTGGAATAGTGCTATATCAGGATTCTTACTGTTACTTATTATTATATTAGACAGCATCTTAAAAAAATGGAAGGGAATAAGACAGTTGGAAGAAAGAAGGATGAATCTATGAAGTATGCACGTGGATTTTTAAGATGGGAAGGAGTTCTTATTGTATTACTTATTATAGAGTTCATTCTCTTTGGTTTGTTAAACAGTGATTTTTTAAATATTAGTAATTTACTTTTCAGTATGAATGACTTCGTTTTTATTACGATTGCCGCAATTCCAATGACTTTTGTAATTATAACAGGTGGAATCGATGTATCTGTAGGATCGATTATGGGGCTTACTTCAATTCTTATTGGTGTACTCTGGATGAATGGAATTCCGGTTATTTTAGCTGTAATTATTGCCTTGTTTATCAGTTGTCTAGCGGGTTGTATCAACGGGGTGATTATTAAAACGACAGAGGTAGAACCTCTTGTTGTTACACTTGGAACGATGTTTTTATATGCAGGAATTGCACTTGTTATCTCGGGTGGCTCAAATGCCAGTGGATATGAAGGGATAAGTGGTTTACCGGATTCTTACGTGCAACTTGCAAATGGAAGTTTTATAGGAATTCCTAATTTAGTATGGTTACTTTTCGTTTTGACTGTTTTGTTTACACTCTTACTTCATCGAACAAGGTACGGACGTTATGTCATATTGACAGGTGCGAGTGAAAAGGCAGCTAAATATTCGGGTATTCGAACAAAAAAAATAGTAACTATTGCCTATATTCTTTCTGGGTTAGGAGGTGGATTAGGAGGGGCTTTTTTAACAGCATATTTTGGCTCAGCTCGAGCTGATATTGGAAGCGAGACAATTCTGCCGGTTATTACGGCAGTTGTATTAGGTGGGACACTCATCACTGGGGGAAAAGGAAGTATTCTTGGAACAGTACTAGCAAGTATATTTATTGGAATGATGCAGTACGGTTTACAAATGACAGGTTTAACGAACGAACAGTCAAATGTAGTTATTGGTATTATACTTATCCTCTCTGTTATTATTAGGCATTTCAAGTTACAGCAACTCACTATGTGGAAAAGAAGGAAATTGCATAAGGGGGAAATGTCATGAAAAGAAAACTGGGGATTTTTATCATTACATGTGTTTGTATCATCGGTTTAATCGCATGTTCTAGCAAAACAGCAGACAAGAAAAAAGCAGATGATGTGAAATTTGCTTTCATTCCGAAATTGACAGGGGTTGGCTTCTTTACATCAGGTGGTGAAGGGGCAAAAGAAATGGGAGATAAATTAGGGGTACAAGTGAAATATGATGGGCCGTCAGAGGCTAGTGTATCAGGGCAAGTAAAATATATAAACAATTTTATTAATCAAAACTATGATGCATTGATGGTTTCATCTACATCGGTTGATGGACTTTCACAATCATTACAACGCGCTAAGAAAAAAGGAATGACGGTGTTGACATGGGATTCTGATGTAAATCCGAAAGACCGTTCATTTTATATAAGCCAAGGAACGCCGGAGCAACTGGCAAATTTATTAATTCAAATGACCTCATCACAAATTGGAGATAAAGGAAAAGTAGCATTCTTTTATTCAAGTCCGACTGTAACAGATCAAAATCAGTGGGTAACAAAAGCAAAAGAGATTATAAAAGAAAAATATCCAAATTGGGAAATTGTAACGACGCAGTACGGAGAGAATAATGCACAAAAATCATTATCGGTTGGAGAAAGCATTTTAAAAACGTATCCAGATATTAATGCAGTGATTTGTCCTGATGCAACAGCACTTCCAGCAATGGCACAAGCTGCTGAAAACTTAAAAATGGATAAAAAGGTAGTTGTGACAGGATTTTCAACTCCAAACGTAATGCGTGATTATGTAAAACGTGGAACTGTTCAGCAATTTGGGCTATGGGATGTAAAACAACAAGGCGCACTTGCCACTTATGTTGCAAATGAAATTGTGGTAAAAGGAAAGAAATTAAAAGTTGGCGATAGCTTTGAAGTTCCGAATATAGGTAAAGTAAAGGTGGAACCGAATTCTATTCAAGGTTATGACTATGAAGCAGATGGAAATGGAATCATTGTATTACCAGAAAGAGTTGTATTTACGAAGGATAATATTGATAAGTATAATTTTTAATGTTGAAATGAAAAACGTCCGGTATTTTTATCGGACGTTTTTATTATGCCAATCTTTTAGAATCTCTTCATCAATTTGTCCAACTACTTCTTGTGTACCATCACCTTTTTCAATTTTAACCTCAGCCCATTCTGTATTACTAACGACATACCAAAACCTTTTTGTTCCTTCAACAGTAATGATTTTTGCATTTTTGTTCCCGACATAAACTTTAGTAATAGCGTTATCACGAATTGTTCCAGCATAAATGTAAGGGATTTGATGCATGGAAGTCCATCTTACAGGGCTATTCCATTCAGTTCCTGTAGTTCTTATCCAATTCCACTTGTCACTTTCCTTTTCAAAATAAGCAATGAATATTTGTTCTCCTTGCTGATTTTGTTCTGTAAATATTGCTACGGCATCATTTTCTTGTGAAACATTCATTTCTGTATGAATGAGAGTGTAGGAATTGTTCTTTTGTCCAAAATGCATTTTTTGCATCTTTTCATGGAAGTACATATAAAAGGATTGCTCTTTTGAACAGCTAATAAGAAATGTGATTAATATGAGGAAAGTATAGGTTATATTTCTATTCAACTTGCTGCCTCCTTTTATCTTGAAGGATAAGTCTTTTTAGCAAAATAAGTACAAATATCCTAATAATTGTATTTATGTTAAAATTATTCTGAATATTAAATTATGCGATTGGAGGAGTCGATTTGCTTACACAAGAACAAATCTCCAACTTATTTAGAAATTTTTCTATAAAAGAATGTAAAGGATCGAGCGATTTATATGAACATTTATCATTAAAAATTTCAGAAGACGAGGAAATCCTTGCATTAGCGTCACACGCACAACTTGGTCAGCCAACTCCTAACTTATTACTTGGTGCTGTTCACTATTTATTACTGAAAGGGAGTAATCATGTATTAAAACAATACTATGGTAGCCTTGTTTCGGCTCCAGAAAAAAATCTAGAACATTCTTTTCAACATTTTAAAGATTTTTGTCAGATTCATAGGGAAGAGATAATCAATATTTTAAAAACAAAGCTAGTGCAGACAAACGAAGTAAGACGATGTACATATTTATATCCGAGTTTTTGTTATATATTTAATAAAGTGAACAAGCCTTTAGCGCTAATTGAAATTGGGACAAGTGCTGGTTTACAGCTGTTCTGGGATCAGTATAGCTATTCTTATGGAACAGGAGAGGTTTTTGGAAATAAAGACTCTAAAGTTCATTTGAAATCAGAAATAAAAGGGGAGAATCAGCCATTTTTCTTACAACAAAGTCCACCTGTCGTAGAAAGAATCGGACTTGATTTACATATAAATGATTTAAATAATGAGGAAGATTACTTATGGTTACGCTCACTTATTTGGTCTGAGCATAAAGAACGACTTGAAATGTTTGATCACGCAGCAGCTTGTTTAAAAGAACAATCTGTAAAATTAATAGAAGGGGATGGAGTAGCTCTTCTTTCAGAAATTGCAGAACAAATTCCAGAGGATTCGGTGATTTGTGTTTTCCATACACATGTAGCGAATCAAATACCAGAGAGTGTAAAACATAAATTAGTAGAAAAAGTTAAAGAAATTGGTGCGAAACGGGATGTTTTCCATCTTTATAACAATATGTGGGATAGAGATCTTCATCTTGATTATTTTATGAATGGGAAAGAATACAATGAAACTGTTGGAGAAACGGATGGCCATGCGCGTTGGTTTAGTTGGAGGTTGGGCGATAAATCGCTTTGTTAGACTTATGAATAAACAAAAATGAAAGTAACTAGTTACTTTCATTTTTGTTTATGATAATATGTTAGTAATCACTTACTTACATATTGGATGGAGGAATTAGAATGGGAAAACCAACAGCGAGAGAAAAGGTTATGGAAGCAGCGACTTTATTATTTGGTGAAAAGGGATATACGGCCACGACAATTCGTGAAGTTGCAGAAAAAGCAGGGGTAAGCGAGTTGACAATTTTTCGTAATTTTAAAAACAAGGAAAATTTATTTCGGGAAAGTATTATTTTGCGAACAACCCCAGTTGCTTTATTAGAGGAATTAGAAGAACAGTTTACAGGTGATTTAAATAAAGACCTTACAAAGATTGCAGAAACATACATTCAGGTAAACTTACCAAAATTAAATTATATTTGGGCAGCATTACTAGAATCTAGACAAAATAGTGAAATGAAACGATTACTTCATGAATTAAATTCACATTTAGTTGACCATTTAGAAACATATTTACAGCTACTTGGAGAGAAGGGACATATTATTACATGTAACTATCGTTTAATAGCGAACATGTTTTATGGACAATTATTCTTATATATTATGAATGTGAGTATAACGGAAGAGGATATTCAATTAGAAGAGTACATAGAGACATGTGTAACTCTATTTATTAACGGGATTTCAAATAAGAAAAATTAAGAGAGAGGAAATGGAAACATGAGAAAATTATTTGCGCTATTTGCATTAGTTGCAGGATTCTTCATGGCAATTTTAGATTCAAATATTGTAAATATTGCATTGCCAGAAATGACAAAAACATTTCATACGTCTATTGATACAATTTCTTGGATTGCAAATGGATATAATGTCGCTTTTGTTACTTGTTTATTAATAGCAGCTCGTCTTGCGGATCAATTTGGCCGCAAGAAGCTGTATGTTATTGGGTTATTAGGGTTTTCTATCAGCTCACTTATGTGCGGAGTGGCAACATCTTTTCATACATTAGTAATTTTTCGGGTGTTACAAGGAATTTCTGCAGCCATAATTGTACCTGTTGCGATGCCGCTTGGACTTGAACTTGTGCCAAAAGAAAAACAAGGTATGATAGGTGGAGTTATGGGGGCTTTTGGTGGATTAGCTGCAGCGATTGGTCCATCACTTGGAGGTGTTTTAACAGATAAACTAAGTTGGAACTGGGTAT
This sequence comes from Bacillus sp. FSL K6-0042, assembly GCF_038006685.1. NCBI lineage: Bacteria > Bacillati > Bacillota > Bacilli > Caryophanales > Bacillaceae > Bacillus > Bacillus sp. FSL K6-0042. The sequence continues at coordinate 423,131 of NZ_JBBOVS010000001.1, forward strand.
TTTTTATTAATGTTCCAGTCGGTATTCTATCCTTAATCTTTGTCTTTCTTTTTATTAAAGAATCATATGATCATACAGCTAGTTCTAAAATAGATTGGGCAGGTATGGTTACTTCATCATGTGCATTGTTTTTACTTGTGTACGCTCTGATACAAGTAAATAAATCGAGTTTAAGTCCGCTAAGTATAAGTCTTCTCTTTGTTATTTCTTTTATAAGCTTCATATTGTTTATCTTTATTGAAAAGAAAAGTGAAAATCCGATGTTACCCCTATATTTATTCTCATATAAGGAGTTTTCGTTTTCAAATCTTTCATTATTTTTTGTAGGCATGGGTTTAATGAACTTTTTATTTGTTTTTGCATTTTACTTAGTTCAAGTAGATGGAATGAGCGAGCTTCAATCAGGGATGATTATTAGTACACTTGCGGTAGTATCAATGGTAGTTACCGCGATTATGACACCCATTGCTGCAAAACGTGGAAGTAGTGTTATCGGTAGTATAGGAATTATCGCATTTATAATCGCTTCGTATTTATTTGGTCATATGGAATCAGGCTTTTCAAATTGGGATTATATTTGGCGACTCGTGGTTGTAGGTTTTGGTGCAGGGTGTACGCTTGCTCCATTGACAACAACTGCCGTTTTAAGTGTTCCAACCGAAAAATCAGGTATTGCGTCAAGTATATCTAATATTTCTAGAACAGTAGGAAGTATAGTAGGTGTAGCGATATTAGTTGTGATTTTAAATCATCAATTATCTATCGAAAAAGAAGAAATAAAGCAACAAGTGAAAGCGATGATTCAAAAAGGCAATCAAACAGACTTTGAAAAACAAAAAATACTACACGTAATACAAACAAGTGATGAGAAGAAATATGTAAGCATGGAATCAGAGGAAGGAAATAAACTCTACGAACAAATTAAATGGAAATATAAATACGGGGTTATTCGTAGTTTTAATAAAACTTTTTTAATAGGAGCATTTATTTTCTTTTTGGCACTTATTTGTAGTGTAGTGGAAATATACATGAATAGAAAAAGGACAATAAATTAAGACATACAGGTTAAAATGAAGAGAGAATATAGCAACTTAATTTACATAATGTTATTATGGTTATTAGATCTGTATCGGCTATTACTTAATTGATAATCCTCATTTCAAGATATTAAGGAAGATAAAATATTTAAAGTGAAAGTTTAGTATAAAAGCACTTTAAAAAGAACGCTAGTTCGTATATACTTAATACAATTGAAGTTGAAGTAGAAGAAGGGAAGAAAAGATAATGATTCATAAAATCGGTCAAATTATGTTATATGTAAATAATCAAGATGAGGCTGTGCAATTTTGGACAGAAAAAGTAGGTTTCCACTTAGTTGCGGATGAAGATAACGGTCAAGGGTTTAGATGGATTGAAATCGCGCCAACAGAGACAGCAGAAACGAGTATTGTTCTACATAATAAAGAATTAATTGCGAAGATGCAGCCTGAATTAAATCTTAGTACACCCTCCATGTTGTTTTTCACTGAAGATATCGATAAATTATATAAAGAGTTTGTAGAGAAAGAAATTACAGTTGGAGAAATTGTAAATATGCCGTCTGGTAGAGCGTTTAATTTTGCTGATCATGAGAAGAATTACTTTGCAATTATGGAGAAAAATTAATTAAGAGTATAAATCGATTTGAAATATGAACACGATGTTTTAAAGTTTGTATAGATCCTGTTTTACAGGGTCTTTTTTTATCATTTTAACCGATTCATCCCCCTCCTCTAAACGAAGTGAAGGTGGGGGGAGTTCAATTGGCTCTGTTAAAGTATTATGTTGATAGTAATAAAAATAAAAGAACCAAACTTTGGTCCTTTTACTGTATGTATTGTTAATCAATCGCCTGTTTTGTTAACGAAATATTGGTATTAAAAAATTCTGAGTAGTCCTGTAAATGATAATCAGCTAAATCACTTTGACTTTGAAACATACATGTTGAAATTCCTAATTTTTTTGCGGGTAATAAATCTAATTCTCTGTCTCCAATAACTAAATTGATTCTGTGTTTTGTGTGCAAATGAATATATGCTAATGGATTGGGTTTTCGAGGAAAACCATCGTCAATCGTAACCATATCAACAAAGTATTTATCCCATCCGTAGTACTTTAATATGGCTGAAATTCCGTCCCTATGCTTATGGGTCATAATTACATTTTTATTTGCAAATTTTAAGATTTCTTCTACATTATCAAACGGTTTCATCTCTTTTGGAGATAGTTTCTTCGTTAGGTTTTTTATTTCTTCTTCTTTATTGCTGGAAATGTTATAGTAATCAATTGCATGAGAATACGAAATTTTTAACTTTTCATAGATTTCCTGTTTATCCACTGTATCTCCTAAAACCTGAGAGAGTATTTTTGTATACGCAGGATAAGTATCAAATAATGTTCCATCAAAATCCCACAAAATGTTCAATTAAACCACCCTTTTTATAATTATATCAGTATAAATTCGTCAAGCTAACGTAAACTCCTTCTTTTATTGAACTACCCGCATGGACGAACAGGGGATAATCCCAATTAAAACTCAAATGTAGATATTCTGTTAATGTAAGGGGGAAGGTTTTCACTATAATTACATCGAATTTATTAAATGAAACGCAGGATATTATTGTGATTTATCCCGCTATTCGCGTGCAGTAAAACCCCCGACTCAAAATTCAGCAGAAGCAAAGAAGTTGGGTGAAGATAGGGCTGCCCGTAAAAGCTTAATTGGTGAGGGCTGATAGTCAGTGGGGGTGAAGAAACCCCAAATGATTAAAGTTTCACTTTATCTTAAGGAGAGGGAATAATTGAACCTAGGTAATCCGATAGCTATTGGGAATACAGCAAAGATATATCTTTATGATAATAAAATTGTGAAAGTGTTTAAAAAGCACTTTCCAAATACAGAATCTTTATATGAGGCAAAGAAACAAGAATACGCTTATTCATGCGGGATTCAAGTCCCAAAGGTATTAGAAGTCACAGAAATAAAGGGTAGGTAAGCAATTATAATGGAATATGTAAAAGGGAAAACAGTAGGTGATCTCTTAATTCATAATATGGAACGAGCTGAGCATTACATAAGTATTTGTGTTAATGCACAACAAAAGGTGCATGCTGTTGTTGTTGATTCGGATTTACTTGAACCGATGTCAGAAAAACTATATCGCCAGATTAAATCAGCACATAATCTAGATGAGAAACAAAAGGGTAAATTGTTAAGAAAATTGGATTCAATGGTATTTGAACCTAGGCTATGTCATGGGGATTTTCATCCATTTAATTTGATTTTGAGTAATGATAATGTGAAAATTATTGATTGGGTGGATGCTAGCGCGGGAGATATTCGTGCCGATGTCTACCGAACATATTTGTTGTATGCCCAGGCTTCAGTAGAGTTGGCTGAAATGTATTTACGTATATATTGCAAAAATGCTGGTTTATCAAGGGATGAAGTTATAAAGTGGGCTCCTATTATTGCTGGGGCAAGATTGTCAGAAAAAGTATCTTCAGAAAACATAGAACATCTAAAGAGATTAGTAGACTAGTATTGTCATTAAGGAACACGATAGAACTAGCATTTCTGTAATAATCAAATTTTTTAATGCGACAGAATTAGATAATAAAACCGTTCAAAATTTTTGAACGGTTTTTGGTTGTTATATTATTTTTTAACTTATATATTGAAAAGTTATGCTAGATAGTTATTTCGATTTGATTTCCTTCTGGATCACTAATTACGCTCTCATAATAGCCATCTCCAGTGAAACGTGGTCCATTTAATACCGGATATCCAGCTTCTTTTAATGTTTTGGTTAGTTGATTCACATTTTCTTCACTACCAACAGAAAAAGCCAAGTGAGCATACCCGGTTATATTGGGATTAGGTTTATCTTCTATTCCTTTCTTTCGCATAATTTCAAGGCGTACTCCAGATTCAAAAGTAATAAAATAAGATTCGAAGTGTTTAGCTTTATTGTGATATAAAGAATTCGCCTCTCCATTAAAGTATTGTGTATAGAAAGTGCGCATTGTATCTAAATCATTCACCCAAATTGCTATATGTTCAATTTTCATTTATTTCACCAGTCCTGTTCTTACGTGAATTTATCCCGCATTAATAGACAGTAACATTCCCACCTCAAAATTTAGCGGAAGCAAAGAAGTTATGTGAGAGATGGAGAACTTCAAACTTCATAATGTTTTACTTTATGAAGTTTGAAATGATATGTCAAGAAATAAGAGTGGATGCTGAAAGAAATCGATTTTAAACATAGAAATGAAAAAGTTATTTAGCAAAGATTTATGTTAATTTTCTGATGTGGGAATACATAGGTTTTTTAATAGAATGAGTCTTTACATAGTAATTTAATATTTTTACGGTAATTACAAGTTAAGGAGGAGAATAATTTATGGGTCAATATGAACAAATGTTGCTCGTTGGAACAATTATGTCTATTATACTATCCATAATAATTTTGGGATCATTATATTATAATCCTCGTCTATGGTTAAATGACTATCCTAAGGATATTCAAAAATCTGTTCTGCCAAAACAATTACTGAAAAAAGACAAACTTTATACTTTGGAATTGTATATAATGTAATTCTTTTTGGAACACCCTTCATTTCAACTTTTTTACTAAATCAACATAAGAAATTATTTTTTATAGATGCTTTCTTACATTCTTTTGGAATTTTAATGATTTTTAACTTAGTTGATTTACTCATTCTAGATTGGCTTATATTTTGCCGGATTACCCCGAGATTTGTTGTTATTCCTAGTACAGAAGGGATGAAGGGATATAAAGATTATAAGATGCATCTAAGAGGAGCAATGATTGGTACGCCTTTCCTCATAATTGTTAGTTTATTCATTGCTGGAATTGCTATAAATATTTAGTACGAGGAAAATATTGTATTTTATTTAGAGGAGATAAGGATGGACATTATAATTAGGAAACTAGAATTAGAGGATTTGAATGAATTTCCTGAAATTGATGACAGTTTTACGGTTGATTCTAAGTTAGTTCTTTCATTAGGAGCGAAGAATCAACGAATAGAATACACAGTACGGGAAATACCAAGCTATGAGAAAAATTATTCAGAAGATATATATAAAGAGGATCAAGAGAATGATTTAGATTATAGTGAATATGTTAATAATCCAGATAAGATAAATTATTTGGCGTTTATGAATCACCAAATAATTGGAATGATTATAGTAAAGAGAAACTGGAATGGTTTTGCTTACGTGGAAGATATAAAAGTAGATAAGCAGTTTAGACAGCTTGGAGTTGGTAGGAAATTAATTGAGCGGGCAAAGGATTGGGCACAAGTTTGTGAAATGCCAGGAATCATGCTGGAGACACAGAACAATAACGTTAAAGCGTGCAAGTTTTATGAAAGTTGTGGCTTTGTTATAGGAGGCTTTGATTTTCTTGTATATAAAGGGATAAATGAGCAAAATGATGAAGTTGCAATATATTGGTATTTGAGATTAAAAGATAGTCCGATATAACCTATAGTGCTTCACGCGAACAAAGAGTGTCTTTAGAGCTTTTCATGGCACCCTTTGTTCGTTATCATGCTAAAAAAATTCTAAAGATACAAGGAATAGGTTAGTTCACCGTATGTGAGAATTTCATCATCGGTAAACCCCTGATTAGAATAGAATTTTTGACCCGAATCATTTTCAGGATGCACAGTTAAGCGAATGCGATGGCAAGATGGATGAACGATTTTTAAATGGTTAATTAATTCGTTTATTGCCGCGGCTCCAAATCCTTTTCTTTGATGTCCTTTGTCGATAAAAAAATGAAACAGCCAAAAGTCCTTTTGACGATCTAGTTCGTAATGTAGATTAAAGAAACCAACCATTTTCTCGTTATGATAAATTCCAAAAGGTTCAATCATTCTATCATCCGGCCTAATATATGCTTTAGCAAGTGCAATAGCAACAGGTGGTGTAACTTCAGAAACAAACTTTTGTTGTTCAATATTTACAGAAAGCGTGAGAGCCTCTCGCCAGTTGTCAGAAGTTATTTTTTTCAGAGTTACTTGAGACATAAGTTGAAACCTCCAGTTTAAATAGGGGATATGGGAAGAGCTATTGAACAAGCGTATTTTGCCCAGCAGTAATTTTCCACGATTCTTTTTCTTTAACCATCACATAAACAGCAAGGCTTCCTTGCTCATCTTCTATTATTTTTCCTTCAGAGGTTGTTGGGTATTGTCTAATATGTGCGATAGCTACATCAGAACGAATAAAGTTAATACTTTCAACTGTATAACAAGCGTATGAGTCCCGAAGAGGTCCTGGTAAAAGAACTTTGTGTGTCTCATTGATTTGCTTCCAACCTGATAGCCGCTTGCCAAGCGCATTGACCCATGTGGCATTCAAAGTGAAGTGGCGATCTAATTCGTCTGCATCATGTGCATTAAATGCAATTTCTATTTCGGTAATCGTTTGCTGGATTGCATTTATTTCTTCTTGCTGATGTTCTTTGGAATTATAGCCTTTAGACATATGTATTCCTCCTATGTTGGTTCGGTATCTATAGATTACTAAAGTAAAGTTGTTATAACATCCGGCAATAGTAGTATTTTTTTAGAAAGAATTAATACGAATGTATGAAAACGAGACGGATTTGAATACATTTACTTATGTGGTTTGAGAAACTTATTGATTAAGGTTTAGTAAGAGGAGTTAATTCAATAAGTCTAGAATAATATAATGTTATGGATAAGGAGGGGCAGTATACTATCTCAACAGGTAAACATGTCTATTAGGTATGAATCAGAATACAATGTCATAATACACCTTGAAAGAAGTGTTTAAAACATTAATTCAAGACTAGGAGAGGACAATGATAGTTAACCTAAATGATTACTTAAAAGATTTAATGGTGGGTATTCCTGAAGGAGAAATCAGCCTACGAGATTTTCGAAACGAACAAAAATGGATTAGTTCAAACTATAAATTTGGAATGCCGGGTAGTAGAAAAAATTTAAAGGAAGTTATTTGGAATGTTGAAATAAACCCATTTTATCTTGCCAAATATACGGTGACAGAAGAACTTTATGCGATTATTATGGGAAAGAAATCTTTAATAACAGCTGAGGCTCAAAAACCAGTTGTTAATGTTTCATGGATAGATGCAGTTAATTTTTGTAATTTACTGTCTGATGCGCTAGGTTATGACAAGTTTTATGATTTTGATAATGAAAGTAAAGCAGTTGTTTGCAATTATAGTACGAATGGTTTTCGTTTACCTACAGATGCTGAATGGCAATATGCATGTAAGGCGAAATCAAAAGGATATCGGTATGGTGAAATTGATGAAATTGCTTGGTATAAAGATAATTCTAACAAACGAGTGCACGAAGTTGGTGAGAAAAAGCCTAATGAATGGGGCTTGCATGATATGGTTGGGAATGTTTGGGAGTGGTGCTGGGACTTATACGATGCAGAGACCTTCGGTACTTACAGAATAATTCGCGGAGGAAGTTGGGCAGAAGAAGAACGTGGATGTGGAGCTACTTGTCGCCGCAAGAGTATGCCTAATTTTTATATAGATGATATCGGATTTAGAATTGCGAGATCAATCATTTGATAATTGTAAAATTTTTAAAAAGAAGGATGTCATTTAGATTGTGACATCCTTTTTTTTATTTTTTCTTATTTTTATCTTTATCTAAGATGTTTTGTTCTTCAGCAAATTCAGTTCCATACGCGAATCGGCCATTCATATTAATTCGTTCATTGTTATGTCGTTCATGCGTATGAGAAAAACGATGCACAAATACTTCAGATAATGTAAAGACAATAGCGGATAGAATACTACCCCATGCGATCTGCATATAATTGTCCAATAAAATATTACCGAAAATCCACACACTTAAATATGTTAACAAAAAGTCAGCCATAATAGCGGCGGAATTTCCAATACGATTCAAAAGGATTTTATCAACAAACATATAAGAAACGATTGTTACAAACAGGCTAAAGGATATAACATCAACAATTGTTGCATCGAAAAATAAATCAAGTCCGATAGCAAACGCGATGATACACGATATAAATTTGATTAGCACAATTGTAAAATTACTCACATTGCACACCTCCCGTTTTTTACATAGTTTTGGTATAAAGCGAGAAGTTCATACATTTCTTATGTATGTACATGATTGTAAATAAAATTTTTCATGTTAAACATCTTGTCAAAATATTAAAAAAATAAGCGAAAAATGTTATAGTAAAATGAGAGTGTATGACATTTTTAGGTAAGGGGGATCCAAATGTGGATTACTTCAGAAGTAGAAATTCCAGATGAACTATTTGATAATCTTGAACAAGGAAGGCTTGTATTATTTGTCGGAGCAGGAGTTTCTATGAAAGGGAAATCAAACTTACCAAATTTCGATGATTTAGTTGATGAAATTGCGGAAGCTTTATATGTTGAAAAGCGTGAAAATACAGAACCGCATGATTATTATCTTGGAAAAGTTGCGAAGACGAAAGATGTACATCAAGTTGCACAAGATCTTGTTGATGTGAAAAATTCAAAACCGAATCCATTACACTATGCCATTCCACGGCTTTTTTCAGATGATATTGATGTTCGCATCGTTACTACAAATTTTGATCAGCATTTTACAAGTGTAATTCGGGAAATGAATCGAGATATCAATATATATTACGCACCTGCACTTCCAACAGGTAGAGCGTTTAAAGGTTTAGCATATATACACGGCAATGTAGAACAGGAAAAAGAAAATTTAATATTAACGGATGGCGATTTTGGAAGGGCTTACTTAACAGAGGGTTGGGCAAGAAGATTTTTAGTTGATTTATTTTCAAATTATACGGTGTTATTCATCGGATATAGTCATAATGATCCTGTCATGAAATATTTAGCAACAGGTTTACCACCGAGTACAAAACGTTATGCATTTGTTGCACAAGGAGATAATACATATCACTGGGAGCATTTGGGAGTAAGGCCCATTGTTTATCCAAATAAGGCGAACAATCATCAGGCACTTGTTCAAGCGGTGAAGCGCTGGGCTGAATTAATGGGAGATAATTATATTACAAAAAGAATGCGAATTCGTGATATCGTGACAGTTCCACCATCAGTTGAACAAGAGCAATTATCATATATAAAGCAATCAGTAAAAAAAATTGAAACACTCCGGTATTTTATAGAGTTTGCTCGCGATTATGGATGGGTAGAATGGTTAGAGGCAGAAGGCAAAATCCAAAATTTATTTTTGCTTTCCACTATTCATAGTGAAGAGGATGAATTGTTGGCCGAGTGGCTCGTCAAACAATTTCTTTTTAGCCACCAAAAAGAATTATTTCAGCTTATTTATAAAAATCACTCAAAAATTTCTCCTTTGTTATGGCGAACGATTTGTACGTATTTAAACGAAACAAAAGAGCAAATTGAACCGCTATTATTCGCAAAATGGACATTGCTCTTACTGGAAACAGCAGAAAAAAATAGTAGCTCTATAGAATTGGTTTCATATTTGTTACATAAATGTTCCTTTCCTGATCATAAAGAAATTTTCGTCTTATTGTTGGCGTTTATTTTGGATGGGAAAATTAAATTAAAGCGTGTCAGAAGATGGGAACACGATATGCAAGATTCAATTGAATTAGAGGAGACAAGCCGTTTACCAGTTCCTGTATTTGCATTTGTACAAAGAATCTGGGATGAAAAAATGAAACCGCATATCGCATATTTTGCCGACCCAATTATGGTCATAGGGTTAGAAAAAATCCAAATGTTATTTTTAAGGCAGACTGCACTGCAGAAAAAGGACGGTGTGACATATAATACAGTCGAATTTTCAGAGCATGACTTACAGCCAAAAGATTTTACATTTTTAATTCGTATTGTAAAAGAATGTCTCGCCTATTTATGTGAAAATAATAAGAGAAAGGCAAACTACTATATCGCCCAAATGATAGAAACAGATAGTATATTACAAAAACGAATTGCAATAGCTGCGATGAGTAAAAATTCATTTGTAACTGACGATGAAAAAATCAAATGGCTACTAGAACAAAAGTTGCTTTTACATGTTACATATAGGCATGAAGTATTTAAATTTTTAAAGAAGCATTATCCATTTACTTCGGAACAAAGAAAGCAAGAAGTGTTACAAAAGGTTATGAAACACCTTGTTAATGAGAGGGCTTTTGATGCTTGCCTTATTATGGATTTACTTTATACATGTGATCCAAATAGTAATTGTACAGTACAAGCATATAAAAAAATGAAACAAAAACATCCTCATTTTTCCCCAGAACGTTACGGTGAAAAGCGAGTAGAGGATGCTGTACAAAGTATTACATGCAACGTAACGGCCGATGGATTATTGCAGTTGAAAGACCATGAAATGATGAAACAAGTTAGGCTTTTTTCTCATGACGGTATTTTTGAACAACGTCATTTTTTAGAAATGTTATCAAAGGCATGTAAATTGGATACAGAGTGGAGTATTTCGCTTGCGTATCAATTAGTAGGGGAAGGTAAGGTAAGTAATGAAGTATGGTTTGTCTGTATTCGGGCATGGAGGAATAATCGTAAGTTTACAAATCAACAAATACAAAAAATCATTCCACTCTTGCAACAATTTGTAAGAAATACATCTTTTCATTGGTTAATTAGCAGTTTTCTTTATGAAATCAGCAATCGATTAGAAGAATTCCAAGAGAATAGTATACGTGTGGTGAAACGCTTTGCCTTTTCTTTATTTCCTCAAGTAATGAAAGGTAATCTGAATTTCAAGATAGAGGAGCATGACTTTTATAATGAGTCTATTCAACATCCTGTTGGAAAGATGACATCAGTATTATTAAAGCTACTAGCATATGACCACTTATACGATCGGAATATTCACGAATACTTGTTTTTATTTGAAGAACAAATGAGAACATTTTCGCAGAGTACCAATTTCATGTTTGCACGATTAACAGCAGATGTAACATTTTTATATCATATTGAGAAACAGTGGTGTAGAAAAAAACTGTTACCTTATCTCGATTTAAAAAAACAAGAAAAAGCAATAAAATATGCATGGGCAGGACTCTGCTATACACAAATAAATTTACCGTTATTTACAGAGATAAAGCGATATATTAAATATGCAGTCGAGCATTTACATTTGTTACATCCACATACAAAAGAAGTGTTCTTAAAGTGGCTCAGCTTTGTCTTTATTAAATGTGTATTATATTGGGATCAACGAGCAGATTGGTTATATCCACTTTTTATACAGGAAACGGAAAATGAAAAAATTAAGTTTATGGAACATTTATGTTATTATGTGAATACATTAAGCGCGAGAGAACAACAAAAATTTTGGGAAGCTTGGTTAGCTGGATTTTTGAGTGAACGTCCAAAAATGAGTTCTATAACCGGTAGGGAATATGTCATGTTTTTACGTTTTGTATTATGTATGGATGGAGTTGCAGAAAAGGGATTACAAACAATTCTTACTTGTTTCTCGCCGCCATCAGAACGTTACGATCAAGCGGAAATGAAACAACTATTTTTGGCTATTTTGGAAAAGAAAAAGAACATGAAAGATCATGTAGAGGCTTATGGTGAGTTGTTTTTTTCTTTATTACAACACTTGCATGAGGCGAATTTTTTTGAAAATGAAATCATCGAGATTAAACAATTATTAACAGAGTATCAAGTGGAGCATGATTTACTAATATCTATTCAAAACGAAATGATTCGTATTGGACTTGTGATGACAAATTTACAAGATTAATAGTGGGTAAAAAGTGGAATTTCAAAAAAAAAATAAAAAGGTATTGACAGTATTTTAAAAAGCATTCTATAATACGAATCATAACTTATTCAATTTCAAAAACATTTGAATAAACAAAGTGCGATGAAGAGATCACAGTAGTGAGGATCTTACTGTAACAGAGAGCTGATGGTTGGTGTGAATCAGTACAGGGATAATCATGAATTACAGTCTTGGAGCATCTTTTTCGGATTAAAGATATATGTTCTTTATGAAGGAAAGGCGGTCAAATGATCGTTAACAGTGAAGAGAGGTAGACGAAATAAGTCTACAACTAGGGTGGTACCGCGATAAATATCGTCCCTACTGATTGGATCAGTAGGGACTTTTTGTATTTTTGTGGCCCAACTTGAAAATGGAATATTATATGCATTGAAAGGAAAAGGAGTAGTAGTTGTTTCCCTGTAACAGAGAGCTGGTGGTTGGTGTGAACCAGTACAAAAACAAGTGCGAATTACAGTCCTGGAGCATCTTTTTCGTAGTAAAGATAATCATCTTTATGAAGGGAAAGACGGTCAAATGATCGTTAACAGTGAAGAGAGGTAGACGAAACAAGTCTGCAACTAGGGTGGTACCGCGATAAATATCGTCCCTACTGAGTAAATCAGTAGGGATTTTTTGTACACAGAAAGACGGTATCGATCCCATAATGAGTTTTTGTAAAATATCAATTCAGAAAATAGGGAATTTTCATTCCTTTATTATAGTTTTAAACATTAAAAGGAGGATTTTAAAATGGCAAATCATGAGTTAGAACAATTACGTAAACAGGTGGATAAAATTAATTTGCAGTTACTGGAATTGTTGAATGAACGAGGTAAAGTTGTTCAAAAGATTGGGGAACAAAAACAAGTGCAAGGTACGAAACGTTTTGATCCAGTTCGTGAGCGTGAAGTACTTGATATGATCGCAGAACATAATGAAGGACCATTCGAAACTTCAACAGTTCAACACATTTTCAAAACAATTTTCAAAGCAAGTTTGGAATTACAAGAAGACGACAATCGTAAAGCATTACTTGTTTCACGTAAAAAGAAAAAAGAAAATACAATCGTGGATGTAAAAGGTGAATTATTAGGAAACGGAACACAAACATTCATCATGGGTCCTTGTGCAGTAGAAAGTTTAGAGCAAGTTCGCCAAGTGGGGCAAGCGATGAAAGAACAAGGATTAAAATTAATGCGCGGCGGTGCTTTCAAACCGAGAACGTCACCATACGACTTCCAAGGATTAGGGGTTGAAGGCTTACAAATTTTACGCCAAGTAGCCGATGAATTCGATTTAGCGATTATCAGTGAGATTTTAAATCCAAACGATGTAGAAATGGCTCTTGAGTACGTTGATGTCATTCAAGTTGGGGCACGAAACATGCAAAACTTCGATTTATTAAGAGCTGTGGGTAAAGTAAATAAACCTGTATTATTAAAACGTGGTTTAGCAGCGACAATTGATGAATTCATTAATGCAGCTGAATACATCATCGCACAAGGAAATGATCAAATTATACTATGTGAGCGCGGTATCCGCACATACGAAAGAGCAACGCGTAATACGTTAGATATTTCAGCAGTACCAATTTTAAAGAAAGAAACACATTTACCTGTTGTTGTGGACGTAACGCATTCTACGGGACGCAGAGATTTATTATTACCTACTGCAAAAGCAGCACTAGCAATTGGAGCAGATGCAGTCATGGCAGAAGTACATCCAGACCCAGCAGTTGCATTATCTGATTCTGCACAGCAAATGGATATTCCAGAGTTCCATAAATTCATGGAAGAGTTAAAGGGATTTAAAAATAAATTATCTTAATTTCATATTAAATATGCATTGAAAGGGAAACAGTAGTGCTTATCTCCCTGTTTATAGAGAGCTGATGGATGCTGAGAATCAGTACAAAGATAAGCATGAATTACAGCCCTAGAGCATCTTTTTCGTAGTAAAGATCATATCTTTATGAAGGGAAAGACGGTCTCATAGATCGTTAACAATGATAAGAGGTAGACAAAAAATAGTCTACAATTAGGGTGGTACCGCGATATTAATCGTCCCTACTGAGCGCTCAGTAGGGACTTTTTTGTACAAAAAAATAATAAAGGGGTAAGAGAAATGAGATATATTACAGCCGGAGAATCACATGGTCCGCAGTTAACTGTTATTTTAGAAGGTGTACCTGCAGGATTATCGTTACAAGCAGAACATATTAATAAGGAATTATTAAGAAGACAAAAAGGGCATGGTCGCGGGAGACGCATGCAAATTGAAACGGATACAGTAGAGATTGTAAGTGGTGTGCGCCACGGAATAACGCTTGGTTCACCAATTACATTAATCGTAAAAAATGATGATTTCAAACATTGGACGAAAGTAATGGGGGCTGAACCTATTTCGGAGCAAGAAAATAAAGAAATGAAACGTACAATTACAAAACCACGTCCAGGACATGCAGATTTAAATGGTGCAATTAAATATGGTCACCGTGATATACGAAATGTTTTGGAACGTTCTTCTGCAAGGGAGACAACTGTCAGAGTAGCTGCTGGTGCAGTTGCAAAACAAATTTTAAAAGAATTAGGTGTACAAATTGCAGGACATGTTCTTGAGATTGGCGGGATACAAGCAAATCGTGTAGGCCGATTACTAATAGAAGAAATTCAAACAATTACAGAAAATTCACCTGTGCGTTGCCTAGATAAAGAGGTAGAGCAAAAGATGATGGATGCTATCGATACTGCAAAAAACAGTGGGGATTCAATAGGTGGAATTGTAGAAGTAATTGCGGAAGGGATGCCAATTGGTGTTGGTAGCTACGTACATTATGATCGTAAATTAGATGCAAAACTCGCGGGAGCAATTATGAGTATTAATGCTTTTAAAGGTGCTGAAATTGGGATTGGATTTGAGGCGGCAAGGCAGCCAGGAAGCTTAGTACACGATGAAATCCTATGGGATGAAGAAAAAGGCTATACAAGAAAAACAAATCATGCAGGTGGATTAGAAGGTGGTATGACTACAGGAATGCCAATTGTAGTAAGAGGTGTAATGAAGCCGATTCCTACATTATATAAGCCACTTGTGAGTGTAGATATTGATACGAAAGAAACATTCCAAGCAAGTATTGAACGATCTGATAGTTGTGCAGTACCAGCTGCAAGTGTTGTTGCAGAAGCTGTTGTTGCATGGGAGCTTGCGGATGCATTAGTTGAACAATTCGGAAAAGACCGCATGGAATTAATCAAGCAAAATATTACGCAGCATAACAAATATGCAAAAGAATTTTAAAAAGGATGGATGCCAGATGAAGGTAAAAGAGAAATTATCATCATTACAGCCATATAAACCAGGTAAATCAGCGCAGCAAATGAAAGAGATATATGGGGATCATTCATTTGTAAAATTAGCATCAAATGAAAATCCATTCGGTTGTTCACCACGTGTTATAGAAGAGTTGCAAAAAGCATGGCATGAACATGCCTTATATCCAGATGGAGGAGCTGTAGAACTTCGCCAAACAATTGCAGAAAAACTACAAGTTCAAAAGGAACAAATTATATGTGGAAGCGGACTTGATGAAGTCATTCAAATTATAAGCCGTGCGGTACTTTGTAAGGGAGATAATGTAGTAACAGCAGGAGAAACTTTCCCGCAGTATCGTCATCATGCAGTTATTGAAGGCTGTGAAGTGAAAGAAGTTCCACTGCAAAATGGCTCATACGACTTAGAGGGAATTGCAGAAGCAATAGATGAAAAAACAAAAATTATTTGGATTTGTAATCCGAATAATCCAACAGGCACATATATTGATGACCGAAAATTAAATGAATTTATAAATAGTGTGCATGACAGTGCGCTAATTGTAATCGATGAAGCGTACTATGAATATGTCACAGCGAAAGATTTTCCAGAAACAATACCATTATTGAAAAAACATAAAAACCTTCTTATATTACGAACATTTTCTAAAGCGTATGGTTTAGCATCATTTCGCGTTGGATATGCAATTGGACAAGAAGAATTGATTGAGAAATTGAATGTTGTGCGTTTGCCATTTAATGTATCTTTACCTGCGCAAAGAGCAGCAACAATCGCTTGTAATGATGAAGAATTTATAAAGGAAGTAGTTCGCGTAAATCGAGAAGGACTAGAGCGATATGAGAGTTTTTGTAACGAGAATGAGATTTCGTTTTATCCATCTCAAACAAACTTTATCTTTTTACCAGTAGACGATGCTGGGGAAATATATGAACGATGTGCGCACGCAGGTTTTATTATTCGCCCGTTTCCAAATGGTGTCCGGATTACGATTGGAACGAGCGAACAGAATGAGGGAGTGATTTCAGTGTTAAAACAGCACTTTATAAATAGAAAAAATGAGTTTCGAGATGAGGCAAATGTGTAAAAAAGTTTTATTAATTGGTACAGGATTAATTGGTGGTTCTCTCGCGCTAGCGATTAAAAGAGAACATGAAGTGATGATTACAGGTTATGACATTCATAGCGAACAAGTGAAGCGCGCGAAAGAACTTCACGTAATTGATGAAATTGCAGAAGATTTACAAACTGCTTGTGAGGGGGCGGAATTAATTGTTTTTGCTTCCCCAGTTGAAGAAACAACAAAGTTATTACGTAAGCTCGCGGCATACGATTTACGTGAAGATGTAATTGTTACAGATGTAGGAAGTACAAAGGGAACGATTATGAATGAAGCAGAGTCTTTATTACCAGAAGAGGTCTCTTTTATTGGGGGACATCCGATGGCAGGTTCACACAAAACGGGAGTTGAAAGTGCGAAAGCACACTTGTTTGAAAATGCATTTTACATTTTAACACCAATGAGTCATGTATCAAATGATCGAGTGGAACAACTAAAAGAATTGTTAAAAGGAACAGGATCACATTTTCTCGTATTGAATACGGAAGAACACGATTATGTAACAGGGATTGTAAGTCATTTTCCTCATTTAATTGCGGCGGGCCTGGTGAAACAAGTTGAAAAGCATGCAGAGGAGAATCCATTAATTCATCAGCTTGCGGCAGGTGGATTTAAGGATATTACACGTATTGCATCAAGTAGTCCGAAAATGTGGAGTGATATTGTCAAACAAAATCGAAATCATTTACTGCAGCTACTAGAAGAGTGGATGTTGGAAATGAAAGAGTTACACAAAACAGTTGCTAATGGCGATGCGGATGAGTTGCAGAACTACTTTGCGAATGCGAAAGAATATCGTGATTCTTTACCAGTTCGTAAAAGCGGAGCGATTCCAGCTTATCATGACTTATATGTTGATGTTTTAGATAAAGTAGGGGCATTAGCTCATATTACGAGTATTTTAGCTCATGAAGAAATTAGTATTACAAATCTGCAAATTATAGAAGCGCGAGAAGGATTACTTGGTGTGCTTCGTATTAGCTTCCAAAGAGAAGAGGATCGCTTAAAAGCAGTGATCGTATTACAAAAAGAAGAATACCAAACATATGAAACAATGTAATAAGGAGAGGATGACACCGTGAAGGAGAAAACGATACAAAATGTAACAAGTGGATTGCGGGGAACGATTAGAATCCCCGGAGATAAATCTATCTCGCACCGTGCTGTCATGTTTGGAGCAATTGCGCAAGGGAAAACAACGATTAAAGGTTTTCTATCTGGTGCCGATTGTTTAAGTACCATTTCTTGTTTTAAAGAAATGGGAGTAAAAATCTCGCAAAATGGTGATGAAGTGATTGTCGTTGGAAAAGGATTAGAAGGGTTACAAGAACCTAAAAATGTTTTAGACGTTGGCAATTCAGGTACAACGATACGCTTAATGTCTGGGATACTTGCGAACACACCTTTTCATTCCTGTATTCAAGGGGATTCATCAATTGGGAAGAGACCAATGAAACGTGTAACGAATCCGCTTGGACTTATGGGAGTGAAAATTGATGGTAGAGAAGAAGGGACGTTTACTCCGCTTACAATACGAGGTGGAAGTTTAAAAGCAATCGACTATACTTCACCTGTAGCAAGCGCACAAGTGAAGTCGGCTATTTTACTTGCGGGACTGACTGCAGAAGGTGTAACAACTGTTACAGAACCTCATATTTCAAGAGACCATACAGAAAGAATGCTTGAGGCGTTTGGCGTTACGGTAACTCGTGAAGATAAAACTGTGAAAATTGCTGGTGGAAAAAAATTAATAGGGACTGATATACAGGTGCCTGGTGATGTTTCTTCAGCGGCATTTTTCTTAGTTGCGGGAGCGGTTGTTCCAAATAGTAAACTTGTATTACAAAATGTTGGAATGAATCCGACTCGTACAGGAATTATAGATGTTCTTACTAAAATGGGTGCTAAGTTAGAAATACAGCCTATTAATAAGGATGCGTCAGAACCAGCTGCGAATATTACGATTGAAACATCTTCACTTCAAGGGATTGAAATTGAAGGGGATATTATCCCAAGACTGATCGATGAAATCCCAATCATTGCGCTTGCAGCAACGCAAGCAGAAGGAATTACAGTTATCAAGGATGCACATGAGTTGAAAGTAAAAGAAACAAATCGTATCGATACAGTTGTAGCTGAATTAACAAAACTAGGAGCACGTATTGAAGCAACGGATGATGGAATGATTATTTACGGTAAGTCTTCGTTAAAAGGCAATAAAGTAAATAGTCATGGTGACCACCGAATCGGTATGATGCTTGGGATTGCGGGCTCTATAGCAGAAGGTAAAACAGTACTCGGAGATGCGGAGGCTGTTGGAGTTTCGTACCCTACATTTTTTAAGGAACTGAGCAAACTACAAACTGAATTGGAAAAAGCATAAAGTTTTACTTTATGGCAACTCTGTATTTGGAAGATGATTTGTATTATATCGAGATATAATAATTATTGAAAGGTTGATGTATATTCCATCAACCTTTCTAATTTTTTAGATAGGATTTTATCTGTATGAGTACGAATGTAATAAAGGGAATAGGAGGAGAAAGTCATGAAAGTAATTGAATTAGCAGAGCGACAATATAGAGAAGCGATTGCTTTATCTGAATATGCCTTTCAATATAAGGTACCGGAAGATCAAATTGAAAGGCGTCTTACATTAATGAAAAAGCACCATCAACTGTTTGGAATTTTGGAAGGAAATCAACTTGCAGCCAAGTTGCATCTTCTTCCATTAGAAATAAATATTGGTGATGAAATGTTTAAAATGGGAGGAATTGCAGGAGTAGCGACATACCCAGAGTATAGGCGGAGTGGGCATGTAAAAGAATTACTGAAGTATGTGCTACAAAAAATGAAACAAGATGGATTTAGTGTATCAATGTTACATCCATTTGCAGTTTCATTTTACAGAAAGTATGGATGGGAACTATTCGCAAACCGTTTAATCTGTTCCATGACGAAGAATGATTTAGTGATGCAAAAGCAGGTGAAAGGAAATGTAAAACGGTTTAATAAAGATTGTCATCCAAGTGAAATTGAAGCGGTATATGCAACATTTGCGAAACGTTTTGCTGGGATGCTAATTCGAAGTAAAGATTGGTGGATTCATGCACTTTATCATGATTTAACAGTAGCTGTTTATTATAATGAAGAAAATGAAGCTATTGGTTACATGTTTTACAAAATCAATGATTCAAAAATGACAGTAGAAGAACTTGTTCCGCTAAATCATGAGGCTAGAATTGGGCTTTGGAATTTTATTTGCCAGCATGATTCGATGATAAAAGAACTTAAGATGATACTAAGTGAAACTGAACCATTACTTTATACTTTACAAGAGCCTCGAGTGAAGACTGAAATTACTCCTTATTTTATGGCTCGAATCGTAGATGTGGAGCAGTTTTTAAATCAATATCCATTTGTTTGGAGTAATCAACAAAATAATGTCATTTTACATATTTCAGATTCATTTGCCCCGTGGAATAATGTGACGGTTCAATTACAGAATAAAGAAATAGTAATTGTTAATAAAGAAGAAACCGAAAAACAAAATAGTAGCGGAATCCATTTAAATATAAATGCGTTATCAACAATGTTATTTGGGTATAAGCGTCCATTAGAGTTATACGAAATGGACCATATTTTAGGGAGTGAGGAAGAAGTAAAAACACTTGAACAGTTGATTCCATTACATAGACCATTTATTTATGATTTCTTTTAAAATTTCAAATGAAAAGCACGATTTGAAAAGTGCTTTTTATTTTGTTGAAATAGAAAGATGATTAGATATACCTTTGGATGCCTAAGTATGTTATAGTAAGTGAAGTATGTATATAAAAGTATCGAAATTGGAGGAAACACATGATTACAGTTAGTAACGTAGGATTGCGCTTTGCGGACAGAAAATTATTTGATGATGTTAACATAAAATTCACACCAGGTAACTGCTACGGTTTAATCGGAGCAAACGGTGCTGGTAAATCAACATTTCTAAAGATTTTATCTGGAGAAATTGATCCATCAACAGGTGATGTAAACATCACGCCAGGTGAGCGTTTAGCAGTATTAAAACAGAACCACTTCGAATACGAAGAGTTTCCTGTATTAGAAACAGTAATTATGGGTCACACACGCCTTTACAAAGTAATGCAAGAAAAAAATGCAATTTACATGAAAGAAGATTTCAGTGATGAAGACGGTATGCGTGCTGCAGAACTTGAAGGTGAGTTTGCTGAGCTAAACGGTTGGGAAGCTGAATCTGAAGCTGCAATTCTTTTAAAAGGTCTAGGCATTGGAGAAGAAGTTCATGACAAAAAATTGTCAGAGTTAACAGGGGCAGAGAAAGTAAAAGTATTACTTGCTCAAGCATTATTCGGTCAACCTGACATTCTATTATTAGATGAGCCTACCAACCACTTAGACTTAAAAGCGATTCAATGGTTAGAGAACTTCTTAATGAACTTTGAAAATACAGTTATCGTTGTATCCCATGACCGTCACTTCTTAAATAAAGTATGTACGCACATGGCGGATCTTGATTTCGGTAAAATTCAATTGTACGTTGGTAACTATGACTTCTGGTATGAATCAAGCCAATTAGCATTAAAACTAACACAAGATGCAAATAAGAAAAAAGAAGAGAAAGTAAAAGAGTTACAAAACTTCATTGCACGCTTTAGTTCAAACGCGTCTAAAGCGAAGCAAGCGACTTCTCGTAAAAAATTATTAGATAAAATTACATTAGATGATATTAAACCATCATCACGCCGTTATCCATTCGTTGGCTTCACACCAGAGCGTGAAGTAGGAAATGACTTATTAACTGTTGAAGGTATTTCAAAAACGATTGATGGGGAAAAAGTGTTAGATAATGTGTACTTCACATTATCTAAAGGTGATAAAGTTGCATTTATCGGACGTAATGATATTGCGATGACAACATTATTTAAAATTCTTATGGGTGAAATGGAGCCAGATAGCGGTTCATTTAAGTGGGGCGTTACAACATCTCAAGCTTACTTCCCAAGAGATAACTCTAAGTACTTCGAGAACAGTGAATATAACTTAGTTGAATGGTTACGTCAGTTCTCTCCACAAGATGAAACAGAAAGTTTCTTGCGTGGCTTCTTAGGTCGTATGCTATTCTCTGGTGAAGAAGTAAAGAAAAATGTTTCTGTATTGTCAGGTGGAGAAAAAGTTCGTTGTATGCTTTCTAAAATGATGTTAAGCGGAGCGAACGTATTAACACTTGATGATCCAACGAACCACTTAGATCTTGAGTCTATCACAGCATTAAACAACGGCTTAATCGCATTTAAAGGAACATTACTATTTACATCTCACGACCATCAGTTCGTACAAACAATTGCAAACCGTATTATCGAAGTGACGCCAAACGGTGTAATCGATAAAGAAGCAACATACGATGAGTTCTTAGAAAATGTAGAACTTCAAAAACAAGTAGATGCAATGTATCAAGGAAAATAATCTGTAAAACAAAACCCTCGCACTTAGAATAGAGCGAGGGTTTTGTTTTTTTACTATATGTACATCAATTAAAAAACCGACATAAAACCCCTCTTTTTAGGTGGGGGAGAGCATCTGGCCATGCATAGAAGCGGTCAGGGCCTTTTTCTGCCACATGCGAAGTAAAAACAGAAAGAGCAAACGAGTGTAAGTTACTTTTTATTCTGCATAGCAGGGATTTATATATCGAAAAATTAAAATGATTTTATATATAAAAAACGCGTACAATTTTGTCAATATTCATGAAACTATGTTGAAAAGAAGTTACATATAATGAAAAATTACATGTCTTTCCAAACGGAATCGGCCTGTTCAGATTAAATATATTCTTTTTCGTGCCACAAAGCTAATGTTAAATGAACAGGAGAAATAATGGAATTAAATGTTGTTTATAGAAATTAATCACAAAAAATTATGTATGTAAATTATAATTTTTTACATATAAAGGAGGCAGTAAGAAGAAATTTTCTCAGAATGAATAAATTAGCAGCAACAAATTCAATTGGTAATTCTGGAAATAAGAATGTTTGCGAAGTGAAGAATAAAAGTTTATAGTGGGGATTGTCCTAGTAACCGGACGGATTTTTAGAAAGTTAGATAGAAATAAAAAATGTTACAAATGCATTTTATTAAATATATATCAAGGTCAAAAATGTTTGGTAAGAAATAGTTGAATAAATATAGACTTCAACTTATAATTACTAATATTCTTCATATGGTTTAAGAAAAGAACGAGCTGTATGAAGAAGTAAACATAGAGATGGACTTATCAAAAAATAAGCCTTGGATGATTAAAAGAGGTGGAGAGATGAAACAATTATTATTAAAGAGCAAGCGTGTGTTAAGTAATCATTTTGGGTTCTTTATTTTTGCAGTTGTTTTATTCTGGTTAAAAACATATGCAGCATATGTTACAGAATTCGACTTAGGAATATCGAACACAATCCAAAAATTCTTGCTATTTTTTAACCCGCTAAGCTCAGCTGTCCTATTTTTAGGACTTGCATTATTTGCAAAAGGGAAACGATCTTATATTTGGTTAATTATTATTAATTTGTTACTGTCAGTTATCTTATACTCAAACGTAGTATATTATCGCTTTTTCAGCGATTTTATTACGTTCCCGACATTAACACAAACGAATAACTTTGGAGATTTAGGTGGTAGTATTTTAGCGTTATTACATCTATATGATCCATTATATTTCTTAGACACAATTATCTTGCTTGTGTTGGTAATAACAAAGTTTGCAGATCCAAAACCAATTCGTGTTGCAAAACATAAATTGTCACTTGTATTTATTACAGGAATTTTGATTTTTAGCATCAACTTAGGTTTAGCAGAATCTGATCGTCCTGAATTACTAACAAGAACGTTTGACCGCAACTACATTGTGAAATACTTAGGTGCGTACAACTATACAATTTATGATGGCATCCAAAGTATGAAAGCATCGACAGAACGTGCTTTAGCGGATGGAGATAGCATGACAGGTGTAAGAAACTATATTACATCGAACTATGCAAGCCCTAACCCAGAGTATTTTGGTAAGGGGAAAGGTATGAACGTTATCTATATTCATTTAGAGTCGTTCCAAAACTTTTTAATTAATTACAAGTTGAACGGACAAGAAGTTACACCGTTCTTAAATTCATTTACACATGATGCAAATACACTGTATTTTGATAACTTCTTCCATCAAACAGGACAAGGTAAAACATCTGATGCGGAGTTTATGTTAGAGAACTCACTATTCGGTTTACCACAAGGGTCTGTATTTACAAACAAAGCTCATAATACGTATCAAGCAGCACCAGCTATTTTAGGACAGCAGGGCTATACATCTGCGGTGTTCCATGGTAACTATAAAACATTCTGGAACCGTGATGATATTTATAAATCATTTGGATTTAATAAATTCTTTGATGCATCATATTATGATATGAATGAAAAAGATGTTGTAAACTATGGTCTGAAAGATAAACCATTCTTTAATGAGTCTATTCCAATGTTACAAACATTAAAACAACCGTTCTATGCGAAGTTTATTACGTTATCAAATCACTTCCCTTATCCAATTAATAAGGATGAAGCGACAATTGAACCAGCAAAAACTGGTGATTCATCTGTAGATACGTATTTCCAAACAGCACGTTATTTAGATGAATCTGTAAAAAGCTTTATGGATTACTTGAAGCAATCTGGTTTATATGACAATTCGATCATTGTAATGTATGGAGACCATTATGGTATTTCAGATAATCATAATGCAGCGATGTCACAAATCATGGGTAAAGAAATTAATTCATTTGAAAATGCACAATTACAACGTGTACCTTTAATCATTCATGTTCCAGGAATGAAGGGCGGAGTTCAACACCAATATGGCGGAGAAATCGATGTTCTTCCAACGCTGTTACATTTACTAGGTACCGATACAAAGAATTATATCCAATTTGGTACAGATTTATTATCACCAGAGCATCAACAAGTTGTTTCTTTCCGTAATGGTAACTATGTAAGTCCGGCCGTTACTGCGCTTAATGGAAAGTATTATGACACAACCACTGGAAAACCAGTAGAAGTAACGGATGAAATCAAACAAAATGAAAAAATGGTTCAACAGAAACTTAAATTCTCTGATGAAGTTGTAAACGGAGATTTATTACGATTCTACACACCAGAAGGATTTACACCAGTAGATCGTTCGAAATATAACTATAATCATCGTGATAAAAATAAGACGAAAGTAAAAACTACGCAAGAAGGTTAAACGTAATAAAATAAATCAACGTTAGTCTCCTTATAAGGATAAATATCCTTGTGAGGAGGCTTTTTTATTTTGGAGACATGTGGTAATTTCACATACCGTATTGATAAAGTATAATGAATGTATGAAAAGAGTACAATTATCGCACACTACAGAAACGATAATTTGGACTTAATTTTATGGGAGATACAAGATACTATATTAGTAGAAAATGATTGAAACAATCTAATTTTGCAAAGTTAGTATCTATACTTGTAAAATTAATAACTTCTATTTTCTAAACAAATAAAAATAAAAAAAGACTTGATTTTCCTATAAAGAAAATCAAGTCTTTTTTATTACATACGTTTATCATGCCAGAAGTTTAAAGGGAAATGTTCATCTTCTTGATAACTTTCCAGTTCATAACCTTTTTCTTTTAGACCTTTAATGATCCCAGGCACAGCTTTTACTGATTGTGGGTGAATATCATGCATTAACACGACCTCGATTGGATTTGTAGCACCAGCAAGAACATTTTGTACAATTTGCGCTGAGGCAGAATCTACTGGCACTTTATTATATTTCCAGTCTAAAGAGTCAATTGTCCAGTCCCAAACTTTAAAACCACCTTCAGCAACTTTATTGCGGAGCGCTTCATTCAATCCTGGCATTGAGCCATATGGTGGACGTGTTAAGATAGGGGATTTTCCGATAATCCCAGCAATTAAACTTTGATCTTCTTTCATTTCATCCACATAATGTCCTTCAGTATATAGCTTTTTGTAGTTATGTGTCATACTGTGCATACCAACATAATGTCCTTCGGCTAATTCTTGTTTCACAAGATCTGGAAATGCTTTAACGTTTGCTCCAATTAGGAAAAATGTAGCTTTCGCATCTTCTTTTTTCAACATTTCTAATAGCTCAGCAGTGTACTTTCCAGGACCATCGTCAAATGTTAAGTAAGCAACTTTTCTAACTTGCCCGTTATATTGTTTTGGGGCTTCTTTCGGAGCTAGAGCAGTTTGAATTTCACTTACAAGTTGAACAGATTTTGTTTCATCTTCCGTACTTGCCCGAGCAATATGAGTTGGACCGTACATTGCTTCGTATAAAAATAATACCCCGACGCAAATAAACAATGCTCTCTTTACTAAGGTTGTCATTCGAATTCCATTGTGCATAATTTTCCTTCTCTCTATAATAGTTCTACTCTACTATATTAGCAATTTTAGGTAGGTAAATGCAAAAAAAGATTTTTACAAGTACAAAAAAGTTTGTAAAAAAGTATGCAAGATTTTGTTGTTTTTACTGTGATAAACATTCTTGTTTAGCAGGTTTTTTAAAATGAGAAGAGAAATGAATAAAAACAGCATATGGATTAAAAGAATCTAAAACCCCATAAATTCACATGTGTATTTTTAAAATAAAAAAGGTGTGATAAAAGTGAAAAAAATAGCTTGTTTACATGCCCATCATTCAAATATTGAATATATAGAAAGAGCATTTGAAGTATTGGAGATAGAATTAATTCATTTTGTGGATCCCATCTTGTCGAGGAGGATAGAAAGTGATAAGGGGTTTGGAAGGGCTCAAGCTCAAAATAAGTTGAAAAATCAGCTGAAATGGATAGCAGAAAGTAATATAGATGCAGTTTTAATTACATGTACCAGTTATATCACGCTAATACAGAAGGAAGAGTTTTCAATTACAAAACCTATAATAAAAATTGACGAACCATTCTTTGAAATGCTTTGTAATGTTCAAGGGCCGCAAACAATATTATTTACAAATCCTAGTACTGCCCCTGGGACTGTAGAACGTCTGAATCGATTTGCACAGCAAAAACAGAAATCTATAGATATTAAAGTATTGATAATAGAAGATACTTTTGAATTAATTATAAGTGATTCTTGTTTTTTAGGTTTATTTAATTTCACATACCGTATTTGAAAATAAAAACTAGGAAAATAATAAATAATGTCGAATATATCGTAAGTGTGTATTTAAGGCAAGGAGAAATAACATAAAAACGAGGTGCCCAAATGATATTAGAAGAAATCATGCATCAGCTTGAGGAATGTGGAACAGAACAAAATCGTAAAACATATAAAAACCATGGGGCAAAAGAGCCACTATTCGGTGTTAGTTTTGCAAACTTAAAACAATTAAAGAAGAAAATCAAAAAAGATCATGAATTAGCCATGTCATTATGGGAAACAAAAAATATGGATGCAATGACATTAGCTACAATGATTGTTGATCCAAAAAAATTCACGTCAGAGCAGTTGGATGAATGGGTACAAGAGGTTGATTATTATTGTTTGATGGATGTACTCATGTCAGCTGTAAGTTCGTCTCCAATTGCAATAGAGAAATTGAAAAAGTGGACAGCATCTCAAGATGAATGGATTGGTAGAGCGGGTTGGTCTTTACTCGCTAATGTTGCTATAAAGGATAAATCGTTAGAAGATGAATTTTTCCTACCATTTTTAAAAGAAATTAAGGTTCATATACATACTGAAAAAAATCGAAAAAAAGAAACAATGAATAGTGCACTTATTGCGATTGGAATTCGAAATGATGAGCTTGAGCAAAAAGCAATCACAATTGCACGTGAAATTGGAAAGGTTGATGTTGATCATGGTGCCACTTCATGTAAAACACCTGAAGCAGAGGCATATATTATAAAAGCACGGGATAGAGAAAGAAATAAAAAAAGAAAATGAAAGAAGGAGAACAGCATGAAAGCAATTGGCGCTGCACAAAAAATTATTGAATCACACTTTCCACATTGTGACGTCGCTTTATTAGGAGGAAGTATTGCAAGGGGAGAAGCAACCAAAACATCTGACCTTGATATTGTAATATTTGATGGAAGTCTATCTAATTGTTATCGTGAATCTTTTTTTAGCAATGGTTGGCCAGTTGAAGTGTTTGTACATACTTTTGAAACATATAAAGAATATTTTAAAAGTGACTGCAAGCGTGGGAGACCTAGTTTACCACAATTAGTTTCGGAAGGGATTATTTTAAAAGGGGAGGAAGGAATTGTAACTAGCTTAAAACTGGAAGCACGACAATTATTAGATAAAGGTCCTGAAAAGTGGACAGAAGAACTTATCAGACAGAAGCGTTACTTTATTACGGATGCACTAGACGATTTTATTGGTGCGACAAAGAGGGAAGAAGAATTGTTTATTGCTAATCTTTTGGCTGATTTAGTTCATGAATTTGTACTTCGAGTAAATGGACAATGGGTTGGCAATTCTAAATGGTTTATTAGGGTGTTAAGGAAATATGATACATCATTTGCAGAAGAGTTTGTTGCAGCTTTTGATCAATTTTATAGAACTGGGGAGAAGAAGAAACTGATTGCCTTTGTCGAGGGCACTTTAGAAAACTATGGAGGCAGGTTGTTTGAAGGGTTTTCTATAGGGAAATAAAAGGGAGATGGAAAAATGAATGTACCAATTATTGTATTAAGAGAACTTTCATTAGACGATGTAGAAGATCGATATCAATGGTCATTAGATAAAGAAGTAACAAAACATTTAGTTGTACCTGATCAATATCCACCGTTTACACGTGATGAGACAAAAAGATGGATTGGGATGTGTCTGAATCGAGAAAATGGGTATGAACAACGAGCTATTGTTACTAGAGATGGTGTGCATATTGGCTGGGTCGATTTAAAAAACTTTGATACAACGAATAAAAATGCTGAATTAGGAATTGCAATTGGGAACAAAGAATATTGGGGGCGAAGATATGGTATTGCGGCGCTATACAGCATATTACAAATTGGATTTTATGAATTTGGTCTAGAGAAAGTGTGGCTACGTGTTGATGCGGATAACATAAAAGCGATAAAAAGTTATGAAAAGGCTGGGTTTGTTTGTGAAGGAATCATGAGAAATGATAGATTACGAGAAGGTGCATTTATTAATCGTTATCGTTTTAGTATGTTGAAAGAAGAATATGAAATTATTAATAAAAAAGTTTTGAACATATAATATTATTATGTAAACAAAAATGGATTAAGTTTAGAAATTTACTGATGAGAGGATGCATACAAATGATTCGAGTTTTATCAGACTTAGATGCAGTACAATATTGGAACTTACGCTTACAAGCACTACAAATGAATCCAGAAGCATTCGTGACAACTTATGAAGAAGCGATGCAAAAAGAAAACCCTGTTGAGGAAGTTGTTCGAAATTTAAATTCAAAAACTAGTTACACATTCGGTGCTTTTAATGAAGAGAATCAACTAATGGGTGTAGTAACGTTACTAACGGAACAAAAAGCAGCATATAAGCATAAGGGACATCTTGTTGCCATGTATGTAGATCATCAAAGTAGAGGGAAAGGCTTAGCAAAATGCTTAATTCGAGCGTTAATTGAAAAGGCAAGAGAACTAAAAATAGAGCAAATTAGTTTAGGGGTTGTTTCAGATAATGAAGCAGCAAAAAAATTGTATCAATCAATAGGTTTTACAACGTATGGGATAGAAAAAAGGGCACTAAAAATAAATGGCATATATCGCGATGACGAACATATGGTTTTATTTCTCTAAAAATATATCCAAAAGGAGTATCTGATGTTTAAAAACAAGAAGCGTATTGTTTTGTTTATTGCGTTAATTGTTTTTATTGCTAGTGTACTGTACCAAGCTATTTGTGTAAATAATTATACGGAAGTACCTGGTAAGATAATTGAAGTTAACAATCATGATATGCACATTTTCGCAACAGGAAAACGTGAAGATAAACCAGTATATGAAAATTGGGAGAAAACGCAGAATGAACTGTTAAAAATATCTTCAAGAACGGAACAGATTATATTTCCAAATACAAAGCATTATATTCATCATGAAAAGGCAAATGGGATCAATGAAAGGATTAAGAGTTGGAAAGGAGAATTGCAGTGAAAGATTTATATGTAGAAAGGGATATGAACCCTCACGTTGCAGTGTTATATGCTACTGTAAGTGATACATTCAAAAGATTAAGAGGATTAGTAAAGGATGTAGGTAAAGAAGAACTACATTACAAAGGTTCTTCTAATGATGAAAATAACATTGGGCAGATTCTACAACATCTAGCGGTTGTAGATTTACATTGGGTATATCGTTTGAAAGGTGCGCAAGTTCCACTATCATTACAAGAAAAATATGGTCCTATGCTTGATGAAAAAGGAGAATTACCTAATACAACAAAAGGTTCTTTACGAGAAATCATGCGAGATTATGAAGATGTTCAAAATATGTTTTATGACGAATGTATGAAGCTAACAGAAGCAGACTTAACACGAGAAGTATATTATGAAGATGGTGAAACTGCTACGATTAGGTGGGGAATCTGGCATATAGCTGATCATAATCGGTATCATCAAGCTCATATAAGTCGATTGCGGAAATTGTACCGATATGATTCTAGATAAATGTACAAAGATACCATTTGTAGTATGAAATTTATGAATTTTATTTCAAATTAACCGTGTTCTGTTATATAGTAGAAGAAAAAATGTATAAGGGGTTTTAGGATGAAAGCAATTGCAACGGGGGTATTGGCATCGTTTTTCTTTGCCTTTACATTTATTTTAAACCGTGCGATGGATTTACAAGGCGGAAGCTGGATTTGGAGTGCATCGTTACGATATTACTTTATGGTCCCGTTACTTGTCTTTATTGTCATGTATAGAGGGAACTTAAAGCAAGTCTTTCAATATATGAAAAGTAATCCGAAAGAGTGGTTGTTATGGAGTATTGTTGGCTTCGGTCTTTTTTACGCACCGCTTAGTTTTGCAGGTGCATTTGGACCAGGATGGCTCGTTGCCTCAACATGGCAAATTACAATTATAGCAGGGATTTTATTAACTCCATTATTTGCAACAAATTCGCTACATAAAAAAATTCCAATGAAAGAATTGATGATGTCTGCTGTCATATTATTAGGTGTGCTTTTTATGCAAGTAGAACATGCTTCTTCTTTAGGGATTCGTGAAACCGTTTTATGTGTGGTGCCCGTAATTGTAGCAGCATTTGCTTACCCGCTTGGAAATCGAAAAATGATGCAAGTATGTAAAGGAGAGTTAGATGTTTTTCAACGAGTTCTTGGAATGACACTCGCAAGTTTACCATTTTGGTTTTTGTTATCAGGCTATGAGGTTTCTACAAATGGATTACCAGCAAGTGACCAAGTTTTTCAATGCTTCATCGTAGCAATTAGTTCTGGTTTAATTGCGACTGTATTATTTTTCTTTGCAACAGATCTTGTAAAGGATGATCCGCAGAAATTGGCAACAGTAGAAGCAACGCAGTCAGGTGAAGTTTTATTTGCATTACTCGGAGAATTAGTCTGGCTATCTGCTCCATTTCCATCATCATTATCATGGATTGGAATGAGTTTAGTTGTTGTAGGAATGATTCTGCATAGTTATGTTGCAGTTGTTATGAAAAAGGAAGAAAAGATAACAGCATAAAAAGTGAAAGATAGAAAAGGAATGGATTCGTAATTATAAGGGTCTGTTCCTTTTTGTTTCGTTTAAAAAATATGAATTGATGGAAACTAAAATTATATATTTTATCCACGTATGAAACTATTTTGATAAAATTATAATATAGTTGTTAGTAAAGGAAGCAGATTTTTAAGTTTTGGTCGATAAGAAGCAGTGACTTTACAAGCAATGGATTACTCTAAAGGGAGAGACATGAATGATGAATATGGAAAAAGATATGAACTTAACAGATAATAACAAGGATAATACCGTTACGTTATATATTACTAGACATGGAAAAACAATGTTAAACACTAGTGAACGTGTACAAGGCTGGGCAGATTCTCCATTAGTAGAGAAGGGCATTGAAATAGCGAAGGGTTTAGGAAATGGACTACAAGATATACCTTTTGTTGATGCGTATAGTAGTGATAGTGGCCGTGCAATTGAAACTGCTAACTTAGTATTAAAGTATAGTGGACAATCAAAGTTAAAATTTGAACAACGGAAAGATTTACGTGAATTGAATTTTGGGATTTTTGAAGGCGATAAGATTGAAAATATGTGGAAGGCTATGCAAGATACTGCTGGTGTTAAAGCAGTATCTGAATTAATGAAGTTCTCTATTAAAGAAATTACGAATTTCATTGCAGAAGCAGACGCTACGAAACAAGCTGAAAATTGGGAAGTATTTTCAATTCGTATAAAAAAAGAAATCGATAAAATTAGTGAAGACACTGCTGAAAATGGAGGAGGTAACGTTTTAGTCGTATCTCATGGACTGATGATCACTGCATTAGTAGAAATGCTTGATAGTAGTAAAACAAAAATGGGAGTAGAAAATGCAAGTGTAACTAAAATTCTCTATAAAGATGGGGCATATAAAGTCGAGTCTGTTGGTGATATGAGTTATGCTGAAAAAGGAAGAGAAATTGTGGAATTATAAAAATGCAAGCATACAGTCTTAATAATACTGTATGCTTGTTTTCATTATCTTTTGTATATACTAACTAAATGATAAAAATAATATGATATTTTAGTTTGTGTTACAAAGGAGTATATGAAAATGGACAAAAAGTACTATAAAGGTTTGATTATGAGGCCTATTAAAGAAAGTGAAGTAGATCAGTTTTCAAACTTAATGAAATATGTGTTTCAAGTTTCAAAAAAGATGATTAATGATGAAGAGAAAATGGTCCAAAAGAAAAGCCATCAATTAAAGCCAGGGACTGCTTTAGGGTGGTTTGATAATAATAAATTAATTTCTCAAATTGTTGTTTTGCCTTTTCAAGTGAATATTCATGGTGTGATTTATGAAATGGGAGGAGTTACTGGAGTTGGTACATATCCAGAGTATGCAGGGCATGGATTAATGAACTCATTAATGAAGGAAAGTTTAAAAACGATGAGAGAAAATGGACAATATATTTCGTATTTGTTTCCCTATTCGATTCCTTATTATCGAAAAAAAGGATGGGAAATTATTTCTGATATCATCGAATACCAAATTAAAGATACACAACTTCCTAAGTATCGTGGCAACATTAGTGGCCGAGTAAGGAGAGTTGGATTAAAAAGTAAAGAAAAAGAAAAAATCTATGATGAGTTTGCTAGAAAAACAAATGGGACAATGGTTCGAAAGACACTTGCATGGGAAGAACGATTTCGTGAGGAAACGATTGATTTACAATTAGCAGTTTATTACACAGATGAAGATATTCCTCATGGCTATTTATTTTATCGTGTCCTTGAAGAGAAGTTTTATATAGAAGAAATGATTTACTTAAATGAAGAGGCGAGAAGAGGGTTATGGAATTTCATTAGTGCACACTTTTCAATGGTGTATTATGTTAAAGGAAAGACATGCGTTCATGAACCGGTTGCTTTCTTACTTGAAGATAGTGAAATAAAACAGACAATCGCCCCTTACTATATGGGAAGAATTGTCGATGTAGTTGGTTTTCTGAAACAATATCCATTTAAAAATACAGAAACAGAAAAATTAGTCTTACATATAGATGATCCTATATTAGAGTGGAATAAAGGAACCTTTATTTTAAAATGGGATCATAGGAAACAATTACAAATAACATATCATAAAGAAGTAAATGACATTGATGGAATATCTTTAACAATCCAAACGTTAACAACTATGTTATTAAGTTATAAAAGCCCTGCATTTTTATGTGATATTGGAAGGATAAAAGGAAATCCTGAAATGATAGAAGTGCTTGAGGAGTTGATTCCTGATTCACCGCCATGCTTTTTTGATTACTTTTAGAATTCTAAAATACGCTCTCTAAGGTAATACAAGTTTACTTTAGAGAGAGTATTTTTAGTTATGAAGTATTGTGTTTTTTATTGTTGCGATGTTACTCCTTCATTCTGTTTTATCTCAAAAATCTTTTTACCGTTCTCATTTACAATGTCCACAGAGTCTCTTAATTTATTTACCCCAATATACATAACGGGGTTTTTATCTGTACCTTTATCTTTTTCCACATGTAATACAATAACTGACTTATCTTTTTCATCTCTTACTTCTTTTACTGTAATTTTATCATTTTTGTATTTTTCGCCAAATGCTAAAAATATCATCATTTTCCCTTCGCTAATTCTTTCTCTTGAATAATGAACCATTGTCGGGTCTTCTTGTGCTTTTTCGTATAGATTTGTTGGGCCGAAGTTACCTTCACCATATCTAGATTTCTCTAAAACCCAATACCTTTCATAATCACTTGTAAACAGAGTACATCCGCTTAATCCGATAATCCCCAATACCCAAAAACTTAATATGAGTTTTTTCATTCTATCCACCTCGTAGCCCTGATTTTATTCATTTGATTATACTATAAATTACCTTTTGGTTTTTCCGTTTGTAATGCGATTTTCTAATACTATCGGATCAGAAAATAGAGGGAATGGAAGAGGAATAGTCTATAATGTTACATGTTTAGAGCATTCTTTCCATCTTTTAATTTTCTGAGGTACCACAGTTCGCAAGGATAGAGTAAGAGGTGGAAAAGCATATGAACAATGATAGCGGCAATTAAACCATTCGACCAGAATTGCCAGCCACAAAAAATACCTACCCACAGATTTCCTAATACAGCATAAGAATATAGCCATCTTGATTTTTTCATTCCTTTTACGCCTAGAAAGTGTGTGACTGCAAATAGAATACTAGATAGGATAATCCCAAGAACTACAATAATCTGAGTGACAGCATGAAAAAAACTCATCAACGTGATGAAAAGTGACATAAGACCCCACCGGAAGATGATTTCTTCAACAACTCCGCCATATAGGACTCTGGCTCCTAATCCTACACTATGGCGCTGATGTTCAATTTGTAGAAACGTTTCTTTATCAATAACTTTTCTAAAGAATCCATAATACATAATAACGTGTCCGAGGGAGCAAATTACTCCAATTAGAACTGCTTCACCAATGTTGCTCGGTAAAATAATATTTCCATCTTGGATCTTTGATAAGAAAAATGCACCCATTCCGGAAAAAAGTAAAATGAGTAGAGTATGGATAAAAAGACTTAGGTAGATAGAGGGTGTTTCTGGAGTGTTTTCTAACTTTTTGTTTATTTTTTGTTCCGCTAAGCTCATTGTAACAATTCCTGGTATAGCAATGCTGAATACAAAGATCCAGTTGAACATATGGTTTCATCTCCCTTGAAAATAGACTGAAAAAGACCTTTTATGTATGTTGACGCTATACAAGGTTGTGATAGTCTTTCATAATTCTTCTTTTTATAGACCAACCAGTCGGTTTTATTGTATAATATTTACCATAATAATACAAATGTATATGGAGCAGTGCTATAGTTCAGTTGTCTAGGATACATAAGTCAGTATGAACAGAATTTTTTAGGAGGTCTCTTTGTCGTTTGGATTAAAAATTAAGAAAAATATGATAATATATTAATGAGATTTAAAATTCGATTTGATAGTTTATAAGCGTAGAGAGAACCTTATGGGGGAGTAATCATGAAAATAAATGACATAGTGGCGGAAACAAAATTACCTAACACAATAGAAACGATAACAAATGATTTAAAAAGGCTAGGACTAAAAAAAGGAATGACAGTGATTGTT
Source organism: Bacillus sp. FSL K6-0042 (assembly GCF_038006685.1). Lineage (NCBI taxonomy): Bacteria > Bacillati > Bacillota > Bacilli > Caryophanales > Bacillaceae > Bacillus > Bacillus sp. FSL K6-0042. Next base: position 458,319 of record NZ_JBBOVS010000001.1, read on the forward strand.
CATTCTTCTCTTAGTTCAATTGGCTGGGTATCTGGCGGAGCCGTCGCTGTAGTTGAAGCTTTAATGAATGTAATTACTAAAGAAGGTACAATCATTATGCCAACACAAACCTCTGATTTATCGGATCCAAAAAATTGGGCAAGACCTCCTGTCCCAGAAAGCTGGTGGCAAATTATTCGAGACAATGTTCCAGCGTTTCATCCAGATATAACCCCAACACGCGCGATGGGTAAAGTTGTAGAATGTTTTCGTACATATCCAAATGTAAAACGTAGTAATCATCCGTTAAATAGTTTTGCTGCATGGGGGAAACATGCAGAGGCTATTATAGCGGAGCATTCACTTTCAATTAGTTTTGGAGAGTACTCACCTTTAAAGAAAATATATGATTTAGATGGATATGTATTGTTGATAGGTGTAGGCTATGATTCTAACACATCAGTTCATTTATCTGAAATACGTACAGGTGCACGTGAATTGGTGAAAGTGGGGGCGCCTATTATAGAAAACGGTGTTAGAGTATGGAAAGAGTTCGATGAAATGGACTATGATTCTGATGCATTTGTTGAGATTGGGAAGGAATTTGAGCACACAGGATCTGTAATAATCGGTAAAATTGGAAATGCAACGTGTAGACTTATGAAACAACGAGAAGTTGTTGACTTTTGTGTACAGTGGTTTCGTTCGAAAAACAAGTAAGGGATGGTTATGATGAAGGGGAAAAAGATTTTAATTACGAGTGGTGGCTGTTTAGAAAAATGGGATCAAGTACGTGGTCATACGAATTTAGCAAAAGGTACAATCGGAAAAATTCTTGCTGAAGAAGCGATGTCAAAAGGAGCACATGTCATATACTTACATGGTTATTTTGCTGAAAAACCGAATGCTACAAATAGCAAATTAGAATTACATCCATTTGAAGGTATTATAGATTTACAAGATAAAATGAAAAGTATCATTACACATGAGAAAATCGATGCTGTGATTATGGCGGCAGCTGGATCGGACTGGATTGTTGATAAAATTTGTGATCAAGAAGGAAATGAACTTGATATGAACGGTAAAATTTCAAGTGATATAGCACCAATTATTCATTTTCAAAAAGCACCTAAAATATTAAAACAAATTAAACAATGGGATCCAGAAACAGTTTTAGTTGGATTCAAGCTTGAAAGTGATGTCAACAGAGGAGAGTTAATCCAGCGTGCAAGTGAAAGAATGGAACAGGCAAAAGCAAATCTGATGATAGCAAATTCTCCGCATTCACTGTATTCGCATGCAGCCATTCATCATGTGATTGGAGAAGATGGCAATGTTTGGGTTTGTGAAGGGAAAGATGAAACAGCAAAAGAGATTACAAACAGGTTAGAACAGTTATGTAATCTTGTAGAAGAGGGGAGTTTAAGTCGTTTATAAAAAACGTAAAAGAATATGAAGAAGCAATGAAATTATTGATCGAAACCGTTGTAAAACTAGAAAATGTAAAAGAATATGAAAAAGCTATTCTATTTTATAAGGATCAGCTTCATAAGACTTTTAAATAAAAAGGTGGGATTATATGAGTGAATCCACTTCACGTAAAAGAAGAAATATTTCGATTGGTTTTATAGCTTTAATTGTAATATCAAATTATCTAGCATATACACTTCCTGTTGTATCCGCTGTACCGAAGGAAATGGTGTTAGGGTCCTTGTTAGATTTTCTTATTGTCATTCCAGTCATTACGTATTTCTTTATTATACGTAAACGCTATTCGTTAACTTATATATTTCCAGTTGTAATAGCAGGCTATATTGCCGCAAGATTTGTTATTCCAAGCGATTATTTACAGTCGTTTTCGTTTGTTTCTTATATTTTAGTGGCAGGAGAAATTGCGTTTATAGGTTTAGAGTTATTTATGCTGTATAAGATTGCTAGAGCTTTGCCTACGGTTATACGATGTTATAAACAATATAAGAACGAATATCCATCATTCTCCTTTGCAATTGATAAAGCCTTTGATACTGTGTTGAAAAGAAATACTGTAGTAGATGTTATTGTTTCGGAATGTAAATTGTTTTACTACGCTTTATTCTCGTGGCGTACAAAGATGCCGGAAAGTCAGCATGTTTTTTCATATCATAAAAAGACCGGAGCAATCCCGTTTTATATTATGCTGATTCACGCAACATTAATTGAATCAATTGGATTTCATTATTTACTTCATCAGTGGAATGAGGTAGTTGCTTGGGGCTTACTTATTGTAAATATATATGGAATTCTTTATTTTTTAGCTGAGATACAAGCAATTCGTACGAATCCATATATGATGACGGAAACGGAAGTAATTATCCAAGTTGGATTTGGGAAGAAAATCATAATCCCATTTACTCAAATAAAGGAGATTACATTTTATAAAGGCGAGGTATTAACGAAGGAAGAAGGAAAAGAAGTATTCGAAGCAACGGTAATGGAATTTATAAAGGAACCGGCTACTTTTGAAATAAAATTAAAAGAGCCGTTAACAGCGCAGTTATTATATGGGTTTACCAAAAAGGTGAATCGTGTACATGTAAATGTGGATGATGAGCGGGAATTTTATGAAGCGATTGTTGGAAAACTAGTGCAAGATGGAGAATAAAAGAATAGGAATCAGTAAAACCGGCAAGCGAGAGACTTGCCGGTTTTCATCGTAAAAGATTAGAAAATATGATAAAATTAAGAGGTAACTTATGGTATGGTTGGTTGTTCAATTATCACTTCTCCGGATAGAAGGGAGGTGATAATGAATGAGTGAAATTGCGTTACTATTGCAAGGCGGATTGTTTCTCGTTGCATTGTTAACGTTTGTTGTCGTTTTAATCGACAAGCTCAAAAAATAACAACCCACCTATGCCAATAGAATGTGGGTTGTCTCGTTTGTAAGAAACAAATAGGATAAATGAACAATCCAATCTGCTAAGTTACATGGACTGGTGTGTAGCCGCACACTAGTCTTTTTTATTTATATACAATTTATAATTGTTTTATGTGATTGTATTGTTCTTTTCATACTCATTATAACATAGTGTCTTTTTATTAAGAAAGGAGACCGTATGTTCTGATTTGTAATTAGATATGAGTTTTTGTACTCTTTTGTTTAAATAACTTATCCATGTATTGTTTTAAATTCTCAATATAAAATTCTTGTTTTTCTACATCATTCACTCCAACAATTGGAGAAGGAAGTTGATATTTTTTTCCAGAAAGATGGACAACAACATCAAAAATATCAAATAGACGAATGAAGCAGAATAGGCCATCTTTGTCACTTAATAAGATAAAGTAGTGATTATCACTAGTTGTATTAAGGGTATTCCACAATGAACTTTTACTTAAATCACGAACAATACTTCGTTCTTTTAATTCGATAAAGTCAACATTAGATATAATAGTAGAAATATCAATCGCATCTGGATCATTAAAATAACCGTCAATTGTATGTACTGCGAATGTATAAGCCATTTTTAAGATACTCATTTTATATTTACGGTTATCTAAAAGTAATTCACGTTGAATTGAGCTTGCTACTTTTGTTACGCGCTCTTCTTTCCAAATTTCATTATGTAATGAAATATCATGTTTTTTACATAGTTTCATAATTAACGCATTAGAATAATATACTTCGTCGTTTGTTTCAACTTCTTCAGTTTCCGCTGCAGCTAATTCTTGACCATATTCATTCGTATAAAGAGGGGAATCAATTTGTCGCTTCATTTGTTCGATTTTATATTGAATCAGTTTATGCCGAATTAATGGTCGATCCACGTTTGTTGTGAGATGTTCATAACAAGTATCACAAATTGAATTTGTAAAATAATGTCCACATAAAATCTCTGGGATAACATGTTGTTCACTAAGTTCTTTCGTTTCTTTTCTGCAAATAATACATTGCGTCATATTTATCACCTTTTACCCTGCAAATTTGTATGTAATCTCATTGTAGTGTATTTATTCGCATTTTGGAACATTGAAGGTGAAAATAGCATGTAAAATTCATGGATGTTTTGATACAATATAGGGAAGTGCTAGTTTAAAGGAGGACGTTTTTTTGAAATCGAAAGTGCACTTTTGGACATTAGAAGTGCTAATGGTTGTAGGAATTATATTTATTTGCACAAAAATATCATTTTTATTTCAACCGATTGGCATATTCATTTCCACTTTATTTTTCCCAATTTTAATCGCTTTGTTTTTATATTTCATCTTTAATCCAGTGTTAGTGTTTTTAGAGGCGAAAAAAGTTCCTAGAAGTTTAGCGATATTGTTGTTATATGTTTTTATCATTACACTGACAGCAGTTGCAATTGGTGTAGTCGTTCCAACGATTTCACAGCAGCTAATGGACCTAGTGAAAAACATGCCAACATATATTAAAGAGGGGAAAGTATACATACAAGAATTATCTCATCATAGGCTATTTGAATGGCTGGCTACACAAGATTATGTATCAATTGAAACGATTGAAAAAAACGCAATTGAGTATTTAAAAGAGATACCAAATACAATAACGTCGAGTGCAACGGCTTTATTCGGTATTATTACAAACGTTGCATTAGTCGTATTTACAGTACCATTTATCTTGTTTTACATGTTTAAAGATGGTCATGCATTTCCAGGAAAAGCTGTTAGTTTTTTACCAGAATCGTATCGTGAAGAAGGACTGCGTATTATAAAAGAAACAGGCGAAACGTTGTCTGCCTATATTCAGGGACAAGCGCTCGTTTGTTTATTCGTCGGTGCATTTACATTTATCGGATATGTCATCATTGATTTGCCATATGCTTTTGTTTTAGGTATTATAGCGGCATTTACAAATATTATCCCGAATTTAGGACCTTTTATTGGGGCAGCACCAGCTGTAATTGTTGGATTATTTGTATCTCCAATGCAAGCATTTTGGGTAATTGTTATCGTAACAATTGTACAACAATTTGAGAGTAACATCATTTCACCGCGTATTATGAGTTCGAAATTAAATATCCATCCTTTAACAATTATTGTGTTAATTCTTGGTGTAGGTAATTTCGCGGGTATTGTTGGGATGATTTTAGCAGTACCAGCTTACGCTGTGACAAAAACAGTTGTTTCAAACTTGGTGAGATTATTTAAGATGAAAAGAAATAATCGGAAATAAAAGTATCAAAAAAGATACATTGCTTTTTAAGTGATGTATCTTTTTTTAATGTGTAATTTTTACTTGTTTTTCAAAGAAACTAGTGCTTTAAAACATCACACATTGGACTATGATGAGAAAGTGATAGCTTTTGTTCATTCCTGATCAAAATGGGAAGATCAAGAAGAAAAATATTTTCTGCATGATGACGCCAGTATTCATAATTTTTTGTTTCATCATGAAGTGTTGAATGGAATTATTGATCCTTCGCCGATGGTGGGGTCATTATTTTATGATTTTACATACGCATTTTGTTCCTCACCAAATAATCTAGACACAGAGACGTTATTTACGGCATTTTCGCAATTGAACGATTTGAAGGTCGAAAACTCAAGATTAATAGAAGGGGTAATTGTACAATTATATACCCGCATTGGGGTGGGATCTGTGCGAAAGTTCATCCGCATGATTTAAAAGATTACTTGAAGACGTGGGAATACTAGAGAAAATTACTACCTTGTTATAAATGAGGATGAAAGTTAACTTTAGGTATCACAATAAAAACACCTAGTTTTAAATGGAAATTAGGCGTTTTTATTGTGTGATTTTTTCGTGTTTATTTGAAAAAAATAGCCTTTTAAAATATCATACATTGGACTATGTGGAATCCCTCTCAATAATCCAAATCATTTCTTTGCAACGCGCCATTAACATCTTAATCCTCTCCTCTCATAAGATTTAAATTGCATCATTATAGATGTGTATAATATTTGCTTCTACGATCTCGAATGTCATCCATAATCTTTTTATATTGCTGTTCTTGCACAATTTCAGCTTCAGATAATCGCATCTTTTGAATGGTAATCGTTAAAAAGAAAACATGAAATTTCATAAATGAATTCCTCCTTTTGTAAAGGAATTATAGGTGACTACAATAAGGGACTTGACGTTCTTTCACTTCATCCATAGCATTTTTAATGTGTTGATCGTGTAACATTTCGAACTCAGAAAATTTGTTTTTGTGAATTGTAATCGTTAAAAAGAAAACTTGGAATTTCATAAGGTGATTGCTCCTTTTTATATAAATTTTTAGTACATATGGTTGTAATAAGAAACTTGACGTTCTTTCACTTCATCCATCATTTTTTTGATTTGCTGTTCTTGTAAAATTTCAGTTTCAGAGACTTTACTTTTGTGAACAGTAATGGTTAAAAAGAATACTCGAAATTTCATCAGAAGATTGCTCCTTTTATAAATTAATTTTTAATACATTTGATTATAATAAGAACTCTTGCGATCTTTTACTTCGTCCGTAATCGCTTTTAATTGTTGTTTACGTAAAATCTCAGTTTCAGATAAAGATTTTTTCTGAAGAGCAAACGTAAAAAAGAAAATATGAATCGTCATAAATGAATTCCTCCTTTCGTAAAGGAATTATAGGTGACTACTGTAAGGACATTGACGCTCCTTTATGTCATTCATAGTCTTTTGAATGTGTTGATCGTGTAACATTTCAACTTCAGATAATTGCTTTCGTTGGATTGTAATACTGAAAAAAAGTACGTGAAAAGTCATTGAATATTTGCTCCTTCCGAAAAGAAATAGTGTTAGAGATTAAAAAATCGCACAAAAAAGCCACAGGAAGATATAATTCTCCTGTGACAGGCATGAAAAAGCCACAGGAAAGTATACGACCTCCTGTGGCGAATTTGCTAATTAAAGAAAATACCGAACGATTTTCAATTCTCCATTAGGGTGGTCGAATTCATATTTAATTGTAAAATAGATGCAACATGTAATTGTAATTTCATCATTTTATTCGACCTCCTTTTAGAATTTTTTTCTTACGTTAGTAAGTATATACAATTAATGGATAATTGTAAACTAAAAAAGTGAAAATTTTTAATTTTTATTAAAATGTGTATATTTTGGAAGGGAATTTTGATAAGGCGATGTATTAGTTATAGGGGAATTGAATGGAGGATAAAGATGGAACTATTTTATAAGATTGCCTATCACCGAATGTATGACCACTATTTACCTAAATTACTGCAAACAATTGGGTATTTAAATGAAGAAGAGTTGTGGAAATCAGACAGGACAGTAAATTCAATTGGCAGCATTGTATTACATATTTGTGAGCATATAAAAAGAAATAGCAGTCGTTATTCGAATCCGAATATACATTTTGAAAACGGGATTGAAGAATATTTTCCAATTATGCATTTGAGTCCAGCAATGTTATCTGAAACTGTACAAGGAACATTTGATGAATGGAAAAAAGAGTATGTTAAAGCTTGTAATGAAAATACTCGTATAGACATACATTGCTTGTTTCATTTAGTTGAGCATACAAGTTATCATCTAGGACAGGTAGTAGATCGAACAAAATTATTAAAGGGAAAGAAGTTTGATTTTTGTCAAAATGGTTTGAATGAAAAGAACTTGAGGTTCAGTATAGAAAATACAACGGTTTTATAAAGAAGTATCATTCTTTAAGGTATGATACTTCTTTTTTGCGAAAAAATTATGGGAAAATATTGAATGGAAATATATTCTTGTGATATGGTTAATTACATAAGTAATGAACCTATGAACCTAAGGGGGAAGGTATGAAACAATCTCTTGAACAAAATAAGTTAATATACATACAAATTGCAGAAACCATTGAGTCGGATATTTTAAAGGGAATACTGCTTGAAGAAGAAAAGGTTCCGTCAACAAATCAATTTGCAAAATTGCTGCAAATCAATCCGGCGACAGCGGCGAAAGGAGTAAATTTGTTAGTCGATGAAGGTATTTTATATAAAAAGAGAGGGATTGGGATGTTTGTTGCAAAGGGAGCGAAGGAAGTGGTACTAAAGAAGCGACAAAGTGCTTTTAGGAATGAATTTTTGCCTAAAGTGTGGAAGGAAGCGGAGGTACTTGAAATCTCTAAAGAAGAGCTAATCAAAATGATTCAAATGGTTACAAAGGAGGGAAAAGAATGACAATTGTAGTGAAAACTGAAGAATTGACAAAACAATATAAGAAAAAGATGGCTATAAATGGATTAACCTTTTCATTGGAAGAGCATAAAATATATGGTTTGCTTGGTAGAAATGGAGCGGGGAAAACAACGCTACTTCACCTTCTTACTGGACAAATCGTTTCAAGTAAAGGTAGTGTATCTATATTTAATGAAAATGTGTATGAAAATAGTCATGCATTACAAAATATTTGTTTTGTAAAAGTGAAAGAAGAGATTTATTCGAATTATAAAGTGAAAGAAATTTTTAAGTTATGTAACATGTTTTATAAAAATTGGGATCAGAAGTTTGCGGAGGAACTTGCAGTAAAGTTTCAAATAGATGTAAACCAAAAGTACGATAAATTATCACATGGCATGCAGACTGTTGTCGGAATCATTAAAGGATTAGCAAGTAGGGCACCTATTACCATTTTTGATGAGCCGACTACCGGTTTGGATGCAGCGCACCGAGAATTATTTTACAGTATGTTGTTAGAAGACTATGGCAATCATCCCCGAACAATTATTTTATCAACGCATTTAGTAGAAGAGGTAGCGCATTTAGTAGAAGATGTGCTGATTTTGAAAGAAGGAGAAGTAGTTGTTCAATCAGCAGTTGAAGATTTATTACAGCAAGGCCATTACATATCAGGGCGAAAAGATAAAGTGGATGAATTTATGATAAATAAAAATGTTGTATACCGAGAATTGTTTGGAAATAAAGGGATTGGTGTTATATGGGGAGAGCTTTCTAAAGAAGACTATAAATATCTTGAAAGTGAAGAGTTAGAAATTGAGGGAGTGTCGCTTCAGAAATTATTTATTTATATAACGGATGGTGACGTGAAGTGAAGATGCTAATGAATCAGTTAAAATTACACATTAATTATCATTATAAAGCTATTTTAATATTTTGGATTGTAGCGTTAATCATAAAAGGTTCAACGAGTTTAATAGATATAAAAGATATACGAGTTGGCTTTTTACAAGATGTTTTCAACAATCCTTCTATTGCCATTATGTTTTTTATTGTAGTGAGTACTTTCTTTATACAGCTAGATGTATTTCGCTTAGCTGTTTCGTTTGGGACAACAAGGTTACAGTTTTTCATTGGATCAGTTTGTTATATTGCTTTACAATCAGCGTTTTTTTCACTGTTTCAAGTTCTTTTCTTACAGGACTTATTTTATCGTGTGGAAAGTGCTAGTTTGTTAGGAGGTTCAATTGAGCAGTTTTTTGTACAGTTTTTACTTTATGTTACTATAGCGAGTCTTTTTCAAGGAATTGTTATTTTTCAGCAGAGATTTAATTGGGTTGGATGTGGAGTTGGTTCAATCTTTTTTATAGGCTTAACAAGCGTATGTTATGACAGCGGGCTAAAATTGACCCTTACAAAAACTGAAGTTTTGATGAATATACCTTCGTTCATAATCATTTCCAGTGGGCTAATTGTGTTTTACTTTGTGATTAGTGGCATATGTATTCGAAAAATTTCTTTAGAACAAACGGTTTAATAAATTGTATAGCAGTGTTAGATAAAATATTTTAGGAGAGAAGGAAAACATATGGGAGATACATCTTCGTTAATAACGATGTTTTTATGTATTGCATTATTGATTTTATGGCGGCGTTACCGCTCTATGCATAGACCGATAAAGGGAAATGGTAAACGAATTTTATTACCACTGCTTTTTTTATCACCAGGAATTTTAATGTTTTTTGGTCCTATTCATCCGGCCGCAGTATACATTGACTTTGCGATGTTATTTGGAATTCTTTTCGCGATTCCACTTATTATACTTACAAATTATGAGAGAAGAGAAGATGGGAATATCTATACGAAGAAAAGTGTAGCTTTTCTCATTACTTTTATCGGGATTGTAATTTTAAGGTATGGTTCTAGGCAATATATAATTGATTTGGATCAGCAAACGATAGGGTTATTGTTTTATGTTGTTGCTATTTCTTATATTGTTCCATGGAGAATTGCTTGTTATATGAAGTTTAGAAAAGTTTTTCGTACAGTTTCATAGAGCTGAGTTTTTTTGTTTCGTTGGAGGGAGGTTGGAATATGCGTACTATTTTACTTTTTTTAGGTGAGGCACAAATAGATGAAATTGAAGCAATTAGAAAAAAGCATGATCCTTTATTTGGATTCATTCAACCACATATTACACTTGTTTTTCCTTTTGAAAGTGCACTTTCTAATGATGAACTAAGAGCGCATATAGCCCGGAAATTGGAAGGGGTTCATCCAATAGAAGTTGAGCTTATCGATTGTATAAGTCATGAAGGTGATTATTTGTTCTTACGCATTGAAAAAGGAAGGGAACAGATAAGGAAGTTGCATGATGAGTTATACAAAGGGCCTTTGGCGAAATTTTTGCGAAGTGATATACCCTATATACCACATGTTACAATTGGACGAAAAGAAAATGAAAAACGGGCAATAGAAATCGCAGAGAAGATGCCGAGATTAAGTACGCGATTGCAATGTATACTTGAAAAAGTAAGTGTTGAATGTATTGGAGAAGGTGGAGAATCAATAATAGAATTTGAAGTGGAACTTTCAAAATAAAAAGGAGATACAAATTTGTATCTCCTTTTTATTGTTTTTTCATATATATATGTGTTAAAATGGAAAAACGCTCACTGTTTATTTTTATAAAACTCAATAATTACCCAATTTAATTATAACAAATTAAATGCTTGTTTGTCAAACTTTTTATTGAATTTATTATAGCATCAAACAATGAGAATCAGAACGATTAGTTGATAAGGAGTGGCGATATGGAGAAAACAGATCAAGAGTGGAAACAGGAACAACATCGTGTGAAAGAAGTAGTTGGAAAGATTGAAAAACATATTGATACATTAGAGCAATATACAAGTGCAGCAACAAAAGATGTTGTCCAGATTCGAAAACATTTTTGGGACGATGTAACTGTGAATGTTGATAATACAGAAGAGGCTATCGAAACGGCAGCAAGTATCAAACAACAAGCGGAGTTATTATCTGAACGAGAGCAAAGTCACCGCCATGCTTACAAGCAACTAAAAGGATTACAAAGATTACAGCAATCACCATACTTTGGAAGGGTAGATTTTTTAGAAGACGGTGAAAAAAGTGAGGATGCTATTTATCTTGGTATTCACTCATTCTACGATGAACAGACAGAACAATTTCTTGTGTATGACTGGCGAGCCCCTATATCAAGTTTGTATTATGACTATTCTGTAGGAAGAGCTAAATACGAAGCACCTAATGATACGATTTCGGGTGAAATGACCTTAAAAAGGCAATATGTTATTCGGAATGGTCGAATTGTAAGTATGTTTGATACAGGAGTGACGATTGGCGATAAATTGCTACAAGAAGTATTAGGAAATAACGCCAATACACAAATGAAAAGCATTGTTTCAACAATTCAAAAGGAACAAAACCAAATTATCCGGAATGAAAAGAGTCGTTTACTTGTTGTTCAAGGAGCTGCGGGGAGCGGTAAAACATCGGCAGCACTTCAGCGCGTTGCATATTTATTATATCGTTATCGAGAGACATTACATGCAGATCAAATCGTTCTCTTTTCTCCAAACTCGATGTTTAATAGCTATGTATCTACAGTATTGCCGGAACTTGGTGAAGACAATATGAAGCAAACGACATTCCAAGAATACTTAGAGCGTCATATTGATAAGAAATTTGAATTAGAAGATCCATTTACACAAATGGAATATGTACTGACAAGAATGGAAGAAAAGAGTTATGAAACACGATTAGAAGGGATTAGATATAAAGCAAGTTCTGATTTTATTGAAGTAGTAGATCAGTATGTATCTTATTTAAAACGAGAAGGTATGTTATTTAAAGATATAAAATTTAGAGGGGAAGTATTAATCTCTAAAGAACAAATGAAAGAACAATTTTATAAATTTGATCCTTCAATACGGATTCCGAATCGAATAAAGTTAATTTCTGAGTGGTTGTTAAAAGAGTTAAGAAAACAAGAAAAAATAGAGAGAAAAGAGTTATGGGTGGAAGAAGAAATACAGTTATTAGATAAAGAAACATATGCGAAAGTGTATCATCAATTGCAACGAGAGGAAGAACATTCAAATGGTGCATTTGATGATTTTGAGCGGGAACAGAAGATGCTAGCAGCGATTGTTGTAAAAGAGCATTTTAAACCGCTTAAAAGACGTGTGAAAAAATTACAATTTATGCATACACCAGCACTCTATATGCAGTTATTTAAAGATCCGCAGTTTGCTAAGCAACTTGTAGAAGAAAATGAATTACCGCAAAGATGGAATGAAATATGCAAAGAAACTATAGAAAAAATACAAGATTTTTATATGTCATATGAAGATGCAACGCCTTATTTATACATGAAAGACCAACTAGAAGAATTACAAAGAAATACTTCTGTGCAGCACATATTTATTGACGAAGCACAGGATTATTCCGCATTTCAATATGCATTTTTGAAACGAGTATTCCCGCATACAAAAATGACGATACTAGGCGATTTTAATCAGACTATTTATGAACATGCGTCAGAGAATGAATTTTCACAGTTAAGTACGCTGTACGGGGAAGAACTGAGTGAAAGAATCGTTCTTACACGTAGCTATCGCTCCGCAAAACAAATTATTGAATTTACGAAGCAGTTAATTACAGATGGGCATGAAATTGAACCGTTTCAGCGTGAAGGCAAACAACCAATTATAACGGAAGTGAAAGAAGGGAAAGTGCATCATAAAAAGATTGTGGATCAAATCGAACAGTTGCAGCAAAGTGGTCATAAGACAATTGCAGTTATTTGTAAAACAGCGGAAGAAAGTGAAGAAGCTTATCTTGCATTACAAACATCATTACAAGTTCGTCTTATTAAGAAAGAAACGAGTTCGTTTGATGCTGGTATTTTGATTATCCCGTCATATTTATCGAAAGGGGTAGAGTTTGATGCAGTTATCATTTATGATGCATCAAAGAAAAAATATAGTAGAGAAAGTGAACGGAAATTATTTTATACTGCTTGTACGCGTGCAATGCATGAGTTATATATTTATTCTGTAGGGGAGATGAATGAATTTTTACAGTCTGTTTCTCCAAAAACGTATTGTTACAAGAAAATGTAGAAGCGGAATAAAAGAGGGTGTTACATGTTAATGTACCTAAGTTTTCTTTAAAGGGGCGGATTACATGGAATTGATAAATATTAATGGGGATACTTATAAAATGGAATGTATACCTTTTGAAGACAAGAGTGAACAGGATGAAGAGGGATATTATGAATATTATTATAAGGGAATATATATATTGTTTCATTCGGACAAAGATATAATAAAAGCTAAAATTTATGATGGAGAAAAAACAATCTCGTTTTTGAAAAACCCTATTCCTTATTTTGGTGAAGGGATTGAAGCGATAAAATTATATGTAACGAAAGAGTTTGGTGTAACTGACTTTCAGTATCTCGGTGGAGAAAAAGGGTATGTAGAGTTATAGTTCATAAAAAAAGCTGGTTTATACCAGCTTTTTATTGTGTGAAAATTTTACGAAAATATCCAATTGAATATTGTATATAATCCAATGCAGGCAGTTATAATCAATATTAGCAAGATAGAAATACAACCAATTGTAACTAGGGTATCCTTCCAAGTTTCTTCAGGTCCTTGGACAATCTGGCTTATGACACGATGTTGTATATTAGAGCTAGTATAGTTTAATGATAATTTATTAATTATTGCAGAATCACCTTTAAATTTTAAAGCTCTTACAATCTCATTAGGACTGTTGCCCATCGATTTTTCAAATCGTTGGCATGCTTGAAGCATTTCAGGTGTTTTGTTTTCTTCAAGATACCAATAGCGTCCGGCCATTGTTGGATATTGTAACTTGAAATAAATATCACCTAATTTTTTGCGAAGTGAAAGGTCCTCAGGGTAAGCCTGAATTAAGCCATGAAGTCGATCTCTTGCTTTTCCTAAGTCGTGATTTTCGATATCTTTTTCAATTTTGATTAATGTTTTCTCTTTCACAAAAGTCCCCTTTTTGTGATGAATTTATTTTACCGCACTCAATAAAGCCCCAATAGCCCCGCTAAAACCGTGATCTTCTAAGAAGATAGGTTTTTTATTTTGATACAAAGTATAACTACCTATAATTTCTTGTAGATGTGTATTATTTGATAGTGTAGATCCAATATAAACGATATGATCCATATCTTTTGCTTCTGCAAATTGAAGGCTTAATGCAGTAACTACTTCACCAACAAGACCTTGAAGGGTGGCGAGTAAATCGGGTTTGTTATAATCAGCTTCACTAATAGCAGCTTTCCCGAAATTACTAGCTGTTAAATTACTATCAATAGGAGATAGAATTCCGCTATAAATATCTCCAACTGTTATATCGAGATTCTGCCTAGAACCTAGTTTTGTCTGCTGGATTACTTCTTCAAAACGATCTATATTCGCTAATAGTTTCGACAAGCCCATGATAGTGCCTCCACCAATACCAGTTCCTCCAGCACGAATATAATTTTTATTATGGACATAATGAATGGATGTTCCTGTACCGATATTTGTTAAAACAAAGTTATTTATGGAATCATTTCCGTTGTTAATAAGATAGTGAACGCCTGCAAGTGTGGCATCGAATTCTGCAACATACTCTATAGTGTACTTTTCTAAAAATAATGTTTGTAACTGTTCAGCTTTACCACCAGTCAGAGACAATCTATTTATATACTTATTTTTATTTAACCACTTTTGAATTTTGTTTTGTTCATGAGAGTAAAATTTTTTAAAATGTAATTCATTGTCTTCATTAAAATAAGCAATTTTTGTTAGTGTTCCTCCAGCATCAATACCGACGGCGCTCTTCATTTTTGTACTCCTTATCATTATGTAGTTATCATAACGGATATCTATAATTAAATCTTTATTTAGTGATGTAAACTAATAACTTTTCAACTATAACAATTGGTTTACCATTTACAGAAGCGATTCCTTTGCCGAGAATAAATCCTCGTTTGTTCCGTAGAACTTCATATTGTAAATCTAGCTTATCACCAGGAGTAGCAGTTCCATTAAATGTTACGCCGTCTAATGAGGAGAGAAATCCTAATCCATTAGACTTGCTTGTTCCCACGAATGCTCCAAGCTGCGCAAGTGCCTCTACAATTAGCATGTGAGGCATACTGTTTTGATTCTCATTTATAAACCATTCGTTAGTTGTTATTAATTTATATCCTTTTACGGATTTTTCATTTTCAATTTCTGTAATTCTATCAATCATTAAAAATGGGTGACGATGGGGAAGTGTATCGTTAATAGCTGTGATATTCATATGTACCTCCTAATTTCTAAATGAAAAGTGAATATAAAATAATAACCCCTGCTAAAAGGAAGCAGGGGATTTGTAATTAATTCTTGACTAATGCATTTGCTTTTTCAAGAGAGAAAATACCGCTATTTTTAATGTTTTCAACAACTTGTTGTAATACTTCTTTATCTTGGACAAGTGCGATGCGAACAAAACCTTCACCATGTGGTCCAAAAGCATGACCAGGGGTTACAACAACATGCGCACGATCCATTAATGCATAAGCAAATTTTAATGAAGTCCAGCCTTTTGGTATTTCAGCCCATATGAACATACTGCCGGCTGGTTTATCAACATGCCATCCGAAAGAAGCAAATCCATCAACTAAAGTATCTCTACGTTCTTGGTAGATGATGCGGTTTTTTTCACAGAAATCGGCCCCTTTACGTAAGGCAACTGATGCGGCCTTTTGAATTGGCAAGAACACGCCGTAGTCTGTGTTTGATTTAAATTGTGTAAGTGCACCTACAATTTCTTCATTTCCAATCATATAACCAATGCGGCTACCAGCTAAGCTATAGCTTTTGGATAGGGAATTAATTTCAACACCAACTTCTTTGGCGCCAGGAACAGATAAGAAACTGATTGGTTTCTTTCCATCATAATAAAATTCTGCATATGCGAAATCATGTACCACAATGATATTGTGTTGTTTTGCGAAGATGATAACTTCTTTGAAGAAATCTTCATGTGCCATTGCTGGAACTGGATTTCCAGGGAAGTTTAATATCATCATTTTTGCTTGTTTAGCAATTTCTTCAGGAACGTCTTGTAAATTAGGTAAAAAATCATTTTCCTTCTTTAAAGGCATGAAGTAAGGCTTTGCACCTGCCATTTGAATACCCGTCTCATATGCTGTATATCCAGGATCAGGTACTAAAATAAGATCACCTGGATTTGCAAAAACCATAGGTAAGTGAACAAGTCCATCTTGGGAACCCATTAATAATAAAACTTCATTGTTTGGATCTAATTTAACATTGTGATTGTTATCGTAATATTCAGTTACTGACTCGTGAAATTCTTGAATACCTGTTAAAGTATAACCGTAATTTTCTTTTCCGCTTGCTGTATGTACCATAGCTTCTCTTACAATATCAGCAGGAGGCATATCTGGATTGCCAATACTTAAATCGATCATTTTGTGACCTGCTGCAATTTTTTCCTTTTTATAAGCTGCTAATTCACTGAATATAGAAGATTGAAATGCTTTCATTCTAGCTGCTAACGTATAAGTCATCAAAACCCCTCCTAAAAAACTGTGCTTTCATTTTTCTAACTTTTATATTCTTTTATTATTCTGAAAACACATAATTGTATTTTATCACTTTTGAGCCAGAATTCAAAACACAGTTGTGTAAAAAGAAAAAGAAGGGAAGGCTAAAGAGTATGAATACTACCACATAATGAAGAGGTGTTAAAGGTGAAACAAATTCCAATTGGTGTATCAAATCGGCATATTCATCTGACAAACGAAGGGTTAGAAAAGCTTTTTGGAGAAGGATATGAACTCCTGGTTGCAAAAGAGCTTTCACAACCGGGAGAATTTGCAGCGAAAGAAACAGTAACAATCAAGACCGAAAAAGCAGAAATCTCAAAGGTCCGTATCCTTGGTCCTATTCGAAAGTTTACACAGGTTGAAATTTCAAAAACAGATGCACGTAAATTAGGAGTGGATGCTCCGATTCGAGCATCAGGCAATATTGATGGAACACCAGGGATTACTCTTATTGGTCCAAAGGGTTCTTTAAAAATTGAAAAAGGTGTAATCATCGCTGAGCGCCATATCCATATGACACCTCAAGATGCTGAAAGATTTCAAGTGAAAGATGGACAATATGTAAGTGTGAAAGTAGAAGGAAACAGAGGATTGATTTTTAATCAAGTGTTAATTCGTGTAAAAGATACATACGCCTTAGATATGCATATTGATACAGATGAAGCAAATAGTGGGAATATAACAACAGGAGACTTAGGTCATCTCTTACAATAAGAGAAAAATCCATCTCAATTTGGAGATGGATTTTACATGTTCGATACTTGGGAAGTGTTTTTACTTGCCTGCTTGTGCTTTGATAACGACATAAAAATAATTAATAATGAAATAGCGCCAAAAATAAGAACCATATATCGTAACCCAATTGTGTCTAAGAAGAACCCAGTTCCAAGTAAGACAATTTGGAACATTACCCTTTCAAACATATTACGGAATGAGAAAAGACGTCCATGATAACTTTTTTTAACTTTCGTTTGGAAAATTGTTGACATGATAGGGAAGAAACAACCAACGCTAAATCCAAACAGACCAAATGATACAAGTGCCATCCATTTCACATCACTAAAGAACAATGAGAGATGTGCAAAAGCAGTACAGAAGGCGAAGAAATAAAGTAATTTATCAGGTGGGAAATGATCAGATAAACGCTTAATTACGAAAGCTCCTAACATAAAAGCCACACCTTCAATGGTATAAATAAACCCTTTAATTGTCGGATCATGTTGCATTTCGCTAATATTAATAACCATTAAATTGAAACCAGCGATGAATAAAAGGGGAATAATACTTAAAATAAGTGCCCGAAATGCAACCGGGATTCCTCTTAAAATCCGAAATACTTCCATAAAGCTATTATCTTTTGCTGCTTTTTTACTTGATGTATTTGATTTTTGATCTTCAAATTGTAGGAAAAAGGTCGACAGGAATAATAAAGCGTATGCTGCCATTGAGAACGCGTACATGTACTGTAAACTCATAGCGACAAGAAGAACACCACCTAGTGAGGTTCCAGCAATACGAGCGATTGTTCCGATATTCATATGGACACCATTCATCTGTAATAGTTCATGTTCACGAACAATAAGCGGAATAACAGACTGCAATGCAGGGAAATAAAAAGCCGCTGAAATTTGAAGGGCAATCATAAAGGCAATCATAAAGGCGATACTTTCATATTGAATAGCGAAGAACATAAAAATAACACTGATAACACGGCCGAAACCAGCATAAAGAAGGACTTTCTTTTTTTCGTATTGATCGATAACACGACCAGCCATCGGACCAACAAGAACACCGGCTAATAATCCAATAAATAAAATAACCGACTTCATAAAATCAGAAGGTACATACTTCTGCATAAATTCTAGATTGCCAAGAATCCCAAGCCACAAACCAAGCCCAGCGATAAACTCACCGATTAGAACAATCCAGACATTTTTATTACGCCACATAACAAAACCTCTCAGTCTTATAAAATAGGAAAAATCGTATATAAATCCTCCTTTTTATTCATACATTTGAATCATTATTTTTTAGAGTCAGAGTCTATATTACGTGTTTGATAATGGAAATTCAATCTTTTTGATTTGGATAAAACTTTGTTTTTATAGAGCCGAAAAATCAAATTTACATATTAGAAAATAAATTGGAATAAATTTAAAATGTATGAGGGAGGGATACTTATGATTCAACAATTTTTTAAAAAATTGTTCGACCAGTTCTTACAGGAGCAGGAAGAGGAAATAATAGCAAAGCTTTGTTTTTGGATTGTCTATTATTACATATCAGTCCCAAAATATATGGTGAACTCTAGTGGTATTTTAGTACATATGAATCAAACACATGAAGGCTATACGTATGATACAATTGGAGATTTTTTACGGGAGTATAGTGGGAAAACAAGAGGAGCGTTCTATTTTGAAAGTAGAATATACCATATTAAATTTGAGGAAATGATTAGGGAGAAGTGCCGTGAAATGATTTATGCTTATTACTTTCCACGCTTTATTGATGAACATTCGTTATTATGTAAAGAGTTATTAAGAGAAATAGGTGTAGGTAAAACAGAAATTGAATGCGAAAGTTTCTATACGTTGATTTTTAATTATTGTGCAGAAACAAAGGATTGGGTTGATGAATACGAAGAGAATGTGTTAAAAGAACTATTTGTATTGTCACTTCCCTTCATTGTACAAGCATATGGTATAAATGTATGTAAATATATAAAACAAGAAGGAAATCGGAAGGAAATAGAGTGCCTAGTTCATTGAATAAAGAGGATATTTATATATTCTTGCTGAAAAAGAATATGTAAATATATGTAGAAAGAAGATGATTGAAATGAGTAACGAAGAACTTGTGAAAACACAATTTGGTAGTAATGCTGAAAAGTATGTGAATAGTCAAATTCATGCAAAAGGGCCAGATTTACAGTATGTCGTTCAACAAGTGAAAAATCGTAAAAATATTCGTCTTCTTGATATTGCTACAGGTGGCGGTCATGTTGCTAATTTATTAGCCCCGATATTTAAAGAGGTTGTTGCGCTCGATTTAACAGAAAAAATGTTAGAAAAAGCGAAAGCATTTATCCAGACAAACGGACATGAAAATGTATCATTTGTAGTAGGAAATGCAGAGGATTTACCATTTTCTAATCAATCGTTTGATACGATTATTTGTCGCATTGCAGCGCATCATTTTTCAAACCCTTCTCAATTTATTTTTGAAGTACATCGAAAGTTAGAAGAGAACGGATTATTTATATTAATTGATAATGTCTCCCCAGAAAACCTAGAATATGATACATTTTATAATTTTATTGAGAAAAAGCGAGATCCAAGTCACAGGAGAGCGCTTAGAAAAACAGAGTGGATTTCATTATTAGAAAAGCAAGGTTTACAAATGCAATCATGTTTCACATTTGAAAAACAATTTAATTTTGATTGGTGGTGTAACATGATGGATGTCCCATCGCCAACACGCTCCAAGTTAACGGATTGTATGATGAAAGCGTCAAATGAAATGAAGGAGTTCTTCAACATACAATTTAACAATAATAAAGTAGAATCATTTTATACGGAGATGGCACTGTTTGTATGTCATAAAAGTTCAACGCTAAAAAGATAATTTTCTTGCAGTCTTTTCTCAGTACGCTATACTTAGTACAGAGAAATAGAGAATTGAGGAGTAATAACAATGATTCGTGTACGCGTTGAGGGAACTGAAAAAGAGATTGTTGAATTTTTGGAGAAAATGCCTGAAATTCCTGGGTTTGAAAAGACACATGTTAGAGAGCCGAAAAAAGGAAACAATCCTAAATATGATACAAGTAAGAATGTATTAGCATATTTGTCGTATAAAAAGATGGAAAATGCTGTTCACAAATAATAAAGTCCTTTAAAAACAATAAAATTGTTTAATGAAAGAGAGCCGAAACGACACAAAATACAGTGTCGTTTTTTCTATTCATGTATAATAGAAATATAAAAAGTTCCTTTAATTAACAGGGAATGTTTTTTAGTGAAAGGTATATTTTGAATATTTAGACCGATCTTATATAATTTGTTAATCTGTATAAAAAAATAACTTAATGAAATGATTTTTATTTATAACTACATATATTAAATTAGCATACAGAGGGTCTGTTTTTATGTGCTTTTTTACTGTAGAGAGTGAGAATGTGATCCTGAAGTATCTAATTGTTATATTCTTCTTTTGACCAGTTATTGTGTGAAAACGACCGATTATCGAAAATCCATTTACAGTAACTTAAATAGCTTTTATATTTAGAGCGAGTGAAAGGGAAGTGGTGAAGTGAAGTTTGAAGTGTCGATTGATCCATCTTATAAAGAGCCGAAAATTATCATTCTAACGGATAAAATGACAGATGAGATATCTGATATTATGAAGCGACTATCGGAGACTCATATGGATTCATTAGCTGTATTTTCAGAAAGAGGTGTTGAAATTGTTGAATGTAAAGATATCATTAGAATCTATACAGAGAAACAGAAGGTATTTCTC
This sequence comes from Bacillus sp. FSL K6-0042, assembly GCF_038006685.1. Lineage (NCBI taxonomy): Bacteria > Bacillati > Bacillota > Bacilli > Caryophanales > Bacillaceae > Bacillus > Bacillus sp. FSL K6-0042. The sequence continues at coordinate 479,653 of NZ_JBBOVS010000001.1, forward strand.
CAAACCGCTGCTGGTATTTATCCCGTTCGCTCAAGGTTATATGAACTGGAAGAGAAATTAAATAGTCAATTTTTCGTTCGTATTTCAAATTCAGAGTTTGTTAATATTAAAATGATTACGAATATGGATATTAGTATGACAGGAACAATTGGCGTGTCATTAACAGGGAATATCAAAACGTATGCTTCTCGACGCTATGTTTCAAAAATTAAGAAACTGTTCGGAATATGAGGTGGGAATATCTTGAAAAATATAATTAGTCGAGTTGTTGGTGGTTTTGTTATTGGTGTGATTATTGGACAAATCGTACAACTCCTTATTTCGCTCACATTAGGTCAAGGAGAATATATGCCAGTTGTGGAACAGTTTCGCTCTTTATTTGTTAGTGAGATGTCAGCTGTCATGGTACAAATACTGTTAACAGGGCTGATTGGGGTCACATTCGCTACAAGTTCGCTTGTTTTTGACATAGTGAAGTGGAGTCTACTAAAACAGTACATCGTACATTTTTGTATAACAGCACTAGTATGGGGGCCGATTGTAACGCTACTGTGGATGCCTAAAACATCTATAGGCACACTGATTTTTTTTATTGGCTTTTTAGGTACGTATGTCATCACATGGACTATTCAATACATGATTTCAAAGAATGATATAAAAAAAATTAATGCTGCGATTCAATCAAGGCAATTTGAAGGGAAAAGTGATGAATAATGGCCATAATTATAAAAAATCTAACGAAAAAATTTAAAGAGCGCACAGCTGTTGACAATCTTTCACTGACGATTAAGAAGGGAGAATTCTTCGCACTTTTAGGGCAAAATGCTGCTGGAAAAACAACAACGATTAAAATGCTTAGTTGCTTACTTACACCTACAAGTGGCGATGCACTGATGTTAGGAGATAGTATCATCAAAAAACCTACCGCAGTAAAACAAAAAATAAACATTTCTCCGCAAGAAACTGCGGTAGCTCCGAATCTTTCTGTAAAGGAAAATTTAGAATTCATCGCGAGTATCTATGGAAGTAATAAGCAAGAGGCTAAGCAAAAAGCGGTGGAAATGATGACAAAGTTTGGACTTTCGGAGCGAGCAAAAAATAAAGCAAAAACATTATCAGGTGGATTGCAGCGCCGGCTAAGCATTGCGATGGCACTTATTTCGTCTCCCAAAATCATTTTTTTAGATGAGCCAACACTAGGACTTGATATTCGTGCTAGACATGATCTGTGGAAGACTCTACTTGAATTAAAGGGTAAAATCACGATTATTTTAACGACGCACTATCTAGAAGAAGTAGAAGCACTTGCTGATCGCGTCGGTATTATGCATGGTGGTAAATTGCATGCACTTGGAACGATTGATGAGTTAAAAGAAAATACGGGACAATCTTCTTTAGAGGATATTTTCCTTACACTAACTGAAGAGGGGGACGGACTATGAGATATTTAGCATTTGCTTCACGTAATCGTAAGGAGATTTTACGAGATCCTCTGACGCTTCTTTTTGGGATTGTGCTTCCGGTTATTATTATGTGTCTTTTTTCAATCATGCAGAAAAATATGCCTTTGGACCTTTATCATATAGAAAACTTAACACCAGGTGTAATCGTTTTCAGCTTTTCTTTTATTACGTTATTTTCAGGGATGCTGATTGGTAAGGATAAAAGCAGTTCGTTTTTAATGCGGATTTTTGCTTCTCCTATGTCTGCCTCTGATTATATTACTGGGTACGCTCTTCCACTATTACCGGTTGCCATTCTTCAAATTGTTATTTGCTTTATTTCAGCATTCTTCTTAGGTCTATCATTTAATGCGAATGTATTAGGTGCCACTATTCTACTCATTATCATTGCAATGCTTTATATTGGATTTGGTCTACTACTTGGTACGTATTTTACGGATAAGCAAGTTGGTGGGATTTTTGCGATTTTTGTTAATCTCACAACATGGTTAAGTGGCACTTGGTTTAAGTTAGATATGATTGGTGGTACGTTTAAAACAATCGGTTATGCATTGCCATTTGCTCATGCGGTTGATGCTACACGATTTGCTTTATCTGGTGAATATGGTGATCTTGTTGTACCTTTATTATGGATAGTTGGTTATATAATCATTATCTTCGTAATCGCTGTTTTGGGCTTTAAGAGGAAAATGAAAAGTTAAATAAATTGTATTCATATTAAAAAATACACGATAGTTGAATAAAATATAAACAATTTTATTATCTCCATATAACCGCCAGTAAATAGGCGTTTTTTTATTTGATACTGTTTCACCGCCTTGTCTTTTTCGCATAATAATAATAGTAGAAAATGATGAAGAGGAGTGAGAGGAGTTAATAAAAAAATAAACTTTTTTGGAGATTTTGGTATCAATGATGCATTTGCTTTAATTTATGCCGATAAAACATGCAACATTATTTCTTTTGTATCCAGATGTAATGGACCAAGTATGCGCTTATTATATAATGGGTGGCACATTTTTATTTCCAGGTAACGTTACTCCTGTTTCAGAAGCTAACTTTTACCCCGCATTAACGGGCAGTAAGACCCCCACCTCAAAGTTCAGCGAAAGCAAAGAAGTTAGGTGGGGGATCAACTGCCCATAAAAGCCCGATTCGTTCAACTAATAATCAGAGGAGGATGAAGAAAACCCCCACTGATTAAAGTTTCACTTTATGGAGATCCAATTGCAACTAATATTGTCATGAAATATGCCAAGAATGTTAGTGTTTATCCGTTAAATGTAACGCAGCAGGCACTTATTACTCCTGAAATGGAAACATTATTAATGAAAAGGGAACAGGGCTAGCAAAACTAATTAAGCCAATGATTGATTTTTATTATGAGAACTTTTATAAAAAAGAATACCTTGGAATTGGTGGAAGTCCCATTCATGATTTATTACCGTTTATTTCATTAATGAATGATAATATCTTTGAATATAAAAAGTCTGCTGTATGGATAAGTACAACAAATGACGAAACTCCAGGACAAAGTGTAGCTGATTTTAGAAAGATTGCTGAACCCATAAGATTTGATAATCGGTCTGTACAAAGAATGGCCATTGATTTTAACTATCAAACGTTTTAAAAAAATTTATGAGAACAATGTTGAAACCAGATTGTTCTTAGGGAATAAGGCTATGAGATCATCGAGGAATAATATGGTTTGGAAAAATAATTTATTTTGAATGGATACAAAACTGTATTAATTCAATTGTATAAAAAGCTATACGTGGCATTTAAGGTATAACTTATCAAAAATAGTAGCATAACTAATGGTAAGCAATAATTTATAGGTATTATTTTTGTTTTGTAAAATTAAGGAGGTATAGTGATATGGCATTTATATGGTCTTTAATTGTTGGTGGTATTTTAGGATGGCTAGCAAGTTTAATCGTTGGTAAAGATGTACCTGGTGGTGTGATTGGAAATATTATTGCTGGGATAATCGGTTCTTGGCTTGGCACATTGTTATTGGGTACGTTTGGACCGGTTATCGGAGGGTATGCAATTATTCCAGCATTAATTGGTGCCATTGTTTTAATTTTTATTGTCAGCTTATTACTGCGTGCAATGCGAAAATGAAATTAGGTGGATCGCTGAAAATTGTCAGCGATCCATTTTTGTATTATTTGTCCTAATCTGTTATGCTACTGTTATACAATCAGGAGGTGTAAGCATTGAAATCATTTACAGTAAACTTTCATCAAGAAGACAATGCAAAAGCAACAACAGTACATAAGTTAAGTGAAGAGGACTTCAATAAAGTAACAGAAAACGGTACTCGTCATCTATTTGATCTAGATACAAATGTTGGTTTCTTTGTATTCTTTGATGCAGAAGATGCAGAAGGCAATGAACAATACTTAATGTTGCAATATGAAGGAGATCATGAAGAGCCAAGTGCTTGCTACGGATTTGATTTGAAATTATTCTATCAATTTTTAGCACTTTACTTAAATGACCTTGAATTCCAAGGTGAAACAGATGAAGAAGAGGAAGAATATGGTCCAATTCATCATTTAGCTCATTTACTTTACCACATCGTTGAAGATGGAAAAAGTATTGAAGTATAAATACATAGCTAAAGCTGCCTTTAATAGGGCGGCTTTTTTATTTTGGATAAATTTCATAAAAATGGTTATGCAAATTGTTAGCAGAAATCTAAAAAAATAACAATTTATGAATAAAGAATATATACATGTAGAGTTTTACCCAGAGGATAGTGTTAATAATATGGCAGGGTAGTTGATATAAGAAAAAGAGCTGTTCTGTTATAAGGACAGCTCTTTTGATTTATTACGCTCTACTGAATATACAAAGTAAGTTTGAACAATTCCTCCGATTATTAACAAGCAGGCACAAATATAAAATAGAGTGCCGCCGCTTACATGACTTAATATAACTGCACCTATAGCAGGGCCGCACGTTCGAGAAATATCCCAGTGTATGCCGTAGATAGAAAAATATAATCCCCGCTTGTGACTTGGTGCTATTCTGGAAACAAATCGTAGTAAGTGATTTAAAGCAATACTTTCACCAATTGTCAGGAAAAGCAATGTGAAGAAGAGTGACCATAATGTTGTAGAATAACCATAACCAATAGCAGCGAATGTATAACAAATATATGAAATTACAATTATTTTAGGCATTGAAAATCGTTCAGACCATTTGACAAGACCAACTTGCAGGATGATTTCCATTACAGCTTTACAAGTTGAGATAAATGCGAGAACGAATAAGAAATTTGGAAAGATATTTTCTGCAAATACACGATAATTCGTTTCAGTTTGGGCATAGAAAAAGCTAATCGGAAGAGTAGATATCATGAGTCCAAATATAGCATAATGCTTAAAAATAAACTGTGTACGTGTTGTTACTTGTGCTGATCTTTCATTAGTTTGAAGAATTGGAGCTGTTTCTGGCAGTTGTGTCCAGACGAGAATGGCATACAGCAGGAGAGTTACAGCTTGAATGATAAATAAGTATTCAGGGTGACTATTGTAAAAAAAGGCACCGATGAATGGACCAATCACAGCACCGATAGCTCCTACTGTTTGAAGAACAGCGAATATTTCTGCTTGTTTTTCTTGCTTTGTTAAATCTGCAATTTGTGCACGTTGAGCAGGAATATATAAGGAGCGGCCAATACCATTCATCACATATAACAAAGCAAAGAATAGGACTGATTCAGCAAAAACAAATCCGCCTATTGCAATTGCCTGCACGAATAACCCGAGTAACATAATTTTCTTTCTACCGTAGCGATCTGTTACACCTCCAGCAATGATTGTGAACACAATATCAGAAAGTGGCTGCAATCCAAACAGAAGCATTGTCAGAATCACATTACCTTCCAAAGCTTTATTGACATGTACAATAAAAATAATCGCTAACATCGCTTCAGTTGTTCTTGTTAACAATTCACCTAGTAATCGAATCCAAATAGGTTTGCTATAACGTTTTATAAGATGATTCATTCTTCATTTCCTCCTTTCTATATGGAAATCTTAAGATAGAAGCAAGAAATGAAAAAGGGTAGAATGAAAGAGTGGGATTTTTCACCTTTTAGGGGGATGGATATGGTTATTTTGGATCAGTATGTTCAGCTGTGGCTCCGGTATGGAAAAGGGAGAACAGAGGGAGAAAAAATAGAAATATCATTACAAAATATATCAGAAACAGTGTTTTGTACGGATCGTAATAGTAAATTTATTATAAAAAAATTAGAAGAGCTAACTTGGATTTGTTGGTTTCCAGGACGCGGGAGAGGGAATCTGTCAAAGTTATCGTTTCAAAAAGATCCTGCTTCCTTAATTTTAGAAAAGGGGAAAGAAATAACGAAACAGGGGGATGTAAAGGGTGGAAAAGCATTTGTTGAGCAATATAGCTCATATTTCTCCGTATTAGAAAAACAATTCCAAGCTTGGATAGATTCGATATTTGGTTATCAAATTGAAATGACTTCTCGAGGAAGACAAGATGTACTGCGTTTACAAGTTGAAATGAACCTGAAAATTTCTTTAGATCCTGTATATGCTACAATGCGTTCGGAGTGTCATATGGTAAAACATCTATATGACACGCTTATTTATGTTAATGAGAGCACAAATACAATAGAGCCGAGACTCGCTTTTCATTGGGAATATAATGACAATCTAAAACTATGGACTTTTTATTTACGAAAGGGGGTTCGATTTCATAATGGAAAACGATTTACAGCTCATGATGTTGTATATACATTTGGTAGGTTTATGAATAAAGAGGATAATCCGTATTCATGGATGCTTCAACATGTTGAAAGTGTTCGTATTGTAAATGAATATATTGTAGAAATGCACGTGCATACGGAAAATCAGTTATTGTTACATGCTTTAAGCTCAGAACAGTGTTCTATTGTAATAGAAGATGAGGAAGACAACCTAATTGGAACAGGACCGTTTAAACTGTGTGAAAATGATGAGTCTATTTTTGTATTAGAAGCGCATGATTTGTATTTTCGTGAACGGCCCTTTCTCGATCGGATTGAATTATGGAATGTGCCACAAAGTATAGATACATATGATGTGTTGGTGAAGGCGCAACATAAAGAATTAGAAAAGTATCATAAGGAACTTTCTATATTGGAATCCAATGTAACATATATAACGTTAAACACTGAGAAACAAGGACCTATGCAAGATGTTACATTTCGAAAAGCATTGTATAAAATTATTCATAGTAACAAAATAATAGATGAGTTAGAGGGAGAGCGTGGCGAGGTAGCAGAGGAATTAGTATTAACGAATAGCTCTGTCCCGGGAATTGAGGAGGATATTCATACCCTTATTGGAAATAGCAAATACAATGATGAAACATTATATTTATATACATTTAAAGAGAAGGATCATGTAGAGGATTCATATTGGATCCAAAAAGAATGCGCCAAATATGGAATTGTAATTGAAATAAAGTTTCTGGTAGCAGAGGAATTATTACAGGTTCAAATGATAAAGCAAGCAGATATCATTCATGATAGTGCTACCATTAGCGAGCAAACAGAAAGCAGTTTTCTGTATATGTTTCTTTCAAAAAATAGCTTTATTTATCAGCATAGCTCTCTGGATTTTAATGAGCAATTACATTCATATTTTATTGAACCTAATTTTGAAAAGCGGATTACACTGTTACGCGATATAGAGGACACATTGTTACGTAATATTCATATTGTTCCTTTATATCGTAATAAACAACACATACGTACACATGAAAAAGTGCAAAATATAATCATCAACGCTCAAGGGTGGATTGATTTTTATAATATATGGTTTAAACCTTAATATATAAGCATTTAATAAAGGTTCTTTTGAAAAATCAAAAGGGCCTTTTTGTATGGAAGTACATTTTGATTTTGAACATTGTTTCGCACATTTTTATAAACATCCATTTACAATGTAACAGTGTTATGTTACATTGTTGTTAGGAAGGAGTGTTATACAGTTGAGTACGGATTTAATTTCAAAAAAGGATTTATTGGAACTGACTGGTATTTCATACGGACAGCTATATAGGTGGAAAAGAAAGAATTTAATACCAGAAGATTGGTTTGTAAGAAAATCAACTTTTACAGGGCAAGAAACATTTTTTCCGAAAGAAAAGATATTAGAGCGTATTGATAAAATTCAAACAATGAAAGAGGATTTGTCTCTTGATGAATTAGCGAATATGTTTTCACCAAGTGTAACAGAGATTTCTTTAACGAAAGAAGACCTGATACGAAAGGGTATTGCCTCCGAACCGGTTGTACAGTTTTTTATAGAACAAACGAATAAACCGGCAGAATTTCAATTTCTTGATATTCTTTATGTATACATTTTAGAAGAATTACTGCAATCTGGAGAAATTAGTTTAGAAGAAGGTAAGATGATACTGCAAGTGCTGCATGAGCATTATGAAATCATGAAACAAAAGAATAGTGAATTAGTTATGGTTCGAAAACTAGGTATTGCTACATGTTTCTTAGTTTCAAATGTGGAAGATCTATTTTTTGAAAAAGGCACGAAGATAGTCGTACGTTTAACAATCATGCAATATACAGAAGCGTTAAAATCAAAACTATTGTAGTGGAGGAGAAATAATGCATACAGAAAATTTAATTATAAATGGCTATGGTTCTTCAAATGGTGGAGAGTTCCATAAAGTACAGTTAAATGGAAAAGGAACTGTTAATGGAAATGTTGACTGTGATGATTTTGAATGTAATGGGTCAGGTAGTGTAAATGGTGATTTAAAAAGTGAGCGTACAAGAATTAGTGGCTCCGGAAAAGTTGACGGGCAAGTAAATACTGAAAACATGCGAATTGATGGAAAAGCAACGATTACAAAGAATGTAAGTGCTAATAGTATGAAGATTTCAGGTAAAGGTACAGTTGGTGGTACTTTAACTGGAGAAGAATTAAAGATTTGCGGGCAAGCGATTATAGATGGTAACTGCGAAGTGGATGTCTTTTCATCAGAAGGGCAGTTTACAATCGGTGGCTTACTGAGCGCGGATGAAATTGATATCGACATTCATGGTACATGTAGAGCGAAAGAAATAGGAGGTCAAACAATTAAAGTAAGACACAGACCAACAGCATTTAGTAGACTTTTTAAAACGGTGTTCGGATCACATTTAGAAGCTGAATTGTTAGAAGGTGACAATATTGATATTGATTACGTGCAAATTAAAACTGTAAGAGGCAACAATGTTACAGTGGGGCCGAATTGTGAGATTGGACTTATAGAATATACGGGAGTTCTTCATGTCGATAAAAATGCAAAAGTAAAAGAAATTCAGCAAGTTTAATTTTTTATGGAGAGAGGAATGGAAATGGAAAAGCAAAATAGTCTCACTTTGAATGGTTCGGGTAGTTCATCAGGTGGAGCCTATAATAAGGTGAAAATTCGGGGCGAAGGAACAATTTCAAATAATGTGAATTGTAATGAATTTAAAGCATATGGAACGAGCGATGTTCATGGTGATATGACGACAAAGTCGTATATTGTGTATGGAGATAGTGAAGTACAAGGTGGTTTGCATGCTGAGTATGTGAAAGTGTATGGTAACACACAAGTGCAGAATGATTGTCACATTAACAAAATAAAAATTCGAGGAATGTTCGAAGTGAATGGAAAGTTATCCGGAAACTTTGTGGACATTAAAGGAGGACTGACTGTAAAAGAAGATATTGAAGTTGAAGAATTTTTATTAACGGGTGGTCTTGAAAGTGAAGGGCTTTTAAATGCTGAAAATATTAACATTATCTTGCGTTATGAAGGAAGTAAAGTAAGAGAAATTGGTGGAAAAAAGATTACAGTACGAAAAAAAGCTAGATTTATTCCTTTTACAAGCCATACTGGTAATCTTCAAACATCAATTATTGAAGGTGATGACATTTATTTAGAGCATACAATAGCTGAAGTAGTGAGGGGAAACAATGTTACAATTGGCCCTGGCTGTGAAATAAGTGTTGTTGAATATCATACTAGCTTTAATCAAAAAGGAAAATCAGTTGTAAAAGAACATAAACAAATATAGTTGTAAGAAGGAGAGCAAGATATATGGTTGCAAAGAATAGTAAACTTAGCTTGGTAGTTGCTGGTTTATTGCTAGGGATTTTAATGGCATCAATGGATAATACCATTGTTGTTACAGCGATGGGAACAATTGTTGGCGATTTAGGTGGATTAGAAAACTTTGTTTGGGTTGTATCGGCGTATATGGTAGCAGAAATGGCAGGAATGCCGATTTTCGGAAAACTATCAGATATGTATGGTAGAAAAAGATTCTTTATTTTCGGTTTAATTGTCTTTATGATTGGTTCGGCACTTTGTGGTACCGCAGAAAATATTACGCAGTTGGGTATTTATCGTGCGATCCAAGGTATTGGTGGCGGGGCACTTGTTCCAATTGCCTTTACCATTGTTTTTGATATTTTCCCGCCCGAAAAGCGCGGGAAAATGGGTGGATTATTTGGTGCGGTCTTTGGATTATCTAGTATTTTCGGTCCTTTACTTGGCGCATATATTACAGACTACATTAGCTGGCACTGGGTGTTTTATATTAACTTACCGCTTGGTATTCTATCATTTATTTTTATTGTATTCTTTTATAAAGAATCGCGCGTTCATCAAAAACAAAAGATTGATTGGTTTGGTGCAATTACACTAGTCGGTGCAGTTGTTTGTTTAATGTTCGCATTAGAACTTGGTGGACAGAAGTATGATTGGGATTCTACTTTTATTTTAAGTTTATTTGCGGCATTTGCTATTTTAATTATTATGTTTATTTTTATTGAAAGAAAAGTGGCAGAACCTATAATATCGTTTGAAATGTTTAAACAGCGCTTATTCGGGATGAGTACAATTATCGCTTTATTTTACGGGGCAGCTTTTATGTCAGCAACTGTATATATTCCTTTGTTTATTCAAGGTGTATATGGCGGATCGGCAACGAATTCTGGCTTATTACTATTGCCAATGATGTTAGGATCAGTAGTTACAGCACAGTTAGGTGGATTTTTAACATCAAAGCTAAGTTACCGTAATATCATGATTATTTCAGCTGTGATTATGCTGGGTGGATTGTTCTTATTAAGTACATTAACACCAGAAACGAGCCGTGTATGGTTAACCATTTATATGATTATTATCGGTTTTGGCGTAGGTTTCTCATTCTCTGTATTAAGTATGGCTGCAATTCATAATTTCGGTATGAACCAGAGGGGGTCAGCAACTTCAACGAGTAACTTTATCCGCTCATTAGGAATGACACTTGGGATTACAATATTTGGTATGATTCAAAGAACAGGTTTTCAAGATCAATTAGAAGAAGCATTTAAAGGAATGGACGGCGGAATAAATAGCGACGCTCTAGGGGATTCAAGAGCAATTCTTTCAGAAGGCGCAAGATCTCAAATTCCGCCACAAATATTAGATAAAATTATTGAAGCCCTTTCAAGTTCTATCGTTCATACTTTTATGTGGGCGTTAGTTCCAGCAGGTTTAGCATTCCTGTTCATCTTTTTCATGGGGAATGAGCGAATGGTATATAAGAAAGAACAAGGTAAGATAAAGGCTGAAACATCAAAAGCATAGAAGAAAAAAGCTCCTTTCTCAAATAGAAAGGAGCTTTTTTGTATGTAACTTTACAAATTAACCTTCGATTACTTCATATTCTTCGTCTGCTAATAATAAAATCTGTGTTTTTTTACCTTTGTTTTGTACTTCAATTACATCGTATGTACCTAGGTCTCTTAGTTTGTTTTGAGAAACGTTTACCATTACTTCAATAGAATCGATTAAAATATCTTCTTCTATATATGATTCAGGCAATGCCATATCCTCAGTATCTAATACACATGCGTATAGATTTTGTAAATCTGCAGTAGATGGGTTTTGTTCCTGGGCATCAATGATGTTTTTTACTGCATCCATATTTTCTTCTTTTACTTGATACACTTTAATTTTAGCCATTTTTTAATCTCCTTTATAACGTAATCGTAGAAGCTACAGTTTATTATAACGTTTTTTAGTGGAAAGATGAAATTGTTTCCTTATTATCATTCTCAATTATAATATTCGCATCCCAAAGTTCGGATAGGAGAAGTGCTATTCAGTGAAGGGAAAGGAAATCCTTGCTGATTCAAAATCAGTTCGAATTTATTACAAAAGTGTAAGGTTTTTGTAAGGAAAATAGATAAATAGATCATAAGGTTTCTGATAGTATACGAGGTGTCACAATTGCCACTTTATCTTTTTTCAAATCACTCGGTACAAATCCAACTGTTTTATATTGATGATTAATCCATTCTAAATCCTCTGATGAAACAAATTTTATTTTCATAAAAATACACTCCTTGAAAAATTCTGATATTTCTATTGTATAGGAAACAAAATGATTTGTAATGAAATAATAGTACTTGATTCAATTAGATATAACTCGTTTGAGAAATTGATTTAATCATGAAGTTAATTTCTCTACATTCCGTGCATAGAATGTAGAATAGTTTAATAATACTTTCTCTTTCTTCATTCCTGTTTTACGTATATAATTTAAAGGTAATTGTTCTTATTTTAGTATACTTATAACAGAATAGAGGTTTAAAAATGAGCGTTAAAATCATTACGGATAGTGCTGCTGATTTACCAAAAGAATTGCTGCAAGCTTATGATATAGATTTGATTCCACTTCGTGTATATGATGAGGCAGAAACAGAGTATTTAGATGGAGTAACATTAGATTCGGTCCAATTATTACAAAAGATGAGAGAAGGCGAGGTATTTAAGACATCGCTGCCATCATTAGAAACATTCCAAGAAAAGTTCGTTACATATGCAAAGCAAGGTACACCTTGTATATATGTAGCTTTCTCTTCTGAACTTTCGGGTACATATCAATCTTCAGTAGTGATTAAAGAAGAAGTACAAGAAACATATGCAGATTTCGATTTAGAAATTATTGATACAAAATGCGCTTCACTTGGTCAAGGTCTTGTTGTATTAGAAGCTGCGAAAATGGCTAAAGAAGGTGCATCAAAAGAAGAAATTTTGAAACGAATTGCTTTTCTAACAAAACATATGGAGCATATCTTTACTGTGGCTGATTTGCAGTATTTAGTAAGAGGTGGGCGTTTAAGTAAGGTTGCTGGATTTATTGGTGGTTTATTAAACATTAAGCCGATTTTAAATGTAGAAGAAGGTAAGCTTGTACCACTTGAAAAAATAAGAGGAAGAAAAAAAGTTCTAGGCCGAATGGTTGATATTATGGAAGAGCGTGGGAAGAACCTTAAAGGTCAAACGATTGGAATTACCCATGGTGATGATTTAGAAACTGCGAATGCATTAAAAGCATTAATTACTGAAAAATTTGGCTGTGAAGTATTTATTGTAAATACAATTGGTGCAGCAATCGGAGCGCATACAGGACCGGGCGTATTAACATTGTTCTTCTTAAATGAAGTAGAGTAAAGGATTGATCTTTTTGATCAATCTTTTTTGTTATACAATTATAAATAGGCATAACATGTTATCTTGCAAAAAAAAGCACCTGAGGTCAATTTAAAGTGAACCCTATTAATGGGGTTCACTTTAAATCCTCAAGTGCTTTTTTATTATTCATTGATTTGCTTTTTTACAGGCAAGAAGCTCGAAAGGAAAGTAGTGAGAACTAGTATTAAACCAATGTCCTCATTCGTATCAATCACTAAATTATTATTCCATTGATATATATAGGATGCTAGTATTAAAAGCAAAGCAAGTCCTGCAACATATCTTACTGTTTTTCGCGCCTTTTTGTTATGTGTTCTCCAAATCATAATCATCCCTCTTTCTTATTTAATAAAATATTTTTGATTTCAATCATCGATAAACTGTAATAAAACAATTATTATTTTATCTATTACGTTTTCTGAATTTTATTATGAATAGGTAATAGACTGTCCATATGTAATAAGTTAGAGTGATAAATTGAATATCAATTTATTGCATGAAATTCATTCATCATATTTGTGTGAAAAATAAGTGCAAGCTGCTAGAGATAGGATAGAAATAACAATTGTTTATATTTGCTTCAAATTTTTTCTAGCAAGTTTATCGTACTTAAAATATACAATGTGGTTTATGTTAATAACAAGTAGTTGAATTTTATAAAAAAAATGACGGAAAAATTGGATTTTTTACCAATTTTTTTAACAAATGGATAGAAATTATAGAATTACAACGGTACAATTAAAATAGAGTACATCAGTATATAAAACGTTATTTCATTATTAGGAATGTTTAAATAAGGGGTGGGAACATGCAAATTGGGGAAAGAATCCGTCAAATTCGTATACATAAAGGAATGACACAAGGAGAACTTGTATCAGGAATATGCTCTGTCGCTTATTTAAGTAGAATAGAAAATGGACAAATTAAACCGTCTTTTTCATTTTTAAAAAAGGTTTCTCAAAAGCTGAATCTTGATTCGGATTTTTTAATAGACAGGAAGAACGAGAGTATAGAATCTAATATTTTTAAAATATGTGAACGGTATAAAAAAGATGAAAGGATAACGGAAACAGAATTATCTTCATTAGAACTGTATGTTCGTGATACGGACTCAATGCCTTTATTACTAAAGGCTTACGGTGTTCTTATATATTATCATGCTCGAAACAATAACTTATCATATGTAGCACGACTTGTCGATCAAGCTTCACAAGTGATTCCGAATTCAGTAGCAACACAAGATATGGACGATTATACATATTATTTAATGGCTAGAGGGCTATATTTTTCTAATAAACAAGATTATGTTGTAGCATATGAAATTTACAAGAAGCTCGAAAGTATGCTTGGCCCTAAAGAAATAAAGCAACACGCTCATATATATTATAACTTAAGTCTAACGAGCCAAAGTTTATTTAAAGATATAAGCATAAGTCGTTTGTATGCAAAAAAAGCCTATAAATTGTATAAGAAATTTAATGATGAACAACAAAAAATATATGTGTTAATCATTTTTGCGATGCAATATAACATGGATAAACTACCTGAGCAAGCACTTGAATCCTTAAAACAGGCCGAAATGGAAGCAAAGACTAGTAACAATCCTTTGAATTCATGTTTGATTACATATAATTATGGGAAAATCTATCAAGGTTTAAAAGAATATACCAAAGCAATTAAATATTATGAAAAAAATTTAGAGCTCGCCACTTTTCTCCCACAAAATGCCGATAGAATATACATATTACGAAATTTAATAGAGATTTATATAGAACTAAAAGACTGGACAACTGTTAATCGGCTTATGGAAGATGCATTTGATATTCTATCTATTTGTGATGTACCTTACGCACATGTTCAACTCTATGGATTTAAAGCCCAAATATCCAAATTACGGGGGAATTATGATAGTTTTGAAAAAAATATGGGAAAAGCAATTGAAATGGGACTAGAAAAAAGGCAATATCCTTTAGTTCGAGAGTTTGCCCTTGAACTAGGAAAGTATTTTTATAATAATCGAGCGTATAAACAATCTGCAAAATATTTCGAAATGGCAGCTGAGAATACAATAAACTAGGAAAAAAATTTAATTCATTGAAAAAGTAGAGGGGAAGAAACATGCAAATTGGAGAAAGAATCCGTCAAATTCGTATACATAAAGGATTGACACAAGGGGAACTTGTATCAGGAATATGCTCTATCGCTTATTTAAGTAGAATAGAAAATGGACAAGTTAAACCGTCTTCTTCTTTTTTAAAAAAGGTTTCTCAAAAGCTAGATGTTGATTGTGCTTTTTTAATAGAGGGGCAGAATGAGGGAGTCGAATCTAATATTCTTAAAATATGCGAAAAATATAAACAAGATGAAAGTATCAGTGAGACGGAATTATCTTCATTAGAACTGTATGTTCGTGATACGGACTCAATGCCTTTATTACTAAAGGTCTACGGTGTTCTCATATACTACCATGCTCGAAACTATAAATTAATATATGTAGCGTCACTTGTCGATCAAGCGTCACAAGTGATTCCGGATCAAATAGAAACACAAGATATGGAAGATTATATATATTATCTAATGGCTAAAGGACTTTATTTTTTTAATAAAGAAGATTATGTTACTGCATTTGAAATTTACAAGAAGATAGAAAATATGCTTGGTCCTGAAGAAACGGTGCAACATGCTCATATATATTACAACATAAGTCAACTACGTATGAGCCTTGATAAAGATCAAAGTATTAGTCGCATGTATGCCAAAAAAGCCTATAAACTGTATGGGAAATTTAATAAAGAACAAGAAAAAATACATGTGTTAATCAGTCTTGCGATGCAATACAACAGGGGGAAACTACCAGAACAAGCCATGAAATCTTTGAAACAAGCAGAAAATGAAGCGAAGACGAATTACAATCCTTTGAATGTATGTTTGATTGCGTATAATTACGGGAAAATCTATCAAGGCTTGAAAGACTATGCGAATGCGATTCCATATTATGAAAAAAGTTTAGAACTGAGTGAGTATCTCCCGCGAACAGCTGATAAGGTGTATATACTCCGGAATTTAATAGAAATTCATATGGAGCGAAAGGACTGGCATACTGTTAATAAACTGATAGATGATGCATTTGATATTCTATCTATTTGTGATATACCTTACGCACATGTTCAACTCTATGGATTTAAAGCCCAAATATCCAAAATACGGGGGAATCATGATAGCTTTGAAAAAAATATGGGAAAAGCAATTGAAATGGGACTAGAAAAAAGGCAATATTCTTTAGTTCGAGAGTTTGCTCTTGAGCTAGGAAAGTACCTTTATAATAATCGAGCGTATAAACAATCGGCAAAATATTTCGAAATAGCAGCTGAGAATGCATTAAATTAAGAAAAATATTTGATTCATTGATAAAAAGTAGAGGGGAAAAGACATGAAAATCGGGGAAAGAATCCGTCAAATTCGTATACATAAAGGATTGACACAAGGGGAACTTGTATCAGGAATATGCTCTATCGCTTATTTAAGTAGAATAGAAAATGGACAAGTTAAACCGTCTACTTCATTTTTAAAAAAGGTTTCTCAAAAGCTCAATTTTGATTCGGATTTTCTAATAGACGGAAAGAATGAGGGAGTAGAATCTAGCATTCTTAAAATATGCGATAAGTATAAAAAAGATAAAAGGATAACGGAAACAGAATTATCTTCGTTAGAACTGTATGTTCGTGATACAGACTCAATTCCCTTATTATTAAAGACTTATGGTGTTCTCATATACTATCATGCTCGAAACCATAACTTATTATATGTAGCACCACTTGTTGATCAAGCTTCGCAAGTGATTCCGGAACAAATAGAAACACAAGATAAGGAAGATTATATATATTATTTAATGTCTAGAGGGGTATACTTTTTTAATAAAGGAGACTATGTTACCGCATATGAAATTTACAAGAAGATTGAAAATATGCTTGGTCCTGAAGAAACGGTGCAACATGCTCATATATATTACAACATAAGTCATGTACGTCAGAACCTTGATAAGGATCAAAGTATTAGTCGCATGTATGCCAAAAAAGCCTATAAATTGTATGAAAAATTTAATGATGAGCAAAAAAAATATATGTGTTAATACTTCTTGCAATGCAATATAACAAGGATAAACTACCAGAACAAGCTATTGAATCTTTGAAACAAGCAGAAAATAAAGTGAAGACGAATAACAATCCTTTGAATGTATGTTTGACTGCATATAATTATGGGAAAATCTATCAAGGCTTGAAAGATTTTGCGAATGCGATTCCATATTATGAAAAAAGTTTAGAACTGAGTGACCATCTCCCGCGAACAGCTGATAAGGTGTATATACTACGGAATTTAATAGAAATTCATATAGAGCGAAAAGACTGGCAAACTGTTAATAAACTGATAGATGATGCATTTGATATTCTATCTATTTGTGATATACCTTATGCACATGTTCAACTCTATGGATTTAAAGCCCAAATATCTAAACTAAGGGGAAATGATGATAGTTTTGAGAGAAATATGGAAAAAGCAATTGAAATAGGGCTAGAAAAAAAGCAATATTCTTTAGTTCGAGAGTTGGCTCTTGAACTAGGAAATCATCTTTATGATAGCCGTGCATATAAACGATCTGCAAAATATTTTAAAATAGCAGCCGAAAATGTATTAGATTAAGAATAGCATTTGATTCACTAAAGGTAGAGGGGAACAGACATGCAAATTGGAGAAAGAATCCGCCAAATTCGTATACATAAAGGATTGACACAAGGGGAATTCCTATCAGGAATATGTTCTGTCGCTTATTTAAGTAGAATAATGAAATGGTTTCTTAGCTAACGTGTCAGAAGATTAAAAACGATAGGTACTCTCGTTTTTAATCTTCTGTTTTATATTTTGTTACATAGAGATTTTTCTTGTGAACTGTTTCTTTATTTTAGCTAGTAATTAAATATGTATAATTGCATAAATAAATTGAAATACATAGGTTATTATTAAATTACATTTATAATGTAAAATGGTATCTTTGCTTAAAGGTGAAATCGTTTACGTTATTGATGAAATTAAGATTTAGGAGAATCGTATGAAAAAGAAATTATGTACAATGGCTCTTGTCACAGCGATAGCTTCTGGTACTGTAGTAATCCCAGCAGAAGTACAAGCTTGTGGAATAGGAGAAGTAATGAAACAAGAAAACCAAGACCATCAAGAACACAAACGTGTGAAAAGATGGTCTGCAGAGCATCCGCATCATTCAAATGAAAGTACACATTTATGGATTGCACAAAATGCGATTCAAATTATGAGTCGTAATCAAGATAAGACAGTTCAAGAAAATGAATTGCAATTTTTAAATACTCCTGAATATAAGGAGTTATTTGAAAGAGGTCTTTATGATGCCGATTACCTTGATGAATTTAACGATGGAGGTACAGGTACAATTGGCATTGACGGGCTAATTAGGGGAGGATGGAAATCACATTTCTATGATCCTGATACGAGAAAGAACTATAAAGGGGAAGAAGAACCAACAGCTCTCTCGCAAGGAGATAAATATTTTAAATTAGCAGGTGAATACTTTAAGAAGGATGACCGAAAACAAGCTTTTTATTATTTAGGTGTTGCGACGCACTACTTCACAGATGCTACTCAGCCAATGCACGCTGCTAATTTTACAGCTGTCGATATGAGTGCCTTAAAGTTTCATAGCGCTTTTGAGAATTATGTGACTACTATCCAGACACAATTTGAAGTGAAGGATGACAAGGGAACATATCATTTAGTCGATTCTAATGATCCGAAACAGTGGATACATGAAACCGCTAAACTTGCAAAAGCAGAAATTATGAATATTACCAATGATAATATTAAATCTCAATACAATAAGGGAAACAATGCTCTTTGGCAAGAAGAAGTTATGCCAGCTGTTCAGAGAAGTTTAGAAAAAGCTCAAAGAAATACAGCGGGATTTATTCATTTATGGTTTAACACATTTGTTGGCAAAACTGCTGCTGAAGATATAGAAAATACTATAGTGAAAGACTCTAAGGGAGAAGCAATACAAGAAAATAAAAAATACGTCGTAGCACCAAGTGAGTTTCTAAATAGAGGTTTGACCTTTGAAGTGTATGCAAGGAATGACTACGCACTATTATCTAATCACGTAGATGATAATAAAGTGCATGGTACACCAGTTCAGTTTGTATTTGACAAAGATAATAATGGTATCCTTCATCGAGGAGAAAGTGTACTGCTGAAAATGACGCAATCCAATTATGATAATTACGTATTTCTTAATTACTCTAACATGACAAATTGGGTACATCTTGCGCAACAAAAAGCAAATACTGCACAGTTTAAAGTGTATCCAAATCCGAATAATTCAGCTGAATATTTCTTATATAC
Organism: Bacillus sp. FSL K6-0042; assembly: GCF_038006685.1. NCBI lineage: Bacteria > Bacillati > Bacillota > Bacilli > Caryophanales > Bacillaceae > Bacillus > Bacillus sp. FSL K6-0042. The sequence continues at coordinate 499,095 of NZ_JBBOVS010000001.1, forward strand.
AGATGGTTATCCAGTCAATTATCAAGAAAATGGTAATGGAAAGAGCTGGATTGTGTTAGGAAAGAAAGCAGATACACCAAAAGCTTGGAAATTTATACAGGCTGAATAGAATTTTCTAACGTATAGAGAGAGAAAATGTGTATGTAGTTTTAAATTAATTCATGTGTTTAGAAAGAAATTTTTTCGTTCATTAGTTAAAATTAAATTTTAAAGGGGATATGTTTATATGGTGTTCCGAAATACAAAACTTGCTATTTTTACTATTTCTTCATTTTTTATTCTAGGTTCTTCATCCCTATCATTTACAGATACCGTATATGGTGAAGGAGCTTCTTCATCTTCAAAAGTAAATCAAGCGGTAACTGCAACTAATTATGATGATACATATTATAATAGCGCGAAGGGGAAAACGGGTTCAGAATTAAAAAAGGAGCTTCATAACATTATTGATCATCATACAAAGATATCATACAGTGCGGTTTGGGAAGCGCTAAGGGATACTGATGAAGATCCAAATAATAAAAATAATGTGCTCCTTTTATATACAGGGCGTTCGCAAGGGAAATTTACAAATGGTTCAGGAGTAGATAATTGGAACCGAGAACATGTTTGGGCAAAATCGCACGGTGATTTTGGGACGGCTGCAGGACCAGGGACGGACTTGCATCATTTAAGAGCTACAGATGTATCTGTCAATAGCTCACGTGGCAACTTAGATTTTGATAACGGTGGTGTGAATCATCCAGAAGCGACAGAATGTAAATACGATAATGATTCTTGGGAACCTCGTGATAGTGTAAAAGGCGATATTGCGAGAATGTTATTTTACATGGCTGTTCGTTATGAAGGGGATAGCGGTGAAGTAGATTTAGAACTTAATGAGCGAGTGAATAACAATAAAGATCCATATATGGGAAAACTATCTGTTTTGCTAAAATGGAATGAGCAAGATCCTGTTGATGACATTGAGAGAAAGCGTAATGAAATTATTTATACAAAGTATCAACATAACCGGAATCCATTTATCGATCATCCTGAATGGGCAAATGGAATTTGGAAATAAATAAGGTTATATATGTTAAAAGAATGGTAGAGCGGTTAGTTAATTTATTTATCAGTAAATGATGTACTAAAAAGGAGTGATTATAATCACTCCTTTTTGTGTTTACATTTGTTTTTAAAATACTATCTCTAAGGCATCTAAATAGATGATGAAATCTTTTTATACTTTAAAATTTGTAAAATAAAAAGGTTAAATCGTGTGGTAATTTGCAATTTTTTTAATCGAATTTTACTAATTGTTTTTAACATAAATGAACACGTATACTTTAGGTACAGAAAGTCAAACAGTAAGGAGGGAGTTAAAATGATGCTAGAAACAAAAAATTCTATAAATATGATAAATAATATAAATTATCATTTGGATCATAGTAGGAGGAACGATCAACATATAAAAATCTTTTCAAATAAACCAAACGTATTGCCATATCGTGTTTACAAACATCCATTGAATAAACAAATACCCCAAAAAGAAGTGATGAGTCTAGTTAAGCCGTTTATCCATATTGATACGTTAGCACAAATTCTATATGAAGTATTTCACAATCAAACATTGACAGCTTTAGTACCTATTCTGTTTGTTTTCCAACCGAATGCTATAAATGGTATATCTACACCTGGTGCTTATTCAATTGATTTTAATAATGATTATTTTATTCATTTAAAAGATATTAATATTCAAGAATTTAAATCAGGAATTGGTGAACAAAAAGGTCCCTTAGCTATTGGATATTTGATAAATAAAAACAAAAGTATCCAATATTCGAAAATATTTATGTACCAAAAATTACAAGAGCAAACTATAGAATGTATACTTGGGCTACAAAAGAAATTATATTTACATGGGGAGTTAGAAGAACAAATTCAAGTATCATTTAATTTCAATAAAATAATGTTGCCTTTAATTGTCTTACAGTGGATGAAACAAACAGTTTTACATGAAAGAAGTAACAAAAGATAATTAGTACAGCTGACGTGTGTCCAGAAACAATTCTGGCTACACCTCAAGTTAATACATGTAACTTCGTAACTAGCTTAATTGCATCAGCATTACCTGGGTTATCCAAAATGGATAGTAAGGAAAAATTTATAGGTAAAATTAACGGAAAATTCAGACGATAGGTGGTTGATTTTGTGAATAATCAAGTTTTAAACATTAAAGGTCTGCATAAAAAATATAAAGACAAACATGTTTTAAAAGGGATTGATTTAACTATAAAAAAGGGTGAAATATTTGGATTATTAGGCCCGAATGGAGCTGGTAAATCTACATTTTTTAAAATCATTTTAGGATTAATAGAAGCTGATGAGGGAACTGTAGAAGTATTGGGAATGGATATACAAAAGAATAGAATAGAAATCTTATCTAAAACAGGTTCATTAATTGAAGCTCCAACCTTTTATGAGCATTTATCTGGATACGAAAACTTATTAATTGCTTCTAAAATGAAAAATGTTCATGATAAAGAACATATAAAAGAACTTTTGAATTTATTTAAACTATATGAAGATCGAAACCGTGCTTTTAAAAAATATTCTCTTGGTATGAAACAACGTTTAGGATTAGCTGCTGCTTTCATAAATAACCCTGAATTATTAATATTAGATGAGCCTACTAATGGCTTAGATCCACAGGGAGTTTATGAAGTGAAAGAATTCATAAAAAAAGCTCCAAAAATGTTTAATTCTACTATAATCCTTTCAAGTCATATTTTAAGCGAAGTTGAACAAATGGCTGATCATATCGGGATTATTCATCAAGGAGAAATAAAATATCAAGGTTCGTTATCTTCTTTAAAAAATAAACAATCATTAAATATTGTTGAAGTTAGTGTTAATAATATAACTCTTACTGATAAACTACTTAAACAATCCAATTATACATTCAATGTAAAAAATAATATCTTTAGTATTGAATATTATGATGAGAAAACTCTGAATAATATTCAACAACTATTAGTAACGAATCAGATTTTTATTCAATCTTTCCAAACTAAAAAGCAGAATTTAGAGGAAGCATATTTAGATATTGTTGAACAAGGTGCTGTAAGTGTATGAGAAATGTATTAGCCACTGAGTATATAAAATATAGAAAAAGTCATTTTTGGTTTTTGGTTATCTTAGGACCTATTATACTTGCATTAGGTGAATTTGCTGGATTAAATTACTATAGTAATTCTCATACTATTAAATTAGAAACTATATTCGGCATAAATTTGCAACTTTTAAAATACATCTTAAACTTTTTTATTGTGTTTATTATAGCTAGTGTAAACAATGTCGAATATAAAAATTCTACGTGGAAAAGAACATTTACGTATCCAGTACAGAAATTTAGTGTGTATGTAAATAAGTTCCTTATTGTTATGGTTGCTCTTATTATTACAACCGTAATACATATGATTTGTACAGTGTTATTAATTCCAGGTTTAGGTATTTCTTTGGATGCGGTTTCAATGCAGCATGTGTTTGTTTTTACGTTATATCCATTTCTTATTAGTATTCCATTTTGTGCCTTGGCGTTCATTATATCCATTAATTTATCGAATCAATCAGTGATCGTTGCACTAGCTCTAGCTTCGTATCTTTTCGGTGATATATTAAGTTCAACTAAGCTTTGGTGGTTTCCTATTTCATATCAAATCTTATATTTTCCAATCAATTATGTGAATAATCTAGATGTTTTTAATACATTATGGTCATATGATAAATGGTACATGCTAGCAGGAATTCCTATTACCATTCTCATTTTAGGAATTGGATACATCTTATTTATTAAAATGAATAATAAAAACTAACAAAGGAGATCTCAAATGATAAATTTAATTTATTCCGATTGGATAAAAATAAGAAAACACCCGCAACAAATTGTATTATTCATCCTAGCACTTTTTCCGATTATATATTCAATGATTATGTATACTAAATATGTAGTAAAAGAGTATAATCATGGTTTGGATAATGATTGGATGGGCGTATGGATGTTGGCATCTTTCTTCTATGTTGGTTTTTTTCTTCCTGTTATTTCAGGGATGGTAACGGCCTTCCTGTGTCAGTTTGAAAACAAAACCAATTGGAAAATAATGCATCTATCTCCAAATACTAATTTTAAAATTGTTTTATCTAAAGTTGTATCCAGTGTATTATTATTTTCTGCACTACACTTAATAGTTTTAATAAGCTTATATTTATTTGGAATGTATTTTGATTTTACAGATCCATTTCCTTTATTATTCATGATTAAAGTATTTTTACTTTCTGTAGTTGCGACACTTCCACTTATTACAGTGCAACTCTTATTATTCTTATTTATTAAAACATCTATCACTTTTACATTTGTTAATATAATCCTATCTTTAATCGGTTTATTTCTTTTTTCAGAAGTAAAGTGGGGATTTGGATATATATGGTCTTTACCATTCAAGTCTATAGAATTAGTTGATCAAGGTATATTATCTATTGCTATATTATTGGTATCAATAGTTGCATTTACCATTGGTATGATTTTAATTACAGTACATTATGTAAAGTCATTGAGAAAGACAGTGTAAAATGAGAGTTGGAGCGTAGAGAAACTTAGTATTATCCCATATATGGGATAAGTATCTATTTTAATAAAATAGAATGAAATTTGGAAATAAATAAGGTTATATATGTTTAAAGAATGGCAGAATAACGGTTAGCCAACTTACATATCGGTAAATTATGAACGGAAAAGGAGTGGTTATGATCACTCCTTTTTGAGTTTATTTTACAATAATTGATTTGCACAGGATTGGTGGATTCACGGATTAAAATTCGGAATATTTGAAGATATGAAAATTGTTCCAAATCATATATAATTAGCTAATGAATGCGAGATTGTAACTATTTGTAAAAACAGGAGGCTATAATATGAATCAAATTATCGATCATCCAACGAGATGGGATTTGAAAAGGCTATATCCTGAATCAAAAGACCCTATGTTTTCTACAGAAATAGGGATAATAGAGCAATTAATAGAAACATATAAAGAAAATAGAGACTCAGTAATCCTCTCAAGAATTATACAAAGAATTGAAAAGGCAGAGTATTACTTTTATTGTCTTTCTGCTGAACACGCAGATGAATCTACAGCTGCTTTACCTCACACAAAAATAAATACTTTGAAAACAGAGGTTCGTTTATTACTACAAGAATCGAATCATGAAAAAAGTGACTTCTTCGAAAATCAAAATATCAACTTTATAGAAAATGAATTAAAAGCTTGGGAAGACATGTACATACAATTACGAAATAGATTAGAAGTACATCATAATAACGAGATATTATCATTTGGAAAAGCAAACTATCTTGCGATGAATGGTGAAACTCATCATGAAAGATTAGCGGCATTTTCTTCTCTTACAGAGGCATTGGAAAAGGAGAAAACAGTATTTGCTAGCGTACTTAATCAAATAGGTAGATTGCGTAACTTAAAAAGTAACCTGTTACAAGAACAGGAGGTATTGTCACAATCTCTTCAAGCAAACGGTATTTCTAAAAATGCATTATTGGAAATGTGGAATGCTATTGAAGGGAATCTTGAAAAGTTATCGAGTGTTATAGCGTTTCATAAAAGAAGTAAGGAGACGTTTACTTGGCATGATTTGATGATATTGGAAGAAAATAATCAGGTTCAAATTCCGTTTTCAATAGCAGTAGAAAATATATATGAGGCCTTAAAGGATATCGATGAAGAACTAGCACAATTTGCACAGCGCGCCATTACGAATAGGTGGGTTGATGCTGAGCCAAGAGATAATAAGCCTCCTAGTGGATTTTGCGCTCCTTTTTTAAGTGAAGGAGAATCTCGAATTTCATTACGGTATGATGGAACAATTGATAGTGTAAGAATATTAGCTCATGAATTAGGGCATGCATGGCATTTTTATGTAATGAGCAATGAGCAGTCTACTGCTTTTTTAGATGACTACCTTCCAATGTGTATGGCAGAATCAGCATCTATTTTCTTTGAGATGGTACTTGTAGATTACTTAGTTAAAATAGCAGAAAGTGAAAAACTGAAAAAATTATTGCTTAGTTGGAAAATCAGAAACAGCTTTAATTATGTAATGGCCATTCGAGCTTCATTTCAATTTGAACAAACATTTTATGAAGAAAGTCAAAAAGGACCTTTAAGTGCGGATGAATTAGAGAGATTATCTATACTTTCACAAAAAGCAGCTTATGGAAATTGTCTAACAGAATATCAACCTTTTGTTTGGATGAAATATGGTCAATTTTATACAGCGAATGTTCCATTTTACAACTATCCATATACATTTGGTTATCTACTAAGTTTAGGATTATTAGAAATTGCAAAACAAGATGGCGGTGAGTTTCATTTCAAATATAAAAAATTCTTGTGTGAGACAGGAAAGCGTCCAGTCGAAGAGTTGGTGAAACAATACTTTCACATCGATCTTGCCGATAATGAATTTTGGAAGAAAGCATTGCTTCAAATAAATAAGGATGTTGATGAGTATTTACAGCTTGTACAAGAGGAAGTTTAAGTCATTTATTATAAGAGAACACATAGGGGAAGTGTATGTAAGAAATGGAACAACAGTATATAAAAGGCATACCATTTTGTAGTTTAGAGTATAAGAGAGTAATAGATATATTAAAAAATTGGTTATCTGAAAAGGAAAATAAACCAAAGTTTATTGTTACAGCTAATCCTGAAATTGTGATGTCTGCTAAACAAACTTCAGCTGAATCTGTACGTTTCAAAAATATTTTACTATCCGCGGATTTAATAACAGCAGATGGAATAGGTGTGATACTCGGTTCTAAAATTTTAAAAGGAACATTGAAAGAACGTGTTACCGGTGCGGATTTGACTCATGATTTAATAGAGTATTGTAATCATGAGGGGTACCGGGTGTTTCTTTTTGGTGCTGCACCAGAAAGTAATGAGAAAGCATTAGGAAATTTGAAAATACGTTTTCCACATGCGGTTTTCGAAGGACAGCATGGCTTTGTGGAAAATGAGCAGATAGAAGAAGTCAAAGTTCGAATTCAACAATTCGAGCCACACTTGCTATTGGTAGGATTAGGATCGCCTAAGCAAGAGGTGTTCATCTATGAAAATCTTCAAAAATTAAAAGTCCCTCTATCTATTGGTATTGGAGGTATGATTGATATTTTATCCGGCACGGTAAAACGAGCTCCAAAACTAATGAGGGATTCTGGTACAGAATGGTTATATAGGTTAGTAACACAACCTAAAAGAATAAAACGACAGTTGATACTTCCAAAATTTCTAGTATCAGTTATGGCAGAGAGAGTCAGAAAAAGTGTCCATTAACTTTTTATAATAGAAACTTCATATATAATCGAGAAGAGGTAGACGACCAATGAAAAAAATCGGTATTATTGGAGCAATGCAAATCGAAATAGACTTACTTTTAGAAAAATTAGATATTTATGAGGAATATACAATTGCAAGAATGCCTTTTTATAAAGGAATATTTATGGATAAAGAGATTATTGTCACTCGCTGTGGTATTGGGAAGGTCAATGCCGCTTCGTGTGCACAAATTTTAATAGACAAATTTGATAATTGGAATTGGTGGCTTAAATAAAGATCCGTATACGAGAAATGAAACAATTGGACGGTTACGAAGGTTTTATATGTCGAAAGCATATCGAAGGAAAGGGCTAGGAAACTTATTATTAAAGAGGATACTATCTGATGCGAAAGAGCACTTTCAAATTGTCGTTCTGTATACAGACACAGAACGAGCTAGTCAATTTTATACTTCAAATGGATTTCTGAAAAGTGAAGAACATAAAGGATCAACCCATTATGTGAAATTATAAAAAAAGATTCCGTAGACGATGCTTTATGGAATCTTTCTTTTTTATAAGTAATTATGATTTTACCTTTAAATGCCTCAATAAATGTTCAGGATGACCTTGCACATAATAAAAATGTGGATTGTTTTCGTCATCAAAAATCATGATATAGGGTTTTTCGTTAAGTGGAAGGAGTACAAGAACTTCATCTATTGTTGTATGTATCCATTGATTTGTAATGACTACAGGTTTAGACAACGGGATTTTTATCATATGGCCAGTTTTAGGGACAACGTTTAGATTTTTAAATGCTCCGGTAATTGATTTTGCATATTGTATTGCTTCTTTTTGAATTTCTATGTCTAGAGACTGTTTTTGTATAACCATTTCCTTTTGACAATCAAACACTTCAATTTGTTTATTTGTTTCTGCGAGAACAGTTGTTGATAATAAAAATGAAAACAGAAAAATGAATCCTATTTTTTTAAACATGGAACAACACCTCATATTTACTATTCCCTCAAATCCTATAAATATTTTTTGTCATATTCATGTAACAAAAATGTTGTACCATAACAAAGTAAAATAAGAAATTTATGTTACTTTGTTATGAAAATGATTACAATTTATAAGGCACATATAGATCGTTAATGGAGGAAGGTACGAGTGAGAGTATTAATCGTAGATGATGAGCAGGATATGCTTAAAATTTTAAAAGCTTATTTTGAAAAGGAAGGCTTCCAAGTTCTTTTAGCAAAGGATGGAGAAGAAGCACTTGAAATATTTTATGAAGTAAAAATTGATTTAGCAATTTTAGACTGGATGATGCCAAAAAGGAATGGGATCACTGTATGCCAGGAAATAAAAAAGAACTCGAGTGTGAAAGTATTGATGCTTACTGCTAAAAGTGAAAATGAAGATGAACTTGCGGCCTTACAAAGCGGGGCGGATGAATATGTGAAAAAGCCATTTCATCCAGGGATTTTACTTACAAGAGCTAAAAAACTACTGAATCAAGATGAAGTCATACAAGTTCAAAATCTAAAAATAGATTTGATAAAGAATAAAGTATATAAAAGTGATAAAGAATTAGAAATTACAAAAACAGAGTTAGAATTAATTAAATGTTTTTTAAATCATAAAGGTACAATATTAACACGTAAAAAGTTACTAGATATCGTATGGGGATTTGATTATTTTGGAGATGAGCGGACAGTGGATACACATGTTAGAAGGTTGCGGAAAAAAATAGGTGAGGATATTATAAAAACGCATCGTGGTTTAGGTTACAGTCTGGAGGATGAACGTGAATAAGCTTGGTAAAAAGCTCTTTGTCAGTATATCGTTAACAATCATTCTTATATTTACTATTTCATTATTATTGATGAACTATTTTTTACCGAAATATAATATATATAAAACGCGGGAAAAGTTAAATACAATTACAAATCAAATTCAGTCTTTGCCTGTTGAACAATTAACAGATACTATAAATCAAATCGAGAATGAGAATAACGTAACAATTGTTTACACGCCAATAAAAAATACAGAAGATGAAATTAATGAATCGTTACGCTCTGGGCTTATAAAAAAGAGAGTGACATTGAATAAACTTTGGATTACAAAAGAAGAAGTAATAAAAGTAAAGAGTTCTGGACAAGCAAATAAATTATATGATCAAGAGAAGCTAAAAGCGAGTTTTTTTGCGAAATTTATTTCAAAAAATGAAATGTTAATCTTAGTGGGAGTATCTATTGCTCACTCGAATGAACTAATTGAGACACTTAATACATTTAATATATATATTTTTGGTTTTTCAATATTTCTTGTCATTGTACTTGTTTGGATATTATCAAAAACGATTACAACACCGTTGAAAGAATTAAGCGATGTTGCAGAAGATATTTCTCATCTTGATTTTAAGAGAACAAATGTAAAAACAAATGATGAAATTGGTGATTTAGCTAATAGTATTAATATTATGAGTGATAAATTACATGAAGCTCATCAAGACTTAACGAATAGAAATGAACATTTGAAGCGATTTATGGGGGATATTACCCATGAATTAAAAACACCTATAGCTTTAGTAAAGGCATATTCTATGGGAATTAAAGATGGTCTTGATGATGGGACTTATGTAGATACGATTATTAAACAAACAGATCAAATCACAAATTTAATAGAAGAGTTGTTACGATTTTCGAAATTGGAAAGAGATGTATTACAGAAGGAAGAATTTCAGGTAGTGCAGCTTATTCAAAGCGTTATTGATAAGTATGAAATTGAATTTCGTGCTAAAAATATACATTTACAAATGGATTTTAGAATGGAAGAACCTGTTGTTTATGCGGATTTGGATAAAATGAAAATGGTATTTAATAATTTAATTTCAAATGCAATCAAATATACAACAAATCAAAATATCAAGATTGTATTGGAAGAGAGAAAAGATTATGTATATTTTAGTATTCAAAATGGAATTAATCCTGAAGTAAGTCAAGATATTGAAAAAATTTGGGAACCATTTTATGTATTAGAAGCTTCACGTAATAAAGAAATATCAGGAACTGGATTAGGATTAGCCATTGTAAAGAGTATTTTAGAACGACATGGTTTTGAGTATGGTGTCTCTATTATAAAAAATGAAATACAATTTTATATGTATATAGAAAAGAACTTACGAAAGTTAAACATACTATAATTTGAAGAGGATGCTATGTCTAATATAAATTAATTTAGAAAACAACCTATATTAAACAAGTCATTATCCTGATCAATAAACAATACTATAAAGAGAAAAATATAATGGAGGTGGAGTCATGGGAGTTGTTAACGCTACAGATGCAGATATTGCACTTTTAGCAAGATTACTCAGAGCAGAAGCCGAAGGAGAAGGAACTCAGGGTATGTTACTCGTCGGAAATGTAGGAATTAACCGACTAAGAGCAAATTGTTCTGACTTTAAAAACCTTCGTACCATTAGACAAATGATTTTCCAAGAACATGCATTTGAAGCTGTTACGCATGGATATTTCTATCAAAGAGCAAGAGAAAGTGAAAAACGTTTAGCTCGTCGAGTTATCAATGGAGAGAGGTACTGGCCTGGGAAATTTAGTTTATGGTATTTTAGGCCACCAGGCGATTGTCCTCAACAATGGTATAATCAGCCCTTTGTAGGACGTTATAAAAAGCACTGTTTTTTTCAACCAACAGCCGCAACCTGTGAACAAGTTTATAACACATTTTAAACACTGATAAAAAAGTCTGTAATTACAGAAAAACCAATCAAAAAATGAACTGCACCCTATAAAAAGACCTTTAGAAATTAAGCACTTAAAAAATGGTTCCGGTATTGTACGAAGGCACTGAAAAAGTGTTTGCTTTGAAAAAATAACACGCATTTTATCAATATGATGAAAAGAAAAAGGAGTCCATTACCTGTATATAGTAGGTGATGAACTCCTTTTTCTTATGAAGTGGACTTTTTCAGTGGCCTATATTGTACCGGAGCCATTTTTTTGAGTGTCCACGATTAGGGGGACAATTCAGATAACTTTCGTAAGCCCTTTTTATTTTTAAAAATTTTATTCTGTCAAATAGATGTCACATGAACATTTTATATTAAAAGTATACAGAATTAAACATAACCGATATAGGAGATGAATCTATGAAACAATTATTAAAATATATAGTAGTAATTTGTACTTTAACGCTTTTATGTTATGCAGCTTATATGAAATATGAAAAACAAAAGGAAATTGAAAATAATAAATTAATAATTACTGAAATCTCGAAGCAGTACGGTATACCAGAATGGATTCCACTTACAATTGCTAATCATGAAACGAAATTTAACCGAAAAGTAGTAGGTGATAACGGAACATCTTTTGGATTATTTCAGTTACACCGAGGTGGATTAGCACCTGCGCAACTATCAGAAGAAAATTTAACAGATGCGAAAACGAATGCGACAATAGCAATCTCACATATGGTGAGTTCCTATAAACGTGGAGTAAACAAAGGATTAACAGAATTAGCTCTTTTAAAATATGTTGCCAATACATCGGGATGGCCTGGAAATTTAGGAGAAGATTGGACAAATAATAATACGAAATATAATGTTGGGTTAGAGAAATCTTATAAGCTATATAAGAAAGATTAAAATATTACAAATTTCTCAAGTTTTCACCTATTTATAAACTGAATTTTCTGTTATTTTGTTGTATAGTGAAAGAAGTGGTAGAAGAATATAAAGGGGGAAGGAATTTGAGGAAAAAACAGTTTGTAATTGCGCTTTCAGCAATGTTTTCTCTAACACTTACATCTGGCATATCTAGTATTACGGTACATGCAGAGCAGAAAGAAGAGAACTCAAAGAAATTTACTTTACCGCTAAATGGGAAAGTACCAGAAACGTTAGCTCAATCGACAAAGATTGAGTTAGAAAATGGAATGACGAAACCAATTTATTCACTTGATGAGGCAATTGTAGAAAATTTATTTGTAGAAACAGAGATTGATAGTGACCGAGATGGTAAAAAAGATCGTGTATCAATAAAAGTAATGCGACCGAAAACAGAACTAGGTGTGAAAGTTCCCGTTATTTATGAAATGAGTCCTTACCGTTCGGGAATAAAAGACGTACCAGTTTATAATGTAGATGAAGAATTACATCCTACTGGAGGCAAACCTTATGCAGGACCAGCTAATCTCGGTTCATACGGAAATTACTATGTTCCTCGTGGATATGCCGTTATTTTAGGGGAAAGCATTGGTACTGGAAAATCAGATGGATGTCCAACAACTGGTGATGAACAAGAAATCCTTGGTACAAAATCTGTCATTGATTGGGTAAATGGAAGAACAAAAGCATTTACAGAAGATGGTAAGGAAATAAAGGCGGATTGGTCTACAGGAAATGTGGGGATGACAGGTGCTTCATATAATGGCACATTGCCGAACGCTGTTGCAACAACAGGAGTTGAAGGGTTAAAAACAATTATTCCTATTGCCGCGATTAGCAGTTGGTATGATTATTACCGTGCAAATGGGGCAGTTGTTGCACCAGGTGGTTATCAAGGTGAAGATACAGATAATATGGCCGAAGCAGTATTAACGAGAAAAAATCCTGAAGTTTGTCAAAAAATCATTAAAGAGCTTACCGATGGGCAGGACCGAAAAACAGGAGATTATAATGATTTTTGGGACAAGCGTAACTACGTGAAGGATGCAAAAAATGTAAAGGCAAGTGTATTTGTTGTACATGGTTTAAATGATTGGAATGTAAAGACAAAACAGTTTTCACAATGGTGGGAAGCTTTAGGAGAAAATAATGTGCCACGTAAAATGTGGTTACATCAAGGAGGGCATGGGGGAACATCTAGTAATAACTGGCAGCAAACACAAAATAAATGGTTTGATTATTGGTTATACGGAATTGAAAATGGAATTATGAATGAACCGATGGTAGATGTACAGCGAGAAAATAAAACGTGGCAAAAATTAAAAAATTGGCCAGACCCTGCAGCAGCTCCGTCTAAAATACGTATGCTTTTAAGTAATAAAGCAGTAGATGTACCGCTTCGAATGGGTGCGGTACAACAAGTGTCTTCATTGTTAGATGATGCAAAAATTAAATCGAATCAATTACTAACAAATCCAGAATTAGAATCACCAAATCGGTTAGTATATGTAATGTCTAAGCTCGAAAAAGAAATGAGAATAAGTGGTACACCAAAAATTTCATTTAAGGGGAGTATTGATCGTCCAGTTTTAAATTTAACCGCATTACTTGTTGATTATGGCGGTGCGGAACCAGAAATTGTGACTAGAGGATGGATGGATCCACAAAACTTGAATGGAAAAGAACAGTCAACGCCAATTATACCAGGAAAAGATTACACATTTACATGGGACATGCAGCCAGATGATTATGTATTCCAAGCCGGCCATCAAATCGGAGTAGTATTAATTGCAAGTGACTATGACTATACGATTCGTCCAAAAGCAGGGACGAAACTTACAGTAAAGTTAAGTGAGTTAACACTGCCAATTGTAAAATAGAAGGAAGCCTCCGAATGTGGAGGCTTTTTTTGTACTGAAAAAAGGGGATGGATTCTAACATCAAATTGCCGAAAGGATGTTAGAAAGGGAATGAAAGAAGCGAAGAGAGTATTTCTAACTAGAAGAATACCCTACATTCTAGTATAAGTATTATGTTATTTTGAAATAACAACAGATTTATTATATAATATTTTCGTATTAATAATGGGTAATTGTGATTTTTAAAATAAGGAGAATGTATATCCTATGAAAGATGTAGATTTTATACTAGAAAGTGACGAAACATTAAAGCCATCTGAACGATTAGTATTATTACTATTAGAAAAACATAGAATTCTATATACAAATGATCTGTTAGCACTATCTAATTTATCATATAAAACATTAACGGATTCATTAACTGAACTCGTAGTAAAATCATATGTATTAAAAGATACAGGGAAGGGTAGAAGGCAAAATTGCTATAGGTTAATTTGAAAGTTATTGTATCTATAAAAGAATATAAAAATCATTTTTCGAATAAAATATAAAAATCATTTTTATATTTTATTCGAAAAATACAATTTGAATAGGTGCCTAATAATGATTGTTTTTATATTAAAACTAATTAATCATTTTTGTATTTTCAAAAAGATATTCGAAATAGAAAAATAAAAATAAAATGTAATAAAGTCACTGCGGTACGGAGATTTTTTATTTCTATATAAATGTGGTATTTTATTTTATAGAAAGATACAAAAATATATTTTTGATTAAATCCAAAACAGTCCATTATAAAAATGAATTATTTTTTTATTTGTAACAAAGTAAGTAATGAAAATTAGGTTAATATTTATAATATTATTATGTAAACTTAAGTGGATTAAAAAGGAATTTCACATGCTTAATAGAATTATTTCATAGTTAGAAAATGAAATGAGTTTATGTAAAAGGGGGATAACAATGAATCCAATTGTAGTAATTACAAATGCTGTAATGAATGGAGAACAGGAGAAGGTAGTAGAATTAATAAATAAAGATCAAAACCTTGTGCATTCTTATACTGAAGATGGCTGGACACTGCTTCATTTGGCTGCTTATTTTGGTCATAAAGAAATTGCAAATCTTCTTCTGAAAAATGGTGCCAATTTACATGTAAAAGCGAAGAATCAAAATGAAAATACACCGCTTCAAGCAGCAATTGCAAACAAGAAAATTGAACTCGCTACATTTTTAATTAAGCAAGGATCGGATGTTAATGCTGTACAAAGTGGTGGTTGGACAGGACTTCATGAAGCAGCTTTATTAGGCGATGAAAAAATTGTAACATTACTTATTCAAAATGGAGCAGATAAAAGTATTAAAAAAAATGATGGTAAAACAGCATATGATATCGCATTAGAGAAGGGACATCAGCATCTTCTATACCTTGTATAAGGGAAATCGAAATAAAAAATACATATAAAATATGAGAATAATAGAGTAACAAAAAAGATTGGCAGCAATTCAATGCTACCAATCTTTTTCTAGAAGTCTCGTATATATGCTAATTCTTCTTCTAATAGAAGTGGGCGTACAGAAGCAGCAGTATTTTCTGCTGCTTGATTAGCTGTTTTTGCCCCAGGAATAGCAACAGATACAGCAGGGTGTGAGAGTACATAACGGAGGGCCAATTGTCCCAAAGTTCGTTTAGGGTTTGAAAGGTATCTCAATTGCTCAACCTTTCGTAAATCATCTTGAAACCATGTTTCTTTTGGCCAATCTTGTCGTAAATCGCCCTCAGGAAATGTTGTTTGCTCTGTAAACTTTCCAGTTAATATCCCCATTTTTAATGGCCCACGAATAACAGCTCCTAAGTTTTGCTCTTGTAAGTAAGGTAAAATATCATTTTCAGGTGCCCGGTTAAGTATGCTGTAGTCAAGTTGTACAACATCAATTTCACCGTCTTTATTAAAGTTCTTAATATATTGTAAATCATGTGTAGAAACACCAACCGCTCTTACTTTTCCATCTCGCTTTAAAATTTCAAATGCGCGAAGGAACGCTTCGGTTTCTTCTTTTTTGTCCCACCAAATATGACAAAAGTAAACATCAATATAATCTGTTTGCAGGCGAAGTAAGCTGGTTTCGAATACTGCAATTACCTTTTCTACTGTATCGTAGACAGGTTCTCCATCAGGATCATAGTGATGACCAATTAAACCTCCCTTTGTGGAAAGGACGATATCATTTCGATGTTCTTTTATTGATTGGGCCACTAATTTTTCACTATGGCCTAACCCATATACATCAGCGGTATCAATAAAATTCACGCCGCATTCTATTGCCTTTTTCATTGCTGTGATAGAATGTTTGTCATTTACAGGACCCCATTCATCGCCACCAATTGCCCAAGCGCCAAATCCAATTTCCGAAACGGTTAAACCGGTTTTTCCTAATGTGCGATATTTCATTTGTTTACCTCCTTAATTAAAGCAATTCCTAATAAACTATTCAGTGAAAAAGCGAATGTGTTTGAGAGATACGTTTGTTAAGAGTGAATTAAAAACATAAAACACTATTTTAGAGCACAAAAAATAAATATTTAATCTGAAATATAGATATGCCGTCGAAAGCTATCTCTAATTGGTTAATTTATGAGATTTTTTTATGGAGGAGCTTATTTTACGAGAAGAGAATTTAGGTTAGTAAGAGAGTATACCTGTGGTAGTGAAATAAAATGGGTTAGGGGGATTTGAAAAATGAGGAAACTCAAGAAAGTAAATGTTCCTAATACACCACAACAAACACAGTCTAATGAATACCGAGTTATGAATAAGAGAAAATTGCGTCGGTTTATTTTAGCTTTTATTTTTATTTTTTCAGCAACTTTTTATGTTCAATATATCCTTACTAAGCAACAAGAAATGATTGTAGAAAAGCGAGATACGATTAAAAACCAGCAAAAGCAATTACTTTCTTTAGAAAAAGATTCGCGTTATTTAAAGAGTGAAGTTGAAAATTTGACAGATAATGAAGAAGAAATTTTAAAGTTTGCGAGGAAAAAGTATCAATTCTCTAAGCCGAATGAAACTATATTTGTACTACCTAAGTAGATATACAGTAATGAAAGGAAAACATCTGTAACAGTTAGCAAATAGCTAACTGTTTTTTTTTATATATTAAATATTTTTATTCGTTCTTTGTAGGCAGTAATACTTTCTTATTTTATAAAAAGATATGTCATAACTGAGAATCTTTAGAGATGATATAATTCTCAAAAAAGGAGAGGGTAATATGAAAAAAGCAGACTTTATATATGAATTAGAGAAACGGATTGAAAGTATAAACGGAGATGTAAGTGTCATGATACAAGGGGGAATTATGTATCGGTACAATGAACAATTGGTGCATCCATCAGCTAGCCTTATTAAGTTACCTATTCTTTCGTGTGCTATAGAAAACATAAAGGATGGAACCTTAAATCCATATGAATTAATTCCTATTTCATCCCTCGAAAAGACTGGAGGAAGTGGCATTGTTGCTGCATTACATACACCAAATGTAACGATACAAGACCTCATTACATTGATGATTACAGTTTCTGATAACACTGCGACAAATTGGCTTATAAATAAGTTGAAAATAAATGATATTCAAAAACATATTGATTCACTGCAGCTAAATGGAACGAAACTACAACGATATATGATGCAAACATCTAAAGAAACGGGAAAAGATAATTTCGCAACAGCTGAAGATATTGTAACTCTACTAAAGCATTATGAAAACGAAGAACAATTTTATAACCCACTTCAAATGCAGCAATTTACCCATAAATTATGTGGGAAGTTAGAGGGGATAGAAGGACTTTCCATAGCAAACAAAACAGGAGAACTGCAAACTGTTACACATGATGTTGCACGATTGAACATAAATAACCACATGGTATATGTAGCTGTTTTAAGTTCAAATGTTGAATGTGTAAATCATACGAATTATATATTTTCAGAGATTGGACATTTAATTGTACAATATTTACTGAAATAAATATTGTTAAAATTCTGTAAATTGTATATAATATACAGTAAGCGAATACATTTCTTAATTAACGATGAGTCTACAGCTTATTCGCCTGTTAAGAAAACCGTTATCCTTGTATAAGAAAGGAAGATTTATGTGTACGCTTCTAATACGATTTATATCGTAGGGGACGCAAAAGCACCTCAAAACAATCCAATTACAGAAAAATTTAAAAGCTACTTTGTTGCATTTGTTGTTGAAAAAGATACAGGGAAAATTGTGGATACAGATTGTTCAGCAACAATTTCATTAACGAGCCAATTTGTAAAACATTTATTTCTACATAGAAATATGAATGATCCACAATTAGTAGAAGAAATTAACAATCGTTATTTCGGATCGTCTCAAAAAGCATTACTTGTAGCATTAAAAGATGCACAAAAAAAATATAATCAAATCGCTGCTTTGTCTACACATTCATAGACAAAATCCAGCCATAAGATTCATTCTTATGGCTGGATTTTTTTATTGGACAGAAAGGATGAATGAAATGAAAATCATGGATCTAACAGTAAAACGTCGCTATATCAAGCTTCATACACCATTTAAAACAGCTTTGCGCACTGTAACCGAGATTGAGAGTATTGATGTTTTTATTCACACAGATGAAGGGATTGTAGGAAAAGGGGCTGGGGCTGCGACTCCGGTTATTACTGGGGATTTTGCAAGTGGAATGGAAGAAGCTATTTTAGGACCAATTCGCTCTGTGTTAGTCGGGAAAGAATTGCAGCAATTTCAAACGTTGTTGTTACAGGTTCAAATGAGCTGTATAGGAAATACGAGTGCGAAGGCAGCGGTTGATATGGCTTTATATGATGTATATTGTCAGTTTCATAATATTCCATTATATGCGTTATTAGGTGGAAAGAAAGAGATTCAAACAGACATTACAGTAAGTGTTGATGAACCTTTATTAATGGCGAAAGAAGCAAAAAGTCATGTAGAAAAAGGCTTTAACACATTAAAAGTTAAAGTTGGTAAATCAACAGAATTGGATTTAGAACGTATTGAAGCGATCAAAAATGTTGTGCAGGAGGATGTAACTTTGCGATTAGATGCAAATCAAGGATGGAGTCCAAAAGAAGCTGTATCGATTATTCGAGAAATGGAAAATAGAAATTTAAATATAGAATTTGTAGAACAGCCCGTTCATGCGAAAGATTGGGAAGGAATGAAATATGTAAAAGATCATGTGCAAACACCAATCATGGCTGATGAAAGTGTTTTCTCGGCGCAAGACGCTTTAAAGCTTGTTCAAGGACAGTACGCTGATTTATTAAATATTAAATTAATGAAATGTGGCGGGATACGGGAAGCATGGAAGATTGCCGATATTGCTGGCGCTGCCGGTGTAAAGTGCATGGTTGGTAGCATGATGGAATCATCGCTTTCTGTGGCGGCAATTGCACATGTAGCAGCCGCTCATCCAAATATTCACTACTTTGATCTTGATGCTCCTTTATGGTTAATGGAAGAGCCAAGCGGAATCACATATAACGGACTAAGGGTAAACCTGCATCACGCAGTGAATATAGAATAAAGTTTCAGCAGAAGAGTTGTTTTTGAGGTCACGTTTTGTTTGAGCAGGGAAAAATATGAATAAAAAGGAGGATGTGTTTATGAGGAAACGCATTACTGTGCTTTTTAGTTGTTTGTTAGTATTTTCATCTATTTCTGTTGTGAATGCTGAAGAGGTAAAAAGTAATCAAGCGTATGTAGATGTGGCAGCAGCAACATTATGGACTGGGCCAAATTTGCTTCGTCCAATTGATGAACCAAGTGCGATGAATCCTGTTAATCTATGGAAATGGACGAAATCGATGACGCTCGATGAAAAGCTTTGGTTAACAAGTACAAATAAATTAGAAACACAAGCTTTATTGGGGCAAGAAGTAACAATTATTGATCGGCAAGGTGAGTGGGCAAAAGTAGTTGTTCATGGTCAGCCAACGCCAAGAAATGAAGCGGGATATCCAGGATGGGTCCCGGTAAAACAGCTAACCTATAATCAAGAATTTGCAGAGAAAAAGGAACAACCATTTGTTCTTATTACAAAACCGACAGCTATTTTATATATTAATCCATCTGATAAATATAAATCTTTAGAGGTTAGTTATAACACACGCTTACCACTAATAAGTGAAGATAATATGTCGTTTCGTGTATTATTACCAAACGGACAAAAAGCATGGTTACGGAAAAATGATGGAACGGTTTATAAATCGCAAAATGACATTCCTGTTCCAACAGGCGACGATTTAGTGAATACTGGGAAGTTATTTTTAGGATTGCCGTATATATGGGCTGGAACAAGTGGTTTTGGCTTTGATTGTTCTGGTTTTACACATACAATTTACAAATCTCATGGTATTACAATCCCGCGTGATTCCGGTCCACAATCAAAAGCAGGTATTGCTGTTGAAAGAGAAAACTTGCAAAAAGGTGATTTGCTGTTTTTTGCTTACAATCAAGGAAAAGGAAGTGTTCACCACGTAGGAATGTATATTGGAGATGGGAAAATGATACATTCTCCAAATGCAGCGAAAACAGTTGAAATTATACCAGTAGATACACCTGGTTACATTGAAGAATATGCAGGTGCACGTCGCTATTTACCTTAAGATGAAAGATTAATAGGGATTTAAAAAGGGGGTTTTAAAGTGAAAAAGGTTATTCGCTTTTCATTGGTTAGTACGTTACTTCTTTCTTCGTTTTTAGCTGGTTGTGGAAAAGAAAAGACCACTACAAAACCAAAAGAAGAGAAGAAAGTATTGCAGTTAACAGAAACAGGAGAAATTCCATCATTAAATTCCTTAAAAGTAACAGACGCTGTTTCATTTAATGTATTAAATAATGTAATGGAAGGATTAGTTAGACTTTCAAAAAACGATGAGGTCATTCCTGGAATTGCTCAAAAGCATGAGATTAGTAAAGATGGGAAAACATATACATTTCATTTGCGTGATGCGAAATGGTCTAACGGTGATCCTGTAACAGCACATGATTTTGTATATGCTTGGAAGCAACTTGTTAATCCAGAAACGGGCTCTGAATATGCATATATCATGTATGATGTGAAAAATGCAGAAAAGATAAATAAGAAACAAATTGGATTGGATGAATTAGGAGTAAAAGTTCAAGATGATAAAACGTTTACTGTAGAGTTAGAACATCCTGTCCCTTATTTTACAAAATTACTTTGTTTACCATCCTTTTATCCAATTAATGAGAAGTATGCGAAAGAACAAGGAGATAAATATGGTTTAGAAGCAAATAAAACTCTATATAATGGACCATTTACATTATCAGAATGGAAGCATGAAGCAAGTTTTACAATGAAGAAAAACAATCAATATTGGGATAAAAAAGAAGTGAAATTAGATGAAGTAAATTACCAAATTGTTAAAGAAATTTCGACCGTAGTAAATCTATATCAAACAGATAAAGTTGATCGTGCTGTTATTTCAACAGAATTTGTTGATAAATATAAAAATGATAAAGAATTGAAACAATATACAGATTCGGTTATGTATTTCTTCCGATTTAATGAAAATGTACCAATTCTAAAAAACAAAAATGCCCGCCTCGCACTTAGCATGGCTTTTGATAAAAAGGGACTTGCGACTTCATTTTTAAACGATGGATCAGTACCTGCAAACTACTATGTTCCAAATGGCTTTTTAAAAGGGCCAGATAAAAAAGATTTCAGGGAAACAACGACAGAGTTTAATAAAACGAATGTGAACAAGGCAAAGGAATATTGGGAAAAGGCCAAGCAAGAAACAGGAACGAATGAAGTTACGTTAGAAATGTTAAACTATGATTTAGAAAACTTTAAAAAAGTAGGGGAATATATTAAAGAACAACTAGAGAAAAATTTACCAGGATTGACGATAAAAGTGAAACTACAACCACATTCTCAAAAACTAGCGTTAGAGAAAAAGAAAGAATATGAAATGTCATTATCACGTTGGTTACCGGATTATCCAGATCCAATGACTTACTTAGAGGTCTTTATTTCAGAAAGTGGTGTCAATAATACTGGCTATGCAAATGCAGAATATGATGCATTAATTAAAAAGACAAAAATGGAATTAGGAAATGACGAAAAGGCACGTTGGAAAGCGATGCAAGATGCAGAGAAAATGCTATTGGATGATGCGGTAATTGCCCCGGTGTTCCAGCGCGGATTATCTTATTTACAAAAACCATATGTTAAAGATTTATATGTACATCAATTTGGACCCGCGACTAGTTTGAAATGGGCAGATGTGAAAAAATAAAATGAAGTATAAAAAAAACAGACTGTGCTTAGAGAACAGTCTGTTTTTGTATATAACAATGTTTCATTCTTGAAATTAATAAAAGAGAGAAAATTCATGCTATAATTTACCAGGATGAAAATTAAGATTTTATTGAAGGGGGAAAAGGATATGTCTATTAATGTGAATGTAAAATCAATGAATACGAAAAGACTCTATATGAGAAAACCTAGTTTAGAAGATGTGGATGCTTTCTATCAAATTGTAAAAAACAATGAGGTAGGTAAGTGGCTTGCTATATCTAGAGGGATGTCACGAGAAGAAACTGAACAATATATTGGAAAACTCATAGCGCATTGGAATGAACATAATTTTGGTGTATGGCTTATATTCAATCCTATCACGAGAGAAATGATGGGACACTGTGGTTTAAGGTATATTGATGGAACAGAAGATTTAGAAATCATGTATCTTCTCGATCCGAAGTTTTGGGGAAATGGATATGCTACAGAGGCAGCACATGCATCGATCCAATATGCTTTTCATGATTTGAAAGTCAAAAAATTAACTGCAAGAATTAGAATTGCCAATGAGAAGTCAAAAAATGTTTTAGAAAAGGCTGGATTTAAATACACACATGATGTGGATTTTGATGGACATCAATTATCATATTATGAGTATAAGAATTTGTTTCGATGAAAATTTGAATATTCATATAAACTATCCAGATAGTTTGTAAATATCGTATAGATTTGTATACAAGTTTAACTTGTCGAAAGATAAAATCATTACTGAATTTAGAGTGTGAAAGAAATAGAAAATCTTGTATAATTAAAATGTTTACTTGGAAACATTTCTTATAATGAATGCGTACATAAGTTGTGATAAGAGGAGGAAATACATGTAAATGATAGATGAATAGAATGGAGCATTTTTACGGAATAAAGGAGAAGAGAAAGAATGATGACGTGTTGTAAGCAAGGGTTAGAATTATTAGTAGACATGCAATATCGAGGTAATAAGAGAATGATTGTAAGTGGTTCTATAATAAGGTGGGTCAACAAATGAAGATGAAACATGCTTTTGGCCCAATCATTTTAGCATGTATAATCTTTATCGTTATATTGCTTATTCCATCTAAATATCTAGTTTCACTTATTAGTAATGAAAAGGTAGAAGATGCGGCGACTTCATTACAAAAAGAAAAATTACAAGGTGTTTTTTTACAACAAAAAATGTTAGAGAATTCGAAGTATTTACCGATGTACGGTTCATCTGAATTTTCCCGAATGGATGCATATCATCCGTCTAACTATTTTAAAGTAAAACCCGAAGGATTTACACCGTTTCTAATAGGAACTGGCGGAACGCAGAGTCTTGCTCATATTTTAAATGTGACTTCCACAATGGATCAATTAGAAGGAAAAAAAGTAGTATTTATTCTTTCACCACAATGGTTTACCAAGCAGGGGGTAAATGAAGGTAACTTTAGTAGTAACTTTTCTAAACAGCAAACATATCATTTTATTTTTAATGATCAAATAAAACCTGAAATGAAAAAGAAAATTGCGAAGCGGTTGCTAGATTTTAATGTTGTCCGTAACGATTATATATTAAAAACCTCATTAGAAGGTATTGTATATAATGATACAACTCATAAGATAAAAGCAGGAGCATTTAAGCCAGTTGCCTATATAAACCGAAACATTGCGGATCATAAAGATTTGGTGAAATCTATATTCAATATAAAGCCAAAAAAAGAACAAAGAAATATGGAATTACGTTCACTTTCTTGGGAAGAAGCAAGAAGGCATGCTGAACAAGTTGGGAAAGTGGAGTCTACATCAAATACATTCGGAATTGAAAATCCATATTACTACAAAAACAAATTTCAAAAGAAATTACATGGATTCAAGGGATATAAGGCAAACGAATCTTATGATGAATCGCCAGAATATGAAGATTTACAAATTGTTTTAGATATTTTTAAGCAAAAGAAAGTGAAGCCGCTTTTTATTTCTGTTCCTGTAAATGGACCTTGGTATGATTACGCAGGATTCCCAAAAGAACGCCGTGATGTTTATTATAAGAAAGTTCGGGAACAGGTTGAGAAAGAAGGATTTCCAGTTGTAGATTTTACTAGTCATGAATATGACAAATACTTTCTAAAAGATACCATTCATTTAGGATGGAAAGGCTGGGTATATGTGGATGAAGCATTACAACAATTTCATGCAGGGAAATAAATTTTAAGATTAAACCAAAAACAGGAACGGCTTTTTAAGCTGCTCCTGTTTTTTAATACTTATTATCAATTGGGAAAAGAAAATATGAAGTTAAATGATTACTTTTGGATTCTTATTCAACATGATGTAAAGCATAAAGAAGAAATTGTTGATTTTTTAAAAAGTAACCAGATTCAATTATAAAAGTATAAAGATTCAAAAACACCATCAATTCAATTGATGGTGTTTTTTTAAGTCACTATCTTAAGTGATTCATTTAAACAAGTTTTCTTCGTTTCTTTAGCCATATTTTTAAAGTGAAATACAAAACAATTAGTATTACTCCGCCAATTGCAAACGATGTTACATATGGCCCAGCAACTTCATTGATATTGCCCCAATTTTCTCCTAGCTTTTCACCTAAATAGATAAAGATGATTGACCACGGGATAATCGCAAGCGCTGTAAGGGTAATAAATCGGATAGGTGACATTTTTGTAATGCCGGCAGGGATTGAAATGGCATGACGAACGACTGGAATGAAGCGTGCTGTGAAAATAACACCGGTTCCATAACGATTAAACCATGCTTCTGCAGAATCGATTTGTTTTTTATGAATGAAAATGTACTTGCCATAACGCTCTAGTACAGGTCTTCCTCCGTAACGCCCAATCCAATAAATAAAGATTTGTGCGATAACACCACCAATCGTACCAAATACAATGGCGCCTATAAATGAGATGTTTCCTGAGAATACTAAATAACCTGCATAGGCGAGAACGATTTCGCTTGGGATAATCTCAATCATGAGTCCAAGCATAATGCCCCAATAACCAAGGCCTTCTAAAAATGATAATACGGAATGAATAAAACTACCTAACATGTTGCACCTTCTATATGAGATTTTTTTAGAGTAAGAGAAAAAATATTCCTTGCATTTTTAGTATACGGGAAATTATGAAAGAATAGGTGTGGAATTTTATTTTAAAAGATTAATTTCATAAATAATTATTCGCTCGTCCCAAAAAATGAAACGAGCGAATAGTCTTTACTTCCTTACTTTTAATTTTTCTAATTCTTTTTGTACTGCTTCTTTTAGTTCAATCTCTGTATCGTCTGTATAAGAAATAGGCTTTATTTGATTAAAGTAGTTACTTGCTGAGGCCTCAGCTTCTATTTTTTGAATATAACTTTCTACTCTTGCGAAGCCTTTCACTGCATTTTCTGTATGAAAAGATGCAAGAGCTTCATTGTTTTCTTTCATTGTACGTGCTACATGTAACCTGGAAGCAAGTATGAGTTCTTTATATTGTAATTCTTGGTATTCTTTTTGTAGTTTATCAATTTGCTCATATAGGATTGAAGTTTGTTGTTTTACTACATTGTACTGTTCATGATACATTTCTAGTTTTTTCTCATGTGCAATTTTTTCTTGAAGTGCTAATTGTGCCATATCATCTTCATTGCGAGACACCGCAAGCTCAGCCTGACGAAATCTTTTTGCAATAACAGCCTCTGTTTCTGTAATAAGAGATTCATATTTTTTTTCTAGAAATAGCTGCTGAGATAAAGCTTGTTGTGCTTTTACCACTTGTTGCTCCGTTTCTCGTATGTATTGTTTTAACATACTTACCGGGTTTTCTAGTTTATTTAAAGCTTCATGGACATCAGCGGTTACAATGTTTTTAATTCTTTTAAAAATACTCATTTTTATTTCTCCTCTTTACGAATTTGTTTTTCCCATTGATCAAGAATATCCGTTTTATTATTTGATATGACTATATAGCTGTCTACTGTATAGTCAGTTGTAGAATGGGGTGAGTTTTGTTTTCTTTTTTTATAAAGCCAAATTGGAAATACCACGACAACGAAAAGAGGGATCAGTGGTAATATACCAATGATAATAAGAAGGATACCAATCCATTTTCTTATTATTTGACCTTCTGTCTTTTTGAGGATAAACCATCCTAAAAGAATGAAGCTTAACTCAATTGTGAAAAGAATAAGGGAAATCCCATCAAATTTTTCTTTATGATGCTTTTCATAATGTTGAAAAGGCTTCTCGTTTTCCAAATTCTCTTGTTTGAGATGATGTCTTTCATCTTTAAGGTAAGAAGCTTGTCCCCTATATTCCTCAGCAAAGGCCTCACGTTTTGCATGATGCCATCTTTCCATCTGCAATCCGTGGGTTCCTAAAAATACTGCCAAAAGGGAGAAAGCAATAATACTTACCCATATAAGCCAACGAAATTTTGTACGCTTCTTTTTTTGTTTCTTCACATTCTCACCTCCTGCCATATATTTGTGTTTCTTTCATAACTGGAAAAATGAGATTCGCATAACGGTCATAACGTACAATTTTGAAATTTTATTTTAGCTTCACCATCTCCTTTGTGTTTGTATTACTTATAGTAAAGCGTAGAAATTAGAGCCGTGTGAAAGTTTGATGGAGATAGAATGAAAAGTATATTAGAAATTTCTCATCTTGTAAGTGAACCGTTTTTTTAGTAGATATTTAGTAGATAAAAGAAGAAAAAACTTCAGTTCATAGCCCTAGTATTACAAAGTTTTTTTAAAAAGAGAGAAGAAGAGCGAACAGTGGGAGATTTTCTTTGCTTAATTAATGAAGTAATATTAGATGAAATACAGTATTTTACTACTTTGAAAATTGTTGAAAGGGAAGAATTAGTACAATTATCTCTTCTTCCCTTTCAAAATTTAAAGTGGGAAGGAGAGATGAAAGAAGATTTTGTGACCTATAAAGAAAGATGCGTATTTGGAATTTTAACTGAGAATAAGAATCTTAATATTTTTATGAATAGAAACTAGTATTTTGATGATATTTTAAAGACTTCAAAGTATATTCAAGATGTAGTTTATTTATTGCGGAGAGAGTGTGTGTATTATTTGTAATACAAAAGTTCTAAAAAAGAGGAGCGCTTTGCGCTCCTCTTTTTTATGGCTTTACATCTAAATTTTGTAAAAATAATGTTGCAGAAACATAGCGTTTCGCTAACATTTGTACATATGCGGTATGTACAGAGAGCGTTGCGATAATAATCGCATTGCGAATGGCTTCTCGTTGCTCATTGTTGATTTGATCAAACTGACTTGCGATTTTATCTGCTTTTTCTTTTACAATATTTTCAATTGTACGAATGGTATCAGTCGCGTTTAATTGTAAACAACCACCTTGATTCAATTCCTCAAATAAAGAAGAATAAGCGACGTATAAATGAACAGGATTGATTAAATCATCACTTCGATCTGCTGGATCATTTACGATGAGTCTTAACAGCTTACGAATGGATTCAAAATCAAGTGCTGTTTTTAAATCTTCAACAATGAATAATAAAGCTGCTTGTTCGATAGAATATTTTTTTCCTTTTTGTGGTGAACCAATCATTTCTTTTATATCTCGTTTTACCCAGTTTTGCATAGCTGTTACAGAAAAACTGGTATTTTCAATTTGATTACCAAGCGCAACGATCTCATTTAAAGAAAAGCCAATATCTGTATCTTCAATTTTAATGAGCTTTTCAAAAATAGGCGAAAGAGCGGTTGTAATAAAAGCTGTAACACTTTGTCCACATTCAATATCTTTTTTATGTGACTTTGCCCAAGCTTCTTGTAAAATAACGAGAGGCTTTTTTGCATTCCATCCTCTAAGAGAAAGAAGGAGCATTGCCATTTCGTTTCGTGTGAGATGAAATGTTTCCATCTTTTCACCTCCAAAATTATAAAAGTTCTTATGAACTTATAATATGTTTTGTTGCTTGTAAAGTCAATTCTGTTTTTCATTATTTTTCCTGTCATTTTATAAATTGTTAATAAAGTTAAATAAATAATACTTGCTTATTATAGAAAAAGTTCATATAATAGGTTCATAAGAACTTTTTGTTTAACTTTAAAAAAAATCTATCATTCTTATTTCAAAGAAAGATAGATTTCACATATATCTATAGTAAAAGGAGAATGGATATAATATGTTGAAAAAAATCGTTACAGTAATGACTGCATTAATGGTTGTTTTTGGGGCTAGCAGCTTTGTTTTCGTAGATCATGCGGCAGCGAAAAGTTACAAGTCAGGTCAAAAATCATTTACACCAAGTTCAGGACAAAAATCAAAAGTTGATTTAAACAAAAAAGATTCTAATGTGAATGCACAGAAAACAAACCCTGATACAAAAACAAAAGCATCAAACACAGCACCAAAGAGTAATAAAGGGAGCTTTATGAAAGGTTTATTACTAGGTGGTCTTGGTGGTCTACTAATGGGAAGCTTATTTGCAAACATGGGAGCACTTGGTTCTGTATTAGCGTTCATGGTAAATATGCTAGTAATGGCTGGTATCGTAATGTTAGCGATTCGAGCATTTAAATATTTCAAAAATCAACGTAAGAAACAGGCAGAAGAAGCAGTATGGAAACGATGAAAATTTCTGAACAAGAGCTGATAAACGCACTATGTGTGTATATCGCAGAAAAGCGACAAGTTGGCCCAGAAGCAGTTTTAGTTGAACTAATGTATGATGATGACTATGGTTTTTCTGCTGAAGTAGAAGTAAATGGTCGTAGGCAAATTTTAATTCAAGCAAACTTAATTGAAGCACTTCGCTTATGGCTTGATAGGGAATATAATGTCAATCCGTTTGCGGCAAGATTGCAGCTTGAGTTAGATGATGAAGAAGGTATTTTCGCATTGGCGAATTTAAATAACTCGGATGAGTAGTCAAAAGGAGCTGTTGAGATTAATTTCAACAGCTCCTTTTAGTATGCACATTTTTAATGAAATAATGAACCTAGTAGTTAAGTGAGGGTGAATACCTTTGCTTCTTCATTTGTGTGCCCAGCTAAGCTGGGCACTATTCTCTAGGCAATGAATTATACAATTTCTTGAGGCGGATTTTGATCATCCTGATTTAAACAAAAATGACTCCAAAGTTCATTCATTTTACGTCTACCAGCGGTAACCATTGGGTTAAATTGAATTGCAGCTTGTTCGCGGACAGCCTGGACATTTTGGATAGCTTGCTGTAATTGTTGTCCGACTGAGTTTAATTCTGTACAAGCATGCTTAACAATTGAAAGACCGGCAACAGTTCCTTGCGCCATAGCAATTTTTCCACTTTCAATTCCAGTAATATTTCCAGCTACAAATAATCCGTGAAGAGGGGTTTCCATTGTCTCTGAATGGAATGGGACATGTCCACCCAGTTCAGGAATGTAATGGAATGGGCATCCTGCTACGGCAGCGAGCTCTGCAAGTGGATATAATCCTCCTGCGATACAAACAAAGTCTGCTTCATATATTTCTTCTGATCCTTTTATAATATTTCCTTTCGAATCAATGTTAGCAACACGAACGCCCTCCACTTTATCCGTTCCGATAATTTCAATTGCAGCTTTGCAAAGGTGGAGTGGTGTACCATTTATTTTTATACCGTTATTCGGATAAAAGGTTAAACCAGCTTTTCGAATCCAATCATGTTTCATAAAGCGACTTCCGATGCGTAGTAAAGCTGATGGGGCAAGGTGAGCAGCATTTAATAGTGACTTTAAAACTTCCTCTGGTTCACCAGCTTTTTGGCTAAGGTCACTCTTTTGAGGGAGTACGATATGATCAACAGTAATACCAGCTAGTTGTAATTCATTTAAAATTGCAAATGATAAAATATTGGCTCCGATAATAATTCCTTTTTCCCCAACTTGGACTCTATGAACATTTGTCATAACTTGAGCAGCGCCAATTGACATGACTCCTGGAAGAGTCCAGCCAGGAAGTGGGATAGAGTATTCAGCAGCCCCGGTAGCAAGTAGTACAAAGGGGGCTTCAATTGTACCTATGCTTGTATGTACATACCAAATGTTTTCGTCTTTTTCTAAATTGTATACTGACACACCACATCGAATATGAACTGAGAGTGCTTTCGCTTTTTGATGAAGGCGTTCTGATTCCTTTATTCCGTTCCACCATTCTCCAGTTGGTTCTTGATGTAATTGTCCTAACAATCGTCCGCCAGGCTTCATAAATTCATCAATAACAAGTACGTTAAGTCCAGAACTAGCGCAAGCAATTGCACCAGCTAATCCTGCTGGTCCCGCGCCAATTACAATTACATCCATCATCGCTTTTCCACCATCTTTCTAATAATATTTGGATGCTGTTTACCACTTTCAACAACCATTTCGTTTTCTACAACAGTTAAGCACGCCCGGACGTTCATTTGATTATTAACTGTTACGCGGCATTCAGAACAATGTCCAATGTTGCAGTAAATTCCTCTAGGTGTACCACTATCTTCGTGAACGCGTAACGTTCTAATTCCATTTGCAAGAAGGGCAGCAGCAATCGTTTCATTTTCATATGCTTCGTATTCTTTACCATTAAATTGAAATGAAATACGTTTCCTATCGTCTAAGTTTCCTAAAATAGGGTGATGTAAAATTCTATTCATTGCTTTTCACCTACCGCTCCAAAAGTTACTGCGCGTATTGGTGGTTGATATTTTAATGGAATCTCATGAGGTGATGTTCCAGGATTTGCACTTTCTATCATTCGATCTATTGTCGTTCTACATGTACGCCCCCCGCAAAAGCCCATCCCAGCACGTGTTCTTAGTTTTAGCTCCCGAGCCGAGCAATTATATGTAGCAATTGTCGATTGAAGTTGTCCGTATGTAACTTCTTCACAACGACAAATAATTAAATTCTCTTTATTAGACATGTATATTCCTCCTCTAGTTCGGTTTACAAAAATTATAATGCAAAAGGTATGCCAATATAGAGGAGGGGAGGTTTTATTGTAACCCGAGTCTTTTTAAGCGGTTGTATAAAGTAGCTCTTGTTACACCAAGTTGTTTCGCACATTCTAATTTATTACCATTTAAAATTCGTAAAGCTCTTTCGATCACTTTTTTCTCGTGT
The DNA here is from genome assembly GCF_038006685.1 of Bacillus sp. FSL K6-0042. Taxonomy (NCBI): domain Bacteria; kingdom Bacillati; phylum Bacillota; class Bacilli; order Caryophanales; family Bacillaceae; genus Bacillus; species Bacillus sp. FSL K6-0042. The sequence goes on from NZ_JBBOVS010000001.1 coordinate 530,498, forward strand.
TGATCCATCTCTTCTTGTAAGGAAAAAATCGTGTTGTTGTTACTGACTAATGGATAATGAGATACTATTTCCTCTGGAGTATTGTTTGTATGAAAGGGTAAATATTCTTGCTTTATAATGCCGTCCGTTGCAAATACGACGAGTCTTTCTATAACGTTGCGCAGCTCGCGAATATTCCCCGGCCAATCGTAATGAAGGAGTTCGTGCATAATTTCTGGGGGGAAATCATGAATTGGCCTTTTGTAATTTATTGAAAAGTCGTTTAAAAAAGAATAGGTTAATTCTATAATGTCTTCTCGTCTTTCACGTAATGGTGGAATGTGTAAGCTAACTACATTTAAGCGATAATATAAATCTTCACGAAATGTTCCTTTTTCCATCTCTTCTTGTAAATCGCGATTTGTAGCTGCAATAACACGAAAATCAATATTAATTTCTTTTTCTCCACCGACACGATAATATTTTCGTTCCTGCAGTACACGCAAAAGCTTAACTTGCATATCGAGTGGCATTTCGCCTATTTCATCGAGAAATAAAGTGCCACCTTGTGCAAGTTCTATTTTGCCTTTCTTTCCTTTACTATTCGCTCCAGAAAAAGCTCCGCGCTCATAGCCGAATAATTCACTTTCAAATAATGCTTCTGGAATTGCACCACAGTTAATCGAAATGAAAGGGGCATTTTCTTTCTCACTTGCTTCATGAATCGCTTTCGCAAATACTTCTTTTCCGACACCGCTTTCTCCTAGTATTAAAACGGTCGATTTAACAGAGCAAACTTTCCTAGCCAATTGGATCGTTCTCTGTATGACAGCACTCTTTCCTTTCATGGAATGAAAGGGATCGGATGTGTCTTTATATTTTGCTACTTCTTGTTCTAAGCGGTGCACTTCATGTGACATATTAAATAACTTTTCATTTAGTACAACCTGATTTGTAACATCCGTTTCAGAAACGACTGCACCGATAATTTTGTTGTCGCAATAAACAGGATTTGAATTAATTAATACAAATAGATCGGAGCGAGGTTGATGATACTGAGCTACTATACGTTTTCCTTTATGTAATGATTGTAAAATTTCTAGATCTTTATAATCAAAAAAATGAGTAATAGATTGTCCGATAATGTCTCCATGTTTTACTGAAAATATTTTTTCGGCTCCATCTGTCCATGTACGAACACGTTCATTATCGTCGATAACAGTAACTGAAGAATCTGTCGTTTGAAGAACGGTATTGTAAAATGCCTGTAATTGATTGTAAGAATTATAGAGAAAAGGGACCATTTGGGTAACAGTTATACAGTGTGTTGGATCTTGTGTTTTATTGAGAATAACGACTGCAAAATGATTAGAAAATGCTTTGATTAAATTAGAAAAGGAGTCTTCTTCATATAAAGTTGCACAAAGTAATTCTTTCGTATGTGCAGTAAGGTAATAAAATTCGCCATTTTTTTGTTTGATGTGACTTATGTCGAATGTATGATTTGTTGAAAAATATTTTATAAGTTCTTTTATTGATGGGAATGAAAATGCCATATTATCCTCCTGTAGTGTGAAAAATTTTAGACACTGATAAAAAAATAATACACTTATTTCTGTTAAATTCAAAATATTTTTACATCTATTTTTCTTACATATGAAAATAAATATATTTTGAGTTGGCATACCAATTGCATAAATAGAGGATGAGAGATTTGAAAGAAAGGAGGGGCTGCATGAGACACTGTGACGTTTTAATACTAGGCGGTGGAATTATTGGCTGTTCTATTGCTTATTACACTTCAAAATATGGAAGAGACGTAACAATCATTGACAAGGGGGAATTTGTCAGTGGCACGTCTTCACGGTGTGACGGCAACATTTTAGCCATTGATAAAGACCCAGGATTTGATAGTCAGATGTCGCTAGTAAGTCAAAAATTAGTAACGGAATTAAGTGAAGAATTGGAACATTCGTTTGAATACCGAGCGCCAGGAAGTATTCTTGTCTGTGAGTCAGAGGAGGAAATGGAGGCAGCTCAAAAATGGGTGAATCGTCAAAAAGAAGCTGGCTTACCGTTTCGGATGCTTGATAGACAAGACATAAGAGAAGAATCACCGTTTTTCGCTGATGATTTATTAGGTGGTTTAGAATGTGCAACAGATTCGACTGTAAATCCGTATCTCCTTGCTTTTTCACTTCTTGCAGAAGCGGAAAAATTTGGGGCGAAATCTTTTAAGCATACAGAAGTAAAAGAAATGAGGAAAGCCATAGATGGTTCCTTTATTGTAGAAACGACAAATGGAACGTTTACTGCAAAGCAAATTGTGAACGCAGCGGGAGTATGGGCCCCTAAAATTGGAGAAATGTTGGACCTATCTATACCGATTGAGCCAAGAAAAGGGCATATTATCGTAGCTTCAAGGCAACAACATGTAGGCTCTCGCAAAGTAATGGAATTTGGTTATTTAATTTCTAAGTTTGGTGGGAAACGGAAAGTCGATGCTTTGACTGAAAAATATGGTGTAGCTCTCGTGTTTGAACCAACAGAAAGTCAAAATTTTTTAATTGGTAGTAGTAGAGAATTTGTAGGATTTCATACGAGGATAAACAACGAAGTAATTAAATGTATTGCGAATCGAGCGATTCGTTTTTATCCCAAAATGGCAGATATGATGGTTATTCGTTCTTACGCTGGCCTGCGTCCATGGACAGAAGATCATTTGCCGATCATTTCACGAGTAGAACATATTCCAAACTATTATATCGCTGCAGGACATGAAGGGGATGGAATTAGTCTCGCAGCAGTTACAGGGAAAGTTATTGAAGAGCTCTTAAACGAAAGAGAAACATCAATTCCGATTGAACCGCTTCGTTTGAATCGTTTTACAGAAAGGGTGTTAAACGGATGAGGTCACAAAGAGTCTTTACGACGATTGATACGCATACAGGTGGAAATCCTACGAGGACGTTAATTAGCGGACTTCCAAAGTTAGTAGGAGAGAAAATGGCAGAAAAAATGCTTCATATGAAGAAAGAGTATGACTGGATCCGTAAATTGTTAATGAATGAACCGCGCGGTCATGATGTGATGTCTGGGGCGTTATTAACAGATCCGTGTCATCCAGAAGCGGATATAGGTGTCATCTACATAGAGACAGGTGGATATTTACCGATGTGTGGTCACGATACGATCGGTGTATGTACGGCTTTAGTTGAATCAGGTTTAATACCTGTATATGAGCCGATAACTTCTTTGAAATTGGATACACCAGCTGGTCTTGTTGAAGTGGATATTTCTGTTCAAGACGGTAAAGCAAAAGAAGTATCTTTTTGTAATATACCAGCTTTTTTACTAAAGAGTATTTCTGTCCATGTTGAAGGGATTGGAAATGTAGATGTTGATATCGCATATGGCGGAAACTTTTATGCCATTATCGATGGGGAAGCGCTTGGTCTAGAGTTAGTGCCAGAAAATGCTTCTACAATAATTGATAAAGCGATTCAAATAAGAAATACGATTAATGAAAAATTTGAAGTTATTCATCCACAATATTCATTTATAAAAGGGGTAACACATATTGAATTTTACACAGATCCTACCCATGAAACGGCACATGTGAAAAATACCGTTGTTGTTCCGCCGGGAGGAATTGATCGTTCTCCGTGTGGTACGGGAACATCTGCGAAGTTAGCCGTATTATACGCTAATAAAAAAATTGCAATGCAAGAAGAATTTGTGCATGAAAGTATTGTTGGCTCGTTATTTAAAGGAAGTGTAATAGATACAACATATGTGGAGAACATTGAAGCTGTAGTAACAAAGATCACTGGTTCAGCTTGGCTAATGGGAATGCATAGATTTTTTTACAATGAAGAGGATCCACTGAAAGAAGGATTTTTGCTAATTCCGCCGATGGAACATGAAACGGAGGAAGTGAAATGAAGATTCGAAAAATGTATATGACAGTAGATGTACACGTAGCTGGTGAAGCGTTTCGTGTAATTAAAGACGTACCGTGTAAATACTATCATAGTTTGGAACAACTAAATGAACAAATTTCTGGTGAATTAGCAGAGGAAATGCAGCTTTTATTAAATGAACCACGAGGGTTCATAGGTTTAAATGGATGTGTTGTCGTTCCTTCTATTCATAGTGAAGTTGATGCAGCTGTATTATTTTTTAATCATAAAGGAGCAATTCCTCTTCATTACGGCGGAATTGTCGCGGTAGTAACTATGTTACTCGAAAGTGGACACTTAAAACAAAACGATTCAAATCAATACAAAATTGAAACGCTATGCGGTGTGTTTTTAGTCCGTGCACATGTAGAAAAGGATGAAGTCGTTTCTGTATCGCTAGAAAGTAAAGTGTGTTACTCCATCGAAGAGAATCTACCACTACATAGTCCTATTGGAAATATATGCTACTCTCTCATACAAGCTGATCAAGTATATGCAGTGTTTCAGAAAGAGGAATGTTCTCCGGAAATTTGTATTGAAAACATTTTTGAATTAAAGAACTGGGGGAAAGCTATACTTGAGTCCATGCCAAAGCAGGCACTTATAAAAAGAGTTGTTTTAGTAGATTCTTCCCACATAAAAGAGAATCGTATAAAAACAATTACGTTTCAGGATGACGACTATATTGTGCGTTCGCCTGGATTCGCATCAACAAGTGTTTCGTATATGAGTAGCCTTTCTATAGGTGATGTACGTACGGAAGAACCTTTTATTAATGAGAGTATTTTTAATAGTTTTGTGAAGGTGCAAAAAGTGAATAAGGAAGAGAAAGGATATACATTTACTTTCACAAGCAGAGGGTTTATTACAGGTATGCAAACATTTGTATTAGACCCTACTGATCCATTTCCAGTAGGCTTTTTATTAAAATAACGGTTATATACAGTATGTGGAAAAAATAAATCAAATGTAAGGGAGAGAATATGATGAGAAGTATAAAAGGAGCATTTCCAGTATTAATTACTCCGATGGATGAATTTCAAGAGATTGATTGGAACGGAGTGAAACAGAACGTAAACTATTTTATTGAGCAGAAGGTTGCCGGCATCATCATTAATGGAAGTACGGGAGAATTTGTTAGTTTATCAAAAGAAGAACGATTTAAGATGGTGGAAACGGTATTAAAAGAAGTTGATGGACGCATTCCTGTAATTGTTGGAACTGCTGCAGAGACGACGAAAGAAACGATTGAATATACGAAGCATGCAGAAACTCATGGCGCAGATTGTGCATTAATTATTAACTCCTATTATTGTAAACCGAAAGAAGAAGAAATCTACTTTCATTTTAAAGAAATCTCAAATGCTGTAAATATACCAATTATGTTATACAATAACCCGTTTACCTCTGGTGTTGATATGAGTATAGAGCTTATGCTTCGAATAGGAAAAGAATGTGAAAATGTTACACATATTAAAGAATCTAGCGGAGATATTCGTAAAGTGAGAGATTTAGTAAGACAAGGAGAGAGTGCTTTTCAAGTTTTTTGCGGATCCGAAGATTTAGTTATGGAATCATATTTAGTTGGTGCTACTGGATGGGTCTCTGTGGCGGGTAATATCGTTCCGGGACTTGTCACAAAAATGTATGAGCATTTTCAAAATGGAGAGTTCGAAAATGCATGGAAGATTAATGATACAATTTTGCCTCTTTGTGAATTCCTAGAAGGGTCAGGGAAATACGTACAAATTGTTAAACGTGCAATGGAGTTACATGGACAAACTGGAGGACCATCTCGTTATCCAAGATTAGGATTGACACAGGAAGAAGATCAAAAACTTCAACAGATTTTATCACAAATTACGGCTAATTCAGCTGTTTAAACTAGATTTAAATTGTAACTAAGGAGGAGAGAAATATATGTTAACGACAAATATTGAGCTAAAACCAAAAGTGAAAGCGTTTTTAAGTAAAGAAATTAAATTGTTTATTAACGGTGAGTTTGTTCCTTCTATTAGCGGGAAAACGTTTGAAACGTACAATCCAGCTACAGAGGATGTTCTTGCAGTTGTGAGTGAAGCGCAAGAGGAAGATATTGATGTAGCAGTGAAAGCTGCAAGAGAAGCTTTTGAAACGGGACCTTGGTCTGAAATGACTACCGCTGAAAGGGCATACCTTATATATAAATTAGCTGATTTAATTGAAGAACATAAAGAAGAATTAGCGCAGCTAGAAGCTTTAGATAATGGGAAGCCATATCACATTGCGCTTGAAGATGATATTCCAGCGACAGTAGAAAATTACCGGTATTATGCTGGTTGGGCTACAAAAATTGTAGGGCAAACAATTCCTATTTCGAAAGATTATTTAAATTATACACGCCATGAGCCGATTGGAGTTGTTGGTCAAATTATTCCGTGGAATTATCCGTTAGTTATGGCTGCTTGGAAAATGGGGGCAGCTCTTGCGACAGGATGTACCATCGTATTAAAACCAGCAGAGCAAACACCGTTATCTTTACTATATGCTGCAAAGCTTTTTAAAGAGGCGGGGTTTCCAAACGGTGTTGTAAACTTTGTTCCAGGTTTCGGACAAGAAGCAGGAGCAGCAATCGTAAACCATCATGATATTAATAAAGTAGCTTTCACAGGTTCGACAGTTACAGGGAAATATATTATGCGTCAATCTGCTGAAACAATTAAACATGTAACGCTAGAACTTGGAGGTAAGTCACCAAATATTATTTTAGAAGATGCCGATTTATCTGAAGCTATTAATGGTTCCTTCCAAGGCATTATGTATAATCATGGTCAAAACTGTAGCGCAGGATCTCGTGTGTTCGTTCATCGGAAACATCATGAAAGAGTAGTAGATGAACTTGTAGAAATGGCGAATAAAGTTAAGCTCGGTGCCGGTATGGAAAAGGATACAGAAATGGGCCCGCTCGTATCTAAAAAACAACAAGAGCGTGTGCTAAAGTATATTGAACAAGGAATGGCTGAAGGAGCAACAGTTGTAGCTGGGGGAGAACGGGCATTTGAAAAAGGTTATTTTGTGCAGCCCACAGTTTTTACAAATGTTACAGATGATATGACAATCGCAAAGGAAGAAATATTTGGACCAGTCGTTGTAGTTATGCCATTTGATTCGACTGAGGAAGTAATTGAAAGAGCAAATAGCTCTTCTTACGGATTAGCAGCAGGTGTATGGACACAAAATATTAAAACTGGACATCAAGTCGCAAATAAATTAAAGGCAGGAACCGTTTGGATTAATGATTATAATTTAGAAAATGCAGCGGCACCATTTGGCGGATATAAACAATCCGGAATTGGGCGCGAATTAGGGTCGTATGCACTTGATAACTACACGGAAGTAAAGAGTGTTTGGGTTAATATAAAATAATGATCAAATAGGAAGAGTGAACGGACAACTTGAATGAACGGTGAGGTTGTCCGTTTTATTTTTTAAGCACGCAATAAATAACTCTTTTTCACACAATTATGAGGGGGATTGGGATGGAAAAGTTAGTAGAGTGGTTAGTAGGACAAGTATGGAGTATAGGATTAGTTATTTTTGCGTTAGGAGCAGGTGTGTATTTCACAATTGCTACTCGTTTTTTACAAATTCGGTATTTTAAAGAGATGATCAAACTATTATTTGAAGGAAAGAGCTCAGAGACTGGGATATCTTCATTTCAAGCATTTTGTTTAGCGTTATCGGGACGGGTCGGAATTGGAAATATTGCTGGTGTAGCGACAGCTATTGCTTTTGGTGGTCCAGGAGCTGTGTTTTGGATGTGGGTGATGGCTCTATTAGGGGCAGCTAGTGCATTCGTTGAGTCAACGCTTGCTCAAGTATATAAAAGTAAGGTAGGCAATGAATATCGAGGTGGTACACCATATTTTATTGAAAAAGGCTTAAAAATAAAATGGTTTGCCGTCATTGTAGCGGTTGTCGTGACGATTTCATACGGTGTTTTATTGCCAGGGATTCAATCAAGTAGCATTGCGGTTGGATTTGAAAATTCTTCTGGTATTAGTAAATATATGACTGGTGTATTTTTAGTTGTGTTGCTGGCAGCGATTATTTTTGGAGGAGTAAAGAGAATTGCTGCTGTTTCTCAAACTCTAGTGCCGTTTATGGCAATTGGTTATGTAATTGTTACATGTATCGTTTTAATTGCTAATATAACGGAAATCCCTAATATGTTCGCACTTATTTTCTCAAGTGCATTTGGAATCGATGAAATGTTTGGCGGAATTGTTGGGGCAGCCATTGCATGGGGAGTGAAACGAGCTGTATTTTCAAATGTTGCTGGTGTTGGAGAAGCAACGTATAGCTCTGCAGCTGCTGAAGTATCACATCCTGCTAAACAAGGATTAGTACAAGCATTTTCGGTTTACATCGATACAATTGTTATATGTACAGCAACAGCTCTCATGATTTTAATAACAGGGATGTATAATGTCATACCTGAAGGAAAGAGCGCCATTGTGAAAAATATGGGGAATGTTGAAGCAGGGCCAATTTACACACAACAAGCAGTTGAAACTGTTATGACAGGTTTTGGTCCATTATTTATTTCAATCGCAATCTTTTTCTTTGCATTCACAACTCTACTAGCATATTACTATATTGCCGAAACTACACTTACTTACTTGGATCATAAATTGAAATTTAAATGGTTAAAAACGATTTTGAAATTCGGATTTTTAATTATGGTTTACGTCGGTAGTGTGGAATCAGCTTCACTTTTATGGAATCTTGGAGATTTAGGGATAGGTAGTATGGCATGGCTGAATCTTTTAGCGATTGTATTGTTAAGTAAGACGGCATTAAAAGTATTAAAAGATTATGAAACGCAGAAAAAAGAAGGGACAGATCCAATATTTGACCCTAAAAAAGTAGGGCTTGAAGATGTTGTATTTTGGGAAGAAAAGTGTAAAGAAGGTGAAAATGAAATTTCTAGAAGAAAAGTACCAGTAGATGATAGTGTGAAATTGTAGCGTTATATATTTTTAAGGTTAAAAAACTGAAAATTCTATCTTTTGTGATGATATATCAACAACATGGTTTTATAAATGATGTATTACTTCATTTATAAAGAAGGCATTGGAAATTTTTTAAAACAAATTCCAGAAATCGCAGAAACATATCATGCATTTACACAAGCTTGTTTCCAGGAAGGTGCATTCACAAAACGCGAAAAACAGCTCATTGCGTTAGGGATTAGTTACTAAAAAATTAATCACGACAGAAACGATTCCAAATAATAAAAAGGAAATCTTATTTAAAACAACCCCTTTAGGGAAAGAACTGTATTACTTACATCAGGCGTTGCATGATGTAAGTAATAGAGGAGTTATTCGATTTTTAAAGGCCATTCATTGTTTTAAATGGCCTTTTTGTTTTGATTAAAAAATGAGTTTTAAAGTTTCGACAAACTAGGTCCTTTGAAAAATACGTTACGACAGTGATTGAATAAAAGAATGTAGCACATTGTTAAAATAGTCAGCTTCTTCTAGAAATGGACAATGACAGCTGTTTTCGAAAATAACGAGTTGAGAGTTATTAATATGTGCGTGTAAATATTCGCCCGCAGCAACTGGAATTAATTTTTCTTCTCTACCGAAACAAAGTAAAGTTGGTTTTGTAATTGCATTTAATTCTTTCCGATAATCAACAACAGATTGATCGAATAAAATCGCGCTCGCAATAGATGCTGGAACTTTTGTTACTTCCTCAAGCATCCAAGTTGAATCTTCTGCAGAAAGGGGGTTTTTAAACATGAGAGGGATAAAACCCTTTAGAAACTGGGCTTGATTTGTTTGAATTTCTCTCATGAAATGAATAAGTGTTGGGAAATCAAAGGCACCAATAGGGAAATCGGGCCATTTAAAATCTGATGCTAATTCATCAACAATAACAGAACCTTTAATATTTTGTTCTCCAAATTGCTTTATATATTCCCATATAACAAATGCTCCCATTGACCAACCGACTAAGATAACATCTTTTAAAGATAAACTTTCTATAAAAGCATGCACATCATGGGCATAGTTTGTAATTGTATGTCCAGTTTCAATATGGGGAGAGCGCCCGTGACTTCGTAAGTCAATTGAAATCGCACGATATTTTTCACTGAAATAAGGGATTTGTTTATGAAAAAAACGGCTGCTCATCCAGACACCGTGAATAAAAAGAATGGGCGTACCTTCTCCGCGCTCTTCGTAGTATAAGTTCACACCATTTTCAAGCTTGATAATGGGCATAATGGACAACCTCCTTTTAATAAATGGCCTTTTTATGATTTTATTCTGTTTTTCATGTTTTTTTCCTCTTATATGGGAGAAGTAAGATGTTTTTTTGTGTAAAATAGGGCAGAACCTTTATTTTATTTATAAAAAATGTGTTTAAAATATTGTCATATTTGCTTCTTTAAGATATCCTTTTCATGAAGAGGTGGAAATCATGGAAAAAGTACTAGTTTTCGGGCATAAAAACCCAGACACAGATGCAATTTGTTCTGCAATTGCTTATGCAGAGCTGAAAAAAGAATTAGGAATGAATGCTGAGCCTGTACGTTTAGGTGAAATCAGCGGTGAAACTCAATTTGCGTTAGATCATTTTAAAGTAGAAGGACCGCGTTTTGTTGAAACAGTAGCAAACGAAGTGGACAACGTGATTTTAGTTGACCATAACGAACGTCAACAAAGTGCTAACGATATCGAATCTGTTCGTGTGTTAGAAGTTATCGATCATCACCGTATTGCTAACTTTGAGACAAGCGATCCTTTATACTACCGTTGCGAGCCAGTTGGTTGTACAGCTACAATCTTAAACAAAATGTACAAAGAAAACGGCGTTGCAATTCGTAAAGAAGTTGCAGGTTTAATGTTATCTGCAATTATCTCAGATTCTTTACTATTTAAATCTCCAACTTGCACAGAACAAGACGTAGCTGCAGCGCGTGAATTAGCGGAAATCGCTGGTGTTGATGCGGAAAGCTACGGCTTAGAAATGTTAAAAGCTGGTGCAGATTTAAGTGGTAAAACAATGGAGCAATTAATCTCTCTTGACGCAAAAGAATTCCAAATGGGCGATGCAAAAGTTGAAATCGCACAAGTAAACGCTGTTGATACAAACGACATTCTTGTACACCAAGCGGAATTAGAAAAAGTAATCTCTGCAGTAGTAGAAGAAAAAGGTTTAGACCTATTCTTATTCGTTGTAACTGATATCTTAACTAACGATTCTGTTGGTCTTGCTATCGGTAAAGCGACACAAGTTGTTGAAAAAGCATACAACGTAACATTAGAAAACAATACAGCAACTTTAAAAGGTGTTGTATCTCGTAAAAAACAAATCGTTCCTGTATTAACAGAAACGTTCCAAACTCTATAAGAGAAATTTTGGATGAAAAGGAAAGGACAAACAGATATATAGTCTGCTTGTCCTTTTTTTGTTTTTAGGAGCATAAAATTTCGGATATTAAGGTCTGTTATTTTAATGTTTCATTTAGGAAAAATGGAACTTGGGTAGGAAGAAAAGAAAAACCTGGTATTTTTATCTGTGAATTAAAAATGCTATGATTTCATTAGTAATTACTATGTCTTAAAAGTAATAATGAAAAAATAAAACAAATTATATATAGGATCGAAAGAGAAAAGAGGGAAAAAGGTAATAATGAAAAGGCTATGCATCATTCCATGTGGAAAAAAGAAAATCTGGGATCAGTATCCTGATAAGGGACCAGCAGAAGCAAAGGATGTATACATTAGTCCATTCGGAAAAGCATGCCAAGCATATGCTTCGCAATTTTTTTCACACTGGGTTATTTTATCAGCTAAACATGGATTTTTACTGCCAACTGATATAGTAGAAAAAAACTATGATCTCGCTTTTAATTCGAAAAGTAATGAGATTATTAGTATAGAACAATTAAAAAGACAGATGATTGATAAAGACTTGCTAGACTTTGATGAAATTGTCCTGCTTGCAGGCAAGAAGCATAAAAAAGTAGTGACAAAGTTATATCCGGAAGAAATGATTTCCTATCCGTTAGAAGGCTGTAAAGGGATTGGATATATGCTGCAGAGGTTGAAGTGGGCGGTTGAAAATCATAACGAGATTCAGTAAAAGTTAAAAGAACTCGATTTATCCCGCATTAACGGGTAGTAAGCTCTCACTGATTAAAGTTTACATAAGGGTGTTATGTATCGTTAGAAATATAGACCTATAAGGAAAAAAGCTAGATGAGGAGTTAATGGGCGATCTATTTTTTGTTGTTGTAAAAGATGTTAATTTTCGAGTGCATACAGCTGAACATGGAATGGGTTAGTAGGAGAGGTAATTATGTTATGTAGATATTGTCAGTCTTTAGTACAACAACCAAAACAAAAGAATATAAGTGGAAAGCACCCAAATTGGGTGCTTCTATTTTTAAGAGAATTTCCATTTAGAACATACTAAACGTTATAGTTTATTACTTGCTTCATAAGGTTTCTTATCTCTTTAACTGGTGGTTTTTTATCGTATACATCAACATATGAAAAATAATAATTTAAATTTCTGACAAGACCTTTTCCAATTTTTGCACTTAGGAAAGGAAATACTTGTCCAGTGTAGTCTTCGAGAGATTTACAATAGTATTTTTCATCCAAATAAATACTATATTTACATGTTAGCTCTACTAGTGGGTTACCTTCAGAATCATATACATCTTTAGATTCAATAATGTCTATTAGTGCAAATCTATCATTAAGATAAACTTTTTTCTTCTTTTCAGGTTTATTAGAAAGAATAAAAGCGAGACCTAGTGCATTAATCAATACGTTTCCTCCTACAAATAAAAAAGATATTAATAAAATATATCGATATATGTTAAATGTAAAGTGGTAAGGCAAATGGTAAAAGATTACTGTAAATATTATTAAGGGATTTCTAGAAGATAAAAAATATTCTTGAGTCAATTATAGGGAATTTAGTTGAAGTAGATGTTAATAAAAGTGAATATAAAAGAAATGAATCCCTGCAAGGGAAGTTGCAGGGATTCATAAGGGTATTGTCGAGAATGTCGAACTCGACAAAGTAATCTTAACATGAATTTCTTGGAAAGAAACCTGGTAAATGTGTCCAAATGAATGTCTAGTATGGGGGCTATAAGAAACCTTTCAGACAAAGTCAAAGAGACCTACTTCCCGCAGCAGGTCCCTTTAACTAGATAATGTTGATGAGCAATAACCCATCTGGAGTACTTTTATCGTAACAAATGGAAAGGGTTTTGTGTATTGAGAAAAAATTTTAAGCAGACATTTACGGTAGCCATATACATGTCGAATTTTTATGCTTGTGTTCAATTCATAGAGTAATGAAGGAATAAAAAAGACCTGCAAGTAAGAAGCAGGTCGTAAGAAGGGGCTTTAATCCAACAGATTAATTAAACGTTATCAATTGTAATGAATGAAGTCCATAGGTTATGTGTTGAGAAACTTTGTATGAAAGATATTAATGTTTTGTATTCTTGAAAAAGAGATTGAAAAGAGATGTTAAAATCTTCCTATACGAGAATAAAGGTCGATATTTATAAAGAGATTCATATTTCCAAGCATCACGATTAGAAACCTTGAGTTGTTTATTTGAAGAGCGAAAAACAATTAGATTATTGTTGCGTTTCATAAATAAACCTCCCTTAATTTGATGCAGGTATATTATGGAAATGAATCTGTAATTTGTGTGAGAAATAGTTTAAATGAGAATCTTTTCTTTTCATTATCGTATTGAAATTTCCTTTTCATAAGTATTTGGTCTGTTTTTGAAGTACTGTAACCCATAGAAACCAACTAGTATTCCAATACTTATTAAAATCCAGATGGAAGAGAAAGAGAGAATGATAAGAAAACAGACAATCAAACTTAAAGAAAGAATTTTGTTAAAGATACCTGGTAATAATTTATATGCTGCAAAGATTCCACAAATGGCATTACAGATAAAGAAAGCATTTGCAATGGCTACGATTTGTTCTACTGTAATGCAATCGTTATAAAGACAGATAAATACAATGGTATGTATGCCGATTAATAAAAGTAAAGAATAGATTGATACATTCGATTTCGTACGATAGGAAAGTTTATATAATTTCTTTATATATTTTGCTTCAGAAGCGATAAGACGCGAGACCCCGCCAACAACTAATAAATATGTACTCATGCAAAGAACAGTAGTAATAAAGGCGATAAGAGGAACAGCAAACTCTCCAAATAAAGTAGCTAATATGGCTGTTATTCGTAAGTCTTCTTGATGTGAACTAGGAATTACAATCCATTGTGTGGCGCCTGCCACGACAAGACAAACAACCGTTACAGTAAGTGTGCTTATCGTAATTGCTTGTGGGATGGTTTTTTTTCGATTTTTGACATCCATACTGTAATTCCCAATAATCTCCCAACCTACTAAAGCCCAAAAGAGCAATAAAATACTATATCCAAAATCTCCAAAAGAAAAAGATGTTTGAACTAGCTGTTCCGATCGAAAATGAGGGATAGAACGAATTCCACCGCTCAGTAAAAGAACGGTTGCAGCTGTTGAAAATACAAATGATATTTTTCCAATAGATGATATATCTAATAATAAAATCAATACACAAAGGCTCATTAAAAGAAAACCAATTCCCTCTAATGGAACTTTAAAGTTTGAAAATAAAGCCGCTATATATTGACTGGCTGTCATAAGAACAGCTGTAGGTCCTAGACAACCTGCTATGATAAAGAAAATAGAAGTTAATTGCTTCATAGAAGGTCCAAAAGCTTGATCTACCGCATGTGCAACCCCAGATTCATTAGGGAAGAGAATGCTTAACTTACCAAATAAGGAAGCAAATAGAAAACCAATCCCCATAATAAGTAGCCAAGCGATAATGGCATAATCTCCAGTTGTTTTGTAGATAAGTGGAGGAAGTAAAATAATCCCAGACCCTAAAATTGGACCAATAATTAAACCGCTGAGCAGTACTGGTCCTAATTTTTTCTTTCTCATATATGTATACATCTCCTTTTGAAAAATTGTGTTTCTTCTATTGTAATTCGAGTTTATCTATCAGTAAAATAGATATATATGAAGTTATTAATCGGAAATTGCGATGTTAGAATGGAGAGATTGAGATGGAGATTCGGCATTTAAAAACATTTAAAACAATTGTTGAGTTAGGAGGATATACACGGGCAGCCGACTATTTAGGATATGCACAATCTACTGTAACAGGGCATATTCAAGCAATTGAACAAGAAATGGGACAGCCTTTATTCAATCGATTAGGGAAAAAAATGGTGTTAACAGATGTAGGAAAGCATTTACTTCCTTATGCAAATGAAATGATTGCTTTGTCTGAGAAAGTAAAACAAATCCCAAGCGTGGATAATGAGATTACTGGAAAAATTGTAATTGGTGCCCCAGAATCATTAACAATTTACCGCTTGCCATCTATTCTTCATGAATATAAAAAGAAGTATCCAAAAGTAAAAATTACATTAAAAGCTTCAACGTGTCGGGAATTGAGAAATGATTTAAAGAGTGGAAATATAGATATTGCTTTCCTCTTAGACACTGAGCGTCATGAAGAGGATTTACATATTGAGCAACTTGTCATGGAGCAAATGGCGTTTGTTTTTCCAAAAGATTACACTGTGACACAAACAGATTCGCAAGATGTCCAATTTTCTCAAGAGGAAACGTTTTTGTATACGGAACGTGGTTGCAGTTACCGAGCATTTTTTGAACATTATTTACAAAGGCAAGGCATTCAACATGAAAGTACATTTGAATTTTGGAGTATTGAGGCGATAAAACAATGTGTCATGTGTGGATTAGGGATTTCTTTACTACCAATTATTACGGCCCAGCAAGAGCAGAAAGACAAGAAACTACAAGCTGTTATTTTAAATGAAGCAAAGTTTGCAACACAACTTGTATATCATAAAAATAAATGGTTTTCTCCAGCTTTACATGAGTTTTTAATAATTATTCGTAAGCATGCGAGGGGATGGAAAGAAGTAGAGAGTACAGTGACTTTTAACTAATGATATAATATTAATAGATGAAAGACTAAGAAAAGCAGGTGAATCTTTTTTGTTTACAAAAGCACAAGAACTTTTAGCTTCCTATTTTGGCTACTCGTCATTCCGTAGAGGGCAGGATGAAACAATTAAAAATGTATTGGCTGGAAAAGATACAGTTTGTATTATGCCAACAGGCGGTGGCAAATCAATTTGTTATCAAATTCCAGCACTAGTATTTGAGGGGACGACATTAGTTATCTCACCTTTGATCTCACTTATGAAAGATCAAGTAGATACATTAGTACAAAACGGGATTTCAGCTACATATATTAATAGTTCTATTTCAATTACAGAAGCAAATCAACGAATCCAATTAGCGAAACAAGGTCATTATAAGTTGTTATATGTGGCGCCGGAGCGTCTTGATTCAATGGAATTTGTAGATCAATTAATTGATATGAAGATACCGATGATCGCAATTGACGAAGCTCACTGTATTTCGCAGTGGGGACATGATTTCCGTCCAAGTTATTTACATATACATCGTATATTGGACTATCTTCCAGAAAAACCACTTGTACTTGCGTTAACTGCGACTGCAACACCGCAAGTGCGTGAAGATATTTGTCGTGTGCTAGAAATTGATCAAAAGAATACAATTATGACAACGTTTGAACGGGAAAATTTATCGTTCTCGGTAATCAAAGGACAGGACCGAAATGCATATTTAGCGGATTATATTCGTCAAAATAAAAAGGAATCTGGAATTATTTATGCAGCGACAAGAAAAGTTGTTGATCAGTTGTATGAAGATTTATATAAAGCAGGCGTTTCAGTTGCACGTTATCATGCTGGAATGAATGATCATGATCGAAATGAACAGCAAGAGCGATTTTTACGTGATGAAGTGAGTGTTATGGTAGCGACATCTGCATTTGGTATGGGGATAGATAAATCAAATATTCGTTATGTGATTCATTATCAACTCCCGAAAAATATGGAAAGTTATTATCAAGAAGCAGGACGTGCTGGTCGTGATGGATTAGATAGTGAATGTATTTTGTTATATTCTTCTCAGGATGTACAAGTGCAGCGTTTTTTAATTGATCAATCTACTGGGGAATCACGTTTCTCAAATGAACTTGAAAAACTGCAACATATGACCGATTACTGCCATACAGAACAATGTTTACAATCATTTATTCTAGAGTACTTTGGAGAAGAGCCGAAAGAAGATTGTGGACGCTGCGGGAATTGTACGGATGAACGTGAGAGCGTCGACGTTACGAGAGAATCGCAAATGGTCTTATCGTGTATGATTCGAACAAACCAGCGATTTGGAAAGCAAATGATTGCACAAGTATTAACGGGATCAAAAAATAAAAAAGTAATTGAATTTAATTTTCATACATTACCAACTTACGGTCTTTTATCGAATCGTAGCGTAAAAGAAGTAAGTGAGTTTATTGAGTTTTTAATTTCAGAAGAATTAATTGCGGTGGAACACGGGACGTATCCAACCTTAAAAGTGACAGCCAAAGGGAAAGAAGTATTACTCGGAAATGAAAATGTGTTACGGAAAGAAAGAGTAGAAACAAGACAGATTGTAGGGGACCATCCACTGTTTGAGATATTACGTGAAGTGCGGAAAGAAATTGCACAAGGAGAAGGCGTACCACCGTTTGTTATTTTCTCTGATCAAACGTTAAAAGATATGTGTGCGAAAATGCCACAAAGTGAAAATGAGTTACTACAAGTAAAAGGGATTGGGGAGCATAAACTTGCGAAGTATGGTTCTCACTTCTTACAAGCAGTTATTCATTTTATGGAGCAAAACCCAGATTACGCTGAAACGATGAAAACAGAAGTTGTTACGGAACGTAAGAAATCTGGAAAAGCATCAGCAAATTCTCACTTAGAAACGTATGAAATGTATAAACAGGGAACTGAGTTAAGTACAATTGCCAAAGAACGAGGCTTATCACGTCAAACGGTTGAAAATCATTTAATTCGTTGTTATGAAGAAGGAATGGAAGTAGATTGGCCAAGTTTCGTTCCACCAGAATACGAATCTCTTATTGAATCAGCAGTACAACATGCAGAAGGCGGATTAAAATCTATTAAAGAACAACTTCCAGATGAAGTGAGTTACTTTATGATTCGTGCTTATTTACAAATAAGAAAATAGAGAAGTATTAAGGGGACAGGGAAATGCACTATGTTTTTGTTTATGGCACTTTAAGAAAACAACAAGCAAATGCCCATTATTTACATGGGGCAACATGTATAGCTGAAGAAGCATGGACTCATGGGAAACTATTTGATACAAATGAAGGTTATCCTGCAATGATTTGTACAAAAGAGGATAAAGTACATGGAGAAGTGTATGAAGTAGATGATGAGATTTTAAAAAAGTTAGATGAACTTGAAGAATATACAGGTAATCCAGAAAAAGATTTATATGATCGGATTACACAGACCATCTATTTTGGGGATAGAAGTATAGGGGCATATGTCTATATTGCACAAAATGACGGGATGTTACAGAGACTAATAATTACTGGTGATTGGGCGAGTTATCGAAATTGAATCGATAAGGGAAGTATGGTTCCATTTTGAAAGTATTCAGGCTCTTTATTCTTCTGATATATACGTGTATAGTAAAAGTTTTGAAAGCGATGGCAGAGTATCATGATATTTCACTAGGCGTTTTTCTTGAAAGAATAGTTCTTCACGCTTTTGAAAACAAACCTGTATTTAGCCAAGAGAGTCTTGAAAAGGTTAAAGCTATAAAAGAAGTTTATGATATGGATTATGGTTTAGAAATCAGCCGTAGGTGGAATGATTCGGAAAATTAGAGGGATTTTATTTATGCCTTTATCTATTTTATCAATGAACATTTTTGTACGAATGTTTATCGTATAAGAGAAAAAAATTAAATAATGAATAGTGAAAAAAGGCGGGATTACTTCTTGTATTCTTATATTTTAGAAAATTCCCGCTCGAACTATTGACTTTATAAATGTATTTTTTATACAATTGTATCTCGACTGAAAAATTCGAACGGACAGGAGGGAATCAGCATTATGAGTACTATATTTGAAGAAGAATTCCAGCGGATGAAAAAAACTTTATCTACAATGGATGAACAACTAGATAAACTGGAAAAAATTCCAGTTTATTATGGAGAGGATTTTAAAGAGCAAATTCTTGAAAGTATGAGGGAGTCAAATCGGCAAAACCTACGTATTGGTGTGCAAGAACCATACTTTGGGCGATTGGATTTTCAGGAGGATGGACAGCCAGAACCAAACCCGATTTATATTGGTAAAGTAGGTGTGTCTGATGAAGAAACGATGAAACCAATTGTTATTGACTGGCGCGCACCCGTTGCTAGTATGTTTTATTCATTTACTGGTGGTGAAGAACCGGCTTTTTATCATTCACCAGATGGCTTAGTAGAGGGCGATGTGTATTTAAAAAGGAACATTGCTATTCGCAAAAGAGAACTGGAACGTGTTGTTGATACATATGTAAAAGGAAGTGAAGATGTATCTCTTGCAGATGATTTTCTTCTATATCGATTAGGTGAAAATAAGGATAATAAATTAAAAGATATCGTTTCGACGATACAATCTGAACAAAATGATATTATTCGTGCAGAGAAAAATATGCCATTATTAATTCAAGGGGTTGCAGGAAGCGGAAAAACAACAATCGCTTTACATCGCCTTGCTTTTTTAATTTATGAATATCGCGAGCAGCTAGAGGCAGAGAGAATGATTGTATTCGCTCCAAACAGTTTGTTTTTAGATTATATTTCTAGTGTACTTCCTGAACTTGGTGTAGGAAATATTAGGCAAACAACATTTCAAGATTGGGCGCTAAATACATTAGATGATGCGGTGAAATTGAAAGATACTGACGAAAAGTTGAAAGAAGCTTTTTCGATAAATCGCGATGATAAAAAGGTTATGCTCGGTAAATTAAAAGGAACGATGAAATTCAAGTCATTTATTGAAGAAAATATTGTTCAATTTGAAAAGAATTTATTGCCAACAAAAGATTTTGAGGCATGGGATAAAGCATCTATTACAGTAGAAGAAATTAGAAAATGGATGCAAGTGGAATATAAGCACTATCCATTAAAGAAGCGTAGAGAAAGATTAGTCGGCCGAATAAAGCGCTGGATTGAGATTGAACTTAAAAAGTTTGAAGGAACAAATGAGAAAAAAGCATTAAAAAAAGAAGCTACAAAGAGATTAAATGCCTATATGAAATTTTGGCCTAAAATGAGCCCGTTATCATTTTATAGTTCGATGATGAAGCAAAAAGAAGTATTGGAAGTTTTGCCTGAAGAACTTGTTCAGGAAACAGAAAAAAATTGTCGTAAAAAAGAAGTGTATGTAGAAGATTTAGCACCTCTTATTCATATTCACCATCGATTAGCAGGTATCGAAATCGGGCAAAAATTCCACCATGTTGTTATAGATGAAGCGCAAGATTTTTCACCATTCCAAATTTATATACTAAAAGAAATTACAATGGGTAACTCGTTTACGATTTTAGGTGATTTATCGCAAGCAATATATGATTATCAAGGGATTGAAGACTGGAATGACTTTAAAGAAGTATTTCAAGAAACCGGTTATTATGAACTGACGAGGAGTTATCGTTCTACAAAAGAAATTATTGAATTTGCAAATGAAGTCATTAAAAATGCTGAAATTCCAGTAGGACTCGCAACCCCTGTTTTCCGTAGTGGTGAGAAAGTAAAGGTTATTTCTACGGACAATCAATTTGCTGCAATTGTAAAGACTCTACAACATATGCAGAATGAAAATGTGAAGACGATTGCTGTTATAGGAAGAACAGATGATGAATGTCGTGATATATATGAAAAGTTAACAGCTACAGGAATCACTGCTAACGTCATCGAAGCAAACCAAAGTAAATATGAGGGTGGTATTTCAGTTGTACCTGTGTATTTAGCAAAAGGATTAGAATTTGATGCGGTACTTCTTGTCGATGTTGATGAAGTACATTATAAAGGTACAAAGCATGATGCAAAATTATTATATGTTGGATGTACAAGATCTCTCCATGATTTGCGAATTTTCTATTCTGGGGAAGCATCACCTTTAATTCAAGGAATACAAGAAGAGTTTTATGAAAGTAAATAATAGATGTTTCAAGAGGATTTTCAAGTAATGAGGTAGCACCCCATCGTCATCAACCTAACGAAATTAAATACCCTAAAAACGAAAATTTTCTTTCTCTACAGTTAGTTCTTTTGAGAATTCAGCGTATTTTTTTAGTTTTAGAGAATAATGAATTTCTTAACCTAACGGCTATGAGTGCTATCTCCTATAGTGAATATTTTTTTAAGCGGTTCAGGAATAAACATAGGCTGTGGAGAAGACTTTCTCCACAGCCTATGTTTATTAATAGGAGCAGTTTTTAGTATGTCTTGAGTAAAAACTTTGATCTCTTCATGTATAAACTCTGTTGAAATACGATTCCTGATTTGTTTCCTCCACAATCCATTCTGCCATCATATAAAGTAAAAAAGAGATAAGAACACTGTATGAAGTATAATCTCTCTTCTCGAATATATATTCTTAGCCCACGTAACCGGCTACTAAAAGAATTACCTTCTTCAACCGTTTTCCTTTAGAATATCTCATTCATTATAAACATTAATTTTTTCTAGAATAATGGAATTTAAATAACGGATTATCGACATTAAATTATGTAATTTTGCATAATGTTACATAAATTCGGCATTTTCTCTTTTTTTTGACAAGAATAGACAGTATACTTTTTACAAGTTTAATATTTCAGAAAATTATACGAGGTGAAAAACATGAAAAATAAAAAAACATTAGCTACAGTTGCATTAACAACAGGAATAGCTTTAACAACTGTAACACCATATGGACTAGGTCATGCAGAGGAAACAGATCAACTACAAGTTCAAATGCAAGAGGATTCGTTTCGTACAGGTGAACTTACACGACCATCACAAAAGGCACCAGAAAATGTAGTAAAAGATGCTCTTAAGGAGAAGACAGAGCAAGCTTTGTCTCCAAAACAAGTTAATGGAGAAACGGGAGTAGATTATAAGGTTCTTCAAAAGCGTGGTTCTTATGATGGAACTACACTTGTGCGTATGCAACAAACATATGAAGGAAAAGAAGTATATGGGCATCAATTGACTGCACACGTAGATAAAAAGGGTGTTATTAAAAGTGTTTCAGGAGATAGCGCGCAAAATTTAAAACAAGAAGATTTAAAGAAGTCTATTAATCTATCACAAGAAGAAGCGAAACAATATATTTATACGAAGTACGGCAATGATATCAGGTTTATTTCTGAGCCAGAAGTAAAGGAAGTTATTTTTGTTGATGAAAATAATGGACAAGCCAGCAATGCATACCAAGTTACATTTGCTGCTGCAACACCGAACTATGTATCTGGAACCTATTTAGTGAATGCTCATAATGGTGATATGTTAAAAAATATGGTACAAGAATCAGATTTAAAAGCAAGTGAAAAGCTTGTTGGAGCCTTAAAGGAAAGTAGAAAAAGCAATCTTACATCATTAACTGGAACAGGAAAAGATGATTTAGGTACATCTCGTACATTTGGTATTTCTAAACAAAGTAATGGGAAATATGCACTTGCTGATTACACTAGAGGGCAAGGAATTGAAACGTATGATGTGAATTACAGAGATATTACTAAAGAGGAAAGCTATTACCCTGGTACACTAGCAACTAGCACTTCAACAACATTTAATGATCCAAAAGCGGTAAGTGCTCATTTCTTAGCAACAAAGGTATATGATTTTTATAAAGATAAATACAAGCGTAATAGTTTTGATAATAAGGGACAAAAAGTAGTTTCAGTTGTACATGCCTGGGATTCTGGAGATACAAATGATCCGAAGAATTGGCAGAATGCATTCAGTGCTAATAATGGTAGCATGCTTGTATATGGAGATCCTATTGTAAAGGCATTTGACGTAGCAGGACATGAATTTACACATGCGGTTACATCTAGCGAATCCAACCTTGAATATTCCGGAGAATCTGGTGCGATTAACGAGGCGTTATCTGATATTATGGGAACAGCTATTGAGAAATATATAAACAATGGGAAATTCAACTGGACAATGGGAGAACAAACTGGATCAGTTTTCCGTGATATGGCAAATCCATCTTCAGTTCCTTCTTCAACTGGAGTACCGTATCCAGATGATTATAGTGAATTTAACGATTTTAATGGATGGGATAATGGAGGTGTTCATTTCAACTCAAGTATTATTAATAAAGTTGCGTATTTAATTGCAAAAGGTGGCACTCATAACAGTGTAACTGTAAAAGGTATTGGCGAGGATAAAATGTTTGATATTTTCCATTATGCAAACACTGATGAATTAAACATGACTTCTGGTTTCTCTGAATTGAGATCGGCATGCCTTCGAGTTGCAGCAAATAAATATGGGGCGAACTCAACTGAGGTTCAAGCAGTTCAAAAAGCTTTTGATGCAGCAAAAATTAAGTAAGTGAAAAATATAGTTCTTATCCGTATTGATGAACTCAACACATAATTTGTATAAGCAAGAGATAGGCCAGGTTCTGCCATTGTTTCGACAACATTATGGAAAGTTAGAATAAAATGCCGGAAAATTTGTTTTTGTTATAATATTAATATAATAGGATGAGGAATATTATGGATACACATATAATAGCAAAAGAAGAAATAATAACATTATTAAGCAGTTGGTATAATGCAATTATTTCTCAACATATAATAAAAGCTAAACACTTAAAAGAAGAGATTGATAGAAATATTCATAGTATTGAAGAAGACTCTAATATCTCTATCTATTATTCCCTACTTAACTTTAGATATAATTTACTGGTTTGTGATATAGATGGTTCTAAAGACTGTCTAGAAAAGATTGCTCCATTTCCAGAACAAACCGAAACGTTTTTGAAATATTATTATCATTTCTTCAAAGCTATTTATGCAATTTCAGTTGGAAATCATAATGAAGCTAAAGAACAATATGAGAAGGCTGAAAAACTCTTAGCAACTATTCCAGATGAATTAGAAAAGGCTGAATTTGATTGCATGTTTGCAGTATTCCATTATCAATCCTTAAACCCGTTGTTGGCTGCTAAATATGCTAATAAGGCAAAAGAGGTATTTTCAAAGCATACAGGATATGAAATGAAAGTTGCTTCCTGTCAAAACACCATAGGACTTGCTTGTACTAAACTTAGGCTGTATGAAATTGCTGAGGAAAATTTCATTTCAGCTCTTAGAATATTTGAAAAATATGGCGAAGAACAACTAATAGCTAAAGTGAAACATAATTTAGGATTATTATATGCTGATCAAAACCTTTCAGAGTTAGCGATTAAGTATTTAAAGGATTCTTTAAAAAATAACCCTAAAACTATGTTTTTATTAGCTAGGGAATACTATAAGTTAGGAAAAAATTTTCTTGCTGCAGATCTAATTGAACAAGGATATAACCTTACAAAACTTAAAGAATATAAGTGCCATTTTGCTATCTTAAGAGAACTGAATAAGGGAGCAGAGATTGAGGAACTAGAGAAAGTCATTATGACAGGAATATATTACTTCAAGAAAGAAAATCTATGGGGTCATGTAAAAGAATATGCTTCAATTCTTGGAAATAAATTCTATGACCTAAACAATTATGAAAAAGCCAGTAGATTCTTGCACACTGCCCTAGATGCTGACAAAAAAGATTTGGAGAAGGGAGCCTAAAAATAATGAAAAAAGTACTTTTAACTGTAATGATTTTTACAGGGATTTTATCTTTTGGTGTTGCTAATCAATCTATTAAAGAGCCATCAGCTAAAGCTAATCTACTTTGTTTAGATCATGGAGAAACTATCTAATTGAAAAAAGAGAGTGCCTTTTTGGGAAAAGGGACTCTCTTTTTTCAATTATTTTATTATTTATAATTGTCTTTTACAGTATCGACGAAGTTTTCATATTTTGAGTGTAAGGCAACTGGAAGCGAAACATTAGTAAATGGATAGGCTACACTGAACTAGACAAAAAAATTAAGGTCAAGTAGACTACAACTAATATATTTGAGGAGAATCTACTATGACGAACAATAAAAGAGAAAGAAGAACCTTTACAGCGGAATTTAAGCACCAAATGGTTCAACTGTATCAGAATGGTAAACCAAGGAAAGACATCATTAAGGAATATGGATTAACACCATCATCATTGGATCGATGGATCAATCAAAATCATACGTCTGGCTCGTTTAAAGAGAAAGATAATAAGACCGCTGAACAACTAGAGTTGGAAGCGTTGAGAAAACAAAACAAACAACTTCTTATGGAAAATGATATTTTAAAGCAAGCAGCGCTGATACTAGGACGAAAGTAAAAGTAGTGAAGAATAACCTACATAAATACTCAATATCAGCAATGTGCAATGTCCTACAATTATCAAGAGCAACGTATTATTATGAAGCCAAACAAGCACAAGATACAGTAGATGAATTGTCACCACTCGTGAAAGAAATCTTCCGAGAGAGCCGTCAGAACTATGGAACACGAAAGATAAAAGTAGAACTAAAAAAGGTAGGATATGTGATTTCACGTCGCCGTATTGGGCGAATCATGCAGAACCAAGGTTTAGTATCGAACTATACGATTGCACAATTTAAGCCGAAGAGAGTTAGCTGTAACGAAGAAAACATTTCAAACGAACTCAATCGTCAGTTCAACCAACAAGAAGAGCTGGCTGTAGTCGTAAGTGATTTAACATACGTCCGTGTGAACAAAAAGTGGAATTACGTATGTTTATTAGTCGATCTCTTTAATCGAGAAATCATAGGCCATAGCGCAGGCCAAAAGAAAGATGCCGAGCTTGTTTCACAAGCTTTCGCAACGGTGAAAACAAACTTAAATCGGATTACCTTATTTCATACAGATCGAGGAAATAATGATTGAATCTGGGGCAAAGCGAATAGCTACGAAGGCGTCTAAGGCACTAGCAGACGTAACAGCAAAGTCTATAACAATTGATGTCCCTCATTTAGTTGGAAGGCAAAATTGGGTAATTGAAGAAGCGTTACGAATTGAAGAAAGTATTAAAGGGATTGACAATCACATCCAAGAACTACTTCACGGAAATACAAGTAAAGGTATTAAACCTCACCCTTATACAGAGTTATTATACTCTTTCCCTTTCATGAGCGATAATTGGGCTTGTACCCTTATCGGAGCCATTGGTGATGTTGAACGATTTAATACATATAAAGAGTTCAAAAAATATCTTGGTGTTTCGGCTGAAAATAAACAATCAGGGACATCAGTAAAGGGTACGAGAATGACCTTTAGTGGCGTTCGAGATGCACGTCGCGTTCTCTTTCAAATGGCGATGATTATCATTGCGATGAAAAAGCAACCGTCCGTATTCAGCTCCTATTATCATCGTCTTGTAGAGCGTAAAATGAATGGAAAAACAGCAATTGGGCATATGTGTGGAAAGATTGCCAAAATCCTTTATATGATTCTTAAAACGGGGCAAAAATATGACCCTGTAAAACACGCACAAGCAACAGGTATTCCTTGGGATTCTGTTTATGACAAAAGAACTAAAAATGTCAACTCGGAGAAGTTTTTTCAAGAAGCATTAAAGCTTGCGGGGGATTCAACATCTAACGATGTTGAATTAATTGAAACAGATGTGGACATAAAATGAGCCGAATTTCCTAACTATAAGAGAGATTCGGCTCCGATTAGGGGGTATTTTGCTTTGTTAGCTTGATAGCGATGGGGCGGGCCCCCTTTTATAAATTTTGAGTTTGTTCATTCCTTCTCATTTCACGATAAACTATATTCTTTTGTCGTAATATTTTATAGCAAAATACTCTACTATATGCCGTGACATTATAACCAAAGCTATAATAAGTAAAGTATTGGATAATGCAACTTTAATGTTTATGTCAACTACTGTTCCAAGAAAAAAGCCTAATAAAACTAACAACGAAATTAATTTATAGAATTTGATAGTAACATTATTCGCTTTAATCAAAATCAGTTGCCATCTTTCATCATTTTTGTAAGATGTTTGCCGCTCTCTTCTTATGTGATCGTTTTTCCATACGAAAAATCCTAAAATAATCATTACAGCTAAACCAAAAAAATTAATAGTCATTGTTCTTCCTCCTCCTCAAATAAAAATACATCTACTATACTTACATCCAATGCTTTTGCTATTTTAAATGCAAGTTCAAGAGAAGGCGTGTATTTATATTTTTCTATTGATATTACAGCTTGTCTTGAAATACCAACTTTTTCTGCCAAAGTTTCCTGTGTCCAATTTCTTTCTGCTCTTAAAATCTTAATTCGATTTTTGATCAAAAATAAATACCTCCAATGTAATCACTTGCTTACATTTATTGTAATCAATAAATTACTTTTTGTAAACAAGTGATTACATTTATTTGTGTTCGATTTCTGTTCTAGTTTTCCTATTAACTTGTCGATATTCGGACTATTGTCTTTTTTTGATCTTCTTCATGGGGCGGGCCCCCGTTAAGACTTAAAAAACTAATTTTCTGTAAGTGTTTTAAAAGATAAAAAACAACTGTTTACGGTATAAAAATAGTGCTATTACTAAGAGGGATTTTTTACTTCCCCTTAGGATAGCACTACACTACATTAAATAACTTT
The DNA here is from genome assembly GCF_038006685.1 of Bacillus sp. FSL K6-0042. Lineage (NCBI taxonomy): Bacteria > Bacillati > Bacillota > Bacilli > Caryophanales > Bacillaceae > Bacillus > Bacillus sp. FSL K6-0042. Next base: position 558,239 of record NZ_JBBOVS010000001.1, read on the forward strand.
ATTGTCATTTTACATAATCCGCCTTTACGTTGAGTACATGTATTCAACGTAAGGGCCCCTTTAAATTCGTTTTTTAATTTTCTTAGTTAAGGTAATGTGTATATCTCGGCTGAACCCCTAGAAGAAAATTTCCCCTGTAATATTTATGGAAAATCAAATTACTATTCATAAGATAATAATAGTATGAGTTATTTATTGTTGATATGACTATATTTATATGTAATTTTGCATTTCCAAATAAAGTGAAATTGCATATGAAGTACCATTAAATTATATTAAAAACATTTTCTAGTAAGAGATTAATATAGATTAATGAAAATCACTATATTGTAGGTTTAATTATCATAGTATAATTATTTCACTTAGTGAAGTGATTAACAATATTTAACTTTTTTTAATATAATTTTTTTCTATTATGAATATAAAATATCTGAATTGTTAAATACAAATAATAAAATTTTGTTGTTTACTTATTAAAAACATAGTGTTTAAATGAGGGGGAAGTAAGGTCCTTACATTCTATGAGAAGTAAATAATAACCAGAGTTTAACACTCTATCCGAAAGAATTCTCCATCCTCAAGTGTATGCAAGGAGAGAGCCTAGCGCTTGGTCGTTCAAGATGTATGAATAAGATTGTAAAAAGACAATAGTAAAGAGGTGTACGGAATGAAAAATAAAATAATTAAAGGATTTCTAATAACATCAATTGTTACTGGGGCAGTTATTCCTATCAATACTCTCGCAACGCCTATCGTTCAGGCAGAAACGCAACAAGAGAATACGGATATTTCCTCATCATTACGAAAATTAGGTGCACAATCTAAATTAATCCAAACATATATAGATCAAGCTTTAATGAGTCCTAATGTACAGCTAGAGGAAGTCCCAGCTTTAAATACGAACCAATCCCTAATCAAGAAAGATATGAACGAATGGTCATCGGAACTTTATCCAAAATTAATTCTATTAAATGCAAAAAGTAAAGGATTTGTAACTCAATTTAATAGCTATTACTCAGCATTAAAAGGGTTTGTAGACAATAAAGAAGATAAAGAAGGGTTTGTGGATAGACTAGAAGTTCTTCAAGATAAAGCTACGACAAACCAAGAAAACGTGCAACGTCAGATTAATGAATTAACAGATCTTAAATTACAGCTTGATAAAAAACTTAAAGATCTCGATACTGATGTGACAAAAGCGCAGGTTGCCCTAAGTTCAGATGGAACAGGGAAAATCGACCAGCTAAAAAATGAATTACTAAATACCCAAAAATCAATTCAAAATGATTTACAACAAATCGCATTGTTACCAGGAGCTTTAAATGAACAAGGGTTTGTTATATTCAAAGAAGTCTATGATCTTTCAAAAAATATCATTGAACCTGCTGCTCAAACAGCGGTAGCAGCGTATAACAAAGGAAAAGAAATTAACAACTCTATTTTAGAAGCAGAGAAAAAAGCAGAGCAAGAAGCGACAGAAAAAGGTAAATCTGCTCTAGAGATTGAATCGGCTAAAAAAGCAGCTCGTGAAGCAATTGAGAAAAGTAAACAAGCTGAAATAGCTGCAGCTGCAGTTGCAAAAACGAAAGAGTATGACCTTACGAAAGTTATTGACCCTAAACAAATTAAAAAAACATATAGTGCCTTTGCTGAAGTAAATAAACTAACAGCAGAGCAACGAGCACATTTAGATGATTTAGAGACACAAAACCAAAAGTTTTATGAGTTAACAAAAAACCTAACAGTAGCAGATTTACAAAAATCAATGCTTCTTATTACGCAAAATGATTTACATACATTTGCAAATCAAGTAGATGTAGAACTTGACCTACTAAAACGCTATAAAGAAGATTTGAATCTAATCAAAAATAATATTACAAAATTATCTACTAATGTTGATACAACTGACCAGCAGTCTCAAAAAGATACATTAAGACAATTAAAAAATGTAACAAGTTACCTTGGAGAACAAGTTAATAAGTTTTAATATTAAGAATTTAATAAAAATAATATGAAGATTATAAGAATCTATCAAAAAACTGAGAAGGAGAATAGTTATGAAAAAACTTCCATTTAAAGTGTTAGCTGTAGCCACTCTAGCAACAGTTATAACTGCTACTAACGGTAACACTATGCATGTACTTGCACAAGAACAGACTGCCCAAGAACAAAAAGTAGGGAATTATGAATTAGGGTCTGAAGGGCTGAAGAAAGCATTAACTCAAACAGGATCTAATATTCTTGTAATGGATTTGTACGCAAAAACAATGATTAAACAACCGAATGTAAATTTATCCGGTATTGATTTAGGTTCAGAAGGAGCAGAATTACTCAAAAGCATTCACCTTAATCAGGAACTGTCACGAATTAATGCGAATTATTGGTTAGACACAGCAAAGCCGAAAATTCAAAAAACAGCACGTAATATTGTAAATTACGATGAAGAATTTAAAAATTATTACGATACATTGGCAGCTGCTGTACAAAAGAAAGATAAAGCAGAGTTAAAAGATGGAATAAATGATTTAATCACTACAATTAATACAAATTCACAAGAAGTTACAGAAGTAATTAAGATGTTACAAGACTTCAAAGCAAAACTGTATGACAATTCTACAGGGTTTAAAAATAATGTTGATGGACAAGGTGGATTAACGGCACTATTAGCCGGAAATAATGCCCTGATTCCACAACTTCAAGCTGAAATTGAGAAGCTACGTTCTACTCAGACAGAGCATTTTAACAATGTATTAGCATGGTCAATTGGTGGTGGATTGGGAGCATTCATTTTAGTTGCTGCAGCCATTGCAGGAACGGTAGTAATTGTTGTGACTGGCGGTACAGCAACACCAGCTGTTATTGGTGGTCTTACAGCTCTCGGTGCAGCTGGTATCGGTTTAGGAACAGCATCTGGTGTCATTGCGTCTAAGAATATGGACTCCTATAACGCAATTTCTAACAAAATCGGACAATTAAGTACGAAAGCCGACCTTGCTAGCCAAGCAGTTATTTCGCTTACGAACGCGAAAGCAACTTTGACAGATCTATATCAAACAGTGGATCAAGCGATACTGTCTCTAACAAATATCCAAAAACAATGGAATACAATGGGGGCCAATTATACAGATTTACATGATAATATCGACTCTATGCAAGAACATAAACTTTCTTTAATACTTGATGATTTAAAAGCTGCTAAACAAAGTTGGAGTGATATTCATAAAGATGCAGAATTCATTTCGAAAGACATCGCTTTTACACAAGAAACAAAGAACTAAAAATCAAAACCTATATAGGAGGAATATGAAATGCTAAATAAAATCCCTTACAAAATACTTGCTGCATCGGCGCTTTTAGCTTTGACAACAACTTCTGTAGTCTCACCAGTAGCAACTTATGCAAGTGAAATTAATCAAACTAACAATGGAGATACGTCTCTTTCTGCAAATACAGACGGGATGAAAAAAGCTTTGCAAGATGCTGGAGTATTTGCAAAATCTATGAATGAATATTCTTATTTATTAATTAATAATCCAGATATTAATTTTGAAGGGATTACTATTAATGGGTATCCAGATTTACCTGGTAAAATTATACAAGACCAAAAGAATGCTAGAGCACATGCTGTTACATGGGATACGCAAGTAAAAGGACAGCTTTTAGATACATTGACAGGCATTGTCGAATACAATACAACGTTTGACAATTATTATGACACAATGATAGATGCGATTAATACAGGGGATGGAGATACTTTAAAAGAAGGGATTACAGATTTACGAACTGAAATTCAACAAAACCAAAAGACTGCACAAAATTTAATAGCAGAATTAACGAAGTTAAAAGATAATGTTGGACAAGATGTTAGAGCATTTGGAAGCAATAAAGAACAATTGTACTCGATTTTAAAAACCCAAACAGCTGGGCTTGAGGACGATCAGAAACGTCTAGATGAAGTTTTGGGGCAAGTAAACTATTATAAAAAATTAGAATCTGATGGATTTACAACAATGAAGGTTGGCGTTTTTGGCCTATGGTGGATTGGTGGTATAATAGTAGGTACAGCAAGAGATAATTTAGGCAAGTTAGAGCCGTATGTAGCAGAAATACGTAAGACTGTAGATTCTAAAACAACATTAAATCGTGTAGTTGGAGTTGCGTATAATAATACTGATCAGATGCATAAGGCGATTGATAATGCGATTAATGCTCTTACTTATATGTCCTCGCAATGGACTGATTTAGATAATCAATATGCTGGGGTACTGCGACAGATTGATAAGGCAGCTGGAAAAGCTGATCAAAATAAATTTAGCTACTTAAAACCTGCCTTGAAGACAGCTAAAGATCTTTGGAAAACATTACACGAAGATGCAGTCACAATAAAAGATGGAATAAAAGAATTAAAAGTGGAACCTGCTACTCCGCAAAAATAAGGAAATATCGGTTCTGAATCAAGGATTATATCTTTAAATTTTAGTATAGAAATTATTAATTCCTCATAAACCAAAAAGGCGGAGTCTGATGAAAGACTTCGCCTTTCACTATAAATACTACGAAACAAAGTTGGGATGATATTCGTAAAGATACAGAACTAATTTCACTTTTAAAAAAGAATAGAACTTATACTCAAAACCTGCATAGGAGGAATATGAAATAATGAAAAAAATCCCTTACAAACTACTCGCTGTATCGACGTTTTTAACGATTACAACAACTTATGCAGTCACACCAGTAGCAACTTTTGCAAGTGAAATTGTGCAAACTAACAATGGAGATATGTTTCTTTCAGCAAATGAAGAACAGATGAAAAAAGCTTTGCAAGATGCTGGGGTATTTGCAAAATCTATGAATGAATATTCTTATTTGTTAATGAATAATCCAGATGTGAATTTTGAAGGAATTATTATTAATGGGTATGCAGATTTACCTGGTAAAATTGTACAAGATCAAAAGAATGCTAGAGCACATGCTGTTACATGGAATACGCAAGTAAAAAAACAGCTTTTAGATACATTGACAGACATTATTGAATATGATGCAAAATTTGACAATCATTACGGAACATTAGTAGAGGCGATTAATTCCGGGAATGGAGCTACTTTAAAGAAAGGGATTACAGATTTACGAGGTGAAATTCAACAAAACCAAGAGCATGCACAAAAATTAATACAAGAATTAACTAAGTTAAAAGAAGATATTGGACAAGATGTTAGATCATTTGGAAGCGATAAAGATCAGTTGCAGTCGATTTTAAAAAACCAAGGTGCTGATGTTGAGGCCGATCAAAAGCGTCTAAATGAAGTTTTAGGACAAGTAAACTATCAGAAAGACATAGAATCTAAAGGATTGACAATGGTAAAAGTGCCCTTTCTTCCCACATTGATTGCTGGTGGTATAATGATAGGTGATGCAAGAAGTAAATTAGGCTGGTTAGAGCCTGAATTAGCAAAATTACGTCAGACTGTAGATTATAAACTAACATTAAATCGTGTAGTTGGCGTTGCCTTTAATAATATTGATCAGATGCATAGCGCGATTGATAATGCTCTGAAATCTCTTACTTTTATGTACGACCAATGGAGTGATTTAGATCGTCAATATGGATCGGTTCTAGGGTTTATTGATAAGGCATCTGAAAAAGCTGATCAAAATAAATTTAAATTCTTACTACCTAACTTGAATGCAGCTAAAGACAGTTGGAAAACATTAAAAACAGATGCGGTTACATTAAAAGAAGGGATCAAAGAATTAAAAGTGCAACCCGTCACTCCGCAAAAATAAGGAATGTGCTTATTTTCTTACTACTAGTAATGGAATTTATGTAAATTACCAAAGAAACATCTTTATTCACTGAGAAGGTATAGCTACTCCATTTGTAATATTATTGCAATGATTGTAATGATAATTCTGAAAAGTTGAAATCAAATTCTAATGCTAAGGGTATTTCTAATTGTTTGGTTGGATTTTCAGAAAGAGTAAGGTAAATACTTTTAAAATAATATAAAAGGAAAATCAGGTGCCTTTATGCGTGTTAAATTAGCATAAATAGGCATATGTAGAGAGTTCAAACTTATTTGAATTTAAAGCATTGTTAACCCCGGTGAAACACGAATTATTCTAATTGTTAGTACAATTAGAATATAAGATTTAATTGGAAAGAAGGGGTTATTATGAAAGAAACAATTAATAGTTATGAAGATTTATTGGATATGTTAGATTCGTTATTGCGTGAACCAACTCAATTTTGGGATGATTTTTATTCTAATCGTGAAAAAGGAGTTCCCTTTTTTACTAATAAACCAGATGAGAACTTAGTTAATTATTTCGAGAAAAAATTACTTAATCCAGGAAAAGTTCTTGAACTCGGATGCGGTCCAGGCAGGAATGCAATTTACTTTGCTGAAAAAGGATGCTTAGTTGATGCAGTAGATCTATCACAGGAATCAATTCAATGGGCAACCGAACGGGCAAAAGAAAAAAATGTAAATATAAATTTTATTTATAACAATATCTTTGACTTACAAATTGAAGAGGGTACATACGATATTGTATATGATTCAGGATGCTTTCACCATATTGCTCCACACAGAAGAATGAGTTATATAGATTTGGTGAAAAAGGCTTTAAAACCAGGTGGTTATTTTGCAATCACTTGTTTTGTTCAAGGTGGAGAATTAGGTGGAGCAGACATAACGGATTGGGAAGTATACAAACTGCAAAGTCTTAAAGGTGGATTAGGTTTTACAGATAAAAAACTTAGAGCCATCTTTAAAGATTTTTCTGAAGTAGAAATACGTAGAATGAAAGAGATAAAACAATCGAATAAAGTATTTGGTGTCTCTGGACTTTGGACAGCCTTATTCACGAAAAATTCCACTGAATAATAAAAAATGCTATTCTTTTTGTAGAAATATACAGAAAGGATGGCGTTTTTGGTATGAATATATCGATTTTTGATGAGCTACAATTGTTTTCTAAAGAATTACAACGAAAAAGTAAATCTCGTTGGCACAACTATATAGTCGCTTTTTTAGGGATTCAAGGAAAAACTAAGCTTAAGAAGATGGGGTTTTAGTGGTTGCAACCTCCTTAATTGATAAGTCAAAAAGCAAAATAATTTCGTTTTGTGAGCATTTTAAAATCTGAGGTTGATGGGCATGTGGCGTTATCCCGTAACGAGCGGGAAAATCCTTTTATTGTTTCTATAAAGTAGGGAAGAAGGAGATTGACTATGATTACAAAGGTAATGGGAAAAAGTGCATGGGAAGTAGCAAAAGCAAAAGGAAACATAATGGAAGCTTCACTGATGCAAGAAGGGTTTATTCATTGTTCTTTTTTAGAACAATCTCTTCAAGTGGCAGAAAAGCATTTTAGTACTGAAGTGGAGTTAGTATTACTTGTAATTAATCCGTCGTTAGTTGAGGCGGAGATAAAATATGAATTGGCTTCTAATGGTCAAAACTATCCACATATATACGGAACCATAAATGCTAATGCTGTTGTGAAAGTAGTAGAACTTCAGAAAGAAAATGGCGGCTATGTTTTACCAGTAGAGTTGGAACAAAAATAGGAGAATGCATTTGTTAACCTCATAAAAGGATTTTTGATTCGTATTATCGAAATACTGAGAGGGATAAAAACGAAATCGAGAAGAGGCGTACAAATGGAGGAAGTAATCAAGAAAATAAAGGAGATAAAATCAGGTCAAGTAGGTATAGTTGCTTATTCGGCAGAAAGCCAAAATATAGTCGCTTTATATAATGATGATTTATTGGTTCCACTAGCGTCTGCCGCAAAGGTTGCAATTGGATTTGCTGTAGCTAAAATGGTTGAAGAGAATCAAGTTCGCTGGAGTGATGAAATCGCAAATATCGTATTTAATCCGAAAGAAGATAGTAAAGAAATATATCCACATCTACAAAGAAGAACCGTATTAACACTCAAAAGTGCTGTAGAAGTAATGATTGCATGTCATGACAATTGTATTGCACAATCTGTTGTCAACTTTTGCGGGGGATGGGAAGAAGTAAATAGGAGAATTCAATGTTCTTTTTCAAAGATTTATATTACGAAAGACCCAAGGGATATGAAAAATGTTGGGGAATTAAAACAAGTTCTTAAACTTTTAATTCGTATATTCCAAGGATATGAATTGAATCCGGTGCTATGGGAACCAATTATAAATGAAATGGTGAGACAACAAGGACAATATGAAGGAATACCAGGGTACGACTTAGCCCATATGACAGGTGGGTTACCTACAGCTGTTATAAATATCGGTATACTAGGAACATTTTATGAAAAACCATTGCTTTATGTGATTGGAGGAATGAAGTTACCAAATCGTTATGAAAATCAAGAAGCAGATATAAGAATGAAAGAAACACTACAATGTTTGTATAAAAAATATATAGAATGCTATATATAGTGATGAGAAAGGAGAATAGACTTGAAAATTATACAACAAAATAATTCAAAAGACAGCGAGTACATTAAAAATAAAGTAATCCAATACAATATGTCTATACTACCAGATGAGGTAAAAAGCCCATTAGAACATATAAGTTTTCTATTAAAAGACGATGTTAGCAAAATATTTGGGGGCATAACAGGCACAATATATTTCTATCACCTTCATATTGATTTTTTATGGGTGGATGAGTCAGTACGTCATGAAGGATATGGTAGTCAACTAGTAAATAAAATCGAAGAAATTGCCAAAGAGAAAAACTGTAGACTTATATTACTTGATTCATTTAGTTTTCAAGCACCTGAATTTTATAAGAAACATGGTTACAGGGAGTTTGGGGTAGTTGAAGATCACCCTAAAGGGTATAGTCAACATTTTTTAGAGAAACGTTTATAAGTACTACATAATTATATTATGGAAGTAACACGTACATGCTGTCTTTCAAAAAGAAAAGCAACTGAAGATTCTCCAGACGGATGGAATGCTACATGTATGAGAATTCATAATAAAATATTTGTGATTGATCCACTGATGAATAAAGAAACTGAAACTAACTATTCTTTACGGACAAGAGTGATGGGAATTACATAATATAGTCAATATGATGAAGACCAATAGGAGACAGACCATGAAAGAGAACGAATTGTATGTTTATCACATTGTTACTAGGAAAAAAATGATTCTTGGGCAGATAATTAACTTTGACAAGAATCAAAACAATACCTTATATCGCTTCTTTTTTGAGAGGGAACAATTGAATTCTAAAGGCGAAGACTTTATTCAGATTTTACAAGATCATTATACAAATGAAGGTTTGAACATGAATAAAGAAAATGCCGAAGTAGCTATTAAGTATGTAGACCAAACAATCAGAGCTATTAGAGAAGTAATAGTAGAAATGGTTAGACTACAAGAATATCCTGAATATCCTTCAAGATTGTCTTGCTTATACGCTGCGAAAAGCTATGAAGATGCTTTGAAATGGAAAGAATTATTTGATTCTTATAATCGGAAAGTTTTGCAGATTGTTAAACTTCGAGTTATTGGGAATTCTTTTTTGGGGGATGGAAATCTTTTACCAAAGGAAGATGGTGTTCCTTTCTCTCGAAAAATTGAACAAGCTAAAGAATATTGGAAGGGTAATGTAAAAAACGAGCTTCCAGAGCTGTTGATTAACGGAAAAATTGTAGTGGTAGAAATTATTGATGATTTCTCAGCTTAAATTCTAGGGAAGTTGTATATATCGGCTTTCCTAGAAAAATTATAAAAAATCAACTCTATTTGTTAACAGAGGTAATAAATCAAATGATAGATTGGTCTTATGATTTAGTTTTGCAATCTTTTTCGAAAAAGAAGCAGAAAGAGATTTTGGGAGAGGAATAGATGATGTCTTATCCATTCGATTGCATTACCAATTTTATTTTTGTTGAAACTGAAATTTCTCCAGCAGATGTAATTTTAATTCCTGGTGCTAATCATCCTCAACTCATGGAAAAAGCTACTTCGTTGTATAAACAGGGTTTAGCACCCTACATACTTCCATCTGGCGGATATAAACCACACGTAGGAACGACTGAATGGGATTTTTTAAGAAATATTGGCATTGCAAATGGAGTGCCTGAAGAAGCGATTTTAAAAGAAGATCAAGCACAACATACTTTGGAAAATGCACGTTTATCGTTGGAAGTTTTACAAAATACAGGTATAGAACCTAAAAAAGTTATCATTGTCTGTAAAGCGGGGCACTCGCGCCGGGCATTATTATGCTATCAAGCCGAGTTTCCAAAAGAAACTGAGTTCTTCGTCTCATCTGTAATCGACAGGTATGGAATAACTAAGGAAAATTGGTTTACGACTGAAATTGGAATCAGCCGTATAATGAATGAAGTTGAGAAAATCGGTAAGTACATTGGTCCTCATATTTCGAATTGGATGAAATAACACGTGAATTTTGTCTATTTTACTATAAACAAGAGACTGGATCGATGTATCCTCTATTTAGTAAAGTCTACTAATAAGAAAATGAAAGGAAGAGAAACATTATGTCAAAGCTGTTACATGAATTATCTAAATCGAATAGTGAGGTCCTACGTCCTGAAGTATTAGACCATTTAAAAGTTACTTCAGGTAAAATGGTTGCTTGTGATCCTCTTATTTTTAATAAAAATTCTTTCGAGCAAACAATTCAGCCCGGAACATATCCAATTGTTACTTGGTGGAACGAGGAAGATGGTGTAATTGCTGGTGCTGAATTAAAATTATCAGAGTCAAAAGTGACAGAGTGGAAGATGGCAACAAAACCAGGGCAGAATGTAAGTGAACTAGAGGAAGGATATATTTTTGGCTACCCAGTTGATACGGGTCTAGGATGTTTTGCAGATGTTGAAGCAATTGATAAATTAGAAGAAATAGAAGATAGACTACAACAAGAATTAGGAGAAGAATTTATTAGTTTGTATGATGATCTAATAGATGACGTACTAACAGAACATGATGATGAGTGGGGGAATTGTGTAGTATGTGAGGAAACAGAAAGTAATATTATTATATTCCGTTCAGGTTATGGTGATGGCTTTTATCCTTCCTATTGGGGATTTGATGAGAACGGGAAAATCGTTTCACTTGTCACTGATTTTCAAGTGTTATATGAAAAATAAGCTAATGATGATATAGGTGTCAATCATGTTTTGACTAGTGGGGGAGGGTGGAGTGTGGAAATCAGAAAGGCACATTTAGATGATTTAACTGTATTAATGAATCATCTTGGTTATCCAACAACTGTAGAAAAAATGAAAGTAAGACTTCAAAATATTTTTTCTCACCCAGATTACTATACGTTGGTAGCAGAAGAAAATGAGCGTGTTATTGGAATGATTGGCTTATGTACAGGCATACTTTACACTGAAGATGGAATATACGCTCGCATTATCGCATTAGTAGTAGATGAAGAGTTTCGAAATCAAGGAATAGGAAAAAGATTAATAGAAACAGCAGAGAAATGGGCGATGGGACAAGGGATAGATTCGATTTGCTTAAAATAGTGGGAATCGTGAGGAAAGAAAACATGCACACCAATTTTATAAAAATATAGGGTATGTTGAAAAAAGCACAGGTTTTGTAAAAAGTTTGTTGTGATAAGAGAGGATTTAAAAATGAGTTATAAACGAAATAGACTACTGTATGCGGTATTAACTATAATAGTAATTATCTTAGGTTTGGGATCAAGAAAGTTCGCGTATGTTTTACCAGATCTATTGAATGATTATTTAGGGGATGCACTGTGGGCTCTCATGATTTTTATTGGAGTTGGATTCCTGTTTCATAAAATGAAGACTAAAAAGCTCGCGTTTTTAAGTTTACTATTTTGTTATGGTATTGAAATCAGTCAATTATATCATGCGGATTGGATAGATAATATTCGTGCAACGACTTTAGGGGGACTTGTATTAGGGTATGGGTTTTTGTGGAGTGATTTATTAGCTTATACAATTGGAGTTGGAATGGGTATGCTTTGTGAATTAATGTTTCGAAAAGTATAAAAGGCTTCGGATTTCATAAAGGGGTATATGTACAATGGAATTCATATAGACGGTCAACGGTGTATTAGTGTCGTGGTCTTTATAAAACAAGCATAGAGGACATAATGTCTCATATGTTGCATATATTGCAATGAAAACAGTACAAGAAAATTTTGCTCCTTGGTTAGCTTTACCAACTGATATGTTAGCAGAAGATTGGGAGGTTGTTGAATAATGGATAATACGGTAACTCAACAGGATATTGATAATATTTTAGAAAAAACTCAATGGACAGTAGAAGAATTTCATGGCAAATGTACAGTCGTAGTTGCGAAATTGCCAAATGGATTTATTTTAACTGAATCCAGTGCATGTGTTGACCCTGCTGATTATGATATGGATATTGGTATGGAATGCTGTAAAGAACGAATTCTAAATAAGATTTGGGAATTAGAAGAATATAGATTGCAATGTGAATTAGCTAAATTAGTTAAGTAAGTCGCTATTAGTGAAGTGATCTCAAAAAAGTTAGACAGGTTACTTCATTAGTCAAAACTAAAGGGCATGGGCTCGGTATTGTACGAGGGCTCATGCCCTTTAGTTTTGTCATAATACTTTTATTCCTTTTTCAGTTGCAATAATCGCTTTATTTACCATATTAATAAATAAACCAGTTTCAATCACACCAGTTACTATTTTTAACTGCTGATGAGTTTCAATTGGGTTGGTTATTTGGTTTGGAAAAACACAATCTAAGATCATATTGCCGTTATCTGTTATAAATGGTTGATTGTTTTGGATACGTAAAATCGTCTGGCAACCAAAGGATTGAATTCGTTTTGCAGTTTGCTCCCAAGCGAACGGTACGATTTCAATAGGAAGAGGAAAGATACCTAAATTCGTTACAAGTTTCGATTCATCAGCGATTATGATAAGTTTTTGGGAAGACACAGCAACTATCTTTTCCCGAAGAAGGGCACCACCTCCACCTTTAATTAACTGTAAATCTGGGTTAATCTCATCTGCACCATCAATCGTAAGGTCAAGAGAATCTATTTCACTTAAAGAGATTAAAGGGATAGACAGTTGTTTTGCCAATTTCTCAGTTTCGATTGATGTTGGTACAGCTTGAATCGTTAAACCTTCGCTAACTAGGTGCCCTAATTTTTGTATCGTCCAATATACAGTGGAACCAGTGCCAAGTCCGATTTTCATCCCATCTTTTATAAAATCAGCGGCATATTCACCAGCTAAACGTTTTAAGTTCATTATAATTCTCCCAAAGTTATTCCGCAGGCCGTGGCCCAGCATCTAATCCTGAATTTTCAACTGTTAATATGGGACGAACGGTGAGGTCAGTATGTACACGCATTTGACATGATAATCGCAAATGATCTTCAATGCCTTTTTCAGTAATCGCATTCTTCTCAACATGTGTAGGTTCACAAAAATCTCCAGCCATGATTTCTACACGGCAAGTGGTACAACGCGCTTTTCCACCGCAGCGGTGAAGAATATGGATACCATTATCTTCAAGTGCTAGTGCTAACTTTGTTCCTTCTTTTACATCAAATGTTCCACTACCAATAACGGTTAATTTTGGCATATTGTTGCCTCCTCATGTAAAATTCTACATAACATATTTATGACCCCACTTTCGTAATCATAAACGTTATAAATTTTTTTATCAAACCCGTAACTTTTTTATCGGTAAAATCGTTTATTAAGTAAGCGCTGAAAAGGAGTGGTTATTTTGTGCACAAAAGTAACTCAAATGTTAAAGAATCATATCGATATGAATCATTCAAATATAAACTTTATCATTGAAAATTATGCGGAGTTAAAAAGGTACTGTACGTTTTTAACAAAAAGCAAATGGGATGGGGAAGACCTGGCCCAAGAAACGGTTTGTAAAGTACTTCAAAAATATATAGGTGTAGAACATAAAGATGTTTGTATTACGCTTCTATATATAATTGCTCGAAATCAATGGCTCGATCAAATGAAAGCAAAATCAGCTAAGAAGAAATTAGAGCAGGAGATTACATTTGAAGAACCACATGAAAAAATTGCTGATTTGCATGAGATGGTGGAGAAAGTTTTGTCTTTATTAAATGTACAGCAATCCATCATTTTCTTATTAAAGGATGTTTTTCAATATAGTCTATCAGATATTGCGAAAGTATGTTCAATATCAGAAGGTGCAGTGAAGGCTTCACTGTTTCGTAGTAGAAATAAATTGAAAACAGTAAGTGAAGAAGAGGAGATTGAATTAGCCGGACAGGAGGAAGATGTTGAAGTAGTTGTAACAGCTATTCGTGAACAAAAACCAGAATTGTTAACAAAACTTCTTCGAACAATCGACTTTACACATCTGTCATCTAAGCAGCCTGTGTTATTATTCAATACAAAAACACCTTCTTCTTACGGTTATATGCTATGCGCAGCTTAAAAAGTAGATGGAGGGATTATGATGAATGCAATTCCGTATGTTGTAGAACAAACAAAATTAGGAGAGCGCTCCTATGATATATATTCAAGACTGTTAAAAGATCGCATTGTTATGATTGGATCAGAAATTAATGATCAAGTTGCAAGTAGTGTAGTGGCACAGTTATTATTTTTAGAAGCAGAAGATGCGGAAAAAGATATTTTTCTTTATATTAATAGCCCAGGTGGTTCGACTACAGCAGGTTTTGCGATATTGGATACAATGAACCTTATTAAACCAGATGTTCAAACGCTTTGTATGGGATTTGCAGCGTCATTTGGAGCATTATTGTTACTCGCTGGAGCAAAAGGAAAAAGGTTTGCGCTTCCAAATAGTGAAATTATGATCCATCAGCCGCTTGGCGGAGCGAAAGGGCAAGCAACGGAGATTGAAATAACTGCGAAACGAATATTAAAGTTAAAACACGATATTAACAAAATCATATCAGATCGAACAGGTCAGCCAATTGAAAAGATAGCTCTTGATACAGAAAGAGACTACTTTATGACTGCGGAAGAAGCGAAAATATATGGTATTGTCGATGCTGTTATTGAAAAAAAATAACTTAAAATAGGCCAGAGAACATTGGGTTCCTTGGCCTATTTTTGCGTAATAAATTAATCGTTTATCCACTCATTTACTAATGCTTGGTTCTTTTTAATCCATTTTCGAGCAGCCTCTTCGGGATCCTTCGTTTTATTTAACATAACCATTAATGTACCAAGCTGTTCATCATTCATTTTCCATCTATCGAAATGTTTTACAATATCAGGGTAATCTTTTTCAAAACCTTTTCGTACAGAGTAATAAATGTCATCTTTTTCACCATATACTTTCTTAGGGTCTTTTAAATATTTTAAATCAAATTCTGAAAAGCCCCAGTGTGGATTCCAAAGCGTTACAACGATGGGTTTCTTTTGCGTATATGCCTTTTTTAGCTCACTCATCATTGCCGCTTCTGAAGATTGGACAAGTTTTAGCTTTATATCATATTCTTTCATTGCTTTATCTGTTAAATTCATAAGGCTACTACCAGGCTCAATTCCGACAATCTTATTACCCAATTCATCCTTATGGTTATTTAAATCCTCGATACTGTTAATGTCTTTCATATAAGAAGGAACGACTAACCCAAGTCCAGTTCCCTCATACCATTTCGATTTTAAAACAATGTCATTTTTATACCGATCATTTAATGGTTTATCAGTAACAGGGAGCCATACTTCTAAGTTTGCATCTACATCGCCGCGAGCAACACCAGTCCAAATGGCAGCTTTTTCTAAATACATGAGTTCAACTTTATAGCCTTTTTCTTCTAATAAAACTTTCCATATATTTGCAGCCGCAATATTTTCCTTCCAACTTGTTACACCAAGTTTAATTTTTCCTTTTGTATTTGCATTTGTGGCATTACAAGAGGTAATAATCATACTGATAAATAACAAAATGCTTATAAGCCAAATTTTCCGTTTCATTAAATCCTCCCGTTTCATAAATAGAAATTTTTTTATCGTTTTGTATAGCGTTGCTTTTATGAATAAATCTATAAGTGAACCTTCTTATTATGAACGGAAACAAGAATTTTAAAAAAGGCCTCTTTATGTAATATTTCTGTTTAAAATTGTTACACTATGTGAATAGATAGGCAGAAAAGGAGTCGTTGTATGGAAAATACAAAAGTACGTGTTGAAAACGTAATAAAAGTATTTGGAAAAAATCCTCAAAGAGCAGTTGCGTTATTAAAAGAAGGAAAAAGTAAATCAGAAATATTGAAAGAAACAGGAATGAACGTTGGGGTGAAAAAGGCAACGTTTGAAGTATATACAGGAGAAATATTTGTAATTATGGGGTTGTCAGGAAGTGGGAAGTCGACTCTAGTTCGGATGTTAAACCAATTAATAAAACCAACATCAGGTCATATATACATAGATGGAGAAGACATCGCAACGATGGGGAAAGAGGCGCTTAGGAAAGTCAGAAGAACGAAAATGAGTATGGTTTTTCAAAAGTTTGCGCTATTCCCACATCGTACTGTCTTGCAAAATGTTGCCTATGGATTAGAAATACAAGGGGTTCCGGTAGAAGAAAGAGAAGCGAAGGCTCTAGAATCACTTAAATTAGTTGGATTAGATCATCATAAAAATAATTATCCAGGGCAACTAAGCGGCGGAATGCAGCAACGTGTCGGTATTGCAAGAGCTCTTACAAACGACCCAGATGTCCTACTTATGGACGAGTCATTTAGCGCATTAGATCCACTCATTCGAAAAGAAATGCAGGATGAATTGTTAGAGCTGCAGGATAAGATGGAAAAAACGATTATTTTTATTACACATGATTTAGATGAAGCACTTCGAATTGGGGATCGTATCGCATTAATGAAAGACGGAGAAATTGTGCAAATTGGAACGCCAGAAGAAATTATGATAAGCCCAGCTAATGAATTCGTAGAGAAATTCGTTGCGGATGTGAATTTAGGAAAAGTGATTACGGCTGAATCTATTTTAAAAAGACCAGAAACATTATTGATTGACCGCGGCCCTCGAGTGGCCCTGCAAATTATGAGAAATGCAGGGGTATCTACCGTATATGTTGTAAATAAAAAACACGAATTTTTAGGTATTTTAACGGCTGATGATGCAAGTAAAGCTGTTCAAAAACAATGGCCAATCGCAGATTTACTGCTGAAGGATATTCCGCACGTATATTTAGATACATTATTGGAAGAAACGTATGCGAAAATGGCGGAAATGAAGCTTCCATTACCAGTCATTGATGAAAAGAAAAGGTTAAGAGGCATCATAAAACGAGAAAGTGTCATTCAAGCCCTTGCAGGAAATATTGAGGAAGAGGTGAATGACGGTGAATAGTATTCCGCGTATTCCTTTAGGTGAATGGGTCGATGCATTTGTTACGAGTTTATATGCGCATTTTGAAGGACTGTTTAGAGGGTTTTCATACGTCATTGGTGGTTTTGTTGATTTGCTTACTAATTTTTTAACATTGATTCCAGCGTTTTTAATGATCATAATCGTATGTTTTCTCGTTTGGTATACAACAAGGAAAATATCTTTAGTGGTATTTGCGTTAATCGGCTTATTATTTATTCTAAACATTAACTACTGGGGACAAACGATGCAAACATTAGCGCTTGTTCTTACATCAGTCATTATTTCCATCATTGTTGGAATCCCAATCGGCATTTTAGCATCTCAAAATGAGCGGTTTTCAAAAATATTGAGGCCAACATTAGATTTTATGCAAACAATGCCAGCATTTGTATACTTAATTCCAGCGATTACATTCTTCGGAGTAGGTGTTGTTCCTGGTATTATCGCTTCTGTTATTTTTGCGATGCCACCAACGATTCGTTTTACTGATTTAGGGATTAGGCAAGTACCAGAAGATTTAATTGAAGCTGCAAATGCATTTGGTTCAACTACATCGCAAAAGCTATTTAAAGTTCAGTTACCTCTCGCAACGGGAACAATTATGGCCGGCGTAAATCAAAGCATCATGTTATCTTTATCGATGGTTGTTACAGCTTCACTTGTAGGTGCACCAGGACTTGGGGTAGATGTATATCGTTCTGTAACACAGGTTAACATTGGAATGGGGTTTGAGGCTGGACTAGCTATTGTAGTCATTGCGATTGTATTAGATCGGATTACGCAAGGATTTCATAGGAAAAAAAGGGGTTGAACAAAAAACACGCTTCGTATGTGAGTATGTTGATTACGATGCGTGTTTTTTGTTCTGATTAAAGTTTCACTTTATTACATACGAACAATTACCGAACCTCCAGTGGGTGCGCAAAATTGATTTTGTTGTTGTTCCATCGATTTGATTAATTGATTGTTTTCTTCAATTAATGCAATTAATTTTGCCAGTTGGTTTTCAAGATTCGTCATTCGTTGCATCATGTAATGAGAATCATGAGGGCTTGGTGATGTAGTTCGTACATTGTGGTTTGGATAGGGGCTTGGTGGATAGTTTATATGAGAATTCCAATGTGGGTGCATATGTTTTGTTCCTCCTTTAATAAAACAGTGCTTCTTCTATAATAAATGCCCATCTATATTTAAAGGGGACTCATTAAAAAATAAGGAGATAAATAACATTTACATTCCTATTCGAAATAATTAAGGTATATAATTGTGATATTTCTAAAAAATCTCACTAATCATTCGTTTTGTGATATTATAAATGGTAAATTTAAGGAATAGAGGGATGCAAATGTCTACACAAAGCCACTTTGAAGAACGCTGTTTTATATGCCAGAAACATAAAGGAGAAATTAAGGTGCCAGGCGGGGCAATCTATGAAGATGACCTCGTATATGTAGGGCATGTTCATTGGGAAGAGGATAAGACGTATCTTGGATATATAATGATTGATATAAAGAGGCATACGCCTGGACTGGCAGAGCTAACGGAAGAAGAGGCGAAAACTTTTGGGTTAATTATAAGTAGAGTAAGCCGGGCGTTAAAAGAATGTGAGGGCGCGGAACATATATATGCTTTCGTTTCTGGTAATGGAGTAAATCATATGCACATGCATATAATTCCACGTTATCCAAATACACCGAAGGAATTTTGGTCACCAACTAAGGTAGCAAATTGGGAAGGTGCACCATATGGACAAGCAGAACAAATACAAAAACTATGTGAAAGAATACGAACATATATGGTGAATGAGTATGCATACAACAAGTAATACACAATATTCATGGGTTGGTAGTGACGAAATGTATTTAGGGGAAATTTCAGTTCAGCAACATGGTGAGATAGTGCTTGGTAGATATGGTGGAAATACGAGTGCAGGCGCAAAGAAGAATGAAGACGGTGCATTCGTTTGGTCAAATGGAAACTGGGAATTTGCGATGATATTAGATGGACACAATAGTGCAGAAAGTGTCGCTTTAGTAGTACATACAATAAAAAATGAATATGAAAATATAAAAGTTTTATTAGAAGAGCCTGTTGAAACGGTATTTCGATCTGTTGAAAATCATTTACTTGCACTTTTTCAATCAAATTCATTCAAACAGGCGTGTCAGCAAGTGAAAGGTGAAACAGCTTGCTTAATTTGTGTACGAAAAGAAAATTATATTTGGTGGTTTTCTATAGGGGATTGCCTTGTTTATTTATTTCATGAGGAGTTACATAAATTAGGGCAGTATATGCTGAATCAACGTCATTTTTACGAATGGATTGGGCATGTGAATACATTTTCTTTACCAGTTCCTTGCTATTCATCGGGTATTCGGGAGTTACGCACAGGAAAAAATAGAATCCTAATGGTAACAGATGGTGTACTAGAATGTGGAGAACGTCGTTATGAAAACCCGCTTTATTTATATCAAGATATGTATGAAAATGAGCAAGAATTAACAAAATGTGTTCAAAATGTACTTAAGCATGTTCATCATCAGCTTGGACGAGATAGTGCGACAATGATTAGTTGGGATTATGAAAATCGTGTTTATTCCACATATCCAAGTGATCAGCCAGAGAAAATGCGATCTTCCAATCAGTAAAATAAGGGGTGAGGAAATGAAAACGAATTGAATCACCATGTTTATGTTTCTTCGCATGAAACGCCAAATAGGTTTGAATATGTTACACATCATGGATTAATTGCATGTTGTTGGGATATAAAAGTATTAAGTTTTGAAAGAGATTGTTGGGTAAAAACAGTGTTGGATAATCCGAAAGATATCCCTAATATACAAGAATATGTACAAATGAGATTGAATGAAGATGCGTAGTCCATTACATGTAAAATCGATGTCTTCAGAAGTTACGTTTTCTTATAAAAAGAAAAATGAGCTATGTATTACACATAGTTTTTATTGAATGTATTTTTAAGAATGGAGGAAATACTTTTGGAGAAGTTGTTGTTTTTAATAATAATTGTTGTCTTATTTTTTCTGTTGGAGAACTTGCTAAGAAAAAAGTTAAAGATTACACGGAAAAATGGTTTCATCTATCGACCTGTTAATAGTTTTCATAAATGGGGAGAGCGAATTATAATAATAGTCTATTTAGTGGCTGGCTTTGTTTGTATTTACACCTCAGAGTATATAAAGGTTGTATATATATTATTTGTATTTTCAGGTATGCAACAGCTTTTTCGGGCATATATGGAATGGAAATTTGATAAAGAGTCAAAAGAATATGTAATTTCCCTATTGGGAGTATTTTGTTTAATGATTACATTTAATTTAATGATTTATTTATTCCAACCTGTTGGTTAAAAGAGCTAGATAATAAGAGTTGTTATCACAATTTCAATGTGTATAACGACTCTTATTTATCAGTAGTCTTTTTATATTACATCTTCTTAAAACTTCTCAAAACAAGAAACTCCCATACTCTCCATGGAAGAATTTTTTTAGCAACCATCATCAATTTCACACCTTTTCCAATCGGGTATCGCAGCGTTGTATTTTTTGATTCAGCAATCGCTACAATCTTTTGAGCGACATCTATTGGATTACCAAATGTATCATTACCATTATTAATATGATCTTGTATTTTATCCATATACTCTTTATAGGGAGAGGTAGCTTCTGAATAATTTTCTGCAAGCTCTTTTCCGACTTCCCAAATATTTGTATTATAAGAACCTGGCTCGACTAATGAAACATCTATACCGAATGGCTTTACTTCTAGACGAAGAGATTCGCTCCAACCTTCTAATGCGTATTTTGAAGAAACATATGGAGATAACCCTGGGAATCCAACTTGACCACTAATACTGCTCACGTTAATGATTTTTCCGCTTTTTTGTTTTCGCATATAAGGTAATACAATTTGAGTTATTGATATTGCTCCAAATACATTTGTCTCAAATTGTCTACGATATTCTCCTACCGAAATTTCCTCTATAAATCCACCGCTTGCATATCCTGCGTTATTGACGAGAAGGTCAATTCGATTTAATTCTTTTAAAAATAATTGAAATTTATGTATAGATTTTTGATCTGTTACATCTAGTTGATGAATTTTGATATTTTTCTGTAAGTGTAATGCAGTAGCTTGAGATAATAATTCCATTTGTTTATTAAGATTACGCATTGTAGCGATGACGAAATATTCTTTTTTTGCAAGCTCAATGGTAGTTAAAAGTCCAAATCCACTGGATGCACCTGTAATAATCGCGATTTTACTCATTTTCCGCTCACTTTCTTTTTTCTTACATCATAACGATTTACGTGTAGAAAATCTATTATTCTCTTACATCACATCGTCAAGCGTAGATATTGTTTCTTTATATACATTTGTTATTGATTACTATATAGCTTGCCAGTCCTTTATTTGTCCGCAAATTGGAACTCAAACGTCCCCAAAAGGAGTGCTTCAAACGTATATTGAATCCAATCTGAAATTTATAGATGAAAATCGAAAGCATGTATTCGCTGTTATAGAAATTGTTTCGAATGAAAGAACAGATGAAGGGAAACTTCGGTTTGCAGCAGACCATGATGAAACTATTTTTCTTCCCATTGAAAATTTTCTACGTTTAGGCATGCAAGAAGAAGTGTTTCGAGAGTTTTCCGCACTGTCCTTAAGGGTGATGGCGTTAACAATCAGGCATGCCATCGACGGGTTTAACCTGGAGCTAATGAGAAATTCCGATCTTAACGTTAAAGATTGCACTAAAGAACTTATCACGATCTTTGAGCGGGCAATTCAAAAGTAACGTATCACCCTAAGGAGGGGAAAGTACATGATATTTTATGAGGTTATTTGTTTTTGTTGTAAAAATGTATTTCGGGTATATGAAGGAACTGAAAAATATAAGCAATTTAAGAAAAATCAGAAAGGGAAATATTGCTGTGACGAATGTAATCATAAAATTCAGCTTGAAGCAATAAAACATTTTTTTAGATAGAGGTAATAGCTACTACTGTTATCGTTAAGAGAAAGATGGTTACAGATAGCTACTTATTCTTAACTGATGGAACCTATGATAAACTAAGATTGTCGAGATTTACCATTTAGGACAATATCTTACGGAACAAATCGGTGGAGGTTATTTGGTAGAATTGCAGTAAATTACTAAGGTCGTTACCTGTTTTATTTTTCTAAATCAATTTAATATAAAAGGAGTATATTATGATTATTAACAAACAAGCGTTTGATGTAAATGGGATAATTTATACTATTAGATCTGCAATGGATAAAGA
This sequence comes from Bacillus sp. FSL K6-0042, assembly GCF_038006685.1. Lineage (NCBI taxonomy): Bacteria > Bacillati > Bacillota > Bacilli > Caryophanales > Bacillaceae > Bacillus > Bacillus sp. FSL K6-0042. The sequence continues at coordinate 580,915 of NZ_JBBOVS010000001.1, forward strand.
TGCAAAAGAATTATCTGAGTTAAGATTACAGATTGATGGAGAGACTGAAAATTTAGACAGAGAAAAAGGTGAAGCATTTATAGGCACATCAGGATTTGAACATATTATAAAAGATGATACTGACAAGCCAAGAAACTTATTTTTGGTTGCGGAAGTCAATAATCGAATTGTTGGATTTTCAAGATGTGAGGGAGTGTATTTAAAGAGATTCACTCATAAAGTAGAATTTGGAGTATGCGTATTAAAAGAGTTTTGGGGATATGGGATTGGGAAAAATCTTTTAAAAGAGTCTATGTCTTGGGCTGACGCTAATGGTATTAAAAAAATGACTTTGAATGTTTTAGAAACGAACGGTAAAGCCATTAAATTGTATGAAAGACTTGGTTTTGAAATAGAAGGAATATTAAAAAATGATAAAAGACTTGCGGATGATAAATACTATAACACTATTATTATGGGAAGATTTAATGGATAATGCTTTATAAAATTATATATAAAGATTTCTATGCGTTCAAAAACTTAATAATAAAGTAGGAGGGAGAGAAGCTTGCAATTAAGAACGAAATTATTTATTAGTATGCTATCATCTGTATTTTTGATTATTGGAAGTATCATATTCTTTTTGAATCATCATCCGATGAAATGGTTATGGGTTTTTATTGCAGTGAGTTCTATTGCGCAAAATTTAGTGATATATAGAAAATATAAAAGTGTTCATTAAAATATTCGAATTGTTAACATGTTTGTATCATCTTCCTGATTTTATTGGAAACGCTTTTATGGAGTTTTATAATAAAATTATATTTCCTCGCACGAGCTCTTAAAAATGAATCTCCAACAATGAAGAAACGGGAGATGATTTATTGCAGTACGGATTTAGAGGTCAGATGGAGGTACCTGCATATAATAATGATAGGATGATAGGGAAATGTATCACTTGTGGCAAAGTTATTTAATGTCCCAAGCAGTACGTTTTATAAACGAATGCAACGGTTCCAGTTGTAAAGAAGTAGATTTCGGAAAATCTACTTCTTTTGTATGTAGATACATGTTCTGTCGGAATATGCGCTTACCGGGGAAATAGTAGAATGAAATAATTTCTATAGAGAAGGGAAATTAGTTTAAAATGATTAACATGATAAAGTGAAACTTTAATCAGTGTGGTTTTTTTCATCCCCCCACTGATTATTAGCCCGACCATTCGGGCTTTTACGGGCAGTAATACTCCTCCTATACAATTTAAAGGTAATTTTGTTTAAGGAATTGGGAAATCATATGATATTCATTCAACACCCTTTTTTTACCGGTATCCGTTAAGTACCATGTATCTTTCGTAAGATTTCTATGATCTTGTAATGGAAGAACATCGATAGTCATGTCATTCGTAGCAAACGCAGTCGCTATAAGCAAGAATCTTTTCATAAAAAAGGTCTTACCTGCTAATAAAATATTTTTGTTTTCTGTTGTTTTTGATAGAAGAAGCATTGCGTTTTTTATAACATCATTAGCGGTATTAGCTTCTCCTGTTATTGGAATAACGAGTTCTTCAGGAATTCCTGATTGAACTAGGAGTTCTTTATGAAAGGTAAACTCATTTGCATTTAAAAATGTATTATGTACACTGGGAATCATAATGGTTTTAAAGCTTTCCTCGTGAAATAATGTGATAATTTGTTCATTTAATTCAGTGTAATGTCCAGGATGATAGAGAACAGCATCTGGATTCCGAAATTTAAATTGTCTTTCTAAAAAAGTCATTTCACTCAATAAAGTAGTAAATTGATTATTCATAACATATATACCTCTCTAAAGAAAATATTTACTTATTTTTGAGTTATTCGGCATTATAAAACTTTTTCCCTTCTCTAACTTTAGTAAGGGAGAAATAAAGGGGAATCTGTCAAATCATGCGCTTACCAGGGAAATAGTAGAATGCTTAGAACAACATTTCCTAAGGGAGATGCAAGTATTTCATATAAGGGGAGTTGTAAGTGAAGTACATAGAAGCCGGAATCGGAAATAAATGGTTGGTTCGAACAGAAATAGAACGAGAAGATGGAACAGAGTTTGAGCAAAAAGGAGTTGTGAAACCTATTTATTTTGAATCATGCTATTTACGAGTTTGGTTTAGAAAAACTTGTTTGATTTTTGATTCTAAAGAAGGATTTAAGAGAGTAAAAAAGAGGCGAAATGAGTATAAGTTTATTTTGGGGATTGTGAGTAGATTGCAATAATATAACCACACAGGAAATATAATATATAAGGAGAATGAACATGTCTATTTCTACATACTACAAAAAAATCCGTGAAAAAGTAGGTTCTGGTCTCATTTTCATGCCAAGTGTCGCCGCAATCATTAAAAATGAGTTAGGAGAGATCTTGTTCCAATATCCTGGTGGGGAGTATTGGAGTCTTCCTGCCGGGGCAATTGAACCTGGTGAAACGCCAGAAGATGCTATTGTTCGCGAAGTGTGGGAAGAAACAGGTTTACGAGTACAAGTGAAAGAAATAAAAGGGATTTTTGGAGGGAAAGACTTCCGTCATACATATTCAAATGGAGATCAAGTGGAATATATCGTTGTTGTGTTTGAATGTGAGGGAGTTGGAGGAGAGTTGAGAGCGATAGATGGAGAATCGTTAAAACTTCAATACTTTTCATCACAGGAAAGACCAAAGCTAGCATTACCATATCCAGAAGAAATATTTCTATAAACGATTAAATAGCACACTTTCTTCATAGAGACGAGAGTGTGCTATTCATTTTTATATAAGCCTGCCGTATACAGCTCTGTTAATGTACAAACAACCTCCTCTAGATTTACATCGATCTCATTTCGGACAATCTCCCACAGAAACATCTCATTCATATAAAACCAACCACGTGCCACAATTGCTTTGTTTAACTCATTTCGTGCTAATCCATTTTCTTGAGAATAGGTGATATCTTGCATAATTCGATTCATAAAACGTTCTCGAATGTCATTCCACTTTTGTCGAACTTCTTTTGACGCACCGATAGCCTCTTCAACGACTTGTAATATATTTCTTTCTTCTTCAGTTAGTTGTAAAAAAGCTCGCACTTGATTCTCAATCATACTGTGGGCTTCTTTTTTTGTTTTAGGAAAAAAGGAACGTTCAGCGATTTTGTAAAAACGATTCATAACATCTTCCATAAGGACAATGAGGAGATCGTCTTTATTTTTAAAATAAACATATGCCGTACCATAACCAGTTTCAGCGTGTTTAATAATTTGAGAGATTGTTGTTTTGTGAAATCCGTTTTCTAAAAAAACATTGTGGGCGGATTTTAATAATTTATTTCTCGTTTCTACTGATCGTTGTTGTCTTGATGAAAGAAAATCTTTTTCCAAAAATAACACCTCTTTATACTGAAATATCTGAAAATATAACTTTATTCTAGTAGAAGCGAATGCAAAAAGTCAACTGACATAATATCATTGACGTCATGTCAGTTATAGTGTTATATTTCAACTAGTTAGAATAAAAAGAAAATTAAGAGAAGGTGAAAGAATGTATCAAGATCCATTTGAACCATCTTATGAGTATGCGATTAAGTGTGATAAGCGTGATGAACTTGCCGAATTTCAAAAAGAATTTTATAAGAAAGCAGATACAATATATTTAGATGGTAATTCACTGGGATTACTTTCGAAAAGAGCAGAAAAGTCTTTACTTACTATGCTAAATTCATGGAAAGAGTATGGTATTGATGGATGGACAGAAGGGGAACATCCTTGGTTTTTTCTTTCAGAACGATTAGGTGAGTTAACAGCTCCACTTGTTGGTGCTTTATCTGAAGAAGTAATTGTAACCGGTTCTACGACAACCAACATTCATCAAGTTATTGCAACATTTTATGAACCGAAAGGAATTCGTACAAAGATTCTTGCGGATGAATTAACGTTTCCATCGGATATTTATGCCCTGCAAAGTCAAATTCGTTTAAAAGGACTAGATCCAGATGAACATCTTGTACGAGTGAAGAGTCGGGATGGTAGAACGCTGCAAGAGGAAGATATTATTGATGCGATGACTGATGATATTGCGTTAATTTTATTGCCGGCAGTGCTATATCGAAGTGGACAAATTCTTGATATGAAGCGATTAACAGCTGAAGCGCACAAGCGTGGTATCTATATTGGTTTTGATTTATGCCATTCTATCGGTTCAATTCCGCATGATTTTAAAGGGTGGGGTGTTGATTTCGCAGTATGGTGTAATTATAAATATTTAAATGCAGGACCTGGTGGTGTTGCTGGATTATATGTAAACAAAAAACATTTCAATCGTCTTCCAGGGCTTTCTGGTTGGTTTAGTTCAAGAAAAGATAAGCAATTTGATATGGAACATACATTAACAGCAGCTGAGCATGCCGGGGCATATCAAATTGGGACACCTCACGTGTTAAGTACAGCGCCATTAATTGGCTCCCTTGAGATTTTCAAAGAGGCTGGCATTGAAAGATTGCGAGAAAAATCATTACATATTACTCGCTATATGCTAAATTTAATCAACCATGAATTGAAGGGGATGGGATTTACAATTGGGAATCCATTAGAAGATGAAAAACGCGGAGGGCATATATATTTAGAGCATCCAGAAGCTGCACGTATCTGTAAAGCTTTAAAAGCAAATGAAGTTATTCCTGATTTCCGTGCACCAAATGGAGTTCGTCTTGCGCCAGTTGCTTTATATAACACGTACGCAGAAGTGTGGAAATCTGTGCAAATCTTGAAGAAAATCATGAAAGATGAAGAATATAAAAAGTTTGAAAATAAGCGAGAGGTTGTGGCATAAGCGATGAAGGAATCTGATTGGATTGATATTTCACAACCATTAAATAATGATATTGCGACATGGCCAGGAGATACGCCATTTTCATACGAAGTATCATGGGCAAAAGAACAAAGCGGATCTGTTAATGTTGGAAAATTAACGATGAGTATTCATACGGGTACGCATATTGATGCGCCATTTCATTTTGATAATAACGGAAAAAAGGTACTAGATTTAGATGTTAACGTCTATGTTGGTAAAGCTCGAATTATAGATGTATCAGGTATCGAAAGTATTGGCGCAAAAGAATTAGAAAAATTCCCTTTAGATGGGGTAGGGAGGTTATTACTTCGGACTTCTTCGCATGGGAATGCACAGGAATTCCCGCAAGTAATTCCGTATTTACGTGCTGATATTGCACCATTTCTTTCGGAAAAAGGCATTCGATTAATTGGGGTAGATGTACCTTCTGTAGATCCGCTAGATGATAAAGAATTAGCGGCGCATCACCAATTATTTAAATATGGTATTCATATTTTAGAAAATGTTGTATTAGACCATGTACAAGACGGAGATTATGAACTGATTGCCCTGCCACTTGCATTGACAGATGCGGATGGGAGTCCAGTTCGAGCTGTAATAAGACCACTATAAGAGCAAGCAGATGATGCATAGAAGGGGTGTTCATTTTTATGAAAGAAAATGAAAAAGTAATTATGGAAAAGGGAATTCATACGGATTTTAAAGAAAATATGACATACGGAGAGTACTTACAATTAGATAGTTTGCTAGGAAGTCAAAAAAGGTTATCTGATCATCATGATGAAATGTTGTTTATTATTATTCACCAAGCAAGTGAACTGTGGATGAAACTCATTTTACATGAACTTAACGCAGCGATTGAATCTATTCAAAATGATAGGCTGGCTCCAGCTTTTAAAATGCTTGCGCGCGTTTCAAAAATTCAATCGCAAATTATTCAATCTTGGGATATTCTTGCAACGCTTACACCATCTGAATATATTGAATTTCGTGATTCTCTCGGTCAAGCATCGGGATTTCAGTCCTATCAATACCGTATGATTGAGTATGCGCTTGGTTATAAAACACCCCATGCATTAAAAATTTATGAAAAAGATCCAGAGTTACATGCTCGCTTGCATAAAGCGCTTCATTCGCCAAGTCTTTATGATGTTGCAATTCAGGCACTTGTAAAAGAAGGGTTCCCAATCAATCCAAATGTTTTAAATCGTGATATTACACAGCCTTATGAAGAAGATGCGACAGTTGAAGCAGCATGGTTAGAGGTATATGGTGATGTGAAGAAATATTGGGATTTATATCAACTTGCAGAAAAGTTAATCGATATTGAAGATTGGCTTCAGCAGTGGCGATTCCGCCATATGAAAACAGTAGAACGTATTATTGGACATAAAATGGGAACAGGTGGATCATCTGGTGTTTCTTATTTAAAACGTGTTCTTGATCAACGCTTTTTCCCAGAACTTTGGAATGTGCGGACGAAGTTATAAAGTAAAGATTATATAATTGCTAGTACATCACTTATTGAAGTGTGGTGTACTTTTTTTCTTTGTAATTATGTGTAAAAAAGATATCTAATAACACGGTAATTCACATTATAAATCAACGCCCAGACATATATCATTCTGAGCGTTGATTTATTATTTCGCTTATTCAGTTAAAGCACCCGTTAGTTTAGTAAACTATTTTCATTTCAGGCAATATTGTTTTTAACTCCATTAAGTCATTTATTACCAAATCAGCCTGAGCAAGTTCATCTTCTTGTGCAAAATCAAAATTACATCCAATTGCAAGTAAACCATTATTTTTAGCTGCATTTATATCAGATAGACGGTCTCCAACTACCGCTGCCTTTTTTATGTCATATTTTTTTATAATTGTTTTAACTAAATCTCCTTTATCGAGCGTTTGTATTTGTTGAATACTAAATGTTTCAGTAACCCAATTATCCAAATTATAATAACTCACAATTGCTTGTAAATATTCCGTTAAACCATTACTCGCTATGTAAATTGAACAATTATTTTCTTTTAAATAACGGAAAACTTCCTTTACATTAGGATATAAAGCACCTTTCCCACTTTTTATGTTTTCAACTAATCTTTCCAGAAAATAAGCATCCGTTTGTTCTCTTACTTCATGGGAATGATTAGGTAACAAAGCTTCCCAAACTTTTGGTAAAGGTACCCCCATAATTTCACGGTATTTATCAATGGGGGTTACTGTATCCCATAAATTTAGTGACCGTAAATGGTTAAAAGTATCATCAAGTGATAATTCTAGAATTTTTTCTGTTTGAAATAGAGTTCCATCCATATCAAAAATCAGTGATTGTAACATTACTTTCTCTCCCTTTTTACCGTTGCTGAATAACTTCTAAAGTTTAACATAAAGACAGAATAACTTAACCAATCCCTATTCAACTAATCTGACTCATCAGTTTAAGTACAAATTCTCACAATCTTTATATATATTTTAACATAAATTTACAATAACCTTTCTCTTTTTTTTCAAAAGAGTTTAGAAATAACATAGCATGTAACAATAAAATTAACACCATAATTCAAACAATGACAATGACTATTGTCACGCTGTTATTTGGTATGCTATTTTTTATGTTATTTTTTACTTGTTTTCCTTGAAAATATTGTTACATCAACGAAAAAAGCATACCAATTCGTATGTTAATTGATATGCTAATTCGTATGTTATTAAGTGTTTTTCCACGAAAACGGAACTACTTAGTATGAGTGACCATGTCTTATATCTATAGTATATGTTTGCCACACGTGAAATTGGATATTTTCTTAGAAAGTACATAGAAATAGAAATATTTATTTGATTTGAGTAGAATAGTAAAAACAGACAAGAACAGTATACATTTGGAGGAATACATATTGGATTTTTACAAGTTGGAAAATCAATTTATGAAAAAGAAAGTGAATGCATTTCTCGTATATCAACAAGGTGAGTTAACAACAAAATATTATAAAACAAAAGAATGCGCACACAATTTATATAAAATTAATTCTATCACTAAAAGTATCGTATCGATTTTACTCGGTATAGCAATAGATAAAGGCTATATAAATGATATACATACACCTATAGCAAAATGGATTCCCAATGTACCGAAAGAAAAGAAGGAATTAACCATTTATCACTTGTTAACAATGACAACTGGTGAAGAGTGGAAGGAATTTGGAAATGGAGTTGTATTTCCAAATGATTTCGTGGAATCAGATAATTGGATAAATTATATTTTGCAGAAGCCGTTAATGGAAGAGATAGGGGCAAAAATGAATTATAATTCAGGCTCTTCACATCTGTTAAGTTATATACTACAAGTTGCTACCGGAAAGACAACGGAGCAGTTTGCAAAGGAATATTTATTTAATCCTTTACAAATTACCGAATATGAGTGGCAACAAGATCCACAAGGAATTCATGTCGGTGGGTTTGGTATGAAAATGAAGGCCGATGATTTATTAAAACTAGGACTATTATATTTGCAAAATGGATTCTGGAGTGGAGAAAAGATTGTATCCTCAAGTTGGATTGAACAATCGAGTAAGGCTGTTTTTTTAACATATGAGCATGTTGGAGCATATGGTTATCACTGGTGGGTATTAGACAATGAAAGATTTCACATACCGTATTGTATGTACTTTGCAATGGGATATGGTGGGCAATATATTATCATTGTTCCACAGTTAGAACTTGTGGCAGTAGTGAGTAGTCAAATGCCAAAGCGTGGGTTAGTACCATTAAAATTATTTATAAATCATTTACAAGAGAACGTTAATCATACATAAATAGAAGGAGCGTATAGTTAAGCAAGAAGTGAAAGTTAAATAGTAATAAAAAAGAGGGAATCGAGATGATTTCCTCTTTTTTAATCCCGCTATTCGCTGACAATAAGATTCTAATGTCAAGAATCAAAGAAACAACAGAAGATAGGTGGGGAAATAAAATCCTGTAAAAGCTTGTAAAATCTTGGTTAATTGAACATTATCTACTGCTTTTTTGAAATGTAATTTTCAAAAACTTCTCCGTTCTTGTATCAAACTCTACATCAACAAAAACACCATACTCCTTTCCATCTTCACGCAGCCATAATTTAAATTTTTCAGTTGTTATATTTACTGTCTTCGGTTTTCTTCCAATATGAAGGTAATCAATAATTTGCGCTTTTGGATAGTTTTCTTTCGTTTTTTCTACCGCAAGGTTACCCCATTTTGCATATGGTGGTTGTGCGTGAACAACTGATGAATGAGTATATGTATTGCAATATGTTGTAACAAATACAATTCCTAATACGAAACATGCAAAAATACGCTTCATAATAAACTCCTTTTATTCGTTTTCCTTATTGTGTACATGCAGTCTAAATCATATAAGTTTGGATTTTTTTGTCTTCCTTACATAAAAGCGTTTTATTTACAAAACATAACCATGAAATCATCACTGCAAATAAGGAGGGAACATATGCGTCATACAGTTATTTTTAAAATACTGATTTTGTTTGTCTTAATCGGTATATCTGTATTTGTTAGTAGTGGGCAAACGAGAAATGTCCAAGCCTTTTCTAATCAAGTAATTCAAAGAGGTGCCTCTGGAGAGGATGTTATTGAATTACAGTCCCGATTGAAATATAACGGATTTTATACGGGAAAAGTAGATGGTGTATTTGGCTGGGGTACATATTGGGCACTAAGGAATTTTCAACAAAAGTTCGGTTTACCTGTAGATGGCTTAGCGGGGGCTAAGGCGAAGCAGATGCTTGTAAAAGCGACAAAGTATGAGAAATCAACTGCTAATAAAGGGAACACGGGTGGACAAAGTAATAAGCCAGCCCAAAATAAAGGTACAAATGTGCCAAATGGTTATTCACAAAATGATATTCAATTAATGGCGAACGCAGTTTATGGTGAATCCCGTGGTGAACCATATTTAGGGCAAGTTGCAGTTGCGGCAGTTATTTTGAATCGTGTGACAAGTGCATCATTCCCGAATACAGTATCTGGAGTGATTTTTGAACCACGTGCATTTACAGCAGTTGCTGATGGACAAATTTATTTAACGCCAAATGAAACGGCGAAAAAAGCTGTATTAGATGCTATTAATGGTTGGGATCCTACTGGAAATGCACTGTATTATTTCAATCCAGATACTGCCACGAGTAAATGGATTTGGAGTCGACCACAAATTAAAAAAATCGGCAAACATATTTTCTGTAAATAGAGCGGAGGTGAAGAAATGTTAAGAGGTATCGTAATTGTATTGTTAACAATCGGCGTAGTTGGAACAGGGTATTGGGGTTATAAAGAACACCAAGAAAAAAATGCGGTGTTAATTCGAGCAGAAAACAGCTATCAGCGTGCGTTTCATGATTTAGCGTATGAGGTTGATTTATTACACGATAAAATCGGAACAACACTGGCAATGAATTCACGTACATCTTTATCACCGGCATTAGCGGATGTGTGGCGTTTAACATCGGAAGCTCGTTCTGATGTAGGACAATTACCTTTAACATTAATGCCGTTTAATAAAACCGAGGAATTTTTAGCGAATATTGGTGATTTTAGTTATCGCACTGCAATTCGTGATTTAGAGAAAGAACCTTTAAATAATCAAGAATATAAAGCATTGCAAAATTTATATTCTAATGCAGCTGATATTCAAGATGAACTTCGGAAAGTGCAACATCTTGTTTTAAAAAATAATTTACGTTGGATGGATGTAGAACTTGCACTTGCGTCAAATGAAGATCCAGCGGATAACACAATCATTGATGGACTTAAAACAGTTGAAAAAAATGTAACATCATATGCTTCAACGAATTTTGGACCGACTTTTACAAGCATGCAAAAGGCGAAAAAAGGCGGCTTTGAGGCAAAAGGTAAAGCGATTTCAAAAGATGAAGCGGCAAAAATCGCAAAATCGTTTTTAAATTTAAAAGGTAATGAAAAAGTAGAAGTTGAGAAAAGTGGAAAAGGTGCTAAAGAATCTTTTTATAGTGTGAAAATTCAAGATTCTGAAACAAAGAATGAATTTTATATGGATATTACCGAAAAGGGTGGATATCCAATCTGGGTAATGAATAACCGTGAAATTAAGGAACAAAAAATTAGTTTGAATGACGCAGGAAGTAAAGGGTTAACTTTCTTAAAGGACCATAAGTTTACTAATATGGAGCTCTATGATAGTTCACAATATGATAACATTGGTGTATTTACGTATGTTGTAAATGAAAATAATGTTCGTATTTATCCAGAAGCAATTCAAATGAAAATTGCTTTAGATGATGGATCAATTGTTGGTTTTTCAGCAAAAGAATATTTAGCATCTCATCAAAAGCGGACCATTCCAACTGCAAAATTAACGGCTGCTGATGCAAGAAAGAAAATCAATCCAGATGTAAAAGTGATGGAAGAACGTCAAGCGATTGTTGTAAATGATGTGCATAAGGAAGTGCTATGTTATGAATTTATTGGTACATTAGGAAAAGATACATATCAAGTTTTTATTAATGCCAATGATGGAACAGAAGAAAAAGTGAAAAAAATGCAGGCTGTCGAAAAGATTTATGATTAAACATCAATGATAAAGTGGTGAAAATGATGAAAATCCTTATATATATGTTTATGATTTGTTTTGCTATCACAGGGTGTAGTGTAGGAAAAAAAGAGAATGCTCATGAAAAACCAGAACAAAAAAATGTATCTATGCGAAATGTTAGCTATACAAAAGATAAAACAAAACCGAATGAAAAAGTGGCAGATCATTTAGCTTCTTTAGCTTCTAGTATACCAGGTGTAAAAGATGCGACCGCAGTTGTTATTGGAAAATATGCTGTTGTTGGCATTGATGTAAAGGCAAAACTGGATCGAACTCGTGTAGAATCAATCAAGTATTCTGTCGCTGAAAGCTTAAAACATGATCCAAATGGTGCAAATGCAGTTGTTGTAGCGGATGTTGATACGTATGAACGATTAAAGCGAATGGGGAATCAAATTAAGCACGGAAAAGCTGGCGAAGGAATTCTTGATGAACTTGCTGCAATTGTTGGACGTGTTATGCCACAAGTACCAAATGATATGATTGAAAATAAAGAAACGAATCCGATTAAAGAAAACGACAAACAGTTACCAAAAGATGAAGAGAATGAATTAAGAAAAGAACAAGAAGATCAATCAAATAATCATCTTAAAAGATAACAAAAACATCTCGTGCTATATGGCGCGAGATGTTTTTGTTAATTATTCATATTCAGTTTATCAAAAAGGGATATATGGTTTAATAAAAATTAGGAAGTTACGACAGATCCACCGTGTATAAAACTATATAAAACCATCTGAAAATGATGAATAAAAAACATAACAAAGAAGGAGGTTTATCCTGGTTTCTCTGCGATATATTACATTTAGATGTGCTTGGGTATCGTTTTTAAACCAGAGATAGTTGTAATGATGAAAAATAAAAGCGCACTCATAGTTTATAGTCTTAGTCTGTGTGTGGTTTTTGGTATGACAGCGTGTGATAAAAAGAAAGAAATAAAGAAACAAACAACAACTTCTTCAACTGTCATAGAAAAAAAGAAGAGAGAAACAATTGATATGAATATTTTCTCACAAATAAATGAAGGAATGACATATAACGAAGTAAAAGAATTAATAGGATTTGAAGGGGATTTACTTATAAATCAAGGTAATGAAAATTCATCAAACTATAAACAAACTTTTGCCTGGAAAGGAAATCCACCACAATCCTTTGCTGAGATTACCTTTTTAGATGGAAAAGTACGTTCTAAGTCACAACAAGGTTTAAGTTAGTAATTAGAAGAGAAGGGGAAATAAAAATGAATTTGCAAACAGAAGATATTCAGCTTATTCCATATGATGAAAAATATAAAGAAATTATAGACGCATTTATTTTACCTAGTGAACAAATTCAATTTACAGCAAAACCAAGTGACTTGCTTGAAAAAGCTAAAAAAGACACAACTCGAAATGTTGTTGTTATTTTAGCGAATCATACACCAGTAGGAATTTTCGCATTGCAATCAGGAACGAGGGTAGCGGAATACACAGATAATCCCAATGCTTTACTTTTAGTTGCCTTTTCTATCAATTACGAGAAACAAGGAAAAGGGTATGCCAAAAAAGGATTAGCATTATTACATGACTTTGTAGCATCCTATTTTCCGAATAAAAATGAAATTGTACTAGCTGTAAATGAAAAAAATATTACTGCTCAAAAGCTGTATTTAAAAGTAGGATTTGAAGATAGAGGTCAAAGAAGAATGGGCCCAATTGGAAGGCAGCTTGTTTTATATTTATCATTAGAAAAGTAAATAATTATAGCAAAAAAGCTTACTGTAAAAAATATGAAGAAGAAAGAGAAGGCATTCCTATGTAAGGGAATGCCTTCTCCTATTATGTATACTTTTATTGATATCGCTTCGAAACAACGAATTCTACAAGTGGAATAACAATGAATGAAGAACAAAGTGCTATAAATAAAGGGAGATTATGAATATTATCAAGCGAATATAAGGTAGAAAATCCTTCTGACCAAATCAATAAAATAAACATAATAACGACTAATACAAAATATCCAATTTTAAAACTTTTATATGTAATTTGTTGTCCCATTTCATCTTGACTTTCTTCTGACACGCCGTTTGGATCTCCCCATGTCATATGATTTATTAAATAACTAATTATTAAGGAGCACACAAAAATAGTCCCTCCGAGAATAGTTCCTTCGGTCATATATTTATATGCACTATAGGCCAGTATTCCAAGTAATGATAGTACAATAACTACGAAAATAAACTTATTCTGATTCATCGTATTCACCTCTTTATAAGTGTAAAAAACTCTTTACACGTAATAGTATAAAAATGACAGGGAGTAATGTCAAATACATTTTACACAAATAGATAAATTTATGAAAGTTAATTATTTATTTCTCAGTTTAGAAATAAATATTAAAAAACAGAAAGGAAAAAGATTTCTATTTGGTTTGAATGTTAAAGTTATTATTTGCATATATTTGGAAGGGATGTCAGATTAAATTGGGGGGTAAATATGTCCATACTTTTAAAAGCGGGTGCAGACGCTGGAAATAACGGTTTAAAATTAATGGTGAAAGGCCAAAATCCGATTTATATTCCAAGTATATATTCACTATATATTGGGGAACCGACAGGTTTATTGGATGAAGAAGATGTACCGATATCTGAAGTGGAAAATCATATTGATGTAACTATAAATTCACCATCTCTCATGTTAAATAATGTACGTTACATTGTTGGGCAAAAGGTTATCAATGATCAGCTAAAAGGGACAGAAGTAGAGAAGAAGTCTAATAAATCTACAGATGAATTAATGGTTCTAACGATTTTATCAGGTTTAGCAATTAGTGCTATGCGTCATAGTCCGAAATTAGATCATATGAATATTCGCTACGATTTATCAGTTGCTCTTCCAATGCAAACCATTACGCAAGAAATAGCGGCGGAAAATGCTAAACGTTATATGGGAAATCATAAAGTTATTTTTCATTACCCAAATGGAAGAGATGTAACGATAAATGTATCCATTGAGTTCTGTAAATGTTTACCTGAAGGAGCATCTGGTACTTGGGGGATCGTATACGATGAAGAAGGTAATATCTTAAAACATAAAGTTGAAAGTGAAAAAGACGCCATTACTGAGATTGATTTTGTGGATAAAACATTATTATCTTTTGATATTGGTGCGGGTACAACTGAGGAAGTTGTTTCGTTTGGAGTGAATTTTAGACCGCAATTAAGTAAAGGATTGTCCTATGGAGTTAAAGAAACTTTATTGCAGATTATTACAAGATGGAATCGGAAGCATCCGACAAAAACAATAGATAGTATTACAGAGTTTAATCAAATATATTTAAATGAGAAACACCCAAGGCATGCAATGCTAGTAGAAGAGTCACAACAAGCATTTCTAGGATTAGCTGCACGAGTTGCAACGGATATTATTAATAAAATTGATGATATGAAAGATGATCCGTATGTATTTATATATGGCGGGGGCGCTGTCATCATTAAAAACAGTTTGCAACTTATTTTAAAACAAAAAGGTCGTTTAAAAAATGTAATATTTGTAGATAACCCTCTATTTACAAATGCACGTGGATTATTAGTTTACACATGTTCCCCACGGTATAGAGAACATAAACAAAAAGAATTGGGATTTACAAATTTAACAATTAGTTAGTTGGTGTGAGTATGGGGCGTAAGCGGTATAAGCGTGGTGATCGGGTAAAAATCTATTTAAATAAATCTGTATCTTCTGAAATGATCGCATGGATTAATAAGCAATCTGATGAAACAAAATTTTTTTTATACGGTGCCCAGCAATTGTTTAAACAAGTAGGCGATATTGATGTATCTAAAACTTTACCTAGCAGCCATGTTTTTTCCATGTATATTGAACCTACTTCTATGTTTAAAATTGAAGTAAATCCTCTTAGAAAAGTGTCGATGGAACAGAAAGGACCCGCCGAATGTGTAGAAAATAAACCTTGGGAATTTATTGATCAAATAGATTGTCCCTTCTTTTAAAACATATAAAAGTATATCTAAAGCCTACCACTGTAAATATGATTAAGTGGTAGGCTTTTTTTTGCCCATTAATAATGCGAAATCCAAACCGAAAGTACGGAATATTTTGAAGGTAAATGGATGTTTATTAAAATAAAAAAATAAGGAGGGAGAATTTTGAAAGCGATTCTTCATAACAAAAGTCATGATACTTTTTTTCCTTATCTAATGTACTCTATTCGATTCATTTTTTTGCCTGCGATTTCTTATGAGTGAATGCCCCCTCCTTATCACCTGGGCTATGCCCTACACGTGCTTGAGGAAGGGGACTTCTGTTGAAGTACTGTTAAACTGATAAGTTGGACACCCTTTAACCTGTGTTTTTATTCGGAATACGCCACCAGCATATGGATAAACTTCCAATTGATCTTGGTTCGTTCGTGTTCTGGCAGTAGTAATATATAATTCTGTTAAGTCAGGTCCTCCAAATGTACAGGAAGTTACATTGAGTGCCGGAACAGGAACTGTTAGAATTTTTTCGCCAGTCATTGGATTCCATCTTGTGATTTTAGCACCGCCCCAATGTGCAATCCACAAACAGCCTTCCTCATCAATTGTCATTCCATCAGGTAATCCTTCACTATTAGGAATAATAATGATATCTATTGGGTTACTAATTGTTCCAGTGTGTATATCATAATCAAAACGAGTGACTTTTTTAGTAGGTGTGTCAATGAAATAAAGATACTTCTGGTCGGGTGACCAGGCTAAACCATTGGACGTATTTACATGTTCTAATTGTTTTTTTACACTAAAATCAGTATCCAAGAAATATAAAGAACCAGCTGCACTGACTCCATATAAATCGGTAGTGCCAGCCCAAAAGCGATCAGCGGGATCGCACTTTCCGTCGTTAAAGCGATTTTCTGGCAGGTGAGACTCCGGATTATGAATAAGTTTTAATTCCTCTGTTTCAAGATTAAGAGAATAGAAATCACACTCCATTGCTAATATAACTCTGCCGGATGCATCTGGAACGACAGATCCAATTTGTTGGTCTAATGAAATTTCACGATTTATATTTGTAATAGGATTATATATAAATAGCTTTTTTTCTAGAATATCAACCCAGTATAGTAGGTATTTCTGTTCATCCCAGCAAGGGCCTTCTCCTAAGTTTGCTTTAGCATCGATAACTAATTCTAATTTTCCTAACAATGTATTTTTCTCCTTTCTATAAAGCTAACCTATATATTCGATGGAAGTAGTAGCAAACCTTTTAGTTCGGAAAAATTTGACAACAATAACATTATAAATTATTATATGGAAAATAACTTATAACAAAAATGGCAATGAAGAGAAGAGTAGTTAAGAATGATTGCATACAGAGAACTCCGGTAGCTGAGAAGGAGGGGTAAAAACCTTAATGAAAAAAGACTTGGAGCTGTGCATGGAACTAACTTGTTTAGGGATAATGCGACGGGTTCTCCCGTTATAGAGATAGGGTATAAGCAAATGATTGCCGTACCTGAAGAGATTAATATGGTGACATATTAATAAACTGAGGTGGTACCACGAAGTGAACAACTCTCGTCCTCAAGATGAATAATCTTGAGGACGAGAGTTTTTTTGTTTTGAAAAGGAAGTGGATGAGTAAATAAAAAATTAATAAGAGGTGAATTATATGCACTGGGCATATCAAATCGCGCATGAACTTATTCAAAAACATCCAAATAAAGAGACGTTTGTATGTGCATCCGGAATTAGTCCTTCGGGGTCTGTTCATATAGGTAATTTTCGAGAAATAATAACGACCTATTTTGTTGTAAGAGCACTTCAAGATTTAGGGGAAAAGACACGATTTATATTTTCATGGGATGACTACGACCGATTTAGAAAGGTTCCAAAAAACGTTGATTCATCATTTGAGAAATATATTGGTATGCCATATTGTGATATTCCAGATCCATATGGTTGCCATAAATCGTATGCAGAGCATTTTGAAAAAGAATTTGAAAAATCATTAGAAACTCTTGGTATTGATGTGGAGTTTATTTATCAACATGAAGAATATAAAACTGGGAGATATAATCAACATATACTTCAAGCATTAAAAAGAAGAAAAGAAATCTACGACGTATTAATGAAATTCAAAACGAGTGAACCGTTTGAAGAAGAGCGGGAGGCTTTTTATCCAATTACGCTATATTGTGAGCAATGCGGGAAAGATTCAACAAAAATAACAAATTTTGATGAAACATCGGAAACAATCCGATATGAGTGTGAATGTGGGAGTCACAATGTATTATCAGTAATACAAACGAGTCACATGAAATTAAATTGGAAAATTGATTGGCCGATGAGATGGATGATAGAAGATGTGATTTTTGAACCGGGTGGGAGAGATCATTCAGCCGAAACAGGTAGTTATAATGTTTCAAAGGAGATAGCTAGTAAAATTTTTCATTATGAGGCACCGAATTATGTTGCCTATGATTTCATTGGCATAAAAGGTAATAATCAAAAAATGTCAAGTTCTGCTGGGAATATCATTACTCCAAGTGAATTATTAAATGTGTATTTGCCAGAAGTCATTCTATTTATGTTTTCAAAATATAAACCAAATGCAGCATTTCATATTGGTATGGATGAGGATGTGATTCGGAATTATACTGAGTATGAAAGATATAAAGAAGGTTATCAAAATAATAAGTTAAATAATGAAGAGTTGCGTGATGTAATTAGGCTTTCCGGCGTTAGTGTTAGTGATGAAAATGTCAGCTTACCAAAATTTAATCAAGTAGCAGGCGTCTTGCCATTAGTGAACTTTGATACTCATATTTTACAAGAGATATTAGCGAAAGTGGATGCAGATTATAGCTTGATTGACATTATGAAAATAAGTAATCGTGTGGAATACTGGATTCGAAATTTACAACCGCAAAAAATGATTGAAGTAAATAAAGAAAAGAATTGGGAGTTTTACGAAACATTGGAAGAGGTACAGAAAAAGTGGATTTTAGAAGTTTGTGAAATAGTTCCTACAAATGCGGATAGTCCAAAGATAATGGAACGGATATATGAAATTTGTCATAATGAAAGTAAAAAGATAATGAAAGAGAATCAAAAATTACTTTTTAGAATCATTTATAGACTTGTTATCAATCAGCCAAGTGGTCCGCGGATACCGTTACTTATATCTGTAATAGGTGCCGAGAAAATAGTGTCCTTATTGGATTTTTGTAACTAAGTAGAATAGAATACTACCTCAAACACAAATTATATTATCAAGCTGTGTTTGAGGTGATTAATAGTATAACTAAGAATTCAAGGACTTGTATATGCGCGTCCTTGAATTCTTAAGGATGTAACTAATAGAATGTGGTGAATTTTATAAAGTTATTATCGCGTATACATTTTCGGGCATTCATCCCCGATTGGTTCATAAAAACAATGGCTTTTAAATTGCCCTGCAAATGGTTGATTATACCATTCCGGTGGACAAGCACCAGTCGGCCGGAAATACCAAAGGGACCATCTTGCTGGCCAGCGCCATTCACCTTGTAACACACGTCTTGCAATTTCTTTTTCTGAGTCACGAGCACGTTGATAAAAATATCCGTATTGTACAGCTTCAAATCCACCTGGAGTTTGATATACCGCATCACTTACGGTACGTATTTGTTTAAAGTCTAAGCAGTCACAAAAAACACGGTTTACTACAACGCAGCCGACAAGCTGTTCGCCTTGTCTACCTTCACCTTCAGCCTCAGCACGAATTAAACGTGCTAATAAATCAACATCGCTTTCATTATAAGGAATGAGACCCATATTAGTTCCTCCTTTGTAGAGGTGTTATAGTAAAGGTTATGTCAGAAAATGAGTGTGGTGCTTTTACAAGTATGCTTTGAGGAAGGCGGAGATAAAGTGAAACTTTACGAAAGGGAGTTGTAAATTGTTTTTCATGTGCAACCTCGTTCCAATATTGCTTTTGCTGTTTCATTAGTTAACTCATTTCTTTCATATAATTTTCATTTGATTATAGTACTTGCTCTATGGGAAAAACAGACTTCAAAAATACTGAATTTTTTGATATGGGAAATTCAAGTTTTATATCCATCCTTTTTCATCAGCGATACGAATGGCTTGAAATCTTGATTCAGCTTCAAGTTTTTGAATGGCAGATGATAAATAATTTCTAACAGTTCCGTTTGTTAAATACAATGTTTTACCGATTTCTCTCGTTGTCATCCCGTTTTTAACCATACAGAGTATTTCTGCTTCACGGTCAGTTAGTGGGTTATTTTCTTTTAAAAACAGCGTAGCAGCTAAGTCTGTACTAACCACACGTCCTCCGTTCATTACTTTACGAATGGCCTCAATAAGAAAGTCAATCGGTTCGTCTTTTAGTAAATATGCTTCTACTTTTGCATCCATTGCTTTTTGTAAGTATCCAGGACGAGCAAAAGTTGTAACAATCATTATTTTGCCGGGATGTCCCATAGCTCTTAATTTTTTTGTAATTTCCAGTCCAGTGATGTCGGGGATCTCAATATCGAGAAGACACACATCGGGTTGTTGTTTTGTAATAATGTTCCAGGCATCTAGCCCATTTGAAACTTCTGCAATTACTTCAATGTCATCTTCTAATTTTAATAGAGAAACGGGGGCTCCGCGAAGCATTTTTTGATCCTCAGCAATTACAATACGAATCATTTTACTGCCGCCTTTCTTGTATCGTTTTACAAGGCTAATATTTTCATAGATCGATTAATCCATTTGTCACCACGTTTAATAATAAAAGCGACAATAATTGCGGTTATCCCATAGCTCATTAAAATATCATATTCCATAACAAGGGTGAAATGAATGAAACCTTCCAATAAAAGTATAAAAGAAGTCCATAGGTAGACGCCAGGCCACGTATTTCCTTTTCGTAAAGATTGTTTATATTTCAATTCAAGTCCCACACCAAACATGATTGTTAATAAACCGAGAAGCTTTCCGTTTACTAAAAATAAAACGACCAGCCGGATAAAATCATTAAGTGACGTCCACCAAATTGCATGATCGAATGTAAAAATATAAGAAATATCCCCTAGATATGCAAAAATCCAAATATTTGTTCCAAGTGTTCCTAATACAGCAAAGCCCCTTAATATATCAAGCAAACGAATTCTTTTGTTGTTGTTTCTCATTATTTTCCTCTTTTCTTATAATTTTGTCATTATTGTATCTTTAAAAAGGAATTTTTTGTATGCATAAGTGTCAGTTAAAGGAGATGACAGCTGTCATATAGGCGAAGAAATGAAGTATTTAAATAGTCATGCAATGAATTCTTAAAAATAAGTAAGAAAAAATATGGTAGTATATGCTTACGTAGAGATTATAAGAAAGGAATGAAAACATGGTTAAAATTATGATTGTGGAAGATGATCCTAAAATTGCAGAATTATTATATTCCTATATCGGGAAATACGGATATCAAGCGATTGTTATTGTTGATTTTCAACGTGTATTAGATATTTTTTCACAAGAAAAACCAGACTTAGTGCTACTAGATATTAATTTACCAAGTTTCGATGGATATTATTGGTGCAGGCAAATCCGCGCTATTTCAACGTGTCCAATTTTATTTATTTCAGCGCGTGAAGGAACAATGGATCAAGTGATGGCATTAGAAAATGGTGGGGATGATTATATTCCAAAACCGTTTCATTATGAAGTTGTAATGGCGAAAATTCGTAGTCAACTAAGGCGTGCATATGGAGACTATGCACCCAAAATAGAAGAACGAATGATTGAACAACAAGGGCTTACTTTGTTTCCAGAGCGCTTAGTATTACAATTACGTAATCAAGAAATTGATGTAACAAGAAATGAAGCGATTTTGTTAGAAATGTTAATGAAAAATTATCCGCGCGTTGTAAGTAGAGAAGTGTTGTTGAACAAACTTTGGGATAGTGAATCATATGTTGATGATAATACACTAAGTGTTAATACAACACGTGTTAGGAAAAAGTTGCAAGCATTAGGTATTCAAGGTGCAATTGAAACCATTCGTAGTGTCGGTTATCGATTACATATAACATGGGAAATCGGTGGAGAATAATGATAAAACTATTTATACGTGAGCATATTCCACTTCTATGCTTTACAATTTTTCAATTCATCGCTATTTTTCTTGTTTATTGGTTTGATGGCTATCACCATATGACAACTGCGCTTTACGCAATGTTTTTAGGGTTATGTTTTTTGCTTGCGTATTTACTATATCGCTATTTTACCCATAAGTCTTTTTATGAAAGATTGGCAAATCCGATGCAATCCTTAGATGAATCTGTACAAAAATCAGATTTTGCAGTCCTATCTACCGCGCTACATGAGTTATTAGAAGTCCAATATCGTCACTATCAGAATCAGTTACAAGTGCAGGAACGTAAAAATGAAGAGCATTTAACCTTTATGAATCAATGGATTCATCAAATGAAAACACCTCTATCTGTTATTGAATTGATTACACAAGATGAAGTTGATCCTAGATTAGAGAGTATCGGTGAAGAAGCAGATAAATTAAAAAAGGGATTAGAAATGGCTCTATATGTGGCACGTCTAGAAACTTTCACACAAGATTTCTACGTAGAAAGAGTGCAATTATACAAGTTAGTAAATGAAGTAATACATGAACATAAGCGCTTTTTTATCCGGAATTTTGTATATCCAGAAGTTAAGATTGAAAAAGACATTATGGTAGAAAGTGATGTGAAATGGCTCCAATTTTTAGTTGGTCAAATTCTATCTAACGCAATTAAGTATTCAGCCGGTAGTAGAGAAAAAATTATAATGAAAGCATATAATGTAGACAAGACCGCCATCTTAGAAGTGAGGGATTTTGGAGTAGGTATACCAAAACAAGATATGCCACGTGTGTTTCAACCTTTCTTTACAGGAGAAAATGGTAGAGATTTTAAAGAGTCTACTGGGATGGGATTATATCTCGTATATGAAATTGTGAAACATTTAGGACATAAAGTAGAAATACATTCTGAAGTTGGAAAAGGTACAACTGTACGAATTATTTTCTATATCTCATAAAAAGCTGATGAAATAGACTTTTTCATCAGCTTTTTTTAGAAATCTTACAAAGTTGTAAGGTAAATGAAAGACGAATCAATATGAGATGTAAGATAACTCCTTTACACTTTAAACTAAGCAGAATAAATGAAAGGAGAATGTGGTATGGAAATATTGCAGGCGAAAGGGATTAGTAAAGTATATAAGGGGAAAGTTCCTTATAAAGCTCTTACTGATATTGATTTATCTATTCAAGAGGGTGAGTTCGTTGGTATTATGGGTCCGTCTGGTAGTGGAAAAACAACATTGTTAAATATGGTATCGACGATTGATTCACCAACATCAGGTGAAATTTTAATAAATGGAACGAATCCTTTTCAGTTATCATCTGAAAAATTAGCATTATTTCGTCGTCAACAATTAGGATTTGTTTTTCAGTCATTTAATCTTCTCAGTACGCTTACCGTAAAAGAAAATATTGTGTTGCCAATGACGTTAGATGGAGTGGCTGTAAAGGAAATGAATAAGCGGGTGGAAGAAGTTACAGAAAAGTTAGGCATTCTGGATATTTTGCATAAAAGAACATATGAAATTTCAGGTGGTCAAGCACAACGAACCGCGATTGCTCGTGCAATCATTCATAAGCCACAATTGTTATTAGCGGATGAACCTACGGGAAACTTAGATTCTAAGTCTTCGAATGATGTGATGGGTATGTTAGAAGAACTGAATAAGAAAGAACGTGCAACTATGATGCTTGTTACTCATGATCCATATGCCGCAAGTTATTGTAGTCGCGTTATTTTCATTAAAGACGGTGAATTGTATAATGAAATTTACTGTGGTGAAAGTAGACAAGCTTTTTACCAAAAGATTATGGATGTTCTCTCGTTGTTAGGAGGGAAAAGGCATGACTTTTCGTCAATTCGCGTTTAATAATGTTTTTCGTAATAAACGGACATATGCCGCTCATTTTTTAAGCAGTACATTTTCTATCATGATTTTCTTTACGTATGCACTTTTGTTATTTCATCCTAATTTAACGGGGGAGTTAAAATCTACAAGTGAAACAATAAGTGAACTTGGTACAATCGGGTTTAGAATTTCACAAGGTTTGATTTTTATTTTTTCATTTTTCTTTATCTTATATTCAGTAAGCTCGTTTTTAAAAACACGTAAAAAAGAATTTGGTATTTTAATGATGCAAGGAATGTCGATGAGGCAGTTAAAGAAGTTAGTGCTCATTGAAAATATGTTAATTGGATTTTGTTCAATCTTTATAGGCATTATGATCGGCCTTATATTTTCAAAATTAGTACTACTCATTAGTGCAAGTCTTTTAATGATTAACAATGGATTACCTTTCTATATTCCAACTCAAGCAGTACTATTAACTGTTATTACATTTCTTTTCTTATTTTTAATTGTATCACTGTTTACTTTTAAAATGATAAAAGTAACAGAGCTTGTGGAACTCATTCAAGCAGAGGAAAAACCAAAACCTGAACCGAAATCTTCTATTATTTTATCGCCTCTATCATTTGTTAGTATCAGTTCTGGATATGGAATCGTACTTTATATTAACTTTAGAAGAATTATCTCTTTTCCGTTATTAGGATTAGGTGTGTTATTGGTTATAATCGGTACTTATTTTCTGTATACGCAATGCAGTGTTTTTCTGTTGCAAGCTGCCAAAAAACGAGAATCTTTATTTTTAAAGAAAACAAATATATTGACGCTTTCAGAGCTAATATATCGAATGAAAGATAATGCAACGATGTTTTTTATAGTGTCTATTATTTCGGCAGTCGCGTTCACCGCAATTGGAACTACCGCTGCACTTGGAAATAAAGAACTGTCAAGAATGACCAATCCGTATACGTTTACGTATATGAGTTTTGAAGAAAATAAGATGGAAAATGAGCATCTTTCTGTAATTAAGAAATCTCTTAATGAGGCAAATATTCCTTATCGAATGGGCTCTGCCTCTACTAAATATACGGAAAGCAATGTTACTGTTATGAAATTAAGTGAATACAATGATCTTGCGAAAGCTCTTGGCTACCAAACGGAAAAGCTTGGTAGAGAAGATGAGATTTTGTTAGTCCCAGGATGGATAGCACAAAAACAAGAGTTTAAAGATGGAGAATTTAAAAAAGAAATTGAAGTGATTCATGGGGATTGGATGAAAACATTTCATGTGAAAAAAGCTGTACAGAATTTGGTTTTACCACATGAAGTAGGAAATACTTTAATTGCAGTGCAAGACCAAGTATATGATAAAGTTCCATTCATTGCTCGTGAGGATATCACGATGTCTAAAGAGCGTATTTACGGATTTGTTGTAGATGATTGGATGAGAACAAAGGAAATTTCACATCAATTAAATAACATACTGGGTAGAGAGAGTGGAGAGCGTAGTTTTTATTTCGAAGCTTTAACATTGCAGTGGTTACAAGCGAAACAAACAAACGGATTGTTACTTATGGCAAGTGTTTTAGTGGGAATTGTCTTTTTTACATTTGCAGCGAGCTTTATTTATTTCCGTTTATATACAGATTTAGACCGGGATCAACAACAATATAAAATGATTTCAAAGATGGGATTAAGTAAACGAGAACTAAAAGGTGTTGTAACAAGACAGTTGTTAATCATGTTCTTTTTACCAATTGTTGTTGCGGTAATTCATACTGCAGTCGCATATATCGCACTGCAACAATTAGTGGATTTTTCTATTTTAAATAGTTCAATTATCATCTTAATTTCATTTGTATGTATACAAATCTTGTATTTCTTTATGACTCGTTGGCGTTACCTACAAAAACTTTATAGGACTATGGATCAGTAAAATAAGATTATTAAGGTTTGATTGTATCAAAGGTAAATAGAAGATAACCATAATGAGTATACCTGAAAATTAATTTAGACAATGAAAGGAGTCATAATGAGAAAAATAATATCTTTTTTTATATTAATTGTCCTGATTGTCACAAGCCTAAGTGCCTGTTCTTCCTCTGAAGAAAATAAACGGCCTGCGAACGGGATGATAATGATTGGGGACGAACAATTTACTTTACCTATTTTTGAACGTTACAAAGAAAATATAGAAGAAAAAGAAGTATTTGAAGTGAAAACGGGGATTTTTGGTGAAAATAAAGTGCTTATTATAGATGAATCTACAGCGCGAGCTATGATAAAAGATCGAATTTTGCGGAAGAATGATATGAATAATCGCTACGGTTATACTTCTATAAAAAAATTACCGGAAATCCCAAAAGGGGCTTCGCTATTATTTGCGCATGAAGAGGAAAAACATATTACAAGTATCGATTTAAACAGTAAAGAAATTCCTGTTTCATATGACAGCGATGCTTGGATTGGAAATTCCCGTGATTATAAGTCTCAAAGGTATCTTATTGTTGCGAAAAAGGATGTATATAGAAAGATAAAAGCGGATGAAACAAAGTTACAGATTATTCACTTCAAAAAATTATTGGGTTACGAAAGGCCTAAAATGTCGACAGACAATACATTAATAACTGAATATTTAAAGATAAAAAGGCAAGTCAAAGATTTTCATAAATTAATATCGGTCAAATTTGTTACTTTTGAGGATGAAGGTTAAAAGGAAAAGGGAGTTGTCAACAAAACTTTATCAACTATGTAATACTTCATAATTGATAGACAATTCAGATAAGATAGTTTACAGTATCTTTAAGTTAATAATTGTGATAGAGAATTGGAGATCCACACTATATAGCCATTGCTAATTGCGTTGGTATATCTTTGTGGATCTTTTTTCTATTACATAAAAAGGAGGTGAAATTGAAAACGTTTTTATCAGGGAGAGAAAAAGAAAAGGGGACGGAAAATGAAAAGGTTATTCTGTGGATTATTGATTTTATGTTTTATCGCTTCGAGTGTAATACTTCCGGTGCCAACGCACGCAGAGGAAGGAAAGAAAAATAACAATCCTATTATTTTGGTACATGGCTTTACAGGGTGGGGAAGAGATGAATTATTGGGCGTAAAGTATTGGGGGGGTGTACATGATATTCAAGAGAATTTAAAGAGAGATGGATACAGTGTACATACCGCTGCTGTTGGACCGTTATCAAGTAACTGGGATCGTGCTTGTGAGTTATATGCTGAAATTAATGGGGGAACAGTAGATTATGGAGCGGCTCATGCTGAGAAACATGGGCATGATCGATATGGGAGAACATATACAGGGTTTGTCCAAAATTGGAGTGAGACAAATAAGGTTCATTTAGTAGGACATAGTATGGGTGGTCAAACGATACGTACACTTGTTCAAATATTAAAAGAAGGAAATCAAGAAGAGAGGGAGTATGCAAAACAGCATGTAGATGTAAAAATGTCTCCATTGTTCCAAGGCGGAAAGTCATATGTTCATAGTGTAACGACATTGGCAACACCTCACAACGGGACAACCCTTGCAGATGGAAGTTTACTCTTGCCTGCTGTAAAGCAATTACTCGTTGCAACTGCTGGAATTGGAGAAAATAGCAATCTATCACTATACGACTTTAAATTGGATCAATGGGGAATTAAAAAGAAAGCTGGGGAGTCATTTTATCAATATTCAAACCGTGTCTTAAATAGTTCCATTTTGAAGGATACGAAAGATATAAGTCAATGGGATTTAAGTACAGATGGAGCGAAGGAATTAAATGACTGGGTAAAAGCGCAACCAGATGTATATTATTTCTCTTACAGCGGACATGCAACACAGGCAACCTCTATAACAGGGCTTCATTTCCCGCACATTACAATGAATAAAACATTAATGGGGAATGCGATTTTCTTAGGATCATACGCAAGGTATGAACAAAGTCGACCATTTATTGATTCATCTTGGTGGCAAAATGACGGTGTAGTAAATACGAATTCTATGGTAGGACCGTCTACTGATGTGGTTATAAATAATAGCGGTACACCAGAGCGTGGAAAATGGAATCATATTGAGACAAAACAAAATTGGGATCACCTTGATATGGTAGGACTAAGCGTTTCGGACTCATTAGGTTTTTCTGATATTAATGCTTTTTACCGAAATATCGCTAAAAATTTATCTAATTTACCAGAATAACTGGATCATATTTATATTGAAATGGAAAAACTCCCTCAAATTCTTCTGAGGGAGTTTTTACTTCGTGAATCGAATCGTGCCTTCGGAGTATAATGGAGTTAATATTAAAATAGCATGATAGCCCGAGGTGATGGTATGAGAGTTAACGTGGTGATATCTGGATATGGAACTGTTGGAAAAGAGTTTGTAAGATTGGTATTTGAGAAAGCTTCATATATAAAAGAGATGTACGGCATCGAACTTGCTTTTACTGGAATTATTGGGAGTACAGTCAATCTTTATAATGACAAAGGTTTACATATTAAAGAATTATTAACTTATGGTACTGGTTCCTATGTATTAGAGAAGTATACCAAACACTATCCACTTGATAAAAGTGAAAAGTTTCCTTTTGGTACTGTATTAATTGAATCGACACCAACTAATCTTCAAACTGGTGAACCAGGAAGAACATACATTGAAACAGCGATTGAAAACAATATGGATGTAGTAGCTATTTCGAAAGGAGCACTTGTTAACGCATGGAAAGAAATAAAAGAAAAAGCAAAACTCGCAAACGTACGTATTTGTTATAGCGGCGCAACTGCTGCGGCACTCCCTACATTAGATATTGGACAATTCAGTTTAGCAGGATGTCAAATTGAAAGTATAGAAGGTATTTTAAATGGAACAACAAATTATATTCTTACAAAAATGTATGAAGAAGATGTAACATTCCAGGAAGCATTGCATCAAGCGCAGCACAAAGGGATAGCTGAAACAAATCCCTCATTAGATGTAAGTGGAATGGACAGTGCCTGTAAACTATTATTGTTAGCGAATAGTTTATTTCAGTCAGAATACTCCCTTGATTACATAAACGTAAATGGGATAGAGAGTGTTACAAAACAAGATATAGAGAAAGCGAAAGAACAAGGTAAATCTCTAAAACTAATTGGAGCGGCATATAAAGATCATTCAGGAAATCTTAAACTTGAAGTATGCCCGCGTGAAATAGAGAAAGGGCATCCATTGGCTCATGTAAATGGAACAGAAAAAGGAATCACTTTTCATACTGATACGATGGGGAAAGTTACTTCAGCCGGAGGAGCTTCAAGCCCAAGAGGAGCAGCAGCAGCGGCTTTGAAAGATTTAATTAATTTGTATCGAAAAGATGTATGATGAAAAAATATAGTCTTCAATTAAAATGAAAAAGATAATAATTAACTTGACAAATAAATATTTTTGTGTTATAATTTAAATTTTAACATTTGACGAGAATCCCTTAGGGTGATACATTTTAGTAAGAGAAATAACTTCACTAATTTATGTATCGAGGGGGACGTGTAATATGAAAATAGAAAACGGTCTAGCGGTTTTGAAATTGAAAATTCAAGGATTTGAATTAAATCCAACATTACTTTGGGATAAAAAAGAAGCTCTATTAGTCGATACTGGTATGCCAGGTCAATTAGAAGGGATTTGCGATGCAATGATTGGTATTGGTGTGCCTTTTGAACAATTACAAGCAGTTATTTTAACTCATCAAGATATAGACCATATTGGAAGTCTTCCTAAAATACAGCAGAAGGCAAATCATTCTATTGAAGTGTACGCCCATGAATTAGACAAACCTTATATTGAAGGACAGTTACCCCTTATTAAAGGAGATCCAAATAAAATGAGTGAAGAAAAATGGGCGGCACTTCCAGATGTTGTGCAAGCCCTATATAAAAATCCTCCAACAGTAAAAGTAAATCAAACATTAGAAGATGGACAAAGACTTCCATTTCTCGGAGGCATTGAAGTGATTCATACACCAGGACATACTCCGGGGCATATTAGTTTATATAGTGAAAAATATAAGACATTAATTGCAGGTGACGCGATGGTATGTGTTGAAGGAAAACTAAAAGGGCCAGTTCCACATACGACACCGGATATGGAAACAGCTACAGAATCACTTAGAAGATTTTTAGAGTTTGATATTGAGAGGATAATTTGTTATCACGGTGGTGTTTGTGATTCAAATGTTAAAGAGCAAATTGAACAGTTAGTAGGAATGGATAAATAGTATTTTGTAAAAATTATATTTTATGAAGTTTGAACTATCAAATAATATTTTACAGCTATATGAATTATGTTATGATAAATATCAAACTAAATAGTTAATATCTATCCGCTAGGGGGGCCTTTTATAGGCTGAGATCAAAGGATTTTTTTTGAGACCCTTAGGACCTGATCTGGGTAATACCAGCGTAGGGAAGTGGAAGTGACAGAAGATAATATTTTTAAAATATTGATGATGTCCAGCCTGCTTTCTCTACGTGTGTGTAAAGAAAGCTTTTTTATTTTGCGCACCTATTTGAAGTAGATCCCAGTAGTCTAGTCGTTAATGAGCGATTCGTTAAGAAACTTGTTTCATTTTTTACTATCAAAACGTTTATTGGAGGGCCTATAATGTCATTTTCACAGTTGTTACGCAAAGAAGTTAATTCAATTTGGGAAGCAAGTTTTAACCATCCATTTGTGAGAAAATTAGGAAATGGAACATTAGATTTAGCTAGTTTCCGCTATTACGTTATGCAAGATTCATATTATTTAAGTCATTTTGCAAGAGTCCAATCGTTAGGAGCAGCAAAAGCTATTGAGTTAGAAACGACAGCTCGTATGGCGCACCATGCACAGAATACATATCAAGCTGAATTATCGTTACATGAGAATTTTGCAAAAAAATTAGGAATTACTAAGGAAGAAAAAGAATCATTTGTTCCTGCTCCAACCGCTTATGCGTATACATCACATATGTATCGTGCTGCATATGAAGGACATATCGGGGATATTATTGCAGCAATTTTACCTTGTTACTGGCTTTATTATGAAATTGGTGAACGTTTGAAAGAATGTAAACCTGAAGAACCAATTTACCAAGAATGGATTTCCGCATACGGCTCTGACTGGTTCCGTACTTTAGTAGAGGAGCAAATTGCTAGATTAGATGCCATTGCGGAAACAGTAACAGAAGCTGATCGTAAGCGAATGAAACAGCATTTTATCATTAGCAGTCAATATGAATATTCATTTTGGGAGATGGCTTACACATTAGAAAAATGGCCAGCAGAAAAACAAGTAGAAGATGTAAGTTTATCCCGCATTAACAGGCAGTAAGTAAGCCACCCACCTCCTCAAGATTCAGAGAGAAACGAGGAAGCTAGGTGGGGGATCAACTGCCCGTAAAAGCCCGATTGGTGAGGGTTGATTAAAGTTCCACTTTATAAGGGAAAGATATGGCTCTCATCATACATGAAAATGAAGAGTATAGAAAATGACTAACTTAGTTTAGTCATTTTTTTGTACAAAAATAATATCTCTACATTTTAGAAAAATTAACTTCAGTCATTAGTTACTTAACTATTATAAAAAATTTACACAATAAAAAAAGGGAGAAGGTAATTTTTATTGAAGTTTGTTTATAATTCCCTTTTTAACTTGTTAAGGGGAAATGTAATTGTAAAGAAGGTTATTAATCTCTTTTGCACTTTTTATTTATCTTACCATACTTGGAATGTTGTACTGAAATTATAAAAATTTAAATTTGAAAGGGGCCAAAAAGATATGAGAACGAGAAAACGAATAGGGAATAAGTTACTACTCGTTAGCACAATTTGTGCGATAAGTATTCCTTCTGTTTCATACGCGGAGGAAGTAATTTCACCTAAAATTTTTGCGAGTTCTTCAAGTTTGTACGAGGGGAGGAATACGGATGTATTGAAAACAAGTTTTTATCCCAATACATATAATAATCCGTTCAACTACCAATTTATTTCGACATTAAAGGAAACAAACACAAATATAAAAGAAATAGACAATGTTGATGATGAAAATCCTGTTATATCTACTACTCTTACATTTATCCGTGATATGCATGCTGAAAATTATAAATCTGCATTTGATTTAACTTCTCGATCTTTACAGAAGATAGTATCTGAAAAATGGCTGGAGAGTTATTGGAAGGGACTCCCAGTACAATTACAAGCAGGTTCCTTTATTGGAATTGGAGAGGTAAAACAAAAAGAGACAAATTCCGTTCATACAAATGTAGAGATTGGATTAGTTTTTGAACAATTTACTGTGCCTTTACTAATTAAATTAGATCCATCTGGAAAAATAGATGATTTTCAATTTAGTATGTCGTTTAGTCCTGTTGCAGAACGTCCATCATATAGTAAGCCTGAATCATTTATTGAAAAAGAAGTAGTAGTCGGAAGTGGCGCGTTTCCATTACCAGGAACATTGTCTGTTCCAAAGGGAAAGGGTCCTTTCCCAGCGATCATTCTTGTTCAAGGATCTGGAGCAAGCGATCGGGATGAAACTGCGTTTGCTTTAAAACCATTTCGTGATCTAGCTGAAGGTCTTGCTTCGAAAGGAATTGCTGTTCTTCGTTATAATAAACGAACGTATGAACATGGCTTGAAAACACAATTAAGCCCTTTTTATACAGTCGATAAAGAGACAACGGACGATGCACTTCTTGCGACTCGTTTTCTTCAAAATGAATCTATGATAGACAAGAGTCAAATTTATATCCTTGGTCATAGCCAAGGTGGAATGATGGTTCCGGAAATGATTGAAAAAGACCAAAATCAAAATATCGCTGGAGCAATTGTGATGGGAGGACCAGCTCGTACAATCCAAGATGTTGTTTTAGATCAATTTGATTACTTGTATTCTATCGGTAGAATGAAACCTGAAGAATATAAATTTTACAAAGCACAATTTGAATTATTAAATGACCCTAACTTCTCTAGTCAGAATCCTCCAAAAGATTTTTATTTAGGATCACCTGTATTTTGGGATTCTATTCGTAAAATTAAGGCAGCAGAAATATCTAAAGAACAAAAGACACCGCTTCTTATTATTCAAGGAGAAAGAGACTATCAAGTTCAATCAAAAATCGAAATTCCTCTTTGGAAAGAACAATTAAAAGGGCGAGATAACGTAGATTATCGACTTTATCCAAAGTTAAATCACTTCTTTACAGAAGGAGATGGGGAATTAAGTAAACCGGATGAATATTATAGTCCTGCCAATATCCCTGAGTATGTTATAAATGATATTGCTACTTGGGTACAAGGAAGATCGAAATAAAAATAGGAACAGTATCATTTAATAACGATTTTCTACATGTAAGATAAAATCATTTTTTTATTGAGAGACTCATATAATCATAGTATGATGTAAGCAACTATAAAGAACGGAGGGATTTCCCTAATGGCATTTTTCAGATCCCGATTTCATACTGTGAGCCGCTAATTGAATAGTGCTACAAAGGCTCTGCCTGTGTGCAGAGTAATCGGGATTGGTCTGCCTATTTTTAAGGTGAATCCTATTAGAGTGACATAAAAAGAGAGCGGAACGAAACTGTTCTCTTTTTTGTCTCTTTAAAAATAACAACAATCGACGTAATATGATTCATAATCAATGCTATTTTTGAATGTATGAGTGAATCATAAATTTTTAATTTTGTACGAAGACCATTCAAAAGGTCTTTTCGTTTTATTTGTTATAGTATATTCCGTTTACTCTAACCATAGGCAATCAGCCTGTGGTTTTTGTGCTTATATGAAGAAATTCAAAGGAGTGTTTATCAATGACAAATGTAAATAAACAGAAAAGTATAGAAGGAATTTTAAAAAGCGCTGAAAAGAATGGTTTACAATTGAATAAAGAAAGCGCTGAATTAAATGAATCAGGAATGGACTTTCAAGTCGTATTTGCTACTGATGAGAAGGGAAATCCATGGGTTCTTCGGAAACCGAGAAGACCAGATGTAATTGAAAGAGGAGCGCTAGAAGGAAACATACTGGAGGTTGTTCAAAAGTATTTACCAGTATCGGTACCAAATTGGAAAATCAATACACCAGAATTGATTGCTTATCCATTAGTAAAGGGGAATCCTGCAGCAGTGATTGATTTAGAAATACAAAATTATGTGTGGCACATTCAAAATGATCCACCATCTATGACATTTATCCGATCTTTAGCAGAGTCACTTGTCGCCTTGCATTCGATTGATCATAATGAGGCTACTAAACATGGACTTGAAGTTCTTCAACCTACTGAAGCAAAGCAATTGTTAATGGATAGAATGCATCAAATAAAATCACAACTTGGTGTTTCAGATGAACTATGGAAGCGTTGGCAAACATGGCTTGCGGATGAATCGTATTGGCCGAAGCACTCTGCATTTGTTCATGGCGACTTACATCCGCCGCATATTTTAGTTGATGAAAATACCAAAGTAACGGGTCTTCTAGATTGGACAGAAGCGAAAGTGACGGATCCAGCTACTGACTTCACTCTGTATCTTACAATCTTTGGAGAGGATAATTTAAAAGTATTGTTAAACGAATATGAAAAAGCAGGAGGGAAAGTGTGGCCGAGAATGCTTGAACACATTATCGAACTTGGCGCTGCTTATCCGGTCATGATTGGATTGTTTGCACTACAGACAAGGGAAGAGGCACATATGGAGATGGCGCGTGGGGCTTTGGGAGTGAATGAGAAATAATACATTCTATATGTGTAAAATAACTGCGTGATGAGTGAAAGGACAATCATATTAAAATGGTATTTTCAAGCCGCGGATCTCTTGTCCATCACATTCTTGAAGATATGACAAGAACCCCTGTTAGGTTAGGGCAAGGATTCAAGGGGAATGAAGGCTATTTATGAGAAATGCAGCATGATGGATGTGAATGAATTATAAAAAAATATAAATATTTTTAACAAACGCATTATTTGGTGGAAGGAGAGTGAAAAATAGATAAAACAAATGAAAAAGAGTGGTGATACTGATGTTAGTTATTAATTAATCTTATAAATCCAATTAATAATTAAGAAGAATACTTTATTTTATAATATAATGTTTTATAGAGTGTTTTTTAATATAAAGAAAAGGAAAGAAATTAATGTCTAGACAAAAAATCTTGCTACAAATAATACCGTTTCTCATTGCAACATACATAGTAGTTGTTGGAAGTGGGATATATCTTAAAGAATGGTGGAAGGCAATAAACAGTTTTGGCGATATATTTTTTATGGTGGGCCTGGCTGTAATTGTTGTAAAAGGGAAACTAAATAAATGGACAATGACTTTATTTATAGTTCCTGTGATTATAAATGGGATAGGGGTTATAAGATATTTTTGGTTGCATAATTATACTGAGTCCTTGTGGAATATAATAACAATCATGTTGTGCTTTTATTTAATAAATGGATACTACGTAAAAAACGAACAGAAGTAAGAATAAGACAATTTAAAAATCCCGCTAATTTACAAATAGCGGGATTTGTCATTTCTTTATATAAATTTAGATCCCTATTGTCAATTATACCTTTTCTTTTTTGTTTACTTTTTGGCACTAGTAGGATTAAGATATTTTTTAGGAATGTTATTATTTGCATGTATGTACGCTATAATTTGTTGGAAGTGAAGAATATACTGAAAAATAAAAATATTCACTTTGTTATATAGAAGAAAGATAGAAAACTGAAAGGGATGAGAGTTTTGAAGAAACTTGATGTGCTTTTAATGGTACTCAGCTTCCTGTTCCCAATTGCAGGTATTATGAAACAAATTCCTCTTGAATTGTCATTTTATGTAGGAGGGCTGTTGTTTTTTACGAGTTTTGGAAGCTATTATGCAAAACGAATGTATTCACGAATATGTAGTTGGCTCGCTTACACTATATTTATTACGTTTTTGCTGGCGATTTGGAATCAATACGTAACAACTGGTTCTTTACTAGCAAATGCAAAAATCGCTGCGTGTATTGCGGTCATTCCATTATTATTCCGGTTCCGCACCTATGCAATTACTTTAGGGTTACTCGCATTATGGGGTGGTTTATTATGGGATATGAAACAAGCTCAATCATTAGCAATTCTTGGGCGCATCATGAATTTATTGACTGCAGAGCGGCTGTATCTACTTCTGCTAGTAGTCGGATTTTTACTTGGTGGGCTACTTGCCAATATGCTAAAACGTGGTAGCAACAATGAAAAACAAGAAAAAACCAATCTATTCAAACAAAAAAAGAAACGAATCAAACCGAATTTTAAAATTCGTATTCCGAGTTTACCAAGATTGAAAGTGAAGATGCCAAAGTTCAGTAAAAGATCTTCTAACTCAAAAGAAACACGTACGTATGAACCAAACCGTGAAGAAAGAGTACCAATGTATCATACAACGCAAACAGAGCATCAACATCATGAAATAGAAACAACGCAAGGTCAAACAAGAATGGAACGAAGAAAAAATCGTTATAATGCATAGAGGATATTCCTAGATAAATATTTAAAAAAGCAATACCCTTTTGTACGACGAAAGGGTATTGCTTTTTTTGCTGTTGTTGAATAAATATATTAATTATTTAAAACCGCTATGATAGGGTTAAATAAATTGATTAACTTATTCAGAAAGAATGAATTTTCCGTCAATTATTATTGACAAAACAAAGATAGTTCTATAATATCATAGTTAAATTTAAATAATAAAAATCGTTGACTAAGAAGAGTACGTTTAATTGATGCGTTACAGAGAGCTGGGGTTGGTGCGATCCAGTACGATAGGTTATGCCGAATGGGCTTAGGAGAGGTCTGCTGAAACGCTAGGAGTATGCGACCCGGGTTCCGCCGTTACAAGGATGAGGATATCGAATTTACTATTCCGTATCCAAAAACGAGAGGGTTCTGAGTCTATGTGACAAAGAATCAAAAGAGGTGGCACCACGGTATAATCGTATATATCGCCCTCTACATGCTTCATGCATGTAGGGGGCTTTTTGCGCTCACACGCTTTTTCTTATTCAACAATAAAAAACAAAGGGAGGAATTAATATGAATTTATTACAAGCGGAAAATGGATATTTTGGAGAATTTGGGGGTAGTTTTGTGCCAGAACAACTCCAAGAGGCTTTACTTCACTTGGAGAATGCATTTAATCAATACAAAGATGACCTAGAGTTTATAAAAGAATATGAATACTATCTCAAAGAATATGTAGGGCGGCCAAATCCACTGTATTATGCGGAGCGTTTGAGTGAAGAAATTGGTGGTGCAAAAATCTATTTAAAAAGAGAAGATCTTAATCATACAGGAGCCCATAAAATTAACAATGTATTAGGACAAATTTTACTCGCAAAGAGAATGGGAGTAAAACGCATCGTTGCAGAAACTGGAGCGGGACAACATGGAGTTGCTACAGCTACTGCATGTGCTATGTTCGGAATAGATTGTACGATTTATATGGGAGGGATGGATACAGAACGTCAACAATTAAATGTATTTCGTATGGAACTATTAGGAGCGAAGGTAATTGCTGTTCAAGAAGGGGGACGTACTCTTAAAGAAGCAGTAGATGCGGCACTTGAAGATTACGCTCAAAACTATGAAAGTACATTTTATTTATTAGGTTCTGCACTGGGACCACATCCGTACCCGACGATTGTTCGTCATTTTCAAGCTGTAATTGGAAGAGAAGCAAGAGCACAACATATTGAAAAGGAACAACGTCTACCTGACTATTTGGTTGCTTGTGTAGGCGGAGGGAGTAATGCAATTGGATTATTTGCGCCATTTTATAATGATAAAGAAGTAAAAATGGTAGGTGTTGAACCAGGTGGCAAAGGGATTGAAACTGGTATGCATGCAGCACCTCTTACAGCAGGAGAGCCTGGTATCATCCACGGATTTAAGTGTTATATGATGAAAGGCGAAAATGGAGAAATTGCAGAGGCACACTCCATTGCAGCAGGACTGGACTACCAAGGTGTTGGACCAGAGCATAGTTATTATAAAGAAACTGGACGCGCAGAATATGTAGCAATTAATGATAATGAAGCATTAGAAGCTTTTCATAAGTTATCTCGTGTTGAAGGGATTATTCCTGCATTGGAAAGTTCTCATGCAGTGGCGTATGCTATAAAATTAGCAGCAACCTTACGAAACGACCAAAGTATTATTGTTAATTTATCTGGGCGTGGTGACAAAGATGTACAACAAGTATTCGAAATGAATAATTGAAAATAAATGTATGTCAAAGAATTTAAAAAGCGATTTTCCGTTCAGTTTTGGGCAGAAAATCGCTTTTCTATATGTTTTTTTTCACGTGAATGTAGCATAATTACATTAATCCCGCATTAACGGGCAGTTGGTTCAACTAATAATTAAAGGCCCCCTCTGATTAAAGTTTCACTTTATTGTACGGCTTCAAAATAGGTCGCTAAGTATTATTTTATTTAATATTCTTAATTTGATAAGGGAAAACATTGATGGAGGTGTTAATATTGCTTATTATCATCGCTATATCAGCATGCCTTTTAATGGGTATTAGTTTATTGCATGTTTATTGGGCTTTGGGAGGGGGATGGGGAATAGCTGCAGCGATTCCAACTGAGTCTGGAAATAAAGTCTTTACACCCAGTACAGGAATGACGTTATTAGTTGCACTCTTATTAAGCATTGCGCCTTTATTTTTATTATGGGAGATAGAAATAATTCCTTCATTTATCCCTCAAATGATCATTCGAAGTGGTTCTTGGATTTGTATGTTGGTGTTTGGATTAAGAGTGGTTGGAGAATTTAATTATTTTGGCATCTTTAAAAAGAAAAAAGATACGTATTTTGCTAAAATGGACAGTATGTTGTTTATTCCACTATGTGCTTTTTTATCTTTTTCATTCTTTTTAGCTATTATTTTATATATGTTACACTAAACATTACAGCATTTTATGAATAGAGGGAAATAAATGATAGAAACAATAGAAAAAATAAAAAAAGTCG
The DNA here is from genome assembly GCF_038006685.1 of Bacillus sp. FSL K6-0042. Classification (NCBI taxonomy): domain Bacteria; kingdom Bacillati; phylum Bacillota; class Bacilli; order Caryophanales; family Bacillaceae; genus Bacillus; species Bacillus sp. FSL K6-0042. Next base: position 619,359 of record NZ_JBBOVS010000001.1, read on the forward strand.
TCAATGAAATGCAAGAAGATGAAGCGAAAGAGTTACTTCAAGGTATTTTAGTGCAATTAGATTTGTTAAAAAATAATTACAACGAAGATTCATTTACATATTTAACGAGCATTCCGAACGAATTGATAGATTATAAATTGCATAAGAAAAATATATCCGAGAGCACGCACATTCATATTACTTTTGGGGAATCTAGTGCAGGCTGTTTAAAGTACATGTTAAAGAAAAAGAAATTGCAGCAAGAGTATGTTATTTCATTTTCAGAGTTTTTTTCGATTGGTCCAATCAATCAGCTGGAGACAATCGCTGGACAACATTTGAGACAGCAATGGTCATCTAAAAACTTAAATTCAGAAGATTTATATTTTGAAGAAGAGTATTTACCACAGTTTATTCAATCATTAGAAGAACTACAATCTATTCCAAATGATATGCCAATTACGATTTGGAGCGCGAATAACGCCCATGAACATGTTGGACTCTGTTTTGCATTTGTTTACTTAAAAGATAAGAAAAATATTCGAATCATTAATACATCAGAAGCTCATAGAGGGTTGTTTCAAAAAGAGAATGAAATTTATGAGATTCACGGGACGGGTGCATTAACACCCGAGCAGCTAGCAACAATTTACGAGACGTATGAGAAGGGTACAGTACTTACTGAAAAATCACGAAAACAATTAGAACAAGAATGGAAGCTGCTTTCTGAAACGAAAAATTCATTACGAATTTGGGAAGATCATAAAGTTTCATCTGTGCAAGAAACTTACTTCGATTCTTTTATCATTGAATGTGCAAAGAACCTGGAGAAAGAAAGAGCAGAAGAACAATTTTATAAATCAGCGAGGCTTATTGGGGAGGTTCTTAGTCAGATAGAACAGTCAGTAGGGGATGCTTTTCTCGAATATCGCTTACGTACATTAATTGAGCAAGGTGTATTCGAAATGAAAGGGACTTTGAAAGCGATGCGCTATTATAGTGTCCGTTTAAAAAAGTGACAAATTTCGAATATAGAGTAGGTAACTTACACTAGTTAGTTAATAGCAAAAAGTGCTTATGTGACATAACATAAGCACTTTTTTGTATATAGAAGTTTTTTATATTATATACCGTATTCATGTTTAAATTTGAAAATCTCATCAACAGCTTGCTGATACCCGCCTGATTTTTGAAAGGACTCTTTAATATCAGCAACAGCTTTATGGAAAGATGGATCTCTTAACACACGATCTACAGTTTCACTTAGTTGACTTGCAGTCAATCCTTGCATTTGTAATGTAATGCCGCTTTCGAGATTCGCAACTTGTTGAGCAATCACCGGCTGATCCGCGCTTTGCGGAATTACAATTAGTGGAATTCCGTAATAGAGACCTTCATTGGTACTGTTCATTCCGCCATGTGTGATAAATAATTTAGTGTATTTAAGTACCTCAGTTTGTGGAACATAATTTTTCACAATGAAGTTTTTAGGAATCTCTCCTAAATCAGATATTTGAGTTTTTTCTCCAATAGACATAACAACAGTGTGATCAGTATTCTCAAATGCCTTAAAACAAAGCTTATAGAAATCAATTGCCTGATTAAAAACCGTACCTAGTGAAATGTAAATGGGGCTTTTTCCTTTGATTGTAGTAAAGTCAAAGTTTTCTTTTGTTGATTGTGTAGAGATGGATGGCCCTACAAATTTGTATGTTTGGTCAAATACTTCTCCAAAAGGTTGAAACTCCCTAGTTGTATAAACAATTGTAAGTAGTGCAGGATTACAAAAAACTTCATAAGGAGAAGTGATTTCAACACCATATTTTTCTTTAATTGTTGTTGTTAGGATTTGAAAATCATTATTTATCCTTTTTGCAATTTCTGTTGGAATATTTTGCGAAATTTGTTCAAACATTCTTTCAAATGATCTTTCAGTCTGCGCAAAAGATGTGCACGAATTAATTGCAGGGAGCTTTAGAATTTGGGAAAGTAAACGTCCACAACCAAACATAGAATCGTGAATGATGTAATCAAAATGTTCTCCCTGAATCTGTTCAAGAACGCTAGGTATAATGATATCCGCCGTATGTAAAAGACCATTGATTCTTTCGGATAAATAATTTCTTCCACCTGAGATAAAGGCTCTTAAAAATTTTTGATCGTCAAATGTTCGTACATTGGCTCCCGTCTTTTCAATACGCTCTCGAAAAGCTTCTATCGAAAAGTATACTACCTCTTCTCCACGCGAAATAAGCTCTTGTACAACTCCAATTGTTGGATTGATATGTCCTTCTGATCCACCATTAATAAATAAAACACGTGCCATTATAACAACTCCTTAAGTCAGATGTTCTCTAGATTGTATATAAGAGTAAGGGGCACTGCCCCATACTCTTGCTTAACTTAAATAATGAAATTAAATATATCATAGTACAATACTTGAAAAACTTAAACTTTTAATCACCTTTGTAATCTAGAATTTATATTTTAAAATAGGATTTTCTTTTTAATGTATATTGGCTTTCCTCCAGTTTTTTGTATCATAGACATAAGTTTTGCTTTATGTAGGTAAATACCCACTCTATATGACACCAATATGTTAATATGTATAATTCTTGCTTTGAAATAAAGCCTGATCAAAATTATCTTGTAAATACGTATTTTACAGTAAATTAAAAGGATTTTAGATATAGTTTAGTCAAAATAAATCCTTTTTTTAAATAACCTTTGCGTTTTATAAAAAGTTTAATTAAAACTTATTTCGACTTCTTGATTTAAGAGAAAAAACTTTTCAACTTTTTTACTTCAAGATGAGAAGATTGTTTGATTGAACACTTAAAAATCTCCGCGTTATTTTGGGCTATATAAATAAGCTACATATAAAAGCGATACAACATATGATTGGATAAAGTAATAAATTATAAGAGGTGAGTTTTTTATGTATAATCAACCAACGTATTTTCCATATGTAGATTATAATCAAACAGCATACTATAACCCACAAATTTCTGGTTATGAAACATCTGATGAAATGAGGGATGTGGAACTTGAGGAATATCGACCCGATGATGCAGAAGATGCACCCACATCACCACCACCATCACAAGCTCCTTCTGTACCATCAACATTCGCTGCTCCTGCGCAAAGCGGTAATATAAAATCATGGATGTGTAATTGTTTAGGAAGATGGGGCTACTTACGTTTACATCGCCCAGGTCCATTTGGGAGGGATTTATGGTTTTTTCCAACGGAAGTCAGACGAAATGGCGTGTCAGGCTACACATGGCAAGCTGGGCGGCGCCGAAAAGTGAGTTATCGATACCAACAAATTAGTAATTTCATGTGTTTTGCTTAGTGATAAAACAAGCGATAAGAGGAAGATCTCTTCTTATTGCTTGTTTTTTTATTAAATTGTTTTCCAATATACAAAGTAAGATTATAACGAAATATTTACAATCTTCCCTCTCTTTATAAGTTATAATTCATATGTTGAAGTGCTTTTCACAAATAGATGAGAGTGAGGGAATGCAATGTCTTTTAAAAATAAAGTTGGCTTCAAAATAGAAGATGGTATTCAGTTAGCCTCTGCAGGTTTTAAAGAAGATGCTTATGAAATTTATAAGGAATCACGTAAATTACAACCTATTTTGTTCGTAAATAAAAGTGAACTGGGTACAGAATGGCTTATTACAAGATATGAAGATGCTTTGCCACTTTTAAAAGATTCTCGTTTGAAGAAAAATCTAGAGAATGTATTTTCTCAAGAAGACTTGAAACCATTCTTTTCTCTTGAAAACGGTGATCATTTAACAAAACATATGTTGAATTCAGATCCTCCTGATCATAGTCGTTTAAGGGCACTAGTTCAAAAGGCTTTTACTCCTAAAATGATTTTACAATTAGATAAACGTATTCAGAATATCGCTGATACATTGTTAGATCGTGTAGAACATACAAATTCCCTCAACCTTGTAAATGATTATGCGTTCCCATTACCGATTAATGTAATTAGTGAAATGCTTGGCGTTCCAAAAGATGATCAAGAAAAATTTAGAATATGGTCTCATGCGGTAATTGCTTCCCCTGAAACACCAGAGGAAATAAAGGAAAATAAAGAAAAATTATCCGAGTTTATTACATATCTTCAATATTTAGTGGATGTAAAAAGGAAAGAGCCGAAAGAAGACTTAGTTAGTGGATTAATTCAGGCGGAAAGCGAAGGAAGTAAATTAAGTGCACCAGAGCTTTATTCAATGATTATGTTGCTTATTGTAGCTGGACATGAAACAACTGTGAATCTCATTACGAATACAGTTCTAGCATTGTTAGAGCATCCAGATCAACTGCAATTATTAAAAGAAAAGCCAGAGCTTATTGATTCAGCGATTGAAGAAGGATTACGCTTTTATTCACCTGTTGAAGTTACGACAGCGCGCTGGGCAGCTGAACCTTTTATGATTCATGATCAAGAAATTAAAAAAGGAGATATGGTTATCATTTCATTAGCCTCAGCAAATCGTGATGGGAATGTCTTTGTGAATCCAGATGTTTTTGATATTACGAGAAAAAATAACCATCACATTGCATTTGGACAGGGAAGTCATTTTTGTTTAGGAGCACCGCTTGCTCGTTTAGAGGCCAAAATTGCAATTTCTACATTGCTAAACCGTATGCCAAACATCCAAATAAAAAGGGAGCGAGAAAAAGTGAAATGGCAAGGTAATTATTTAATGCGTTCTTTAGAGGAATTACCATTGTCTTTCTAGAATAGGTATTTGAGACATGCATACATTTTAAATTGTTCACATAGAGTATGTATGTGCAATTTTAAATCGAAACGAAAGGGTGAAGACATCCCAATGATCTACTAATTCTATTTTTCAAGAAATCTTCGTTATAAAACGAAATATTCTTCTGAATAGGATTAGTGTGTACATTTTTATATGTAAAAGGGATGTATTTTCGCGCTGCGAATAGACTGTCTTTTATAATATGATTGTGCTGCCTCCTGTTCAGAATGTAGAATAGGGGGATTTTTTATGTCAATGAACGCAGAAATAAAGCAAACGAGTAGTGTATCTACAGTATTAAAAAATCGATTTGTGCAAGCAATTCTTGCTTCAGCATTATTTCTCCAGATAGGAATTTGGGTCCGAAATTTTGCGGTACTGCTGTATGTAATGGAAATGACGAATGGTGATGCGTTTGCCATTTCAATGATTTCAGTTGCGGAATTCGCGCCAATTTTTATCTTTTCCTTCATAGGAGGAACATTTGCGGATAGGTGGAAACCAAAAAGGACGATGATTTGGTGTGAAGCCTTAAGTTCGTTATCAGTATTTGCAGTATTGTTTACACTTATGTTTGGTACTTGGAAGGTAGTATTTTTCGTTACACTTATCTCTGCAATTCTTTCACAATTTTCACAGCCATCAGGTATGAAATTGTTTAAGCAACATCTTTCCACGGAAGAAGTACAATTGGCCATGTCTTTGTATCAAACAATTTTTGCGATTTTTATGGTATTAGGCCCTATACTTGGAACGTTTATATTTCAAGCCTTCGGAATTTACACTTCCATTATTGTAACAGGTATTGCTTTCTTGCTTGCGGCTTTAGTCTTGCTATTTCTACCAAAAGATATTGAAGAACAAGAAGAAAAGAAAAAAGTTAGCTTATTACAAGAAATGGTAGATGGAATTAAATATGTAAGGGCAAAGAAAACACTAACATTACTCGGAATTTGTTTTATGGCAGCAGGATTAGGAATTGGTCTGATTCAACCACTAGGAATTTTTATCGTAACGGAACAATTAGGTTTATCAAAAGAAAGCTTACAATGGCTACTCACTGTAAATGGGGCTGGAATGATTATTGGAGGCGCTTTAGCAATGGTATTTGCCAAAAATGTTGCTCCGCAAAAGATGTTAATTTTAGGCATGTTTGCACAGGCTGTTGGTATTGGTATCATCGGATTTTCTACAAATTTATGGATTACACTCATTGCTCAGTTTTTCAGTGGGCTAGCTCTTCCTTGTATCCAAATTGGAATTAACACGCTTATTATTCAAAATTCGGATACAGATTTTATTGGGCGTGTAAATGGGATTTTGAGCCCATTATTTACAGGTTCCATGGTATTAACGATGAGTATTGCCGGCTCATTAAAAGAAGTATTTTCCCTTAGTACGATGTATGAAGGAACAGCACTACTATTTATTATTGGTTTACTATTTATTTTACCAATATATAATTTAAAACCAGTAGTAGGAACTTCAAATGAAGGTGGTGCTGTCCAACATGAATCCTAATCCAAATGTGCAATATCCGATTGAAGGAAATAAGAGTGTTCATTTCATTAAAAATACAATAACAAAGCCAAATATTATTGTTGGGGATTATTCTTATTATGATTCGAAAAATGGGGAGACATTTGAAGAGCAAGTTCTATACCAATATGAAATTTTGGGAGATCGATTGATTATAGGGGAATTTTGTTGCGTAGCACCTGGTGTTACATTTATTATGAATGGAGCAAACCACAGAATGGATGGATTCTCAGTCTACCCATTTAATATTTTCGGTCATGGCTGGGAAAGATTCACACCAGAACTTTCTGATTTACCATTTAAAGGAGATACGGTTATTGGAAATGACGTATGGATTGGTATGGATGCGACGATTATGCCTGGAGTGAAGATAGGAGACGGAGCAATTATTGCTGCTAAATCTGTTGTCACCAAAGACATTCTGCCGTATACAATTGTCGGTGGCAATCCTGCCGTTGAAATTAAAAAGAGATTTTCAGACGAAATCATATATGGACTATTAGAAATAAAGTGGTGGAACTTGGATATAAAAATTATTTCTGAAAATATTAATACGATTGTAAGTGGGGATATGGAAGCGTTGAAAAAATTATCAGGCGCTTAAGTGTGAAAAATATACAAAAAAGAGGGCTCCATGATTAAAGATGAGTCCTTCTTTTTTCATTCATTTTATCAATTTTATAAACAAAACCACCATCACACCATAAGTCATAACAAAATGTATCATACCTCTCAAATTTGTTAATGATAAAAGAATAAGGAGGTGTGATACTTATGGCACAAGATGTTTTATGTGAAGTAAACAACTGTAAATATTGGGATAACGGAAACAAATGTAACGCAGATGCAATTTATGTAGTGAGCCATAAAGGTAACAAAGCATCTACAACGGAAGAAACGGATTGCAAAACCTTCATTCCTGAAGCCTAAATGATAAAGGGTAACCGCAGCTGGTTGCCCTTTTATTAATTATAGTATTGATAATAAATTTCATTTTCATTCACTGTGTTTTATTTTTTGTCATTTTTTATATTTTTTTCATGAGAGAGGTAATCCAAGCTAGCTCATGTTCAATACGTGATTTACCATACTGTATGACCTCAGAAATAAAAAGTGATGTCTCAGCTAAAGATTGAATGGAGGCTAATTGTTTGTATAGCACATTTTGACGAGTCGTTAAAACTTCTTTTCGAGCTTCGTAATCCAGTTTCTCAAACAGTGCAACACGCACAAGAAATTCAGTATCATTAGCAGCTAGTTTCTCTGGAAACTCTCGCATCATTTCATAAAAGATTTCTTCACCTGTAGGAGTTAATGCATAAATGTTACGGTTTGGTTTACCTATTTGTTGATGGATCTTTTTTGTAATTGCTCCCATATCTTCAAAACGACGAAGAGCTGGATAGAGCATGTTATGATTCAATTCAAAATTTTCTCCAAGACGATTTTGAATATTTTTCTTTATTTCATAACCATACTTCGGTCCAGAAGTTAATTCTGCGAGTAGTAAAATATCAACATACATATGTATCCCCCTAATTTTTTTCTCAAGTTTTTATCCGTAAATATCTCCTTTATATATGTTAAAATAACATATGTTAGTCTATACATCTTTGAACTGCCTACCTATTACTTTTTATTTTAAAAGAAAAGGGAGGAAAGAACTATGAATTCGCCTGAAAATGTAATTTTGGTTCATGAAATTTCAAAGCTCAAAACAAAAGAAGAGCTGTGGAACCCTTATGAGTGGTACAAGCATATGAGGGAAAATCATCCGGTCTATTATGATGCGGAGCAGGATGTATGGAATGTTTTTTTATATGATGATGTGAACCGTGTTTTATCTGATTATCGCCTATTTTCAAGCAAAAGAGATCGTCGTCAATTTTCCGTCCCGCCTTTAGAAACAAGAGTAAATTTAAACTCTTCTGATCCTCCAGAGCATCGCAATGTTCGCTCAATTGTTTCAAAGGCATTTACTCCAAGAAGTCTTCAGCAGTGGAAGCCACAGATACAAGCAATTGCAAATGAACTTGTGAAAGATATGAATAATTATGATGAAATTGATATTGTAGAGCAGTTTGCTGCAATTCTACCTGTAACCGTTATTTCTGATTTATTAGGTGTTCCAACAACAGATAGAAAAAAAATTAAGATGTGGTCAGATATTTTATTTATGCCATATAGTAAAGAGAAATTTAGCGATTTAGATAAGCAGAAAGAAGTTGCGTTACATGAATTTAAATCTTATCTTCTCCCGATTGTTCAAGAGAAACGATACCATTTGAAAGAAGATATTATTTCAGACCTGATCAGAGCAGAGTATGAGGGAGAAAGATTGACTGATGAGGAAATTGTTACATTTTCATTAGGACTTTTAGCCGCAGGGAATGAAACCACTACAAACCTTATTATTAATAGCTTTTATTGCTTTTTAGTAGATACACCTAAGGTATACAAAGAATTAAGTGAAAGTCCAGAGCTGATTTCTAAAGCGATAGAAGAGGTACTACGTTATCGTTTCCCTGTTACATTAGCCCGTACTATAACGGAAGATACAACAATATTTGGACCGAAAATGAAAAAAGGACAAATGATTGTTACGTGGATAAGTGCTGCCAACTTAGATGAAAATAAATTTCCACAAGCAGATTGCTTTGATTTACATCGACCTGGAAATGAAAAACATTTAACATTTGGCAAAGGGCCTCACTTTTGTTTAGGTGCACCACTTGCTCGTTTAGAAGCTGAAGTTGCATTAACTACGTTTATTAGGAATTTTAAAAAGCTAGAGCTTTCACCATCCTTTCATTTAAAGAACTGTATATTAGAGAATGAACAAACGTTAAAGCGGTTTCCTATCCTTTTAAAGAAATGAAGCATATTAAAAAAATGAAAGCTCCTATTCTAAGTAGGAGTTTTCATTTTTTTAATAAGTTTTTTTTAACGAACTAAAAAATATTTCTTGACCTGAAACGCTTTTCATAAATTATAACTAAGTTATGTTTGACAAAGTGAATATGGAAACGATACCTCATTTGTGTATTTATCTCGCTATTTGTGAACAGGAAGACATCCGCCTTAAATCTCAGTGGAAGGAAATGGAGGAATCAAATACCTGTAAAATCTCGATTAGTGAAGACAAATAATTAGTGGGCTCCACTGATTATTTGTCTTCACTTTATACGAGCATGTTTATTTATAGAAAGTGGTGACGGACCAATGAAACTAATTGCAATTGATTTAGATGGAACTCTTCTTTCAGGAAATAAAATGATTAGTAAAGAAAATGCAGAAGCTATTCGGAAATGTCAGGAGCAGGGGCATGTGGTGGCGATTTGTACAGGACGTTCTATCGTAGATATTGAACGTCTACTACTGGAATCTGATTTACAATGTCCTATTATCGCGGAAAACGGCGCTCTTATTTATACGGATCAAAAAATGATGAAGCGATACCCAATTCAAAATACACAAGCATTTGAAATTGTTGAGTATCTTGAACAAAATCGCATGTATTATCAACTGTATACAGATCGAGGTGTATACGTTCCGGCGTATGGTGAAGAAAGTGTAAATCATGAAATAGAATGGATAAAAAGATCAAATAAAGAGATTGATCAGCAAGAGCTTGAAGTCATCGCAGCATTGTATCTTGAACATACAGCGTTTCATATAATAGAAAGTTGTAAATCGATATTAGAAGAAGAGATTCATGTGCATAAACTTTTACCATTTTCCTATAATATAGAGAAATTACAAAAGTTAAAAAAACATTTTCAACATAATACAGAGCTAGCAATTACTGCTTCGTATTGGCATAATTTAGAGATTAATCATTGTGATGCCCAAAAGGGGAATGGTTTGTATACTTTAGCGAAACATCTTAACATTTCGGTGGAAAATACTGTTGCAATAGGTGATGGGCTAAATGACATTTCTATGATGGAAAAGGCACATATATCTATCGCAATGGGAAATGCAGTGGACGAAATTAAACGGATTTGTCACTATGAAACATTATCGAATGAAGAACATGGAGTTGCACATGCTCTTTATCAATATGTCATGGTAAAAAAATAAAAAAGAATCCATCAAGGATTCTTTTTTATTTTTTTATTAGGGGTAAGGTATTCTATGAGATTTATAGAAGCCTTATTGCACTTTATTATATAGAATATATTGGAAGAATTGTATATGATTTTCAAATATTTTGTGAATATTTTGTGAATATTTAGATCATTACATATTTATATAAGATTATATATCATTTTAAATAATTTTTAATTGAAAAATAAAATTTTTTTGAATAATTATGCTCTTGCTATATACCTATGAGAACATTATTCGTATAATGGAGAGGCGTGAGTAAAAATTGGTATTAAATTTACATATAGAGGTGGAAAGAGAATGAATGCGCGGCTATTGGAACTCATTGATGTGAACACAATAGAAACCATGGCAGAACAATTTTATAAATTAACAAACATTTCACATCAACTTCTTGATCAAAATATGGAATGTGTTTTTTCATTTGGTATGAATCAAGAAGAAAATATACAACTTACAAAAATTGAAATCCCTATCTTTTTACATGAGCAACACCTTGGATCATTTATTGTTTGTGCAATTAAAAATGACATCCGTACTTGTTATAAATACTTCGAAATGCTTTCAAATCTCATTGTAGATGGTGCAATGAGTAAACTTCAAAACCAAACAAAAAATATACATTTACTTTCTCAAAAAGAAGAACAGCTACATACAATCTTACAAAATATGCCCATTTTGGTCGATGCTCTTGATAAAGATGGGAATTTTATATTATGGAATCGTGAATGTGAGCTCGTAACAGGCTATGCTGCAGAAGAAATCGTTGGAAATCCCAAAGCACTTGAACTGCTATATCCTGATGGAAGTTATCGCAGACAACTTCAAAAGAAATTTTCGATTTGCGGAAAAAGTTTTCGAGATTGGGAAATGAATTTAACATGCAAAAATGGAGAAATAAAAACAATAATGTGGTCAAATATTTCGGAACAGTTCCCAGTACCTGGTTATAGTTATTGGGCAGTTGGAGTTGATATTACTCATCGAAAAGGAATTGAAGAACAATTAAAGCAGCAAACCTCTGAGCTAGAGCTTATTTTCAAAGCATTACCTGATTTGTGTTTTTTAACTGAAGCTGATGGAACAATTATAGATTATAAAGCCGGTTCACCAGCTAAGTTTTACGTACCTGCAGAATCTTTTATGGGGAAAAAGTTTTATGAGGTCTTGCCTTCACCCGTATCACAGCAATTTCAAGAAGCAATTCATCAAGTACAACAAAAGGAATCGACAGTTATTGTTGAATATCCGTTAACACTTAAAGGAAGTGTTAGTTTCTTTGAAGCTAGATGTTTACCACTCTTACAAGATAAGATTATGATAATCGTTCGAGATATTACCGAGCGGAAAAAGACTGAGGAGTTATTGAATAAATCAGATACACTTGCAGCAATTGGACAGTTAGCTGCCGGGGTAGCACATGAAGTTAGAAATCCATTAACCGTAATCAAAGGGTTTATTCAATTATTTCAAATTAACCAAGAAGATCAAGATAAATATTTTGGTCTTATGTTATCAGAAATTGAAAGAATTGAATCTATACTTCATGAGTTTTTATCGATCGCAAAGACTGATGTTATTCCAACTGAAAAGAAAAATATTTGTTCGATATTAAGAAATGTTGTTTCGTTAATCAACACAAGGGCGATCATGACAAATATTCAAATTGATCTGCATATAGAATCAAAAGAATTAATGATTGATTGCTGCGAAAATCAATTAAAACAAGTTTTTATTAATATTTTACAAAACTCCATTGAAGCAATGCCAGATGGTGGGACAATCTTTATTTCTGTGAAAAAATCAGAGCGTGAGGAAGTTATTATTAATATGGTAGATGAGGGCATAGGAATTCCTGAAGAAAGAATAAAAAGGCTTGGCGAACCTTTTTATAGTACGAAAGAAAAAGGAACGGGTATTGGGTTAATGCTCAGTTATAAAATCATTGAAAGTCATCAAGGAAGAATTAGTATTATGAGTGAGGTAGGAGTAGGAACATCGGTTACAATTTATTTACCAATGTTTCAAAGTGAGCAAGTTGCTTCTCATGCAGCAACGCCACCTATGACAGGGACTTTACAATAGAGATTAGCGAGGATATTACTTTCATGTCCAATTCCTCCCGTTAACATGTTTTGTTACATCAATTATTCCGTAATTCCGATAAGAATACGATGATTTATTCGGTTATTTCATATGAAAATAAAAATAGTAAGAAAAATGTTGAAATTCATTTGTGTTAATGCAATAATACAAATTACAAACGAATACTTATCCAGAGAGGTGGAGGGAACGGCCCTATGAAATCTCAGCAACCCCTATTTATACAAAATAGGAAGGTGCTAATTCCGAAAAAGGCATATTGTCTTTTGAAAGATAAGAGGATCATATCTCCATACGCCAATGACCTCTTATAGAAGAGGTCATTTTTTATTGGGAAGAAAGGAAGTGAAGACGCATAATTTAATTTTCTTTTACATATAGGACTAATAGAAGCTAACTAGAATGAGAGGGGAATTCATATGAATAAATTATCTACAAAATTAGTCGTAGCAATTGGAATCGGTTCTGCAATATATGGTGTATTAGGTCTATGGGGATTTTCAATTGCCCCAAACACATTTATAAAACCTGCTCTGGCTATATTAACAATTTTTGGTGCGATTTTCGGGCCGTTTGCAGGACTTTTGATTGGCCTTATCGGTCATACAGTGACAGATACTATCGCTGGATGGGGGATATGGTGGGGGTGGGTACTTAGTTCAGGTATTATTGGATTTACGATGGGACTTGTACAAAAACGAGCAAGTTTTAGTGTGAAAAATGGAACATTCCGTAATCGAGATATTTCATATTTTGCTGTAACAGGTTTAATTGGGATTGTCATTGCAATTATATTTGCCGGTGCTTTTGATATTATCATTATGGGGGAGCCTTTAGATAAAATTGTTATTCAAGTACTTGGTGCAACGATTGCAGATGTCCTTGTATTCTTAGTTCTTGGTTTACCAATTACACTTGGATTAGCGAAAGTAAATAAAAAACATACACATTTGAAGATTGAAAAGTAGGGAGATTACAATGAAGCCGATTATTTCCTTTGAACAATTTACATTTCAATATCAACAAGTGACAGAACCTACTTTAAAGGATGTTACATTTCATATTTATCCAGGGGAAAAAGTATTGATTGCCGGTCGAAGCGGATCAGGAAAATCAACATTAGCCCATTGTATAAATGGGCTTATCCCATTTTCATATGAGGGATCAAGTACTGGGGAAATTTCAATATGTGGTAAGGATCCGCGAAAAGGTAGTATTTTTGAGCAAAGTAAGCATGTAGGAACTATTTTACAAGATCAAGATTCTCAGTTTATTGGTTTAACCGTAGGAGAAGATGTTGCTTTTTCATTAGAAAACGATTGTGTAGAGCAGAAGAAAATGAAGGCTGTTGTTATGGACTCTCTACAAAAAGTACAGATGCACACATTTCATTCACGAAGTCCACATGAATTATCCGGAGGTCAAAAACAAACTGTCTCTCTTGCCGGACTGTTAACGACAGATGCTGACATATTATTATTTGATGAGCCATTAGCAAATTTAGATCCCATAAGCAGCTTAAAAACAGTAGAACTTATTCAAAAGGTACATCATCAACTAAATAAAACAATCGTTATTATTGAACATAGAATAGAAGAAATACTAAAATTAGACATCGATAAAATCATATTAATAGAAGAAGGAGAAATAGTAGCAATTGATTCACCAAAAAGAATTTTACAAACAAACATTCTACCCAAAATAGGTTTAAGAGAACCTGTATATATTGAAGCGTTAAAAAATATAAAAATTAATATTTCAGATGAAGAAATATATCCAATTGAAACTTTAAATTATGAAAAATTAAATAAAGCGGTCAAGCAATGGATGTTGAACTCTACTACCTCTAAAAAACAACACCAAAAAGAAACCTTATGTCAAATAGAGAATATTTCATTTTCATACTCTCGCAAAAATTTTGCTTTAAAGAACATAACACTCTCTATACAAAGAGGAGAAATTTTAGCATTATTAGGTCATAATGGTGCAGGTAAATCTACATTTGCACATATATTAACTGGAATGAACAAAGCGAAGGAAGGAAAAATTCTACTTGATAATGAAAATATAACTTCATGGTCTATTCGTAAGCGTGGAGAAGTAATCTCCTATGTCATGCAAAACCCTAATCACATGATAACACAATCTACTGTTTGGGATGAAGTTGCTTTTTCATTAAAATTACAGAAGGCTTCTAGGGCGGAAATAAATAAACGAGTGGAAGATGCATTGCAAATGTGTGGATTATATCCATTTCGAAATTGGCCAATTCAAGCGTTAAGCTACGGACAAAAAAAGAGGCTTACTATTGCATCGGTTTTAACAACGAATCTGAAGCTTGTTATATTAGACGAGCCAACAGCAGGACAAGATTATTTTCATTATAAACAATTTATGTCTTGTATAAGTCTATTAGCCACACAAGGCATATCATTTATCTTTATTACACATGATATGAACCTAGCTTTAGAATATGCAGATCGTGCGGTTGTCCTTCATCAAGGGGAAATACTTGCTGATGATACTGTTTCGATCGTATTAGCAAGCAGCGCAGTATTAAAACAAGCTAATTTACAGGAGAGTTCGCTAACAAGATTAGCAAAATTGAGTGAAATTCCTTTTCCAGAGGTTTTTGTAAAAATGTATATGGAAACAAAAAGGAGGGGGGATTATGAGTAAATCAGACTTATTTTATATAGACAATCATACATATTTTCATCGTATGGACGGCGCGATTAAATTATTGTTATTTATCATTTGGATGACTCTTACATTTATATTTTTTGATTTTCGGATCTTATTCTGTTTGTTTTTCATTGGTTGCTTAGGATTAGTGGTTGCTAAAATTCCTGTAAGAAAAATTGTGATTATTTTTAGTTTCATTTTCACATTTAGCATGCTAAATTCAGTGATGATTTTATTAATTACACCAACCCATGGATCGGAGCTAACTGGTACAAGTACAGAATTCTTACATATTGGATATGCTACTATTACATTCGAAACACTTTTTTATGCTCTTACGCTTTCATTAAAGTATTTTACGTTATTACCATTTACACTTATTTTCATATACACGACACATCCAAGTGAGTTCGCTAGCAGCTTATATAAAATCGGCTTACCGTATAAGATTGCCTATGCGATAAACATTGCGCTTCGTTACATACCGAATATACAAGCGGAATACAAATTGATTAAGCACGCTCAAGAAGCAAGAGGTGTACCATTTGAAAGAGGAGAGGCGAGTTTTTGGGCACGTATTAAAAATCGGATACTCATCTTTTGGCCACTTGTTATTCATTCTTTAGAGCGAATCGATACTGTTTCAAATGCAATGGATTTACGAGGATTCGGAAGAAAAGAGAAGCGAACATGGTATTTTACAACAAAAGCAAAACAAGAGGATTATCTAGGGCTCGTTATCGGCATTATAATTTTAGTACTGGCCATTTACCTAAAGTTCAATATTTTCAAAGGGTTTTGGTATCCATTGTAAGTTTTCTCGATGTTATTGGGATAAAATTTAGGCACTCAGAGGAGTGTCTTTTTAAATTTATCCAAGACATGCTCAAAAATGACATAGAAACATACTGTATAATACGAACCTGTTAATAAACGATCAATTTCATTACCCATTAGTTTTATACTAAAAGGAGGAGAAAATATGAGTTTCGGTGGTTCTTGTGGTTTTGGTGGAGGTTTTGCGTTATTAGTTGTGTTATTTATTTTATTAATTATTGTTGGATGCAGCTGCTGGGGCTGAGGGTATTAAAAAATATCCATTTTTTTAATCATTCGTCACAGAATTATGTAATCAGAAAAACTATTAAAGATACTTTTTTAGTATCAATACGAGATTCAATATAAAAAAAGGAGCTGCTATGCTCCTTTTTTTATATTATAAATACTTGTGGCTAAAAGGTGAGTTTTTATTATTCACGATAGTTATTGGTTTTGATTACCTTGTTTCTTTTGACTGTTAGGCGTAATTTCATCAGAAAACTCTATATTTGCCAAATTTACTTTGGATGGAATAAATGTTTTTGTCGTATTTTGAACACCTTGGAACAAACGTTGAATAGGTTTCATCATATTTAAATTACGTGTTGCTACTACACTAAAAAATGTTCCTAATCCTAGTAAAGAAAACCAAATCCAGCTTCTATTGTTATTCCGTCTATTTCTAAATAATTTAAACATTTGCTGAGTTCTTCTTCCAGAATTGAATAGTGACATCAAGAAGTTAAGAGTATTCATTTTTTACCCCCTGTAAAAATAATTAGAAAAAGAAACACTAAGTTCAACTTCACATGATTTATGTTGCAATATTTCATCGGAATTTATGATGCTAATTTATGCTAATATTTCTTGATTCTTTTTCCTAAAGACCCTAAGTTTACTTGTAAGCTCACTTATTACAAGGACAGATCAATAAGGATTTAAAATTCATTTACATAATGCTTATTTAATCAATGAGATGAAATATATTAAAAATGAGATTAAAAGGAATGATATTCATTTTTCATGTAATTTATGGAACAAAATCTATCGAAATTTATTATAAATAGTTGCCAGAATAGAAAAAAAGAAGTGCCACATAATAACAGAAATGAGTGAAAAGACACATCTTCAAGTGTACTGAAAGAGGTTATGTATAGCATAACATTCAAAATGAAAAATCATCTTTTTTCTATCTAAATAAATGAAAAGATTAAAAAGAAAACTTGAGGAGCGATTAAATTCATTTTTTTCAAAACGAAAATCAGCTTCAACGTTATCAGGAACGTATAGCAGAGTAATATCGACAGCTTATAGTTAACGAATTATAAAGAAATTAATAACAAAAGGAGAATACTCATGTACTAAAATCAATTTTTAGTATGCATCATTTTTTAGAGCTACTTTTTTCTTGAAAAAGAGTTGGGAATGATTTTAGATTGTTGAGGTGGTTACATACATGCCAATGTTGGATGTGGACGGTAGTAGTCTGTATTATATTGTTAAGGGAAAAGGGGTTCCTATTGTTTTTATTCATCCTCCTGTACTTACATGTGTGAATTTTGAATACCAAATAGAGGAAAATTGCCATGTAATGAATTGAAATTCATTGATAACGTAAAACATCAAATTCCTACAAAAGCAGCGAAGTGCTTAAATGAAATGATTCAGCAGTTTGCTTTTATTCATACCGAGATGAGACTTTTTCTTTACCCATAAAAAAGTATATTTATTTCGAAGTTATATACGTTTATTGTGCCAAAAATTCAATGGGAAAGGAGCTATCATGCTCCTTTTTATAATTGATATGTTAAAGAGTAGTAAGCGCTCAAGTTACCCCTACTAAATATTTCGAATTATTTTTGTGTACCGGTGATTGATGCGGATTGAGTCTTTCGAATGTAAAATCTAAAGCGTAAATATGCGAGTAGTGGTACAACTATGTTAGGTAATAAAAAATGGAGTAAAGAAGGAATACCTTCAAGCTGGGTATAGTCAGAACCTTTTACAGGGATGAAAAGCGAATCTCCTAATGGACCTTTTGAAAAAATTGATTTTTTTATCCTTTAATAAAGACGAGAGCAACACCAACTTTATGTTAAGTTAAGTCAATATTAAGGTTTTACATTACCAATGTATCCTTTATATAGTGAAAAATAAAAAGGAACGTGGGGGGCTCCTTTTAAATCAAAATGTTAGTGTTTATTAAGTAATCTCATTATTTTGTGGAAATGTAATCGTTAAAGTGGTTCCTTTATTAACAATACTATTTATATTTAAAGTGCCATTCATCGTTTCAATGATTTTTACTGCGACCATCGTACCTAAACCTGTTCCTTTTGCTTTTGTGCTAAAATACGGTTCACCAAATCGATTTATTTGCTCTTGTGTCATACCAATTCCGCTATCCTTAATAACAATAATAATTTTGTTTTCAAAAACAGATGACTTGACACTTAGTTTCCCACCATTTGGCATCGCTTCAATACTATTCTTTATTAAGTTTAAAAAGCATTGCTGGAAATGTTGTGTATTCCCAGTAATGGAACCTGTTACTAATTTTTCGGAAATATTTATAGAATTCATATTACATAGGGGCATCATCATACTTATTACTCTTTTTAATTCTTGGTCTATTACAATGTTATCAACTTTTTGTGATGCGGGTTTAGCAAATGTTAAGTAATCATCGATGATTACTTGAGCACGGTTTAGCTCTCCAAGAATATGTTCAATATATTGCTCTCGCGACTCTTGTGATAAATCTGGAGTTTTCAGGAGCTGCGTAAATCCTTTTACGACGGTAAGAGGATTTCTAACTTCATGTGAAATACTCGCAGCAAGTTGACTCACAACCTCCATCTTTTCCATTTTTACTAATTTGGATCTCATCATAACGGCATCTCTTAAAACTTCATTCGTATATACAACAAATAGCATGATAACAGGAGGGAGTAGAATAAAATAAGTAATATATGATTTTGTAATTGGAAAATCCGATAAAATCACAACGATAAAAGTTGTTAGTATAGCAAGGAAAAAAGGTAAAACCATTGACATAATAAGTTTTTTTCTTCGGTTTAGTTGCTTAAATTTAGAAGAAGAAAAGGCTGTGAAAACTAGCATTGTAATATAAACAATAACTGTTAAAAAGTTCACACCATAAAAAACAAACCGAATCAATAACATTATGGTTAATAAGGCGATCCCAACGGGCAAACCGCCATAAAGTGTACCTATGAAAAATGGAATCTGTCTCAAATCATGAACACAATTTCCGTCGATATATATAGGGTATTTCATACATAAAATTAACGGTACACTCGTGCATATCACAATAAGGGATTTTTTGTGTTTTTTGAAAAACATTCCGTTATCATATATAAAATAAAAAACAAAGACGCTACTTAAAATGTAAAGTAAATTATTTAATACGTTTTGGTTGATGTATATAAAATTCATCTAACAGGCCTCATTATTGTAGTTTTCAGTACTATAAGTATTATACAGAAAAAATGTAACTTCTTCATGTTTTAATTATTATAATAAAGACCGTTATTACTTTTGGATCATTATTTGTTTCGAGCATATTCCCATGCTAAGTAAAATTCCTCAACTGATGCATAACGTTGACTTCTACTCTTTTCTTTCCGTTTTTTTCGATACCAAAGCAAATATTTCCTGAATCTTGTTGATCGAATACTGCAAATACTTTACCTAGATTTAGAAGCCAATCGAAATCTTGATATTCTTTTAATCTAAAAATCACATCATCTAAATGAATTGTAATCGGAATTTCGTTCATTTTACACCTCTTATTTTATATAATCAGA
The DNA here is from genome assembly GCF_038006685.1 of Bacillus sp. FSL K6-0042. Taxonomy (NCBI): domain Bacteria; kingdom Bacillati; phylum Bacillota; class Bacilli; order Caryophanales; family Bacillaceae; genus Bacillus; species Bacillus sp. FSL K6-0042. Next base: position 639,214 of record NZ_JBBOVS010000001.1, read on the forward strand.
TTAAATATTGATATATTCGAGAGAAATATTGAAAGTCCTGTTTTGGTTAATAAAAAAGATGGCTTATAAAGCTAGATTATGAATATGAAAGGTGAAAGAGATGGATAAAGAAATAATCATTGAACCGTATAATTTAAATTGGCATACGGAATTTGTGAAGGAGAAAGAGAAATTTATCACATTACTAAAAAAGGACATCTTAGCGATTGAACATATCGGAAGTACGTCAGTAGAAGGGTTAGATGCTAAACCTCTCATTGATATGATGATAGGTGTTAAAGATTTAAAATTAGTTGATCATTGGATAGAACCATTGCAAACAATAGAATACGAATATATTTTTCACGAGAATTTTCCACAGAGGCGTTTTTTTAGAAAAGGTCAGTGGAGAGCAGGTACACATCATTTACACGTCTATACATATGGGGGCAAGAGTGGGAAGACAATTTATTATTTCGTGATTTTATAAGAAATCATGAATGGGCACGTGTGGAATACAAGCAATTAAAACAAGAGCTTGCTATGAAGTATCCATTTGATCGAGTGGCGTATACTAATGCAAAAGAACCTTTTATTCAAAGGATAATTGTACTGGCGAAAGAGAATCTATACATATAAAAATTAGAGTGGGAAATTTATTTTTTAGTTCACATACAGTATTTCTCATCTTATTCTAATCTTTCTTTCATTCTTTTTTCTTTTTTAATTGCTACAATCTGGAATGTATCAATATTTTGAAATTGAAAGAGGGATGCAAAATGAAGAAAACGTTCGGGAGTCAAATTTTTCATTTGTTTATAAAGATCGCAGGAGCTTGTGTGATTGCATTTAGTGTTACAATGTTTATCGTAAACTTTATGCTAGGAGATCAAATAGGATTAAAAAGCGTAAATAAAAATCTGGGTTCTCTTGGTGAATATGGTGCGATTGCAGCTGCATCGCTTTGGTTTTTACGTCATATTTGGCTGTTTTTACACAAAAATAAAATACCCGGATTCAAGTATATGAAAGAATTATATATGTTAGCAAAGAAATATCATATGTTTATCGGTTATGCTGTATTAGCTGTTGCAACAACACATGGAGTTTATTTTTTCATAAAGGGAAGTCACCATATGATACAGATTTACAGCGGCATATTTGCTTTTGGTAGCTTGGTATTGCTAGGAGTTGTTGGAATTTTTTTGAATAAGGTTAAAGACAGAAAAAAATCGGTATTATATCGAAGCATACATCAAATGATTGCGATTCTATTTGGATTAGGATTGATCATTCATTTGATAATATAGGAGGAATTAGGGTTGCATCATATATTAATAATTGAAGATGAAGAAAGTTTAGCTGAATTTTTAGAGTTAGAATTAAAATATGAAGGATATGCAGTAGAGGTACAATACGATGGGCGAAAAGGATTGGAAGCAGCCCTAGAGAAGAACTATGATATTATACTTCTTGATTTGATGTTACCAGGACTCAATGGGATTGAAGTATGTCGTAGACTGCGTGCGACGAAGAATACTCCCATCATTATGTTAACAGCGCGTGATAGTATTATGGATCGTGTTACAGGATTAGATAGCGGCGCTGATGATTACTTACCGAAGCCATTTGCAATTGAAGAACTCCTTGCACGAATACGTGTTATATTTAGACGCGAACAAAAAGAAGAAAGTAAGTCAACACTTTTGCTTGCTTTTAAAGATTTACAGTTACATGTAGAATCAAGAACGCTAAGAAAAAATGATGAAATCATTGAATTAACGAACAAAGAATTTGAGTTATTACTCATGTTTATGAAGAATATTAACCGCGTACTTACACGAGATATACTTTTAGAGCAAGTGTGGGGTTACGATGCGATTGTAGAAACAAATATTGTTGATGTATATGTTCGCTATTTACGAAACAAATTACATGGTGTAGATAAGGAGGAGTATATCCAGACTGTTAGAGGGGCTGGGTATGTGATGAGATGATCAAAAATTTTGCACAGCGCATTCGAAATCTCCCGATAAAATGGAAGCTAACTCTTTGGTCAACTACGTTATTATTTATTTTATTTGCTTTATATAATATTTTGCAGTTTATTGTGATTAATCAATGGACAGTAGACTATGAAAAGAAACAAATAAACAGACAAGTGAAAGAAATAGCAGCATATTTTACTGATAAAAAAGAAACACTTTCTAACAAAACAATTGAAAACAGTAAAGACTTTCTTAATAATATGAATGATAAACATCAGATTATTCGAATTTTAGATAAAGATGGACAACCAATTGTCTCGATTTCTCGTGATTTTAATCCGAGGTGGGCTTCTCCTAAATCGGTTACTCAGCCTGAAACTTATATAAAGAGGCATTTAGAAGATAGGATCTTAATTGAACGTATGCCGATTCAAACAGCGTCATTTACGGGAACAATTGAGGTTGGGGAAAATTTAGAAGCGTTCGATCATTTGTTGAAAATCATTTTCGTTGTAATGGTTGCAGCTGGTATCGGTGGACTTATACTTAGTTTTTTAGGTGGAAGGATCATTGCTAAACAACTTTTATTAAGTGTTCAGAATATAACTGATACGATGAATCGAATTAAAACAAACGGGTTAAAAGAAAGAGTTCCTATACGGGAAAATAATGATGAACTTGCAAAGTTAGGCATTCTATTTAATGAATTAATGGATGATGTAGAAAAGTCTTTTTTACAACAAAAACAGTTTGTTGAAGACGCATCACATGAACTTCGAACACCCCTTACAATTATTCAAGGACATTTATCCATGTTAAACCGTTGGGGAAAGGATGATCCTGTTATTCTACAAAAATCACTTCAATCTAGTTTAAAAGAAGTGGATAGATTGAATAAATTAGTCTCAGAATTATTAGAGTTATCCAGGGCAGAATCAGAGCAAGTGCCCTCATTAACAGTCGAGCCTGTACATGTAAATACTGTGTTAAAACAAGTAATTCAAAACTTTGAGGTTCTTCAAACTGAATTTCAATTTGATATACAATTACATGCCGAAGGGGCATACGTGTCTATACCGGCATCTTACTTAGAGCAAATAATTATTATCGTACTAGATAATGCAATTAAATATACCAAAACAAATGATAAGTACATTTGTATTCAAACAAACTTGCAAAGAGATAACATTGCTATACGAATTGTAGATCATGGCGTTGGAATACCCGAATCAGATTTACCATTTGTACTTAATCGTTTTTATAGAGTAGATAAAGCAAGGAGTCGTAAACAAGGCGGAAATGGACTGGGGCTTTCCATCGCAAAACGGCTTGTAGAAAAATATAATGGAAACATCATATTAGAAAGTAAGGAGAGAGAAGGTACATCAGTTACAATTTCGTTTCCTTATGTTTTACATGAAAATGAGAAATAGATGAGAAAAGTTTCAAGGTATTTTCATATTGCTGTTGTATACTGTGTAAACCAATAGAACTTGTACTTTCTTAAAGTACGAACGTAATGAACATAAGGAGAGGGTAGATATGAACTACACAGTATTTCAATGGATTAATAATTTAGCGGGAACCTCAATCATTTCAGATAAGATCATGATTATGATTACGAATAGCGCGCCTTATGTGGCGATTCTTTTCATGCTTATTTTATGGTTTAGTAACGCAAAAACAGAAATGGCAATTCAAAAACAATATACTGTTGTATATACTGTTCTTACAGTTGGAGTTTCATTGCTATTAAATGTTTTCATTCATGCAGTATATTATCATGCACGACCTTTTGTAACTTATCATGTTCATCAATTAGTGCCACATGCAGTAGATTCATCATTTGTAAGTGATCATTCTGTACTTGTATTTTCAATAGCATTTACGATGCTATTGAGAGGGGAAAGATTAAAATATATTGCATTAATTTGGGCCGTACTAGTTGGAGTTTCACGTATTTACGTTGGTGTCCATTATCCAGCAGATATAATTGGTGGAGCATTCCTATCATTTATAACTTGTGGCATAGTAATGCAAAGTACGCGAAAATTAGAACCATTAACACAAATGGTATTTGTAATTTATGCATCCATTGCAAAACGAATTCCATTGTTATCGAAATATAACCATACACATTAATCATACAAGTCACTAGAAAAAGAACCTATTCGTAAATGATGGGTTCTTTTTCATGCATACAAACATTAATTTCACGCACTGTATTTAATTAGAAAACAAAATATCAGGGCTAGTTAGAAGATGTATGGCATGTGTAATTTTTCGTAAAACATTTTTTGAACGAAGTGTACAACGTCCATTGGGTACGAAACAGTCATATGTTCTGTAAAAATTTTATTCCGGAGTAAGAGATTTCCGCGAATATGTTAGTTAATAGAAATTCCTTACTTCAAAACGGGATCATTCAATGATCTGTATACCTCATCCATCCACTCTCTGATCGTTTTGCTTTAAATTTACCGTAAGATAAAAGCTTCATTGCTGAACGAGTAGCCGTGTGAAAAACTAAGATTCGCATCCATTCATCTTCCGTTTCACTAGGATAAGACGCGGACTCATAAGCATAATAAGCAGCCATGATACAAGGACCTACTTGCTCTGGTTCAAATTCATATGCAGTTGCATCATCGATAATTAAATCAATGATACTCTTGTTTCTTTCTTTGACTTCTTTCTGGATTAACTTTTTTACCGCCTCTGGTACTAACTTTAATATTTCATCTTTCATAACAGTCACCTCATTCTTTAGCATGTCCAAATAGCTTGGGGAGATATTGAACGTATTGTACCAAATTGGATGAAATTTGAATCTTAATTACGCAGGTTGAACAAAAGCTTACAGGTAATTACACTAAGACGTTTACTGCGTTCTTTATAGGTAATTTGTTTTTTCTGTTCTTTAGATGTTAAATCCTTTTGCCTACGTTTCATTTGTGTTTCAGTTAATTTATATAGGATAAGTCTTGCGGGAAGTTTTTGATACATTCCAATATAAATCTCAGGAATTTCATATGTTTCACCAGGCTGTAATTGGTCAATATCTTGATGGCGATGGGACGGGACCTCAATTAAAGTTTTTTAAACCTAATTGGACTTACCATTAAGAGAGCAAGGATTAAGGTAATCCATGCATTGCTATATGAAAACAATCCCATACCAGCCAATGGTAATCCAGCAGCTGGAATAGGTAATCCCATAAAATATCCAATGGTTGGTTTAACACTAAATTTAGCTAATCTTAAAGCACCCATCGTTGGGAAAAGGATAAATGCCAAAGAAGTTAAAATAGATGGTGCTGCTATCGAATGAAATAGAAGTGCAGGAGCAACTCCAAAACTAACAATATCAGCTAAGGAATCCAATTCTACGCCAAACTCACTGTTCACTTTTAATTTTCTCGCAATCCTTCCATCAAGAAAATCTAAAACAGCTGAAAGGAAAATAAAAATGGAGGCTACTTCCAAAAAGCCATTCATATTCAAGGTAATTGAAAAAACACCACACAATAAATTTCCAATCGTAAATAAATTGGGTACAGCTTTTACTATCTGATTGAACAATGTTGTCCCCCCTAAGTTGATCAAACTTCCCATTTATGTAGCATTTTCTATATATTCTTCCGTTATTCTTAAAAATATATGACCACTGCAAGCTAAGTAAATTTCGACAAGAAAAAAGCCGATTCCCTTGAAGTGACCCCAAGAAGTTGTCTTAATTCTTTTATAATTATAGTACACTATATACGTTGCTAGTTCTTGCTCAAAATGTTCTATACTCTTGAATTCTTTTCGATATATAAATTTTGACTTCATGATACCAAAGGAATTTTCAATTACTGCGTTATCGTAACAGTTCCCTTTACGGGACATGCTTTGTGTAATGCCACGTTTAGTAAGGGAATGACGGTATTGTTTCATTTGATAGTGCCAATCTTGATCAGGAGGATGCCGAATGCTCAGCTCATTATTTATCCAGATTCAGGGCATGGGTTCCTCTTCCGGTATCCGGAGCTGTTCGTCAAAGACATGTTGCTGTTCCTGCGATAACAATACATCCGACCCGCAAGCTATCTTTACCGTTAAAGAGGTCCTGCTAACATTTTAACGAAAATATACACATACACTCTGCCATTTTTGGGATGAAAAAGTTGATTTTCCTTACGTTAAGGAATCAGTGTCGATACACTAAACTATTGGAGGGTTTAAAATGATAAATAAAGATGTCATTCTCTACACTGGAGAAAATGGAATCGCAAAAATTACAATAAACAGACCGGAAGCACTCAATGCATTAAACCGAGATGTTCTTGAACAACTTTCATCCATCTTAGACAGGATTAAAATTGATTCAAGTGTAAAGGCAGTGATCATTATCGGTTCCGGGGAAAAGGCATTTTCCGCAGGTGCAGACATTAAGTATCTTAATAAAAGTACTCCTCTAGAAGTACGTGATTTAGCTCAGCTAGCTGTTACGGTTACTAATAAAATCGAGTCATTGGGGAAAGTAGTTGTTGCTGCTATCAATGGCTTCGCTCTAGGAGGTGGGCTTGAGTTAGCTGAATCCTGTTCGCTCCGTGTATGTGCAAATCATGCTAGATTAGGACATCCTGAAGTACGTATAGGTGCTGTTGCTGGTTTTGGTGGAACTACGAGACTTCCCAGACTTATAGGTAAGGAACGTGCTGCAGAACTGTTACTCACTGGAAACGCGATAAGCGCAGAAGAAGCTTATAGAATAGGACTGGTTAATAGGATTGTTGAGCCTAAACAGTTACTATCAGAATCAGAAACTCTTATCCTAGAAATTCTGTCTCAGGCTCCAATTGCAGTAAAAATGACCTGGGAGGCAATTCATAGGGGGAGCAATTTAACTTTAGAAGAGTCCGCTCTTCTCGGTGCAGATTATTTTGGTTTGATTGCATCCACAGAGGACTTCAAAGAAGGAACTAAATCATTTTTAGAAAAGACCAAAGCATCATTTAGTGGGAAATAGTTTATCGAATCAATCATTTAATTATTTCTCTTTTGATACTAGTTTAGTTATTTAATATCTTTTTGAATTACTTACTAATAAGTCTTATACAACAAGAATACAATATCAACTAAAATAAATACTATGAGGCTGGTGTATTACTATGAAAATTCTTGAAACCAATCGGCTTACCCTTCGCCTACAAACTACCGACGATGTAGAGTTTATCCTAGAGCTTCTCAATGATCCCTCTTGGTTACAATTTATAGGCGATCGTGGTGTGAAAACGATTGATGATGCACGTAACTACATTATGAATGGACCAATTCGTATGTATGAGCAATTCGGATTTTGTCTTTATTTGGTAGAGAGAAAAGAAGATCAAATCCCAATTGGGATTTGTGGTCTAGTAAAAAGAGACACCCTAGAAGATGTGGATATTGGTTTTGCCTTTCTTCCAAAGTATTGGGAAAAAGGATATGCCTATGAAGCAGCTTCTGCTGTAATGGCATATGGTAAAGATACTTTAGGATTAAATCGAATCGTCGCAATCACAACTCAAGACAATCACCCTTCAGCCAAGTTACTTGAAAAAGTAGGGTTACAGTTTGAAAGATTAGTTCAGTTGTCCAATGATCCTGAAGAGCTTAGACTTTTTGCATATAATAGTAGAACAGAAAACCATATAAATAACACATATAAATTATCAGATCAAAAAATAAGTTTAGATCGATTAACTGATGCATTCTTTAATGCATTTACCAACAAAAATGGAGAAGAACCAAATGTACGTGTACTCAATGATTTATTTATTCCAGAGGGAATGATCATTAAAAATACGGATTCCATCCCAAATATTTACAATCTTCAGCAATTTATCGATCCACGTGAAAAACTATTAAGAGAAGGGCGCTTAAATGATTTCAAAGAAGAAGAAATACAAGAAATTACAGAGATTTTCGGTAATATCGCTCACCGTTTCAGCTTATATCGAAAATCTGGAGTGTTGGATGGCGATTCATTCGAGACATTGGGGATGAAAACGATGCAGTTTATTCAAACTCCAAGTGGTTGGAAGATTAGTTCCGTAGCATGGGATGATGAAAGAAATGGATTAACCATACCGGAAAGATATCGCAATTAACAATTCAAGCAGAAAGCTCTCTGATCAAGGGTCTTCGCTTTTGCCACAAATATTGCAGATTACTTCGGTTTGATAGCAACAAAAGGGACAAGGGCAATTTAAGATTGATGATGAAATCATTGAAATTAAAGAGGGTACTGTTATTAGGATAGCACAAGAAGGGGAACGAATTTGGCGTAATAATTCAAGTGAACCTCTCTATTTTATCTGTATTCAAAACGCAAAAACAAATATCCGAATAACCTAACAAACGATACTGAATTCTCAAAAGAGGTAAATATTAGAAGTGAAGTAACGAAAAAAAATTTAAATAAATAATATTTTGAGTGGATATAATTAGGGGCCATTATAGAACATAACCTCATATTTAATTCGTTTCAGACATAGACAAAAAGATGTACACAACGTGAGTTTGTACATCTTTTTGTTTTTGATTAATTAAGTCACAATGATTGTTAAAATCCAATTCTACATAGTTGTTGTTTCAAATTTCATTTACCGTATATTTACAATAAAATAAAAAAATATAAAAATTGACCAGTACCAATAAATGAGAAACAGATCATATATTCTAATTCAAAAGAATATGCATGAAAAAATTGTAGAATGGAACCATATTTCATAAAGGATTTATAAAATATTATTGATCAGAAAAAAGAATGGGGAATTTTATCATGAAACTAACACCAGAACAACGGATTCAATTACATGGATTTAATAACCTCACAAAATCATTAAGCTTTAATATGTATGATATTTGCTATACAAAAACAAAAGAAGAACGAGAATCTTATATAGAATACATAGATGAACAATATAATGCAGACAGATTAACTAAGATTTTAAAAAATGTCTCAGATATTATAGGTGCACATGTATTAAATATTGCTAAACAAGACTATGTACCACAGGGGGCAAGTGTAACCATACTAGTATCAGAAGGTCCTGTGGTGGAAGTGCCGACAGAATCATTCACTGAATCTCCTGGACCGCTCCCAGATTCAGTTGTCATGCAGTTAGATAAAAGTCATATAACGGTTCATACGTATCCTGAATATCATCCAGATGAAGGTATCAGCACTTTTAGAGCAGATATTGATGTAGCTACATGCGGTGAAATTTCGCCTCTTAAGGCATTAAATTACCTTATCCACTCATTTGATACAGATATTATGACAATTGATTACCGCGTTCGGGGATTTACAAGAGATATAACAGGTAACAAGTTATTTATTGACCACGAAATAAGTTCTATCCAAAATTACATTCCAAATAACGTGAAAAAACTCTATGATATGATTGATGTTAATGTATATCAAGAACATATCTTTCATACAAAATGTAAACGAAAAGAATTTGACTTAAACAACTATCTATTTGGATATACCCAAGAAAAATTATCCGTGAAAGAACAAGAGGAAATTACAAAAAAATTAAAAACAGAAATGGATGAAATATTTTACGGAAAAAACATGAATCATGGATTAATTGAAGAGGATTTGGATGATGAACTCTAGGCACAATTTATTTCATTAGGCAACTTCTTGGACATGAGTCTGGTATTGTATCAGATTCATGTCTTTTAGTTTTGCCTTAATTTTTTATGATGATGAACAACAATTTGCTATATAAAAAGGTGAATTTCTCAATCCGAATTTTCAAATGAATCCATAATAATATAATGATTCCTTCACAAAACGTGAAGGGATTTTTTATCAATAGAGAATCATTAAACATTTATTTTCCAGTATATACTTTTGGGTAATCAGCTCTCGTTGGTTGCGGGAATTCCTTTAAAGTCTAGACAATCGCACATCACTCTGTTTACACCGACATTTCCAATATCCAGAATCCCTTGTTGTCCTACTGCTTTTTCCTTCATTAGATGAGCTAACAAGTTCACATCAGTTTCTGTGTACGCAATTCTCATTACTATCCCTCCATGCTCTTTACAAGTATATGTAAAGAGCATTAAAAACACGAATTTAAAGTTCGTGCAAAATAGGCAATTTCACGCACCGTATTTATAGGGGAAATATAATAATTTAAATAACTAAGTCAACATGAATATCTAATTTCCGCAAATACTACATTTTTTATTCTAGTAGTTGCTAAGTATAGAAAGTTTGCATAAACTACAATTAGAACAATCGTTCAATTTTTAATGAATTTAATCGAAAGGAGAAAACCGTTGAATAAAAGGCGTTATGACAGTGAACAAGCAAAACGAGTAATAGCTGAAAAAGCAACCGAATTATTTTCTATAAAGGGCTATGCAAAGACTTCTGTTGAAGATATTGCGAAAGCCTCTGGTTATAGCAAAGGACATATTTATTATCATTATCAAAATAAAGAAAACTTATTTGTATATTTGGCGCAAAGGGGTATGCAGCAATGGGATGAGAAATGGCAAACAACAACAAAGAAATATCAAACAGCGACAGAAAAGTTATATGGAATGGCTAGACACGTTCTTTATAATTACAAAGCTCCTTTATTAAGAGCTGGTCAAGAACTTGCATCAGATCCTACCACCAACCCTTCTACAGTGCAGAAACTATATGGATTAGCAATTATCCCCTTACAAGCATATCAATATATTTTAAAAGAAGGAATTAGCAATGATGAATTTAAAATAGAAGATATTGAAAAGACAAGTATTCTATTAGGTTCGTGGTTAGGTGGCTTATGTCAATTTATCCACACAATTGAAACTGAAGAATTACAACGTTTATTTGAAGAGGCAATCACTATATTTTTGTTATCTATTTCTAACAAGAAGTCTTAATTCATACTCGCCTTTTATTTCGTTTTCATGTAGAGAAATACGAGTCATGGAGGAGAGAAAAATGAAAATAGCGCTATTTGGAGATAGTCTAACCGAGGGAAGGCCAGGTATTTCTTTTTATAAAATATTGAGCGATCAATTTCCAAACGACACGTTATATAACTTAGGGAAACCAGGAGAAACAGTGACGGGCTTATATAATCGAATTAACCATTCTAAAGATGATGGTATATTTGATATTTCTTTTCTTTGGATAGGAATCAATGATATTTACGCCAAAGTATTAGGGGTAAAAGCGCGGCCAGTCGTATCAAACCAAAAAGAGTTTACTGAACGGTATGAAAAAGTTCTTGAAAAACTACATTGATCATGATTCTATTCGCTCAACAGCTGGCACGAGGTCTAGAATATGAAATGTTGCATGAAATTCATGCACAAGGCGAGCTTCAAGATTTTATTAATGTCCTCAAAGCACTTGAGCAATATCCCATAATAGGAACAATACAAGTAATTATGGATGTGTTGCCAGATGGTCACGGTGAACGTAGATTTACGAAATTGAGTGATAATGTCACTAAGCGACGTTATGTAATTGCTCAAATGTATTTGGGGAATGGCAAACAATTCAACATTATAGAAATTGAACGGGAAAATCGCTCTTTGTCGATGTTAATATTATCATCGTTTGAAATTCGTGAATGGAAAACTATTTATGATCGACTGCTTATAAATCTTGTGAATGATAGTGGAACTTGGACAAGTAAGTCATTGAAAAGCATTGAAGGTCAAGGTATTACAGTGGTGAAAGCTAAACACAGTTCTAAAGGGGTTCAGCATAGGGCAGAGGTTTTATTGAACAAATTAGATTACTAGACATTACGAGGGGGTTTATTAATGAAAATGAATGAAAAAACATATCTAAGTATAGAAGAGATTATTTCATTACCAACCTTATCAGGTACAAACATAAGTGATGATGGCAAAAACGTAGCATTTGTCAAGAAGACAGCTAACTGGAAAGACAATAAATATAGGAATCATGTATGGATATATGAAAAAGATAAGGGGCAGAGTTACCCATTAACAACTAGGGATATAGATAGTACATACCCATTATGGTCTCCAGATTCTAGGGATATCGCATACCTTAGCCCAGTTGGTGACGGGGATAATAAGAAAAATCAGATCTTTGTTAAGTCAATAGATGGTTATAGTGGGGTTCAAATTACTGATGAGAAAGAAGGGGTCAGTAAATTCAAATGGGCGTCTACTGGCAAGGGTTTTTATTATGTTGCACAGTCAAAAGAATCTGAGGTGATAAAGAAACGTAAGGAACTATATGGGAATTTCCATCATATAGGTAAAGAATACCAGAATAATTGTTTATATTACATTGAAATAGAAAAAGTGATACAAAATGATAAACATGAACACCTAGAAAATTCTGATAGTTCTGGTAAAGATAAAGATGAACACGAAAATAGCGTTGTTTATCAACTAACTGATGGGAAGGATTTTCATATCCATGAATTTGATATTTCAAATGATGGGAAAAAGGTTGTATTTATGGCTACACCAAGCCCAAATATGGGAGATTATATTAATGGAGATCTATACATACTAGATATTAAAGCTGGAGAGCTACAAAAGATGAATATAGATAAGTTGTTAGGAGGGAGCGTTTGCTTTTCTCCTGAAGGCAGCAAAATATGTTATTCAGCAAGCATAAGGGAGAAGGATTACTATAAGACCCATATACAAGACAGTACATTAGAGATATATGATATTAATAATGGAGAGCTAATTCAACCTTTAGCAGATTTTGATAGTACGGTTATTCCATTACGGTGGACAGCTAAAGGAATTTTAATTAGATGGCAGAATAAAACTAATTATCTTATTGGGTTGCTATCTGAGGATGGCACTGTGGAAATGTTAAGCGAAAAAGTAGATAGCTTTATAATGGATGCTTCTATAACAAGGGATGGAAATCATATATCCTATAATAAGGCTATAACAAATGAAACCTTTGAAATCTATTTAGACGATAAAAAAATAACGAATGAAAATAGCTTTTTCAAAGGAAAGCTTAAAAGTAACAGGGAAATAATCTCATGGCAAAGTAGTGATGGTCTTGAAATAGAGGGAGTTTTATCAACCCCAGTAGAGTTTGACGCAAATAAAAAATATCCCTTATTAGTGGTAATCCATGGTGGTCCGGCTTGGGCATCCTTTCCAATATTTTCAGACTGTTTTAATGAGAAATATCCTATTGAACAGTTTATCGAAAAAGGCTTTATAGTTTTAGAACCAAACTACAGGGGAAGTTCTGGTTATGGTAATGAATTCTTAAAAGCAAACTATAGAAAACTGGGAATTGCTAACTACGATGATGTTATATCTGGAGTGGATAAACTAGTTGACAAAGGGATTGCAGATAAAGATAGAGTAGGGGTTATGGGATGGAGCAACGGGGGATATATATCAGCTTTCTGTTCTACATTTAGTAGTAGATTTAAAGCTATTTCAGTTGGAGGTGGAATTACTAATTGGAGTACCCATTATGTAAATACAGATATACCTTACTTTATTAGGATGTATTTAGGAAATAATCCATGGGATGATCCAGAGATATATACTAAAACATCACCAATGATATATATTAAATCAGCCTGTACTCCCACCTTAATCCAACATGGTGAAAAGGATGCAAGAGTTCCAACTCCAAATGCATATGAGCTATATCAAGGATTAAGGGATATGGAAGTTGATACAGAATTAATTATATTTAAAGGAATGGCATATAGTTCTGACCAGCCAGGAATTAATGTGGCTATTATGAAGCAGAATTTGATGTGGTTTTCACACTATATTCTTGGAGAAAGTATGAAAGATTTTAGGGTTTTATAATTAATAAATGGATATCCTCACAGGATACATAAGGATGAAACAGTCTTCATAAGGAAGCTTTTTTTCTTATTTAGCCTGTGATTGTAGCTCTATGATTTCCATGTGAATTTCCACTGTATAATACTCTAGCAACTACATTGACTTACAATTGTATAGCAACGTTATGGCATTAAGCTCCCTGTACCTTTGTAGGGGTACGGAAACGATTCGTGTAAAAACTGCAATAGGATAAAAACGTGGCTCAGATATGGAAAATTACATATTTGCCACGTTTTCTTCTTATAAAAGATTAATTAGACCTAGAAGGCAAAGTAGAGATAAGAAATGGATACTTCAGTACAACTGATATATCTACGGGACAAAAAAAGATATATTAAATAAAATGATCAAACTTTTTTCAAAATTTAGCTATTGTTTTTTGCTGAAAAAACAATACTTCACACAAGGTTTTGATCAAACTTTTTTTAACACCTACATTTATCACTACATTCTGTTGGTTTGGAATAGTGTTTGATAAAAATAGTTTGCTCATTAGCTTACATTGCAAGCGGTTTTTATCTAGTTTGTGTACAATATTAAAGTAAGAAGAATATTGTACAAGAGTGCAGATTTTCAAAGGAGGCATATATATGGGATATATTATGGACTTACGTAATTTGGTTGGAAGTAAACCTTTAATTATGGTTGGGGCGTGTGTACTTGTTATAGATCATGAGCAACGAGTTTTATTACAACTTCGAAAAGATAATGGATGTTGGGGACTGATTGGTGGTTCTATGGAGTTAGGAGAAACACTTGAACAAGTAGCTTATAGAGAATTGTTTGAGGAAACAGGACTAACGGCTGAGAATCTTAAATTAATTCATACATATTCAGGAGAAGCTTTTTACTATCAATATCCTCATGGTGATGAAGTCTATAATGTTGTGACGGCTTTTGAATGTAAAGAATATAACGGCTATTTAAGTCATGATAAGGATGAGGCAACAGACATTCGATTTTTTTCTTTATATGACTTGCCAAAAAATATAATCCTACCAGATAGACCTGTACTCGAAGATTACAAATTAAAATACACTTTATAAGAATTGGTGGTTAAATAAAAGATTCGATGTACGGATAGAATAATGATCAATCTTTTTTTTATAAAAAGCTTTCTAACAACATAAATAATAGAAGGCATTTTGATCAAACTTTATTTCAAATTCACACGATTTTTCATTCATTCCCCTAAGTCTATTAAAATGCCATAAATCCCTACTTTTTTAGTTGAAAGTAGGGATTGTTTTTCGGAGGAAAAATTTAGATTTTCCCTTAAAGCACTACACTACATTTAAAAACGCCAGTCATGTTATTCCATTGAATTCCCATTTCATCGAAAATCAATAAGAATCTCAAGTGGAAAGTTGAAGTGTCAGATTGATTTGTTTTTGATTTATAATGGGATTTATTGGAGCAAATTGTTTGGAAAAGGGGCTTTGTTATGTATACCATTGGAAGATTTTCAAATCTGTGCGATGTACCTGTGAAAACAATTCGTTACTATAGTGACATTGGTTTACTCGCACCTTCTTATGTAGATCCCGAGACGAGCTATCGTTACTATGACTACGATAAGATGAAAGAGCTAAAAACTATCCTAGTGCTTAAAGACTGCCAGTTTTCGTTAAACGAAATTGAGCAAGTTTTAAAAGGTAAAGATATGAAAGATCTGGATGTAAGATTAAAGAAAAAAACAGAAGAGTTAAAGTATCAGCAAGAACAAATCATCAAGCAAATTAACAACATTCAGCAAATAAAGAAGTTCATAAAGAATCATGAAACATTCATTCCTGAGCCCACTCTGTCAAGTTGTTACATAGAGGAGCGAAAAGATACACAGGTTGTGTCTATTCGCAAAACAATAAACATGTTTGAAATGGATACACTCGTTAAAATGTTGTTTGAAAGGATATATGCATATCAGTTTAATATGGATGGGGAGCTACTAGCTATTTTTCATCAAAAAGACTGGAGACAAAAGAAAGCAGATGTTGAATTACTTTTACCCGTAAAAGTCGATAAAAATGAGGAGTATCTTACGAGAGTGCCTGGAGGAATGTATGCATGTGTCAATGTAGAAGGGCCTTATTCAGAACTTCACTATGGCTACAATCGTTTAAAGGTATGGGTGGCAGAACAATCCCTTCATGTTAAAGGAATGTATATGGAACAGTACATAAAGGGACTCGTCCCATCCAAAGTAGTGAATCCAATAAATATTAAACCGAACAACGAGATACATCCAAATGATTTTTTGACAAAAGTGTTTGTAAAGGTAACAACGCAGAATAATTGAATAACGAACTGAGATTAACTCTCTAGTTACTGGAGGGTTTATTCTGTTTATAGCAAGGTATATATGTTTGCTATTAAAATGCAGAATGGGGAGCTTTGAATGAATACGCATACAGGGAAATTTACTTATCTTAAAGGAAGTTCGTATGAAATTGGAAAACAACAAGCATTAGAATACTATGAAAGTGCACACGTTAAGGAAATTTTTTTTAGGAAACACTCTGATTCTACCAAAGCGTATCTAGAAATCAGGTCCCAAATCGAGGAGTATTGCCCGGGATTAAATGAGGAATTAGAGGGTTTTGCGGAAGGGTTTGGTTATAAATCAAACCAATTAAAATTTTATGATGATGCCTGGTTAATACCTGGAGGGTGTAGCCTAAGTGCAATTTTGCCCCAAAAAATGTCTGATGGTAAAACATACGTATTACGAAACTATGACCTCTCTCCTGATATTTCGGATATGCGCCTTTGTACAACTAAAGTAGATGGAAGATACACGCATACCGGTTTCTCTGTTTCTACATTTGGTCGAAGTGATGGATTAAACGAGAAAGGTCTATGTGTAGCGTTTGCTTCGTGTGGCATGCCGATAGGCAAATATCCAGGTATGAGAAAACCAGTAGTTACTGGGTTGTAGTTTATGGTGGTTGTTAGAGCCATACTAGAGACGTGTAAAAATATTGAAGAAGCCATCTATGCTGTGAAAAACATGCCTGTGGGAACGAATATGAATTTACTTTTAGCGGATGCAAATGGTGAGGCAGCTTTAGTTGGAACATATGACGGAGTTAAAGTAGTTAAAAACGCAGAACTAGATTATTTAATTGCAACAAATCATGGGCTATTTCCTGAAATTGAAAATCTTGAACCAGGCAAGCTAGAACAATCTCAACTACGATATAATATTTTAGAGAATAAATTTAGTGCCAATGGTAAAAGAACTGCTTGCGAAATTAAAGAACTTCTTTCAACGGAGTTTCCGAAAGGGGTGTCCATTCATAATTATAAAGAAAACTTTGGAACAGTGCATTCAATTTTGTTTAATCTAACTGATTGCCAACTTGAGTTTTCCTATGGTTCTCCTTTACATAATAAATTATATCAGTTAAACGTTGGTGATAATTTTCCAAAGACACGAATTCCAGTTGAATTTTGTAACAAGAATTATGGACCGGATTTTTGGAGAATATCGAGATAATAAATATAAAATCATAGATAGTGTTTAAAGTGAAGCGCTGTATCTTGCTACTAAAGGTAGTTTTAGTTCAATATGTCCTAAGTACTAAGCTAATACAAGTTATGTACATATTCAAGAAAAGGGCACAATTGTGGATGTAGCTTTATAAAAAAGATTGATTATTTAATATAAAGATTGATAATTTGTAATAAAGTTTGATTAAAACATTCAAGAAGATGATATGAATTTGGAAATTCGTATCATCTTCTACTATTTCTTGGCATAATAATTGTAAGAATATTTCAATATTCGATAATTTAAAGAATGGGCAGGATGGAGGAATGTAGGTATGAATGTAAAAGATGTGATACCTAACTTAGTTATTATAATAAAACCTATATTATTTTTTATCGACGTACTGATAATATGAAATATCATAAAGAATATGTAGCAATGATAAAGGAGAGTATAATGTACACAATTGGACAAGTCGCTAAATTTTTAGGTGTATCTAGAGATACTTTGAAATTTTATGAAGAAAAGGAATTAGTCAAGCCTAAGCAAAATATTGAGAATGGGTATAGTAAATACTATCTTTACAAAAAAGCTTATACCTTCATTTTTAATTGGTATAGGATCCTTATTCATTTCAATTGGATATATGATTTATGCATTCTCAAATCATTTTATAATAGCAGCTATTGGTTTCTTCATTCTTTCTTTTGCTATGGATTTTGCGAATACAGGTTTTTATACATTTTATCAAAACAATATACCTGTAGATATAATGGGAAGGGTTGGGAGCATTTATGAATTACTTATAGCAATTCTAACCATTCTTGCAACTATTCTTTTTGGAGTAGCTACTCATTTCATTTCCATTCAAGTTGTAGTTATTATAGGGGCATTTGTAATGTTATTAATAACCATCGTGTTATGTGCATTTAATTTATTACCATCGAAAGCAAAATTATATTCAGCGCAGTCATTGGATTCTAAAAAAATCTGAAAAAGAATTTTGATTTTATTTTCGCATTGAAATCACTGAGAGTATAAAAATACAAAAAGATGTGCGTACTAAAATGTACGTCTTTTTGTATTTTAATTGCCAAATATTTTATAAAAATAGATGAATTGTTGAAGTAATCGAAACTTGTATTAAAAATAGTAGAAACATTCTAGCTTAACATTAATTTTATTATTGAAATTCTGAATATTAAAATGTAATATAGAAAAGCGTGTGTAATAATGTACTAATTAAAAAATGTATTTACAATAGATGTTTGTGTAAGTGATAAGGGGGAAAATGATAACGACTATACATATGGAATTTAAAAGTTTATCGGCATCAAAAATATGAAAATAAACTTACTAGAGTCTAAAGTAAAGTAAAGAAAACAACATACAGGTACACTGTAAAAGTCATATGGAGGTTTCAGGAATGGGAAATGAAAGTAGATTTCAAGAAAAACAACAATCACGTCGAAAGCGCGGTGTTGTTAATATTGGATTAAGTTTAGTATTACTGACAGTCAGCATGGTATCTTATCAATTATTTTTTACTGGTCAAACAAAAGGAAAAGAACATCCAGAAGAAAAGAAAGTAGCCCAATTAGCATCTAAAGAGGCGAAAAATAATAAATTAGAGGAACAAAAAACAAAACAATCAGAAGAAGAGGCATCAAAAGAACAAATAAACAAAGAAGTTGAAAAACAAGAATTAACAGAGCAACAAAATCAAGAGAAAGAAAACTCAAAAATACTGGAAAAAGAAAAGCAGAGTAATGAAAATCAAGTGAAAAAACAAGAGGAACAAAAGAATACAAAAATGGAACAGCAAAAGGTTAATGAAGAGGGAACAACTAAAAATCAACCAGACAAAAATGAGGATCAAACAGAACAAAATAAGCAATGGAATCCAGTTGGTACAGAGCAAGGGGCAAAACCTGCCATGCAATTTAAAGAGGGAACGACAGATTGGAATGAGATGAAAAAAGCAATTTCCTACGCTGTTGATGCTCCTGAATCACAACTCATTTATGATTTTATTGGAAATAATGGAACGAATAAGGCCTATGGTAATGTGCGAGATAAGCAAAGCAATAAAAAATATAAAGTATATATTGATTGGGTAGAAAATAAGGGATGGAAACCAGCATCTGTTCAGGTTATAAAATAGTCATACCGACAAATAGTCTACCAAAATTCAGTATATAAGACAAAGACTCTCCCGATTGGAGAGTCTTTTACATAAGTTACTATTTTTCATATGTTTGCTGTTTATTTATGTGGTTGTCTTTTCGTTTATCAAATGCAAACAGACTAAGTTCTTCAGAATCATTAGCTAACTGAATCAATCGTTCAAACTGCAATCCTATTTTTTTTAGAAGCTTAGCTGAAGCGCGATTGTCTTGAGTAGTAATCCCCACAATACGATTTAGCCCCAATTTATCTTTTCCATATGTCATCACTGCAGAAGCTGCTTCATAGGCGTATCCTTTAGCCCAATACTTTGGGAGAAAGGCAAATCCAATATCTACATCTTCCAATGAATCTCTTTTTACCAGACCACAGATTCCAAGCGGAACGTGATCCTCCTTTTGTTCCACCAAAAAAAGACAGAAACCAAATTGTTCATACATGCGAAGCGGTCCGTTCAAAATATAAGTCTTTGCGTCTTCTATTGTCCTTACACCACGATCGCCTATACATTGCAACCAAGAGGGGTCATTCATAAGCTCTAGGATAAAAGCTGCATCGTCAGTTGTTTGTAGTCGAAGAATAAGACGGTCTGTTTCAAGGATATTCAAAGGGAATACACCATCCTTTCAATATTATATTCCATCTAGATATCATAATCGTATTGTAACTTAAAATTCAAGGATATTTGTTCATGAGGTACACATTATATGTTAAGCGTTGTAACAAACGCTTTTTTATGTACGCCACTTGGTACAATAATTAATAGAGGATATTATGTCTGAAAGAAATATCACTAATTAACAATTAAGTTATAAAATCAAAGCTTCGCTTGATTAGTAAATGATGAGATGGTGATACTAATAACTATGAAAAGTTTATGATAAGGGATGGTATTATGATTTTTATTTACACAGATTTTGGCGGAACACATACAACTTCACTTGCGGCAGCATATCATTTAAACAAACTCCCCACTGATCGAAGACTGACAAAAGAAGAAATTTTAAATGTGGACTATTTTAATAAGCTTAAAACGTCTGATATGGGAAAAATCATTTTTCATGGAAGGGACGAAGGAGGAAATCCGGTTTATACAGTAGGACATGGGGCATCAAAAGTAGTTGTTCCATCCATGAAAAATTTAGCGGAAATTCTTCAACATCAGTATCAAAACAATGAAAAAATCATTTTTTCAAATACTTCACCAACCGTTCCACTTCCTATGACGTTTGGAGGATTGTTTTCAAGAAGATTACATATTGATTTTATTGGTGTTCCCTTACTTGTATGGGGAGCAAAGCTGTGTTGTGATAATATACAACGACTTGTTGATTATACAAAAGAAGCGGGTAGAATGACTAATGATTATGTTGTTATTTTAGAGAATGAAACTTTCAAATAAAAATGCAGGATTTATTGGAATCCTGCATTTTTTCTATATCAATTCAACTTTTTTTCGAATGACAATTTTATCAATTTCATCTTCTTCATCACCAATGTATAAGCCACGTTCTTTTAAATATGTTTCAAAATATAAATCTGCTTCTGCACGTTCATCATAAGGTTTTACAGATAAAACAAACCCTAATTTATTTTGTTCCTCTAAATGGGAAGTAGAGATATAAGCAGGGATATTATGACGTAAAAAAAGTTCCTTTATAGGAATAATCATATCCTTCATTAGTTTTGATAGCATGCTCATTTCAAAATCAAAGTTAAAACGATCAATACTAGATATGTCAGCAAATACAACCCCAATAAAGCCTGTATTAAATACTTCTTGAAATTCGGCGTCTTGCTTATCATAAAAATTCTTTTCAATTAAGTAATTTTTAAAATAAGCAACACCATCAGCTTGTTCAAAAGGTTTTGTTGAAAGAACAAAACCGATTTTCTTTTGTTTATGTAAATACACACAAGACATATGTGCGGATATATTATGTTCTTTAAATAAAGAACTTGTTGCTCCTGCAAGACCATCTAATACATGATGGACAATTTGTAACTTTTTACGGGCAAAATAATAGGATTTTTTTTGTAGTTCCAATGTATCAATAAACACAGAGCCGATAAAGCCTGTATTTGAGATAGTAGGTGTATGCTTTTTTCTTCCTCTGCGCTTGTTTTGAGCCATTGTAAAAGTCATCCCTTCAAGTGCGATTAAAATAAAAGAACGTTTGTTCGCATATTTATATTTTACTATTTAATCGCTACAAAGTAAAGGGATTTTCATCAAAAAACAATAAAAAAGACACCTTTTAAAGGTGTCTTAAACGTGATAGGGAAGAGGTTTCAACCCACTTTATTTGTAATTTATATTATGAAACAGAGACAAGTTCTTCTGCATCGTCTACATCTAAATGACAATCCATTGTACGTACATCTTGATCTTCATGACTTCCGAAATAAATAGTAATTTTCATATGTATCGCTCCTTTATTCTAGGAATACCTAAAATAATTACTAGTAATGTTACTGCTTATTATATACCACTTTTTCCATTTCGACAATCTTATCCAGTTTATAAAATTTCTTTGTGAATATTAAGAATTTTTGTTACGATACACATAACTAAACGTAAGGAGGAATTCACATGTTAAAAAATTTAAACCGATTCTCAAATGAAGGAAGAGGAGTGAATAGCATTTAAGCTAATTTAACACTCCTGCTTCCGCAAAGAATATAAATATCGGAAAGTAGGAGAACGTTTGGATAAGTGTACGCTGGCAAATCATAATATTTCTATTTTATTTTGGGTACATTTTTTTGGAACAATTAGCTTTTTACAAGCGGTTATGACGTTGTTTTATGTGGAAAGAGGATTAACTCCTTCAAATGTTTTTATTGTATTGATGTGCTGGAGTGGAGCAGTTCTAATTGGAGAAGTACCAGCAGGCATTTTTGCAGATCGATTCGGTTTAAAACTCTCTTTTATAACAGGTGCTTGCATAAAAATTATAAGTATTTCCCTTTTATTATTTGCTGATAACATATGGCTATTTTGTTTATATAGCTTATTGAATGGTTTATCAGTCACTTTTTTTTCGGGTGCTGATGAAGCCTTAATATACGAATCTTTAAAAGAAACGAATGAACAACATCTTATGGATAAAGCGATGGGGAAAATTCAATCCGCTAGCTTTATTTCAATGTTGATTGCTGTTATTTTCGGATCTTATTTTGCGAAAGATTTGAAGGAAGAGCAATTCTTTATTTTAATTACACTCGGACTTCTTTTTCATTTCGTAGAATTAATTTTACTTTTATTTATAAAAAATCCGGCGGTGGAATTTGAATATAATGAGTCATCGTATTCACAAGTAATCGAAGGAATACAAGTTATTCGAAAAGCACCTCAATTACTCATCATGTTCTTAAATATATCACTTGTATTTATTCCAGCGAGTGCGGTTTTTGACAACTATGATCAACTACTTTTGAAAAATGCAGGAGTTCCTGTATTTGCAATTGGTATATTATATGCAGTCGCTGCAGTAGGCGGATATTTTGCATCTATTTCAATAGGATGGTTAACCAAAAAATTCTCTCGTATATTTTTATTAAATCTTTCAGGTGCATTAGCTGTCTGTGGATTACTATTAGCAGCGTGCTTTGGAAATACGTTATGGATCGTTTTAGGAGCATTTATTATATTAAGATTTGTAAGAGCAATAAGATATCCAATTTATTCACAGCTGAGTAATGATATAATTCCATCACATGTACGTGCAACAACAATTTCATTATTATCAGTGCTAGATTCTGTACTGGATTTAATTATTTTTGGTACGTTATCTATACTTGCTGTATACGGGTTACCTGTTATGTTTATGGGTTGTACTATAATTGCACTGATAGGTACTTGCTTACCGATTAAAGGTATAAGAGAAGTGCCTAAAAATATTGAATCGTAAATCTGTTTTAAAGCGACCATTCTTTAAGGTATATCCAAGCCTTAGAGGATGGTTATTTTTTATTAAGACATTAGCTATCCAATTGTTTATTTTGTAGACTGAATGATTTTGTTACAAAGCTTTAATAACATATTTATACGTGCTTAAATTTTATCGTGTAATATATATAAATAGAGTATAAGATTAGGAGTTAAAATATCACTATGAAAAAAGCACTTATTACTACAACTATTTGCATCTTAATAGGAATAAGCATTGCTGTTTTACAGCAAATAAAAGAAAGAAAGTTTATAAAAGCTAAGAATCAATCAGACCATGTCATAACAATTGCTCATAGAGGGGCATCTGCATATGCTCCAGAACATACAATATCAGCCTATAAATTAGGTCAACAATTAAAAGGTGATTATATAGAAATAGATCTTCAAATGACAAAGGATGGACACTTAATTGCTATGCATGATAATACATTAAATCGAACAACAAACGGATCAGGACTTGTTAAAGATCATACATTAGAAGAAATAAAAAGACTTGATGCTGGTAGCTTCTTTAATAAAAAACATCCCAAGCTATCAAAAGAAGAATTTAAGGACGTAAAAGTACCAACGTTTGAAGAGATTATTGAAGCGTTTGGCCATGATGCTCGTTATTATATTGAAACAAAATCACCAGAGGACTATCTAGGAATGGAAGAAAAGCTTTTAGAAATACTGAATCGATACCAACTAAGTGATCCCGCTATTGTAAAGGAGAAAATAATCATCCAATCATTTAGTACAGAAAGTTTAAAAAAGATTCATAGTCTAAATTCTAGCATTCCGCTGGTGCAATTATTAACACACAAAAAAGCAGTCAGACTAACCAATGAAGACTTAAAGGCGTATAAAACTTATTGTGTGGGCTTGGGCATGAACTATACATATATGAATGCTACCGATGTCCCAAAAATACAAAAACAAGGCTTAGAAGTTCACCCATTTACAGTAGATAAAGAGGAAGATATGAAAAAGATGATTGAATGGGGTGTAGATGGGATGTTTACGAATTATCCGGATCGTTTACAGCATGTAATTTTAGCAGCCTATAAAAAAGATTAAATAAAACACCCCTTAGTAATAAAATAGATAAACCTAAGTTACAAAAATAGATTATAATTAGTAGTGGTCTTAAATCTCTTATTCATTTCTTATAAGGAGAGTGCTTATCATGATTATTAAGTTCATTCGTTTCCGTTAATTTCAGGTACATTTCTATTCGTTCATTTTTCTAAAGTGAATTTTGGGCTGTCTTGATGTACCTTTTTTCAAATGACCAAATTCGAATGAAATGAGGAATGAATCATGAAAGAAAAGATAAATAAAATTAATGGAATTGATATATGCACAGAGAGTTTTGGAAATCCTAATCATCCAGCTACTTTACTGATTATGGGAGCAATGTGTTCAATGGTTTACTGGGATGAAGAGTTCTGTAAAAGATTAGCAGATACAGGGCGATTCGTTATTCGATATGATAATCGAGATGTTGGACGTTCCGTTTCCTATGAACCGGGAAGTTCTCAGTATGCTGTGGTAGACATGGCGGATGATGCTGTTGGAGTGCTCGATGCATACGATATTAATCAGGCACATATTGTTGGAATGTCCTTGGGAGGTATGATTGCTCAAATTATCGCAGTAAGGCATCCTCAAAGGGTCCTAACAATGACCTTGATTGCATCAAGTATTTATGGGTCTGATGAAAACAATCGGAATTTACCTCCAATGGATGAAAAAATTCTTGCTTATCATGCGAATGGAAGTAAATTGGATTGGACAGAAAACGAATCTGTTGTGAATTATTTAGTTAGAGGATCAGCATTACTCTGTGGACCAAAGCATAAATTTGATGAACAAAGAGTTACGAAGCAGGTAACAAAAGAAATAAAACGAGCAAACAATCTACTCAGCATGTTTAATCATACACTGCTTAAAGGTGATGATTACTTTGAGGGAAAATTAAAAGAAATAAATGTATCTACATTAGTTATTCACGGCACCGAAGATACGGCACTTCCATATGAGCATGGCTTAGCTCTAGCGAATGAAATTCCTAATGCATCGTTACTACCACTAGAGGGAACGGGGCATGAAATTCATTTTGATGATTGGGATAATATAATTAACGCTATTTCGAAACATACTTCAAGAGTGTAGGAATTTACACAGTCAAAATAGACGATTTAAGAAGTTTTCTGCTCCTTAGATCGTCTATTTTTTATTGGCACTTCGTTTCAACTATTCACGAATAATAAAGGGTTTCAAGTAGTATCTTGACTTTTAATAAAAAGTCTTTTATCTAAATGGATTCTTTTTCTTTGAACTAAAATGATTGAGTAGTAATAAAAAAATCGCTGAATCCAGTTATCGAAGCAGAATATTTATTGCATGATTAATAGCGATTCTATTTTTTCAAAGAGGAATAGAACTCTTTACTTGTTTGTATGTTTTTTATATTTTTTTGCAACAATTATTGTAAGTGGGGTACCAATCAATGTAGGCAAAAACCAAAACCATAGTTTAGGAAGTAAATTTAAAATCGGTATAGAACTCCCTATGTTCACTAGAAGAGCCGTTACAGCACCTATATATGAACCTAGCATACCTCTAATATGATGGTGAATCCAATTCTTCCAGCGTCTCTTTCTTGCAAGATAGCCATAAATAGCAAATGAATAAGAAAAAAGTGCGACATAAAACAAATAAGCAATCTCATTCCAATGTAAAATAGACAATATAATTGCAGTGATGAATATTACAACGTAAGATGCATGGTAAACTTCACCCCATTCTGTATGAGTTCCTTTTCTCTTTTTTGCAGACATTGCGACAGCTCCTGAAATTAAACATATGATCCCAAATAGAATATGAATTATTAAAAGTATGGGAAAGATATCCAATATACTTCCTCCTTTGCTAATTTAATATTTTGGGTTTATTGAAGAAGAGATGAAATATATCCTTGATTCACCTTAATATATTGAAATTAAGGTGTTTCTAGAACATCTTCTAGCTATAATAATTTTCATCATATTTTATTAGATGATTTAGAATGTATACCATAATTTAAGAAACCACCTCATATTTGAAAAGGTATTATAGTTCTAAAAAACTTGCTTTTGCAAAAATTCTAGGGCTTGATGAGGATTCGTATGAACAATTTATTATATTTGGAAGAAAATTAAATTATGATAAGGAGGTATATAATAATGGCTGAAAAAACGAGAATAATAGAAATCATGTCTTATAATCCTGAATGGAAAATGGAATTCAAGAAAATCAAAATAATGATTGAAAGTTATATCGGCGATTTAATTTTAAGAATTGAGCATGTAGGTAGTACCTCTGTGGAAGGGTTAGCAGCAAAACCAATTATTGATATTTTACGGGATTATTTATCAGCTAATGAGGCTGTGCGGAAAGAATATGAAGAACTAAAATATCGATTAGCTGAGAACTATCGATATAATATTGATGGTTATTGTGAAGCTAAAACTGATTTTGTAAAAGGGATTTTGAATAAGACGCTTTATATAAACTAAAAAGAAAAAGTGGGAATTACTACTTGTAATAGAAGAACAAATAGAATCTAATTAAATTGGAAATTTCAAAAATATTTTTCATCTTTCTTATATACCAATATGGTTAAACAATTATAAGTTAACTGAAAGATTTGATTTGGACGGTTTATGAAAAGGTAGAGAAGAATGTATCAGGAAGTTGTCAACACCTAACATATGAATGTATGAGTACCCGCTTGAAAGTCCTCTTCCTTAAATGAAGAGGACTTTTCTATGGTTCTATTAATTCCCTAACAATTTGACTTATCTGATAGATTCCTTGCGTAAGATCTTGGACAGGTACATAGCCATACGATAAACGAATATGTTGATCAAATTCTTCTTCATAAATACGCCCTGGGTTAAGAAGAATCCCTTTAGATAATGCTTTTGAAAATAGTTTTTTCATTGAAATTTTAGGTTGTATCTTTAACCATATAAACAATCCTCCGCTAGGGGCATTCCATGTTGCGATGTCTTTACAATACAGGTCCAGCGCTTGCATCATGATTTTTCTTCGTTCTTTCAGCTGCAATCTCACGGATGCTACATATTTTTGATATAAACCACTAGACAACCATTCAGCAGCAACTCTTTGTGATAATGAACTAGATCCATAATCTGTTTGCATTTTTATGTCTGATAATCTTTCAATCACAGGTTCTGGACCAATTACCCATCCAATTCTTAATCCAGGACTAAGTGTTTTCGATAAGCTACCGACATACAATACGTGCCCATTTTGATCCATTGCCTTTAATGGTAGTGGAGGTAGTTCATCAATCCATAATTCACGATAAATATCATCTTCAATAATAGGAAGTTGTTCTTTTTCACAAACATTCATAAGTTCTTTCCGTCGACTTTCCAACATTAAGACACCTGTTGGGTTGTGAAAACAAGGGATAGAATATAAAATGTTTTTCGTTTTATTATATTTACTTCGTCTAGACAAATCGCTTGGTACGATACCACACTCATCCATCGATATTCCAGAAAGATGTATATCTGCTGATTGAAATACATGAAGCGAATATAAATATGAAGGCTTTTCAAGTAGAACTGTGGATTCCCTATGCAAAAGACCAACTGATATTAACTGTAGTACTTTAATTAATCCTACATCTCTTAAATATATATATCGAGAGGTTACTGTCGATACACAGGGAGAATCAAAAGGACAGACTTTTGCTGATTTTCGTCCAAGTGCTAAATCTACAGGAGTTTGTATTGCATTAGAATTGGACCAACAAATGTTTATTCAAGACTTTATAAAAGTCATGATACGTATGGCGTGATTTTGTATAAAGATTGCGAGCTTCTATTCTTTTAGAGAGGGAATGATAGCGAATCGTTGAATATATAAGAAGTGTATTCGAACTATTAAAATCCGATAAAGAAACAATTATGAAAGAAAGATATTTTTCAAATAGTATAATTTGTTATTCAAAAAGGAGTCCATACGATGAATATCCAATTAAAAATAATAACAAGAGATAACTGGGAAGAAGCACTGAAATTACAAGTATCGAAGAAACAAACTACATTTGTACCATCAGTAGCAGTATCACTTGCGAAAGTATATATTAAGCCAGATGGCGAAAATGTCGAATACATTCCATTCGCCATCTATGACGACGATAGTATGATTGGGTTCATTATGCATGCATTCGAACCAAATACATCGGACATGTATTGGATTAACGGATTTATGATTGATGAGCATCATCAAGGAAAAGGATATGGTAAAACTGCTTTAGCTGAAATGATTAAATGGATTACAAATGAATTTACGGAATGTAAGGAGATTCGATTAACTGTACATAAAGAGAATATTATTGCAAAGAGGTTATATGAAGGTTATGGATTTAAAAACCTTGATTATGTTTATGACGAAGAGCAAGTATATCGTTTATATGTCTAACTTTTATTTAGAAAAGGTTGTGATCTAGCGCATGGAATTTAATGAAGTAAAAATCGAAATATTTATCCCAGAGGAATATATTGAAACTCTACGAGATGAATTAAATAACATTCACGCTTGTAAGGTCGGAAATTACGATAACTGTCTATCTTACAGCACAGTTAAAGGGTACTGGAGACCTTTAGATAATGAAAGACCTTTTGATGGAGAAATCGGTCAAATATGTGAAGGGCAAGAATGTAAAGTCGAAATAAGGTGTAAACAAGACATTGTAAAAG
Organism: Bacillus sp. FSL K6-0042; assembly: GCF_038006685.1. NCBI lineage: Bacteria > Bacillati > Bacillota > Bacilli > Caryophanales > Bacillaceae > Bacillus > Bacillus sp. FSL K6-0042. The sequence continues at coordinate 668,451 of NZ_JBBOVS010000001.1, forward strand.
ACGCACTTACCATAATTAATCGAATTCACCCTTACGAAACACCCATGATTTATATCATGCCACTACTAAATGAATATTTTGGACAAGTTTAATATTCTCGGAGGATATCACTTTCAAAAAACATGAAGTTAGTATTGTAATTTCATTTGTTAAAAATTACTTAAAGGTGTATCCAAAATCTATTCACAATAGTTTTAGAAAAACGAAAAATAATAATAAAGACTTAATGAAAATACATGCAAGAGTACTACGTTGTAAAAAAACATGATATAAGTACCCTTTCTCGAAAAACTAATATACTCTTAGTTCATCTTTTTAAAAATTTAATATCTGTGTTTTTTTATGACTAAAAGATATCACGCAAAAAACTACCACGCTTAAGCTATAGAACTAGAAAATGATGACATAAAGCTAAATGTTATTGTTTAAATTCATATTTTATAATTTCCATTTATAAAAATGAGCCCATAGTAAAAACAACCTAAAAATAGGCATATGAACAAGGTGCATCATCTAGTGATAGGTCATATTTTGTTGGTGTACACGTATTGAACTTAGTTTATAGCGCTATTTCTACTTAGATTTAACGAGCAGAAATATAGGAAAGCATCGATGGGGTTTTAATTTATAAACGGAGGTCATGAAAATGAATGAGTTTCAACAAGAACTACAAGCGTTAAGCCTTAATGATTATCAGTCTGGAAATGTTGTGTATTGGGACCAGCAAAACCAATATCCATATTACTATATTGAAGATGATGCTCGTCGCTGTGGCGGTTGTGGCCGTTGCGGTGGATTTCGTTGTGGTGGATTCCGTTGTTTTGGTTGCTTCGGTTGTTTTGGTTGCGGTGGTTGTGGTGGTTGTGGTGGTTGTGGTGGTTGCTCTAATTGTTTTGACGGTTTTAATGGTGCTACCTGGTGGGTCATTTAAATTCGTGACATAAATAAAGATATTTTTGAAAGAAAAGTGTATATACAAGTATGAACTGTAGAGACACTTTTCTTTTATTTTGTGAATTTAACAAATAAAAGGGCATCTTCTATTTTCATCGAAATTAATATTTGATATAGCATTTCATATAGAGGTGAATGGTACATTGGATACATATCAAAAATTAGTTTCATGGGTAGAAGAAATAAAGGTACGGAATAAGAGATTCGTCTAACTGTACACAAAGAGAACACTCGGGCAAAAAGGTTATATGAAAGCTATCGTTTTGTAAATCTTGGTCATGTTTATGATGGAGAAGAAGTATATCGTTTACTTGTTTAACTTTAATTAAGAAAATGGATAAAGAGGAGAAACCTAATTGAAAACAAAATTTCATCATATTGTAAGAGGGATAATTATAAAAGATAAAAGGCTTTTAATAGCAAACTACAAAGGGCATCATTCTTTTCTACCAGGTGGTCATGTTGAATTAGGAGAATCTGCAGAATGCGCATTAATTCGCGAACTTAAAGAAGAACTAGGCATCAATTGTGAAGTTAAGCGCTTTTTAGGAGTGATTGAAAACCAGTGGCAAGATAGTGAAATACTTCATTATGAAATTAATCATGTTTTCGAAGTTGATAGTAACGACTTACATAGTGATATAGAACCAATTTCCAAAGAGTCTCACCTGGATTTTAGTTGGATTATTCCTAATAATGAAAATCTAATTGCATATAAAATAATGCCTGAACCTTCAGTCCGAAGATTAATAGAAAAACTCCAAAAAGAGGAGTTATCAAGTTGTTGGCTGAGAAATTTATAAAAAGTACCCTTGTTTCGTTGTGGTGAATAATCGTAATAATGAAATAGAAGTTTTAGCATCTGACGGTACTTCGAAATTGCATACTAAGTCACCGATGCAAGTGACGAATCTTATAAAAATAAAATAATGAGAGAAGAATTTATGCTAGAGTTAGTATAGTCGGACACAACATAGTTAAGTTCATATAATAGATTTCAATGAAAATTCCGGGGAATTATCTTAATTTCTTGTAAAACAGCTGTCAAAGTAGATAGCTGTTTTTTTCCCTTATGATTTCTGTTTATAAAAATGAATCCAACATACAAGCTATCTAAAAATAGGCAACCGAACAAGGTACATCACCCAATAAAAGCTCATATTTTGTTGTTGTACGTATTGAAATTGGTTTCTAACTTCTATATTTATTGCTGTTTATTATGCCAATTAAACAAGTAATACATATAGAAAAGCACCGATGAGTTATGCTGGATAGAAACTTTAATTTATAAACGGAGGTCATTAAAATGAATGAATTTCAACAAGAACTGCAATCATTGAATCTAAATGATTATCACCCTGGAAATGTTGTGTACTGGGATAATCAAAATCAATATCCATATTATTATGCACAAGAAGATGCTCGTCGCTGCGGCGGCTGCGGACGCTGTGGTGGTTGCGGCGGACGTTGTGGTGGTTTTGGCGGACGTTGCGGCGGTTTTGGCGGGTGTGGCGGATGCTTTAGCTGCTTTAGCTGCTTTAGCTGCTGGAGCTGGTGGTTCATTTAACTTTGTAACATAAATGAAGTTATTGTATGAAAGAAAGGTGTATGTACATGTTCAGAGTGTAGAGACACTTTTCTTTCATTTTGTGAATTAAACAAATAAAAGGACATCTTCTATTTTCATCGAAATTAATATTTGATATAGCATTTCATACAGAGGTGAATGAGACATTGCATACATACCAAAAATTAGTTTCATGGGTAGAAGATATAAAAGAACGGAATCATAGTTCTGCAGCAGCACTTTTTATTATGAAAGATAATGAAGTGGTACTTGAACATTATAGTGGAAATCATTCTAATACTGAAAACAGTGCCACTATAACAGCGTCTTCACAATTTAATGTTGCTTCCGCTAGAAAGAGTTACTTAGGTTTAGCAGTTGCTTATGCACTATATGAAGGGAAAATAAAGCATCTCGACGATTACGCAGTTGATTATTTTAAAGAATATGATACAAATTTACTTGGTAAAACAACATTAAGGCATTTAGTAACCCATTCACATGGTTTAAATGAAAAAGTAGACGGAACTATTTATCGAGAATTCGAACCTGGACACAGGTGGGCATATCGAGATATTAACGTACGTATGATGACCCATCTTATTTATCAACTATATAATAAAAGTTTTCCTGAGTTATTAAAAGAACGTATCTTTATACCTGCAGGTTTTAAAGAAACAGGATGGCGAAAAAAGCATCATGAGAATTTAGTAAAGGTAATAGTAAATCCTCATGAAGAAGCAATATGCAGTACTGGAATATTAGATGATGGAACAGAAAAAAATCTTTTTGTTTCTGCTAGAGAATTCGCCTATTGGGGAAATTTACATTTAAATGAAGGATACATAAATGGAAAACAAATCGTACCGAAAGAGGTTATTCAAATTGCAACAAGTCTTCAAAGTCCAAAATACGAAAACATGGACTTACCTCAAAACGGCTGCTTTTGGTTTGTTCAAAACACACCCGCTATACAAAGCGAACTTGGGGAAAGGGTGCCTAAAGGTTCGTATCAAATATTAGGCATTACAGGACCCACTATTTTAGTTATTCCCAAGTATAATGTTGTCGTTGCCAAAATGTATAATAAAAGATATAACTATGGGGGAGACAACTATTTGTATTATTTACGAGAATTTAGCAATTTAGTCGCTGATACATTCGCGAAATCATCCTCTACATACCAGTAAAAATATTTGAATTAGGGTATAACTACTTTTATAAAGAAAAGGAGTGAACCCTTATGAAAAAACAAACAAATAGAAGTAAAAAACAAAACATCAAAGATACAAGTGTTGAGCAAAACGCTATATATAGCGATCCAAAAGATGCAGCGAATATGCAAACTGTTCCGCAACCAAAAGATTATGAGGAAATCGAATATTAATTTTTGTTGTTATAAGACTTTTTTATGAAAGAAAAATACATCTTAAGCCCCATAAAAATAAAGACATCATTTGGTACTATAATGTATATAAGCATTTGAAAATGTCTTATCTTAACACAGCTTTTTTTTACAATAAACCCGTATATAATCTAATTGACAAAAAGGCACTTCTTAACGAAGTGTCTTTTTGTTTATTTTGTACAATGACTCCAATTTAATTTCCAGTTTTAAATTAGTATCTTGTATTTCATCACGGATATACTAAATTGTGATAAAACATGTCATGATAAGAAAGGGACAGTTCGCATGAAACAAGCATCTGTAAATCCATGGCTGATTGTCCTAGGCACAATCATTGTGCAAATTGGTCTTGGAACGATTTATACATGGAGCTTATTTAATCAACCTTTAGTAAGTAAATTCGGCTGGGAACTTCATGCTGTGGCTATTACTTTCTCAATTACCAGCTTTTCTTTATCATTTTCAACTTTATTTGCAGGTAAATTACAACGAAAGTTGGGACTTCGTAAACTGATCGCAACCGCAGGAATTGTTCTTGGAGTTGGATTAATACTTAGCTCACAAGTTTCCTCATTACCACTTCTTTATTTACTAGCTGGTGTCGTGGTAGGTTATGCAGATGGTACAGCCTATATCACATCATTATCAAATTTAATTAAATGGTTTCCAAATCGTAAGGGCCTAATTTCTGGTATATCAGTCTCAGCATACGGAATGGGAAGCTTAATTTTTAAATACGTAAATGGAAAGTTAATTGATACAGTTGGTGTATCGGAAGCTTTTTTATATTGGGGCATAATCGTTTTGATTGTAATACTTGCGGGATCTTTCTTCTTACGTGAAGCTGCTGCGAATGAAACAGTATCTGAAACTTTAAGCAATGATTATTCAACGAAAGAAATGTTACGCACAAAACAAGTTTATTTATTGTTTTTTATGTTATTTACATCATGTATGAGTGGCCTATATTTAATCGGTATGGTAAAAGATATCGGAGTTCAACTCGTCGGACTTAGTGCAGCAACCGCAGCTAATGCCGTTGCAATGATTGCGATTTTTAATACTGTTGGCCGAATTATTCTTGGGACATTATCAGATAAAATAGGTCGATTGAAAATTGTCTCAGCAACTTTTATTGTAATCGGTTTATCTGTTTTTACACTGAGTTTTATGAATTTAAACTATGCTATTTATTTTATTTGTGTTGCAAGTGTTGCTTTTTGTTTCGGAGGAAATATTACCATATTTCCAGCAATTGTGGGTGATTTCTTCGGTTTGAAAAATCATAGTACAAATTATGGAATTGTATATCAAGGTTTTGGCTTTGGCGCACTCGCAGGTTCATTTATTGGAGCGCTGTTAGGTGGATTCCAACCAACTTTTATTACAATCGGTATACTATGTATTGTATCCTTTATTATCTCTATTTTAATTCGACCACCGAGCAATGAGAAAAAGAAAGAAACGCAAAAGTTATACCGAAAAACAGCTTAACATTTTGTATGTGTTCTGTATAGAAAAGAGCCCTAAATGAATACTAGGGCTCTTTTGAGAAGGAATTAAATTTTTTATTTCCAGTTATTTTATAAATAATGTAGTTCACCCCAAAGTATGTTACACCAAATAATAACAAAAACAATGGAAATAAAATAAGAGCTAGTAAACACCCTCCAATATCCCCATTAAAATCCGCATCTGCATTTGAAAAATTCCAGTCCTTAACTTTGCTGATAATATGCCCTAGAATATAGGACAACATAAAGCAAATTATAAAAGCTAAAGCAAGGTACACTGTAAATTCTCGATGCGATACTTTATCAAATATGTAATAACAAGATCCCCAAAACGCACCAAAAAGCACTAAAACAAACAGTACTTTAAAAAACTTCTTAATATTGATCCAGCATTGAAATACAATTTGCTTAAATGTTTTTCGATTACGTTTTTTCTTTCTAAGTCTTTTCTTTTTATGCGGTTTCATTTCATCCATCCACAATCTTTGTTTTTTCTTACTATTATATCTTTAAATAAAAACAAAGATATCCTTAATATTCCATATAATAATATTTAAAATTTACTAACAAGGGGATACATCGCTTTATAGAGAACTGTATACTAGAGATCTACTAAGGAGGTTCCTATGAAAAAAGTAACTGTAACGTACGTACTACTTTATGATACGTTTCAAGAAAAAGTATTAATGGTTAAAAATACAGGTTCAAATGCTTCTTATTTTACTTTACCGGGCGGTGCAGTCGAGTTTGATGAAACGTTAGAAGAAGCAGCAATTCGCGAAGTAAAAGAAGAGACAGGATTAGATATAGAGGTAGATGGGATTTTCTCAATAAGTGAAGCGTTTTTTGAAGAAAAAGGGCAACAAGTTATTTTTATTAACTTTGTAGGGAAAATTACAGGTGGAGAAATACATATATCAAGGCCCGGAGAAATCGAGGAAATTAAATGGATGGAGTTACAAACCGCCGAAACATATTTACGACTTCCCAAACATGTAAAAGGTCTATTGCAAAGAAAAGAAACTGTACCGTATATTTTTAATGGGACAATTATTCACAAATAATAAAGCTAATATTTTAAGTTGAAACAAATATGAGAAGAAAGATACTTGATAACCAAGAATATCCCATGAAAAGAAATTAGAGTAATTGATTCAATACATGGATGAAAAAGGTTTATTAAAAAACAAATCGTTAGCTTTTAAATTATTATGCACAGAAATAATAGGGGCTTAGGAGAAATAACTATGCAAATATACAACGAAATACTTTCAAGCGAAAAACTTGAGGAACTTATACTAAATGAAAGCGGAGAAATACTAGAAAACTTGAATAACAAAGAAATGTTTATTAGTAGTTTCATTGATTATTTTACAAAAGAATACGGGAATTCGGAATGTAATTACGTTGAGCTATTTGATATTGACAGTCCAGACTATATTAAAATTGAATTAATAGATAATAAAATGTTTGTTACTGCTTCTTTGTTTGCAGGATTATCTATATGGTTGGATAAAAAAGCGTTAGGAAAAGTAACAGCTACTATAGAGGGTGTTTATTCGTTCATATTGATTGATACAGACGGCAACATTATTACCTTAGATGAAAAGTTACATTTACATGAGAGTTCTTTTGCCATTACAAATTTTAAAATAGAAAAACTACAAAGTATCGATCAATATTTTGATGACTATACGATTATATAAGTAATGGTTGCTTTGCATTATCAGATGATAACAAACATCAAAATTAGAAACGTCTTTCATATTTCCTTGCCGCTATTACAAACAAATAATACGTAAAAACAAATGAAAAAGGGGATTACAACGATGGATTATACCGAGCTACTTAAGCGAGTAATTAATGGAGATTGGAAGTCAAATCAAAAAGGTTTTGTTGCTTATACTCCTGAAAAAACCATTGAATATTTTGAAGATATATCAAATGAAAAAGATATATTGTTAGCGGATTTTAGATATGTTGAGGATTTATTTTTTGAGGCCTGTTCTAAAGTCATAGAAAAATTTTCTCATTCCGAAAATAATAAAGATGTGTTTGTACTCGCATTGTATGTTGATACTGAGGGAGGCTATTGCGGTATATCAATAAATACAGAACATGCATACCGAAAGATAGTTGATAAATGGTATTCTGATGAATCAGAAGAAGAGCTTAATAGCTTATATGGTGTTCGGTACCATGATTCATCATTTCCGTTTACCTTTTTCAATGAATTAATCACTCCACAATTAGAAGAAATCACAAACGCATACTATTGTATAAATACGGAGCATCCAATACTTGATGTTGAAAGAAAGATAGCATTTCATAAATCGTTTTTTGAAGAGCAGCTAGTTTTAATAGGAATCAATGTAATAAATAGACTTAAAAATACATTTTCGTTGTTGGATACAACAGAAGATTTCTTTGCTTATGTAACTCTACATGATGTTGGTGCTGAAGTTTACGAATTGTTAATTAAAAAAACGGTTCCTTACTCATTGTTCAACAAGCTATTTACAGAAAATAAATGAAACTAACATAAAAATAAAAAAGTCCTTCGAGTGGTAATCAAAACGTAAATCATCATTATAAAATGACCGATTGTCATCCAGCAGCGCACCATTTGGCAGCTTTAGAAAGAGATGTTCGGATGGTTAGAGATGGATTAGATTTTTATACAATAGATGCTCTGTATGCCATACTCCAGAAATAGCTTTTTTCATAGCTTGTTCAGCTGTTAAATCATCAATATTTTGATACACAGCGTTCGCTTCTGCAAAGCCTGATTCAAACGCAATCACGTCATATCCCATTTCTTCATGTAAATATTTAATCATCCGAACCTTTGATTGATTCATTTCGGTTGAACCATGAGTAGACTCACCTAGTAAGACAATACGTTTATCTTGTAAGGTTTGCTTTAAAAATGACAAATCCTCATTAGAACTAGCAGTTGGTTCTTGTAATTCAACTGCATGTTCACTAACCCATTTTTTCCATTTTTGTTGATCTGCAGGCAGTTCTTCAGCAGATGCTACAGTCGAAAACGTTGTTAATGCAAATAAAGTAGTTACTAATCCTTTTTTCCATTTCGAAAACACACATATACCTCTTGGTTTTTTATAAACTTTATCACATAAATCTAATCATCTATGAGTTATCTAAAAAGAATAGGTGTAATTAGATTCATATATTCATATTATAGGATAGGTTTTATATAAGGTAAGTGAAAATGAAGAATAATTCTGTTAAATTATAAAATTCTATAAATTTTATAATTTAACAAGAACTGTCAGAAGAACGCTCTAGGAAATACGCTCCATAGCAGCTACAAAAATAGAGCAAAATGTATGTGCAATGTAGGCAGAGTAGATAGTAGCAAAAAGAAGGGAGGATACGGGGTTTATAGCGAATAAAAATATTATCTTCAATTTCGATAGATAAAACAGACAGAACGTTCGTTCTTTTATATGATATAGAAGACAGTACACACTTAAGTTATATCTTTGAAAGGGGGATTAATTAAAATGATTGAAAGGAGTAAAAAGAAGTCTAAATGCACACTGGAAAAAGCAGAAATGATTAAGCTTTATTTAGAAGGAGAGAGCACATCAAACATTGCAAAATTAGCTAATGTTTCCGCTAGGTATGTTCGGATCGTCCTAACGGATAACAACGTTGAAAAAAGAGCAAGAGGCAGCTGGAAAAGAAAATATAACTTAAATGAAGATTACTTTAAGCGTTGGTCTAATAATATGGCATATATTTTAGGGTTTTTCATTGCAGATGGTGTCATTACAAAAGATAACCAAACTGTAAGTATTTCTCAAAAAGAATCAGCGATTTTAGAAGATATAAAAATAAAACTCAATTCAAACCAACCATTATATAAAAACAAAAACACTGGTGTTTATATGTTAAATTTAAATAGCAAAATCATGAAAAATGATCTAATAAACTTACATGGAATCATGCCTTGTAAATCATACGACGTACAATTTCCATTTGTTCCAAAAGAGTATCTGCATCATTTTATTAGGGGATATTTTGATGGAGATGGTCACGTAAATCCTCAAAGATATTTCGTAAGCTTTGTTGGTGGTTCATATAACTTTATGAGTTCTTTAAAACAAATTCTTGTGGAGTACAACTACCAACCGAAGTTCGTTAATAAAGAAAAACAATATCGTATATATCTAAGTGGTAAAAATACGATTAAAAAATTTTCGGAATGGATTTACACAGATAAAGAATTATTTTTACAACGAAAATATGAGGTTTTTCAACTAAAAAATAGTTTTTAAGAACATAGTAAGAAAAGCTTGATCAGTACATATCCCAAAATCATATGTACTGATTTTTGTGTTTATGACTAAGTTATCCATTTCATAAACACAATTTCTAAACCGAATTCAAAAAAATGGACCACAGTGAGCCGCTTTAAAACTAACTAAATGTTCATATATATTAAAAGTCCCCAAGTTTGTGTCGCCAAACAGAAGGGGGAAAACAACCGACTAAAAGTAAGTTTATGAATTTTATCTAGTAGACATAATATATATTATAGGTAGTTATACAAAAGAAGTGTTTTCCTGTCTCTAAATACAAGTATACTATACATAATGAGATGAAACGGATATTTTTTATGAAATCCGCATTACATATTGCTTATTTAAATTTTTATAGATTTTATAGTAAATTTACGATTAAATTTCTCTACAGCATTTTTAGAATAAAAGTTTTGCTGAGTTTACAACATACAAAAACATTGATGAACATAAATTTATTACGTAATTCGTTAAAAAATTCTTTTTGTTATTACATTGTTTTCGTGTGCATATTTAAGTTTTTCATCATCTATTATACATTTCCTTATAATTACATCTTATTTTCTTAATATAGTTAAATTTAGAGTTTATCTATGCAATTTGTTTACTACGTTGTACTTTTTATCTTAGTTAACATAACCGATACTATTCCTATAAAAATTATCCCTATTTTTTAGGAATAATTTTTTATATTAGTTTATATTTCTTTTTGTAAATTATATTTACTTTCTATTCATGTAACTACGTACATAAATTTTAAAATTGTGATTTCACACTAAGATTCTTGCTATAACCGGTAATTCACACAGATATAGCGAAATACTTCAACCCCTCTTCCCTATTTTTCGCTATATTAAAGGTGTTTTTAGACTTAACAGCAATCCCAATTATAAAGTACATTTGAAAAGTTTAGGTTTAGTAGATCTTCTTTCCGTACAAAAAAGTTAGCGATGCCGCAATCTCCCCACATAATTCCTAGAGAATCATCTGTATCGATTTGTAGCCATAAGATGTTATGTTCTTGATAGGTTTCTTCCCATTCCCTTGGATCTGTTTGTTTAAAGAATGGATATCCTCCACTTTTATGCCCTTGGCTTTCAAAGTGTTTATTGTACAATCTATGAAATTCCATTCTACGCTATCGTCATCGATTTCTTCTAAATGAATTGCATCTCTAAAAAACTCTTCAAATCGATAATCTCCTAGTGTACAGGTTGATAACCTGCTTCAAACCTTAACTTTGCTGCTCTAGGCACAATAAAATTCTCTGAATCAATAGCATTTAAGTAGCTAAAATCCGTCACAATTTGAGTTTCATCTTGCGTTAATTCTGCTCTTTGGTACAAATTCAATATGCGGAATCTCTCTAAAATTCAACTGCGCAAGTAACATCATAGGCTGTCCATTCGAATCCTTTGGATGCTCATGATGAATAGGTACATACGGATACCCAACAAATTTACTTTCAAATAAAATTGTTTCACCTAGTTCTCCTGTAATTTTTATATAGGGTTTTGCGCTTTCTTCCAGAATGCCTCTATACTGTTCTAGCTGCCTCGGTATTTATAAATGGTATGTATTTGTCACCCTCTACTCCTCCCTTACATAATATATGAAATAAGCCTATTTTAATTACATAACAAGAAATAGGCTTATTGAAAAATACTAAAAATCCGTTTTCACTCTCATTTTTTGTGCAGATGCTGGGCACAATAAGTTATGTTCCAAAACTTTTTTATTAATAGTCCGAACTAGCTTTGTTGCTTCATTAGAATCTGTAATCTCTTTCAGCTTTTCCTTTAAATAATCAATTTCTTTCGAAAGCTCAATCCACCTAGGTAAAACATGATTATCTTTCAATGTTTTATAAAGTTGTTTTTCAGGATTATACGAAAGGCTTTTATCAATATTAAGTGGTTTCCCCTTGCCAGGTAGGTCATCAAAAGCTCCCGATTTTTCTGCCCGCTTAACGATAGAACTAATATGATCTTCATACGTAAAATCCCAAACTTTCTCATCCTTTACTAAAATCTCTTGTTTTTTTAACTCTTTATCTAAATCCTTTTGATTCATATTTTACCTCCTCATTTCTTTTTAAGATAACGATCTTGAATTATTTAATGCTAATAAACCCTCAGCAAGTTGCTCTCACCACCAAATCTCGTCGTGACCGCCTTGAAACTCACTATAGGTGATTTGGTATTTTTTTCTCTAAGTGTCTTATATAGGCTCCTATTGGCTTGTAAAAGCGGTTCGTTCTCAAGAGTTCCAGCTGCCATATACATACGTAATCTCAGCGTATTACTAATTGATAAAAATTGTTTCTCCATCCAAGGAAGTTTTTCTTCATACCCGTCCTTTTTCCAATGTACAGAACCTGACAATGACAGCACATTTCCGAAAACATGAGGATTCTGAAGTGCTGCATAAAACGCCGCTAGACCACCTAAACTTAAACCAGCAATTGTTGCATGCGCCGGATCCTTATATACATGATATTTTGTTTGAATCCAAGGAAGTAGCTCTTCTATTAAAAATGCATTCATCTTGTCGTTATAAGTAAGCTCATTTAATCGATCTACGTGCTCAATTCCAACAACAATACACGAAGGTATTTCTTGTTTATGAATGAGATGATCGAGTGTTGCTGGTGCTGAAAGATTTTGCATAAATGCGTTTCCATCAAATGTGATGATAAGATTTTGAAGGCTTGATGTAAGAGAATAATCATGAGGTGTGTAAATATATATCTTTCGTGTATTGCCTAAAACAGAACTGTAAAAAGAATATGTTTCAATTTTCCCATGAGGATTATAATTTTTAGGGAATCTTTTATCGTACTGCATTTCCATTCCTATTTCTAAAACAGCTGCTCTATCTGTTCCTTCTCCGAATATATGACTGTTAAATGGATCTAATTGATACTGTTCACTACGTGTTATCCAATTTTGTTCAAAATAATCATTAACTGAAAAATGATAGGTAGAAATAAACCTTTTGTTCGTTCTAAATGTTTTGTACCATAAATTCGTGTCTGAAAGCCGTTCTAGTCGATTAGAATGAAGATCCCAACCAGGATAACTACCAAATACATAAACATTTTCTGTGTCTTTATCGCCTAGCCATATGTAAGTAATAAGATGATACTGATTATTCATTGGACAAGTTTCTATAAGTGGCGTCTCATTTGCTTTGAGTTCATCTAAAAAGGTATGAAAAACTTGTGTATCTCCATTGCTTAATTGATCTGTAAGCTCTGTTATTTTGGGGCTTAGTATTGACTTCATTCCTTTTCCCTCCTCCACCGCAGTATATTAGTACTTCTTTTTTTGTAAATAAATTCCTATATAAACAGGGTACTAATGTTGTATATTTTATGAACAAAAACACACAAACAATATAGTCTGTGTGTTTACATTCTTATTTATCAAGGTAGTAAAATGATAATTTACGTGCTGTTTCCTAGTATCCACTGTTCACCCCTATAGTTATTATTTCTCTATCCATTCTAATAACTGCTCATACTGATTCTTTGCATCCTGATACCCAAGATTATATAAATTAACAAGCTTGTCCTTATTTCTTTCAATCCCACTAACAGGAAGCTGCATGCTTGGTTGAATTACAAAAAAATTTTCTTTTTGTTCATCTGAAAACATGTATGAAATGCTCTCATTATAAAACCGATAATGATCTACTAAAAGCTGAGAGACTTTCGGATATCGTCTATATAAATATTTTGCCATTGGTGAAAACTTATTACGCTTTTTCTCATATCCTTTTGGCTTTGTCATAATAACAATGTTTTTTTGAAATCCATCTATTTGTGCCTTTCGAACAGGGATAGGATCAATGATTCCCCCATCTAAAAGTTTTTTACCATCATAGTCCACAGCTGGCGCAATAAATGGTACAGAACTTGATGCGCGAATAATTTTCAATATATCATTCCCATGCTCTTGCTTATTATAATAAACAGCTTGTCCTGTCTCGCAATCTGTTGTGCCGATTACAAATTGCTCATTTGCATGTAAAAAAGTTTGAAAGTCAAATGGTACAATTTTATTAGGCACTTCATCAAAAAGAAAGTCCATACCAAACAATTCTCTTTTTCGTATTAAGTTGCGATAAGATATATAACGATGATCAGATACTAACTCTGTATTTACTTTTTTATTCCTTCCTTTTTGACGCGATAAATAAGTTGCGCCCATGCATGCTCCTGCCGATACTCCAACTACATATGGGAAAAACAAATCATTTTCCATAAAGTACTCAAGTACCCCTGCTGTATATAACCCTTTCATGCCTCCGCCTTCTAATACTAAACCGATATTTTTCATTTATAATCCCTCTATATTTGTTTCTTGATTTTCTAAACACTTATATTTTAGCACAAGATATTATGATGAAGTATCAATAAATTCATTGCATTTGCTTAAAAAAGCTCTTGCTGCATTGTAAGAATCTCTTAGTCTATAACATGATACAATAAAAGAAACTCATTCCACAGATCATAAAGGAGGAATTTTATATGGGTTTATTTAATGGTATTTTCGGAAATGCATCTGATACGAGTACAGAAAATGTTGAGCGTGACTTACAGAAGATTATGCTTGATGATGAACAAGTTGAGTATGCGTATAAATTGATTCGAGATTTAATTGTATTTACAAATCGACGAATGATTTTAGTAGATAAACAAGGAGTAACTGGTAAGAAAACTGAATATCATTCTATTCCATATAAAAGCATTACACAATTTAGCATTGAAACAGCAGGTCATTTTGATTTAGATGCAGAACTTAAAATTTGGGTATCTAGTATGCATGAACCGATTACAAAGGAATTTAAAAGTGACGACAGTATTTTAAGCGTTCAAAAAGCGTTAGTAAAATATACAACAAAATAACACCTTTGCATTTTTATACAAAAACAAAAGTTATAACCCCGTGTTTTTTGGAACAACATGCATTGTTTTGTTTTAAAAATACAAAAAACTTCGCAACATTGTATTATATAGGACCAAAATAAAAGGATAGATAATACAGATATACTCTGTTTTATCTATCCTTTTAAAATCTATTTTTATAATATTTTCTTATAATAAACAAGTGTTGTATTATCATTCAACTTCTTTTTTAAACCCGTCTTAGTGTAACCCATTTTTTCATACAGATAACAATTACGTTCTTCTTCGAAAATTGTAGCTAATTCCCAACTAGTTGCATGTGGAAACAGTTTTTCTATTAAAACAAGTACTTTCTGGGCCACCCCTTTCCCTTGATAATTAGGTAGAATAAACATAGGACTGATCCAGAATTGTGTCGTCTTCTCTTTCCAAAATACACAAATAGCCCCCGCAAGAGTATGATTAACTAATATTTTATAAAATCCACCATTAGGATTGTTTATTCTTGTAATTACTTTATCAATCGTTTCATTGGCAGGATTCGTTTTATAGTCCTTATATTTTTCTAATAACGGTTTAAATGCTTGTACTTGAATATTGAAAATATATTCCGCATCAAAACTTCTTGCTCTTTCTAGTGTTATTTTCATAACATTTACCATCCTAATCGTTCCCGTAAAGAAGTAATATGTGCAGTATGATGACGACCGTGCCATGCATATAATCCGATTGCTACTTCCAGTTTTGTTTCACCTGACTCCGGATGGTTAAAAGTTTTTTCAAGATCTGCCGGCTCTAAAGAACTTAATACATTTACCCACCTTTTATGTAATGAATCTAATAATACAAGGGAAACATCTACAGGTAATTTTGAATCAGGGAGCTCTGCCCATTTCTCTTCCATATATGGTTTAATTGTCGGGTTATTTTCTGTAAGAGCTAACTTAAAACGAATATAACTATTCATATGACTATCGACAACATGATGAACAACTTGCCGTACTGTCCATCCACCCTTTCGATAAGGTGTATCTAGCTGTTCTTTATCTAAACCGTTAATTGCTTTTGTTAGTTCTGTAGGGAGATTTTCAATTTCTCGAATCCACTTTTCTACCATTTCCTCCGTAATATTTCCTTCATAAGTAAACTTCCCAATTGGATAACGTAAGTCCTGCATTGTATTGTTCCCCTTTTGTTTTAAAATTTCTTTTATAATACTTTAGTATGTTTCCAAACGTAATGAATGAAATTAATCTTTTGACCATTTAACTCTATACTTTTTTTATCAATTGCGGTACGTGAAAAGCCGCTTTTTTCTAATACTAGTTGTGAAGCAATGTTATTATTTGTTGTCTTTGCATGAATTTCGATAATTTGATGGTCTGCTGCTTGAATTAGGAGTAATTGGACGGCCTTAGTTGCAATTCCATTTCCGATAAAATTTTCTCCTACACGATAACCAAGATATCCTAATTGTCTATCTTTCTCTATGTCTACTAAGTTTATTCGACCTACAATTGTTTTTTCCATATTCCGTATGAGATAAAAGTAGGACGTGCCTTCTTTTTGTTCCTTTAACAATTCATCATGTTTAGATTGAAACGTCTCATAAACATAGTAATCATCACCACGACTCGGTACCATCTTTTCAAAAAAAGTTCTGTTATAACACTCAAAAGCAAACAATTCTTCTGCATCTTGTTTCTTTAATTTTTCTATGTATATTTCCATTCATGACTCATTCCTTTTTTTATCAATTAACTATTATGGATTCGACATTTAATAGTTAATTTCCTACTACTTGTAATGAGATTAACCTCCTTTATTTTTTCGAGTTGTAAGAATAGCAAGCCATACCTTAGGATGAAGAAGATGTAGAGGATTACGCATAAGGTTCATGACCCTAACTAAACGAATGTAAACGTCTGTATTACTCGCGGAAAGTTGGTATATTTTTTTCGTATACCATTGTCTTCAATGGTTTGAATAAAGGCGCCATAAGGATTTTCAGGAAAGCTAGGAGAAATAAGTAAATTACACCAATCAGGATATTCATTCTTTTTTAGACGGAATACCCTAGTCGCGTAAAATAATTGAATCCATACTTTTTCTTCTATTACAAGTACTATTTAAGCAAAGAATCAACATGTAATTCCGCTAAAAATAGCATTGTTAGGTTTATCTAATAATGTTCACCAGCAAGACCCAGCATAAAATAAGATTATTGCATGACTGTATTTTTTCAATGTCGTTCTCCTTAAAATACGCCAGTGAACTGTAAAGTTAAAATGATAATACCTAGAGCCCAAACGTAATAGGCAAATACTTTAAGAGAATGCTGCTTTAAATATTGAATCATCCAAGATACTGCAATATATCCAAAAAATGCAGCAGATAAGGTACCAACGATTAACGATGTACTTGAAATACTTTCAGCTTTCCCTTGAAATACGTCTACAGACTGTAAAATGATTGCTCCAACAATAGCGGGAGTAGATAACAAAAACGAAAAATATGCAGCTGTTTCACGATCTAATTTTCTCCAAAGTGCTGCGACAATCGTCATACCAGAACGAGAGATTGCTGGGAAAATAGCAAACGCTTGAAACGAACCAATAATAAAAGCATCTTGATATGTAATGTCATCCATTTTCTTACGTCCATTTTTTTGTTTCTCTGCCATATATAAAAACAAACCTGTCACTAAAAACTCCCATCCGATTGTTACACCCGTTTTTGAAATCTCTTCAAAGAAATCTTTAAATAATAAGCCAATTATAACTGCTGGGATTGTTCCAACAATGAGTAAAAATGTAAGTTTCGAAAATGGGTTTTTAATTAAATAGATAAACTCTTTTTTATAATAAATAAACACTGCTAGCAGGGTACCAATATGCAGCATCGTGTCTAAAAAAAGCCCAGCTTCATCTAAATGAAATAAATGTCTTCCTAAATATAAGTGCCCTGTACTGCTTATAGGTAAAAATTCCGTTAATCCCTGAATAATTCCTAATATAAAAGCTTCTAACCAGTTCATGATTGTCTCCTTTCTTGTTTGCTTGTACCAGTATATGTTTATTTTTACCTGTTATGAAAGAAAAGAAAGGAAAAGGAATTCAAGATTTAAGAACTTTCCCAAACAACAAAAAAAGAGGGTATATACCCTCTTAACATAAACTTTATTTAATTTGTTCTTTATGTTCATGATTAACAAGAACATACCATTTACCTGTATCAAACTTTTCTTTATTAATCACATAAACTCTCTTTTCTTTCTTTATATCCCCAGGTTTTAATTCCATATTACTAATAGGGGTTACGCCTTTTTCAACTGCATAACTACTAGCTGCCCACACATTCATTTCGTAAGCATTATCATTTTCATCCACTAAATCAACAGATGGCAAAACCGCTAATTTCATCGGTTCGTTTGTTATATTTTTCCCTTCAATCTCTATAACAATAAAGACATTCCCATTGTCAGCTTCTTGAATCCCTATGCTTTCTTTACCCACTTTATCTCTTTCTACAACCTTTTTCACAGTTACATCAAATTTTGGCGTATTAAAAGTTTTGTTTAATGAATACTCTTTTTCTTTTATTTTTGTCTTTTCTTTTGTTTGTTCCGTTTTTTTCGAATCTGTATTCCCTTTCGTTATATCGTTTGTTTTCACATTCTTTTCTTCTTGCTTAGAAGTGGTTTCTTTAGATTCAGAAGAAGTTTTGTCAGAGGTACTTCCACAGCCAGATAAATTAAATACTAAAGCGCCACCCAAAATACATGTAGTAAATTTTTTCAACATCCCTTTTTATCCCCTGATAAACACAATATATAAAATTCCTACTTATCATAGCAAAAAAACAATTTTTTGCATTGTTATATTTTGTCGAATAATCAAAGAAGCTCAAATTTATTAGATATAAAAAAACATGACCTTAATATAGCACTAAGATCATGTTTTAAATGGTTCTTATTTTATTTATAAAAAACTTTATCAACATTATACTTCGCTTGAAGTTCATTAATGATGTATGTTTCGTAAATTTCTCTTTCCATTGGATCTTCTACAATACATACATCAATACGATATACTTCATCGCGATGTGCTTGAATTGGTGAAACATTGTCTTCAAAATGCTTTTTAATACGCTGTCTTATTTTACGTGCTTTCCCAACAAAGAGAAGCTCGTCATTAATGTTATAAAACATAAAAATGCCACCTTTGTCTCTTGGGAACAAGTGGAAATCAATAAATCCATGAATCGGAGTGATTCTTGGTTCATCTCCTTTTATTACTTGTTTTCTTTCTGTTATAGAAACATCAACTGCAGGTAAATCAATTTTAATCAAGTTACTTCACGTCCTCTTTTATAGTAAAGGTAAATAATAGCATAAGTATGTAAGAAAAGCTATGCGTGTTGATTATAAATGTAATTTAATTAAATTTATACAATCGATTTGCTAAAACACATTTCATTATCTACTAAATATTATAGGTATATCATTTATGCATTTTCTCCAAATCATATGATCATACGCCTCGCCCCAATAATCCTTTAACAAAAAGTTAGGCTCTCCAAATTTTTTCTTCCATATTTCCTGTGCATTGGTATATCCACTATCCAAACAGAATTCTTTTATTCCTTTATCCAATAAGGTAAGAAAAATCGCATTTAAAAGCAAATTACCTATGCCGCGTCTTTGGTAATTCGGGAGTACAAATACAGTCCCTATCTCATATAAGTCTTTTAATGCGCCATCTGTGCAATTATTAATTAGTTTACTAGATGGCCCAAATTCAATTGTGCCGATAATTTTATTACAATGTTTGTCTACAGCGATCAAAAAATATCGATTTTTCCCATCGCTATCAAAGTCACATTTCAAGTACTTCTTTTTATTTTCAATTTCATTTTCTATATCATCAACCAACTCCGATAAACCTTCTCTAGCAAACGTGTCTATAATGACTGTATGAAACAATTGATTTAACTCTTCATAATCACCAATGATTGGTCTTCTTATTTCAACGTTATACACTTAAGACACCCCCTTAATCCTCTAAAATTGTATGTGTAATTGATTTATAATTTTCATGCTATCTATTTCAAATTTACAATCAATATAGCTTTTCTCCAAAATGCTCAAAATTCCCTCTGCAAATATCAAAAGAAACAAAAAAAGATTAGGTAGCTATTCCTAATCTTTTTTTGTTTCTAGATCTAATCACTATTCAAGTGCACCAGCTACATCATAATGACTTAAATCCAATTCTATCGGTTGGTCAAGAGCAAGTTTCGCAAGTTCAGAACCTAAGTATGGACCTGCTGTTAATCCAGAAGCACCTAGACCGTTCGCAACAAGGATCCCTTCAAAATTAGGTAACGGACCAATGACTGGGAGAAAACCTGGTGTGAATGGTCTAAAACCAACTCTTGTTTCAAGCATTGTACTATTTTCTAACCCTGGAGCCACTGACAATGCTTTATCAAAGACTTCATGTAAACCACCGGCTGTAACACGATAATCAAGGCCAGTATCATTTTCATGTGTTGCTCCTACAACTACACGGCCATCTTCAAAAGTTAATATATACTGATCGTTTGGCGGCATAACAACTGGCCAGTTTTCAGTATTTGTATTTGGCATATGTAAATGAACAATTTGTGCTTTTTGGAAGGTCACAAGAAAGTTAACCCCCAGTGGTTGTAACAATTCATTTGCCCACGCTCCTGCAGTGACAATTACTTGATCTGCCATTAATGTTTCACCATTTACATGAATACCTTTAACAAGATTATTTTCATGAATTAAAACGGCATCTCCTTTTATAAAGATAGCACCATGTTTTTTCGCAGCATTTACAAGGGATTGACGAAGTGCTCGTCCATTTACTCGAGCAGCACCGCTTATATGTACTGCGCCATATTCCTCTGATAGCGCTGGAAATAAACTTTTCGTCTCATCTGGTGATAAACGAGTAATTTCTCCAATTTCCGGAGCATCCTCACGTCGTTTATACGCTCGCTCTTCCATTTGATCTAATTTTTTATCATCCGTATGCAAGCTAATAGCTCCTACACGTTTATAACCAGTATCCGTTTCGCCATCTTCTTCTAATTGCTGAATTAAAGAAGTATAATAATGCGCCCCGCCTTTTGCAATTTTATACCAAGCCTGATTACGTCGCTGCGAAAGCCAAGGACATACAATTCCTGCCGCTGCATCCGTTGCTTGTCCTAAATCCTGGCGATCAACTAATGTAACATGAGCTCCCGCCTTAGCAAGATGATAAGCAGTAGACGCCCCTAAAATTCCAGATCCAACTACAATATACGATTTCATTTCAAACACCTTTTCTTATTCGTTCTTTTATATTCTACTTAATGTACGAAGGGCTTACACATTATCTGTACTGTAAAAAACAACCCTCATAAACCTTGAACCATATTCAGTATACTTGAAGGAGATCTTTTTTCAACTTTTTCATTCTATTAATTGTGTCATCATTATGTATTTTGATATCGAAAACTGAAGTTCATAAAAAAACATATTCTTGATGAGGTCAAGAATATGTTTTACATCTTAAAATTAGACGTACGGTACCTATCGCTACAGTTTAAATAAGTTCCACTCTTTTTGAAACGCCTAGTTTTACTATTAAACCTTCTTTATTTCTTCTTTCTGCGGAATAAATCAATTGATTTATAACCTTGTGAAAGAATTTCAACCATTTGCTGAGCACGCTTTTCACGTGTCTGTTGCTGTTTTGCTGAGAATATGTGGCGTGCCCAATCTTTTTGATATCCTGGTGTTAAACCTTGATAAAACTGAAGTTCATTTGGGTGATTAGCTAATAATGCTTCTACATCTTTAATATTCTCTACATAATCAGAAACACATTGACTAGCAGTAGATGTTTTCTTGACTTTCTTTTTTTCGCGTTTCAAACCAACAACGGTAAAGACATCATCCATACTTACCATCCGTGCGAATTTGATATCACTATTATCTACATATCCATCTTCTCCAACGTTCATTGCTGGGAATATTTCATCTCTGTGAATAAAAGTTTCATAACGATTGTTACCTTTTTTTGGATAAGCAAAAAATAAATAACCTTTTTCGAGTAATAGTTGTTTATTAAGAATAAGTTGTGTGTGCTTCACCATCTCATCAATTGTTTCTACAAAAATGAAAATAGCATCATGATTTTTAGATAACTTAATTGCTTGTTCAGTAAAGAGGGCATAATCGTTTGGTTGATTAATCACTACCATATTACTATATTTACTAAGGTTCAATTTATCGATAACTGACATAGTAGACTCCTTTTTTATTCATTGTTACTTTTATCGTACCTATATTACTATAAAAGAGAATGACCTTGCTGTGCAAACCAAGCCATTTATTTAATTCGTTTTTCAAATAAATAGTTTGGTTTTTCATTTATTTATCATGACGCTTTTACATTAAGGATCATACTATTTCTATTTTGAATGCAAAGGTAAGGTTTACATTTCAATGTTAAATATATCATGTAAGAGCTTCCTATAGTGATTCTCTGTAATTACACTTTTACTTTTTTGGCCATTCATTACTTGAGTCAAACTATCTTTCGTCAAAGAGACATATCCAGAATGCGTAAGTTTTACTGCAATCGGCCCTTTATTAAAACTAGAATTCTCATCTTCTATGACTTTTCTTTGAACTTCATTTAAAGTTGTTTCATCAATAGGATCCGTACGAAAAGCATGACATACTTTCCATTCTATCTTTTCGTGTGGGTCATGCCACGAATGAGTGTCTCGTCTTTCTAAAATATAAGTTCCTTTATCTGTATCTTTTCTCCTAACACGATATTCGCCATTTTTTGAAGTAACAATCTCACCAGTAAACGGTACAAGTGTGAGAGGTACAAGTGAAGCAATTCCTATATCAGCTAAATACGATACTGAATCATAATTTAAAATGATTGTAATATGGCCTCCTTCAAGAGCCCATACATTTAAATCACTTTTATAAACTGTGCCTAATGCTAACTTCACATCGAATCCACAATCTTTTAATAAGTAATATAGAATAGAATTCATTTCATAGCAAAGCCCACCTCGTGAACTCATTAGTATTTTCTTTTGTAAATTCTCTTTAGAAATCTCTTTCGTATTACCTGTTACGATATCTAAATTCTCAAACGGAATTTCATACGCAATTGCGCTAATTATTTTGTTCAATTCCTCAAATCTCACAGTCTGTTGTTTCTTTAGGTTTAACCTTGAAAAAAACTGATCTTGTAACTCTGTCATATAAAGCACCCCTTCAATATTTAGAGTGAATGTATTATATGCTAATTTTAAAAGCTATGAAGAGCATCAACAATGTTCATTTACAATAACTGTACCGGTACAAAATTCCTAATTTTTAACAAAAATAAGTAGATACCGATGTTTAAAACACCAGCATCTACTTCTTTTTCATTTTATTTTAATGTGTTTTGAACAACAAGGTCCGGAAATACTGATCCCATAACCATAAAGGTGTATGAATATCACTTGGAGTAAACACACTTCCTATTAACACTTAATCCCACGCTGCAGCCACAACTTGACTGCTATCAATTGTAGATAATTCTCTACTTATACATAATAACAATTACAAACTTATGTAATCAACTCTTCATATAACAATGTAAAGAATTACCCTTTTCATTCATTTTTCATGCGTATCTATGTACATTTTTTTATTTATTAGTTATATTATGGTTATTGAATGATTACGAAAATAAATCTATCGCTTATAAAAACGTTTGTATTTTTTATATCCATAACAACACTACAAAATGTATGAAAATCCATTTGTCAAATGAATTCTACACGGAAGGAGGCTTGTAGTTCGTTCATCAGGATATAAAAAAACAGTTTTCTTTTTAGATAACTGCTAAAAAATACAGGAGGCGACACGATGTTTCGTACGATTTCAAACTTTATGAGAGTAGCTGAGATAAGAAGGAAAATCTTTTTTACACTTGCGATGTTAATTGTTTTTCGAATTGGCACGTTTATACCAGTTCCTCATACTAACGCAGAGGTATTAAAAGTACAAGATCAAGCCAATGTTTTAGGTATGCTTAATGTATTTGGCGGAGGAGCCTTACAACACTTCTCAATCTTTGCTGTAGGCATCACACCATATATTACAGCCTCCATTATTGTACAATTGTTACAGATGGATGTTGTACCTAAATTTACAGAGTGGGCAAAGCAAGGGGAAATGGGCCGCAAAAAATCAGCTCAGTTTACCCGATACTTTACAATCATACTCGCATTTATTCAAGCCATTGGAATGTCTATTGGCTTTAACAATATAGCAGGCGGACAATTGATTTCAAATCCTAACTGGACTACATATTTATTTATTGCTACAGTGCTAACTGCCGGTACTGCATTTTTACTTTGGTTAGGTGAACAAATTACTGCAAACGGCGTAGGTAACGGAATTTCAATGCTTATATTCGCAGGACTTGTTGCAGCCATTCCAAACGTCGTAAATCAAATTTATTTACAGCAATTCCAAAATGCTGGAGATCAACTGTTTATGCATATTATCAAAATCGTATTGATTGGATTAGTTATTTTAGCAATCGTTGTCGGCGTTATTTATATCCAACAAGCAGTTCGTAAAATACCTATTCAATATGCAAAAGCTGTTTCAGGAAATAATCAATATCAAGGTGCAAAAAATACACATTTACCGCTTAAAGTAAACAGTGCGGGTGTAATCCCGGTAATCTTTGCTTCTGCATTTCTAATGACGCCACGGACCATTGCGCAGTTATTCCCTAACTCTGATATATCTAAATGGTTAAGTACAAATCTGGACTTTACACATCCAGTTGGAATGATCCTTTACGTTGGACTCATTATTGCTTTCACATACTTCTATGCATTTGTTCAAGTAAATCCTGAACAAATGGCCGAAAACTTGAAAAAGCAAAATGGCTATGTTCCAGGTATTCGACCAGGCAAATCTACAGAGCAATATGTAACAAAAATTTTGTATCGCTTAACGTTTATTGGTGCGATTTTCTTAGGTGCTATTTCAATTTTACCAATTGTATTTACGAAAGTGGCTACTTTACCACCTTCTGCTCAAATTGGTGGTACAAGTTTACTCATCATTGTAGGGGTAGCGTTAGAAACAATGAAAACACTAGAAAGCCAGCTTGTGAAGCGTCACTATAAAGGGTTTATAAAGAAAGTAAACTAATATTTTTACATACAAATTAGGCATAATAGAACCCTCTCGTTTTATTTTCGAGAGGGTTTTTCATGTTGCTTTATAAAATAGTTTAATTTAAATATTGAGTTATCAGAAAGACTTTGTTTTCTTTTAAAGAAAGATTAATGAAAACATTTCATTCTCTGATGTTACAGGTCACATATCTTAGAATAAAATCCAATCAAAATTGTTTATAAATTCAAAAATTCCTTTCGGATTTTTAAGATTCGTATATATGTTGAATTTCGACATTGTTACATAATGTAAACCTTACAAAAATAGAATACACATATAAAGTTCTCAACCACCCCTTCTCTCAAATGAGATGATTAGGAAAAAAGGGAGAATAAAAACGGGTAAAAGAAGACTTTAGTGATCAAGAAAGGATTGGTGAAGAATCATGAATCAAGTAAGTGATAAAATCCAAACAGTTTCTATAAAATATTCTTATTCTTCTATTTCACAACTAAAATACAATCATGTTACATTTCTTTTTTCAATAATCTCCCCTGTTTAAAGTACACTTCAAGTGTAGAGCGATTTGCTAAAAATACACCAATCAAGATGAAACTCGCTCCGATTCCCATTACTGGATTAATTGGTTCCCCTAAAAATACATATCCTGTAATAACAGCAATTAATGGAGATACATACAGCCAAGTTGATGGGAATACTGGATTGGTCTTTGACAAGAGCCAATAATATAAACCATGCCCACCAATTGACCCTACAAAGATGAGATATAGAATGGGCCATTGTACACTCCAAGATGTTAATATATCGAGATTTGGCTGTTCTATAAAAATAGAACTAATCAGAAGAAAAAGTCCACCGTAAAACATTTGGATTCCGTTAATGAGAAACGGCGATACTTTTGGCAGATCTGAAAGTATTTCTTTTGAATGGATGGAACCTATGCCATAAAATAATTCGCCGACTAATATGACAAAGCAGGCTATACTCCATATAAAAGTGAGTTGTTGGTGCATCCCTGGTAAGGAGATACAAACAACTCCAATAAGCGCTATGATTAGAGCGAGAAATTGCTCCCGTTGTAGTTTTGTTTTATTTCTCTTCGATTGTAATAACAAAATCATCATTGGCCCTGTTGCAGAAAGAACAGCTGCTAAACCCGAAGAAATATACTGTTCAGCCCAATATAATGTTGCAAATGTCATAAAGGTTAAACAAAAACCAGCATATATAATTCGCTTTGAAAGTAGGTATGGTATAATACTTTTCCGTTTTAAGGTAAATATGATGATTAGAATAACACCTGCTAAAAAGAAACGGATTCCCGCCGAGAATAATGGTGGTGTCCCCGCTTCAATCCCAATTTTTATCGTTAAAAATGTTGTGCCGAAAATCATACATATTAAAATATAATTAAAAATGACCATTATGTTTCCTCCTTTTGATTTTTAAGATGAGTATAGAGGAAACAGTGTATAACAGTATATCAACGTATATAACAGTTGGATAAATCTATAGTTGCTCCTACATATGTTTTTAGATTTAATTAAATTAAAAAGAAACTCAGGTGAGATCATGAAAATTGTACTACGCAAAGAGTCTAATATACCATTCTATCAACAAATTTATATGCAAGTTGTTGAGCGGGTTCAAAGTGGAATGTTATTACATGGTGATTCCTTACCTTCTTTACGTACTATAGCAGATGATTTAAAAATAAGTATATTAACCGTTCGTAAAGCCTATAAACAGCTGGAAACAAAAGGTTATGTACAAATTAAACAAGGAAAAGGTGTGTATATACATAAACATGAACATCGGAAGCATCAGCCTACGCCGTATGATTGGCAACATACGAAATCAATCAATGTCATGCGATCTCAATATGTAATGAATCAACATAGGAAATATTATGATTTTTCACAGGCCATTCTTTATCCTCGTCTTTTACCTAATCCATTTCTTTCGGATGAAATGCAAAAAATAATAGACAAAGATCAAATGATATTAGCAACTTATGGACCAGTTCAAGGAGATGAAGAGCTTCGAATAGAAATTGCAAGATACTTAAAAGATTATCAAAGACTAGCTGTAAATCCTTCTAATTTATTAATTACAAGTGGCGCCCAGCAAGGAATTGATTTAATCGCTCAAACATTATTACAACCAGGTGATACAGTTATAATAGAGAGCCCGTGCTACGGTGCAGCAATTGATGTGTTTATAAACAAAGGGGTTAAAATCATACCAATTGAGCTTGATGAACAAGGAATTCGCTCTGATTTAATTGATGAAGTTTGTCAAAAACAGAGACCCGTTTTAGTATATGTGAATCCTACTTTTCAAAACCCTACAGGTACTATAATGAGTAGCCAAAGGAGAAATGAACTTGTAGAACTAGCAGAACTGTATCATTTTTTTATAATTGAAGATGATTCTTTTGGGGAAATATATTTTGATGAAGTTATAATTCCACCTCCACTTAAAACCTTTGATACAAATGGTCACGTTATATATTTAAAAGGATTCAGTAAAACATTAGCGCCAGGCCTTCGTATTGCAGCATTAGCTGTAGAAGGACCTATTTTTGAATGGTTATATGCTGTGAAAGCTTCGATGGATATAGGAAGTCCGTTACTAACACAAAAAGCGCTTCTTCCATTTTTACGAACAGAAAGAATGAAAAATCATTTAGAAAAATTACGCACCGCATTACAAATAAGACGCGATACAACACTAGAAATATTAACTTCTCTAACAGAGGAAATTCATTTTCAAAAACCTCTAGGTGGTTTTAATTTATGGATTACACTTCCAGATTCAATCAATGCTTTTATGTTACTTAAAAAAGCGAATGAAGCGAACGTTTCTTTTTTACCAGGAACGGCTTGTTTTTTGAATCATGAATCAAAATATAACTATTTACGAATTAGTTATTCTATGTTAAATGAAAAAGACATGTTGATTGGATTAAAAAGATTTCATAACGTATTGCTAAATTCCCTAAAACAACAAAAAATAGTTAATATATCTCCATATTAACTATTTTTTTTCAGGTTGTATTGGTGCAATATCTTTTCTAACATTTCACAAGTAACCGGCTGCGCTCCAGCTGTTAGTTGATAACCAACGCGGCCATTTGGTTCTACTGTTGCTTGTTGTAATATTTTAATATCATGAATTCCTTGTTCTCTTAAATACATCAGCAGTTGCTGTTCTGTCATTTTTGCACGTCTTAAATTATTTTGTAATATCTTCCCACTTTGAATAATAATGATGCTATTACCATTTAAAAATTGTTCCATCTTTCGTGATTTCATTTCTAAATAATGAATAATAAGTAAAACACCTGAAAATATACAAGCAGCAAGGATAGACGAACCTACTTTGCTACTCAATACCGGCTCTACAATAATACGCCCAATGGAAGCAACAATAATAATCTCAGCTCTTGTCATCTGACTAACTGATTTGCTTCCGGTTAATTTTAAAACGAGGATGCCAGTAACAATTAGAATTATGCTTTCAAAAAAAATATTCATCAACAATCCATTCCTTTAATGGTAATTTATGAATAGCATTACCATTAATCAAATCCTTTATTGTTCACTTGGTACATAAAAACTAAAAACAAGTATATACCAGTACTCCCTAGCATGTACTTGTTTTTAGTTATCCTAGTCAATTCTTATTTCTCCTCATCCCTCTACTAGATTTTTTGAACTTCCAAAAGAGATTTTCAATTTGTGCCTCCTCTTGCTCTACTCCATAAAACAAAAAAGCGGATGTTCTCTTTTTATTTGGTACAATTCCCAAGAATGACATAGGGGATTTGTCTCTTTTTTCATTTAAATAATTTTGTGAACGATGAATATATATTTATAATCCAAGTAATAAGAGATTGAAATGTATATGTATTCTTATCAATAATCACACTTGTTAGACTACCTATAACAGCACTCCCGATTATGTCAAATGGATAATGATGTCCTACCCAAATACGTGAAAAACCCGTCAAAACTGCTAATAACCACATAATAGAGCCAATTAAACGTTCACGAAGTAAAACGGAAGTCGCTACAGAAAAAGCTAAGGCAGTATGTTTACTTGGAAATGAGGAATTACTCTTTGATGGGATAAGCAAACGAATTCGATGGAAAATAAAAGGACGAGGTTTAAAATAAAAAAGTTGGATGATACGGTTTATAAATAAAGTAACTCCTGCTGAAATTCCTGCATACAAAATATTTTTTTTGTAGAAATTGTTTCTAAACCACATAAATATTAATATACAAAGGTATAGATAACGCGTCTTCTGTGAAAGAAAAACCATTATCGCATCCATAGTAGTACCTCGTCCAGCAAGACGATTAATCGCTTTAAACAGCATATAATTCATTGCAGATGTTCTCCTTCATTTCAGAAATGATATATAAAGTCCATTAACTAACAAAAAAATGGAAAACAGTTTATGACTGAATTGCCTGGGTGGCAATTGTTCACCAATGAATTTAAAATGGTCCCCACAAACTATAAACCATCCCTCCAACAATGAACCCTAAACCTAGAAATAACACTATAAAAGCGAGAATTGATTTTTTATTATCTTCCATGAACTTTACCTCCCTAAAAATTATTGGTTCTATATAAATTTCCCCACAACAAAAACCTTTAGTCATAATTATGGCTAAAGGTTTTGTCATCATACTTATAAGTAATAAAAATATGGAATTATAACCTGTAAGAACAGACTATATACAGTTAAGAAAGATTAAAACCTTTTTATTTGCCCTCGAATTTCTCCGTTTGGGTGGTTTTCTGTATGAGCGTTTACATACGAATTGCCGATTTCCATCTTTCTTGCTAGGTCTAACAAGGAAATACCTTGTAAAGGACCAGTAAGATCACTTTCTACAATTATTCCCGTTACCACTCCTCTATTGACACTAATACCACTCGTTACTGGTCCAAAAAGAAATGCGACAATCTGACCATTTTCACCTCGCATCCCTAGATGAATGTGAGCAGCAGTCAATATTTCTATATCATTAAGCACCAATTTAAATCGAAGTCCTGTAAAATCATTATTAAATCTAAATAGTACTAAACCGCAAGCATCTGTTTTTACAAGAGGCACTTCTTCTCGCCCTGTTAATCTAGTTAAAAAACATTTAGACAAAGTATAGTTCACTTCCCTATTCATTAAATAATGTATTTTATTCATTTGATAGAAAACAGCTTGCACGTTTTTACTATAAATAGATTTATCGCTTTTAGATGCACAACGATAAATACATTTTCTTGGGTTAATGGAATCTTATCAATGTTTTTTCTTAATGCATTTATCAAAGTAGCACGAAATATTAATAAAAAAGAGCCCATCTCAATTCCACAAATCTATGCATTTTTTTGTTCAATGATGTCTTTGGTTCATACGATACATTTCTCTTCCGCTCAAATTCGCTTTATGCTAAGCTGCACTTTTACAAAAATAAATCATATAGTGACTTTAACAATCCCTAATCTAATAAAGTAGGTGAAGACTATGCCCTCTGTTGTCGGAAATCTTGTTGTTCAAAATAGTAACGGTTCTTTTAACTTAGGTGATTTCTATAATGTTTCTCCGAAAGAGAATACAAAAGCCTATAATGGTTCAGGATCATCTAATGTTGCTTTTGTAACTAATACCTTTAACGGTGTGAGTGCAACGAATACATTTGATTCTGATGTTGCAGATCAAAATCAAGTTGGTACAGTTTAATTTTATTAAGAGTAATAAAATCAGTTTTATAAATTGTACACAGCACCAATTGGAATTGTTGAAAAATATATCCCATTCTGAGTAATATATGTAGGGTAATAATATTGTACAGACGGATAGTCAAAATGCATACCTTGCATCTGCATTGTTTGTACCTGTGCTTGTAATGCCTGCTGAACAGATTGAAGTGTACCTTGTGCTGCAGTATATGTTACAGCAGGAACTCGAATTTCATTATTAAAATATGGAACATTCATATTCATTCAACTCCCTCTTATATAATCATCTACACACTGTTTTATATATTATGGATATGGGTTTTAAAAAGTTCTAAAACGTAACAATATTTAACAGCCTTTTGTCCACCGTTAGAAGGAATGAAGATGCAGCAAAAATATTTATAAAAACGAAAATGAAGACTAAGAACCGATATATACATGGTTCTTAGTCTTCATTTCATTTTATACAATACTCATTGTCCTTTTAAAACATTCTCTTCAAAATATTTTCCCCAATCAGGTTGTCTTCCATCAATATCTTTAAATCCATATTCTCTCGCTAATCCCCAAGAACTAAGGGCTTTTCCTGTTTTATTATGAACGTTCGAATCACTTGCTAAAGCAGCGATTGCCCTACCAATAAAGAAAGGTGTTTCAGATGCGATAAAGTGTGGATCTTTCTTTGCACCTTCTTGCCAATTTTCTTCTGTTATACCAAATAAATCTAACATTGCTTCCGAACGGAGAAATCCAGGGCTTACCGCAACAGCAGTAATATGATGTTCCTCTAAATCTTTCGCCATTGCTTCTGCCAAATGGATGGTTGAGATTTTTGCTAAACTATAATATAGGTTTCCACGGTACTGATAATCGACACCGTCTGTAATTTCAATGACAAGCCCTTTCTTCTTTTTCACCATAAGCGGTACACCATAATAACTTGTCATCATATGCGAATGGACAGCACGTTGTTGCATGAGTAATCCGTTATGTAAGTCGTGTTCCCAAAACGGTTTTTCCCATTCAGTAAGCGGATCGCCACCCCAAACATCATTTACTAAAATATCAAGTTTTCCGTTTTGTTCTTCTTGAACTCTATTAAATAGCGCTTTAATATCAGCTTCTACTGTATGATCTACACGAACAGCAATCCCTCTTCCTCCTTGTTTTGTAACAAGCTCTGCTGTTTCTTCAATCGTTTCTGTTCGTCCCATTGATGATAAATTCCCGTTTGTGCTTCTTCCCGTTACGTACACAGTTGCTCCCGCTTCACCAAGCATCATTGCAATACCTCTTCCAGCACCGCGTGTCGCACCAGCTACAACTGCGACTTTTCCTTGTAATGGTTTCATATAAAATTCTCCTTAATGTTTATTTTCCAGTCTAATTAATTTAGGCACATGCTCTCTATCATACTTTTTTGTATATATTTCCTCATCCGGAGTAACAAATTGTAGCGTAATCTTACCACAAACACCAGTGTAAAATTCGAACTCACCTTGTGAATTTGAAATAGCAAGTTCTTCATTTACGATTGAGTCTGCATAAACTTTAACATTCGATATAGAAAGGTTGTTGCCATCTACAATAACTGACTTTATATGAATAGCAACCCCTTTACAATTTTCACTTCCTTTATTATACATAACCATTACTATCACTCCGGTTCCTACGACAATACATATCAACAAGGCTATTATGTTTTTCTTCATAATAAACCTCCTATATGAAGTGTTAGTCTTTCTTAAAATGGAAATCTACACGATTTACTTGTTTCATTTCCTCGATTACTCTATGAATTCCTACCCTAATTTTATCTTCTTTCATATTTGATACATTCAGTTTTAAAAGTTTTTCTTTACGGAAAGAAGACAAATAATTTTTATCAACAGTCTCTATAAATATTTGATTTTGTCCTAAGTTTTTAATAAGCGTTTCCGTGACAATACTTTTATGTAATGATAAGCACGTATGTATTCCTATTTTGCTTTCTGTTTTACAAAACAGATGTTGATTTTCTTTATAAGCTTCTTCTAATGCTCCAGATAACGCCTTAGATCTAGCGTAATATGACAATTGGATTTTTTGTTTGTGTCGTTCAAACATCCCGCTTTTTATGTAAATTTCTAAAGCAGCTTGGGAAATCATTGAACTATCAATATCTAATAGCTTTTTATATTTATGAAACGCTTCTGCAATAGAAGCAGGAATAACTGCCACACCTACACGTAATCCAGGGAAAATAATCTTCGAATAACTTTTTAGATAGATTACATGTGAAGAATTATCGTAACTATATAGTGGATCTACCTTTGGGTTTTGTTCTAAATCTGCTAAATAATCATCCTCTACTATAAATACATTGTATTTCTTTGCGAGAGAAATAATCTTTTCTTTTTCCTTCTTAGAATATGAAGTGCCGAGTGGATGATGAAATCTTGGGATGGTATAAAAGAATTTTATCTTTCCCGTTCGAAATATCTTTTCTAACTCAAATAAATCAATACCTTTAGCAGTGCGTTTTATTCCGATTACAGGAGTACGATTTGTTTCTAGATATTCAATAAATAAGTGATAACTCGGTTGCTCAATAAGTATCGTTTCATTTTGAGTTGGAAAGGGTATTGAAGTTAATATAACTAGAGCTTGCTGAACTCCTGAGGTGATAAAGATATTTTCTTCTTTTGTGAAAACTTGATAGTTCGCTAGTTGTTTTTGCACAACTGAAATTAAAGATGGCAGCCCTTTAGGTGTACCGTATATAAACAAATCATTCTTATACGTATCAATTGCCTTATTAATACAATGTTGAAAATCTAAGTAAGGAAATACATCAGGATCTGGAGCTGAAGATGAAAAATCAAAATTCTCTGTTTCATCTTCTTCATAATTCCCCATTTTTTTCACCACATAATATCCACTTTGAGGTACGGAATAAATAATATGGCGCTTCTCTAATTCATGAAGTGCACGTATAATGGTTGCTTTGTTGCACTCATATTGTGATACGAGTGAACGTATAGACGGTAATTTCCTACCTTCTCTTATCTCTCCTTTTTGAATCATGCTTTCTAAATCATTTAATACATTTAAATATTTATACATGATTACACCTCAACGTCCATTTTGTACCGGTACAGTTTGTATTTGTTCACATTGTAGCACCGATTCAGAAAGATTACCATGTACATATACTGGCCAGTAGTAAATCAATTATATGAGGTGAAATTATGAAAAACACAACTAAAGCATATACAGCCGCATTAGTATATGCCTTTATTATCGGATTTTCATTTATGTTTGTGAAATTAGCATTAACGGTTACAACTCCTCTCGATATACTTGCACACCGTTTTACAGTTGCTTTTTTAATAGCAACTATTCCTATCATTTTTGGTTTTGTAAAATTAAATATTTCATTTAAAAACATACTTTCACTTTTGCCACTAGCAATCTTTTACCCAGCATTATTCTTTGCGTTCCAGGCTTTCGGCTTAGTATATACAAGCTCGTCTGAAGCTGGGATTATCCAAGCTGTCATTCCGATATTCACAATGATTTTCGCTTCTTACTTTTTAAAAGAATTTACAAATGCATGGCAAAAAATATCTGTACTCATTTCTGTAATTGGTGTTATTTATATATTTGTTATGAATGGCATAGGAACTCATGAGACTAGTTTTATAGGAGTTGCTTTTATTCTGCTATCGGCGTTATCATCTGCTTGCTACAATGTTTTAGCACGAAAAATGACAAAGAAATTTAAGTTAATAGACTTAACATATATAATGACAATGATTGGGTTTCTTAGTTTCAATTTAATCGCTATCATTGAACATATGAATGAAGGTACTGTAAATGCATACTTTAAACCATTTACAAACGGAACATTTCTTATATCTATTTTATATTTAGGATTATTGTCTTCTTTGCTAACAGCATTTTTATTAAATTATTCATTGTCTTATATGGAAGCAGCTAAAATGAGTGTCTTTAGTAATCTATCTACACTTATTACAATTATTGCAGGAGTATTATTCTTACACGAACAAATTGCATACTATCATATCGTTGGGGCCATAATGATTGTTCTTGGTATAGTAGGTACAAACTTCCTAGGTAAAAAAGGAATTCATATGAAAGAAAAGAATACCTCTATTAGTAAATAAAAAGTGAGGGATTTTTCATGCAGCAGGCAATGCCTATTAATATTAGTAATATAGCTGAACTAACAAAAGAATTGGATACATTATTAAACGTATCAATATCTTCTAATCAAGAACTTGAGAATTGGTTAATACAACAATCACAGACTTTAAATTCTATCAATGAGCAACTCATGCAACATTATATTGCTTTTCAACGAAATACAAATGATATAAAGGTAAAAAAAGCTTTTGACTTTGATCAAAAAAATGTACAGCCTACATTAAAACGTTATAAAAGTCTACTAGATCAAAAATATTATGAATCACCCTATCGTTTCCAGTTAGATCCCTCTCAGTTTGGATTCTTAGATACAAAAATCCAAAACATTAGAAGCCTCTTTAACGAAGAAAATATTAGTTTAGAGGTTACTGAAGATGAGTTAATAACAAGATATTTTGAAATCACTGGTAATCTCTCTTCTATGTGGGGCAGTGAAGAAGTAAACCTTTCTGAATTAAGAATATATCTACAAGATTCTGATCGAAACATTCGTCAAAAAGCGATGACTGCTATCTCTGAAAAATTTTTATCCGTAGAGAATGAAATTCAAGAAATCTTAAATCAGTTGATTGTACTTCGAACAAAAAAAGCTAGAAACGTTGGTTTAACCAATTATCGTGACTACATGTTTAAAAAATACGAGCGTTTTGATTACACTGCCGAACAATGCAATGAATTCGCCGAATCTATTCGTAAATACGTTGTGCCGCTTCAAGAAAAAACACATAAAAAATTACAGGAAAAGCTTCGGGTAGATACATTACGTCCGTGGGATATACATGCTGTACCTGCAGATCATAAACCTTTACAACCTGTAAAAAATGAAAATGAATTAATAGAAAAAAGCAAAACACTTTTCGCAGAGATTGATTCAAGTTTTTCAGCTCTTCTAGAAAAAATGCATAACCATTTAGATTTGGAGAGCAGAAAAGGGAAAGCACCTGGTGGATTCTGTGAATATTTGCCCGCATCTAAGTTATCATTTATTTTTATGAATTTAACAAGAACACAGGATGATGTTGTTGTTTTCTTACATGAGATGGGTCACTGTATTCATCATGATTTAATGAAAGATATTTCGATACATCAATATCAACATTTACCAATGGAGACTGCTGAATTAGCAAGTATGACAATGGAACTATTTACAATGAACAACTGGGATGTTTTTTATAATAATCAAGAAGATTTTAAACAAGCTAAGCAAGAACAATTAACACAAATTATAGAGTATTTACCAATTACACTGATTATTGATCAATTTCAACACTGGTTGTATGAGAATCCAACTCATACTGTTGAAGAAAGAAATGCTAAGTTTTTAGAACTTTCTTCTCTATATAATTCAAGTATCGTAAATACAGATGGCTATAAAAATTGGATCGTCGCACAATGGTTATCTGTTCTACATATTTTTGAAGTACCCTTCTATTATATTGAATACGCAATTGCACAAATTGGTGCTTTACAAATGTATAAACAATATAAAGAAAACCCTCAGCAAGCATTGCAAAACTATAAAAAAGCTTTATCTTTAGGTAGTTCTAAATCTGTAAAAACAGTATATGAAGCAGCTGGAATTCGATTTGACTTTTCTGGTGAAACAATTAAGGATTTGATGTGTTTTGTTGAAGAGGAATTAGCGTTATTAGAAAAAATATGAGTAATTAAGCCTACGTTTTACTTAATTTAACCTTTACTAAAAGACTCTATTTTGAAATTATATTTTTCAAAATAGAGTCTTAGTTTATCATTATTAGTTTACATAATAATATTATATTTTTTCGAGATGATGACTTACAAGCAAAACACCAACTGGTTGGTATTTATATGATGATTTAAAGGAATCAATAACTATTCGATCCTTTCAGACATTTGCTGAACAAATTGTCTTGGTCGTCGATGAAGCTAATAATGAAGTGATTGGTCTTGATATTTTTGGATAAGCTTTTACTTCTAACTGAACTATTAAATGATTGTTAAAACGAAAAAGCACAATGATGTGCTTTTTCGTTTTAACTCTTCACTTTTAATCAGATAACACCGCTTATTAAAATCTTCTTCTGGGGATCGAATCTCAATAAACAAATCCGCATAAACTCCTACTCATTAAGAAAGGGTAGAAAATTCCTTCTATGTAATTACATCAAGCTTTCTGAGAATATTGTAAAATACCATTTGCATCAAAATAATAATAATAACCATCTAATAAAATCCAACCTCTAGTCATATGATATCCTGCATAAAAATGATACCACTTGCCATCATATTTTAACCATCCAACATGTTGTGATCCATCTTGTTTCATATAAGCCCAACCTACACCATCATGTACCCAACCTGTTTGCATTTGACCGTTGGAGTTAAAATAATAAAGCTTTCCATCAATATGATTCCAGCCAGTACTCATATATTTATCTTTAGGTGAATAATACCAATACCCACCATTTTGAAACCAACCAGTTTGCTGTGAGCCGTCCGCTTTAAAATATGCCCAACCTACACCATCATGTACCCAACCTGTCTGCATTTGACCACTGGAATTAAAATAATAGTTTTTGCCATCCACCTTATACCACCCTGTTACCATTGCCCCGGAACCATTCAATAAAAAATACCATTTCCCTCCGTCTTGTAGCCAACCATGATATAACGATCCGTTTTTAAAATAATACCAGTATCCACTATAAGAGAACCATCCATTTCTTGGAGCTTTGACCGTATTACGTTCTTGGTTAGAGTATTGAATACCATGTTTATTTCCTTTAATATCACTATTCCTTATTTCTGGTGAAAGCTCTGTTTTTATATGAATTGCTTTTTGCTGTTGGACAGCAGGTGTTTTTTGAAATCTTTGATTCTGTTTTTCTTGCTTAGAATTTTCCTGTGCATGTGAAATAGTAGGAAATAAAATAGCAGAAGATAAAATAACTGAAACTATTCTTTTTTTCATATGTATCCCCCTATGATAATGTTAAGAGTAATTTGGTAAAAATATACTCTATTAAAATATATTACCACAACGAGTGTAGTTCGAATATAAAATAACTATAAAAACATTGGAACTTGGATATAACAAGTTGCGTATAAAATGGTTTCAGAAAAACATATTGCCTCGAAATATAATAAAAAACAGCACTTTTTTATGTACTGTTTTTTATTATTGTGAACAATTATGTACTCTTTTCTGTATTTATTTCATTCATCATATATAATCAACAGTTTTTTATTTCACGATAAAAGCTTTTTTAATCTGTAATTATCACATAATAATACAATTAATTTAAATCATTATTTTCGATTTTACTAATTACTAACTTATATCTTTTATACCATTTTTCCCATTCATCTTTTGGAAAGTCCATGTCATGACCATCTAATACAGAAGAAAAAATTTCTAAACATATATGCCATCCAGATAAATCTTTTGGTGTGTGTTCATTTATTTCATGAATAAATTCCTTTAATATTAATAGACAACCATCTGGATTTTTATGTACTTCAAATCGAACACGATCTTCTCCCCAAGTAAATTCTAATACAGAATTTACTTGACAGTCTAAAATATTGATATCAATAAAATCCCCTGAGCCATCCATCATATCAAATTTTATAATACCTTCTTTTTGTAGGTTCTCAATATGAAGGTTTGGCATCCATCTTGCTAGTTTATCATTCTCTGTTAATACAGCCCAAACTTGTTCTACTGCATGATTTAATGAACGGTTAAATTGAGCTACATATTCATTATCTATTTTCTCTATTAAAGCTAACATAGTCATACCTCCATTTAAACTCGAAAAACAAACATACGCTCGTTTTTTAAAAATATCACACAAAACACATGAAAAAGCAAATAAAAACTTATGATGTCTATAAAAATATAAATCCTTCAGTTTCTTTTAAAGTATGCAGCTGAAAGATTTTTCTATTTTCCCCTAAACGTTACAATGTATAATACATTTCATACTGAGCCAACGAACTTTTCTCGAATCCACATTTTTTTACAAACCCTTCAAGTAAACCATTATTAGGGAATCCAATAGAAAGACTGGAAAACTGTAATTCTTTGCTTACAGTTTGTAATAGACTTGTAGCCACTCTAATTCTTCTATATTTTTTATCAACAAATAATAAACTTATCTTACCATTGTCACTAACACATATACATCCCTTTAAATCATCATTAATATAAGCTCCATAATACGTATTATTTTCAGTTTTCTCCATATAATCGATATCATTTTGCCAATTTATATGGAAGTTTAACCATTTTTGTATACCGTTTTGAAATTCGCCAAACTTAATTTGCTTTATTTCTATATTTTGTACACTCTTACTTGTCAAAATAGAAGTGTTCCTCAAATTATAGTAAGACAGATCATATACTTTTTCATACCCTAACTTCGTATAAAATTGAATCGCTCTATCATTACCGACAATGACTTCAAGAAAAAGTTGCTATCGCTTGATTTTGTATTCTTCCATTACTTTTAAAATATGATTTGTCACCGTACTAAATATATAGGATTCTTTCTTAGGTTTCCCCACTGCATTAATAACAGCCTTTCAGCCTTGTAGTAATCGACGTATTGCAGAAATATCGCGAGCATCTCCTTTTACAACTTCCAAATGTTTATGCGATATTTTAAATATTTGTGGATTTCGTGTGAGAATACGTACACAGTATCCTTCTTGTAGTGCTTGAGTTATAAGGTATTTACCAGCCTTTCCGTTTGCACTGATAATTGCTACTTTATTTATTATTTTCATGACTAAAGTTAGGCTCCTTTTAAAGGATATAGATTTATATATCATATTATTGATGAGATGTAGTTAATTCGTAAACGCGTAAAAACGAAATTAAATATTCACATGCTCTCTCACAGGCTAACATTTTAAACACCTTTTGTTCCTCTACAGTTTTATCATTTGCTTGATCTGAAGCTGCTTTCAAACAAAGAAAAGGCTTTTTATTCACATGACATACGTATGCAAAAGCAGCTATTTCTTGATCAACAGCTATTGCACCATATACAGTATGTAGTAAATATCTCATTTCCGTACTGCGAATACGCTGATCTCCGGATATGAAAGTTCCAAAATGTACTGGATCATAAGCACGCACTTTTTTTATTTGTCTTACAAGGTATTTCGTTGTTTCAATAGGAGCTGCTCTACCAGTATATAAATCGAAACTATCCGTTCCTGTTCCCGCAGCGGTTACATCATGCTGTAGTGTGTTAAGTGCAACAACAATATGACCATTCTTTACTTTCTCAGATAAACTTCCGCAAATGCCTGTCATAAATAACTGTTCAGGCTTAAATTCACTTATTAGTAACTGTACGCAACTAGCACAGTTCACTTTTCCAACACCAGTAATTACAGAGATTATTTCTAATTCATTTATAGAATGAAAATGAAATTCCCAAGCAGCTCGTTTTTCTACACGATGGCTTGGATAATACTGATACAAGTATGTAAGCTCTGGTTCCCATGCGGATACAATTGCAATACGTTTCATTACACTTTTCACTTCCCCCTATTTTCATTTGAATAATTCACCAATGTTTTTTCGCTCATAACATGGAATCCACTTTTTATATAAATACCTTATTAATTCTTTATTCTTCGTAAGTACTTCACATCCTCTTCTAGATCCTTTCTAATTTACTATTCCTTTTAAATAATTCAAATTCCACTTATTTTATATTTCAAATCCCAATCTAATAAAAACTTTCTTATATCACTTTTCCAAGCTCCACTGGGTTCAAATGTATATAGTTTTTTATGTAACACGTTACTTTCTCCTCAATAAAACTTTGTTTCAACATATCACAAAGAAACAAATTACCCTGTTATTTTTATTCGTGATGTATTTTTTTAATTCTTTTCAATACGTTACATGAAATTTTGTGTGTGATCTTAACTCCCAAATGCCTAAATGTTTGTTATTATATTAATGATGAGGGAATGTAAAGAAAGGAATTAAGTATATGATGGAAAGAAACATTTTAATTATTGATGATGATAAAGAAATTGTAGAATTACTAGCCGTTTATTTACGAAATGAAGGCTACAGCATTTATAAAGCATATGATGGTGATGAAGCGTTACACATGCTCTCACTTCATCAGATTGACCTTATGATATTAGATATTATGATGCCAAAACGAAATGGACTAGAAGTCTGCCAGCAAGTTAGAGAAGAAAATACGGTACCTATTCTTATGCTAAGTGCAAAAGCCGAAGATATGGATAAAATCCTAGGTCTTATGACAGGTGCAGATGATTATATGATTAAGCCCTTTAATCCATTAGAATTAATAGCTAGAGTTAAAGCGCTATTACGTAGATCTTCATTCCAACAAGTTACATCACTTAATGATGATGGTATTATTCGCATCCGCTCTGTTGAAATACATAAACATAATCATACTGTGAAAGTGAATGGAGAGTATATTAAACTTACATCTATTGAATTTGATATCTTATATTTACTTGCCAGCAATACTGGTAGAGTATTTAGTTCAGAGGAAATATTTGAACGAGTTTGGAATGAAGATGGTTATGGTTCCAATAAAACTGTAATGGTTCATATTAGTAACCTAAGAGAAAAACTTGAAACAGGAACGAATGGTGAAAAACTCATCCATACTGTTTGGGGAGTAGGTTATAAAATTGAGAAATGAGACATTTGACATATTAAAAGTCATTCCGAAATGGAAAGTTGTTTTTTGGCTTTTAGTATCTATTTTGCTTACACCAATTACCGAGGTTGTCATATCCCGTCTTGTTACGAGTGTAATTGACAGTTCCCTTACATTAACGGCATTAAGTGGAGAATTTGTCAGAATCGTCGGCTACGAAAAGTATATGGGATTAAAGGAGTCTCTTTGGACAATGATGGGATCCTATCTGTTTTTATTCTCGATTTTTTCATTCTATGTTTATATTTTCTATCGTCACGAAAAAAAACTATATTATGAAGTATGCATAAAGCAAATGATTGACGAAATTCGTTATATTGCGGATGGTAATTTCAATCATAAAGTATCTATTTTACAACATAATTATTTAGAAGACTTAGCAACTGGTGTCAATCACATTGTAGAGCAGTTAAAAGTTTCAATTGAAGAAGAACGTCAAACTGAACAAGCCAAAAGTGAACTCATCACAAATGTATCACATGACTTACGGACACCGCTAACATCCATAGTTGGCTATGTTAATCTCATACATCATGATAATTACAGAGATGAAGTAGAATTACGTCATTATATTCAAGTTATTTATGACAAAGTAAATCGATTAAACATGCTAATGAATGACTTATTTGAGTATACGCGTGTTCAAAATAACGAGTTACAACTAAATACTGTACCTATTGATATAATTGAACTACTTGGCCAACTATCTGTTCAATTTCGTATGCAATTCCAGGAAGCCAATATTGAGTGTAGACCTTCATTTCCACCAGAAAAACTTATGGCCCTTGCTGATGGAGACAAATTAGTACGTGTATTTGAGAACTTAATTATAAATGCTATGACGTATGGTAATGATGGGAAATTTATTGATATA
Source organism: Bacillus sp. FSL K6-0042 (assembly GCF_038006685.1). Taxonomy (NCBI): domain Bacteria; kingdom Bacillati; phylum Bacillota; class Bacilli; order Caryophanales; family Bacillaceae; genus Bacillus; species Bacillus sp. FSL K6-0042. The sequence continues at coordinate 710,945 of NZ_JBBOVS010000001.1, forward strand.
ACAGCTTATCAAGACGGAAACATGATTGTAATCGATATTACAAATTACGGACAGCCTATCCCAAGTACAGATTTAGCACATATTTTTGAACGCTTCTATCGTGTTGAAAAATCCCGTTCTGCATACACGGGAGGATCAGGCCTTGGATTAGCGATTGCAAAAAGTATTGTGGAGATTCACGATGGAACAATTGAGGTATATAGCGATACTGAACAAACAACATTTACTGTGAAGCTTCTTTCATATAAGCAATAAAAAGCATTTATCTCAACAACTAAAAATCCACTAAAAAAATCACCTATTAGAACAAGAAAAGTACTATATTCTAAATATAATAGTGATTTTGTTGTGTTGATTGATAAACCCCATGGAAAAATTCCATGGGGTTTTATTTCCGATCTATCAACTTATCACTATCAATATAAAAAATAAAAACCTAGAATGTAAGCATTTTACATGGATTGTAGCTATAGCACGCCAGATGGGTTATGAGCCTCCAAATACAGATGTTTTAGGAACTAAAGAATAGTGAGAAATAACAGTTTGCACCTGCGTAAGTTGATTTTTTTCTAATAATTCCAAATGATTCTTCACTTTTCCCTACTGTACTTAAGAAGATTTTCCACCTCTAACTGTTACTTCTACGTTAAATAAACTGAAAAAATTTACTCTTTAAGGATTCTTAATTTATCCATTACTAATTCATTCCTGTCCTCTACTACTAAATCTTCTTTATGTTTAAATGTGAGTGAAAATACATATTTATTTCCTCATGATGACCATAATTATCCAAAATTTATATATTCCTTATAATTCTTTAGAAATTCTTTAACTTTTCTTTCCTCCTAGTTAAAGATTAATTTTTATACTAGTAATATCGATATACAAGGAGGACAGCTTATGCAACATTTTAAGAATTTGATGCTTCTTATATTGTCTTTTCTTATTACTGCAATTCTTGTTTTTTATTTTTATTTCTATGTAAACGGACCTTCAATTAAAGCAACATCAGCTATTTTAATAGATGCAACATCAGAAGAGATTGTATATAAAAAAAATGAAGATACCCCTTTCTCCTCAGCAAGTTTATCAAAAATGATGACAGAGTATATTGTGTTAGAACAAATACAAAAAGGAAAAATCAAGTGGGATGATCGTGTGAAAATAAGTAATTCTTCCATTCAAATGGAAGGAAATAATATCGATATAACTTTTGAAGATCAAATAACGATTCGAGATTTGTTTCATGCAATGGTTCTTGCATCTGATAATAGTGCGGCCGTATTTTTAGCAGAACATATTTCGAAAAGTGAACAAGACTTTACGAATTTAATGAATGAAAAAGCGACACAATTAGGATTATCTAATAAAACGTATTTTGCAAATGCAACCGGCATAATGAATAAACAAAAAGAATCTAAAATAACAGCCTTAGATGCCTCGAAACTAGCCCAGCATTTAATAACGGATTATCCTATGATATTAGAAATCACCCAATTAACTTCTTATCAATTCACCTTCAAAGATATACATGTTTTCAATACAAATAAAATGTTGTATTCACTTGATAGTAAAATAAAATTCAAAGGAATTGATGGTTTACAAACTAGCTTTTCAAATCCTGCTGGATATAGTTTTGCTAGTACAGCAAAGCAAGGAAACAAGAGGTTTATTTCGATTGTAATGGAGGCAAATGGAGAAAATAGTGCTTTTATCGAAACAAAAAAACTATTTACTTATGGTTCCGATCCTACTCACCTTCCATCTCTTCAATCTATTAAAGATTATGTAATATCGTGGATATCTCTACTTCAGTTTGAAAATCTATTTTTACAAACAATAATAATTTTTGTTATTATTTCCATTTCACTATTCGTACATATACGAAAAAAAGATTCAGAGGATTTCTAACTAAAAAGCTTCTTTCACATAAAAAACCGGCTTGTATTTTCTAAAAAAGCCGGTTTTCCTTATTTCCCTTTTTTCTTTTCATAGTATAATTCATCTGCATACTTTTTATTTGTTCCCTTTAAATATGCCAAAATAATTTGAGGTCTCTTTACTAAAGTCCAATCACCATGCTCATCAAATTTTCTACAAGATGTTGTCATATAAGCTTTTTTAATGGTAGTAAAGCCTTTCCCATGGATCTTACCGTATTTTTTTAAACGCATTGCAAATTCCGCATCTTCAGCCATTAATAAATCCTCATTAAACCCACCAATTGCTTCAAAATCCTTTCTATAACACCAAAACATTCCGACAGAAACGAGTCCATATTTAAAAATGAAAGGAATAATTAACAATAATCCTGAAACAATAATTCCTAATGAAATACGTTCAAATTTCCCTTTTACTCCCCCTCCTATATATTTTCCAGTTTTTAAATGCTTATCTATTTCTCTTAACATATTCTCACTCATCCAGCTATCAGCATCAATTGTAACAATGATTTCTCCTCGAGCTATTTTCGCCCCAGCATTTCTAATTTTAGATAGGTTCTTATTCTCATCTTGTAAAGTTATACAATGATAAGATTGTGCAATTTCTTCTGTGCAATCACTACAACGATTTAATACAACAATTACCTCGACTTGATTTTTATAAAATTTGGATGCAACCACAATGGAATCAAGACATCTACCAATATATTTTTCTTCATTGTGTGCAGGTATGATAATGGAAAACTTAACATCTTGTTCACCATCCGTTCCGGCAAAACAACCATTTCTATCCATATCATATCTCTCCTATGTAAACCTTATTTATCAATTCATTTTCTTACTATATTTACAACCGACTTATTATTGAACGCCGTTGTTTATTCAAGTTGTACTATGAACAAAGCCTTACTATTTTTGAAATGATTAAAGTCTATAAAACAAAAAGTTTTTTCTTAATGCATGTACTTTTTCAAAAAAACACCAATTAAAATGTCTCAATTTAAGCGTGACAATCCTACTCTCGATACTTCCATCTCTGTATTATCTTTCAGAATAATCAATTTCTCCTCATGCTGTTTTAACATACTCAAAATTTCTGATTTACTATCTTTTTCAAAATCATTCGTCCACTTAAACATTTTCATTAACATTTTAAATGTGGGCTTATAGTTAGCCTTTTCCAGGTTAAGTAACTGCAAAATAAATCTTTTTATTATTCTGACTATCCTCTTCACTACACTTACATCTAAGAATATGATTAAATCTGCTTTTTGAAAGCTTTGCGATACCCATTTATGATGGGCACCTTCAACAATCCAAGCATTTGAATTTACAATATTGTAAAGTTGTTCATCTCTTTCCTTAGGTGTATTTCTTATATCTCCATTTTTAGTCCTTCTCCAAACAACATTATCTAGCTCATAATAAGGAATATTTAATTGATAAGATAATGCTCTTGCTAAGGTTGTTTTTCCACTTCCAACAGAACCAATGATATGAATTTTATTAGGTATAATACTTTTCAAAACAACCACCACTTTATAGATTTTTACAAAATAGAATTCCCAGCTTCTATCATTAAACCTCTTCTAATTAAATTTGCTGACACAGGCTGAAGATTCAACTCTCTTGCCCAAATAGATAATTGACCAATATGATGGATCTCATGAGCAACCACATGACGTAGAACCTCGCCATATTTGAATGTCTCATCAGTCCATGAGGCTGCTAATATTTTATCCTCTAAATTACTTGACCATGTTTGCGTAAAGGCTTCCATTTTAGTTCGAAAGGAATCAGAAAGCTGCTTCACTTTTTCTAACGTTCTATAATCTTCAAACTTCAGTTCGAAATCCGCTTTCCCTTGAAGCGCACGTATCCAGCTATACTCTACATCTACAATATGAAATAAAGTTTCTAAAATACCCCCTACTCGTCCAACACGTTTACAGAGTAAATCTTCTTCCGAAAGCTGTTTGCACCATTCAAACCATTGATCTCTTACTTGCCAATTGTATCGAAATAAAGTTTCCAATAAATATCGCTCCTTTTACATATGTGATACTATCCATTTAACAGCTTCTATTACATATTCAGGCTCATCTCTTTGGATATAATGACCGCTATTAAGCGCAATAATCATTTTATGATTATTTGATAATTGCAATAGTTCTTTTTGCATTTTTATCCACTGGGCTTGCGCTTCATCAGAATAAAAATCTTTTTTTCCAGCAGCAACTATAACAAGGGGAATATTTCCGAGTGTTTGTGGATGACGCCCTACCTCATCTAAACTTCTCATAAACTCTTCATAGGTGCCTTCATATGTAAATTGTTTATAATATGCTTCTTGAAATTCAGAAGACATGATCGGCAGAAATTTCTCTCTATAGTTTTCTGGTGTTGAATCTACTAATATTAATCCTGCAGTTTCTTCTGGATATAAAGAAGCGAATAAACGAACATTAATACCGCCAAATGAATGCCCCACAAATATATAAGGTGGTTTAAGGTGTAATTGTTGTAATATCTCTCTTAGCTCCTTTACCATCTCAGAACTAACACGTGTATTCGGACTTTTTTCACTTTTCCCTAAACCAGCTCGGTCATATAAAAGCACTGTTCCGTATTCTGTAATTTTCTCTGCAACTTGATCCCAAGTTTTTGAATAATCACCGTATCCTGCATCCATGATAATTACTGGATTATCTTTCTTCCCTTTTATTACTTTTGTGTACAATGCAGCCCCATCTATATTCACATATTTTTCGTATTCTTTACTCATATTCATTTTCTTACTAAAACATCTCCTTTTTAATATGTATTCAGTTAATACCATTATATCACTTATACAGAAAATTCTTTTATTTTATAGTACTATTTTGTATAAAGAGCGCTATCCAAGAACATATCAATAGAGTATTCGTTTGAAAGATAAATAGCTATAATTTTATACCTGAGCACTTAAAAGAAACCAAATTAGATTTTTATAATTTTTCCAATTAGTTTAATATCTTCGCCATCAATAACTATCCCATCACCATCTTTACAAGCATAAATTGTCCTATTTCTCAACTTGGAATAATCCTTTAACAAATCTAAATATATAAGTTGCTTAAAATTGTTTCTTTCAAAATACTCAAGTTTGATCATTTTCCCTGACTCCTTTAAGATTTCAAGCTCGATAATTCTTTCCTAACTCTTCTCCTATTGAAAAATAATGTCTAAAATTATAAAATAATGGACTCCATTTTTGCGGATCAATATGGTTTTCCCCTTTTGTTATCTCCTCGTGCGCATGTACATGAATAACCTCGGTTTCAACAATTGCAAAGAAAGGATCATATTCTGGAATCCTAATTTGTTTTACGTTTGCTTCGATTTGTAGTGGGCATTCTTTAATGCGTTGTGGCTTTACTGACTGTGAATCCAATGGTGTAAAACCAGCCATTGTAAATTTATCTTTTTGATATGTATACCCCATTTCTTGTTTATAAACTGGAACATGTTCTACTCCAGTATAGGGTGCGATTTTTTCTACTTGTTTCCACTGCAATGCAGAAGGGAAATTAATAACACATTCTCTACTCCTTTCAAGATTTCCAATCGATTGCCCTCCCAAACCAATGCCTAAAATCATATAGTTTCCTAATGCCCATGAAGAAGACATTGGACTGATATTTGTTGTCCCATCTTCATTTAATGTTGATAATAAATAAATTGGCATTCCATAATATAAAATCTTTGGCTGTATCTCTTTGCATAATAGTTTACTTATTCCCGAATTCATATTATCACTCCTAATTTTGATTCTTTATCTGTATTGTAAAACACAAAAACTTCCATTATCATCGAAATATGGATGTAAAAAAGGAGTGAAGATGATGAATGAAAATATAGCGAAAATCGCTTCCTTAATTAGTGATACATCACGAGCAACCATCTTGGTTCACCTTATGGATGGGCGCGCCCATCCCGCTACTAAATTAGCACATGTTGCAAAAATCAAACCACAAACAGCCAGTTTTCATCTCAATAAATTATATGAGGCACAAATTGTTGAAGTAGAAAAGCATGGCAGACATCGTTATTACAAATTAACAAATCATGAGCTAGCAGAATCACTAGAAAAGCTATTATACATTGCCCCTTGCGAACCAATTCGATCTTTTAAACAAGCAAAAGAAAATAAAAAAATTCAATATGCAAGAACATGCTATGATCATTTAGCAGGAAAATTAGGAGTTGAGATTACAAATGCTTTATTAAATAAACAAATATTAATAAAAAAGGATACTGAATTTGCAGTAACAAAAGTCGGTGAAGCATTTTTTCAGATTTCGGTGTAAACTTAGAACGATTACACAATAAAAGACGTGCATTCTCCAGATGTTGTTTAGATTGGACCGAGAGACAACACCATATTGCAGGTGCACTAGGAAATGCAATTCTGGTACGAATGTTAGAACAAAATTGGATTACTAAGTTCGAACAATCAAGAGCGATACATATAACTTCATTAGGACAGCAAAAAATTTATGAAACTTTTTCTATAAAACTTTAGTTTTACAGATGGACAATTTCTCCATATTTATAGACTTATACATGAATTATTCAGCAAAGGAACTACAAAATTAATCTTTATTTCAATCTGGCATAGATATTGTATGTGCTTTTCATTCATATTAAAGGAGATTCTCAATACAAAAAATCTATCCATCATAAAACAAGACATGAGCCCCTTTTATAAGGGGCTCATGTCTTGTTTTATATTTGACTAGATTGTAATCCCTGAATATAAGAGACAACTTCCGGATTTACAAGTGAAGATAAATCTCCCAATTCTCTCCCTAAGTATGCTGCTTTAATCACACGTCTCATTACTTTAGAATTACGTGTTTTCGGCAAGTCTTCTACAACATGAATATCTTTTGGACATAACGCCTTTCCGATATGAGAGTTTACTAAATTCAATAATTCTTTTTTTAGTTCAGATGTAAATTTTATTCCTTCTTGTAAAACAATAAAGCAATGGCAGACTTCCCCTTTTACTTCATCTGGTACGCCGATCGCCGCGGCTTCTATTACATCAGGATGCTTTACAAGAATTGATTCATATTCAGCTGGCCCAATACGCTTCCCGGCAATATTTAATGTATCATCAGAACGTCCGGTAATAATATACTGTTCTCCATCATAAATGACCCAATCACCGTGCACCCATTTGTTTTCAAAGCGCGACCAATACGTGTTAACATAACGTTCGTCGTCTTCCCAGAAGCTTTTCGTCATTCCAACCCACGGTTTTTCTATACATAATTCTCCAACTTCATCACGGATTGGAGTACCTTGTTCATCTAATACAACTGCTGCCATTCCAGGTAAAGATGCATTGAAACTAATAGGTGCAATTGGTTTAATTAAAACATTTCCAAAAATCCCACCGGAAATTTCAGTTCCACCTGAATAGTTACAAATTGGTACCTTTCCTTTTCCAACTGTTTCAAAGAGCCACATCCAAGGGTCTGGATTCCAAGGCTCACCTGTTGATGCAAATACCTCTAAACTTTCTAGAGAATGTTTCTTTACATATTCATCACCTTTTGCCATCAGTGCTCGAATTAATGTTGGTGAAATTCCAAGGTGAGTAATTTGATATCGATCAACCGTTTCCCATAATCGATCTGCTTCCGGATAGTCTGGAACACCTTCATACATTACCATTGTTGCCCCATTAATAAGAGAGCCGAATAATAAAAACGGTCCCATCATCCAGCCCATATCAGTTACCCATAATACACGGTCACCTTGCTTAATATTCATACCAAATCCTGCATCAAATGCAGACTTCAGAGGAAATCCAGCGTGCGTGTGTACAGTTCCTTTTGGTTTCCCAGTCGTCCCTGATGTATAAATGAGCATAAGCGGGTCATCACTTTTCATTTCTTCAGCGTGTATAAATGGTTTTTCCTTTTCGAGAATACTCCATGATAGGTCATAGTTATGAGGTGTAAAATCATTTCCAGCATGACGTACAATTACAACCTTCTCAACAGATGCACAATGTTCGCACGCTTTATCTACCTCATCTTTTAATGAAACGATTTTACCACGGCGCGAGAATCCATCCGCTGTAATAATCATTTTAGATCCTGCTGCCTGTACACGCGTCATGACTGCATCAGCTGCAAATCCAGAAAAAATCGGGGAAATAATCGCACCTATTTTCATTACTGCCAGCATAGCAACAACTGTCTCTGGAATCATCGGCATGTAAATCGTTACACGATCACCTTTTTCAATTCCGGAATGCTTCAATCCATTGGCAACTCGGCTCACCCAGCTATCAAGTTCTTCATATGTAAATGATTTTGTTGTTCCGTTTTCCCCTTCGTACATGAGGGCAGGTTGTTGTTTTGTTTCTTCATCTGCAAGCCAACGAGATAAAGCAGATTCTACTACATTACACGTTCCCCCAGTGTACCACTGGGCGAATGGTGTACCGTTTTCTAAATCTAATACTTCTGTATACGGCTCCATCCATTGATAGCCAACTGCACGTTCCGCTTCTCCCCAAAACCATCCAGTTTCTTCAATTGACTTGTTGTAAAATGCTTCATAATTTTCATAGCCAAGCGATTTCATCCACCCATATAGACGTGTTTTATCTTTATATTCTTCTGTTGGAAACCAAACGGCTTGTTTCAATGTTTTCCCCTCCTCATTTTTCGAACAAGAAAGCCCTTAATAGGGCTTTTATACTGGATAAACTGGATGTTTTCGATCTGTAAACACTTGATATTTACTCATGTACATTTCGAAGCGCTTCTTTAGTTCTTCACGTAAATCATTCGGATGAACAATACCATCAATCACCATTTCTGATGCTAGGCGATAAATATCAATATCTTTTTTATACTCTTCACGTTTTTCTGCAATGAAGCTTGCACGCTCTTCTTCTGGTAACGCTGCGATTTTATTCGCATATACGGCATTAACAGCAGCTTCTGGTCCCATTACAGCAATGGAAGCCGTTGGCAACGCTAAACAACAATCTGGTTCGAAAGCTGGGCCTGCCATTGCATATAGACCAGCACCATATGCTTTACGAACAACGATTGAAATTTTCGGTACTGTCGCTTCACTCATAGCAGAAATCATTTTCGCACCGTGACGAATAATACCAGCTCTCTCAACTTTCGTTCCAATCATAAATCCAGGTACATCCGCAAGGAATAATAATGGAATATGATATGCGTCACATAAATTAATAAACTTCGCTGCTTTATCAGCAGAATCGTGGAATAATACACCGCCTTTCATACGCGGTTGATTTGCAACAATACCAATAGGCTTCCCATCGATTCGTCCTAATCCTGTAATAAGTTCTTGTGCAAATAATTTTTTCACTTCAAAGAAAGAACCTTCATCGATAATACGATTAATAAGATCTTTCATATTAAAAGGAGCATTTTGATTTTCTGGGATGATTTGTTCTAACGTTTTTTCGAACTGTTTTGGTTCTTGAGGCTTAGTCATAGGAGCATTTTCTTGATAGTTACTTGGAAAATATGAAATATATTGTCTTGCCTGAGCAATCGCATCTTCTTCTGTCTTACATAATATATCTCCGCATCCTGATACCGAGCAATGCATACGAGCGCCGCCCATTTCCTCTAGTGTTACTTTTTCACCAATAACCATTTCAGCCATACGCGGAGAACCTAAATACATAGAAGCATTTCCTTCAACCATCATGACAACGTCACAAAAAGCAGGAATATAAGCACCTCCAGCTGCAGAAGGACCAAACAATAAACAAATTTGTGGTACCTTACCTGATAGCTTCACCTGGTTATAAAAAATGCGTCCCGCACCGCGGCGCCCTGGGAACATTTCAACTTGGTCAGTAATACGGGCACCTGCAGAATCAACAAGATAAAAAAGTGGTACACGTAACTTTGCAGCTGTTTCTTGAATGCGTAAGATTTTTTCAACAGTTCGAGAACCCCAAGACCCTGCTTTAACTGTTGAATCATTTGCCATGACACATACAGTACGACCATGTATTTTACCAGTAGCAGTTACAACACCATCTGCCGGTAAGCCTGTTTGCTCACAATTAGCAAATAATGCATCTTCTACATATTCACCATTATCAAATAGAAGAGCTAAGCGATCTCGAACAAAGATTTTTCCTTTTGCTTTATTTTGTTCATGATATTTTGGTGCCCCACCTTGTTTAATTGTTTCAACACGTTCTTGAAATGAATTCGATTGTTGTTTTTGTTCTAGCACTTTTACTCCCCCTTATACACTGGTTTACGTTTCTCCTGAAATGCTTGTAGTCCTTCTAATCGATCTTTCGTATGGATTACACCTTCATACGCCTGCTTTTCCATTTGTAATCCGGTATGCAAATCTACTTGTATCCCATTTGAGATTGCTTCTTTTGCTAATCGAATGGCAATTGGTCCATTACTCGCAATGCTTCTTGCAATTTCAATTGCTTTTTCTTCTAGTAAGTTAGCTGGTACCACAAACTCTACCATTCCATATTCCTTCGCCTCATGCGCCGAAATACGTCTTGCTGTATAAATTAATTCTTTTGCCCTGCCAACACCAATTAGTCTTGGGAGACGCTGCGTCCCACCAGCTCCTGGGATGATAGCTAGAGATGTTTCAGTGAGTCCAAGGCTTGCTGTTTCTGCCGCAATTCTAAAATCACACGCTAAACTTAACTCGGTACCACCACCAAGTGCAATTCCATTTATTGCAGCAATAACAGGTTGTGATAATTGCTCAACCATATCCATTGTAGAACGAATCATCCCAACTGCATGACGTACTTGCTCCTCATTCATATTGGCACGTTCTTTTAAATCAGCTCCGGCACAAAATACTTTTTCACCATAGCCTGTTAAAATGATAACGCGAACATCAGCTTCTTCATTAATATGATTTAATGTAGATTGCAACTCTTCTAATAGTGCAAGAGATAATGAGTTTGCTTGCCGTTCGCGATTTAATGTTATTTTTACGATATGCGGTGTTACATAATCTACTGAAATGTTTTGTAATTGTAGCATTTTATCACCTACTTATTGTTTTATGTTGCAATGCTTTATACACATGACTTGGCAATTGAATATTTAGCTTACTTTGAATAAATTGACTAGCCTTTAATAACTTTTCTTCATTTATATTTGTTTGTACGCCCATTTTGTGGAGCATATGTACTAAATCATCAGTCGCGACATTACCTGATGCTCCTGGTGCATAAGGACAACCACCAAGTCCACCACAGGAACTATCAAATGTCGTAACACCGTATTCCAATGACTGAACGACGTTTGCAAGCGCCATTCCGTACGTATTATGAAAATGCATCGCGAATTGGGAAGAATCATATTTTTTAAGTAAATGCTCTAATACACGCTCTACTTGCAATGGATTTGCTACACCAATGGTATCTCCCAATGAGACTTCATAAATGCCATATGAGAAGAGTTGATTACATAATTCGTCTACAGCATCAATGCTCACATCCCCTTCATAAGGACAACCAAATACAGTAGAAACATAACCTCTTACTCTTTTACCTGCAAACCCTGCTTGCTTTGTAATATCTCGCACGACAGATAACGCTTCTTTAATGGACTTATTGATGTTACTTTTATTATGTGACTCACTTGCTGATAAAAAAACATTCACCTCATCTACATTTTGCAAAAGAGCTCGTTCCAAACCATTTTGATTTGGAACAAGCGCAGCATATGTAATATCTGAATTCCGCTTTAACTCTGCAAATACATCACTCGCATCTGCTAAAGCAGGAACCCATTTCGGGTGAACAAAAGAGGAAACTTCAATATATGATAATCCAGCTTCTGAAAGTAATTGAATCCATTTCACTTTATCTTTTGTGCCAACAATTTTCTTTTCATTTTGCAAACCATCACGTGGTCCCACTTCTTTAATGACAGCAAAAGTAGGTAGCTTCAATACATTTCACCCCTTCTTCTCCCTATTCAATCTCTACCAATACATCTCCTTCATTAACAAAATCGCCCTCTTGTACATTTATTTTCATAACTGTCCCAGCTTCTTCTGAAACGATTGGGATTTCCATTTTCATAGATTCCAAAATGACGACATCCTGTTCTTCTTCTACTGTATCTCCTATTCCCACAACAATTTTCCAAACATTACCTGCCATCGATGCATATACTTTTGTCATCATTTTTCCCCCTTTAATATTCATAAACCTTATTTTTTTACAAGTTGTTTTGTTACAAAACCTGTTGTATAAATACCACTTTGGAACACTTCATCTTCTAATACTTGCAGAAGCATTGGTGTATTTGTTTTAATACCTTCTACTTTCAGATTTTGAAGAGCATCCTGTAATTTCTCAATAGCTTCTTCACGCGTTTCACCATGCGCAATTACTTTTGCAATCATCGGATCGTAAAACGGTGTAATTGTCACCTTATTCTCCAAAAAGTGATCGATACGTACTGCGGTTGGTAGAGTTAGCCCCATAATTTTCCCAGGAGATGGGAAAAATGTTTTTGGATCTTCTGCATAAATACGTGCTTCAATGGCATGACCACTACGATTTATATCCTCCTGCGTAAAGGAAAGCTTTTCACCAGACGCAATGAGTAATTGTTGTTCAACAAGATCTAGACCAGTAATTTCTTCAGTAACAGGATGCTCCACTTGTAATCTTGTATTCATCTCTAAGAAATAGAAGTTTTTCTTATCATCCACAAGAAATTCAACCGTACCTGCATTTGTATAGCCAAGAGCTTTTGCTGCTTGTACAGCAACTTCCCCCATCGCTTTACGTGTTTCTTCATCTAAAAATGGAGACGGTGCTTCTTCAATTACTTTTTGATTCCGGCGTTGTACAGAGCATTCACGTTCCCATAAATAAACTGTATTGCCATGTGTATCAGCTAAAAGTTGAATTTCAATATGATGCGCATCTGCAATGTATCGCTCTAAGTACATCTCACCATTACCAAAAAAGTTTTGTGCACGCGTTTTATTGCTCTCGAATGCTTTGGTGAGCGTTTGCTCAGTTTCCATCAACTGCATTCCAATGCCCCCGCCGCCCGCGGATGCCTTCAGCATTAATGGATAACCAATTTGTTTTGCAATTTCAATCGCTTCTTCAGCAGTCTTAATATTCGTTGTGATTCCTGGTACAACTGGAACATTTGCTTCTTGCATTGCCAGACGTGACTCGATTTTACTTCCCATCTTAGCAATGATTTCCTCAGAAGGACCAATAAATACAATCCCTTCTTCTTTACAGCGAACCGCGAAGGAAGGATTTTCTGATAACAATCCATATCCTGGATGAATCGCTTCAGTATTTGTTTTCTTAGCAATTTCTATAATCTTTTCGAGATTTAAATAGCTCTCTTGGACACGTGGGCCACCAACCAAATAAGCCTCATTTGCTAGTTTTACATGAAGTGCATTTTCATCTGCTTCTGAGTAAATAGCAACTGTACGAATTCCAAGTTTTTGACATGTTTTTATAATTCGAACTGCAATTTCGCCACGATTAGCAATTAATATCTTTTGAAACATAGTGAATCCTCCTTTTATCTACACCCTAAATGTCTTGCAATTACGAGACGTTGAATTTCAGAAGTTCCTTCACCAATTTCTAAAAGTTTTGCATCACGAATGTGACGCTCTACTTCATATTCACGCATATAACCATATCCACCGTGAATTTGCACTGCTTGATTCGCAATACGACTTGCTGCTTCAGATGCAAATAACTTTGCCATAGCTGCTTCTTTACCGAAAGGTTTATCATGATCTTTTAACCAAGCTGCTTTATGTACTAAATTACGCGCCAATTCCACTTCAGTAGCCATATCAGCCAGTTTAAATTGAATCGCTTGGAAATTAGAAATCGTTTTTCCAAATTGCTGACGCTCTTTTGCATATTGAAGTGCACGCTCAAAAGCAGACTGTGCAATTCCTACAGCTAATGCTGCAATTGAAATACGCCCTCCATCAAGTGTATATAAGAATTGTTTAAATCCTTTATTTACATCACCAAGAATATTCTCTTTCGGTACACGAACACCATCAAGTACGATTTCGCAAGTATTAGAGGCACGAACACCCATCTTATCGTATGGACTTGAAATCGTTAATCCCTCACTTGTTGTCGGCACAATAAATGCAGAAATACGTTTTTTTCCATTTTCTTCGACACCATTGATAGCGGTTACAATGATTGTATTTGCATACTCTGCATTCGTAATCCAACACTTCTCACCGCTAATCACATATTCATCACCATCTAAAAATGCTTTTGTTTGTGTGCCACCTGCATCTGATCCAGCGTTCGGCTCTGTTAAACCAAAAGCACCTAGTGTTTTTCCTGATGCCATTGGAACTAAATACTTTTGCTTTTGTTCTTCTGTACCAAAGTAATAAATTGGTGAAGCACCTAATGAAATTGTTGCAGCATAACTTAAGCCTGTACCGCCACAAGCACGGCCAATTTCTTCAACAGCTAGCGCGTACGATAGAGTGTCGCCGCCAGAACCTCCATACTCTTCTGGGAATGGGATTCCTAATAATCCTAGTTCGCCCATTTTTTGAAACGTTTCGTATGGAAATTCAGCTGTTTTGTCATAATACACAGCTTTTGGTGCAATTTCCTTTTCAGCAAAGTCACGTACCATTTCTTTAATCATTTGTTTTTCGCGAGTTAGAGTAAATTCCATTCCGCTACACACCCCTTATCGAATATTGAGTTTCGACAGCGTGCGAGTCTGTACTACAAACATTGCTTCTTAAAGACAAGATTAGTAGTTAGATAATTGTTATAATTCTGTCATAACTTAATTTTAAAACAGATTCTGTACTCATGCACAAAAAAATTCCTACATTGTTCTACAACAACATAGGAATAACAGTGTCGAATTATGTGGTTTTTTCTTTAATAATCTCTTCCTTTTCCGGAATCTGAGATTTCTACTAATGCTTCAGGATATGGTTCAAAATAGGTTTGCCGAAATAAATAGTGGTCTTCAAAACGTAAGACCCACGACTTTAAAACTACAAGTAAATTGCTAAGAGGTATTTTCTTATCTGCATATTTTTGAAGTAGCGTTAAAAAATACTCTTTTTCTTGCTTGTTTAGCTTATCTTTAAAGTATCCAAAAATATGCTGACATACGTTTATATTCGATGTATAGCGAGGTGTTCGCTTCAATAATTCATACAAGGTTTTTTCGTAATTCTCAAAGAGATTTTCAATATTATCCTTTGCATGATTTGCAATAATACGGCCTAATTCTTTTTGTTTCACCTGATTATATGCCATAAATAAGTATTTGTGATCTGATTGAAAAGATACTAGCTCTTTCAAATTTTTATTATGTTTAATTCTTTTAAAGTGAGCGATTGTAAACAGTCTCGTAAAGAAATGTTCACGAATAATAAAATTCGACAATCTACCTTCTTCTACTGCAATATGCGAAATTTTTTTTAATACAGCGCCACCAAACAAACCAGCACCCTTCTCTTTTACTGGTGATTTGTCATATCCTGTATAAATTTTCACATCTCTAGTTCCGCAACTTGGAGAACGATTTTTTAAAATAAAACCATCAACATCCAGTAAAGTACTTAAAAATTGATCAGAAAACCGTTGCATCCTCTCTGTAACATCTTCTCTTGTCGAAGGCTGTACAAGCTTGTGAATGCCACTATCTTCGATAATCCGAATTGTCTCACGTGGAATTCCTAATCCGATTTCTACTTCAGGACATACCGGAATAAATATAACAAACGGTTGTAAATTTCGAATTGTAATATCAGAAATCCTTTCCCCATTATAACGACAAGCATCAAATTCTAGGCATTTACTTACAACAACTGTTGGTTTTGCAAATTGTCGCATTTTATTACCTCCGCGGCGTTAATCCATATAATATAAATTGTACTACGATGAGTATTCTAAGCAAAGTTAGTTTGTATTGTCTATTTTTATAATGACTATATATCCAGTGACATATCAGCGATATTTTATATTTATTTTGTATAAGTGTTAGCAAGTTCATTTGCAAACTTGTTAGCACTTTTTTATATTTCTTCTATAAATATATTATACAAAAGAGCATCCTTTAAGTGGATGCTCTTTTGTAACTCTTACTTCACATGTCCATAGGCTTCGTTTGCTGTTACATAGTATGTTTTGCCCTGGCTACTATGCTCTTTGTACTGATAAAATCCATTCACCATAACCTTCCCATCGATTGCAAATCATAATCCTGCATCTAAAGTACCAGCAACAACATTATCCTGCCAAGATGGAGAATCATAGAAACGTAGGTTATCCACTTTGAACACAACTTAGTGAAGTTCTTACAATAAATTTCAAGGAGGGAGTGTCCGTATTAGACACTTGTGTTGAGTTTCTTCATGCTTTTCTAAAGAAAGAAGAAACTCAACACAATATGTCACGTTTAAACAAACAAATCTAGCACTATTTCAATGCATCAAAGAATGATATAACCGCAGTAGCATTGGTTATAAAACTCCCAAAGCAATAGAAAATTCGGCTAAAGAAGTTGCTTAAATTTAATTTTTTATGTCCTAGATATTGACTCAAATCCATAACCCACTCGGTAACCTTCCCTGGACCAACTTGCTTCCTTATCAATGTACCGTCTTTAGCAAATTCAACGCCTTTGAGTGTAGCTGTTACATAATCTACACCCCCGGCTATTTTTGGCCAAGCTTATACAGTTTTTCTTTTTCGTTGTAGGTAGTGTTATATGTACAATTGGGATTTTAGCATATATCTTCGCTTAGTTAAAAAAGGAAGATGGGATTGCTATGGTGAAAATCTTAATAGTGTTGGTATTACTTTTTATGCTGTATGAGTTGATTAAAACAAAAAATGAACTTAAATTCTTTAGAAATGATGTAAAACGTTTATTAGAGAAGGAAAACAAAGATATATAATTTAGCTTCTGCTAACGGGGATTATGGTAAATAAAAGAGGAGTGATATTGAATGTTAGATGTTTTAAAGCAACAATACAGCTTTATTCGCTCTACCAGGGAAATTCTATTTACGTTTTCAGAAAAAATCCCACTGCAAAAGTTGCACAGCACCGTTCCAAATTTCGGAAGCGGTAGCATTATAAAGACCCATATTCATGTAGCCGATTGTTATCGATACTGGCTTGGATCATTCGCATTTAACCAAAGGCGAGCAGATTTTTCGTTTGCTACTGATTATGAAATTGAGCATTCAAATGTCGAGAAAGTTCGCGCCAGATTTGAGTTAGTAGATGAGATTGTACAACGTTTTTTAGATGAATTCAATGCTCGTTGGTTCGAAAATATAGCAAATGAAGTGAAATGGCAAAAAGAACCATGGAGTACAACTCCACTATGGCTTTTAACCCATACCGAGACACATGAATTTCATCATAAAGGACAAATCGTATCAATGGATCGTCACCTCGGATACATTCCTCCTAACACAGACCTTGATTAATTCAATTGTACTAAAAAATGATCTACTATAACTGCCGATAACATTGATTATGTGAATGGAAAGACCCTTCAGATGTAGGTTTGAGATAAAGTTTGATTAGAAATGGCTTATAAGTGTTATTTGTTAATTCCAGGTGTTGTTCATCATGTTTTTATAACTCTCTTTTGATAAAATTAGATTTAAAAGGGGGAATTTGTTTTGGTGAGAAAAATGGATCGTTTGTTTTTAGAAATGGCTTTAGAAGAAGCGAAAAAAGCAATGAAAGAGAACACATATCCAGTAGGTGCTATTATTGTTGGGCGAAACAATGAAATATTAGGTAAGGGGCGAAACAGGGTACACACTCAGGATGATGCCTCCGCTCATGCTGAAATCGATGCTATAAGAGCAGCAGGAAAGAAACTCATACATGCTAAAGAAAACAGATTACCTATTACATTATATACAACACTTGAACCATGCCCGATGTGTACTGGAGCTATACTTTTTTCTCATTTTACAAGAGTAGTATGGATTTTAAATGATGACAAGGGATTTGGTGGGTACCTCAAGATAAATAATACTCGTGTTTTTGAAAAATGCTTTAACAATATTGAGCATATTAGTGAACCGTTTGAAGATTTAGCCGTTAAACAAAGAGAATTAATGTTGGAATGGGCTGAAAATCCAAATAACATTCATAATAAAGTTTTAGGGGGGACGGTAGAATGATTAGGCAGGCTGTAGGTGCAATTGAAGCACGTTAGTGTTTCATTAAAAAAATGTTTTAGACTATTAAAAAATAGTTATAGACCGAAAAAGTGTTTTTTGGACATGAAAGCACCCTTTATTAATATAAAACCAAAGACCTTTAAAAGTCCCTTTAGATGAAGAACTGAAGGGACTTTCTATTCATGTTAATTTTTAATTGGATTGGTACCAAAGATTATTTGTTCTAATACCTGTGCCACACCTTCTTCATCATTGTTTCCAGTAACAAAAAATGCAATCTCTTTTAGCTCAGGAATAGCATTACCCATTGCTACTGGTAATCCAGATTCCCTAAATAAGTTAAAATCATTCCAGTCGTCCCCAAAAGACATAACATAATCCATAGGTATTCTCTTAGCTGTACAGATATCAATCACAGCACGCTCTTTCGACACATCTTTATCCATAATTTGAATCAAGCTTCCCGAGTCAGTGCGTATGATGTTAACTTTACCTTCAAAGAGTTCCTGTAAACTTTTATAGTCATAGCATTGAGAAATTAGTATTTTGGAAGCTTGTATCTTCCTTAGTTCATCAATGGTTACCACTGTAGGGTTTGTTGTGACTTTCATGACCTGTTTATAGTCTAAAGTTTGGCTGCTGTACCAAATGTCTTCAGACTCTATAGAAATATAAGCATCTGGCTGATTTGTATGTATATAGTTTAGAATTTCTTCCGTCAACATCTGTTCAATTGGGTAATGTTTTCTGCCTAACTGATTATCTACGGATAAAGCACCGTTATAATAAACAACAGATGCTATTTCTTGAAGCTCTCTACATAAAAAGTCATTAACAGACCTTGGAGGTCTTGCTGTTGCAAAAATAATAGCAAGACCTCTTTCGTGAGCTGTCAAAATGGCCCTTTTACTTCTTTCGGACACTTCTTTTTGTGAATTTAATAAAGTTCCATCGAGATCTAAGACAATGGCTTTAACATCATTTGTGAGTTTCATGTATTTTCCCCCTTTTTTAAATATATCAATACTCCTTTAATGTTCTATATTAAGCAATGAAATCCTATATAGCGTATACATGTGAGGTTGCCATAATGTCTTATTATACGCGGTAAACACAGAGATTAACTTCATATTCATTAAGGATTAGACCTGTTCTCTTTTAAAAACTTTATGCCAGAATATATACATTCTTGTTTTATTAAGTATGTTTTCTCAGAATTGTTCCTATTTCTCATGTGAAAATTACATAACCAATATTTAGTCTAATACTATATTTTAATAAAAACTCTTTTCCGAAAATGAAACTTATTTACCAGTCTGATTCTTTATTTTATTGAATTAGAAATATAAGAATTGAGGAATCCCATTAGATTAATGATGTTCAGTCTAAAACATTTTTTAACCTGAATAGTTAGACCCCCATTTATAGTGATAATATTTTATGAATTGGAAAACAATAATGCTTAGGAAAGGAAGGATTGCGAATGTCTGTGAAAAAGTGGTTAACTGGATTGGTCGTTTTGCTTGCGATGATTGTGGTTGTAACAACTCCAGGCTCACTCAGTGTATTTGCCGAATCCGGCGTCGTAACACAGCCTATTGAGTCAGTGAAAGTGATTGAGGTCGAGTTGAACGATGATTACTTTAATCCGAACGTCATCACTATTCCGATTGGAAGAACGACAACGTTGATATTGAAAAACCAAGGTAATAAAGAGCACACCTTCACAGTGGAAAAGCTCAGAATTGACGCCGAAGTCCAGCCGGGAAAAGAAAAAACCATAACCGTGAAACCTAAAAAGCCCGGTACATATGAACTGATATGTCGGTACCATTTCCAGAAAGGAATGGATGGAAAAGTAATAGTCAAATAACAAGCGGGGCCAATCGGGCCTTGCTTTTTTAATAAGCAACGGTAACTTACTTATTATTACCCAGACATCATTAAATAATAGTAATTTGACAAGCATTCTTCACCCAAATATTTACTTAATTTGACCTTATACTTTAAATATATACAGATAGTCCTATAGTGCTAAGTATCCTTAGTATTTTATCTAGTTTTTCTTTTTGTTCAAAAAAATTGATCTAAGTTTAATTCAATAAACATAGTTCTTCCCATAATGAATACTTATCCAAAAAAATAAATAGGTATTTGTTGAGAAATAAATTTACCCAATGACTAAATATTATAAATTTTTGTACAATTATATAAATACATAATAGGAGGGGTTATTCCATGGAGATTACAACGGTTACACTAGAGCAGATTACTTCTTTATTAAATAATTGGTATGATGCAATTCGCAGTCAAATAAATTTATTAATAAAGGTCTAAAAATCTGTAATCATGTAAATGCAATTGAATATAAACATCATTTTTCTATTCTGCGCGCATTAAATTCAGCTGAGCCAACCAATATATTTGAATCCATTATTAAAGAAGGAATTCAATACTTCGAGCAAGAAGGTTTATTAGGGTTCGTACATGACTACTCAAAACAATTAGCATTAAAATTTTATGCTTCAAATCAACCTGGTCAGGCTGGACATTATTTTTACAAGTCACACGAAGCCGAACAAAAACTACGCGATAAGGAGGCTTTAAAGTAATGAAAAAAACAATTAAATTTTTTGGAATTACATTTGGATTAACTTTAATTATAACAGGACTAATAGGTAACACTCCTTCTAGCACATTGCAAGCTGAGCATGGTAAAACATTCATGCAGCAATCGGATGTTCCCTCATATGTACTTAGAGAACACGGAAAAACTTTTTTATATGTTTCTTCTTTAAATACTTGAACAGTTGTTCAAGTAGAAAAATGTATTAGACTGGACATCGTTGGTTTAATTAAATTCCTCTATTTTTGTTTGTTTAATTTAATAAAATAAAGATTTAGACTGAGAAATAATTTTCATTTCGTAAAAGAGTATTTATTAAAATAAAGTAGTAGACTAGATAATAAAAAATACTCATAGATGGAGAGTGACAATTTTGATTCGAAGAAGATTACTCGAAATAGAGCAAATCATTAATTCCTTTATTTAAACTTCGTCTATGGACTATTTTTCTACCATTAGCTTCATAACATATAGGACAACCAGTTCCCCTAACTCTATTCTTAATAGTAGATATCCATTGATGATTACATCTACCAATCCACCATGCATTTTTGTTACTACCATATCCAATTTCTTTTATCTCCAAGTCTTCATTCTGTTCATGATCCCACTCGGCTAATAAATGTTCTTTGTTATTTTCAATGTACCAATCATAGAAACTCTTCTTCATAAATTACATCTCTTTTCACACAATATATTTTGTTTTGTTTTGTTTCTTATAAAGGTACATCTAATTCAATGGTTGCTTCTTGAATGTGAATTCGAATGGTGACATGTATGTTTTCTTCTACGACAGGGCCATTCATAGAACTCCAATTCACACGCTCATTTTTATTTTGATCTTCCGTTTCAGGTGATAATTTTTTCAACCAATAATATAGCCGATGAACTGGTAGGTTCTGTTTTTGACACCAGAAAACTTTTGATAATCCACTGTTTTTATAGTCTTGAATATAAGTTTCCCATTCTTTCTTTAATAGGTGTCTTTTCATAAAAAATCCTCCACATGTAGTATGTAAGGAGATTATCTCATGGGTTATTTACAAATAGTAGGTGGGGAATATTTGACTCTTACCTTGAAATTCATTGTAAGGACTTAAATAAGTTGTGTCCATATGACTATACTAACTCCAATATTTATTCTTTAATTCAAAAAACTTAATCATCTTAAATAAACTATGTATTAATTAAAATAGACAAAAAATCCCGTATTAAAATACAGGATTTTAGTTAAACTTTGCTTTATTACCTTATTTTTGAATCGATTTACTACTCAAACTCACTATTAGAGTTGCCAAAATAACATTAAAATAGATGCTTACAGCGGGTGCTGTTAATACATGACCAGAAATAAATGCAATACCAAAACCTAATAATATTCCTGTTCCTAACAACACATGTTTGAATGCAAATAAAGTTTTTATATCTTTAATTAATAATAATAAAATTTTAAAACTGTAATAAATAAGAGGTAGTAAAATGAATATAAAACCAAACAATCCAAATGTATAAAACCAATCATGAAAGTCTCGTTCAATCAACTTAGGAGCTCCTTGATAATTCAGGATTCCCCCATACCCCATTCCAAACAGTTTTTGGGATATCGGAACTTCTTCAAAGGATTTTTTATAATGCTGGATAAATAATTCACGGCTACTAAATATAATATTTTCTACTTGATTTTTCTTTTCTTCTACTGCTGAATCACTACCTGAATTACTATCCGAAGCACTTACTTGTTCTTTAGGCGAACTACTAACTGGAACTTCTTTTTTCTCTTCTAATCGATATTGCTTTTGCTTTTCTTTGAATTGTTCCGTTTGTACTTCTTTTTGATGAATTGCCAAATTTTTAACAAATGGCGTTTTTGGTATTGTAGAAACAATTCCTATACTTATACAAATAACAACAAATATGTTCAATAATAGATATTTCCGCTGTTCTTTCAACTGTTTTTGGTAAAAAAACACATGAATAAAACTTATTACAAGTGTAATTACCATAGTAACTATAACCGCCATATAAGCAACTTTTGTTCCCATAGAGAAAGATGAAAAAATAGATAATAATGTTGGAATCCAATAATATAATTTCCTAATAGATGTTGTTTTTTCGATAGAATATAAAACGACAATCGGAAATGTAACACCTAAAATAGAACTCAATTCATTTCCAGCAAAAAACCATCCTTTTGATCCTATTTTACTATATTCATAACTATTATAATCAGTATGAGTGATAATAGAAATAAGTATAGTAATATTAACAATCAATATTGCATATACAATATAATCCCTTATCCTTACATATATATTTTCTTTTCTTTTGATAGAATTTAAAGCCAAAAGATAACTAAAAAACATAATTATATAATATATAGACTTTGCTATAAATTTTACTTCTTCACTTAATAACATAGGCTTTTTTATTACTATGTTATTTATAATTCCTATCATACATACTGATATTAATCCAACTAAATAAATAAGATACTTCCAATTCCCTATTTTAATTGTTGTTATCAACAAATATACAATACTTAACAACATAATAAATAAACGGACAAAAATGCCAATAGTAGCATTCATTTGTAATGACATAATACAAAAAGATGTAAGTAAATCCAAAATAGGTTGAAAAATAATAAATATGAGTAAAAAGTGTTCAAATTTGTTTTTAAAGTTTTTTTGTTTATATAACATGCTACTCTCCTTTAATCATAAATGCTTATTTAATTATTTGTTCAAAACAAGTAATTAGAATTTTCATTCTTATTATAACATCGAAATAAGAAGTTTTTTAAATTAAATTAGAATTTAACCATAATTTGGTTTTGTTGCAAAGTTTTTCAACAGATTCTCCCAACAAACAGTTGTTTATTTTATGCAATTGTTAATAATTTTTGTAATTCTTTGTACGTTAAAAAAACGCAGTTTGGTTACAAACTGCGTTTTCGTTTATGTATAGCATGAATGGTTTCGATTCCTTTTATCGTGCGTGAAGCATGGCGAAGATTTTGAAATCCTGAGGATCTCGCTTTTTACGCAGTTGAATATCTAATGTGTAACCCTCTTTATCAATTGCACGATGTAGGTAACGTCATTCCCCTCGTCTCATTTTTCTAGAATATAGCTTAGTTTAAAAAACTTTGCAACAGAACCGAAATTCCCTTAAAAATACTTCTGAAAATTATGAAATCCAGATAGGTACGTTTGCTTATAGTTTACGTATAGGACTGGCAAGTGCAATAATTACTTCAATAAATTTTGTAGCTGATGCCAAAATAAAAATTGCAACCGGATTATACTCAGAAATCACGCCCCCTACTAATGCACCTAGAGGCATTGCCAGTCGTGTAAGCACGCGTGAAAATCCTAAAACTCTTCCTTGCATATCAATGGGTACAGTTTCCTGCCGTACAGATGCTACAATAATATTCCAAGCAATATTACATACCATAGCAATTCCAAATGCAATGCCTGGCGCTAGCCAAAATTTGCTCCATATTGCGTAGGTTAATCCAATTGCACCTATACCTAGCAAAGCAGGAATTAGAATCCCACGTCGAAATCGCTTTTCAAGTGGAACAACAATAATACTTCCTACAAGACCGCCTACTCCAATTAAGGTATAGTTAAATCCACTTTGTTCAGAAGTTAAATGTAATGTTGAAAGCAAATAATACATTAATGCTCCTAGTATAGCACTAGCACCAAAGTTGCCTACCATTGCTTGAAGAGATAAAGCGAGATTAAGACGGTCATTCATTAACCATTTAAAACCTTCCTTCATTTCTCTTCCTATTTTCTGAAATAGATTTCCCGATCCATCTACAGATTTAGTTTTTTTGAATTTTGGTAACATTAATACAGCAATTAAAGTAGCTATATAAGAGAGAACATTTATCCAGAGTGCATTAAAACCTCCTATAATAGCAATGATAATACCTGCTAAGGCAGGACCTACTAAGCTAGCAATTTGAAGAACCATCTGATAAGCGGAATTGGCCCTGGTTAACGATTGACCTGCAATATGTGGAATTACTGTAACTGTCGCTACATCAAATAACATAGATAGTACTGCTAAAATAAAAGAAACAACGTATAAATGCCAGAGTTGGAGTAATCCTAAGATATGGAGAACAGGAATTACTGTTACAAAGAAAACACATAATAGGTCCGCAATCCACATTAATTTTCGTCTATCCCAACGATCTACTATTACCCCTACTATCGGACCAAATAAAACAATAGGTAACACACTTATGGCAAAAAGTGAGCTCATAATTACTGCTGAACCAGTTAATTCATATGCAATCAAAGGAAGAGAAAAGGTATATAGGGAATCACCAATTCTTGAAATAAGTAAACCAAATACAAAAATTATGTAAGTACTTGGCAATTGTGTAATCGTTGACATAAGGTGGCCACTTGTTTTCTTTATTTTTATCATTGAGTAAAAATTACTCTCTTTTTTTAATGTCAATTCTATAAACCTCCATTATAATATGGTTGATTTTATTTCTCATTAATAAGTAGTAATTAGTACATCATAAAAAGACCGTAGGCTAAATAATAGTAAAATTAATCCAGATGTTTTGTTTATAATTATTAAAGAATATGCATTTATTCGATTCTTTAATAAGCTAACAACAATACTAAGAAATAACCACCATAGTATTAAACCTAAAAAAACTCCTAATACTAATATCAATTTCTCCATTAAGTCAATATCTGAATTAGCTATTCCAAGTCCTGAAAAGAGAGCAATAAAAGACAAAATTGTTACAGGGTTAGTTAGTGTTAAAAAGAAAGTAGATGCATATGCCTTAATATTTTGTTCATTTTTACTTTTAGTAAGTGTATTTGAAGGTTTTGATTTATAAGTTTTAACACCGAAATAACCTAAAAAAATTCCGCCAATTAGTTGAAACCACAATTGTTGATTAATCAAATAATTAGTTATCACTGTTAAGCTTAGACCCGCAATTAAACTATATAAACCATCTGCTGTTGCAGCACCTAAGCCTGACATAAATCCAACTACTTTCCCATTCTCAAGCGTTCTACGAATACATAAAATTCCAATAGGTCCTACAGGGGCCGCAATACTAAAACCAATGATAAGACCTTTGAGTAAGAATTCACTTGCCATTTCCCCCCACCTCATCAATAAAAAACCTATCTTTTTGCAAAGGAATTTTAAACGTTTCTTTCATTGTATCCATCACTATTGTTGTTTTTGTTCGAAGTACCCCCTGCAGACTTTTAATCTCATAGCTAATCACTCTGTCTAAATCCTTGGTATTACGACAACGAATTTTCAATAAATAATCATCATCCCCCGCAATGTGATGGCATTCTTGTACCTCCTCTAAATTAGTAATAAGATGTAAGAATTCTTCTCTATATTTTGGTTTTTCTAATGAGACTGTTACAAAAGCTGTACATTCTGTTCCTACATTTTCTCCATCTATCTTAGCTCCAATCTCTTTAATTACTCCATTACTAATCAAACGATTGACACGGTCAGCCACTGCTGGTGAAGATAATCCAATGTGAGATGCCAATTCAGCCCAAGTGACTCTACCATTATTCATTATTGATTGTATAATCTTATAATCATAAGAATCCAAGTTAATCAACCTTTCTTTATAAGTTTTTAATCATTTTAATATTTATTTAACAAAGAAACAAGTGGGATTTTCTTTAATAATAAAAATATCATTCTTTTAGTATTGTGAGGAAATAATTTTAAAGAGGATAGCTATAATAAATGTGGGTTTAGTTTTACAGGGGTTATTAGTAACAGCTACTGCATTAAATACGATGAATTAATGGGTTCAACTAGAAATATCAGGCTGAACTCATTTTACTAAAGGGGAGCTTTAGTGAAACAAACCAATCTAAAATTACTTAACCATGAGAACACTTGAAATACAAGAAAAAGACGCTTTCTCTATAAAAGAATAGCGCCCTTTAATAGAATAACTTTTTTTTAATGATTTTAAGTAAAGCATCTTCGTTTGACAAAAGCTAAATCTGCCATTATCATCAACTCGAACTTATTTATGGGAGTGATAAAGATGAAAATTTATGTTGATGCAGATGCTTGTCCGGTAAAAGATATTATTATCTCTGAAGGTACGAATGCTGAAATTCCTATTCTCCTTGTTACTAGCTTTTCTCATTTTTCTAATGCGGAACAACCATCAGGGGTGGAAAAGATTTATGTTGATTCTGGAGCAGATGCTGCAGATTATCGGATTATGAAGTTAGCAGCAAAAGGAGATATAATCGTTACGCAAGATTATGGTCTTGCTTCGCTAGGTTTAGCAAAAGGATGTACGGTTCTTCACCATAATGGGTATAGCTATACAAATGAAAACATTGACCAATTGTTGCAAACACGTTATTTGAGTGCAATGGCTCGAAAAAGCGGAAAGCGTACAAAAGGGCCAAAACCATTCACATCAGAAGATAGGGAGAAATTTAGGGAGCTTTTTAAAAGAGCGATTTCACTTTAAAAATGAACCGTCCATTTTTAAGGGAAACCTAGAAAAATAATATTGTGACAAGTATTTCAGTTCTTTTTTAAGCCTTACACTACACTCACACGAATAAACATTATAATTATTTGATGTATCGTATTAATGGTACCATATTCTATCAAATGACTTAATATACAAGAAAAGAAGAGAATGTCCAAATTAACATTCTCTTCTTAAGGTTTACCCTTTTAAAAAGAAGGTAAGTTATCTAAGTTATTTTCTTTTATACCATCAGGTTCACTACGTATAATATCCCTGCCATACTTATGAAATACGTCCACATGAGCTAACTTCCCTGATTTTGCTTCATCAAGAGCAGTAATATAATCTAGTTCTCTTCCACTACTTGTTTTAAAAGCAATAATATCATCCTCATCATTTTTACGAACTGCAACAATTTGTTCTACTCCTGAATCGACTTCCTCAACTACTTCCAATTGAACTTGGTCTTTCCCTTGTTGTAAGTATTCATTATAAACTTTTTGAAAGTCTTTTTTATCCATAAAACTCACCTCCAAAACATTTTATTATTATGTTCGGAAGCTATTAGTTTTATGTACTATGACCCTTAATAAAAAATGTATTATTTTCACAACTTTTCACACTTCCATTCCATAAATGCGAACCTAATTCAGCTTTTCAGCTCTTATTCAACATAGTGGCCCAATACATAAAGATCGAGCACAATTCTTGCTACAGAATTGCGCCCGTTTCTAGAATAGTCCTACACAAATTATATAATAGTCTCCTTTGTTGTATTTTGAATACTTTCCTTGTATCACAATTTTCAAAAAATATGAGAAGTACAAAGCACGCTTGTTAATTCATTCTGTCTTTTGTTAAAGAGCGTGAATTCAGTCAAGTTCTTGGTTTACGGTATGTCCACTATTGCAAGCACGGAATTGACTCGGTGAAAGTCCTGTATTTCTTTTAAATGCATTATAAAAGCTAGATACACTTTGATAGCCTGTTTGATAACCAATCTCCGTACTATTAAAGACCGTTGTCAAGAGAAGTTCCTTTGCTTTCTTAACTCTGATCCTTTCTAAATATATTCGAGGAGTATACCCTGTTCTTTCTTTGAAAATCCGATTTAAATGAAAACGACTAACTCCTACCCTTGATGCAATTTCATTTAAAGACATGTTTTAAACATAATTATTTTTTATCAATCGCATAGTATCTTCCAAAACGCATTCGAACGGGTCATATATTTTTATATTTAGATCTGGTCGGCATCTTTTGCATGGTCGATAGCCTGCACTTTGAGCTTCGTACGCATTTGTAAAAAAGGATACTTTATTGCTACTCAACAGTTCCTTAATCCGCCTTTCAGTTCAGATCTTCTTTTCACTATAAAAACGCCCATTTAGATAAACAAATCCAAAGGAGCAAAACATCGCAACTTTTTATAAAGTTAGTGTCAATTAATATTTAGAAAGTAATCAAAGTCACTTGTTATCTGTACCACATACTCCATTTGTCCTGTATGTTCGTTGGTGCTTTGTTCTATTTTCATACTTCCATCTTTGTTGAAATAACTGTGTAACGGGTTATTTCCTCCATCGTTTGTCGTGTAATAAAATCCTTCTGGTTTTTCCACCTTTTTTAAGTCATCTTGAAAGTAGATTTCAGGTTCAACGCCTTTTTTATCACTTTTAGGGTATTTAAATAAACCAGCTTTTTTATAATACGACAATATTTCTGCTTTACTTAGTTTAGTAGATAGGCGAACAGATGCAATAACACCCCAATATCCACCATTTCCCCATACAAGGGATTTTCCATTAACTTGTTCCTTTTCCATGACTTTGGTTTGTGGAGGAAGGGGATATTTAAATAGTTGTTCAGCAAAGTTATTAGAAATTCTGTCTTTATTCGTCCAATATGAAAATCCTGCAATCAATATTATTACTACTAAAATGATTATCCCCATCTTACTAGATATCGTTCTTCTTAATATATTCAACTTTAAGAGACCTCTCCCAAGAAATTATTGACAGTAAAATTTTAACATAAAAATCCGTTTATCCTTAAAAAAACACTCCTTTTCTCATTTTATCAAAAGTCAAGAAAATAATTATGAAACACTATAATTAAACGATGTATTATAATGTCACACATTATATAGGGTTAAAAGGAAAGGATAGATGAACAGGAGAGAGTACCTGTATACATCTATCCTTTTGTACAACATATGACCTCATTTACCACAACAACAATATATTATTGTTGTTCAACTAACGCTCCCGTTACTTTAAGTACACAATAATTCTCAAGCTATACTTTTACATGATTAGAATTTATACCTTACCTAATCAGGATCCAACGCAACCAGATGATGTTGCCAACAATCTGACATCTCAGTTCCAATTTCGTGATTATTTATACAAACGCTATTGTTACCGTCCAATCCGTCATTACCACCTATTGATATGGCTAATCCCATAATGGTGTACTTACCCTAACTGGCGTTTAAATGCTTTATTGGCGAAGAAGTAAGCAATGATCATGATGCCGACGCACCAGGCAAGCGCGATCCAGATACCGTTGCCAACAGACCCTTCATACAAGAGGGCACGAATCGCATTCACGATTGAAGTCACGGGCTGGTTCTCAGCGAACGCACGGACAATTTTAGGCATGGTTTCAGTGGGGACAAAGGCCGAACTGATAAACGGCAGGAAAATCAGCGGGTACGAGTAGGCTGTCGCCCCTTCCATAGACTTCGCTGTCAAGCCGGGAATGACCGCCAGCCATGTCAGCGCTAGCGTAAACAGCCCGAGTATCCCAGCTACTGCGAGCCAATCGAGGATATCAGCGCTGGAACGGAAGCCCATCAAGAGGGCAACGAGAATAACCACCACGATAGTAAGCACATTGGAAACAAGCGAGGTCAACACGTGAGCCCACAATACCGACGAGCGCTTGATGGGCATGGTAATGAAACGCGCCATTAGCCCACTCTTTACATCCGTAAACAGCCGCAGTGAAGTGTAAGCGACACCGGATGCGATAGCCATCAGCAAGATTCCCGGCAATAAATAATTGACGTAGTTGTCCGTGCCTGTCTCTATGGCGCCGCCAAATACGTAGACAAACAGCAGCAGCATCATAATCGGCGTAATCGCTACCGTGATAATCGTATCCGGGCTGCGCATGATGTTGCGCATTAAACGCCCTAGTAATACCCCTGTTTTGCTTTTCATTTACATCTCCTCCCTTTTGCCGATGATCGCGAGGAAAATTCCCTCCAATGTCGGCTGCTTCTCGATGTACTCCACTTTCGCTGGCGGGAACATCTCTTTGAGTTCGGTAAGGGTACCGGTCGTGATGATTTTTCCGCCATGCAGGATAGCGATACGGTCCGCCAGTTGTTCGGCTTCCTCCAGGTACTGGGTCGTCAGCAAGATGGTCGTGCCGCCGCTGGCAAGCTCCTTGACGGTATCCCAGACTTCAATCCGTGCTTCGGGATCAAGCCCTGTCGTCGGTTCGTCGAGAAAAATGACTGCTGGCGTCCCGATCAAGCTCATGGCGATGTCAAGCCGGCGCTTCATCCCGCCTGAATACTGGTCTGCTCGGCGGTTGGCCGCATCGGTCAGGCTGAATCTTGCAAGCAGATTGTCGGCGACTTGAGCGGGATTGGAAACTCCCCGCAACTTGGCGATCATCATCAGGTTTTCCCTCCCGGTGAGCATGCCGTCTAAAGCTGCGAACTGCCCTGTCAGGCTGATGTTCTGGCGAACATGATCCGGTTGACGCTGGACGTCAAAGCCGCAAATACCTACTTCGCCGTCATCGAGCTTCATCAGCGTCGAGAGGATGTTGACCGTCGTCGTCTTGCCCGCTCCATTTGAGCCCAGCAGTGCGAAAATTTCGCCACGCCGCACCTCAAAATCCACCCCCTTTAAGACTTCCTTGTCTTTAAAGGATTTTTTTAACTCTTTTACAGAAATCACTGCATTGCTCATACTTTTTTCCTCCTTATAAAAAGCGCTTTGCGGAGCTAGATTGCCTATACTCTTCTATTTAGTCTGACTGATAATCCGTATAACTTAGTACCAGGTTGAAAATATAACTGAATAGCGAAGGTGGCAATTCACATTTGTAACCAGCTATTCAGTCGGTATTATCTATTGAATTTACTTTTTTCCCAATCGCTTCATGATACTCTGATTCAAATCTTCACGATACTTAGCGACATAGGTTTTAGCGTTTGCCACTAGTTCGTCGGCAAAGGACGCCACGTCGTCCCCAGTGATTTCCAGCACTTTTCTACCTTCCGCTGCACCGGCTTCGAACAACTCGATTAATTCATACTGAATGTGCAGCATATCCATCCCGTTGCCCGCTGAGAAATTCCACATGTAGTTTTGAATTTTCTTAAATACAAACTGGTAGTCCTCTGGCAGGGCTCCAACCCGTGCCATCATCATTTTGTACTCTTTTTTATCACCAATCATTTTTTTGAACATTTCCATCATGTTATTTTTCCTCCTTTTTTATAAAGCTGAACAAGACACTCCAAAAATATCGGACGGAATATCTTATGCAGCTAGATTGACTTCAAGACGTTGATTTTTGATGATACAAAATCCCATTTTTTCCAAAACAATTCAAGTTCCTGGCGGCCAGCCTCATTAAGTGAGTAAAACTTGCGGGGCGGCCCCATATCTGACGGTTTCTTTTCTATATTCACAAGTTTTTTCTTTTCTAATCGCACGAGGATGGTATAGACCGTCCCTTCCACGACTTCAGTAAACCCAAGCTCGTTCAGACGGCGGGTAATCTCGTAGCCATAGGTTTCATGGCGGCTGATGATTTCCAGCACACAGCCTTCCAGCGAACCCTTCAGCATTTCAGTTAAATTTTCCATGTTCAGATCCTCCTCTACCCCCTCTATTTTGTCTGACTTATATTCAGTATAACAGAGTACTAAGGGAAATTTTTACTGAATAGCTTTTGGGAAAACATGCTATTCAGTATTGCTTATTACATGTATATTGTAACACCGAGTAGAAGGTGTCAACTATTTTTCTTAAAAATATTTTTGTAACCTCACTATTCAGTGGTGTCAGTATCCAGTACGACTTACTACAGGTGTATCTTAACACGTAGTAGATAGACTGTCAACTGGATTTTCTAAATATTTTTAAAACCAGCTATCCCCATTGGATACAGCCGATTTTCTTTATGGAGCTTTTACTTCCTCCAATGCTTCTTTCACAATGATTACACCGTGGATCATTCCCATCCAGCAGCTGTACATGTAGGTTCCCGGTTTCTCTGATGTGAAAACGATGAGGTTTTCTTCTACTTCCAGTGACTTCTCAATCCCATACTCATTTATAAAGAGACGGTTGTTGCAGCCATTCAACTCTTCGGGAGTCGCCTGCACGTTCCACACCATCGTGTGCCCACTTCGAGCACAATGGTCTCGTATGCGAACGGTTCCAAATGAGTCGTCACATGCTGGGCGTCGTAAATAAAGCGATTCCAGAAATCCCCAGACCGCGGTTGAACATGCTTACCCCCAAGATGATCACTAGCATAGCTCCGACAGCCAAGACCTTATCGGTAAACTTCTTCTTGCCAATTATTAGGCACTCAGCGCTTTAAAAAACTAATGGGGCAACTTATACTAATCCCAGATTAATTAAAATAATTTAATACTTATTAAACATAAAGATTGAAACAACTAAAAAAGCATGACGTTTCTCTGTCACGCTTTTATTATTTATTACAGCAAAATTAGATTAACATACATATTTCTAGTAAAGGCTACTTCTGTACTTCAACTATACACTTTTCTTTTGCCCTACCTAATATTTTATCGAAATAACAACAGAAAAAACTAACATTATATGTTCATTTTATTTTTCCCTCAACCCATTTCAATAGTACTAGGCATTTTCAAACCGTTTTAAATAATCAGTAGAGAACTTTTTTACTTTTATTATTAGTTATTTCACATATAAATTATTTTATTTGTGTATGAATTTAGTAACAACTCCAACACGTTTTGTGAAATACTGGTATCCTTTTTTAATAAGATTGCATTTCTTACAAAATTTTCTGACGTTGTCAATTCATTCCTACAGTCCTCTAAAATAAAATATTTCTACTTGATACAATTACAGTACTACACTTATACTAAATCCATCATACCCCTTACTTCCTACAGTTTGTATTGCCGTTGAGGATAAATTGGACTCAGATGCAAGAATATCAAAGAAATGACGAACCCCCTGAACATTGACGTCTTTACTAGATGCATTGACTATCTCTCCTTTTCGCACTATATTATCCCCTATAATTACAGTACCTTTCCGAGACAATTTAAGGGCCCACTTTAAATATTCCGAATTATTTTGTTTGTCTCCATCAATAAAAATTAAATCAAATGGATTAATTCCCTCATCATATAATTTCGGCAGTGTTTCAAGAGCAGATCCAATTCTTACTTCTACTATATTAGATAGTTCAGCTCTCGCTATATTCACTTTTGCAACTTCTGCATGGTGCACTTCTGATTCAAGAGTAATTAGATGACCATCTGCTGGTAAAGCACGATGATTTATTATTCATGGGGGAAGCAGCTTCAACCGATTACCATTTATCTTTTATCGGTACCTTTTTAAATAAAGCATCTATATTTAATCGCTTTTTTTCTTTAGAACAACTAGCCATTTTAAATATTCACTTTGAAAGTATCAAGCATGCTAAGACTAGCGCTGATAGAGAATTTTGGATAGAAAAAGCTGAGAGCTATATCCGAGAAGAGAATTTGTTCCTATTTTTATACCATCCTATTAAAAATCGTACATTTCATCCGATGATTAAAGATATTCAATTTGAATCGTTCGGCTATGTAGATTTTAGGAAACTATGGATTAAGTAGCAGTGGTGTAAACGGTGCATTTATTAAATCTCAAAAAAGAAAGTCTGTTTGGATAGTCAATGTTTGCAAAATGTTTGCAAAATGTTTGCAAATACGAAAATAAAAACCCACAAACGTTGTTATAGCAACGTTTGTGGTGTTAATCCATACAATATAAATTGAATCGTATTTTCAATTTCCA
This sequence comes from Bacillus sp. FSL K6-0042, assembly GCF_038006685.1. Lineage (NCBI taxonomy): Bacteria > Bacillati > Bacillota > Bacilli > Caryophanales > Bacillaceae > Bacillus > Bacillus sp. FSL K6-0042. Next base: position 745,412 of record NZ_JBBOVS010000001.1, read on the forward strand.
CTTCATCATCCCATTTTTCTTCAGGTAATAATAAAAATCGAGTTAAAATTAACCCCATTATAGCTGATAAAGTAAGGCGTATAACTGAAGGTGTAGGCATTTCAATAATTTGTCCTTGTTCTTGAAAATGTACAATTAATTTTTTAAAGCGGGAAAAAAGTTCTTTTTCCACTAATTGTTGTATTTCATTTTTTAATTCTGGTTGAAACGGGACTTCTTGCATTAAAATTTTTAGCATTGGAAAATGTTTTTTAGCAAATTCAAATCGATTTCGAATCGCCACTCTTAAAAACTCTTCATACGATTTGTACGTATTTTCAAGTACTTCTTTTGCAAAAGCCTGTACGAAAAATGGAGCAGCAAACTTTGTTAATGTTGGCATGACAACCGCTAATAGTAAATCTTTTTTTGTTTTATAGTAGCGGAAGATTGTTCCCTCCGCTACACCAGCACGCTTTGCAATTTCACTCGTTGAAGTTGATGCATATCCTTTTTCTCCAAACATATCAACCGCCGCTTCTAATATACGCATTTGACGTTCATTACGTTTATCTGTGTCTGTAGCAGCAATTAATTCTTCCAGCCAATCTTTCTTCATTCGTAAAGCTCCTTTTTTATAAACATTATATTTTGCGATGTTTCTTCAAAGCAAATACATTCCCTACTGCAAATAATAACGCAAAAAGAAGTAACACACCAAGATCTCCCGCAATTTCAGCAAATCCTTGATTACGAATCATCACTTGTCTCATTGCATCAGCACCATATGTGAGCGGAAATAACTTACCTAGCATTTGCAGCCACTTATTCATTGATTCCATTGGAAACAAACCTGAAAAGAAAATTTGCGGTACAATAACCAGTGGGATAAACTGAATCATTTGAAATTCATTATTGGCATATGCCGATAAAAAAGTTCCTAGTGTTAATGCTGTTAATGAAAGCATACATGTAATCAGTAGTGTAAGCCATGGAGATCCAGCTACATATAAATCAAGAACATAAACAGAGAAACTTACAATGATAACAGATTGTAAAAACGCAAAAATACCAAATCCAAGTATATAACCGACAACAATTTCCCATCTTCGCACTGGAGTAGATAAAAGCCTTTCTAACGTTCCACTTAACCGCTCACGCACAAAAGATACACCGGATAAAATAAAGACAAAGAAAAATGTAAAGAAACCAATTAATACAGGTCCAAGACCATCAAACATTGTAAAGTCTGCGGAACCATGTAAAAAATCAATTTTTGGTTTCATACCAGGCATTTCATTTTTTTCTGTACCCTTTTGTAATAGTCGCAGCACGGCGCTATTTTTTGAAGAATCGCTACCTTCCAGCAATACATTCACTTTTCCATGTTCTAAAGTTATAATGGCATCTATTTGTTGCTTTTCTAACTTAGACTGTGCGTTTTCTTTACTATACTCATAGATGGTAGCATCTTGCTTTTTCATTGATTCCACTATAGATGCTGGAACATCTACTAATGCAATATGCGGAGTATAGTCCTTTTGAGTAAACACTAACGATAATAACCAAAGGAGTAACATCGGAGCTCCAAACATCATTGCCAATGATCGTTTATCTCGAAAAAACTGGCGAATAATACGGATAACTACACCACCAATTCTCATGATTCAACCACCCCTTCCAATAAAAACACATCTTCAATCCGTCCTGATGAAGTTCGGTCTTTTAAGTCCTTTGGTGTTCCCGTTGCAATTAACTTACCATCTCTAATTAATCCAAGACGTTCACAAAATTCAGCTTCATCCATAATATGTGTTGTCACAATAATCGTTGTTCCTTGTTTCTTGAGCTCATAAAAATTCTCCCAAATAGATTTACGTAAAACTGGATCAATCCCAACCGTTGGTTCATCTAAAATTAATAACTTGGGCTCATGTAGAAGTGCTATAGCAAGTGATAACCGTTTCTTCATTCCACCTGAAAAATGTTGCACTTGCTTTTTTGCATGTTGGGATAATTGTACCAATGTAAATACCTCTTCTATTCTCTCTTTCTTGCGCTTCCCTTTTAATCCATACATTGTTGCAATAAAGTCTGCATTTTCATAAGCTGATAATTCTTCATACAGCGCATCCGCTTGCGCCATATACCCTATTTGCTTCATGCCATTTAAGTTAGGCATTTGTACCCCTAATGCTATTACATCCCCTATTGTTGATTCACTAATGCCAGCAACCATTTTAATAAGCGTCGTTTTACCAGACCCGGATGGACCTACTAAACCAAAAATCTCTGTCTCTGCTACAGATAGTGAAATATTGTGCAGTACTTCTTTTTTTCCAAAACACTTTGATACATCTTGTAAAATGACTGAAGGTTGTTGCAATAAGATCTCCTCCTTCTCGAAATGAGTGAGTACTCACTTTTATTTTACTCTTAGATTATTATATGTCAAATTATATTTATGAGTATTATCTTTTCAATCTTTCTAACAACTAATACATTGTCTATAGAAAAATGAAACAGAGTCGACAATAGAATTCATTTCTCACTGTCGACTCTGTTTCATTTTAAATCATTATTTATAGGCTACGTTTCTAAATTTAAATACTTTCTAATTCTAGCAAGATCTAAAGAATACTCAATTACTAACTGCTGGATAGGCAAAATAACTTTTTCAGGATACAAATGTGCATATTTTAATGTTTCTGTATATTTTTCTAACCTTTTTTCTAAATACTTTACAATTTGCTCAGGATGATTCACCAATAAACATTGACTATAATAATGAATTTGTTCTTCAATTGCAGTATATTCCTCAATTTCAAATTCTTTATGCATGTGTACACTCCTTTATAATTAGTTTTTTATATGCACAAGCCATAAGCATTCTAATTTGAACAAAAACTGATTATTTTAATTATTTACACTATAACAAAGAAAGAACGTCAAAATTTGTTAGTTTATGTAGCGTAGTACAAATTTAACAAAATTGTAATGGATACTTGTACTTTTTAGAAAACACCAATCTTTCATCATACATACTTTCTGTTGCTTACATTTGTTATCTTATTTTCTATTAAAAGAGTTATAGTGAATGAGCCACCGTAACATCACTCAAAGCTAATAAAAAAAGTCGTACAAATTAATCCAGCTGTACGACTACAATTTCTGGTCTATTAAAAATCCTTTGAGGAATGATGCTATTCCCTAACCCTCTGCTTACTATCATGGAAGTACCTTGTTCCTTATATGAACCTGCTGTGTATTTGGGTAATATGCCTTGATTAGGTGCAACTAAGCCTCCAATAAAAGGCAGTCTTACTTGTCCTCCATGGGCATGCCCTGTTAAAACTAAATCAATTTGTTGCTCAGCGTATACTTGTAAAAGTTCAGGTCTATGTGAAAGTAGTACTTTATATTCATCCTGATCTACCGCATTTTTCACTTTAACGATTTCATTTTTCACTGTAGACATCTCTTCATTTTCATCGTTATTTTTCGCGGTAAATGCCGGATCATCTATGCCGAGAAGGCAAATTTCCTGCCCCTCTTTTTGAATACGTTCATGTTCATTTCTCAAAACTGTCACATTATATCTTTTCAACTCTTTTTCTAAACTATCATACCGCCCTGACCATAATTCATGATTTCCTGTAACAAAATAAACGGGATAGTGTTTTACAAGCTCTTTCACTACCTTTAAACTCGCCTCTGCATCATACCTCTTACTATCGATTAGATCTCCTGTAATGGCGATAATATCAGGGTTCAAGCTTTTCACTTTTTCAATTAAAACTTCTTGGTTTTCTCCAAATTTTTTACTATGTAAATCCGACAACTGTACAATTTTAAACCCCTTGAAATTAGAAGGTATCTTACTAGATGTTATTGATATTTCACTTACACTTATTAAATTATTTTGTAAGTATGAGAATGCACTGACTCCTATCGCTATTGCACTTATAATAAATAACCGTTTATATCTTTTTTTCATATCTTCTCCCTTATAAAAATTCTATTAAATATATTTTTAGCAATTCTTTTTAATCATATCATTAACATTTTATCAAACAGTCTATTTCTACAAAATAGATAGTATTTTATTTTTATAATGTTTTATTTTCCCTTTTAATACAGTATGTGAAATTATATTTTTTTTGCAGTGTTCCTTGCTCCTTAACTACCATTACAGATAGCAACTTCATTATATCTATATAAGAATTTCTTTATTTTATCTATATCAATGCCGTAAAAAACTGCCTAAGGGGGACATTAGGCAGTTTAATTCATTTATATTTATGCTAGTGATTTCGTTTCTCTCATTACTTCAATGAAGTATCCCCAGTTATTTATAACTGATGAAATACTAATATGTTCATCTGGCGTATGAACATTGAAAATATCTGGTCCGAATGAGATGGCATCCAATTCAGGCATTTTTTGAACAAATACACTACATTCGATACCAGCGTGTACTGCAAAGATTTCAGCATCTTTGTTATATTTTTCTTTATGCACTTTTTCAAACAAATCACGAATTGGTGAATTCGGGTTGTACGGCCATTCTGGATACTCAGATTCCTTTTCAAATTGTGCTCCAACTAATTCTGCAATATGCTTAATTTCATTCGTAATATGCTGTTTTAAACTACTTACAGAACTTCTCACTTCGTTTCGCAATTTAATTTCATTATGTAATGTTTCAATAACACCTAAATTTGTTGAGCTTTCTACAAGTCCTTTAATATCCATGCTCATGCTTTGAATGCCGTTTGGAATCAAGAATAAAGAAGAAATAAGTTGTTTCTGTGTTTCTGTTGCAAATACTTTTTCTACTTTTTCTTCTAATTTTGTAAGAGAAACATGTACATCAGGATCTACAGCACGTAGCTCGTCTTGGAAAATACGTGTCCATTCTGCTACTTTCTCTTCTACCTTTTGCACGTCGTTTACAGATAATAAAATTGTTGCTACGCTTTCACGCGGAATTGCATTTGTTTTTAACCCACCATGAATTCCACTCATGTTAAATGAAATTTCATTCGATAAATCATGGAGAACGCGTCCTAAAACTTTATTGGCATTTCCTCTTTGTTTATCAATCTCCATACCAGAGTGGCCACCTTTTAAGCCTCCAACATATAAACGGTATGCTTCTAGTTCAGCAGGTACTTCTTCCCAAACAACAGGAATCGTTTCAACTGCCTTTGCTCCGCCTGCACTGCTCACTAGTAATTTATGATCTTCTTCAGAGTCGATATTAATAAATATTTTCCCATCAAAGTGCTTCGCATCAACCGCAAAGGCTCCACCCATTGTTGTCTCTTCTTCTGTTGTAATCACAACCTCCAGAGCTGGATGTGGAATATCAGTTGAATCTAATAGTGCTAATGCATATGCAACCGCAATACCATTATCAGCACCTAAAGTCGTTTGATTTGCATACAGCATGTCCCCAACGATTCGTAATTGAATTGGATCCTTTTTAAAATCATGAACGGTTGCTTGGTTCTTCTCGCAAACCATGTCCATATGGCCCTGAATAATAATTGCAGGAACATTTTCATAACCATCCGTTGCTGTCTTTTTAATGACTACATTTAATGCTTCATCTTGTACAACATCTAAATTACGATCTTTTGCAAATTCAACTAAATAATCACTAATTTCTTTTTCATTTCCAGATCCTCTTGGAATCTTTGAAATTTCTGCAAAATGATAAAATACAGGGTGCTTTGCTAATTGTTCTAAATTAGAATACATTTTGAAGCTCCTCTCTTAAATAAAACTGATTAGATAAATCTTTGAATTTCAAATTATTCTTTTCTTTACCATTATACCATGCTTCATCATTTTACTTTTTATTAAAGATGTAGATCTATCACTTCTATTTATCAAAAACTATCCCATATCCATTTCACAGAATATTAGTATGATTTTATACTACATTTAAAAAATTAAGGAGAATGCATATGTATTTTACAGAAACCTTCCTTGTCCTGAACATATTTTCGATTTATACGATTCCGTCGGTTGGAATGATTATTTAAAGCTTTTAAAAGAGCAAATGCATAATACCCTCACTCAAAGTACTTTTATTATAAGCGCTTATGACAACGGTCAATTAATTGCAACAGGGCGTATCATTTCAGATGGGGTAATTAACGCTTATCTATGTGGATTGGTCGTTCATCCATCATTTCAAAATCGAGGGATTGGAAAGGAAATCGTTCAAAAATTAATAGTGAAATGTCAAAAACAGAACCTACACCTACGATTACTTTGTACAAAGGAAAATATCCCATTCTATGAGAAATTAAATTTTGAGGAGTTTGGGGTGGGAATGAAGAAGAAATAAAAAAGAAAATGCTTCTATGCATTTTCTTTCAATTTTTTCCCTTGCATATATTTTGATGCATCACCATTCATAAGCTTTTCTAGTCTATTAATATTTTCCGTTAATGCACCTTTTACAAGAGAGAAATCTGTATTTGATGCTTCTTTTTCTTTCTTAAAAAAAGCAAGTTTTTGTTGTTTCATTTCTTGCATTTTCTCCTCCCCCTTTTGTAAAAAAGATACAATCTTTGTCTATCTTTATTATATATGAAATATGGACAGGTTGCACTTCTATCCTTTTCTTTTTAATTCTTCTTCTAACTCTTCTACTTGCTGCATTGTATCTCCTTTTATTAAAGAAAAATCTGTTGTATCCTCAGTCTCTTCTTTAAAAAATTCATTACTATATTCTTTTTCCACTACAATCACCTCTACCTGCTAGTGTAGGGATGATTGTCCAATTTTATTCATTTTTTGTCCGATTTCCTCAGAATTTGTTCTAAATTATGTATAGGAGAAAAGGACAGAATTGATATTCTGTCCTTACTTATTAAAATAACTATGATGAATCGTTAAATTATATACATTTTCAAAGTCACGATCTTGAAGATTGTTCTTTTGACCATCAATAACAATGCAAACATCTTTTACGATTTTCGCTGGTATGATGCCGACATTTTCAACTTGCACCGCCTTTTGTTCATTTAACTGCTCTATATACTCTAAAGGTACTGTAATACTAAATTGAGAGCGGATGCCACGGAAATTTGTATTTAATTCATCTTCTGTCACAAATACCACAATCTTCGCCCCAATTTTTTCTGCATACGTATCAAGAAATACATTTAAACTTTGTGCATATTCTGTTTCAGTTTGCCACTCCATCGTACCAAATGCTGCTGGGTTTACATTTTGAATAATTGTTGTGTAGATCTCACCTCGTGCTTTCGAAGCAATTAATGATCGTTTAATAGATTGAACGGTCTTTCCGATATCACTAAATTTTGCACCCCATATTTCAGAAATGTTTGGAGTTAAAATAAATGCAATATCAACAAATACCACCATTGCAACGAACATCAAAATATTTTTCCAGAGGGTTAAATCAATACCTTTCATCATGAAATAAATTGTGACTGATGTAATAAACACACCATACCATGTTTTTCGAATAAATTGCTTTTTCTCTTCGTACAATTCTTCATTTCTCCAGTAAAAGAAAATAAGAAATAAAAAGACTAGTACGAGAAAAAACAAACCAATTCGAATGTTAGAGACTGTCAATCACATCACCCTCCATTCAAAAACTTCTCACGATATCATTACATGCTCAACTTTCTCTCATTATGACAAAAGACATGGACAACCTTCTAAAGTTAGCTGCATTGCATATACATGAGAAGGAAGCCACATCTTTTATAATGAATCTACATTTTATATGTAGACAAGCATACATTTCAAATTTTCACAAATATTTTTTATCAGGATATATGTTTCGGAATCACACCTTCCAGAACTTCACCATCCATACTTAAATAGTAATGACGAATTGGGCGTAAATTTTCATCTAGTTCATATACGAGTGGTATACTCGTCGGAATATTTAATGATACAACACCATCATCCGATAGATTATCTAAATATTTTACAAGAGAGCGAATCGTATTTCCATGCGATGAGATAATTACCTTTTGTCCAGATTGTAACATCGGTGCAATTTCATTATGCCAAAAGTCCAATACTCTTTGTTCCGTATCCTCTAAGCACTCAGTAAGTGGAAACTCCCCTTTTTTCAACAACTTATATCTTGGATCATCAGCTTCATACCTTGGATCATCTTCAGTAAGTGCTGGCGGTCTTACATCAGTACTTCTTCTCCATATATGAACTTGCTCATCACCATATTTCTTTGCTGTCTCATCCTTATTTAATCCTTGCAATGCTCCATAATGTCTTTCATTTAACTTCCATGATTTATGTACAGGAACCCATGCAAGATCCATTTCATGTAGAATAATCCACAACGTTCGAATTGCCCGTTTTAAAACAGACGTATACGCAAAATCAAACGTATATCCATTGTTTTTTAAAATTGCACCTGCTTCTCTTGCTTCATTTAATCCATTTTTTGATAAGTCTACATCTGTCCATCCTGTAAATCTGTTTTCAAGATTCCATAAACTTTGTCCGTGACGAATGAGTACAAGTTTTATCATAATAATCCCCTTCCGGAAATGAAAATTTAAATTTTGCAATGCGTACACGTAATAAAGTATCTGGTAATGTTAATTTTTTATCCATTTATTCTATGATTTATCCATAGTTGCCAAAATACATGGATAAAATCGGTTCTTTTTCAAACTCTAAAAACAGACGAATGATTTATTTACTCATTTTAATCAACTGGTTCTTCACGCTTAGATAACCATGCATCAAAACCTAAACGGCTATTTGCTAGTTCGGTCATCACTTGATGCCAGTTTTCTTCACATGTTTCACCAAATGTTGAAAAAATACTTCCCATTTGTTTTCTTTGCACATCGCTTAACTTTCTCTCTAGTTCTGCTCCTTCTTTTGTTAGGACAAGCTGTTTCACACGACGATCGTGTTCTGCTTCATTGCTTTCAATAAGCCCTTTTTCAAGAAGCTGACGGAGTGGTCCGTGAAGAGCTTGTTTACTTATTTCTAACAGAGATAACAATTCATTTATACTAAGCCCTGGAAAACGAGCAATAAAAAATAAGATTCGATGATGCACTCGCTGTATACCATACTCTTTTATAATTTCATCTGGTTTTTCTGTAAATGTTTTATATGCAAAATAAAACAATGCAAGTGCTTGGTTCATTTGTTCTTCTTTATGTTGTGTCATCTACTTTCCCCCTATATGTAAATTATACCACAATTTATATCTAGAATATGAAATCAACCGCTTTGACTTAATAAAGGAGACCTTACGTGAACTACCCGCCACTTAACGCTCTTACGAGCTGTTTGAAGTGGGGGCTTCTCGGTTAGTCGTTACTTTTATTAGCTAACGAATTAGTCGTAAGACCACGAGCTATCTCCCATGTTCCATAGGTTCTTTGATATGATTTATGATCATGCTAACAAGCGTATCGCTTCATTTTTGATGTTGATTGCAGCATTATAATCTCTATCTATTGACGTACCACAATCACAAACATACTCTCGTTCAGATAGTGCTAAATCCTTTACGTTTCCACAACTACTGCATGTTTTTGTAGAAGGAAACCATTTATCAATCTTCACAAGTTGTTTGCCTTGTTCTTGTAACTTATAGGCTAAAAAAGTCGTGAACATCCCCCACCCATTATCAGCAACACTTTTACCAAAGTTAAGTGCTCGTGACATCCCTTTCATGTTCAAGTCTTCAATTGCTACAACATCAAAGTTATCGACTAATTCTTTTGACTTATGATGAAGGAAGTTCTTACGTTGGTTTGCTACTTTTTCATGCAACTTAGCTACCCGAATACGTTGCTTATTCCAACGCTCTGAACCTTTTGTGCGTCTTGATAATACTCGTTGGGCCTTTGCTAATCTTTCTAATACTTGACGATAGAAGTGAGGATAATTGGCTTTCTCATTCTCACTACTAACATATAATTCAGACATAGCAAAGTCTAATCCAACAACAGTTTCCACTTCTTTTTGCACGATTTCTTTTTCATACTCAGTCAAGATAGACACATAGTATTTCCCAGTCGGTGTCATGGAAATCGTACATGACTTAATCACATGGTCTTGGGGTATTTCTCTATGTTGTTTGATCTTTACAAGCTTCAATTTCGGTAATTTAATATGACCATTCAGCAACATAATATTTCCGTTGACCATATTCATTGTATAAGATTTTCTATCCTTTTTGCTTTTGAACGTCGGGAAGTCATTTTGACCACTAAAGAAATTTTTATACGCAGTTTGCAAGTTTAATTGAGCATTCGCTAATGCTAATGAATCCACTTCTTTTAACCATTCAAACTCTGTCTTGTACTTTGCAGGAGTAGGAAATTCTTGTTTCTTTAGTTCTTCCTTATTCCCTCTGTGTTTCTCATACACTTCTTTTCGTTCAGCCAACATCTTATTGTATACAAATCGCACACACCCAAAAGTTTTACGTATAAGATGGGCTTGTTGTTCTTTTGGATACAAACGAAATTTGTACGCTTTATTATGTATTGTCATATCATTTCACCTCACTTTTCACCTTGACTTTCGATATACTTTTTTACTATTTCTATTGGTGAACCACCAGTAGTGAGTAAGCAAAAACTTTTTGACCAAAACATCTCTTTCCAAAGTTTCTTTTTCACTTGTGGAAAGTCTCTCTTGATGAGTCGGGAACTGGCACTTTTATACGCATTGATGAACTTTGTTATTTCTGTATTCGGATGTGCTTTGAATAAAATATGAACATGGTCATTGTCATGATTCCACTCAACTAAAGTTATGTTATAGCTTTCTGAAATCCTTATAAACATATCTTTTGCATAGTCAGACATATCATCATCAAATACATTTCTTCTGTATTTCACAACTAATATAAGATGATAATAAAGCGAGAATACTGAATGATTATTACTATCTAAATTCATTGATATACCAACCTTTATACTTTATAAGACTGATTATATCAAAGCTAAAATAAAAATAATAGCAAGTACTTTTTGGCTAACGTCAAACCGAAATTCATCTCCCACCTACCGTTGGGCTATCGCCCTGCACACGCTTGAGGAAGGAGAATTCTTTCGGATAAAGCGTTAAACTTACTAGTAAAGTTGCGAATAAAAAACGTATTGCTCATTAGATTGAGAATACGCTTTTATTCACTAATATAGGCCTAGTTTCCAGAAAGAGTTAGCTGCCACGAAACACCAAACTTATCTTTTAACCAACCGAACTTCTTACTGAATGGATAAGCTGCTAGTGGCATTAAAACTTCCCCTTCTTCTGCTAGCTTATGAAAAACTTCATCAATTTCCGCTTCTGTATCGCAATTTACATATAGCGACATTGAAGGAGTAAATGTAAAGTCATGCTTCACATTACTATCAATACACATAAACTGTTGGCCATTTAATGTGAATGTTGCATGCATGACAGTTCCTTCTTTGCCTGGTCCATTTGCATCATAACGAGAAATAGCTATAATTTCCGATTGATCAAATAAGGAGGTATATAAAGTCATCGCTTCCTCAGCATTACCATCAAACATTAAGAAAGTAGTGATTTTTTGTTTTGAATTATCCAATTAGAAACATCTCCTTTATATAGATACACATGAATTTGTTGGCTTCCCACAAACAAGAACATAAGTTCTTATGATTTTATTTTCCTCAAAAGAGATTGAATTGTCAACCTATAATAAGTTCTAAGTTTTGAAAGAAGAACAAATTGAAATATAATACAACTTATCACAACAAGGGTTTTTAAGCCTACAATACTATATAGCATTCCGCCCAAAACAGGAGCTGCTACATTTGACAATGCTTGAACACCATTCACAATACCATTTGCTTGCTCCAGTTTCTTTTCCGTAATTACATTATCCTGCCACTTTAAAGCACAAAGATAAAAAAGTCGTTTTCCTTCTAGAAAGGAAAACGACTTTTCATTCTTAACACATACTCAGCATTAACGCCCTCGTCTTTGCTGTCCTTGCTTTGTACTGCTTTTCTTTTTACTTGGTTTATGAAATGATTGCTGCTTGCCATTTTGGGATCCTTCGCGATTATCTCTTTGACGATATTGACCTGTTTTCTTTGGTTTCTTTGCGTGCTCTTTTTTCTTTTGTTCATCTTTTTCAGTTGCTTGATGTGCAGGTAGTTCCAACTCTTGTCTCTGCAATGTTGCACCAATACCTTTTTCAATCTCTTTTAAATACATTTCATCTTTTGGAGCAACAAATGTAATCGCAAGGCCTGATCCACCAGCGCGTCCAGTTCGGCCAATTCGGTGAATGTAACTTTCTACATCTTCTGGAATGTCATAGTTAAATACATGCGTTACACCTTCTACATCCAATCCACGAGCTGCCACATCTGTCGCAATTAAATATTGAATTTTCGCATCACGGAAACTCTTCATTACTCGTTCACGTTTCCCTTGTGATAAATCACCATGAAGTTCATCACAATTATAGCCATACCCTTTTAAATCATCATATAACTTACTGGCTCTCCGCTTTGTACGACAAAAAATAACTGCTAAAAACGGCTGATCACGGTCCATCACATGACGCAACGCATCTTGCTTTGCACGGTCTGTCGTTTCAATCACACGTTGCTTAATATTATTCACCGTTACTTCCGCACTTTGAATTTGAATCATCTCAGGTTCTTTCATGTAACGCTTCGCAAGTTTTTTAATATCTTTTGGCATTGTCGCTGAAAATAACATCGTCTGTTTACTCTCAGGTGTTTCTTCTAAAATGTCTTCTATATCATATAAAAAGCCGAAATGAAGCATTTGATCTGCTTCATCTAATACAAGCATAGAAACATTGGATAATACAATCGTTTCGCGGCGTAAATGGTCTAATAAACGTCCTGGTGTTGCCACAACAATGTGCGTATTTCCTTTTAACTTTCTCATTTGCTGCGCAACATCTTGACCACCATATATCGCAAGAACATTGATATTTTCTTGATGAACAAGCATTTTTTCAATTTCAGTTGTAATTTGTAGTGCTAATTCTCTAGTTGGTGCAACAATTAAAGCTTGTACATCACTTGAAGTAGGATCAACTTTTTCTAAAATTGGTAAGACAAATGCAAGTGTCTTACCTGTACCAGTTTTGGCTTGCCCAATTATATCTTTTCCAGCCATAACAACTGGAATTGCTTGCTCTTGAATTGGCGTCGCTTCAGCAATCCCGTTCTCACGTAATGTATGATTAAATGTTTCACTAATTCCTAACTCTAAAAAGTTTTTCAAACAGATCACTTCTTTTCCTTATTTTTCACATTAAGCTCTCATTGTACCATTTGTTACGCTAAATATAAAAAATAAGATAATTCTTATCTCCTTTTTTCATACTCACTATGAATGATTGGGATTAGTTCTTTCTGTTTCTCTTTTGATTTTGTTAGCAATTTCATATTTGAAGGTGACAAAATCAGCCTCTTGATTTTCCGATTATTCCAAATGAGCCATGTATACCTTGTATCTTCATGTACATCTCAGAACCATTCTTGTTCACTTAGCTGCGCAATATGATATTTTAATTTCGCGTCAGTCCTCGGATAGAACAGAATAATATCGGCTATTACATCAAACAAAAGCCATATGTTTTCTCCCCCCCAATATTCTTGTTGTTCATACTCATATGAGTATGAACAACAAGAAAGAAATGATAAAAAGGGTTATTTTGTCGATTGTTTGTCTATCCTTTTAAAAAATCTATATTTTCAAGCGCATTTACATAATGTTAAATATACTTTTACAAAATTAATGAAAAAACGAAATAAGGAGTGATTATATGGAGAAACAGAAACTATGGAAAAAATTAAATGAAGGTGCAACAAAATTAGGAAAATCCGGTGTGTATGAGAGCATTATTTTATATTACACTTTAAAAAAGAACGGACTGCCTACTAAAGCCAAGATAATTATATTAGCTGCGCTTTCCTATTATGTATGGTCAATCGATTTCATCCCAGATTTAGCAGCTATTATTGGAATCGGCCTGTTAGATGATGCTATCGCAATTGCTTGGGCACATAGATATATCATGGTACATACAAATGCAGAAATTCGAGAAAAAGGAAAAGTAAAGATGGAATCCTTATTTGGAGCGACACATGCATAATGCATCAAACAAGAAAGACGGTCTTCATAACCGTCTTTTCTGAACTATACATGTACTTGTTCTATCTGCATTTGTAAGCAATCCAACATTTTTTTCATTTCACGTTCTTTATAATGATTTAAGCAAGCCATTTGAATCCAGTTATTTTGTTGTAAATAGGTTGATTCATAATGGGTAATAAACCCTTGCAATGCTAATGAATCTCCTACTTTCTTAGAAGAAAGTTTTTTATCTAATACAATTGTAAGAATGATAAATGAAGCATGCTCTTTTGGAGATACGAGTTGTAATCCCATATCGGTAACAGCTTCTTCCATAAAAGCATATGTTTGATATATCTTCTTATACTCATCTTCATCTTCAAATTTCTTTAGCGCTTCTTGTAATGCATATATTAAATTCCAAGATTGTGAATACGATACACTTCCATTCTCCTCATACATTCCTATGTCCATGTAGGTAGGTAATGTTTCGTTTGCAGTCACAATATGATTGTAAAATACAAAAGAAAGTCCAGTGTATGCCCCAATCGCTTTTCCACTAACCCCGCTGGCAAAATATATATCTTCTAGAGATAATGGTATTGCTCCAATAGAACTAATACAATCTACACATAATTTAACATCGTACCTTTTGCTTATTCTAATTAACTCGTCTAAATTATTTAGCATACCCGTAGATGTTTCATGATGAACAAACCATAGCGATTCCTATTTTTGATTTTTCACTAATTCCTCTATTTCATTGTATAAAAATGGTCTTCCTGTTTCTCTTTCATATGTATCAAACGATAAGTTTGCTCGAATCGCCTGCTTGACTAAACGATTTCCAAACTCACCATTTGTTAGAACTAATCCACATCCCTTTAATAACTTTAGCTGTAAAGCGATTGAATCATTTGCTAATGTACCCATCCCAAGCATAATTTGCACTTGCTTAGCTTTTGTCATTTGCAATAGTCGTTTTTTCACGTTCTCCATTGCAGTTTTAAATTGATTGGAACGATGTGAAATTGGATTAGAAGCAAATGCTTGCTGAACGTTTTCCCCAATCTCAACAGGGCCTGGTAAAAATGTGTATTCTTTTGTTATCACATTTATAATACTAGATTGTTCAAACATTTTTGGAGTAATATACATTGGCTGGAATGCTGCTTGCTTTGTCCCAACTAATGTATAAAAAGGGCGAAAACCTATTTGTTCATAAAGTGCTAACTCACGCGTTGTTGCTGAAATGAGCGCTAAATCATACCCATTTAGAAGTAAATAGCGATGCAAAAGTCGAATCAATCCGAGTAAAGCTCTTCCGTTTCGATATTCTCTCTCCACAGCTAATAAACGAATTTCATATACACGATCACCACATTTTGGTAACCACTCATCTAAATGAGGTATTTTTTTATCTAAAGAGAATGGCCGCTTTCTTCGCACCGCAACCATTCCTACTAATTTTTGACCATCTAAACATATTAAATACGTATTTTCTTCATGAAACGAATCTATACGTTTGCGCTCTTCTGTTTGTTCATGTTGCGGAATCTCCTCTACGAATGTTTTATAGTTTAGTTTATGAATACTTTCAAATTCCCAAGTTTGATCAGCAATTTTATACATTAACCCCATGTTTTAATCCCCTTTATTTTCTATGTGCATACAAAATCAATATAACCATGCAAACACTTAATACAATCGCTCCCATAGAATAAGAGTATGCAATCATACAAAGTGGTAAGCAAGCGATTGTAATTAAACCAGCCTTTGTGAAACTCTTAAAAATGGAATAACACAAAATAAATACAATCACCAGAGTAAGTGCTATCAAATAATTGAACACAACCATTCCGCCAACATGCCCATCAACTTAAGAGATTTTAATACCCCTAATTACAAAAAAAACGTTATTCTTTCTAAACAAGCTAGATTAGAAAGGATGACGTTTTTTTATGAATCTTTTGATTAAAGATGAACTACAATCATTTGTGGAAGAATTACAGCGATATGTTACACCTGTATTTTTAGAAGAACTGGCAAGAGAAATTGGCTTTATAAAGCGAAAACGCAAGTTTTCTGGTTCAGACTTAGCTACCATTTGTATTTGGATCAGTCAAAGAGTGGCAAGCGATCCTTTAGTCCGATTATGCAGTAGACTTCATGCAACCGCAGGCACTTTACTCAGCCCTGAGGGCTTAAACAAACGGCTAAATCGAAAAGCAGTTTTGTTTTTACAGCATATTTTCTCTTTACTGTTACAACAAAAAATATGTGAACAAACACAAATCTCTAACCAACTTTTCTCGTATTTTGAGCGAATTCGTATCCTAGATGCCACTGTATTTCAAGTACCAAATGTTTTAGAGAATGTATATCCAGGCTCTGGAGGCTGCGCCCAAAAAGCTGGAATCAAAATTCAATTAGAATATGATTTACATAGTGGGCAATTTCTTAATTTCCAAGTGGGACCCGGAAAAAATAATGATAAAACATTTGGTACGGAGTGTTTAGATACCTTACGACCAGGAGATTTATGTATTCGTGATTTGGGTTATTTTTCATTGGAGGACTTAGATCAAATGGATCAACGAGGTACATACTATATTTCTCGTTTAAAACTAAATACGAATGTATATGTGAAAAATCCAAACCCCGAATACTTTAAAAACGGTGCAATAAAGAAACAATCGGAATACATACAAATCGATGTGAAACAGATTTTGAAACAACTACAGCCTGGAGAAACATTTGAATTAAAACATGTGTATATTGGCGATAAACAACAACTGTTTGCACGCGTTATTTTTAATCGATTAACAGATAGGCAACTTCAAAAACGACGAGCGAAGATCGCGGAAAAAGAAAAATCTAAAAATAGAACGTACTCAGAGAAAAGTAAAATGATAGCGGGATTAAACGTGTACGTGACGAATATACCTTGGGAATGGGTTCCGATGGAACAGGTACATGAGTTATATACTTTACGTTGGCAAATAGAGATTGTCTTTAAAACATGGAAATCACTCTTCAAAATAGACCATTATCGTAATGTAAAACAAGAGCGATTAGAGTGCCAACTATATGGAAAGCTAATCGCTATTTTCCTATGTTCCTCTACAATGTTTAAAATGCGTCAACTTCTTTTACAAAAGAAGAAAAAAGAGTTAAGTGAATATAAAGCGATTGGTATGATTCAGGATCATCTATCTCTTTTGTATCAAGCCATACAGAGAAACACCCACGAAATAACAAAGGTCCTAATCCGCCTGTTCCACCTCCTACAGAAGAATGGGCGCAAATCTCACAGATATGAGAAGAAGACTGTCTTTGATATCATGGGTGTTGTCTATGAGTATAATGAATTGAAAAAACAAAAGAAAGTTGCATAATTTAAAAAATGAAGCCCGTTAGGGTTTATTTGTGATGCGTATTTTTAAGAGTATGCTTTTATTTTAGGAATGTTTTGATCCGATGAGCCGAAAGCTCAGGTTGTGCTCACTCTTAAGTTGATGGGCATGCCATTCCGCCAATAAATGTCGAAATTCCCTTTCCACCTTTATATTTAAAGAAAATTGGATATATATGCCCTACCACAATTGCTAGTAACGAGAGTAATAGAAGTATAGAATCCCCAAATAAGATTCTTGCTATATAAACAATAATTGCCCCTTTTAGCGCATCTCCCAAAAATGTTGCAATAAAATATCCTTTCCCATATAAACGCCCCATATTCCGTGCACCAGGATTCCCACTACCAACCTCTCGAATATCCATCCCGTATTTCCATTTTATAATCATATATGCTGTTAATATGTTCCCAACCATATAAGCACCTATTACATACAAAAATTGGCTGATATGAATCATATAATCATTCACTTTCTATTTACTATTTTCAATACACTCTTCAAGCATAAGTGGCATAGAAGTAAGCCATACAATAAAATATGAAACTTGCTACCGTTGTAATTCCTATCAATTCCCATGCAATAACACGTACGGATTTAATATATTGTAAAATATATCCTATTGACCAGACTATAAACAAACTTACAAGTATTATAACTTGCGGCTTATGCACCGGAACCTTATCGATTCCTATAATGGCTATACTATTCATACATACGATAAGCAAGAAGATCGGAAATGAAATTCTAAATAAAAAAATCCATATCTTAATCCCAAAATCCATATAACACCTCCTTTTTTTTGTAAATAATACCAAATATTCATTTTTAAAACGAGACTGCTATATTGAAAACTGTATTTAAAATAAAGTAGGGTTTTTTGTAGTTAAAAAACAAGTTCCTTTGCTGATGAAATTTCACTTTGAACAAAATTTATTTTATTCATATACTTTTCGCAACATCTATCCCATCTAAAGATGTACCAGACATTAAGCCAACAATATACATAGTATCACCTCTACATTTCTTTAAAAGACAATCATATACGTAAGCAACGTACACCCAACTAGAAAAGATACAAATCTAACAATTAGTTGTACTTTTGATGAATACGTACCATCTATAAAAGATACAACAATTGTCAGCATCATACTTGCCGAAATACTCGTCACAATCCATATACTATGCATTTGTGATATATCTAACATTCTTAAAAGAGGCGCAAACAGAAGGTTTGAACAAACCACTACAAATAGAAGTATAAACACACCTTTATAACTGAATTTTATCCGCATTTCATTTCACCCTCTTCTATTGATAAAATGAATTATTAAACCATCAACACGTAAAAAATTTTTTATAAAGTGAAACTTTAATCAGTTGGCGGTCTTACTACCTATTAAGGCGGGATAAAGAAATCTCATCCCTTCTTTTCCAAAAATAAAACGCTATAATTATATAAACGATAGCTACCCCTATACCAAATTCCGTTGTAAATAATTTCGTATATTGTTTGTTACTCGTTCAAGGATCAAATAAAAGTTGAAGAAAGCAGTTATGTGCCGCATGAATCATAACGCCAGTCCATAAACTTCCTGATTTCATCCTTAACCAGGTTGTAATCAAACATACGGAAAATATACTTACTGTAAAAAAGAAAGGATAGGAATATCGAAACGCCACTATTATAATCACTAAAAAACAGTAGCGGATAATGATATAACCCTCAAACAACCCCAATCATGAAAGAAGTGATAGACTAGTTGCCTATCACTCAAATCCATATCTGTATGATTTCTTCGTATTTCTCATTCTTACGCATTCACAGAATCTTGCTCGCCATCACCGCTCTTTTCAACCTCAATCATATTTTTATCGTACATTTTAAAGAATGGTAGATAAATAAGGAATGAGATTGCTATATTAATGAAGACTAATACAACAGCTCTCCAGTCCCCACCCGTAGCTAAATACGCACCAATTGGGGCTGGCAATGTCCACGGCGGCATAATATAAGTCGCAGTCACAAGTCCCATTGCAGTTGCAGTATAAGCAATGGTTGCAGTCACTAGCGGTGTAATGATAAAAGGAATAATTAAGATCGGATTTAATACAATCGGAAGTCCAAATATAACTGGCTCGTTAATATTAAAAATACCAGGTACAATACACGTTCTTGAAAGCGCTTTAGAATATTTCGATCTACCGAAGACGATCATAGCTAATACGAGCCCTAGTGTAGCTCCGGAACCGCCAATCCATATAAACCATTGGTATAATGGTTCTGGTGCAATAAATGGTATACTGTTCGCTCCATCTGCAACTGCAGCAGAGTTTTTACCAAGATAAACCTCCCATAAAGGACGGGCAACTGTACCAACAACGGAAACACCGTGAATTCCAAAAGACCAAAAAAATGTAATTAGAAATACTGGTAAAATAACTCCAAAATAACTATCACCAGCTTTTACTAATGGTGCAGCTAGCTTATCAACTAAATGATGTAAATCAATGCTAAAAACAACAGTAATAATACTCATAATAATAATAACGAAAGCAGCAGGTATAAGTGCTTCAAAAGAACGAGATACAGACGGTGGTACTTGCTCTGGCATCTTAATCATTACATTTTTCGTCTTACAGAATCTCAAAATCTCAACCGATAAAATAGAAACAATCATTGTAACAAATAACCCATGTCCCCCAAGGTTTGTCATTGGGAGCATAAATCCTTTCTTATCAATTAATTCAGGGGTCAATGTAAGGAGCAAGGAACAAACTGCAAGCTGCGCTCCTGATAAGGCATCTAATTTGTAACTTTTCGCCAAATTATATCCAATACCAAAGGCGATATAGAGCGACATAATAAACATCGTTAACCGATACGGTATTAAAATACTCGTTTGATGCTTAGCCGCCCATAGTGAAATAAAACTATCCTTTGGAAGAGGTGGAAATGCTACTATTAGAAAGAAACTTCCTACAATAATAAACGGTAACGCTGAAATAACACCATCACGAATTGCTTGTAAATGTCTTTGCTCAGAAAGCCTTGCCATCGGACTAGATAAGTTATTCTCAAGAAATGAGATAAACTTATTCATACTACTCTCCCTCCTAATGAATGAGTTCTTGCACTACTTTTAATAACGTCGGACCACCAAGTGGTGTATAAGCCTGCGGCGGAATCACACCACAAGGAACAGACTGCTCATCTGCTATTTTTTTCACTGCATCAAATCTATGCCTTATTTGCGGAGCAACCATTACTACGTCCCAACCATTTTTCACCTCTTCTTCCACTTCACTTGTTCCAATTGCGTGTACATCCATACTAATTCCTTTTTTCTCCGCTTCTTTTTTTAAAGCGTTTACAACAATTGAACTGGACATTCCTCCAGAACATACAAATAGAACCTTCATTTCATAATCCTCCTATATGCTTTAAGTAATTTTCATCCTTTTCCAAGGACTGTCAAACCATCAATGAAAGGAAGCTTCACGTTATTAAAAATCATATGAGGTATGTAGACAAATTAGTTCTGACGAAATGAAATTTCAGTAAAAATATTTTTTATTTTAAATAAAAGTTTCAGCTCTCTATTTTCTCAATTGTGAATCTTACATTCACATGATATAGTAGTCTCAATAATAGAATATGTAAGGAGGCGTACGATGATTTTTAGAAAATTATTGATGAGTTGTTGTAGCGTCATCTTGATTATTCTCTTCCTGTTCATAAGCTCTAAGTCCACACAAGCTGAAGTACCTACTACGTATCAAAAACATGAATTACGTGCCGCATGGATTGCATCTGTACTCAACATTGATTGGCCCTCTAAGCCAGAATTACCTATCGAAAAGCAGAAACAAGAATTTATCAAACTACTAGATGATATAAAAAATCTAGGCATGAACGCAGTTGTTGTTCAAATTAAACCAACCGCAGACGCTTTTTACCCTTCCCGATACGGTCCTTGGTCCGAATATCTTACAGGCGTACAAGGTAAAGACCCTGGCTATGATCCGCTTGCATTTATGGTTGAAGAAGCCCATAAAAAAAACCTTGAATTTCACGCATGGTTTAATCCTTATCGAATAACCATGAACCACACAAATTTAAATCAATTAATAGAAAATCACGCCGCTAAGCAACATCCCGATTGGGTTGTATCTTATGGAGGAAAACTATACTATAATCCCGGTATTCCAGAAGTGAAAAACTTTATAATCGAAGGAATATTAGAAGTCGTACAAAATTACGACATTGATGCCGTTCATATGGATGATTATTTTTATCCCTATAAGGTAGCTGGGGAGGAATTCCCAGACCAGGATACCTATGAAGTTTACAATAATGGAAAATTCACTAACATTGGAGACTGGCGTCGCGATAATGTCAACCAACTTGTAAGTGGTTTAAATACCGCTATTAAACAAGAAAAATCTTATGTCAAATTTGGAATTAGTCCATTTGGTGTATGGCGGAATATAGCTGACGATCCAACCGGTTCTAATACAACTGCTGGACAAAGAAATTATGATGACCTATATGCTGACACACGAGAATGGATCCAAAAAGGGTATATTGACTATATTACACCGCAAATCTATTGGAATATCGGTTTTGCACCTGCAGCATATGACGTTTTACTAGATTGGTGGGTAAAAGAAACAGAAAACAAACCAATTCACTTATACATTGGACAAGCTGCATACAAAATTAATAATAACTCAGTCCCCGCTTGGTCAAACCCTGAAGAATATCCAAGACAAATTGCATTAAATCATCAATTTTCACAAATAAAAGGTAGCATGCATTTCAGCTTAAAAGATATTAATAGTAATCCATTAGGAATAAAAAATCGACTACAAAAAGACATTTATAAACACCCTGCATTAATCCCGCCAATGCCTTGGCTAGATCATGATCCACCTAAACACCCCACTTTAAAAGGTGCTATTGTAAGAGATGAAGGTATCGTTTTAGGCATTATTGATGATAGAAACAACGACTCTGCCTATTACGCCATCTACCGAGTAAACGGAAAGAATGAAGTCGATATTCAAAATCCTGAGAATTTACTTACTACTGTACGAAAAACAAAACCTGGAGAAATTTATGTAGATAAGACGGCAGTGTCTGGTAAGACGTATACGTATGTGGTGACTGCTTTGGATCGGTTGCATAACGAGAGTATCCCTTCTAGCAAAACTACTATACAAGCGAAGTAATCATAAAATCCCTCACTCTATATATGAGGGATTTTACCTTACGCATATTCAAAAAACAAACTCCCCAGGCTTAGGAAGGGTATGCATTAACTATATTTGATCTGTTCATCCATTTTTTCATGTTATATGGTTCTAATAGGGTTAAAGGTAGTATCCGGCGATATTGCTATCATGTACCTTTAAACGTTTTTTCATTAACATATGAATCTTTCAGCCTGTGGATTCCACTCTCTTGCGCAAAAAAACATATGTACTAGTTCCCTTCAACGATTTTAATTTTAATTTTTTATATTATGCAATACAGTAGATTTTTATGTCAAGAGATGTTTTGAAAAACAAAGAAGACTGCATATTTAATTTTTATTGATAAATGGAAATTATCGGGGTTTATTAAAATACAACACCATTCTTGGAAAATTGCACGCTAAGGACTAGAAAACGTTGATATAGTTTTCTGAACAAATATCTCTTAACGTACAACAAAAGATGTATTTTGTGTTAAAACGTATAATTTTCTCGAAAGAATATAGTACTTCATAAGTACTCTGTATATCAAACTGCTTTTTTCAAATATTTTAAGTAGCAATCCTTTCAATTTCCCCTTATCATTATGCTACTGATAATGATATGTTATATTCTCCAAAAGTATTTAAGATGTTATAGAGTGAAATATAATAAAAATTTTAAACTATAGAAAATGTGCTTGTTTAGTACACAATAAAAGTGATTTCTATGCATATTTGGTACTGCAAAATTTAATAATCTATCAGATTTGCATGATTTTTTTATATCTATATGCTGCAATTCCAACTAAGGGTAGAATGAATATATGTTAAAACAACAAAAACCTCTTGAGTACATGACTCAAGAGGCTTTCTTTTACTTATTCTTAAACTTCTCCTTCGCCGCTCTCATCTTCACATTCAAATCATGATCAATGGAGTCACGAATATCACGCTCTACTACTTCCATTTCTTTTTGGAAGTTTTGTAAGTAAACTTGTAATTCTTCTTCTTTTTCAGGACGTTGTGATGGTGGCAACTGTGCTACAAGTGATAACATATCAATTAAGTCTTTCATCAAGAACGTTTCCAGTTTATGTTGTTGTTCAAACATGCGTTGTTCTTGGTAGTACGGAAGTGCATTTAATACGGAAATTGTAATGTCATCAACTGTTCTTTGTAGTGACGGATTAATTGAACGTTTATATGCCTGAATGGTATTCAATGCATCAGGATAACGATCATAAAAATACAGTTTATAAAACGATAGATCTGTTGGCTTGGATGATTGCTGTGATTCTTGCCTTAAGAAATCTTTTACTTTCATCACTGCTACATCAATATCTTCATTTGTCACTTTTTTCGTTGTTTTTGCCATCACATGCACTTTCTTTTGTTTATCTTTCGGTAACATAGAGAAAACTTGTTCTCTTGTACGCTGACCTGAAACGCAGAAAAGGGTATTCAATGCTTTTTGTTCCTTTTTCCCTTCTGTACGAATCCAGCGATAAAAAAGTGGATGTTGCGTAAACTCTTGTAAAAACGGCGTTGATTTATTTGATAGCTTTTCAACCGATTCATGCGCTCGTTTATACGGCTTCGCCCATGACAAGTAAAATTTCCGACCGAAGTAAACAAGTAAAACAACAACTGTAAACCCTAATAAAAGCAAAATCCCACCAATCATTAAAACAAATTCGAAGAAACCCATTTTTTCACCTCCTCTAATGCCTCTTTATTTCTTCGGGCGCTGAATGAGCTTCTGCTTCATTTCATTATTAAATGTGTCAAGTTCAATAACAAACTTCTTACTAGATTCAATAATGCGCTCCGATGATTTCTCAGATGCTTCAATAGCCGCAAATACATTTTGAAATGATTCGCGCAATTTATCCATGCTGATTGCTGGATTTTCAAGCAGCTTCGTCGTTTCTTCTGTGTTTTGCTTTAAAGCCTGTGAATTACTTAATACCATCGATTCAATTGCTTCATTCGTTGCGTTAACTGCATCAATCGTTTTCCGTTGATTTGTTAATGCGAGTTGAATTGCTGCGGAAACCGTAATAACGTTTTGTGTCATTGTAATCGCATTACGAATTGCTTCTGTTAACTTTTCATTATTTTTCTTAATGATGTCTACAGATGCGATAGATTGCAGTAATACGCTCTTTGCTTGCTGCATATTGCGTGTACGCACAAGAATTTTTTCTAATGCATCATTAATTAATGGAATATCCTTTTGACGATCTGGATTTTGCTTTTCAGCCTCAAGCATCCCGGCAAGCTTACGCCCTAGATACACTTGTTTATCAAGGGCATGGATTTTATCATGTGATTGCTCTTTTAACATTTCTAAACCAACTGTATCCTCTTGTAAATTGTCACGTCCAATAAGCAGCGCTCTTATTATTTCTTCAATTTGTTTATCTATGGATTGATATTTATGCACATATGTTTCAAGTGGATTTTTCTTAAAAACTTTAAACATAAATTTCTTCATACCTGATGCTTTCAATGAATTAGGGTCGAGTTCTGATACCACTTTACGCAATTCTAATAACGTATTTGGAATTTCTTCATTCTTTCCATTCATCATTGCAGTTACAGGACGTTTTAGTGCTGATAATGTTTGCCCTGCTGCTTGCTGTTCTTTATCCCCTAAATCTCCAAGCTGTGATAATACTTTCGAAAGATCTGTATTTTGTTCACTATTTAACTTCTGTACATATAAATCAGCTTCTTTATTCAATTCAACAAGTTCTTCATCTTTAATAACTGTATCAACAACTACTTGCATATTGTCTTTCACTACTGATACAGGTTCTTTTTTCTCTAATTCAGTCAACAAAATCGCTCCTTTATTTATATGTGCGAATTTATTTGCACTATATTTCATCTAAGATATCGTGTTCAACATGTATGGTACTGGTTTGAAATCGATTTTCAATAAACTCCTGCTTATGCAGTCATTCCCTGTTTCTTATCATAAGTATACCTGTTCTCTACATTATTTTCCTCAGACTTAAGACCTAGAAGGTCAGGTGCTGAAGGCGGATTCTTCACGTGTTACACGGTTTATTGTTTAGTAATTCCGCTTTCAATTTCATTTTGTCTACCTTCCCATTCAGTTTCTTCGGTAATTGTGATAATACAGTCCAATGACTTTTATCAAAGCCTTTCAGTGTACCTGTTGAACCTGAATTATAACCAAAGAAATATATAAATCATCAGGTCTACTCACATATCTAAAAGGAAAATCAATATTGTTCTGCTCAATCGTTTGACATACAGTCTCTTTAGATGTGATAATCCAATTAAGCTCCGTTCTATTTATAATCGCTTCCATTCAACTCCTGTAACTTCTGGATGAACTGGCATTATAATTCCACCAATTTCTGAAACTGCAAGCGCATCTCGAATCCATTCCATACAATTTTCTAATTTCATAATAAAAACACGCCCTGGTATCGCTCCATCTTGTGTAAAAGCTGATGCACGTGTAGAGACACAATTCGTTATGGCTATATCCCTTCATTTTTTTCGTGCTACAAACGCTCCTTTTTGAAAGGCTAGTAATACAGTTTCAAACGTATCATCTTCTTCAATCATCTGAATAAATTCTGCTAACTCTTCTGCATGCGAAGTCGCATTATCAATGACAAGAAATCCTTGTGGTTCTAATATGCGTTTTATATTTTCCCACCACCACATATATTGCGTACGCTCTGAATCTAGAAAAATAAAATCAAATGAACGATTTACTTGTACATCTAGAAACGCTCCTGCTTCTTGATTATGAATATCAATCCGATATCTAAGATTTGCCTTTTCAAAATTCATAAGTGCCTCTGCGACCCTTTCTGAAGAAAGCTCAACAGTTGTAACATTTCCTTTTGTTTCTTCAGCCGCATTTGCCAGCCATAATGTTGAATATCCATTTGAAGTACCAATTTCTAAAATTTTTTGTGCACTACACCCTTTTATTAAAATAGATAAAAATTGTCCCATCTCACGAGAAACATTTCTTAACTTTTCTTCTCGCTTTTCTTTTTTGCTATCATGCTCTTCCCCGTACTTTTCAAGTTCTAACAACAATAATTCTAATGAATTCATGCTATTCATCGCCTTTCTAACAAATTTAATGATTAAAAATTGATGAGAAAGTTAATTATGTTTGTCTATTTTTCATTATATGCGAAACGAAAATCTTTTTCCTGTTATAAGACAAAGAATTGAATTTTTTTGTAGCGTATTGTTTCATTTTTTGGTAAAGTTAATTTCTACGTGTAATTATTCCATTCACATTATTTTACAATCAAAATGCAATTATAAAATCATTTTTAATCGGTATTTCACATTAAAGAAGCGCCCTTTTCGGACGCATTTTCTTTTGTTTATAACTGTATGTAAGAAAGGATGCTTTGAACATGAACGTGATTAATTTAGAGGCTGCTAGAAAACGTAAGCAGCACAAAAAGCGAATGATAACTATACCGATTATTAAGCGTATTTACGAAGAGGACGGAGAAATTAAGTGCGAGGTATTAGGCGAAAAAGATGTTCCTCTTGAAATGTTAGAGAAGTAATTTACATGATTTTAAATCGAAGACGCATCTCTGTTGAGATGCGTCTTTTTCATTCTATGCATTCTCATTTAAATGCATAAGCTTTTCTGGATTCATCATCATATAAATAGATGCTATTTTCTCTTCTTGAAATTCAAACGAAAGCACATACGTAGCGCGATTATTTATATTTACAATAATACCTGGTGTACCATTTACCATTCTAAATGTAATGGAATATTCTTCTGGTAACTTTTTGGTAATCCCTAAGAATAAACGAACAATCCTTTCAGATGTGTAAATTGGTTTAAGAGCCGTTGTAACCTTCCCTCCACCATCTGATTTGAATATCGCATCTGTTTTTAAAATTTCTAGCATTGCCTGTACGTCTCCTCGCTGCAAAGATGCGACAAATTGTTCCACATATGCAGCCATCTGCTTTGTACTTAATTTTGAAGCTTTCGGTTTATCCACAATACTCTTTCTAGCACGATGAAAGATTTGCCGACAATTCGCACTGTTTTTATCAACAATTGATGCAATTTCATCATAATCGTAACCAAAAACTTCTCGTAATATAAACACTGCCCGTTCAACTTCAGATAACTGTTGTAAAAGCAAAAGATACGCTGTAGAAATAGACTCCTTCATTATATATGTCATTGAGGGATCATCATTTTCTTCAACAAGTGGTTCAGGTAACCACATGCCAATATAAACATTTCGTTTATGAGCTGCTGAACGTAATTTATCGATTGTACGATTCGTAACCATCTTACATAAATACGCTTTTACATTATCAACAGACTCTAGCTCTTCTATTTGATTTAATGAAAGAAATGTATCATGAACAATATCTTCAGCGTCCATAACACTCCCGAGCATACGATAGGCTAAAGAAAACAATAATGGTTTATACGCTTGATACAATTGTTCCATTTCCACACTCACATGACCCTCTTTCAATTTGTGACTTTACTTTGTTCTAAAATTTGTAGTGCTGCTCGTTTACCGCTAGAAACCGCAGCATCAGCTAATAATTCATCATGTCCAGCCCAATCTCCTGCAACATATATCCCTGGCATTTCAGGAACAGTAGGCCCTGGATTTTCAGTACGCCCAATATGAGGAAAATCATAGACAACTGTTATTTTAGGTAAATATTGCTTTTCAACTAACTCCTGTTGCCACTTCGGGTGTAGTAAATCCATTGTATGTTCTAACAAAATTTTATCATCATTAAAGTTACTAGATTGTAATGTAGGATTATGATATTTTATCAATCCCACTACTACCGTTCCATCTGCGCTCAGCTTAGCAGCTCTCGATTGATTCGTAAAAAATACAGGTTGATCTAACCCTAAAGCAAATTGATGTAATGAATTAGGCAATCTTCTCAAGCCAAGATCTAATGAAGCAACTGTTACTGGCACTGATTGGTCTTCCCATATATGCAGCGTGGTGTCTTTTGCTCCCTTTACAATTTTACAAGCTTCTTTTGGTGGTATAGTAACAACAACCGTAGGAACTTCAAAAAATTCGTCACCAGAACAACGAATTCTTTGAATATGACCACAGTGCTCAATTTCAACTACGTTTTTACTCGCTATAAAATGAACTCCAGCATTTGTAGCTTCGTCTCTTAGCTTTGTTATAATTGTCTCCCAACCACCATCTACATAAAAAACTCCTTCTTTCATTGATCGTTGTATTTGTTTTAGTACAGAGGATGCTAACTGTAATGTAGGAGCATATGTGTAAGTTGATGTTCGGCATAGTGCATAAAACATATTTCTTACCATCGGATCTTTAATTTCTTTTTCTGCCCATACACTCAAACTCATTTTAGGAAGTGTATTTAAATCTAATTTTCCGAGCTTTAACATCAAATGAGAGAATTGTATTTTAGCAGGCCATGAAAGTAATAGTGTAGATAAGATTGACCGAAAATCTGTCGGTATTGTATACACATCATTTTTCCATATACCATGTGCGCTAGTTGAAGGTATGTCTCCTGGAATGTTGATTCCAAGTTCCTCAAAAGTTGATAGTGCTTCTCCCCCGCGATATAAAGCGTGCGTCCCAAGATTCATAAGGATGCCGTTTTTATTCGTTGTTATTGCTCTTCCACCAAAGCGACTTGATTTCTCTAATACAACAACTTTTTTACCTTCCCTAGCTAAATAAATCGAAGCTGTTAATCCAGCAAGTCCCCCGCCTATAATTGCCACATTAAAATTCTCCATATATATTCCCTCCTTATTGTTCTACACACAAGACGGATGAAGAAAGAAGAATGTGACATCTTTTAAGATTTATTTTTCCTTCAAAAACAAAAAGATCCTTTATCACATACTAAAGGATCTTTTTGTTTACATAATATAATTACCACCAACTTGTATGAGAGGTAGTCTTTAGTGGCACTGGATTCCAACTTTGTTGTATTGTTTGCCATGATTTAACCGTTCCATCTTTACTTTTAATAAATGCTTTAAATTCTATATTTCTTTCAGCTGGCAACACAACATTTCCTCTCCAATCATTACTATGAGAATCATAATATAATTGAATTGGATACTGTTTTGTGTCCCAACTTCCTAATTCCGCACGATTCCCAGTAATATAAACAGTATCTCCTATTGTTGTAGGAACATTTTTTACTACAATCGTTTGCATAACAGGGGTTACACCTAATAAATCTTTAAATTTCCCCATTAATGAATTGTTATACATTACATCTTGATAACGAAGTAACGTAAATCCAGCAAAATTATAATTGAAAGCCATTTCTGCAACTCGTTTATACTCTTCTTCATTTCCGATACTTAAAGCATTTTCACCGTTTAATACAATTCCCTTTTCATTGGCTAATGTTGCAATATTTTGTACCAATGTTTTTGGCATTGAATATTCCGGATAACTACCTTTATCTGTCATTTCTAAACAAGTAAATGTTACATCTAGCTTTGCACTTTTGAAAGCATCAAGTAAATGGCTATAATCATTATACCCTGCAGGCTTTTCAGCTCCATGAGGTATTGTTGGGTTATTATATTGCCAATGTACGCCTGCAATTTTTGCACCAATTGGTACTTGGAAAGTTGTGTCAAATGCATTATGTGCTAATTCACCAATTAATTTTGTATGATTTTCCAAGATGCCCTGATACCATTCTAAATAGTCTTTTCCATACATAGAAAGATATCCATTCATTAAAAATTGTTCCCCATCGCTTGGTGGTAAAATTGCTAACTCTGAAATCAGTTTCGTGCCCCATGCTTTATTCACTTCATTTAGAGAACCATATTTATTTAATACCCATAAACGAAATTTAGATTTTGCAAACTCTGTATACGCTTGAAACTTTCCACGTGAGGGATATCCTGTCCCATCGGAAGTTGTATATGAAGGATATCTTAGTTCACCAGCTGGTCCTCCAGATAAATATATTTTTGCGATTACATCTTTATATGGTTTCATAGCTGCTGCGAATGCTGTATAGAGTTCACCATATTCCTTTCGAATTACATCTGAAGCAAGTGGATTTAATGTTTCTTTATTGACAGTTCCTGTTTCAGACTTAAAATAAAGGCTATCATCGGATTTTTGATTCCAAACCCATGGAGGAATTGGTACATTGCAATCATCTCCAACATTTCCACCGCACTGATGTGTGGAAATAATAGGAATCATTTTCATACCTGCGTTTTTTACCGATTGAGCAAAGCGCTGTGCGTATGAAAAATCAAATTGCTGATCTCCGTTCTTTTCCATATCCCCCCACCAAAAATCAACTGTAATAGCATAAAAACCATTTTGTTTTGCCCATCGTAAATCATTTTCAAATGTCTCCCAATTTGTTACTTCCGGTATCTTTTTTAATGGCGCCATTAAATATGCTTTGTAATCTGGATTCATTCCTTTTCCATTTACAGCTGCAGAACTCGCTTGTGGAATTAATAATGATACAAATAACATCACTACAGACAAAATGACAATACAACAATATTGAAACTGATTTTTCATTGCTTCTCTCCTCTTTAATTTACAAATTTAATGTATCCGCTTTCATTATAAACGGAAAGACGCAATCGTTTGCATGCAATAATGCATAATATTAAAATAAACAAGCTAGATTAATCAGCTTGTTTATTTTAAACTCCAATTTCATACTATCTACTTTCACATACAAATATCATTTCTTATTTTACTGGACTTGTTACACTACTTTTATCAAATTTATTAACATATCACGAAACCCTTTTGTATAAATCTAATATTTTTATCCTTTTATAACTTTCAAAAACATTATTAATTTACTACCTTATTTTTATATTAATAATATTTTATCCAGAATATTAGGTATGTACGGGTCATATTTATTTTCCAAAGAATTAATCAAAATCCCTCTGTAATTTACAAAATAACTAGGTATAAATACCTAGTTATTTTGTGTTTAAATGAAATACCAACTTTATCTTTTCTCTAATTTTTTTGTAAATCTATCATATTGCATCCGAAAAAATTCAATGACAATCGGAAGATCCTCTTCGCTTTTTATATGATAACTAATCCATCCTGATTCAGGTAATACATGATGGGGCTGCGCTAACCCTTGGTTAACCAATTCATCCCGTTTTAATTTTGGAAATGGAAGATCAGCTAATGTATCTCCGTGAAGGTGACCCAATTCTTTCTTTTTATAATTTAATTCAATACCACCAAATCGATTTGGTTTTTCAGAAACCCCTTCCCAGATCAGCACTTCTTTTCTAATCATTTCACTATATGACATGGCCATTCACTCCTTTATCATTCTGAATGGAAGAATACGATACCTTTTTTCTTTAAAGGTTACATCACTCAAAGGTATCAATGTATTTACGAAAATAGTTTGATATTTGCAAGGTAAATGAAGCCCATGCTTTTTCAAAAAAACCATCATTTATTCGCTCTAATTCTATTTTATATTTGATTCAAAAATACATTCATTGTATACGAATAGGTACAATCAATACTTCATACTAAAATAACTAGACTCATATCCTAATTCGTATACTTAATCCCATTCCAAAACAGAAAGGCAGGAAGAATAAATGACTTCTTATATAGATTACACCTCTCCCTCTGTCCGTTTCACTCATGATCTAAGTACGAGTAATTTTTTTAAAAAAGATGAGCAAAA
The DNA here is from genome assembly GCF_038006685.1 of Bacillus sp. FSL K6-0042. Lineage (NCBI taxonomy): Bacteria > Bacillati > Bacillota > Bacilli > Caryophanales > Bacillaceae > Bacillus > Bacillus sp. FSL K6-0042. The sequence continues at coordinate 777,948 of NZ_JBBOVS010000001.1, forward strand.
TTATATAAATGTACTGGGAATTAAACAATTAAATACATTAGACAATACATCGTTATTAGATATTTTTTTAAGCACTGGTAACGTCGTTGAACCTCATGTACATCAAAATGCAGCTGAACTTGTTTACTGTATTTCTGGAGCAGCCACCTTCATACTACCAACAACAGTTTCCATTTCATCCATATTGGGGGTATTAATAGGAGGAGTTATCATTAAATTTTATAAATATATGAAAATCCCAAAGCTATTCTTTATCCAGTAAATTAGAGTTTAAGTATCTTTCACTTAAGACCCTATAGAAATTACATTGAATTTTACTTGAGTTAATAAGTTGAAAAATGGGTTCTAAAAAGATGTTTACTTACTCTGTAAACATCTTTTTAGAACTGTAAAAATCTTGTATGTACGAATCATATTTTCATCTTGTTTCATTACCTTAAACTACCGTAACGATTACTAGAGTTTTCACATATACTATTTATATATCAAACTGGAGGTGATGGTATCATGAATAAAGAGTACGATTCTAACAAAGATTCTTCTAACAATAAAGATATCCGCACTTCATCTTCACAATCTTCCAATTACCAATCATCACAAAACCTATATCGCCAAGGATATGTAAAGAAAAAAGGATGTAATTGCGGTAAAAACAAATAGAATTTTCACTTTGTTTAGAATTGAATTTACTGTGTAATATATACACATCAAAAAAGAGCATCCATAACAGATGCTCTTTCTCTTATAAAATAAGTAAATGATTATTCATTTTGAAAGAACACTTATATAGAAGACTCTTGCTCAAAACAAGGTTACTCTATTAAACGATATTCTTATGTGAATGGAAAATCCCTTCAGTTCTTCTGAAGAGATTTTTAAAGGTTTTGCGATACTTTGATTTTATGTTAACAAAAGGTGCTTTCATGTACAGAAAACACCTTTTCAGTCTACAACTATTTTTTAACATTCTAATACTTTTTTCTATAGTCTAAAACATTTTTCTAATAGGACAGGTCTTTTTGTATATCCTATTCCAATACTTTTATTGGCACTTAACCGTTCAAAACGGATTACTACTGCTTATAAGACATTAGCAATTAACTAAATTTTGTTTATATATTTAGCAACTGTTTCTTCTTAGCGTTAAATTCATCTTCTGTAATTACACCCATATCACATAGTTCTTTAAATTTCATCAACTCATCTGCCGCCGAGGTAGCAGCAGTTATTGATATCGGTTGCGTTTCAATATTGTTACTCTTTAATGTATCCAGTACCTGATGGATACTATTATTAATAGATGTTGCTGAAGCTTTATCTAAAGCTACTTTAAATTTTTCTTGTGGTGTATCGATCGTTAAAACACCAAATACAATTCCTGTTTCAAATGTAATATCATTTATTTTTTCATGAGCTACTGCTTTAAATTTTTCACCACTTAAAGTTTTTTGTCCAAATAAGATGCGTTTATTGGTAATCACATAGGCAAAATTACTATCGTGTTTTGTCGCTGATTTGTAATTATGTATTCCAATAAAGGTCATAAGAACTGTTTCACCTTGCATTAAATTCTTTTCGAGTATGCCAAAGTGTTTTAAGCCCCATTTTTTATTAAACCCTGAACCGAATTTATTATCTAGGCAGTACTGATACATTCCTTCAGCACTTGACATTGGATCATCACTCAGTTTGTTTGCCTTTGCATCGATTGTAGCTTTAATTTCTTCAATCGTAATTTTATGTACAGGCACAACACCAACACCACCAGCCTCTTTCAAACAATCTGGGCAAACCCAGGCGTTAGATTTTTTCACTTTGTACCTATGTAATCCAACTTCACTTTCACAAACACCACATACCTCTTTCCGACTAAAAAATCCCATGATTAACCCCCATTTCGATTTCGTTCATTTTTTTCTACAAATGAATTAACGTAACCTTAGAAATCCTATTCCCCTTAAATTAAATAACAATTTAATAAATAGTTACATTAATATATTAACTATAATACTATTAATCTCCTATAACTTGTTCTAAGAAATTTATTTTATTGGATAGGCTACACTGAACTAGACAAAAAAATTAAGGTTAAGTAGACTACAACTAATATATTTGAGGAGAATCTACTATGACGAACAATAAAAGAGAAAGAAGAACCTTTACAGCGGAATTTAAGCACCAAATGGTTCAACTGTATCAGAATGGTAAACCAAGGAAAGACATCATTAAGGAATATGGATTAACACCATCATCATTGGATCGATGGATCAATCAAAATCATACGTCTGGCTCGTTTAAAGAGAAAGATAATAAGACCGCTGAACAACTAGAGTTGGAAGCGTTGAGAAAACAAAACAAACAACTTCTTATGGAAAATGATATTTTAAAGCAAGCAGCGCTGATACTAGGACGAAAGTAAAAGTAGTGAAGAATAACCTACATAAATACTCAATATCAGCAATGTGCAATGTCCTACAATTATCAAGAGCAACGTATTATTATGAAGCCAAACAAGCACAAGATACAGTAGATGAATTGTCACCACTCGTGAAAGAAATCTTCCGAGAGAGCCGTCAGAACTATGGAACACGAAAGATAAAAGTAGAACTAAAAAAGGTAGGATATGTGATTTCACGTCGCCGTATTGGGCGAATCATGCAGAACCAAGGTTTAGTATCGAACTATACGATTGCACAATTTAAGCCGAAGAGAGTTAGCTGTAACGAAGAAAACATTTCAAACGAACTCAATCGTCAGTTCAACCAACAAGAAGAGCTGGCTGTAGTCGTAAGTGATTTAACATACGTCCGTGTGAACAAAAAGTGGAATTACGTATGTTTATTAGTCGATCTCTTTAATCGAGAAATCATAGGCCATAGCGCAGGCCAAAAGAAAGATGCCGAGCTTGTTTCACAAGCTTTCGCAACGGTGAAAACAAACTTAAATCGGATTACCTTATTTCATACAGATCGAGGAAATGAGTTCAAAAACAAGCTGATCCATGACACGTTAGAGACCTTCAAAATCCAGCGTTCATTAAGTGCGAAAGGCTGTCCATATGATAATGCGGTAGCGGAAGCAACCTACAAAATCTTTAAAACAGAGTTCGTTCGCGATCGTCATTTCACAAGTTTAGAAGAATTGATTTTAGAATTGAACGACTACGTAAACTGGTTTAACAATGTTAGAATCCATGGCACATTAGGCTATTTGAGCCCTGTTCAGTACAGGCAGGAACACCTTAAAAAAATTGTCTAGTCTCGTGTTGACATACCATATTTATCTTTTGTAAAAACACATCTACTGTTTCATTATCTAACACTCTTATTCCACTTCGTTCATCATCTTCATAATTCCCTTCAATGGTTACACCTATATTTCTATACGCATTATCTAATTTATTATAATCTAAAAAACCATAATTCTTTATCTGTTACATACCATCTAAACTGTTTGTTATATAAATTAAATTCCTTTTAAAATGCCTTGTTAAAATAATATAAATTCCATATTCTATGTGCCTCATCAATAATAAATTAATACCAAATATCCTATTTATAATTTATCTAATGATTTTTATAGTTTTCAAGAAAAAAGCACTTCTGGATTTGTTCAGAAGTGCTTTTACTATTACTCTTCTTCAATAACTCCCTTTTTATTTTCAGCCAATTTCTTCAAGTAATCAACGAATTTATTAATTATTTCCACTGCCATCATCCTTTCAATTCAAATGTCCATTTTGTTCAATAAAATAGAGTACCCGCCATTAGGTACTCTTTTGCGAAAGGAGTATGGAGCACCAAGTATCATCTCAATTATGATAACTCGTCCCACACTTCATAATATGCTTGTCTCATCAAGTTGTTTACTAGTCCATTGTGTAATTTCTATATAACAAAGAAAATAAGGTATAATCATTCTCTATCTCCAGCATAGCTTCATACATTGGTTTATCATATCCAACGCCTTTAGCATAAACTAAAGATTTAATAAATGCCTTAATGATCCTCTTACTCTCAGGAGATAAGACTTTTATCACAAAACTTTATGGACGCTTATTTAACTCTATTTCAAGACAATAACAAAAAGCCGCATTCCTTCATAATAGAATGCGGATAATTTTAATTATGTATACTCAATTGTAAAATCCAAAAATTCTGTTTCAAATCCATTATCTTTTGATGGACTACAGGTATAATTTCTTAAACATTCCATAATTCACTTATCTATCATTTCCTATAATCCATTCAAAAAGTATCTGTTAATAGTTACTTCTAGATTAAGATTCTATTTAAAATTCAGTCAAAACTGGAAATTTATATCCTTTAAAATCAATCTTTTTACCACCGCGAATCATCAAATATGTTTCAGATTGAAACTCTTTGCACGCTACCTCTTCAAGCCCTAACTCATCAGGGTAAAAGTAAAATTCAATCTCTGTAAATGGCTCAGATATTTCAGCACATATATCATCTAAAATCGGAAATATTTGTGCGAAAATACCAAATAGTTTCAGTACTTGATTTTTCACTTCAAATACAATAAGCGCATCTAGTTTCTTTGAATAATATAGTTTTTCATTCCATTTCGCATCGTACATATTAAAATAGAAAGAAGACCGATAGTTTAATGTTGAAAATTCCATTGAAAGCTGTTGAGCGTTTTCTATTATTTCCTTTATAAGTTCCATATCTTTTTCATCATAAAAGTTTAATTTTCGAAGTGAAGACGAACGAGGTAGAATATTTTCATACGACAATGTCATCAGATATTCTTGTACGACTCGAAAACCAAATGGTTCGTATAATTCCGGTTTCTCTGTAAATAATATTGCACATTCATACTTTGTATCTATTTCTTGTAATACTTTACATAACAGCTGCTTCATCAAGCCTTTTCTCCGATATTCTGGATGTGTCATGACAGATTGAATACCAGCTGCATAAATCCGCTCTCCATTTACAAACATTGGTAGCGAAAACATAGACACATTTGCTATTACTTGACCTTCTTGTAAATATGAAAAAGGTTTGTATGTAGTGTCCCAAAATCCATTGGCCTCAAAATTTTGTAACGTTTGAACAGGAATACGAAACACTTCTTCAAATAATTGAAATAACGGTTCCTTTTTCGATTCCTCCACAAAAAAGTTTTCAAAAAGAATAAGATTCCCCATATTGTCCTCCATAAGTTCATTCTTATCAATGTAATCGTTTTCTATTGTGTTTAAATCAAGTAAGTCTTCTTACAACTCAACGCATCATCACAAAATATACCAAAATAAGTTAAGATTTTCAAGATAACTCCGAATACTAATCCACCTGTTTTTTTTCCTTTATGATTCAGACAAGTTCTTTTCAGCAAAACTCTAAGGAATTATTTTTTTAGTATTACAACACTTTTATAATTTTTATATTTAACAGCTAACCGATATATGTCAGATAAAGTGAAACTTTAATCAGTGTGGGTTTTCTTCATCCCCCACTGATTACTAGCCCTCACCAATCGGGCTTTTACGGGCAGTTTATCTCCGACTCAATTCCTGTACTTTCGCTGAATTTTGAGGTGGGGGTCTTACTGCTCACGAATAGCGGAATAAAAATTATTTTATCTTACGCTTACATGTATTGTTCAATAATCAACATACTAAGTGAGAGCTAATTTCGTAAAAAGTGAGGGCTATTTAACTATGGAAAATTATACTCCCCCTAAATGTATTATCGTTATTTTTGGTGCGACAGGTGATTTAGCAAAGCGCAAATTATTCCCGTCTCTTTTCAGGCTCTTTCGACAAGGGAAAATCTCCGAAAACTTTGCCGTTATTGGTGTGGCAAGACGACCATTATCTAATGAAAAGTTCCGTGAAAATGTTAAACAATCTATTCACAATTTACAAGAAGAAAACATGACTCATGATACATTCGCTTCCCATTTTTATTATCATCCTTTTGATGTAACGAATTTATCTTCTTATCAGGAGCTAAAAAGTTTATTAATCACTCTAGATGGAAGGTATTTTACCGAAGGGAATCGTATGTTTTATTTAGCAATGGCCCCTGATTTTTTCGGCACAATTGCCACGAATTTAAAATCAGAAGGATTAACTTCAACAGAAGGTTGGATTCGTTTAGTAATTGAAAAACCATTTGGACATGATTATGAATCAGCACAAGCATTAAATGATCAAATTCGCCACGCCTTCACAGAAGATGAAATTTATCGTATTGACCACTATTTAGGTAAAGAAATGGTTCAAAACATTAAAGTCATTCGATTTGCGAATGCAATTTTCGAACCCCTTTGGAATAATCAATATATAGCTAACATCCAAATTACTTCAAGTGAAACTTTAGGAGTAGAAGAGCGAGGCCGCTATTACGAAGATTCAGGTGCACTACGTGATATGGTCCAAAATCATATATTACAAATGGTGGCACTCCTTGCAATGGAACCACCAATAAAGCTAACCGCAAATGAAATCCGAAGTGAAAAAGTCAAAGTACTACGTGCTTTACAGCCACTTTCAGAAGAAACAGTAGAACATAGTTTTGTACGAGGACAGTATGGACCAGGTATGATAGACGAGCAAAAAGTAATTAGCTACCGTGAAGAGAACGCGGTAGATTCAGAATCGAACACAGAAACATTCGTTTCTGGTAAATTAATGATTGAAGATTTTAGGTGGTCAGGAGTTCCTTTCTATATTCGAACTGGGAAACGTATGCAAGAAAAATCAACTGAAATTGTCATACAATTTAAAGACTTACCAATGAATCTATATTTTAATAAAGAAAAAAAAGTTCATCCTAATTTATTGGTCATTCATATTCAACCGGAAGAAGGAATTACCCTCCATTTAAATGCGCAAAAAACCGATAGCGGTACTACTTCGACACCCATCCATTTAAGTTATTGTAATAACTGTATGGACAAAATGAATACACCTGAAGCATATCAAGTTCTTCTATACGATTGTATGCGTGGTGATTCAACTAACTTTACACATTGGGACGAAGTATGTCTTTCTTGGAAATTCGTTGATACAATCTCGAGTGTTTGGCGTAATAAACCGGCTAAACATTTTCCTAACTATGAGTCTGGGTCAATGGGCCCTAAAGAATCTGATGCTTTATTAGAAAGAGATTGCTTCCATTGGTGGCCAACGATAACCTCTCATTTGAAAGGAGAAAGTTACAATGAAAATATATGATATTACAGCACCTATATTTGAAGGGATGACTGTTTACAAAAATAAGCCTGAAAAACAACCACAATTTTCAAGAACAACAAATGCGCATGTCACGGAGTCACGTATTACATTAGACGTCCATACAGGTACGCATATTGATGCACCATTACATATGATTAACGAAGGAGCAACCTTTGAAAGTATTCCATTAGAAAAATTAGTGGGACCTGTTAAAGTTTTTGATTTAACAACTGTTGAAGATGGAATTACAAAAACTGATTTACAACACCTCGATATTCAAGAGAATGACTTTATCTTATTTAAAACTCGTAATTCTTTTGAAGACGAGTTTAATTATGAATTTATTTTTTTAAAAGAAGACGGTGCCCATTATCTAGCGGAGCGAAACATTAGAGGAGTTGGTATTGATGCTCTCGGGGTGGAACGTAGCCAACCAGGACACCCAACTCATAAGGCATTATTCGATGCAAATATTATCGTCATTGAAGGATTACGTTTAAAAAACGTGCCGGCAGATCAGTATTTTATGGTAGCTGCACCATTAAAACTAGTTGGAACTGATGCCTCTCCAGCACGTGTTCTTCTTTTTAAAGATATATAAATAATAAACAACCCCGTTTTTTTAAGAACGAGGTTGTTTTTATGTAGAAAACGTTTTTCAATTACATTAAGATAACGACTCATTTTTTGTCACTTTTTTCTACCGCATGTCCACCAAATTCGTTACGGAGCGCTGCAACAACTTTACCTGTAAATGTATCATTTTCTAATGAACGATACCTCATTAATAAGGACAGGGCAATAACAGGTGTCGCTGTTTGTAAATCAAGAGCCGTTTCAACTGTCCATTTTCCTTCTCCTGAAGAATGCATGATTCCTTTAATGTCATCTAACTTTGCATCCTTTGAAAATGCGCGTTCCGTTAAATCCATGAGCCATGAACGAATAACTGAACCATTATTCCATACTCTTGCTACTTTTTCATAGTTATAATCAAACTCACTTTTCTCTAACACTTCAAATCCCTCACCAACAGCAGCCATCATACCATATTCAATCCCATTATGAACCATTTTTAAAAAATGACCACTTCCTGCTTTTCCTGCATATAAATATCCATTTTCTACAGCCGTATCTCGAAATACAGTCTCAACAGTTTCCCACGCTTCCGGGTCTCCTCCAATCATATAACAAGCACCATTACGAGCACCTTCTGTTCCACCAGACGTTCCTGCATCCATAAAATGTACACCAGCTTTTTTAAACTCATCATAACGACGAATGGATTCCTTATAATAGGAATTACCCGCTTCAATCACAATATCTCCTTGACTTAAAAGCGGTGTAATTTCATTAATAACAGTATCAACAACAGCATGTGGCACCATAATCCACAGAATTCTTGGTTTTTCGAGAGATTGAATAAGTTCAGATAGACTAGATGTACCCATAGCTCCATATTCTTTTATTTCTTTTATAGCATCTGTATTTACATCATACGCCACTACTTCATGATTCTTATCAATTAAATTTTGACCTAAATTTAATCCCATTTTCCCTAGACCGATTAACCCTATTTTCATCTTTAACTCCTCCTAAAAATACCTAAGTGAGATTCGCTAATCCTTTGTTTATCTTTCTTCATTTGAACAATCAATATTTATCCAAATTTTTTCACTACGGATATATTTTGCACGAATCAGCTCTGGTAGATGCATAGGAGTCACTTAATATTTATACTTTAACATTACAGTATAAAAAACATTCCAGTTCCTATCCCGTTATTCACTAATCCCTTCTAATCTCTCCTTCGTACTTCCTTCTTCTCCTTTCAAACGTTTTTCAAATGTTTTTCTCCAACTTGCTGAAAGGGCCTCTACTCCTAAAATCCTTCGTACTCCCTCAAAGTTACGTTTTTCTTTATGCATTATATGGTTTGCAAAAGCGATTGAAATACCTTTACGATCAGACTCAAGTTGCTTAAGAGAATCTGTTGGTGATACCCCCCCCTCTTTTAGAACACGAAAATAAAATCCCGTATACCCTGTGTTTTGGAAGTAAAGTGGTAATTGCGGTATATCATACTTTTTTGCTAATTTAAAACAAGGTTGCCTTGGTTGACTTACTTGTACCACCGCTTCGCCAATTTGAAATATATCACCTATACAAACATCTTCCTCAAGCATGTCTTGCACTGTCATATTCTCTCCAAAAGCACCGTATACAAGCTTTCGATTCAATTCCTTTTCCCAATATGGATAATGGTTATAGGAATAAACACAAACTGCTTTATCTATTCCTCCGTGATGGACTAAATCAGCTTGCCCATCTCCATTAAATTTTAGTGATGATAAAAAAACAGGCTCACTTACCCGTGATTTATTAATACCCGTTTGAATTAATTTCCCACCATATGACACTTCTTTTGGCATACCTACATTAAGAGACCTCAAGTCATACGACCTTGGCATCATTCCCCACTCCTTTTACTATTTTGACAAAGCGCTTCAAAAGCTTGATTTATTATCTCAAACCCCTTATCAATTTCTTCATTCGAAATTACAAGTGGTGGTAAAAATCGAAGAACATTATCATGTATACCCGCCCCAAGGCTTATAAGCCCATTTTTCCAAAACTCCTTAATTAACTGCGCTGTTAATTCTTTTGCGGGTTCTTTCGTTACACGATCGGTCACTAGCTCCATTGCCACCATTGCACCAATTCCACCCGCAAAATCAATAAAGTTATTTCCATCTACATCTGTTATCATTGCTCCTTTTGCCGATTGTACGTACAAAGGTGGTGAATTATATACCCCTATTGGTACAGCTTGTTGATATCGCTTATGAAGTTTTTGAGAATAATTACCTGGTAATGTGTTAGATTTTAATGCTTGTATCATTTCATCACCTCATCTATTTTTTACAATGATTACTTTGCTGTTCTACTAATGTGAGTATAATTTCAAGATGATCATTGTTCAATTCAATTATTTATATGATAATGATAGGTAAAACCTATCATTAGAGGTGATTCCCATCGAGTTAAGACAATTAGAATACTTTGTAGCTGTTTCAAACGAATTACATTTTACAAAAGCAGCTGAAAAATTAAACATTTCACAACCTTCACTGAGTCAACAGATTCGTGCACTTGAACATGAAATTGGTATGCCTCTTTTTGATCGAATTGGCAAAAAAATCTCTTTAACAGAAGCGGGAAGAATTTTGCTTTCACATAGTAAAAAAGTCTTTCACGAAGTAGAACAAGCGCATGCTGCAATTCAAGATTTAAACGGGCTTCAGCAAGGAAAGTTAACCATTGGTGCTCTATTGACGACCGTAAACTACTTATTACCACCAGCCATTTTGAATTTTAATGAGTTATATCCCAATATTGAACTTTCCGTATTAGGTCTTCGTACTGGGGAAATTCGTGAAAAATTGTTACAAAATGAATTAGATATTGGCATTACATTTCTTCCTGTTCAAGACAAAGAAATCATATCTATTCCGCTTTATCAAAATGAACTTACTTTAGTAGTGCCAACTAATCACGAATTAACACAACACACTACTGTAACGATGGGAGTGTTACAGAAATATCCTATTATCCTTCTTCCCAAAAATTTCTTTTTAACACAGCTTATTCGTTCGCATTGTCAAAACTTTAACTTTACACCAAAACCAATTTTAGAAATAAGTACAATGGAATCATTAATTCACATGGTGTCAAAAGGAATGGGAATTACAGTGTTGCCCAAACCATATATAGACTTTCTACAGAGTAACTCTATTCAAGCTATTAAAATCAAAAATCCTACTGCAACAATAGAAATTGGAATTATTTATAGAAAGGATAAATATATGTGTGCCACTACACGAATGTTTATTGAGCAGTTACAAAAGATTGTAGCTTCTTTTCAAAAAATAGAAATTTAAATATAAAAAGAGAGTTATCGTTTATAGATTCATTTCATTTGAAACAGAAAAAATCGTAATAAACGCCATTCTTTCTGTATTGGAGTGAACCCTAAGAATGAATGGATATCTCCCGTACTACAATCTTTCCTTATTCTATTGGGAGAACACATAGGTGAAACAACAAAGGTAAAGTAAACAAAGAAAAAGAGTTGATTGTCTCTGCTGAAGGACACCAACTCTTTTTGGAGTTTCATTCATTTCTCACCTATAACGTATACCTTCTTTTCCCTTCCCATTTTATATACCAATTTGTTTTTTCTTAGTTGTAGCCTTCTCTTGAACAAGAAAATATATGCTCGGAAGGACGAGTAAACTAGCAATTGCACAAATTATTCCTAAGACAAAGAACGGTAAACCTTTACTCAAAGCAAACGATGCAACACTTGAAGCAATCGTCATTCCGATATACATTGCAGAACTATTTAATGCCATAACTGTCCCTCGTATAGCTGGATTTAATTCTGAGATCAAGGCAGTGAGTGAAGCCTGACCAAACCCAATACATATACTCCAGATCATATGTGCGGTAATCGCGTATTTTACATTTCCAATATATACAGAAAATAAAATCACACTTATAGAAGCAAATATACTTGCGATTGAAACCACTACTTTCTTACCTATTTTATCCGCCAATTTCCCACCAGCTACATTACCAATTACACTTCCTAAACCAGCAAAGAAAATAACAATTCCAATCTGTCCAATTGTAAACCCAAAATTTCTTCCATAATACACACCTATGTATGAGAACATACCATGTAGTCCTACAGTCCATAAAAACGTTGCTAATAACGCAAAGAAAACAGAGAAATTTGTAAATACGATTTTACAAGATCTAATCATTGCTCTGGGTGCAGAAATTGATAACTGGTTTTTCGGAATCTCTTTTTGTAACAATCGACTTGTAATTAACGTAACAAGCAAAGCCAGTAATCCAATAATATAAAATGTCCATTGCCAGTTTCCTACCTCAGATAAAAACGCACCGATAGGGACACCTAATACCGTCGATCCAACCATGGCTCCCATAATCATCCCCATCGCTTTTCCTCGTGACTGGTACGGTACTTTATCTCCTACTAATGCAAATACACTTGGCATGATCAGAGCTCCGGATAAACCAGTCAGTCCACGAAACAATAAGAGTATTTCAAAATGATTCGTAAGCCCGGTACAAAATGTAGCGGCTGAAAAAATGATAAGACCTGTGACAATCATTTGCTTTCTCCCCACCTTATCAGACAACGGTCCAAAAAATGGAGCTGTTATCCCATAGCATAGTGCGTATGCTGTAATTAAAAGCCCTCCCTTTTCAGCAGGCATTCCTGTTGTCTGTGAAATCGCAGGCAATAATGGTGAAACAATTAAAGAATCTAAACCGATAAAAAACGCGATAACTGCTAAAATACGTAACTTTGATTTTACTTGCAACTTGTATTCCCCTTTTTTACTTCATATATGAAATAATTATTTAAATTCCTCCTCACACCTCCGATTTTATATACGTTATTTTATTTCATATATGAATCATTTATATAAAGAAAAATGTAACAGAATGTTACACTTTTTCTTATATATCACAATTAAACTATGCGATGCTTCCATTTTAATAATAGTTCTTGTAGCCTCTGTTCTTCTTCATCAGTAAAACAACTACAATTTTCTTCTAAAAAACCTGCATATTTTACATCGACTTTTTCCCTAGCTATTTCTCCCTTTTCAGTTAAATACACAAGTGTTTCACGTTGATCATTTGGATTTTTCTCTGTCGCAACGTAACCATCTCGTTTCATCCTTTGGATCATCGTTGTCATATTACTTGGAACACACCCCATATTTTCAATTAGCTTAGACATAGAAACCTTTCCAGACTTCGCAAGTACTTGTATCACACCAAATTGAACATAACTTATATCGTGCTCTTCTATCGCTTTATCCAAATTTCTTTGCAGTTGATGATAGACATCTCGAATATTTCCATATAATTCTCTTTTTTTCATATCCATTCGAAAAAGCCTTCCTTTTTTATTTCATATATGAATCTTATTCCCATTTATTTCATATGTCAAATAAAGCGAATACGCAGCGGAACTTTTATATTTCGCTGCGTATTTATCCTTATCTATCAAATTTTCAAAACTATTTTTTAATTTGTTCACCACCTGCTATTAACATGCTTCCTGAGAATGTCTCCTTTTGCATGAAGACTTTATTAACCAACTCTTTCTGCTCATTTTGTGACATTACACCCTTACCTTCACCAAGATTACCGCTTTGTAATTTCCAAATCGTATTATGATCCGCATCAACTTTCTCGTATTTCCCTTGTTTCCATCTTTCTAAAATATCTATATATGTATTTTTATGATTCATATCACTACTCTTAACAATCCCCAATAAACTTTCAATTCGTTCTTGCGTTATAAAAATATAACCCCACTTTTGATCCGCTTTTACTTTTTGATGTGCCATTTCATGTAATGCGATTTGTAATTTTTCATCAGTCCACTTAAAGCCTTTATTAAAGTCACTATTTGGCAATGAATAATTACCATTATCTAACAGCTTTGCGTTCTCTGCTTTTACTTTACTATCGGCTAACACTTCCACTGCCGGAGCCGCAGTTGGTGTTTTTTTAGCGGTTGGTTTACTATGATTGAGATAATATAAAATTCCGTAAGTAAGTGCCACACCGATTACTACCATTCCAGCAATTATCCCTAGTATTTTTAATAGTGTTTTCATTGTACATATTTCCTCCCCCCAACATTCCATCACTCATTTTCTTCCTACCTATTTCGTTTTTCAAAAATAACTCGTTATAAATTATTCTTTAAAAATGCTTTTTCTTAAAAATTCTCCATCCATTCTCTCCCCCAAAATAACATTTGATCAAAATCTTTCATAGGTTTCCTTTTATTGTATTTCTATTCAGTTTCATATTGCAAGATTATTCTGTAAAAGGATTATGATTTTCTAAAATTCATATAAGAATTTTTCCATACACCATCTCTGCTCGGCAAAATACGGTTAGCTTTATCCAGACTATACCCTTTGAAATCAGTTGAATTAAGAAAGCATTTTATTTTTAAGTCATTTAAATTTGTGCTAGATTAGTATGTAAAGAAGATGACTGAAATGAGTTTATTACATAAAGGTATAACATTCCTTCATTTTGACGAAACGTATGAATTACAAAATAAACTTCATTCTTATCCACATGAAGATATTGATTTTAGACATCTAGAACACTCAAATTTATATTGTAAAAAATGCCCTGTATCATATCAAAGAACAGTTGCATAATAAAAAAATCAAATATGCTAATCTTAGAAACCTTCTATCAAACATCTAAACGTTATAGTCATACTCATTACTTTTCACATTATGCACGATGTTGTTCTAATCACAATCTAACTATCCCCCATAAATTACCCAATATTATGTTGTTTCAATTTTCTTCCCCACAATTGTCTCCATAATACAATGCAGGCAACAGCAAGCATAATTGTTGTGATTACACTTCCTTCAATCCCAAAAGTTCCTCCATGTAACGATTTCGGGCCGCTTGTTGTTGATTTAAACAGAGGTGTAGAGTATATTGTTGTACCACTTACCGCAAAACCATATATATTATATTGAGCCCAGTTCCATATAGAATGCCAAGCACATATACCCCAAAGACTATTTTCCTTTAATACATAAAACGCTGCGAATACACCAACTAATATGATATTTGATATAGAAAGAACTGTAATGCCTGGATTCAGTAGATGGAGAAATCCAAATAGTAATGAAGTAACAGCAACTCCAATCCATACCCGACTTCTAACTGAAATAACTGGAAATAACCAACCACGTACAACGATTTCTTCTGTGGCACCTTGTACTAAAAATGCTATTAAAGAACCTACCATTCCCAATATGACTGTACTTGAAATCCGTTGTATATGTAAGGTAACAGAACCACTTAAAACTAAAATTAAAACGGGTATTGTTATAAATATAAGCCCAATGAATGCTCCGCGTAAGTATTTTTTTAAAGCTTTATCTTTCCAAAAACCAATTGATGAAAATGGACGTTTTTCCACAAAACGAACCCATAAAAATACAAATAAAATTGCTCCGCCAAATGTTAATAACATCCTTAAGTTATCATAAATCCCTTTCATCAATGTCGTTTCTGTTTTTGGTAAAAACAACATAAATAGCATGAATAACTCACCAAGTGTTAAAAATACAATCGATAATATTACTGCTAAAATTGGATGTACTTTTTTTCGACCTTCCTTTGCTGCTTCAATTGTTTTAAATCGACTATTATTCAAAACTACTCCTCCCTTTCCTTTCATCACTTACAAATACTTCCTATTTTACACTGAATTTATTATTTTTTATACTTTTATATCCTCATTTAAAATTCATATCCATAAATAAAAAAATATAACAAGGGATGCCACTCGTAATCATCTGGAGTATTTTCACATATTTTCGAGCCAGGAATAATACATAAAAGTGAATATCTTTTATCTTGTTAATAAAAAAATTAGCTACATGAAATACGATCAACTCCCTATACCAATAGCATTATTGAAGCGCTCGCCCTTGAAAATATCCCATTTCCTTACAACACTTGCTATTTCTCACCATTTGTTGTAAGATAGGTCTTAAGGCCAAATTTATAAAAGCTTAACTTTACATATTATCAAGCATCTATTAAGAATAATAAGTATTCCTAATGGTTTTTTGATAATATGTGAATTTTTATTTTCGTTGAAATAAGACGGATCATATTGTAATTTATTTTTCTTATTTTTAGGAGGCATTTACCATGACATTAACAGGTAAAGTAAAATGGTTTAACAGCGAAAAAGGTTTCGGTTTCATCGAAGTTGAAGACGGTAGCGATGTATTCGTTCACTTCTCAGCTATCACTGGCGAAGGTTTCAAATCTCTTGACGAAGGTCAAGAAGTTAGCTTCGAAGTTGAAGAAGGCAACCGCGGACCTCAAGCTAAAAACGTTGTAAAGCTATAATTTAAACAATAAAAAGGTTGTTACCATCGCACGGTTAACAACCTTTTTAATATATAATTAAAATTTTTACATAAAAGGAGTGGTCACATGTATCGCAATCGAAAGAACGATGTAGCAGAAGTACCACCAGAACAAACCCCTGTTTGGGAATGTGAATCAGAGGATTGTTTAGGATGGATGAGAAAGAACTTTTCATTTGAAGAAGAGCCAAAATGCCCTTTATGTAAAAGTAGCATGAAAAGCGGAGAACGTTTATTACCTAAATTAGGTTGATTGCTTCATTCCCCTCTTATCTTTTGATAAGAGGGGTTCGTTATTTTTCATTACTATCTAATTATAATAGAAAAACCATGCGTACTATATCTCATGGTTCTTTTCTAAATCTGTTCGTATAATAGAATATATATATACATCTCGTTGTTGATCTCCTTGATGAATATACCCTCTTAATAGTCCTTCTTTCTGAAATCCTATTTTGGACAACATCTTACAAGATGCTACATTTTCAGGATATGTAATTGCACCGATTCTGAATATCCCTAGCTCCTGAAAACTATAAGTAATGATTTTTTGCACAACTTCCGTTGCATAGCCTTTTCTCCAGTAAGAAGGATGTAAATCATAACCAATCTCAGAACGTTTACTCCAAAGTTGTAAATTATTTAATCCAATTGTACCAATTAAAATACCTGTTTCCTTCAATACAATTCCCCATCGAATTGCACGTTTTTCAAAAAAATTTTTTGAAAAAGATTCAATCATACGCGAAGCCTGACCAAATTCTGTAAAGGAATTCATTCCATAATAACGCGTTACTTCTTCAAGCGAAAAGATTTCATATATTTTTTGACAATAAGATTGATCAATTTCAACTAAACGTAACCGTTCTGTTTCTAAAACAGGAAATGCCATTGAAATCCTCCTTTTCTTTTTACTGATTTATTATATCAGAAAAAGCTTCTCCAATCGGAAGTTTCATCATAAATAAAAGCCTGTTTTCTAAATAGATGAAACAGGCTTCCCCCATGGTTTTCTTAATTTATTCGGTTTATACACAATATTTAATTCGTTTTAAATCTAACAGAATTAATACTCTAAATTATTATCTTTCAGGTATTTTAACATATGTGAATTTTCTTTACAAACAAAAAATACTATATAAATATTTTATATCCTTTTCCCCTTTTTGATGATTTTTCCAGCTCCATGCTATAATCAATATAAGTGGGCATAGCCAAATAAATCGTGACTTCCATTAGTAAAATTTATTCAACCTTCACGAATCAGGATTTGACGATTAGAAAAAAATTACGTCATATAAATAAGTATTTTCATTAATACATACGCCAAAATACCAAATTTCTATGCCGGACTCTTCCCATTTTTCAGTGCCATCATTTGTATTATTTATTCTATTTACCGTACTACTTTTTGTTATGAAAGCTACTCGTGAAACAAATTTTCAAATTCTCATTGTACTTTTACTTAGTAGTATCCTTACTACAGTAGCGGTTCTCGCTTTAATGATTACAAAATTAAAGTTTCGTCTTCAATTACCAAAGTACATTTACTTTTTTTCATTCACACAAGGAATGACTGTTAGTTTCTACTTACTTTAAGGAACCTTTTTTGCGTTATCTCAAAACAGTAGTACTTTCATGATTTACGGTATTTATCTACCGTATGGAATAGGTGTCATTTTATCCTTATTTATAGGGAACAGCATGATTAATCGTTTCAGTCGTTATCACCCATTAACTGTAATCAATATGGGCTCTGTTTTAGGGCTATTATTTACTACAACACCATGGACAATTACGATTAGTGGCTTGTTAGTAGGCTTTTTCTCATCAATTCAAGCTAGAAAATTAAATCGCCTTGCTTATGATGCCACTGAATCATTTAAAGATTCTAGCCTCCTATTACGTAATCGTTGTTCTAAACTAGGCAGTATTATCAGCCAAATTTGTTTAGTTCTATTCATTTTATTAAGTAGTTTTATCAATCACATACCAATGAATCAAGTATTCCTAACACTTACCTGAAAAGAAATTCAAAACCAAAATCTGATGTTTACTGATTTAATAGTAACTGCAATCATTATGATTACCATAATCGGATTCCTACTATTATTTGGAACACGGAAAATGGAATTAACAAATAAAAATAAAAACTAATGTTTCTTCATTTAAAGAGGTGATTAATATAACAAGCATCTCTTTAAAAATGAACTATATACATTTGTTTCTCGAAAGCTTCCCTATATCCAATATTAATTGGATATTTATGTTAAAATATTAGTGAACAATACATCACGTTATTATTCGGAGATAAGAGTTGTATTAACGGAGGTGATTGAAAATCATGTATATTTTTATAGGCATTGTCCTCTTATTCATTTCACTTGTTTTTTTATTCGCACAGCGATTCGCACCAAACTCGGCGATGATGACAAGTTTCAAAGGAAACAGCTTGAAAAAATTTATAATTGGGCTTGTAATCGCCTCGGTATTATCACTTACATATGGATTTTATCACGCAGCCACTTATCAACCTTCCTTGCTAGACATTAAAATAAACAATACACAATATATCGTTTCAGGTGATATTGGTGAATTTGGTTATTTCTCAGAACAAATAATCAAAAAAGAAAAAGAAACCGAATATTTCCCTAATAAAAAATACATCCACAAAAGAAATAAAAGAAAAATATAACATAAAAGAGATTTATCAACTCTCCCCTTATTCATTTAAAGAAGCTGGTAACGTCACATTAACAATTACAGAAAATAAAACGAAACGTGCAGAAACTCTAATCAAAATTAAAAAGTAAACGATAGATACAATTTTTAGTAAAAAACAGACGAAATCCCACTCTTATACTAGAGAGGGATTTCGTCAAAAATATAAAGACTACATTATTCAAAGTGATTATTCAATGTTTTTATAATCTTCTCTGCCGTTTTCTTTCCATTTCCTATACAAGCTCCAATACCTACACCATAATATGAAGCCCCAGCTAGATACATATTTGGAAAAACAGCTAATAATTTCTCATTTAAAGATTGAACTGCATGGTTATGTTCTAAATGATAATTTGGCATTAAATCTTTCCAGTCCGTAACTTCAACAATTTGCGGTTCTCCCTGAATTCTAAGGCTTTTCTCAATATCAGATAAGGCAACTTGAATCAATTCTTCCTTACTTTTATGTTTCATTTTTTCATAAGCAGGATTCGAACTTTTATAAAACAATCTCACCAATAAATTTTGTTTATCTGATGTATGCTTCCATTTCCTGCTTGTCCACGTGCATGCATCACAAAGTAAATCACTATTTTCTGAAACAATGAAACCAGTTCCATCTACCGGTAATTGTTCATCAGCTATTTCAAACCCTAAATAAATGCTAATTAGCGAAGAATTTTTTAGTTTATTGAAATCATCATCTAATTCATTAGAACTTAATAATGTTTGTGCAACATCATGTGGAGTAGCTATAACAACGTAATCAGCTTTTATTGTCTCTTGATTTGAAAAAGAAACTTCATATTCATCATCAACTCTATTTACCTTCGTCGTTGTTACTCCTTTTCGTATATCTGTCTCAGCTAATTCCTCTTCTAAACGATTAATAATCGTAGAAAGTCCATTTTTAAATGATAAAAACTTCTTATTCCCAGCAGCCTGAAATTGTTTTTTATTTACTTCAAAACCTTTTATAATACTGCCATATGTATTTTTGTAATCAAGTAAATATGGTAGTGTAGAAGCCATTGTAAGCTCATTCAATTTACCAGAATACACTCCTGAAAGAACGGGGGAAATCTGTTTTTCAACCAACTCTTTTCCTAAAAAACTTTCTAAAAATACAGCGAGTGATGTATCTTTCGTAAAATCTTTATTCTTTGTAATAAAGTCTTTCAGTGCAATGATTTTCCCTTTCGTTGAAACTAACGTACTACTAAATAACGACTCTACACTCATCGGTATACCAAATACTGTTTCAGCAGGAATCGGATGTAACGTATCATTTGAGTAAATATAAGAAATACCTGTTTCGTTATATACCATTTCATCTTCTAAATTCAGTTCTTTTACAAATGGCATAACATTTTCATTTCGTGCAACGATTGAATCGGCTCCTGTTTCCAGGATGAAATCTTTTTCTTTCACACTGTGAATTTTCCCGCCCAAATATTCATTCTGTTCTACAAGGATTAATTCCAAATCTATATCGTAATCCTTTTTTAATCTTTCTAAATAATACATAGTAGAAAGTCCTGTAATACCTCCACCTATGACAACAACTGTTTTCATACCTGCTACGCTCCTAACCGATACTATAAATAAATTCCTTTATTATTATACCCAAAAATCAGCTTTTTCGACTAGCAACTTTCAAAGTTCTTGAAAAGGTATACAATGTATGTGAATACATTTCAGATTGATCATTATGCACTAAATGATTAAGCAAAAGGAAACATAGCAATATGAATCTCAGAATTTAGTTGTTTAAAAGATATAGCAGCTGAAGACTCATCCTCCGAACTCCCTCCAGCAATACATAATGCAGGCACTTAAAGATTAAAAACATCACTAGTTCCACAAAAAGGATAACGATTCGTTTCATTTCATAATTGAATGAAAGTTCTCCAAGCACTATTCTCATGAATTCCATTCATATACGAAACTACTTCTTCATTTTCAAACATTTTTTATGATGCACAGATTCTTGTTGTAAGGTTTCTTCTCAATTCTATGGTTGAACTGGAAAAACATCAACAAAAGTTAATGATTTCATTTTACTTGGTGGTCTTTTCATAAACAAAAATATCGCTAATCTATTTACTTTCTTTCATTAAAATATTTAAATAAAACATACTTCATATTACAGTAGTGTTTATAACATGATGAGATTCTAAAATGAGGTTCGTAACGCTTAATGATGTTAGAAGATATATTTAAATAAGGAAATAATTATACTTTTTAATATTTACAGCTAATAAACTAACAATTAAAATAACCAACTATCACTTAATCATTATTTCTGTATAAAGTGACCGCTCTTTATTTTAATAACATAAAATAATTTATTAACTTGTCTAATTCCTGGCTCATTTCAAGAACTTTTTGGTGTTGAAATCCATAATTTGAAACAAGTGCAAAAAGTTCTTCTTTTTTCACTTCAATGATATGTTCTAATTTTCTCAGCTCCATGTTTTATTTACTCGCTCCAATTTAAAAATATATGTACTCTAGTATAGACTACTTACATAATAAGTAAAAGTGTTATGTTTATGTAAATCTTACATCTTTAAGAAAAAGCTACTCCCCATTACAAGAAAAAGAATGCTTTACAAAAAAAGCATTCTTTTTCTTGTAATTTTTAATTATGTACAATTAAACCATTGGGCCGAAGACGACTCATCATAATTTCATCAATGAACTTACCATGAGCTTTTAGATTCCCCTTTTTTATACCTTCTTCCCTAAATCCAAATTTTTCATATAGTACTTTTGCACCAGGATTTATTTCCAAAACACCAAGTTCTACTCTCTCTAGCATTAACCAATTATCTGTAAGATCCAGCATTTTCGTCATCAAAGCTTTCCCAATGCCTTTATTATGATATTCACTATCTACACCGATAAATAAATCTCCCGAATGTGACCTTCGTCCTTGCCCTTGCGTTAAACCAATAAACCCAACGACTTTTCCATCATACTCAGCAACAAATTCAAATTGATTCGGCGCTAGATTTCGAATCCTATTTTCCATCGCATCCACTCGCATACTAGGCAAGAAAACCATATATGGTAAAACATCATTTTGTATGCATATACGATGAATTGCTCTAGCATCTTGTATCTCCACTGCACGAATCGTAACTTCCATTACATTACCTCCTTTTCAACTAATACAATATAGATTCTTTATACTACGCAAAACTCCTACTTGCATTTATCTTTAAATCTCCTAATTCATCTGTTTGCATAACAATATTTTTAAAACTTTTATATAGAAAATATAAAGTTTCCTTTTCTTATTTCCTGAATTATCATATAATAACGGAATGATTTTTTATTTTTCTAAAAACTATAGTTTGGAGGTTTTCATATGACTACACTCGGTATTATCCGCCATGGCAGCACACATTGGAATAAAGAAGGTAGAGCACAAGGAAATTCAAATATTCCACTTGATCAAGCTGGATTATCTGAAGCTTATAAACTTGCAGAACGTTTAGCTACAGAAAATTGGGATTTAATCTATTCTAGCGATTTATTAAGAGCGAAACAAACTGCTGAGGCAATAGAAAAAAACATTGAAAATATAGAAATCTATTTAGACCCTAGACTTCGCGAAGTAAGCGGTGGACAAATTGAAGGAACAACCGAAGATGAACGAATTTCGAAGTGGGGAGATAATTGGAGAGCACTTGATTTAGGAATAGAAAGTAGTGACAGTGTTAAAGCAAGAGCTATACCTTTTATTGAAGAAATTACATATAAATACCCTAACAAAAACATCTTAATCGTTAGTCATGGCTCATTCATTAAGCACCTTCTCAAAGAACTAGTACCTCATTTGAGCATGATAGAATCTCCTAAAAATACATCAATAACTAAAATTATAAAAATAGAGCACGGATGGGATTCAGAATTATATAATTGCACGGTACATTTAGATTAGATGTTTGTGCGGAATAATTGAAGAAGGATGCTTTCTGACTGAAAGCAAACATTCCTAAAAATAATGTACTGCTCCCATAACTAATAACTGAATATGGAACTAGAGAGAGCTTTTTACGAACATGCTGACCGAAAAAGAAATAAGCCGTTATGATACCAGCTGCAATAAAGGCTAATATATCGCCAAACAACGCCTGACCACTAATTTGAAAATCTTGCCATCCATTATCTTATATTTTTATTTTCATATCCTGATAAATTCCACTTCGCCTGCTAATCAATACCTCTTTTCTTTTTATCTCATAATATTAATATATGAATTAAAACAAATTAACAGACACCTTTTTACTTTCTCTACAATTACTTCAAAATAATTTGGACTAATCTCCCCTTTCACACAGTAAGCTGAAAATGAAGGCTATAAAAATGGAGTGTGATTCTATGGAACGATTATGGATTCCGATGATCGTTACGTTTTTTTCGTTTGGTGGATTACTATTAGGTGGTGCTGTCGGGCTGGCAACGCGGCAACTTATTGAAGAAAAAATGCACCGTTTATACGCATTATGTGGTGGCATTTTATTTGGATTATTATCACTAGAAATCATTCCAGAAACTTTTTCAAGCTATGAAATTATTGGTCCTCTGCTTGGAATTTCCATTGGTATATTAATTATGAGTTTACTAGATAATTATTGCCATCACCCTATCATACATAAAAAAGACCAGCAAGCATGGCAAACTTTTTTATTTCTCTCCTTCGCTATTTTTATGCACAATATGCCGAGCGGATTTGCATTGGGTACTGCCTTTACAAGTCATAACGAAACTGCAATTCCGTTCTTATTTGCGATTGTCATACACCATATTCCAGAAGGGTTAGCCTTAATCATTCCTTTTCTATTTACACAGCATAAATATATTTCATTTCTATTAACAATTTTGTTATTATCAATTATCCTCGGCACTGGTACACTCTTTGGGATTATGATGAACGGGAAAGCAATTCACTTACAAGGACTCATAATGGGGAGTGCAATCGGTTCTTTAGGTTATGTCACAATACATGAGATGTTATGGAAAGCTAAAAAACACCTTTCTCTTTTCCCCTTCCTTTCTTGGTCTATTAGTGGATTTTTACTCATAACCGTTTTTACTCTTTTCGCTGACCATCATTAAAATAAGGATTCGTTTTTTGTATATTTTACCTATTTATCCAAAACATAATAGTATCTCAATGCACAAGGAGGATCTATTATGTTTCGTAAAACAGCGGGTGAAGCGCTTGTTGATTTGCTTATCGAATGGGGCGTTGATCACATTTACGGTATGCCTGGGGATTCAATCAACTCAATTATTGAGCCACTTCGAAAAAAACAAGACCAAATTAAATTCATTCAAGTTCGCCATGAAGAAGCCGGTGCATTAGCGGCTGCATCTTATGCAAAATTAACAGGAAAACTCGGCGTTTGTATGGCGATTTCTGGTCCTGGAGCTATTCATTTATTAAATGGATTATATGATGCGAAACTAGATCAAGCACCGGTACTCGCAATTACAGGGCAAGTTGAATCAGACTTACTTGGAACTGGATTCTTCCAAGAAGTAAACTTAGAAAGAATGTTTGATGATGTAGCTGTTTATAATCAACGAATTATGTCAGCTGAACAACTCCCTGCGGTTGTAAATCAAGCGATTCGTATGGCATATACAAAGAAAGGTGTATCTGTTCTTACCATACCAGATGATGTTCCGAAATTTGAAGTGGAAGCTGGTGCACGTATAACAAGTTCTTCTTTTACATTACCCGAACTCTTTCCGCAAGAGGACGATCTAAAGTTAGCAAAACTAGCATTAAATGACGCAAAAAAACCTGTTATTTTAGCTGGAAAAGGAGCAAAACATGCGAAGGAATCTTTACTTGCATTTGCAGAACATATTGGTGCCCCAATCGTTTTAACACTTCCAGCAAAAGGGATTATTCCTGATGAACATCCTCTTTGTATAGGTGGATTAGGGTTAATTGGGACAAAACCGTCTTACGAAGCAATGAAGAATGCGGATACATTAATTATGGTTGGTACTTCTTATCCTTTCACTGGCTTTTTACCTGAAAAAGCCAAAACGCTTCACATTGATACGGACCCTGCGCAAATTGGAAAACGTTATGCGACAGATATCGGATTAGCTGGTGACGCAGATAAAACATTGAAATGGTTTTTAGAAAATGTGAAGAAGCATACGGATCATTCATTCCTAGAATATCATCAAGAACTGATGAAGAAATGGGAAGAAAAATTGCATAATCAAGAAGAGGACTCTTCTACTCCAATTAAACCACAAAGAGTGATGCATGCCTTACAACATGTTGCTCATGATGATGCAATTTTATCAGTAGACGTTGGAAATGTCACAGTATGGGCTGCTCGTCATTTTCGGATGACGAATCAGCAGTTTATCATCTCTAGTTGGCTCGCTACACTTGGATGTGGTCTACCTGGCGCAATTGCTGGCAAAATTGCTTATCCAGATAAACAAGTCTTTGCAATTTGTGGTGATGGTGGATTTGGAATGACGATGAATGATTTTGTCACTGCCGTTAAGTATAAATTACCAATTATTGTTGTTGTATTAAATAACCATAAAATCGCTATGATTAAATTTGAGCAAGAAGTAATGGGAAATATTGAGTTTGGTACAGATTTAACAAACCCTAATTTTGCAAAATATGCAGAAATATGTGGCGGAGTTGGATACCGAGTAGAACATATTGATGAATTGCTTCCTGCTTTTGAAAATGCTGTTAAGCAAAATAAGCCTTGTATTATTGATGTAGTAGTAGACGTAAATGAAGCACCAATGCCTGCAAAAATTACATTTGGGCAAGCGGCTGGATATACGAAGCATATGCTAAAAGAGTTATTCGAAGAAGGAAAAATCGATTTACCTCCCTTGTAAAATGAAAAAAAGATAGATGAGAACAGTTTGCCCTCATCTATCTTTTTATTTAGACACTTCTTGGTGAAAAGAAAAATCTTTTCTTTCACTTTTCATCTGTTTTTCAACTTTTTCTTCTTTCTTTTCTACTTTCTTTCTTCTCAGATTTCCTATTCCAATCGCCCCTTGTAGACTATTACTTATAAGATTTCCTGCCAAAATTGTCAGGCTATAGAAAAAGACCGGTACAAGAACGATCCAAGTATGTGTGGTCAAATGACGGAAATTTTGTCCAATCAGTCCTGTCCACTCCTTCGTCACACTATCTGCATCACCGCTATATGATATAGTTCCTCCAAAAAACAAATGGAGTAAACCAAGATGTAAAAATAGTAATAACATACTAACAAATTGCTGCACAACCAGTAAGAAAAAAGATGGCAAAAGATGCGGCCAGACATGCCGACATAATTGATGCCATTTACTTCCACCAAGAACTGTTGCTGCCATCATAAACTCTTCCCCTTTTACACGTTGCACCTCTTGCGCCGTATACAGCATGACAGTCGGCACAGCCAAGCATGTGAGAATACTAATTTGAAATAGAACTCGCATTGTGAAAGGAACTGGAATAGTACCATTTTCAAAGAATAAAACCTCTCTTAACATAAAATACGAAATCATGATCATTGGAACTATACTAAATGGATCAAAAAATGAGGAAATAACCGGAAAAGAACGTTTACTATACATACCAAGAAGTAAACCTAACCCTCCTCCAATGATAACTCGCAGAATTGCAACAAGTAAACTTGCACCAATTGTCCATTTTGCACCTTCTATTATTAACTGGAATAAATCACGCCCTTTACTATCACTCCCAAACCAAAACTGAGATGATGGAGGAAAAGGCGCTGCTTCTACTTGTCCTTTTTCGTTGTACAACATCGTTATTTCTCGAATTTCTCCATCGAAAAATAGAGTATTTCCGATACTGACAAGCATAAGCCCGCTTAAAAAAATAACACCAACCCAAAATCTCATGTCATGTTTTAACGTTTGCCACATATTACACACGCTCCTTTATCACATTTTGCATGAGCGTATGTAACAAGCGAAATAAGAAGAAAATTGGGACATATAATAAAACTAAGCACACTGTAAACACTTCTATTTTCGAATTTTCTTTTACGAATACAAACATGCCATATGTATTAAAGAGCCATTCAATGATATAAAGATTTGATAACATGAATAAAATATTCGTTTTTGCATAGTAAACCGTAGTAAGTAACACATTTCTTGAAATATGATGTGTTAATATATACCGTAAACTTAATCCCTTACTTTTCGCAAATAAACTATAGTCTTTTTCTAACTC
This sequence comes from Bacillus sp. FSL K6-0042, assembly GCF_038006685.1. Lineage (NCBI taxonomy): Bacteria > Bacillati > Bacillota > Bacilli > Caryophanales > Bacillaceae > Bacillus > Bacillus sp. FSL K6-0042. The sequence continues at coordinate 805,192 of NZ_JBBOVS010000001.1, forward strand.
CTCTCTAAAGCGAAGTAATAATAATTTAATAAATAATAACGTCGTGGGCAATGTAAGGCATAAAATCGGTAAAAGACGCACCCTTTCTCCCGAAATCCCTGCAAACTTCACTGGCATCCATCCTGTTTTTTGAAACACCACCACTACCAAAAGTTGTGATAATAAAATGAGTAAAATATCCGGAATACTTTCAAGTATAAGGAAAATCCCGCTCCATATGCGTTGCCTAGTATGGGACCGCTGCAGTACCCATACAACAAGAAGATATGCTATTAATAAAGAGAGTAGAAACGACGAAACAAATACTAGCATCGTCTCCATATAATGCATCCAAATTTGCGGAAATAACATTCGTGAGTCACGAAACCCATACGTAATCTCCCTTGGATGAAGCAATTTATCACCAAGATATACAATTGCTTTTCCATATCCAACAAGATCTATTTGTAATCCTTTAAATAAACGCGGGAGTGCCCCTAAACAAAGAATACATCCCAGTGCAGCAAATAGTTGCAAAAAAGTAATCCCCCACCACTTTCCAACTCGAAGTAACATCACATTCTTCCTCTCTAAATCATAATACCATTTTACAAAAAATTCAAAAAATGTAAAATATATTTTTTGAGATTGAAATTGTAGTTTAGTCAAAGATTGTTTAACAAATATAGAAAGCGCTTTGTAACTTACGTTATAAAAACTATTTAAAAGACAGTTTATCCTTCTAGGAGCTAACAGACGCATAAGAATGGTGGCGGTGTTCCTCAACTATATATCAATCGTTATACAAGCAAAGGTTGCGAATATCTATACATTTTTTGAAAACATATATATACAGCTATCCCTATATGACACACTATTCTTGAGAGAACCCTCTAATATATAGGTGGTTTTCCAATCTAAAAAATACACCTATAAAGGTGTATTTTTTATGTTTTCTATTACTAACGACTGAGTTGATTTACAGCGTTTGCTGCTTCCTGTGACGCACTTGCCGCATCTCTTGATGCACTTGCTGCTTCTTTTGTCACACGTATCTGTTTTTTCAAAAGAATATTTTGCTCTTCTAACAAAGTTCGCTGTGCTTCACTCGTTTCAGTAACTTGCCATACCGCTAAAGCTTCTTTTAAATCATCTGCTGCTCCGCTCTCTAGTGCGGCAATACATCCATCAATTTTTTTGACTGTAAAATACTTAATTGGAATCGGTACACTCCTTTGAAATTTTTGATCATATTCCTGAATCTGAGGATCATATTTAGAGGCTGTAACTTTCCTAAATATACTTATCATAGATGGCCACACAGCAACGAGTACAATCAGGGAAGCCCACATTATAAACATACTACTTGTATCATTATACCTAAATAGCCACCCTGGCAAGATGATTAATAATACGAATGCAACCAGTACCCCAGGTATGCGACTAGGACGCTTGTGTATCTTGTTCATAATACTTTCATAAGAAGATACATAATAACGCCCTTCTCTTAATCTTTGAATCCATTCTTCCTTTTGCATACACATGACACCCTCCTTTTGTCAATTCTATTACTACCTAATTATATAATTTAAAACAAAATATAAATAGAAAATTCAGAATAAAAAACATAATATTTTCTAAGATATTCCATATTATATTTTCCGCTGTGTATCGTCAAAAGTAAAAATAAAAAAAACGCACTTATCCTTCATAAGCGCGTTTTTCATTCTGCCAGCAAATTACCTCATTCGGTATTACTTTGCAACTTGTTCTTTTGGAAGAACCATACTCTTATACAATTGAACTGTAATCCAGTAATATACAACATAAATAATAAGAAAGATTCCAATCGGCATCCAAACTTTTACAAACGGATCAACTAAGAAGAGACGGAATAAGTTAAGTCCTACTAAAATATGTGAAATACCAATGATAGCCGGGAAGATAAAGAGATATGAAATTTCTTTATAGATACTACGCGACAACATACTACGGCGCACTCCAATTTTTCGAAGCATTTCATAGCGACGTACATCACGAGAAGCTCCTGTTAAAATTTTAAACATAAGAGAGCTCGCCATCATAGCTAAGAATGCAATTCCAAGGAAGAATCCCATAAACATCGTACCGCTCATGAAACTATTCATAAATTGATAAGTTGTCATTTTTGTATATAATTCTACTTTTCCGCCTTTTGCTTTTTCTACTAACTCTTTTTGTCGTTGATCAATATCTATTAACAACGGTTTATATTTTTGTAAGTCATCCACTTGCACTAGCGTGACACTATGTTCCGTTCCTTGAATGTTTTTATAATGGTCCTTATCTGCAATTCGAACAGGTTTCCCGTTGAATTGATTGTGTGTAACTTGAACTTCCCTTATGATTGCATCATTCCAATCACTTGGCATATGTGGAAGTTTACTTGCTGCCTCAGGTGCTTCCATAGATGTATAAAGAGGTTCCGTTAATGGTTCTTTTACACGTTTACGTACAGGCTCTTTGACATTCTTTGTATCTTGATGATCAGAAATGAGTGGTGGCTTTGCAGTTAAATCTTCTCGTAAATAATAGACTGCTTCCCCGTCCACTTTATATTTATAAGTTCGTTGCTCTACAATTTTCATTTGTTTTAATGCCGCTATATCTTTTTCATTCGGATCATGAATTGTCGCATCATAGACTCGAGAAAAATCCGTCATAATACCAACATTTTTTTGAAAAGCCATTCCAGCTGTCATCGCCCCTGCACCAAGCGCAATTAGCATCGCGACAGTCCCAAGTACCCGAGATAAACTATTTATTCGAAAACGAAGCTGAGCATATGTAAAACTATTTAAACCTGTTTCATTTCGTTTTTTGTTGCTTTTTAACTTTGTTACAAACAATGGTAACAATGAACTAAAAATAAAATATGTCCCTATCGTTGTAGCACCCGTTGCTAGTATAAATCCTATTTCACGTAACTTGTCTATATGCAGTATAGAATAGTATCCTGTCCCTAACAGTAACACTCCCATTACAGTAAAAATGATAACATGACGTTTACTCTTTTCTATTGCATCTTGTGTTTCATCTTCACGAAGTAGCTCAAGTTCAGTTTTACGCAATAACCGTATACTATTGATAAATCCAGTAATAATAAATAAGATCAAGAAGAAACCACATGTAACAAGAACTGCAGGTAAATAAAATGGTGCATAGCCTTTCGCCGAAATTTCTAAGCCATTCATTAAAAAATTCCCCGCTGCACTTGCTAGTAATATTCCTACAATAATCCCAATAATAATGCTGATAATTCCCATACCGAATGTTTCGATAAATAATAACTGAGCTACTTTTTTCTTCTTTGCACCGAGCATCATATACATACCAAGCTCTTTCCTGCGCAATGTAAGTAAAAAGGAATTCGCATATACGATATAAAAGACCGTAATGAAGGAAAGTAAGACAGCACCAACCCAAAATACAAGGCGAATACTGTTAATCATACTATTATCTTTTGTAAATTGACTGTTAATCGCCATCGTTTGAAACATATAGAAGATACTTATACTAATGACGAGACCAACAAGCAAAACAAGATAGTCCTTTAACATTTTTTTCATACTATGACGTGATAATTTCAATAACATGATCTCGCCCCCTATTTGGATTCAGTCGCTGAGCCCATATGAGCAAGCACACCTAAAATATCTTGATAGAAATCCTCTCGTGTCCCTTGGCGTTTCAATTCTTTATAAAGTAGCCCATCTTGAATAAATAGAATCCGCTCACAATAACTCGCACTAAATGCATCATGCGTTACCATTAATATACTTACTCCATGATTTTCATGTAAGTCTTGCATCGCTTCTAGTAAACTCTTCGCATTTTTGCTATCAAGTGCACCTGTTGGTTCATCTGCTAATACAATAGCAGGATTATGTACTAAAGCCCGCGCTGCAGCTGTTCTCTGTTTTTGTCCACCAGAAACAGCTGATGGATATTTCGTTAAAATTTCTACAATATCTAATTTCTGTGCAACCTCATTTACTTTCCCGCTTATCTCACTTGAAGGCACTCCTTGTAGTGAAAGTGGCAAAGCAATATTCTCATAGATCGAGAGATTTTCAAGCAAATTAAAATCTTGGAAAATAAACCCCAGTTTTTGAGAACGGAAATCTGATAAAGCGTTCCCCTTCATTGAAGTAATATCTGTGCCTGCTATCGTCACACTTCCTCCTGTCGCATGATCAAGTGTACTAATTACATTTAGTAGTGTCGTTTTTCCAGATCCAGAAGGTCCCATAATCCCAACGAATTCCCCTTCTTGTATCGTAAGCGATACCCCTCTTAATGCTTTTGACTGGCTTTCATTTCTTTTGCCATATGTTTTCTCTACACTTTCTACTGTCACTACATTTGTTGCCATTCCCATCACTCCATCCCATTTTGTATATCATTACTTTGCCATACGTTTCTTAGATTTCTCCTACATAAATTCTTAAGATTTTTTTAATTTCACATCTTTTATAACGAATTTGATAAGAAAAATCTTATATCCCTAACTTCCTTTCTTAATATTCTCATTTTTACCTACAATCTTCCTGCGATTTATCTTACATTCACCTTACATTTTTGTAAGGTACAAAAATAGCAAATTGAAATCCCCCACCTACACTTCGTTTAGAGGAGGGAGTCTTCTCGGTTAAAATGATAAACAGGTTAAAAATGATTTTTAACGACGAATAACTTCGAATAATTTCTTTATGATAGTAAAAAACACACTACTTACTTAAAGTAGTGTGTTTCAACCTGATTGATTTATGATTTATTACTTAGATCCTTTATTATAAACTTCCTTCCGTATACTTTCCATAAATGCAGATAGCAAAACCACTTCAGATTTTTCTTCACCATATTTACGCACATTTACAGATCCATTCTCCATTTCTTTATCCCCAATAACAAGAATGTATGGTATCTTTTGGAGCTGTGCCTCTCGTATTTTATACCCTAATTTTTCACTACGAGCATCTCGTTCGGCGCGAAGGCCAACGCTCTTTAACTTTTCTTCAATTTCTTTTGTATATTGTTCATGTACTAGAGTAGAAACAGGAATTACTTTTACTTGAACTGGAGCTAACCATGTTGGGAATGCCCCTCCGAAATGTTCAATTAGTATTCCTAGGAAACGATCAAAAGAGCCTAATACAGCACGGTGAATAACAACCGGTCTTCTTTTCTCATTTCTTTCATCAATATAATTCAAATCAAATTTCTCTGGCATTTGAAAATCAAGTTGAACTGTTCCGCATTGATGACTTCTTTGTAAAGCATCTTTAATATGAAAATCAATTTTTGGTCCGTAAAATGCCCCATCTCCTTCGTTCACTCTATATTTATAATTTAATGATTTCAGTACATTTTCAAGGGCCTCTTCTGCTTGCTTCCATAGCTCATCATCACCCATTGAATCTTCAGGCCTTGTTGAAAGCTCCACTTCATATTCAAAACCGAATGTTCTATAGACATAGTCAATTTGTTTTAACACTGACTTTATTTCACTTTCTATTTGCTCAGGTGTCACAAATAAATGTGCATCATCCTGACAAAATGTACGAACTCTTAATAATCCATTTAATGCACCGCTGAATTCGTGGCGATGTACTTGACCAAATTCACACATCCGAATTGGTAAATCACGGTATGAGCGTAGTTTATGTTTAAATATAAGCATATGTCCGGGACAATTCATCGGCTTTAATGCAAAGCTTTTATTGTCTACTTCTGAAAAATACATATTATCTTTATAATGATCCCAGTGCCCTGATTCTTCCCATAGGCCTTGATTCATCATAATAGGAGTACGAACTTCTTGATAATCATATTTTTGTTGTATTTCTCTTAAAAAGGACTCTAATTCATTACGAACGATTTGTCCTTTTGGTAAATAAAAGGGCATTCCTGGTGATTCTTCTGAAAACATAAATAATTCAAGTTCGCTTCCTAACTTACGATGATTTCTCTTTGCTGCTTCTTCTAAAAACTGCAAATAATTTTCTAATTCTTTTTGAGAAGAAAATGCAACGCCATATATACGCTGAAGCACTTGATTGTTACTATCTCCTCGCCAATATGCACCGGAAACATGAGTTAATTGAAATGCTTTCAAGTAACCAGTTGACGGTAAATGCGGACCACGGCATAAATCAACAAATTCTCCTTGTTTATAAATTGTTACAAGTTCATTTTCAGGGATTGCTTCTAAAAGCTCTAACTTTAAGTGATCATTTATATCTTGAAAAAGTTTTTTCGCTTCCTCCCTAGTAATTTCAACTCGTTCCATCTTCAAGTTTTCATTTATAATATTTTGCATTTCATTTTCAATTTTAGGTAAGTCTTCTACAGCTATACTATTAGCAAGATCCATATCGTAATAAAATCCATTTTCAATAACAGGTCCTACACCCAGTTTTACATCGCCATATATTCTTTTGACAGCCTGCGCTAATATATGTGCAGCAGTATGTCTCGCAACTTCTACTCCTTCATCTGAATCCATAGTTATAATTTGAATTTTGGCATCTTGTTCGATATTTCGATGTAAATCAAATAATCGGTCATTCACCTTTCCTGCGACTGCTTTCTTTTTTAAACTCGGACTAATTGATGCTGCAATCTCTTCTAGAGTAATTCCTTTTACATATTCTTTGGCACTACCATCTGGAAAAATAATGTTAATCATCTGTTCTCTCATTTTAATCGCTCCATTTCATAAATAAAAAAGCACACTCATCCCTAATAATAGGGACGAGCGTGCTTTTACCCGTGGTTCCACCCAGATTCCCATCATACTAAACATACAATGGCTTCTTTTACGGTAACGTCGCTTACACGGCACTAGATACTCTAATTTCCCCAGTGCAGCTCTAAGGTGGTAAGTTATTCTACTTGCGTTAGGAAGTTCTCAGCACTCCTTCCCTCTCTGTACAACCGTTAAAAATAACTCGTGTCCTTTTCTTCGCTTATTATGAAATTAAAAATAAAAAAGCATACTCATCCCTAATAATAGGGACGAATATGCTTATATTCGTGGTTCCACCCAGATTCCCATCATATTAAACATACAATGGCTTCTTTTGCGGTAACGTCGCTTACACGGCACTAGATACTTTTATTTTCCCTAGTGCAGCTCTAAGGTGGTAAGTTATTCTACTTGCGTTAGGAAGTTCTCAGCGTTCCTTCCTTCTCTGTACAACCGTTAAAAATAACTCGTGTCCTTTTCTTTGCTTTTAAAACAACATCCATTAATTGTTATTTAATATATCCTATTCCATTTATTTTGGCAAGTGTTTTAAAAATAAAAATAAAAAAAGATTTCCAAACATAAAGTGAAACTTTAATCAGTGGGGGCTTTTCTCATCCCCACTGATTATCATCCCTCACCAATCGGGCTTTTACGAGCAGTTGATTTCCCAACTATCTTCCTCGTTTTTCTCTGAATCTTGAGGTGGGGGTCTTACTGCCCATTAATGCGGGATAAAAAAAGAGAGAATAAACCAAAACAATTCACTGTTTCGGGTTACCCTCTCTTTTTTACCAATCTTGTGGTTCGTAGTTTAAGTCTGCAAATAATCTTTTTTTCTCTTTCTTCGTTAAATCTCTCCACTGTCCAACTGGTAAATTATTCAACTCGATATTCATAATTCGCGTACGTTTTAATGTGTATACTTGATAACCTAAAGCTTCACACATACGACGAATTTGGCGATTCAATCCTTGTGTTAAAATAATTTGGAATTCATATTTTGATAACTGTGTTATTTCACAAGGAAGTGTTTTTGTTCCTAAAATTTTAACACCCGCTGCCATTTGTTTTAAAAATTCAGGCGTAATCGGTTTATCTACTGAAACAATATATTCTTTTTCATGTTTATTTTCAGCACGTAAAATTTCATTAATAATATCGCCATCATTCGTTAACAAAATTAAACCGTCTGAATCTTTATCAAGACGTCCAACGTGATTAATTCGTAAAGGATGATTCACTAAATCGATAATGTTACCTTTAACTGCCTTTTCACTTGTACATGTAATACCTACTGGTTTATTTAAAGCGATATACACATGGTCTCGAGCAATTCGAAGCTGCTCTCCATTTACTCGCACGTCATCACCTGGTTGTACTTGGTCACCTATTTTTGCAACCTTTCCGTTAATAATTACTCTTCTTTCATTAATTAACTTATCTGCTCCGCGTCTCGATGCTTTTCCAGATTCACTAATAAATTTATTTATACGCAAGTTAGGCACATCCTTTTCTTTAAAAATTTCAAGCTCACACTGCTTCTACCGTACAATACAAAAGGGTAAGCCTCCTATTATAACTTAAATATATTAACATGAAAGGGTATATGACGTCTTCTATAATTTTCATGTTTAAAAGAAAAGAATTCGTCTCATTGAACGACATACCAATTATACATTCACTGCACACCTTCTACTTTTGAACTAACCCTTCATACAACTATAACTACTAAAAGCATTTACCCTAGATATAACATCATTTATTCACTTTTTTCACAATTCATATACAGACCATTCTTTTATACACGCAACTTGCTTCCCATTTATATTTTCAACATCCTCCGTTACATGAGCTAATTCATATAATCCAGGAAAAATTTCTTTCACATAACGCCGATGTGACATTTCATTTTCCCAAAAAGAAATGACTACATAACGATGGGAGTTTTTAAGAGTCCTTCCCACAACGCCGCCTAACATTCCTTCTGATTTTTCCATTCCTTTATTCCAAATTGTTTCTTGTATATGCAAAAAGTGCTCTTCCCTTCCTCTTTTCACATCACAAACTGCAGCGCTGACAAATAGATTTTTTGCAAGTACATTCGTAAACGGAGTAGCTTTCATTTCAAATAACGTTTGAAATAACTCTATTTCACAAGATACATACGTATCCTTTTGATTACTATTATGAAAAATTGGATCATGCATTTCATTCATAAATGTTTGATATGTATTCATGTTTTCCCAAACAGTAAATACACAGGCCTCATCTTCATCCCAGCCCCCGAACTGTCCATGAAATCCCTCTAAGTTTTGTAAATCTCTCCATTTCTCTTGCGCCTCTGAAAACAAACCCTTTTTCTCTTTTTCTACCTGACAAAATATCGTTTTTAATAACATGCTGCTCCCCCTTACTATAACTAAAAAAATGGCACTATTTGTTTACATAATAAAATTATGTTTTGCTTCATTCACTATTATTTAAATAATAATTCGCTTCTTTTATCATCCAACTCCCAAAGTTATCTAAATATGCTGTAATTTCCATTATGTCGTCTATAGGATTAACTGCATATTGCAGCGCTTTCCTCATATTTTGTTCTTGCTCTGGAAAATGCTTACTAAACAACTCATACGCTGGATAAAGGTCTCTAGAATAAAGTCCTTCTTTATCAATTGTTAATGCTAATCCTGCTCTAACTATGATTTTCATAATCCAGCGGCAACAATCTAATATATCTTCCCTACCTTTATTATGAATTAATTCTTTACATGCTTGTTCAATTTGTGGCTGTAAATGTATAAGATGTTCACGTGCTAATTCTCGACTTACTTTGTATTTAGGTAGCTGTGATCTTATATCTTCACCGAGTATACATACTCCATGTGTTTGAATCATAAAGCTTATAAACGAAAAACGACTGGAATGTAACACTTCTTCAACATCATAAAAACTTAATTCCACCCCAGATATACAACCAAATTTTTGAAGCAATTGTTGCTCTATACTTTCGATCCATTCCAGGTCTATTGCCTTCGGATCTTTTCGAACTAATATAATTGTGTCTATATCTGCAATTCCCTCTATTCCAATTCCTCTTGGAACAGATCCTCTTATATAAATGCTATGAAGGTCATCCTGTAGCAAATGAAAACATATATCCTTTACTTCTTGTATAACCTTCAAAAAGACTGGTTGAATGTTATTGATATGTGAATCATTAATAATGTATCCTGTGTCATCTACGGGACAAAAACGACCTATTTTCTTAATAATTGACAATCAATCAGCTCATTTCTATATAAAGTGTTATATGCAAATTAATTATAAGACAAAAGATTCAGAATAAAAACAAAAAGAAACTTTATCATGGTATGCTTATAATATATTTACTAAATAATCCAATAAAAGGAGTATGTTTACAATGAAACTCGCATTCTCAGTAACCGATTCAACTCATATTCAAGAGATTGAAGCAGAAGGTTTGAAACTACTAAACGAATTACAAAGCTTCATACCTTTATTGCAAGAAAAGGTTACAATCCTCTCACCACCAAAAGGAATCGTATTTCACGATTTAGAATCTGCAACACAAGTTTATTCAAATATTCCTATGCCAGCTTATACTTCACGTGATTTGATTCATATTACACCACTTATTGATGTATGGAAAAAATATCTACTTATCTGTAACTGACGGAAAAGAACTTAAAAAAGCTCAGCAATATTATAAGCAACTTAATATACTCGACATCGCAACTATTGCTGCACATGAATTTGTACATCACGCTAAAGAATTCCATAGTGATTTTGATGAAATTGATGAAGAATCGATGTGGTTTGAAGAAGGCATATGCTTTTATTTACCAAGAAAACTAATGATGTCACATGAACAATTTAAAACAATTATGCAGGTAGAAGATGAATTAATTAGCATATATCAAGCTGAATTTAGTAATTACCCTTTAAATGAGTTCGGCAAGTCTGCGGAAAGTGGATCATATGCGGGAGCTTTTTATGATTATTGGCGAAGTACGAAATTGATTCGTATACTAGTAGAACAATATTTTAATAATGATATTCAAACATTATTTTCCTGTTATCACGAATGGGTTAAAATCAAAGAACAAATCTCACTTCATGCATTCTTCGTTCAGAAATTAAGTCTTTCTCCACTAGATGCAAAGGAACTCGGATTGTTATCTTAAATAATAAATAGGACATAGACAAAGTAATCATCCTGTTTATGTCCTATTCCACTGATATCTTAAACTATTCTTCAAACAAATAATAAGTATTTTCTCCTGGATAGCGTAATACAATCACCTTCCTATCTCCTTTTTGAAATACTACAGTATGCCCATCTTCTCCAAGGTTCTCCCATCCCTTTACTTTTGAAATAGGCATTAGACTTATATATTGGTAATCTGCTTAATTGTCATCTTCAATATGAATAGCTAACATAGGAACTGGAAAACCTTTAATCTTTGATTCTTTCGTCATGAATATTAGCACTAATAGTCCACCTAAAACTACTACCATAATTATATTTGAGTATATTTTCCGTCTCTTTTTCTCCATCGAAAACCTCATCCTTATATGTTATTAAAAGTAATATCATTTAATATTTTACTAATTCTTACTGTATAATCCCATTATTATTTATTTCTTCAATCCCTTCCTTTTTTCGACAAAATACAACAACTTCTAACTATGTAACTTGTTATTATAGATTAATACAGCTTATGTTTTGCATATTAGGAGGAAATACCAAATGAAAAAATCGTTCTATAAAAAATGGTGGTTTTGGCTTTTTAGCATAATGATTATTATGAGCATGGGAGTGATTATTTTGTCACACTACGCTAATGAGTCAACAATAAAAACTTCTAAGGAACCTGTCGATAAAAAAATCTATCAACAAGAATTAAAATCCCGAATTGATTTACTTACTACAAACTACGATAATATCGTGGAACAAGATTGGTTACCAACATGGACTAAACTAAATTCAAATCCAGATAACATAAATACAGTTGAACTATTAGATAAAATGAGTCATATAGCAAACCAATTCAACGAGATTTCTAAAAACACGGAGATATTTAAAGCTGAAGAAAAAATGAAAGACCCCGCACTGAAGCAGAAAATCAGTCATTTTAAAACCACGTTTATAGCCGCTTCAAATTGTATGGAAAATGCCGCATTATCTGTTACGCAAGGATTAAATAATGAGAAACCCTTAAAAGATAGTTTAGAAAATGCTGCGCAATCTTTAGGTCTTGCTGATCAAAATATTGTCATAGCCTTATCTACGTTAGCTGAACTAGAAGGTATATTAGGAATAACCAAAAAATAAATTCACTCTATAATCTCCTCCCATTTCAGGAGATAAAATTTTTGTTAAAAAGTATCTTCCAATAAAAAATGATTGCAATTCATTTATAAGGAACCTATAATGTTGTTTATTGATTATGTATAAACCATTTCATATCAATATAATTAAGTTTTTAATCACATAATTCGGATGAACCATTCAGGAGAAGATCAATTGATCTACCGACGGGGCAAAAAGTTGATGACTCAACTTTGAAACTCTCAGGTCTTGGTTACAAGTAGAACTGCATGGGGACGAATCTCTGGAGAGACTCCCTCTCGCCTATCATATAGTGCAGAGGAAACAGAGCACCGAAGGAGCAAATCCGCTGTATTAGTGGATAATCTCTCAGGTAAAAGGACAGAGACAAGAGAAAGAAAACGCCGATTTGTATCGGTTTATTTTTCTATTCCTTGTTTCTCCAGAGACCATTTCATTTATGTGAAGTGGTTTTTTATTTTTTCTAAAAGGAGAATAAAGATGGAGACAGTAAGTAAAGTATTAGAACAAATCAATCACTACGTATGGGGATTACCAACCTTATTCCTTCTAGTCGGGACTGGAATCATTCTCACAGTTCGTCTAAAAGGTTTGCAGTTTAGTAAACTTTTATACGCTCACCAACTAGCATTTCGAAAATCAGAAGATACATCTTCTTCGGGGGATATTAGTCATTTCCAAGCACTCATGACAGCAATGGCCGCGACCATCGGGATGGGAAATATAGCTGGTGTCGCAACAGCTGTTACAATCGGTGGGCCAGGGGCAATATTTTGGATGTGGATTACTGCCTTGTTCGGTATGGCCACGAAATATGCAGAAGCAATCCTCGCGGTAAAATATCGTATTAGTAATGAAAACGGCGAATATTCCGGTGGTCCAATGTATTACTTAGAACGTGGTTTAGGGAAAAAATGGCTTGCAATTTTATTTGCCATTTTCGGAACAACCGCTTCTTTTGGAATCGGAAATATGGTGCAATCGAATTCCGTTGCAGAAGCTATGAGAATAAACTTTTCGTTTCCCCCTGCTTTAACTGGTATATTAATGGCTTTCTTAATTGCGATTGTTATTTTAGGTGGCGTAAAAAAAATCGGGAAAGTCACTGGATTTTTCGTTCCACTTAAAGCTTTCTTTTATGTAATTTCTGGTCTCATTATTATTTTTTATCATTTTGATCAAGTTCCAGAAGCATTTTCACTTATTTTTTCTGGTGCATTTCAAGGTACTGCAGCGGCTGGTGGTTTTATCGGTGCAACAATTGCTTCCGCTATTCAAATTGGGATGGCACGCGGAGTATTTGCCAATGAAGCAGGCTTAGGAAGCGCTCCAATTGCTGCTGCTGCTGCAAAAACAGATTCACCTGCTAAACAAGCGCTTGTGTCAATGACAGGAACTTTCCTTGATACATTTATTGTTTGTACAATTACTGGTTTAGTGTTAATTACAACAGGCGCCTGGAAATCTGGAAAAACTGGTGTTGAAGCAACAACACTCGCTTTCCAATCTGTATTTGGCGATACTGGTAGTATGATACTTGGTATTGCAATCATATTATTTGCCTACTCCACTATTTTAGGATGGTCTTATTATGGTGAAAAATGTGTAGCTTATTTATTCGGACAAGGTGCTGTGAAATACTATAAAGCCATCTTCATTGTAATGATTGCAATTGGTGCCAACTTAAAACTCGGAATCGTTTGGACGTTCGCTGATATCGCAAACGGACTTATGGCTATTCCAAACTTAATCGGTCTAATTGGATTAAGTGGTGTTGTGGTAGCAGAAACAAATCGTTTCTTACAAGCTGAAAAACTCAAACCATCAAATAAAAAAATAGCAAGTTAATCAACATTTAATGCCAAGGGTATCCCATATAGAAATGGGATACCCTTTATTTGTATTATTTCATAACATTACTTTGCAAAATTGATAATTTCATTACCTTCTTTAAATACTTTAAATTTGATGTAAAAACCTCAGGAGCATGCCAATTTTTATAAGCACTCGGACATTTGACCTCATCAATACTTGTATTCTCTCTAACTAAAACTGTTAATTCTTCAATGTATTCTATTACTTTTCTCAAGTCTGTTTTTACACCTACAGGGCCATGTCCTGGTACTGCTTTATCAATTTCAAATTCCTCAATCATTTCTAACATACGCTTCCATTCTTGAAGATTAGATTCTTCAAAAAAAGTAGGATGTGATTTCACAAATAACAAATCACCCATAAAACAAACCTTCTCTTTAGGTAAGTAAAGAATCGTATCACAAACGGAATGGCCCCCGCCTAACGTAATCAATTTTGCAGTTCTCTTTGAACCATGTATAGTAAATTCATTTTGGAAAGAATATTGAGGTAATACAAGTTGCAGTGTAGGTAATGAAACCGCTAACTGATTTAAGAATGAAATCTGTTTTCGTAAGCCTTCATCATTTGTTTGAGTGAATTGATCTTGTAGGGATTGTATATATGTATGTAAACCTTCTATGTCTTGTTTCTGTTTATCAATTCTGAAAGGATGAATTTCTGCCATTTGCTCGTATGTTTTATGACTAGATATGATATTACAATTTTCAAAAACTTGATTTCCACGAATATGGTCTCCGTGCCAATGACTATTAATAACCCATGATATAGAATGACCTGTTATTTCTTCTGCTATCTCTTTTAAATCTGCAGCTGCTTGTTGTGTGTTAAACGTATCAAAAATAATCGTTTGATCTCCTATATCAACAAAACCGGCATTGGCTAAGGAGCCTCCTCCTTCCTTTGCAATCGCAGCATAAATACCGTCTTCTATATTCTCAACATCAAAATGTTCACTAAAATATTCTTTCTGCATATACCTATTCCCTCCTCATATAGCTTTACCTATTCATACAAATATTCAGCTTCGATTTCCTCTGTTGAAATGCCTTTTTTAATAAATACTTTCATGCGAGTTATGTTTTTTTATTATTTTCTATACAAATCCTTCTTTCTAAAGAGGTGAAAAAAATAAATTCATCAATACTTTGCAGGGATTCCGCTTCTTTCACCGAACTTAAGATAACAATGTGATTCTATCAATCTTTTCAACAATATCTCTACATTCTATCACTCATTACAAAAACAAACCTAGACAAAAAAATTAATATGAGGTGAAAAAATGAACAAAACTGAATTAATTAAAAATGTGGCCCAAACAGCCGATATCTCACAAAAAGAAGCTTCAGCAGCTGTCCAATCTGTATTTGACACAATTACGGATGCTTTACAAACTGGCGACAAAGTACAACTTATTGGTTTCGGAACATTTGAGGTACGCGAAAGAGCTGCGCGTACAGGTCGCAACCCGCAAACAGGTGAAGAAATTCAAATTGCAGCGGGGAAAGTTCCAGCCTTTAAGGCAGGAAAAGAATTAAAAGAAGCTGTAAAATAAAAATAACCCAGCCTAGGCTGGGTTATTTTATACTGTGATTTATCTCATTACTTCATATATATTATCCGCATGATATACTTCACAAATATAAAATAAGCATCTACAGTTACTTACGATTTGATATTTTCTCGTAGGGTATATACTAGATTGTAATAAGCAGCCATCAAACAGTTCAATAATATTTCCAGAAGGCTGATATCCTTGATATAGTATGTTTTTTCTTACTTCCATTTGCTCAACTAGGTTTTCAATAGGAACGTTTCCACCTTCTAACTCTTTCACAATTTCACTTGGTAATAGTGAGGTATCAGTAAAAATCAGATTTTCAGATAACACCTTTCCTTTGTAACTAATGGATGAAACTCGGTAAAGAAATGTTCCATTTTTATCAAAAAAGCTTTTTACTTCTTTTGGAATATATTCCCTATCTAACATTTCTTGTTCCACAACATTGAGCTGAACTATATCTTTCACCATATTTTCTAAAGACGTAATAGATGACGTCTCTTTAGAAAACAATAAATCTTTAACCATTTTAAATACTGTAGCATCAGCCAATTCTCTTTTTCTATTTTCCACTACTAACATGACTAACACCTCCTCTATATTTATATAATCTAGCAACCACTCAAGCGAACATTTTCACTCTAGGTATCTGTATTATTCGTACACACCTTCGTCAATTAAAGTATTACTATTCATTAATGAGGGAGAAGTCTACTACTCTGCAAAAGCTTTCCGGCATCAAACTGCCTCATTTCTGTTACATCTTTGTTTAATAAAGCTATTGAAGCAACATAGCCTGAGCCAGGTTGCAAATTCATCAAAGTTGTAGTCTCAACAAGCTGTGACTTATCCTGAAAAACAAGGAGTTCCGGTAAATGATCTGGAGTTGATACAGTAAGATTAGAAGGTGACATCATTAACCCTTCGCCAGTAGCCTTAAGTATCGCTTCCTTCCGCGTCCAATATGTTAAAAACCCTTCAATTCGCCTTTCAACTGGCAGTTGCATTAACTGAGCAATTTCTATATCTGTTAATACTCCTACTGCCATCTTAAGTACATCAATATTAGAATTTATTTGTTCTACATCTATACCAATAGGTGTAGATGTTGTAAACGCAACAGCAACTCGTTCTCCTGAATGTGACACAGATAGCTGCGGCATGCCTACAGGTAATTGCGGACGTCCATGCGCTAGCTTACAAACTGAACAGGTTCGATCGATTGGTACTTGAAGCGGAGACATTGCGAGTTGTTTTCCTAGTACCAATCGACTAATTGCACATCCAATCATAAATCTTGCTCGGTCCTCAGAATGACGGAACAAATTTGCTTTTTCACGCTCCGTTTCACTTAATAAACTATAGTGCCAAGATTGCAAGTCTGAAATTCGCGCCCACCATACTTGACAGTGATGACTTCTTAACTCTGGTACTGAATCTACAATCTCCCAATCTTTCATAAAAATTCTCCCCTTTTTATATCCAATATTCATACTAAGAAAAGTATGGAACCTATTCCATCCTTCAGCAAATATCCCCACTAGCATTTCCCCTTCTCACTTTTCATCATTGCTATTGTAATAGAGAAACCTACCCAGATTTATTATTACACCTGGGCAGATCCTTCCTCCTTTATTCACCTGCAACTGCTTTTGAATGAGCTTCATTTGATTGGACTGACGTTTTTTTCTTTGATGTATCTATTACTTCCGCATCACGAATACGTAATACAAATAATAATGCTATGAATAGGAATACAGCTGCACCAAGCAGGGCCATTTGATACGCTACAATACTAGCACTCTCATTTCCTGCTTCACTTACATTATGATTTCCAAAAGCTGCTAAAAGACTTGCAAGAATTGCAACACCGATGGCGGAACCTAATCGATTTTGCACATTAAAAATAGTTGTCGCCCTCCCCATTGAAGACGGATGAATATTATTAAAAGCTGAAAATTGTACAGCTCCTACAGAATGACCTAGGAAAAATCCTATGCAAAACAATAGAATACGGACCAGCCAAGGGTTTGTTTCCTGATTCACGAAGCTTAAAACAACAAATATAATCGCTGCACATAGCAAACCGGTAGAAATCAACTTACGTGGCCCAAGTCTTTTGTAAGACAAAGGCACAATTTGCGAAGCAATCATTAACCCGATTGCTTCTGGAAATGTTGTAAGACCTGTTTCTAGTGCCGACGCATGTAATACATTTTGATACATAAGCGGGAATATAAATAACATGCCCAGTAATCCAGCAGCCGAAAATAACGAAATGAGACTCATATTCCGAAATAAACGATCTTGCAGCAAACATAAGTCTAGCATCGGCTGCTTCACACGAAGTTCAACAAATACAAAGAGAATAATAAGCAAAAGTCCACCTAATCCTGTCCCTATTATTTCTGAGGAACCCCATCCTTTTGATGGCCCTTGACTCATTGCATATATCAACATTGCAAATCCTGGTGCGGAAAGAATAAAACCAGGTAAATCTAACCGCCCAGCAGTTTTTTCAATATGCTCTACTAAAAATAACGCACCAATTAGTAAAGCTACTATTCCAAACGGTAAATTAATATAAAATGCCCAGCGCCAAGACATATGATCCACAAAGAACCCGCTAACAATTGGTCCTATTGCAGGGGCAACAGCAATAGGCAAGACGATGAACCTAGAAATCTTCGGTCTTTCTTGTGGTGAAAATGTTCGAAATAACATTGCCATTCCTACTGGCGTCAATAATCCTCCGCCAGCACCTTGTATGATACGGAATATATTTAAGGCAGTAATATTATCAGCAATTCCGCATAACGCGGAAGCAGCTGTAAATACAGAAAGAGCAATTAGGAATACTCGCTTTGTACCAAACCGATCTCCAAGCCACCCAGAAATAGGTAAAAACACAGCCAAACTTACTAAATATCCAACATTGACTGTCCCCATTGCTGAAGGTGGAACTTGTAGTTCATGACTAATCGTTTGCAGAGCTACATTTACAATCGTTGCATCCATAGCAGCCATAAACATAGCCGTTACATATACAACACTAACAACAATTTTCGGATTCAGCTTCAAATTCATTACTACTCCCCTACTGAAACGCATTCAAGTGAGTGAAGACTCTTTGGCTGCATATCACTCCAGTGTAATTCGATATACGCAAGACAAGCTTGTCTACTATCTTGTTCATGAACAACATCCCACCCGGCTGGTACATCGAGAAAGGCTGGCCAGACAGAATGCTGGCCTTCCTTATTTACTAACACTTTATACATAAAGTTATCGTTTTCAAATGGATTCGTCATACTTTATTTACCCCTTTCATCGCTTGCAGCCTACTAGCTAATACTTGTCCGATTTCTGTAAGTGGTCCTGGCTGACATAAATCTTTATGTCGGCAATCAATATCATATTGTTCAATTTCCCCATCTATATAACTAAGCCATGTATCTGGAGAAATCGGATCAAACCATTCTGGTATGATTGTTGATCTAAAGAATACAAGGTTTCCATGAAATTGTTTTGGAACATACTTTCCTAAAAGACCAACAGAATTTACGTATGTTTCTTTCAAGTTCAAAATTGTTTCCTCTTCCAGACTCGCTAATGCACTGCCGTCCCTGCGAAGTATATCAATAGCGTTTGCCATATCAAGTGGTTTTCCATCCATGTTATCTGGGTCGTATCCTCCTAATGCAAGTAGGGCAATAAGCGCTTCTTCCTCACTAGGCGCTTCTGTATTTGGTAAAAAGTGACCGGGATAAGAATCCAACATAACAAGCAGTTCAACTTCTTCTCCTTGATTTTGCAAATGAGTTGCCATTGCATGAACAACGTTTCCTCCGAGAGACCAACCTAACAACCTGTACGGCCCATGTGGCTGTATCTCACGAATGTGCTCAAGATAGTCAGCAGCCATTTCGTCTAATGATTTTGGAAGTTCTTCACTTTTTGCAATGCCGCGTGCCTGTACACCATAAATTGGATGATTGCTTCCTAAAGACTTCATTAATCCTGCATAACACCAGCTAAGTCCACCTGCTGGATGTACACAGAACATAGGTAACTCTTCACCGCTTGTTCTTAATGGTAAGATTACATCTAGCGCACTTTGGCTCGTCCCCATCTCAAATATTTCAGCAAGCCCTGCGACTGTCGGTGCCGCAAATAAGCTACCGATACTTAACTCTACTCCTAGCGCTTCCCTGATCCGGCTCATTAACTGCACAGCAAGTAAGGAATGACCGCCAAGATCAAAGAAACCATCATCAATGCCAATTCGAGGTAAATTCAAAACTTCTGTAAATAAATCACATAAAATTTCCTCTTTTGGTGTTCTTGGTCCTCGGCTTATCGTAGATACCATGAATTCAGGTGCTGGTAATGCTTTACGATCTAACTTACCATTTGGAGTTAAAGGTAATTCACTTATCATAACGAAAGCATATGGTACCATATAATCAGGTAGACTAAGTCCTACATATTGGCGCATTTCAGCTGTATCAATGTTTACATGTTCTGACGGAACAATATAGGAAACTAATCGCTTATCACCAGGCTGATCTTCACGTACAATGACAGCTACTTGTTCAACATGAGAGTGCTGCATAATAACGGCTTCAATTTCGCCAAGTTCAATTCGGAAACCTCGAATCTTAATTTGATGGTCTACACGACCGATATAGTCTAATGTGCCATCTTGACACCAACGCGCCAAATCTCCTGTACGATACATTCGAGTACCAGGTTTCCCGTATGGATCTGCTATAAATCGTTCCGCAGTTAACCCTGCACGACCTAAATACCCACGAGCAAGCCCTGCTCCTGCAACATACATTTCTCCTACCACTCCTGGTGGTACAGGTTGTAAGTAATTATCTAATACATATACTTTAAGATCTGGTATACTACATCCAATTAAGCTGTTTGCTCGTAAAGATACAATATTTTGATCCAGCTCGATATAGCTCACATGTACAGTTGTTTCTGTAATACCATACATATTAATAAGCTTAGGTGAATTTTCTGGATGACGACTATACCAATCTTCTAGACGACTTAATTCCAGTGCTTCTCCACCAAAAACGACATATCGTAAGGAAAGCTTCTGCCCTAATTCAACATTTTCGCGATCTGCTTGCATAAGTTGATAAAATGCTGATGGTGTCTGATTTAAAACTGTTACCTTTTCCTGGACAAGCAGATTTAAAAATTCTCTAGGTGAACGACTCACAGTGTGTGGTACGACAACAAGACGGCCCCCATACAATAGCGGCCCCCAAATTTCCCAAACTGAAAAATCAAAAGCATAAGAATGGAACATTGTCCAAACATCTTCCGAATCAAATTGGAACCAATGATCAGTTGCCCCAAGCAGCCTTATAACATTCTGATGAGGAATCATTACACCTTTTGATCTTCCTGTTGAACCTGATGTATAAATTACATAAGCGATGTGTAAAGGTGATAGTGGCTGTATTCGTTCCACATTTTCTATATTCTCTTCACCATATTTGTTTAATGTCTCCATTATTTTGAAATCGTCTACTACAATCGTTACGGTCTCTTCACTCTCTATTGTCACTTGTGTGTTCGTAATCATACAGACAGGCTTAGCATCACTTAGCATGAATGAAATTCGATCCGATGGATAATCAGGATCTAGCGGTAAATATCCTGCCCCCGCTTTCAAAACTGCTAACAAACTCACAACCATATCAAGAGATCTTGGTATCGCTAAAGCAACCATTTGCTCTGGACCTACCCCTTTTTCAATTAACAGACGTGCAAGTTTATTCGATCTCTTATTTAACTCTTCATAAGTTAGCGTAGTGTCCTCAAATACGACAGCGGTTGCATCTGGCGTTAAGCGAACTTGTTTCTCAAATAATTCCGGTAAGGTCATTTCAGGCGCAATTTGAAAGCCGCCATTCCATTTTTCAAGTACTGTTTGACGCTCTTCTTCGTCCAAAATTTCCAAACGCCCAATAGGTTGTTCTGGATCTTCTACTGCGTCTTCTAATAAATGAATGAAACGACTCACAAGTTTCTGAGCTGTCTCACGCTTAAATAAATCTGTACTAAATTCAAGTAAACCATGTAATCCATTTGGCTGACCTTCAGACGTACTACGTTCACTTATTTCTATCGTCATATCAAACTTCGAAGAACCAACACTCTTAATCTCAAGATGCGTTTCTAGATTCGGTATATCAAGTGTAGCCTCTGGTGTATTTTGAAAAGCTAACATAATTTGGAATAGTGGATGACTATTTCTCGAACGCACAGGGTTCAACACTTCAACAAGTCTTTCAAATGGAACATCTTGATGTTCATATGCTGAAAGGTTAACTTTACGCACCCTGCTTAACAGTTGACTAAAGCTAGGATCTCCAGACGTATCTGTACGTAAAACGAGTGTATTTACGAACAATCCGACAATATCTCCAAGCGCATCATCACTACGCCCAGCAATTGGACTACCTATTGGAATATCCGTTCCAGCCCCTAATCGTGTAAGTAATGCAGCAAGTCCGGATTGTAGGATCATAAACAAACTAACACCATTTTTACGAGCAAGCTCTAATAATCGTTCATGTAACTCTGGATTTACATGAAAATCTATCGTTTCTCCGCAATAGCTCGTTTCCACAGGACGTTGATAATCTGTAGGTAACTCAAGTTGGGCTGGTAACCCCTTCAATTCTTCTTTCCAAAAATCAATTTGTTGTGAAATGAGACTATCTTGTGCACTCTCATTTCCTAATAGTTCTTGTTGCCAAAGGGCATAATCGGCATACTGTACTGGCAGTGACTTCCACTGAACTGATTCACCTTTACAATGTGCTTGATACGCAGTTGCTATGTCTCTTGACAATGGGTTTAATGACCATCCATCCCCTACAATATGATGCAATAATACAAGTAACACATGTTCATCCGGATTTATTTCAAAAAGCTCCATACGGATAGCTGGCTCTTCTGCAAGATTAAAGCTATATCTTACAGATTCAGCAAGTACTTTAGGTAATTCTGAATCAGTAGTCTGCGTAACAATTAAAGTAGGATTTACCTCATTTGTCTCCAAAATTTGCTGATGTGACGTACCAAGCGTGTTAGGAAAAATAGTTCGAAGTGTCTCATGTCGATCGACGATATCATAAAATGCAGCTTGTAAAGCTTCTCGATTTAATTCACCAGACATTCGAATGACTACTGGAATATTGTAAGTTGGGCTTGGACCTTCTAAACAATTCAAGAACCATAAACGACGCTGTGCAAAAGAAAGAGGAACTTCTCTTGGACGCTCTACTTTCTGAATAGCTGGCCTTGCACTCTGTGTGCTATCTAATTGTTTAGCAAGTTCAGCGACTGTAGGTGATTCAAATAGTTTTCCAATGCCTAATTCCACACCTAATGTTTCACGAATACGTCCCATTAACCGGGAAGCTAACAGAGAATGTCCGCCTATTTCAAAGAAGTTATCATCGATTCCAATCCGCGCTATGCTAAGCACTTCCGCAAATAAATCACATAAAATTTCTTCTTGTGGATTTCTAGCTACGCGTTCACTAACAAGTAAATTGAAGTCAGGTGCTGGTAACACTTTCCGATTAATCTTTCCGTTCGGTGTCAATGGCAATTCAGACATCGTCATAATTGCTGACGGTATCATATAACCTGGTAGGCTCCCTCCTGCATATGTTCGAATTTCTGCAAGGTCAAGATTTCCATCAGCATCAGGTACAATGTAAGCAACCAAACGTTTATCGCCAGGTCGATCTTCTCGAACGATTACAACGACTTGCTCAACATGAGGGTGCTGAGATAATACAGTTTCCACTTCAGATAACTCGATACGGAATCCATGAATCTTAATTTGATGATCTGCACGACTCACATAATCTAACGAACCATCCTTACGCCATTTAACAAGATCGCCCGTACGGTACATTCGTGTACCAAGTTTCCCAAATGGATTAGCAACAAATCGTTCAGCTGTTAATTCTGGTCTTCCTAAATATCCATTGGCAAGCCCCGTACCAGCAATATATAATTCTCCCACCACTCTAGGTGGTACAGGTTGTAAACCTGCATCTAGTACATATACTTCTGTATTCCAAATTGGTCTTCCAATAGAAGGTGTACCACTCTCTTCTTCATTCATATCCATGAAAGTTGACCAAATTGTTGTTTCAGTTGGTCCATAAAGATTTGTAACATGGCAATTTAATTCTTTTAACCGAGACGCTAGATTCGATGGAAGTGCCTCACCACCAACAAGAACTTTAAGTCCTATTAATCTTTCTGGATAATCTGTTACAAGCGCATGCCAAAGTGTTGGTGTAGCTTGCATAATTGTGATGTTTTCCTTTTGAATGATTTCTGTTAATGCTGAAGAATCTTGAACTGCTTCTTTTTGGGCAATTTGAACGCTTGCTCCACTAATAAGTGGTAAATAAAGTTCTAAAGCTGAAATATCAAACGCAAAGGTTGTAACAGCCAACAAACGATCATTTACATGTAATGAGAATTGATCTTGCATCGCCAATAAAAAGTTTCTTAAGCTTTGCATCGGCACAACGACACCTTTTGGCTTACCTGTTGACCCCGAAGTATAAATTGTATACGCAGGATTTAAGGGTGCTGCTCCATCAAATGAATCTAGGTTATTTTTCTGGTATCCTCTTAACTCTTCTTTTGTATCCTGATTATCAAGCACAACTCTTGTTATATGATCCTCATTCGGTAAATCACCTAAAACAGAAGAATGTGTTAGGATACAAGCAGGCTGAGCATCGCTTAATATATACGTAATTCGATCCTCTGGATATTCTGGGTCAATTGGTAAATATGCTGCTCCCGTCTTAAGAACTGCTAACATCCCGATAACCATTTCTACAGATCTTGGAAATGCTAACGCTACAAATTGTTTAGATTGAACGCCCCGTTCTAACAAGAAATGAGCAAGTTGATTTGCCTGTTCATTTAATTCTTTATAAGTAAGTTCTAGTCCATCACATACGACAGCAATAGCATCAGGAGATTTACTTACTTGTTTTTCAATGAGAGCAGGTACACTTACGAATGAACTTTCTTTCATAGTTTGATTCCATTCGGCTAAAACTAGCTTGCGTTCCTCATGAAGTAAGAGCTCTAGATTTCCAATCGGTGAATTTACTTGAAGATTCGAGACTTCTTCCAGAAAATTCATAAATCTCTTCTTGTGAGTTAGTAGCTCTTCTAAGTTATACACCTCAGGATTTGCGTCAAAATGAATCCTTAAGCCGTTTTCACCAAACTCGTTTGACACATTTATTGAAAGATCATCAACCGGTCCTGCCGAAAGATTATGTTTAACCCCATGATTTCCTGCAAAACTCAAGGCATAGTCAAATGGCATCACATTAGTCATTGGACCAAATAACCTTTGATTTTCTCCCAATAATTTAAGATCTCGGCGTAATTCTTCATGACGATACTTATGATGAAAACGTATATCAAGAACCTCATTAGAAACCTGCCCGACAATCTCAGCAAAACTCATATTAGAGCCTATAGACAAGCGAAGCGGGACTACATTCATGACCATACCAGGGATATTGATCGATGCTGATCCTAAACGCCCCATCATCGGTAAACCTAAAATTACATCCTCTGCACTTGTTAACTTGTGTATATAGATAGCAGTTGCAGCAATGATAAGATCCGGCCAATTCGCATTACAATCATGTGCAACCTTCCGCAAAGATTCTGTACTTAAACGAGACAAATGTGCTGGTTGGCGTAGAAATGTCTTCGATGTTCTAGGAGCACGTTCCGCTAAACTTACTACTTCTGGTTGATCTTGGAACCGTTCTAACCAAAAGCTACGATCTTTCTCAAATTGCTCCGATGCACGATACGCAGCATCCTCCTCTAAAATGGTATATAAAGAACCAAATGATCTCTCATCATACGATTGATTATTCATGAATGCCGTATATACTCTTGCTACTCTTTGCGCAAGTAAAGAAAATCCGTATCCATCCATCACAATGTGATGGATGCGCTGATACCAGAAGAAACGATTGGAAGCGACTTTAAAAAGCGCCTCCGTATACAGCTTGTCCTTTTTCAGATTCACTGGCGTAGATAAATCCACTTTCATCCACGCTTCAGCGGCTTTTTGGGGATTTTCTTCAGTACTAACATCAATAATATGCATATGAAATTCAGGTGAATCATCGATAACTTGCCATGGCCCTTTCTCATCTTCTTCAAAGTGAACATGTAAAGATTCAGCTTCCATTACAACTTTACGCACAGCTAATTCAAATGTTTTCACATCAACTGAACCATGTATTTCTATGTATTCACCCGTATTATAAATTGGATTTTTCGGATCAAGTTGCTGCGCAAACCACATACCCGTTTGCGCACCTGACAATGAATGACGAACCTTTTGACAATGAGACATTCGTATTTACCCCTTTATCTATCTGTATTTGATAGCACCTTTTCCTCTTGGGAGGACACCAAATTAAACCAGTCATAAATTGTTGGACGCTCAGCCAAATCTGCGAATGTAACTTCTACACCTATTTGGCGCCATTTCTCTACTAAACTCATAATTCTAACTGAGTCAAGCCCCCTATTTAATAAATCTTCGTTATCTCCAATATCTGCTGGTGATTCACGAAGCAATTCAGCAACTTGTTCACGTACCGATTGTAATGTGAATCCTGTATTTTCTTCTGCTGCAGACGTTTCTTTTAAACTTTGTAAATCTTTTAATAATAAATTCGTTATTATAGTTACTGCACATCGCTCAGATGCGTACTGCAAAGCTTGTTTATGATGTTCTTGTGAAAAATCAGCAACCGCATCAGCGACGAAGAATGGTTGTATCCCATCCATAAATGCTTCGCATGCCGTTAAAAGACATCCAATATGTGCATAAACCCCACAAATAATAAGCTGATCACGCCCTTGTTCATGTAAAATCTCTAGAAGATTTGTTTTCTTAAAAGCACTATATCTCCATTTTGTAAGGAAAATATCATTCTCATCAGGAGTGAGCTCATCTACAATTTTCTTCTTGTGAGGCCCATCAGGAATACCCGCCCCCCAAAAATCTTGCAATAATCCTCTTTGCTCTGGCGTTTGTCCACCTGGTTGTGCAGTATAAACGACAGGAACACCAATTTCCTTACATGTTTTTCTGATAGATTGAATATTTGAAATCAGTTCTACTCTTGGTGATTCCTCTGCATGATATGCATCAAGAAAATACTCTTGCATGTCATGAATAAGAAGAACAGCACGTTTCGGATCTGGCTTCCACGTTACTTTATTATTTGGTAAATCTGACTCTAATGGCATTGGGTATACTGAGATAGCTGGAATAGCCATCTAATCACTTCCTTTCGAATTGTTAAGAATATTTATTTGTCATTTATTACTTTATGGTAGATTTAAGTTTTTCAGCAATTGCCTTCCGTAATTCTTTCTTACTCACTTTTCCGACACCAGTCTGTGGAAACGAGTCTATAAATTCAATTCGATCTGGAATTTTATATGCCGCAATTCCTCGATCTCTTAAAAACATTTTCAAATGCCCTACAGTCGGTGTTTCCCCGCGAGCTATAACGAAAGCACAAGTACGTTCACCTAAATAATCGTCTGGCATAGATACTATTGCAACATCGTGTACCGCTGCATGAGCTAACAGATGATTTTCAACTTCTTCAGCCGCAACTTTCTCTCCACCACGATTAATCTGATCCTTATCGCGTCCTTCAACCACTAAATAACCTTGCTCATTTATTTTGACAAGATCGCCCGTGCGGTAAAAACCATCCGAAGTAAAGGATTTAGCGTTATGTTCTTCAGCTTTATAGTATCCACGGATTGTATATGGTCCACGAGTTAATAAACTCCCCACTTGACCTGTCTCTACGTCATTATCATATTCATCAACTACACGAACTTCATCAAACTCTGACATTGGTCTTCCTTGCGTATGAATAATGATATCTTCTGCATCATCAAGTCTCGTATAATTCACTAACCCTTCGGCCATACCAAAAACTTGTTGCAATGTACAACCGAATGCCGGGCGTATACGCTTGGCCACTTCCGCGCTAAACTTTGCACCGCCTACCTGTAAAACTTGCAGACTAGATAGATCATTATTGCGTGAAGCTATTGCGTCAAGCCATACCATTGCAAGGGGGGGCACAAGTGCTGTAATTGTGACACGTTCCTTCTCAATAAGAGAGAACGCTTCATCTGGACTTCCCCCAGAAGCTAGAACAATCCGCCCTCCGGCATATAACGTCCCAAGAGTCCCCGGCGAACTAAGCGGATAGTTATGCGCAACCGGAAGTACAGCAAGATACACACTCTGTTGATCCAATTTACAAATTTCAGCACTTACTCGTAAACTATAAATATAGTCATCATGTGTTCTTGGAATTAATTTAGACAATCCCGTTGTCCCGCCTGATAGTTGCAAGAAAGCTACATCGCTAGATTTCACTTCTGGCAGATTGACCGGATTCATATGAAGATCACGAATTCCTACAAATTCCTCCGCCTCTCCTACAACGATTACATGTTGCAGCGTTGGAACTTTTTCTTTTATTTCTCTTGCAAGTTTTCGATAGTCGAATCCAAACTGTTTATCAGAAATAATATAAGCAGTCGCTTCAGCAAATTCACAAAAATAGCTTATTTCACTACTTCGGTGTGACGGCAAAGCAAAGACTGGAACTGCACCAATGCGAAAAAGCGCAAAGCAGACTTCGAAAAACTCCGTAATATTTGGTAAATGAAGAACCACTCGATCCGTTTGTTTAATTCCTAAATTTAGAAATCCTGCAGCTAATTGATCTACTCTTTTGTCCAGTTCACTATAGCTTAAGTGTTTTTCGCCACTTGTCACTGCAATCTGGTCACCATGTTTCATCGCACGTTCTCGCAGCATCTCTCCAAAGGTCTCTCCGCGCCAGCACCCCTCTTCTTTATATCGATCTGCAAATTCCTTTGGCCACTCCTGGCATCCTGTTAACATCATTTATCCCCCTAACTTCTATTTCAAAGATTCATCATTTAATCCCATAGCCCGAAGCATTGTACGAAACTTAGCTGATGTTTCAGCTAGCTCATCTTCAGGTTTTGACTCCGCAACAATACCAGCTCCTGCGAATAAACGAAGGGAATTCTCTTCAACTTCCGCACAACGAATCGTAACAATCCATTCACCGTCACCATTCAGATCACTCCAACCAAGCATTCCCGTGAAAAATTCTCGATCAAACGGTTCAATTTCGTTAATAGCCTCTCGAGCTTTTTCTGTCGGAGTTCCACAAACTGCTGGTGTAGGATGAAGCGCAAGTGCTAATTCTAATGCAGACACTGATGCGTCTAGTAATTCTCCTTTTACTTCAGTAGATAAATGCCACATTGCTTCACTATTTATTAATGATGGTTTTTTGGGAACATGCAATGTACGACAGTACGGACGAAGCGCCGCAGCTACCGCTTCAACAACAACAGCATGTTCATGTAAATCTTTAGCTGAAGAAAGCAACTCATCTGCTCGTCTCTTATCTTCTTCAGGGTCTTTACTTCGAGGTCTAGAGCCTGCAAGCGGATTAGAAATGACCTGCATTCCACTCCGTGAGACAAGTAACTCTGGACTCGCTCCTATGAGTGTATGACTACGCTTTGGTGAAGCCTCACAATTCCCTATTTCTTCACTCTTCGGTAAATCTACCGCAAACGTATACCCCTGTTTATTGTGCTGCGCTAAATCACAAAGCAGTTTTTGAATGTCAACCTTTTCTGGAGATTTCAAATCCAACGATCTAGATAGAACGATTTTCTTTATGTGACCGCTCTTTATTTTAGCTACTCCTTGCTCTACACCACGCATATATTCTGAAGGTGACGGAATAGGATTCATTTCATATGTAAGTGCAGGTGATTGCTGGATTCGATCTGTAAAATCAAATTGCAGACGATCTGCTAGCCTGCTCTCCTGAGGTACAACGAGCTGTACCGCTTTTCTACGATCAAAAGGAAGCGCTCCTACAACAATGGGATTATGGTGCCCAGCTTGCTTCGCATTATTTAGTACAGCATGAACCAGCTCAGGAAAATTTTCTACCTGACTATGTTTCACCGTTGCAAATGTTCCTTCGGCAAGTATTGTACGGTACGGTGAAGCAAAAAAGAATGAAGATCCAGCTTTATAGTCATCTAGTAATTTTGTGGCTAACTCCTTTAAAGCAGTTGTATGATTCATTATTTTAAACCTCCTATATTTAATTTAGATTCCTAAAGTAGCGCCGCCATCAATGCACAGATTATGCATCGTAATATGGCTTGCTTTATCTGACGCTAAAAATAGAACTGCTTCAGCAATCTCTGAAGGCGTTGC
The DNA here is from genome assembly GCF_038006685.1 of Bacillus sp. FSL K6-0042. Taxonomy (NCBI): domain Bacteria; kingdom Bacillati; phylum Bacillota; class Bacilli; order Caryophanales; family Bacillaceae; genus Bacillus; species Bacillus sp. FSL K6-0042. The sequence goes on from NZ_JBBOVS010000001.1 coordinate 835,211, forward strand.
TATTTTTTTTAATGGAATTCCTAATCTATATGTATCTTGTGAGCCTGCAATAATTTTTTCAGCCCCATTTTCATCTATCCAAAGTAATCGCTGCATCTCTGTCTCAGTTGAACCAGGAGAAACTAAATTACAGCGAATATTATATTCCGCAAGCTCAAGACCAAGACATTTTGTAAACATCGTTGCAGCAGCTTTCGATGCTACATACGCAGCCATTTCCATTCTAGGTACACTGGCAGCATTTGACCCTACAGTTACAATCGCACCAGATTTACGTGATCTCATACGTTTACTTACTGATCTAGATACATAAAACACCCCTGTAGCATTTACAGAAAAAGTCTTGTCCCAATCTTCATCACTTAAAGAGTGAATTGCATTCATCTTCAAAACACCAGCAACATTAACTAAAATATCAATTTGCCCCATTGTATCCTCAATCTGATTTACTGTATTTTCCACTGCGGAACTATCACTCACATCTAAAGCGAATACTTTCAAAGAGCTGCCTCTTGTTGCATGATAATCTGAAAGCTTATTGAGTTCTAAAATATTCTTATCAACCGCTGCAACTTTTGCCCCTCTTTCCGCAAGCATGTTCGCTACAGTCTCTCCAATTCCTTGTGCTGCACCAGTAACTAATGCAATCTTCCCATCAAATTCCCCGAAATCCATATTCTCAATTCCTTTCCTTACAACGAATCGATCTAGTTTATCTTGTATATTCTCAATTGCAGATTAATAAAGTTAACCTAATTAATCTGTGCAAAGAAAATATTTAAACAAACATCACCAACTAATAACGATATTGATAATCATTATCATTATATTTACGAAAATCATACACATATTAAACTTATCAGTCAAGTGCAATTTAATCTTAATTTCAGTCACAATAAACTAGGTAATACTCACTTAGTATTAATTGATAATGATTTTCATTTTCTTTTGTACACCGAAATGATAATGTTTCTCAACAGTCTTGTCAATCTTTTTTTATTTTTCAGATAAAATATTTTATTATGTCCCCATACTTATCTGCATAAAAATCTCTGCTTTTATTGTAAATATAGACTTTTTTCATCCTATTTTCTGTGAAAATAATAGATTTAAAAAATTAAATTGAAACTTTCAAATTTCCTAATTAATAATCATTAATTACATAAAAATTTTTATTTTATAATAAAAACCATCATATTGAACATTTAATTTCTCAATAAATTTCTGAAAAAATTTTATTAAGAAATTTATTTAAAAATAACTATTTACATCTTTTTCTCTAAACAACGCTTCCTTCAAACATAAATCATACCGATATAACTATATGAAAAAAGGACATATGCCCACTATTAAGCATACGTCCTCTCATAATTAAAATTTACTATTAACCTTTTTATTAGTTTTATTATTTCACCACAAACCGAGTCTCACTACAACCATTCTTCTGCTTCGTTACCTCTAAAACTGCTGGCATTGCGTTTTTCAACTCTTGAACGTGTGAAATAACGCCAATAAATCGTCCTGATTTTTGTAAATCAATCAATGCATCGATCGCTTTTGTTAATGACTCTTCATCTAGCGAGCCAAATCCTTCATCGATAAACATGGTTTCGATAGAAATACCGCCTTCATATGCCTGGATCACATCTGCCATACCAAGTGCTAGACAAAGCGATGCATTAAATTTTTCCCCGCCAGACAATGTTTTTACGTCACGTGTTTGACCTGTATATGCGTCATATACATCTAATCCTAGTCCACTTTGACGATTTCGTTTTTCAACTCTTTCACTTCGTTTTAAATAGAACTGGCCGTTTGATAGTTTACGAAGTCTTTCGTTAGCAATTTGAACAATTTGTTCTAAATACTCAATTAAAATGTAACGTTCAAACGAAATACGACTTTCGTTATCCCCTTTCATGACTTCATATAAATCAACAAGTTCTTGGAAAGCTTTTTCTTCTTCATGAATTTGTTCATCAATTCGTCTAATGTTTTCATGCAAATCGGTAATGTATGCAACTGCACTTTGGGCACGCTGGCGCTTTTCTTTTGTAATATCAAGCTGAATTCCTAACTCTTTCATTTGTTCTTCTAGAGCTGTAATGTCCGTCCATTCTTTCCCGCTTAATTCATTTACTAGTTCCTCAATTTGTTTAGCCAATACTTCTAAGGATGAATAGTACTCTTGAATTTGCTCATGCAAATGCTTCATTTCTACATCTGTTAATTTTGCTTCTTTATAAGCTTGTTGGTCGATAAATCCACCTTGTTCAAGCTCTGTCGTAAAGCGAAGTAAAGTCTCTTCTTGCTTTTCTTTTGCATGACTTACTTGCTTTAGAGCACCATCATACTCAGCTTGTATGCGTATATTTTCATTTTGCCAATGTTGATAAGCTTCTTGTACTTTCTTCCACTCCTCTTCCATAAAGCGAAGTGTGCTAACAGCTTGATCAAATTGTTTTTTCCAAGCTTCTAACGTTTGTAAGTCCTCATGGGTTTTTTGCTGATCATGTTCATAGGACGTACGAAGTTGCATGCACTCCATTTCAGTACGGTGCTGCATCACCTCAGCTTCGCGTTTTTGCTTCTGTAATTCTTCTACTTTTTCTTCTAATCCTTTTACACTTAACGCTAGCTGTTTACGTTTTTCTTCACTTTCCTTTAATGTGTTTACCTCAGCTGCTAGTTGTTTTCCGTTTTGCACTAGCGTACGGTATGTTTCAACTAACTCTTCTGAACGGTATCCTCGTTTTACGACTTCATCTATTACTTGCTCATATTGTAATCTGTAGAAATTCCATTTCTCTTCTACTTGAACATGTAATTTTTCAGCAACTGTTTTCTTTTCGCGCAGTTCATTTAGCTGTTTTTCATCAATGGAATCTCCACGTTCTGTAGCTTTCTTTGGATGATCTATGCTACCACATACAGGACAAGATTCACCTTCATGAAGATGAAGAGCTAACATTCCTGCTTGTTCATTTAACCAACGATGCTCCATCTCTTCATATGCTTTAACTGCAACTTCCATCTTTTGATTTGCAACTTCTTTTTCTTGTTCATATTTTTGCTTTTCTTGCCAAACGTCATATGCTTGCTTTAGTACTTTTGCATCTTCCCGCATATTTGTTAGCTCTTCTACTTTTGCTACATATTGCTCAAGTGCAACCTCTAGCTGTTGTAATTCTCCGGCAATTTGTTGTTTTTGAGAAATCTGTCCTTCTAGCTGTTTCTCAAACTTCTGAATACCTTCCTTCAATTTCCCACTTTGAAGTTCTGCCTGTTGCAATTTTGATTTTTTCTCTGCTAATGAAGCAATAATTGGCTGTAACTCTTCTAATCTTTGTACAGTTTTCTTACCTTCTTCACGAACAGACTCTTTACCCTTTAATTCTTCATATTTCTCATAAGCAAGTTCAAACGCCTTAACCGTCTTTTCTTTTTTTACAGATATTTGTTTCAATAATTGTTCAGCATTTTGTTCACTCTGTACCGCTTCTTCATACCATTGTTCAAATGGTAATAATCGTTTCGCTTGTTCAGCAAGTTTAAAACGTTGTTCTTCTGTTTCTATTTGTTCTCGATTTGCTTGTAAAACTGCTTGTTTCTCTTGTTTTTGCTGTAAATCTTTGAACTTTTCATTAATAGACTTAGCTGTATGAAAACGATCTTCGGTTTTTTTTAATTGCTGCGTTTGCAATGTTTGCTGCGCTTGTAATTGTTCAACTTCCGCCTCATAGCAATTTTTTTCTTGTTCAAGCGCTTCGACTACTTGGTGCGTATTTACATGTTCCTGTTGAACTAATGTCTCTAATAATGAATCATCTCGAACCGGTAATTTAAAAACATTACGGAAGTACAGTTCTCTTTCTTTTTGCTTTTCTTGTAAGACGTCTTTCCACTGTTTACGTTTTTGATCTAACAATTCACGCATTAATTTATAACGATCTGTTTTAAAAATACGACGTAAAATTTCTTCTTTATTTTCTGTTTCAGACGTTAATAGTTTTCGGAATTCTCCTTGCGGAAGCATAACAATTTGACTAAATTGATGTTTGCTAAGTCCGATTAAATCTTCAACCTTTTTGTTCACATCTGTCACATGAAAACGATCCACACATGGAACCTTCTCATCACCTATTACTTCATATAGCTCAACAGCATACCCTGTAACTGTTTTATTCCCTTGTTTTTTATGACCGAGCTGTCTTTTTATTTCGTATTGCTTTCCTTTCAACTGGAAGGTTAATTCTACACTTGTGTATATATTATCATCAGCAAATTGGCTACGTAGCATACTCGTATCACTACGTTCTTCTCCGCTCGCTTCCCCATATAATACATAACAAATCGCATCAAATATCGTTGTTTTCCCAGCTCCCGTATTTCCTGAAATAGCAAAAATACGGTGATCGCCAAGATCGCTGAAATCGATAACTTCTCGCTGTTTATACGGACCAAATGCGGTCATAATAAGCTGAAGTGGTCTCATCCTCGTTCACCTTCCCGTTCCTGCACTGTTTGTAATACGTCTAAGAAAAGACGTTCTTTCTCTTCTGATAAATCTGAGCCCTTCATTTCTCTATAAAAAGCTTTCAAAAGGGATAGATCATCTGTTTTATGTCTAGAAACAGTAACTTCATTGGTTTCTGTAAATTCTCGTCTTTGCATAGAACGTTCAACATGCATAGCATTTGGATATACAGAACGAATTTTTTCCATTGGCTGCAGTACAGGATTTTCATCTAATAACTTTACGAAGACATAATCTTCACTTGTTGGATACTTTAATAAATCATCTATTTTCGCTTCTACTGTTCGCATTTGGCGACGAGGTGTAAATAAACGCTTTTCTATTTCCACTTGACCTGTTTCGTCTAATTCCACAATATAATACCCTTTTTTATGCCGCTCTTCAGAAATAGAATACGCAAGTGGTGAACCAGAATAACGAATCGTTTCATTACGTACAAAGTGCGCTTGGTGCAAATGCCCAAGTGCTGTGTAATGAAACTTATCAAAATAATGACTATTTACGTATTCAGCACCGCCGATGGAAAGCGGACGCTCTGCATCACTCGTATTTTCTTCTGCTTCACCTGAAGAAGTGACAAATGCATGGCCTACAAATACGTGTCTTGCTTCTTGATTCATCGTTTCTGAAAGTTCATTCATGAAAATGCGCATCGCATCATCATGCGACCGAATATCTTCATTTTTCATCACATGTCTTACAATACTTGGATCCGCATATGGGATTAAATGAAAATGCACTTCCCCATACTTATCATGTAAAACAACTGGTTCATACGGAAATTGAAATTGGCCAACAATATGTAACCCTTGTTTTTTCATTAAACTGCTGCCAAAATGAATACGGTCTGGACTATCATGATTCCCTGCTACTGCAATTACTGGCGTTTGTAAATCAATCACTATCTTTTTTAATACATCATTTAGTAAATCTACTGCTTCTGTTGGAGGAATCGCTCGGTCATACAAATCACCTGCAATAATTACGGCATCTGGTTTTTCTTCTTCCACAGCTTGAACGAACTGATCTAATACAATTCGTTGATCTTCGGTCATATACACACCGTGAACAAGTTTTCCTAAATGCCAATCCGCTGTATGAAAAAACTTCATCTTTTCCTTCCTTTCTCTCTTTTAATTTACTGATTGTAATGAAACCAGTTGGTAGTTAAGTGTTGTCTTCCCATCTTCCCACTCTAACTTTTGAACGATTGCACTACCGATTCTTTCTTGATCAGATTTATATAAAGGTAACATTTCATCCACAGCAAATAAATGATAACCGTCTAATATTAATTGAAATATATTTTCTTCTATATGTAATCTCATTTCTTTTTCATTTGAAATAATCTTTGTATGCATCTCAAATTTCATATAAATACAACCCCTTTTCCAGTTCTCTATACTTTAATAGTATAGCGGCTATTCACGATTGACAAGTGAATACATGATGAAGAATTCACTTTCACACTCATTTTATTTTTTTATGTTATATGTATTTTTTAAATTATAATGCGGTATGTGAAATTAATAATGTTTCATGTGGATTTGAAATTAAGTCACGATGTTTAAAATAGAATCGCTGATGTCGCGTGACCGTTTGGAAAAGAAGAATGAGCTGAATGTTCTACAAGTTGAATGATTTTATATGATACAAAAAACAGTCCCAATAAAAATATGATTCAATAAGTTTATTAATATCCTAAAGTCAAAGCAATAATAGCTTAAAAAACAAGTATACAGAAAGCAATTTTAGAAAAGCAGGTAAACAGTAATATGAATTCACATCTTCAAATTCCGGTATAAATTGTTTAATTTCATAAAAATAAAAATGCCCTTTCAGGCATCTTTATTTTTGCAAATACTCTTTCATTATATAGTACAATACAGTTATTAAAACAATTGCTATAAAAAATGAGAATGATGCCACGATATACCCATCTTTATTTAACACATAACACAGTGAGATAGATAATATAAAAACCGGAAATACGAGACGTACTTTATCTTTAATTTCTTCTGTCGTATCTGTACGATGAAAATACTGTGTAATTCCTACCATGAGAGAAGACAAAATAATAACCGATAATAGCAAAGGCCCTGGCATTCCGATCTCCCCTTTCTCTACTCCTATTATATACAAACTCTCACTTCGTTAAAAGCAAGACAATTCAGTAAATACAACAAAGTGAAGTTGCTATCCATATTGAATTCATTCCAATTACTCATTTTCTTTCAAATTAAATATGGTATATAGTATTCCCTTCATTTTCAAGTTACAAACAATACCCCTACATTTTAAATGACTGATGTTGTAATATTCATTTTCATATGTTGAAATCCTGCAAATATAACTCGTCAAAATATGCACCATTCTAAAAAGTATCTAGTCCGACGTCTAAATGTCCATTTGTTTAGACAGTTAGACACTTTATTACTGGCATTTCTTCTTAATTAAGGACATTAAAACTGGCACGCTACTTGCAATATCAAATAAATTATAAAGGACATTTTAGCTTTTATCGAGAAATAAGAATGAGAAGATATATAAGAGGAGGATTCAAAATGACTGAAAATGTTTTATTTTCCATTCACAAAAATGGCGTCGCGTCAATCACTTTAAATCGCCCAAAAGCACTTAACTCTTTATCTTATGATATGTTACATCCGATTGGTCAAAAACTAAAAGAATGGGAAAAAGATGATCGTATTGCCGTAGTAATCTTGAAAGGTGCTGGCACGAAAGGATTTTGCGCTGGTGGTGATATAAAAACATTATACGAAGCACGTTCAAATGAAGTTGCGTTACAGCATGCTGAACATTTTTTTGAAGAAGAATACGAAATAGATACTTATATATATCATTATCCAAAACCAATTATTGCTTGTTTAGATGGAATTGTAATGGGTGGTGGCGTCGGTCTTACGAATGGGGCAAAATATAGAATTGTAACAGATCGTACAAAATGGGCCATGCCTGAGATGAACATTGGTTTTTTCCCAGACGTTGGAGCTGCTTATTTCTTAAACAAGGCTCCTGGGCAGACTGGTCGGTATGTTGCGTTAACAGCATCTGTTTTAAAAGCTGCTGATGTATTATATATAAATGCTGCTGATCATTATATGCCATCGGAAACTTTACCTACTTTCCTAGATGCAATCGAAAAGGTAAATTGGCATGATCAAAATGTACATATCACTTTAAAAGAACTCATTAATAAATATGAAACAGCTCCTAGTGTAGAAAGTGAACTTGTTTCCTTATTAGAAGAAATTGATCAACATTTTTCATTCCATACAGTTGAAGATATCATCCATTCATTAGATAATGCTGACGGATCCTTCGCTTCAAAAACGAAAGAAACATTACTATCAAAATCTCCGTTCTCATTAAAAATAACATTAAAACAACTTATTGACGGAAAGGAAAAATCGATAGAAGAATGCTTTGCAACAGATCTCGTGCTCGCTAAAAATTTCATGAGGCACGAAGATTTCTTTGAAGGAGTACGTTCAGTCGTTGTCGACAAAGATCAAAATCCAAAGTATAAATATAAACAATTAAGTGATGTTTCAGATGAAGATGTCAATCGCTTCTTCAATCTGCTTAATGCCTAATCAAAAAGCTAGATGAAAGCAACCTATTTGCTGCTTCATCTAGCTTTTTTCTTTCTAGACATATGTATTATGTATCTTCATTATCAGAACGATGGAGGCGTTACAGCGAATAAAATAACGGCATCTTGATCAAATAGATTCTCCCATTTATGTTTCATATAAGAAGGGATTTTCACACTATCCCCGGGGTATAAAGTGTATATATCTTGCTGTAAATACAAGATAATCTGTCCTTCTAAAACATGGGCAATTTCCTCTCCTTTATGCTCTAAAAGTTTTTCGGAGGAAACAGAATTAGGTGGCAAAGTCATTAAAGATACTGCCAAAGCACCCGTTAAATCTGGTGATAATAATTCATAGGATAAATTTCCTACGATCATTTTTTTACGTGCATTCGCTCTTATAACTAGATCATCCGTGTTCGTATCTTCAATGAGAAAACTAAAAGTTGGAACTTCTAAAGCCTTGGCTAGCAATTTCAATGTTTGAATCGAAGGATTAGCTAATCCTCGTTCAATTTGACTTAACATAGAAGGTGTTATTTCTGCCATTTTAGCTAACTCTCGCATACTCAGCTCCTTATATTCCCGAAGCTCTTTCACCTTTTTTCCGATATTTATATTTTCCATACCTCATGCTCCTTCAAACAATATGATAGATATATTTTAACATACTTAAATTTTATTTATCATATCACTTAAATTGTGTTAAACTATTTTTAATTAAATTTTCTGAAAGATAAACACAGAAAGGTGGAGTGATTGTGGAGAACTATCTTCTTTTTATTATCATGTCTATTTGTCTTATTATTTTACCCGGGCCCGATACTGCAATGGCTACAAAAAACACTCTTACTTCAGGAAAAATAGGAGGTGTAAAAACGGTTTTCGGCACATGTATCGCCCTTTTAATTCATACTTTAGCTGCTGTAATTGGGCTTTCCGCTATTATTGTTAAATCTGCTTTCTTATTTTCTATTTTTAAATATGTTGGTGCCATTTATCTAGTCTATTTAGGAATAAAAGCACTTCTATCTTTAAAAAGCAAAAACAGCATAGATACAAATGAGTTACCTATGAAACATGCAGATGAAAACAGCTCTTGTTTTCGCCAAGGGTTTCTTACTAATCTTTTAAATCCTAAAGTCGCTGTATTCTTTTTGACCTTTTTACCACAATTTTTAAATCCTAACCATAATACATTCATTCAATTTCTAACCATGGGTCTTACCTATCTCGTTTTAACCGCGATATGGTTTGCCTTTTATATCTTCTTAATTGATAAAATCAGTGTTTTCATGAAAAAACCAGCTACCCAAAGATACATCCAAGGACTTACTGGTATTGTATTAATTGGATTTGGTATCAAATTAGCTTTTGAAAAGAATAGTTAACGATGAAAAGTACACCCCTCTCTAATGAGAGGGGTGTACTTTTTGTACATGTAACAAGTTACATGCATATGCTATTCATCTATTAAAACCAGCGCTCTGTCACAACTTTTTTACGTGTATAGAATTGAACACCGTCTGTTCCATTTGTTCCAAGATCACCATAGAAGGATGCTTTATTTCCAGCAAATGCGAAGAATGCCATCGGTGCTGGAACGTTAACGTTTACGCCAATCATTCCTGCATCGATATTATCACGGAATGTTTGCGCATGTTTACCGCTTGATGTATAAATAACTGCACCATTTGCAAATTTGGATTGATTTGTAAGTTTAATGCCTTCTTCTAAATCTTTTACTCTCACAATACTTAAAACTGGAGCAAAAATTTCATCTTGCCAAATTTTCATATCTTGATTCACACCATCAAAGATTGTTGCTCCAACAAAATATCCTTCACGGGCTTCTTCATTAATTTTACGACCATCTACTAATAAAGCAGCCCCATCTGCTACACCACTATTAATATAGCCTAGTACACGCTCTTTATGAGATTCACGAATTAATGGACCTACATAATTATCTTCATGGAAACCATCGCCAACTTTTAATTTACGTGTTTCCGCTACTAGTACATCAATAAACTCATCAGCAATTTCATCCACAACAGCTACAACAGAACATGCCATGCAGCGCTCTCCACTGCTCGCAAATGCAGAACCAATAACACCTTGTACTGTTTTTTCAAGATTGCAATCTGGCATAACAATCGCATGATTCTTCGCTCCTGCGAGCGCTTGTACTCGTTTTCCATATTTTGTTCCTGTTTCGTATACATAGCGTGCAACTGGCTCAGATCCAACAAATGAAACCGCTTGAATGTCCTTATTTTCTAGAATGCTATTTACAACGTCTTTTCCGCCTTGCACTAAATTTAAAACTCCTTTTGGGAAACCTGCTTCATAGAATAACTCTACCAGTCTCTCAGCTAAAAGCGGTGTTCTTTCAGACGTTTTTAATACGAATGTGTTACCGCAAGCAATTGCTAATGGGAACATCCATAATGGAATCATCATCGGGAAGTTAAACGGTGTAATACCAGCAACAACTCCAATTGGGTAACGCCAAATCGAACCATCAATTCCACCTGCAATGTTCGGGAGTGCTTGCCCCATCATTAAATTTGGTGTTGATGTTGCCAATTCTACAGCCTCAATACCACGCTGTACTTCACCACTCGCATCCTTTAATGTTTTTCCATTTTCTAATGTGATAATTTTCGCAAGCTCATCTTTATTTTCTTGTAAAAGTTGTAAATATTTGTATAGCTGTCTTGAACGATTTGGAACCGGCACTTTAGACCATGTTTCATAAGCTGCTTTTGCAGCTTCAACAGCACGCTCCACATCTTCTTTTGGAGAAAGCGGAACATAAGCGATTATTTTCCCAGTTGCAGGATTTGGAACAGCTTCAACTTCCGTACCAGTAGATTCTACCCATTCACCATTAATATGATTTTTCACTCGTTTAATTTCTGTTGTAATCATTGTATTCGCTCCTTTTTTATTGTTATAAGTTCGAATTGTTTCTCACAATTTATAATTCGACGCTATAACCATTCATTATTCATGACTAGAGATTACTTGTTCACTTATCTTCTTATATAAAGCAGCCATGTCTTTTTCACCATACCCCGCTTTACCCGCTTCATCATACAAGTTCAACAGCATTTCACTTACTGGTAAGTGAAGTTCACTTTCTTTTGCTAAATCAACCGCAAATCCTAAATCTTTCTTTAATAGATTTACAGTAAAACCTGGCTCATAGTTTTCTGGTGCAATAAAGCTTTTATAGTTGCGCTCATAAATTCTACTTTGTCCGTAACTCACATTTAAAATATCAAACATTTTCTCTAAATCCATATTGTTTTTCTTCGCTAAAGTCAAAGCTTCACTTACACCCGCTGTGTAGAAACCTATCAATAAGTTATTAATAAGCTTTACAGTCGTGCCACTATCAATTTGTTCACTTACATGAAACACATTTGCCCCTAATACTTCCATCACTGGTAAACCTTTTTCATATACTTCTTTTGATCCACCGACCATAAAAGTTAATGTGCGATTTTCTGCTCCAATCACCCCACCACTAACCGGTGCTGCTAAGAAATCTACTTTTTTATCATTAGCAGCTTCTGCTAATCTTTTATTCAATTGCGGTGCTACTGTACTGGTATCAATTAGAACAACATTCGGATGACTATTCTCAATTAAACCCTCTTCTCCAAAATAAACCGCTTCCACAGCTCGCGGAGATGGTAAACTTGTAAAAATCAAATCACATGTTTCTGCCAAGTTTGCAATTGATAAGCCGATGATTCCTCCATCTTTCTCAAAAGAAGCCTCAGCATCTTTATTTAAATCGACGCCATATACAGTGTAATTTGATTTAACTAAATTTTTAGACATTGGAAGGCCCATATTACCTAAACCAATAAAACCAATCTTTTTCATATTGTTCTCCTCCTATTTAAACAATATATTTTCCGCGATTTATAATGGCTTTTGCAATTTCTCTCTTTTTCATAAATATGTTCGTATATAGAGGTATTGACAGTTGACGAATTTCATCTAGAATAGCGTTTCTATTTTGCTCTTCTTGTACTGCTGCAGAAAGAAGAACCATTGCCGCTGATTCTACTTTACGATACCCTTCCTCACAAAGAACATCTGTTACGAACTGTTTTGTACGTTCTTTTTCTTCACCATTTTTACTCACTGCTTTCTTCGTACGTAAAAATGCTGATTCCATTACATACACATCTTTCAACATGTCTGCTAATACGCGTGAATATTCTTGTTCTTGCTCGATTTTCAATTTAGGAGTTTGAGATAGCGTTTTCAAAGATTGCTTCAATAACTGTTTCGATAATAAAATATAACGATGGTTTCGTTCTATATTTTCAAATGTGCCTTCGTCTACTTGATCTCCTATTTGCTTCGTTTGTTTCATTAACATTTTCGCAACTGTTAAGCGGTTAATTTCATTCGTTCCTTCAAATATACGGCTAATTCTAGCATCACGATATAATCGTTCTACTTCATATTCTTGCATATAACCGTAGCCACCATGAATTTGTACAGCTTCATCCACAATATTTCCTAGTGTTTCCGAAGCATTCACTTTATTAATGGCACACTCCATTGCAAATTGAGACATTTTCTGCATGATGCTGCCATCCCCATTTGTCTCATGAATTGCCTCGTCAATTACGCCTGCTGTTCGATAAGCTGCACTCTCTGCACCGTATGTAGCGATAATCATATTTGCAATTTTCTCTTGAATCATCGTGAAATCAACTAATTCTGTTTGAAACTGTTTTCGTTCTTTTCCGTATTGAACAGATAAACCAATTGCTTGTTTTGCTGTTCCAATATTTCCAAAAGCGAGTTTCAATCTAGCGAAATTGAGGATATTAAGGGCTACGTGATGACCCTTTCCAACTTCCCCTAATACATTTTCAACTGGAATTACAACATCCTCTAAAATGAGTGTCGCAGTCGAAGATCCTTTAATGCCCATTTTCTTTTCTTCTAAGCCAATTGAAACACCTTCACATGTTCTTTCGACAATAAATGCTGTCATTCCTTTATTTGTCTTTGCAAAAACAACATATACATCAGCCATATGAGCATTTGTAATCCACTGCTTTTCCCCATTTAATTTCCAAGTTGTTCCTTCTTCATTTAATACAGCGCTTGTTTTTGCACTTAATGCATCTGATCCAGCATTAGGTTCTGTTAATGCATACGCTCCAATCCATTCGCCTGATGCAATTTTAGGTAAGTATTTTTCCTTCTGCTCGTTTGTGCCATAGTATATATATGGCAATGTTCCTACACCAGCATGAATATTAAAGGAAACACTAAATGCTCCTGCATATCCCATCTTTTCTGCTACAAGGCCAGAAACTGCCTTTCCTAATTCGAACCCACCATATTCTTCTGGTACCTCTATACTTAACAACCCAAGTTCTCCGGCCTTTTCAAACAACCCGCGAGAAACTTGATAATTGTGCTGCTCGATATTTTCAATTTGAGGAACAATTTCCTGTTTAACAAACTGTTCTGTTGTTTTTGCGATTAAATCTTCATCACCTGATAAATCTTCCGGTGTAAAAAAAGTTGTATTAAGATTCTTATTCAGCGAAAAAAATTCGTCCCATTGCAACTTTGTTTTCTCCATCTGTATCCCCCTATCATTTCGGTCTTCATTTTCTTTATATGCAAAATCTATGCCAAACTAAAAACTTGATAGAACCTGGGCTAAATAAATAGAAAACGTAAAACTGTTTAGACAGTTTTACACTGTTTATAACAATTTGTCTAGATTTTGAATCGTGATAATTTGTTATAAAGAGTCGCCCTAGAAATCCCTAACAATGCTGCTGCCTTTGACTTATTCCCTTTTGCTTCTTTTAAAACGCGTTCAATTAATCCTCGCTCTTCCTCTTCACGTACCACTTTCATCGCTTCTTGCTTTGCTGGTAAAGACTGAATCATAGGTACTAATTTCTTCTGTTCCATATCCCGATAATAGAATTCTTCTGGTAAATCCTTAGCTCGTATATGTACATCATCCGATAGTGCAAATAGTCTTTCCAACACATTGATTAATTCCCGAACATTTCCTGGCCAATTGTAATGGAACATAAGGCGTAATACTTCTTTATCAAGTGTCTTTTCTTTAGCACCATACATTTGACATAACTTTTGTAAATGTTCTTCGACAATGAGTGGGATGTCTTGCTTTCGAAAACGAAGTGGTGGAATATGAATCGGAATAACATGAAGACGATGATATAAATCTTCTCTAAATGTACCTTCTCTAACCATTTGTTTTAAATCTTTATTTGTCGCTGCAATTAGCCTAAAATCAACTGGAATTGGATGCGTACCACCAATTCTTTCTATCTCCCTTTCTTGTAAAACACGTAAAATTTTCACCTGTGTTAATAGAGACATATCACCGATTTCGTCTAAAAATAACGTGCCATGATTCGCAAGTTCAAACTTCCCTGCTTTCCCGTTCTTTTTCGCACCTGTAAAAGCACCTTCTGCATAACCAAACAGTTCGGATTCTAGTAAATTATCAGGAATAGCAGCACAGTTCACACTGATAAATGGACCGTTTTTTGTTATACCTGTATCATGTATAGCTCTTGCAAATTGCTCTTTACCAACACCACTTTCTCCAGTAATTAACACAGACGCTTTCGACCCAGCTGCTTTTCGAGCCATTTTTTTCGTTTTAGAAATCGTCTGACTTTCTCCAAGAATATCTTCGAATCGAATTTGCTTCTTCTTCGGTTTAGAAAATAACGGTTTGACAGCACTATCTTTTTGATCAAACCTCTCTAGTATTTTATAAATATCTGAAATCCCTTCATGAATAAGCATGCCTACAGCACCTATCACTCTTCCTTGCTTCCAAATCGGCATCCGATGCACAACTAAATTTTGTCCTTGCAAACGATGCACTTGATTTCTTTCTGGTACCCCTGTTTTTAATACAACTGGAAGCCTCGTATTCTCAATTACATTTTCGGCCAGTTGTCCAATTGCTTCTTCTTTTGATACTCCAACAAAGCGGCTATACGTATCATTAAACATTTGAATGACGCCGTTTTCATCCACAATCGCAATGCCTTCATACGCAGTGTCGAAAGACAAACGAAACCATTCAATTAATTGTTGTGATTCTTTTAATTGCTGTTTTAGAAACTTTTGAAAAGCGAAAAGTTCAGGCTTGTCTATGATTCCTACAAGTACTCCATCTTGTTCAGTTGTCACATAAAATGGTGTATCCTGTAATTCGTTCATAGTTGTTTTCATACTACCCTTATTAATAGAATTAGTGACAATCATATGAACTAACATACTTTTATCACTTTTTTGTTGTATCCACTGAATACAATCTGTCAGTTTTACAATGCCAATCATTTGCTTTCCATCTAGCACAGGAAGTTCATCCTTTGATATTTTAATAAGAAGTTTAACTGTTTCAGTAATCGTATCGTTACTTCTCACAAACTGGAAATCTTGCTGCATCCATTTTTCTACAGAGAAATCTTTTGTAGAACTCATATCTTCTCACCTCTTGTATACAACAATTCAAATCATATAAAAAGGCGATGAATTCTCACATCAAGCAGTTGTTCTTGCCCAAGATGTCCCATCATCGCCTTTCTTCTCTGTTCTATTGATCTTCAGATAAAACTGTTTTTGCAATTCCGTTATCTAATTCCTCAAAATCATGATACGAAATTGTTTCATACAATTCACTTCTCGTTTGCATGTTAGATAGCCCTTCTTTTTGTGAGCCTGTTTCTTTAATTAGCATAAACACACGCTCATATGCTTTTGCTGCAACGCGAAGTGATGTAACCGGATAAATCACCATTTGGAAGCCCATATTTGCAAATTCTTCTGCACTATAATATGGAGTTTTCCCAAATTCAGTCATGTTCGCAAGCAACGGAACATTTACTTTACTGTTGAACAAACGGAATTCTTCTTCGGATTGAAGTGCTTCCGGGAAAACAGCATCTGCACCTGCTTTTACATAAGCAATCGCTCTTTCAATTGCTGCATCTAATCCTTCTACACCGCGAGCATCTGTACGTGCTACAACAACAAGTGTTGGTGCTACTTCTTTAATCGCTTTAATCTTCTGTACTAATTCCTCAGTGGAAACAAGTTTTTTTCCATTTAAGTGTCCACATTTTTTCGGTAATTGTTGATCTTCAATTTGGACAGCGGCTACATTTGCTTCCACCATCTCTACAGCCGTTCTTGCTACATTTAACACTCCACCAAATCCTGTATCAATATCGACAAGAAGAGGTAAGTCCGTTGCTCTAACAAGATCTCTTGCTCTGTCAGCTACTTCAGTAGACGTTACAATACCTAAATCTGGCAAACCCTTACTTGCTGTATAAGCAGCTCCCGATAAATAAAGAGCTGAAAATCCAGTGTTTTTTGCAACAAGAGCAGCCATTGCATCATGAGCACCAGGGATTTGTAAAATTTCAGGTGCCTCTACTAAAGCTCGGAATCGATTAGCAAGCTCTTCTTGTGTTGACGGTTTATTCACAACCCAAGCCATTCTTATTCCCCCTATACTTAAATTAAGAAAAGATCTACAAATTCATTTACATTCATATTTTCTAACTTTTCTTCATTCAAACAAGCTTCATGAATTTTTTCTTGTTGTTTATTAGAATAATGAACAGCCATATTTGCAGAAAACTTTTGAACAACCTTTGGAATCGCTTCGTCTCTACGGAAACGGTGACCTAATGGGTATTCACACTCTACGTTTTCTGTTACTGTTCCATCTTTAAAATGAACTTGAACAGCGTTGGCGATTGAGCGCTTGTTCGGATCAAGGTAATCCAAACTATACTGTTTATTTTCTACAACAACCATCTTATTTCGTAATTCATCTACACGAGGGTCAAATGCAACTTCATCCTCATAGTCATCTGCAACGATATCGCCTTTTAATAGACCAATTGCAGTAATGTATTGTAAGCAATGATCGCGGTCAGCTGGGTTATTTAATGGACCTTCTTTATCAATAATACGAACCGCCGATTCATGTGTTGTAATTGTAATACGGTCAATTTCCTCTAATCGCTCTTTCACTTCTGGATGTAATTTCACTGCGCATTCTGCAGCTGTTTGAGCATGGAATTCTGCTGGATATGATACTTTAAACAATACATTTTCCATTACATAAGAATCTAAAGGTCTTGCTAATTTTAGTTCCTGCTTATTAAATAATACATCTTGGAATCCCCATCCTGGTGCAGATAATGCCGTTGGATAACCCATTTCACCTTTTAATGCAGTAAGTGCAAGGTAAACACCACGGCTTGTTGCATCCCCAGCTGCCCATGACTTACGTGAACCTGTATTTGGGGCATGACGATATGTACGAAGACTAGAGTTATCAATCCATGCATGAGACAATGCGTTAAAGATTTCTTCACGCGTGCCACCAAGCATTTTTGTAACAACTGCTGTTGTCGCTACTTTTACATATAATACATGGTCAAGACCAACGCGGTTTAAACTATTTTCTAATGCAAGTACACCTTGGATTTCATGGGCTTTAATCATCATTTCAAGTACATCGCGTACTTTTAATGGTTCTTTTCCTTCTGAAATACGAACGCGGCTCACATAATCCGCAACAGCTAAAATTCCACCTAAATTATCAGACGGGTGTCCCCATTCTGCAGCAAGCCATGTATCGTTATAATCCAGCCAACGAATCATACATCCAATATTAAAAGCACCGCGTACTGGATCAAGTACAAATGATGTTCCTGGTACACGTGTACCATTTGGCACAACTGTTCCTGGTACAACTGGTCCAAGGAGTTTCGTACATTCAGGATATTGCAGCGCTAAAATTCCGCATCCAAGCGTATCAAGTAACACATAGCGTGCTGTGCTAAATGCTTCTGAGCTCGTCACCTCTTTATTTAATACATAATCCGTAATCTCTTCTAAAATTGCATCTTTTTGTTTAATTTCATTTGTTTTAATCATGCTATCCTTCCCTTTCTGTCGAAAATTCGTTATTATTGAGGATGGGTGTCAGTCAAACACCCACCTGGCGGGCGGCCTTAACAACTCCCCAGTTGTTTTTATTTGCTAAGCACATGTCGCTCGCCGATATAATTTACACGTGGGCGGAACAAGCGATTGTTTGTATGCTGTTCAATAACATGCGCACATAAGCCTACTGTTCTAGAACTGAAAAAGATTGGCGTGTACAGTTGAATTGGAATACCTAACATCCAATATACTGGAGCTGCATAATAATCTAGATTCGGATAGATTCCTTTTTCCTTCTCCATAATTTTCTCTCCAGCTTCACACATTTCATATAATGTATAATCACCTTTTACATCACATAACTGTTTTAAAGCTTCTTTCATCATGAGTGCTCTTGGATCCATCTTCTTCATGTAGACGCGATGTCCAAATCCCATGATTTTTTCTTTGTTATATAATTTCTTTTGCAGTAACTCTTCAAATTTCTCAACATTTCCAGCTTCTAACAGCATGTACATAACTGCTTCATTTGCACCGCCATGTAGGCTTCCTTTTAAGGATGCGACTGCTCCTGTTAAAGCACCATATAAGTCTGATTGCGTAGATGCGATAACGCGAGCTGTGAATGTAGAGTTTGGCATTTCATGTTCACTATATAAAACTAAAGAGCGGTCGAAGATTTTCTCTTCAAGCTCAGTCGGTTTTTTACCAGTTAACATATAGAAGAAATTCGCACTATACGATAACTCCTGAAGCGGCCCGATCGGCTCTTCATTGTTTAAAATATGATAACTGTTCGCAACAATATTTGGCACTTTGCTTAACAATTTATAACCACGACTTTTGTTTACTTCTAGCGAACGGTTTTCAATATCGTTATCATAACCAGCTAATGCTGATACACCTGTACGTAACCCATCCATCGGGTGCGTTTCTTTTGGCAATGCTTTTAAAACATTGAATACACCTTCTGGTACTTCATATTCTTCCTTCAATTTCTTTTCAAGTTTTTCCTTTTCATCCTCATTTGGTAGATGTTCTTCTAATAAAAGGTGCACAATGTCTAAATAACCTTTTGTCTTTGATAGTTCAATTAAGTCATATCCTTGAATAACAATTTCACCTTTTACCGTATCGAGAAACGAAATTTTCGTCTCCGCTGCGACTACACCATCTAATCCCGGGGAAAATTTTTCTTCAGCTTTCATTATCATTTCCTCCAATCCTAATAGATCTTCGTGCACATAACTGTAAGCCTTTACAACATTGTGAACTACATTTCTATTTCAATGTATCAGAGTTTTTAGAAGATTTCAATTTATTTTACAATGATAAGTTTCCTATACTTTTCCTGCTGTAATAAAATTGTTTTTTAAGAATAACGTCTAAGTTTTTTATCAAAAAGCCCGTTGTCCCTTCTCTTTCTTTTAAACCGAAATATATTGATTTTCAATAAAATTCCATATAAAGCTTATACAACAAACAATTTACTCCGTATATTTATTATCTTTTTTCAGCACACAAAAAAGCGAGTTGTACATATACACAACTCGTTCACACTTATTTTATATATCGATATTAATTAAATACAATTTTTATATAAAATATTTTCATTTTTAATAAAATTATTATTTTACATAGTTAAATTCAATTTCGTCCATTTTCTTATGATAACTTACTACTAAATCATAGTCCCGAAAATACCAAATATCGTCGGAATCGACAAAAAAATTGAATGCCATCCTGTTCAACAGATGCGGCTATATCTTCTGACACCTCAAAAGCCACTCCTAAAGAATAACTAGGCTGAATGGTGCTATTATCTCCATATAAAAACTCATAAAAGGTATTATTTATTACAATCATATTGTATCTTTTTATACAGGAACTTCCTTCCATAAATAGATGTGTTTTTATAAAAAAAGTCCACCATCTATAGTTGGAGTTAGTCTTTCGACTATTGAACTATTAAATAAATTTATATTTTTTTTGAATATAATTATTGAAAGCGGCTCTTCATTTTAACTTCATGCCCCCAATACGCTTTTTTAATAAATTTTTCTGTAGAGCTTAATACCTTTTTAGTAAGAATGTCCAAGCTATTCTCTAAGAGTCTTCATATTATAAGGTATCAAACAATAGGTGGTGAGAATTATAACGCATATTATTGATTTTCAAGCTATTCAGCCACGTAGTAAAACAAATGCAAGACAACCAATTCCAATTGACCATTCTCCAAAAAGAAATACAGTTGCTCAGTTACGAGTAAATATTCCACGTAGAGACTCCCGTGACAACACAGTAGAATTAATCACAACAGTTGGAGTTGAAGGAGTTACAAACATCGCTCAAATCGTATTTCGTATTTTCCGCGATAATACTGAGATTTTCAACACTCAAGTTGGGATAGAATCCACTGATTCAGAACAATTTTACGCTGTAACCTTCCAAGCAATTGACAAAGATCTAAGATCCGGAACTCATGTTTACACGCTTACTGCTGAAAATATGACTGCTGGTGCCGAAGCTGCAATAGTAGGTCCGGTTTCTTTTAGCGCGTTAGCTATTGGCAACGACCACGATTGCCGTTAATGAAACTACTACAATATCTAAATGTCTTTCAACAAGAAAGAACTCATTTTTGTTCTTTCTTGTTCTTTTTTATATACATTCTATACTCTGTAAAAATTTGCGTGCACATTTGCAGCTCGTGCAAGAATATACTGCTATATAATACGATTTAGGGGTGATTCTTTTATGTATTTATTTCCAACAAGAATTGCCGTTGTAGCCCCAGTTGCCTCTCCTTCTGTCCATTCTGTTCCCGTTCATACAGCAACTTCTGATGTTGGCATTGAACTCCCAGCAACTTGGCAGCAATATCAATTATCAGGTGGAGCAACACCTTCATTTTGGCATCACGGCACACCTCCTAGTGGCACTACCTATTATGGTCATCCTCCCCATTCTCCGTATCCACCTCTCCAGATTTTCTATCATTTCCCATCAATTTATTTTCAAAATTTTTATGGGACCTTCAACATTTGAACATATATATTCTTCAATTTCATATAAAGTATTTTTATACATGATAGCATACAAAAAAACACCTAAGTTACCGATCAATCTCCGGTATCCTAGGTGTTTTTCATACACTTTTATATGATTGAAACTTTAAAAAACATTATATTTATTGACCACCATTTGGAGTTGCCTCTCCTTGACCATTTCCATTGCTCGGTTGTGTTGCATTTTCTTGGCCGTTTCCACCGCTTGACGGAGTTGTGTTCCCCTGGCCATTTCCGCTGCCTGGCGGGGTTGTATTCCCTTGGCCATTTCCACTGCCTGGTGGAGTTGTATTTCCTTGGCCGTTTTCACTGCCTGGTGGAGTTGTATTTCCTTGGCCGTTTCCATTGCTCGGCGGAGTTGTATTCCCTTGACCATTTCCATTGCTCGGCGGGGTTGTATTCCCTTGATCATTTCCACCTTGATTATTTGTTGCATTGTCTTCATTTTGTTTATTTTGATCATTATTTTGCTTATTTTCTTCACTTTGTTTTTGCTCTTGTTGTTTTTTATCTCCATCTGTTTGTTGCTGCTGTTCTTGCTGTTTATTTTGACCATCATTTTTCTGCTGTTCACTTGAGTTTGAATTTGACGTGCTCGGATTTGGAGAAGAATCTCGTTTTGCACCTTTCACACGTAATTCATCACCCTCTTGAACAACACTACTTGGCGCCTTAAAGCGTGACGTATTTGTTCCAAATTTACTCATCATTTCTTTAAAAATCTGTTGTGCAATTTTCGTATTTTTGCTGCTTATATAATCTTCAGGACTATCTTTCATATATCCAGTCCAAACTGCCATTGTATACTGCGGTGTATAACCCGCAAACCAACTATCACGCGATGCACTAGATGGTATACCATATTTCGATATTTGTTCAGATGAATAGTTTGTTGTTCCTGTTTTACCTGCCACATCTAAAGAACTTACATTAGCTGCTGTACCAGTACCAGAACTCACAACAGAACGTAGCATATCTGTAATCATATACGCTGTATAATCTTCCATAACACGTTTCGATTTTGGTTCAAAACTTTGTGACTTTCCATCAGGATAAACCACTTTTTTAACAAAGTGTGGTTTTGTATATTTACCATCATTACCAAATGTAGCATATGCTCCTGCGATTTCAGTTGGCGATACTTCATTTGTACCAATTGCTGTTGACTCAACTGCATCTTTTTTAAATGGAATACCTAAGCTTTCTGCAAAGCTTTGTGCTTTACTTAATCCTACCTCTTTTGCTGTTTTAATTGCTGGTATGTTACGAGACCATTTAAGAGACTCACGCATTGTTATCATACCTTTATACGTTTTATCAGCATTTTGAACCTGTTGTCCTGTCGAATATTTATATGCTGAATCATCGAGTTGATGATAAGTTGGCCATTTTAAATATTCAATTGCTGGACCATAGTCAAAAATTGGCTTCATTGTTGAACCTGCTGAACGATCTAGTTCAATTGCCATATTATGCCCTTTGAATGTCGCTTTATTTTCACCACGTCCACTACCTATAGCGCGAATTTCTCCAGTTTTTGTATCCATAAATGTAAAAGCACCTTGGAATTTATCATTTGGATAACTAATAATATTTTTGTTTAAAAGATCATCAGCATATTTCTGCGCTTCTGGGTCTAAAGTTGTGTAAATAGATAACCCATCAGATCCAACGTTTGCATCTGGTAACTCTTTCTCTACTTCCTTCACAACAGCGTCTATAAATGCTGGATATGGCATTTCTGTAACTTCTTTAGGAGGAAGTAGTCCGTCGGTTACAGGGACCTTCGATGCTTCTTCCATTTGTTTTTTCGAAATATATCCATGTCGATTCATTAAATGTAAGACAACATTTCTACGCTCTGTTGCCCGCTCTACATTTTGCGGTTTTGTTGGATCATAAATACTAGGGCCTTTTGGTAGTCCTGCAAGCATCGCAGCCTGTGGTAAAGTTAAGTCCTTTAATTCTTTTCCATAATAGTTTTCAGCTGCTGTTGCAATACCATATGAGCGGTTCCCTAAATTAATCTTATTTAAATACATCTCTAATATTTCATGTTTTGAATATTGCTGTTCTAACTTATAAGCTAAAAATATTTCTTGTGCCTTACGCTTAGGGGTTTTATCCATAGACAAGAAATAGTTTTTAATAACCTGTTGGGTAATTGTACTTCCGCCTTGTGAGCCATAATTCCCAGTAAGGCTGACTAAAACAGCACGTGCAGTCCCTTTGAAGTCAACACCACTATGATCATAAAAACGTGCATCCTCTGTAGCTAAAAATGCATTTTCTATTAATTTAGGTACTTGATCATACGTAATATTTGTTCGTTTCTCTTTCCCATATTCATATACCAGCTTTTTATCTTTATCATAAATTTTTGCTGATAATGGATTGACAAGCTTTTCTTTTTCAAGTTTCGGAGCATCTTTTATCATAATGAAAAAAGTAGTTACTCCTCCTACGAGCGCCACGATTCCAAGTATTAAACATCCAATTAAAAATTTACGAAAAAACGATGTTTTACCTTTCGTTTTTTCTACATTAGCACTTGGTTGCTTTTTCTTTTGTACTTGTCTTCGCTCTTCTCGAGAACGATAATTTTCTGACATCTTGCTTTCTCCTGCCTTTCAATTCTCCCGTTGATTTACACGAAAATGAAACCAACATCTTGATTTCACCTCAACAAATAAGCCTATATACTTTGGACAACTATTTTCCCTCTATCTTTCTAATAATACTTACATGTAACACATATAATATAAGAGGTTGGCTTTCATTTTTCTTTTGGCATAAGTTAATTCGAAAATTTTAAACAGCAAAGTATAAAAAACATATAACCTCGTATAAATAATATACTTTTTTTTCATTTGGTCAAACTTTTTTATTTGAAAAACTATTACTAGTAAATCAATAGTGAAATAAAAATATCACACCAATATGAATTTCGTGTGAACTCACAATAAACTACGCAATCACAAAAACAGTACTATATAAATACAAATTGAAAAACCGACATAAAACCTTTCTTTTTTAGATAAAAGAGAGCATCCGGCCATGCATAGAAGCGATCAGACCCTCTTCCTACCCCATAGAAAATGAGTGCAGGCCACCCTTTGTTCTTCATAGCAGCGACTTATATGTTTGAAAATCAAAATGGATATATAATATGCAATGTATAGCATCTAAGTATTATAATTCTATAAATTAGCAGGATTTTCCTTTCTTAACATCTAAACATATTAAAGAAGGGAGATGAACTAACATGACTTTGTATCCAGTAATTTCCAAAAAATTAGTCGCTGTAGGTTATAATCCATCATCTATGATTTTACGAATTGAATTCAGAATTGGCACATATGATTTTTACGATGTACCAGAAAGTATATACACAGGATTACGAAACGCGCAATCCAAAAGCTATTATTATAACACCTATATTAGAAATTCCTATCGTCACACCAAAATTTAATCAGTAAGGTTCCTCATTCTCCTAACTTCTTTTCTTGCACTGACTTTCGAAGTAGTAATATTACTGTCTGCAAATAGCATGATAAATAGGAAGCAATTTATATCATTGTATAAATGATTATCTTATGTAAAACAAAAATGGTATTACATTGTTTATCGAATGTAATACCATTTTTTAAATTTAAATATAGCTTCCAATACTACTTGATCACTACTTGCTCCTCTTTAATCCAGCTGCTTTGTCCAATATCAATAGCACCATCTTTTCTTGCCCAAACACGATAAGAACTTGAACCATCAATCACACCTTTAAAATTTATACATTCAGGTTCTGCATAATAATTAATCCCATATCCAACGGGGGAGTTTGAATATGCATAGAACCACTCTATATCAAAGTGCTCTAATTTCGTCCACTGTTGCTCGTTTCCTAATTTAATCATATCCTTATCTCCACCACCCCAATATCCTTCAAAAATTAGATACGGAATTTTATTTGTGATATGTCCAGTAAATATAGGCTCTTCAGGATTCTTATATAGATTAATTCCGTAACCTTCAGGGTATTTCGAAATAGCAATTCCAATACCTACTGGTTGTCCTAAATTGTCCTGCACCTGACTTGTACCATCTATAAACCATGAAAGTGACTTATCGCTAACTAAATAATTCAAATCAACTTTTCCTATCCCGTCAATATTTCCTGTTTCAGTATATTGCCATATATCACATGGATATGCTGGTTTATTACCACCATAGCGCGGAATCCAAAGGAAATCCGCTCTCACCCCACTTAAACCATACTTATTATACATGTGATGACCTACGTACAATCCAACTTTCCAACCCGCAGCTTTACAAGTATCAATAAACGCTTGGGATGCTTCAGCTAACTGATCAGGACCACAACTTTTTAACGTATCATCTTCAACATCAAGAACAAGAAATTTAGCGTCAGCACTCGCTCTTGCCATAAAATCTTTCGCTTCTACAATTGCATCTTTAACAGAAACATAACAACCATAAGCATATGCTGCATGTGGAATACCACGTTGTTCCAGATTCGTTACATAGCTTGTATACCGCTCATCAACTGTTCTCGAACCATACTGTACACGGCATATTGCAAGATCAATCTGAAGTGCTACCACATCCCAATCGATATTAACATTCCACTTAGAAATATCAATAATATGTTTGTCCATTATTCATCTCCTCCTTTTGTAATATCACATTTAAATACTTAGAGAAATACTTCAATCTCCCCTCCAACTTGTCCATATACTTGATCGATTCCGACAATATGAATATAGTAGGAATCGATTAAAATAGGTGTGCGTTTTACCAGTTCGATTTAATACTTTATCGAACGATAAAGTGAAACTTTAATCAGTGGGGAGCTTACTACCCGCGAATAGAGGGATAAATTAAATATTCAATCAAGATATAAAATGTTATATAACGCCCTATCATGACTCAGTTATATACCTTCTATAAAAACAATTTTCATCGTACACTTTTTAAGAAACAATCCTAACAATTACTTACCACTATACTTATAGTAGTAAATATCTATACTAAACATTGGTAATATTCAATACAAACATTATCAATTAACTATATGAATCAACTATGTTACATTAATACCACGGTTACTATTACCGTTAAATCCTTGCTCCCTTCAAGGATTTAACATACTCTCCTAATCCAATATGTATAAAAGAAAAAAGAATCTGTAACAGATTCTTTTTTCTTGCTACAACTTAAAAGAGTTTAACAAGAACATATAAAGCATGACTCCCCAGCATTTTTTCTCTTTGTCGAATCCCAAGAATTGATAACCGTTTTTCAGTAAATCTTTATCTTTTGGTAAATCCACACTTATATTTTCAACTGCTATACTTTACCTCCAAATACTCGGTGAATGACTCTGTTTGATTTTGAACAGAATGAATTTCGTATTAACTTATACTTTTTACAAATACACTCTTTAATTTTTTTCGAAAATGAATACCTAACGTAATGGCTACAATGATTATCGCTCCGAAGATAATTTTCCCCATGTGCTGTCCAAGCACTTCAAATATATCATGTAAGTTTCCTCCTAACCAATAGCCACCGATTAAAAAGAAAGATACCCAGAATAGAGCACCAGAGTAGATCGTTATGGCAAAACGACGGAGGGGTAAATTAATAATCCCTGCAAAGTAACCAGTAAAATGACGTACGCCTGGGACGAAAAATCCAATAAAGATAAGGAAATATCCATATTTATCAAACCACATTCTCGTTAAATCAATTTTTCTTTGTGTTAAAAATACATATTTTCCATATTTCTGTACAAAAGGCATACCAAGTTTATTGCCTAAAAAGTACTGAATTGTCATCCCAACGCTTGTACCAATAAATGATAAAATAATTAAAAGTAGTAATTCTAAATCTCCTTTATGTGCCAAATAACCCGCATACACTAACGTCGGCTCCCCTGGAAACGGAAATGCAATATATTCTAACAATGTTCCAACAAGTACTACATAGTAGCCATATTGCTGAAATAATTCATAAACCCATTCCATGTTGTTTTCTCCTTTTTTTCTACAGCATTAATTACGTACAATAACTAGTGATTACACTGGCGTTCGTAGGAATCTCGGCATTTCAATGCTGAGTAGTTCCAAGCCTTTACTGAGAGCGATAATTAAGAAAATAGAAGTTCACCCTAACCATAAAGGTATAAAGCGGAAAACCGTATCACAAATAAGGGATACGGTTTTTACTATTATTTAAAAATCATAACAGTATTAAAATATATTAAGTTTTGCCTTCATTGAAGCCAAATGCTTCGCCAATCAATTTTTTAATAGACTCATAATCTTCTTTAACTAGACTTCTGTATATTACTTTATCCATCTTTGTAAACTCCCTTTTATATAAGTGAATTTTCATTTCGTATGTAAATATCTTATAATAAATAATAATAATGTCTCCTCTAAGAGGAGAGTCAACGGTAATATTAGAAAAAATATAAAGGAAGTGATTAGGGTGAAAAACTTATTTTCTATTGGAGAAGTTGCTAAAATAAAGGACATTACCATAAAAGCGTTAAGATATTATCATAAAATGGGATAACATTAATGCAAAAAAACGATATTCTTTTTGTAGGAATTTACAGAAAGAATATCGTTAGACCCAAACTGCTCTTAGATTACTAACAACAAAAGACAAGCCTATATGCTAAGTGGTTTTTGACTACAGTATTCAAAAACGCATAGGCTCACGCCTAAGAACATTCATCTCTCACCTAAAATTGTTGTTTCACACCTTCACATTTTTGAAGAAGGAGTCTTCTGTCGAAACATGATAGATTGTTTTGAATTACATCATAATCTGTCATTGAACTGTCCATGTAGATCTCTATGTCTCTATCAAATGATTTTTGTATTAGAACCTGAATTTTTTACCTTTGATATTTTTTCCAGTCTTAAAACCGATTTAGAAAATTCTAAAAATACATTGAGGATCTTTGAGAAACTAACTTTCTTATAATTATGCTTGCTATTTCCTCGATGTTTTCATGTAGAAAGAAATGCTTACCTTCAAAAGAGTGGAATGTACACATTTTATTTGTGTATTGCTCCCATTTTTTTACCTCTTCATATGAAGTTAATTCATCATTTTTTCCATTTAAGATCAGAAAATCAATGTCACATACTTGTATATTATTATTATTATGTATATATGTCTCTACGATTTTAAAATCCGCTCTTAGAATGGGGAGAAAAATTTCCATTAATTCTTCTGATTGAAACACCTCGGATGGTGTACCACCCATAGCAATAACTTCATTTTTAAATTGTTCATTAGGTAGATTGTGTCGGATATCTTTTATTTTGCTATTTGGATGATTTCTACCAGACAAAACAAGAAACTCAGGTAATACGTCATTGGAAATTTGTATTTTCTTGGCTAATTCATAGGCGATCAAACTTCCCATGCTATGTCCATATAGAATATATGGTGAATTATTTAGCTGCTTAATAATAATTTTATAGACATCATTTACAGCCTCTTCAATACTATGATAAAGGCTTTCTTCAATTCTATATCCCCTACCGGCTAACTCTATAGGGATTACTTCAATAAATGGATTAAAGTATTTTTTCCATTTTGAGTAATTAAACGCAGATCCCCCAGCATGTGGCAAACAAAAAAGTTTAATCTTCGTCATTACTGTCTCCCTCGATTAAAATTTGTTTATATTCTGGCAAATTGTATAAATATCTTTAATTATTATCTCCTTTGGTAACTCATCTAGTGTTGCACAAGCAGACATCTTATAATTAGGCTCAATATTATATTGTCTAAAGTGAAAATTTTGAGGTATGTTCTTGTATGAAATTGAATTTTGAGCTTCTTTTTTTATGGAGAATGAATTTAACGGGATATAAAGCCCCTTCCCAATAGTTTTTATATAACTTTCTTTTAACGTCCAAAGATCAAAAAAATAACTAATTTGTTCATCAGAATTTATATTAGATAAATCATAAAATTCTTCCTCTGAGAAGAATTCTTGTGCTAATTTAAGAGCGTCTATTTCTGAAATTTTTTCTATATCAATACCAACATTTGAATTAGCAGTAATACAAATCACCCATTCTCCTGAGTGCGAAATATTAAAATGAAAATCAGAAAAATTTTTAACAAAAGGTTTTCTGTGCTTATTATATACAAATTTAATTTCATCATTATTAATTTTATATTTTTCGCAGATTAAAGAACGGACTAACAAATCTCCTATCAAAATCCTATTAACATCGTCCAATTTTATTAAACGCTTTATTCGTTCTCTTTTCTCATTTGAAATCAAATTACTAAACTGATTAAATAAATCATTATCAATATGCTTTGGTATTTTTACAGCGTGAATTCGTATTATAAATCACTTCCTTTTTAGAGGTGTAAAATCTTATGTATTACGTAACACCCTCGAAATACATATAAAGCAAAAAAATTGTATATTTACATATTAATGTAAATATACAATTTTCACCTAGAAATATAATTAAAATACTCGGTTCTGGTGCAGAAACTTCAAGGTAATTGCATCATAATCTGTCATTGAACTGTCCATGTATGTTTCTATGTCTCTATTGCACCAGAACCTTATACAGTGCTGCTCTTGATATATTCGTAATGTCACAAATTTGATGTACAGTCATTAAGCGGCTTTTTTTGCATTCACATCACTATTCACAAATAATACCTTTGATAGTGAAAATTTATGTTCATAAAGTTGTATCTTTCTAGACACTCTACTTTGTGGTTAACGAAAGGTCCGCTCCCTCTATCCCTTCTAATTCATTTACGAGACATTTGGTTATCTTTTCCACTGCTGGGGAGAAGACAATCTCTTCGTGCGACCCAGGCACCGAATACTTATTCACTTTCCCCTGTAATAACGGCTTCCAATCCGTGAACAACTCTCTACCTTCTTCAGCACTGAAATAGATGACCTCCCCAAAATATGGCGTTAAAACATGTTCTGCCATTAAATTTAGACCCTTCCTGTGGGCATTAATAATCTGCTTTAGACTCGTAAGATCCGCATCAGGCAGGAGCACTCCTTCCACGATCAACTGATCAACAAGCATGTCCTGTTGATGAACGAGTTCTTCTCCCTGCTCTACTAGATCTAAATGGATGAAATGCTTCAATATATAAGAAAGCATATCATCCTCTGTCTTGTGATCCTGTTCTGAAGGTACCTTGGTATCCATGAGTACCAACATCTCAACTTCTTCTCCCTGGTTCCGTAGTATAGTTGCGATTTCATAGGCGATGGCACCGCCCAGAGACCATCCTCCCAGACGATACGGCCCCTCTGGCTGAACTCGCTTCATTTCCTCGATGTAGAGTTGAACTACTTCCGACAAAGTCAACCCATCCATTCCTTCTTTCTCTACGAGAGGATTCTGTAGACCATAAAATGAGCAGTGATCCTTGAGTAACCTTGCTAGCTGCATGTAACAGAATACATTACCCATAAACGGATGAACACAGAAGAAAGGCCTTTTCTCTGACTCTTGTAATGGAACCAGAACCGATAACGATTTTTCCATACCATGATTGTCACGGATGAGACAAGCGATTCCTTCCACTGTCGGGTTCTCAATCAGTGCGGACACCTTAATCTCTTTTCCAAATTTCTCTCTGATCTTTGAAATCAATTTGATTACCAGGAGAGAGTGACCCCCTCTATCGAAGAAATCATCGTTTACATGGACATCTTCTATCTGTAGCACATCCTGCCAGATTCTAATCAGCTGATACTCGATTTCATCCCGTGGGATAATTGGTGTAGAAAAGGTACTTTCTTTTTGAATCGTTAAGCTGTTCAGTGCCTTTCGATCAATCTTCCCATTTGTTGTAAGCGGAATCGCGTCTACCTCAATAAAGTGTGCAGGAACCATATAATTCGGTAAATGTGTTTTCAGATGCTCCCGCCATTCATGAACACTTCCTTCACCAACTACATAAGCTACCAATCGTTTGTCTCCTGGATGATCCTCTCTTACCAGTACAACAGCTTCTTTTACGGACAAATGCGCCTGCAAAGTTGCTTCAACTTCTCCCAGTTCAATCCGGAAACCACGAATCTTTACTTGGTCATCCATACGACCATGGAACTGGAGATCACCGTCAGGCAGATAACTTGCTTTGTCCCCGGTGTAATAGAGACGTTCCCCTGACTTAAACGGATGCAGAATAAATTTTTCCTCTGTGAGTTCCGGACGATTAGCATAGCCACGAGCAAGGCTCTTTCCTCCGATATAGAGATCTCCAATCACACCCACTGGCACCGGCTGAAGGTGAGAATCTAACACATATACTTCTGTATTCGCAATCGGTCGACCAATCGACGGAGTACCTGTTGTCATTCCTACAGGCACATAACAATCAGTGGTAACGACGGTATTTTCCGATGGACCATACTGATTAATCACCGCAAAAGGTATTTGTTTAGATGGATACTGTGTTAACTGATCTCCTCCCGTAATGATAAAACGGAGATCCGTCTTCTCTGGCCAAGATAATTTCAAGAGTCTTTCCAGAATAGGTGTAGGCGCAAAGCTAGCCGTAATCCGTGAATCAATGAGCCAATCTCGTAGAGCCTCTGGATTGATTCGCAACTCTTCTGTCGACAGGTATAGTGCTGCACCAGCGGTGAGATAAGGCCAAATCTCCTGGACGGCTGAGTCAAAGGCAATCCCCGCAATTTGAGTCGCACGATCCTGTTCTGTAATTTGGTATACCGCTTGATGCCAAGAGACCATATTCATCAATGACCGATATTCGACCATGACACCCTTTGGCTTTCCTGTGGAACCAGAGGTGTAGACGATATAAGCTAAGTGCTCTGGTTTCACTTGCCGCTTCGGTGCGATCACGCTTTCATCTATTATTTCTTCTAATCTCACCGTTTCGACCTGTTCGGAAAGGCTTTCTTGCGCTGCTGTCGTCACTACGATTTGGATCCCTGCATCTTCAATCATGTATTGTAACCGTGATTTCGGATACAACGGATCTAGAACGACATAGGCCCCGCCAGCTTTTAATATGCCAAGTAAACTTGACATGAGCTCAGCCGATCTCGGGAGGTAGACACCCACAACTGATTCAGGACCAACCCCTTTTCTCTGCAAAACATGTGCCAACTGATTTGCCCGCGTATCCAGTTCACCATAGGTCCACTCTCTCATTTGATCGACCACTGCAATCGCATCGGGACGTCGTGCTACTTTGTCCTCAAATCTGTCGCAAATAAGACCCTCTTGGGACATTTCCATTGCGGTGTCATTCCATTCTTCCAGTAGTTGCTTCTGTTCTGTCTTCGTAACATACACCAGCTCCGACAGGGTTTGATCAACGTTCTCGATCATTTGCTTTAACGCCTGGCGTAAATGGCCCAGCATCCGTTCAATAGTTATTCCATTAAACTTGCTACGATCATACATCAGCTTTAACGACAACTGACTTCCTGGAACAACAGCCAGTCCTAATGGATAGTGGGTTTGCTCTACTCCTTCCAAGCCACCAATTTCCAGATCTCCTGAAGACTCCTCTTTCACCGGGTAGTTTTCAAACACATACAAGCTATGGAACAGCGGGGTCCCTCTTGGAACTTCACTCCATCCTTGAATCTCTGTCAAAGAAGCATATTCATACTGTCTTCTTTCTATCTCTTCCTCTTGTATCTTCTGTAACCAATCCCTTACTTTCAGGTCATCTTTCAACTGGATCCGCGTCGGTGATGTGGTAATAAAGGGACCTACGATGTGCTCGACATCAACAATCTCCGTAGGGCGTCCCGAGCTAGTTACACCAAAGACAATCTCGTTCTCGCCACTATATCGGCTCATGAGATATGCCCACGCGCCTTGAATCACCGTACTCAAGGTGAGCTTATTGCGCTTCGCCCAGCTTTGTAACGCTTGGGTCTGCTCTTCCGACAAATGAGCAACCTTCTCTGTATAACCTTTTTCTTGCTCCTTACTTTCTAAGCCAAGCGGGGTTGGCGCTGTAAAGCCTCTGAGTTTCTCTCTCCAGAATTGTTCCGCTTGCTCCTGATCCTGCTCTTTCAGCCATTGAATATATTTCTTGTATGGCGGTGACTTAGGTAAATTCACAGCCTCTCCGTTCATCCTCTTCTGATACACTGTAAGCAATTCGTTAAAGATCAGTGATAGACTCCATCCATCCAATAAAATATGGTGATGCGTCCAAACAACCCGATATTCTTCCTTTGCTTCTTGAATGACAGTCACCCGCATCAATGGCGCTTCATCAAAAAGAAAGGCTTGTTTTCGGTCCGATGCCAAAAGGGCTTTTCGCTTCTCCTCTTTTTCTTCAACAGACAGCGCACGCCAATCCACTTCATTCAGCTTAAATGGGATATGATCATACACCACTTGTAAGGGCTCTTCAATCTCATCCCACACAAATGCCGAACGAAAGATCTCACGCCGCTGAATCACCGATTTCCACGCCTGCTCGAAAGTAAGGATATCCAATTTCCCTCTAAACAGGAAACTTAATTGCACCATATACGGCGCGGAATGTTCATCCCCTTGATCATGCAGCGTATGAAAGAGCATGCCTTCCTGCAAAGGTGATAGTGGATACAGGTCGGTAATCGGATGATTCTTTCCACGATTCATCTTAGATAGTACTTTGGTCAAATCTGCTGGGGTGAGATTTGCAATCGCAAAATCCGAAACGGTCAGCGCAGATTCTCCACTCGAAGAATGAATCAATCCTCTCAGTTGATGGAGCATATTCTCTGCAACACTTTGAATGGTCGACTTCGCAAACTGTCCAACATTGTACACCCAAGTGAAATGAAGTTTTCCATCGGTTACAATCCCGATCACATCGATCAAATGTGACCGCTTGGAACCAGGAGCATGGTCTAAGCACGTAAACCCGGTCTCCGGAGCAAACATCGCATCGTCAGAGAACATTTGGTCAAACTGTCCAAGATAGTTAAAACTAATGGACGGAGTGGGTTGAGACTCCAATCGCTCACGCATCGCTGGATTCAAGTACCGCAAAACCCCATAGTCAACGCCCTTATTAGGAATTTGACGCACTTGTTCTTTGACTGCTTTTAATGCTGCAATTGGCGTGTTGGCACCTGTAGTATTTAAGTGAACAGGATAAATACTTGTAAACCATCCTACGGTTCTCGATAGGTCAATGTCTTCAATAATCTCTTCTCGACCATGACCCTCCAGATCCACGGTCAGCGTCGAATGACCTGTCCATGCCGCCGTAGCCTGTACCAATGCTGTCAATAGTACTTCATTGATTTGGACACGATGGGTGCTTGAAATCTCTTGCAATAACGCACGGGTCTCTTTCTCATCCAGCACCACGGTAATCTCCTCAGTTGCTGTGTTTGCTGGATCTTCGAGGGTGGCATCCACTGGTAGCATAGCCACTTCTTGTTCGAACTGCCGCTCCCAGTAATCACGCACTTCTTGCGCAATCCCAGCTTCAGCGTAATGATGCAATTTCTCCGACCACGCTTTAAAGGATGTACTCTTCGTAGATAATTGGATCTTCTGATCCTGGCTCGCTTGATTATAGGCCGTTTGCAGATCCTCCAGTAAAATCCGCCAAGAAACACCATCCACTGCTAAGTGATGAATCACCCAGAATAATCTGCCGGCTCTTTTCTCACCTTCATCAAAATACACCATTCTCATTAGCGGTCCTGCGTGTAAGTGTAAGCTTGCTTGTGCAGCGTCAATCTCCGTTTGAATCACTTGATGCCATTCTGCTTGCGGCACTTCGTCTAATGAAATCACGGTCAGCGTCGATTGTTCTTCGATCCCTTCGTTCCGCTGTTTCCAAGCTCCATCCGGTAAACGTTCATATCTTAAACGCAAGGCATCATGATGGATTAGAAGGGTACGCACAGCTTTCTCCAGTAATACTATATCCAGTCGCTCTTTTGTTCTAAAAAACATGGATTGATTCCAATGGTGTGGGTTAGGATGATCTTGTGCAAAAAACCATTGCTGGATTGGTGTAAGGATCAGTTCTCCAGTTACAACTCCCTGCTCTGCTTGTACACCCTGTTCTTCTTTGACTACTTGCGCCAACTCGGCAATCGTTTGGTGTTCAAACATTTGCTTTGGTGTCAAATGCAAACCTGCTTGCTTCGCACGAGAGACAATCTGAATGCTGAGAATCGAGTCTCCACCAATTTCAAAGAAGTTATCATGGATTCCCACCTTTTTAATCCCTAATACTTGCTTCCAAATGGTAGCCAGTGTTTCTTCTTTACCATTCCGGGGTGCAACACATTCACTTTCAATTTCCCTCTCCTCCGGTACAGGCAAGGCCTCACGATCAACTTTACCGTTAGCAGTTAGTGGAATAGCTTCCATCATCACAAATCCTGAAGGAACCATATGGCTTGGTAGTTCCGCCTTGAGATAATCTCTCCACTCACCTACATTCCCATCACCCACGACATATGCCACCAATCGTTTATCACCCGGCTGATCCTCTCGAACAATTACAACAGCCTCTTTTACGGATGCATGTGCGTTTAAAGCAGATGCAATTTCCCCGATCTCAATTCGGAAACCACGGATTTTCACCTGGTGATCAATCCGCCCAAGATAATCTAGATTTCCATCCGGCAAGTATCTCGCTAAGTCTCCTGTCCGATATAATCGTGCTCCCGGGTCACTACTGAATGGATGAGGAATGAAACGTTCTGCAGTCAATTCAGGTCTGTTTAAATACCCACGTGCGAGTCCCGCTCCACCAATATATAGTTCACCCGATACACCAATAGGCACAGGCTGTTGACAAGCGTCTAGCACATACACTTCTAAATCTGGAATCCGCTTTCCGATATTACTTCTTGAAGAATGCTTTACATCATCTTGAGTAATTGGATAATACGTAACATGAACGGTAGTTTCTGTAATTCCATACATATTAATTAACTGTGTGTTCTGCTCTCCATACCTTTGAAACCATGGTAGCAAACTGGTAGGATCGAGTGCTTCCCCACCAAATATGACATAGCGCAGATGCAAGTTTTTATTCTCATCTTCTTGTTCACACACTTGTATTAATTGTCGAAATGCGGATGGTGTCTGATTAAGAACCGTAACCTTTTCCTTTACTAACAGTTGATAGAAATCCTTGGGAGATCGACTAATCCAGTAAGGAACAACAATCAATCTTCCGCCATAGAGTAATGCCCCCCAAATCTCCCATACCGAGAAGTCAAACGCATAAGAATGGAAAAGCGTCCAAGTATCTTTTTCATCAAACTGATACCAACATTCCGTTGATTTAAATAAACGAATCACATTGTGATGCTCTACCATCACTCCCTTCGGATTCCCTGTTGATCCCGAAGTATAGATTACATACGCCAAGTTTTCTCCTGTCACTTTACATATTGGTGAAAGGGTGCTTTCTCGCGCGATCATCGCTTGATCCCGATCCAAACAAACTGCTTCGATTTCTTCAGGTATCCAATCTACTAATGCTTCGTTCGTGACCAATACTTGAATCCCTGTGTCCTCCAGAATATATCGTAGGCGACTTTCTGGATACGATGGATCCAATGGAACATAGGCTGCCCCAGCTTTCAAGATCCCCATGAGACCGACAATCATCTCAACTGAACGCTGGAAGCAGAGACCGACCAATGACTCGGTCCCAATCCCACATTTCTGGAGATAATGGGCCAATTGGTTTGCTTTCTCATTCAGCTCTCGATACGTCAACTGCTGATTTTCATCCACCACCGCCACCGTGTCAGGTGTACGATTCACTTGATCTTCAAACAGTTTATAGATCACACTCTCACGTGGATACGCTACAGCATTATCATTCCACTCTTCCATCAATTGCTTCTCTAATTCCGATAGCATCGTCAACTTCGTCAGTAATTTATTGGGATGTTCCACGATTTCCTTCAACCAGTTTTCAAAATGCTCAGCCATACGTCTGATCGTTACAACATCAAATAAATCATTCTTATAGTTAAAACAAAGGAATAAACCCTCTTCCACCTCTGCGGCGCTTAAACTCAAATCAAACTTGGCGATCGAAGCATGACTTTCCATCGCTTCTAAACTTCTTCCATGAAGCTCTGGAAGCTCTTGTTGCGTGTTTTGCAAGGTAAACATGGTTTGGAAGATCGGAGAATGACTTGTACTTCGCTCGGGTTGTATGACATCTACAATCTTTTCAAACGGAACATCTTGGTATTCATACGCCTTCAATGCTTTTGTCCGTACTTGAGACAACAACTCTTGGAATGTCGGTGCGCCACTCAGATCAGCCCGATAAACCAACGTGTTGACGAAGAAACCAATCAACCCTTCAATCTCACGATAATTCCGGTTTGCAATCGGGCTTCCGACAAGAATATCCGATTGTCCTGTATAACGAGCGAGGAAGCTTTGATACGATGCCAGTAAGGTCATGAAGAGCGTCGATTCTTCTTGACGACTAAGTTCGTTCAGTTTGTCGCGTAACGAGCGTGACAACAACACAGTGTGTGTCGATCCACGATGGGTTTGCACCGCAGAACGAGGACGATCCATCGGCAACATTAAGACTGGTAACTCGCCAGACAGCTCTTCCTTCCAATATGCAAGCTGCTGATCAAGTACTTCTTCTTTCATCCATTCCCTTTGCCATTGGGCAAAGTCGGCATATTGAACCGGTAATGGTGCGAGTTCTGCTGGTTTTCCACCAACCGCTTCTTCATAGAATGCCATCCATTCTTGGAGCAAGATTTCCATCGACCAGCCATCCGAGATAATATGATGCATGGTACAAAGAAGAATCCATTCTTCTTCTGCGATTTGCACGATTTGCCCACGGATCAACGGACCTTTTCCTAAGTCAAATGGCGCTTCGGCTTCGTTTTGGATCCATTTTTCCATTACGCTTTCTCTCTCTTCGGAGGAAAGCGTAGTTAGATCTATTTGGGGAAGGAACCGGAAAGCATATGGTTGAATCTGCTGCACAGGATGACCATCCATTTCATGGAACACCGTTCGCAAAGATTCATGACGCTCTATCAGCTGATTCCATCCCGTCTCCAATGCTTTGGGTACCCAATTCCCTGTAAGACGGCATACCATCGGTATATTATAAAGTGCACTATTAGGCGTGAATTGGTCAATGAACCACAGGCGCTGTTGGGCATAAGAGAGCGAAATGGCTTCTCCCCGTTCCATCGGCATAAGCGGTGGAATCTCTCGTATTTTGTCTCCTTTACGCAATTGATCCAGTCGCTTCGCCAACGCCTCTACTGTTGAATACTCAAACAGTTCACGTACTAACAGTTCGATTTGTAATGCCTCTTTTAACCGAGATACAACTTGGGTAGCGAGCAACGAGTGGCCGCCTCGATCGAAGAAGGAATCCTGGACACCAATATTTTCTATGCCTAGCACTTGACTCCATACCGATGCAACGAGCTCTTCCATCGGAGTTCGTGGGTATACAGTATTTTCAGTAGATGGTTCATCAGGTACAGGCAATGCTTTTAAATCGAGTTTTCCATTCGGTGTGAGTGGTAAAAATGCCATCTCGACAAAGTGTGCCGGAACCATATAATTCGGTAAATGTGTTTTCAGATGCTCCCGCCATTCATGAACACTTCCTTCACCAACTACATAAGCTACCAATCGTTTGTCTCCTGGATGATCCTCTCTTACCAGTACAACAGCTTCTTTTACGGACAAATGCGCCTGCAAAGTTGCTTCAACTTCTCCCAGTTCAATCCGGAAACCACGAATCTTTACTTGGTCATCCATACGACCATGGAACTGGAGATCACCGTCAGGCAGATAACTTGCTTTGTCCCCGGTGTAATAGAGACGTTCCCCTGACTTAAACGGATGCAGAATAAATTTTTCCTCTGTGAGTTCCGGACGATTAGCATAGCCACGAGCAAGGCTCTTTCCTCCGATATAGAGATCTCCAATCACACCCACTGGCACCGGCTGAAGGTGAGAATCTAACACATATACTTCTGTATTCGCAATCGGTCGACCAATCGACGGAGTACCTGTTGTCATTCCTACAGGCACATAACAATCAGTGGTAACGACGGTATTTTCCGATGGACCATACTGATTAATCACCGCAAAAGGTATTTGTTTAGATGGATACTGTGTTAACTGATCTCCTCCCGTAATGATAAAACGGAGATCCGTCTTCTCTGGCCAAGATAATTTCAAGAGTCTTTCCAGAATAGGTGTAGGCGCAAAGCTAGCCGTAATCCGTGAATCAATGAGCCAATCTCGTAGAGCCTCTGGATTGATTCGCAACTCTTCTGTCGACAGGTATAGTGCTGCACCAGCGGTGAGATAAGGCCAAATCTCCTGGACGGCTGAGTCAAAGGCAATCCCCGCAATTTGAGTCGCACGATCCTGTTCTGTAATTTGGTATACCGCTTGATGCCAAGAGACCATATTCATCAATGACCGATATTCGACCATGACACCCTTTGGCTTTCCTGTGGAACCAGAGGTGTAGACGATATAAGCTAAGTGCTCTGGTTTCACTTGCCGCTTCGGTGCGATCACGCTTTCATCTATTATTTCTTCTAATCTCACCGTTTCGACCTGTTCGGAAAGGCTTTCTTGCGCTGCTGTCGTCACTACGATTTGGATCCCTGCATCTTCAATCATGTATTGTAACCGTGATTTCGGATACAACGGATCTAGAACGACATAGGCCCCGCCAGCTTTTAATATGCCAAGTAAACTTGACATGAGCTCAGCCGATCTCGGGAGGTAGACACCCACAACTGATTCAGGACCAACCCCTTTTCTCTGCAAAACATGTGCCAACTGATTTGCCCGCGTATCCAGTTCACCATAGGTCCACTCTCTCATTTGATCGACCACTGCAATCGCATCGGGACGTCGTGCTACTTTATCCTCAAATCTGTCGCAAATAAGACCCTCTTGGGACATTTCCATTGCAGTGTCATTCCATGTCTCTAATAACAAATCACGCTCAAATTCGGAGAGCATACTCAAACTATTCAACGGTTTTTGTGGATGATGAGAAACTTCATGTAGCCAGTTCTCAAAATGTCCTGCCATTCGTTCGATGGTTGTAACATCAAATAAATCCTTATTGTATTCAAAAGAGAAAATTAATCCTTCTTCCGCCTCGGCTGCCATTACACTTAAATCAAATTTTGCGATCGAATTATGGCTTTCTATCATTTCGATTCTTCTACCAGACAACACTGGAAGCTCTTGTTTCATATTTTGTAAGATGAACATCGTCTGGAAGATCGGAGAATGACTTGTACTCCGCTCAGGTTGCACAACTTCCACAATTTTTTCAAATGGAATATCTTGATATTCATATGCTTTCAGTGCCTTTTGACGCACCTGAGACAACAACTCTTGGAATGTCGGTGCGCCACTCAGATCAGCCCGATAAACCAACGTGTTGACGAAGAAACCGATTAATCCTTCAATCTCTCTGTAATTACGATTCGCAATTGGACTTCCGACGAGAATATCTTCTTGTCCCGTATAACGAGAAAGGAAGCTTTGATACGCAGCCAACAGAGTCATAAAGAGCGTCGACCCTTCTTGACGACTGAGTTCGTTCAGTTTGTCGCGTAACGAACGTGACAGCAACACAGTGTGTGTCGATCCGCGATGAGTTTGCACTGCAGGACGCGGGTGATCCATCGGCAGTTGTAGCACAGGAAGCTCACCAAACAATTCTTCCTGCCAATAGTTGAGTTGCTGTTCAAGCACTTCTTCCTTCAACCATCCCTTTTGCCACTGAGCAAAGTCCGCATATTGAACCGGTAATGGTTCAAGCTCTGCTACCTTCTCATCCGTTTCTTCCTCATAGAAAGCTATCCATTCTTCGAGTAGCACTCCCATCGACCATCCATCCGAAACGATATGATGCAGAGTGCAGAGGAGGATCCATTCCTCTTCTCCCACTCGCAAGACGATTGTCCGAATCAGTGGGCCCTCTCCTAAGTCAAATGGTACTTCTGTTTCTTGCTGAATTAAACGTTTAACTTCTGCGTCTCGCTCTTCCGGAGAAAGCATAGTTAAATCCATTTGGGAAAGGGACCGGAAAGCATACGGTTGAATCTGCTGCACAGGATAACCATCCACTTCATGAAACACAGTCCGTAAAGATTCATGACGCTCTATCAGCTGATTCCATCCTGTCT
The DNA here is from genome assembly GCF_038006685.1 of Bacillus sp. FSL K6-0042. Lineage (NCBI taxonomy): Bacteria > Bacillati > Bacillota > Bacilli > Caryophanales > Bacillaceae > Bacillus > Bacillus sp. FSL K6-0042. The sequence goes on from NZ_JBBOVS010000001.1 coordinate 876,700, forward strand.
CCAATGCTTCGGGTACCCAATTCCCTGTAAGACGGCATACCATCGGCATATTATAAAGTGCACTATTAGGCGTGAATTGGTCAATGAACCACAGACGCTGTTGGGCATAAGAGAGCGGAATGGCTTCTCCCCGTTCCATCGGCATAAGCGGTGGAATCTCTCGTTTTTTGTCTCCTTTACGCAACTGATCCAGTCGCTTCGCCAGTGTCTCCACCGTTGTAAACTCAAAAAGTTCACGCACCGGTAGTTCGATTTGGAAAACTTCTTGTAAACGTGAGACAACTTGGGTAGCGAGTAGCGAGTGGCCACCAAGCTCGAAGAAGGAATCCTGAACACCAATATTTTCTATGCCTAACACTTTACTCCATACCGATGCGATAAGCTCTTCCACTGGTGTTCGTGGTGAGACAATATTTACGCTCATAGGCTGTCCATCCAACGCCAGTAAGGCTTTGCGATCAATCTTGCCATTCGGAGTGAGTGGCATCACTTCCATCTCGACAAAGTATGCCGGAACCATGTAATTCGGTAATTGCGTCTTGAGGTGCTCACGCCATTCTCCAGTATCTCCTTCACCCACCACATATGCTACTAACCGCTTGTCTCCAGGATGATCTTCCTTCACCAACACGACAGCCTCTTTCACAGATGAATGATCGTGTAGGACCGCTTCAATCTCTCCCAGCTCAATCCGGAAACCTCTGATTTTCACTTGGTTATCTATTCTTCCGATATACTCCACGTTGCGATCATTCAGATACCTCACCAGGTCCCCCGTCCGATAGAGCCGTTCCCCTTCCTTAAATGGATGCGGAATAAAACGTTCAGCAGTTAACTCTGGACGATTGAAGTAACCACGTGCCAAGCCTACACCACCAAGGTAAAGTTCCCCAGCCACACCTATCGGTACCACCTGTTGGCTTTGATCTAGCACATACAATTCGGTATTATCAATCGGACGACCAATCGGAATAAGCAACGGTTCTTTTTCTAAATCACAATCATAGTAAGTGACATCTACAGTCGCTTCTGTAGGACCATACAAGTTGCTTAACTTCGTTTGCTGAGAATCATAAAACACACCCTTAAACCGGCGAACTTGTTCGGTATTTAACGCTTCTCCACTGGTAAAAACCTGACACAAAGACGATACGTCCTTTTTCGCTTTGAATTGTTCCATATAATCCAAGAAAGTAGATAACATCGACGGAACAAAGTGCATCGTGGTCACGCGATATCGCTCAATACACTCCTCAATCATTGCAGGATCCTTCTCGCCACCCGGTGGAAGTAAACAAACACGTGCTCCTACAAATGACCACCAAAATAATTCCCAGACAGAGACATCAAACGAAAACGGCGTTTTTTGAAGAATCGTATCCTGTTCAGATAATGGATAGTTTTTTTGCATCCACTGTAATCGGTTGATAACCGAGTGGTGTTCAATCATCACTCCCTTAGGATTCCCTGTCGAACCCGAAGTGTAAATGATATACGCCAAGTTGTTTGCTGTCACTCCGCTCACTGGTGCCAAGCTACTCTCTTTAGAAATCGCTGCTTGATCTCGATCCAAACAAATCGCTTGGATGCCTTCAGGCAACCAACCCTGTAACGCTTCCTTTGTTAAAAGCACTTGGATCTGCGAGTTCTCTAAAATGTATCTCAGGCGATTTTCAGGATAACTCGGATCCAGTGGGACATAAGCCCCACCTGCTTTGAGAATCCCTAAGAGACCAATAATCATTTCGGGTGAACGCTCGACACATATACCGACCAATGACTCAGGTCCTATATCCCGTTTCTGTAAATAATGTGCCAATTGGTTCGCTTTCTCGTTGAGTTCTTGATACGTCAGCTGTCCACCTTCATACACTACCGCCACCGCTCCAGGTGTACGCGCAACCTGCTGCTCAAACAGTTCGTGAATCATGCTCTCATGTGAATAAACTACGTCAGTGTCATTCCATTCTTCCAAGAGCTGCTTCTGTTCTGTGTCCGCTAGCATCGACAGCTTTGTAAATGATTCATCTGGATGATGAACAATTTCGTTCAACCAGTTTTCAAAATGCCCTGCCATACGTGCAATGGTTCTACTGTCAAATAAATCGGTATTGTATTCAAAAGAGACAAATAGACCTTCTTCCACCTCATAAGCGGTTAAACTCAAATCAAATTTCGCGATGGAAATATTACTTTCTATCATTTCCAAACTTCTCCCAGACAGCTCTATTCGTTCTTGTTTTATATTCTGTAGCGTAAACATGGTCTGGAAGATGGGCGAATGACTCGTACTCCGTTCAGATTGTACAGCTTCTACCACTTTTTCAAATGGAATATCTTGATATTCATACGCTTTCAACGCCTTTTTCTTTATCTGAGACAAAATCTCCCGGAACGTCGGATTTCCACTGAGATCCGCCCGATAGACTAACGTATTAACAAAGAAGCCGATTAATCCCTCTACTCCTTTATGGTTCCGATTCGCAATCGGACTTCCGACAAGAATATCTTCTTGCCCCGTATAGCGAGCAAGAAAGCTCTGATATGCAGCCATTAAGGTCATGAATAAGGTAGATCCTTCTCGTCGACTTAAATCCTTCAATGAACTGAGTAATGTGTGAGGAAGAATCACATGATACGTGTCCCCAGCGTACGTTTGCGTAACCGGTCGAGGGCGATCCACTGGCAGTTGTAGTATGGGAAGCTCACCGGACAATTCTTCCTGCCAATACGTAAGTTGTCGATCTAGCACTTCACCCTGCAACCACTGCCTTTGCCATTTCGCAAAGTCTGCATATTGAATCGATAGCGAACTTAGTCCAGCAGGCTCCCCACTCATTTCTTCCTCATAGAAGGCCAGCAATTCATTGATCAATATGCCGATGGACCACGCATCAGAAATAATATGATGCATGGTACATAGCAATAACCATTCCTCTTTCCCTAATTGAACCAGTTGATTACGAATCAAAGGGCCATTCATTAAATCAAACGGATCCTGCGCTTCTCTAGCAATCAAACTTTCTATCTCTTTTTCCTTTACTTCCAGAGGAAGGTGAGAATAATCCTCTACAGGTAGTTTTCTAGGAAGGAATTCCACAATATGTTGCATAGGTTGGTCTCCTACTTCCTTAAAAACGGTGCGTAATGATTCATGACGTTCAATGAGTCGATTCAATCCCTTTTCCAATGCTTCAGGTATCCAATTTCCTTTTAGACGCCATACTGTCGGAATATTATATACTGAACTGTTTGGGTTAAATCGGTCCATAAACCACAAACGTTGTTGTGCATAGGACAACGGAAGCGCTTCTTTATTCTCCTTTTTCTGCATCTGTTTCTGAAGCCACGCTCTCTTCTCAGGAGAAAGCGAATTCAACTTTGCAAGTAAATCATTTCTCATTTTTTCACACCTTCCTCAACCAAGTTTCTCTCGAATATACCTTGCGCTTCTTCCTCTGATAACTCTTCCAATTGCTTAAGAAGTTCAAGTAACTCTTCATCATTACTCGCTGCTGCTTCATTTTGAATATAGTCTTGAAAACTTACATTCTCCTTACTATCATTCTGCGCTTGCTCATTTCCACTGCAGCGCAACTGATTAACCCGTTCTGCCAATTCCTGCACGGTAGTATACGTAAATAAATCATGCAGTGGTAACTCAATTCCAAAGGTTTCATTCAGATTAGAAACAGCTTGTGTAGCGAGTAATGAATGGCCACCTAGTTCAAAAAATGAATCATGAATCCCGATATTTTCAGTGCCTAAAATTTGATGCCATATCGAAACAATCGCTTCTTCTGTAGGGGTACGAGGGGCAACATAACCACCCTCTGCTTCCTTGCGCTCTGGTGCAGGTAAGGCTTTCCGATCGATTTTCCCATTTGGGGTGAGTGGGAATACTGTCAATTCGACAAAGTGTGCCGGAACCATGTAATTTGGTAACTGGGTCTTGAGATAATCACGCCACGCATGAGCATTTCCTTCTCCCACTACATAGGCAACTAAACGCTGATCACCCGGATGATCTTCGCATACCATCACAACGACTTCGTTAACTGATGAATGACTTTGTAACGTCGCTTCAATCTCCCCTAGCTCAATCCGGAATCCACGGATCTTCACTTGATGATCGATCCGACCGAGATAATCCAAATTCCCGTCCGGTAGATATCTCACAAGATCTCCCGTCCGGTATACTCGCTCCCCTTCTTTAAATGGATGCGGGATAAAACGCTCGTTTGTTAAGTCAGGGCGATTTAAGTAGCCACGCGCCAAGCCTGATCCCCCAATGTAAAGCTCACCCACTACACCAATCGGGACCATTTGCTGGTTTGCACTGAGTACATATACTTCTGTGTTAGAGATGGGTCTACCAATCGGTGGTACCTTGTGCATAACACCCTTTTCTAGCTTCATATACGTAGAGTAGGTAGTATCTTCGGATGGACCGTATAGGTTGTACACCTTTTCAATCGGACTTCTCTCATACAAGTGCTGGACCAGTGACTGCGGCAACGGTTCTCCAGCCAAATTCATCACTTTTACCGAAGAAGGGATTAACTTTGCTCGAACCAGTTCCTTCGCTGCTGATGGCACAGTATTGACCAAGGTCACATCCTTCGTAGACAACTTGTCCAGATGAAGGGCACTTTCAGCGACAATTACCTTGCCACCCCTCGTCAAAGGAACAAATACTTCAAAAACCGATAGATCAAAGGATAGTGAAGTTGATGCCAGCACTCCCGCTAATTCCTGTCGGGAATAGGTTTGATGTGCCCAATGGATCATCGCCAACGTACTCCGATGCTCAATCATCACTCCCTTAGGATTGCCAGTGGATCCTGAGGTATAGATGATATAAGCTAAGTTATCGCTTGTCACTTCACTCGTACATGCCGTCGTTACTTCCTGTTCGATCGCTGCTCGATCACGATCGATACAAATCATGTTAACCGATTCAGGTAACGTCATTTTTTGCTGCAACTTGTCCTGTGTCACCAGTACCTCGATTTGAGCATCCGCTAAAATATACCGTATCCGACTCTCCGGATACGCAGGATCAATCGGAACATACGCTCCTCCTGCTTTCATGATTCCTAGGAGACCGACAATCATCTCGGATGAACGTGTAACGCTGATCCCAACCAATGATTCGCATCCCACACCCCTCTTTTGAAGATAATGGGCCAACTGATTGGAGCGTTCGTTCAGTTCTTGATACGTTAGCTCCTCATCTTCGCACACTACCGCGATCGCTTCTGGCGTTTTCTCCACTTGTTCCTCAAACAATGTATGAATCGTGCTTTCACGTATGGCCACAACACCTGTGTCATTCCATTCCTCTAGTAACCTCTTATATTCTGCTTTCGATAGCATATTCAGCTTTGATAGTGAATCTTTTGGATGAGATACAATTTCATATAACCAATGTTCAAAATGACCTGCCATTCGTTCAATAGTTGCAACATTAAACAAATCGGTATTATATTCAAAAGTTAGCAATAACCCTTCTTCCGTCTCCGATGCAAATAAACTCAAATCAAATTTGGCAACCGAAGTATGACTTTCCATCAGCTCCATGTTTCTTTCTGATAGCTGAGGTAACTCTTGTTTCGTATTCTGTAAGGTAAACATGGTTTGGAAAATCGGCGAATGACTGGTATTCCGTTCAGGTTTTACGGCTTCTACCACTTTCTCAAACGGAATGTCCTGATACTCGTATGCTTTTAGTGCCTTTTTTCGTATCTGCGACAGAAGTTCTTGGAACGTCGGATTTCCACTGAAATCAGCTCGATAAACCAACGTATTTGCAAAGAAACCTATTAATCCTTCAATCTCTTTAACATTCCGGTTCGCAATCGGGCTTCCAACCAAGATGTCATCTTGTCCCGTATAACGAGAAAGGAAGCTTTGATACGCCGCCATCAAGGTCATAAATAAGGTGGAGCCTTCTTGCAGACTTAATTCCTTGAGCTTTTCCCGTAAGGAATTCGCCACCATCAGAGATTGACTTGCACCACGGTGGGTTTGAACAGCAGGTCGAGGACGATCCATCGGTAATTGCAAGACCGGTAACTCACCAGCCAATTCTTCCTTCCAATATTGAAGGTGCTGATCAAGATTCTCTTCTTTTTGCCATTCTTTTTGCCACATGGCAAAGTCCGCATATTGAACAGGTAACTCCCTCAGTTCCACTGGTTTTCCACTAATGGCTCCTTCATAAAAAGCCATCCATTCTTCGAGTAAGATTCCCATTGACCACCCATCCGAAACAATATGATGCATCGTACAAAGAAGTACCCATTCCTCTTTGTCCACTTTCAAAATTCGTGTTCGGATCAAAGGACCTTGTCCCAAATGAAATGGTTCCTCCGCCTCGTTTTGAACGAGCCGCTTCAACTCTCTTTCTCTGTCTTCCAGAGGGAGAGTTGTTAGATCCATTTGAGGAAGGGGTTTGAAAACATGCGACTGAACCTGTTGAACGGGTTCACCCTCTCGCTCTTGAATTACCGTCCGCAATGATTCATGACGTTCAATCAACTGATTCCATCCCGTCTCCAATGCTTCAAGTGACCATTTTCCTGTCAGTCGACATGCTGCATGAATATTGTATATCGCACTATTTGGCATTAATTGATCAATGAACCATAGGCGTTTCTGTGCGTAGGAAAGCGGAATAGATTCTTCCCGCGACATAGGTACAAGTGGTGGAATCTCTCGTTTTTTGTCTCCTTTACACAACTGATCCAGTCGCTTCGTCAATGCCTCCACCGTATCGTACTTGAATAGTTCACGTAGCGGGATTTTGATCCGGAATGCTTCTTGTAATCTAGAGACGACTTGGGTAACGAGTAATGAGTGCCCACCCCGTTCAAAGAAAGAGTCCTGAATTCCGATATTTTCTATTCCTAACACTTGACTCCAAACCGAGGCGATGAGCTCTTCCGATGGTGTTCTTGGTAGGACGTTAAACTCTCCCATAGGTTGTCCTTCCGGTGCTGGTAAGGCTTTTCGGTCGATTTTTCCATTCGGAGTAAGTGGGAAATATTCCAACTCTACAAGGTGTGCTGGAACCATGTAATTCGGTAATTGGTCCTGGAGATACGCTCGCCAATTTTGGATATTTCCATCGCTTATCACATACGCTACCAATCGCTGATCACCAGGGCGATCTTCTCTCACTAGCACGACAGCCTCTTTAATAGACGAATGCCTTTCTAAAGTCGCTTCAATTTCTCCAAGCTCAATCCGAAAGCCACGCACTTTCACTTGATGGTCCATTCTGCCTATAAATTCTAAATTCCCATCAGTTAGATATCTTACTGAATCTCCGGTTCGATATAGCCGTTCTCCTAATTGAAACGGATGCGGAACGAATCTTTCAGCAGTGAGATCAGGTCGGTTTAAGTAACCACGTGCTAAACCTGCACCACCAATATACAACTCACCCTCTATCCCTATCGATTGCAAACGCTGATTCTGATCTAATACATACAGCTGGATATTTTGTATCGGATTACCAATAGAAACAAATTCTTGATGGGGCTGACAGTCAAATGCATTCACGTAAATGGTTGCTTCTGTTGGTCCATAAAAGTTGGTCAATTTAACTTGTCCGCTCTGATCCCAGTGCTGTTGAAATCGTCTAACCACCCCTGGACTAAGCTCTTCCCCACCGGAAAACACATGACGCACGGATGAACATTTCAGTTTCAAATCAATATGATCGAAATGATCTAAGAAAACAGATAGCATCGAAGGAACAAATTGGACAACAGTAATCTGATGCTTCTCTATCACTTCAGCTATTATAGAAGGATCCTTTTCTCCACCTGGAGGCAGGAAGGATACACATGCTCCTACACTAATACCCCAAAATAACTCCCATACAGATACATCAAATGAGAATGGTGTTTTCTGCAATACCACATCCTTTTCAGAGAGTGGATATTGATGTTGCATCCATTCAAGATAATTGATCACCGAATGATGCTCAATCATCACTCCCTTTGGATTACCTGTAGATCCTGAAGTATACATAACGTATGCTAAATTTTTTCCTGCTACACTGCTTGTACATACGATCGGTTCTTCCTGTTCAATCGCAATGCGATCTTGATCCATACAAATTATTTCAATTTGTTCGGATATACCTATTTTTTCTAACTTTTCTTGCGTCACTAGTACTTCGATTCTAGCATCTTCTAATATATAGCGTAGCCGATTCTCGGGATACGTAGGATCAAGTGGAACATAAGCTCCTCCTGACTTTAGAACCCCTAGCAACGCTATCATCATTTTTGGCGATCTTTCCATATATACACCGACTAAAGACTCTGGACCCACACTACGCTTCTGTAAATAGTGAGCTAGCTGATTAGCACGCTCATTCAGCTCTCTATAGGTAAGTTTCTCATTTTCATAAATAACCGCGATCGCTTCTGGCGTTTTCTCCACTTGCTGCTCAAATAACGTATGAATCATGCTTTCAGATGAATATTCTACTTGGGTATCATTCCATTTCTCTAGCAGTTGTACCTGCTCTTCCATTGTTAAATGGGTAATTTCGGATAGCTTTGAATCTGAGCTTTTCGTCATCTGAATTAATGTTTGCGATAGATGATCCTGAATCCGATGAATGGTCTCTTCATCAAAATGATGGCGGTCATACATCAACTTCAAAGTAAATTCCTTACCCGGCATTGCAATGAGCGTCAAAGGATAATTTGTTTGTTCTGCACTTTGGACCTCTAGTAATCTTAAATCAGCATTGCGCTCTCCTTGGATCGGGTAATTTTCGAACACATACAAGGTATGAAATAAAGTACTGCTCCTTGGAACTTCACTCCACCCTTGAATATCGACCAACGAATTATACTCGTATTGTCTCCGTTCCATTTCTTTTATCTGTATCTTACGGAGCCAGTCTACTACTGATGTATCATTCTTTACATGAATTCGGGTAGGCAATGTGTTAATGAATAGACCAACCATTTTCTCTGCCCCTGCTAATTCAGTAGGACGTCCAGAACTAGTCACACCAAATACGATGTCGCTTTCACCGCTATACCGGCTCATCAAGTAAGCCCAGGCTCCTTGTATTAACGTATTTAATGTTAGCTGACTATTTCGTACCCACTCTTGTAAAGTTTCAGTCAGTTCCTCAGATAGCTGATAAACGCTCTCTCCATAACCCTTCTCCTGCCCCTGGTCACTTCTTTCCATCGCTAATGGCGTAGGTGCATGAAATCCTTTTAATTCTTCTGTCCAGAATTTCTCAGCTTTACTTCGATCTTGTTTATTAATCCACTGGATATATTTTTTATAGGGAAGAGACTTTGGAAGATCGAATGCTTCTCCCTTTATCATCTTGAGATAAACTCCCATCACTTCACCGAAGATCAGGGACACACTCCACCCATCCAACAAAATATGATGATGCGTCCAAATGATTCTCGTTTCTTCTTCTGTTTCTTTAATCGCAGTGATTCTCATCAACGGTGCTTCATCTAACGAAAACCCTTTTCTCCGATCATCATTTAAAAACTGGTGTAATTTCTTTTCCCTCTCTCCGCATGAAAGAGCGCTCCAGTCTTCTCGACGAATAGTAAAAGGAAGACGTTGATAAACAGCTTGCAATGGCTTTTCTACTTCCTCCCACACAAAAACAGAACGTAGAATCTCATGTCGGTGAATGACGTATTCCCAGGCCTTTTCGAAAGTAGCAACATCCAATCGACCACCGAGTAAGAAACCTACCTGTACAATGTAGGAAAAAGAATGCTCATCATCTTGATCATATAAAGTATGAAACAGTATCCCTTTTTGCAAAGGTGATAATCCGTATATATCGATAACTTCCCCCATCGTTACACCCTCTTCTTTGTTAATTTAAGTAATACTTTACTCAAGCTTTCTTCCGTAAGTGCCTCTGCATCAGCAAAGTCAGATACCATAAAAGCAGACTCTGTCGTTGGTGGATTTATCAGTAGACGAAGTTGATTCAACATGACATCTGCTATCGCTTTAACCGTCAATCTAGAAAACTGTTCTCTACTATACATCCAAACAAAATGTAACTTTCCATCTTTCACCATACCAACAACATCAATCGAGTGAGATGGTTTCGATTCTGGAGCATGATCTAAGCGTGTAAATCCTGTATCCTGCATAAACAAAGATTCTTTGGAAAACACTTGATCAAATTGTCCCAAATAGTTAAAGCTTATTGATGGTTTTTGCTGTTGATAGAACGGAAGCAATTCTCTGCTCAAGTAGCGTAAAATGCCATAATCAATGCCCTGATTCGGAATTCGACGCAATTGCTCTTTCACAGCCTTTAATCCCTCAATAGGTGTTGTTGATCCCTGAAGATCAAGGTGAACGGGATAAATACTCGTGAACCAACCCACTGTCCGCGATAGATCAACGCCTTCAATCACCTCTTCTCTCCCATGTCCTTCCAAGTGAACAGAAACCTTATGATGATTTGTACAGTCAGCTATAGCTTGTACTAATGCCGTCAATAGTACCTCGTTAATCCTTGTCTTATGAGTCATCGGAACTTCTTGTAACAACGCGTGGGTCTCTTCTGCTCCCAACGTCATCGTCACTTGATCAATCGATGCTTCTGTCGTTTCCTGTATAGGGTAGTCCATCGGAATCGTCATCACTTGTTTTTCTACCTGTTCGTGCCAATAATCTTTTACTTCTTTTGAAAGGTCTGACTCACTGTATGCCTGTAGTCGTTCCGACCATTCTTTAAAGGATGTACTTTTCGCAGGTAACTGAACATTCTGACCTTGTTTCATCTGGTTGTATACCGCCTGTAAATCTTCCAATAGAATTCGCCATGATACCCCATCTACTACTAAATGATGAATCGTCCAGAATAATCGATCGTTCCCATTCGAACCGTCATCAAAGTACACGACTCTCATCAACGGCCCTGTAAGTAAATTGAAACTGGCTTGAGTAATATCCATCTCTTCTTGTATCACTTGATTCCACGCTTGTTGATCAGCATCGTTCCGCTTTACCACACGAAGTACAGACTGTTCATCGATTCCCTCATTCCTCTGCTTCCAGGTTGCATTTGGCAACTGTTCATACCGGAAACGTAAGGCATCATGATGTTTGAGTAAGTTTAATAGGGCTTCCTCTAGTAACTCCACATCCAATCTCTCTCTTACTCTTAAAAGCATCGATTGATTCCAATGTTGTGGACGCGGATGTTCTTGCTCGAAGAACCAATACTGAATTGGAGTAGGCGGTACCTCTCCCGTCACAACCCCTTGCTCCGCTTGTACTCCCTGATCTTCTTTGACCACTTGCGCCAACTCGGCAATCGTTGGGAATTCAAACATTTGCCTGGGTGTAAGTTTTAAACCCAATTGACTCGCTTGTGATATGATCTGAATGCTGAGAATCGAGTCTCCACCAATTTCAAAGAAGTTATCATGGATTCCCACCTTTTTAATCCCTAATACTCGCTTCCAAATGGTAGCCAGCTTTTCTTCTTTACCATTTCGTGGGGCAACACATTCACTTTCGATTTTCTTCTCCTCTGGTACAGGTAAGGCCTCACGATCAACTTTACCGTTAGCAGTTAGTGGAATGGCGTCCATCATTACAAATCCTGAAGGAACCATATAGCTTGGTAGTTCCGCCTTGAGATAATCTCTCCACGCACCTACATTCCCATCACCCACGACATATGCCACCAATCGTTTATCACCCGGCTGATCTTCTCGAACAATTACAACAGCCTCTTTTATGGATGCATGCGCGTTTAAAGCAGATTCAATTTCCCCGAGCTCAATTCGGAAACCACGGATTTTCACCTGATGATCAATCCGCCCAAGATAATCCAGATTTCCATTCGGCAAGTATCTCGCTAAGTCTCCTGTCCGATATAATCGCGCTCCCGGATCACTACTAAATGGATGAGGAATGAAACGTTCTGCAGTCAATTCAGGTCTGTTTAAATACCCACGTGCGAGTCCCGCTCCACCAATATATAGTTCACCAGATACGCCAATGGGCACAGGCTGTTGACAAGCGTCTAGCACATACACTTCTAAATCTGGAATCCGCTTTCCTATATTACTTCTTGAAGAATGCTGCACATCATCTTGAGTAATTGGATAATACGTAACATGAACGGTAGTTTCTGTAATTCCATACATATTGATTAACTGCGGGTTCTGCTCTCCATACCTTTGAAACCACGGTAGCAAGCTGGCAGGATCGAGTGCTTCCCCACCAAATATGACATAGCGCAGATGCAAGTTTTTATTCTCATCTTCTTGTTCACACACCTGTATTAATTGTCGAAATGCGGAAGGTGTCTGATTAAGAACCGTAACCTCTTCCTCTACTAACAGTTGATAGAAATCCTTGGGCGATCGACTGATCCAGTAAGGAACAACAACCAATTTCCCACCATAGAGCATTGCTCCCCAAATTTCCCAAACTGAGAAATCAAATGCATAAGAATGGAAAAGCGTCCAAGTATCTTTTTCACCAAACTGATACCAGCATTCCGTTGATTTAAATAAACGAATCACATTGTGATGCTCTACCATCACTCCCTTCGGATTCCCTGTTGATCCTGAAGTATAGATTACATAAGCGAGATGTTGAGGACTTACATCAGAAATCGGTAAAGCAGTACTTTCTTTCTCAATCTCAACTTGATCTCGATCAAGGCAAATCGATTTGATATTCTCTGGTAACCATTTCGATCCTTTTAAACTCTCTTGCGTTACGACTAACTGAATGCTAGCATCCTCTAAAATATACTGAAGTCGCTGTTCTGGATATGTTGGATCAAGTGGAACATAAGCTCCACCAGCCTTCAAAATCCCCAAAATACCTACAATCATTTCAAGAGAACGTTCAACACAAAGTCCAACCAATGAATCAGGTCCTACTCCTTTTTTCTGTAGATAGTGAGCTAACTGATTCGCACGTTCATTAAGCTCCCTATAGGTAAGCCTCTCCTTTTCATAAATAACTGCAATGGCATTGGGATGAATCGTCGCTTGCTGCTCAAACAACTCATGGATGGTTGCTTGAGGTGGAAAGTCAAGCTTAGGATCGTTGAACTCTACTAAACTTTTTCTTTTATCTTCTTCTGAAATGATTTCGATCTCAGCAACCTTCTGCTTCGGATTTTTAAATATGTTTTCCATTAATGCTAGCATGGTGTTAAAAAAGCGAATTATCTCTTCTTTGGAAAATAGCTCTTCACGATAATCAACATGTACTTGTAAAGAGTCTATATCAGTCAAATTTTCGATATGTACTGCAAAATCTTGTACCTCTTCACGATTTGGAATCCAAAGAGAGTCACCACTTTCAGCACGATCTCTATAATCAATTGTAGTTCCAAAAAGTCGAACATTACTGTTATTCTCTTTATTAATCTGCTTTAATAACAAATCAAATGGATATTTCTGATGTCGTAATGATTTACTTTGTTTTCTGGACACTCGACCAATAAATGAGAGTACTTCTTCTTCAGGATCGATATCCATTCTTAGAGGAACTGTACTCACCATCATTCCAATTAATTCCCGCTCCATTTTAGTCATACGATTGCCATAAGCCATTCCTAGGGCAATATCAAGCGATGAGGTCCATCGATACATCGACAACGAAAGCGCAGCAACAAAAAGAGTATATATACTATATTTGTATCCTTCAGAAAATTCTTCTATGCTTTTCTTGAAATATTCAGATAATACAAACATCTCGCGTGATGCTCTCGTACTAACTTGGTAAGCATTACAGGGTTTCAATCCCGTCACGGATGGAAGTGTTTTGAATTCCTCTAACCAAAAGTTTTGATCCTTTTGAAAACGACTGCTGTTCAAGTATGTCTGTTCATTGACTAGAAACTGAACATATGAGTTCCTAGGTATGCTCACATCTGTCTCACTATGAAACTCATGATAATATTTAGCAATCTGACTAGTAAAAATTTGGATTGATAAACCATCCATGATAATGTGATGGACATTGCCAAAGACGGCACACTCATTATCGCTTAATTTTATTAAAGCGAAATAGTATAAATCAGAATCAAATAACGTAAACGTCTCTTGCGCCTTCTGCTCAATCCATTTTTCCAGCAAATCTGAATCTCTCTCGGAACTGAAATCAAAGAAGTCAAATTCTCGTTCTTGATGTTTAACAAAATATTGCTCAGGTTCCTGATGTCCATGTTCTTTCAGCCTGATACACAAACCATCGTTTTCACTAATAACACGATTCATGGCTCGATTTAATAATGAATAATCCATTTTTCGATGGATCTTGAACAAGAATTTTAGATTACATATACCTTTACCTGAATAAATAACTTCTGTATACCATATTCTTCTCTGTGGATGACTTAAAAGATAACGCTCCTCATTGGACATAAAGAAATCTCCCTTCAAAGATTAGTTACTTTTATGTGTTCGTTTTCATGTTTAACCCAAAAATATTTTTGTAATGAAACCCCAATTACTCCAATGATGATGAGCCCAATACCTACATAAAGATAGAGTTGAATTACTCCGAAAAGATGAACCAGTGGTCCGCTCATAGCTGGAGAAATGATGAGGACTGCATTTGCTAAACTGCTTTGAATTCCAAACACTCTTCCGACCTGTTCTTGATGAGATTCTATTTGCAGAATGACTTGATTGGATACAAGCATAAGTCCACTTCCAATACCAGCGATAAAACTAATCAGATAGCCAAAAATAAGGGATGCACCGGGACTTGTCAGACTTATCAGACTAATTCCACCAAAGCCAATTCCCATTAATGCAATGCCTCCACATACTACCCAACCGTATTGAAAATGTTTTATTTTTTGTGTTAAGAATGCACCAAGTATTCCCCCAATACCAATAATAGAAATGATATATCCCATTTTACTCTTATCATTTGGGAACAAACTCTTAAATAAAGTAGGGAACTGCGAGTCTACTAATTGTAATACTGCCATACCTATTGTAAAGAAAATCATGGTTGATAATATCATCCGATTGGATAATACATAACTCCAACCTTGTAACCAAGCAGTCCAAGTACTTTGCTGTTGCTTTTCTATATGTTCTCTTGACAGAGATTCCTTAAACCTTATTGTGGGCAATAAAACCAAAACAGCTAGTAAACAACATATTGCCCTTATTACAAGACAAAACTCTGGCTGAAACCAGCTCAATAACACTCCTCCTATAAGCGGACCCACTATCTTGGTTCCTTGCTCAACTATACCGTTGATACTTACCGCTTTGGTAAGCAAATCAGGGGATACAATTTGTCGTGTTAGTGTTTGCTGTGCAGGATAATAGAAAACGGTAAAAATGGATCGAATCATTAATGCTAACAATAGCCAATGAATATTTTGGACAAATAAAAGAACAATTGTTAATAGACCAACCATAAGATTACTAAACATCATAATTGGAATTTTTCTAAAGCGATCAGCAATCACACCTGCCCATGAACTAAATAAAATTCCAGGAAGTGCATACGCAACGGGAATCAATCCAATCATGGTGGGGTCTACATTCCATTCAAAACCAACAATGGTCATAATGGCTAACATGTCAATAAATACTCCGAGCATAATCAGTGAATACGCAGAGAAAACTTGTAAATAAATTGTATTTCCCCATAGACTTTTTGAGTCGGTAGTTTTCATAAAAACGATCTCCTTAAGTTTACTAAAACGGATGTTTTTGCGTACATGGGACCCCTTTATTGGACATAATTAATCACTCTAAATATTTTTATTTAAACTTTAATACAATTCAAACTTCAACTAATCATAAAGTTCATTATCTTTTTTCGCTCTACTAAATCAAATACATTTATCTCTTCATCTCTTGTTTTTTCAAGTTCTTTCATTTTCTGTTCTTGCTCTGAAATAATCTCCCTTACAAATAAACTAAAGCGAATTAGAAAATCTCTATTCATGTTGTCATTTCCTGCAACATTAAACAACGGGAATAGTTCATTAATCAATTCATGTTCATATAATTCTCTTTAATTTTCCTCTTCTACAAGATTCACCTTCACTCGATGAAAATAATGATTTAATAGTTCTGTAACTTTATTTTTCACAGTAGTTTGAACATCCAATCCACATCCCCTTTTCAGAATTTTCTATACTTTATACCACACATACTATCACACAAAATTCCCTCCTACTATCATCATAAAGTTGAAATAATCAAATTAGAAAATTCAGATAAAAACACATCGATAGACCCATTTTATTTACTATCATTATTAAAATAGCCTACTTATCAATAAGGATACTAGGTTATTTTTATATAATGATTGATAGATTTTTATTAAATAAAAAATTCAAATAAGTTTACACTATGCCCAACTTCTGTCATTTGAATCGATTTAAGTTCCCTCCTATTCACATTGTATTTTTTGTTACTTGTTTACTTCTTTAGAATACCTAAATAATGTAAATATCGGATTAATCCAATGTTAAGCATTCGTAAATATAAACAATATAATATTATGCCATCGAGATGTTATTTTGAATATTCCGTAAAAAACACCTAATATGTGGCAAAATCAACCAACCAATCATCATACATACCCTCACCTTAAGAGATTTTAATACCCTTAAATACAAAAAGGCGTCATCCTTTCTAATAACCTTGTTTAGAAAGAATAACGTTTTTGTACAATTGAGGGTAGTTGATATTCTTAAGTTGATGGGCATATGACGGTACCCCAAATGATTTCAAATTTCCATTATTTGCGCAATCCGTCACTCCGCAATCTGGCCAAATACATAAAGATAGAGTAACAAAACAAAAGCCAAAGTTAGACACATTACTTTTTTAAGCTATTGTTTTAGAATAAAGTTTGTTCAAATTAATGCAAATAACCTTGAAAAACGAACAAAAAGAAAGAGCCTGTTTTAAAAAAAGATTGATCAAAACACGCTCTTAAAATATTCCAATAAATAATAATTTCTATCCTCTGGTAGATGCAAAATAATTATTTTTCTATTACCTTTTTGAAATTCTATAGTATGACCATTTTCACCAAGATATTCCCATCCCTTAGCTTTGTTTATAGGAATAATACTATATATCCTCTTTAATATAAATGGCTGACATCGGTACAGGAAAATCGTCAATCTTAGAATCTTTATTAGATGTAAAAAGAAATATTAAGCCACCTAACACCGATAGACATACTAAGATAATTATATTTTTTCTTTTAACCCCTTTCATAATAATCACTCCCTTACTTCAACTGTCGAGAATGCCGTGCCGTATTCCTTATTATTTAACATAACCATAATTAAGTTTGGTTAGCTTTTCATTGATGTCAAAAATTCTTACCCTAATATCTTTAACACCAAACGATTGAAGTCTGTTTCTATGCATTTCAGCATATTTTTCAGCATCTTGTTTTTCTTCAAATACATAGATACCTCCAGCTTCTTTTGTGTCTTGATTCTCTGTCCATATTTTCCAATGGAACCCTTCTTCTTCGTTAATACTATTTGCTAAATCCCAAAATGCTTTTGCCATCTCTTCACCAAAAGGACCTTCAAACGGAAAATCAACTTGTAATAGATATGCCATTTTCAATCACTCCCATTTTCAATATTTCTCAATGTAAAGTTCACCAAGAATTTCTTTAATTTGTTAGCTACCAGATAAAAGTTCCCTTTGTACAAAGGATTTTAATCCATTTTTCGGTGATGGATACATTTCTTCAATTTCTTTTGAGAACCGTCACGCTCCTTTTTCGAGAAACGTTGCTAGTGTAGAGGCTGGGTGCTCTTGGATATTTTTCACATTTAGTAAAACTTGTTTTAATCCTATAATATAATTTTCTAACGATACAGCATTTTTAAGACCTAAAGTTATTTTTTGATACACGGATTTTTCAGGTGCCTAGCAAAATAAAATTTCGAAAGTCTTCTCGGCCTTCAAAATCAATAGTAGTATCATATTATTCTCAACATAATCGCAACAAATTCGCAACATTTTTCATGGACAACAGCACACTTTCTCAACGCATTTAATATCATAATATTAAATATCAAAGCGAGGTGCTCAAAATGACTTGGTTTATCATCTTAGGGTTCATTCTATTATTAAATATAAGTGGTATAAAATCTTATGGTATTCATGTTATTTTTAAAGTAAATTCAGATACAAAAGCTAAGCCAGGTTGGTCTTTTTCAAATAAGATAGATTTTCAAACGTTAAAAGGTTTATTAAAAAAGAAAAATTTAAATAATCTCAAAAACATTACACTGGGTGAACTCTTTATTCCTGTAGATTTACTTAATAGATTATTAGGTAAAACACTAATTTTCCTCATTTTATTTTTTTACTCACAGTATTTTGGTTAAATACATTATCAGTTAGTTTCATATATCATTAGATACATGAAACTAACGAAACAAAAAACCGCCTATATAGGCGGTTCTCTTTTACGCTTCCAATTTTGCTACCATTTCATCTAATACATTTTCCTTCAGGTACAAAAACGCTGATTCCTCTTCACTCGTCATTCCTCGATGATTATGTATACCGTCCAGTAAATAACCACTCCGCATCCCCTACGATGTTTCTATAACGCATCTTGTCTTCCTCGTAAACTAACATCATCAGCATCTCTTCGGTACTAGCTATCGTCAGTTGTCTTTCGAACTGATCTACATAAAACACCGAAATGGTATCACTCACTCGATAGATTTCGAATTCGTATGTATGCTTACCTTGTTTGACCTCCACGTTATACCACATTAACTCCTGTCCGCCTGACATTGATATTTCGTATAAGTTCGAATGTGTTTGCACCATTATTAAGCCCTCCCTCCTTTTACGTTTGTTTTTCGCCTTACATGTAAAATTTCAACAGATGGATATTAACCGAGTGTAAAGTGGGTGTGAAGTCTCGATTAAACAAAAAACACCTCCCTTTACGAGGTACTCTATCGCACATAGCATGTACGGTAGGTAAATATACAAGCGCTATGTAATAAATAAAACCGACTCCGATTACTGAACTGCACCCCAATTGTTAGACACAATTAACTATTGGGGTGCAGTTCAGTACAAATCCGGTTTCTTTTTCGTTATAATAGACCCAGCATTTTAAATTATAAACACAAGACCTCTACAGTCGGAATATCCGCTTGGGCCCACTTTAGCTCTAATAAATTATTAACATTAACCCATTTGAGTTCTGCATGTTCAAGTGCTTTAGGCACACCGGACTCTATGTATGCTTTATATGTAGTTAGATGAACAATAATATTCTCATACTCATGCTCAACTTCTTCTATTTTTTCACCTACAGTAATAAAACAACCTAGCTCTTCTTTAATCTCACGTAATAGTGCTTCTTCCGGCGCTTCTCCTTCATCAATTTTCCCACCAGGAAATTCCCAATAGTTAGGTAATGACATTGTAGAAGAACGTAATGCACATAGTATTTCATTTTGTTCATTGAATATTACTGCTCCAACAACCGATACTTTTTTCTTCATCGCTAATCACTTCCTTGATATCGTTTCATTCTTTTGCGTTATCTCATCTTCCCGTTTTATTCTGCTCTAGCTTTTTCTTTAATTTCGCAACATCTTCATTTTTATTTAACACATGTAACTTGCGATGACAATTTGCACATACTCCAACAGTGTTATAAATCGAGTCTTCCCCACCATCCGATAGCCATTTTACATGATGAGCTTCTAAATATGGATTCCCTTATTTATCTTTGAAAGGAGCATGCCGTTCGCACAATTCACATATACCCTGTGCACGCCTCTTAGCCAACTCAGCTACATATTCATTACGCTGATATGTTTTCGTTTTTGTAAATCGTTTGTTACTAATAGATATTACCTTTGTAGCACGGTCCTTTAGTTCTTCATAATTTAATCCTCTTGCTTTTTTCATTTCTTGCTCTTGTCGAATCTGAACAATATTCTGAGGAAGTACTACATTTCTAGCCAATAACTGGATTGGAAAAACCCATACTTTTCTATTGATTCCTTGCGTATCCTCCTGAATCTCTTGAAAAGGTTGCTCTATAAGCTTTACTTGCCCCATAAAGATATGTTTATCTGTTTCAAACGCTTCAAATAAATAAACGCCTACTCCATTTTCATTAGAATCATGTAGAGTCTTGTTTTGATTTCCTTCTAGAACTTAATCCCCTTCTTTCCCCATTCCCCTGTAATATAGTATATCTTCATTCCAACGATCATCGTAAATACCTTTTGTATGATCAGAAAATAATACTAATGTATTTGCCCTTTTAGATTTCCTCATTCCCCCCATATTCCCACATTTGAATCTCTTAGAAATTTCGTTATTATTCTAGATTTAACCGATTACAGATGTTCCGAACGAGAAAGTTCACTACGGTGCGACAGCGCTCCCACTTTTAGGGGGGCGTGTCAATAAACATAACTTTTGGTTATTTGTTGCTTTAAAAATAAAACTGTTAGACAAATGTTGAGAAATATAGAAACTTAATTTCTATTACACTTTATTCCTGCTATCATTATTTATAAGAATATTCGAAAAAGGAGGGGTTTTCATGAATGTCAAAGTTAAGGGGAATGAACAAATTAAAGAACTATTAAATAATTGGTATCAAGAAATACGTTCACGTAATATAAATAATTCTCATCGTTTAAAAGAAGAAATTGATACTCTTATTCCCAATAAAAAGGCAGACTCAAGCTTATTACTCTACTATTACCTGCTAGATTTCGGATATAACTATTTAGTAGATAATTTGAGTATTTCAAAAAATAGTTTTGATAAAATTGAATCCTTTGATATGCCAACTGATAATTCCCTAGCTTACTACTATCATTTTTATAAAGCTATTCATTCTAACGCAATCGGTAATTATAATCTTGCTAAAGAGCACTATGATAAAGCTGAAGTATTACTTAATCACATCTCTGATGAACTTGAACAAGCTGAATTTTACTATAATTTAGCAACATATCATTATCATATTTACCAAGCACTCTTAGCCATAAAGTATGGGACGAAAGCTAGAGATATATTTTCTGAACACACTGGTTATGAACTCAAAACAGCTTATTGCGATAATTTATTAGGTTTAGCTTGTACACATTTAAGAGAATTTGAACTTGCTGAAGAATATTTTATTACGGCAATGGGGACATTCCAAAAGCAAGAAAATGAAAAAGCAATCTTATTAGTTCGTCATAATTTGGGTTTAATGTATGCCAGTCAAAATATTTCTAGTTCAGCAATTCGATATTTATCAGAAGTTGTTGAGAAGAAGCCTCATCATTACAAAGCAATTTTTGTTAAAGCAAAAGAACATGTCAAACTAAAAGAAGAAGAAATTGCATCCCAACTCATCGAAAAAGGGTTAACCATCTGCAATGACTTAGGTAACAAAGAGTATCAATATCGCTTTACAATCCTAAGAGAAATGAACAAAAAATCTCCTGCTGAAAAACTAGAAAAAGGAGTACTAGCAGGAATGGACTACTTTAAAACAGAAAGATTATGGGAGTACGTTCAAGAATATACCGAGGCATTAGCAGTTCAGTTTCATAACGAAGGAAATTTTGAACAAGGAAGCAAATATTTCTATTTAAGTTATGAAGCTAAAAAAGAAATTTTTAAAAAGGAGGCGTTAAAGTGAAAAAAGTATTATTAGGAATGCTGTTGATTACATTTCTAACAGTAAGCACACATACTTCAGTTGGAACTCAAACAGTTACTACTCTTATACAAAGTTTAGCCGACGGTGATACAGGTTGAATTATTAACAAAAAAGAACGCAATCCCAAAAGTGGGAAAGCGTTCTTTTTTATAATCTGGTGCCACCCATTTTTACTCTGATGACATTTTTACTTCTTGTGAGATTGTAAATCATTTTTCAATACATCCCAAAGTGGATTCTCTTGACGTATTGGCCTACCTTCTTCGTCCCATTTTATCTTTCCTGTTCCGAGTTCATAATTCATTCCTGTCCAAGTATCTTCACGAAATGCGTAGAACGATTGATGCCAACCTTTTTGATTGAATATAGAAATAAGGTCTTTCATATATTGAGTGGCTCCTGGAACAGTACGATTAATTCCAAATTCCTCAGCAATAATTCGATTAGATGGTACATGATTTTTCTTAGACCACTGGTGAATAGGATGTAAAAATTTTTCTAACCCCTTTTTATTCCACATAACAGGCTTCTCTAAATCTCCTACTTTTACAATTCCAGGATATTGATACTCTTTATTTTGATTTTCTCGTTGACTTGTTAATTCATATGGCTCATACATATGAAATGCATAAAGTGTTTTATTATCCTTGACGGGTTTCAGATATTTAAAAGCCCAAGGAGTGGCGTATAGACCTGAATCTAATATAATTGGTGTTTCTTTGTCTACTTCACGAATGGAGGTAACGACCTTTTGATAGAATTTATTTAAATCTGCTGTAGTGCCTTCCATTTTTGCATACCATTTCTTATAATCTTCTGTCCAAAAATCATTATATCTATTACTTTTAGCCGTTTCTGGGTGTGGCTCATTGATAATATTGTAACCAACTACAGCTGGATGATCTTTTAATTCTATAGCAAGATCCTTCCAAAATTGGCTTGCTTGTTCTTGATACTTTTCTTCTTCCCAGATTCGATCATCATTTTGATTATGATTAAATTGACGCCAGCGATCACCAGGTAAGGAAAGCATGGTAAGCACAACTTTCATTCCTTGTGCTTGTGCAGCATCTAAATCTGCTTTTAATTTTGCTACATCTTCTTTCACTAGTCCTTGATAGTTATCTGCATTCCCTATGAGAAAATCTTTCCCAGAAGTATCTGGTTTATCTTCAAATAAGAAATCTTTATCTTTCGCCCATTTATCTGGTGCTAAACGAACATATTCAATATTAGCTTCCTTTGCACTTTTGTAGTTTTCAGGTAAGGACATACTATTCATGAAATTCGTACCTCTTCTTTTAGAATTCCAAAAGTCCATTTTAGAATCTACACTTTTGTAAGTTTCCGCTTTCACATGTATTTCTTGCGCTCCAAAGCTCATCATGCCTATTAATGCAACTATGGGTAAGACTTTTTTCATAACTTTTCCTTCTTTCTAATGTTTTTCGTTATACGAATAACATACTTTGTCTTTGTTACAGGAATATGGCATTTTATACTATTAGCAATCTACTCTATTGATTTTATGGGAATATATCTTTCATAGGACTTTAAAGTATTTTATATTACAAACGGTGATTCTTCTGGAAATTAAGATAAAAAACATTCACCTCTCTAATCAATGTGAGCTATTTCCAAACGTTGAAAATTTGTTATACACTAGGAAAATAGCAAGCAAACTATTCAATAGCAGGTGAAAAAATATGTATGATGTTACAATCATCGGTGCTGGAGTAAGCGCTGTTTTTATGGCTTATGCATTAGCCCAAAGCAACAAAAATATCTTAATTCTTGATAAAGGCAAGCCATTAGAATATCGAAATTGTCCTTTAGAACAAGGGGAATTATGTAACTGTAATGCATGTGACAAATATTTTGGTTTTGGTGGTCTAGGAAAATCTGAAGGGAAATTTAATTACACAAACGGGTTTGGAGGGGAACTGGAGAAAAAAATAGGTAAAGAAGTTTTTATGAAACTAATGGATGAAGTAGATAATATCCTATGTCGTTTTGGTGGAAATTCAGTTCTAAAATACTCCACATACAATCCAAACATTACCAAAAGAGCCGAGGCATGTGGTTTACAAATGCTAACAACACAAGTAAGGCATCTAGGCACTACACTTTCGACCGACATTTTTCAGCAACTCTACAAATTTTTACGTGACAAGATAGATATCCAATTTCGTATAAACGTACAACATATTGTTAAACAGAAACAATATTTTAAAATTACTACAAATCAAGGGGTATTTCATTCTAGGCAATTAGTATTTGCAACTGGACGCTCCGGGGCGGATTGGTTAAAAGAAATGTGCTCTTCCCTTGAAATTGCACAGGAGCAGACCCGTGTAGACCTAGGTATTCGAGTAGAGATGAAAGAACATCAATTACGCTCAATATTAAAAGACACATTTGAAACAAAACTCTCTTATCAAGATGACAATTTCACAGCAACTACCTATTGTATGAACCCCAAAGGGCGTATTGTTCGTAAGTATGAAGAAGGTTTAGTTATGCCTGATGGACAAAATTTTCGAGAACAAAGAACCGGAACTTCTAACTTAAATTTCACGTTATTCATCCCACGTTATTTCCCTACTCTGACAGAAGCAAATTTATACGCGAGTACAATTATAAAAGGAATTAACCAAGGACGAGATCGAATTGTTGTACAGCGTTTGGAGGATTTATTGAAGGGACAACCTACCTTGGAAAAGATGATGAAATATAATCATATACAACCTACACTACAGGGGGATTATGGAGATCTTAATAAAGAAATCCCTCCATTATACATTGAAGGACTCAAAGAATTTTTGCTACGTTTAGAACAATTTATCGGAGAACCTATCGATAAGGATACTTTACTATATGGAATTGATGGGAAATTTTATGCTTCTACGATTAAAATCAATGAAAGGTTTGAAACAACTATTACTGGATTGTATTTAATTGGAGATTGTTCAGGTATTACTCATTCATTATCTCAAGCAGCAGCAAGTGGCCTATATGTAGGAAAGTGTTTATCTAATAGCTCTGCACTATAATTATAAAGAATAGTTAATTCTTCATATACA
Source organism: Bacillus sp. FSL K6-0042 (assembly GCF_038006685.1). Taxonomy (NCBI): domain Bacteria; kingdom Bacillati; phylum Bacillota; class Bacilli; order Caryophanales; family Bacillaceae; genus Bacillus; species Bacillus sp. FSL K6-0042. The sequence continues at coordinate 901,509 of NZ_JBBOVS010000001.1, forward strand.
ACAAATAACATCATTACTTGACACTCCCACCCCTAAAGGGAATAGTAGGAAAACCTGATGGTCTTATATCATATTCCCGTTTATGATTGTATTCTGTTAATATGTATCCTACTTTTCCTATTAAAAAACCTAATTTCTCAATTGATTGTAGAGAAATTAGGCTTTTTTCATCACTCCATTAAAGTGCCTTATAGTTTAAGGACTTGATTTACTGATTATATCTTTAATCATTCACTTTGAACTACATAGGTATAATTTTTGTTGCAACTGTTTGTTGAAATGCCTTATCATGCTCAACAATAACCATTGTGGGATTAAATTGTTGAATAAGCTCTTCAATCTGCATACGCGAATAAATATCAATAAAATTTAATGGTTCATCCCATATATATATATGAGCTTTTTCACATAAACTTTTAGCGATAAGCAGCTTTTTCTTTTGTCCACCAGAATAATAAGATATATCTTTCTCAAATTGAATTCGGTCAAAATCCATCTTACGTAGGATGGATTTAAATAACGTCTCATCAATCTCGTGCTCTTCAATAAAGTCCGATAACGATCCCTTCAAATGAGAAGTATCTTGTCGGACATAGCGCAATTAACTGTCCATATAAATGGCACTGGAATCGCTCGAGTTTTATCTTTTTTACCGCATGAATACCAAAAATAGATTTCCATGTTTTAAATAAAATTTTAACTTGCCAACGAAGAGAATAGAATTGATAAATTTTATTCGCCATCATGTCAGTTTCATTTATATTTGTAATAAACAAGTTGATACCACTCGCATATTTAGGCATTCATCGTTTTTCTTTTTTATGCCGTTCTAATCGTTTTGTATGTTCAGATTCTGTTAATTTATAGATGATTAGACGCGTTGGTTGTTTTTGTTGAAAATTATACATAGTCTTAACTTGATGGCTATGTCCTATTGGACGCTTTTTATTTCATAACCATTTAACTTTCCAATACCAAATAAATCAATTTCTGTATCAATTAATTTCGGGATAAATTTCACTATTTTTGTCCTACCTTGAAGAACTTCACCTTCAGTAGTAATAAATTCAAATACTGGTTGCTCATTTTTCTTCATTATTTCAATAAAAATTGTATCTTTATCAGTAGTTCCACGTATAATGACTTCCCAGTCTAAATAGTCATTAATCCTTACATAAGCTATTCGAAAATCTATTTCTTCTTTTCTCTCTCCTAAATAAGTGATTTTTCCAACTTCAAACTGTGCCATTTTACTACCTCCCTTTTATTACATCTTCGACAGGAAAGAAGAAAAACCTACACCATAAAACATCTTTTATTCTTTTAAATTACCAAAAATTGAGCTATAGAAAATAATCCTCCCTAAAGTCCTTGTCCGACCTTAAAAGAGAATGAAATATTTCCTTCCATTCATATGAATCTTCATACTAATTTCTCGATAGCTAAAGTTTCAAACTCAATCCTCTATCATTTGTGTAATTCCAATTGCTGAAACTGCTGTACCAATTGCTTGTATCCAAATACCAATTAGTCCAACGAATCTCTCATCTTCTTTTTCTCTATCATTTTTCTCAATCATTTGGTTTTCCTTGGATATGTTGTGTATGCCTTGAAATGCTTGCAATCCAGCTCCTAGCGTTTGTAGTGAATTACCCACTACAATCAACCATGGAATTTCAGGCTCCTCATTCAGTGCCACCTCTACCCCTACAAATGCACCAATAGACTGTAGACTATTTCCTGTGATAATGAGATAATCATTCTCTTCCATTTCTTTTTGTATATTAAAAAACGTTCCTATTACATTTGAAACATTCCCTAAAGCTAATAATTCAATCCCTGTTTTCTCCAAAGATTTATTTCTTTGTTTCATTTGTTCCTCTTTACTCAGTGCAGTTTCTTCTACTTTCATCCCTTGTTTTTCAAAGGAATCTTTTAACGCTATCAATTGCAGTATATATCCAAGAGCTTGTAATGATCCACCTACAATTACAAGTGGTTCTTCAACATTTTCTTCTCCTATAAACCCTCTTGTAGTTCCAATGGCAGCTATCGTATTTCCACCTACTTGAAACCATGCTCCCGTAACCGTTAAATTTCTTGGATTCATATTATTCATCCACCTATATTAGAATCATCTTATTTATCATGGATTCACGGACATCAATACCCACTTGTAAAATAATAATATTTATGTCTTCCCTACATTTTCCCATTATATTTTCACACATTTCATTTTGTGCATGAAATGACTTCTCCAAGCTTTTTCACCTATGTATATATTCCAAATTAAAAAGAGCACTCGACAGTGCTCTTTCGTGATAAGGAGTTTTCAATGAGTATGAAAAAAGCGATTTACGCTTGTCCCATACTTCAATATATGCTTGCCTAGTTCAAAAGGTGTGCAATTTATAAATATTTTTTCAATTTACTAAATTCTTCATCCAATTGCCATGTGTGATGTTTCATCAAAATCATGATAAATGATTTTTTCTAGACTTTGACCAATAGGAACAAACCATTTTCTCTGCTGTATTAAATTGGTAATCCCACTCCCATATGCAGTTGCATCTTTACTCTCACCATTCATTTGCATAGTAAATACTTTAGAATCCATAATTCCCCTCCTCTATTTTTGTTCGTTGTGTTCGTTTGTTTTGTTAGCCCTTAAATTGAATTACAACTACATTCTTTCTATTAAATAACTACTATCAATAAAGAATTCAGAAAATCCATAAACAAAAAAGAGTGCTTTGAAGAAAAGCACTCTTTCAAGAAATTTTACCACTCTCGACGCTCATCGCAATCGCAATCACAATCATGTTTACGTCTACGACGACAATCATCGCAATCACAGTCGCGTCTACAACGACGATCATCACAATCTCTATGTCTGCATCTACAGAACATTAAGTTATCCCAAAATCTATCACAATCTCGAAAGCGATTAAAATGACAATTACATCTCATAGATATGATTACCTCCTCTTTATAATAGGATTCATCATATTCTATGATTAAAAATAAAAAACAGCTTGTTTATTAGTCTATATTCTGTATTTTAGAGTAATAATATTCATATCTAATATGGCTAATAACAAAGATTTTGGTGTGACTTCCCTAATAAACATTTCCTTTTGAATAAAACTCAATATTCCGTCAATACTGTAGATACAATAATCTTTCTCCAGTCTCCCATTGGAGCCGAGCAGTTAGTTTTTGCTAGCTGCTCTTTTATTTTTATTAACTTGTCACTATTTGATAGGGTAAGCATATATTATGGATATAAGACATGCTTACTCATATGCCCTCACATTGAAAGATGGCATTTTTATTACATACAAAATAGCGTTTTTGTTGATTTTTTTCACCTTTAACTGAGACAAGCATATATTATTTTATGTAGACCCTTTCTCATAAAAAATCTACCTTTCTGAGAGCACATTCATATGTGTTCTCTCTTTTTATTTGCTATAAAATAAAGCTTTTATTTTGTTTGATTTTCATCTCTCTTCCCATCCAGCATAATATTTTAAATCTATCTTATACTATTGTTACAACGGCATTTATTACTAAAAGATTTTTCAATACATTTTATTCATAATCAGTGCAATACTAAAAAACACTTTAGTAATTTTCAACAATTATGTCGCTTGTATACCTACATGTAATCAGGAGGGATGTAAAATGGAGAAAGCGAATGAAAATATATCTACATCAAGCCATCAACATCAAGCAAAAGAGGACGAAATTGCTACAGAGGCAGGTGTACTCCTAAAATTAAAAACACTTCAACCAGCAAGTGAAGAATCTGTATTAGCTCCAACCAATCAACTTCCATCTAGTGTTATGAAACCTCTTGAAGATAAATAAAGCTTTTTATAAAAAAAGTTCAGTCGCAAATATCGGCTGTCCTTTTTATTTTTCTTAAAAATCCTTAAAACCACTTTCTTCCTTATGAAGGGCTCGGCCGAGATAATTGTAAAATAACGCCTGTATATGAAACCCGTACACATTTTTGACACATCCACTATCACAATTCCCTAAAAATTCGTGATAATATTAATTTGTTGAATATGCCAAATTTCGACATTGCACGACAACAATATCTCCCTTATCGAATCCCTGTCCCCCAGGGATTTTTCCTTTTATTCATTACTTTTTGTTTCACTAAATTTTCACCCTGAACAAAATTCAAATTTGGTATTACTTAGTTCCTGTTGATCCGAATCCGTTTTTACCTCTTTGGCTTTCCGATAGCTCGTCCACTTCCACAAAATGTGCTGTTTCCACTGGCGCTATAACGCCTTGAGCAATGCGCGTCCCTCTTTCAATAACATGAGCCTGCATATTCGCTCCCAATACTCGTTCGTTGTTATCAACAATGACATCAACTTCTCCCCTAAAACCACTATCAACCGTACCTAATATCACTCGTAGCTTCGTGTCACGCGTCATACCGCTACGTGGTCGTACTTGTAATTCGTATCCTGGTGGAATCTCAAAAGCTAATCCTGTTGGCACAACCTTCATTTCTCCTCGCCAGATAAAAGAGTAAGGTAAGAGTTATTCTTTTCCATTTTAAGAGAGAGTCTGCTATTCGTGGCAGATCCTCTTTTGTTAAGCTGAAACTTAATTAAAAAGCGTTTTGTTAAATTATTTATGAATAAGTGTCCATCGAACAGCAATGTCTCCTGTTATTATTTGCTATAAACCATATACAGTTTCATGCGGAATCCCTGAAAAAAGCATTCCATCCTGTGTAATATACATCGGGTAATAATATTGCGATGAATAGTAAGGTTGTATACTTTGGTGCATTTGTTGTGCTTGTAACGCTTGTTGCTGTGCTTGCATAGCCTGGTGAACAGCTTGAATTGTACTTTGTGCAGGACCCTGCCCTCCTAAAGGACGCATTCGCATTTCATTGTAAAAATAATTGGGAAACATTCGTTTCCCCCCCTCCTCGTAAATACTCTCACCTTCCATCTTTCATACTATGCATATTGATTTAAAGTTGATAATTTGTGAAACTTCTCAGCCTTTGTACAGATTTGATCCCAGTTTCTCTCTTCAGCCATATTCTCCGTTCTCCCTTCGATTAAGCTGTCGCCTAGCTTTTTAAGGTTTCTCCCAATTTGACAGTTTTCTATACCTCATTAAAGATATGCTCCATTTCCCTTGTCTGATGAATATCTATTTATTTCTTCATTTGGACGTAACAGATTACATTTTTCACATAAATTCATATTTCTTAGCCCACACTATCCTTAAGCCGTCCGAACTAGCGGCTTCACTCTTCTTGTAATGAGAACGCAATTTATTGCAATTCGCTAACTCATTCAACCCACCGGCAGGCAACCAAAAGCGTTGTCTGCCCTTTTTTTGTATAAACTTTTTTAATTCACACAAACTACCCATAAGTGAGTTGCTGTATTACTGTTTTTTGAGAAAACATAATTTTCAACGTAAGCAGATAGCATAAAGAGCTATCTGCTTTTCGTATAATCTTTTTCATTTCACATATACTATCAACGAATCTATTTACCAATACGAGTCATTTTGGTGTTTTGAATTTCTCCTAAATTACCCTTCTTGGGATAAGCATTTTTTGCTTATCCCATTTTGTTGTATATATATTTAAATTTACGTTAACACTATTTACGAGCGTGTTTTCTGATTATTCGTGGTTTTTATCCAGGGTAATCTTTCTCCTAATGAGGACGGCAGGTACGACTGCTTGTCCTTATTTTTTTACTCCTACCAAATTCATTCACTTCTTCATAAAAAACAACTTCTGAATCCATGCATTTTGAGCACTTATACTCGCTTAATAAAGCTTGGCATGTTCCGCTCTCTGCTCGCATTTTCTTCCTCATAATTTCTGCTCGTTGCATTACCACTGCCATAGCGTTTCCGACGTGTTGCCGCTTTTACACCACCTCTTCGGTTTTTATAATTTTCATCGAGCTTGATTACATCTGCAATTGTTTTGACATTCTTCTTTTGCCAATCGAATAGAATGCCACTGATCTATTTCCAACGCTTTGCATTTTGGTCAATCGCTCTGTCTACAGCTTCCATAATGTTTAGGTGGTTCTGCCCTTGTAACAGGGTCTAATGTTGGAACTGTATTTTTAGAAGGAGTAACTGTTGGGGCAGCATCACCAAGAGTTCTTCCCGCTAATGCAGCTCTTACAGCAGCTGGAGTGGGTGTTGTTACACATGGTGGATTTGTATAGTATAATACAATTCAAAATAGTATTGATACTCTTCAAAAATTCCAGTCTTCTTCGTCTTCTGGTGGTAGTAGTTCTAACCCATTGACATGGAATGAATTTCGAACTGCCAACAAAGGTAAATATAGTAAGGATGAAATGAGTAAGACTTGGGATAAGTATAAAAAAGAAAATGGTATTGAAAGTGACTCAGGCGATAAAACTTACACCAGACCTTCAGGATATAGAAAGGGCGTAAGAGATGATGTCTGGGATAATGCTAAAGGTGAAGATTTAACGGATGATTATTTTGGAGACTGGAATTATTAAGAAGTATTGGCGAAAGATAGGAGAGTATAATGGGGATATCAAATGAAAGTAAAATAATTGCTAAATCAGCTTTAAAAGTGTTTGGAGGTAATCCTGTTGTTTCTAAATATTGGGATGATAATAGTATAAGTAATATAGATATTTTATCAACAGGAGATAAACCTTGTGAGGGGGTTACATCGTATTCTACTATTGGCTTGTATATGCATTCAATAGGACGATCTATAGATGGAAAGTCTTTACGAGTAGAAATTGTTGGTGCGAGCGCAACAACTTATAATAATTATGCAAATGTACTAGCAACATGTGCTTTTTGTGTAATCAATTCAAAAATGCCAATCTATCCAGGTCAAATATTTTTGGATGTGTTGAAGTTTTATTATCCTAACAGTGAAATGAAACATATGTTTTTTGTGCCACCATTTCTGTGGGAAGATCAGTTGCAAACAATTGATTTCCCAGACAAAAAAGTCGCATGGTTGCTTGCCGTCCCAATATCAGAAAAAGAATATTTATTTGCTCAACAAAATGGTTCAAATAAGCTTGAAGATTTATTTGAGCAAAATGAGATAGACATTTTCGATATTGAACGAGAGTCTGTACTGTAATGTCATGCTGAATACTTTAAGTATAAGAGAACATTGTTTTTACAAATTATAATTCTCATTAAATAGCAAGTTTTAAATAAATCAGACAAGTAGAAAGGCACCTTTGGCTACCTTTTGGTCAGCAAAGAGGCTGCCTAAATATAATGTTAACTTTTGGAGTTATGTAGATGAATGGATTGTTATTGGTTTTGAATAAAAAGCACTTAATAATTTATACAAAATGTATTTAATATGGAAAGCAGAAAATCTAAAGTATGATAAAAACTCCAACTCATAAAAGTCGGATTTTCACTTCACATATACATAGGCTTCATTTGCAGTAACATAATATATTTTACCTTTGCTATTATGTTGCATATTTACTGGCTATTACCTGCGGCATGCGTAAAGGAGAAATTCTTGGATTACAATGGAAAGACATTGATTTTGAAAGAAGAACCCTTTCTCGTATTACTAAAGAATTTCATGAACCAAAAACCTCTACAGGGAAACATCTAATCGTACTTCCTGAAATCACATTACACGCCCTGGAAGAACATCATGAACAAATAAATGTAGAAAAAGAACGGCATGGAAGTGAATATAACGACCATGATTTAGTCTGCCCTACCATTAACGGAAATCCTTGCAATTTCAGAAGTTTGACACAGCTCTGGAAAAAGCTTATAAAGAAAAGTGAGGTTCCTGATATTCGGTTCCAAGATCTAAGGCATATTCATGCAACTCTAATGTTGAAACAAGGTATTCATCCGAAGATTGTAAGTGAACGTTTAGAACATAAAAGAGTAGGCATCACATTAAACACCTACTCACATGTCGTACCAGGACTTCAAGAAACTGCGGTGGACCAATTTGCAAACGAATTGTTCGGAAATAAAACCGTTCGTTAGAAGTTTCGATTTTTCAATGAAATTACCACCTGAAAAAATACAAAATAAAACAATTGTAAAGGGAGCGAAAAACATGAAAGAAATCAAGTCTGAAAAGGAATTGAAAGACATTATCGCAAGCGAGGAGCCAGTAGTAGTTAAGTTCTTCACTACATGGTTCCCAGATTGTGTACGGGTGAAGTAGTCAGTTTTATGCATGAGTATACATCGTTAACAAACGTTATAATATAAGGGTTTAGAGGACATATCAGCGACCATTTACCTCTTACCATTACTAAGAAGTATTCGTTTAGTTTGCATTTTTGTTTGCAATCCTGTTTGCAAACTTGTTAGCACTTTTTTATATTTCTTCTACTAAAAACCTCCATTGTATTTCTTCTATTACTCATCACTCTCACTGCCATTATGACGCAAATCATCAATTAAATTATGGGATTTTAAAAATTTCATAATATAATATCCTTATTTGGAGTATTTTATCTGAACTCCCTAATAAATAAAAACATTATTACCTATGTTTATGGCTACGTAATAAATTCTTTTTTCGTTTTGGAGATACTTCAAAATCTTAACTTGATGGTGATGTGGCGCTGCCCCACATCCATCAACTTAAGGATTTAGACTATTCTTGAAGTTAAAAGCACGTTACTATTCTCTTATGTTAATGAGAAAGGGTGACGTGCTTTTTATGAATATGCATCAAAAACAAGAGTTGTCTTTATTTGCCGAAGAGTTATATCGCTATATGTCTCCTGCTACACTTAATCAATTAGCTATAGAAGCAGGCGGAATGAAACGAAAACGTAAGTGCCATGGGCACCATTTTTTATCTTTGTGTGTATGGTTAAATCAACAAATCGCTACTACCTCTCTTACTCAACTTTGTAGTCAATTAGAAACTTCAACAGGAATTTTATTAAGTCCTGAGGGACTTAATCGGCGATTTAACTCGGCTTCTGTAGCCTTCTTTCGAACTGTATTTACTACACTTCTACAAGCTAAAATTGGGGGATTATCTAAGATTTCTCATGCTCTTTCTACTTACTTTGAGCGTATTCTTATCCTTGATTCTACAACATTTCAAGTGCCGGATCGATTTGCATCTACTTATCCTGGTGCCGGAGGATGTAGTCATAAAGCTGGTGTAAAAATTCAACTGGAGTATGACTTGTTGAGTGGAGAATTTTCTGATGTGAAAATTGAACCAGGAAAACGAAGTGATCAAGCGTATGGTGCGACTCGAACAGGTATGGCACAAAAGAATGAACTATATATTCGTGACTTAGGATATTTTCGTTTACAAGACTTTAAGTCTATTCAAGATAAGCAAGGATATTATTTATCACGTCTTAAGTTACCAACTAAGATATATAGAAAGGAATTCGAAACAGTCATATTTAAAACAAAACCCGCTCAACTGAGGCCGGTATATATACAAATTCATTTGGAAGACATTATGAACCAATTACAACCTGGCCAAGTGTATGAATTACATGATGTATATGTAGGGAGCAAAGACAAACTACCTACTCGCATTGTGGTTTATAAATGTACGGAGGAGCAAAAACAAAAACGCCTACGTGATCGAGCTATTCGTGAAAAGAAAAAAGGAATTACATATACAGAGCGTACGAAACTTTTACAAGGAATTACGGTATATATGACAAACATTCCTACGGAATGGGTACCAAAAGAGAAAATCTATGATTTATATTCACTACGTTGGCAAATTGAACTGTTATTTAAAATATGGAAATCCTGGTTTCAAATTCATCGTTGTAAATCTATTAAACAAGAGCGATTAGAATGTCATCTTTATGGACAACTCATTAGTATCCTATTATGTTCTTCTACAATGTTTAAGATGAGAGAACTCCTATTACGTAAGAAACAGAAAGAGCTAAGTGAATATAAAGCGATGTACATAATTAAAGATTATTTTTCACTTTTTCACCAAGCATTACACAAAAACACCCAAGAGCTATCAAAGGTTCTCCTTCGTCTGTTTAACCTCCTACAGCGCAACGGACGAAAATCTCATCGATACGAGAAAAAGACAGTCTTTGACATTTTGGGTGTTGTGTATGAGTATACCACTTCTACTCATCAGGTAGCATAGTAAAAAAATTCAAACCCGTCAGGGTTTATTTGATATGCCTACTTTTATAACATCTATAAACGATAATAAAATATTACGTGAAAAGACCCCATTTTGTATAAAAATATACCTTAAGTTGATGGATGTGTGGCGCTGCCCCAAGAAGGGACTCGCTTTTCGCGATCCCCTTCCACTGTGCTTTATAAGCTCAAAGTCGAGCATATCTTTTTAGAAGTCCAATTTATCCAATAAAAAAAGCACTCATTAAAGAGTACTTTTAAACGCATTATCAATAAAATGATATCTAAAATAAATAATTACTTTAATGAATAAGTACAAGAATTACCATTATTCACAAGGCGTAACCTATTATTATCTCTTATCATTTTAACAGTAGTTTTTTCTTCTTCACTGCTTTCTGTTGTTTTTCCATTAATCTTAAGATCAGTAAGTTTTACTTGGAATTCATCCTCAAATATTCTTGTATATTGTAACTCCGCAGTTTTCTTATCTCCTTCTTTAGTGAGTCCTTTCCATACCATCTTATCTTTCCCTGAAAACACGATTGTAGGTGGACATTTTGTATTAGCCTTGTCTATCAATTCCCAGGTACCATTAAACCTATACCCATTTTTACTAGATTCATTATTATTTCCACATGCACTTAAGATTAAAATATAACCAACTGATATAGCAATTAGTTTCTTTTTCATAATACGCCTCCAAATATAAATTTGTACCAATTATGAAAATAACTATTCACTTAAGAACATATTATTATATTTATTCTTCCATTTATCTATTTATTCCCCTATATAGTTTGTCCATAGTGGACAACGTCCTATAAGAAACTCTATTTATTTTTAACGAAACTAACAGAAATATGATCAAAAATTAGTTTCCAAACCCATTACTTAAAAACAAAGTACTATAACAAGCATTAGATACTGTCTATATAACATCCTTAACGTACGAAATTGTTCACTGTTTATTCAAACTACAGTGAACAAAAAAATGAACCTAAACAATCTTATTCTTCAAGACTTTAGGACAACTTATTTTCGAAAAGGTACAATACCACATTTTAAAACAAAAAATAGTTATATATTGGAATTCCCATCATATATCTGTCTTATGCTCTATATAGGAGGGACTGTTGAAAAATGGGGAATAATCACTTTCATAATGTGTTTACTGTGAAACAAGAACATTTGGGACAAGTTCTTAAATTAAAGAAATTCTTTGAAGAATTGGATATGGATTTTAATGATTTCACTGATCCTCGCACTCTAGTCAACGTGCTAGAATCAAATCGTGATATAAACTTTTTGAAGTCGTCACAGGAAGCAATCATCGGAGGAGAAGCACTTCAAATTTCAGAATTGATTGAGAAAATTAGTAATCTGATTATTAAAGATATTTTAGCATTTCCTACTTATCATTGGGGAGAAAGTATAAACCAAGATATTGTAAGTCAGGTGACCGATGCTATTACTAACATGTTTATTAATTTAAATAAGCAAGATGCTGAACCATGGATCTTCTGGTATAACACTGGAAGTGTTTTTCCAAGATATACTTATAATATTTTAATCGCTATAGATACTCAGGACAAAGACTATCTTACAGACGTTTTAGCCATTAGTTTTGATGTTTTGGTTGTAAAAAAAACTAAACAGGAAGTTTGTTCTTTCACAGTTAATGATAGTGCACAATGCCTTATAATGATGAAACATATGCTTGTTGGGATTAAATTTGAAGATGTTTATCCCTCGTAACCCCCACCCCTCTACTTATAAATAGAGGGGCGGTTTTTTTTTGCTACACTCTTATATATTTTGAATCACATAGACCTTCATATATATAGCTCTTCCTGGAATGGATGGTAAATGCTCTAATCCGGACTGATCAATTACAACTTCTGACGCTGTAGGTGTAGGCAAACGGAATCCCAACTTAGCATTGGCCATTTGTTTTACAACTCTCGGTAATGTATCACCAGTTGGATATTGTGTACAAAAGACGATGCGGAAACCAAGTGCTCCCCCAACTCGTGCGATATGACTGAGCATATATTGACATTTCTCTAACATTTGGTTTTGTCCTCTTGGTAACCCTTTTGAAGGCGCAAGTACTGCTCCTTCGTCTACTACAATGAAATACCGGTCTTTTTCTTTTGTATGGACAATGTTCTTGATTCCTCGTTCTTTCATATATTTACCATGCTCACTCATCTTCTCCATAACTTTTATCAGCATAGCATGAGCTTGTTCAGGTGTTTCCGCAATGGATTCGACTTGTTGTAATTTCTTGTATTCGCTAAATTCTAGCCCTTCTTCCTTCAAATCGATGAGATAGAAATGAGCATGATTCGGATTCGCTGATGATAAGGAAGCAAAAGTTGTTGAGGATGCAAAATTACTTGAGTCTGGGGCAAGAAGTTATATAACCCAATATGATGACGGACTTGTGCATGTAGAAAAAATGTATAATGAAATTAGAGCTTCAACTTCTGATGTTTCAGGAATTGTTAAAAATACCGGTTGGAAAGAAGCAAGAATCAATCGTATTAAAGAACATCTTTTATGAAAGAACATGATCTTGATCGAGGATTAGATAGGTTTGACCCTGATTTTGGAATTGCAAGAGCTTGGCAACGGTTAGAAAAAGGTATTCATCATGAAAATGACATAGAATTACCTAAACATGAATACTTTGAATCTCGATTTGAAGGAATTTTTAAAACTAATTATAGAACAGCGCATGATAGAACAGTTGATTCTGGAAGACCATGGGAGTCCCCAGAAACTGAACCTATGGTACCTTTTGATGAGCATTTAAAAATTCCTCTTGATAAAGCATTTGATTAAGGAGTGTTAAAAACAATGGGAAGATATCCAACAATTGTAGTAACTAAAGAAAATGAAGATAAAGAAAGTGTAATTTATAGTTTTGGCCCACATATTGAATCTTGTAAGAATTATCCAGATCGTTATAGCAGATGGAATTTTAAAGTTTTAAAGAATGAAACTAACCCCGATGAAGCATTTGTTTTACTAGATGATATACCGGAGAAACATATTTCTCTGTTGTATAAATGTGTTCATAAAGTATATACTCATGTACTAGAAAATGGTGGTATAGAAAATATGAATAACATTGACTTTCCGGAAAATTTTGAGTTTATCGTGTAATATTTATAATCATTAAACATTTGGCATAATAATTCTAAGAAACCGACTCTTTAATAGGAATCGGTTTCTTTTTCATGCCGTTGCTAGGTTAATAGACGTTTACATAGGCTTCGTTTGCAGTAACATAGTATGTTTTGCCCTTACTGTTGTGTACTTTGTATTGTGGTGAACCATTAATAGTTACCTTTGCATCGATTATAAATACTATACCCACCTCTACTATTTAAGCCATATCTAATCTCTTTATCTATCATTTCATTCCTGGCAAAGCCCTTTCTCTCATTATGAACTCTCCCCCACCGACTGAAGACTGTAAAAACACACATGTTATAAAAAGGAATTTCCCAAGGAAAACATAGCCAATTATTGCTATAATTAAATTCGCAATATTTTCCCAGGAGTGTTCCTATGAAGAACATTAGGATAATAGACATACATACTAGGCACTCCCCTTCCTTAATACGTTCATAGAAATATAGAAAGGGTTTATGCGATGGGACAATTTCAAAGTAATTTTCAAGCGGCACAACAAATCGCTACGCAGATGAGAGCAGCTTCGAATACGATCCAAAGTGCGATAAATCGTTCTATAACAAAGGCGACGCGTACTACGCTATCTGTTAATTCCAAAGCACAAGAAGCGAACCAACAAGCTTTAGATTTAACGAAACATTTTTGTGCCGCCTTTCAACAAGCGGTCGATAATATTCATTCGGTAGCCAAAGAGTTCGAGAGAATGGATAACGAACTTCACAACACTTTTCGCTAATGTGACAACCTACGTAAAGGTAAAACGGTAGGAGGAAAAAAATGAGTCAAGATATCGAAAAACAAATCAATCAATTAAATCAAAAGTAAGTCATAGAAGATTTATTGAAAATGGAATTGTTACAGGGAAACCAAATCAAGTTCCAAAAAAGTAAAAGGAGAATTATATGGATTTAATAGATTTTAAGGACAAAGGTCTTAAGTATGATTGGAAAACTATTTATACTGGTGTAAATAAAAAATATTTTGAACCGAATGTCATTTCTGTTTATGCGGTGGAACTAATGGAAGCTGGTGATGATGATGCTTTTGTTAATGAACTAGCTTGGGGAATAGATTCTAATGATTTAGATAAAATTTTGTTTGAAATTAAAGATTCCTATTTTCCTAATTTAGAAGAAAATAGTGAAGAATTACAGAATGAGAATAGGAAACCAAGATTTGTTTACTTATCTAAGTTAAAAGAAAAGATTACTGATGAAGATGAACTATTAAATAGAATTGCAGAGTTTTATGATAGACATGATTATCCTGAAGATATGACAAGTTTTATTACTTATATGCCCCAAGATACCCCAACTACGAAGAAAGATTTACTAAATAGGTTTTATAAATTTTTAGATTCAGAGAAAAAATTTATTGACTAACTATTTTGCTAGATTCTGAGGGCAAGAAAAGAACTTTTTGAAGAACAAGTCTTCTTTAGGATTGGATATTTCAATGAACCATGTTACCTGGCTTGGAGTAAGTGAAGAGAAAGTTACAAATGGACAATAATAGTAGACATTGGTCCCGATCCTGAAACGGGCAAAAGACGCCAGAAATGGTTTTCAGGATATAAAACGAAAAAAGAAGCACAAACCGATATGGCTAAAAGAATCGTAGAAATAGAAGAAGGCTCGTATATCGAGCCCACAAAAATGAGAGTACGTGAATTCTTTATTCAATATCTTGAAGCTAGGAAGATAAATCTTAGAGAAACCACGTACTATAACTCTAGTAAACATATTAATAATCGTAATATACCAAAACTCAGTAACATTCCAATGCAAAAATTAAAGGGTATAGATCTTGAAAAATTTTATAGTGATCTATCAGAAAGTATGAAGCCCACTACGGTACGAAGTATACATCAGATTATTCGTACTGCCCTTTCTTATGCAATGAGACATAAAATTGTTTAAAAAAATGTTGCGGATGTTGTAAGTCCACCTAAAGGGGTAGAAAAAACAGTAAACACTTGGTCTGAGGAAGATGTACTGCGTTTTTTAAAAAATGCTCAGGATAGTCGTTATTATGTAGCTTATCTTCTTGCAATCACTTGTGGAATGCGTAAAGGTGAAATACTAGGTCTACAATGGAAAGACATTGATTTTGAAAGAAGAACATCATGAACGAATAAATGTAGAAAAAGAACGGCACGGAAGTGAATATAACGACTATGATTTAGTCTGCCCTACCATTAACGGAAATCCTTGCAATTTCAGAAGTTTGACACAGCTCTGGAAAAAGCTTATAAAGAAAAGTGAGGTTCCTGATATTCGGTTCCATGATCTAAGGCATACTCATGCAACTCTAATGTTGAAACAAGGTATTCATCCGAAGATTGTAAGTGAACGTTTAGGACATAAAAGAGTAGGCATCACATTAGACACCTACTCACATGTCGTACCAGGACTTCAAGAAACTGCGGTGGACCAATTTGCAAACGAATTGTTCGGAAATAAAACCGTTCGTTAGAAATTCGTTAGAAGTTTCGATTTTTTAATGAAATTACCACCTAAAAAAATACAAAATAAAACAATTGTAAAGGGAGCGAAAAACATGAAAGAAATCAAGTCTGAAAAGGAATTCAAGGACATTATCGCAAGCGAGGAGCCGGTAGTAGTTAAGTTCTTCACTACATGGTGCCCAGATTGTGTACGTATGGACAACTTTATCGGAGATGTAATGGAAGAGTTCCAGAAATTCGAATGGTATTCTATTAATAAAGATGAGTTCCCAAGTATTGCAGAAGAGTATCAAGTAATGGGAATTCCTAGCTTATTAGTGTATCAAAATGGTGAAAAACTTGGTCATTTACATAGTGCGAACGCAAAAACAGAAGAGCAAGTTACTGAGTTTTTAGAAGCATACTAAAATAGAAGAAGTGCCTCTGAAATATATTCTTTCAGAGGCACTTTTTCTATTTTAATGATTTTCTTTCGTAATTACTTAGTCATTTCTTCAGAAGTGTAATAGGTTATTTCCTCCTGACCAATATACATTAGGGTACTTCTTTCTCCTTCATCTCCAAGATACATCTCCATTTTTATATGTAATTAACAAATCATATAGCAGATTACTAATCCCCTTTAATTTTTGTTCATCTTCATTCAATATTCATACAATAATCTTCATTTAAACCGCCAAATCCTTTCGAAATAGATATCGATAGCATAGAAATATCTTGCTTCCTCATTGGACGACTTACACCCTGTGATACTAAGGATCGTAAAAAGCAGATAATATTTTTCGCATCTCCCCCCTTCCTTATATCGTAAAGGAAATCCGATGAAATTTTCACCTTTTCTCCCTTTGCACTTTGCACTTTGCAACATATTTTTCCTTTACGAAACTTTGTTATCCCCTACTTAAAAAGCTATAAAGCGTCAACAATGTTTGTATAGACCCACACGAGTTTCGTTTGATACTCTATTAATAGAAAGAATTTCCTAACAGAAAGGTGAGTGATCGTTATGAATTCACTTTCTAATAAAGAAGCTGATAAAGGAGCTATTGTCAGCATTATCGCCTACATATTTTTATCATCACTGAAAATCGTAATTAGCTACATCGCCCTTTCCAGTGCATTACGGGCGGATGGTTTAAATAACTTAACAGATATTGGTGCTTCTTTAGCTGTATTAATTGGTCTTAAAATTTCTCGTAAGCCCCGTGATCCAGATCATCCATATGGACATTCACGTGCAGAACAAATCGCTTCACTTGTTGCCTCTTTTATTATGGCAACGGTTGGTTTAGAAGTTATCGTAAGTGCAATTCAATCGTTTTTCAATCCGCAAAAAACCGCACCAAATGTACTTGCAGCATGGGTTGCCTTATTTTGTGCTGTCGTCATGTACGTCGTGTACAAATATAATAATAAAATTGCGCAGCGAACAAAAAGTAAAGCATTAGAAGCCGCTGCAAAAGATAATTTATCAGATGCTCTCGTGAGTATAGGTACAGTTGTCGGCATTGTAGCATCACAGTTCCACCTGTCTATCCTCGATCCAATTGCGGCGTTAATCGTTGGCCTTATTATTTGCAAAACTGCGTGGGACATCTTTACAGAAGCTTCTCATATGTTAACTGACGGCATTGATCCGGATAAAATGGAGGAATATTCACAAGCTGTCAGACTCGTTTCTGGTGTTGAACATATTGTTGATATTCGCGCACGTATGTATGGAAACCAAACCTATGTGGATATTACGATTGAAGTAGATGCCCATATGGACGTGAGTAAAAGCCATCATATTACCGATACAATTGAAGAAATGTTAGAACGAAAATTTGGAATTTTACACACTCATATTCATGTTGAACCTATGCAAAAAGAACCTATGATGACATAGGTTCTTTTTTGATGAATGCTTGATGAAACATAATACATAAAACAAGCCAACTTCCACCCGCTGCCCAACCCGCTAATATATCGGATGGATAATGGACACCGAGATATACACGGCTAACAGAAATAGAAAATATAACAAAACATGTAATAAAAATAAGCAACAACTTTTTATGCAGTGTAATACGATGTTCTGTGATTGTTACATAGGCGATAAACCCTAAAAATGCTGTAGCATTCATCGTATGGCCGCTCGGAAAACTATACCCTGTAGCTGTAACAAGCTGCGTGACATCCGGTCTTGGGCGTTCGTACCATAATTTTAAGAGGCTGTTAAGATAACGGGATCCATAATAATTAACGATTAAAAATAACGCACTTAACAACTTTTTTCGAATGAGAAAGTACATTACAACTATGATTAATAATGGAAAATATATTTTTTTTGAACCAATATAAGACATCCAGGTAAAATAAGCTGTCAAATAATCGTTCCGAAAACCTTGAATAAATTTGGAAATAACATCATCAAATCTCTCAACACAAGCGGTATGATACGAAAGTGATAATCCGACAAAACAAATGAGTAACGTACTTAACAAGTATACATGTCGATATCGTTTCACATACATAACCTCACTATATAAAAATAAGAAATGGAGCGGTTGTTTTAGTTTTCCTCTCCATTTCTTTTTTATGCATCATTTATTAAGAAATATAACTGTTAATTTTTTGCTGCATCGTTGGAATGTCTTCACGTGTTACAGTAAAACGAACAACTCTTTCATCTAAGTCTAATGCTTCTGAAAATAAACCTGCTAACCCACGTGCTTTTCTATCAACTTCCATAACAATATCCAGTCGATCATAAGCACTTGGTAAAATTAATAATTCCAATTCATCCAATTTGCCATAATATTGTCCGGAAACTGGAATGAACTCAAACTCTTGCGCAAATGGAATATTGGCACGTAAATGACGTGGTAATTCTTCACACTCCGCTTGACGAAGCCTAAATCCTAATTGTTTTACGCTATCTAAAACACTGTTTAATAACACATTCGGTAGCACCTGAATGTAATCACGATTACTCGGGTCAATACTGTGCTTAATATCAAGACCTGTATGAACCCAAACCGTTTTCATTCCAAATGTAAGTGGCGCTTCAATTGGCATTGAGAATGAAAATGGAATTTCTACTTTTTCATTTGGAGATATCGCAATAGGTTCGGTTAAACGTACTCGTTCTAGATCGAATGTAGCACTTACTTTTTTATCATCTACCTCTCGTATATACGATGTCGATAGTGTTAAATAAATGCTTTCAATTTGTTGATTGACTGATCCACCCGTAATATGAACCACACCTACAATTTCTTCTCCTACTAGATATTCATCTTTCTCAAGAACTGTATCCACTTTTGCATTTCCTATTCCAACGCTTGCTAAAAACTTTTGAAACATGTATCCCCCATCCTTTCTAATACATGGCGTACATCTTCTCTAACTTCTTGTATATTTTCATAATAAGGAGGCTTCATCCGTAGCATTCGCATAATAATCTCACAGTTTTCTTTCATTAGCTGTAACTCTTCATACCATGGCCTTTCTTCTTTTGCAGTAGATTCATAGCCAGAGTATAATAAAAATAATGTAAAGTGGCCTAGCGCATAAAAATCACTACGATAGTGAATTTCTCGCATATAGGCTTGTTCTCCTTCATAGGTAGATGCTCGTTCATCGATTTCTTCTATAAATCTGGCTAATCCAAAATCGATAATACTAATCTGCCCCTCTTTTATTAAAATGTTAGGAATTCGTAAGTCTCGGTGAATAATACCTTTACTATGAAAATAAGAAACTGGCTCAAGTACTTTATATAAAATCTGAAAAACCTCACGCTCTTCATATACATGTCCATCTTTGAAAATGAAGTCTTCAAAATTCTTACCTGGCATGTACTCCATTACAAAAAACGGCTGTTTTTTCCATATAAAGCCGTCATATAAGCGCGGTATTGCCGGATGATTTAACTGCTCTAAAATCGCTTGCTCCTGTGCGAATGACCTTCTACCTGACATATATTTTTGCTTACTTTGTCTTAACTGTTTCAAAACCCTTTTTT
This sequence comes from Bacillus sp. FSL K6-0042, assembly GCF_038006685.1. Classification (NCBI taxonomy): domain Bacteria; kingdom Bacillati; phylum Bacillota; class Bacilli; order Caryophanales; family Bacillaceae; genus Bacillus; species Bacillus sp. FSL K6-0042. The sequence goes on from NZ_JBBOVS010000001.1 coordinate 921,356, forward strand.
CTTTCGTTTGCAAATCATAAACGATATATGTAAAGCCATAGCTGCCCATTCCAATTACTGATTCAATTTTATAGCGCTGCGAGACAATTGTATCCATACGCAGCGGTCTATCAAACCAAGCGAGTATATCACGCCATTTCATCAACTACTTGAAAAAAAGCTGCGGCTTTTACGCTTTCTTTTATAATGCTGATGTCCATAGCCATGAGAATTTCTCCTCTTGTTATAATCACTACTTGAATACGAACGACCTCTATGACGATAATCACTACTTGAGTAGGAACGATATTTATTCTTCTTTCCTAGTAAAGAATCAATAATTTTTTTGAACATCCCTTCACCTCTTGTTTAAAATTTTCTTTTTATTATATCAATAATTACGTTTTATGTTTGTGACAAGTTTGTAAAGAAAGAATTTTGAAATGTAAAAAACGACGAGTAGATCCCGTCGTTACTTTCACCCTTCATCCTCATCAAACACTTCATCAATCATACATTTTTCTAGTAAATACTCAAATGTAATATCAGCGAGATCTTCAATCTCTTCTCGCTTTGGTACATACCCTCTCTCAATTAGTTGCTCATAAAAAAACTCCGCAATTTCTTCCGTATCAATTACGACTTCAATTTCCTTCATGAGCATCACCCCTTTATTTCTGTTTTATGAAGAAATTTCAAAATTATGTATACGAGATTAGAAAAATAGATTTTCTTTTCCATATCATACTTGTCTGTCATATCCTTTCACCTTGCAACATACGATGTAGTACAAGCTATTTGAAGGGGGAAATACGAATGGAATACCAATATGAAGTAGAGCAAAGAAAAGAAGAGTTCATGCATGAAGATAAATGGGCAGACTCTATCATTAAAGGGCTTATTATTTTTTTAACTATTGTAGGTATACCGTACACAATATATATTTTTGTTCAATTTCTTCTTGCTTTCTAACTATTTTTTCTCTGTTAATTTAACTAAATAATTATGGACGACATCCATAACAATTTTATATTCTTCATCTTGAAATGTTTCGTATAATAATTGATAGTCATTGTAAATATCTAATAATCCATCAATAATTTCTTGTCTACTCGTTTTAATACTCACCTTTTTTGAGTTGTTTATTGACTTCAATTTTCCTAAATCTAATTTATTCATTCCGGCTTTATCTTGTTTCATTTTTTTCAAGATTGCATTAGCAGTTTGTGCATTCGCAAGCAAAGTTAAATCTGATTCATCAGCCTCTAACCACTCACCATCTGTAATTCTTGATAATTCATATATTGTATCTTCCCAGGCATCATTTTTATACCGCCACACCTCTGTGCGAAACCCAACGATACGAAAAACATCTTTATCATATCCCGTAACTTGCACAAGATCACCGAACGTAAAATGATAGTGTAATTCAATCCATTCTGTTTCACCTTTTTTCATTTCTTGTTCCGTGACATGTTGAAGTGTTTGTTCCACGTAATATCCATCATGATTATTAACTTCATATACATAAACACCATCTAATATTTTCATATTTGTAATTTTACCAACGGTTCCATATAGCGTAATCACGACTATATCTCCTACATTATATTTAGGTTGTTTTTTTCTTGCCATTTATATCTCTCCTTTTTAAAGTCGTGATTTTGATACCAGTATATGCAAACGGCAGAAAAACGCTTATCATATCAGCTTATATTCAAAAAAATTTTCAATAAAAAAATACATCACTTTTTATAGAGTGATGTACCAATACAGATATATTTGTATATGTTTAATCGTTATCTTTCTTGTATGTATAGCTCCCACGCCTCATCAAAAATAGACATACTGCCTAGTAATCCACTTAATTCTAAATACGAACTAATTTCATCGTAATCTTCTGATTGCTTCGGAAAACTTAAATCATCGTACATAGCTTCAGCTAAATCTGATATTTCATTTCTGATTAAAGACGCACGATGCTTCATCATATAGTGATAAAATGACTTTTTCAAAAATATTCCCTACCTTTCTAACTTGGATACATTATACAAGGGTAAAAAGAAAAAAACCAGCATAATCGCTGGTTAAAAGTCGAAATAATTTCTCTTTAGGAGACGTGGACGTTCCATTAATTCTTCATATGTCAATTGTTTTGGTAAATCTTTTGTATAAATTAAAAACAACTGATCTTCTATTTCTTTTACAACATGATCAGGCTGATAGTCCATTCCACATGATGAACAAGAAATACATGGTGTCTTTTGAATTTCAATGGCTTTTGTACCATCTGGCAATTCCCAATATACAGTATTCAGACTATCTCTTGCTTCTGTACTGTCACACCACATACAATTCATACTGCGTCACCCTCAGCTTTTTCGCCATCTTCTAACTTCGACATTTGAGCTTGATACTTTTTATCTTTTAACTGATCACGCTTATCTCGTTTATCTTTTAAAGAAGAATGTGTTTCATTTGTTTCATAATCTTTCCGACGATTCATACGTTGTAAATCATCCGGAACAAGATTAAATTTCTTATCACTCATCAATCCTGCTACACCAATATCCGAACGTTTCTCTTCATATGTTGGATAAATCTCTTTAAAGTAACCTTCCGCTCTTCCTGGTACATAGTTTTCTGGTTCTGGATATGTTGTAATAACACCTTCAAAGTTACGAAGAACAACTTTATCTGCGCTTTGTGAAATTAAATAATTTGGCTGAAGCGCAATTTTCCCGCCGCCTCCTGGTGCATCTACAACGAACGTTGGGACCGCATAACCAGACGTATGTCCACGTAACCCTTCAATAATTTCTAATCCTTTTGAAACCGGAGCGCGGAAATGACCGATACCTTCTGATAAATCACATTGATAAATGTAATACGGACGAACACGAATTTTTACTAAATCGTGCATCAGTTTTTTCATAATCGGAACGCTATCATTAATACCTGCTAAAATAACCGCTTGGTTTCCAATTGGAACACCTGCATTTGCAAGCATTTCACATGCTAGTTTAGACTCTTCCGTGATTTCAATGGAAGTGTTAAAGTGTGTATTTAACCACACTGGATGATATTTTTTAATAATATTACATAGATTTTCTGTAATACGTTGCGGGAATACAACTGGCGCTCTCGTTCCGATACGAATAATTTCCACATGCGGAATTGCGCGTAAATTCTTTAATACGTATTCTAAGATTTTATCATTAATAAGAAGACCATCCCCACCAGAAATTAAAACGTCTCGTACTTGTGGCGTTTCACGAATATAAGCAATTGCATCATCTAATTGTTTTTTCGGAACACCCATTCCAATTTGTCCACTAAAACGACGACGTGTACAATAACGACAGTACATAGAACATTGATTTGTTACTAGAAATAAAACGCGGTCTGGATAACGATGTGTTAAACCTGGAACTGGTGAATCCTCATCTTCATGAAGCGGATCTTCTAAATCATACTTTGTTTTATATAATTCTTCCGAAATCGGTACAGATTGCATCCGAATCGGACAGCGTGGATCATCAGGATTCATAAGAGAAGCATAGTACGGTGTAATATTTAACGGAATCGTTTTCGTTGAAATTTTAACACCTTCTTCTTCATCTGGTGTTAAATTAATTACTTTCTTTAAATCATCTAACGTTTTAATCGTATTCGTTAATTGCCAAACCCAATCATTCCATTGCTCTTCTGTAACATCTTTCCATAATTCGATATCTTTCCAGTGACGATTTGGTTTGTATACATCATGTAACATTGCTATTCCCCCTTTTTTTACGCTCACCATTTATATAAGCAATAATTATGCCAACTCTACATTTTCAATAAGTGATGACGAAAAATACCCTATTATATAAGGAAAAATATTTTCTCTTATTTTAAATGGCTCCCTATTCAATACAATATTCATTACTTTCTGTATATGTAAACGCTCTTTTATTGGTGCAAACACACAAAAACCGCCGATTATTCGGCGGTTTTGTCATACTTATTTAATTTATATTGCAATGTTTGCCTTGGAATACCTAGTAATTTAGCAGCTTGCAAAATATTCCCATCTGTTTCCATTAGCGCTTGATCAATTAATTCTTTTTCTGTTTGATGAAGTGCTTCACGTAGCGGAAGGATGCTTTTCTTCTGTTTCTTTGAATCTACTTCTTTTCGAAATGTTCGTGGTAAACAACTAACCGTTAATGAACTTCCTTCTGCAATAATTACAGCATGTTCCACCGTATGTTTTAGCTCTCTTACATTTCCGGGCCAATGATATGCTAACAACCTTTCTTTCGTCTCACCATCTATATGAAGCACCTGTTTTTTATATTCTTTATTATAGTCTCTTAAAAAGTAGGATGCTAACAATAATACATCTTCTTTTCGTTCACGAAGCGGTGGAATATATAAAGAAAATACATTTAAACGATAATATAAATCGGTACGAATTTTATTTTCACGTAAACATACTTCTGGAGGTTGATTCATCGCCGTAATCACGCGAACATCTACTTTTCTCGTCTTACTATCACCGATGCGACGAATTACTCCATCTTCTAATGCACGTAGCATTTTCGCCTGCAGATCAAGAGGCATCGAATTTAATTCATCTAAAAATAATGTCCCTCCATCTGCAAGTTCAAATAGCCCCGCACGTTCAATAGCTCCAGTATAACTCCCTTTAGTTGTCCCAAATAATAGACTTTCTAGTAAGGACTCTGGAAGAGCTGCACAATTCTGGGCAATAAACGGTTTGTTTTTACGGTTTGAAGCCTCATGAATCGCTTGTACAAATAGTTCCTTTCCTGTTCCTGTTTCCCCGTATATTAAAACGTTCGCATTTGTTGGAGCTACCTTTTGCGCCAAATCTTTTGTTTGTTTAAAGCGGGAATCATTCGTCACGATTGTATTAAAAGCAACGTGTTTTTTTGTTATCTTCTTCCTAGAGGATCGTTTCATTTTCGATTGTAAATCAACAATTGTATCCGTTAATTTTTGAATCGTCGAGTAATCTTTTGCGATTTCAACAGCACCTGCAATTTCACCTTCTATAAAAATAGGTAATGTGGTATTTACAGTACAAACATCTTCACCATTTAAATTTTGATAACGCTGCACTTGATGTAAAATCGGCTTTTTTGTATTTAAAACTTTCATAAGTGTACTCGTTTCCCTTGATAAAGATGGGAATGCTTCTAATAAATGCTTACCCAATACATTCTCAATCTTTGATCCGTCATGTTTTGCAGCAACAGTATTATAAAAAATTGTAATACCATTCTCATCCACAGCATGAATCGCTTCATCAATACTGCCCAAAATCGCTTCAATGACTTCTTGTGTCGAAACTGCCAGCAATGTCATTCCCCCCTCTTGCTAAAAATCCAGCAATTTATATGCCGAATTTCCGGCACCCCTGTGCGCGATTATAAGCATTGCGATTCCGTTCTACTTTTCTATTTATCTCATATCATTACTTTCCCGCCAACAAGTAATAAAGTGCAACTCTAATCAGCGGGGGCTTCATCCCCCACTGATGATTAGCCCGCAACAATCCGGTATTCTAAACTTTCAAGTAAAGATCTTACTCCCCATTCATGCGGGATAAATCTTTTACCCATACATTCATATCTTCTAATTTATCAAAAATATAACAATTATTTGCTAGCCTTCCTGTGTATGTATATCCTAGCTGATGAAAAGCTGCATTCATGCCAAACGAAAGCGAACGTGCGATTGTGTAAGAACAAAAGATTGCTCTCTCTTGTAGTTCTTCTTCTAACTTAATGAGTAAACTTTTCATAAATCCATGCTTTCGATATTCAGGTAAAGTTGCACAATTCGTTAATTCTGCGTTACCTTCTTTCACATTCATTTCTGCTGAAGCAGTACTAATAATACGCCCCTCTGATTCATACACATAATAAATCGTATCTTCTTTCATCGTCTGAACAATATAGTCTGCTTCATTTAACGGTGTCGGATAAATTTCAAACACTTTTCCAAATACACTTGCCAATTCTTCTGCGTCTGCCTCTGTCGCTTTTCGTAGTACAAATTTCTCTGGAACTTGTTTCTCCTTTACTTCCTTTTCTCTCACACCATCTATAATGCGGTCCTCATCAATCCACTGGATACTATTTCGTCTTTCATCATCACGATATTTTACGAAAAAGTACGCATCATGTCCTTGAAAATAATGTGGAATCGTCGCTTCTAATAAAAAGCCAAAAGAGAGCCACGTCGAAACATGCTCTCCCTTTCCTTTTATAATGCATTTGGTGAAAGAATGCTTCTCTGCTAACTCTTCTATTTTTCGTATAAGACTTTCTACATTTCCTGTATAATGATCTACCCGAATACGTTTATTAAAATAATCTAGCACTCCTTCTATAGTATAGTAGTTTGTCTGTTCTCTGAATGATTCATAATAGTTCATTTTTTCACCTCACACCAGTCTAGTAATGTACATGCAATAATTTTTGCTGCGGCAATCATTTTATCCACTTCAATGTATTCATTTGGATAGTGGGCTACCTTTGTCTCTCCTGGTCCGAATATAATAGTTGGGATTTCTGCGATTTGTGTAAATAAACCACCATCTGTGCCCCATGGTGATGCTTCTATAATTGGACTTCCCCCTTCAATTTGAGCAAAATTATCTTGAAGCGTTGTAATGAGCGCATGCTCCTCATCTAATTCACCTGGGACCCACCTTGCCCCAAACCATTCTACCTCTACTGGATATTCTTCGAACCATGGATCTACATTCTTTAATTGCCCTATCCAATTTTCAAATTCTTCTTTTACCGCCTCCATAGTCTCATTCGGTGCAACTCCACATCTTCCTTCTAAAATCAACGAATCTGGTACGGAGCTTGGCCAGCTACCACCTTCAATTTTCCCAACATTGATTGGAACAGGGATTGGAATTTCTTTATATAACGGGTCTGTAATCCGTTCATTTCTTTCCTGTTCTAATTGTCTCAAATGTTCAACAACAAACACGCTCTTTTCAATTGCACTTACTCCTTCATAACGAGTCCCGCCATGTGCTGCTTTTCCTTTCACATGCAAGCGAAACCACATTGAACCTTGTTGTTTCGGGAAAAACTTCATATTTGTTGGTTCTGGAATGATAACCCCATCTGCCTTATACCCTCGTAAAATTGCTGCTAAAGTACCTGCTCCACCGCTCTCCTCTTCTATTACACTTTGAAAATAAATATCTCCTTTTAATTCAATACCCAGTTCTACAATCGCTTCGATTGCCAGCATAAGCGCCACATTGCCGCCCTTCATATCGGTTGTTCCACGACCATATATGCGATTCCCTACTTTTTCACCACTATATGGATGGTGTTCCCACTGATTCACATCACCTTCTGGTACAACATCGATATGTCCATTTAAAATCATTGATTTTCCATCGCCGCTTCCTTTTAACGTCGCAACAATATTTGGGCTATCTGAAAAATTCGTTCTTGGAGATACAAAATAAGGATGATCTTTCATTTTTGTAAAAGAAGGCTCCCAAATATCGAGATCTAAACCTAATTCACGTAGTTTTTCAATGACAATTGCTTGCGCGCCGCTCTCATCTCCAGATACACTTTTTTCTTGAATTAATCGTTTTAAGAGCTTTACACTTTCTCCTTCATGACTTTCAATATAATCACACACTTGTTTTTTTAATTGCTCCATATTTGTTAGCTCCTCTCATTCAATCACAAGTAAATTAGAACTCACATGAAAAGATGCCTCCGTATTTCGTTTTACATCCTCTACTGTATAAGGGCTCATTAACTCTTGGAGTATTAAACCTTCAGAAGTAACTTCCATTACAGCCATATCTGTAATAATTAAATCCACGCACCTTTTCGACGTTAATGGAAGCGTACATTCTGAAACAATTTTTGCATTTCCATACTTATCAACGTGATTCATCACAACAACGACCCGCTTTGCTTTTTGCGCTAAATCCATCGCTCCGCCAATACCAGGAACACGCTTCCCGGGAACAATCCAATTTGCTAAATCACCTTTTTCACTTACTTGCAGTGAACCAAGTATTGTTACATCAAGCAACCCTTTTCGAATCATTCCAAATGCCGTGCAACTGTCAAAATAACTTGCTCCTGTAATGAGTGACGTCGGCAATCCGGCCGCATTACACAAGTTTTCATCTTCATTTCCTTTACTTGGCGTTGGGCCCATTCCAACGATACCGTTTTCCGCCTGGAACATAACATCTATATCTTCAGGCAAATGGTTAGGTACAAGAGAAGGGATACCAATCCCTAAATTTACAATCATTCCATTTTGAATTTCTTTCGCAGCACGCCTTGCTATCTTATCTCGTATTTCTACTCCCATACCCATTTCCAATTCACTCCTTCCGACGGCACAATATAATTTACAAAAACACCTGGAACAACAATTTCCTCAGGATCTAAACTTCCAAGCGGTACGATTTCTTCTGCCTCAACAATTGTAATATCTCCAGCCATCGCAACGTGTGGATTCATATTGCGAGCACTTTTATCAAACACAAGATTGCCAAACGGATCCGCCTTCTTCGCATATACAATCGATACCTCTGCAGTTAAAGCCGTTTCCACTAAATATGTTTTCCCGTTCATTTCGACTGTTCGTTTTCCTTCCTCTACAATCGTATCCATACCAACATCGACAAGAATTCCGCCTAATCCCATTCCACCTGCACGAATTCGCTCTGCTAGCGTTCCCTGAGGCGAAAACTCAATCCGTAATCGTCCTTCATTTAACTGTCTTCCTGCATTTGGATTTGAACCAATATGAGAAGTAATTAATGATTTCACTCGCTCATTTGTTACCAGGCGGCCAATTCCTACATCTGGAAATCCCGTATCATTTCCGATTAAATGTAAATTTTTAATTCCTTTTTGTGCAATAGCCTGTATTAATGATGGAGGGGATCCAATTCCGCCAAACCCTCCAAACATTAACGTCATATCATCATGAAACAACGACATAATCTCTTCAATTTCTTTTAATTTACCAAATGTATTTGTAATGGTTGTCATACGATACTGTGCCCTCCTTTTTGCATCATCTCTTCCACACTTTTCGCAAAAATCTCAAGTAACTCATCTAATTCAGAATATGTAGTTGTCATCGGCGGTGCAACAAGCAGCGCACTATCCTCTTTTCCTGCCTGCCCTGATACAGCTTGATATAAAAGAAGTCCGTTTTTCGCCGCGACTGAAATGAGCTCAGACGCTTTTGTAAACGATTGCAATTCTACTCCGATCAGGAGTCCTTTTCCGCGCACATCGGCAATAATTGTCGATTGCTGCTGAACTTTCTGCAATCCTTTTATTAAATATTCTCCTTTTTCAGCTGTTTTTTCAGGTAAGTTATGTTTCTCCATATATTCAATAACCGCTAAAGCTGTCGCGGCTGATAACGGGTTAGCACTTAGCGTATGCCCACTCATAACTGATCGCGATCCTCGTAAAATCGGTTCCATCACACGGTCACTCACAACCGTCGCGGCCATCGGTGTATAACCAGCACCTAGTCCCTTTCCTAACGTCATGATGTCCGGCTCCACGCCCCAGTGTTCCATCGCAAACCATGCCCCTGTACGCCCAAGGCCTGTCATCACCTCATCGGCAATAAATAAAATATCATAATGGCTGCAAATATCTTTAATTACCTTATAATATTCTTTCGGTGGTACAACCGCACCGCCTGCCGCACCAATAATCGGTTCAGCTATAAAAGCCGCAATATGTTCTGCACCAATTCGATCAATTGCTCGTTCTAACTCAGTCGCACAAGAAAGCTGACATGTCGGATATACCTTCTGCACCGGACAACGGAAACAATACGGTGCAGGTACAGTTGGATAATCTTCTAAAATAGACACAAATCGCTGACGACGAAGTGGATGCCCTGACATTGATAAAGCTCCCATCGTAATACCGTGATAACTCATCCAGCGTGACAAAATTTTATGTTTCCCTTGAATACCGCGCTCTTGAAAATGTTGAATCGCAATTTTCATAGCCGTTTCATTCGCTTCTGTACCACTATTCACGAAAAAACTCCAGTTCAAATCTCCTACACTTAAATCACTTAACTTCTTTGCTAACTTCTCAGCTGGCTCACTCGTAAATTGTGAGCGATACACAAAAGCAATCTCCTCTGCCTGCTTTTTAATCACTTCCGCAATCTCCGTTACGCCATGTCCGATACCTGCCGTAATCGCTCCTGACGAACCATCAAAATATTTATTACCATTTTGATCATACAAATACACACCTTTTCCATGTGAAATCATCGGATACGGCTGACCAACAAGTGGCTTAATTAAGTAATCGCGCATAGCGCTCCCCCATTTCTCCAATTTGTATATATATATGAAGAAAATTGACGTTTCTTTCATAAAAAAGAATCCTCTGCAAACGCAGTGAATTTATCAAAAAACTATTATAAAATATACAAATGAGTGCTAAAAATCAAAATGAAAATAAAAATTTAGAAATATAATAAAAGACCAAACCCTTTACCCCTCTTAAAAAAATCCTCCCTCCTATAAAAAATAAGCCTAAAAAACATACTACCTAATTATTTTTTCACCATACCATCAGCTTCGCTCAATTGCTGACATTGTGTAAACTTCGACGAAACTCCCGTCAATTTCCTTCCTATTTATTTTGTTTATCTGTCATATTTTTCAACAAATTTAGACAAATCCTTCAAAAAGAAACCTCCTATGATTACTCAATCATAGGGGGTTTCTTTCATATAATTTATTTTTTAAATTTTCGACATCTACTTATTCCTATTAAAAAACATACTTTTATTGCATTTTACAAAATATTTTTTACTGAGAAAAAACAAATGTGCTAATCCTCTGTACGAGGTTTCTCCTCTTACGTAGCACCTTAATCTATCTAACTCTCCCAGCGATTCAACCCTAAATAACAAGCTCCATACACACCAGCATCATTGTGTAACGCTGCTAGAACAATATTCGTTTTTTTTGATAGCTGTTCATCACCGCGTGTTGAAACCTTTCTTGAATTTGTTTCAAAAATGATTCACCTTGTTCAGCGATCCCACCCCCAATAATAATTAATTCAGGATTAAACATATGTGTAATATTCACTAATCCAGTAATGACATACTGTAAAAACTGTTCATATACATCTTTAGCTAATTGCTCTCCGCTATTTATGCGTTCTATAATTTCTTCCCCTGTTATTGTGTCTATATCTATTCCTTGTAATTGAGATGCTTCTTTATATTGGCGAATAAGTGCAGAAGTCGATGCATATCGTTCGTAACATCCTTTTCCACCGCAACTACATTCTTTTTCATGATATATTGATTATATAAATAATAAGTTAAATCATGATATCATGTTGTCATTACCAGTTGTTATGAAGTATACCATTACAACTTTTTCTTTCGTAATACATTTTCTGAATTTTTTATAAAATTTTCCAAACATTTTTATTCATAGCTTAACAATATAATTCTATTTATTGCGCAATAAAAACCATGAATGGAATTACCTGCAAGAGAAAGATTATTTTTATCAAATTGATTCTTCCCGTAAAAATCTGATCGATGAAGGTTAATTACTAATAAAATTCTCCCTACCTTAAAGTCCGTACAAATGAGAAAGATAGGCATGTGGGATAATTGCCCACAAAAAAATCAATTGGTCTGGCTAAATGAAAGTTTCACTTTATCTCAGAAAAAGGAAAGGAAAAGGAGTGTTCCTATGATTCAACAATTAAAAACATATTACGGTAAAGATATAACGGTTAATGAAACAGTATTGTCTGAGGAGTATAGCTGGTTTTTAGTTGAAGGAAACAAAGTAGGGATTCGCAAATCTCGCTTACACCAAAGGGAACGTCAATTACTTTCATCAATCTTAACGCCCATTCATACTGATACATTTTATGCAACAGAAAAAGAAAAGTCTTGGTATGAAGCGTTATATCAAAATAAAGATATTCCTATCGCATCCGTTCGTTTTTTACATTTTTTCACAAATCACTCTATAGTAGAAAGAGAAGAATTTCAAGATGCTTTACAGTCCATGTTTTCTTTCGCCACTACAACGATATGGGAGACTTCTCAAGCCGGCGTTCTCATCTTAGAAGAAGATATATCGGAATCTATATTACAAACAGCCCTTGATACATTAGAAACAGATTTTTTTATATCTCTATCCTTTTTTATTGGCAGACACTATACCGAAACAAATGGAATTTCTCGTTTGTATCAATGGGAACGAGCATTATTTTCTTTTCTTTCTCCCTATTTATCAAAAAAGATTATACACATTGAACACCTACTCCCTTACCAATTAATGATCTCATTACCAAAAGAAGAAAGAGAAAAATATACAAATCAATTGTTAGCACACATTTCAAATGACAAAGAACTAATCGATAGTGTTAGAGTATTCTTCCAATGTAATTTAAATGTATCACTTGCAGCGAAACAATTATATTTGCATCGCAATACCTTGCAGTATCGAATTGATAGATTCATTGAAAAAACAGGAATTAATATCAAAACATTTGAAGGCGCTGTAGCAGTTTACATGGCATTTCTTTCTTTAGATATCTCGTAAACTTGCATAAAAACCTCTCATTTTTTTGTGCAATCTGCCAATTTACCTATCTTCTAAAAAATCTTATAATTCTATTAATTCAAAGAATAAGGAGTGAGTAATTGTGGCAGAACTCGTATTAGATCATATTTTTAAAGTTTATGATAATAAAACGACTGCTGTTTCTGATTTTAATTTACATATTGAAGATAAAGAGTTTATCGTATTTGTCGGTCCTTCTGGATGTGGAAAATCAACAACTCTACGTATGATTGCGGGTCTAGAAGACATTTCTGATGGTTCATTTTATATTGATGGAGAACGTATGAATGATGTCGCTCCAAAAGATCGCGACATTGCGATGGTATTTCAAAATTACGCACTATACCCACATATGTCTGTTTATGATAATATGGCGTTTGGCTTGAAACTACGCAAATTTCCAAAAGATGAAATTAATCGCCGCGTAACAGAGGCTGCGAAAATCTTAGGACTTGAAGATTACTTAAAACGAAAACCAAAGGCATTATCAGGTGGACAACGCCAACGTGTTGCGCTAGGAAGAGCTATCGTTCGCGACGCAAAAGTGTTTTTAATGGACGAGCCTCTATCCAATTTAGACGCAAAATTACGCGTAAGTATGCGCTCTGAAATCTCTAAACTTCATCGCCGTTTAAACACGACCACTATATATGTGACACATGATCAAACAGAAGCAATGACAATGGCATCACGCCTTGTTGTTATGAAAGATGGTGTCATCCAGCAAGTTGGTACGCCAAAAGAAGTATACGATGCTCCTAAAAACATTTTTGTTGGCGGATTCATTGGTTCTCCAGCTATGAATTTCTTTACCGGAACATTACAAGATAACTATTTTCATATAGAAAATATTCGTTTCAAAGTACCAGATGGCCAACTAAAAGCATTAAAGAAAAAAGAATATAATGGAAAAGAAATCATACTCGGTATTCGTCCTGAAGACATTCATGATGAACCAATTGTTCTTCAATCTTCTCCTGAATCAACTGTCGAAATTACAGTTGATGTCGCTGAATTATTAGGTGCTGAAACGATGATTCATGGAAAACTTGCGAGCCAAAACTTTGTTGCACGAATCAACGCTCGTTCAGAAATTAAAGCTACCGATAAACTTCCGTTAGCTTTTAGTTTAACTAAAGCGCACTTTTTCGATATTGATACAGAACAACGTATACGTAATGAATAGACATACTTGAGTGAATGCCCCCTCTTTAACACTCTTACGAGTCGTTTGAAGAAGGGGCTTCCTGTTTCATAGAGTGTTGCTGCTTGAGGAAGGGGGCTTCTGTTGGAGTACTGTTAAAATAAAAAAGAAAGAACCGATTAACTATATTAACCAGTTCAGCATGACGCTCTTTATCAGTTATTAACGAACCAAACATGCCCCGATGATAATTAGTAAAATAAACAATACAACGATCAACGCAAATCCAGAACCTGTACCGCACCCTCCGCCGCCATAACCATATCCGCAATAACTACTAGGATATCCGTAACCCCACATGATTTGCTCCACTCCCTCCGCTACTTAAAAATTAATTTTCCTTAATAAATTATGTGGGACAACTCCCACTTTGTATGTGCGTTTGCCTATAAATTAAAAAATCCATAACTCCGCTAACGATTTTATAGTTTGCACCAGATCGAGCAACTTGTATATGTATAAAATTTGTGGCATTAAATACAGTTAAACTTTAATCAGTGCGGGTTCCTTCATCCCCCACTGATTATTAGCCCTCACCAATCGGGCTTTTACAGGCAGTTGATCCCCTACCTACCTTCCTTGTTTCTCCCTGAATCTTGAGGTGGGAGTCTTACTGCCCGCCCGTTAATGCGGGATAAACTATCTATTATCCTTTTTATATTTTGAAGCATTTTTTGCATAAGCCCTTTTCCGAGATGCATATAGTTATAGTGATGACAAAGGAGGAATTTTACATGGCTCAATCTGAAATTGAAAAATATGGACAAGAAGCAGCCCTGTATGAACAACTTGCCCGTTACTATCAATATACAAATCCCAAAAAATATATGGAATTATATATGAAATATCATAGTGCGATTACCAAACTTGTACATGTGTATGAAAAACGCGGCTCTCAAGAAGCAACATTGCCATCCTATATGAGAATATTCCACGCATCCCCTCATACACCAGTTATTGATTTTTTAGTTAACGGACAAAAGGTAATTAAAAACATTTCTTTTAAGCAACACAGTCCTTATTTATCCTTAACTCAAGGGCAGTACCGGGTTGATATCGTTCCAGTCGGTAATGAAACACCTATTTTTTCAGCACTTGTTCCCATGATGGGTAACCACTCTTATACACTTGCAGCAATTGGTACCGATACACATATACAATTACAACCAATGCTTGATAATACTCCTTTGCAATCTGGTCAAGCAAAAATAAGATTTTTACATTTTTCCTCTGATACCCCTGCTGTTCATGTATCCATAAAAGGTGGCGACTATTTATTCGAAAATGTCTTATTTAAACAAGTAACAGATTATTTACAGGTAAGCCCTGGAACAGCTGATATTGAAATTTCTCTTGCCGATACAAAAAATATACTTGTAACCATCCCTAATGTAAAAGTAGAACCAAATACAATTTACACATTTGCATTAGTAGGCTATTCTAATCAATCCCCAAAATTAGAAGCCGTGGTTCTTACAAATTAAAAAATCTACACCATTCTCTTGGTGTAGATTTTTTTCTCTTTATTTTTGAAATAAAATATGAAATTCTGTCCATTCTGAATCAGAGCGACACGTAATCGATCCATTATGCTTTTCAACAATTTGTTTACATACAAACAAACCGATGCCAGTTCCTAATTTCTTAGTCGTGACAAATGGTTCAAAAATCGTTTCAATACTTTCTGCCGGAATCATCGGTCCATTATTTTTAATAACAATATGAATCCTTTCTTCCTCTTCACATGTATCGATAATAATTTTACGATCTTCTTTAATCACTTCGAGAGCATCGATTGAGTTCATTAAAATATTTAAAAAAACTTGTCTCACTTCACTACGGTATCCTACAAATGAGATAGGATACGGTAAAATCTTTTCAATTGAAACATTTGCATTAACTAGACTTGGATATAAGAAATGAATAATATCATGAAACAAATCATTTAGCCAAAATCGTTCAGACTCATTCCACATTTCTTTTTTTGAAACAAGTAAAAATTGCGAAATACGAAAGTTTAATTGGTCCAATTCATGTAAAATAATATCTAAATATGATAAATTCGGATGATCTAATTTCAATAATTTCACAAACCCCATAATGGAGGTTAATGGATTTCGAAACTCGTGAACAAAACTAGCTGACATTTGTCCTAAAATCGTCAATCTTTCTTTATGTGTTTCATTTATATATTGCTGTTTTTCTTCTAAATTTCTCGATATAATTTCCGAATATTTTAAAACCGTATAATAAATTAATTTGTCAAAACAAGTATGTATTTTTGTTATAATTGGTTTTAATTCACGAGCTTTAACATCTAATTCGCACATTGCTTCAAATAGTTCATTTCTTCCTACATTCGCGTTATAGACAAAATCTCCAATATTAGCGTCCGCTCCTGCTCGCTCAATTGCAATTTTTTCACATAACGGCTGTAGAGGAGCTACATCCTTATTTTCCATAATAAGTTCAATGATTAACTCTAATAGATCCTCTCCATTCTGAGCTACTTCTTGCTTAAATGGATCTTTCTCGGAAATTATCATTTTGTTTTTCCAGTTCTCTACGAATTGGTGCCCGTTGTTTTGCAAGTGCGAACAAAATACTTCTTTAATATCCTTATCGATTGGAAAAACCCCCATTCCCTCCATTTCCATGCGACGAATACCCTATATATTTTGAATATTAACACAAAAAATACGTTTCGTTAAGAGATTGTTGTCACATTTTGTTAATTTCTGTTGATAAAATTAATTTGAATATGGTATTTGAAATGACTTTTTTTGCATCCTTTTCATTTCTTGCGTACAATAAGATATGAAAGGTGTGAAAAATATGGTAAATAAAAATGTGGAAGATTATCTCCAAGAAGGCATTCATGGCCAAAAGCAAAACAAACCAGAAGAACGCAATATGTACTTAGGCACATTGCGTGAGCGTGTGGAAATCGCTTTAACAATCGGTCAAGTGATGCAAAGCAATGTTTACACAGAAGTAGCTAATAGCATGCGCACTTCTCAATCATTACAACTATATGTAAACGGCAGCATCTCTTACCCACATTTATCAAAATACATTAAATTAGCAAACGAAAAAAATGTACCTTTTACAATCGTTCAAAATAAAGGTACACAAACACCAATTGGTTTAGTTCTTGCGCATAACACAGCGGTAGATAAAGAACAAGTTTATGTTGAAGATACGATTTTTAAACAAGAGATGAAATAATACACGATAATGTGACACCTCCATCACCAATCGGGCTTTTACAGGCAGTTCCTTGCTCCTCTCTGAATCTTGAGATGGGCGTCTTACTGCACGCAAATAGCGAGATAAATAAAAGGTACAGATTAGATAATAAATGTACCTTTTATTTGTATTTATTTTTTTATAAAGATTAGTTTCATCTCTGTCATTTCTTCAATCGCATATTTAATTCCTTCACGACCTGTACCACTTTCTTTGACACCGCATATAGCATGTGATCTACTCGAAAAGTTGAAATGTCTTTAATCATGAAACTGCCCATATAAATCCATTTTGATTTTTCGACATATAAGCCGCGGCTATGAATAACAAAATGGGGGGGCTGCACTCGTTTTCTCTCTTTGTTTTCACTCGGCATGGGGCAGAAAAAGGGTCTAACCGCTTCTATGCATGGCCGGATGCTCTCTCCCACCTAAAAATTAAGTTTTATGTCGGTCTTTTAATTTGTATTTATCTAATTCTAGTTCATCAATTCCACGCATTGCTTTCGTTAAACGTCTAACTTATTTTATCATTTTAACCGAGAAGACCGCCTCCTCTAAACGAAGTGAAGGTGAGGGTAGTTCAATGTAGCATTGTCCCATTACATAAAAAATATTTTCCCTACTAAAAAAAACTCTGCTAAATGCAGAGTTTACGAGCTTACTTGTTCTTGTAATGTTATTGGTTTTTCAGTTTCTGAAATTAAAATGGGAGCTGCTCGCTTTGTTACTTCTATCTGCTTGATATAGTGGCCATCCAATTCCTTAACGCAAAAATTATAATCTTCAATTTCAACAATATCACCTTCTGTAATTTCTAGGTGCTTTGTTAAAATCCATCCACCAATTGTATCAATATCATCATCATCAATAGATAAACCTAACAATACATTTACTTCGCTAACAAGTACTTTTCCTTCTAAAATTGTCTTTGTTTCACTTATGTGTTGGATTTCCGGTTTCTCATCTATATCAAATTCATCTTGAATATCGCCAACAATTTCTTCTAATATATCTTCAACTGTTACAAGACCTGCTGTTCCACCATATTCATCAATTAATATAGCGATATGTGTACGCTCTCGTTGCATTTTTAAAAACAAATCATGAATTGCAATCGATTCAATGACAAGTATAATGGGACGAATATACTGCTGCACCGTTTCTTTGCTAAAGGCACCATGTTTCACAAAATCTGTGAAAATATCTTTAAAGTTTACAAAACCGATAACATGATCCTTATCCCCATCAACAACTGGGTATCTTGTATATTTCTCATTGGACATTTTTTGCAATGCTTCTTTAACAGAAGTATCTTTATCTAAAATGTTCATCTCTGTCCGTGGGACCATAATTTCTTTTGCAATACGATCATCAAATTCAAAGATTTTATTTACATATTTAAATTCAGATTGATTAATTTCACCATTTTTATAACTTTCTGACACTAACAACCGTAATTCTTCTTCCGAATGGACTTCCTCGTGCTCTTTCGCAGTTTGTAAACCAAACATTCTTGTTACATATCGAGCAGATCCATTTAAAAGCCATATAAACGGAAAAGTAATTCGATAAAAGAAAATAAGCGGTTTAGCAACGAGTAAACTCACTTGTTCTGCCTTTTGAATCGCCAATGTTTTTGGTGCTAATTCTCCCACAACAACATGGAAAAAAGTAATGAACATAAACACTAGAATCACAGCCAAAATATCAGCAACCTGGGGAGACACTTCCCATCTTGCGAAAAGCGAATCAAACATGTGCTTTATCGCTGGCTTTCCTAACCATCCGAGTCCAAGAGCTGTAACTGTAATTCCTAATTGACAAGCTGATAAATACTCGTCTAAGTTTGTAATGACTGTTTTCACAGGAATTGCACGTTTATTTCCCTCTGCAATTAAAAAATCGATGCGTGAACTTCTTACTTTCACAATTGCAAACTCGGCCGCAACGAAAAATGCAGTTAAGGCAATTAAAACAATCACCATACTTATACTATATATGTCCAAATACGTTTCCTTACTTACGCTGTAAGCAAGGAAGCCACCTCCTAATTAATTTATTCAAGCGAAAAAGACTTTTCTTATCATCTTACAAGTTTCTACATTCGCCATCACCTTTTTATACATTATATGCATACATAAAGAGGATATTTATATTTATGATAATCTAAATATCTTCTTTCAGTCAAACTAGAATAATTGAAAAAAATAGACATTTTCCTCTCTTTTTAGAAGAATCTATATGCTCAAAAACTAATTCTCGTGAAAAAACACTTTCTTTGCCGATTCCTCACTTCTTTTGTCACCCATGCAGGGAAGAAGCTTAATACCTCGAAATAATTCAACAGGATATATATAGGAGGGATTTACCTTGGAATATAAAACACCCATTATTGCGAAAAAGTTAGGTGTTAGCCCAAAGGCAGTAGTTCGGATTGCACAACAATTGAATCTCAATATAGAAAAAAACAAATACGGTCATTTCATTTTCACTCAAGACGACTTAGATAAAATGTTAGAATATCATCGTTCTCATATAGAACAAACCTTATCTCCAGCTATAATTTCACAAGTAGAACCATCAACTGATTTTGAACAATTTGTTACACAATTAAATACAATTACACACCGTTTAAATCGTATAGAGGAAAAAATGCAAGATAAAGCAGATGATGTCGTCAATTACCAATTGCTACAACATCGCAGAGAAATGGAAGAAATGATGGATAGAATTCAAAAATTAGAAGCTGCTCTTGAGAAAAAAGAACCAATTTACATCACACCTGATATCACGCCAACATATGAACGAGAAGAAAAACCGAAACGTCGTAAAATGATTTTAAGTATATTCGGATTTTAGTTCTTTTCCAATCGTTTGTTCGCGTATGATAATTGACTCCCCCCTAGTCAATTATCATACGCTTTTTTATTTATATAAAAAGGATGTCTCATTATAAAATGTACCCTATGGAATAGACACTTAAAAAAAGTCTATTCCATAGGGTATTTCTTGTATAATAAGAAAAAAATAGAATCGGAGAAAATTCAAAATGACAAAAAAGTTATTTACAGAAAAAGAAATGCAAGTTCTATCAAGTAACCCATATGTGAAATCTGTAAGTGAGAAAGGGCTCACCTATACAGATGAATTTAAACGTATTTTTATTGAGGAAGATGAAAAAGGAAAACTACCCCGAGTTATTTTTGAAGAATGTGGGTTTGATATAGATGTGATTGGAATACAGCGTGTTGTGTCATCAGGAAATAGATGGCGTGCCTCGTATAAAGAAAATGGCGTATTTGGTTTAAGGGATACACGTAAAGAAAACTCTGGAAGAAAGTTAGAAAGAGAACTTACATTAGAAGAAAAGTATGCACGCTTGGAAGCTGAACGAAACTTACTAAAGGCCGAAAATGAGCTGTTAAAAAAGATCAAACTTATGGAAGGGAGGATGGGAAAGAAATAACGTTACCACCTAGTCAGAAATATATCTTGATTCGTTCTGTCATCATAAAATACAACTTAAGAAATATGGTGAGTCACTTGTGTAAAGTAACTGGTGTATCCCGTTCGGGATACTATAATTATTTTTCCGTTTCATCTCAAGAACAGCGGAAACAAAAGAGCGATCAAGATGAAATCGTGAAAGAAATCATACTGAAAGCACTTCGATTTAGAAATCGAAAGAAAGGGTCTCGTCAAATAAAGATGACATTGGCGGGTCATTTTCAAGTTGTCTACAATTTAAAGCGTATCCGTAGAATCATGAAGAAATATGAGATTGTCTGTCCGATTCGTAAAGCGAACCCTTATAAAAGAATGCTGAAAAAGACAAAAGAACATCGAGTAGTACCAAATCGATTAAATCGAGAATTCAAACAAAATATCCCAGGAAAAACGCTTCTTACAGATATCACTTATTTAGTCTACGGTAAGAATAAAAGGGCTTATTTGTCTACAATTTTAGATGGCTCAACCAATGAGATTTTAGCTTACCATGTTTCAGAACAGATGACATTAGACCTCGTAACGACAACTCTTCATAAACTAAAAAGGAATAAGAGGATTCGATTGACTGAAGGTGCATATATTCATTCAGATCAAGGAGCCCACTATACAAGCCCTACCTATCAAAAATTAGTCAAAAAGCTAAAGCTCGGACAATCCATGTCAAGAAGAGGAAACTGTTGGGATAACGCCCCACAAGAATCGTTTTTTGGTCATCTGAAAGATGAGGCACATATAGAAACTCGCGAGTCTTTTACTGAGTTGGAACAAGAGATTAAGAAATATATGACGTACTATAATCACTATAGATATCAATGGAATTTAAAAAAGATGACTCCTGTTGAATACAGAAATCATCTTCTTGATGTTGCCTAACTTTTTTTAAAATGTCCTTTACAAAGGGTACAGATTATTACAAGACATCCTTTTTGTTACGATAACATCATATTCATATCTTCTGCTGCAGTTGTAATAAGTTTTAAACCAAATGTTTCTTGTAATACATCAAGCACACCAGGTGAAATAAATTCAGGGGCCTTTGGACCGATACGAATATCTTGAATCCCAAGACTAAATAGCCCAAGTAAAATGGCAACCGCTTTTTGTTCAAACCAAGATAGGACAATACTAACTGGCAATTCGTTCACTTCACATTGAAAAGCATCTGCTAAAGCTGCCGCTATTTTTATTGTAGAAATTGAATTATTACATTGCCCTAAGTCAATGTAACGTGGAATTTCCGTACCGGGTACAACACCATAATTCACATCATTAAAGCGGAATTTCCCACAAGAAGTTGTTAAAATAACCGTTTCTTGCGGAAGTGACGTTGCTAATTCACGATAGTATTCTCCGCCTTTTCCTGGGGCATCACAACCTGCGATGACAAAGAAGCGCTTAATTTCCCCTCCCTTTACTGCCTCAATAATTTCTGGAGCTAATGATAATACTGTGTTATGATGAAAACCTGTTACTAACTGTTCATCCGACTCCATATGTACCTCGGGAAGTTCTAGCGCTTTTTTAATCAATGGTGCAAAATCATCATTTTCAATTTTCCGTACACCCTCCAGGCCGGCAATATCATATGAAAAGAAGCGATCAGAGTATGATCCTTTAATTGGCATAACACAGTTCGTTGTAGCCAATATCGCACCGGTAAACTTTTCAAAAAGACGTCGTTGATCATACCATGCCTTACCAATGTTTCCTTTTAAATGTTTATATTTTTTCAGCTGTGGATATCCGTGCGCTGGTAGCATTTCAGAATGCGTATAAATATTAATTTCTTTGCCTTCTGTTTGCTTTAATAATTCCTCTAATGCAAATAAATTATGACCAGTAACAACAATTGCCTTACCTTCTACATGATTTTGTGTAATTTGAACAGGCTCTGGAACACCAAAATGATTCGTATGTGCCTCATCTAACAACTCCATCACCCGTAAAGCTGATTTCCCAACTTTCATAGCCATATCAATATGTTCTTGTTCATTAAAGTTAGAATTTGTTAATGTCATATATAACGCTTCTTGAGTTGTAGCATCTACAAATGGATCTGTATACCCATGCTGCGCAGCATGGGTACGATAAGCAGCAATTCCTTTTAACCCAAACACAATCGTATCTTGTAAACTTGCAATTGTTTCATTCTTACCGCAAACACCCATTACTTTACATC
This sequence comes from Bacillus sp. FSL K6-0042, assembly GCF_038006685.1. Lineage (NCBI taxonomy): Bacteria > Bacillati > Bacillota > Bacilli > Caryophanales > Bacillaceae > Bacillus > Bacillus sp. FSL K6-0042. Next base: position 944,155 of record NZ_JBBOVS010000001.1, read on the forward strand.
CGCCTGTTGGCGTTTGTTCACATTGATAGCAAAACATATCATCACACCCTTTCCCAATCATTCATTACAAACTAAGCGTAATATACATTGAGAAAAAGGGATGTGATATCAATCACAATAATTTATAAAAATTTGTGACACTTCATCTTGTTAACATAATATTTTTACTGTTCTCTTTGATTAGTGCCTGCGCATGAGCATTTCCTTGAATAATATCCCGAAATTCTTTTAAGGAATACAAATGTGTTAATCCTTTCCGAGCATGAATGCGAACAGGTACCCCTTGCAATGTATCATGAAAATAAAACGGATCATCAATTGGTTCAATTGGAAAACCAAGTGTAAGTAAATACATATACATTCTTTTTGTAACAACAGCAATATACCACTCAGCTTTCATTTCTAAAGCATGAATAAATAAAATAGCTGTTAACCTTTTGAAATGTCCTCTCCCGCGCGATGTTTTCGTAATACTTAACTTTCCTATTTCATAAACATTCTTTAAACCTTTCACTAACTCATTTTCAGAAAACGGATAGAAAAACTCAGAATTAGATTGTTCAGGTGTCGTATATCGAATACACTCTACTGTACCAATAGAATGTCCTCCTTCTATTAATAAAAATCGTGATGGATTTAAATTACGCTCTACAAACATTAAATCTCTCTCTTCACAAAAATCTCCCCACAGTTGCTCGAACCAAAAATGTTCTTCCTTTGTTTGAACACGCTGGAACATATTTCCCCGCCTTTCCCATCGCCGTCCTATATTTTGATAACGCTTTCACCATCTATCATATAAGAACAAATCTCCGCATGCAACTAAAAGGTATTTACTACATTATACATTCTATAAAAATTAACCATTTCCTATTCATTTTTTATATTTATATAAGGTGACAATTCCATTGTATATAATTAGAAATTACCTTTATTGTTTTATCACCTCTATGGGTATTTGATTCTACAGTACCATAAATTCACAATTATACTCCCTTCAACAATTCAATTTACTTACACAAAAAGAAACCTTTTCCATAAAGAAAGGTTTCTTTTCATGTTACAATATTTTTTAACCATTTCTCGAAAATCTGTACAAGACCATGCTTTCCAGCTAACTTTTCTTCTCCCTGCTTCGTTTTATATGGATATAATTGCAAAAAGACTCCGCAACCTGCTTCTATTTTCTTCCCATGCATATGACTGCCTGGGTATACACAAATCACTTCATGAATCGCCCTTCGGTGAAAAATACGTTTTCCATCTTGTTCTTCTACATATTTAATGGACCAATATTTGTACATTTGCTCTGTTGCTTTTGTATTTCCAACAGACTGAAAAATATTAAACATAGGACTATATTTCACCTCAACAATAATAGACGACTGGTACTCATAACGTTCCCCTTGCTTCACATAACAATCTAAACGAATGTCTGGCTTTTTCGTATCTTCTCCATTATAGAAATGACTTCCTTTACTAAGTGCAATGAGTGGGTGCGTTTCAATAAGGTCATTAAACACTACATGGATTTGAATATTTTCACGTTTTAAAACAATTGTCGTACCATCCTGTAAACCATCTAAGTAAAAATAAGTTTGAATTTGTTCGCGTAATGGAATTTCATCTTTAAATTCTAACTGTTGCAATATAGAAATAATGATAAAAAATGTATAATACTCATACACTAAAAACGTTGGTTTATACACAAATAATAAAGCTGGAGATTGTTGATTATAACGTGGTAGAAACTCTAAATGATATAATAGTTGCCGATGAGTAACAGGTAAAGCATGTATAGTTATATTTGTCTTTTCAGAAATCCCTCTCCAGAATGGAGAATTTAACAAATTTTGAAAGTACAGTATAACTTGGTGGACAATATGATTTAAAATTTTATACTCTTGTATTTTCATAGATGCTTTCCGCAAGTCTGCTTCTTTTAACAAATGAATATTTCGATATTTTTGCTTCTCCCTATCTGTTACAGACCCGTTTCTTTCAATGGTTTGCATAATTGTTTTTACTGCTTGTTGTTCCTCTTTTTTTGTATGTGTTGCTCTTTCTAATATTTCGATTGTCTTTTGTAAGAAAGCCTGTGCTTCAAGTAAATATTGATAAAATTGTTTCGTTGTAAATTTTAGAAAAGCATTCTCCAAACTATCTGTTTGTTCTATAAATCTGCGATTATAATACTTAGCGTGAGGATTTTTCTCGTTCATTATCACACTTTTCATCGTCGCTTTTCGTTCCCGTATTTCCCACTCATATCTATCGATATATCTTGTGTTCTCTTCAACTTTTTTATAAAGCTGCTTTATTTTTTTCATTTTTTGTGGCAGCATTCGAAGTAGCATTAAATAGGAAGAATCTTCAATGTCAATTAGCGTTGAGAATGTCTTTTTATAATAACCACGATCTAGCATAATTTCATTCAAAATTGATTTTACATAATTTCGAATCGTTTCAAATTGATCATCAAAAAAATTTTTAGGAACAATTTGAAATGCCCCATAGTATACCTCTTCTTCCACTTGCACCTCGAAATGATACAAACCACAACGCCAAGGATAAAAAAAATCAGTTTTTCCATGTTCATATAATAATACCTTTTGTCTTTTTTCATGCAATTCATATTGCCATTCTTTCTTATCTTTTTGCCCTTCATACACTTTATTCCACATAAAAGTAACACGGATTGGCTTTTCACAATGTAAAGTCAAACGTAATGCTTTTAATTCTTGTACTTTATAAACGCAATGAGCCATTGTGGTAGTGTGTTTACAAAGACGATTCAAAAATATAAAATCTCCTTTTCCTTCTGTTCCAATAATTAATTTTAATACGAACGGGAGCTTATCTTTTGTATCTACAATTTCCGTCTCGTGCTGCTCCTCATTTCGCATACCCATACAACTCCAATTCACGCCGTTTTTGTCTAATATAAGCTAGAGAATGTTCGAATGCGGAGACACAATTCGCAAGTGGAGATTGTAATAATGATACTAGCGATAGCCCTTTCTTTTCATCCTCACGAAGAAGTGGACCAATTGTCATTTCCGTACCACGTAATTTTGTTAAAATACGCTGTTTTACTTGTAAATCAAAGCCCTCTTCTCGGCTAATCATATAAGATTGATTATCTTTTGGAGGGATATTTTGCAAATAAGTCGCAATCGCAGCAGCGCATCGAAAAGAAACGCCTTTCGATGCGTCATGTGATGATAATACGCCATGTAATTTATCTAATAATTCTAATTCCTCTTCAAAAAACACATCAATTATCTCTTTATTTCGTAACCAATTCATACGAAACTCTCCTGTTGTTACTTGTAGGGGCGGGATTTGTATCCCTTTATTTTGCTGCATATTGATTTCACAAAATGGAATCTTTTGAAGTGTAATAAGATTTGTTCGATCCAATAAGCGATCAGATAATTCTTTCGTTGTTTCATCAAAATTCACAGTTCCGATAAAAATAATATTTTCACCAATTTCAATTTCAGGTGGAATTATATTTTCTATTTCATTTCCTTCCTCATATAAAGAAAGAATACGATTTTTCTTTTCTAATTGAAGAATAGATAAAAATGGTGTAAACCAATGTTCAATATGTGACATATTCATTTCATCAAATACAATCATATAAAGCTGATTCGGATTTTCATATGCTTTTAATAATGTCCGAATTAACTTCGTTTCACTTTCGATATATGTTCCATTTGGATGAAGGTAACCTATTATATCGTGTGGTTCTTGATAAGATGGAGAAATTGGAATCCATAACAATTCTTCTCCATACGTTAACCCTAACGCTTCTGCATATACTTGCACAAAACGTGATTTCCCGATTCCTGGGATACCAGCAAGAATCGTTAACATATTTGTTTTTACACTAATATGAAAGTTAAAAATATCCGTTGCATCTAAATACAAACCTTTATTATTGATTAAGTCCTGTACATACTGTATAAATGTAGATTCACGCTCATTCCATTCTTGGTCTTCTTTTTTCCCTTTTATGTCTACTACTTCCACCCGTTTTCCCTCTTCTGCGATTTGCTTTAGAAGTTGATCATACATATTTTCTCGTACAAAATACAAATGATCATCCGCTTTCACTTCTATATACTTGGTCCAATTATCAATTTCGATATATTTGCATTCCTTTTTTTGTTCGCAATATGCAATTGAACTAATGGATGATTTTAATGATAAATTTCCATATAATCTACCTTCATACCATAACAACTGTGGTACTTCGAAATCGTGTGGGAATTTAGGAATAAGAAAAGATAAGTACCCATTACCTAGCTTTCGCTCTAAAGATTCTCTCTTTTTATATCCTACTAATCTTGGCGAAGGGATAATCTTATATGCATCCGCGATTTCCCGTTGTTCTGTACATATTAATTCAACATACAAGTTCCCTCTTTCATAATAAAGGCGAAACAATACCAATTGTTTTTCTAACTTTTTTTTCTTTAAATCCGCAAATATTCTCTCATTTTTTTTGTTAGTATATAGTCCTTCAAACAAATATACTTCACCTTCAAATTGCGATTTCAAAATAGAAGGAATTTGTGAAAGACATTGTACAGAAAAAGTATTCTTTTTTTCCTCCTCACCTCCAACGAACTTTCCAAGAAATCTCATGTGATACATCCGCTTTATAAAACTTGGATGGAGAGCTTTATGTAGCTTCAATATACTCACCTTCTTTTTTTCATACTGTTCTTATTATATGAACTGTAAAAGAAAACTAGAAACAAAAAAACCTGACGTATACCGTCAGGTTACAAAAGTAAAACTTATATTAGTGAGAAGGGAAAGCTTTTTTCTCTTGCATAATCGCATTGTGAGCAATTTTCATTTTAGCAAGTACGTATCGTAGTTTATCCTCGGCATTTTCATCTTTATTATGTTGCAGGCCTGCTAAAGTCTCCACAGAACCAGCTAAATTCTCAATCGCTCCACGTAGTTCGGGATGATGATTAAAAAATAATTCTTGTACTAATACTTTTCGTAAATCACTTGCCAATTCCATAATTCTTAAGAGTTGTTCTTTTTCTTCCATTCTCATCCCCCCTAAACATCTTATATATTAGATATTCTGTAAATAAAATAAAATTCCTTGTATGCAAAGAAAAAAGTCCTTCAGGAGGACTTTTTTACATTTTTATATTACCTGTTACAAGCATATAAAGCGATATTACTGCTGCAACCACGATTACAACCATGACATATCTCTCCATGCCAGAAAAACAGCGATTTCCTTTTTCTTTTCGAGCAAACATATAAACAACAAGTCCAATACCATATACGATTGAAACAAGTAATAAGTTTTTTAAGCCTGCTGCATAAATCAACCATACGGAATACAATGAGGCAATTAAAGCAAGCATTCCATTTTTTAGCCTCGCACGTTTCAGTTCCTTCGTTACAACTAATTTCAACTGATAAAGTGCTGATAATAAGTACGGAAGTAAAATAGATGTAGACGCGATAAAATACATCATTTGATACGTTGATTCCGAAAACAAAACGATAATAAACAACGTTTGTGCGACACCATTTGAAATCCATAATGCAATATGTGGTGTCTGCTTTTTATTTGTCTTCGTAAAGGCTTTCGGAAATACGCCATCTTTCCCTGCTACGTGAGAAATTTCAGAAACGAGTAAGAACCATCCAATTAATGTCCCAATAAGTGAAGCAACCAATCCAATATTAATGGCAAATGCTCCCCATGGTCCAACAACATGCTCTAATACATGGCCCATTGACGGCGTTTCTAACAGAGAAAGCTCTTGTCTTGTCATAGCCCCCATAGAAAGGACTGAGATTAAAATATAGATGGACATAACTAAAATTAATCCAACAACCGTTGCTTTTCCAACATCACGGCTGTTTTTTGCTCTTCCAGATAATACAACTGCTCCTTCCACACCGATAAATACCCAAAGTGTAACAAGCATTGTATTTTTCACTTGACCAAGGACAGAAGAAATAGAAACGGTTCCCTCACCCCAAAAATCATGTGTAAATGTATCCCAGCGAAACGCTGTAACCATAACTGCAATAAATAATAAAATCGGAACTAGTTTTCCAATTGTTGCAACAAAGTTCATAATAGACGCTTCACGAATTCCAATTAAAATAAGGAAGTGCAGCGTCCATAATAAAAGAGATGCACCAACGATGGAGGCAACGTTGTTTCCTCCTTTAAAAATAGGGAAAAAATATCCAAGTGTACTAAACAATAACATAATCGTAGCTACGTTTCCTAAAATCCCTGCAAGCCAATATCCCCATGCACTGTTAAAACCAACATATTCACCAAATCCTGTGCGCGCGTAACTATAAATTCCGCCTTCAAGCTCTGGTTTTTGTCTTGCTAACGTTTGGTATACAAGTGCAAGTGGAATCATTCCCATTGCTGTAATACACCATCCGATTATCGTTGCGCCACTATTTGCGCCTACTGCTAAATCATGCGGTAAACTAAAAACACCACCGCCAACCATTGTTCCTACTACTAATGCGATTAATGGAAAAAATCCTAATTTCTTTTCTATCGGTACCACCCCATCTGTCATTCTAGGTGTTATGTTTATCCGTTCAACTATTAAAGTCACCTTTTTCTCTAATAGATGTTTCTATTATATTTTTTCAGGAAAACATTACTTATTCTAAAAGAAAATGAGCAAAAAGGGAATACTTTTTTGAAAAAATGTATAAGTATGCACAAAAAAACCGTTCATTTTATTATGAACGGTCGATTTCCAGTCATTAAATTGTATATTTTTTTGCAAATATTAATGAATCAATCCCTCTTTTTCTAAAAATTGTTTCGCTACTCTTTCTGCACTTTTACCATTTACATTTACTTCATAATTCATTTTTCTCATATCTTCATCTGATATTTTCCCAGCAAGTTTATTTAATGTCTTTTCAAGTTCAGGATATTTATCAAGCGTTTCTTTTCTTAATAAAGGAGCTCCTTGGTAAGGTGGGAATAACCCTTTATCATCTTCTAGTACTTGGAGGCCATATTGTTCAAGTTCGCTGTCAGTAGAATAAGCATCAATAACAGTAACCTCCCCCGACTCAATTGCACCATATCGTAACTTCGGCTCCATTGTTGTTACGTTTGCAATCTGGAAATTATACAATTTTTGCATCCCTTTATAGCCGTCTTCCCGATCTGCAAACTCTAACGTAAATCCAGCCTTAACATTTGCTGCAACATTTCGTAAATCTGAGATTGTTTTCACATTATACTGCTCTGCAACTTTTCTTGGCATTGCAAGTGCATATGTATTGTTATATTCCATCGGCTTTAGCATCACCATATGATATTTCTTTTCCATCCCTAGGCGTGCTTGTTCATATACTTCTTTACGATTTGTACTTTTTGGGTCTTCTTTTACAAAAGTAGATAAAGCAGTACCTGAAAATTCAGGATACATATCAATTTCCCCTGATTTTAAAGCTTCAAAAACAAATGCTGTTTTCCCAAGTCCTGGTTTCAATTCTACATCTAAATCAGTATCTTGCTCGATCAGCTGCTTATACATTTGAATTAAAATTTCTGGTTCAGCTCCAAGCTTTCCAGCAATCACAATATCTTTCTTTTGCGTATTCCATAGAAATGGTGCAGCTATAACAACTACAATGATACATATTGCCGATATAATTCGCTTAGGAGAGCGTCCAGTGCTTTCAAACATCCGAAGTACTCCGTCAAAGAATAAAGCTAACAATGCGGCTGGTACAGCCCCTAATACGATAAGAGCATGGTCATTTCGATCTATACCGAGTAAAATAAGTTTTCCTAGCCCTCCAGCTCCTATTAAAGCAGCTAACGTAGCTGTTCCGACAATCAATACCATTGCCGTACGAATTCCAGCCATTATAATTGGCAATGCAAGAGGAAGTTCTACTCTCCATAATCTTCTAAAGCTATTCATTCCCATCGCTCTTGCTGCTTCAATAAGCGATGCATCTAACTTATGGATTCCCGTATATGTATTTCGTAAAATTGGCAATAACGCATACACAACTAGCGCGATAATTGCTGGCACCTTTCCAATACCAACAAGCGGAATTAAAAGCCCTAGTAAAGCCAATGAAGGAATTGTTTGCATAACAGCAGATGTGCCTATAATAAACTCAGCAATTCGCTCTCTTCTCGTTAACAAAATACCGAGTGGAACTGCAATCATCACCGCAAAGAATAAAGAAATAAGTGAAATTTGTAAGTGCTCAATCAGCGCACTAAGTAATTCTAATTTTCGTTCTTGAAACGTTTGTAATAATGCAGACACAGTTTACCCCCTCTCCTTCATTTGTCCAGCCAAATATGCCACAATATGACGGCTCGTTAATGTCCCCACGTATTGCCCCTCTCTTTCAATTGGGATTGCCTCTTCTGCTTCCAAACGAATCAACGCCTCTTGTAGTGAAGCATGCAGAGATAGAGATAAAACATCATTGTCTACTTTTCTATCACTCGCAAGTGACAACACATCTTCAATGCTCTTCCCTTCATACCAAGGGCGAACACGATTTCCAATAAATTCTTCTACAAAATCATTTACTGGGTTATGTATGATTCCTTCCGGTGTATCTAATTGAACGATTTTCCCTTTTCTCATCACACAAATACGATCACCAAGTGTTAACGCTTCTTGCATATCATGTGTCACGAACACAATTGTTTTTTGAATTTTTTTCTGTAATTCTACAATATCCTTTTGCAACTGTTCTCGGCTTAATGGATCTAGCGCACTAAATGGTTCATCCATAAGAACGATTTTCGGATTAGCAGCCAGTGCCCTTACCACTCCCACACGTTGCTTCTGTCCACCAGATAATTCATCAGGCATACGATTTCGATATACATCTGGATCTAATCCAACCATATCAAGTAACTCATCCACACGCTCTCGAACTTTTTCTTTACTCCATTTTCTCATTTCAGGTACAATCGCAATATTTTCAGCAATTGTCATATGAGGAAACAATGCAATTTGTTGCAAAACGTACCCGATATCCCAACGCAGTTCATGAATATTGTAATCTTGGATGTCTTTTCCATCGATAGAGATGGAACCTTCTGTCGTTTCAATTAAACGATTAATCATTTTCATCGTTGTTGTTTTTCCGCAACCACTCGGACCGATAAGGACAAAAAACTCTCCTTTTTTAATTTCTAAATGTAATGAATCTACTGCTTTTGTACCATCTTCATATGCTTTTGACACATGATTAAATCGAATCACAAATACAACTCCCTTATTATTGTTTCTTTCATTCTGATAGAATCTTTCCTTCTTTTCAAATGATACGCTTTTTATTCACGAAAAAAGAGCCCTTACTTGAGCTCTAATGATCGAATAATACCGTTTTAATAATTGCTGCATATTCACGTATATATGCTTTCTTCTCTGAACGCCTTGGTGTTGGTGCCGCGAGTGACTCCATCTGCATTCCTAAACGCTTAGCAATAATTTTTGTTCGATATAGATGATATGTATTACTCACAACTACCGCGTGCATTACATGATATAAATCCATGCTAAACTTTAGATTTTCATAAGTACTTGTCGAACGATCCTCAATGAAAATACGATTCTCTTCAATTCCATGTTTTATTAAATAATTTCGCATGCTATGGGCTTCAGGGATGTCCTCATCTTCACCTTGTCCTCCAGATACAATTACTTTTGTTTCCGGATGAGAATTTAAATACATTAAGGCTACATCCAGTCGATTTTGAAGAGATAAAGAAGGTTTATCCCCAAATAATTTTGCACCTAAAATTAATACATATGGAGCGTTATCACTTAACTTTTCATAAGCAACTTTTTTCATTCGATATGTCATATACATTATGCATAATGGTGGAAATAATAAGATAACAAGTAGTATCCATTTGTTCATATATAAGCTTACACTCCCTTTCTTTATATTATATAGAAAAAGAAAGGGAGACAGAAGTATTTTTTAATGACTACGTTGTCCTGCGTTTTGAGCATTACGCCCTTTTTTAGAAGATGTATGACACTGAGTTTGATTTCCTTTATGTTTCGCTGATCCTAACGCTTTCGTTTTTCCCATTTTGTTTCACACCCTCTTTTTATATGGTTCCTTTATAGATTTTGTATTTTCTCTCTCGTCATACAATGGATTTATTGGAAGTTTCTCCTTATTTCAAGAGTATTTTTTATTTTTGGGATATCAAGATAAAGTGAAACTTTAATCAGTGGGGTTTTCTTTCCCACACTGATTATTAGCCCTCACTAATCGGACTTTTACGGGCAGCTAATCTCCCACCTAACTTCCTTGTTTCTCTCTGAATCTTGAGGTGGGGGTCTCACTGCCCTAAAATAGCGGATAAAGTTAATAATTATGGAGATCTGAATGTAAATTAATAATAAAAGGTTACATTTAGTGTATTTATTACATGCGTATAATTTAATATATATATATTAAATGTATTAAGAATATTGTAGTATAGTTAAAAGGAGATGATTTTATGTTGAAAATAGAACAAAACAAAGTACGTTTAATTTCAGGAATTAGCTTATTAATATTGGTTTTGACTAATTCTTTTATAAAAAGTGATTCTTGGGTCATTTGTATAGATGTCATTTTAGTTTTGGTTAACTTATTTTTATTTATAATCTCTAGAGATATAACAAAAACCAATTTACTTAGAAAAAAAGATAAGCTAGATGAAATAAAATAATTTTGTATTATTTATAAGGATGCAAGACGATTAATGTGAAATCGTCTTTTATTTTTTGATGAAAAAAGAAAGTAAACTTTTATTCAAAAGTTTTTATTTCTTTTAAGCATACATGAGATTCTGTAACTTTGATTCAAACTATGTATTATAATGAAATATGTGATAAAACTTATATCTAAAAAAGTGGGGACAATTCTATTATGTATAAACTCAAAACAACAGAAACCAACAATAGTGTAATCGAGTTTATTGAAAATGTTGACAGCCTAAAAAAACGAGAAGACGCATATCAGTTATTAGATATCTTTACTGAAACAACAGGTTATCCAGCAAAGATGTGGGGACCTAGCATTATTGGATTTGGTACATACCACTATAAATATACATCTGGTCATGAAGGAGATGCTCCATTAGTAGGCTTTTCCCCTCGCAAGGCCAAAATTAGTTTATATTTTGCAACTGGTGATCCTAAGCGAGAAGAACTATTAAAAGACTTTGGAAAACACACATCTGGAAAGGCGTGTATATACATTAATAAATTAGCAGATATTGATATTAATGTTCTAAAAGCGCTAATTAAACAATCTGTCAGTTTTTTGCAAGAAATGTATCCAAATCATTAACGTGTATATGACAATCAAATGAAGTAAGTAACAGGTGTTTTGAACACACGTCAAAATACCTGTTTTTAGAATACTTCCTTTTAAATATATGTCATGATTTTCTAACTATTTATTAAAATCACATCCAATAATAACAACTCAAAAAATATTACTTAAATAGAAAGTGGTAAGTTCAACTTTTTGGGAATATCAGCTTTAAAATGCGGAGTATGTTGTATAGAAAAAGAATATCCTTCTTGAACGAACGATATTTCATTATTATGAAAATGAAATGGTACATCGTTTTGTCTTATATGTTTCTGAACCCTTTGAATGAACTCAAGACTCGACGTCCCAAATGAAATATGCATTTTCGGCGGCAAAGCTTTCATTGCAATCGGAATCCAAGGCCTTCTCTTCCAGCTTGCAACAACATGAGCCGTTCCACCAACTACAAAGTTAAAAATTTCACCAACTCCAAATGTTTTCATGTATAAATTGGATTTTAACCACTCTCTAAATGTAGGTACACTTTCAACTGGGCAACCTACTTCCCTTATATATAGAATATTTAAAGGTGTATACGGAACTAAAATACCTTCATCAATATATTTATGTGCAATAATTTCAAGAAGATTTCCATCTCCATCACGAAAATATAAATTTAACCGACTATCCTCTTCATCAATTTCATGACCATCTTCCCACCTTACAACAAGCAAACCCGATTCTTGAATCCATTTTGCTGTTTCGTAGAACTTTGAGAATGGTACTTGAAAAGCAAAATGAGCAGGCGAAATTGGTTCATATGCTTCTTCAAAAACTAATGTAACATATGGAGTTAATTTAAAGCTTATTTGTTTATTCGTTTTTGATAAAATTGGAATCCCAAGACGCTTTGCATACACTTGTTCTACCCCTTGAATAGATACTGTTTGTAATTTCAACTCTGAAAAATGTGTAATCAACCTTATTCACCACCTTAATTTCCGTACATATAATCATTTTTATTAAAATCACTCCTATTTACATTACTATTCTACGAACTACTATTGTTCGAAAGCGTTTTCGTAAAGGTGCTAGAGGCAATGAATAATAGAACATTGCCCTCTAAAAAATTATCACTCAACCCCTAATTGCTTCTTCACTTCTTTATAGACACCCATATATGCTTTTAACTCTTTGAAAAGATCATGAATTAATGGTTTTGCATCCTCACTAAGCTCACCATCTTGCACGTATAACCCGTCTAATACAACTTGTTTTGGGATTGTATTCGCATATACGCCTCGCGCGACAATACGCATGCTATTAAGCGCGTTTATACCGCCTTTTCCGCCGCCTGCAACCGCCAATAGTGCAACTGGTTTATGGACAAATTCACTGCTGCTTAAGAAATCTAATGCGTTTTTGAGCGCACCGCTCATTGCATTATGATATTCAGGTGTGCAAAGGACAACACCATCAGCTTCTTTCACTAATGTTTTTAATTTTGTTACCGCTTCTAATTCACGTTGTGATTCTTCTCCGTTATATAAAGGCAATTGTTCTGTTGCTAAATCATATAACTCTCCTTCAAATTGTTCAGCAATATATTTTGCAATGACACGTGTTCTACCAAATTTACGTGGTGTTCCGTTAATTACAACTAATTTCATGTTTATTTCGCCCCTTTGTTTTAAGTTCTACCTCTATACTATCAGAAAATTCTATACAAAAAACAATAAAAAGAGGGAAAAGCTTTGAGAAAATAGTATGAGAAATACAAAAAGAACTCATACTTTCGTATGAGTTCCTGATATATCAATTAATTATTCTTTACAACAGCGTGTCCGCCGAACTGATTTCGAAGTGCTGAAACCACTTTTCCAATGTGAAATTTGCCATACCAAATGCATCACTTAGTAACACTTCATCATTTCTTGCAACAAGTATAGCTCCATTGGAATAACCAGATTTCGACAGTTTTGACCTATACTATTGTAATTTAACTTTGTCCCCCATAACCCGTTTCCTACACAACATTATTTTTCACAGCATACAAAGCCGCTTGCGTCCGATCATCTACTTCTAATTTAGCAAGTACATTTGAAACATGTGTTTTAACTGTCTGTTCTGTAATATGAAGCTCTGCTGCTATTTCTTTATTACTTCTTCCTTTCGCAATTTCACGCAGTACTTCTTTTTCCCTTTTTGTCAGCATAGAAAAACTATCTTTTTTCTCCTCTTTCACTGCCGGTCGTCCTAACAAAGCAGGCGTTACTTTCGGATGGAAATTTGCATTGCCTTGATATACAGCAATAATAGAAGCAACAAGTTGATCTGGCTGTACTTCTTTTAGTTGATAACCATCCGCACCAGCTTCCAGCGCTGGAAGAACGTAATCTTGCTCTGAAAAACTGCTTAACATAAGGATTTTAATTGTCGCATCATATTGCTTCAATCTTTTCGTCGCTTCAATTCCATCCATTTTCGGCATTGATAAATCCATTAATACTACATCTGGTCTTTCTTTTCGAACAAATTCTAACGCTTCTTCTCCATTCTCTGCTTCCCCTATAATTTCAAACTCCTCTTTCGTTTTTAAGAAAAATACGAGTCCCCTCCGCACAATATGATGATCCTCTACAAGTAATAGTTTAATTTTCAATGTGTTACTCCCTTTCAAACTGGTAATTGAATCTCAATCTTTGTTCCTTGTCCCGGTTTCGTTCTTATTCGAAATGTTCCTTTCATCAATTCAATTCGTTCTTTCATACTTTTCAAACCAAGTGCTGAATCTCTTACTGTTTCTCTAACGAACCCAATGCCGTCATCTTCAATTTGAAAGTGCAACTTATTATTTTCTATTTTCAAGCTAACAGATACCCTCTCACATGAAGCATGTTTTTTACAATTATGTAACGCTTCCTGGCTCACACGCCACAGCACTTCTTCTATTTCATCACCAATTGAAATAACCCCATCAATTCGAATTGTTACTTGAATACCTAACAGCTTTCCATAATTCTGCACTGCTTCTGCAAGCCCTTTTTCTAATCCTTCTGGCCGTAATTGCCAAATTAATAATGTCATCTCTTGCAGTGCTTCTTGTGATAATTCTCCTATATAACTTAGCATCTCTTGCAGTTCTTTGTTCTTTGTCATGTCAAGAGTACCTCTAGCGGTTAACATAATTGAAAATAGTAATTGTTTTACAGAATCATGTAAATCACGAGCGAGTCGATTCCTTTCCGCTACAACTACATATTTGCGTTCTTTCTCAACTAGCTTAATTCGTTGTATTGTTGTTCCAATTTGAAATGCAATTGCTTCTAATAATGCTAGTTCTTCCTCTAAAAAATGCGTTTTATGAGGTGAAGCAACATTTAATAAACCAAACTTCTCTGCCCCAGCCCGAAGAGGAATCGTCGCATGGTGTGTAATCTCTTCCGTCTCTCCCCAATTATATTCAATAGCATCTTCAATTCGTTTACACTCAATGATATTTGTCGCCTTTTCTAAACGTCCATTTACGAATCGATTCACGCACCAACAATCTCCTTCACACATCGGTTTCTTTTCCCGCCATGTGAGTGCTGGTGGCAAATTCCTATCAACAAGCATACGATGTGTTCCTTTTTCATCAATAAAAAAGATCCAGCCTGTTTGTAAATTCATAACTTGCAATAATGTATGTAATACTTTTTCTAACATTTCCTGTAAATCAGTTACCTCATTTAACAACTCTGCAATTTCTTTTAACGCCTCTAACCGTCGCATTTGCTTTTCATCATAGTTCATGTTCATCACCAACTACCATTATAACATTGAGAAATTTCTAAAAACTATAAATTTAAAAAAGAAGCTGAATGTATCAGCTTCTTTACTCTATATCAATCACTTTTCGATTTATGTTTTCTTCTTCTAGTTTAGGCAATGTGACAGTAAGAACACCGTCTTTAAATGCTGCCACAACGTTTTCTTGATCCACATTATTTAATGTGAAACAGTGAATGAATGAAAGATTCTCTCTTTCTGTCTTTATTATATCAAATAGTCAGTGAAATTTTCATTTCTGCAATATTAATATCCAATAAAAAACAAGGAGAATATCTATACAGGATGGAATACATAATTTGGAATATAAAACTCTTATTACTTTTGGAGGTTACTATGGGATATATTGAAGATTTACGAAAAATCATCGGTCCACGACCACTTAATTTAGCAGGTGTTGCAGTAGCCGTTTTAAATGATCAGGGACAAATTTTACTTCAAAAAAGACGAAATGGTATTTGGGGAGTTCCTGGCGGATGTATTGAATTAGGTGAATCAACAGAAGATGCAGGAAGACGAGAAGTCCTCGAAGAAACAGGCATTGAAATTGGAAAGCTTAACTTAGTAGGTGTTTTTTCCGGAAAAGAATTTTTTGTAAAATTACCGAACGGGGATGAGTTTTATCCCATCACAATCGCTTATATGTGTAAAGAGATAAAAGGCGGAACTTTACAAGCTGATGGCACTGAATCTTTAGAAGTAAAATTCTTCAACTTGAATCAATTACCAGAAAGTATTAGTCCTTTCATTAAGAAACTAATTCAGCAACAAGTTGTATCCATATAAAATGAAACTTTAATCAGTGGGGGTTTTCTTCATCCCCCACTGATTATTAGCCCTCACCAAACGGGCTTTTACGGACAGTTGATCCCCCGCCTATCTTCCTCGTTTCTCTCTGAATCTTGAGGTGGGGGTCTTACTGCCCGTTAATGCGGGATAAAGTACCAGAACATATAAAAAAAGACCTTTTATTTTAAGAAGGCACTGAAAAAGTGTTTGCTTTGAAAAAATAACACGCATTTTATCAATATGTTGAAAAAAAGGAGTCCATCACCTGTATATAGTAGGTGATGGACTCCTTTTTCTTATGAAGTGGACTTTTTCAGTGGCCTCTATTTTAAAGGTCTCTTTTTACATCACTCTCATTTTTTGTTTCTCTTCACTGCACTTCAGCATGTAAACAAGACTTAAAGTGTCCAATCGCAAACTCATGTCCTTGTTCATTAAAAGAGGCCACTGCTTTTTCATGTACAACTATATGAAATCCTTTATTATAAGCATCCACGGCTGTATGGAGAACACAAATATCCGTACATACGCCAACAAGATGAACCTCTTGTACGCCACGTTCTCTTAGTTTCATTTCTAAGTCCGTTCCAGCAAAAGCACTATAACGTGTTTTGTCCATATAGTATACATTCTCATTATCTTGATATTTTTCATACACCTTTTGTAACTCTCCGTATAAATCTCTTCCTTTTGTTCCCGCTATATTATGTGGCGGAAATAATTGTGTCTCAGGATGATAGGAATCATTTTTTTCATGTTTATCAATGGCAAACACAACATAATCTCCGTTTTCAATATACTGCTTCGTAATCGCTACAAGATGCTGTTCAATATCTTGTCCCGGCTTTCCACACGTTAAAGCACCATCTTCGGCTACAAAATCATATGTATAATCAATATTTATAAGAGCACGTTTCATCACTCATTCTCCTCCCCACTCGTTTCACGCTAAACAATAGAAAACGTGTTTTTACGACGCAATATATTTTATTCGACATTTTCAAACAAATCCCTACGAAACATTTATATTTAAAGTATAGGTATATATATTATCACTTTCATTTGATTTGGATATATTGATTGCAATACATCGGTAATTTCAAAATCTGGTCCTTCTCTTCTTTCATAATTCGAGTTTGGTAACCATGTGCCATAAATATATCTTCTCGTATTTTGAACTAAATCAGCCGAGCCATTTATTTTAAATTCAGCATATTTACCTTCCGGAATTTCAAAATTGACAAATCCATTGTCTAATTCCGCAGCACTCCCCTGTACCTCTTCTCCAATAATGAATGAAAAGTTACCATCATCATGAAAATTACATGCGATACCATATGACATATTAGGTGCAATTTTCTCTGGAATTCTTAAATAATATTCATTACTTCCAAAATCAAAATAAAATTTTGGAATTTCCTCAAAGTATTTTTCATTGTTTAGATTGGTTTTATATTCAACACCGATAATATTCCTTTTATTTAATTGTACAATAGTAGGTTTATTCATAATCAAGTCTCCCTTCCTCTCCTTTTTATGGTCAAACAAATTCAGTTTAGCTTGTAAATGTAAAGCGATTTCTGACTTTCGATATTTAGCAGGAGTCATTCCAAAATAATTTACAAATGCACGTGTAAATGCCTCTTGGGAGTTATATTGAAAATTAATCGCAATTTCTAATATATTCTTTTTTGTTTCCCTCAATAAAATAGCAGCTTCAGATAACCTTCTGTTTCTTATATATTCTTGTACAGAAAAACCTGTGATTGCTTGAAAAAGCCTTTGAAAATGAAATGGAGAAAAACAAGATTGCGAAGAAACTTTAACAACATTAAGTCTGTCCTGTAGGTTGCCTTCAATAAATTCAATAGAATTTTGTATTCTTTCAAAGTAATCCATTTCCACTTCCCCTCCCTTATAAGAATATTTTATACATTCACCAATAATTTTTTTGATAATTCGTGCTAATTCTTCTTTCTATTATAATTCAGTAGAGCCTTTTCGCCTGACAATCAATTCATTTATTTCATGAAAAACATACAAAACAAAAAAGTACATTACTTTTTCAGTAATGTACTTTTTGTTACATATAACGTGTTAGCTATTTTAAGATGCAGGTTTATTTTCAAATTTAGCCTGTACAAAGTTAATAACTTTTCCCGCTGGATCATTATTTTGAAATTGAATTGCAGTTATTGTATGATACCCTGTCTCTAACGTTTTTTGTTTTAATTCTACTGTTGTCTGCGTCATGCTAGTAACATGATGTTTATCTTCAAATATACGATCTACGAATACGAATGTTTCTTTATCATTTTGAAAATCGACAAGTTCTAATTCAACTTGCTGAATTAGAGTGTCCTTCTTTACAAATACAGTTGGTATCTTACCATTTTCAGAAGTACCATCTGGTGTGATTACCTTTACTTTCCCTTCACCAATTGGAGTTGCCCCTTCAGGAAAAGGAGTTACACTCTCATCACTTGCATTAACAACTTGTTCTTCTTGTTGAGACTCTATTTCTTCTTTTGCTTTTGGTACACTACACCCTACTAATAACAAAGCAGACAATCCAGCGATTATGAATTTCTTCAAAATTCATCCCCCCTGTACATTTATTCTTTATTTATTATACAGAAATAACTATCTGTTCTAAGCTCAGTTTTTTTAAACTTCCGTGAACAAACATTCTGCTCATCATTACTGTACCATACTTTCTTTTTTAACATCATTAATTTTTTCAAGAGATAATTAGAAATTTCTTCTTATTCTCCATTTTAACCCATTATCACTAAAAATTATTCCAGTCTAGAAAAAATTCTTGTCACAGAAGAAAATCTTAAATTGTAGTGAATCTAGTACAAAGGTTCTTTTCATAACAAATCATATTGTGAGAAGGTTCATGTTGAATAATTATAGATGTTTCATACTGTGTATTAGATTCTAATCTGTTGAAAGGTTTAATCGATAGCAAGAAACAAATCGTGTATGGTTTAAAAGATTACAATCAGTATAAAATCAAATTTGATTATTTTGTTGAACAATAAAAGCCTAAAAATTAATTAACAAATCTACTTCATAAAAAAGACATCGGTACATCCGATGTCTTTTTTACATAGCATCCTACAAAATAAACTTTGTAATATCTTTTACTTCTTTTCGAGCAAGTTTCTTCGGTTTATCTTTTGGATACCCTAGCGAAATTACCATATTAATTTGTTTCTCAGGCTCAATTTGTAAATATTGTCGCAGTTCATTTTGAGCTAATAACACCGGCCCTGTCATCGGGCAAGTCCCAAGACCTCTTGCATATGCTGCTAACATTAAATTTTGCGCAGCTAAACAACTACTCTTAATCCCCTCTTCTTCCCATACTGAATCTGGAACGAAGTCAATTGGATCAAATATTTTTTCACGAAACTTTGACTCATATGGTGTAGCTAAACATACGATTAAAACCGGTGCATCAGAAAAAGCAGTTGCATACGGTCCAAACGAACGCGTAAGTAATTTTCCTGCTTTTTCTTCTCCTTTTCCCGTTGCTTTTTCAGCCAATTTATGTAAAGCATCCCATGTCATTTGCTCAATTTCTTTAATTTTATCCCGATTCATAATAACAATAAATTCCCACGTTTGCGAGTTCGTATCGCTTGGAGCATAACGAGCACAATCAATAATTTCCTCTATGTCACCAACAGATACTTCTTGTTCTGTAAACTTCCGAACACTGCGTCGTCCGTGAATTACTTCTTTAAATGCTTCATAATTCATATACATAAAATCCCCTTTTATAGCGTTTTCAAAAATTGTCCTATGCTTGATTATATCACGAAAAAAAGCTGGAGGAATACCAGCTTCATTTTTCTTGCGCATTCAATTTATTACTTTAAAGGTAGCGATGCTTTCTTCATAAGCTTCTTGTAACTTCCTTGTGACAGGTCCCCGTTCACCATTACCGAATGATCCGTCTCCAATTTGAATGACAGGGAGTATTTCAAGGGGCGTTGCTGTAAAGAAGCACTCATCTGCCTCGTAAACTTCTTGTAATGAAAACTCTCGCTCTTCTACTTCAATATGTAGAGCTGTTGCTAATGAAATGACATGATGACGAGTAATTCCATGTAAAATAAGTTGATCCGCTGGGTGCGTAATCACTTTATTATTTTTTATAATAAAGAAATTCGAATGGCATCCTTCTGTTACAATTCCATCTCGAACTAATATCGCTTCTTGATACCCTTCTTCATTAATTTTATTCTTAATCATAATATTAGGAAGAAGATTTAAAGATTTGATATGGCAAAACTTCCAGCGAATATCCTCTTCCACTGTTACTTTTATTCCCTTTTCCAATAGAGATAGCGGTCTCGGGAATGAAACAATGTTTGCAAAATAAGTTGGCTCTAGATTTGATTCATATACATGATTTCGTGGCTGCATGCCTCTTGAAATTTGAATATACACATTCCCATCTTCTTGAAATTGATTTTTCTCAATTAATTGCTGAAGTTGTTCAATTAATTCTTCTTTTGTAAAAGGTGGAACAAGATGAATTTCCTTCATAGATTTAAAGAATCTTTCTAAGTGTAAATCTAGTAGGTGAGGTTTCCCATTATATAAACGAAACACTTCATATATACCATCACCAAATTGTAAACCTCGCTCTTCTAATGCAACCATTGGCTGTTCTTTCTTCGTATTCACAATTCTTCCATTAAACAAAATCCAATCTTTATGAACACCTGTTGCCATATTACCACTCCTTTCCTAATAATTATTTTCATTTTACAACTTATTCGCATTAAATATAAAGAATTTTCTGTTTTAACAAAAGTAATTGTCACTTCAATCAATACATAATGTGCATAACACATGTTTTGACTTGCCCTTTTCAACACGAATTGCATAGCTATTACAATGATAAGTCCAATTAGCACGTCTATAATTTTAATATATTATTTTCTCACAAAAAGCCCTCCCTCTAAGTTCTTCTGTTTGCAAGACATTCAAGGCAGGGTGTCATTCAATTCTATTGATAATCTTTTATATTTTAATATTGATCATATTTGATATAAGATGAATCATTATATATCCACTGATTTCCTCCTAGATTTAGCCAACCGTTTTGATTTGCGTATACTAAATAGGATTCTGGAGAATTTAACTTTCTAATAACTGAAGACGATGTTGATGGACCGCTTCTTAAATTCACATTCGTCCCTCGAATATTCGCCACTCCAATCGGACTTCCATCACTATTTCCGTATTTCACATAATCAATATACGATGGATCATTATATATCCATTGGCCTGTCCCTAAATCTAGCCAACCGTTACTTTCCTGATAAACTACATACGATTCTGGAGAATTCAACTGACGAATCACTGAGGATGATGTTGATGGGCCGCTTCTTAAATTCACGTTCTTTCCTCGAATATAGGCTATTCCTATCGTTTGAGGAGCTGGACTTGGCGGTTCTGGATTTGGTGGGTTTGGATTTGCCGTTAATCCTAAGATTACAGCAATTCCTCTTGCATATGCTTGGCATAAATCTTCTATAAACTGCGGATTTTTTAATAAATTTGCATCAAATGTTGTATCAATAAAAGCTGTTTCTGTTAATAAAGCATCCATAGCTGTTTCCCTTAGTACTGCATAATTGGCCTTTTTTGCACCACGATCACGCAAACCGTATTTCGTTAAAACAGGATTAACTGCTGCATGCATCTTTTGTTGCTTGGCTGCTGCAGAACTGCTATCTGATAGTCCATTATAAATATAACTTTCAAAACCTGTTCCACCGCCACTATTAATATGAAATGAGATGAAAAAATCTGCTCCGAAAGAATTAGCAATATTTGCACGTTCTGATAATGAGATAAAGACATCACTATCGCGCGTCATCTTAATATTAATTGCATAATTTGCAAGTAAAATATCTCGAACACGCTTAGCAATTTGAAGTGTTAGATTTTTTTCAACCAAACCGTTTCCAACAGCACCGGAATCGTATCCACCATGACCTGCATCTATAACTAGCTTCATATACCATTTCCTTTCTATATTTAATAGAGCTTATATTTATGCTCGTCCTATTTTATGTACAACATAAAAATTTGGTTACAAAACAAACAAAAAAACCACCTTATGTAAGGCGGTTTCCATCATCTCGATTGAGCCAATTTAAAATAAATATGTACGACTGATAATGAACATGCCGTATACAAAACAAACAAAATAGAATAGCCATTCCACTGCCACTATATATTAAGCCAAACTTCAAAAAAATGTTCAATATCGGTGGAAAGTGGATTGCATTTTGCAATACATACAAAGTAAAAAACAGAATAAAAAATACCGGAATGTATTGCCATTCATACGGTTTACGCTTTTTACGCATCATTTTCCGGATGAAAATTTGGCATAGTTCTGCTCCTATAAAACAACTCCCTATTAGTAAAAAACCAGACGTCATCGTCATACATCCACCTGCCTTATATTCATTTCTTTCCTTAGTTAACTTCTTTCCTTTTAGAAGCGTTTTATGTACATTTCACCGTTCCATATAAAGCCGAGTCCCTCTATAAAAGATTTAGCTTGTTTAGTTAGATCCCCTTGTAACACCTTGATATCTTTCATATCTCTACTCTTCATCATTTCTTCAAATGTAAAATAAGTGTTCGTTCCATATCCGTAACCTTGATAATCAAAATGAATTATTAAATTAGATAATATAGCACGCTCACCTTGAACGGTATAATCAATTACACCAATATATGTATCATCAATTTTTATACAATATTGAACTTCCTTTATATTCAAACCATGAGAAGCAAACATTTCTTCAACAACTTTTTTTGTTTCTGTACTCACTTTTTCAAACGTAATCATATTTTGTCCATCCTTTTATTATTATTGTATCAACTACAATACGTATTTATGAAAAAAACCTTAAGATCGTATGCAATCTTAAGGTTTTCTTATTTATCCCACTATTGGTGGGCTAATAATCAGTGGCGGATGCCAGTTTCACTTTATACTAAGCTATACGCACGCTTTGTTTCTTCATGAAACTCATTTGTATCATATTTATGCTCAACATAAATTTGGTGCCATACCATAAATGCAAGTACTGTCCAAATTTTACGGCTATAATCGCCTTTATCTGCACAATGTGCTTCCAGTAAGTTTAATACATACTGTTTGTCGATTAAATGCTCTGTTTTGCTTTCTTTAATAATATTAACAGCCCAGTCATGCATTTCATCTTTTAACCAATGACGAATTGGTACAGGGAATCCAAGCTTTTTACGATCTAACACGTGATCTGGAACGATTCCGCGCACTGCTTCACGTAAAATTGCTTTTGTTGTTCCATTTGCGATTTTTAATTCTGTTGGAATTTTAGACGCAACGTCAAACACTTCTTTATCTAAGAATGGCACACGAAGTTCTAATGAATTTGCCATCGTCATTTTATCAGCTTTTAATAAAATGTCTCCGCGTAGCCATGTGAACATATCGATGTATTGCATTTTGCTTACATCATCATAATCTTTAATTTCATTATACAATGGCTTCGTGATATCCATATAGTTAACACTTTCATTGTAATACTTCATTAACTCAGCTTTTTCTTCTTCACGGAAGATTTTCGCATTACCATAGTAGCGTTCTTCAATTGGTGTACATCCACGTTCTAAGAAGCTTTTCCCTTTAAATCCTTCTTTTAATGCTCCACTTAATGCTTTTAAGACACTTTTTCCTGGAGTAGGAATATAAGAGAACATTTTTAACGAGTTTGGTTCACGATAAATATTATATCCACCAAATAGCTCGTCCGCACCTTCACCAGAAAGAACTACTGTTACATGCTTACGCGCTTCTTTTGCTACAAAGTACAACGGTACAGCAGCTGGATCAGCTAAAGGATCATCCATATGCCAAATAATTTTTGGGAATTCGTTCATGAATTCTTTCGCTGTAATGAAGACACTATGGTTTGTAACGCCTAACTTTTCTGCCGTTTCTTTTGCTACATCAACTTCACTAAAGCCGCGGCGTTCGAAACCAACAGAGAATGTTAGAAGATTTGGATTCATTTCTCTTGCGATAGACGCAATGATAGATGAATCGATACCACCAGATAAGAATGAACCTACTGGTACATCACTACGCATATGAACTTTTACAGAATCATACAATACGTCGCGAATCGCTTGAATGTGCTCCTCTTTTGTCGCACTTGAAGCATTGAAATATGGTTTCCAGTAGCGATGAATTTCCATCTCTTTACCGATTTCTTTTACGAAATAATGACCAGGTTCGATTTTATTAATATCAACAGTTAATGTTTCTGGTTCTGGTCCATATTGATACGTAAAGTAATGTTGCAGAGAAGTTGGATTTACCCCTTTATCTTGCATAACATGCATGATACTTTTCTTTTCAGATGCAAAGAATGTTGTATCACCTTGCTGCGCGATATATAGCGGCTTAATACCGAAGTGGTCACGTGCACCGAAAAGTTTCTTTTCTTCACGATCCCAAATCATAAATGCAAACATACCACGTAGGTAATCTACACATTTCTCTTTCATGTGTGCATACAATGCGATAATAACTTCTGTATCAGATTGCGTTGCAAATGTTGCACCTTTTTCAAGTAGCATTTCACGTAATTCTACATAGTTGTAAATTTCACCATTAAAAATAATTACATATCGATCATTTTCATAAGTTAGCGGCTGATGTCCTGCCTCTAAGTCAATGATACTTAAACGGCGGAAGCCAAATTGTACATGTTCATCACGAAAATATCCCTCGTCATCTGGACCACGGTGGAAAATAATCGTATTCATATTTTCAAATTGATGTTTTTCTGTTTCTGAAAACTCTCTAGGGTTTTCACATAAACATCCTACAAAACCACACATACTTCTTACCCTCTTTCAGTTTTCATTCTGTTTCTATACTACTATATCAACCCTATTTATACTAGCATAATCAACTCGATATGGCGATAAAAACTATAAAAAAATCACTCTATTTCACATTTTACCCAATTTTTTTGTGTAAACATGAAAAATAGGCACTCACATTTGCGCACATTTGTCATATGATATTGCAAATTGATTTCTAGGAGGCAAAAACATGAGTGATGAAAAAAAAGAATCTTCGTCTCGTCCACCAATTCGTAGTTACTTAAAACAAATTGATGATTTTTTTGAACAAACGCCATTACGTGATGTAATTGCGGATATGAATCACTTTTTTCAAAAAGGAAACCGCTTATTAACATTCCCTGTCGACCTATATGAAACTGGAGAAGAACTGGTCATAAAAGCAGAACTCCCGGGCGTTCAAAAGGAACAAATCCAAATAGAAATTCAAAGTGAATACTTAAAAATCTCTGTTACTGAAGAAATCATGGAAGAAACAAAAGATGAAGTTTCACATAATTACTATCGCCGTGAGCGATCCATGTCAGGAGCTTCTCGCATGATTAAGCTTCCATATTTAATTAAGAAAAAAAGTACAAAAGCTTCCTATCAAAATGGCATTTTAGAAATCCGCGCTCCAAAACTTCCACAACAGCACGATATTTTATCCATAGATTAACCATTATATATATATTTTCCATATACAAAAAGAAGGATGCTGGGCATCCTTCTTTTATTTCAAGAGTCGCTCCATATCACGTAAAATGTCCTCATACGGTGTTTTGCTAATTCCATTATACTTTTTCATTACCTTGCCTTCTTGATCGACTAAGTAAAACGATGTTCCGTGGATAACTTGCCCATTCTCTGGTTTATCTACAAGCGATTGGAAATTATCCTTTGAAAATTTCGTGATATCCTCCAATGAGTAACCAGTTAACAAGTTCCAATTACTTGTATCCTCTGTGAACTTTTGTATAAATGCTTTCAAATTCTCTGGCTTATCAAGTTCAGGATCTACACTAAACGAAACGAATTGAACATCTAACTTTTTCTCTTTTGCCATCTTCTGCAACTTTGCCATATTCGCAGTCATCGGAGGACAAACCGTTTGACAATTGGTAAACATAAAATCAGCTACCCATACTTTCCCTTTTAAATCTTTTGTACCAAACTTCTTACCATCTTGATTTATGTATTGAAAAGTTTCTAAATCCCAATTTAATGGTTTACGGAGTTTTGATCCTGAGCCGCATCCTGCAAGTATAAAGAAGCAAAAAACAACTATGAGACCAATCAGCTTTTGATAACGCTTCATTTTCAAACCTCTCTTCTCTTTCCTAAATTTATGTATGACATGTTTATCATAACAAAAGTAAACACTATGCGAAAATTGTTTAGCCCATTTGTTCACGAAATCGTACGAATTTAGGTATGTTACTTCCTATTTTCGAGCGAATTACTAGACAACTGTTTCATTGTTTACTAAAATTATCTCCTTCCTGTCTCTTTACACAATAATTTTCAATAAGTCACTCGCTTTGTAAAGATATCCACACTATTTTTTACAATTTTTTAATCGTTAATCAATTTCCCTCACTTTTTTCCTTTACAACATTTCGATACAATACAACTACAAAGATTTTAAATGAGGTGATGTTCATGGCAAACCGCTATGAAAACATGGATAATGTTAGTACAAAAAAACCACTTCGTTCTTTTTTACGTTGGCGTAAAGAACGAAAACAAAACAAAAAAGATTTTTCTTATCTAGTAGAACAATCACCTGTAAAGAGTAGCCAGTTTTTACGAACGAACACTGAAAAAACAACAATTACATGGATAGGTCACTCAACATTCCTTATACAAACAAACGGGCTCAACATTTTAACAGATCCAGTATGGTCAAAGAAAATAAAGCTTGTACCGAGGCTAACGAATCCTGGCCTTACATTACAGGAATTACCTAAGATTGATATTGTCCTCATTTCACACGGTCATTATGACCATTTGGACTTTTCCACACTTCGTCAATTGAATTCAGATGTTCTATACTTAGTACCTACTGGATTAAAAAAGTTATTTACAAGAAAAAAGTTTATGCGAGTAGAAGAATATAATTGGTGGGAATTCACAAAAATTAATGATGTAGCATTTCACTTCGTACCGGCGCAGCACTGGACAAGAAGATCATTGTTTGATATGAATACTTCCCACTGGGGTGGATGGGTTATCGATAATAGTACAACAGATGAAACAATTTATTTTTGTGGTGATAGTGGCTATTTCCGAGGATTTAAAGAAATTGGCAACCGATTTTCTATTGATATCGCCTTAATGCCTATTGGTGCATATGAACCAGAATGGTTTATGAAAATATCACATGTTTCCCCCGAGGAAGCAGTGCAAGCCTTTTTAGACGTAAAAGCAACGCATTTCATTCCAATGCATTACGGTACATTTGCACTTGCTGATGAGACACCTAGAGAAGCGATTACCCGACTTCGTAACAACTGGAATTTACGTATGTTATCTTGGGAACAACTTCACGTATTATTTCTTGGTCAAACGTATTTTCCAGAAAAAATGCCCTCTGAGGAAAAAGAATCTATAAAGGAACACGCAAAATTATAAATCCCTTTCCCCTTTTATGCATATTATAAACTAAGGCTTTAATGAACTACTGATTTTCTGTTCATATAAGAACCGATAAAAGGAGAAAGGAATATTATATGAGGGAGTATTTACAACGACGCTTTATGATTTCAATAAGCGCCATTATCACGATTATCATTGTCTATTACAATCAGTTATAACATCTCAGTTAATAGAACTTCTTCCTCACTCCTAAATAGTCTCATTCATTTAAAATGTTGCTGTAGATGAAAAGATAAAAAGAGCTACCCTCAAGTAGCTCTTTTTCTATTCAGCAAAATATGAAAATCCGATTGCCCCTACACCAGTGTGTGTGCTAATTATAGGCGTTGTGTAAAAAATGTCCGTTTGTGTAAATCCACTAATTTTTTCAACTGCTTCTTTCATTTTTTGCGCTAACGGTAATGCTTTCGCATGTGGTACAGCTACCGCCTTTACTGTTTTACCAGCTATATCTTCCTCAAATATTTTTATCAATGTTTTCACAATTTGACCTTGGCTGCGTACCTTCGCGACAGGATTATATACACCGTCATCAATACTTGCAATTGGCTTAATGTTTAATAAAGATCCGATCATAGCTGTTCCTTTTCCAATCCGACCGCCTTTTACAAGGTTTTCTAACGTATCAACAACTACAAATAGACGAGTATTTTTACGAACTTCTTCAACACGCTTTAAAATATCCTCTAAAGAACGTTCTTCCTTCGCCATTTTTGCTGCTTCAATTACTTGATATGATAAAGCATGCGTAATAAACAATGAGTCTACCACTGTAACTTTCGTATCTGTCATCGTTGCTGCAGTATTAGCTGTTGCAACTGACCCACTTAAACCATGCGTTAAGTGAATGGAAAGAACTTGGCTACCGTCCTCCCCTAAACGATCATACATTTCAACAAACGATCCGACTGCTGGCTGTGATGTTTTTGGTAATTCTTCTGATTTTTGCATTTCTTCAATAAATTCATCCGGCTGTAAATCTACACGATCTAAGTATGTTTTTCCATTTACAGAAATGGACAATGGAATAACATGAATATCATATTTTTGAATCACATCTTGTGATAAATCCACCGTTGAGTCTGTAACAATTTTAATTTTTTGCATATTTTACTTCTTCCCTTTCCAATACGCTCTCCTTGTTATTATACTAGTATTCACAATGCTTTCAACAGTTTGAAGTAATTTCTGACAAATTTCTTTGATTTTTATGTCTAAAAAGAAAATGACAGAGCTTATTTGCTCTGCCTCTATTTTAGACTATGCATTTTTTTCAAGCGAGTTTGTTTGATATACATTTGAATAATCATTCCACTTTAAGCAACTTTGTAAATATTCGCGAAAAGAGTATGAGAATCTCGGTTGTTTTTGTTTTTGAATTTTAGCAATAAATAGTTGAAGACGTGACTGAATTAGAAATGCTAATGGGTGTTGTGCTTGTAGGACAGGGATTTCAAATATTTTGATACAATTCCCTGTTGAATGAGTGAAATAAAAACTTTTCATAATCACGATATCAATCCTCTTTTTTATTGGATTTATAACTTCAGTATAAACTTACAATAGTGAAAAGTTTGTCTAAATTTCGGAGATTCTATAATTTTTTTCTTCTTTATATTGTATACAGTTATAAGTATAGTATAACAAATAAATAAAAAAAGTGCCTTTATAATGAGGCACTTTTTGATTCTGTATTCATTTCTCTTTTTATTTTCCTCTTATACACAAACTTTGATGCTGTAATACTTAATTCATAAATTACAAGAAGTGGTATCGCTACTGAAAAATCAGAAATAAAGTCTGGTGGTGTAATACAAACAGCAATTACAATTAAAATAAAATACGCATATCTTCTCACCTTTTGTAGTGCTATTGGATTAAGAACACCTATGCTAGTTAAAAACATCGTAACGACAGGAAGTTCAAATATCACAGCAAATGGTACTGTCATATTCATCACAAACGAAAAGTACTTATCCGTCGTAAACATTGTCTGAAACATATCATCACCAAGACTCATTAAAAATTGCAAAATAAATGGTAAAATCAGAAAATAGCCGAAGCAAAGCCCTCCAATAAATAATAGAAATAATGCCGGTATATACAGAATTGTCATTTTACGCTCATGTTCATGTAGGGCTGGTTTTACAAATAACCAAATTTGTAAAGCTGCAACTGGTATTGTACATACAATTGAAAAGACAGCTGCAATCACAAAATAAATCCATAAAATATCACTTGGACCTAAAACAGTTAATTTCATATTTAAATCTTTTACGATAAAATTATATATTTCTTTCGTAAACGAAAAGCCAATGACAATAAAAATCAGAAACGTCAGCGCTGTTATAATGAGTCGCTTTCTTAACTCTCCAAGATGCTCTATGACACTCATCTCTTGATTGTCCACTCTTATCACCACATTCCCCACTCGCTATATAGCATAGAAACAAAATAACCTAGTGAAATTTATTTCTTTTCTTCCGTATCATCATGCAAACCCTTTGCAGACTTTTTAAACTCTTTTAATGTTTCCCCAAAAGCTCGTCCAATTTCAGGTAACTTTTTTGGACCGAAAATAATTAAAGCGAGTACTAAAATTAATATTAAACCCGGAACCCCAATATTTGGCATATGACTTCCTCCTTAATCTCACTTAATTTTATTTTGTCAAAAAAGTTTGTAAACGTCAATGCATCCATTAGCTTTTGTCAAAAAAATTTGAAAATATAATCACTTAAACAATTTTCATTTTCTATTTCTTATGTATATGATATGGTAAAGGAAATTACACCTTACTTCATCAAACATGAAAGGAATCAAATTATGACTCAAAAAATAACACGAATGACGCAATTCGTAAAAGAGGAAATTGCCAATGCGATTACCCATGGCATCGGTGCCATTTTAAGCATTCCTGCATTAATAATACTAATTATGCATGCATCAAAGCATGGTACTGTATCTGCTATTGTTGGATTTACAGTTTACGGCGTGAGCATGTTTCTACTATATTTGTTTTCTACGCTATTACATAGCATCCACCACCCGAAAGTAGAAAAATTATTTACGATTTTAGATCACTCGGCCATCTATCTCTTAATTGCCGGCACGTATACACCATTCTTACTAATTACTCTAAGAGGGCCACTCGGCTGGACATTACTTGCAATTATTTGGACGCTGGCCATCGGTGGAATTATTTTCAAAATTTTCTTTGTACGCCGTTTTATTAAAATGTCAACACTGTGCTATATCATTATGGGCTGGCTCATTATCGTCGCTATTAAACCACTTTATGAAAATTTAACCGGGCATGGATTTTCACTATTGTTAATCGGTGGGATTCTATATTCAGTAGGGGCTATATTTTTCCTTTGGGAAAAGCTGCCCTTCAACCATGCAATTTGGCACCTTTTTGTATTAGGTGGTAGTGCAATGATGTTCTTCTGCGTCTTGTTTTATGTATTGCCTGTTGCATAAAAAAAGTCTCAGCTTTTTCAAGCTGAGACTTTTTTATTACTTATGTAATTGAGCTGCAATAATATCGTTCGTATACTGTGTTAATTCTTTTATATCCATACTTGCATATTGCTCAGGTGTAATTGGTTTAGAAATGGTTACTGTTGCATGAGCAGGCTTCATGCGATTTCCATTCGCCTCAAACATCTTATATGTTCCGTCTACAGTTACTGGTAAAATAGCTACTCCGGCTTTTACAGCAAGATGAAAACTTCCTGCTTTAAACTCCCCCATTTCGCGGCCCTTACTGCGCGTTCCTTCTGGGAAAATTACGATAGAATGTCCATTCTTTAAAAGTTCAATTCCATCTTTAATAGCTTGGAGCGACTGCCGACGATTACTACGATCCATAAACACACAATTCATCAATTCCATCCAAGTTGGTACAATCGGAAATTTTTTAATTTCTGCTTTTGAAACAAATCCAATTGGTTTATTCAAGTACCCAAGTAAGACTGGAATATCCATATCACTTTGATGATTACTTACAACAAGGACCGGTTTATCTTTCGGCACATTTTCAATTCCATTTACTTGTACAGTCGACCCAGCTACACGAACCATTTTCTTACCAAACCAGTTTGTCGTTTTATACACGAGACGATCTTTTTCTTGTGGCGACATTGTCTGTGCTTTTCGTTTTATACGCCATAATCTCGGTGTAATACCAATTACAATTACAATTAAATAAAAGATTTTAAAAAACGTTTGAATCATATAGAACCCCCACTTATTCTCATTCCGTCCTTCATTATACTAGACAAACGAAGGAAAAAGAAGAAAAAATGTCCAAACGACAAGCGTTTGGACATTTTTGAGTTTTCTATATTAGAAACGTTTTGCTAATTCACGAGCATTTGCAATTGCCGCTTCTTTAATTTCTGGTGCTTTTTCAGGGTTTGCATTCATACCTTCAACCGCAAGGTAGTCTACATCAGATATACCCATAAATCCTAATACTGCATTTAAATGCTTGCGGCCAAAGTCCATTGCTGCGTATGGTCCTTCAGAGTAAACGCCACCTGTAGCTTGAATGTGAAGTACTTTTTTCCCTTCTAGTAAACCAACTGGTCCGTTTTCAGTATATTTAAAAGTTTTACCTGCGATAGATAAGTTATCTAAGTATGCTTTTACTACTGGTGGATAACTGAAGTTCCACATTGGCGTTACAAACACATAACGATCTGCATTCATAAATGTTTCTAAGTTTGTATTCATTGCTGCAATTTTTTGTTGTTGGCTCTCGCTTAACGTTTCAAAGCCTTCACCTGCTGCGAATTTACCCCAAGCTGCAAATACTTCTGCATCAATTGCTGGTACAGTTGTGTTAAATAGATCAATTGTTACCACTTCATCTTGTGGATGTTCATTTTTATATGCTTCGATGAATGATTCCCCTACTGCCATACCGAAAGATGCTTCCGCTGAATTTGGATTTGCTGTAATAAATAGTACTTTTGTCATTTTTATTCTCTCCCTTAATAATTATCTTTAATTTGAGATTTTTAATAAAAAGTAAATAACTTACCTTATGTAAGTATAATACAAAAACATTCTTTTTCTGTCAATAAAAAATAGCTACTTTTTTTTCGTAAGTAGATAATTCTCCTATCTCCATTTCATTGAATATTCACATTTTATTATTCAATCTTCACGAAAAAAGCTATCTCCTTTTTTAAGGAGATAGCTTTTTCTTAAGTATTACTTTTGAAAAACATGCTTCACTTTTTCACCAGGTACGTTACTTCCACCCCGGCCTTTTACATCTTCAATCATCATCGTAACAATCATATTCGGTGAATTTACATCAAAAGCAGCGAACCATCCAAGTTCTTTTCCCTCTGCTTCCTTCGACTCTTTTAACTCAGCTGTTCCCGTTTTTCCAGCGAGAGTCATACCGTCAACCTTAGCAATTTTCCCTGTACCATCTTCATCATTAATTACTTTTGTTAACGCATTTTTTAATATATCTTGGTTCCCTTTAGAAATTACATTTTCTTTCCAAGGTTTAACTTGTTTATCATCTTTAATAAGATGTGGAGACGGTATATTCCCTTCATTTACAATCGGTGCATACGTTAATGCCAAATGAAGAGGCGTCATTAATACTTGGCCTTGTCCATACCCTGTATCAGCCATTTGAATATCATTTTTAATACCATCTTTTGCAATTTTTGAAACCGGGAATGGATATTCGATTGGTAACTTTTCATCGAATCCAAATTTCTTTGCTTCACTCATAAATTTATCTTTCCCAATTTTTATTGCTTGTTGTGCAAAGTAAATGTTATCAGAAAACTTCATGGCTTTATCAAAATCAATTGGACTTGCATCTTTTACACGTGTTACATAATAATTCCCCCATGAAGAATCTTTTGTCCATTGTAATCCTTCAATTTTCAATTCCTCTTTTGGATCAATTGTTTTCGTTTCAAGACCAATTGCACCTGTAATTGCTTTAAATACAGAACCTGGTGCCGATGCTTGTGTAAAGCGATTTGTCATTGGCTTTTTCGGATCATTATTCCATGCTTCACGTTGTGCTTTTGATGCACCTCTTACTATTACATTCGGGTTGTACGCAGGGCTACTCACAAGTGCAATTGTTTCACCAGTCTGCGGATTTATCGCTGCACTTGAACCAGCTTCTCCCTTCATTTCGTTAAAGATTTTTTCCTGAACTGTACTATCAATTGTTAACGTAACATTTTCTCCATCTTTTGCTTCAATTTTAGCTAATTCTTTTTTCTCTTTTCCTTGTGCATCCTCCATGAAGACACGGCCACCTTTTTTACCACGTAGCTTCTCTTCAAATACTTGTTCCAAACCAGCTTTTCCAACTGGGTCATCTGCCTGATATCCTTTTTTCTGTAAATCCTTTAAATCTTCTGCATTCACTTTCCCCATATATCCTGTTAAATGAGCAGCAGCCTCTCCCAATGGATATGTACGAACATTAACTTGTCGAGTCGTTACACCGTCTAAAGAAATATAATCATTTTGCGTTGCACCTTCTTGTAAAATCCCAATTGGTACAAATGAATCCGGTTTAATCCATTTTGCCGCAAGCTTTTGATCTATCTCTTCTACAGACATATTCAGTAACTTTCCAATTGTTTCCTTTGTCTGTGGTGCAGCCTCTCCTAGTTTACCTGGAA
The DNA here is from genome assembly GCF_038006685.1 of Bacillus sp. FSL K6-0042. Lineage (NCBI taxonomy): Bacteria > Bacillati > Bacillota > Bacilli > Caryophanales > Bacillaceae > Bacillus > Bacillus sp. FSL K6-0042. Next base: position 978,402 of record NZ_JBBOVS010000001.1, read on the forward strand.
TGATGCCAATTTCATTTGCTCTTCCATTCGTTGCAAGTCCTTTTCCATTACGATCATATATCTCCCCACGCTTCGCTTGAAACGTTTGCATACGTACTTTACTGTCTTTTGTCATGCCTGGAAAAATAAAATCTGGAGTCCAGTCTATTTTCCAAGATTCTTTATCTCCATCTTTCTCTTTCACAAGCTTTGCTTCGTGCGAAAAGGAAATCTTCCCACCAACTGTATCCATACTCACATTAAAAGGAACTGGCCCTTTATCTTCTTTATCCTCTTTTACTTTTCCTGTTTCTATCTTTAGATTTTTAACTTCAATACCCGCATAAATCTTTTCGTACTTCTCTGTAAAATCTTTTTTTGAAATAGATTTTTTTGCATCTTCTGATAATTGATCATACATATCTGCAAATTTTTGCTTATTCCACGCTTTTGCATATGTATCAAATGCTTGTGCTGGCTTTTCTTCTTTACCACATCCTACTAGCATGAGTGTGAAGCAAAGAAAAAGCAATCCCCATAGTTTTTTCAACCGATTCTCCTCCTTTAGTTAAGCAAAGAAATAATAAATATAAATCTGTCTTTTATGGATTTTTCCTAAGCTACTAAAACTTACAACCTCTACCATTATATCATCAAAAAAGTTCATTCATAAAGTTTTATCTTATTATCTAAATAAAAAGATTGATGTGAACATACACATCAATCTTTTTATGATTATTTTTGTTTTTCATATATGTGATAATAATATGTGTACGGATTCTTTTCATCCGTAACACCTTTTTCCACAAAAACTTCTTTCCACTCTTTCATATTCATTTCTGGGAAGAATGTATCTCCTTCAAATGAATGGTGAATCTTTGTTATATAAAGCTTGTTCACATATGGTAAGAACAATTCGTAAATTTGCGCTCCACCAAAAATAAAAATTTCTTCTTCATTTTTACATAACTCAAATACTTCTTCTACTGACTGCGCAATTTCACAGCCTTCTACATGATAATTCATATTGCGCGTTACGATAATATTTCGTCTTCCTGGAAGTGGTCTTCCAATCGCTTCATAGTTTTTTCTCCCCATAATAAGTGGGTGACCCATTGTTGTCTTCTTAACATATTGCAATTCACTTGGTAAATGCCACGGTAATTTATTATCCTTACCGATGACTTTATTTTCATCCATTGCGACCATAAATGAAATAATCATATTTTCATCTCCTTTTGCGTTTACACTGCGACAGGCGCTTTAATTGTAGGATGTGGATCATAACCTTCTAATGTTAAATCATCCATTTCAAAATCAAAAACAGACTTTACATCTGGATTTAATTTTAGCGTTGGAAACGGGCGTGGTTCACGCGCTAACTGCTTTTCCACTTGTTCAAAATGATTTGTGTAAATATGTGCGTCTCCAATCGTATGAACGAACTCTCCTGCTTCTAAACCACATTCATGCGCAATTAAATGTGTTAACAATGAGTAGCTTGCAATATTAAATGGAATGCCAAGGAAAATATCACCGCTTCGTTGATATAACTGACACGAAAGCTTTCCGTCTGCTACGTAAAATTGAAATAGCGTATGACAAGGCGGAAGTGCCATACTTGGCACATCTTCAGGATTCCAAGCAGAAACAAGTAAGCGACGAGAATCTGGTGTTTTCTTAATCATTTCGATTACATCTTTTAACTGATCAATCGTCTCACCTGCTGTCGTTTTCCAAGCACGCCATTGTTTTCCATATACATCTCCTAAATAGCCATACTGATTTGCAAAATCATCATCTTCCAGTACATTCTTTTTAAACAAATCCATTTGCTCATCATATTGTTTCTTAAACTCTTCATCCTGCTGAGAGCGAAGTCCAAAGTCCGTCATATCTGGCCCTTCATACGCATCGCTTTCTACCCAGCTTTTAAACGCCCATTCATTCCAAATATTATTGTTATTTTGTAGTAAATAACGAATATTTGTATCGCCTTTCATGAACCAAAGAAGTTCACTAGCTACTAAGCGGAATGGCACACGCTTTGTCGTTAACAAAGGGAATCCCTTGCTAAGATCAAAACGCATTTGATATCCAAATACAGATACAGTCCCTGTTCCTGTACGATCTTCTTTTTTTGTACCATGCTCCATCACATGGCGACACAGATTTAAGTATTCATATTCAGCATGTTTCATATGTAAGAAAAACCCTCTTTCGCATCTATTTCCTATATGGAGTTTATCATACAAAAAACCTTGATGCATAACAAAATTAATAAAAGCTGTTATTAAAAAACATTTCTATATTATAAGTATTAACAGAAATCTAATACGGAGTATCAATTTTAATGAATCTTACAAAATTCTTAATTTTTCACCTTTTGAGAGGTATTTAACTTCTAATCAAAGAAAATATAGTGCGGAAGTATAAAATAATATTTGGAGGTTAGAAGCATGAGTAAAATCGAAATCCCTGTTGTTAGCACATTACAAACAACGATTGAGAAAATGATGAAAGATTTAAACGTGCCAGGGGCTGCTGTTGCAGTTATAAAAGATGGAGAAGTCATTGTTTCAGAAGGATTTGGCTATCGTGATTCAAAACAGAAAAAACCGGTTACGCCTCAAACACGCTTTGCAATTGGATCTGCGACCAAGGCATTTGGCACCCTATCTTTAAGCCTATTAGCACAACAAAAAAAGTTTGATTGGGATACTCCTGTTCAATCTTATATCCCTACCTTCGCTTTATCAGATATGCTTGCAAGCTCCCAAATTACAGCACGTGATTTAGCTTCCCACCGCTCTGGCGTTAGTCGTCATGATGCTCTTTGGTACAACTCTTCCTTAACTCGAAAAGACATCGTTGAAAAAATAAAGCATTTATCACTTGATGCACCATTTCGCACAGCTTTCTTATATAACAACTTAATGTATGCAACAATTAGCTATATTGTAGAAAACATTACAAATCAGACATGGGAGCAATACGCCAAAGAACATATTTTAGCACCACTTCAAATGGAGCAAACAAACTTCTCTGTCACAGACTCACAAAATACGAATGACTGCGCATTGCCTTACGTTGAGAAAGATGGAGAAATAAAAGAGATACCATTCCGTAATATTGATACAGTAGGAGCTGCTGGATGCATCAATTCAACAATTGCAGATATGGCAAATTGGGTGCTTTTCCATCTTAATCAAGGAAAAACAGGAGATCACGAATTACTATCTTCTGAATTATTACAACAAATGTATGCGCCGCACAATACAATTCCTGATCAGCCACTTTTATCGCCCCCTGAATCACCAGTAAATAGTTATGGTCTTGGTTGGTTTATTAGTTCTTACCGTGGCTATAAAGTAATTCATCATAGCGGAGGTATCGATGGATTTTCTGCACTTGTCTCATTTATTCCGAAAGAAAATATAGGCCTTGTCATATTAACGAACGCCGGAAGCACCTTACTTCCTAGTTATCTTGCAAATCAAATCTATGACGAACTCCTCGGATTGGAAACAATTGATTGGCATAAGCGTGCTATAGAAGACACCGCTCAATTGAAAGAAATGATGAAAGAAGTAAACCAATCACTTCCAGAACAAGTAAAAGAGACCGTACCTTCTCATGCATTAGAAGACTATATTGGAACATTCGAACACCCTGCTTACGGAACACTAGAAGTGTATAAACAAAATGAAGAGTTATATTTACAGTTCACAGAACTAAAAGTTCGGTTACATCACCATCATTATGATATGTTTTATGCAACATTAGACTTATTCCAAATAGAAATGAATGTGTTGCTTGCTTATGAGATGGATATAAAAGGGGAATTCCAAACAATCCAATTACATGTACCAGTTATGTTAAGTACACAGCCTCTTACTTTTACGAAGATTAAATAAAAATACAACAATCTAAACTTATAATAGAGGGAAGCTATACTTTCCTCTATTATTTATCCCAATAAGATCTCTCCTCACATTTCCACATTAGGCGTATAAGCCACTTCTACAACAAACCCATTCGGATCATAAAAATCCACAGTATAATATCCATCTGAGTAATGATTCATCTCAATCGGCCCACGAATAATCTCCACTTGTACATTTTGTAAGAAATTAGTGACCTCATCAACTACAGTTCTACTAACAGCCTGATAACAAATATGCCTCGGCCCTAACGTTCTTACAATCTTTTCATCTACTTCCTTGAAATATATTTCAATCTTCCCTGTACTAAATGCACTCTCATTCAACTGTTTCCAGCCAATGGTAGAGAACATATGGATTCCTCTAAATTTGCTACCCAAAATTCAATATGATGAATACCAGGTTCAAACTGCTGCATCCCCTTCTCTTCCTTTCTGTCATTTTAACAGTACTCCAACAGAAAAGGGTTAGAACAATTACTTGTGAGAACGACTGAAGACTGAAACTGTAGGGCAAGGTTGTGTCCAAACAGTATAAACGACGCCTGTGGAGAGTATGTAAGACTGCTTGAATTCTCAAGCAGCAACACTCTATGAAACAGGAAGCCCCTTCTTCAAACGACTCGTAAGAGTGTTAAGGAGGGGTCATTCACTGAACAGACTCAACTATATGTAAAATTTCATTTGGTGTATCTACCATATAATTTGGAGAATCTTCTTTGACCGTTTCCATCACATCATATCCCCATCCAACCCATATGACATTTACGCCAACTTTTTTACATGCAACAATATCTCGTTGCTCATCACCAACATACAACATATCAGCTTCTGTTAACTTTTTTTCTTTTAAAAATTTCTTGATAATTTTATCTTTCCCAAACAAATTTTTTGAACAAAAAACTTCTTGAATATTTTTTATTTGATTGTTATGTAGAAATGCTCTAATATGCTCTTCTGAATTAGAGGATATTACTGCTATTTCATAACCCTTTCTATGTAATTCATCTAGCACTTCCTTCATACCATTAAATAAGACTAGATCTTTAATAGCTGGCTGGTATAGTTTATAAAACTCTAGCGCTAATATAGGCAATTTATAAAGTGGTACATGCAGCTGTTTACACCTTTCAGGAATAGATAATTTTCTTAAAGGTTCAATTTCTTCTTCACTTACCGTTTTATACCCATGCTTCTCAGCAAGTTGATTATAAATAGGAACAAATATATCTTGTGAATCTACTAATGTACCGTCAAAATCAAATACAACATATTTCAACATAATGAATACTCCCTTAGCCTCTTTTTTGAACAAATCTAAACATATTCTATTCGCTGTTAAGATCCGTTTCACCTTTAATTTTCACATTTATAAAAAACAAAAAAGAACAAGGACATCTCCTCGTTCTTTTTATCACGACAGCCATTTCGGCGGCATATTCGTATTCCAATAAATATCTCCTAACTCATGATGCGCTGTATATCCATCATCAAAGCGATGGTAGTGGAAATTAAAATAATATCCATCTTGTGGCGGATGATCCCGCCTTACATGGAAACGTAGTAAATCATTTCCTGTTTTCGTGTCATATACATGAAAAATCTTTTCGTTATTGCCGCCTGCTGGTTTCTGTGAAATTGCTAATGATTGTAAAGACTCTTCCGGTACATCTGTTGTAAGCTCTGCAATTGCTTCTTCTATTTTAGGTAAAATAATATCTTTAAATTCATCTTCAATGACAGGTCCAATTTTAGAACCAAACTTTTGCATAGATTGTTTCTCAGCCTCTTGCATTGCATAGGTCACAAAGGTCTCTGCGGTTAACCTCTCTCGATTTTCTTCATATGTATAGGACGTCTGCTCCAAATTTTGTTGCCTTGTTGTAGGCTTGTCCGCTTTTGCATTATCAAGCAAAATAGAAGGAGGCGTCACTAAACCAAATGTAAATACAGTAATTAATGCGACTAACGTCTTTCTAAACCAATTTGGCATTTTTTATTCCCTCCCCTTTCACTACTTATATTTGTATAACGGTTGTTTCTTCCATTATACAAAATGATGCTAATTTTTGCACTTTACAAATTTATTAACTTTCATATTTTTTTCATTTGAATATGTAATAGCCAGATTTCATATAATATAAGTACAACAATAGTGAGGAGGATTTTTAATGACTCTAGATGTCATGTACTCCGTCGTGAGCATTTTTGTTCTCTTATATTTTATTTACCAGTCAATTACAGACTAAAAAAGAGCCATTTGGCTCTTTTTTCTATGGTATGAATACAATCCAGCCTATTAATATTAATAGTAGGATTCCTACGATAATAGCTGGTAATAAATAAAACTGGCCAAGTATAACTATGCCGTAAATCAAAACAGCCGGAACAAACAAGCACATTCCCGCTCTTCCTTTTAACAATAATAACTTCCCCTGATCACAATATAATTGGAGAAACATTTTTTTAACAAATTCATTCCATTGATCCCCTGAATAACGTGCAATTGCAACACAGGCAAATACAATAATAATAAGCGCAATCCACCATGGTGTTACTTTTATCGATGCTGCACTCATAAAGATAATTTTAATATAAAAACTTAAAGAAGCACCTGATCGAAAATACTCCTTAAAAAATGATTCAATAATACGCGAATCAGATTTTTTCCCTAGTATATGCTTCGAACGTGGAAACAACCATGGTCTCGAGTTATTACTTGGCTTCGTTATTTGACCACTAAAGTGCATGATTTCCCTTGTCCAGCGCATACCCTCTTCCTTTTCTTTTTCAACTTCCTTAAAAAAGAAACGTTGATAGTTCATTTTTTGTTTTATCAATATCAAACTAATTCCAATCAATACAATGATAAATAGCATTGCATATACTGGATGTTTAAAACCTAAAAACATACCACTTCCCAAACAAATAAAACTCATAAAAAATACGATAATCTTTACAATCCATAATACCCAGCGCTTCCCTCCACGCACATCTATATATCTTACCAATAGTGATAACATACACCGAAAAACGGTAAAGGACAGCCAAAATAATACGACTTGTAAAAGAGAAGCTCCCATACTCTTAACCAATATAGGTAACATAATGAGCGTTACAATGATATTTGTTATACTTATTCGAATACATGTGTATACCATGCCATATTTCATTAATTTTCTTATGTGAACTGGATGCTGAATTAAAAACAGGCTATCTGCTTGCTCAAAAAACGAACGCATTCCTCTTGAATATGTAACAAAGAAAAATACAAACAAGCTCAATAAAAAATAAGCCGGTTCTTCTGCAGATAATTCTCTTGTCCATAACGAACGATAATAAATCCCGCTAAATACAAGTACTGGAACGATAAAATATAATGCGACTGTCCAATCAGTTACAGACCGAATGGATTTCCATTTTCTTTTCAGTTCATGACGCAACCTTTTATAAAATTGTTGTTTCATCATGTTGTTCCCGCCTTACGATTGCATCAAAACAATCTAATAATGGACTCTCTGGCATTTCTGCTAGGGATTGAATTGTTTGTAGATTACCGTTTGCTAATAACGTTCCTTGTGAAATAAGTAAAAATCGTTCACAGATTCTTTCCGCTGTATCTAGCACATGAGTACACAGTAAAATCCCTACTCCCCGCTCTTTTTCTTTATATAAGAAATTTAAAAATTCTCGTGTTGCTACTGGATCTAATCCAATAAACGGTTCATCAATAATATAAAAGTCTGGTTCCGTTAAAAAAGCCAAAATCAACATTGATTTTTGTTTCATACCTTTTGAAAACTTTGATAAGTATTCATGCTTATGCTTTTCCATTCGAAATGTATGTAATAACTCCTGTGCACGTTCCTCCCAGCTCCCTATTTCACACCCACGTGCAGCCATTAACAATTCAATGTGCTCCCATAATGTTAAATAATCATAATACGTTGGGTGTTCTGGCACATATGCATACGGATTCTCTTTTTCACCAAACGAAATTTCACCCTCCATATTTGCAAGTAAGCCAAGCATTGATTTAATTGTCGTACTTTTCCCAGCTCCATTTGCACCAATAAGAGCAACTAGTTCACCTTTTTCAATTGAAAATGCTATATCATGGATTGTTTTTTCTCCTGCTTCATAACCCGCTGATCGAATATTGACCTGTAACAAATTACTTCCCCTCTTCCCACTTACAATAAACCCCAGGAAAATCATAACATATTTCTTCTTAAAATATCATTCTATATATCTAATATATTAAATATTCGTATTACTAGCAGGAAAAAACACTTTTTAACAGAATCTTTAACATTTGGAGTTATTAATTTATATTTACAGATGGAGTTGAGAGTATGAAATCTCACATTCGAAAAGCAACTGTGAACGATATAGAAGCACTTTGTTCACTAACAAAAGAATTAAAAGGTTCTGATATTTCTTATGTAGACATGCAAAACCGCTTACAATTTGTTGAAATGAGCCCATTTGACTCCTTATATGTTTACGAAGAAGATGATCATATATTTGGATTCCTTGGATTTCGTATACGTGAGAACTTAGAAGATGTGACACGATACGGGGAAATATCCATTATTAGTGTTGACTCCACAGCACGAAGAAAAGGAATTGGACAAATTTTAATGGAGTATGCTGAACAGTTAGCTAGAGAGCATAACTGTATTGGAACATGGCTTGTAAGTGGTACGCAAAGAAAAGATGCTCATCCATTCTATAAAAAATTAGGATACGAAATAAACGGATATCGATTTGTAAAATACTTTTAATTTACTAGTTGAAGGGAACTACTATTATGACAAACATTCAAGCAATATTTATCGATCGTGATGGAACCATCGGAGGAGATACTATCGTACATTATCCTGGTGAATTTACCTTATTTCCATTTACACAAGACGCCTTACGTGCATTAAAAGAACAAAATATAAAATTATTTTCCTTTACAAACCAGCCTGGCATTGCTGATGGAAAAGCAACCGTGAAAGATTTTACCCAAGAACTAGAAGCCTTTGGTTTTGATGACGTCTATCTTTGTCCTCACAGACATGGAGATGGATGCGAATGTCGAAAGCCAAGTACAGGTATGCTTCTACAAGCAGCAAAGAAACATGAACTGGATTTAACAAAATGTATCGTCATTGGTGATCGCTTGACTGATATCGTTGCAGGTGCAAATGTTCATGCAACAACGATATTAGTTCAAACGGGTGCCGGGCATGACGCATTACATACATATCGCGATAACTGGGCTCATATTGAACCGAGTTATATTGCAGAAAACTTTCAAGATGCTGTCATTTGGATTCTGAAACGAATTACAACACAAATTTAAGAAGCACCTTATTAAAAAAACCCTAACATATTAATCAAAAGTAATATGTTAGGGTTCTTATTTTTCATATACAAATCTACAAGCAATCGCAAATAATATTGTACGTTGTATTCACAGGTACTGGCACAATAGTAATATACGTTGAATGATAGAGTTCGGTTTGTATTTTCGCCTGTATTAATATTGAATTTAGAAAGTTAATTCATAATGGAAATAACGATTATCTCTCAAATATCCATTCTCGGCATATAATCGCTGTGCTGATATGTTATCTATTTCTGTTTGCAATTTTAATCCTTTTGCACCGTTCTCTAGTGCGAAAATTCTAGCCGCTTCTAATAATTTTTTTCCAATACCTGCGCCGCGTTTACCTTCTTGTACAAATAGGTCATTTAAAATCCATAGTTCTTTCATCGAAACTGATGAAAAAGAAGGATATAATTGTGTGAATCCAAGGTACTCCCCATCTTCAACAGCTACAAAAATTACAGATTCTTTTCGCTCTATGCGATTACGCAAAAATACTCTTGCTTCTTCCACATTCGACTCTTGTTTATAAAAGGTACGATAATTATTAAATACTGATGCTACTCCATCTAAATCTTCAATTGTCGCTTCATATATTTTCACTTTACTTCGCTTCCTTTCCAATACTCCTTCATAAGGTCCGTTACCCATTCAGGTTGTAAAATATCTTCATTCGGTAAAAATTCTCTCATAACAGGCTTTATATCCAATATAGGTGTACCGTCAATTGCATCTAATCCTTCAACTACAATTGATTTCCCTTCTCGCCTTACAACTTTTGCAATTGTCGCCCCCAATCGATTTGGACGATTTTTTCCCCGCTGTGCAAAAATACCTATTTTCGGATATTCCTTATTATTTCGTGGATGTCTAGCCGAAGATTGAATCTGTTCATCTTTCACTTTATGAAAATAAAAGATTACTTCAATATGTGAAAAATCTTCAATTCCTTGTATACTCTCTTCTGCATATGAATCCGTTAATGTAATAAGAGATTGTACATCTCCCCATTCATCATCCATTATCATTTTTCTTTCATTATGTACAAAAGCAATTGGCCTAAGTGAAAGCATCCATACTCCCCCTTTTTTGTAACCACTTACATTATAAAGTATTTTCTGAATGTTTTCCATCTATAATACCGAATATTTGTTTACATAATAAAATTATAATCACCATTAATCTAAAGCTGTATTTACAGCTGCAACCGCATGTATGATAGCCGTATCGAATACTGGAACTTGAGAATCTTCTTGTTTTATTAATAGCCCTATTTCCGTACACCCTAATATAATTCCTTCTGCCCCATTTTGTACGAAACGATTTATTATTTCTTTATAGACATCTCTTGATGTTTGATTAACCTTTCCCAAACATAACTCGTTATATATGATTCTATTTACTATTTCCCTATCAGTTTCATTTGGAACAATTACTTTTATTCCATTCTCCTCTATACGTGATTTGTAAAAATCTTGTTCCATGGTATATGTTGTTCCAAGCAAACCAATTGTTTGAATCTCTTGTTTTTTTATTTCCATAGCTGTTGCATCCGCAATATGTAAAATAGGGATACTCACCTTATCTTGAATATTACTAATCACTTTATGCATTGTATTCGTACAAATAACAATGAAGTCTGCGCCAGCTTTCTCAAGAGAATATGCAGCTTCTCCTAATACGCTTCCCGCTTTTTCCCAATTACCTTCAGATTGGCATTGTTCAATCTCTTCAAAGTCAACACTATACAAAAGACATTTCGCTGAATGTAATCCTCCTAATCTCTTTTTTACTTCTTCATTAATAATGCGATAATATTCAGAAGAAGACTCCCAGCTCATTCCACCAATAAGACCAATCATTTTCATAATTTCCATCCTCCTTGTTTAGAATAACAGATTATCTTTCTGTTATTATTATACATTTTTCACATAATAAAACACGACTTTTACTTAAATGTTAAAGTCGTGTTTTACCAATTATCACAAATATATTATACAATTCCCGTTAAGCTATAAACACCAATCACCACAAAAACAGCCAATGTTTTAATAATCGTAAGTGCAAAAATATCGCGATATGATTGTTTATGCGTTAATCCAGTTACTGCCAATAATGTGATAACGGCACCATTATGTGGTAATGTGTCCATTCCTCCTGATGCCATTGAAATAACTCTATGCATAACCTCAAATGGGATATTATATTGCTCTGCTGCTGCAATATATTTCTCCGACATCGCACTTAAAGCAATACCCATGCCTCCTGATGCTGATCCAGTAATTCCCGCAAGGACGTTTGTAGTAACTGCACCATTAACAAGCGGATTGGTAAACGTTGTAGAAATGCTATCTCGAATGACACCAAAACCAGGCAATGCCGCTATAACCCCTCCAAAACCATATTCTGCTCCCGTATTCATAGCAGCAAGCAATGCACCACCAATACTTGCATTTAAGCCGGCTTGAAATCCTGTGACTAAGCGTTTCCAATTTAAAATTATCGTTGTAATAATTCCGATTAATAGTGCTAGTTCAACAGACCATACACCTAGCACACCGGAAAGTTCTACTTTACCAAACGCCTTTAATCCAATCGATGAAAAATCAAAACCCTTTGGATACCATGTTGGAATCAATACTGTAAACACTTTATTCATTACCCCTACTAAAATAAGTGGTACAAAAGCAAGTACTTGACGAAGCGGTGTAATTTCAGAAGCATGAATAGCTGGCTTTATATTTTGTTCTGTTTCTGTTGTTGCGGCCATTTCAGGATTTTCTTTTTCAAACCCATAATACCCTTCACCACTTTCTTCGGCTTTTTTTCGTCTTCTTTCTAAATACAACATACCAACAAGAAATACAAAGATTGCCCCAATAATTCCAAGAAATGGAGCTGCATAAATGTCTGTTTTAAAAAACGTGGTTGGAATAACATTTTGAATTTGTGGTGTCCCCGGAAGCGCATCCATTGTAAACGTAATCGCTCCAAGAGCAATTGTTCCTGGTATTAATCGTTTTGGAATATTAGCCTCTCGAAATAAATTAGCTGCAAATGGATATACCGCAAAAGCAACTACAAACAAACTAACGCCACTATAAGTTAATATAGCCCCCATTAGAACTATTGCTAGTATGGAACGTTTGACACCAACTAGCTGAATAATAGTTTTTGCAATAGACTCCGCAATCCCTGACATTTCTACTACCTTACCGAAAATTGCTCCGAGTAAGAATACTGGAAAATATAATTTAATAAACCCGACCATTTTTTCCATAAAAATATTAGAGAAAAAAGGTAATACGTGACTTGGTTCTGTTAATAAAACCGCAAATAGCGCGCAAATTGGGGCAAATAATATAACCGAAAAACCACGATAGGCAACAAACATCAGCATGCAAAGAGCCAATAAAATAATTACTAATTCCATCTCCTGCACCCCTTTTCATTTCCGTGGAAATATTTTAATAATATTCAGAATTCTATTGAGGTACTTATAGAATTTTCATATTGATAGTCAAAACATATACGATACAATTTTTTCACCTCATGATAAGAAGGGATGCGTGGGTTATTACTCGGACTCCCACTGGCCAATGCATCTTTCGCCATTTTTAAAAGAGCATTTTCAAATTCAACCTGATCAATTCCGTACTCCCTAAGATTAGGAATACGTAGATCCAAACAGAGTTTCTTTATTTCAAAAATAGCATGGTTAGCAAGCTCTTCATCAGATAATGAATGTAATTCCGGATTTATAATCCGCCCAACATCTGCAAGGCGTTTGACTGAGCAAATTTTTGTAAAATCTAAAACTGCTGGTAGTAACATCGCATTTGATATACCATGGGGTACATGAAATAGCGCTCCAATTGGACGTGACATTCCATGAACTAAAGTGACCGATGCATTTGAAAAAGCAATGCCAGCTTGTAAGGAAGCAATCATCATTGCTTCTCGTGCTTCTATATTTGTCCCATTTCCATAGGCAATCCGCAAGTGTTTCATAATCGCTCCAATTGCCGCAAGTGCTAGTACATCTGTAAGCGGTTGCGAAAATCTAGAAAGATATGCTTCAATTGCATGACATAGTGCGTCAATACCTGTTGCTGCAGTAATATTCGGTGGAACAGAACGTGTCAATAAGGGATCGATAATCGCGATTTGTGGCGTGAAATTTGGGTGCTTAATCATCATTTTGACATCTGTTTTTGTATTTGTAATAACAGCAACACTGGTCACTTCCGATCCAGTACCAGATGTTGTCGGAATTGCAATAAGTGGTAATGGTTGCTTTTCTATTTCCACATGATTTTGAGCATACTCTTCAATCTCTCCACCATTTGTAGAAAGCACTGCTACAGCTTTTGCCGCATCAATACAACTTCCTCCACCAAGCCCAATGATAAAATCACATTTCGACTCTGCACAAATCGTTAACGCTTCCAAAATATGAATGTTTGTTGGTTCCGCATTTACATTTTCATAAGTAATAACATCTATTTTTTTCGCTTTTAGTAGTTTCACGCACGCATCGATATAGCCAAGCTTTTTCATAATAGAATCACTGATAATAAAAGCTTTTTTTCCTAATTTAATTGCTTGTTCCCCTAATTTATCAAGTGAATTTCTCCCATACAAAACGTTCTTTGGCATACGAAATTCAGCGATTTCTTGCAAATACTCCACCCCTTCTTTCCCTACTAAATATTTTATAATGTGAAATTTCCATTGTATAAATTATCAAATGTAATATTCCACTTCGATTAATTATTTCCTTCCCCAGACTAATAAATTTATTAGTAGATTCCTGTAAATGTATAAAAGGCAATTACTAAAAATACAGCGACCGTTTTCAATATTGTCACAGCAAATATATCACGATACGATTGTTTATGCGTTAACCCTGTAACAGTAAGGATTGTAATAATTGCTCCGTTATGTGGCAGTGTATCCATTCCCCCCGATGCCATTGAGACAATACGGTGCATAACTTCAAGCGGAATATGATATTGTTCTGCCGCTGCAATAAATTTATCACCCATAGCGCTTAAAACAATTCCCATTCCACCTGAAGCCGAACCTGTAATACCAGCAAGAATATTCGTTGTCACAGCTCCATTTACGAGTGGATTGGTAAATGTTGCAGAAATGCTATCTCGCATAATCGCAAACCCTGGAAGTGCTGCAATTACGCCACCAAAACCGAATTCTGCTCCTGTATTCATTGTTGCAAGCAATGCTCCTCCAATACTTGTATTCAATCCTGCTTGAAATCCTGTTACAACACGCTTCCAATATAATAAAAGCGTTGTTATAATCCCAATGATGAGTGCTAATTCTACCGACCAAATACCAAGTACTGCGCTTAACTCTACCTTACCAAACGATTTCATTCCAATTGAGGAAAAATCAAAACCATTTGGATACCATTTTGGTATTGTTATTGTAAAAAACTTATTCATAACTCCTACTAAAATAAGTGGTACAAAAGCAACGACTTGCTGTACTCTTGAAATCTCAATACTTTGAAGAGAAGTATGATTCTTTTGCTCTAACTCCAGTGATGCTGCCATTTCAGAATTCCCATCTTCAAAACCAAAATATCCTTCTCCAGCTGCTTTCGCCTTCTTACGTCGACTCTCTAAATAGATCAATCCTAACGTTAAGACAAAAATAGCACCAATAATACCAAGTATAGGTGCTGCATAAATATCTGTTTTAAAAAATGTTGTCGGGATTACATTTTGAATTTGCGGTGATCCTGGGAGTGCATCCATCGTAAACGTGACAGCTCCAAGAACGATTGTTCCAGGTATTAAGCGCTTCGGAATATTCGCTTGACGAAACAACTTTGCAGCAAATGGATATACTGCAAACACAACAACATAAACACTGACACCGCTATAAGTTAAAACAGCACCCATTAAAACGATAGCCAAAATGGTCCGTTTTTCACCTACTATTTCAATAATTGTCTTAGCAATGGAATCTGCAATTCCAGACATTTCTACTACTTTACCGAAAATAGCACCTAGTAAGAAAACTGGAAAATACAACTTAATAAAGCCTACCATTTTCTCCATAAAAATATTCGAAAAGAAAGGCAGTACAAAACTAGGTTCTGTTAAAAATACTGCAAATAGAGCAAAAATCGGTGCAAATAAAATAACAGAAAATCCTCTATAGGCAACAAACATAAGTAAACTAAGTGCTAATAAAATAATAACTAGCTCCAATTCTCTCACCTCCCTTTGATTGAAAATTCAATCTTTTTAATCCGGATTTTTTCTATGTATCCCTACAAAATATCGCTTTTATAACGATTCAAATACTGACATTCCTCCTCCTTTTCTAACAAAATTTTTATAATTAAAACAGCATATTTATTACTATTCTATTACATATGAAAAATCCCTTTAAACGAAAACATTTAACTATTACTCGTTATAAAGGGATTTGCTTTTTTGTTTTATATTTTAAAACTTCTGTCTTTTGCACAAAAGCTTCGCAACTCTTCGACATGTTTCACAATATGTGTCGCTCCTGCTTCTTTTAATTCTTCTTCACTCCCATATCCATACAATACACCGATAGAGTCAATCCCATTACAATTAGCTCCTATCATGTCATGCTTTCTATCCCCAATCATCACTACCTCTTCTCTTTGCAACTCTGGATTTGTATGCAAAATACATTCAATAATTTCATCTTTCTTTATTCGGGTTCCATCTAAATTACTACCAACAATTTCTTCAAAAAAATGAATCAAGTTAAAGTGTTCTAAAACTTGTTTTGCAAATACAGTGGGTTTTGAAGTTGCAACAAATAATCGTTTCTCTTCATCTTTTAACTCTTGTAAAATATAGGGAATCATCTCATATGCACTATTCTCAAGTAGGCCGCTTCGCTTTAGATATTCACGAAAATATGTAACAGCTTGCTCTACTTGTTTTTCGTCCATTCCGTATCTATCTACAAACGAATGCTGAATTGGTGGACCAATAAAAGAATCTAGCTCTTTCTGATTCGGTTCATCTATTCCCATTTTTCGCAATGCATATAAAACCGAATTTACAATTCCTTCTTTCGGATCTGTTAATGTTCCATCTAAATCAAATAAAAATGTTGTATACATCCATTCTCCCCCATTTACTTTACTGTGTATGTAATCCACCAAAAACATTCACCCATATGAACTTCTAAATCTATTGCAAAAAGTTCAAAGGTAGCTATCAGTTCTTCTTTCGTATAATAGTTCTTTATAATTTCATAATGTTCTCCACTAGCAAGTGAACGAACTTTATACGTATTTTCATCTCCATCTTTATATAAAAGCTGTCCACCAATTCCTTCATTATACATATTATCTGCGAAGCAAATCATTGCTCCTTTTTCTAACACTTTATGAAATTGTTCTAGAAAATTAGTGACTTCTTCTTTTGCAATGTGCGAGAACCAAAAGTTTGCATATGCTCCTTGAAATGTTTTCTGGAATCTTCCCAACTCAAATGCGTCTCCTTTATGAAAAGAAACTCTTTCTTTTGGAAGTTCCTTTGCTTTTTCTACATCTAGTACTTCTTCAGAGTAATCTATTGCTGTAATATACGCAGCGACTTCCACTACATATTGCGTCCAATATCCTGTACCACAAGCGACTTCTAGAATTTCCTTCTCACGAAATAACTCTTTCAGTTTTTGTTGTAATATGAATTGTTCCGCTTGTCTCACTGCATCGTCTCTATCATATACCGTTTCATACTCTTTGGCACGATTACTATAATATGTATACATAACACATCACCCCTAATTGACAAATCTCCACCCTTTCTATCATTATCAAAATATTCGTTCGCTTTGGAATTTTATCGTTTTTCTGCACACATCATTTGTTTCTCTTCAAATCGATCCAAAAATAGATATAATCCAATTGTATGATAAATATAATTTCATAGAAAAATGGTGATCAAAAATGACGATAACATTAATTTTCATAATGGCTTTTACAATTATCATCCATGCAGTCGAAACGAGTTCTTATAGTATTCGACTTGCAGGCGTTCGTTTAAAGAAAATTGCCGTTGCATTATCCGTTGTTGGGATGGTATTACTCATTTCGCGAACATCCAACTTACTACAAGCTTTTTTACTTGGTGGGATTATTGATCGGGCGAAGAGTGGTGCTTCTGTTAATTTAGAAAGTACGATGCGTCTTGTTTTATTATCCGCTTCTATCGGCACACTTCTCGCAATTATTTTATATCCGACTTTAACGAAGCTATTTGGATATGTCATTCAAAACTTTGAGATAGATGGTTCATTCATTCGAATGATGAAAACAAACAATGTGCAAAAATTGAAGTATACAAAAAAATATGTTCGTTTTCCAAAATTCGAAATGATCCACCGTATGCGAATTGGCGGTATTCCAAAACGAATTATGCTCATTAATATGTTTGCAACCGCAATTTATACCGCAGGGGTCCTTTCCGCCTTATATGCTTCTTATTTGAGCCCGAAATTTGCAACGAAAGCAATCACGGCTTCTGGCCTTATTAATGGATTTGCTACAATCTTATTGACTGTACTGTTAGATCCGCGTATTGCCCTTTTAACAGAGCGTGCGCTTCAATCAGAAAACGGCGCTGATACAATGGGGAAAATGTTCGGTTTGCTTATGATTTCAAGGTTTCTCGGTACATTATTAGCTCAGCTCATATTTGTACCTGGCGCATATTGGATTTTATGGATTATTAAACTCATGCATTAAATGACCACTACATCATCCTTGATGGTGGGGATCAGTGAATGATACTCATTATGACAGCTCGATTAACAGAAGCAATACTTGATGAAGAGAAAGATATACTATATTCAAAAATTCTTAAATTACTTAAATGAAAAGTTACATTTAATAAGGAGGGAAATGTATGTATATTAAAACAGAACAAGATATTATTAAACTCATACAAAACGATACTTGAATGATGGAAATATTACAGACAGCAAAATCCCTACAACTACCTGATTGGTGGATTTGTGCTGGATTTGTTCGTTCTAAGATTTGGGATGTTCTTCATGGATACGAAGTAAGAACTCTAACGCCAGATATAGATATCATCTATTTTGACCCATTACATATAAGTGTATCCACCGAAGAAAAATTAGAAAATAAGCTTAAAAGTATAGATTCTACTATTCCATGGTCAGTGAAAAATCAGGCTCGCATGCATGTAGTCAATAACATGCCACCTTATTCATCTTCAGTCGATGCAATTTCTAAATTCCCAGAAACAGCGACTGCTCTTGGAGTTACATTAGATAAACAAGATAATGTTGTATTAACCGCCCCTCACGGAATAGAAGATGTTCTCACGTTACAAGTGAAGCCAACACCTCATTTCCTCGAAATGAAAGAGCGCACTAATATGTATAAAAAAAGATTACAAAAAAAGAACTGGCAAAGTAAATGGCCTAACATTACAATCTTCCATCCTGAAATTTAAACATGAAGAAAAAAGGCGCTTCTCATTTTTATGAAGCACCTTTTCTTAATTTACTTCAAAAAATCAATTACCGTTTCTGCAAATTGATTCGCTGCTTCATAATGCGGTGTATGACCACTCTCTTCAAAGACAATAATTTTACCATTTTGAACATCTCTTTTAAATGTTTCGATTTGTTTTTTACAGGTTACCACATCGTGTTTTCCCATGATGAGCAACATCGGATTCTCCACATCTTTTAATTTTGATAATAATGATTGATGAATTTTCCCTTCCTCTTTCAGTCTTGTAAAATGAATATCGGAACGATCATAAAACTTTCCCCATTCTTCCTCACTATACAAACTATAATCTGTTTCATCCTCAACGTTATTATAGATTTCTATTCTGTGTTCTTCTAATTCATCACTCAATCTTAAATATGCTTCTAGTAATTCCTCTGAACTAGCATTACTCTCTGAAATAGCTATACATTTTTTCCCCTGCTGTTCTTTTCCATACTTCTTTAACAGGGCTCCTGTCTTTTTTAATAAAGCTCTACTTGTTAAGGAAAAATCAAAAGTGGGTCCTTCAAAAATGATTTTTCGAATAGATTGTGGATACATTACTGCATATAACAATGCTAAAAATCCTCCAAAAGAATGCCCAATAACAGACCATTTCTCAGTGTTTAACATCTCCCTTAACTCTTCGCAGTCTTCAATAAGATCTCGTAGTCCAAACCGCTCTTGCTGTCCAATTTCCTCTGAACGCCCTACCCCGCGTTGATCCATGGCAATGAGACAAAAAAAATCTTGTAATCTATGTGCTTGATGATAGGAAAAATCAAAACACATCTCACCAGGACCTCCATGAAGATACAATACAGGATGATTCTCTAGTGATCCATGCATCTCCACATACAGCTTTTTCCCGCGCACTTCCACCATTTTACCTTGTAATGGTACTTCTTTTTCTTGTTTCATCTCTTTCTCCTCCTATTTTTATATTTCGACACCATATACAAATAGGAGGACCACGAATCCGTACATGTTATGTATCTGTAATACAACAATACATCTTTCTATCCTCCGTTTGAAAATACTACATTCAATTTTAATTTTACGTTTTTATAAAAAAGCTTCATCCAATGCTTTTTTTACAGCTTCTCCCCTTCCTGATACTTGAAGCTTCATATAAATAGAAGAAGCGTAATTTCTTACAGTTCCTTCCGATAAGAATAGCTTTGCTGCAATTTCTTTATAGCGAAGCCCTTCTTTGAGACAACCTAATACATCCATTTCACGGGGAGTCAATTCATAAGGAAGCTTTTTCGGTATTGGACTATATTCTTTAAATAAACGATTCGCTATGTCATGGGACAACATCGTCCCTCCTGAGTTCACTAACTGAATAGCAGCTACTAACTCTTTTGGTTGAACGGATTTAAGAACATACCCCTCAACTCCCGCTTCAATTGCTTCAGAGGCACTAGAAGTTTCTTCAAAAGTTGTCACCATGATTACTTTGGTACCTGGCCATCTATGTTTGATTTCCTTCGTTGTTGTAATCCCATTCATCTCAGGCATTTGTATATCCATAAGAACAACATGTGGTTGCTTTTCTTCACATTGTTTTAAAGCCTGTACTCCACTATTCGCAACAGATACGCGAAAACCGTATTCCCTCAATAAAAGCTCTAAGCTATCCGAAATGATAGGTTGATCATCTACTATTAATATGCGAATCTCATCTTGCACAAATGATTCCTCTTTATGTAAACCAGGAATGATACAGGTTATAATTGTTCCTGCATTCTTAGTAGAATCAATACTCAAGCTCCCTTGATATTCACTTAGCCGTTCTCTCATTCCCGATAGACCAAATCCCTCTTGTATGACTTCCATTCCGATACCATCGTCTTGTATTTGAAGCATTACATGATTTTTATGATATTGTAAAAGTACTTGTATCGTTTCTGCTCCCCCATGTCTTGTTGCGTTTGTCATTGCCTCTTGTAAACAACGACAGAAAATCCTCTTCAACTTTTTAGCAATTGGATAATATCCTCCAACTGTACGAAATACTACCTGAACATTTGTAGTACTTTTAAACTCTTCTATTAAGTTCAATAAAGACACATCTAGATTTGATTCTTCTTGAGGATCCATTTCATGAACCTGTCTTCGAATATTATCTAATGCAGATCGTGATATATCTAATATTTCTTGTAACTTTTCTTTTCCCTCTTGCGTTGTTAGATGTGGTCGTAATGTTTCCATACTCAATATAACCGAAGTAAATTTATAACCTATCGTGTCATATAATTCTCTTGCCATCCTATCTCTTTCTTCAAGCAAAGTTATTCTTTCTACTTGGGACGAGTATTGTTCTAAAATCGCATTCTTATCTTTAATCAAATTCAATTTTTGCTTAATAGCATCCATAGAATAAACAGCTCTTTGTAGTAAATGCCCTACACCATATATAAAAAGAACATCAAATATACTTAGAAGCAGCTTATTGCGATTAAACCCAAAATTAAAGAAAACTCCCAATACATAGATAATTATCATTGCAGGTAATGCATAGAAGTTTACTTTTCCACGGCAAAAAAATGCAAGCGTTAAAATTGCAGGAGATAAAAATTGAGCCAAATGATACGTATATGCAAAATAAAGTGAAAGTCCCCCCACTAAAATAATTTCTGTTACTACATATAACTCACTTTGTAATTTATATAATATGACAGGTATGACATAAGACAAAAATGTACTTATAAAAACAATCTCAAGTGGAAAGTTTGGATTATCTTGATATGTCAAAGTAACAATTGCAACAATCCAAGTAATCCGAATGAGTATTATTCCCCATTCCTGCCAAAGTAACTTATTTTTTATGTCGTTCAACTTTCATATGCCCCCCTATCCAAATGAACATTATATATATATTCCCTGTTTTTCCTATATTTTCATTTTCATCATAGCAAGGTTATGACACTTTGTCACTGCCTTATATTACATTCTTTTTGCTATGTTAGTAGCCGAAAGGTATCACTAATATTAAGGGAGTGAACAAAATATGTGTATTTTAAAAGTACAGAACTTAACTAAGAAAATTGGAAAGTGCACACTTGTTAATCGAATATCATTTGATGCTCAAAAAGGAGAAATTCTTGGTCTTCTAGGCCCAAATGGCGCTGGAAAAACAACTACAATTAAAATGATTGTTGGCTTGATCTCTAAAACCAGTGGAACAGTCACAATTAACAAAAAAGACACAAGCAAAGACTTTAAAGAAGCTATGAAACATGTTGGAGTGATTGTTGAGAATCCTGATTTATACAACTTTTTATCTGGCTATGATAACCTCCTTCACTTCTCTAGAATGACACCGAATGTTCCTAAAGAACGTTTAGATGTAGTTATTTCTTTAGTTGGGTTAGAAAAAAGTATTCATAATAAAGTTTCCACTTTTTCTCTCGGGATGAAACAACGGCTTGCTCTTGCAATCGCTTTAGTTCACAAACCTTCCCTTCTCATTTTAGATGAACCTACTAATGGGCTGGACCCTCAAGGCATTCGTGATTTAAGACTTCATTTAAAGCAACTAGCCGCAGACGAAAATGTAGCAATTGTTGTTTCAAGCCATCTAATGGCCGAAATGGAAATGATGTGTGATCGCATCGCTATTTTAGACAAAGGAAATCTAATTGGTATACATGATATAAAGGATATTACAAAAGAACAGATACAATCTGTACAATTTGAAGTAGATCGGACAGACTTAGCAATCCCACTCTTACAAAAATTAGTAATAGGTGAAGAAATCATAACAAATCAAAATGTCCTTACGATCAAAATAAGTAAAGAACATATACCTGCAATTTGCGATACATTAGCCAAAAATGGAGTGAATGTTTATGGTGTTCAAACCATTAAAACAACTTTAGAAGACAAATTTATTGAAATGACTGGAGATGGAGTGCACAATGATTAATCTAATAAAAAATGAAAATATGAAAATTTTCAAACGAAAAAGAACTTGGATTATGGTAGGTGTTATAGTTGTATTTATTTTCATTCAATTCCTAAACGTAAAGCTTTCCAGCCAAGTTAATTATGGGGATGACTGGAAGATATCTCTTATTGAAGAAAATGCATTACTTCAAGTTGAAAAAGAATCTCTAAAATTACCTATTGAAAAAATAGAAAATGAAAAAAAACTTTTACTAAATAATTATTACATTGACAGTAATATAAAGCCAACAAACAATGCATGGTTCTTTACGATTGGACAAAGTACAAATTTTTTAATAGCTCTCTCCATTCTTACACTCATAATAGCTGGTGAAATTGTTGCAAGTGAATTTCAATCCGGTACAATTAAATTTTTATTAACACGAACCGCTACTCGCACACAAATATACTTTTCTAAATATATTTCTACTTTATTATTTGGATTTTTCTTAATCGTAATAACGTTCCTTCTTTCCATTCTATTTAGTGGCATTCTTTTAGGCTTTGATGGAATAAATGGTGAATACTTATTTGTCAAAGATCATGCCGTTCAAAAAACAAGCGTCCTTCAGGCACTAATTGGTAGCTTATTATTTAAGATGCCTTACTTAATTATTGTTGCAACTTTAGCATTTATGATTTCAGCGACGTTTAAAAGCACTACATTCTCTATCGTATTTTCTCTTTTAGTAGCAATTGCGGGTTTTGTCATGAGTATCTCATTAAAAGGTTTCAGCTGGACAAAATATTTCATCTTCTCTCATACGGATTTATCAAGTTTCGTATATGAGAATCCCCCTGTAGAAGGCATGACTTTCAGTTTTTCTATACTATTTATCTTAATTCATATATTCATCATGCATGGAATTGCATACCCCATATTCGTAAAAAAAGATGTCGCTTAAATTTTTTATTAAAGACTGGAGGAAAATACATTGAAAAAAAGATGGATTAAATTCTGTATATTAATAACTCTTATACTTACTGGTTGTTCAAATTCCGAAGGTGAAACAATGGAACAACAACTAGAGCTACCCACTACTGATGTTAAAACTTTAAAACTAGATAACCGTAACGGTAATATCCATATTTCAACAAACCTTAAATCAGATAAAATAGAAGCTTCTATTACTGCAAAGGCTAAAGGTATCAGCATGGATAAATTAAAACTAGATCTTTCAGCCAAAAATGGAATTGCAACTTTAAACACTTCTTTTGATGGACAATTTTTTAGCAATAGCGAAACTTGGGTTGATGTCAAACTATCATTACCTAAAAACATAAAAGTTGAATTTAAAAAAACTCATAGAGACGGCGATATCAGAGTCTCTAACCTCGATTCAGATATAAATATACTTAATGTCAACGGTAATATTGACATTTCCAACGTTAATGGAACTGTCAGTGTAACAAATAGAGATGGAAATGTAGATATTGTGCATACAAAGTCTGACATTAATCTTGATAATAACAACGGCAAAGTCGCTATTAAAGATATAAAAGGATCTATAAGAGCCAAAATTGGTGATGGTTCAGCCGATATCAATAATATCGAAAAGAATGTTACCATCTTAGGTGCAAAAAGCGATAAAATAAAAGTACATAATGTTACAGGGAAAATAACTTTTAATAAATAAAATTGATTTACTTATACAGGATAAAAACCAACCGCATTTTTTAATAATTCGGTTGGTTTTTTCTTAAATACGTTAGATAATTTCTAAATATTCAATCATCTATATTTAAATAATCCCAATCACATTCAAAAAGACAATGACAATTGCGATCGGCGCAACATATCGAAGCAAGAATGCCCAGCAAGTGAATAATGCTTTCCCGTAATTACCGCCAACAAAAAATTCTGCTTCTAATACCTTTTTCTCCATTTTAAATGAGACGAAAATACTAATAAACAAAGCTCCAAGTGGCATTAAAATATTACTAGATAAAAAGTCTACCGCATCAAAAATATTTTTACCGAAGATTGTAATATCATTCCATACACCAAATGAAAGTGCAGATGGGATACCAACTAAGAAAATTAAAAATCCAATGATCCATGACAATTTCTTTCTTCTTTCTTGCTGTCCATTCGCTAGTGCTGAAACAACCGTTTCAAGTAGTGAAAACGCAGATGTTAATGTTGCAAATGTGAATAGTGCAAGAAATACTGTTAAGAAAAAGCTACCAAATGGAATTTGACTAAAAACTGAAGGTAACACAATAAATAGTAACCCTGGTCCTTCTGTCGGTTTCATTCCTAGTGAAAATACTGCTGGGAAAATAGCTAGACCAGCGAATAAAGAAACAAATAAGTTTAGTCCAACAATTGTTACCGCTGAACGTGGCAAACTTTCTTTTTTATTTAAATAAGAACTATACGTGACCATGATGGATATCCCAATGCTAATAGCAAAGAATGATTGCCCCATTGCAAACAAAATACTTTCTGATGTGATTTTTGAGAAATCCGGCTGTAAGAAGAATTTGACTCCTTTCATCGCATCATCAAGTGTTAAAGAGCGTACAATAAGAGCAACAAATAAAATGAACAATGCTGGTAACATATATTTACTCGCTTTTTCGATTCCGTTTTGTACCCCTTTTGATACAACCCAAATCGTAATAAACATAAAAGCAAAATGGCCAACAATTGCCCAAACTGGATCCCCAATTGTTTCTGTAAATAGTGAACTATAATTTTGCTGCGGTATAATCAGTTGCCCAGTTATCCCTCTGAATAAATAGATTAATACCCAACCACCAACAACACTATAAAATGATAACAAAATAAAACAGGTTCCAACGCCAAGACGTCCAATCCAATGCCAGCCTGTATTTGGTGCGATACTTTTAAATGCTCCAATTGCTTGCTTTTGTGTACTGCGCCCTATCATAAATTCAGCTATCAATAACGGAAGACCTATTAATACCGTAAACAATATAAAGATTAAAAAGAATGCTCCTCCCCCGCTCTTTCCAGCAATATAAGGAAACTTCCATATTGCCCCAAGTCCAATTGCCGATCCTGCTGCAGCCATTATAAAACCTAATTTCGAAGTCCACTGCTCCGTCTGTTTCATCCTATTTTCCTCCTAATTACATCTTTTTATATTAATAAATAAATATTATTGACCAATCCAAATAAAACCTCCATTTCTTCCTATATATAATAAAAAATGGCCCAGCATCTCTTTATATAAAGAGACGCTAAGCCATTTACTTAACGCGGTACCACCCTTATTGATTCCATTATGAATCCACCTTAGCAGTAATCGTTTGATTACAAACCTGTTATCGAAGGTTAACCGTTAAGATTTACTAAGAATTAGACTTCTGTTCCACCTTACTGCTCCTAGGCGAGTTCAGGATGTCATTTGACTATGTCACACCAACCCATAGCTCTCTTTACAAACACATGACCTTACTACTCCTATTCAACGCACTCTAATATTCTGAATATAATTTCTTTTGAAATTACTACGAATTATATCGGTTATATTTATGACTGTCAAGTAAGTTATTTATTTTTTTGTCGAAAAAGAGGTTTTTTAAAAAAATATGTTTCTTTATCATTCGATCTATTTTCATTATCATTGGCATTATTTCTATTTGTGGCTTACCAAAATTATTTTTAGGAGTATCTCAAAAACCATTAACTATACAAGGAATGGAGCCCCCGCCATTATTACAATTTAATATGAGTCAATACGTAGACTCAATACTAAACGTCATCTCTTCTTTATTTAATCCCACTAAAATAACTTACAAAGTTAGTTCTAACTTTCAATCACCTGACCTTGACTTATTTCCATATTTACTTGATTCTTATCTACATACATTACCAATTATGATCGGCGCTTTCCTAGTCGCCTCTATCACTAAAAAAGAATCTTCGCAACAAGCGCGAAGATTCTTTTCACTTTATGGTATGAGACGCGTACAATCTCTTGGAAATGCACCTGCTTCCCGAACATTCGATAATTCTAGAAACTTATATACAAGTCTTTCAAGTCCAATTCCAAATCCCCCATGCGGCGGACAACCATACCGGAATGTATCGATATATGACTGGAATTTTTCATAATGTAATCTTTTTTCTTTAAAAGAAGTAAGTAACATATCGTACTCATGAATTCGCTGCGCACCTGATGTAATCTCTAATCCTTTATACAATAAGTCAAAAGAGTCCGTAACAGCTTGATTTTCTTTATTCGGCATCGTATACATCGGCCTTGCTTCTTTCGGATAATGTGTGATAAAGACAAAATCACTACCGTATGTTTCCTTCACATATTTTCCAAGTAACTTTTCACCTTCTGTATCTAAATCCCCTACCGGTGATCCTTTTCGATACTTTGTTTTCAAAATACGCTGCGCCTCTGCCAGTGTAACCTTTGGAATTTCCGTAATGATAGGAACCGTAACTTGCAATAGCTGTAATTCTTTTTCACACTTTTGTTCTACCTTTTCAAACATATAATGTAGAACATCCTTTTCTAATTCCATCACTTCATAAAAATCTTCAATAAAACCGATTTCTACATCGAGTGATATATATTCATTCAAATGACGGGAAGAGTTATGATGTTCAGCACGATAAACAGGGGCAATTTCAAAAACACGTTCCAATCCACCTGCGACCATCATTTGTTTATAAAACTGTGGAGATTGAGCTAAATACGCTTCTTTTTGGAAATATGGAAGCTTAAAAACATTTGCTCCCCCTTCTGCTCCTTGCGAAACAATTTCCGGTGTAAATACACGTGTGAAATCGTTCTCTATTAAAAAATCACTAAATGCCTGTACGAGCGTAGATTGAATCGTAAAAATGGCTTGTATCCGTTCATGCCGAAGCGATATGACGCGCTCATTTAACATTTGATCTAAACCAACTTGTAACTTTCTTTTATTCACTTCAAAAGGAAGTGGCTCAGAAGTATTTAACACTTTTACTTCTTCTACAAGCAGTTCCACACCTAATTCTGTTTTTGTGGTTTCCACAATTTCACCAATAATTTGAACAACACTTTCTACGTCTACTTTATATCCCGCTAATTCTTTTTCTAACACGCATTGAATAACACCTGTTCGGTCACGTAATAATAAAAAACTGATATTCCCCAAATGACGAATTTTTTTCACCCAACCTTGTAGTAAGACCACCTTTTTACTAGCTGTTTTACATTCACAAACGAGTGACCGCTTCATTGTTTGGTCCATTATTTTTCCCTCCCATGTTCTCATATTTATTTGCATGATTGTTGTCATCATCATCATCCACGGCCACTCACCTCCTTTCAAAGAATACAAAAATCCGCCCCTATAAATAGGGACGGATTTTTCCGCGGTACCACCCAAATTGTCATACTGACCATCTTAAACCTGATAACGGTAGGTACCGTTTGCTTTTACTAATCTTCACGTTCAAAGCAACGCTCACAGGTGTCTTTCCATCATGCGGTATCGCAATCTTTTCAGCAGTCGATTGCTCTCTGTAGACCCTTACATGATGTACTTTTCCTATTCATCACTTTTTATATTTACAGAGTATTCTATTCCTTTAAGAGAGAAAATGCAAGATGTTTTTTCTTTATTTTCTGATTTCAATCTCAAGTCCATTCTGAAACAATTTCTTCTAATGTCATTCCTCGCGAACCTTTCACTAAAACAACATCAGTTTAGTTTGCCAATTCTTCAAGTTCTTTTGCATCATGACTTCCCCTCCCACTCAGAAAGAAACTATTTCATTACATAGCAATTTGTTTTCCTAGGCATATTATTAGTAAATTTCTTCTGGAGGTCTATACATGAGAAAAATTATAAGTTTCTTACTCTTACTATTATGCACGATAATGACAAATCAAGCATACGCTTATTCCCCACAATCATTACCCATCTCACAGAATTCAAAACAATGGAAAGTCAATATTGACGAAGTAAAGAAAACAGACAAAAACATGTTACCACCTAAAAAAGGTGTTTTTCACACGTATCACTTCTCAGTACAAAATATCGGAAAAGATGAAGTATATAACGTCCAAGTAGAAGTATTCCGAAATGAATCAAACACGGAAACAAAATATGAACTATTTTCTTTAAAAGAAGCTCGATTAGCAAGTGGGAAAACAGGGTTTGAACATGCGAATTTTCCTGTTTCCGTAAAAACAAGCGAAGTAGATGTCATGATTACATGGCAAGAACATCCTTTCCGTGCAATGCGAAATGGTCAAAAAGTTGAGGGAAGAAAGTTTAAAGAACATTTTGTTTTTAAGGGATCTCAAAAATAAAATTCTTCTACTAGATTAGAAAAGATTCCTTGCAATAATCATATCTGTATCTTCAAACTCATAAAACAAATATATTAAATGTAAAATTGCGTTGTTCTTTCTAAAAAATATTAGGAAAGAATGACGCTTTTTTGTATCATTCTTTTTTCCTTTAAAACTCTAACTACCTTTCAACTTCTCAGCATGGCTCCATCAAATGACCTTAATGCATAGTATTCGATTTAGCATGCAGGAAAAATCAAAGTCAATCACTAATAACCAGTATGTAATGAAAAAATACTGATTAAAATTCATCTTATAAGTGGAGGTTTACGATTATGACTCATACCAATTATGCACTAACAACAGGAAAAACAGAGCTAGTGGTTATCATTGGGGGCGGTATTGGAGGATTACTAACTGCAAGAGTACTTTCTACCTACTATAAAGAAGTGCTTATAGTCGATAAAGATGCTTTTCCAGAAAGACCTAACAATCGCTCTGGCACTCCACAAGCCTTCCATCCACATCGTTTTACCCAGCGTGGTAAGTTAATTACAGAACGACTCTTTCCAGGCTATGAAAATGATTTAGTAGCACAAGGTGCACCCTCAGTACTAAACAAAACCATCCATAACATGAATCAATACGGTACGATAGAAATGCAATATCCACGGAATGATGTCAAATTCAGTAGAGCTTTGCTTGAATGGACACTTCGTAAACAAGTACAAAAAATTTCTAATATTAGTTTTCTCACAAATCATAACGTAATTGGTTTATTAATGACGATTGATCAAACAACTGTTACAGGCGTCCAAGTCTCAGAACGCGGAAAATCTGAACAAGTACGAACACTAAATGCTGATTTGATAGTTGATGTTAGTGGTCGTTCCTCTAAACTCGTAAATTGGCTTCAAGATCAGGGTTATGATGTGCCAGATTCAGATCGCTTGAAAGTCTCCCTTGGATATAGTACTCGCCGCTATAAGGTTCCCTCCCACCTACTACATCTCACAGAAAAATGGGACACAATCAATATTGCAGGGCAGCCCACTAACGGAACTTTTACAGGCGTCTTTTCCTTTATTGAAAATAATATTGCCGAGGTATTACTCTATAGTCCAGGTGGACATTATCCTCCTACAAATTCTGAAGAGTTTGAACAGGCTATTTCCCAGCTCCCAAGTCCGATAATTGGCGAAATTTTGCACGAATTTGAACCGATATCCTCTCCCCGGAGTTATCGTGTCCCAGAACTGTTTCGTCATCACTTTGAACAAATGAATCGATGGCCCTCGGGATTGTTAGTTTTGGGAGACGCATTCTGTATTTACGATCCAATTTTCGGTCAAGGAATGACCGTTGCTGCAATTGAAGTAGAAGTACTCGAGTCCTGCTTGCAAGAACAACAAAATAATCCTACTCCTTTTTTTGAACAAAGAGTTCTCAAAAAAATGCAGGATGTAATCGAACCAGCTTGGTGGCTCAATTGCGCTACCGATTTGCAGTGGAAAGGTATAGAATATGTGAGTTCACAACAATTAAAAGGGATTTCTTTTGGCCAAAAATATATGGATTTATTTCTTAAATATGCCACAACCGAACGTGATTTCAAATTATACGGAATGTATTGGGCAGTAAACTCATTAGCAATCTCACCACATACTATATTTGATCCACAACTAGTAAAGACCATTCTCACTTCATCTAATGAAGGGCAGCACTTCCTCGATGAACTTTTACTAACCTATAATCAATCATTAGAAGAAGTATTAAATCAAATTGTACCTAATTTCTCTCAAACAGCCTTTGCGTCAGTAAATCAATAAACCTGTAAAGCTCCTAAATTAATAGAAAGTTAAATTTACATTTTTGATAGTAGGTACAAATAAAAAATGAAAACCCGACATATCATCAATTATGTCGGGTTTTCATTCTTATTCATATTCTTAATTTGTACTGATTCCTCTTGCCGCCCAAATCCGATCAATTTCCGCTGCATGTTGCCCACCATATAGAAGAGCATCTGCTTGTTTAATCGCTTTTGCCCCATCACGGAATTTAGCATTTGGCGTTAATGACCAGTGCGATTGTAAAATGATTTTTGTGGCTACATCACGGCCAAAGGATTGTGCCATTTCATACTCTCCTTGGGACCAAATTTCTCCGTCTGCATGTACTTCATTTTGCACATCTCTTGGGTACACCTTATTATTATCTAATCGACGCAAACATGTTGGGTTTGAACTTGAATAAGAAGTCGCATCCCATTCTCCTACACATGCTTTTCCATATCCTGTAGTTGATGTAGCATCTTCATAAGTTGCACCTAAGAAATCTCCAAATCCTTCTCCCATCGCCCCACCTTCTGGAGAACTACCAAAACCCGGAACTTGATTATCTTGAATCGAATGCCCATATTCATGTGCGATGATTCCCGCATCCTCAGCATCATCTACTCCACCAGTTCCGAATGTTAAATCTTTCGTTGACGGAGAGTAGAAAGAATTATCATCTCTCGTTCCGTTCACATTTACTTTAATAGAACGATTGTTAATGTTCTTAAATCCTATTTGTTGAATGTAACGTTGTAAAGTATCAATATGATAATATGCCATTACATCTTCAAAACTATCATTTGAACGTGTGTAATTAAATTGAAGAGTTGAAGATTTTGTTTTTGCCTTTGAAGAAATTGTGACATAATCTCCAACTAAAAAGCCCGTTCCATTTAAACCTTTTAAAGTAACTGTTTTTAATTGATTATTTAATGCCGCTGAATCTGCATCATTATTATCCTTTAACCCTGTTACACTGCCGCTTGTTACGACAGGATTAGGCAAGAATACTTTGCCTGTTCCCTCCGCTTTACGGTTTATATCTACCTTTTTTAGTAGCTTTCCATTTTCAGCGTCAATGAATGTTTCCCATGCACCAAATGGTTGATTAGAGTGAACTACAACTCGGTATACAGGAATGGCAACTCCCTCTTCAATCATATAGCCAAATTCTTTCATCGTTGGAGCCCATAAATTTTGTTCACTTTCTCCACCAACATATGCCTTTGATTTTTGCTCTGCATCTTTTTCACTAATTTTTTGCTTTATTTCTTTCACATTTTGAACAGGTTGATAATCAGAAACGGCAAGCATTCCTTGTCCAGTTCCATTTAGTGTAACGGTTACCTGTCTTGAAAATACGGGGGAACCATTTACTACTTGTTGAAATCTAACATATGATGCTACCTGTGTATCAGTAGTTGAAATATACTGTAGGTCTGATAGATCTGGCTTTAATGAATATTGCGCGGCATTCGCTTTTAAATATTCGACTGCTTTTCCTTGAGGAGAATACCGGTCTATCTTTACTTGTTTCTCTTCTACCGCTGAAGCAGTAGTAGATATTGTGCCTAACACTAATGGTATTGCTGTAGCGATTGCCACTACTCTTTTTTTGAACATTAGAACCACTCTCCACTCTCTTAATAAATTTTGAATGTACGAGTAATTCTATAAGGCTTATTATATTACCTTTCTCTTTTTTAAATTAATAGATAACGTAATATTTTCTCAATATTTGTGTATCAAAATGATAAATACTTTCGAAAGATATAACTCACTATTAGTAGAAGGTTATAATATTTAATTATTAATCATACGTAATCCAACGGTCTTTTACGGGTAGTTGATCCCACGCCTAACTTCTTTGCTTTTGCTGAATTTTGAGGTGAGGATCTTACTGCTCGTTAAGCGGGATTAAAAAACGGGCTATTTTTTACCTAACGATAGGTTGAAAAACATTTTAATGAATGCTATTCTGAATATAATCTTACATGTTAGGAGGCTCAATTATGAGTAAAAGTGAGGAAACCCTTTCTGCAATAATCGAGGCAAGTTATCGTTTATTTGCGGAGTATGGAATCGCTAAGACCACATACACAATGATTGCCGAGGAAGTCGGAATCGCAAAACCATCTATTTATTATTACTTTAAATCTAAAGATGCATTAATTGAAGGTTTATTTGATGAACTATGTCAAGCAGTTCCATTTTCAACCTTCTTTAAGACTGATGAATTTACAAA
This sequence comes from Bacillus sp. FSL K6-0042, assembly GCF_038006685.1. Lineage (NCBI taxonomy): Bacteria > Bacillati > Bacillota > Bacilli > Caryophanales > Bacillaceae > Bacillus > Bacillus sp. FSL K6-0042. The sequence continues at coordinate 1,011,566 of NZ_JBBOVS010000001.1, forward strand.
GAGCAATTTCATTGAAAAATGTATTGAAATTGGTGTAAACATAATCGATGAACAAGATAAAGATCCTTATTTTAACCGTGTCCTACAAGAATACTTGTTACTTGCATCTAGAAATAACAATTACAATGAACGGCTCCTTTCCATACAAAGAGAATATTTAAAGGGATTTGAAGCACTTCTTACTAAAGCAAATTCATTGCAGCTTATTGAGGATGATAATCTGACAGCCAAAGCTCATATGCTTGCATTGGTACTTGATAATATAGGGAATTTCATGATGTTTGATACGAATATGGACTATAAACAAATATGGGTTGAAGCTGTGCACAGCATATTTAAAGGACGTGTTTCCCATGGTTCTCGTTCTTCTTAGTTGGTATGTTGATTGGACGAATGGATCTTCATGATCATAAAATTAGAAAAAAACTATTAATATTCAGTCTAACCATTACATTAACTGCTGAATTCTTATCAAAAGCATTGACTTACTTTTTTATCCCCCATATCGGAAAAGAAGCTTCTACCTTTTTATTTAATACAGGACCTATTTTACCAAACATTTTATACATCTTATCTGCCACCGGATCTTCTTTAATAATCTTGATCCTTTGCTTATTTATTATTGAAAGGCATGAAACAAATTGGTTTATTGGGACCATCGTTAAAACCGGACAATTAACTTTAACTCATTATGTAAGTCACGTCATTTTAGGCATCGGAACATTGATCCTTTTAAACAGACTTGAAAATCAATCTTTATCTTTCGTATTAATATTCGCTATCTGTTTCTTCATTTTTAGTATATTATTTAGTGGTTTATGGAGAAATAAATTTTCTAGAGGACCTATAGAGTGGGTTATGAGAAAGATCACTGGATAAGTTATTAATTTATCACCCTTTTTCCACATATAAGGAAATGACGAATAACATTATGTAATAAATTACTGATAACACGTACTATTTTTCACATGGCATAATCCAAAGTTGAGGTAATGTATCGGAGACTTGCACTTTTAATTCGATACGTTTGTTCGCTAATAAGACCGAATGAGCTTCTAATACCTCTTAACAGAAATCTGTCCACATGTGTTAAACTTGGATGAAAATCTCCTTGTCCACTTTCTAACTTTGAATGATCAAATAAATCGTTATATTTCTTTTAAATAATAATAGTTAATTCATGCTTGATTTGAATAAGCATCTCAATAGTAATGAGATGCTTTTTTTTGTCTGAGGAAATCATCAGTTTCTTTATTCATAACATTCCTAAAATCGTTTCTGTATGATTGACTGACAGATGTTCCATGATGTTAAGTCACGATATTAATTAATATTGTTTAACGTCATTTGCTCGATTACAATGCATCTTTTTCTTCTCAGCTTCTTCTATATTCCATTCATCTCCCCAAAAAAGTGTAACTGTATCTTCAGCTTGCAAATTTTGATAAGCGTCTACTCTCTCTGTAACCCCATTATCAATTATATTTAACTCATCATTTAAGTTAATTATTGAAGGTTCAAATTCCTTTTCTGAATCATTTCGCTTATTAGTAGTCATACAACATCTCTCCTGTATAATGAAATGCTTACCATACACAACGATAGTATTTCTATTTTATGTAAGCTTATACCTTTACGAACACTTGATTACGTATCTGTATGAATTATTTAAGGGCTTCTATAATTCCTCCATATACTTTTGTTTCGGTGAACATCATTCTATACTCCATATCTATTCTCCCTTTCTACTCAAATGAAGTTTTGATTTAGTATGTTTCATTTATACCCCTCGGTTCTGATTAAAATAGCCTTTTTGTTTAAATTTATACACAGTTTATATACAATTCAGACACATTTAACATGATGAGTTTCTGAAAATTGGTGGTAATATTAACTTGTTGAAAACGACATGTTTCGACAAATACAAATAGCCCTCTTTACCCCTGAATCCCTGCTCGACATTCCGCAGGGATTCTTGTAGTTTTTTACGATCCATTCTCAAGTTACTTTTGTAAAAAATCCGAACTTTCCATCTATATCCTATTTTTTATTTAGCTAGCTGGACTCAGTTTAATACGAACCTTTTTCTCACCTAACGAAATTTCATCATCTTCTTGTGACAATGCTTTAAACGTAAATTGTTTTACTAATAAATTTTCTTCTAATAAATCTTTATGCTTTGTTAGAGTGTTTTGTAATTCATCCTCTGTATCCAAAATAACATCTACTCGTAAATTAACTGGTAAATTCAATTGTTTTCGATACTCTTGAACAGCTCGAATAAATTCTCGCGCCACTCCTTCTTGTAATAGTTCATCTGTCACATTCGTATCTAACATTACCGTATATTGTCCATTTGTAGTATTAGAAAACCCTACTTTGGGTACTTGTTCTACTAATACATCTTCAAGCGTTACAACAACTTCTTCCCCAGATACAAGCTTACACAATGCTTTTTCAGTCGAAACAAAGTTTTGTACTTCTTCTTGCGATAATTGTTTTAGCCATTGATTTACAGCGTTAACGTTCTTCCCGAACTTCGGTCCTGCAGTCTTAAAATCGAGCTTTAATTGGTACGATGTATACTGTGTTTCATCTAATTCTACATGAAATGCTTTTACATTCAGTTCATCCATAACAATATCACGATAGGATTCCCAGTCCACTTTCTGCTCATGGTGCTCAAGTAATACAAGCTCTGCTAATGGTTGCTTCACTTTTAATCCATGCTGATTTCGGTTGCTACGTCCCAGCTCAACAACTTGTAAAACGGCATTCATTTCTTGCTCTAACTTGGTTTGAATAAGCTTTTCATCCGCTGTTGGATAATCTGTTAAATGAACACTATTTCCTTCTAAGTTAAGATGAATATCTTCCGCGACAAATGGAGTAAACGGAGCAAGTAATTTACTAAGCGTAACAAGCACTTCATGAAGCGTTTCATATGCAGCTGCCTTTTCAGGATTCATGCCAGACTCCCAAAAACGATTGCGCGAACGTCTTACATACCAGTTACTAACCTCATCTACAAGAACCGCAATTTCACGCGCTGCATTTGTAAATTGATACTCGTCTAATGCATTTCTTACTTGTTTCACTGTACTATGAAGACGTGATAATACCCACTCATCTAATTTCGTCCGCTTGACCTCATACTTTTCTTTTGGGTTGTATTTATCTAAGTTTGTATATAAAACATAGAAGCTATATACATTCACAAGTGTATCTACAAGTTTTGACTTCGCCTCTTGCACAGTTCTTTCAGAAAAACGCTTTGCATTCCAAGGTGCACTATCAACAAGAAGTGCCCATCTTAATGCATCTGCACCAAATTTCTCGACTAATTCTACTGGATCTAATGCATTCCCTTTACTTTTAGACATTTTCTGTCCTTGTTCATCTAACACATGCCCAAGAGATAATACACGTTTGTATGGTACTTTTCCGGTATATAAAGCCGCTACTGCTAATAAACTATAAAACCAACCACGCGTTTGATCGACACCTTCAGCGATTACATCAGCTGGAAATTGTTCCTCAAAAAGCTCTTTATTTTCAAACGGATAATGATACTGTGCAAATGGCATCGAACCGCTATCAAACCAAACATCGATTACTTCTGGCGTACGAGTCATCGAACTACCGCATTTTTCACAGCATACCTTCACTTCATCTACATACGGTTTATGCAGTTCCAAATTTTCTGCTGTATGCCCTACGCTATGTTTTCTCAATTCATCGATGCTCTTCGGTGCAAATTGATGATCACAGTTTTTGCATTCCCATACGTTTAACGGTGTTCCCCAGTATCGTTTTCGGCTAATATTCCAGTCCACCATATTCTCTAAAAACTTTCCAAATCGCCCATGTTTCATATGATCTGGATACCATGTGACTGTATTATTATTCTTTAAGAAAGTCTCTTTGATCTCAGTTGTCCGAATGAGCCAGCTTTCTCCAGCATAATACAAGAGTGGTGAATCACAGCGCCAGCAATGCGGATAACTATGTTCATATTTTTCTTTAGAGTATAGCAAGCCTTCCTGCGCTAAATAACGAACAATATCAACATCACATTCTTTCACAAACTTCCCTTGTAAAAATGGAACAGCTTCCGTATACTTACCTTGTTCATCCACAACATGAAGGAATGATAATCCTTGATTCTGTACAACTTTATAATCATCTTCTCCATACGCTGGCGCGATATGAACAAGCCCCGTACCACTATCTCCCGTAACAAAGTCTGCCGAAATAACACGATAGCCATTCGTAACTTCATTCATAGGAAATGGTGCTGCATATGAAGTACCTACTAATTCTTCTCCTTTATGGATAGACAATACTTGATAATCTTCTTTTAATACATTGCTTGCTCGCTCTTTTGCAACAACATAAACGGCCCCGTCTTTCTCTGCTTTCACATATTCCATATTCGGATGTACAGCAAGTGCTACATTGGCTGGAAGAGTCCATGGCGTTGTTGTCCATCCAAGAAAGTATTCATTTTGACTATTCAATACTTTAAACTTTACCGTTGCACTTAAATCTTTTACTGTTTTATATCCTTGCGCTACTTCATGTGAACTAAGTGATGTTTGACAACTTGGACAGTATGGTGAAACTCGGTGTCCTTTATATAGCAGCCCTTTTTCATGAATCGTTCCAAGAATATGCCATACACTTTCGATATAAGGATTCTCCAACGTTACGTACGGGTCATCCATATCGACCCAATATCCGATGCTCTCAGTAAATTCACGCCACTGCTTCTCATACGTAAATACACTTTCCTTACATTTTTGAATAAATGGTTCAATTCCGTATTCTTCAATCTCATGTTTACCAGAGATACCAAGCTGTTTTTCAACTCCTAATTCTACGGGTAATCCGTGTGTATCCCAGCCAGCTTTTCGAAGTACTTTATATCCAGTCATTGTTTTATATCTCGCTACTAAATCTTTAATCGTCCGTCCGAGCGCATGCCCCACGTGCGGCAGTCCATTTGCAGTTGGTGGCCCCTCATAAAAAACGAAAGATTGTGCGCCTTCACGATTTCGAATGGATTGTTCAAAGATATTCTGCTTATTCCACTGCTTGCGAATTCGTGTTTCTCTCCCTACAGCTGATTCTTTTACATTTACCTTCTCCATTTACAATCACTCCTTTGAAAATTTGTAAAAGCACACAAAAAACCCGTCCCTATAAATAGGGACGGGTTTACCCGCGTTACCACCCTAATTCTATTAGCATCTTAACTAATAGCACTTAGCAACGTACTAACATACGCGTTCTTTGTAACGGTAGACATCCGTCCGAGCTTACTTTATTCAGCCACGGCTCCTCGGAGATGATTTTCAAATAAAGTCTGTACACCGGCTTTCAGCATGGCACCGGCTCTCTGGGGAACAGTACAATATTTTACTCTTTCTCGTCTTCAGATTTGTATACTTTTATTAACAGTTATTTTATTCCATGAAACAGATAATTGTCAAACAATTAGAAAATATATTTTTATTTTCGGCCCGTTTTTCGAATTTTATACATCGCAAAAGTTTGCTATTGCTTTATTGCTTGATTGCTTGATTGCTTGATTGCTTGATCGTATTGTCCAAGAGATTCATATAAAATACCAGCATAACAGCCATACTCGGTAATATCCGCTCTTTCTTTTTCTAGTTTTCTTAAAAATGCTATCCCGCGTTGTATAAATAGTGTTCCTTCAATTCTATTTACATACTCTTCTAAAATATTTGCTATATTATTTTTCAAGCAGCGAATACCATCTTCCAACTTCGACAACGCTATCTTTAATTGTTCTTCATTAGCCCCTAATTCAATTTCAGCATCCCATAATACCATCCCTGCATTCATTAGAAACTCATCATTTTGTTCAAATTTCTTTTCCATACTGAAAATATAATGCTTTGCATCATTATACTGTCCTTTTGCCATATAAATTTGAACTAAACCAAAATGAGAATAAACGTCCCTATTATTCTCTTCTAAAGCACGTTTATATATTTTTTCAGCTTCTTCAAATTCATCATGTTGAAAATGCAAATCCCCTAATCGAGTATATAATGATGATGATTCTTCACAATTTTCGATGCCCTGCGATAAAATTTCTTCTGCACTCTTCTTATCTTCTAGATCTGATTCATATATTTCCGAGAGTTTCACATATGAATATGGTACCGTTTTGTCTAATTGAATTGCGATGCGAAGTCCTTTGATTGCTAAATGCAATTTCTCCATTTGATGCGCACATTTGGCTCTTTCATACCATATATGTGCTTCATACTTATATTCTTTCAATAAATCATTAAACACCTCATACGCTTCCTCATAACGCCCTAAATCCATTAAAATCAAACCATGATTTACAAGAACAAACCTGTCAGGATGACGTTGCAATGCAATTTTTGACATTTTTAATCCCTGTTCAGACTGATCTATATACATATATGATAATGCTAGAAAACTCCATGCGATTGGCTGATCGGCATCTAATTGTAGCGATGAATGGAAACTAGAAATTGCTTCTTTATACTCTTCTTCCTCTAAACAATAACGCCCATGTATAAAATGATACAATGATTGATTATTCTTTTTCTTGACACTTCGCAAGATATCACTAGCCCGCTCCATATCTTGAATACGGATAAAGCATTGTGCACTATGCAACTTAACAAAGTCTGAACCTGGATATCTTTCTATTAACCTTTCCGCACAAAAAAGAATAAATTCCTGATTTACTTCAACATCCATATGTTTGATTGTGTATAACCACGTGTAAGGATTTTCACTTGTCTCTTGCAAAAATGATACGAGTTTTTCAATCCCTTTTTTATCCTGTTCTTCTAAATGATCTGTCAGAGAGAATAGCTTTCGGAAGTATACATCTTCCTCTTCTACTAAAAATGACAATTGTTCCTTTTTCTCCTTAGGAACAAATACGATAGATAAACCATCGGTGTAGCGATATCTTTCCTGTAACTTCTCATATTCAACAAAAAGCGGTTCCAAGAAATTAGGATCTTGAACAAAAAAAGATTGTAACTGATCATCATATCCAGAAAGAACTTGAACATGGGATGCATGTTCAATATCTATACTTAATAAAACCGGAATATTTTGATCGAGTAATGATTTATAGTTCTTTTCGTTCCCCTTGAAATAACGACAAACATAGCCCAATTCTTCTAAATAAGTAACCGTATCTGAAAATTTCGATCCTGTTACATCAAATATATGATTTGCGACTTCATCTTGTGTACGACTTTCTCCCCATAAGCGAAGCATCATTTCCAAGCTCGCTGGAACACAATAATTATCTTTTTGTACGATTGGTACTAATGGTAATCTTACTTTTTTCCCATTCGGGTATTTTTCTATATTATGATATAGTGACTCCTTTAAACATACTTCCGTTTTTAATAGAGCAAGTAACTCCTCGTTCTTATTCATTTTATACAATGCTTCTGCACGTAAATATGTAAAATAGGCTTTATACGAATGGTACGGTAATATCTGATCGATTTTATCTATTACAGTTAACATTTCCTCATAACACTGTAAATCTAGTAAATGTTTCACCTTTTCGAAATAAAAATACGGTACTTGCGGAAACTGATCTATCGCATCATTAATCAATTGCAATGCTCGTTTCTGTTCACCTTTATATGCATATAGCTGTGATAATAAATAAACCGCTAGTTCTTCATTTTCCTTATGTTCCATCCCAGCTAAAAGTGAGTGCTCCGCTTCCTTCCATTCTCCTATTTGTATATAAAAATAGCCCCATTTACCAAAGACTGGACGTGTACTATAACTCTCAGCTTTTTTCATATATTGGAATGCTTCTTCATTTCGTTTCATTTCTAAAAGGCATCTTACTAATGTAAAGTAGGCTTTTGATAAAATATCAGAATCTATTTGTTCTGCCTTTATATCGTCCAAAGCATCTTTTAATAACTTTTCAGCATCAAGTACTTTTCGGTCATCAATTAGCTCATCACAATATAAAGAGAGCGTTCTCATATTTGGAAATTTTTTATATGAATAGCGAATTAGGAAGGCACTATATTGATGCATAAGCCCTTCATCTGTAAGACGGATTAGCGTATCAAATTCTTCATGCCCTGAAATCGAAGAAAGCCACGCCTTCACATAGGAGAACGTATTGGTTTCTTTTATATGTGCAATTTCGTTATTTACATCCTGTAATCCATCTACAAATCGTTTCTCCTTCAAACACATCTCTAATCGCCTAAATTCTAACATGTATTCACCTCAAGTAATTATTTTTAATTCTATCGGTAAGTAGTATTCTTATCTACTTGCTTAGATTCTACACAGCTTATATCATGTATTCAATAAAAATCTTATATAAATCTTGAAAATAGGCAATATTATTTAAATTATTGTTTAAAAATAAGAAAAGCGACTCTATTATTCGGACTTGCAAATAGTTTCTGGTTGCTCGTACTCGCAAGAATGCTACAAGGTATATCTGCAGCGGCAACATGGACAGCTGGATTAGCACTTCTAGCAGATGTGTTCCCTCTGCAAGAACGCGGAAAGGCCATGGGTCTCGCTTTATCGGGACAAGCAGCTGGGATGCTCCTTGGTCCAACAATCGGCGGGGCACTTTATCAATGGGGAGGGTATCATCTTCCCTTTATTATAGCTGCCAGTATTGCACTCATTGATGGTATATTACGAATAACATTACTTCATAATGAACCAACATCCAGCTCAAACCAACGAATTAGCTATCGATCTATCTTGAATATGCGTTCCCTATTTATTATGATCGGTATTATTATTCTAGGATCGGCCTTACCTAGCGCTTTAGAGCCAACTCTTCCTCTCTACTTACAAGACACCTTACACCTTAGCCCTGGGACAATCGGACTCCTATTTGCCGTTCCAACTCTCGCATATGGATTTACCGCACCAATCATTGGCACACTTTCAACTAAAATTGGCAGAAAACAAACGATGGCAGTAGGCATAGCTTTGGCTGCTTTATGTTTCCCATTTACAGTGATTGTTTCTCATACCGCCCTTGAAATATTTGTACTTGCTATCCTTGGAATTAGTTTTAGCCTTTTACTCGCACCTGCTTTACCAGAACTTACATATCTCGCAGACAAAAATGGAGTTCATGCATATGGAATACTTTTTACAATCTATAATACAGCCTACTCAATTGGTATGTTTTTCGGACCGATGCTTAGCGGAAGTTTATCCGATTTATTTGGATTAACAAATACTTTCTACATATTCAGTGTTCTTCTTTTATGTTATCTGTGCTTGTTTTTGTGGAAAATGAAAAAACAAAATTAGGTTATAGCCATGAAAAGATACAACACTTTAATAAACAAGTAAAGAAACAAAGCCCAGAAACAAAAATTCCTGGGCTTTTTAACATGCTTTCTATTAAAATCTTTCTATACAGTATCCATTAACAAAAAAATTGATAGTTTCAATTTCTTCAGCATTTAATTTTCTTTGCAGCCCCTTTGCAAGCTCTTTAATAATGGCTTTTTCATTCCCCTTATATTTTCCCGTCAGAAATGCTGTATCTTTTAAAAAATTAATTTTCAATTGGAATTCCTCTTTATAAACGGGCTTATCGTGATGAGATAAGAAAAAAATGTCTGCGTCATATTTTTCAAGCTGCTTAACTAGCTGCAAGGTATTTTTAATGGTATAACTCCATTTTTTTGAGTAGAGATTTGCGTACATGCAATCCCCTAGAAAAAGAACTTTTTCTTCAGGAATATAAATAACAGTACAATCATCAGCGTGATCGCCACCCACATGTTCAATTACAACAGTTACTTCTCCTAAATTAATAGACATTTGTTTATCAAATGTAATATCAGGTATTGGAAGAAACACCTCTCTCTGATGACCCAACTCTTTCTTTATTGCTTCCGCACAAAATGGAATTTCTATTCCTTCTTTAACGCGCTGATCCAAGTATTTATCTTCCCATGATAAATTCTGAAGCCTTTTAATTTTTTCGTGAGTTTTATAATGAGCAATCATTGGTATATCTATTGCGCTCATCCCGAATACATGATCCCAATCTGAGTGAGTGAGAACAAGAAAGTCGCCTTTAATATGTACTTCTTCTAATTGTTTAAGAAATAAATTAGCATGTTTAGGTGAGTTTCCAGCATCAATTAATAATGTCTTTTTTGCTCCTGTAACTGCTGCTAAAATTGGTCGATCCGTTTCTTGATACGGTGGTAAGTATAAAATCCGATTTGATATTCTTTCGATTTTTTGCAAGTTCCTATTCTCCTTTATATGGTGACATATGTTGCTCTAATTCTTTAGAAAATAATTGTAGCTTATCAGAATTTAATAGATTTATAAAAACACCATCTTTTCTGTATACTTCTATAAAAAGAATAGCGTGTTTTTCGTTATATGAATACAAATTCATCCTATACTTATTACTAAAACATTTCATCTCTTATTCTCTGAATTATTTCCATTTACATAAAACTAAAAACGAAAGCATCAAAAAAACCGTGAATTATTCACGGTTTTTTCCTTTCGAAAAGCTAATCGCAATTGTTCCAGCACCTGCATGAACAGCAAAAGATATAGGAAGTGGGTAAATTAAAAACTTCATTTCAGGAAATACTGCTCTGAAATCAGCAATCCATTCTTCTGCCCCTTCTTCATCATTCGCATGGAAAACATGGACTACTTTCGGTATTTCTTTTTCAAGTTCGCTTCGCATATATTCTTTACATTTTTGTATTTTACGAACTTTCTTCTCCAACACAAGTTCGCCATGTTTTACTTCTAGAATTAGGTTTACACTTAGTAGACTGCCTAGTATAAATTGTACACCTTTCACACGTCCACTTGCATATAGACCTTTCAAATCCTTTGGAAATACATAATAAGGACTACGTTCCACATGTTGTATTGTCTTTTGTATATCTTGTAAAGTCATACCCTTACGGTATAACGTTTGCGCTTTTGTTAAAATTTCATCCATTGGATAACTCGTTGTTTCACTATCTATTACAACTAGAGGAAATCCTGCCATTTCTGCTGCAAGTATCATATTTTGATAAGTGCCACTTACTTTTCCACTAATTGTGATTGCAAATCCCTCTTCATATTCTTCTTTACATTTAGAGAAGAGTGCAACCATATCTCCAAAATTAGGTTGTGACGTAGTTACAGTTATACCCTGTTTTAATGCATCGTAGACACGTTCACGAACACCTTCTTCACAGTCTTTGTAAGCCGTTCCATTAATAACAATTTCAATCGGTATAACAAAATTATCTGTACTTGTTGTAAAGTTTGCAGTTGTACTATCAGTAAACCAAGCAACACGCTTCATGTTGTTCCTCCCTTGTGCGTGTCCTTTTCTCTAACTTTTCCCGCAATTCTATCTATTCGAGTTATAAAAAAGGACTATGCTTGTTATCATAACAAGACTATCTCTGTTTTTCCATAGGAGATGGGTGATTTAAGCAAGGTTTTCAAAATTAATTTCGAATCTATTTTCATTCGTACACGATTTTGACATATTTTCTTTTAGAAAATACTATCAAACTAAAAAAATAAGACTTCTAACATGTATACAGCGTTAGAAGTCCTAACTCATTTCTTTATTTACATTACTTGCTTTTCACTATGCCAAAAGTAATTTTCATACTTGGAGCATATACTAAAGAAGAATCTATAGTGAATTCTTTAGAGAGTTGTAATTCTGCTTCGTATTGCGCCATCGCTTCATTATATGCCAATCCTCGGTTTACTAAACGTTCAATGAATTCTTCTTTTTCAGCAGGAGTATTACCGATTCCCTCTTCCTTGAGTGATTGATACAATTGCTGTTTATCTCTTTGATCCTCATTAACATTAAGAAAATTAATCTTATCACTAACTCTACACTCAATATTTTCTACCCCTAGCTCACTTAGATATGTTGGTAATTTAATACCGATGTTTCCATCTTTACCATTTCGCTTTGCATCTTTTTCAAATAATTTTTGAAGAACACCAATCTGAACAATTTCTGATTGCTCTAGATTGTTAAGACTATACGAAGACATATTCGAAATCCAATGTGGTTCAAAGCATATGATATTACCTTCATCAACGACCGAGTCTATCATTTTTTGTAACATTGTCTTTGGATCGTTCATATGTATTAAAAAAGCATGACATACTGCTATATCATACTTACTTTCTAATTCAATTTCAGTAACATCTGCCTCAAGAAAGTCTGCTTCATATGGAAGAATTCGGAATAACTCTCTTGCTTTATTAATTAGTTTCTTCCCCTTATCAATTCCTGTATATCTAGACCCTATTGGTAACAGAGGTAATAGTTTCAGACCTAAATAACCATATCCACAACCATAGTCAACAATATGAACTGGTTTAGAGATTTTCCAAACTGAATTCACCAAAAAACTTAGATAATCATCGTTATAATATAGATCCCTTGTATTTCTCAAATACTCCAACTTATTATCCCAATCATACTCTTTCAATTGAGCTACCTCCTTCTGTTTATATTGAAAGTGCTGATTTCGTTCCCTTCTTTGAGCAAATGATAAAAATATTTTCTAGATATAAAAACATTTTTTCATGTCCATAAGTTCTTAATGTATCTAGAAATTTGTTCAGCTTATTTAGACAAAATGTATTTGATAAATTGAAACCAAATTAGATTTTTATAACATTTCCAATCAATTTAATATCTTCTCCATCAATAACTATCCCATCACCATCTTTACAAGCATAAATTGTCCTATTTTCCAGCTTAGAATAATCCTTTAATAATCCTAAATATTTTTCACTTTGCTCCTCACTCCAATGAGGCATAAAATCAAAATCTACAAAACCTAAAGAGCTTCTATCCTCTAGTCCTATACTATCCTGGTCTACAAATTGAGCTGTATCAATACTTTTAGTAGATATTATACTACCTGCACTAACACCAATTAAAACCCCACCATTTTCCACATAAGATTTTAATGAATGCAATAAATTTCTTTTTCTTAGGGAATTTAAAAAGCGAAATGTATTTCCACCTGAAAGATGTATTGCATCATAATTAAATATGTTATTAACCTTTCTTTCATCGTATTCTTTATCTAAATCAAAATATTCTACTTTACTAATTCCTAAATCTCTATAATATTTAACTACATTATTAAAATACTTTCCTGTTTCATCTGAAGATGATCGAAGATATGCTATTGAAGGATTTTCTTTATTTAATAACCTTAAAAGCTCATAATCCAATTTTCTATCTTCTTGTACTTGATCGCTATATAATATCATTTTTCTCATTAAAGTCCCCCTATTTTCCAGTTTGTAATTTCTTAATTTTCAGTTTCCTAAGCTTCTTTTTGACCTTTTTCACTTGTAAAGCTTAATACTAATTTTACAATATATCTCTATCTTTTTTAGATATATTGTAAATAATATAAAGTGAAGGTTAATAATCAGTGAAGGTTTCCTTCATTCCCTCCGATTATTAGCCTTCATCAATTTGGCTTTTACGGGTAGTTTATCTCCCACCTCTTATTTCTTCGGAGTTTTACTGTCCACAAATAGCACGATAAAATTGTACTCATTTACATCTCTTTCGGAGCACCCATTCCAAGTAAACGCAATCCTTCTTTTAACACAATCGTTACTGCATAAACAAGTGCAAGTCTACTTTCCTTTTCTTTATCCTCTTCTAAAATACGAACATTTCCATAATATTTATTAAATGCTTGTGCTACATCTAACAAATACTTCGCAATATGTGACGGTTCATTTTTAAAGAAGGCTGTTTCAACGACTTGTGGAAATCTATTTAATAATTTTATCGTACTCCAACTATGATCATCGTTTAATTGAAACGCTTCTGTTTCAAATTCAGCATTTTCTTTTCGTAAGATGGAGCAAGCGCGTGCATGTGTATATTGAACATATGGTCCTGTTTCCCCTTCGAACTTCAGCATTTTTTCTAAAGAGAATTCAATATTATGCATACGTTCATTTTTCAAATCATGGAAAATGACTGCCCCGACACCAACTTGCTTAGCAACTTCCTCTTTTTGCTTTAAGTCCGGATTTTTCTCTTCAATATTTTGCTCTGCAAGCGTAATCGCTTCTTCTAATACTTCCTCAAGTAATACTACTTCCCCCTTACGTGTGGACATTTTTTTACCATCTTTTAAAATGAGTCCAAATGGTACATGAGCCATACCATCTACCCAGTTATAACCAAGTTTCTTTAATACAGTGAAAAATTGTGTGAAGTGTAAGCTTTGTTCTGCTCCCACTACATACAGCGCTTTATCAAATTCATATGTGTTTTGACGATATAGTGCCGCTGTTAAATCGCGCGTTGCATAAAGTGTAGCTCCATCTGATTTTTTAATTAAACATGGCGGCATATCTTCTTTTTCTAAATTAACAACTTGCGCTCCATCCGATTCTTCTAATAACCCTTTTCCTTCTAAAATTTCAACAAAACCGTCCATTTTATCATTATAGAAAGCCTCTCCTTGGAAGTTTGTAAATTCAACACCAAGAAGTTCATAAATACGAGAGAATTCTTTTAAAGATTCATGACGGAACCAATTCCATAAAAAAACTGCTTCTTCATCACCGTCTTCTAATTTCTTAAACCATGCACGACCTTCTTCTTCTAGCTCTAGATGCTCTTTCACTTCTTCGTGGAAATGAACATATAATTTGAATAGTTCGCGAATCGGATCTTCTTTTACAAGCTCTTCATTTCCCCATTTTTTATATGCAGTAATTAATTTCCCAAACTGCGTTCCCCAATCACCAATATAATTGATTCCTACAACCTCATATCCACACTTTTCAGCAATATGTTTTAAAGAATTCCCAATCATCGTTGAACGTAAATGCCCCATGGAGAACGGTTTCGCCATATTTGGTGAAGAGTAATCGATTACCACTGTTTTTTCTCGCCCAAAATGCCCCTGTCCATATTCTTCTTTTTCAGCTAAAATCGTTTTTAATACTTCATCGCTTACTATGTCACGGTTGAAAAATACATTCACATACGGTCCAACTGCCTTCGCTTTCGTAAAGAATGGATTATCTAATTTCTCCGTGATTTCCTTTGCGATAACTGCTGGTGCTTTTTTATATTGCTTTGCAAGCATAAAGCATGGAAAAGCTGCATCTCCAAATTCATCTTGCTTCGGAGTTTCAATTAAACCTGTAATTTGTTCCAATGATAATTCTGATTTTAATATTTCAAATAAACTTTTTGCTAATTGAATTTTATATTCCATGTTACTCCCTCCTTATTTTTTTAAACACAAAAAACCCGTCTCTAAAAAAGAGACGAGTTATCACCCGTGGTACCACCCTTGTTGTTCCGAAGAACCACTTTCCCGTTTATAACGAGGACAGGGGGCCCCAGCTTACTCTACTATTCATTTCAAGCAGCGTCTCCGAAGTGCGCTTCATCCTCTTCTCCGTACTAGGCTCTCACCATCCCTAGCTCGCTTTCCTTCTGAAGAAGGACTACTCTCTTCATCTACGACATCATATATAATTGATTATTGCTTATTATACATCTTTTCAAATAATTAGCAAGGTTCAATTACACCAAAATGGAATTTCGCACTTTTTCGCTTATATACTAAGAAGTTATGTCGCTCAAATCGTGTACTACGGAAATGATCTTTTAAGACAACACGTTTTCTAGCAACACGCTTTGCTTCTGCAATTGTTTCATCTGTGACATCATTATATAAAGCAAAGTGTTTTAAGCCACGAATCCCATCTGATTCAATTACCGTTTCTTCAAACATTGGATCCAGATAAACAACGTCATAACTGTTGTCTTCGCAGCGCTTTAAGAAATCAAAATGCTCGGTTTTCTTCACTCTAATTCTACGCATCGCTTCATCGATTTCTGAAATACCCGCACACCACTGCTTTAAACCTTTATTCATTATATAAACCATGTAACAATTTCCCTCAAGCCCCGTTATAGCTCCTTCTTCTCCAACAACATAGCTTGCAACAACACTATCTGATGCCATACCAAGCGTACAATCTAACACCGTCATTCCTTTTTCTAATTTTGCAGCTTGTACAAATGGATCATGTTCTCCCCGCATTAATCTTTTCACACGAAACATTGCAGAATTAGGATGAAAAAAGAACGATTCTTCTGTACCTTTTGGATAAATTGCTAATCGATTCTTTCCTACAACGAGTACATCTTGTTCAAACCGCTCATGTAGCTTGTATACCGATATATCATTCCGTACTACAAAAGAGCATTGTAATTCTTCCGCTACCTCTTTTGCATATGTTGTCATTTCCTTATTCGTTCGTCCTGCTGTTGTCACAATCATCTTTTCACCTCAATATATAAAGAAAAAAGGAAGAATCACTCCCCCTTTTTAGCAATGCTTTTCAAAAGCTTGTTCTAAGTTATTAATAATCTCTTCCATTGTTGCTCCTTCAATTTCATGACGATGAATGAAGTGAACAACTTCGTTTCCTTTTAGTAACGCCATAGATGGTGAAGATGGAGGAATATCTCCGAAGTACTCACGCATTGTAGCTGTTGCGTCTTTATCTTGTCCTGCAAATACAGTTACAAGATGGTCTGGTTGTTTTTCGGAACGTACAACCGCTTGACCAGCTGATGGACGCGCTAAACCAGCTGCACATCCGCAAACAGAGTTTACGACAACTAATGTTGTACCTTTCGCATTTTCCATATATTCTTTTACAGTTTCTTCTGTAGTTAATTCTTCAAATCCAGCACGCACTAACTCTTGACGCATTGGAATTACCATTTGACGCATATATTCTTCGTATGCATTTGACATCTTGTAATCTCTCCTTCAACTTTCATTCCAAATTCATCATATCACGCTCTTATAATAGGTGCAAAAGAAAGATAGCGTTACCATCATTTTTTTGATGGAATTTCACAAATCCCCCCGCGACAGTGACCAACTGGTACAAGTTTTCTTCTATTTGCAATATAATCATACACTTTATTTCCAAATCCAAGTAAAATAGATAACTTGATAAAAGGAACCACAAACCAGTATGACGGCACAGCTTTTGCTAAAACATATACGCTACCAATCCCGTCATACCATTTGTTATTTTTTAAAATGTAAAGCCTTTGTTCCATCTTCTCTTGTAACTCTGTAGAAAGTTGATACTCCTCTACAACATCTTTATCACGAAAAGAGGCAAACTTCATCGTATCTTTTTTATCAAGCTTCTTTGTACGCTCTGCGACTGCCGTGCACATCGGACACCTACTATCATAGAAAACGATCATATGATTATTCTCCTTTGCGAGACTCCGTCATTTGTTTCCAAACAGATCCTTTCGCTTCTTCTCCGCCTTCAATACGTTCTAATGCTAGACGAGATTGCATTGCTACTTCGAACTCTGGATCATCTTGCGCTACGCGTAGTGCTGGAATTGCACTTTCATCACCAAGTTCAAATAAGAACATCGCCGCACGCCAACGCACCAATTTACTTGGATCTTTAAGTGCTTTAATCATAACAAACATCGCTGCTGGATCTCCTACATCTGATAAGCAATCACCCGCAGTGCGGCGTACACTTACAGAACGATCTAGTAAAGCTTTATACAGTAATGGTAATACTTCATCACCTTTTACCATACCTAAGTACGCTGTTGCTAAACGACGGATAGATACTTTCTCATCTTCTAGCGCTTTCTTCAATACAGGAATATCTTCTTCTGTTGGATCCATTTGCTCAAGCGCTGCATAACGATTTTTCCAATCAGGATCCACCATCATTTCCTCCGTTACTTTATATGGTTCACGCTTTGCAATCGTTACTTCTTTAGCGCCCGCTTGATCTAATAATTCTTTTACAGTTTTTTCAACGCGTTCCTCTGGATAAGCAGCTACAATTTCTTCCACAACTTCTTTTCCGATTTCTTCAAAATTGCCATAACGTGTACTTTGTTCCACCCATTTACGCTCTTTGACAACGTTAGGTGCAGACATTTGTACTTTCATAATCGCTTCTTTAAAATGGTCTGGTAATCCCACTCGTTCTTCCGTTATTCCATCTGTTAATTTCACCTGCATTGGAATTGTAAAGAACATTTGAATGAATACTTTCACTTCACCAAAATGCGAAAGTTGTTCCCTCTCATCTTCTTCAGTAACTTCTTCTCCAAATACAGCGCGAACTTGTTGCAAAAGTACTTTCCAGTCATACTTCGCATTTCGCTCTACCGCTAAAAAGTCCGCAACATGGTATACACCTTTAATACCTTCGATTTTTAAAATGTGTTGCACTTGCTCTGGTGCTTGTTCTGCATTTTCGTTTGTATAATTATTACGTGCTCCTGATGGTAACACTTCATTTAAGATAACTTTCATCGTATTTGGACTTGGCGTCGGTTCAATTGCTTTAATCTTCACGTAAATAAACTCTCCTTTATTGCTTGTTCTTAGCTGTATTGTAACATGTTCTATCGCTATACTCCTACTGAGACGCTTGCTTTTTCTAATCACAATTATAGTCTTAATAGAATTGGTGAATATCATGTAACAACTGCCCCTATTGATATACCCCTTTTTAGTATCATGTTCCTTCTCTCTTCCGCTCAAAAAAGGTAGATTGATAATAACTTTAATCAGCCCCTACCTTTCTTGCTTTCGCTGAATTTTAGGATGAGGGTCTTACTGCCCGTTAATACGGGATAAATAAAAAAAGGTATTGCTTTGCAACACCTTTTTTCTACCACCATAAACTCATTTTATGATGTACTACAATTATTTTGTTAAAGATACTTCATCCTTTTCTTTCATGTCGCGCTCAAGTTTTGCAATTTTCATATCAAATGTATCACGTTCATGATCTTCATTCATGCGAAGCTCTAAATCACGAATGTGATCTTCAATTTCTTCAAATCGTAAGAACGGATTATTCTCATCCATTTTATGAAGAGCCGTATTCATACGACGGTTCACATGGGCCATATTTTCACGTGCCATCAATTCCATACGCTTTGCATTCATTTCTTTTAGCTTATTTTTCATTTCAGAAAGACGGCGTTCTAACTCATCAATTTGCTCCACTACACCTGCATACATCTCTTCTAAACGTGATACTTGCCCTTCATAGTATGCTACTTCTTCTAATGCACGTTCATGCAATTGCATTTCTCCTGCTTCTTGTGCAATGATCGCCTGCTTTGATCGCTTATTTACGAAATAACGAGCCTGCTCAAGTTCACGAGCAAAGTTAGATTTTAATGTTTTATGACGCTCGATTAATTTCTCAATTTTTGTTACTTCACGCTCGCTATCGCGTAAATATTGGTTTAACATAGCGATTGGATTTTTTCTTCCCTTCTCATCTAATACATTATGAAAATCTGCTAAAATTGCATCGCGTACACGTCCGAATAAAGATTGTTTCATTCTAATCTTCCTCTCTTCTACTTTATGATTTCAGTTATTTTATATTAGTTTTTCATTAACTTGTTCCACTCATCTTCAAAGTTGCTATATCGTTTAGAACTTTCTGAAGCAGAATCAACTACTACATCTTTTTCTTTTTTCCACTCACGGTATCCGTAGTATAGTACTACTACTGCTACAATACCGATCAATGCTGGGGAATGAGAAAGGGCGATTGACAAGCCGATTAAACCGAAAATACCCCAAGCTAACTTTCCAAAAAATGATTGTGCTCGCACAAATGATTTATAGCTCCAGTACGCAATCCCTGCTCCAATTGCGAATCCTACAATACCAGCAAGACTACCAAGAGCAATTAAAGCCAAAATACCGGCTGCGATAAACGTTAGAAATTGTTTCATCTTGTGCTTGCCTCCCTTCGATTTGATACTCTTATCTTAACTATTTTTTTAGTTTTCCATAACGAGCTTAAGAACCGTTTTCAAATCAGACTTAAGACCTATTCCAGGTTAGACCCACATTACGATGTATATAAAACGAAGTGAAGAGCTAAAATTTTAATGCAATATTGTTTCTTCTTAGAATGCACTCTTTTTATATTTAAGAAACCGTACCCTTCGACACCATATAAATAACAACAATACGGGCAGATGCCATTCGCCTCCTAACATCCTTTCCCCTTCTTTTAAAGTTTTTCCTAATTAGATTGAATATAAATCTTTAAAATTATTTGTTTAGATATCAAAATAGAATTTCCGCTTACATACATTTATTTAATTCGCTAACATAACTGACGAATGTCCGTAAAATTTGAGGTGATTTTATTGAACAGTAATAAAATTAAGGGTGCAGCTCTAAAATATTTCACAATTCATGGTTATGAAGGAACACCCCTTTCTTTAATAGCTGAAAAAGCCGGCATGAAAAAGCAATCCATTTACACACATTTTAAAGGAAAAGATGACCTTTTTCTTCATGTGTTACGTGATACAAAAGAAACTGAACTAGCTTCAAAACTTCAATACTTAAGTAAAATTGATTCACAAAATCCTGAAAAAGATTTATACAGGCTACTACAATTGAAATTCGATTTTTTTCAAAAAAATGAACAATTAAAGTTTTGGCTACGTATGTCATTTTTTCCGCCAGTACATCTTGCAAAAGCAATCGAAAAGTTATACTTTCTTTAAACAAAAACCCCCTTGTCCATATTGAACAAGGGGGTTAGATTTTCTCTACTAGGAATCATCTCATATGCCCACTAATCTCAGGTTTTGAAGCATCCCAAAAACGATATTTTTATCTCTCGACAGTTACTTATAGGAAGGGATTAATGAAAAATAATAGTTATCTGGTAATTACACCAAGTTTTTGTTTATACCTCCTTTCTCTACCGTGAAGCTTCCTCTTTCTTCCGCTCCAAAAACGTAATTCTTTCAATCACAACTTCTGTTTTATACACTCTCTTCCCCTGTTCATTATCGTAATTACTCGTGTGAATACGGCCTGTAATCCCAACTAGCGATCCCTTTTGACAATAATCTGATACATTCTCAGCCGATTTTCTCCAGACGACGCAGTAAATGTAATCTGCTTGCTGCTCTCCTAGGCTATTTCGAAACCCTCTATTTACCGCAACGCATATACGTGCATAAGCAATCCCTTGCTTTGTGTAGTATAGTTCTGGATCTTTTGTCAATCTTCCGATTAATACAACTCGATTCATCATATTTATACCACCTCACATTTTTTCTTTATTGTAGAAAAAAATAGAAGATAGGTAAAAAATGCAAAATAATATATTTCTAAAAAGAAATCATCACTTTAAATCTAAAAAAATACAAAAAGAAATCCTGCATGTTTCAATCATGCAGGATTTCTTTCAATTAGTCATTTTTCGCAAAGTAAGAAACGAAACGAAGAATTTCTAAGTACAACCATACTAATGTCATCATTAGACCCATCGCACTGTACCACTCCATATATTTTGGAGCTCCACTACGTGCGCCATTTTCGATTAAATCGAAGTCTAGTAATAGATTTAATGCAGCAACGATAATCACAACTGCACTAATGATGATGCCAATTGTTCCACCTTGGTGAATATACGGAACAGTAACACCAAACATGTTTAATAGAAAAACGATCAAGTACATAACCAAAATCCCAAGCGTTGCGGCCATTATGCCTGTACGGAACTTATCCGTTACCTTTACAACACGAGTTGCGTATAAAACTAACATTGCAAATAAAATTGAAATTGTTAGTAATACAGCATTTAAAATAATAGAGTTGTCAAAACGAATCGCATATACCGCTGAAATGCTTCCCAAGACAATCCCTTCAACAGCTGCATAAATAGGTGCTGTAATAGGTGCCATTTTCGGGAAGAAGATAGCCGCAAATGCGATAATTGCAGCCACAATTAATGCTCCAATTAAAACTGGCATTTGCATTTTTCCCGTATACATCTGTATGTATGAATAGACAGACGTTGCAAGAAGCAAGACAAGCATAATAAATGTTTTGCCTACAGCTCCGCCAATTGTCATCGCAGACGTACTTGCTCCTTGTTTACGAAAGTTTTCTTTTTTCAACATTGGATTAGATGTTCTCATTTTTTCCCTCCTAAAATATGTTCTACCAATAGTGTAAAGTTTTTCTCTTTACATTTCAATATATGCAGCTTGTTTTTATTTTAAACCTTCAACGATGTCAGACAGTTCGCTCCAGCGTTCCATTGCTTTTTCCAGTTCTTCTTCTGTTTGCTGCTGCGCTTCAGAAAGCTCCTGTGCTTTTGTAAAATCAGAACCTACATTCGCAAGTTCTTCTCCAATCGTTTCAAGCTTCTCTTCAAGCCCTGCAATCGTATCTTCAATGGTTTCCCATTCACGTTGTTCGTGATAGGAAAGTTTACGTTTACGTTGTTGCTTTGGAGCTTCTTCCACTTTCTTTTCTTTCTGTACTTCTACTTTTTCTAATAGTTCTTGCGCCTTTTGTATATCTAGGTAATCACTATAGCTTCCTAGGAATTCACGAACTTCTCCGCCACCAGTAAAGATAAATAATTCATCTACTACTTTATCTAAGAAGTAGCGATCATGCGATACCGTAAGAACGACACCTGGGAAATCTTCTAAATAGTCTTCTAGTACTGTTAACGTTTGTGTATCTAAATCGTTGGTCGGCTCATCTAATAGAAGTACATTCGGCTCTCCCATTAAAAGACGTAATAAATACAGACGTCTTCTTTCACCACCAGATAGTTTACCAAGTGGTGTTCCATGTGAATGCGGTTGGAATAAGAAACGCTCAAGCATTTGGGATACTCCAATGACTTTACCATCTGTTGTATGAATGACTTCTGCAATTTCTTTAATATATTCAATCATACGTTGATTTAAATTCATCTCTTCATTTTCTTGCGTATAATAAGCAACTTTCACAGTTTGTCCAACTTCAATTTCACCACTGTCAGGTGATAATTTGCCTGCAAGCATATTTAATAAAGATGATTTCCCGCTACCATTAGCCCCAATAATACCAATTCGATCGCCTGGTTTCACAATATGATTAAAATTATGTAATACCGTTTTTTCACCAAATTTCTTCGTTACATCTTTTAACTCAAGCACTTTCTTTCCTAAGCGACTCCCGCTGAGTGAAATATCAACAGATTGCTTCGCTGCTGGACCTTCTTGTTCTTTCAACTCTTCGAACCGCTGAATACGTGCTTTTTGTTTTGTAGAACGAGCTTTCGCACCGCGGCGAATCCAAGCAAGTTCACGGCGATATAGATTTTGGCGCTTTGATTCTTGTGCTAACTCTTGTTCCTCACGAAGTGCCTTCGCTTCTAAAAATGTACTATAGTTTCCTTCATAGCTATACAAATTACCATTATCTAGCTCAAAAATACGATTTGTAACACGGTCTAAAAAATAACGATCATGTGTTACAAGTAAAACTGCTCCAGTATACCGTGCTAAATATTCTTCTAACCATTCGACTGTTTCATGATCAAGATGGTTTGTTGGCTCATCTAAAATTAATAAATCAGGTGTTTCAATAAAGCACTGTGCCATTGCAATACGTTTTTTTTGTCCACCAGATAAGTTCCCCACAGTTGCAGTGAAATCTGTAATTCCGAGTTTCGTTAAAAGCGACTTCGCATTCGCATTTGCTTCCCATGCATTCATCGCATCCATACGTTGCTGCACTGCAAATAATTGTTCTTGCACTTTTTCATTACTCGGGTCTTTTTCTATGTTTAATAACGCTTGTTCGTATTCACGAAGAAGGCGAATTAGCGGCGTATCACCGTGGAATATTTGCTCAAGCACTGTTAAATTTTCATTAAAATCCGGTTGCTGTGATAAATAGCTAATTGTATACCCACGCGTATGCGTCATATCACCTGTATCAGGAATCTCTATCCCCGCAATAATTTTTAATAATGTAGATTTCCCTGTACCGTTTACACCAATAATCCCTGCACGTTGTCCCTCTGCAATACTAAATGATAATCCATCAAATAATGGTTTATCCCCATATGATTTTGATACGTTTTCTACTGTTAGCATTTTCATATTTGTGCATTCCACTCTTTCATAAATTGTTCGATAAACTCTTCCATATAGCGATGACGAACTTCAGCCTCTTTTTTTGCAGCCTCTGTATTCATCAAATCTTTCAACTTCAAAAGCTTTTCATAGAAATGATTTAACGATGGATCATTATTTTTTCGATACTCTTCTTTCGTCATTACTTCACGGGGTGGAATATTTGGGTCATACATTAAACGACCTTTTGCACCGCCGTAAGCAAACGTACGAGCAATACCAATTGCACCAAGTGCATCTAATCGATCCGCATCTTGAACAACCTTTCCTTCCAAAGTTTCTATATTACCACCATGTCCACCTTTATATGACATATTCGTAATAATATGAAGGATATGTTCATTTTCTTCTTCAGTAACATTCAATCCTTCTAGCCAATCAGAAACTTTTTTCATACCAGCTTCTTCACTTTCATTTAACTTCTCATCCGCTACATCATGAAGTAAAGCTGCCATCTCAATTACAAAACGATCCCCACCTTCTTTTTCAGACAAAGAAATCGCCAATTTATGTACACGTTCAATATGATACCAATCATGTCCACTAGCATCTGTTTCTAAAATATTCCTTACAAAAGCAACTGTTTTTTGTATTTTTTCTTGTTTTTTCATTTATCTTCACCCAATTTCTTATTGTAACACGCTCTCATTTTTTCATCACATATTTTCTTGTCCGCCCATAGACTGTTTTGTACGTACGATCATGAAGGAGGAAATAAAAATGTTCTACAATAATAAATACTCTTATCCAGAGCAACCATACTATCCTCAAAATCAAGAACAACGATATCAAGAGCAGCATTTTGAAGAACAAGAACCACAACAACAAGAATTTCAATATCAACAGAATTCATACTTAGCACAACAAACTCAAGAAGCTCAATACCATCAAAATCCATATACAGCTCAGCAACCTCATGAAACTCAACACCATCAAAATCCATACGTAACACAACCAGGTCAGGAAACTCAGTACCAACAGAATCCTTACGTAGCTCCACAAGCTCCATATCAGCAACCACAAATGTATCAACCATACCAGGATACACGCGTTTCACCACCAACACCAACATTAGATCCAACCCAACCACAAATCTTGCCACCAGCTCCTACTACAGCTATTCCTACTGAGCCAACACAACAACAAATCCAACAAGTTGTCGGTACACAATTTTTATCTTTAAAGAAACCTGTGTTAGACTTCGTAAAACCATGGGTAGAGTATGGAATGAATGAGGCGAAACATACATCAGCAAAACATGCTATGACAGAGGTTGCTGCAATTATGTTCTTAGTTGGAAAAGGATTTAATCCGACAATTGCTCATTATATTGTGGAATCTTGGGAGAAGAATGAACAGTTTTAAACTTGTTCATTTTGTATAATATAAAAACTATAAAACTGCCATGAATGCCTGTTATACAAGCATTTATGGCAGTTTTTATTTGTTATATTTTATTTTATTTTAAAAGTGAATTTCATATTTTTTCACGTGTTTTTATATCATTTGTGAGCAAAATGTGAGCAAAATGTAGCTTTTTTATAGTTAATGTTGCACACAAAAAAAGAATCGACTCATAAGAGCTGGCTTTTCACTAAACTTATATTTATTATACTTCTAATCCCTCTACCATCTCATCCAGCACATTCGCCTTCAAATAAAAAAACGCTAATTCTTCTTCCTTCGTCATCCCCCTTTGTGAAGCCATCCCGTCCAACAACACCCACTCCGAATCCCCAACGATATTTCGATAATATTTCTTATCTTCCTCGTAAACTAACATCGATATCATTTCCTTCGTACTGGCTATCGTCAGTTGCCTTCCGGATTGATCTACGTAAAACACCGAAATCGTATCACTCGCTCGGTAGATTTCGAATTCATATGTATGCTTCCCTCGTTTTATTTCTACGTTATACCACATTAACTCCTGCGAACCATTTACTGATATTTCGTATAAATTCGACTGTGTCTGTGCCATTATCTCGTCCCCTTTTTCGTCAATTTATCGTTTTACCATGTGTAAAATTTTAACAATTAAATGTTAACGCAGTGTAAATACAGTATAAATTTCCCATTAATATTAAAAGATGATGATGGGCTATTTTTATAATTGAATTACCTTTCGCACTCTAAAAAACATCCTACCAACAAAGGTTCTCTATTTCTGTCAATGCATGGAAACAAGAGAAAGAATTGGTTCAAAAAACTGGAAGAGGAACAAGAGATTGGACCCCTGAAGAAAAACTAGAGTTATTACAAACAGGAAAAGTGAAAGGTTACGAGGGACAGCATATGAAATCTGCTAACGAATATCCTGACTTTGCTGGTGAACCAGATAATATTCAGTTTTTAAAGGGACGGAATATGGATGTAAATGAACATCTTGACGCCCATAGTGGAAGTTATCACAATCCTACAAATGGTTACTATACTCCTAAGAATGATAGTATGATTGACTTTGGAGATGCAGTGCCTTGGAAAAATAAATAGAGGGAGGTAGTTTTATGCTAAGAAAATATTATTCTAAAAATGAACATTTACAACCATTTTTTGAGGAAGTTAATAAATATGTAAATGGTGTTCACAACCTAAATAATGGAGTTGATTTGGAAAATATACAAAGCCTTCAAAATGAACTTAATATCCAAATCCCTAACATATATAAGGAATTTCTTCAGGTATGTAATGGTGGAGAATTATTTATACCTGGAACAGTCCTATCAGAAATTTATATTGCTGTTTCGGGCCCAAAACAGCGTGGTGGCTCCTATCTAAATGATTCATTTAACAAGGAACGCAGACCGACAGGGATGTCAGACACGTATTTAATTATTGCAGATTTAAACTACGGTGACACTATTTGTATTGATTTAGAATCAAGCAATGGATACGATGCACCAGTAATACAATGGGATAGGGAGACTCACAGCGTTTCTAGATCATGGAGTGGTTTGGTAGAATGGTTAATGGATACGTTAGATGAAGGATCAATGTTAGTAGATTATGATGGTAATGAAAAAGATTTAGACTTTTAGCATTAATAGTAAAGATGAAACCACAGAGGTTAGTCCTCTTGTAGTTTTTATATAGGAGATAGCGTTAGAAAAATGTGGATTTACAACGTTAAGCATAGTCTTCTAACAAATCCCCTATGAATAAAAAAAGAAAAATGATTACTTAAACTATACATCCAATCTATTTTTAACTTTAAAAATAAAAAAGCCGTCCTTAATTGAAGTGCACCCCAATTGGGATGCACTTCAATTAAGGACGGCTTTTGCTTTTACTTCACATATACATAGGCTTCGTTTGCTGTTACATAGTATGTTTTACCTTTACTATTGTGTACTTTATATTGTGATGAACCACTTACAGTTACTTTCGCATCGATTGTAAAACCTAATCCTGCATCTAAAGTGCCAGCGACATCTTTATCTGCCCAGGAAGCAGAGTCATAGAAACGCAGGTTGTCCACTTTAGCAACAACACGCTTCCCTACAATCGGATTAACTAGCTCTTTCTTCTCAAATTTGATGTAAGAAGGGTTGTTATATACCCACTGATTCCCACCAAGGTTTAGCCATCCATCTTTCTCGCCCCAAACTTGGTATGCTTCCGGTTTGTTTAGTTGACGAATGACAGAATAGCTTGCGCCTGGGCCTGTGCGTAGATTTATATTATTACCTTGAATGTATGCAACTCCTTCAACGTTTGCAGTTGGTTTCTCTGCTGGCTTAGATGATTTCTCTGGAACAGAAGTATCAACATTAGAGTTATTATAAGCACGTTGTACATCAGCACGGAATTGCGCTTCTGATACACCATAACTACGTAAGTAATCAAGCGGATCTTCGTGGTCAGTACCACCCAAATACTTCGTCACATCATAGTGAGTCCATAATCCTTTTTCAACTGAAAGTTTGTTATCTTTTAAGATTTTAGCCAGCAACTTCACGTATTTATCATAGCTACGTTTAAATTTCTCATAGTCTCTTGTTTCGCAAAGTTCTATGTGTACAAATCGTTTATTTGCACCTGGTCCAGCACCATAAGCAATGTACTTTGTATCAGCAATTTGGATTGTTTCATTCCAATCTACTGCATAATGCACGAATGCCGAACGCCATGTGCGAGTTTCATACTTTTGGATATTAATAGCTGGTGCTTCAGGAGTTGCTGTACTATGTGCTACAACGCCCTCATATGCTCCTACACCATAACGATATGGTTGTTTTGGTAAATCTGGAATAATAAGAGTTCTGTCAGCAAAAGCACTTGTTGCAATTGATAATACTAAAACAATGGCCAATAAAACCGAAGAGAATCCTTTTAATGTTTGTTTCATTTTGCATCAGCGTCCTTTATTAAAATTTTTGTGTGGTCAAATAATCCACTCGCTGACAGTCCAATGATGATTCCTTGAAATACATTCATTTTCAAGTCTTGTGGCAAAAATAAAACGCCTAGCACAATGCCAAGCGTTAAATTTAATAACGGAATGTATTTTGTTTGTAATCCAATTGTTTTTGCAACCTGTGAAAGACCTACTACAACGGCAATCATTACGCTTATTTCAATCATTACATACCACCTCCTTTTATTAGCAGTCCAATTAATCCAGTTGCAATTGCTCCGATAATGATGCGAAGAATCCAGGTTGTATTTACACTAATTTTATCTAGCTGTTTATTAATGTTGATAATGTCTTTTTCGTTGCCTAAAGTACGATTTTCTAAATGCCGGATATCTTCTTTCATATCCTTTTGCTCTGCTTTAATTTGTTGGATCTCTTGCTTTAAATTGTTTAGTTCCTCCAATGCCATCATCCCCTTTTTGGCAATAAAAAAGAAGCATCATTTATGCCCCATTTTCATTGCTATTTAACTGACAATCCCCTTTACTACTTACCGTTACTTAATTGGATATGATAACGAAAATGATACATAGCGAGTTTGTGCCTCTGGAAGATAAGTAGAGACTCTTCCATCTTTATGAACTACTACAGTAGCTGCAACCGGATGGTTTGGATTATTATCTAAAAACGCTGTAGCAGCAAAATAAGAATCTTGGTGTGGTGCAATATCTGGTGTGATTCTTGTGAATACTTGTTGGTTTTTAACCAATCTAATAGCACCTGTCGTGTGAACCCAGTTTCCGTGTCTGCGTAACATTGGAGGTGTATCAGTGTCGGCTACTGCATTTGTAATAACTAATTCCTCCCAAGCTACATCATCCATATAAAAAAGTCCTTCACCATCCATCCAAACACTACTTTCATAATTGCCTTTATTTAAGAAAATAGCGCCTGCTTCCTTATCCTCACTGAAAAATCCTGGAATTAATCCAAATTGTTGTTGAATCTCTTTAATTACCTCTTGTTTTAATTCATTGTTAGTCATTATTGAACATCTCCTTCGAATTTTTGTTTGATTTCTTTGTACCTAACTTTTTTGTTTTTAATTCATTTTTATCCTTTTCTACATCAGTACCACCCCTTTTAGGCAAAATAAAAAAGACCAGCTATCACTGCTCTGTAGGCTCCGTTTTTGGTATTTGAGGGTATGCCCCTGTAAGTTTATAATAATCTTCTGCACAGACATTCCTAACATTGCTACCAATTGCTAGAGGGAACGTTTTTGCTCCTCGTCTACATACATCACATTTCGTAGCAATTCGAAATGAAATCTTGCCATCCAGTTCCTGCCAAACTTCAACACTAGTAGTATCTTTTATACCAGCGTACTCCAACATGTCAATTGGAATTATGATAGATAATCCGTTATCGTTTGGTGTACACTGAACGACTCTTCCTCCAAATTGAGGACCTTCACCATCTAAAAAAGGTTGCATAAAATTATTTGCGTTTGGTTCCAAATCAATCATTCCTTTCTTTATTATTAACCATGTCCAATCCTAGCGAAACTAACGTATCTCCAATAGTCTTCGTAAAAATAGAAGCCCCAGCCTTTTTGTCCATTCATATAACGTATCGATCCTGCTCCTTCAAATTGTCCGTTCCCAACGTTGATTCCGCTCGTTTCCAAGTAGTGATAAAACCAGACCGGGGTATCCGTATGAACCCTAAATCTTGTATCATTCCGTTCACCGTAGCCCATCCATGCCTTTCGTTGTCCATTTACATAATAACTATTAAAAGCGTGATCAGCACCTTCAAGCGACAACATTTCTCCGTTGTTTTTGATAGTTTGTTTTCCTGAAAATGCTGTCCATCCCGAACCGTGATTATAAGTAACAGTATTATTAACATTACCAATTGATAAACCCGAAAAAGGCATTAAACCACTCGTGAGTTTTGATTGAGTATAATCCCACTGGTACATACTTGCTAGTTTCCCTTCTACCAATTGAGCTCCCGAAACCGCTACAGACTCATTTGAACCAAGATTTCCCGACGCCCAAATGTCGAATGTCAAATAGTTAGTGTGTGGATCATAATTATCAGGAACTCGAAAAGTAACACAATGACGTCTCAATCCACCTTCGAACTTGTTTGGTTGTGGAAAGGTTTCTTCCCATTTGTTGATTTCAACTTGTTTTTCCCCTTCCCATTTCCCTATAACAACACGAATAGTTGGTGTAGCCGTCACACGATATCCATTTATTTGCGTCGCGCGGAATGTTGCGGAAAATGTATACGTCATACCAGGACGCACATTTTCAATGACGTTATATCTAATCCAATCGGTATTATTAATTCGCATTGCATTGACCATGAACTCCATGTTATTCCGTGGTGAATATGGGTTTTCTATAACTGGACTACCATATATTTTCCACTCTGGACTATATAAGATTCTATGAAAATGTGCATCAATTGGCTGTAATGACATATGGGAAAAACTATGGTCTGTAATTAAATTAGATCGAGGAATCACACTATATTGTTTGCCCCAACTATCCTCAACTAGGAATTCTGCGAATTTTACACTAACACCATTTTTATCAATTCTTACTTTATCACCTGTGATATTAATAACATCAGCATTGATACCTTTCGCTGTAAGCCATTTCACTACTGTATCTGCATTGATTTCTAATTTAGCGACATCAATAGTAATCTTTTCGGCTGTTTGGTTAATAGCTGAGATAATATCGCCTTTACGAACTGTACTAGTAATCTCTTTTTCTGTTACCTGTAAACGACCTTCCATACTTTTTACATAAGCGTCTTTTGCGAATGTCCCGTCTGTTTCAGTTTTTGTGTATACCTCTGTTTTTTTAGCCCGTAGATCTAAACCTTCTTGGGTAATAGTGAATTTATTATCAACCTCTGTCATCTTCTTGTTATAATCCTGCGTTGCTACCTTATCCGCTAAATCGTCCATGATCTTATCTTTATCAACGATATCATTTGGATTTTCAAGATATGAGCTTGCTTTATTACTTTTTTGCAGCATAGGATGAGCCATCCAGAAGGTTCCGTTTTGAAGAACGTATGCTCTTAAACCTACATGAGCCGCTTCATCTGGAGCTTTTAATGTATGTGATTGTCTAACCCACATATCATTAGGAATAGTAAAATCATTAACAGCTGCTTTTAACTGTGTACCATCCGATTTCCAAAAGATAGGGACCATCCTGATTTTTTTATTGTAGTGTTCGTCTGTGTTTTTAGTCATAAAATATGCTGAAATTACTACATCTTCTCCTGGTTGAACAGGAATTCTGTTAGAAGTGAAGCTACTATAAACAAGACTCGTTTGACCATAGCAAGATAATTTACAGCTAAAATCTCCTGAAAACGTTGTGTTTTTATCTATAACCATTGGAGAGTTATCAGCCGTCCAATATCCCCAATACTTTGTTTCTTGAGTAAATCTAGAGTTTCTGATTAGATTTATATTTCCAATTCCACCGACATAATCCTCGACTTGTTTAATATCAACTTTAGCTTCAATCTTTTGTGATGTCTGTTCAATTTTAGTGTTAGCTTCAAGTATTTGCTTTCCCTGCTCTGTTGTTGCAAGAGAAAGTTGATCAACTGTGCTTGTTAAACCTTTTACATCACTTTTAATTTCAGCAGTTCGTTCATCAAGTTCTTTTATATCTTTTCCGATATCCGGGATAAGTGGTTCCCATTCTGTGCCACTCCATTTTTTCAAAATACCAGGCTTACCCTTACTAATGTCATTCCACAATGTTATGCCTGGTTTCAAGTTTTCAATTGGCGGATTTGCGCTCTCTTGTATTGCTGTTTGGTAGTTATCTAAGTTCTCTATTACCATTTCAGCTAATGTCTTTGCAGCTTGTGATTCCTCTTTAGCTTGATTTGCTTTCTTTTCTGCTTCTTTGATAAGCTCGTCTAGTTTGTCAGTAAGCTCTTTCGAAGCTTTGTTGTTTAATTGAGCAAGTATTCGTTCATACATGCGTCGCAACGCTTCTTGAGGATCAGTAAGCTCAACAAAATCACCAAATAGATATTTTATTTTGTTTGGTTCTGTTCTTGAATGATCTCCTGCTAGAACACGAGCTTCCAGTATTAAAGTAGGTGTATAACCGTGGTCTTTGATGTAAATTGTGTCACCTTCTGCAATCTTCTCATGATCCATACCAAATACCATTTCAACTGATTGTGCTTCAACTTCATAAGTTACTGATGCCTTAATACGTTTTTTTAATTCTGTCCTAGCTAAAGATAAAAGTCGCTGTGGTGACATATCTTCATCACTTAATTGTGGTTCGTAAAATCCGAACTTATGCTTCCCACGTACACTCCATCGTTGGAATGATGCGGCATCGACGATATAAGGAAACCAATAATTCACTGTTTCTATCGTCAGTAATGTTCCATCTCCTTTTTTAACAAACGGAACTAATGCTGTACATATATTTTGAGTGTTTTCAATACGGCGAACGCCAATTAGGTCTTTTCCTAAAACAATTTCTTTTCCTGTATAACGACCTCGTTTTTTCATCATGTTTACACTGCGAACTATTTGACTTCCACGACCAATTCTAGCGCGATACTCCACTTCTAATTCATACAGTTTACACATCTCTTTTATCATTTCGAGTGGACTGATAAATTTTTCGATTTTCATACCATGAAGACCATTAAATTCTGCGTTCCCGGCTATCCAATCTGTTTCTTGCAGGCAAATTTGAAGCATCTCATACGTACTCATTTGTGGAAGTTCTTGTGGTTTTATAATTGCGTCTTTCCCAAGACGAATCCATTCTGCCGCTGTATATACTGTTAATTCTTTTTTATGTGAATTGACCTCTGTTTCAGTAATCATATATGGTATAAAACGACCTTGAGACACTTCTTTTAAAATGATATTTTGTTGCTGCATAAGTGGCATGTATTCAGATAATGTGGAAATTTTGAATTCAAATGTATCTATGTTATTTTGTAACTCCCAATGCCGAAGGTCGCCCCAATAATGTTCCCCATTAATGACACCAACGACTTTCTCAGATTGGAAGTCGATAATATGAAGTTGATCTTGAATCATCTGTATCTCTCCCTGTACTTAATCTTCTTTTTACCAACCCAAGATGGATGAACTTCAATATGATTTTTCCCACGGGAAAGCTTTAAAAATTCACTGAATATCTCTTTTTGATCAATGCAGCTTTTACCATTAACGGATACAAGATTACGAGATGAATCGATAAGGATTTTGTCTCCGACGTCAAAAAGATTAGATTCCGCAGGATCTACTTCTCTATTAATACGATAAAATTTCATTAAATCGACTTCCATCACTTTAACTGGTGGTGCAGTACTCCACATTTGCATTCCAATTTGTATTTGTGAGACAGGATTCATGTGCCACCCTTCTGTGTCGTACCATTCAAAATATCGCGCGGCTCCATCTTGTGCATACGCTGCTCCTGGACGATCATCAAATTTTGCAATATAAGCCATCCACATATTACTTACTCGTGCTACATATAAACGACCGTAAAAATCATTCCACGTATCGCGATAATCACCGGTTTCGTGTATTAAATCTACCCACTTTGGATGTGTATAATGTCCAAGCGCTACCCTGCCCCAATTCGCACGTTCAGAGTAACTTTTTTCTTCAATTGATGTCCTACAAACAACTTTTGAATTATTATCCAACAACTGAATTTCAATTTTGCCTATTTCTTCCACTGTATCTGCACCAAACGAGACATATGTTTCAAGCACAAAATCTTGTACCGGTCCCCCAGGAATAGAACGTCGAATAGATGGGCCGTGGTATTTATCTGTTATAGCACCAAAACTTTCTGGAACTAAGTATTCATTAGCTATCTTCATACTTCCGCTAACATCGGAATTATCAGAGCTAACGGCTGGTTGCCACCCTAACATATCTGCAAAATCAGTACCATATATTTTCGTTTGCCGTTCTTTAGGTACACTTGTTACTGGCAAAGGGTTTCCAATGCGGAAATAATCCTTATCATTTTTCCATACGTCAAGGTAAGTGGAAGGTTTATCCACTTCAATCTCAATACGCATGTCCGAATCTACAGTACCTTTATTTGTGATATCTATGCCTAACTGAGTATTATTCAGTTCCACTTGTTTTTCTGCACCTAGTTTGTAGGGCATTGGACAGATAAATTTAAGCGTCCCTGTCCCAAGGTCTACAAATTCATCTGGATCAAAACTTTCGTCCACAACCGCCATATAAGTTCTATCTTTTTCTACATCAAATATTAATTCACACGGTTGATCCGTAATAAGCCAATCTGCTATTTCTTCCTTTATTTTTTCTAAATTACCACCTTTAGGAACAATAATTCCTACTGGAATAGAAAGAACACGAATATCAGTCTCTGTATTTATTAATCTAGCCCCAGGATAATTAGGTACTTGCAACAAATTTCTTTTCAATGGCGCCCATGTTGGTCTTTTCCACCCTTTACCGATTGTAATAAAACTTTTTCTTTTATTGTTAAATGTAAAAGAACTCATTTTGACACCTCTTTTCTTTATAAAACAAAAGAAACCCTAACCTAAAAGGATGAGTTTCTTTCATCTTCTCTTCTTTGATATTCTGTTGTATGTCTGTAAGTCCCACGCGCAACCTCTCTGCCGTCTAATGTGACAGGTACTTCAATTACAACATCACCTTGTGGGAATGCTCCTGCCATCGCTCCTGCTTGTACAGATTCATAATTACCATTACCTAAATTGACCATTGAGTTTGTAACGTTACTAACCATTGATTGTCTATTACTTGCCATACTTCCATAAACATCACTCATCACACTTTTTAAGCTGGATAGTTGGTTCATAGAACTAGCTAATTGACTCATAGTATCAGCAATGCCCGAAAATTGTTCATTTGTCGAACCTAGTTGCATAGTTGCTGCAATTCCTGCCCCAATGTCACCAAGTGTTTTTTTATTCAGCGGAAGTACAGCTTCTCGTCCCGCTTCTCCAGCAGCTTTTAAGTTTCCGCCGCCCATACCAAAGATAGTTGGTTTAGTAAAAATACCACCTTTTGCATACCAATCGATATTCAATCCACTTGGATAAGTAATATCTTTCCCTAAAATATTTGTGGAACTAGTTTTCAAAGAGAAATGAGGTAATTTAGGCATTTCTGGTGTTGGGATTTTTAGTTTAAGACCCTCAAAGAATCCCTTGATTTTATCAATCCAACCTTTCACAGTTTCAACAGCATCTTTTATCGGATCAACTATATAACTTTTAGCAGCATCAAATTTTTCTTTAGCTGCATTCTTCACTGAGTCAAACCTATCCTTGGCAGTATTGTACAAATCTGAAACTGTATCTTTTACACTGTTGTACGCTGAAGCAATTGGATCAATAATATATTGCTTCACTAAATTCCAGGCTGAAAGTGTATAGGACTTAATAGTCTCCCATTTTCCTGATATCCAATCTGCTAAATCCCCAAGTTTTTCTTTCGCCCAACTCAATGCTTCTGAAACTGGATCAACGATATACTGTTTAAATAAAGACCAAGCTGCTAGTGTATAAGATTTTATAGTTTCCCATTTTTCGAGTATCCAATTACCTAAATCACCTAATTTTTCCTTACACCAGTTATAGGCATCTGTTATTGGATCAATAATGTATTTACTAATAGCAGCCCAGGCAATTTGTGTAGCAGCTGAAATAAGTAGCCATCCTGCCTGCAGAACCGTTGAAATTAACGAAATAATAGGATCTAGGAATGTAAGTATGGAATTCCAGGTTTCCTCCCAAGATTGCTTCAGTTGACCGAAAAATTGAGATGTGGTTTCGACAAGAGAAGACCACCAAGAAGATGCCGTTTCCACTAAAGAAGATAGCCATCCTGATGTGGTTTCCAGAAGGGAAGACCACCAACCGCTTACCGTTTCAACAAGCGTTGAAAGCCAACTAGATGCAGTTTCGACAATTCCACTCCACAATCCGGATAAATATTCTCCAATAGAATTAAAAATATCCATTGTCCAAGTCTTAATAGATTCCCAGTTTTGATAGATCGCTACACCCAGAGCGACTATAGCGGCTATGATAATAGGCACAATGAGTACAATTGAGGTAGCAACTCCTGCTGTAACTCCTATCAAACTCATTACAGTCATAATGATAGGAGCAAGTGCCATAATTGCACCTGAAATTATACCAATAGCGGTCGCTACTGCTGCAATTGTTGCTGCCAATTTTGGATTATTAGAAATCCATTCAGCAAATTTAGAAATAAGATCAGCGACAACTAATAAAGCTGGTTCAAGAGCCATCTTTAAATCGCCCATTGCTTTTTGCATTTTAACTGCTGGGTTAGCATCCATCTTTTTAATAGAATCATTCAATTGATCTTGATTCTTCTTAAAATCGACTACTTTACTTTGTGCTCCAAGCAATGCGTATGTTATGTTCTCCCCTTGATCTTCGTACATGGTACCGAAGAGCTTGACACCTATCTCATTTCGTTTTGTTTGATCTTCAATATTGGTTAACGCTGCTGCAATTTCTGTCATAGCAGCAGAACCTTCTTTACCACCTTTAGCGACAGATTGCCCCCATTTTTGCAACTGTTCAGCTGAAATGTTTGTACCTTTCAGTGCTTCAGTCATAGCTTTATCGACACCTTGACCGAATTCAACCGCTTTAATACGACCTTCCTTCAATCCGTCTAAGAGATTGTCGATATTCCAAGTACCAGTTTCAATCCCAGCTTCCATAATAGCTTGTACTTCTTCAGCACCGTAGCCAGCTCGCGTTAGCTGTCCACCATACTCAGCAATAACGTCAAGTTGTTCTGGTGGAAAACCAATTTTTAAAAGAGAATTCGTTAAACCAAGAGCTTCTTCATTGGTAATCCCCAATTCATTTGCTATTTCATTTGTTTCTTGAATTAATTCATTAAAATCTATTCCTTCATAAGATGCTGCAATTGCCGCTGCTCCCTTAACGATAGCTGCATTTGATTCATCACTAACATTTTTATTTAATGCCCATTGTCGCCTTACGCCTTCAAGTGCTTCTTCCACATCTAATCCATAAGCTGAAATACCCCTTACTGCTTCCTCAACCGACTTTTTGGAAGACGCCGGGACATCAAAAGTTATATCAATTTTTGTTTTTAATTTAGATGTATCAAGTGCCTGTTCAATAGCTGCAGCTATTCCACCACCCGCTACTAATGCACCTGCTAAACTTTCCATCCCTGATCCGAAATCATCTACCGCTCGCTCTGCTTGACGTGCTTCATCTGCAATTTCATCTAGTTCTCTACTTATTTGTTCTAAGTCCGCACCATCATTAACACTGCGTAAAGCCGCTCTGAAACGTTCTAAATCAGCGTCAGCACCTAACGCTTTTCGACCTATGCGATCCATCGCTTCGCCAAGTTGTTCGGATGTGGCTGTTCCATTTCGAATTGCTGCTGTTAATCGTCCGCCTAATATCTCTGCAAAATCATCTACACCTGTACCAGTCGCATCAAAAAGAGTATTCAATTCACGTGTTGAACGTGCAGCTCTTTCTTGCTCATCTTTCATGCCTTTTAATTGGTTTTGTAATCCACCTAAAGAACCTTCTGTAAATTCAATTTCACGTCTAAACGCTCTATATTGTTCTTCGCCAATATCACCGCGTTCAAATTGCGCTTGAACCTGTTGTTCAGCTGCTTTCAATTTATCAAGCTTTTCAGTAGTCGCTGCAATTCGTTGTGTTAACAGTTCTTGTTTTTGTGCTAAAGCTTCCACATTACCAGGATTAAACTTTAATAACCGCTCAACATCTCTTAACTCTTGTGCCAAATCGTTGCTACGTTTATTTACATCTTTTAAGGCATTTTGAAGTCCAGTGGTTTCACCACCAATTTCGACAGTAATTCCTTTGATTCTGCTTCCTGCCATCATTTCACCTCATTTCTTAGAAAGCATTAAAGTCTTTTTGATTCGCTTTTCTTACTTTGTCTTTCTTCGGATTTTCCATTTCAGCAAATTCGGAAATATAATCAAAACAATCGCCCACAGTCATAATTTCTAAATCAGCATGTGTTAATTTCGCTTTATAACAAAGAGCAAGGAATGTATCAGTGGTTAATTCTTCATCACCGATAGCTCCTTGCTCTTCATTATTGCCTGTTATTTTTTTTTTGCTCCCATCGTACTTTGAATCATATCCATAATTTCTGGAAGGATATCGTAAATAGGAAATTCATCAAAACCATCTAACCATGTAATGGGATCAGGAATACTAGAGTCAGCAGTTCTAGCATACAGCCAAACTAAATCATAAATAACTTCAAAATCTATTTTACTTAAATCAACATTAGATAGATCAATAGCATGTTGCGAACCATCTTGAGTGGTAAATGCACTGATTGCGCCTAATCCCATCATATCCGCAAATAAATCGCGTCTAAATTGCGCTTTATAACGTTTAACCGTTGCCGCTGTGCTTTTTAATCGAACTTGTTTGCCGTCTATTGTAATTGTCTTTTCCATCTAATTATGCCCCCTGTGGTGCTGTTGATTTTACATACACTTTTTTATACCAATTGTCATAAATTGCTTGTGTTGTTTTAGAAGTAGTTTTTGTTTTAACCATACGCTTCCCACTAATATCAATAGGGCTAGAGACGAATTTTAATTCGTTTGCATTCGGTTCAGCAGAACTTGTTTTTGTTTTTGATGCAAGCGTAGGACGACTTGCGGAGCAGTTGAACATAACATGTCTAGTTGCTTTGATATCACCATCAAATTCGAATAATAATGCAAATGATTTCCCTTTTGCATCTGCTAATTCGTTTAGCACGCCATCTGTTTCATCTAATTGCTCACCTAACGCATCTATCGCGAACAGCTCTGGAATATATGCGATAGATAATGTCCCATCATAGCCTTGGTTATTTGATGCAGCATAATAGAGCATGTCATCTGCGTAAAATTCAATTAAATCACCACGCGGTTCGAATGTTAATTCAACCGCACCAGGCAATTGAATTGGTGCTCCGAATGTAACTACCCCATCTTTTGTTTCGTATGTTGCATAATGAACATTTTTCAATCCGAAACTCACTTTGTTTTCTGGCATTTAAATCAACCTCACTTCGTATGTTTTTTGAAATAATTTCTCAGAATCTATAAAAGTCTCAAATGATTCATAAGGTATCTCGTGATCATCTAAGACTTTTTCAAGTTTGGCTTCTGCAACCAAGTCTTTTTTAGTTGTATAAAGCTCAATATTTACATCATTTATTTTTTGATAAACCTTGTTATCGGCAATCATGTTAGATGAGCCATCCACAAGATAACAAATATAAGGCGGCATAGGTACTGGATTATCTGGTGTTGCTGTCCATTGAGAATAAGTGACAGGCAAACCAGTTAAATCAAGTATCTTTTTCAATTCAGTTAATATCATTGGCTTATCGCCCTTTCCACACGCTCTATGAAATCATTTACCGCATGTTCTTCAGCTGGTGCGATATGAACTTTAGCCGGAACACGACCGCCACCTTTTTTTGCATGACCTTTCTCTAACAAATGAGTTAATTGATATCTTGTAGCATTATGAACAATAATCTTATTCCCTTGTTTTGTGGAACGCCACCCTTTACGATAACTCCCTGTTAACTTAGGACTTTTTTGTTTCAATTCGCCTACAAGACTGTCTGCAACTTCTACTTTTGCTACTTCAATATCTTCTTCAATAACGTTTGAATATCGTTGTAGCTCCCTTGCAATTTCATTTGCTAAACTATCGATACTAGCCACCAGCTTTCACCTCACAATACAGTTCAACCTTTTCATCATCTCTTTCGTATGTGCGGTAAATACTATATGTTTTCTCACCATATTTCACCTTAGTTTCTTCTTGATAGTCCAACAAATGAACAATCAATGCACAACTAGCTTTAATTCCACTTTGCCCAGCTTGGAAAAATTCTGATTGTGGAACAGACTTTTTCTTACAAAACACTTGCCTACTAAATGTTTCGATTTCCTCTTTTTGTCCTAGTTCATCTTCAATAGTTGTAACAACTGGAAATAATAAAATATCGTTCATTTATAATCACCCGCTAAAGTTAGGTGGTTTCTAAGCATGTTATAAGATAATTGGAAGCGTTCCGCTTCTTTTTCATCTGGAATAAAATTAGCTTTTACATAGGTAATGATTGCACGTTTAATTAACGGATCTGCATCATCATTTGTCTTTGAAACAGAAACGCCAGACAATGATAAGTCACGTCTGGCCGCTTCAATTAAATCTGAAATTTCATCATCAAGAGCATTATGAGAAATACGCAATGATTTCTTTACAACATCAAGCATCTTCTTTCACCGTTTTCTTAGATGAGCCACTTAAATATCCTTCTTTAACTATAAAGGTAATACATTTAGAATCCGCTGATTCGTACATATCACCTGCTGAATATCCTATTTGTGTATCTTTATCAATAAACGGCTTTACTACGCTTTTCATTTATTATCAGCTCCTTAAACTGCAGCTGCCTTTTTAAGAACCACAAGTGAATTAACATTAACAGCTTTGCCATCGACAACCATAATTGCTTTTGTAACCATGTCGTCAGTTTCGTTATCTTCATATTTTTTAACACCCATTTGGTAATTAGTGTTAAGAAGGTAATCACTGAAATTGAATAAGAAAGCAAACGGTTTTCCAGTTGCTGTAGTAGTGAAACTATCAATATAGTTGCAAAGTACAACTTGGCGTCCTAACAAAACTCGTTCTGGTTTGCCATTAATACCAAAATTCGTTCTTGCGATAGGTTCTCCGCTTGTATCTACCATCCCAGTAAACGACATAAACGTTTTCTTTGTCATGCACCAAACGGCACCATCTTCATATTCAAGTGGTAATGCCGCTTCTGCGTCAGTCAATGTTTTATACTCGACTTTAGCAACATCTAATGCTTGTCCTACAGCAGGTGTTTCAGTCAAAATACCTTTTGGTTGACCGGAACCTGTTCCGCTAATAATTGATTGTTCAATCGCTTTTGTCATTGCTTCTACAACGTTATTGATTAAAGTAGATTCGAATACAGGTAAGGCCATAGTATCAACTTCTAAAGATACCGCAACTGCACAACGAAGTTTATTGTAGTTAAATGTAATGCTACCTGTTGTTTTCTTTTGCTTATCACTTCCTGCACTTTCAGCTACCCATGAAGCTACTGGTTTAACAGAAGAAATCGGAACGCTTACGCCACCTTTAATCGCTGTACGAGTAACAAGTGGAAGAATCATACCAACTGCTTCAATTTTTTCGATAATTTGATTCAATACAGTTTGTGGAATAACTGAACCTACATCACCAGTTTTAGTAACTGCATTGGCACGAAGTTCAGCAGGGATTGCTTCGCCACGCAATACATAATTCATGAAAGCATTACGATATTCTAATGAATCTGTCCCTAATTCACGCTCTTCCATTTGTTGAGTGTTAAACGTTTGAATTGTACGAGTTTCAGTTGCTCCGCCTTCATTGATAGCACTAGCTTCTTGCAATAAACGTTGACGTGTTTCAATTCCATTTTGTTCTTCACTTAGTTCACGTAATTCAGTTTCAAATGCCGCTAAATCAACTTCTCCAGTACCTTCTAATGCTGTGCGGATTTCCGCTTTACGTTGTAAAATTTCTTGTAAACGATTCATATTATCATTCTCCTCTATAAATAAGTTTTTAAGATTAGTATTTTGCGTAATTCATCTTGCTCACGATTTTCTACAAATCTTTTGTAAGGATCATACCCTCTTGCGCTAACCTCGGAATCTGGATACGCTGGAAAAGCAACTGCGCTAACTTCTAATAATTTAGCCTTGGTTACAGTCCGTAACATAAGATCATCGTCAGGTTCTTCAATTTCTTCACTTATCATGTTAAACCCAAACGAAACGCCATCGACATCGCCACGTTTAATTGATTCGTAAGTGTCATTACCTAAGGTTGTATTGGGTAAATCTAATTCAAAGCGTAAGCCCACAGCATCCTCACTTAGACGTAACGTAGTATTTTTCGTTCTACCTAATACTTTCGATGTATCGTGTGACCATAAAAAACGCTGATCATCACTTCGTAATGATTCTGTGAATGCTCCATTTTTAAATTGCTCACGAAATTTACGATAATAGCCCATAACTAGAGATTTCTTTTCCCACTTTACTGCATATCCAGTAAGTGTTCTATTACCGTTATCGTCTTCCCTAATTTCAATCTTCTGTGTTACTATTTCCCTCATTTCCGTTTTGTCCATTATTTCCACCTCCTTCACCAGTAGCGTTTCCGTCTTTAACCAAGGCTGTATCTAATCGTCTTATCGGCTTGTCTCCACCTTCTATTGGGCCAAGAGAAAGAATTGAACGCCATTCATTCGGTGTCATTGACCCTCTATCAACCATCTGAACTAAATTCATTTTGGTAGACATAGAAGCATATTGAAGACTTGCTGCTTCAAAAATTATCTTGTTACCGAATCCTCTTTCACGACGTGAAAAAAGCTTCCTGGTAAATTCTCCAGCAAGCTGCATCGCCAATGGTTCAATTTCAGATTCGTAATATGCATTCCATTCATCTTCTGTATACTTACTTTGTATAATTTTTTCGTTTGTATTGAAAAAGTTATATATTCTTTGAGTTGTTTCTTGCATTTGTTTAGAATCTGGAACGAACGCTTCTGGTTTAACCTGTTCTAAATCATAGCGCGGATCAGATGAAGCGGCTCCACCATTCACATTATCGATCTTTAAATAGTTGTTAACAAAGTTTTTTACCTGTGTATCAACGTCTTCTTGCTTTAAAACAGATTTGAATTTCAATATCCATTTCACTACCGCACTATTTTTAATTGCCTTCACAATTCCTTGGTCGGTAGTTGTAACAATATCCATTAATGAAGATAATGCTGTTCCTGGATGTTCTCCAAAAAAGTCATCTTCATTGAAATCTTTTCTGAGATGAATTATATCTACATACGGAACAGTCATTCTCTTTCCATTTTTAAAATAAAAAGTTAAAAAGATATCACCTTGTACTCCTTCCACAACCTCTACAGTTATACAAGGAATAGGATAAATTTCAGTTACAAAACCAAGTTCATCTCGTTTAATGTAAGCAAACGCATTATGATTCATTTCTAATTGTACTGTCATTTTTTCTTGAAACATTTGACCTGTCATTAATGGATTGGGCTCTTCTAAAATAAATCTCATATACGGATCAGGATTCACTTTAAATTCGTTTGCATTATCCCTAATATGCTTAGCCACTAATTTACCAACAGCCTTTGCCTTTGGACGTATACAAGATCTAATAATATCACTCTGATAAATGCTTCCATTCCACGAGAAAAACCCTCCTCCATTGTCGTTTATCATTTCAAAACGAGTTGTAGTAGGTGGTTGTTTCTTGCCAAATATCTTGTTAAATAACCCCAATTTCTCACCTCCCTTAAATCATATTCAAATAATCATTACGTTTTTCTTGAAGAACTACATAAGCATTTAAAAGTGCTGCTGTGCCATCAATACGACGTCGTTGATTATTTGTTTTGTTCGGCTGTATATTAAGGTTTTTATCAACATCAATAGCTGTATTCGATAAACACCATTTATCAATAGGATTGTTATTATAATTTACTAATTTCGATTCTAAATCTG
This sequence comes from Bacillus sp. FSL K6-0042, assembly GCF_038006685.1. Taxonomy (NCBI): domain Bacteria; kingdom Bacillati; phylum Bacillota; class Bacilli; order Caryophanales; family Bacillaceae; genus Bacillus; species Bacillus sp. FSL K6-0042. Next base: position 1,055,796 of record NZ_JBBOVS010000001.1, read on the forward strand.
CTCCTAGTAGTTTCATTGGACTGGAAAGAGTTTGTTTACCTTGTGCAATTGGAACCATCGCCTCTTTGCCAAAGTACCCTTCCATTTCTTCGACCCAATATTTTGCGGACCATCTATCATAGCCAATCCACGGAAGGTAAATTCCGTACTCATCTCTCATTTCTAAAAACCATTCAGTAACAAATTTATAATGAACTGAATTTCCTGGCGTGGTCCTTAATAATCCCTGTTCACACCATAAATCATAAGGTATTTTATCCTCTTTGCTTCTTTGTTCAAGCAAATCCTCTGGAAGCCAATACATTCCTTTAACATATATATGTGGGTCATCAGGAACCATAAAAATAACCTTCGCTGAGGTAAGGTCGGTTGTAGCAGATAAATCACAACCACCAATACCATAAGAAGGTTTTAATTTTGCTATATCAAAGATAGCTTTATTATTCAATTGTTCAAACGTTAACCATGCTTCTGTGCTTGTCTCACGTATATTAAAATCCTTCGTTAATAAGTTTTTAACAAGCAACGGATTAGCTTTTGCTTTATTTACCTTGGTTTCTAATTGGTCAACCTTTTTAATGGTACCAAGACCCGGATTAGCTTTCTTCCAAGTCTTTTCATCTGTCCACTCTTCTCGCTTGTCTAATTCATAAATGATAGGTAAAAACCTATCGTCTTTATAGCCTTCTGGATCATCAAAACCATTCAAAAGCATTTCAGCTTCTTCATATTTCATATCATAAACAGACTCACGAATGGTTCCGGCTGTGGAAATCATAAAAATCATTGGCTGTTCCCTTGCGGAAGTACCATCTACTATAACATCGTATAAGTTTTTATCTTTCCAAGCATGTATTTCATCCATCATGGCTCCATGAACGTTAAGACCATCAAGAGTTTCTGAATCGCTCCCTAGTGGTTTAAATGTACTATCATTAAAATCTGCGTTTAACTCACGAACAAGTGGCTTAATTCTTTTTAATAGAACTGGTGATTTTTTAACCATTCTTTTTGCATCTAACCACACTAATTTTGCTTGGTCTAATTTAGTAGCTACAGCATATATCTCAGCACCTGGTTCTCCATCAGCAACTTGTAAATACAAACCAATTCCAGACGCGATTGTTGATTTTCCATTTTTACGTGCCACGATTAACAATACTTCTCTATACTTTCTTGTACCGTCAATCTTATGAACAAAACCAAATGATGCTGCTAAAAATGCTTTTTGCCATAACTCTAATTCAATCGGCTTACCGCCCCATTTACCTTTCGAATGTTTACAAAAATTCTCGATGAATTCAATAACATGGTTAGCTTTTTTAGGATCGTATTCATATACCGAAGAAGTATCATAAATATCATCAACAAGCTTCTTATATATCCGCCTAACCTTATTAGATACAACTTCTTCATCAATTTCGATTTTATTGTAATAGTCGATGATAGGGTTATAAGTTAACGGATATTGTTTCCTTACTCGTTTACTCATTTATCAGCCACAAACTCGTCAAAACCGTCATCGTCATCTTTAGGTGGATCTTTGGGAAGTAAATCTATCAATTGTTTCATGACTTGGGCATGGTTTTTCGTCATATTGTTATGTACTTCTACATCGGATGACTTTTTAGTGCCAAATTGATTGGCTCCATTTTGATAATGCTCTGTGGTACCATTCTTATTAATTTTCTCTTGTAAATCTTCTAAAGTGACAGCCATAAAAGCAGCATTCTTGATGAGTGAGGAAACCGCTCTTTTTTTCTTTGGCTCTAAATTTTTCAACAAACTGTTTAATCTCGTCATTTCTCGCTTAATTCTTTTTTCTTTTTCTAAGTCTTGCTTATCACTCATAATTAACCACTCCTTTCATGACCACACCCCCCACGCGTGCGACCCATTTGTTACATGAAGCTCCCCCCTCGGTCCCTATCAGATTTGAAATTTTATTTTTTAAAGGGGGGGATTAGGATCCATTTCTACAATTACTGTAATCATTAGTGTACCGTTACAAGCAGGACAAGGTTCATCTAATATTTCTCTTCCGCTTTTCGTTCGTTCTTTTAAAGGGAAGAAGGAAGTCATAGGTTTTCTATATTCAACAACTGGTGGATCAAAATGATTCAATTCTTTCCCTGTTCCTTCACAATACGGACAGCCCATTGAGTGTGTTCGTCTAGCCATAACAATCATAACCCCCTAATCAAATCACCATTCGCATCAAACATTACATCTTCTCTAATCAATACTGATTTACCAAACGTCTTTGTATTATGACAAGGTAAGCATAAGTATTGTAGGTTATCATGGTTCAATGTTATATCTGGATTGTTTATAGTATCAGGTGTGATCTCCACGATATGGTCAACAATATAACCAGGTTCTTCTTTACAATGCTCACACATACCGTCGAGTGTTGTAGCTATATATGATGCTCTACACTTCTTCCAGGCTAATGACTTATAGAAATGTTTTGCATATTCTTTTGCCAATCCCTCACTCCTCACCAATACGATAACCAAAGTAGATTACCAGTAAAGTAACAAGGGTTCCTAAGAAGTATCCTGTAAGTCCTCCTAACCAAAACATCCCATCACTTCCTTCTCTAAAATAAAAAGCACCCGAATGGATGCTTAGATTAAACTTATTCATTATTACTTTCTCTACTTTCATCATTATCTGATTTCGGCTCTAACAAGTTTCCTATATCAGGCGGCAAAGTTAACTCTATACCAGCTACTGGTTGATTATCCTCATTAAAATAATACTTCTTCACCTTATTCAATTCTTCATTTTTCTTATTTTCACTCATATTACCCCGCCTTTTATGTATGATATTAAACACTTTACTTAATATGTACATTGAGAAAGATAATATACTTTTTCAACTCTCACACGACTTATATAATTTTTGCATAATAAAAAGCACTCCCTAAGGAATGCTTGTAACTGATAATCATATATTATCTTTCAATTATTTTTATTAATTTATATAATTCATTCCCGACCTTATTCCTTTCAAAAGTTACACTATCCATAGCAAAAGTAACCGGTCCTACACTTATAATTTGAAAACTACTAATTCGCATTAGAGAAGACTTAAGCGTTTTAAATTCCTCATTATTCATAATACTTTCTTGTATCGAATGATCTTTTGTTTCCACTGAATTATTTATTATTTGTTTATATTCTTCCATAGATATATTTTGAATCAAACATGTAGTGCTTACTTCCCCATCTTCTGGATGTTCCTCAAAATACGAGTATATTTTTTTGAAATTCTCAATATCCCAATTATTCATGTTTTTTAAACCATTAATAAGAATCCAATCATCATAAGTAAACGTTCGTTGCCCTTCTATTACTTGACCAGCTATAATTCCTAATAGTTTTGAAGAGATATCGGATACAGTTTTTGTTGCTTCTTCTAGAATATCTATAATTAAAAGCATATTTACATTTTTCTTTAATAACTCATCTAATTTTTGTAAATCATCAGAATTAAGCTCTTCTCTTAAAAGTACCTTCATTGCTAATCCTTGAAGGAATTGTTTACACTTATATTCTCTTCTTTTATTCATCCAATTATTCGCTAAACGAACATAAGGACTATATTCAGAAAGTGTATCTACTATTTCATGTCCTTTCCCCAAAAGATCCCCGGCTGTTTCAAATACCTCTTCTGGTGTATTTATTAACTCTAGTTTATCTTTAATACTCACCTTATTCACTCCTATATTAGAAATTACTTCCAATGTAATATTACATCATTTCTATACAGGAATAAATTACAAAAAGAGCAACCATGCATCAGTTGCTCTTTTCTCAAAACCTATAAATACGGTAAATGAAGTTTTACTTTTTAAAAGTAGAAAACTGCTATTCACTAGAATAACAGCTTTCCAAAATAGACAAGTCATGTTTGTATATCACATATTTCATTTAGTTTGGTTAAGGTGTTTTCACACCTCTTTCAACTAACAACCATGACAGACACTCTCGATTGACTTATCAGGCCACCCTCATTCTATCTACCTATGATGCCATTAGCTGAAAGAAGAGCAAAAGCTCTCCTATATTAACGGTATCATTCAATCAGTACCATTATGCTGGTTACGGATTTTTTAATCATGCCGCCAATATGAAACCGTTTAGAATTATAAAGTTATCCTTGTGAAAAATGTTTTCCGCCACTTCTCACAATACAAATATAACACGCTAATTCCAAAACAAACGGCACATTTACTGCCAAAATGCGGTCACGACTCTGCCAGTTATTTTTTTAATGGATTAAATGATTTTAAATACTCTCTTATCAAAATTCTAATATTATGTACATCTTCTTCTACTTGTTCAATACCGCAACCTGATTCATACATTCTGTCATGAATTTTATTAGAAAGAGCAAAAGGTAAACCTTCAAGGTTGGTGAATTGGTGTCTAAATAATTTTTCTCTATATGCACTAATTTCTTCAAGAGTAATTATACTCATATTGTCTCGTCGAAAAGTTAATTTTTCTACTGCGCGGTTTGCTATTTCATCTGGAAGAAACGGATCTGATTTAATATTATCTATTAAGTTTGTTAACTTTTCGTCCATTGAAGTAACAGGTACTCCTATTCTATATTTTTCTCCAGGCTCAAGTGACATATTTTTTTCTTTGAAATTTTTATAGTGCTCTAAATCTTCCAGTACAATGCTTACCACTGTAACTTTTCCTGTAGTATTCAACCAGTATTCTTCAGAGTCTTGATAGAACTCGCTATATAATGTATTAGATAGAGTTTCTAACCTATCCATCACCCTCTTTTGATATTCAGTGTTCACTGTATTTAACAAACTTTTTTTTGCACTTTTATAAGTTAGTATCGCAACTGTTGAACCAATTATATAAAAGGCTATTTGAACTAAACTGGCTATTTCGCTAATTGTTATCTTCATAATCTCCTAATCTCCTTTATTTTTATAATTGAATTATATCATCATTCTTTTCTATCCAATTACCCATATCTTATATTTTGTGTAACTGACCCAATCGCTGAACCCCTTGATGTTCTTGACTTTATAAGACCTTCTCTTTTGAGTTACACAACACGATAAAAATGATTAACTGTAAATAATCAAAAAGAAAAGGATAAAGCTAGATTTTAAATTTCCTCATAGCTTTATCCATTACATCTTGATTCACACCGATATATCTTAATGTAACTCTTTCTGATGAATGATTAAATATCTCCATCAGCAATGCAATATTCTTTGTTTGCTTGTACATATGATACCCAAAAGTCTTACGCAATGTATGAGTACCTATTTCATCTAATCCAAACTCTGCCGCTGTACCTCTAAGTATTTTATATGCCATACTTCTACCAATTGGTTTATTCTTCCCTTCCCTACTTCTAATCAGATACTCACTATCTTCTCTATCTTCTCTTTCTTCAATATACCAGCGCAACTCTCTTCTTAGTGTAGATGTAATTTCAATCCGCTTTTGCTTACCTGTTTTCATTTCGCGCATTGAGATATGGCTGCCTTTCAAGTCTCCAACCTTCAACTTTAAAATATCGCTTATACGTAAACCTGTGTTGATTCCCATTACAAATAGAATATAATTACGCTCATTCTTTTCTTTTAAATAATCTTTTATCTGTTGTATTTGCTCTGGATCACGTATTGGCTGAACAAAGTTCATTATTCATCGCCTCCAGATTGTTCTACCTCATATACTTCTAATCTAAGAGCAAATGCTAACTTGTAAAAAGCTCTAGATTTAATACGGCGATAGGTGCGCTCGCTCATCCCCATTTCGTTATAAATCATATAGTCACATACGTCTTCATCTTCTAAATAACGTTGAGTAATAATATCTCTTTGATTCTTTCCAGCAATACTATTCCCAAATCTACTTAATGCCTGATCAATTCGTAAAGACATCTTCTCTAACCATTCTTCTCGTTCGCTCTGTTGGACGTTGAATAGAGCAACATCCTCCATAGGCTTTCGAACATCATTTGTAGGACCATGATACCTTACTTCATAAGAAGGAGTGACTTTCATTTCTTTACGAATCATTCCAAACTGTCTATAAATACGTACACTTTCAAGGACACTTTCTAAACGTACCTGTGTTGTATTGCGATCAATTTTTGACAAGAAAGATAATTGGATTTTCATATTAAACTCCTCCTTTATATTATTGAAAAATAAAGAAAGGACACTAAAATTACAACAAATGTTGTGATTTTAGTGTCCTCAGGATTTCCTATCTTGGACCATCTATTACCATTAAATTAGGCCTCGAATCCATTTTGTTTTGTACCCCTTCTATACCAGTACAAAAATCTTCAATTTCTTCAACCTTTAAACCTGTTACAAAAGAAAGTTGTGTTAAAAAAAAGTTCTTTTCTTTCTCTAGATATTTAATCGCATATAATAACAACTTAGGTTGTTCAAAAGGAATGTCTTCATCTAATGGTTCTCTAGTTCGCCATTTTTTCCTACTAATTTGCTGTCTTAAATACAAAGCATACTCAGGTGTAAATATTTCTAGTTGTTCAGCCCGGTAAATTATCGCCTGTAAAGAGACTTTCCAATGTCGTTTCAAAGTTATTAAATAGTCTAATCCAAGAGCAGTTAAATCCCCTACTATTCCTTTTTCTGGCATTAATAAGGCACTGGCGAATCGATTTGCTTCATATTCCATTCTTTTGGAATGAATTTTTTTATTTATCACTTTATTGATATATCTAGAATGCAATAAAATATGTCCTAGTTCATGAGCAATATTAAATCTAATTCTAACAGCAGATTCTCTATCCTTATTTAAAATAATATATGGGCGGTTTTCTAAAAGTACAGAACAGCCATCAATCCCTTGATGATTAAGGTTAATATATGTGATAATAATACCCATCTTTTCACATAAAGCTGTTAAATTGCTTATTGGACCATCCCCAAGATTAAATTTCCTTCTGATTCTCGTAGCTAATTCCTCAATATCATTATCTGAAGTTGGCGAGAACTCTTCTTCAGATTGATGAACTAGACTCAAGTCAAATTTGGGAAGTGAAACCTTATATTCAATATTCTCAACTAAATGTTGCATTAAAAGTATTAACTCTTTAGTTTGATCTGTATATTTTTTTGCTATACCCGATTTACTTCTAAAGATAAAAGGTTTCTCATAAAAAGTATTATTTACATTATCTAAATAAAAAAAGGAAGGCTCAAAATTTAGGATTTTTGATATCTTCATTATATCTTCTGATGAAGGTACGGCTTTTCCGTTTTCATATTTAGAAATAGCTTGATGACTCTTCTCTAGATGATCAGCGAGTTCTTGCAATGTAATATTTCTTATAGTTCTCGCTTGCTTTAACCTATTTCCATTAAAAGATTTATGAATTTTTAATTGATTCATTTATCCCCTCTCCTTCAGCAAACCGCTGAAAGTCTTCAAAATTAATTTCATCTACTGTTTCAATTTTTGATTTTGGATAGTGACCTTCAAATACTGAAAATTCTTCCAAGAGGTAGATGCTTGCGTCAAACTTTCCTTGTTTATTTGGAATACCTAATGTAATAAACGACGGTTTTTCTGTTTGATATCCATGATTGATTTGAAAATAACGTTCATCCTCGTATTTAATATCTCCCTCTTCAAAATCAATATAACTCTTAATTGGTTGAAGAAGTCGATCCCGACAAAATGCTTTACGAGCTCCACTATTTTTTGTTCTAACTTGATTAAAATGGATAAGTATGGATTCATTGAACAGCTCGATAAATGGGTGAGAACGATTAGCATTATAACCTATCCGATATGTAAAAGGAAGTTCTTTATTTTTCACAGCTTGCATTACAAAAAATTCTACAGCAACATTTTTGAGTTCTGGTAATAATCTTTTTGTACCTCGAATTGTTTTTAAAGCAGCTGTATTATTTATTAATAAATCTGACCATTGGTATGCATCTATTATAATTTTACTTAATCTTTTTCGACTTTCTAATGGAATGTACTGATTAATAACCTCTCTTGGTTCATCTAAAATTTGAATCTTCACTCAATCACCTCTGTATGCTTTTGCAACTATTCTACAAAAAATACATGGTTTTTGCAACCTAGAATCTAAATCAACTCACTTTCTTCAAACTTAATTCTTTTAGCTTGCCCTTTTACTGTTTCAACTATAGTAAATCCATGCTCCACTGCTTCACAAACTTTTACTTTCCCTTGATTCCCATCTAAAATTAACACCAGTACTTTACCTGGCTCTATATTATGCTCAATCTTCAATCCATTTAAATTAACTTCTATATCTTTTGTTCTCACATAGATCACTCCCATATGGTATAATTAACTTTGTCGAAAAATTAAGTCGAGAGTAATCTCGTCTTTTTTTATTTTGTTTAATATCACAAATATTGAATAACGTGTTCTGGAATAAATGATTGCTCCAATGATAAATATAGCCTTATCGAAATTGGTTCTTTTTTGTCACGAGCCTGCTTGCATAGCTCCTCAGCTTCTTCCCAATCAAACTTTTTGTCCTTTACACGATTAAAACGCCAAATACCCATTACATACTCTTCAAAAAGTTCATATCGATTATCTGATGCTGTTGTAGGCCTTAACTCATCAATAGCCTTAATTTTCTTGGGTATTTGAACTACAATATCTGTAAAATTCATTTGAGAATTTAAGCGATAAACCTTTGCTTTATTAAAATCAAATACTACTACTGGTTCCACATCAAATATTGTTAATTGTTTAGGCATTACAATCCCTCCAAGCCACTACTTCTTGGAGATACTTTTCGTTTTTCAGCTTGATCATAGACTAATAAAACCACTTCTTGAGGTTTTCGTTTAAATACTTTCGCAATGTTTTCTACAGAAATACCAGCTTTCCACATCTCTCGAAAATCATTAATCTGCTGATTACTCCAACCATGATTAAATTGTTCTAGCATAATATAATCTGCTTCCATATGACTTAAGCCTCTTTTCGATATTTAGCTAATTCTCGCTCTAAACGTTTACGTTCAGCTTCTAATTCTATTTCACTATGCTCTGCAGGCTGAGAATGTGTTTCTGTATCTTGAGTATGTAGCCAATCAGGAACAATTTCTTTTCTAGCATTATTTCTTCCACCACGTGACTGATATTTCTTACGGAATTGAGCTTGTGCAGCTTCAACATCATTAATGCTCTTATATCCTTTAGCATGCCAATCTCTTAAAATACCTTGAACATAAGACATATTCGGTGCATTTTTTTCTAAGGCGATTTTCATTGCTTTAATTACAAGTTGTGCATTTAGATCATCAATCCAAGCATTAATGCCTTCAGCTACAAATGGCTTAAGAACTCCAAAATTTTGTTCATAAAATGCTATTGGATTTTCTTCTGCTACTTTTTGCACTTCAGAGCAGCTTGCTGCTTCTTGTTTTGTTTCTGTTTTTGTTTCTTCTTTTTCTTTTGTTTCTGTTTTTGTTTCTTCTTTTTCTTTTGTTTCTGTTTTTGTTTCTTCCTTCATAGGGTCATCGAAGCCCCTTGCAAGCCACTCAAAACGAGCTTGCAAGTACTCCTTAATTCGAGGGATTTTAAAATCCTGCTGCTTCTCTAGCTCTAAACAAGTTTCATAAAAATTAATTAAAAACTCCTCATCTTTAATGCTCTGTATTTCTTTCAACACACACTTCTCAATGTTCATATTTGTAATAGCATTAAATTTAAGCCAATTAAGCAGCATAATTTCTTTTGTCTTCTTGTTGTAATTAATTTTTCCGTAATCACTAAAGCGCTCTAATAACTTCTCAACTGTTTCACGGTTATATCCTGTATCCATTTCTATAACACGTAATGGAAGCTCATAAATTCCACTCTGAGAAGTTTTACTATTAGTCATTAAATACAAATAGAAGTATTTTTCCTCTGGTGTAAGATCTAAAACAAAAGCATCTTGCCAATATGAAACTTGAACAGGTCTATAAACAGCCATATTATTCATCCTCCATTGTTTTACTTGATTTACTTTGATATACTTAACCTACTTTTATTTTTAGAAAGACTCACTATAAGAGTCTAAAATCTATCACTCTGCCAAGTGATAGATTTTTTATTTTCTACGCCTAACTACTGATGCCTTAATCCCCTTCCCTTGAAGACTTTTAACAACTACACGATAACTCTTTGATACATCGTGTTCCTCTTTTGCATTACAAAGACTCTTGAATTCTTTTGCGCATCTATTTAATTCCCTCTCCCAACGATTTGCTTCATCTAATGAACCGGCATTGAACATGTTATGAATACATGTCACCATGCAGTTATGTAATTCATTTGCAAAAGCAAAGTCTCCTGGTAGAACTAAATCAAACAGACGATTACATTCTACTTTCATGTTTCATTCCTCACTTCAAATAGTTTGATACTGTACGTATCGTTATGACCAGAAAATACAATCTTGTAAACTATAAGGGGAACAAATCTTTCTGGCCATAACGACAAGCACAGTTGCTTGTCGTATTAAATCGTAATATGTTATAATTCGTTTGTTGGTATTATTGGTTATCGCGGGCTATGCGGTAGCCATTTCTTTTTTCGTTTTATTTTTCAAAACAAATGCAGCTTCTATAATTCGAATTCTTATCTCCATTAATTTCTTCTCTTGCTTTAATTTTTTGGCTTTTATATAATCTCCACAAACTGATGCAGTTCGAATATCACCATATAAATTTGCTTCTTTTCTTATCAGTTCTTTATATTGCTTTAATGTTGGACTCATATAATCAATTGTCATAACTTAAACCTCCCCAGTAATAATCAAATTAGCCATCTGTATATTTCCTTGCTCGTAGTGACACTTTCCAATACTTAAATATATCTGTCATCGAAAAACCATACTGATCACATAAGACCGCTACAAGACTCATCATCGAACCCGTAGCATCTAAGATTTCATGCATGACCTTTTTCATAGCTTCTTTTTCACTTTCAGACCATGCCTGTGAAGGCTTAAACCAACATACTGTATCAAGTTGTTTTAAAGCTTCATTTGTTTCTTGTTGAACCATGTATCTCATACTTGTAGGATGAAGGTCTATATATTCTCCATTAAAAAATGGAATACTTACATGACCTGTTGCTTCATTCCACATTTTAAAAAACAGCTGCGGATCATCAATTCCTTCGGTAATACATTTTCGTAAGTCTTCCGGTAACCGTCGTTTTTCAGTTTCATATTTTGCTAGTGACTCACGACTTACAGGGATTTCTAAGGAAAGTTGTTCTTGGGTGATTCCCTTTCGTTTACGTGCCATGGCAACTTCTTTTCCTATAGACATCGTCTACTTCCCCCATTCGTACCTAACGTATTATTTATTTGTGACAACCCGCCGTGGTAATTTAGTATTAGACGGATTCTTTAAATGGATTGTAATACTCTGTATTGTTTTCTACCCATTCAGTATGATTTTCCATCCACTTAAAAAGAAGATGTGTAGGAATAAGAACTCCAGCTTCACGACATACTGGAAAATCAGAACGATTTAATAACTCAGATGCTTTGGTACGTTTGATATGTAATAATTTCATTAATTCCGTAACAGTTAAAAATGGTGGTAGTTCGTTCATTGGTTGAAGATGCTCAGTTGCTTTTTGTACTTCTTCTCGGATGATTTTCCGAAATGATTCGATGTCAAAGTTAATCAAAAATATCACCTCTTTTATTTTTACACGAATCGTGACATTTTTATTCAAAAAAAAGAGTCCACTCAACACTAAGTATAGCAGCAATATTTTTAGCAACGGTAACACTCGGATCCCTTTTACCATTTTCAACCATAGCATACATACTTCTAGATATTCTAGCCTCATTGGCTATATCTTCTTGAGTTTTATTCATATTTTTACGGGTTTTTATTAACCAAATTCTCACTTTCGTCACTCCTTTCGTCACATTTTGTGTATTTATAATATACATATTATGTCACGAAACGTGTAAAGTCAATACTTTTTACACGTTTCGTGTATATTATTTAATGTTACAAATTGTAAAGTTATAATTAAGGTGTGAAATATTTAGAAAGAGGGTAAATCATGTTTGGAAATCAACTACATTTTCTTAGAAAACAACGAAAATTAAGGCAAGAGGATATGGCCAAACACTTAGGAATTGCTCGTACAACATATGCGATGTATGAACAGGGGAATCGCGAGCCTGATTATGACACACTTCAAAAATTAGCGGATTTTTTCGACGTATCATTAGATTATCTACTTGGTAGAACTAATAAAATAAATTCAAAGAAAGTCAATTTTGAAGAATTTGTACAAGATCGAGAACTAGGTCTCTGGTTTAAAGATATTAAGGAAGCCTCACCTGAAAAACGTGAGGAATTAAAAGATTTTTGGGAATTTATCAATATGAGAGAAAAAAAACGTGGATCTCAAGGTGAAAATAAATAAACACACGCTATAGTCGTGTGTTTTTATTTATTTAAACCAATATGGTTAAAAATAGTATTAAGTGGAATTCAAAATGATGAAATTGCAGATATAATAAAGCAGTATCTTTATAAGTGCACATTGCCTTGATGTAATAAATAATAATATAAAACAAGATGAAGCGATTTAAGAGGTCTCTTTTCAAACGAAATCAAATAAATGTTGATTATACCGTATTATTACTAGCTATTTAGACAACTTAACCAAAACAGATAATGTATTAAATTATGCACATAACCTATTTATCACCTGAAAACTAATTGATTCTTGTGAGTGCATATATTGTTATCGAAAATTGAACTTAATAGTTACTTTATTAAATTCTTTTTAATACACCTCTATAAAACTTTGCTTTTTGCCCCACAACAAAGAATAAAGGTTTATTTCGCGGGGCAAAATTATCTACTTGCAAAATCTTTAAACATTCTTAATCAAATATTTAAATAACCTAAACAGGCTGCTGAATTTCTTTATGATCACTTTTCTGTTCTAAATAAAATGTGTAACTATCTCTTACTTTAAAATTCACCTTTAAACCTACCTGTATACTTTCAACTGCTATAAGCTCTTGACATTGCTCATCATTGAACTGTATAGACTCAATGGCACCATACCTTACTGGTTCGGATTGATTATTGGTTCTTGCATATATGTTATCCCCTACACAAACTTTTGTGTCTTCCACATTAAACCATACAATATCCCTTCCATATGTTGCTATAGGAAGATCTAACAGCCTAATATTCAGGCTGTTCTCCATCCTGAATTGAATAATTTCTATCATTAAAACTTCATACAACGTTTTGCCGTATAGTTCGAAAAAATTAATGTAATCTAATAAGATTTCTAGACTTAATAATTCATTCTGACCACCGTGTGCCACTTGGTTTCTTCTTTCAGCCAAATCATCAATTCTTCCAAATGCTATAGCCTTACTTATCTCATTTTCTACTAAATACTTTTCAAACCCAGGATGACGTAAAATTAAAGAAGATACCTGATTAATCCCTATCTTATAAAAAAATTCATCTATACTACCCTGCCTAAAATTTGATGTATGGTATGTATAAGCATCTAAATTAATTGAATAATTTCCATTTCCAACCACACATGAATGTGCATTAATAATTATTTTATCAGCAGTTGTGATATTTTGATATTTAGGTAAAGTTAAATTCTGTATTAATATTGCTGATAGTGCAGAATGGTTTTCTTGAATCTTTAAAGGCATCTTTTTAAAATCACTAACGGTTTCACTAAGATTTGAAATATACGCCTTGATAAGCTCTTCAATAAATGCTTCAAAATAGCCATACATTGAGATTATTATCGTATTATACTCAAATATTTGCTTATTTGAGAATGATTGATAATGTTCTATGAAAAGCTTGAATTGCTCTCCTAATTCAGGTGGTGTTATATGCACCCCTGCCTCTTTAGATTTCTTAAAAGTTGTAAACATCTTTTTCTGAAATTGGCTATTTTCAATAAATTTCTTTAACTCACTTAAACCCTTTTGAAATTCCATCAGTACAGATTTCATTCTGCAGCCTCAAGGTATCTCTTAATAAAAGTATTCATTTTTTCAATTCTTAAGATTACATGTGTTTTCCCAGTATTTCTCCCTCCAAAATCGTTATAATTATCCATATAAAACTTTTTTAAATCTCTTTGTATTTCTTCTTTTTTACTTATAAGTATATCCTTATTTTCTAGATTTTGAGAAAAAACATGCATTATTGGATCAAATACAACTTTTGTTGGTCTATCATACCATTTCCAATCTTCATTTCTAACTCGATATAGACAAAATGCATTTTCTCCCAATACTTCATATACAAATTGAATTGTTTCCTTAAATAATTTTTCATATTGCTTTATTACATTTTCATCAAATAGATTACCTTTTTTTAAAAAATAATCTAAAAATCTCTCTAACGTCATTTTTTCCCATTTATCTAAATGTCTAAAAGCAAAAAACCTTAAGATTAATTCAACATCTGACATTTTCTTATACAATGGATTTTCAATTAATTCTTTATCTAACTCCTGCTCATCTTCTTCATTTATTTGCTCTGGAATTCCCCACATTCGGCAGAAATATTTATCTCTTGCTATTTTAATGCACAACTGATTTAATTCACCATTATATAATGCATTTCTAGTTTCTTGAGGCTCTAACTTCTCCCCACCACTATTTATTCTCTCAAAAACCATCTGTTTTAATCTTTGTGCTTCTTTATCAGTTTTAGCGGTCTCCTTTAAAAGAATAATAGAAGATAAATACCTTCTGTCTATACCCTTTTTTACTTGAATAGGTAGCTGAGAATATACTAATCCATTAAGCTCTCCCCACTCTTCCAAGCCCACTAACGAAAACCTATCTGTATAAAAATCATAAATAGCAGTTAACCTTTGTAATCCATCCATTACTTCATATACTGAATAATCTTTTTCATATAAAAAAATGGGAGGAACAGGGACATTCATAATAAAAGATTCTATTAACTTAGACTTCCTTTCATTATTCCACCTATGCCGTCTTTGGTACTCTGGATTAAGAATGTAATCTTCTCCCTCTACTATGTTCTCAATAGTAGTAAGCTGAAATCGCCCTTGTTCAGTAACTATTCTAACTTCGCCTTTGATATACTTTTCATTTATCTCTTCATCAGTATGAATTATCATACCCATATCTTCAATCTCATTTTCTAGTTCTTCACCCGGAAAAAAATTCAATTAAATCCCTCCAATATATAATTTCATACAACACTATTATCCTGAATAATATATTTTAAATTCTGTTCTATTATTGAACTTCCATGTACCTGTTTGTTAAATACATATTCACGATATGTTGTATCACCATTTTCGTACGTATTACTTAATCAATAAATATTTTTCACATTGCTAAACCTTCCAAAAAAGCTCATTTTAAAGTTCTCTTAAATTTTCTGCTTTTACTAGAAATCTCTCAGCGACAATACAAGCAATTTTATTTTTATTAGTATCATCTAACCTTGTCACATATTTTACAAGTTGTACTATTTCTTTATTTGCAGTCATACCTAACTTCACTTGAATATGCAGTTTTTCTGACGCACTTTCGACTATAATGTCAATTATATGATTTTGATCATAACTATGAGATGCTTACTTCACTTCATAATTCAAACTCTTAAAAAATTCTATGGCTATTCCTTCAACAAGTTGCCTTTTAGCAATTTGATATGTATTTAAAACTTTAGATACATCCTTTTGTTTAGTTGTTACGCTATCAGGATGAGGGCTATTAATAATAAACCTTCAAATCTACCTATGAATATATTAATTATAAAAAATTTTCAGGGTTACTTATAATTGTATTAATGATTTCTTCAATTAAATCTTCTTTTTTAAGCTTTAAAGACTATATTACTCCGATTCTCAGGAATACTCAAAAATCTATACAAATCCCCCATCTTCTAAAAAAATCAATTCTAATCTTAATATTTTTTAACTTTATACCTAGTCTTCTTGCTTATCTCAAAATGATTAAGCTCCGTTACAGCTACTTCAGATAAAATGAAGTCAATTGTCTTTTTAATCACACTCTCACTCCTACGGTAAAAAACGAAAAGTAATGAATAATTTACCATATATATTTTACCTTATTTTCTAAAACATAAACAGATATTATTGTATATATTCATCAACATTTCACTACTAAATCTAAGATACTAATCTCTCATTTTAGATTTGGTAGCAATCAGATCTCTTAATTTATCTACCTATTTTCTCTTCTTGAATACTCTTCCCAGTTTTTTATTTTTGTTATATTATAAGAACGTACGTTCTTATAATACGAATGGAGTGAAAATATGTTTCAATCACAACCCTACTATACAACACAACTTGAAGACTATATCCAGAACTTGTACCAATCCTTATCTATTATTGTTCCCGAGCAAATTGATATGATAGAGATTGCGAAAAAGCTAAACATTTGGTTGTACTTTGCTCCGTTTGGAAGTCATGCAATGGAAAAAAATCAAATAGCTAACTTAATTATTGATAATCGTATCTCTCAACAAGAACAATGGGAGGACTTTGGCCATGAGACCTGCCACATCCTATTTCATTCTGGTAATCAATTATTAATGCATCAAATGTTTCTAGATTATCAAGAAGCAAAGGCTAAAAACTTCGCACAACAATTTTGTGTACCTACTTTTATGTTACGAAAGCTTCCTCCCCTACAATTAAAAGCATATATAATCTCAGAAAAATTCAATGTAACAACACAATTTGCTGAAAAAAGGCTTTTACATTATGAAAATCAATTATTAGCAAGTAAATTACAGAACCAAATATCACAATACTGCAATTTTTAAAACTAACGATAATGGAGGTATTGAATATGAAAGGAAGTTTTCGTAAACGTGGAAATACGTGGTCTTTTACAATAGATATCGGTATAGATCCGACCACAGGAAAACGACAGCAAAAAAGTAAAAGTGGATTTAGAACAAAGAAAGAAGCCCAAAATGCTGCTGCAACAATGATTACAGAGATAGAGAAAGGAATATATTTTGATGACAAACAATTAACTGTTTTAGATATATGGGAAAAGTTAAAGCCTCTTCGTAAAGCTGAATTAAAAATTACATCTTATGAAAAAGACATGAGTTTAGTTAGGCTCTATATCCTTCCCCCATTTAGTTATAAAAAAATTAAAAGTATTAAACCCGTGATGGTTCAAAGCTACTATGCTGAACTTAAGGAAAAAGGACTATCAAATGGTACAATCAGTAATATCCACCGCTGCTTAAGATGTATTTTCAAACACGCTGTAGAATGGGAGATTATACATGATAATATAATGAATAAGGTTAAAAAACCACGCGAAGAGCAAGGTGAGATGAAAACATGGTCTAGCGAAGAATGTAATCGATTTCTCCAGTATCTAAAAGAAAAAAATACTAAGTACCATATGTTCTTCTTACTTGCAATCTATACAGGTATGAGACGCGGAGAATTACTTGCACTAACATGGAAAGATATTGACTTTGATAATAAACGTGTCCTGGTTAATAAATCGCTTGTAAAAACAGAAAAAGGACTATTTAAAGCTGCTACAAAAACTAAGTCTTCAAATAGAAACATTAGTATCTCTTCTTTTGTTATAGGGCAGTTACAATCCTACTATTCCTATAAAAAGAAAGAATTTTTCCGCTGGGGTATACACTTGAATGAAGAGGCCTTTATTTTCACCGGCAATACGATACATTCGCCCTTACATATAGATGCTCCTCATCGCTTTTTGAATGATCACTATAAAAAAGCTGGTGTTCCTCGAATTCGTATACACGACTTACGACATACTCACGCTACACTCATGCTTCAAGCTGGAGAGCACCCTAAAATCGTTCAGGATCGCTTAGGTCATTCTTCCATTCAAATGACTTTAGACAAGTACAGCCATATCACACAAAACATGCAGCAACAAGCTGCCGAAAGTTTTGAGAACATTATAAAACCTTATGAAAATATCAAATAAAAAACTGAAAAATTCTAATGTGAGCAAAATGTGAGCATTGAGTAAAAACAGGGCTCAGAAACCTTGATATAACAAGGTTTCTGAGCCTATATCGTTGAATCTTGGGAGAAGAATGAACAGTTTTAAAGGTGTTTGATAAAACATACAAAAGTGCCACCCTTTATCAAGTACGAGGTGGCACTTTTTATTTCTCTATATGAAACAATATCCTTATACTAACTTTTCTCTTTTCTACATTTGGTATATCTGCTGGGGCCCACGGAAATTCTTCTAGGTTGTAAAATACTCTAATTTTATCAAATTTATCACTCACCTGCATATTAGTTACATATTTGATTACCGAATATTCTAACTCATTATTATAAATGAGTTAGAAAGACCGATACTAAATCCTTTAGTGTCTATTATTAAATGACTTTATTATCACCTTACAATTGTAATTTCATTTATCCTCCCTTTAGATAATCTACGAATTTACTACACATCCCTGGAAATTAATTTAATTTTCTTATTTTAAATGAAAATCATATAATTTCTACTAAGTTCCTATATAATCAATAAAGAAAATCTTACAAACGGAGGGATAAAAATGACATTTTGGAGTAATATCGGTACAATTTTATTTTTAATAGCTCTTATTCTACTGACCTTATGCATTATTTCATTCTTTAAGAAAGATGGTAAAGCAATGACATATGGTAGACCTGCGGTTATTTGTTTTATTATTTCATTTTTAGTCATGATAACAAGCACTGAAAAAACAGATCATCCTATTATTAACTTTTTCGCTAATGTATGTTTAATCCTATTTATTTTCTTTCTTGTCTTAGCAATCTTATCTATCATTAAGAAAACTGGTATGGCGAAGAAACAGTTTTTAATTACAGCTGTTTTATTTATAGCTTTTGGGGTATTTACAAGTATCGCAACTCCTTCTGCTGAGAAAGTAACAGCAAAAGATAAAAAAATTGCAACTGAAAAAGAAGATAAAAAAGATGCAGAAAAGAAAGAAGCAGACGAGAAGACTCGTAAGCAAGAAGGTGAAAAGCGTCAAGCTGAGGAACAAGCTCAAAAGCAACAGGAAGAACAAAAGCGTCAAGCTGAAGAACAAGCTCTAAAACAACAAGAAGAGCAAAAGCGCCAAGCTGAGGAACAAGCTCAAAAGCAACAAGAAGAGCAAAAGCGCCAAGCTGAGGAACAAGCTCAAAAGCAACAGGAAGAACAAAAGCGTCAAGCTGAGGAACAAGCTCAAAAGCAACAGGAAGAGCAAAAGCGTCAAGCTGAGGAACAAGCTCGTAAACAGCAGGAAGAGCAACAACGTCAAGCTGCTGAGCAAGCTTCACAAAAGAAAAGTACTGTAGCGTCCTCAGCTACTAGCAATCATGGTGGATCTAATGGTCAACCTTTCCAAAACAATCCTAGTGATGATAAAGAAACAAACACTTCTTGTAAAGGTCAAATTAAAGGAAATGCTAATTCTAAAAAATATCATGTTCCTGGAGGTCAATATTATGATTCTACAAAAGATAATATCGTTTGGTTCTGTTCAGAAGCTGATGCTCAAGCAGCTGGTTATGTAAAATCAAAAAAGTAAACGTTTTTCTTTATTTCAAATACTTTTTCTAGGAAGGTGAAAAAACAAAACATGCTATTTTCGAACAAACTCCTTCCCACTCTTTATAGAAAATAGTAACTTATAATACCTTTTCAATCTCCTTCTCTAACTCTTCCGGCTTCGTCTGCGGCGCAAAACGATCAATTACTTTCCCATCACGCCCTATTAAAAATTTCGTAAAGTTCCACTTTACTGCCTTCATACCAAGTATGCCCGGTGCCTGCTCCGTCATATATGTATATAGTGGATGCGTGTTATCACCTTTTACATCAACTTTAGTGAACATCGGAAAGGATACACCGTAATTTAATTCACAAAAACTTGTAATCTCCTCTTCTGTACCTGGTTCTTGTCCTCCAAATTGGTTACATGGGAAACCTAAGATTTCGAATCCTTGCTCTTTATACTTTTCATAAATGGCTTGTAACCCTTTATATTGCGGTGTAAATCCACATTTACTTGCAACATTTACAATGAGAAGAACTTTACCTTCATACTCTCGTAACGATTTTTCTTCCCCTGTAATTGTTTTTGCAGAAAAATCATAAACTTTCATATATATCTGCCCCTCTCTATTATTTCATACTTATTCTCATCATATATGTATTTAACTTCCTCGTCTAATGAGAGCGCTTTATTTTTGTTCAAAAATTCGACACAAACTACTAGACAAATAGCTTGGAAAGTTTTACAATTAAATTGTGAACAAAATGTGACAGTTTATCTTCTAAATTGTGACATTTTCAATTCCATTATAATGAATAAAGGATGGTGTTGATAATGAAAACTGCACAACGTGAAATGATTTCAAATCGCGAGTTTTACTTCGTATTATACATGATGTTACTATTTGTTGCTGGTTGGTTTATGGATGTAAATGGACTATTTTTAAGCAAGTACTTTACACTTGCAGGAATGATTTCTCTTCCACTAGTTGGTGGTCTTGTCGGATTCTTTATTATGTCAATTAGTAAAGAACAAACAAAATAATAACATTACATAAAGGCAGAAAACGATTTTTCGTTTTCTGCCTTTTCTTTTATAATAAAAGAATATAAGACTACAAGGAGTGATTAGTATGAAAAAGGTAGAACAATTATCCTCTCAGTTATATATCATTGATGATTACGATTTACAACATGAAGAGCGAACTGGTACATATGTCTTACTTGGTGATGAAATTACTTTAATTGAAACTTGCGCTGCTCCTTCCCTTCCACATCTTCTAAATGGCTTACAACAATTACGGATTAACTTAGCAGATGTTAAAAATATCATTGTTACACATGTTCATCTTGATCACGCTGGCGGTGCTGGTTTAATGATGGAAAAATGTCCAAATGCAACTTTATTCGTCCATTCGCGTGGTGCTCGTCATATGATTAATCCTACGAAATTAATTCAAGGTGCCAAAGCTGTATATGGTGATTCTTTTGATGAACTCTTCAATCCAATTCTTCCTATTCCAGAGAAACAAGTCCATATCGTACAAGATGGTGAGACATTGCAAATCTCAGAAAAGCGGGTACTAACATTTTACGATACACCAGGGCACGCCAAACATCATATAAGTATCCATGACTCCTTAACAAATGGCATTTTCACGGGTGACACAATTGGTATTTATTATCGAGAACTAGCTGAACTTGGTGTTGAACTATATTTACCGACCACATCTCCTTCACAGTTTCAACCAAATGCGATGATTGCTGCAAAAGACCGCATTCGAAATATGAATGTTGACTCAATCTACTTTGGACATTATGGTGCATCTTCCCATGTTTCTGAAGTATATAAACAGCTTGAATATTGGCTCCCTATCTTTGTTGAAGCTGGAAAACAAGTATTTGAAAAAAATCAAGATTTTGAAACATCAAGTCATGAATTGTATAGTTTATTATTGGAAACAGTATCCTCACATCTTACAAAACAAGGTGTAACACCGACCCATTCTATTTACGATGTTATCAAACTCGATATGGAGATCAGTGCGATGGGAATTATTGATTATCTTACAAAGCAAGAAAAGGCGGAAGCAACTACTAACTAAATAGAAAGACAATTCGAGGATATTATGCTACATTTCAAGCATATATCCTCTTTTTTTGAATATGTTTTTTCAATAATAAACATACAAAAAAAGGAGTGATACAATGAAAAAGGTTAGCAAATACTTATGTTTCACTTTATTCATTGTTATATTGCTATTTACAGGAGGGAAAATTCAATTTTATTTAGATCAACAAGCTGAACTATCCTTTCATATGTATCCTCGAATATTTTCCTTTGTATTTTCCCCTTTTTCATTGGTGGCGTACTGCGCTTCTGTCAACTTATCAATAACAAGAAAAATCAACATGTATGGAAATTTCAACTAGAGAAATTTATAGGCATTGCGTTACCTTCAGCATTGATTGGCTTTTCACCTATTCTATTATTCTCACCTATCGGACAATTTTTTCCTTACTTAGCTTACTTAGCTATCCTAACTCTTTTAAATACAACATTTCCCGTAATAATAAATATAATAGCTGGTTACTCATTATTAGATAGTTTCATACGAAAAGAAAACTAACATGATACGAACCTCACACCAATAAAAACCCCTATCGGTATACCTCTACTCCTGTGACTTTAAACATATAAAGGAAACTTGACGATTTAAGTTCAAAATTAGAGAACGGTGAACTATCCCTAAAAGTCGGATTTTTCTCAGATCCAACAAATGCTTCTTTTGTCACCACATTTATCTCTCAACTCCTTATCGCTCTTATAGGAACAGCATTTGGCGGTATTTCAATTGATGTCTTATATTTAGCAAACAATGCAAAAGAACCAAACGATCAATTTTTAAGCGTAGTTGGTTACGGTGGCTTATTTATTAGTGCAATTCTCCTTGTGAGAGTGGCTATACATGCGGTAAGAAAATTCAAATAATAACTTGCATACACTACAAAGAAGAGCCTTTTTATAAACATCGGCTCTTCTTTTCATATATTTAATTTATTTGTTGTACTTTTCCATTTACATACTCCATAAACCGATCCGCTTGTACAAATTCTTCTTTATACGCTTCGGGGACTTCTTCTACCGTTACATGTCCGCTTGATTTAATGTTCACCAGCACTTTCTCATATGTCATTAATGCTTCTATATACTGCTCGTACTCTTTAGATGTTAATACTTCTTTACTAGATTTATCCCCATTCAATTGTCTTACACTATATATTGGCAAGTTAAAAACATTTCGTTCGTTTTTTAAAATTATTTTCGATATAAATTAATATAATGATTTAAAACTTATAACTTTATAACATTAACTTATAATCCGCTATAACAATTATATAATTTTCCATTTTATGATAGGTGTTTAAAATAATATATATAATATATTTTTAGGAGGACATCTAAATGAAAGCAATTGTTGTAACTGCATTTGGCGGACCTGAAACAATGAAGTATACAGAAGTCGATATGCCAACTTTTAATGAGAAACAAGTGTTAATTCGCGTTATCGCGACAAGCGTCAATTTTGCCGATATTAAATCGCGCTATGGCAAAAAAGGGAATGGAAAACTCCCATTTATTCCAGGTATAGATGCGGCAGGAATTGTAGAACAAGTAGGTTCAGATGTGAGAAATATTCGCGCTGGACAGCGTGTAATCGCCTTTCCTCTTACTGGTTCGTATGCTGAATATGTTGTCGCAAATGAAAACCTTACCTTTGTATTACCTGATGAAATTGACTTCACAACTGCAGCCGCTTGTCCTATCGTATCTTTTACGAGTTATAACTTGCTTGCAAATGTCGCAAGATTACAACAAGGTGAAACCGTTCTTATTCATGCTGCGGCTGGTGGTATCGGAACAACATCGATTCAATTAGCAAAAATATTAGGGGCTGGAAAAATTATTGGAACAGTCGGAAATAAAGCGAAAAAGAAAGTTGCTTTAGAAGCTGGGGCTGATCATGTTATTTGTTATCAAGATGAGGATTTTAGTAAAAAGGCAAATGAACTTACGGGTGGTAAAGGTGCCGATGTTATTTTGGATTCCATTTCCGGAGCAGTGTCAGAAAAAAGCTTGGAGTGTTTGGCTTACTATGGTCGCCTTGTCCATTTTGGTAATGCTAGCGGGGAAATTGGAACATTTCGGACAAAGGATTTACATGCAAGCTGTCGTTCTATTCTTGGCTTTAGCTTTGGAACGACTCGTAAGAAACGTCCTTACTTACTTCGTCATACCGCTAACCAAGTTTTTCAGTATTTACGTGATGGAAGCCTACAAATTGCAATTGGTAAACGTTTTACACTTCAAGATGCAGGGAAAGCGCATGAATGGATCGAAAGTAGACAGAGTACAGGAAAAATCATTCTGACTGTTAAATAGAGGTGTCATTCATGGGGTCACGAGTTATGCATTTGATTATCGCAAATGGTATTGCAGAGAAATTATCCATCCCTGATAAAACATCTTTCTTGCTTGGGGGAGTAGCTCCTGATGCAGTTCGTTCAAAAGAGGAAAAAAACGTATCACATTTTTATGCTGGTACAACAAAGAACTATACCAGAAGAATTGATTACGGTACATTTCTTCAAAAATATAAAAAGCACATAGATTCCTCTTTCATTTTAGGGTATTATACACACCTTATTGCTGATGATAATTGGCTCAACGGTTTTTTTCTTCCTTGGCTCAAAAATAGAATCGAGCATGATCAAACAATTTTATCTATGTATCATAACGATTTTAAATTATTGAATGCAAAACTATTACATCATTACGATAAAGAGCAGGAATTCCTTTCTATTCTTAATCAAGAAGCAAACATACCAAATGTTGAGGAAGTAACAGAAGAAAACGTTCTAGCTTTTAAAAAGCTTATTTTTAATGATATGGTATTTCCACAGCAAGATCTGCATGCTGAATTACAAGTGTTTACGTTTAACCAAATTGTCGGTTATGTAGAAACTGCTATTGAGAAAGGTGTTTTCTTTTTAGAAAGGCTCTAACATAGTTATTTAACCTTTTAAACACTAAAAAGGCGTGACTACTTTATACATGTAGACACGCCTTCTCACTTTCATTATTCTCCCATTAAGGGAAGTCTCCTATTATCTAGGCTTCTTCTTCCCAGTAAATGCAGGTTTCGTTTTCTTTGGTGCTTTCGGTTTAGACTCTACAAATGTTCCTTTAAACATCTCGTGTTTCTTGAACTGAATGCCTAACTTTTTCGCAAATTGAAGTAGTTTACGCTCTTCTTGCGGAGTAACAAGGGAAACAACTGTCCCCTCTTTCCCCATACGTCCTGTACGGCCTGAACGGTGAATGTATTGATCTAATGTATCTGGTAACTCTAGGTGAATTACATGTGTTAAATCATCGATATCTAACCCACGCGCAGCGATATCTGTCGCTAATAAGATTTCTAAATTCCCATGACGGAATGCGCGCATCGTTGCTTCACGTTCTTGCTTATTCGCTTCCGCATGAAGAGCTGCTGCTTTCATTTTACGGAATTTCAGTTTCTCAGTAATTTCATCTAAGCGGAAGGGATCATTTAAAAAGGCAACTGCTTTTACATTCCCCATATGCATAATTCTTCTAATATAATCATTTTTTTCACGGCGTTCACAAACGATATACGTATGCTCAACTAAACTCTTTGTTTCTGTACGTGTGATGCGAACTAATTGTGGATCAACTGCAAAATCGCGTGCTACTTCTTCTGCAGCTTTTGTCATTGTTGCCGAGAAGAATACTAATTGACGATCACGCATTGTTGATTTAATTACATCAAACACAGCTTCCATCATCTTTTGTTTTACAATTTGATCAAATTCATCAAATACAATTGTCTTCACTTCATGCATTTTTAACTTTTTCATACGAATTAATTCTAAAATACGTCCTGGTGAACCAACAATGACTCTTGGATGCTTCTTTAACTTTTCGACTTGGCGCTTAATATCCGCACCACCAATTAAAGATGCACCTGAAATGTCAGTTCCGATTGTAAACTTTTGAACTTCTTCATGAATTTGCATAACAAGTTCACGCGTTGGCGCTAGAATTACAACTTGTGGTTGTTTCACTTCAGGATTAATTTTATGTAAAAGTGGTAATAAGTACGCTAATGTTTTCCCTGTCCCAGTTGGTGATTCAGCTATAACGTCTTGTCCTTCTAAAATGGTTGGAATCGCTTGTTTTTGAACTTCAGTAAACTCTTTAAAACCAGCCTTCTCCCAAGCTTGTTGCAAAAATGGTTGCATATCTTTTATCATTTGTTTTTCTCCTTTATCTCTATTTTTGAAGAAAATGTTGTATTGTTCGCACTGTTTCTATCATGTGAGAAATAACAGTTATTAAATCATCAACATGGTCTTCTGTAATCGCTTTTTGAAATAGAACCTCTACCTTATTATGATATGAAATCGCTTGCTTATTATATTCGTATGAAATTTCCTGCGTAATCATTCGCTCTTTTCCCCAAATAGATTGTACTAACGATTCGATCTCTTGACAATCTGTTTCTGGGTGCTGTAACGGAAATGCAAATTGCAGTTTCAGTTCACAACCTGGTATAAACTGCGGCACTTCTAAAATCTCACCTGATAAATTTTTCGCATCTACTGACAGTGAGAATGTCGCTTCTACTAACGGTTTAAACTGTTCAGTTAATTGAAATGAAATATGATATATACGGCTTAGCGATGCAAGGTCCATCATATCTTTTCGATCCGTTACAAGAATATCACCATGTAAATCAAAATCATAGACAGCTCCTTCAACGATTACTTTTAAATTTTCAAAAGCAGTTGGATCAAACATAATTTCCTCCAAAAAACAGGCGCCTTTCGATGGAAAGGCGCCACTTGATGTATATATAGTTTACAGATAAACGTGATGAATTACAACCTTTTAGAATAAACCTACTGCTTTTCCATCTGCATTTACGTCCATTTGAAGTGCCGCAGGCTGTTTTGGAAGACCTGGCATTGTTAACATTGTTCCTGTTAACGCTACAATAAACCCTGCACCAATCGATGGTTTCAATTCACGAATTGTAACAATAAAGTCAGATGGTCGACCTAATTTTGTTGCATCATCAGAAAGAGAATATTGTGTTTTCGCCATACATACTGGCAGGTTGCTCCAACCTTCTCCTGCAAATTGAGCCAATTGCTTACGAGCTTTTGGAGCAAATTCGATATCTTTTGCACCGTATACTTTTTGAGCAATTGTACGGATTTTTTCTTCTAATGGCAATTCTAATTCGTAAAGTGGTGCGTATTTGTTGTCACCTTTTTCAATTACTTTTAATACTTTCTCAGCAAGGTCTACACCACCTTGGCCGCCTTTTTCCCAAACTTCTGTTAAGGATACTTCGTAGCCACGCTCATTGCACCATTCTTGTAAGTATGCAACTTCCGCATCTGTATCTGTAATGAATTTATTAATTGCGATTACGAATGGAACACCGAACGCTTGAATTGTTTCAACATGTTTTTGTAAGTTTTCCATTCCTTTTGCTAGCGCATCTATATTTTCTTCTTTCAGCTGATCTCTCGCCACACCGCCGTGCATTTTAAGCGCACGAATTGTCGCAACGATAACGACTGCTTCTGGTTTAATACCAGCTGCACGCGCTTTAATATCTAAGAATTTTTCAGCACCTAAGTCCGCACCGAAACCAGCTTCCGTGATTACATAATCGCCTAATTTTGCTGCCATTGTTGTAGCGATAACACTGTTACAACCGTGAGCGATATTAGCGAATGGTCCGCCATGAATGATTGCTGGTGTATTTTCTAATGTTTGTACTAAGTTTGGTTTTAACGCATCTTTTAATAGAAGTGTTAACGCTCCTTCTACGCCTAAATCTTTAACTGTTACAGGCTCGTTGTCCATATTATAAGCAACGACAATGCGAGATAAACGTGCTTTTAAATCTTGAATATCTGTCGCAAGGCAGAATACAGCCATAATTTCAGATGCTACTGTAATATCAAAACCGTCTTCACGCGGTACACCTTGAACCGGCCCACCAAGACCAATTACTACATTACGCAGTGCACGGTCATTTAAATCGACACAACGCTTCCATACGATTTTTCGCGTATCAATCTTAAGTGTATTTCCTTGTTGAATATGGTTATCGATAAACGCTGCTAATGCGTTATTTGCAGTTGTAATGGCATGAATATCACCAGTAAAGTGAAGATTGATATCTTCCATTGGTACAACTTGTGAATAACCTCCACCTGCTGCACCACCCTTTAGTCCCATTGTTGGTCCAAGTGATGGTTCACGAAGTGCAATTACTGCTTTTTTACCAATTTTATTAAAAGCTTGACCTAGACCAACTGTTACTGTTGATTTACCTTCTCCTGCTGGAGTCGGGTTAATCGCTGTTACTAAAACAACTTTTCCGTCTTTCTCAGTTTGTAAGCGCTTAAAAATATCAAGAGATAATTTTCCTTTATAATGACCATAAGGCTCTAGTTCTTCTTCTAAAATGTTTAACTCCGCTGCAATCTCTTGAATTTTCTTCATACTTGCTTCTTGTGCAATTTCAATATCGGATTTAACTGTTGTAGTAGTTGTCATATACCCTAGTCCCCCTTTAATTGGTTCTGCCCATATTGTATCAGTTTTTTGTATTTTCTGCACTTATTTACCTCCTAAATTTGCGCATTTCGTTGTACTTTATTTTTTCAACATAAATACCCATAAAAATGTTAGTGCTTGCTGCAGTTCTACCGATAATTGTCCAAGCATCTTTTCATTTACTCCTCGTTTATATACGCCTATACCATTCACTACTTGGAACCCTTGCTCCTCTGCAAGCTTTTCAAATTCCCAAGGCATCATCGTATTACAAACGACATCTTTTCCATATAAACGAGGATAGCTATTTTCACGCGGTTTTGCTGTCGGTCCTAAAATAGCAATACACGCATATCCATCTGGTTTCAAAACACGCTTTATCTCGTTTAACGCCTGTAGTGGCTGTTCTGTCCATTCTAACGAGTTCACTGCTAATATGGCTGGAAATTGCTCATTTTCAAAGGGCAATGAAGAAAGATCTCCCTTTACAAATGACAAATTAGGCCCTTCTCCGCGTTCCTTTCCCTTTTGAATCATTTGTTCGGATAAATCTATACCACACGCCTTATATCCTGCGAGACTTAATTTATATGTACCATATCCATCACCACATCCGACATCTAAAACTGCCACACCATTTTCTACATACTTTTCAAAAAACGGGATGATTGTACTCCGACTCCCATGATCCCACATTTCTTGACTATTTTGATTCCAAGATTCCGCATTGTTGTCCCACTTTTTTTCTGCTGATTTATGCCAATTAAACTTTGTCATGTTTCCCCCTACTTTCACTTGTTTTCATTCATTTCATTCTACATCATTTTCCTATATTCCTGTTTATTCTCATGGAGAGATGGATAAGATAGCAACAGACTCATGCATTCTCCAAATTTTGCTTAACTTGGATATAACTCATACTCATATTCTCTTCTTTATGAAAAATAATAAAGATACACCCAATTGAAAGAGAGGGATGTACATGCCTAAAAAGCGAACACATCATTTTAAGAGTGGTGAAAAAAACGAAGAATATGCAGCTGAAATCTCGCCAGGGCGTCTTCCAATTAGACATAGACGGAAAGAAATTGCACATGAAATAGAAGGTACAAACACTGGTACACTTATCGGTTATGTAGCACTGTTTCTTTCTTTATTCTCGATTGCCTTTTATCCAGTTACCCTTGGTTCCCTTTCCATTTTAATTGGCTTATTGGCTGTTAATTTTGGAGCAAAAACACTCGGATATACAGCCATTGGGTTTGGTAGTTTTTCTGTTTTATTTACATTATTGTATCCACTTGCTTTATCAGCATTATAAAAACACACCAAGTATTACTTGGTGTGTTCACTCATGATACAACATAATATGTCCACATCCGCAGCAATGTTTTGCTGTAATTTCTTGAAACACTGGATAATTCTCTTCATTCCGATGTTCAATAAATACCTTTTCAAAACGATACATGTTAGGTGCATATGCCCAGTCTTGTTTCGTACGTGCATATAATGTAGATGAAAAAAATTCTTCTCCACCACAAACTACACATATTTTTTTCATTCTCATCCCTCCTATGCTTGTCTTACTTCATCTATATGAACATATGCATAAAAAAAAGACCTTCTATAATTAGAAAGTCTTTTCCGTAACAAAAAGAAATGTACCAAATATGCCTATTCCGCTATACTCTTTCTGTTTACCATTTTCCATTTCAAAAGTTTGTTTCACTGTTATAAAAAATACACCGTTTCGTGTATTCGTACTTACAAACTTCATCTTTTGTTCTTTCTCATCTACATTTTGTGTACATTCAAAGCTATCTTGATTACAAATCAATGCATACTTATCCTCTAAGTAAGACCTGAAATCAGATTCTTTCGGACAAGTTAAAAGTAGTACTGCAACAAGGATAATGCTGACAATACCTACCGCTATATAATATTTCTTCATTTTTTCTCCTTTCAAAAAACAAGAAAACTTGACCTAAATCGTCAAGTTCTCTTAGTCCACAACCCATTGCCACTCTTGTTCTTTCTTATCAAAAATAAGCCAGCCAGTTTCGGTTGCACCTTCTTTTAATTCCTCTATGTTATCTAGTACTTCATCCGTACTTTCATACGAACCAACTACATATACAGGAATCTCTAAACCTCTTCTTGACTCAATTTTCCCCGCTAAATCAATATACAGCCCGTCTTCCATTAATGGAACAAGCCCAAGAATAACTTCTTTTGAAATTGCTGGGAATATTTTCGATTTTTGAAAGAAAGAAAATCGTTTTTTTCCAAATGAACCTAGTTTGTACGGAATTACTTTGCTAAGCATTCCTACAAAATCAGCGATTCTACGGTAATACACTTTGTTGTACCAACCGTCATCATGTGAAAAATAGACAAATCTATTTTTCAAAAGTGGGAAAAACGCTCTCCCAAGTGGTTCTTTTTTGTGAGCCAAATATAACAATTCTGCAATTTCCTTTGGCTCCAATTCATCTAAATCGCTTGCGTCATCAAAATCCACCCAACAAAACTCATCAAATTCATCAATCTCTGCTTTAATTAATTTATGTATGTTTTCTTCTTCGACATATTCAAATAAAGTATGATAGTGAAAATCAGTCCACTCAAAATTATGTTTCAAAAGCAACACTTGATGAAGCGGTGATGGGATATTACTTGCAAACTCTTCAAATGTAATTCCAGATGTAATAAAACAATGACCCCGACGATTACCATTAATATATATCATATTTTTTACTTGGTCAGATCCTCCAGACAAAGCACCTAGCCACCTTCGTTTTATATGTTTCAATTCTATAGCATATTTTAACATGAAAAATTTTAGAAACATAGAAAAAACTTCAAAAACTATTTACAATTTCATGAGTTTTATTACATACTGATTACAAGAAAAAAAGCCTGTTGAAAAACAGGCTTTTTTACGCGATTTCGTCTGGATTTTGCGGATGATGATTTTCAGTATGCTTTTCGTTTTTTTGAAAAATGGATTGAATCTTATCAATTGTTTGTGGCGCTAACTCAATCATTTTTTCAGCTAGGTGTGTGGCATTTTGTAAGTGAAGAATATTTACTCCATCTTTATTCACTACAAGAAAGGCTACTGGAGTAATGGAAACACCACCTGCGCTCCCTCCGCCAAATGCCGGATTACCTTGTGCTCTTTGACCATCATTTGTTTGAAAATCCGATCCACCTGCTCCAAATCCAAACGCTACTTTGGAAACAGTTAACACTACACCGCCGTCAGCCGTCTGAACAGGCTCTCCAACAATCGTATTAACATCGACCATTTCCTTTAAATTTTCCATTGCTGCTTTCATTAATCCTTGAATTGGATGATCCACCGTTCATAACCTCCTTTGTCATATCTTTCCTAGTTTTTCCGAAACCTTGTGAACTAAACATAAAATTTTATATTGATTTCAAAAATGATAAGTAATAATATTTAGAAAAAACAAACTAAAGAGGGGATTATAATGATACGGAAGCTAACAAAGAGTGATCATGAACAAGTACTGGCCTTTTTAACGCTTTATCCGAAAGAATTCTCCTTCCTCAAGCGTGTGCAGGGCGATAGCTCAACGGTAGGTGGGAGATGACTTTCGGTTTGGCGTTAGCCAAAAAGTACTTGCTATTATTTTTATTTTCGCTCTGATATAATCAGTCTTATATTGTAGAAAAATTTGAAGACATACAAGACATACAACTTGGCACAAAAAATAAAATGTACTTTTGTGAATGTAAAGATGATACTGCACTACCTAAAACAATGCTTCATACTGCAATCACACTAGCAACCATAGATGATGTTGAGCAAATTATGAAGCTCCGAAGCAACATTGAAGAATTCCCTCAAACAGGACAATCAGAAAAGATTTTGCGGCAATCACTCGAAGCAAATACAGGACGCACTTACTACATTGAAAAGAAAGGAGAAATCATCTCTTCCGCTTCCACATCAGCTGAAAATTCCTTATCTGCAATGGTCGTTGGAGTATGTACTCATTCAAATTATCGTGTCAAGGGATATGCTTCACTCATATTACAAAAAATGATTCAGGATTTTATTAAAGAAGGAAGAACTCTTTGCTTATTTTATAACAACCCAGCTGCTGGATGGATTTATAAGCGGTTAGGTTTTAAGGATATTGGAATGTGGACGATGTATCGGTAAATTTGGATATTTATTAATAAAGTGAAACTTTAATCAGTGGGATCCCCCACTGATTATTAGCTCTCACCAATTGGACTACATAATGAAATTTATCCTGTTATTCCATTCTATTCAACAGCAATTATATCGATAAAATTAAAAGTGCTCTTGTGATAAAATGCATCCGTACATATTACATTCTTTCTTTTAGGATCGATATCAATAACCGTCATATAACTAGTAAGGACATAACCATCTTCATAATATGTAATTAATATTTCCTCTTCGGATAACAACGAGAATAATAACTTATTCTCGTTCATTTCTTTCGCATCTTGAGTCAGTATTGGTCGTGGTACTTTCGTTTTTTCTTCAATAATCTTTCGTATACTGTGATTTGAATCATAAGTCCGCCACAATTTGAATCATAATATTGCCAGAAAGCATTATTTTTAGAGAACATTCTTGTAATTTTTGAAGCATAACATTGCCATAAATCTTTTTTTAACTCATAAACTTGCCTCAAAAAATAGTAGTAGTCCATCTCCAACATTTAAAATCGAATATTTTTTCATTGGAAATACCTTATACAATTGAAAGTTTTTTATCTTTTTCTTAGACAGAGAATCATTCTATTTGTTATTTCATTTATCATTTGCTTATCATAGTGTGCTAAATCAAAATATTCTATTTCACCATATCGAGCTTTATAAAATGCTACTTTTTTTATCTCCAAACCTTTATAAGTATCTGGCCAATCACTACTATTTAAAGTTACTGAAATTTCATTTAAAAAATAATACCCAATCAATTGTGCTACTTCTTTCCAAGAGTATCCTAATGCTTTTCCGCTTTTGAAGTCATACAAAACTCCATCAATAATTATATCGCCATCTGCTCCCCCCACCATTAAAGAAGCAATACCGAAGGTTGGGTTATATATTACATTGCTTTTTTGCGAGATAATTTTAGTAATAAGAAACTTTTCTTGGAACACTCTGCACATATATTCTAATTCTTTTTTTATTTCTTCTGCTGGATCATAAAAGAGACTTTTTTTAGCATCCATTGGTGGCAATCCACTCCGAAAAATTTGTTCCAATTTAGCTAAATAGCATGCTGCAGTAACTAATGAGCCAATCTCGTTCTTTCCTTTAACAAATGATTTAAATTGCTTAATGGATTTCTTATATTTATAATTCAACCTAAATGAGTTATAAACAGACTTTTTAAAGAAACCTTTCATTATGTTTAAACCATTTTCTGCATTTATTTTTTTAAAGAAATCTTCTGAATTACTAATAACTATTTGGGCAATCATTGCTCTAGCTAAGTAATCAAATGCAGTTCCTACCAATGAAGCTTGATATGGATTGGTCAAATTATATGGAACTACCATCTCATATTCTTTAGTAAAAGCAGATTTACCAGACAACGTGTAAAACTCGTTCTTCTTAGGAATTATTTCTCTCAATATAGATTGAAATTCTTTATCACGTTCTTTAGAACTTTTAAGAATGCTTGTTAACGACATTAAATCACCTTTTTCATTATTATTACGATATATAATTATAGATAAATTTATTTTTGTTATTTAATCTCTTTCCCCTTATTTATCAAGTTATTAATCGTCCATATTAGTACAACACAATAGATTTAGCTTTAGTTCGAAATTAAGTTTGATTGCAACTCACTTAAAATTCTTTATTTAAAAGAGGATAAATATGAGAATTCTCTTACAAATATTGTGACTTTATTCTAAATTAATATATACAACAAATTACATTTTTTCAATTAATATCTCTATACATTGAGTTGTATAGTGATAATAAAGTTATTGAATTTTGATTAAAAAAGATAAGAGCCTTACTACATTCTATATGCAGCAAGGCTCTTTAAAGTTGTTTCAAATTATATCCATCTGCTTATGTAATGCTTAAAAAATGAATAATAAAGTCGTTTACTTCTTATTGAACTAACGCCCCCGTTAGTTTAAGTGTAACTCTTCACAATCATTTGATATTATATAGGTAAATAGAAAGATAAATTAGAATTTAGTTTATAGTTATAAAAATAAGTTATTCCCCCCCTTATAATTCTTCAAAAAGGAGAGTATATGAAAAAAACTATTGTTTTTGTATTAACGATATTTATATTATTCTCAGGATTCGCAACACAAGGTTATGCGTTGTCAGATTCGAAATCTGTGGCAATACAAGCATTGCTAGATGATGCCTGTCGTACGTCAGGTGTGCCTGGAATGTCAATCTCAATACTTGCTGATGGTGAAGTGTTCTACTTTTCTTCTGGGTATGCAGATCTTGAAAAGGGCCAGTCTGCAAGTGAAAATACACTCTATGAGTTGGCCTCGGTGAGTAAAGCTTTTACTGGTATGGGGATTTTGCTATTGGAAGAGCAAGGGCTGCTATCAATGACTGACCCTATCCAAAAATATTTACCTTGGTTTACGTTAAAGTATCAAGGTAAACCTGTTGATATGCAAAACCTTACACTAAATAACTTTCTTCACCATACCAGCGGCCTAACAAATATTAGACATATTCAAAATATTCCACAAGGTAATACGCCTGATATGTTGCAAAAGACTGTGGAAACGCTGGTAGATGCAGAATTGGCGTTCTCTCCTGGTGAACAATATAACTATGGAACCGTTAATTATGACGTATTGGGTTTGGTTATTGAGATTGTATCACGACAAAGCTATGAAGACTTTATGAAGGAACAGGTATTTCTACCCTTAGGTCTTCACCAGACGTATGTTTATAAAGAAGATGCTCAAGCCACTGGACAGTTAGCACAGGGTTACCGTTCTTCCTTTTTTATAACAACTCCATTTAACGCTCCGGATTATGCTGGGAATAAACCTGCCGGCTATATCATTTCTAATACAAAAGATATGGCGCGTTGGATGGGCATACAGATGGGTATCGTGCAGGACATACCCGAAATATTTCACAGGGCCATCGAAAAATCACATAGGGGTGATATGTCTGTTTCGGCTGTCAATGATATGTATTATGCGGCAGGTTGGTCGGTAAACGCCGAACAAACGTTTATAGAACACACTGGGGGTAATCCAAATTTTAGTACCGAAGTAGCCATACTGCCAAATGAAAGAACAGCCATCTGCTTACTGAGCAACGGCGCAAATACCAATATAAACCTGGTACTAAAAGTTAAAAATATATTAAACGGCAATCTAACTCAGTCATATGAGATAAGCGGCACACAGCTTTTGGATATCATTTTGTCGTCTACCACAATTATTCTTTGCCTATTAGCCGTTCTGTTATTTTTCTTAGGGTTAAGAAAAAGGAAAACGAATGAGCAGCAGCCAATGACAAAAAAGAGAACAATCGTAACAATTATTTTCCTAATCGCTACGATTGCCCAGTGTATAATGTTTTTTGCCTTCGATTGGTCAACGATACTTATTTGGCAAACATATAGTGTTCTTACAGCTTTAATTTCGTCAACATTATTAACAGCAAGCATTACTTGGTTTGTATATACTCACCGATTAGATGCCTCGGTCCGAAAATAAGTATAATGTTAAGTAAATAAATCTTAATTTATCGATATCCTTAATTTAAAAAACAGAAGACACCTCGGTGTCTTCTTTAATGTCATCGACACTTCTCCTAGTTAAACCCACTTGCTATTTCTTCCACTAACCTGCCTCGTTAGTAGAAAAAGGATTTTTAAACAACTATATTATTTTTTAAATGACTTTATTGTAAATTAAACAACTTTATTATCTCTGTACATGAGTAATAATAAAGTCGTTTTGTAAAAGTATTTTTTAAATAGAAAACATAAGTTTATCTGAAGTACAAATATATTAGTACTCCAACAAATCTTTAAAACAAAAAAATCAAATTCTGATAAAGAATTTGATTTTTTCATCTAATTAACCAAGATTACCAAATTTTATTTAGGTCGTATATATCCTAGTTCTTTTAAAATCTTTTTATGAAATAACTTTGGCCCCTCCTTTAAAAAAAGGTATTCATCGTTCATAGCTTTAGCAATTTTAGTAGTAGATGGATACTGATTTTCATTATGTAATTGAACAGCTAATTCTTGTATTTTTAAAAAAGTCTGTTGCACCCTTTTTCTCCTTTGTTCCTTTCGAAATTCTGTATGACGCTTAGCTATTTTTTTACACAATTCTGAGCACCTTTTATATAGACGTGTATAAGTATATCCATACTTATCTGCTATTTCCTTTAAACTTAGTTCTACATGTAATTTTTCATCTATTATTTTAGTCAGCGTTGTTCTTATTTCCTCTTGTCTATTTACTATTTTTTGTTCTCGGCTATGAATTTTCATTTTAACTAAATCAGGGAAATTATTATGTAAATATTTAGATTGACTACTCTTTCCCTCACAGATTTGATAAAAAGTTTTTCCTTCCTCCATTAGTTGTTTCGCATATATTTCTTTTCTTTTACCTATAACATATTGAGTTAATTTTATATGTTCTTGAAAAATTTCAGGAAAATATTTTTTTATTGTTTTTCTATTAATTCTATATTTCTTTTGTATCTGCATTAAATTCAAAGGAGTTTCTTGATTAAGGTTATATACTAGCATTTCCTTTAATACCTCTAAATTTACCGCTTTTTTCGAACCTGTAATTCTTATATTAAATACTTTTTCTTCAGTACTCTTTATTTCGTCTACTTTATCCAATGAACTCTTAAAATCATATATAGAAGAGTAATCTTGTTTAATAAAGATTTTGTAAATTGAGGAATTTGTTTTACAAGCAAATTCAAGGTATTTATCAATCTTAGGATGTCCTTTTCCATTAAGCCAGCCCCCCAAAATTTTAGGGTTAACATTAAACAATTTAGCCATTTCAATATTATTAAAACTTAATGTATCTTTAATCTGATTAAGAATAAAAATTCCCTTTTCTCGATTAAAAATAGTTTCATCCTCATGCATCTTTTCTAATAACTCAAAATAATTATCTACGACAACTCTAGAACTATCATCAATACTAACAATCTCCCTATTTTCATTCCCTAACCAACTCCAACAATGTGAACAAAAACCATTTTGCATTCTACTATTAAAAACCTGTAATTTCTTTTTGCACTTAAAACATTCATCTTGTAATATACACTGATGAGACGGACAATATGTTATAGAGTCTATTTTCCATAATAATGGCTCATAGATTATTTCATCTCGACTTTTCCACTCATTCAAGCAGCATGGACACCATTTCCTCCTCCCTCCAATAACATTCCGGCCATTAAATAGATTTTTTAAAGGGTTTAATGTTAAAAAAATCATATCACTTCTCATCGTTATTTTTTCTAAGGCTTGTACAATATCCATGCTTATGCTATTAATCCCACAAAACTTCGCTGTATGACAAGAAATAAAACCTTGTTGATATTTTTCTTTCAGATAGTCTTTTTGCAACATTTCGGCAAGTATATGTTTAATAATCATCCCAGGTAATATTGAATGTTCGTAGGCAAGTCTAGCTATGTAACTTATTAAGCTTTCTACATATGGCGTACCTATACCTATAGGTTCTATTGAATAGAGAGAGCTAATATTTACTTGGTATTCATTTTGCATCTCTTGAACTATACCTTGAATCCCCATTAATTCACTTCCCTATCGCATCACGTTTCGCATTTCTAACACCTACATTTTTCTTTAATTTACCTCGCGAATTATTTACTGAGTCCACTTTAAATTTATCTAGTCCCATTTTCACTCGCAATTCACTGATTTTATCTTTATCTTCATTAAATTTGTCTTCACCTATTTTAATTTCTTCCATCATTACTTCTATTTTACTGATAGATAAAGCGCATTTTTTCAAAGACTGTAAGCTGATTGTAACCTCACCATTATTTAAAGTGCTAATTAAGCACCTACTGAGCCAATCCTTCAAAATGCCTACACACCCCAGTGTACGCTCATATATGAAATCATAATGATTTATTAGATCTGGTTCCTTTTCTAAAGGAAGTTGTTTTTGTAAATTTGCTATAACATTTACAAAATGTTTCAATTCATCAATATTAGTAGCATTATATCTTGCAAAGTGAATGTCCGTAACCCTTCTACTTAATTGTCCACTTAAATTAATAAAGTCTGCTAACTCATAATGACCAACAAGAATGTGTAATACACCTGATATATTCGCTAAAGATTTTATTACATCTAACTGTAAGTGCAATGTCTTCCCATTTGCAATATTAGAAAAATGTTGTGCTTCATCGATTAGAAAAGCTAGTGGCCTTCTATAATAAAATGCTTTTTCTAAAGAGCGCCTTAATTCTGGAGATGTTCTTTTATCATAAGGGCTGATTCTTGTCCTACTATCATCCTTTTTCAAGCTATCATAATCTACTTTAAAATCAATTAAGGGTTCATTCAAAGCTTCTAATGCCCTTTTATAATAAGCTTTCCAATTAAATCTTCCTAATTCTGGAGATGGCAACTCCAATCCTGTAATAGGTATCCTATTATTCATGTCTTTTTGTTCAAGAGCCCATTGATAAATTTTACGTACAACTAGCTCCTGTACTGTAGTTTTTCCCACCCCTGTTGGACCAACTACCATAATCAAATTACTTCCTGCTGGATTTTTAATACGCTCCACTAAATCTTCCACTATGTTTTCCATAATAGGATGTTCCACTTTTGCATATTGTTCAAACCATGCTGCCCTTTTTTCAACTGACTCTAATAAAATCTCTTTTGGAAAATTTATCTCTAAAGACATTATCTTCCTCCTTCATCAAAGCGTTTTAATGGTTTAAATTCAAAGTTCAATACATTAATCTTCTCTCGATTAAGAAACGATTCTTGGTTTTCTTGTTGCTCCATACTAAATAAACTTTTATCAGTTTTGTCTCTAGCAATTAATTTCATTTCTCGATCTTTAATTGCTTGTTCAAACACTCTTTCATTTTTTTCGTTTTTATCAATAAAATCGGCTATCATTTTTGCAGAAATATTAAATGATTTATTATGATCCCTAAACTTTTTTTTGAGCTCAGCCGTAATATGCTTTAATTCTCTCTCTGTACGATTCCTAAAAATTGAATAATACTCGGATATACATCTAACCCATTTATTATTTACATATGCATAAGCAATACCGATATCATAAGGGTCATATCTAATAGCCACATTCGTATTTTCAATCTTCGGGTTACTAAATTCACTACACCAGTAATATTTATATTCAATCTTTACACCACGACCTATATGTACCTTTCCCACTCCCTTGGATGTTGAAGGAAGTGTGAGAATTTTAAACTCATCATCATAGCGAATTAATTTAGATTTCCTCAGTCCACTAATCATAAGGCTCTGTTCGAAACACTCTAAAGGAGTTTGCCCTAACGCTGGATGAGGAAGTTTATGATATACCTCTTCAAACCAATCATTTAAACCATCATTTAAATCTTTAATTGTCCAAATCGCGTGTTGCTTTGGATTTACACTTTTCGTAACAAGTCGAACCTCTTTCATAATTAACGTATTCCCCTTTAAATTATGAACAAACATTGTATTGGTTGTCCCAAACATTCTTTCAATTACAGAACCGAATCTAGATTTAGCAGGTGGTCTAGATTTCTTAGTTATTTCAAAATATGCTAATAAAGTTTCAAAATATATGCTACCAAATTCTTTCCCATTATCCACAACAACTGTTTGAGGTAATCTAGAATGTTTTCTAACACATTCTCTCATCACCATCATTACAGAACGATAACTAGGCGGATCAAACGTTAAGAAAAAAGATAAGACTTTTCTTGAATAAGCATCTGTCATAAGAGTAAGCCATGGTCTTCCTAACGATTTTTTTGTTTTCGAATCAATAAGTTCAATATCTAATTCAGTATGATCAATATGACATATATGAAAAGCTCTCTCTCCATGTCTAGGCGATTTCATATCCAATTCCCAATAAAATTGAGTATGATTGTATGTCGCTCGATTGCCTTTCCTTTTCTCTACTTTGATAGCTTGTGGTCGGAATTTAATATAGTTCGTAAATGTTTTATAGCTTGGAGCAATAATCCCTTTTTCTTCACAAGCATTTATTAATGATCCAAAAACAACTCTCATTGATTTTTGTTTGTTGGTTTCATAATCTCTTTCAATGTATTCATTCATAAGGTCAATAGATTCCTGTGGCAATCTATTTCTTCGATTGCCCTTCTTTCTATTTTTGGGAATTAAACCCAAAAAACCATTTCCATATAAAATTTGTGCTTCTTTAAATTTTTTAGTCCATTCTCTAATCGTTCTTGCAGGTACATTGTTATTTTCATTTAATTCTCCATTTAGTTTTCTCTTTACTATCTCATATCTTCTATTTGCAATTTCATAATCAGCCTGTTGCGCCTGTATAAGTATTTCATTTTGTGTTTTTTCCTGTTCACAATTCACCTTACTATTTCCCTTAATGCTTCCCTCTTTAAATAAATTTACAAACACATTTTGTGGAATTTTAACAACTTGTTCTTCTGGGGACAGTAAAGTTATCTGATCGTTACCATTATTAATAATTAAATACAGATTACCATCCCACATTATATTAGTGCCTATATCAGGTGTAACAATTTTAGGATTATACTCTTCCTCTGGTCGATCATTAACAAAACTATTTACAAAAGAGCGATACTGTTCAATGCTTATATACACAGGATTTCTATCCGGTTCACTAAGTAAATAATTATCTAAATCAACATAAATTTCATTACATATTATTAAGTTGTATATATGATCAGCCGAATATGAATCTGAATACTCGATTAGTTTTTGGAGGGATATTCCTGGAGAAGTTTTAATTACACTGAAAATAACATTTTTAATATCATTTGACACCTTTTGTCGCTCAGCTCTCAAATAATCATCTAAAAACTGAAAGTTGCGAGACAATACCCAATTAATTTCACTATCCGATCTAACTCTAAAATTCAAGCCACAATCTGTTGCCCACTTTTCAGCCGGTGGTGAACACCATTGACCCGCTTCATTTCTCTTATATCTAACTGGTTCTCTTTCAAATAATTTTATAATTTCTTTTTCAGTTTTCCATTCTTCAAAATATATTGCATCTTTTGTAATAACTAAAAAGTCTGGGGTATAAATAGGAGCCACCTTTTTGCCATTTGACTTTTGATACTGGAGTTTAATTTTAGTTGGTTGATCATAATACTCTATTACATTCGGATTATTTTCCATCATAAAAATAGCCGGCAACTCAACCTTAGAAGATTCATATTGAATTGTACAACCCATTTTTTTGCTAGGATATGTTCCACAAACATTATGCCGCCCACCTCCAACGCGACGTACAGGGTTAGAAACACGTATATTATTTATGAGTTCTTGGGTTTTCTTAGGTATACGTAACTTTAAACATAGCTGTTCAAATTCAAAATTACTTAACATAACTACACTCCTCTCATTTTTTTAACTATGCCTCATATATTTTTCATGTAGACGATCTAGCTTAACTAAGCTGTTTAACTTCTTCTACGACTAGAATGCACTTCAGTTTGATAGAACTGATTGAATCCTTCCTCCATGATTCTAATTATTTCAAAACATCTATTACCTTATTGCTGAATTCAATATTTTCAATGTTACTTTACAATAAATCTACATATGTCTCGGACGTTAAATATTAAGACTTTACTATCATCCCCTAGTATTTTTATGACGTTTGATAGGGACAGGTCTAACCTTTTTAAAAGAAAACCTTTCAATTCCATATGTGTTCTCCCGACAAACTCATAATATAAGTTGTTAAACTCTCACACATATTTGTTTCGATACCTTTGAAAGAAACAGGATAAAATAGACTAAGATTACTTTGAAAAAACTTCATATTCTTTCACAGCCTTTTTTCGTTAAAAGAAATTAGCCCTACTATTCTAGACTGTTTTTTATAAAATAAAACTATTCTTTTGTTATTTTTCAGAATTTTATAACCTCCAATTATAAATCTAACTTATATATCGTTTTATACTCTTCCTACTTTTCCCTCAATATAAAGAACCTTCTTTTGAGAAAAGTTTTATTAATGCTTTTTATCAGTCCTTCCGAAAAATCGGCACATATTTTCCTCATTTCTTTAATAAGAACATCTACTAAAAAATTCTCTATTTATCCGTCCTAACTATATAAAAAAGCCTCAAAAAACTTTGTTTTTTGAGGCTTTGATAATTATTTAGTATAGGCGTTTCAATACTTGTTTCATTTCTGGTTTAATATTAATACAGGAACGAATTTCTTTTGCTTTTTGTTCAGCCTCTTCTACTGTAGAAACGTGACCTAGTTCCAATAATAGCCCTGTCGCAACTGTACCTGTACGATTACGCCCACCAGAACAATGGAAAAATACTTTTTTATCTTGTTCAACAGCTTCTTTGACCGCTGCAATTGCATTTCTTACTGATTCATCTTGTCCTTCTACACCTTCTACGATAGGATAAGCATGACGTTTAGTTCCAGACGGAAATCCTTCTGGTTCTTCTCCTCCAGCACGTAAGTCAAACACCTCTGTAATCCCATGCTTTTTTACTGCCTCTTGTATTGCGTCCACTCCACCAATATATACTTTTCCTTTTACGAGTTCGTGATAGTTAGTCATGTTTGTTAGTCTCCTTCAATTATTATTTAGCAGCAGTTAGATCCGCCACTGATAACAAGGCCTGCACCTTGTTGGTCTTCTACATAGTCTAGTGTCAATGTATTTACTAATTCAACAACCTTTGGATCCATAGCAACTAGAATTCCGTTTACTGTTTCTGTGACATCATTTTCTTGTGCTTCGCCTAAATTAATACCGTAGCTAGGACCACAGCATCCGGCACCATCAAATGTAAAACGTAATGTTGTAACACCATTTTCTTTCATAGCAATTTCAATAAACTCTTTTGCTTTATCTGTAATATTCATTTTTATTTCTCCCCTTCACAGTAACTAATTAAAATGTTTTATTTTACTAACTCTTTAAGCTTCTCATATCCTACAATATCTTCCGATTGCCAAGGGATGATAACACAATTATTTTGTGATTCCTTTTGTACGTCTTGAATCCACTGTATTTCGGACTGTGCTCTTCCTCTTAACACGAAATCACTTGTATGTGTTGCGTAAAAACTTTGATTGATAACCCACCATTTCGGAGTAATATCCGCACGTTTTAAGTCTTCTTGTAGACGGCTTGCTTCATGAACTGGTGTTGCTTCTGCAAGTGTTACAATTACAACGCTTGTTTCTTCTGGATTACGCAAACGTGGTAATAAGTTTTTCACAGACTGTGGTACTTCACCCGTAGAACGTGCAATTTCCTTATGATACGTTTGTGCTGCATCTAGTAACAATAATGTATGACCTGTTGGTGCTGTATCAATTACTACAATTTCATCATTAGCTCTTTCAACAATATCGGCCAAAGCACGAAAGACTGCAATCTCTTCCGTACAAGGAGAACGTAAGTCCTCTTCAAGATACGCTAAACCTTCTTCATCAACTGTACCTTTTGCTTGCTCTATGATTTCCTTACGATAGTTTTCAACTTCTACTTTTGGATCAATTCGACTTATCGTAATATTCCCTTGTTCTCCATGCATGACATAATCAATATGTGCTGCGGGATCAGTTGTAGTGAGGTGTACATGGTGTCCTTTTTCCGCCAGACCTACTGCAATTGCTGAAGCTACCGTAGTCTTTCCGACACCACCTTTTCCCATTGTAAAAATAACTCTTTTTCCTGATTCTGAAAGATTAGTAATCAATGTCTGAAGTGAAGGAATAGAGACGGTATTTGTTTCTTCATCCGAAATCGAGAGATTTCCCATTGGTTGAACCAGTTTTCTCATATTCTCTATCCCAGTAACATTAAACGGTACTAATGGAATTTCATAAGTAGGAAGATTTTTTAATTCTTCTGCCATGTTTTCTAACGCGCGTGATTGTCTCTTAAACAGTGCATTTGAGACATTATCATTTTGCATATAGTCTTTCAAAATCCCATTTACAAGTAGAAATTGATTACTAACACCAATTTCTTTTAATTCATGAGCTGCTCGTTCTGCTTCTTGTAATGGAGAACTATCTGGTCGTGTGACAAGCAATAACATCGTTTGATTCGGATTAGATAGTGCCTGAACCGTTTGACTATATAACTCTTTTTTATCACCAAGTCCTGCTAATGGTCCTAAACAAGAAGCTCCATGAGTACTTTCTTCCAGGAAACCACTCCAAGCCGTAGGAAGTTGAAGAAGACGTAACGTATGACCTGTTGGTGCTGTATCAAATATAATGTGATCGAATTTCGATGTTAACTCTTTATTTGTAAGTAACGTAGAGAATTCATCAAATGCGGCCATTTCTACTGTGCAAGCTCCAGATAATTGCTCTTCCATCGTTGCAATAACAGCATCAGGGAGCTTTCCACGGTATGGACCAACAACACGTTCTTTATATTCATGTGCTGCTGTTTCAGGATCTAAGTTTGCTAC
Source organism: Bacillus sp. FSL K6-0042 (assembly GCF_038006685.1). Classification (NCBI taxonomy): domain Bacteria; kingdom Bacillati; phylum Bacillota; class Bacilli; order Caryophanales; family Bacillaceae; genus Bacillus; species Bacillus sp. FSL K6-0042. The sequence goes on from NZ_JBBOVS010000001.1 coordinate 1,100,794, forward strand.
TTGTAGATTTGGAACACTTGGAATTTCTTTCGGTATATTCGTAAGTTCTATTTCGAACACATCTTGTAAATTAGAAGCTGGGTCAGTACTTATTAATAAAACTTTTTTCCCCATATCAGCTAACGTAATAGCTGTTGCACATGCAGTAGATGTTTTTCCTACTCCGCCTTTACCAGTAAAGAACAAAAATGGTGTGAATGCTATTGTGTTTGGGTTATATAAGTTTGTCATTGCCTTTCACTTCTTTCTCTATTTTTTCACGTTTAACTTTAAACGTACGACTGGCTTTTGACTCAACTCTTCTACTGTTATATCTATTAATTGTGTAAGTTCTTCATTTGTCAGGTGACTTGTTTCTTTTACTACTTTTCCATCTACCAAAGTTACAGGCAACACGTCTGGTCCTTTATCTGTTAATAGTTGACTGATTACAACATTATTGGCAAATGCATCTGGTTCACTTGCCAAATTATAACGAGTCACATCAATTCCTTTATTCTTCAAGTTGTTAACAGCAACTGAAATACGGATTAACTCTGGATCAACACTTGGACCACAAACTCCAGTAGAACAACACATTGCAGGATCAAAAATTTCAATCTTTTTCATCTCTGATTTCTCCCCTTCTTTATAAAAAAGCCGCGAAAGAATTCTCGGCCTATTTTGTTTTCAATTATTCTCCTGTTTCAGCATACTTTTTAACGCGTGCGCCAATTTCATCACGAACTCTTTGGAATACAGCCCATTCATGACCCGCTGGATCATCAAATCCCCAGTGAACTCGTTTTACATGAGGTGGTGTTGTTGGACATACGTCATTTGCATGACCACAAAGTGTTACAACTAGATCTGCTTTATCTAAAATTTCACGGTCAATAATATCAGATGTTTGATCCGAAATATCAATGTCTACTTCTTTCATTGCTTTAATTGCATTCGGATTTACTCCGTGTGCCTCAATGCCAGCAGAAAGTACATTCCATTTGTCACCTAAATATTTTTTACCCCAAGCTTCTGCCATTTGGCTACGACATGAGTTACCTGTGCATAAAAAGTAAATTGTTTTCTTGTTTTCCATGATGATTCCACCTTTATTATGAATGTTTATTTTTATTGTGTTTGAAAGTATTTACGCTGGAACCAAAGTGCTACATTTACAAGTGCTATCATAACTGGAACTTCGACTAAAGGCCCGATAACTGCTGCAAACGCTGCACCTGACTGAATTCCAAATACACCTACAGCTACTGCAATCGCTAATTCAAAGTTATTACTTCCAGCTGTAAACGCTAATGTTGTTGATACTCCATAACTTGCACCGATCTTTTTGCCCATAAAGAAAGAGACAAAGAACATGATTACAAAATAAATGAGTAATGGAATTGCAATACGTACAACATCAAATGGTACGCTAACAATCACTTCTCCTTTTAGAGAGAACATCACAATGATTGTAAATAGTAATGCAATTAAAGTAATTGGACTAATCTTTGGAATGAATACTTTTTCATACCATTCTCGTCCTTTCGTTTTTACAAAAATCAAGCGTGTTAGCATCCCTGCGATGAATGGAATTCCTAGATATATAAACACTGATTTTGCAACCTCTGCCATTGTTATATCTACAACAGCACCTTCAATTCCTAACCATTCTGGAATGACTGTTACAAACACATAAGCGTATACTGAGAAAAATAACATTTGGAATACAGAGTTAAATGCTACTAATCCTGCCGCATATTCTGTATCACCTTTCGCTAAGTCATTCCATACGATAACCATCGCAATACAACGAGCTAAACCTATCATGATTAAGCCCACCATATATTCCGGCTTATCTGGTAAGAATATAACAGCCAAAGCAAACATCAAAACAGGACCAATAATCCAGTTTTGTACCAATGACAATATTAATACTTTTACATCTTTAAAAACGCGCCCCATTTCTTCGTAGCGAACTTTTGCAAGCGGTGGGTACATCATTAAAATTAGGCCAATCGCAAGTGGAATAGACGTTGTTCCTACCTGTAAACTATTCATTCCATCAACGAATCCAGGTGATAGATATCCAACTCCAATTCCTACTGCCATCGCAAGAAAAATCCATAGGGTTAGATATCGATCTAGGAAAGACAGACGTTTTTTCCCCGTGTTGCTCATCCTTCTCACTTCCCTTTCTAACTATTTATTAACAACCACACCGGAGTGTAGGATTGCTCTTCTCAATTTGTTTAATTTTCTCTGTTTGGTCAGATACATGCGCTAAAATATCCTCTAAAAGTGCATATAAATCACTTGCTTGATTTAAAGAGTAATAAATCCACTGACCTCTACGCTCTTCCTGTACTAAACCTAAATCCTTTAACTTTCGAAGATGCTGACTGATAGAAGGTTGGCTCATATCAAATACTTCAAGAAGTTCACATACACAGCATTCACGTTGTTTAAGGATTGATACAATTGTTAATCTTGTTTTATCTCCTAATAGTTTCAATAATTGGGATGCTCTTGTTAATTCTATAACTGTTTTTTCCATATCTACACCTACCTCATTATAATTACATAAGCATATGCTTATATGTTGTGTAAAAATAAAACGTATTATTCCTTCAAATTAACTTATTCTCACTTTCAAAATAAGTATATAACTATTTGCTTATATATTCAACTGAAAACTCTCACCTTTACAGAATCTTTACATTCAATTTCCTTATTTAATATTTGTACTTTTTTTCTTATCCCAAAAAATATAAACGATAAATCCTATAGGTCCTGTTAAAAAAATAAATATCAACCATATTAGAAAGTGCTGCTTACTCATTTTATTTTTCTTATATTCAAGCGTAACATATGAACACATGTAAATTATCAAAAGATATATACCTACAATTAGCAATTCATCTAACAATCCTATCCCCCCATTTTTTAATACATAATTCTTAAGTGTTTTTTAAAATCATATCATAAGTAAATAATTATATGTCTATATAAAGGGTGATAAAGTTTATTAATCCCCTACTAATATACGGATTTAATTATTTGAACTATACTTAAGGATTCGATGTATATGTAAATAATTGCGTTATAAAGGTATTTACATACTCATCTAATGTGTAAATACCTTTACCATTTAAATTTCAGATACAGTTTTATTTATTCTGCAGATAACAATTTTTCCATGATCATCACATCTACATGCTCGCCGTCCATTATTCCCTGCTTTTCAAACACTCCTACTTCACGATACCCCATTTTACGATATAGCCCTTGCCCTAGATTATTAAAAGAAAAAGTAAATAAAATAAATTTATAAAATTCATTTTGCAGTCCGGTCTTTTCTAAAGCTAAAAGTAAATTCTGTCCCAAACCTTTTCCACGATACTCTCTCTTTATGTATATAGATAGCTCCCCTACACCCCGATAAGCGCATCGATGACTATATGGATTAATAGAAGCCCAACCTACAATTTTAGAATTCTCTTCTATGACAATTACCGAATATCTTTTTTCTCGTTGAAATAGCCATTCCATCACATATGTATCTGTTTTTATTTCTGTCTCTAAAGTTGCAATACGATCCTCGATACCCTCATTATAAATAGTCATAATTTCGTGTACATCTTGTTCGGCTGCTCTCCTAATCTCCATACATATCTCCCCCTAATATCTCTTATTTATCTCATAATTTTCTTATAAAATTTATTAATTTAATTAGGTTGTTTCAATTCTTGATAAGCTTCAAGGAAACTCTGATAAGTTTTCTTTCCTAAACTGTTTGTTTCGAGTTTGAACATATTTTGAAAAATATAATCTTTTGCATTTTCAACATTACATTGGTGGGCGTTCATTATTAATCTTATATAGGATACAAAATAGTCTTTTTTTAAATTACCCGCATGATTAATAACCATTTCATTTTGTTCTCCTCTCCAACTTAATTATTCTGTAAGGAGGCGTAATATAAATTACGCCTCCTTACAGTTATTCTCCTTAACAACAAGATTCTGTACCACAACATGAATCATCAACTTTATTAGAATTTAAATTCACACTACAAACACCAGTCTCTGGCAAATCAAGTTCTACTTTTTCAGCTGCCTCATAATCCCCAGTAAGGTAAGCAACTATAGATCTAACTTGTTCATATCCTGTCGCCATAAGGAATGTAGGCGCTCGTCCATAACTTTTTGAACCTACAATATAGAAATCTTTCTCTGGGTGTCGAAGCTCTTTTTCACCATGAGGGCGAACAGTACCACAACTATGAAGGTTAGGATCGATTAGTGGCGCTAACGCCTCTACACTTTCAGTAGCAGTATCAATTGAAGTACGTATTTCACTTATCATAGATAAGTTAGGACGATTCCCTGTATTTACAATCATCTCATGGATATCAGTAATTTTTATTTCTTGTTCATCTTGATGACCTACAATGTCCATTCCATTTTTTGTTCTAGCTACGTATTGAATTTTATATGGTGTCATTACTTCTACGTTTCCTTCATCAACCAATTGATGAATGCGGCTACCTAAAGTACCACGTGCTTCAAGAGCATCTTTTTCCTCTCCCCCGTATGCTTCTTCCACACGTTGCTTTCTCATAATCCATACAATCTTAGTTCCTGGATAAGATTCCTTTAATTTTGCCAACTCTAATAAAGCATTGATTGCAGAATGACCACTTCCAACGACAGCTACATGCTTATTGGCATATCGCTTTTGTTCGTTTCCTAATATATCTGGAATACCATAAAAAATATGCTCATTAAGGGATTGCTCTTCTTTCAACCAAATACCATTAGAATTTGCCGGATTTGGATTCCCCCACGTACCTGAAGAATCTATCACTGCTCTAGCTTCATAAACTTGAAGTACACCTTCTTTTTCTGTATAGATCATGAATGGCATTTTTTCACGATTTGCTGTTTTCATTTTATCCGTATCTTTCCTACCTATAGATAACACCTTTGTATTCAAGTGGATAAATGGTTTAATTTCTGGCAGGTTCGCAATTGGCTGTAAGTATTGTTCTACAATTTCTTTTCCTGTTGGTAATGTTTTTTTGTCTGGTGATTCCCAGCCATGTTGTTCAAGAAGAGCTAGAGCTGCTTTATCTATGTTATATCGCCAAGGTGAGAATAACCGCACATGGCCCCATGTAAGGATGTTTGAACCTATATTTTCCCCAGCTTCTAATAAGATAAATGATTCACCATGTTTTGCTAAATGTGCAGCTGCAGCTAAACCTACAGGACCTCCCCCAATAATGGCAACTGGTAACTGTTTTAATCCCTGCATATCAGTATTGTTTTGTAATGTTTGATTTTCCGTACCGCAGCACTCTTGTACTTTGAATGAAAGTTGAATAGGTTTCATAAAAAAAATCCTCCTTATGTTATCTAAATTTGTAAGTATAGTTCTTTAATCAGATTCTCTAAATCAAAAAAAATTGATTTAAAAACCATAATGAATACCCAATTTAATCGCTTATCGAAAATGTAATATTAATCAAAAAAAGTTGATTTAAGATATATTAAAATGCTATTTCGTCCCAACCAAAATTATGACATAGGACGAAATATACAGCATAATTGCTCAGATAATAGTGCGTCTACTTCTTTTTTATTAATATTATAGTAACTCCATGTTCCTTTTGTTTCTTTTGTAATAAGATTTGCATCAAGTAACAGCTTTAAATGATACGAAAGTTTTGATTGTGGTAATTCAAGAACACCCGTTAAATCACATACGCAAGTCTCTCCACGTTGGCACAATTCGTACAAAATGTGTAACCTTTTTTGATCTGCTAATGCTTTAAACTTCTTTTCATATATTTCAAAAGTTTGTGTAGCTGATTGATTATACAATTTTATTTCTTTCATGGTAATTTCCTTTCATCAATTTTTTTTGATATATCCAATATATACATTTCCATTTCTTTTTGCAACTGATATATCAAAAAAATCGATTTATCATATCCAAATAATACATACCTATGTAAACGAACATTACCTTAAAATTATACAATTTCTATCAGTGGTACGATCATAAATTCCCGAATATTCCCTCGATTCAACCTACCTTATTAAATTGATAAATATTTTGTAGTGTTATTTCCTAAATTTTCTTCTCTTTAATTAGTTGTTACTCATCATGACTGAAAAAACTAAGTTATTTAATATATTGATATTCCTGTTTTAACTATACCCGAAGGTCCATATAACAGTAATAACTATAAGCTTTGTGAATTGATAAAAAACGATTAGAAAGAGCATGCTTTGAAAGAATATTAATCAAAATATTATTATTGAATATACTGAAAAAACTTCTTTGTGAAACAACATTCTATTTCTCAACAGTAAAGGGAAAAATATTGATTATAATACATCAATCCAGCCTTTATCCACCCTTTTTATTATACAAGAGATGATAAAATTCAAAATCACCTTCAATAATACTCCATATGCAAGAAGAAAAGTTTTCTTTATGAAAACTTTTCAATTCGGCTTTTATAGACAATTTAACTGTGTTTAAAAGCAACAGCAGTACGTAGTAATTTTAGCTCAACTCTATAACTTCCCATCCAGCTTGCATAGCTAATTGTTTTTTTTCATCTAAACTCTTTCCAAAGTTCTGCTTGTTAATAGCTACTGCCGCCAGATGTGTCGGTCTACTTAAGGCAACATAAGCCGTTTTTAATCCATCTCTGATTACTTCATATAATTTCCGATCAGACTTTGTATAATCCCAATACTCACCAATTAAAAACTCGAAAATCTCAGTACAATCATAGAATAATTCAGGATTATTATAATCTCCTTTTGGTACTTCGGACTCTAAAAGAAGAGTCGCTTTATGTGTTTCCCCTTTCACTGCATGGACTGTTCCAAAATAGATTTCTTGCTCTTTTTGTTCAATCTGCTCAGATATAGATTGCTCTTGATTCCTTTGATAGCTAATATAAATTCTTTCAGTATGATCACAGACATAATTAATAGCTCTGTTTAACAAATCATCTCTCTTAAATATTATTCCTTCCAATTCAACAATTTCTTTATACATTTCAATAATTTTCTCTTTTATACGCTCGCTTACTATTCCTTTATTTAAATAAACCTCTTTTATATATACTGCCATATGAGCTTTTATACTTAAGTACTCTGGTTTTCTTAATACATCATAAAAATATTTACTCGAATACGCTGCTTTTTCTTTGGGTGCATGTTCCTTTATATACATTAACATCCCTTTTATCATTAATTCATAAAAGCTTTTAATTATTGTTTCAGTTTTAGGTTTTACATCGCTATTTTTTTTATATTTTTTATGATAACTTTTAACTTCATCGTGGTATAAACCGACTACTCCTATTTTTTTATTACTATCTCTAAATTCTACTTGTTTTTCTGATAAACTATTTACTATATTTAGAAATTCCTCTATTACATTTTCCTTCGATTTATACAACAATAAATACGGTTTAAAGGATTTTATATTGGGATTACCTTTTAAAGCAGTATATTCTTCTATACATGCTGTTTTCAGCACATTTGAAATACTATTCCCAAATCTTGTACTATAGGATAACTCGATTGGATCCACTTCTTTTTCTTGTGATGGTATCCACGCATCTTTTTTATTACTAAACATTGTATAAAGTGATTGATAAGGATCTCCAAATTTCTGCAATATTGTTGATTCGTTGTTAAATATTCTTTTTAACAAATCATATTGAATATTACTCGTATCTTGTGCTTCATCAATAAATGCCCATGAAAATCGGTTTGCAAATGCATTTTTCACTTGTTTTTCATACTTTTTTATATACCATCTTGAAAAAGATAATATATCATTATGTCTAAAAATCCCCTTTTCTAACATGTTTTTAAATGTATCAATTAATGCGTCCTTATAACCATCACCACAGTAACCTAATATATCAATTTTACTTTTATCATAAAATTCTAAATAAGTTTCTTTTATCCTACTTGTTGGCGGAGCATATGTATAAGTTAAAGGTTTATATTCTTCAAAAATCTCTATAAATTGCTTTTTATACATATCTTCATCGTACACTATTCCCTTTTTATTTGGATAAAGTTCTTGATAAGCTTTATGAGCAAAAAAGTAATTAAAAAATTCATGTATAGTACCTATAAAATTCGGATATTCAAGATCTGATATTCCAATTTTTCTTAACTGGTTTTTAATTTCATCTACAGCTACATTTGTATGTGTAATAATACATATTCCTTTTTCTTTCTTGCTATCTTTTATTCGTTTAATAACTAATGCGATTTTAGCTATTAAAACTGTTGTTTTTCCACTACCTGGTCCCGCAATAATATTTGCATTCTTCTCTGCCAAGATTACAGATCTTTGTTCACTTGAAAATTCACAATTGACAGGGAGTATAATTTTTTCAATATTTCTTAACTCTTTTATTAAATCTTCTTCTAACAATTTTGTCTCCACGTGTTCCACATCTAATAGCGTCATCATACTTCTCCCCCTTTTGGTGGTTCTGTAACATGATAAATTGCTTTTATTAAGTAATTTAAATAGGGGTCTTCTAACACTTTCCCTTTAAGTACCTTTTGATTTTCTTCTATTCTTTTTGCAAGTTGTTGAGCTACTATAGCTTTAGAAATATATTTATCATTCAAAGGTTTATATACCTTATAAGCAGCTTCTTCTCTCGTATCATCATTTTTTAATTCTGTAATAATTTCATTTAATTTTTGTTGATTTGCTTCACTATTTGGTTGTTTATAGCGAATTGAATGAATTACTTCCGCAAGTGTTACACCTAAAGAACTTAGAGCCAACTCATATTCCAGCGTCCAATGAGGGGCAACAAAAACACTTACATTAGCTTCTAGTTCTTCAAAGTCCGACTCGATATGCGATTTTTTATTTTCTCTTAGTTTCATTACTATATCTTGATTAATATTTTTTGAAAGGGATTCTTTTAACATAGTTTCTTGTTCCTTACCCAACGTTATAGAATACCTCTCCATTTCACCTTTAAATTTAGTCATTGACGTGAATGTTTGACCTATTAATTCATTATAATCATTACTATCAATTTTCTCCCCGACTATTTTCCTTAAATCAAACTCATCTACAATAATCAGAACCTTTTTATCACTTTTTATGTTTTTGCTCTTTTCCTTATCTTTGTAAAATTGGATAGGCTACACTGAACTAGACAAAAAAATTAAGGTCAAGTAGACTACAACTAATATATTTGAGGAGAATCTACTATGACGAACAATAAAAGAGAAAGAAGAACCTTTACAGCGGAATTTAAGCACCAAATGGTTCAACTGTATCAGAATGGTAAACCAAGGAAAGACATCATTAAGGAATATGGATTAACACCATCATCATTGGATCGATGGATCAATCAAAATCATACGTCTGGCTCGTTTAAAGAGAAAGATAATAAGACCGCTGAACAACTAGAGTTGGAAGCGTTGAGAAAACAAAACAAACAACTTCTTATGGAAAATGATATTTTAAAGCAAGCAGCGCTGATACTAGGACGAAAGTAAAAGTAGTGAAGAATAACCTACATAAATACTCAATATCAGCAATGTGCAATGTCCTACAATTATCAAGAGCAACGTATTATTATGAAGCCAAACAAGCACAAGATACAGTAGATGAATTGTCACCACTCGTGAAAGAAATCTTCCGAGAGAGCCGTCAGAACTATGGAACACGAAAGATAAAAGTAGAACTAAAAAAGGTAGGATATGTGATTTCACGTCGCCGTATTGGGCGAATCATGCAGAACCAAGGTTTAGTATCGAACTATACGATTGCACAATTTAAGCCGAAGAGAGTTAGCTGTAACGAAGAAAACATTTCAAACGAACTCAATCGTCAGTTCAACCAACAAGAAGAGCTGGCTGTAGTCGTAAGTGATTTAACATACGTCCGTGTGAACAAAAAGTGGAATTACGTATGTTTATTAGTCGATCTCTTTAATCGAGAAATCATAGGCCATAGCGCAGGCCAAAAGAAAGATGCCGAGCTTGTTTCACAAGCTTTCGCAACGGTGAAAACAAACTTAAATCGGATTACCTTATTTCATACAGATCGAGGAAATGAGTTCAAAAACAAGCTGATCCATGACACGTTAGAGACCTTCAAAATCCAGCGTTCATTAAGTGCGAAAGGCTGTCCATATGATAATGCGGTAGCGGAAGCAACCTACAAAATCTTTAAAACAGAGTTCGTTCGCGATCGTCATTTCACAAGTTTAGAAGAATTGATTTTAGAATTGAACGACTACGTAAACTGGTTTAACAATGTTAGAATCCATGGCACATTAGGCTATTTGAGCCCTGTTCAGTACAGGCAGGAGCACCTTAAAAAAATTGTCTAGTTTCGTGTTGACACACCAATACTTCACTATACTTAAAATATAACAATAAAGTCTTTTAAATTCTAAATATTATTTTGTTATGATTTGATTATTTATATAGTGTGAGGAGAATTTAAATAATAATTAATTTATTAATTAAACTTCCTAGCAATCAAAATAAAAAATTATAAATTAATTTTCTTGTGCAAATTCCTCATAATAATAGGGCCCTGTTTTCCCTTCTCTTTTTAAACGCTGATGGGCACTAGGCCACTCATCAATTCCTTTTACAATGGCCTTTCTCACGTATGGTATATGTATGGCTAGTGTTTCTCTAATTATAGGAGGGCATAAATCACGATCTATACCATTCTTTTTATTTAAGTTAACCACTACTATAGGAATGTCTAATTCTAATGCCACTTGAATTTCCCAACGCACATATTTATATAGGTTTCTTGTTTTTTGTCCAACAAGTATGATAAAACACTTAGTATTTAGAAGCCTTTCGCGAAGTTTTCTTTTTATATATATTTCATCATTAATATCTAATTTCCTATTTTGCATTGGAAAAAGGTCATGAGCATTATGAAATTGAAATTCTTTACCATCCTTTGCCTTCCAAGCTCTCATCAATTGATAATAAATCATATCTTCGTCAGCATCAAAACATATATAAGTTTTATTACGATAAGCCATTACAGATCCCCCTCTATTTATTTGCTTTTGGAATGGATTGAGTTAATATAATTGTAATAAATAAAAATGATAGTAAAATTTGAGACACTTTAATATAGTTTCCAATTTCAGTAACAGCCTTCACACTGTCATAACTTAATGGAATGGTATTTGACAAGCTCAATAATAATGATTTTGAAAACGTTGCCTCTGAACCATCCCACTTAAATTCTCCTTTAAAAGGGATCTGAAAAAGATATCCGTATGATAAAACCATAAAGAAAACTGACTGAAACAAGCTAATAAACTTTCTTCTGACACGATGAAGAGTTGCAAACTCTCCCCTGATTGCTCCTTCTTCCCAAATATGATAATAAAAATAAACAAACGAATTCATAAATAAGAGATAAATTATAATTGGGGTAAGAAAAATATTGTCAATTTTTCCACACCAAATTATTCCGATAAACAAAAATTTCAAAACAATAAAGATATCAATAGCAATATTACGTGCTCTTCTTATTTTCCTTTCAACATATTTAGAATCGGATGAGCCTTTGTTAATAAGTAATGTAAAGCGTATTGTTATCCATTTAATAAGTTCTACTATATTTATATAGTAGATAAAAGATATTATTTTGTTAACGATAGGATATATAAAACCATTATCTGTGGCTTTTTCTCTATGTCTACCTTCATACATAATCTCCCCTCCTATTTTTAGATCATCTAGATATTCGGATTTCATTCATTTTATAAATATATACAATTCTAATTATACACAATTTTTTTTCAAGAAATAATTATCAGAATTTTAATATTTCAAAAAGAGGATTATATTATCACTCCTTTTCCTCACCTATTATTTTCCAAAGAGTGATTAATGAATAGATTATGATTATATATTCATTTCTCTCATTCATTTCACCTTGAGTAAAGCTAATTCCTTATTAATGACACACCAGTAAACATTTTTTTATTCAGTAAAGAACTTTTTTATTTATTGACATTTGCATCAAGTAAAAGTTTTAAATGATATGAAAGTTTTGATTGTGGTAATTCAAGAACACCAGTTAAATCACATACACAAGTTTCTTCACGCTGACACAATTCATACAAAATGTGTAACCTTTTTTTGATCTGCCAATGCTTTAAACTTCTTTTCATACGTTTCAAAGTTCTGGGTAGTTGATTGAGTGTACAACTTAATTTCTTTCATGGTAATTTCCTTTCATCAATTTTTTTTGATTTATTAGTTGTAAAAGTATACAATAACGGCCAATTATATAATCTTTTTTAGAACAATAAATTTGCCACGAATAAAAAGAACCATAACTTTGCCAAAGCGGCAAGGTTATGGTCTAAATCACATATACCAGCAAATTGTTCCGGCATAGATACAAATGGTGTCCACTTTACCATCCCTCTTCCTTTTGACATGTTTGCGTTATTCATGATTTATGTCCCCCTATAATAAAGTATTTCTATATCTTGCTGTCGCGATACTTGTATAAGATACGTCACGCAAAATACTATTTTTACCGAAACGATTGCGTATTTCATCCATCACTTTTGTTAGTTTCATTTCTTTTTCGCGCTATATTACATTATCAAAAAGAGAAATTTCTTAAGTAGTGGCGTCGCTGCCAGAACAATTGAACCATTACGATTTACGTCCTCTACTACCGCTAGCTTCGTACGCAAAGGGTCCAGACCCATTTTGATACATGATACACCTGCATAAAAACTACGAAGATCTACACACAAAATAATTCGATTAGGTAAAAGAGAATAATCATACAAGATAATCGTCCTTAATAAAAGAACGTTTGTTCTTATTATATAAGAACAAACGTTCTTTTAGAAGTCTTTTTTAAGAAAATATTGGTTAAAACAAAAAAGCGCTGACTCTCAATTGATGATTTTCATCTGAGTCAAACTTCATTTTATATTCAAAAATTCGAATGTAAAGCTTATCAATCCCCTCTAAACGTATGAAAAAAAATGATTTGGACATGAGCACATAGTAATAGATGTTCTCATACCGTGATATATATGTGTTCAAAAAAGGAGTGTATTCATTATGTACCCTTATTGGCAATCCTATTATTTCACACACGATGCCCCTTATTTAAATTGGAATCCAACAGCTACATTTTCACCCGTACGGAATTACCGTGTCAGTAAAAATGAAGTTGATTTAAAAAGTTATATGCGTTCACTATGGGAACAACATGTTGCTTGGACCAGATTGGCTATCATTAGCATTATTTTCAATTTACCTGATGTTAACTTTACGATTACACGCCTCCTTCAAAACGCTCCAGATATGGGAAATTCTCTTAAACCTTTCTACGGTGACAATGCAGCAAAAAAATACAGTGATTTGATAAAAGATCACTTAGTGATTGCTGCCGATCTTGTCAAAGTAGCAAAAACTGGTAATCAAAACGCCGCATCAATTGCAGAGAAAAAATGGTACGCCAATGCAGACGACATTGTTGAATTTTTAAGTAGTGTAAATCCGCATATACCTAAAGAAGAATTTAGGAAAATGTTTTATGAACACCTAGCATTGACTAAAGCGGAAGCAGTAGCCATTCTAAGTAAAGATTATCAAGCAGGTGTTCAATTGTATGACAAAATTGAGAAAGAAGCTTTAGAAATGGCGGATGCACTTACTGAAGGAATAATAAAGCAATTTCCTCAACTATTTCAATAAAGTGAAACTTTAATCAGCGGGAATTTTCTTCTTTCCCCATCTTACTTCTTTTTTTGCTGAATTTTGAAGTGGGTGTCTTACTACCCTCGAATAGCTAAATAAAAAAGGGACCGATTCTTTCAAAAGAATGGTATTATCCCCTTTAGGTAGACAGTGTAAAAAAGACCATGTGCACACATGGATGTTACACTATTACTTGGAGGGGATTTTTCATGACTAAAAAAGGCTCAACTTTTAATACATATTCAGAAGAATTAAAGTTATCAGCTGTTCAAAGTTATTTAAACGGAGAAGGAAGAGTGTATTGAACTCTCGTATTCTCTCTAACAACTGCGTTTCTATACGGAGCTTTCCAACCTCTTTACCATATTTTCATTTACGATTAATACATCATTATTCTGACCAATTTCATTCAAATAATCGGATTGGAACTGTAATTCAGAATATACTTCTTATAAACAACATATTCCTTTTCTTCCCCCTTCAAGCTACTTTTCTTGCTTCAAGGTCATAACTACTTGCCTCTCAACAAATCCAAATTCTTTATACATCTCTTTGGCGAAATTCCCAGCGAATACATTTAAACGTATTTCTTTATACTTTTCTTGCAATCTATCAATTCCTACTTTCATTAGTTTTCGGGATAATCCTTTTTCTCTATACGTTGGAAAAATATATAATTCATAAATGAATCCCATTTTTTCTCCTGAAAAATAATCTGTATTCTCTCCAATTAAAATCCATCCTGCTAGCACATTCTCTTGTTTTACAACTAAATAATACGCTCCTTTTTCTAATAGAGGCTGTGTAATCTCAATCGCTTTTTCTTGGCTTAACTGGCACGTTTCTTTTGTTCCTTCAAAGAGTGATTGTGCTGCAAAATTTAATATTTGCTGAACTTCCTCTTCATTCGCCTTTTGAATCATCCCTTCATCCTCCTATTCCTTCGTCTTCTCTTTCTACAATCGGCATTCGGATATTACTTTCTAGATTCTCTGACTCAATTACAATTGCCATAAGTCCAGTTTCAGTAGTTGTTTCATGGAATTCCCCTCTACTCCAGAAAACAGCTTGACCAGGTTGCACTTTCTTTTTCTTTTTATCTGCGCCACAAACAAAACCATCCCCTTGCACAATAAGAAGCAACTGAGAAACAACTGCTTCATGATACCCGATTATTCCTTTTGGTTGTAAATGCATACAACCAATATGTATATCTTCTTGATGTTTTACTATTTTTGACATAATAAAGTTAGAATGAACCACTGATATGTGATTCCCTACCTTTTCACTGAAATCGAATATTTTCATCTTTTCTCCTCCTAAAACATTCCCTACACATGTAACACCATTCTTACCGTTTGCATCATGCACCCCTCAAAGTCTTCTTCAAACTGTTCTAAAACGGCAAAACCTTTCGCTTTATAAAACGTTTTTCCTTTTTCGTTTGCCGCTTCTACACAAATATAAATCTTCTTAACACCATCTAAAATTGCGATACCTCTTTGCAATAAAGCTGTCCCAATTCCTTTTCCTTGATGCTCCGGTAATAAATAAATAGCCCCTAATTCTGCTTCGTTTTGATGTTTTACAGGTGAAAAATTAGCAAATCCAACAATTTGGTCTTCTACTTCTGCTACGAGTAAGTATGAATGTTCTAAACGTCGTTTCATCATTTCATTTGAATATGCTTGCTTTAAAAATTTATCTTGAATTTCCTGTGGAATGATTCCTTTATATGTATCATGCCAAGCTATTTTTGCCACTTCTTGTACAGCTGTAATGTCCTCTACATTCATTTCTCTAACTACATACGTCATATCGATGTCTCCACTCCTTTTAAATTGTATTCTGCTACTATGCTACAAGAAGCTGAATTCCGATTTTCATAGTTCACTTTAATTAACTTTAAACTTTCTACAACTGCCGTTTGTGCACGAAAACCTTTATATACAAAATCCATTACACGAACAAATTGCTCCTGCTCTAAACGATTGGTAATTGTACAATGTGGTACCCACTTCTCAGGTACATAATACGACTGTGGCTGATCATGAAAATCCGTAAAATGATTATGAAACGATTGATGCAACTCTAGTAATCTTCTTGTTATTGTTGGTGCCAAAAAGATTGTTCCATTTGTAGGGAAGGTACCAACAGAAGAGAATTCAACTAGAAAACACTCTACACTCTCTGTAAACTTTTTAAATTCATGTCTATATGTTTCCAAATCCAAAGTATGATAATCAGCTAATGTAATATGAAGCTCTAAGCCCTCATTATGTACAATGTCCGTTAGTCCTTCCCGAATCTCTTTCACGTGCTTTGAAAACTTCTTATCAAATGTAGCAATAACGGCGTACATCTTTCTTCACTCCTTCGCTTCTCTTAATGTTTCCCACTCTTCACGAATCATTCCCATTCGAATAGAATCATAATATGTCCCATTATAGTAACGACAGTTTCGCATTCTACCTTCTAACTTCATCCCAATTTTTTCTGCAACTTTCATCATTCGTTCATTTCCAGACCAAGTCGTTAATCCAACCCTACCAATCTCCATATTTTCGAATAATAAATCTCTATATAGTTGCAAAGCTTCTGTTCCATAACCGCCATTCCAATATGCTGGGTCATAAATGGTGATCCCTATTTCTAACCAGCGTGACGCCTTATATTCCCAATAGAAACCAACTGTTCCAATTATTTCGCCATCAACCTCAATAATAAGTTGAGACAAGGGTTCCTCTCTTAACTTAGATTGTAAATTCTCCTTGTACACCGGGTATTCCTGAATAGAAAATGGAAAGTATGGTGCATCCCACCTTTTCCACTCAGGATTTTCTTCCTTATATATTTGTGAATATAAAGAATGTATATCTTTCTCTTCTATTTTTCTTCCTATCACTTTTTTACCTTGTAAATATATCTGTTCCATATTGCCTCCTATGCTATCAAGTAGAATATTAGAATTTAATGTATCACTAATAATAAAAATAATATACATTCTTCTGAAAAATCAAACAATAAATCCCACTTTGTTGTATAATATTGTAAAAAGATGACGGAGGGATTTGATGTTACACAAAACATCTCAATTTATGATAAAACTTTCATCAATTGTTTTATCACTTTTACTACTATTAAATCTACCTTATTTATTTATCACTCAAGGTGGATTCACCTTTCAACCAATTCAATTTTTCAAACAGATCTTTACTATGTTAAAACAGGTTTTCTCTCCCGAGTCTCTTGTAGTTCTATCATCAGAAGCGAAGTTCGGTAATTTCAAAAAAACACCATTATTTCCAACCGTATTAGAACCTTACATATATTCATTTACTGTTTTGTTTGTAGCTTTCGTTCTTGCACTCTTTATTTCATCTAGCATGGCGTTTTTCTATTTTTTAGCAAAGGATTCTATCAAAAAGTGGATTAACAGATTTATTTTTGTATTAGAAGCTATCCCTGATATGATGATGATGATTTGTTTACAAATGTTTTTCATTTGGTTCCTTCAGAAATTCGGGGAATCTCCTGTCACAATTATTTCTTTTAATGAAAATCGAGCTTATTTACTCCCTATTTTATCTTTAGCAGTCTTACCTACATTACAAATGTTTCGCATGATGATTTTATATATAAAAGAAGAACATGGAAAACAATATGTAGAGGTTGCTTACGGAAAGGGCCTTTCATCAAGTTATATACTATGTATCCATTTATTCAAAAATATATCCATTCACTTCTTCCACCATTTAAAAACAATTTTTGTTTTCTTACTTTCTAACTTGTTCATTTTAGAATTTATTTTTAATATGCAAGGTATCATTCAATTTTTATTTAAGAAGGCTTTTATTTCACCTCCCTCTACATTTATCATACTTATCATGATTATCTTACCGTTTTATATTATTTTTCAAATCACTTCTTTTATGATAAATAGGTGGCAAAAACAAATGAAAGGAGAAACTCTATGAGGTCTATTTGGAAATCAAAACGCTTTTTAATCGGATTCATTTATCTTTTTGTACTACTTACAGCTAGCTTTATTTATAGTTGGTTCTTTAAAGATAGCATACCAGAAGCACCTCTATTGCTTTACAATGACAAGAATGAATTAATTGGCAAGGCACCCTTTTCACCATCTTTAATGCCACCTTTTGGCTCTGACCGTTTTGGAGAATCTATTTTCTTACAAATTTTAGACGGGGCAAAATTCACAATTTTATTTGCTGTCGGAATTAGCTTATTACGTATTTTATTTGGAACATGTGTAGGTATCCTATTAAGTTTATACGCTGCAAAATGCAAAAGATTTTTCCAAGCATGTTCAGAAGTATTTTATTATATTCCCACTTTATTTATCGCATTTATACTCATCACACCGGCTAATATTGTAATCACATCAAATGCGGATCGGCTAAGTCCAAATATTCCATTTACACTTTATCAAGCTATCATACTCATTTTCATTGCTCTACCTACAATTTCTTTATATATTTCATCAGAAGTTGATGAGTTTATGAAGCAAGATTATATAATGAGCTCACAATTAATGGGGGCAAGCCGTTTTCATATTATAAAGAAACATTTGCGTGTCTTATTATTAGACCGAGCATTTGTTTTATTTATGGAGCATATTGTCCAAACACTTATACTTATGATCCATCTAGCATTACTTAACATTATAATCGGTGGAATACAACTGAAAGAAATGGATCTAGGTGAGTTCAAACCTGTTTCACTCTCAAATGATTGGGCAGGCCTTATTGGATTAAATCGTTATGAAATGAATCTTTCATTATGGATTATCTTTTATACACTCGTCACATTCTTTATTACTATACTTTTCATTAAACTCATGACTATTGGAATTCAAGATGCCCTAAAAACAAGAAGTTCACAAGCAGTAATGGTGCAACCTGTTCAAGACCAAAAAATATATGTAAAAAAGAAGGATTCTTTTTCATTTGCTTCTTTAGAGGAAAGAAAACGTTCTTCGTTACATTTGTAAAAAATGATTGAACTTATACAAGAGAAAAACTATTTGTTAATCTATGCCTTTTATATTAATGCATCAATAGTTCCAAGAAGAAATAGGCTGGAGTCGTAACGATAAGAGAGACGTATTTCAAGCAAGCTAATAATGTCTCTTATACACCCATCTATTATTGACAACAGATGTAGCGAATGTGATCAAGGAATTTCCCACGCTTTTTTCTAAAACTGAACGGCTAAAAAAGACAAGGTTCCTAAATTTGAAGCCTACCTTCAAGCAAAAACAGAAATACGCGAAAATCTCGGTAAAGAGTTTGCAGATTGTTTAGCTTATCTATGCAAACTAGCTAATTTTTTTGAGTTCAACTTAAAAGATGAGCTTCACAAATAATTAACCGAAATACAAATTCGCTCTCAAAGCCTACAACATAAAGTGAAACTTTAATCAGTGGGGGTTTTCTTCATCCCCCACTGATTATTAGTTGAACGAATCGGGCTTTTACGGGCAGTTTATCCCCCACCTAACTTCTTTGCTTTTTCTGAATTTTGAGGTGGGGGTATTACTGCTCGTTAATGCGGGATAAAAAATAGGGGGATAAGTTCCCCCTATTTTCTTTCATTAGCTAAATGTCTTAATCTTCTTATCACATTTAGAATCTACTATTTTTCTTCTCTATTGTAACTCTTTACGAAAAGAATAACTTACCTTATCATATCCTTCTCTTTCATAAAATCTATGTGCATCACTTTGGTGTGTCAACACGAAACTAGACAATTTTTTTAAGGTGCTCCTGCCTGTACTGAACAGGGCTCAAATAGCCTAATGTGCCATGGATTCTAACATTGTTAAACCAGTTTACGTAGTCGTTCAATTCTAAAATCAATTCTTCTAAACTTGTGAAATGACGATCGCGAACGAACTCTGTTTTAAAGATTTTGTAGGTTGCTTCCGCTACCGCATTATCATATGGACAGCCTTTCGCACTTAATGAACGCTGGATTTTGAAGGTCTCTAACGTGTCATGGATCAGCTTGTTTTTGAACTCATTTCCTCGATCTGTATGAAATAAGGTAATCCGATTTAAGTTTGTTTTCACCGTTGCGAAAGCTTGTGAAACAAGCTCGGCATCTTTCTTTTGGCCTGCGCTATGGCCTATGATTTCTCGATTAAAGAGATCGACTAATAAACATACGTAATTCCACTTTTTGTTCACACGGACGTATGTTAAATCACTTACGACTACAGCCAGCTCTTCTTGTTGGTTGAACTGACGATTGAGTTCGTTTGAAATGTTTTCTTCGTTACAGCTAACTCTCTTCGGCTTAAATTGTGCAATCGTATAGTTCGATACTAAACCTTGGTTCTGCATGATTCGCCCAATACGGCGACGTGAAATCACATATCCTACCTTTTTTAGTTCTACTTTTATCTTTCGTGTTCCATAGTTCTGACGGCTCTCTCGGAAGATTTCTTTCACGAGTGGTGACAATTCATCTACTGTATCTTGTGCTTGTTTGGCTTCATAATAATACGTTGCTCTTGATAATTGTAGGACATTGCACATTGCTGATATTGAGTATTTATGTAGGTTATTCTTCACTACTTTTACTTTCGTCCTAGTATCAGCGCTGCTTGCTTTAAAATATCATTTTCCATAAGAAGTTGTTTGTTTTGTTTTCTCAACGCTTCCAACTCTAGTTGTTCAGCGGTCTTATTATCTTTCTCTTTAAACGAGCCAGACGTATGATTTTGATTGATCCATCGATCCAATGATGATGGTGTTAATCCATATTCCTTAATGATGTCTTTCCTTGGTTTACCATTCTGATACAGTTGAACCATTTGGTGCTTAAATTCCGCTGTAAAGGTTCTTCTTTCTCTTTTATTGTTCGTCATAGTAGATTCTCCTCAAATATATTAGTTGTAGTCTACTTGACCTTAATTTTTTTGTCTAGTTCAGTGTAGCCTATCCACTTCTTGGAAACGCTGATGTAAGAACGATAGAACTGCAGCCCTTTTCTATCCCCCATTCCTCTATATACGACAGAAGAACCTTTCCATATCCTTCTGATCGATGAACCTCTGCCGTTACAAGATCATATACAAAAACATGTTTCTTATTATAGAAATTCGTACATACCGCTACCCCTGCAAGGCTTACCACCTCATTCTCTTCATTATACAAAGAAAATAATTGATAACGTTCCTCTTTCATCTGATGAAATAAAGACTGTGCTTCCTCTTTTGTAAGTGCAGTTCGTAATTGGTGTAAAACGGGTAATACCTCATCTAATTGCTCTTCTGTTTTTATTTCCTTAACATTCATCACGAATCTCCCCTAACTATTTATAAAATTTTCTAAATGTTATATTATTAGTATAAATAGAGACTGCCCTTTCCTTAAGTGGCAGTTCATTTCTTTTTTATAAGGTCAGCTTTAAAGGAGAGCGCATGCAATGGATTTAACCATTCCTTTACAATTAGAAAGTAAAACACCCATCTATATACAAATTTACGACTACATAAAACAAGAAATCTTAAAGGGAACGCTCCCTGCCAGAACACGTCTCCCTTCTCACCGAAATTTAGCATTACAACTTGGTGTTAGCCGCATTACAGTCGAATCAGCTTATCAGCAATTATCCGCGGAAGGCTATGTGGACAGTAAACCGAAGCGTGGCATATTTGTTACGGAAGTAGATGTAGATGTTATACCAAATAAACAACATGCTCCATCTTACCAATTTGAAAAAAAACAAACAGAACCGCTCTTTTTTGATTGTAGTCAAGGAAACATCGATCAAACAGCCTTTCCACTCTCAAATTGGAAAAGAGCACTACAAGAATGTTTACTCCAATATGAAAACGAATTATTTACAAAAGAAGATCCACAAGGAGAATATATACTTCGTACTCACATTGCAAAATATTTGTATCATGCTCGCGGGGTTCATTGCACACCTAACCAAATTATTATTGGAGCTGGTACACAGCCGCTTCTTTGGTTACTTGTTCAATTACTTGGGAAGCAAAAATCATACGCAATCGAAAATCCTGGATTTCACCGCGTAAAAGCTATTATTCAAAGCTGCGGCATTCCTTTTCATCCTGTTCCATTAGATGAGCAAGGAATGAACATTTCATCTCTCAATAATTGCAATGCGGACGTTGCTTATGTTACACCTTCTCATCAATTTCCATATGGCATGATTATGCCTTTATCAAGGCGGCTTGAGTTATTAAAATGGGCTAATGATCGCTCTGGTTATATTATTGAAGACGATTATGACGGGGAATTTCGCTACGTTGGAAAACCTATTCCCTCACTGCAAGGGCTTGATACAAATGAACGTGTTATTTACATGGGAACTTTTTCAAAATCATTTTTACCTTCCTTAAGAATGGGTTATATTGTTCTTCCAAATCATCTTTTGGATGCTTATAAAAACTTAGGTGGTATCTTCAAACAAACTGTTTCTAAAATACAACAGCTTGCTCTTGCTAACTTCATCCAAAAAGGAGATTGGGATCGGCACTTAAACCGCGTTCGTACATTATATAAGAAAAAACATCATAAACTAGTCAAATCACTTGTGAATCAAATGGGCACTGGTGTTAATATACTTGGGGATCAATCTGGACTTCACATTGTACTACATGTTCATAACGGCATGAATGAACAAGAACTCATTCAATCAGCTGCTGAAAAACATGTAAAACTTTACCCGTTATCCATATACGATTCAGTAAATAACTTACAAAAAGAAGCTCATGTATTATTAGGTTTCGGAGGGATACCGATTGATGCAATCGAAACTGTTGTAACATTATTAAAAGAAGCTTGGTTTACAAAAAAAAGCTGTTCCCTGCAAAAATAATTGCAAGGAACAGCTTTTTCACATACCTAATCATTTGATGTTTGCCCTGAACGTGATGAGATACCTGGGCGTTTTACGCCAGTTGTTTCCGTTGAATAAGAAGCTTCAATGATGGCACTTGAATCTACAGAGAGAACGAGATCTTTCATCTTCGGATAAATAAAACGGTTTGTAATACAGTAGATAATTCTCTGGTGCTCTCCTAAAAAACCACCTTCTCCATGTAGATACGTAACTGAAAGTTGTAACTCCTTCATAAGAAGTTCACCAATTTCTTTATTCTTACTCGAAATAATCATGACACTCTTGCCTTGATTAATGCCATCTAATATGAAATCAATCATCTTCGTAACAATATAGAAAATTGCAAGTGAGAACATCGCTTGCTCGATTGAAAACAAAATAGCGACAAATACAAAAATAACAGCATTTACAGCAAGTAAAAATGTACTAATCGGCACTTTAAAATGTTTGTTCATCCAGACCGCTAACATTTCTGACCCGTCAATTGCACCGCCCATCTTCACAACAATTCCAACACCAATTCCAAATAATACTCCACCATACAATACAATTAGTAATTCAGACGTTGTGATAGCCGGAAATGGCTTCAAATAAATTAAACCGAGAGTTGTTACAACATTTGCATAGGACGTACGAATAAAGAACTTTTTCCCCATTACTTTTGCAGTAAATAATAAGATAGGAATGTTAAGTCCTAAAAACACACCATAAAGCGGTAATCCAGCAACTTTATTCGCCATAATAGAAATGGCTGTTACCCCACCATCTACCAGTCCATTTGGTGCCAAAATCAACTCCAATGAGCCAGCTACAATAATCGATCCAATTGTTAATAAAACATATTCAAATATTTTTTTCATTGATTACCCCCAAAACAGATATATTTTCTTAGTATTATCATACCGAAAATTCTCTATTTTTTCAAAGAAATGGCTTTATTTACACAAATTCGACACTAATTTGGAAATTTTTATATATTCTATGTCTAAATAATATATAATGATTTTATTGAATTTTTAGAGAAAAGGAGTTTTCTTATGTTACAAGCCCTATTTACCTCCCCTATCCTATCTATAGACACATTACACCCAGGTTATGAAGATCATGCTTTCCGAAAAGGTTACGAAACAATTATGCCTCTTCCTAATTTAGAACAATGTAGGGCACCGTACCGATATTTAATTTATATCGATTATTATCCGTTCAAGGAAATGTGGATTTAGAGGAATGGCTACAACACCCCGCCTTTTTCTAAAATACTCTTAAGGAGATTACAATATGCAGATTCGAAAAAAGAAACGGTTATCAATGACTGAAATTCAGCACATTATAGATTTAGCTCATATTTGTAAACGAAAAGATGGCGTCGATTATCCATCAGACTTGCACGTCAATATTCTTAAGAATCGAAAAGAAAACCAGCTAAACGATTTTCTTTTTTATAACAATGAACAATTAATCGGTGTGTTAAGTATGTATGAATTTGAAAGACCGACGAAACTTGAATTAACAGGATTTGTCCACCCTCATTTCAGAAAACATAAAGTAGGAACTACTCTTTTGCAAACGGCCATGGAAGAAATACAACAACGAGATGTTGATGAAGTCTTACTCATTATAAACGGGGCATCAACCTCTGGAAAAGATTTTGCCAAACAGGCCCACTTACCATACTTATACAGCGAGTACGGTATGGAGTTTCAGTTAGACACACAACAAACAACTATACAAAAAAATACGATTGAGCTTATCCCAGCATCTACTGAACTATTTCCTACTCTTTTAGAAATCTCTAGCAGAGCTTTTGGTGATTCATTGACAAACACATCCTCCTGGTTACAAAAAATAATGTCTTCACCTACTCACCAAGTATATATTTCTCTCATTCATAAACAGCCAATCGGGACCATTACAGTAAATAAACAAAACGGATTTACTTCCTTATCCGGATTTGCTGTTCATCCTTCTTATCAAGGAAAAGGATATGGAAAAAGCATTTTGCAGTACATCATACATCAGCTATTAACTGAGGGAAGAACGAAGATTGAATTAGAAGTTGAAACTAAAAACGATAGTGCTCTAAAACTTTATAAACAGTGTGGTTTTGAGATTACAACAAGGTATGATTATTATAATTTACTAAAATAGAAAAGGACTGAATCTTAGCGATTCAGTCCTTTTCTATTTCATTTGTTTCTTAATATATTCACAACAGTAGTCGTTTCATCATTTTCTTTATATACACGTGGGATTCTTCGATCTAGCATACAAGTCACTTCATAATTAATGGTACCTAATATATCCGCGATTTCTTCTACAGAAATTTCTTCCTCACCTTGTCTACCGTAGAAAACAACTTCATCTCCTACTTGTACAGGCATTGCTTTTGTAACATCTAACATTAACTGGTCCATACAAACGCGCCCAAGAACTGGTACACGAATTCCATTAATTAACGCATGCCCCTTATTCGACAGCTGACGGTTATACCCATCTGCATAACCAATTGGAACAGTCGCAATCCATTCTTCTCCTGTTGTTACATACGTATTCCCATAACTTACACCACGATTTTTTTTCGCGTGCTTAATATGAGCCACTTTCGACTTCAATGATAGTGCTGGCTGTAAAGAAACAACTGTATGATCTACTTCTTTCGAAGGATACATACCATAAATCCCGATTCCAACACGAACCATATTTTGAAATGTATTGCTTAGCTCCATTGATCCAGCACTGTTTGAACTATGGATATACGGAAGATGAATACCCATTTCCTTCGCTGTATTTACAGCTTTCTCAAATAAACTGGTTTGCATATTTGTGTATGTTTTATTAATTTCATCAGCTGTAGAGTAATGTGTAAACATACCTTCTACTTCTATATATTTCATATTTTTTAGTTCTTCTAAAAATGGCGCAACCTCTTCTTCTTGTAAACCAATGCGACTCATTCCTGTATCTATTTTCACTTGAATATGCGCTTTCTTTTCAAGTTGCTTAGCAATTTCATTGATACCTTTTAGATCCTCTATTCTATATACCGTCATCATAATATCATACCCAATAGCATCTTTAGCAGCTTCCACTGGTGTATAACCTAAAACTAAAATCGGCACCGTAACTCCTGCTTCGCGTAGTTCGATTCCTTCATCTACAAAAGCAACTGCAAGTTGATTCACTCCTGCCTCAATTGCCGCTTTTGCAACTTCAACCGCCCCGTGTCCATACCCATTTGCTTTTACCGCTGCCATCATTGCAATATTTTTATCATTCACACGTTTTTTAAATTCTCTTACATTATGTTTTACAGCATCTAAGTTAATTTCAACAATTGTATCTCTTCCATATCTCGAACTCATGGGTCTAAACTCCTAACTCAATAATTGCTTTCCATTCTATTTCTCGTTTAATTATGACCTTTTACAATATAATACTTTTCATTTTCCTAGTCAAACTACTAGAATTTTCGGAATTTTGAATATGATTTAATACTCCTAAGACACTATTATATACGGAGATGAGGAGAATTACAATGTTTGCTCAAGCTACATTAATCGACTTTAAGCCTCATCAAAAATAGATTCATTGTTAATGAAAAGAGAAGAAATCAGTCCTACAAAGAGTATTAAGCCTATTAAAATAAAAGTTAGATGGAGCGTATCACCATCTAACTCTCTTACTTTCGCTCTACAAACAAAAAAGTAATTCTTATTTTTAATAAGAATTACTTTTACAGGCTGTGGAGAAAGTCTTCTCCACGGCCTTTTTTTGTGTCTGAGCCTCTTTTAATCTGTCAACACTGATAAAAAGAGGAAAAGGAGCGATTTTATTATGATGGGTGCATTGAAAAATCATCGCAATGAGTGCGTATCAGTTTCTGTTGAAGAGTTAGTTCCTCAAGATCATTTTCTTCGTGCAATTGAGGCAACAATTAATTTTGATTTTATTGAGGAAAAGTTACGTCCCTATTATTGTGAAAATAATGGACGTCCTTCTATTCATCCTATCGTTTTATTCAAAATGATGTTTATTGGCTATTTTTACGGTATTCGTTCTGAGCGTCAATTAGAAAAAGAGATTAAGATGAATATTGCATACCGGTGGTTTTTAGGGTTTTCTTTATCAGATCCTGTTCCTGATCATTCAACAATTAGCTGGAATCGTCGTACTCGTTTTCTTCATACAAATATTTTTGAAGAAATCTTCGAGGGAATTGTACGTCAAGCGATGGAACATCGCATGGTAGGAGGACGTGCGTTGATGACAGATTCCACACACGTAAAAGCAAACGCAAATAAAAACAAATTTGTAAAAAAAGTAAAAGAAGAACGCCCGAAAGCTTATATAGAAGAGTTAGAAGCAGCAATAACGGAAGATCGAGAAAAACATGGAAAAAAGGATTAAAACCTAGAAAGGAACGTGATACCCCAATCAAAGAAACACGTGTAAGTACAACGGATCCTGATAGTGGCTTTTTAATGAGAGATGGAAAACCAAATGGTTTTCATTTCTTAGACCATAGAACAACTGACGCAAAATATAATATTATTACAGACACTTTTATTACGGCTGGAAATGTAGTGGATTCCGAGCCGTATTTAGCACGCCTGCAAGTGCAAATTGATAAATTTGGATTTGCAGTAGAAGCGGTAGCGCTTGATGCAGGATATTTTACAAGCTACATTTGTAAAAAATTATCGGAACAGAATATATTTATGGTGATGGGGTATCGCCGATTTGGAAAACGAAATAAAGACGTACCAAAAAGCCAGTTTAAATATGAAAAAGAAACAGATGTATTTGCCTGTCCAATGGGATGTATTTTAGAATATGCGACAACTGATCGAGAAGGATATCGCCAATATAAGTCTAATCCAACAGACTGTGTAGTTTGTCCGTTGCGTGACAAATGTTGTTCAGTGAAACAAAAGCAGAAAGTTCTTACTCATCATATTTGGGAAGAGTATAAAGATATCGCCAGAAAAAATAAGTTAACCCGTACAGGAAAAAAATTATATAAAGTACGGTGTTCTACGATTGGACGAAGCTTTGCGGATGCCAAAGAATTACATGGCTATCGATACGCTCGGTTCAGGGGGCTAAAGTCTGTCCAAATGCAGGCTTATCTCACTGCAGCCTGCCAAAATATGAAAAAAATAGCCCTTCATCTGACCAAAAAGGGTCAGGTGAAGGGCTATTTTTTGTATTTCTATCATTTTTTACTGTTTTCGTTCACTAAAATACTAAAAAACTTCAGAGTGTCGGAAACCCTAAAGGGTTTCCCAACACTCTGAAAAAAGTAATTCTTATTTTTAATAAGAATTACTTTTACTCAACAACACTATTTTTCTTCTACATTACCTTTTACCTTTCCTCCGACACCCCAATGCGAACCCGGAATCTCATTTACTAGTACACGTACACGTTCAGTCTCCACGTCCAAACTTTTTGCAACTGCATCTGTAACATTTGAAATGAGATTTTGAATCTGCTCCTGTTTTCGACCCTCAATAACTTGAATTTGTACAATTGGCATACCCATCTCTCGCTTTACTCTTTATTCACAAAACATCAATACACTACCCAACCCTTCAAACTGCGCAATAATAGCGTCACCAGTTTTGAAAGCAACCGCTTCAGATAATGCCCCACTTAGCACAATATCACCTTTTTTCAACCCTTCATTTTGTAATCCAAGTTTATTTACCGCCCAAGCAATTGCCGTTGCCGGATGTCCAAGTACAGCTGCCCCTGTGCCAGTTGTCGCCGTTTTACCGTTTTTCGACATAACCATTCCAACATTAGCTAAGTCTATTTCCTGAGCGTTAATCCATTTGCTTCCTAATAGAAATTTTGAGGATGAACAATTATCTGCAATTACATCAGGCAATGTAAATTTAAAATTCAAATAACGACTATCAATAATTTCCAAAGCTGGCGTAACATATTTTGTTGCCTTTAATACATCATCCGCTGTAACGCTAGTACCCTGTAAATCATCTCCCATTAAAAAGGCAATCTCTGGTTCTACTTTTGGATGAATCAACGTTTCATACTGCACAGGTTCCCATTCAAACGCTAACATATCATGTAATAAATAACCGTAAATTGCTTCCTCAATCCCCATCATTTGTTGTTTCGCTTTACTCGTTAACCCAAGCTTTACACCAACTCGTTTGGATCCTTCTTTCATCTTTTGTTCAACTAATTGTTTTTGCAATATGTAAGCATCTTCTACTGTTAAATCCGGATGCTGATCTGTTACCTTTACTACTTCTTTTCGTTCCCTCTCCGCCTGAAGTAAATATTCAATAATCTCTGAATCCGCTCCTTTAACTAAAGCCATATTTTACACCCCCGTTTTTATCTTTGCTAATTCAGCTGCTACATCTAAAATCATATCTTCTTGCCCACCAACTACTTTTCTCTTGCCAAGTTCTATTAAAATATCACGAGCATCTACACCAAATCTATGAGCAGCTCTCTCAGCATGTAGTAAAAAGCTTGAATATACACCAGCGTATCCCATGACAAGACTACCTTTTTGAATTTCTTGTGGTCCTGGTAACAGCGGTGCAACAATATCCTCTGCCAAATCCATCATTTTATACAAATCTACATCTAGCGTATATCCCATCCGATCCAATACAGCTAACAATACCTCTGTTTGCGCGTTCCCAGCTCCAGCTCCAAGGCAGCGGACACTTCCATCAATACGGGTTGCTCCTTCTTCAATTGCAGTAATCGTATTCGCTACTGCAACAGAAAGGTTATTGTGGCCATGAAAGCCGATTTCAATATTTAGGGATTGACGTAATGCCTGGATACGTTCACGTACTTCATGAGGCAATAAAGCTCCAGCTGAATCTGTTACATAGACAGCTTGTGCCCCGTAACTTTCCATAAGTTTTGCTTGTTCTACCAATTTCTGTATCGGTGCCGAATGTGCCATCATTAAAAAACCACACACTTCCATACCCAATTCTCGTGCAAAATGAATATGTTGAGCGGAAACATCCGCTTCCGTTACGTGGGTTGCTATACGAACAAGTCTTGCTCCAATGCTTTCTGCTTGTTTTAATTCATGGACAGTGCCAATACCAGGAATAAGTAACACAGCTACCTTTGACTGTCTACATTCTTCCACTGCCGCTTCAATGAGTTTCATTTCATCTACTAACGATTTTCCATATTGCAAAGTGGAACCACCTAATCCATCCCCATGACTAACTTCAACATAATGCATACCAGCCTCATCTAACGACCTAGTTACAGACCGAACTTGTTCCTCTGTAAATTGATGCCTCATTACATGACTTCCATCACGCAAACAAACCTCAGTTATTTTGATTGGCATATCACTATTTCTTTTCACTCATCATACCTCGCTTCTGCTCTCCAATTATTCGAGATGCAAATCCTTCACCAACTTTTAATGCCGCTGCTGTCATAATATCTAAATTCCCAGCGTAAGGAGGAAAGTAATCCCCGGCTCCTTCTACCTCTAAAAATACAGTCACACGGTTTCCATCAAACATTGGCTCTTGTTTTAAAGAATATCCTGGAACGTATGACCTAACTACTTCAACCATCTTACAAATTGCTTGCCCAATAATGAATTCATCCATATGCTTAACTTCGCAATATACTGTATCTCTCATTAAAATAGGAGGATCCGCAGGATTTAATATAATAAGTGCTTTCCCGCAATCTGCTCCACCAAGCTCTTCAATCCCACGTCTTGTCGTAATCGTAAACTCATCAATATTTGCCCGTGTACCTGGACCTGCACTTAAACTAGAAATCGTAGCAACTATCTCCGCATACGTAACGTCCGCTACTTCATTGATTGCATGAACAATTGGAATTGTTGCCTGCCCACCACATGTAATCATATTGACATTTCGCATTTCTACATGAGTACCATCTTGTATAGCTGGACAAACAAATGGGCCACATGCTGCAGGAGTCAAGTCAATCACTAGCTTCCCAAACTCTCTTAAGACTTCCGCGTGACGAATATGAGCTTTGGCTGAAGTTGCATCAAATACAATATCTGCTATGCTAGGATTCTCAATAATTGCTTGTATACCATTATCAAAAATCTCATATCCTTCTTCCTTCGCTCGCTTTAATCCGTCTGATTCAGAATCTATCCCTATCATAGCAGTCATTTCAATTACTTCACTTCTTCTTAATTTATACATTAAATCCGTACCAATATTTCCGGAACCTATAATAGCCGCCTTCACTTTCCCCACATATATCCCCTCCTTTTCACACAACTATAAAACTATACAAATTTAATAGAAACCGAACCAAGAGATCCGAAATCAGCTTGAATTACATCATTACATTGAACTGAAACAGCGCCCGATAATGCACCTGGCAAAATTAATTCCCCTGCCTTCAATGAAATATGAAATCCACTAAGTTTATTCGCTAGCCAAGCAATCGCTTGTGCAGGATGTCCTAATGCCGCTGCTCCTGCTCCAGTAGCAATTAAACTATTATTTTTATAGAGCGCCATTCCAGCCGTACGCAAATCTACTTCAGATACATTGGACATCTTTTCACCAACAACTACTTTTGCAGAAGAGCCATTATCTGCTACTGTATCGACAAGCTTAATCTTCCAGTCTGCAATACGACTATCAATAATTTCAAGTGTAGGTACAATATATTTCGTTGCCATTAGCACATCTACATATGTAATATTAGGTCCATTCAAATCCTCAGCTAAAACAAATCCGATTTCCGCTTCTACTTTTGGAGATACAAACGAATCTATCGAGATTACACTTCCACTTTCTACTTTCATATCATCTAGTAAATGTCCGTAATCTGGTTCATCTACCCCAAGCATTTGTTGCATTGCACTACTCGTAAGTCCAACTTTCTTCCCAATCACTTTGCGGCCTTGTCTTAACTTTCGTCCCACTACTTCGAGCTGAATGTTATACGAATCTAAAACTGATAGATTTGAATACCTTTCCGTGAAAGGCGAAATTGGCCTACACGTTTGTTCTGCCTGTATAAGTTCATCTGCTAATTCCTTTATTAACACTTGCATTTATCTCACCTCATTTTTAAAATCTATATTTAGAACACATCAGTGGAAATACCATTCCACTGATGTAAGTTTCACTTTATAATTTCATCGTAACTGTCTTTGCTTCTGTATAAAATTCAAAACTATGGCGTCCACCTTCTCGGCCAATACCACTTGCCTTAGAACCACCAAATGGGGTACGTAAATCTCGCACATACCAACAATTAATCCATAATAATCCCGAATCAATTTGCGAAACAACTCGTTGTGCTCTTCTAAGGTCATTTGTCCAAACAACTCCCGCTAAACCATAAATAGAATCATTTGCGATACGAATTGCATCTTCTTCTGTTTTAAATGGTATAACAACTAAAACTGGACCAAAAATCTCTTCTTGAGCTACACGCATACGATTATCGACATCATATAATATAGTCGGTTCATAAAAGTTTCCTTGTGCTAAACTCTCGATTCTTTTTCCGCCGTGGGCTAATTTTGCTCCTTCTGACAGACCTATTTCCACGTACTGATCAACTGTTTCTAGATGTGATTTTGAAACAAGCGCTCCCATATCTGTATCTTCATCAAGTGGATCTCCCACTTTTATCTTTTTCACCGCTGTTACAAATTTCTCTAGAAACTGTTCATATATGCTTTCCTGTACAAGTAATCTTGAACCAGCTAAACAAATTTCTCCTTGATTCCGATAAATTGCTTCAATTGATCCTTGTACCGCTTCATCTAAGTCAGCATCTTCAAATACAATGTTTGCTGATTTCCCGCCTAATTCTAACGAAACTGGTATTAAGTTTTCTGCGGCATTCCGCATAATTGTTTTCCCTGTATTACTTTCCCCCACAAATGAAATACGTCTTACAGACGGGTGCATCGTCATTTTCGTTCCTACCGTACTTCCTGGTCCTGTAATAATATTAAGTACACCTGGAGGTAACCCAGCCTCGTTCGCAATTTCACCGAGCATGACTGCACTTAGCGGCGTGTAAGAAGCTGGTTTCACAACCACTGTATTACCAGCGGCTAGTGCAGCAGACGCCTTCCACGTCATCTGCATAAATGGTAGATTCCAAGGAATAATTAAACTTGTTACTCCTGCAGGTGCATATTTTGCATATGACATAAAGTTATGCTTATCATAATGTTCATGCACCATATACTTTGCCATTTCAGCAAAGAAACGAAAATTATGTGCCGAACGCGGAATATCAAAGTCACGACTCTCTTTGATAGGTTTTCCAACATCAAGTGTTTCTACATATGCTAACTCATCTACCTTCTCCATAATCAAATCTGACATTTTGCATAAAATAGCTGAGCGCTCTTCCACAGGCATTTTACTCCAGATACCACTTGTGAATGTACGCCCCGCCACGTCTATTGCTCGCTTAGTATCCTCTTCATTTGCTTGTGCAACAGAGGCAAGTTTTCTATTTGTCGATGGATTGAACGTATCGAACGTTTCGCCGGACATCGCATCGACATATTGACCATCAATAAATAACTTCGCATCTTTTACTTTCATTTTTTCAGCTAATAGTTCTTTATTCACACTCTTTACCTCCTACTCTACAATTTCTAAAACCATCTCGATTTCAATTGTTGTATTATTCGGTAGTTGAGCCATTCCAACAGCGGAACGAGCATGCTTTCCCTTTTCACCAAAAACATCTACTAATAAATCGGATGCACCGTTCATCACTTTTGGCTGATCAATAAAATCTTCTGTACTATTTACAAATCCAAGTAACTTCACAACTCGTTTCACCTTATTTAAATCACCGAGTTCATTCTTTACAACGCTTAATAAGTTCAACATAGATTGCCTAGCTGCCTTATATCCATCTTCTATTGATACATCTTTACCTAATTTCCCATGGCACTGGTCAACACCTTGTCCAGCAGTAAACAATAAGTTTCCGACCCTTACACAACTTACATAATTACCTACCGCTGGACGAATAGCTGGTAGTATGAGTCCCATTTCATTTAATTTACTCTCTGGTGTTTGTACTTTCTGCATATACTACACCTCTTTTTTTCATATCAATATTTAAGAAACTCGCTGCATTTCCGCCAAGCATAGCTTCCTTTTGCTCCTCTGATAAATCAAGTGTCTCGTCAATTACTTTACCTGGCTGAATTTCTCGTAGTAAAAACGGATAATCCGACCCCATAAAAATCTTTTCATGTCCAAATCGCTCTATCATATATTTAAGGTTGATAGGATCATAGTTTAAAGAATCGAAGTAAAATTTCTTTGCGTAATGGCTCGGAGGATATGTAGTTAATCTCAGATGTGGCCATACTTGCCACCCTTGATCTAATCGCGGCAAAATATATGGAAAAGAACCTCCACCATGAGCAAAGCAAATTTTCAACCTAGGAAACTTCTCCATTATCCCGCTCCATATAAGTGTGGCTGCGGCAAGAGCCGTTTCACTTGGCATTCCAACTGTATACATAAAATTATGATGTGGCATTCTATCACGCCCTAATGTTTCCCATGGATGAATAAAAATTGGGACTTGCCACTTTTCAGCCATTCGGAAGAATTCAATAAATGATGGATCATCTAAATTTTTCCCATTGACATTCGTGCCAATTTCAATTCCATGTAAGTTTAATTCTGTTATGCATCGCTCCATCTCACGAACTGCCGTTTCTCCATCTTGCATCGGTACTGTCCCTAACCCAACAAAACGATCTGGATATGCCAATACTGTTTCTGCAATAAAATCGTTTTGAATACGCGCCATTGCTTCAGCTTCTTCTGGTTTTGCCCAATAGGAAAATGTAACAGGAATTGGTGATAATACTTGTATATCAACACCTTCACGGTTCATATCTTCAATTCTTTTCTCCGGACACCATACTTGATCTGTCACATCGCGAAAGTTTTTCCCACCAACCATAATCGCAGCACCACATGTACAAGTGCGATTTAATATCGGCCAACGTCCACCACCAAACTTCTCCTCAAAATCCGGAAATGTTTCAGGAATAATATGTGTATGAAAATCTATTCGCACTTCCATTCCTCCACTTCTTCTGGCATAATATGTCCGCAGTTTTTACACGCACGAATTTCTTTATTTGAATTAAAACTATGAATTGCTTCTTTCACTTGTTTTTCAATATCGGTTAATTGAACCCGTACGCGATGCATTTCATGATTACACTCATCACAGAACCAAACAAAATCTTCAAGTTCTCCTTGGTTACGTTTCCTTTCAATTACTAATCCATATGTGTTTGCAACGCGGTGCGGTGAATGTGGCACCATGGCTGGTAACATAAACACATCTCCTTCTTTCACTGTAACAACTTCACGTTTCCCTTCTTCCGTAATACATTCCACATAACATTCGCCTTTTATTTGATAAAAGAATTCATCTGAAGGATCAACATGAAAATCACGTCTTCTATTTGGCCCTCCTAAAATCATGGCAATAAACTCTGAGTCTTGCCAAATTACCTTGTTATTTACCGGTGGTTTCAATAACTCTTTATTTTCATCAATCCATTTTAGTAAATTAAAAGATTGTAATGTTTTTGACATGTTTTTTCCTCCTTATAATTCATTCGCTTATATTGTTTTAAGAGGCCATCCTAATAAGGATTGAGACCTTTGTAATTCTCCTTGAAATAAGTGATTCCGTATCCTCGTTGATGAAATTCGTTCACCTTCTTCGCAGCAAACCTCTTCGACGATAGAAACATCAAAGTATTTCATCAGTAGCTCTATATCACCCTCGCGATTTTTTCCAAATCGAAAATCTTCTCCGACATAAATTTCAATTGGGCATAATCTTTGTAATTCTTGAATAAAGTAACTAGCCCTTCTCGTTACATACGACTCATCAAAACGAATAACAATTACATGTTCAACACCGAGCTCCTGAAATCGATTTAACTTCTCATTAATTGGCGTTAGCACTTGTGCTCCCTGAAAATAAGAACGTGGTGGTGGATCAAATGTATACACGACATTTGGAATCTGTAGTTCTTTCCCTTTTTCCACCGCGTTTCTAATAACGGTCTGATGTCCTTTATGCACACCATCAAACGCACCAATAGAAACAATCGATTTTTCCAATTCAGGTACACTATAATCATGTATATAAATGATTCTCACCTCTCTTTTACAGTTATGATTAAATGTCTAAATAACCAAATTCCTTTGAAATTAAATTTGCAGTATTCATCACACTTCGAATCATGACTTGACGATTACTTCCTTGCATATACGTTTTCGGACCAACAATATTAAGAGCCGCAATGGTTCTCCCGGTGTAAGAACGAATAGGAGCCGCAATGCCATATAATCCATGTTCATTTTCGTTATCACTTATGGAATAACCTTGCTTACGAATTGTCTGTAACTCTTCTTGAAATCTCTTCATACAAGTAATTGTATTTGGCGCTCGAGGCAACAGCCCATTTTCTGAAGTATACTCTAAAGAAGAAGGATTAAATGAAAGAAGGACTTTTCCTGTACTTGTGCAGTATGCAGGTTTTCTTGATCCGACATGAGTTGATATTTGAACAGAATCCTTTGATGAAATTTTCAAAATAAATACAACATCTCCACGGTCAAACATACCGATATGCACCGTCCCATTAAATTTCCTTACAAGTTCTTCAACGATTGGAATCGCCCCGCTATAAATCTCTTGTTGAAACATCACTTGATTGCCCCACTCCAACAATTTCCATCCCAGTCGATATTTTCTCTGCTCATCTCGAATTAACATTCCTTCTTCACACAATGTACGGACAAGATGGTGAACTGTACTCGGGTTCATATTTAATTTTGCAGCAATTTCAGAATTTCCTAACACTGGCTCGCCACTCGTAAAACAATTTAGAATTTTACAAATCTTACTGATAGATGCTATCACAATAACTTACCTCCTCTATTCCAGTTACATATTTTCCGGTTCATATATAGCTAAAACATGTAAGAAGATTTACATCCTAACAGTAAAATTCTTGTTATCTATTTGCGGCTCCTTCCTCTTTTATTTTAAAATGTAAGCGTGATCATTTTATTGTCACCTTAATGAATTTCCAGATAATTCTGTTCGCAAGGCACTGTCCACAAGTGACAGCGATTGTTGTTTTTTGTACGCATTATAAAACATACCCATTTTTCTCACTGGATCGCCAGAATAATAACGCTCATATTGTAATAGGCGTTGTCCAAACGCTTCACCGCATAAGTCCCAAGCTAATTTAAATAATCGAACGCGTTCCTCAGAAGATACTCCTTCACGCCCGATATAATATTTATACATATCCTCTTGAATCTCTGGATTCATAAAGTCGGCACCTGTTGGTAACATTAGTAGGCCACCAGCCCCAATGGTTTGAATAATTTCAATAGCACGTGGATACATTTTAGGTAATAAGCTACGTATTGTATCCAGCGGTAATCTCGCAGGAACAGCTTCACCATATGCATTCGTTTCATACTCATATTCTGCTACTTGCAAGAGTGCACGGATTGTTTCTACATCTTGGATTAATTCTGCTAACTGATTTTGTACATTTAAAAAGCCGTCTACTCCAATTGAATCTGCTAGTTTTATAGCCACTTCTGCTGCAAAAGAAAGTTTCACTAATCCTCTTACTCCTGATTGATGTGCTGGTTGATGACCAATTCCTGTTTTTGGATACAGCTGATTTCCAGCCTCTACACTTTGATAGATAAACACTTTATCCCACGGAATAAACACATTATGAAATACAAGTAGTGCATCCATTTCTTCAAACCTTGATGCAAGTGGATGATCAAACAAGGATCGTTTTCCATCTTGCATTGGCTCGCGACAGAGGATCCTTAAACCCGGTGCATCAATAGGAACTGCAAAAGAAATTGCATGACGTTCATCACCCGGCTTAAAACTTGGATAAGAATAAATGATTACCTCATCTGTAATTGGTGCAAGTGTCGCTAACATCTTAGCTCCGCTTACATACATTCCCTCTTCTGTTTCGTTCACTACACCTAAATGCATCGTTGCATCTTCTTGCTGATGTGAAGCTTTACTTCGATCATTTTGTGGATTGATAATCGCATGTGTTAAAAACAAATCTTGATCACGTATATGTTTATAATAATTTTTTATATTGGTCCCCCATGAGGAATCAAATTTTTCAAAAAAACATGCATTGCTCGCCATTGAAGTAACTGTAACATTTAAAAAATCTGGTGTTCTACCCATTAAACCAAATGTAGCTTTTGCCCATACTTCAAACAATTTGCGGCGTGCTTTTAAGTCCTCATAATTTTTTGGCACTAAAAATGCATTCGAAACCCGCTCTCCTGTCTCTTCGCATATATGGGTAATCTTGTCCTGATACTCTGGATCGTGCTGCATATCATATAATTTAGCAATTTGTAAAATCGGTTCCCGAAAAACATCTTCATTCACAACATCGGTTATTCTTCTTCCACCAATCCAAATTTCAGGATTTCTTGCCTTTAATCCTTCAATATACTGAGCCCCTGTTCGAATCGCCATTTTTACCCCTCCAATATATACATTTTGAAGTTTACTATACAAATAAGTTTAGAAATTCTGTCACTTTTTCAAATTGACAGAATTTTAAATTATTATAAAACAATCTCAACTCAAAACTACTGCCTTATTTCACATTATG
Organism: Bacillus sp. FSL K6-0042; assembly: GCF_038006685.1. Taxonomy (NCBI): domain Bacteria; kingdom Bacillati; phylum Bacillota; class Bacilli; order Caryophanales; family Bacillaceae; genus Bacillus; species Bacillus sp. FSL K6-0042. The sequence goes on from NZ_JBBOVS010000001.1 coordinate 1,139,212, forward strand.
AAATTCTAGTAAAATTTTTAAGGGACATGTAAAAAAGGAACAGTTCCCTGTTCCTTTCATATCATCCATTCACCTTCTCCGCATCCCAATAATATTTACTAAATGCTTCAGTTAACACATCAATTGTGTTATATAGCTCTTCTAAAGTATTATCAACGCCACCAACTTCGATAAGCATTGCATTTTTAGATAAATCCTGATTATAAACTCCATTTCCGTCCTTTTTGTATTTCGGAAAAATCCCTCTACTTAACCCATAATAGTTTTCATCTAAATACGAATTTATCGCTCTTGCAATTTTTTCATTATGGGAGCGTCCTTCATTTTCCATCCCTATTATAAAATATAACCTCGCATAGGATTTGCCATTAATCACTTTTGTCGTAACATTCTTCCGCTGATCGTCTCTGTGAATATCAATTGGAAACATAATTTTATCATTTTGTGCCAAGGCTTCTTTCACATATCCATGAGATGCGGTATATGCTTGATACCATTTCCATTTCTTATTCGCCAATAAATCACCCATGTTTGTTTTGTCATGAAGAACCGGTATTCCCTGCCCTTCCAACTGTTCTTTTAGACGCTCTCCCAAAAGTGAGACATTTACATCCGGACTTGATGGACTCTTCGCCCCAGGTAACAATGGATAGAAGGACTCCCAACTATGCGTGTGATAAATATATATAGCTTTTTCACCTTTTACATCGTTTTTATTTTTTTGTACAGGATTCTTTTTGTCTGCTTCTGTGACTTTATCCTTCGCTACTTCCCGTTCTTTCGTTACCTCTTCAATCGGTACACTAGATTCATTCGGAATATTCGTATAGTCCGTTCCCTCTCCAGCTACGATAATATTAGAGTAATACTTTGACATCCCCGGTACTTCTTTGCCAACGAACGTTCGTAAATCATGTATTTTCAGATCTGTTGTGATAGAAAACAATAAATTCCCAACAGACTCTCGTTTATTTGTTTTAAAATAATCCGATGCAAAATAGCGATTTTCGCTCTCAAACATTTGAATAAATCCTTGCATTGATATTTTTCCAAACCACTGACTCGCATAATAAGATTTCATAGTATGTAAAAGTGAGGTCACAATAGACGCCGCTACTATCACTACAAATACATATGATAAGATTAAAAATAGAAATTTCTTTCCATGTATACGAGTTGCATACTTTTTCAATGTATCACCTTCTTTATCATTTTAGGTGAGAAGCCCCCACCTCAAGGAACGTGAAGGGCACAGACCAATGAGTAAGTGGTGGTAGTTCAAACATGGATATGTACAAGCTTTATGTAATATATATTTACTAGACTTTTAAATTAGACCTTACATACTAGAATTCCATTTTCAATTTGTGTTGCACCCGAGTTTAAGTGTAAGTTAAAAATAATGTCTTTTCTTACCTTGCCTCACTCAGAACAAATATAAATGATATACAAATCTTCAAAATATCTACAGCCTGTTTTGTACAATCCCCCCTAAATAAAAAAAGAGAAATGGCAGCCCATTTCTCTCTCGTTAGTTATTGTTCTTTCGGTGTATCCGACGAAGGTGATTTCTTCGCTTGTTTTTCTTTAAAAATTTCACCGATTGCACCAAGTGTGCCAAGGGTTTCAATTGCATTAGATGGGATGAAGACCTTATTTGCTGGTCCTTTTGCTACTTCAGCTAACGATTCAAATGATTTATAAGCAAGAACGCGTTCATCTAAGTCCGCTGCACGTATTAATTCGATTCGGTTTTGTTCTGCTTTCGCAATCGTTTCAATTGCTCTTGCTTCCCCTTGCGATTCTAATTCTTTCGCTTCTCGTATACCTTCTGCTTCGCGAATACGCGCTTCTTTATCCCCTTCAGCCATCAAGATTTTACTTTGTTTTTCCCCTTCAGCACGAAGAACTTTATCTTGTTTAGCCGCTTCTGCTTCTAGAATAATCGCACGCTTATTACGCTCTGCTTTCATTTGTTTTTCCATGGATACTTGCACATCTTTTGGTGGATTAATATCAACAACTTCCACACGTTCAATACGAACGCCCCACTTCTCTGTTGCTTCGTCAAGAGCTAGACGAATTTCTGTTGAAATCTTTTCACGCCCTGATAATGTTTCATCCAGTTCCATCTTACCAATGATTTGACGCATTGTTGCAGATGTAATATTACGAACACCATATTCATAGTTAGAAATACCATATGTCGCAAGTTCCGGTTCAACGATTTGATAGAAAATTATTGTATCAATTTCTACTTGTACGTTATCTTTCGTAATTACCTTTTGTGGTGGCACATTTGTTTGTTGAATACGTAAATCATGGTATACACGTATACGATCTACAATTGGGATTATTAGATTTAACCCTGGCTGCATGATGCGTTGAAATTTACCAAATCTTTCAACCACACCTACCTTTTGTTGGGGCATGATTTTAATTGTTAACGCGATAAATACAATGACAATTAATGCAAAAATAATCGTTAATGTTAATGCTACCATTTTTATTCACTCTCCCTTTTCACATGTAAAACAGTGCTGCTCCTCTTTATAACAATGACTCTTTCCCCAGTAGAAATGGGAACATCTGAAATAGCAGTCCAAGTATCGCCATCCACTTTCACAATCCCATTCTCTTCACTTGTAACCGCTTGCATGATAATTCCTTTTTTACCAGCAAGTTTATCGACAGTATCGGTAAATCCTTTTGCCTCGCGAAAATTTTTGGAGATTCGTTTCGTAAAGAAAGTCAATGTTAAACTCACAATTGCCCCGACAACAACTTGTAAGAATAGCGCTTCTGGGGCAAACAGTGCAATAAGACCTCCGACAACAGCTCCAATTCCAAGCCATAACATGTAAAAGGTAATCGATAACATTTCTGCTATAAATAAAATACCGGCTATAATAAACCAAACTACCCATCCAGCCATATGCAACCCTCACTTTCTTTTTTATTTTCTATATGTATATGAAAAAAAGAATTGTTTATCACGTCCTCCTAATTAAGGCGAGACGTTTCATCGGAAGCTACTATACATATTCACTGTTATAATGAGTATTATTAAAATAATATATTAATATATTCTTTATTATACATGAAAATTCCTGTATAAAAGTTACAAAAAATAAAATTCTTTCAAAAATTTATTCCGCGGATTATGATTACTATAAAGAAATATGTATTATTCTTTGAGTGGAGGTACCAATATTGCACCAACAATCGATATTCTTTTATTGGTTTTCTAAAATGTGCATCACTCTTGCTGAAGTTGTTTACATAATGATTCTTACTACTCATATTTATATAACAACTAAATCAGCTACTATCACAGCTCTTTTTCCATTATTACGAGTGATTACAAGTTTTATTGCGAGTACATCCTCACCACTTCTACTGAATCGTTTTCCATCTTATTCATTGCTCTTTACATTACAAGGGGTCAAGACTTTCCTTTTGATTCTTTTAACTGCACTATTTCCCTTACTATCATCTAACACCATTGCCCTTCTTGCTTTTATTATTCTCATTTCATTATGCGAAGGTTGGAGTTCTCCTTTATTATATGATGTTATTCCACGTCTAACATCACAAGAAAAATTAGTAAAAGTAAATAGTGTCTTTTCCTTCTCAACACAAATTGTTCAAGCAGCTGCTTATTCATTCACAAGTGTAGTGGTCTTATTAATTGGTGCTACTTCTACACTTATGATAAACAATGTATTAATGATTTTTGGATGTATTGCATTATATGTTTCATTGCACGCTATACAAACTGAACAAATAATAGAGAAGTCGTCTTCCAAATCAGCTATATTAATAGAAGGATGGAAACTTTTATTTCAGCACCCCTCCCTCCGTACCGTTACATATATGGACTTAATTGAAACTTTTGCTGGAACGATATGGATTGGTAGTATTACAATGGCTTACGTAACGACCGTTCTTCATAAAGGAGAAGAATGGTGGGGTTATATTAACACAAGCTATTATAAAAGAAAATAAAAAACGTTTTAGACGAACAAAATCTGTCTAAAACGTTTTTTATTATATGAACAAACTTTCTACTTCACATACATCTCTTCTAATAAATGAATAAATTCACCTTGATTTCCTGCTAATACAGGGCACTTTGCAATATCAACCCATTCGTAACAAAATACTAAGTCTCGATCTTCCTCTCCCGCACTTACTGTATGTTCCCATGAATCCTTTACATCTGTTAGCAACGACATATGAAAAAAGTGACGTTTTTGATATTCCTGTTTTTCTTTCACATGGATGATATAATCATCAATGAAACGTTCTATACATAAATGATGTAAACCCGATTCTTCTAACACTTCACGTAGTACTGCTTCTTCTAAATTTTCTCCTTCGTCAACTGTGCCACCTGGGACCTGTATACCTGCTTCTGGTATATCACGATGAGTAAAAACAAGCAACTGCATAACTCCTGCTTTCTCCCTTATAATGTATGCATATACTTTTTTCTTATATAACATCGTCATCTAATCCGTCTCCCCTCAATTCATTACTTCATCGCTTCCTCTAAGGTGAGTTGATTTTCATATAGATATGTCGCTTGTGGATTCCCTACATAACGTACGTGCCACGGTTCATACCGATAACCCGTAATGGACTCCTTCTCTTTTGTATACCGAATGACAAAACCAAATCGATGCGCATTTTGAGATAGCCATTTCCCTTCTTTTGTATCTCCAAAAACAGACTCTAATTGGAATTTAGCTGATTGTGATGTAATATCCATTGCGAGTCCCGTTTGATGTTCACTCGTTCCTGGAACAGCACTAGACATTGCTGTTTTTGCTTCTCCATCTTGAATCTTATACATTGTATTTAATGCTTTTTGCCGATCAAAAGACCGGTATCCAGAAACTGCAAAAAGAAAAATCCGCTCCTGATCTCCTTGCGCAAACATTTTTTCAAGTGCCTGCGCTGCTTCTTTCCTCATCTTCTTTTTCTCTTGATCACCTTCACTCGAATAACGCACTTTTGGAATAACTAAATCTTGTGGCTTATAGCGATCTGGTAGCCGTCTGCTTTTATTTACAAGTACAAGTACGGAATCAGGATTATTGATAACCGCAAGATCTCCTTCCATTTTAGCAATAGTTTCTTGTGCTTTTGGAAATACAACGCTACTATTCACCTCTTGTGCCTGTTTATCTTTATACATTTTATAATTAATGCTTGCCACTCCAATAATAATTACAACTACTACGACACCCAGTAGTGTCCATCTTTTTTTCATACAACGACCTCTTATTTTAATAATTTGGCCATATAATACTCATCGACACGCTCACCCTCGACAATAAGAGAAGCTTTTTTGACACCTTCTTGTTCAAATCCTGCTTTTTTATATAGTGCCTGCGCTCTTGTATTGTGGGCCATTACTGTTAATTCCAAACGCCATACATCATGTAATCTTGCCCACTTTTCTACTTCTTTAAACAATGTCGTCCCAATTCCTTTTCCGCCATATTCTTGTAAGATTCCAATTACAATTGCTGCTGCATGCTTTTTTCTCTGAACATTACCGCCATTAGCTAAAATAAATCCAACTAATTGTTCTCCATCTACTGCTACAAATATAGTAGAATTATGATCTTCTACAAAACGTTGAATCATTTGTGTTTGCTGCTCTACTGTTGTATTCCGTTCACCTGGTTCTAATAGCATAAAAGTAGTTTCTTCATCCAATTGTTTTCCTAATTGCAAAAATGCTGCTGCGTCCTCTACTCGAATTTCTCGAATCATTTCTATCACCCTACCAAGTTTATAATATAAAAATTTTCTTTATAAAGAGATTTTCGCTATTTTTTTATGAAATTCCTTTCTATTTTCCCCAGGAGAAATAGACAATTTTCGATATTAATATAATGAAGAGGGAATTGTGACAATAAATTGAAAATTTAATCATCGGGAGTTTTCTTCTTACCTCACTTACATTTTTTACATTTGCTAAATTTTAAAGTTGGGGCTTACTACCCGCGGATAGCGGGATAAAAGCTTGTTGGCTTCCATCTTTTTATTTTTTGAACACACAAAAAAACGTAAGTATCTCACTTACGTTCATCCATTTACCTTTTCTGCTTGCCAAAAATATTCACTAAACGCTTTCGCCAATACATCAATGGAACGGTTTAATTCTTCAGATGTATTATCTACACCTCCCACTTCAATTAAAATCGCTTGTCCTGATAAGTCCTGATTATAAACGCCGTTCCCTGTTTGAAATCCCTTTTGAATAACACCGCGGCTTACTCCAGGATATTTCTTATTAATCGCTTCATGTAGCGCAGTTGCTAATTGTAAGTTTTTCGTATAATTTTTATTTCCTTTTCCAATGACAAAAGCAAGCTTCGCATATGATTTATCTCCAATCGCTTTTGTTGTGACACTTTTACGAGCGCTATCTCGGTGCAAATCAAAGAAGTATTGCAATTCTCTATTACTAGCCATTGCTTCCTGTACAATTTCACGAGACATTTTATAAGAACTTGTATCATTTAGACCTTTACTAATCAACCTCTCCCCAACATTTGTTTTATCATTAACTGCCCCTATCCCTTCATTTTCTAATTGCTCACGGAATCTGTCTCCCAAAATAGAAATATTCGTCACAGAGCTTGTCGCTTTATTGGGATTTGGATTATTTGTCAAATTTAATAACGGCAAATAAGACTCCCAGCTATGCGTATGATAAATAAAGGCCACTTGTCTTTTCCCAGTTGTTTGAGCTGGTTGTTTCTTGTCTTTATTTGTATCCGTTTTCGGAACTTGTCCTGTTTCTCCAGTCCGCTCTTTCACTACTTCCTCAAGTGGAACACTCGATTCTATTGGTAAGTTAGAATAATCTGTTCCTTCACCAGCAATGACGATTTCCGTATCGTATTTTCCAAAACCCGGAAGCTCCTTTCCAACAAAGCTACGTACATCATCAAATCGAATATTCGTTACAGTTGAAAAAAGAAAAGATGAAATCGAAAAATCTTGATTTAAATTCCGATATTCTTGTGTAAAATAGTGATTTTCCTTTCCAACCACATACATATAACCATTTATTGACAACTCATTCAACCAATTATATAAATATGCTGACTTTGTTTCTTTCAATGAAGTCACCATCATACTAATAAGAAAAAAAGTTGCTAACATCATAATGACAACAAATAAAATGAGCTTTCGTACACTCGTTAATTTTACATAAAAAAAGCCTCGATTCATAACATCACCCTCTCTGTTCCAACTTATGTACAAGCTATAGAGAATAGACCGCCTAAATTTCGGCTATATTGTCATAGAGGTGAAGTGAATTGAAGCTAATTATAGGTATAATTCCTATTGTTTTATCATGTTTTTTTTTATTATTTGCAGCACACCCTAAAATCCGTGCTTTCTTAGATATTTGCGCGTACCTTTCATTATATATACTTGGTATACTAATTGCTTTTAACATATATGATGTTGTACTGCACGGCTTAGTATTTATGACAACCATTCACAGTATTTTATTGAATCCATTATTTCTCCTTACCGGGGCTTATGTAGGAGTGTATTCTTTATATCTCCTTATTTATAAACTAGTAACAAATGTAAGAAAAACTTAATACTTACCTTTAAATGGAGTGTAAAAATGAGAACAACTTTTATATGTCATAAATGCCAGAAAAAAATTGTCAGAAAACAAGATCTTATCACCACAATATTTTACATACGTGTCTACTTATTTCACAATACTTGTTTTAGCCAACAATTTTTCTTTTCTAGTTTCATTCCTATTAACACGTTATTTGGAGCATATTTCATTTGGTACACTCTCGCTATAGGGAGTGTTTTAACCATAACTGAACCCTCAATTATTTGGATCTTTTTTTTACTACCAGCTCTATATCGCTTCATTTCTTATTATTATATCGAACGTCACTTTTGAAGATAGCGATTAGACTGTCCTTTAGGAATACTTAAACACTCCCAATCTTTTTCTTTTAACATTTTGCCAACATAGATGATTTGTCCAATATGTGATGCATAATGAGCAATCTGCCTTTCAATCGCTTGCATAACACTATGTGCTTCACCCCGAATATGAATTATCTTTAAAAGGTCTTGCGGAGTTAATGATTGCAGCGCTTGAAAAACATACCCCCATCCTTCCCCCCATGCTACTAGCACTTCTTCTTTTGAAGCATAACCGCCTTCAAATTCACCATCACGATTCCGATCTAGCTTTTCACCGTCTGTCGTTAAGAAATCTGTCCATCTTGAGCGCATATTCCCATGCAAATGTTTAATTATAATCGCAACACTGTTTGCTTCTTCATGAGGTGTCCAGCATAGTTGTTCATATGATAACTGTGAAAGCGATTGTTCTCCTTGCTTTTGAATCGCCTTAAAGTTTGAAAAAACACATTCTAAATAAGCTTTTCTAACTTCCATTTCCAGCCCTCTCCCATATTAACTAATTGGCGTTCCATTTGGGACTTCTATATCAGGTTGCAATAAGATTACATCACCATGTTCTGGGACTCCTCCTAACACAAGCACCTCTGACTTAAAGCCTGCAACACGTTTTGGTGGAAAATTCACTACGGCAACAACTTGTTTTCCAACTAACGCTTCTGGTGTATACCGCTTCGTAATTTGAGCACTGGATTGCTTCATACCAAGTTCACCAAAGTCAATTTCCAGCTTAATTGCAGGTACACGCGCTTCTTTAAACTCTTCTGCTTTTTTATCGTTCCAATACGTAAATCTAACTGTAAAAAGTCTTCAAAATTAGCCATTTTATTCTCCCTTCCAAATTATCATTTAGACAAAACATGCAAATTCCCTCTAAAAAAAGAAAGATGCCTAAGCACCTTTCTTTTGTAACTCCCTTGATTCATTTGGTCTATATAGGAAGTAACCGATAACTCCACCAACACATGAAGGCAATAACCATCCAATTCCTTCCTTATATAAAGGAAGCATTTGCAACACATTTATTATAGCATCAAACTTAATATTTGCACTTTCTAAACCGTTAAATAGACTAATAACTAGTGCCCCTAAAATCGCACCGATATATATTGTATTTCGCTGCCCAATCCATTTATGGAAATAAGACAGAACAATTAGTACAATCGCAACAGGATAAATAATCATTAACACAGGCAATGTTACAGCAATAAGCTGTGTTAACCCTAAGTTTGATACAAATAAACTAAACGCACATACCAATGTGACAATCATTTTATGTGATAATCTTGGGAATAAGTTTGTAAAGAATCCCGCGCACGCCGATGTAAGTCCAACTGAAGTTGTTAAACATGCAAGTGTAATAACAAGGCCTAACAATACTTTTCCACTTGTTCCATATAGCTCATTTACAACTTTCGTTAAAATAAGACCTCCATTATCAGAAACGCCAAGTGATGTACTTGTCGAACCAAGATAAGCAAGTGATAAATAAATTAATGTTAAGCCTATCACAGCAATAATTCCTGATATAATTGTTGTTTTTGCAATTTGTCCACTATCTTTTATCCCTTTTGAACGAATAACTTGTACAACAACGATCCCAAATACAAGTGCACTAATAGCATCCATCGTTAAATATCCTTGAATAAATCCGCCAAAAAATGCATTTTCTTTGTATGCATCTAATGGTGCAGCAGGCGCCCCAATTGGATCTATAATCGCTTTTCCAACAATTACAGCAACAATTAATACTAATAATGGGGTAAGGAACTTTCCAAACCAATCAATTAGTTTTGATGGATTTAATGATAAATACCAAGTAACCCCAAAGAAAACTACTGTATATAGAAACAGCATATACCACTCTGACACAAACGCTTCTGATAGAAACGGCTTCATTCCCATTTCAAATGAAACTGCCCCTGTACGCGGGATTGCAAAGAATGGTCCAATCGCTAAATAACTAATTAGTGGGAAAATAAACGCAAATATAGGATGTACTCTAGAGGATAACGCTTTCAAGTCCCCTTCTACAAAAGCGACAGCAGTTACAGCTAATAGAGGAAGTCCGACTCCTGTTACAAGGAATCCAATTGTGGCAATCCAAACATTTTCTCCAGCTTGTTGTCCTAATACTGGTGGGAAAATTAAATTTCCTGCTCCTAAAAATAATGCAAACAACATTAAACCGATCGCTATCGTATCTCCCGGCCTTAATCGTCCCTTCATCTCTCTTTTGCATAGCATGTCTCTATTGTTTTTGTCTCTTTCACAATATGCTATGCATCCTCCTCTCTACTCATGTTGATTATATATGCCCCTTAAAAAGCAATGTCTTTCTCCATAATTTCTCCACTTCTCCTTTTTATTACTCTAATTTATAAATTTTGATTTTTTTGAATATTTGAATCATTAGAGTGTTAAACCATGGAGTAAACTTGTCAGACTTCTTTGCTTTTGTCACACATATAGTAACATATTTAGTTGAAAAATAAAAACATATTTTTTATATGGAATTTTTTGAAAAACAAAATAATAAGTTCTCCTTCCTCGTCTATTATTCTTTTAGGAAAATATTTTAGAAACAAATAAGCAATGATTCATTTTGTTATCTCGAAATAACATTACTATTTCTTTTTTTATGTATAACGAAAAGCCATCTAAATTATACAGATGGCTTTGTATCTTCTATTCTATTGTCTCCACTTCACGTGGATTATTCATTTCTTCTACATATACAACGCGAAATCCATGGTCTTCTAAATCTTTAAGCAATGAATCTAATTCTTCTGGTTTAAATTCTTCGCCTAGTGTAAACATAATTCTGCGTACTAATAACGCATCATTATCAAATGTCATTAAACTTTGGATGCCACTATATTTTTTCAAAACTGTAGATAGTTTTTGAATCGCTCCATTATAATCTTGGGTTCCCACCATAACAGAATACCTGCTAGAATGAACACCCCATGCATCCTCTAATAACTCAAATACCTTTTTATGAGTTAAGATTCCAAGAAATGTCCCTTTCTCATCGATAACGGACAAATATGGTAACTTCTTAATTGTAAAGAACACTTTAAAGAAAGAAGAGTCTTCTCTCACATAGCCCTCTTTATCATTTAATAATTCTGATAAATCATCTTCTAATGAACCTTTATATTCTAAAATATCTACTTTATATACATTCCCTAAAAATTTCTCTTTCTTTTCATCTAAAACTGGCACACAACGATAACCCGTTTTATTTAAATGATCCAATGCTTCACCTATTGTAAATGAAATGGAGCAATATAAAACTTCTCTTTTTGGCACATAATTTCCTTTAATCCTCATAAAAAGCCTCCTTATGTTAAAATACTTTCTGTGCCATAACTATATTATATTTTCAGAAAAAAATAAATGATTTATTTTATTTTTCTGAAAGCTTTTCATATTATTGTCATTATTTGTTCATGAATGATTCATTTTTGAGAAATTTAGTAGATTATCATTCTGTACAACAAATAATATAAGCAACTTATCATACTTAAGCTAGTTACTGACTATGGCTGAAAATAAAGACAATCACTTATAATCCTAGCTTATACCCATATGTAAAGAAAAAGATATTGTAACTTTCACAAAAAAGCGCTAAAATAAGAATAAGAATTTTCTGAATTTTCAAAGAGCAGGTGAGCCTTTATGTCTTCTTTATTTCGTTCTTACACATATCGCTTTTTTGTAGGATTCCTTGTTATTCTTATCATAAGCCCTATTCCTTCTTTATTATTAACTCATGAGTCTTCTTATTTGAAAGGTTTACTTGGGATTTTTCATAATCTCGCTCATTTTCCATCCATTTTCATCCCGATGATTGATTGGATGCATGAATCCATTCTTTTTTCATCACAACCTATTATAAATTCAACCACAACTGTACATGCTCCAGGACAATCTACACTTCTATTCCCTTATATGTGGGAAGTATACTTTTTATCAATCGTGCGTTTTACATTCACACTCGCAATTGGTTTTTCAATTAGCTTAACAATGGGACGTTTATTCTTAAAGGTACCAAAACAACTAAAAAAATACACTTCAATATTGCACTGGATTCCATACTCATTCAGTACTGCTTTATTACAATGTTCTATTGTTTTAATTTCTTTATACATCGCAAAGTACATAACAATTCCATTCCTCTCCTCTCTCATCATCATAGGTAGTACATCAATGATTATTGTTATACAGGCAATTAAAAAATGGATTCCGTTTTTAAATAAAACTGCAGAACATGATTTACGTGATTCATCTTTTCTCATTAATACATTATTTATGGCAATTGTTTCAAATCATAAATCTATTTTAAGCTCCATTATTCTGTCATTTTTTTATATGGAATGTATTTTTCATACGAAAGGATTACTACAATTTATTATTCAATTTGGAGGAAGTTCCCCAACCGTTGTCACAATTGGACTGCTACTCATTTATATTCCATACATCATTCTTTCCTTTCTTCAATCCGTGTGGACAACAAACCAGTCTAAACATCAAACTTACACTATCACAAAAACACTGATAAAGTAATTAAGCTTCATGCTATCTCCCTCCTTTTAAAAATGGAGGGTTATTCCCCTTTCATTCAGGGTAAAATACCAACAAATTCATGTATGGTTAGAAAAACATTCCAATATTTACTCATTTCCTTTGACTATTATTTTCATTTCGATTTATTATAAAAGTATAACATACTTGCAGGAGGTGACATCTTTATTCCAACTTCGGAGTAGAGAACACACTTGGACATATTAAATATTTTTCTCATTTTTGTACTTATTCTCATTTCTGGCTTTTTCGTCGCATCTGAATTTGCGGTTGTAAAAGTACGAAAAAGCCGAATTGATCAGCTTGCAAATGAAGGAAATAAGCAAGCACTAGCTGCCAGAAGCGTTGTTTCTAACTTAGATGTATACTTATCAGCCTGTCAGCTTGGTATTACTATCACGTCTTTAGGGCTTGGTTGGCTTGGTGAACCAACTGTTGAACACTTACTACGACCACTATTTGAAAAAATAAATATTACTGGAGCAATGGCTAATACGCTATCGTTTATCATTGCATTTAGTGTCATCACTTTTTTCCATGTTGTATTGGGGGAACTTGTTCCAAAATCTTTTGCAATTCAAAAAGCCGAGGCTATTACATTAAAATTTGCCAAACCACTCATTTGGTTTGATAAAATCATGTATCCTTTCATTTGGTTACTTAATAGTACAGCCGTATTCTTTACAAAACTATTCGGCTTAGAACCAGCAAAAGAAAATGAACTTGCTCACTCAGAAGAAGAATTACGACTTATTTTAGGTGAAAGCTTTAAAAGTGGTGAAATTAATCAGACTGAATACAAATATGTAAACAATATTTTCGAATTTGATGATCGTGTTGCCAAAGAAATTATGGTACCTCGCACAGAAATGGTCTGTTTATCTACCGAAAATACATTAGAAGAAAATATGGATATCGTGGCATCTGAAAAATATACACGTTATCCGATTATTGAAAAAGATAAAGATGATATTATCGGGATGCTAAACACAAAAGAAATTTTTCACGATCAAACGAAGGGGATTCAAAAACCTTTAGAAGCATATATACATCCGGTCTTAACTGTATTTGAAACAGTACCAATCCGTAAAACATTAATTCATCTTCAAAAGAATCATGTGCAAATGGCGATTGTAATGGATGAATACGGTGGGACAGCTGGCCTATTAACAATGGAAGATATTATTGAAGAAATTATTGGTGAAATTCAAGATGAATTTGATGCAGATGAATCGCCAATGATTGAAAAACGCACACCAAAACTCACTGTACTGGATGGAAAAGTACTCATTTCAGAAGTAAATGATATATTTGGTTTACATATCGATGATAGTGATTTAGATACAATTGGGGGCTGGCTTCTATCTCAGGCAATTGATTTAAATATTGAAGTTGGCTATTCAATTGAATATGCTGGTTTCCAATTCAAAGCATTAGAACTTGACGGGCATCAAATTAAGAAAGTTGCTGTACATAAACTAGATAGTAAAAAGGAGATATAAAGTGACCGTTTTATTAACACTTTGTATAATTGCTTGTTTTATCGTATCGTTTATTGCGTTTATCTATCCGATTATCCCTGGCATACTCGCACTGTGGGCTGGATATCTCATTTATCATTTTGGCATAAATGGTGGGGAGCTAACAATAAGTTTTTGGATCCTTCAAATCATTTTTACCATCATTATTTTCGTTGCTGATTTTATCGCAAATGGATACTTCTTAAAGAAATATGGAAGTACCAAATGGGGTGAACGTGTGGGAATGGTTTCTATTATTATCGGCTCCTTTTTCTTCCCACCATTTGGTCTCATTATCATTCCATTTCTGTCTGTTTTCGTGACAGAAATAATGCATAAAAAGACACCACAAGAAGCGTTTATGGTCGGAATTGCTACAGTCGTCGGCTTCTTAAGCAGTACAGTAGCAAAAGCAATTTTACAAATTATTATGATTATCATTTTTGTATGTTACATTCTTTTTTAACCATCCCTTTTCAGGGATGGTTTTTTTAATAAGCAATGCCTACACGGCTATTTTCATATACTTTTTCATTTATTAGCGACCACGTAAAACGAGCTGTATCTCCTACCGTAATTTTTGATCCATCCAGTGGTAACATATCCGTCTCCGTCCGGTATATACCCGTTTCTTCACCATCAATTAAATGTGTAGGGCAAACAATTGTCCAGCATAGCTCACTATTTTTTAAAGCTACATAAGCAGCTAAATGATCTTCTGCAGCCGTTGTGGTTTTTCTTTTTGATTCTTCCGATTGAAATCGATATATCTTCTGATTTGTTCGCGCCTGTAAAATGCCTGCTGTTCCTATCGTAATAATCCTTTTTACTCCCTCTTTCCCCATATGTTTTATAATGCTAGGTATACTATTCGATAATGTTCTATTTCCATCTGTTCCAAGAGCGCTTAAAACGAGCTCAGCGCCCTTTAAAGCTTTCTTCACATCATTTCCCTGTAATACATCCCCTTCTACGATATGTAGCTTATTATGTCTCATCATAAGCTTATTTTGATCACGAACTAATACTGTGATATCATGTGAATCTTGTAATGCTAGTTTCATTAACTGTGACCCAACTCTTCCAGTTGCACCAAATATACATATTTTCATCTTCGTACTCCTTACTTACTATTTCTCTCTATTCTTTCTCAAAAACGATAAATATGCAACTATATAAATACAAATTGAAAAACCGACATAAAATCTATTTTTTAGGCGGAAGAGAGCATCCGACCACGCCATAAAAGCGGTTAGACCCTCTTCCTGTCCCATGCCAAGTGAAAACAAAGAGAAAAAACGAGTGCAGGTCACCTTTTGTTCTTCCTAGCAGCGACTTATATGTTGGAAAAGCAAAATGGATATATATAAAAGCTTCCTCAACACTTGAGGAAGCCCTACCATTCAAAATATTATTTTTTTTCCTTTGAATCTGAAGAATTACTATCCTTGCTCGTTTCTTGATCTTTCTTTTCATCTTGCTGCGATGTTTTGTCCTCATCCTTCTTTTTGTCCTCACCTTTACTACAACCTACCATAAATAAAGAGCTCGCAAGTGCCATAGCAGTTAAAGATTTAACCCATTTATTCATTTGCTTATCCCCCTTTTGATAGAATATGTACAATCTCATATTACTTCTCTTTTTTGAAGGTAATATAAGAAAAGAGTAAAGATACGGTAAATTTCTGTAAATTTTCTGATAAGAGAGCCAGTTGTTTTTTATTTTGAATCGTTTTCACTTATAATAAAAATAATATAACAAAGAAAGGTTGATATATATGGAACTTGGATTAGCTGGAAAAACTGCTCTAGTTGTTGCTTCTAGTCAAGGTTTAGGAAAAGCAATTGCTACGGAACTTGTAAAAGAAGGAACAAATGTTATGCTACTTAGTCGTAATGAAGAAAAGCTAGCATCTTTACAAAAAGAATTGATCGCTCTTAATAAAGGTACTGCCATGTATACAGTTTGTGATGTTACAAACAAAGAAAACATGAAACAAGCGGTAGAATATACTGTACAAACCTTTGGCACAATTGATATTTTAGTAAACAATGCCGGCGGCCCTAAGCCTGGTACATTTGAACAATTAACAGACGAAGATTGGTACAATTCATTTGAGCTCAATTTATTAAGTTACGTTCGTATGATTCGTGAAGTACTTCCATATATGAAAGAGCAAGGCGGCAAAATTATTAACATTGCTTCGTCTTCTATTAAAGAGCCCATTCCCGGATTACTATTATCGAATACATTCCGCGTCGGCATTACAGGCTTAGCAAAAACGTTAGCATCTGAGCTTGCTCCATATAACATTTTGATTAATACGATTGCTCCTGGACGTATTGCTACGGACCGCATCGCTTCTCTCGATGAAACAGCTGCCGAAAAGCGCGGAATTGCAGTAGAAGACGTTCAAAAACAATATGAAGCAATTATCCCACTTGGAAGATATGGTCGTCCTAGTGAATTCGCTAAATTTGCTACATTCCTTGCATCCGATGCAAATACTTATATGACTGGGCAATCATTCCTTGTTGATGGTGGAATGGTAAAAAGCTTATAATTCTTTTCAAAAAAACAAGACAGCTCATATGCCGTCTTGTTTTTTTATTCTATGCAAATCTTTCGTCTTCATATATATTCTCTATTGTATATTCTTTTTTCACAACATATTGCCATACACTATATGCATAACGATTCATTTTAACAAAGCAGTTTTCTAAAAATGATCGGAATTCCGGATTTGCAACTTCTACAGCAACTTGGGCGAATCTGAGTGCTAATCTTTTTAAATTCGAAATATAGGAAATAGCAAGTTCAATGTCACCCTGACTTGTATTCTTCATCGGTATATCATTTTGTATAAGGGGGGACTTCAGTTGTTCACAAATCATATGCTGTACATTTTCACCTTCTTGAAAGTTCACTTGTTCATTGTAAGCTTGTAAAATATAGGGCAAATGTTGTTTTAATATATCCTTTAACTCTTCACCTTCCACCCTATTCATATACTCACCAATCATATGAATCATTTCATAACTACACTTCATTAATTCTTCCATACATCTCATATCATAGCTCCCCCTTCCCTCTAAATATATGCCTATAAATAGGATGCCAGAACATTTGCTACCTTTGCTAGAAACCAATCCCAGCTATTTATTTTGTCAAAATCTTTATCAGTTAAGCGTTTAGAATTATGAAAATCCTCTTGTAGTCGTTTCCATACCTCAGCTACAACTGCTTTATCATATATAAAACAGTCCGACTCTGTATTTATGTAAAAACTACGATTATCAAAATTAGCTGTTCCTACATCCACACTTATATCATCAATTATTGTCACCTTTCCATGAAAAAAACCATTCCGGTATTGATAGACTTCCGCACCGGCATCCAGCATCTTTTTTAAATGCGGATAAGCAGCTTGTTTTAGTAACAGAGCATCACTTTTAAAAGGAACAAGAATCTTTACCGTCACGCCACGCCGCAATGCTTCTTGTAAACCATCCATCATTTCCTTACTTGGTACAAAATACGGCGTTGCAATGATTAATGATTTTTTAGCCCCTTTTAATAATGCACCGTATTCCTGCCATAACCCTTTCCCATCTGAAAATACATATTGATACTTTGCATTTCCTTGCTGAGATGGTCCTTTGTACAAAGAAAGTTTTTCACCAGTATCCGCATGCCAATCTTCTGCAAATTTCTGTTCCATATCAGTCGCTCCATCTCCTGCAATACGCAACTGATAATCACGCCATTTTCCAAATTTAGGATCCTTACCGAGATACTCCTTTCCAATATTAAAACCACCAATGTAAGATATCTTTCCATCTATCACCGCAATACGCCGGTGGTTACGTTGATGCAATGAATAAAACAAATTCTTTAATTTAGGCTTTTTACTAAAAGTAAACTTAACACCCTTTTCTTTTAACTGCTGAATCACTTGTTTCTTCATTTTATAGCCACCTATACGGTCTACTGATAATTTCACATCCACACCGCTCGATGCTTTCTTCTCTAATAGTTGTAAAAAATTACGACTCACTTCATCTTTACCAACAATATAAAAATGAATATAGACATACTTTTCTGAACGATTTATATCATCAAACAAATTTTGATACAAACCTGTTCCATTTGTATATAATTGGAAATTTCCATATCGAATTTGTGATATTTCAAGCCCACTAGTCATTTTCTTCCCCATCTCTAAATCGATGTTCATCCATATGAATATCCCTATGATCCATAACAAAATGGATACACATTTTTTCATGGATAAAATCCTTTCTTCAAAAACAGTTATTCCTATATCTTTCCTTTTTTTCACGTTAACATACAAGAAAAATCTATATTTTCGTGATATATGTCCCTGTCAAACAAGAGTGAATTTGCATATTGTATGTTGTATCTTAAAATAAAAGGAGGAAATAACAATGGGCTTCGCACATGGAAATGGATTTGCGTTACTTGTCGTACTATTTATCCTCTTAATTATCGTCGGTGCTGCTTGCTTTTGCTAGTTAGCTCTCCCAAGGCGATATGCAGATGAAAAAACTATAAAAGCGGACACCTAAATTTAGGTGTCCGCTTTTCATTTCAGGTCACTTATAAAGTTAATAACGTTGCAATTTTCTTACTTTCTGCTTTTCGAATATGACGTTGCTGCGCACGTAAAACAGCAATCTCATGTAATTTTTTCTCTCCTTCTGTTTCCGCAATCACACGTGGAACAGGAACTGGATTATTTTCTTTTCCAAGGGCCACAAATGTAACAAAAGATGTTGCTGCAATTCGTTTTTTACCAGAAATTAAATCTTCCGCTACTACCTTTACAAACACTTCCATCGACGTTCTCCCTGTCCAAATGACAAACGATTCATAGCTCACACAATCAGTTGAACGAACTGGATGTAAAAAATCTACCCAGTCCATCGATGCCGTTACACATTCCATTCGTGAATGTCTCGTTGCTGAGATAGATGCAATCATATCCATTTCAGCTAATATTTTACCTCCAAATAATGTGTTATGATCATTTAAATCTGTTGGAAAGACACGACTTGTTTTAAAAACTCTTGATTCATTAACTGTTTTCCCATTTGTTTCTTCCATTTCCTTCACCTCTTTAATTCATTCATAAACCTTTCATAACATGAAAACGAAATAAATACTCCCTAAATTCTCCTAGTCCCATACATCCTATATATTAATTAATATGAGAACATTGGAACTACCCTATGCTTTTTTGTTCATCTTCTATATAAAAATTACACTAGGTGAACTATATATTATATATTAGCAATTTTCATAAATTTATGTCTATAAAAAAGAACCGATTTTTTCAATCAATCGGCTCCTCTAAATACATATTGTTCTTTCGGCTGTTCAACTTTATTCCATTTTGTTACTTCCAAAACAGGAATATTTGCATGGAATGGTTGATAAAATTCAGTTGAAATTGTTCCTTCTACTTGAATCCAATCATCATTTTTCCACTCTACTCCCTCTGGTTTTTTCACTAACATACCATATACACCTGAATCGGCTACGCAATGAATAATACCAAATCGGAATAAGAAATATTGTTCTTTCTTTGAAGAATCATCGCGGAAAACAAACCCTTTAAACGAAAGTGTCTTACCTGTAAATTCACCAGGATAATTATAAATTGTTTCCATACCTTTTAAGAAGTCTTCATCCTTCAAGGCAATATTATCTTTTGTGACGTATTCTTTTTTCCCTTTTTCCATTACACCACGATAGCCTTCTTTCCCGTAATAAATACTCGTATCGGGTCTTAGAAACTGCCTTGTCATAAATGGATCTGTGCTTTCTGCCTGCGCAACAGGAAAATGAAAACCTTTTGTTTTAACAATATCCGAATCTAATGTTGCAATTGGAAAGAATAGTCCTGAAATAATAGGGAAACAAAATAATGTATACGCAAAAGTTCGTTTCCACCATGTGTTTTCATCTTTTGAATGATCATGTCCACAATGACTATGATCACAACCACAACTGTGCTGATCTTTTTCCTTTTTGTGTTCCTTTTGGAAAACAACAATGATTTGAATAAGTGTTAAAAACCCTAAAATAATTGCAGCTGTTTTTGATAAATATGCGTACTTCATATTTATATACTTTGTTATATTACCTGAAATATGAAGCTGCGCAATTAAGATTGTAAACCCGAGTAAAATATATGCTCGAAACATAACCTACCACCCCATCGCATAAATGAGTAGTGAGCTTGCATAAACCACAAGTGTAACTGCAGCTATCACAACAATTACAAATTTTGTTTTAAATGTCGCAAGCATCATAAACATATTTTTAATATCCACCATCGGTCCATAAACAAGGAACGCGACAAGTGATGCTGTTGAAAATGTACTTTGGAACGAAGATGCAATAAAAGCATCCGCTTCTGAACATAGTGATAAAATATACGCAAGTCCCATCATAACAGCTGATGAAGAGAACGGTCCTTGGCCTATAGAAAGTAGTGTTGAAGTTTGTACAAATGTTTGAACTGCAGCAGCAATTAATGCTCCCATTACTAAGTATTTCCCCATTGAGAAAAACTCTTCAACCGCATGTGTACATACGTCCCACATCTTTTTGCGCAAAGGACGCTTATGATCCACCTCTGGGAAATGTTCATCACGTAGTTGATGATCTTTAAACATAAACGATAATATAAGTCCAACGATAATAGCTACAATAATGGCTACAATGGAACGATACCACACCATATGCATACTACTTCCAAATGCAACATACGTTGCAAATAATACAACCGGGTTAATAATTGGCCCCGTTAACATAAATGCAATTCCAGCATACGGCGGGACACCTTTCCCAATTAAACGTCTTACAATTGGAACGATGCCACATTCACAACCTGGAAACATCATGCCAAGAAAAGTAGCTAATAATACAGACAGAAATCGATTTTTCGGCATCCATTTCGCCACCATATCTTCTGTCACAAACATTTGAATGAATCCTGAAATAAATACACCAATTAGCACAAATGGTAGTGCTTCAATTAAAATTGAGATAAAGATTGTATTCATTTGCAGGAATGCTTTCGGTAACTGAAACAATTCCATGATGTATTTCCTCCATTTTTTCATTAACAATATGTAATTTTAACCTCAATTTATTATTTGAACAAGCCCTTTTCAAATCTGCAAATCATGGAAAAAAGTTTTTCATCAATACACATATCGTATATAAGAAACGTTTTATTACGACAAAAAAGCTGCTCTAGCGCAGTTTGATAACTATGCTAGAACAGCTTTCATATAATTTAAAAATAACGTTTCTTCCAAAAAATAAAGGCCATTACGCAAGATAATATTGCGGATATAATCATAGCCATTAAAAAACCATGCGGATTTTCACTTAAAGGAACTGGAACATTCATTCCAAAAAAACTGGAAACCATTGTTGGCACTGATAATATGATTGTCATAGAAGTTAAAAACTTCATAACACTGTTTAAATTATTAGAAATAACCGAACTAAACGTATTCATCATACCACTTAAAATATGACTATATATTTCAGCCATTTCAATGGCCTGTTTATTTTCAATTAATACATCTTCTAGTAAATCTTGATCATCTTCATACATTTTAATAAACGTATTATTGCGCATTAACTTTTGAATAACAATTTTGTTTGCTTTTAAAGATGTTGTAAAATACACTAAACTCTTTTCAAGACCTAATAATGTAAAGATTTCTTTATTTTTCATCGACTTATTTAACTCGTGCTCTAAGTCGATTGTTTTTCGGTTAATTTGTTTTAAGTATCGTAAATAATAAGTAGAAATCGTATATAAGAGCTGCAATGCAAAACGAGTCTTTTTAAAAGTATAAAATTCTTTAATACGCTGATTAATAAATCGCTCGAAAATCGGATTTTCTTCTAAACAGATTGTAACGAAACATTCCGGCATTACAATCATACCAATTGGAATCGTGTCGTATATTGAATTTCCTTCTTCATCATGCCTTACTGTTGGAATATCAACGATAATTAATGCATTGTCATCTTCTTTTTCAATCCGGGATCGTTCTTCATCATCCAAAGGGTCTTTAATAAAATCCAATTCTACATTCAATGTTTGCACTAGAAATTGAATTTCTTCCTCTGTTGGATGAAGTACATTAATCCAACAACCTTTTTGAATTTCCTCTATTTCTTGTAGTTTTCCGTTTCGGTCTGTTAAATAAATATTTAACATACTATCACCCCGATTCTTTTTACATGTGGGAATCTACCTCACTTAAACAACAGTTTTTGAACCGCTATTTTCAGCATATGAAACAAACGTTTAAATTTCAATAGAAAATTATTTTGAAAACGCTTTTCTTCATAATTTCTTTCAAAATAGAAAAAGACAGAGATTGCTCTGTCTTTTCAAAAGCTCATGTTGCCTTTATAACATATTTAGACAGCATCCACAAGTTAAATGAAACTGAAACTGTGTAGCCTGCATATGTTGAGATAATAAAACTGGTGTAGTCAAAGTACGGCAATAATATAATATTTAGTACGACCTTTATTATAATTCCTAAGGTTAAACCTAAAACTGTTTTTTGTTGCTGATCAATCCCTTGTAACATCGCAGCAGTAACTGTAAACAGTGAAAATAATATACACGCTGGTGCATAGTACCGTAAAATAACACTTCCTAAACTTGGATCATTTCCTACTCCAAATAAAAGAGTGTATATAGGTTGGGCTAATATAATCATTCCAATTGCTGCGGGAATTGTAATCCCTACAACAAGTAAATTGGTTTTCGTGAAATGCCTATATAATAATTGTTCATTTCCAGCTGTATAAGCTTTCGTCATTTCAGGAACGAGAGACATACTAAAAGCTGTTGCAACGGATACAGGAATAAGTACAACCATTTGGACAAGCCCAATTATTGCATTTATTTTTTCTGCTTCACCTTGTACGTAACCTATCTCTATTAAAAGTTTATTGATTGTAAATGTATCAATTGTTTGATACAACGGAATCGCTAACCCAACAGCAACAAATGGAATTGAATACGTAAATAGCTCTTTGTATAAAGCAAAAAAGGGCTTCGTTGTCTGCGGGATACTGGCAATCTCTTTCCGTTTTAAATATTTCCGCCTTCTCATATAAAACCCTATCAAAACAGTCAATCCTGCCGCCGCCCCCATAAATGCACCAAAAGTTGAAACTCCAACCGCTAACGAAACAGACGCTTTCAAAATATGCAAAACAACAAAGCTTCCTATTAAGATTGTTAAGACACGAAAAAACTGTTCCACAACTACACTAGATGCTGACGGTCCCATAGATTGAAATCCTTGAAAAAAACCGCGCAATAAACTCATTACTGGTACAATTAATAATGCAAAACTAACAATTTGAATATTATACGTCACAGCAGTCATACTATTACCAGTTTGATCACTTCCGACGATCACTAGCTTTGCAAGATATGGAGCTAACATATAAAGAACTAGAAATGAAACAATTCCCATAAAAACCATAAAAAACAGTCCACTTTTTAGCACTCGTTTTACTGTATGATAATCATTTAACTCGTCGTATTTTGAAACCATTTTAGAAACAGCAAGTGGCAATCCCATCGTTGCAATGCTCAGCATAATTGTATATGGCCGATATGCATATGTATATAATACGTATCCACTAGTACCAACCATCGCTGTAAATGGGATAACATATATAAATCCAAGCATTTTAGATATCATCGTTGCCATCGTTAAAAATAATGTTCCACGTAAAAACGGTGATCCTTTCATTTCATTCCCCCGCTACGCTTTATTACTACACATTATGGACAACTTCTTTATTTTAGAACTGAAACGTATAAAAAAAAGCCAATGAAATCATTGGCTTTAACGAACTGTTTTTCTTTTTTTCAATACCTTTAAACCGAAATAAAGAGCAATAAAGAGCACTGCCCCAATAATTATGTAATGCGTATAATCAGCTGCATATTCTTTAATATGGCGCCAATTCCCACCTAGTTTTTCTCCTAAATAAATAAAGAGAATTGACCACGGGATAATCGCAACTACTGTATATAGTGTAAAAAGTTTTAAAGGCATTTTCGCTAATCCTGCTGGTATTGAAATTGCATGACGTACAATCGGGATGAAACGGGCAGAGAAGATTACCCCCGCACCATAACGTTTAAACCAACTTTCGGCTACATCTAAATGATGCTTGTTAATCAATAAATATTTACCATATTTTTCAACTACTGGACGCCCTCCGTAATATCCTAACCAGTATAAAAAGATTTGTGCTAATGTACCGCCAATTGTACCGGCGACTACTGCCCCAATAAAACTTATTTTATCTTGCGCAACTAAAAAACCCGCATAAGAAAGGACAATCTCACTCGGAATAATTTCAATCATTAGCCCTAAAGCAACTCCAAAGTATCCTAAACTTGCAAAAAATTGCAATAACTGCTCTATTAAATTCGCTAACATTTGCTTTTCTATCTCCTTTTCTGCTTACATACCTTCTTATTATCCCACAAAGATTTATGCATGCCAATATATTCCTCATTCTTTACCCAAAATATGTACAATTCATTATAAATATACCAGGCACGAATAGAAAGAAAAAGAGATTTATACGCTGTGAATGATCCCTGGACTATGACCTGCATGTGCTTGAGGAAGGGAACTTCTGTTGGAGTACTGTTAAAATATCTTTATTCTTATCTTTACATATTTTCTTAATCAAGTAAGGAGCTTTTATTCCTATCTTTCATACAGGCAAACATCTCTCTAATTTGCCACTCTGTATTTCTAGCAGTCGATAACTCTGGGATTTCCTTTTCACCAAAAAAGGTCACTTCTTCCGTTTCAATACTTGTTTGTTTTTCGCCCCCAACAATTTCACAACCAATAAATATTTTATATACATGCATTGCTGATGGTGATGGATAATGTTTTTCTTTATCAAATACTGCTAATAATCGAAAATGATCAACTTTATAACCCGTTTCCTCCCACACTTCTTTTGCTGCCACTTCTGTTGGCGTATAGCCAACATCTGCCCAACCACCTGGAAGAGCCCATTTCCCGTCACTTTTTTCTTTCACAAATAATAATTTTTCATCCTGATACACGACAGCCCGAATATCTACTTTTGGTGTTTGATAACCCATGTCATTGGCAAATAATCTCTCTACCACTTCCCAATCTGTCTTCGTATAATGAGACATCATCGTAACTGAAAGATCACGTAATTGTTGAAAACGTTCCATATCATACACATCTTTTGAATACGTTAAACCAGCCTGAGCAATGGCTTGTATTTGTTTTACCCAATCGATCCATTTCGCTTCCATATTCTCACCATCCTAGGAAAGATATTCTCTACTCACATTGAACAATACGTAATTTCACTGCAAACGAAAAAATAGACTACTTGTTCACTTAAAACTAAACTATACTTAGCAAAAATAACAGAATATACACCATTCCTTAAAAATCTTACTATAACCTCTGTTAATTCATATTGTTGATTAAGAAATAAAAAATATAAAAAGTTCACCTTCATTTGTATAAACGAATTAAATAGTTATAAATTTTTGGATAGCTGTTACAAAAGATTCCTTCTCTTCAACAAAAGGAAAATGATTACTATTTTCAAAAATTACTAATTTTGAATCTGAAATCAAGCTATGTATTTCCTTTGAATACAAAACTGGGCATTGAACATCATGTTGACCACACAAAATGAGAGTAGGGAAATGAATATATCTTAATTTCTCTCGAATATCATACGTTTTAAGATCTTTATTATAGGCACGCATTCTTTTTCTAATTATTTTATTAAAAGGCCGTTTATTAAAATATTCATTATATTTCTAATGAACCAAATCTCCCTGTCCCATCCGTTTACATTTTACCATATATAACCATTCTTTTGTTAGATCATTACTCTAATTGCACTCTTTTTTGAGCAATGAAAGACTAATCTCCATATACACTTAAAGAATGGTGCGCTCCCTAGAAATTACCAATCCCCTACAATCATTTTACTAATAGACGCATTATTACTTTGATGTTCCACAACGTCGAGCAATTGAAACCTACTCAAATAAGATGAATCTTTAATCTTTCGTTTCTTGCTCCCTCCTTCACCTAATATAAATTTTAATATAGTAATCTTACTACTCGCCAATAGCGGGATAACAAAAAAGAGATTGATAACGAATCAATCCCTTTTCACATTATGTTAATTCATGGAGGTGTTCTTCAATATATTGCCGACGATTATTGATATATTGAAAAATCATTTCTGCTTCTTTATCAAAAATGTCTATTTTATCTTTCATATAAGGATCTTGAATAAGATACGGACGAATCGCTTCGCACATTCCCTCTACTTGTGGCCTTATAAAAGAAACCGTAAATTTTCCCTCCAAAATTTCTTCAAG
Source organism: Bacillus sp. FSL K6-0042 (assembly GCF_038006685.1). Classification (NCBI taxonomy): domain Bacteria; kingdom Bacillati; phylum Bacillota; class Bacilli; order Caryophanales; family Bacillaceae; genus Bacillus; species Bacillus sp. FSL K6-0042. Next base: position 1,165,814 of record NZ_JBBOVS010000001.1, read on the forward strand.
GATATTGCGGTAACGTTTTCGAAATACTGGTATATCAAGAATTCTGGCACTCAATGTATTATACCCTTGAATTCGAATGTATTCATGATTAAGTGGCCTTCCCTCTACATCACGCCCCCATGTAGCATCATAATCCCATGGTATCACTTCAAACAAATGCGTTTCATCATTATGATACAATGCATAGTTATGAACAAATCCATCAAAGTTTTGAGTCAAAATAACACCTGCTAACCATCGCAAATATTTTTCAACATCAAGATAATTCACTATTTCTTTTTCATATTTTTCTCGTGATAGTGCATTTGCCTGATAAACGAATTCACTAAGCTGTTCTTCACTATGTTCATTCGCACATTTAAACTCATAGCCTGCAGATAGGTTTGTTTTAACATCTTGATCACGCTCACTTATTAAAGAAAAATTCGCATCATCATCAATCGCATAATAAATTGACCCACTCGGTAATTTACGGATTTTCAAAAAATGCTCATCAACAGATTCTAATTGCAAATATACCCCTTGAATTTGACCATTAATTTTAATAAAAACATGCTGGGATTTTGGCGAAAGTACACCAATATCACTAAAGAAGTCAAGCGATAATTTATTTCTTATAATTGACGGATCCTTAAACTCAGAATTCAAATGAAACTCTTTCACCCCTTGAAATTGTTTCGGTTTATAGAACATAACATGATATGATTTTTTATCAAATTCTCGAATATGTGCTCCCCGGTATACAATGTCAATATCATACTTTCTTTTCCCATATGTTAATTTAGCAGGCACTGGACTATCAGACCAAATGTCCTTCTTTAATTCAACAAGATACATCGGATGAATAAAAAAATCATAAGAAGGCAACATGTTCTCCCATCCCTTCTTTTTTTCTCCATTTAATGTATGCTCATTGCTTTGTCCATGTCCATATATCCGCTATATGTCTATTTTTATTGAAATCTAAGCTCTTATCTCATACAGAAGAAATTCTCTCCTCATACCCTGATTAATGTAAAAGGACACTTTTTCATTTTAATTAGCGATAAGGAGGGTTTCTATGAAACGTGATATTCAAAAAGCCGTTGAGGAAATCAAAAGCGCAGGGATGGAAGAATTTTTACATCAAGACCCAAGTAAGTTTGATTGTGACGATAATAAATTTTCTGGTCATAAATGTACAACAAGCTGTAAATGTCCTCGAACAAAATGTACACGTGCGAAAAAATGTACGTTCGTTACAAAATGTACGCGGGTGAAAAAATGTACGTTCGTTACAAAATGTACGCGGGTGAAAAAATGTACGTTTGTTACGAAGCGTACTCGTGTACGTGTACAAAAGTGGACATTCGTTACAAAAGTTACACGCGTTAAAAAATGCACATTTGTTACAAAACGGACACGTGTGAAAAAGTGCACTTGTGTTACAAAATGTACGCGGGTGAAGAAATGTACGTTCGTTACAAAACGGACACGTGTGAAAAAATCCTCTTGTGTTACAAAACGGACACGTGTGAAAAAATGTTTCTGTAAAAAATGTGTTTTCATCCGTAATCATGATAAAAAATCTTGCGATCACTCATGGGATGATGACTGTCATTCAAGCTGCCATGATTGCAATCGTCACAAACATTCATCTTGCAAACGGAAAAAATGCGATCACTTCTGGTTTAGAAAACGTAATTGCTAATTCTTTATCCCTTATCGTTAACAGTAAACGTAAAAAGACCGCTCTATTGCGGTCTTTTTATACTTGCTGAAAATGACTTATATTGGCAAACTGTTTAACACTAGCCTCTTTCCCTTCAAATTCAATGATACTTAAGCTCGCACTATGCATAAATGGATCATCCCACACTCTTTCAACAGAAAGACCAGCAAATTGCCCCACAAGCAATTTTGCAGCTGCTGCGTGTGATACAATTAAAATGCTTTCTCCTTTATGTTTTTCTAAGAGAAGGTTTACTCCTTCCATCACCCGGTTATATACATCATAAAAACTTTCGCCTGATGTCGAACAAAAACGGTGCGGCTCATTCCAAAACACATGTACCTCCTCTGGGTACTGCGCTTCCAAATCAACAAGCGTTTGCCCCTCCCAGATCCCCATATTAATCTCATAAAAGTGGTCATCTGCTATAATAGGAATATTTCGCTCCCCTTTTATTAACTCTGCTGTATGCATTGTTCTCCCACTTGGACTACTATATATCGCATGAAGTGGTATATCCTTTATACGTTCACCTAGCAGTTTTGCTTGTAACATTCCTTTATCAGTTAAATTTGAGTTCTTTCTTCCTTGCATACGCTTTGCTATATTCCATTCTGTTTCTCCATGACGCGTTACATATAATGTCGTTTTCATTTGTTTCCTTCCTCCCATTAAATCGGTCGTAATTCCCATGGTTCTAATGTTCCTACAATATAATCACTTTGTTTACTCTGAATTCCTGCTATAACCCCTTCAGCAATCTCTTCATGAGTCAACCAACTTGAATGTTCACCTTGTAAAATAAATCCTAATAAAATTCTATGATAATTACAGAAAGCACTTCCTATTTTTTGACGTTCCAATCGAGATGCACTACTCCCTAATATATGAAACAAACTATAGGATTTAGAATGTAATTCCATTTCTTCACAAATTACTTGAAGCGCCTTTTTAGCGGTTGTATGTACCCAAGCTACGACTAATGTGATAGGTCCATTTTGTTTAATCGTATCTTTAATAGATTGTTTTAAAATGTCGCTATCGTGGTAATCAAGAGAAATACATGTAACATTTTTTGGAGCATTACACGTATTCTTCACACCTTCTAACCTATCTTTATCTCGTCCAATAACAGAAACATAAAGCCCTTGATTACAAAGCCAAACGGACACTTTCTTCAGCATCCCTGTTCCTCCAATAACGAGCGCATGCATGCTCTTCCCATCCTCCTTTATTTCATCAATAAAATTTCATATGTGATTTTGCTTCCTTATAATACTTTAAGCGATCCTGCAGTGTACCTGAATGAAACTCAAACTTATGTCCATCTGGATCAATAAAATAAATAGACTGACAATCTCTTACATCACGTTCTCTTCCTTGTAAAATATGAACTTTATTCTCCTCTAATCGCTTTAATAGTCGACCAAAATCCTCTTGTTTAACAGAAAATGCAAGATGTGTATATGACTGATGAATTTCATTTCGTGCAATACCCGCTTCTTCATTGAGTGCCACCCACACTCCACATATATCAAAATATGCGAGTTTTCTTCCTTTTACTAATAACTTTCCCTCTAATACTGTTTCATAAAATTGAATAGATCTTTCTAAATCTGAAACCGAAAAACAAAGATGATTAAAGCCATTTATCAACATAAGTCCTCCTTACAAAAAAAGAGATGAGCAAAAATTCGCACATCTCTTATTATACTATTTTTTTGTAATATACGCCCATTTATAACTAAAATCGCCGCCGAATGTATGATTTGCAATTCCTTTTACATATGTTTTTTCTAAATATGCTGTACTTTGCTGATAAGTAGGTGAAATCGCTGCATCTTCTCCAATTAAGATTTTTTCAGCTTCTGCAAGTGCTTTCCAGCGCGCTGCATCATCTTTTAACAACTCACCTTTCGATTTAGCAACTAAGTCATCATATTTCGGATTTGAATACGCCATTTCATTAAATGTACTTCCTGTAATAAACATATCAATATACGTCATTGGATCTGGATAATCTGGGCCCCATGCTGATAGTGAAAACTCATATTGTAATTTCTTCTCTAAATCTAATTTCTGTTTATACGGTTGTTGTTTCAAATTCACTTTAATTCCAGGTAAATTTTTCTCAAGCTCTTCTTTAATAAAGTCGCCAACTTTTTTCCGGCTACCATTATCATCGTTTAGTAATTCTACCGTAATTGTATCTTGACCCAGCTCTTTTTTCGCTTCTTCCCATAACTTTTTCGCTTTTTCCGCATTGTCTTTACTATCACGGAAGTTTTTATTTACAGTACGAAAATCTTTTCCATCCGGACCTGTTGTAAATTTCTCTGGTACTAAGAAATATGCTGGTAATGAGCCATCATTTAAAATGACATTTGCAATACCTTTTTTATCATAAGCTAAATCAATTGCTTCACGTACTTTTTGATTTTTAAATGTTGCATTTTGTTGATTAAAACGTAAGAAATACATACGCGGATCTAGTTTCGTTTTGAATTCATCTGGCTTATTCTTTTTATATTTATCAACAAACTCTGAAGTTAAAATTACACGGTCCGCTTGATCACTATCATATAGGTTTACACCTGTGCTCGTTTCTTTTACGACACCGACATTAATTTCTTCTAGTTTTACAGTATCTTTATCCCAATAATTTGGATTTTTCTTTAATTGATAGCTTTGCTCATGCTTCCATTCACTTAACGTAAACGGTCCATTGTATAAAATTTTATCAGCTTCTAATGCATACTTATCACCTTGTTCTTTTACAAACTTCTCATTTAAAGGGAAGAATGTTGGAAATGATGTAAGGTCAAGAAAATATGGAGTTGGTTGTTCTAGTTCTACCACTAGTGTCTTATCATCCTTTGCTTTTACACCTAGCTGATCAAGTGGTAGCTCCCCCTTATTAACTTTTTGAGCATTTTTTACATCAAATAAAATAAATGCGTATTCAGCTGCTGTTGCTTTATCAAGCGCACGTTGCCAGCCGTATACAAAATCTTGTGCACGAACTGGCTCACCATTCGACCACTTTGCATCTCGTAATTCAAAAGTATATGTTTTCTTATCCTCACTAATCTTCACATCTTTTGCCATACCTGGAGTTCGCTTATTATCTTTATCTAATCGATATAAACCCTCCATTGCATTTACAAATACTCGGAATGATACGGAATCTGTTGATTTTGATGTATCCATCGAAGGAATTTCTGCTGTTTCTAGTAAGTTTAGCACTTGTTTATCGGCCATCCCCTTACCTGTTTCTTTCTTCGTTGTCGATGCTTTCTCCCCATTTCCGCAACCTGCAACGAACATACTTGTTGATAATGCAAGTGCAGCAAGCGTTGAAACTTTTTTCTTCATTATTCCTTCCCCCAATCTGTATGTATACAATAAAGCATGTATGATAGTATTATACAAAAAATTCTGATTATTTTAAATATTTTTCTTTCCTAAAATAAAAAAAGAAATGAATGTAAAAGCTGCTCCATCTGCTTTTACATTCATTTCTTATAACATTTCTTTTTTTTCATCTTTTTGTAATCCGTCATCCAACTCAAAAAGATCTTGCGTACGAAACACATCTTCCATCATTTTTAAAAACTCTTTTTCACCTTGGGGCTCACCGTTAACTGTAAGAGAATATGGTTCAATTTCATGCAACCTGTAATCGACAACAAATTGAATGATAATTTTTTGTCTTGTCATACCATGATTGTATCCATGAAATTCTACTAATTCCAATCCATCTCCCCCGCGGTAATAAACCCAGGTTGGTTGCTTAAAATGCTGTTCAAAAGATTCCCCAATAGAAAAAAAAGGATACTCATAAAGGGAACTTGCTCGTACTTTTTGAATCACATCTTGATCTGTAGGAAAGAAAAAGTGACTCATGAATATACTAGCAGCTGTCAAAATTGTAACAATAGCCGCTCCCATTTTACTTGTTCCTCCACTATCACGGATGAGATAACGCTCAACATCTCCATTCTTTATCCCTCTTGCTTTTATCCGGTATATTTTCCGCTCAGCAAATCGATAATATAACCCATTTGCAAAAATTCCGACCCCTATCATCATTAAAATGAGCAATAAAAAGGTAAGGGGAACCATGTTAATAATGGGGAGTGCTACATTGAATCCCATATAGTATGAAAATGCATCACAAGCTACTAATAAAATTACAAATAAACAAGCAGGTAAGTAATATTTTCGGTAACCAAACCATCCGACATTGAAAATAGTAGCCCACCCATTCCAGCTCCACCTTGCTATTCGTTTCGTTTCTTTGTCCCATTTTCTTTTATAATATGGATAATGTGCTCCCACATATTGTTCCATATCTTTTTCGATTGGTGAGGTCTCCTCTTTTGTTCCATTATGTAAAGTTTGCTGACAATCTTCACAATTAAATTGACCGTCAGGACAAGGATTCCCACAATTTATACAATGCAAAATAATCCCTCTTTCCTTGATTTATCCCCTACTTATACTTCTGTTGTCCAGCATACTAAAAAATTTAGCTATTTAAAAATACGCTTTAACAAGATGGCTCCTCCCCGCAAATAACAGGTTAAACCATTCGTATGAAACTCAGAAATACTTACTTTCTACTAGACTTTGTTATCCTCTAAGCGATGAAAACTACTATCTCCATTTGAAAAGAGTTTTATCTTATTGCAAAATCTCCTCATGTTTCAATAACCATTCTTTTCGCCATAGGCCACCTGCATAGCCAACTAACTTTCCACTTTTTCCAATTACACGATGACACGGAACAATAATAGAAATCGGATTGCGGCTATTTGCACCGCCTATCGCACGCACCGCCTTTGTGTTACCAACCTTTTCTGCAATATCCAGATAGGAAGCACTCACTCCATATGGAATCGTATAAAGTGCATCCCAAACACTCTTTTGAAATGACGTTCCAACTGCTGACAATGGTACTGTAAATTCAGTTCTCTTTCGATTAAAATATTCATCTAATTCAGCGAGGCACTGTTCTACAATTTTATTTTTATTCTCTTCTTTCCGTTCCTCCACAAAAATAACAGAAGTAATTCCTTCATCATTTGCAGTAATTTCAAGCAAACCTATTTCACTTTCATAATAAGCTCGGTACATGCCCCTATCCCCCAATTTAATTTATTTCAATAATTGTAACATATATGTACAAAATTTCGAGAATAAGCGTTTCATTATGGAAACAAAAACGATGATGATACAATAAAGAAAACTGCAATGAGGGGGAATAAATATGGACTATCATCTTTTTTCATCTTATACGATTAAAGATATTACATTAAAAAATCGTATTGTTATGTCACCAATGTGTATGTACTCTTCAGAAAACGAAGATGGAAAAGTTACACATTTCCATCATATCCATTATGCGTCTCGAGCAACTGGTCAAGTAGGCCTTGTTATGCTTGAAGCTACAGCTGTTGTACCTGAGGGACGTATTTCTAATAAAGATTTAGGTATATGGAATAATGATCATATTCAAGGGTTGCAAAAAACTGTGTCCCTCATCCACGAAAATGGGGCAAAAGCAGCAATTCAGTTAGCACATGCTGGACGAAAAGCTGAATTACCCACAGACCCTGTAGCACCCTCAGCTATTGCATTTAATGATACAATGAAAACCCCAATAGAAATGAATAAACAGCTAATCAAAAAAACAATTTCTGCTTTTCAAGATGCCGCATGCCGTTCCAAACAAGCAGGATTCGATATTATTGAACTCCACGCGGCTCACGGCTATCTCATTAATGAATTTCTTTCTCCATTATCAAACAAACGAACTGATGAATATGGCGGATCACCTGAAAACCGTTACCGTTGCTTAAAAGAAATCATTGATGCTGTAAATGAAGTTTGGAGTGGTCCTTTATTCGTTCGTATTTCTGCAAATGACTATCATCCTGAAGGATTAACAGTCCATGACTATGTTCAATTTGCAAAATGGATGAAAGAACAAGGTGTAGATGTAATTGATTGTAGTTCTGGTGCAGTTATACCTGCACAAATCGACGTTTACCCTGGCTATCAAGTAGAGTATGCAAATCATATAAAAGGACAAGCACACATTGCGACAGGCGCAGTAGGATTGATTACAAGTGGGATACAAGCAGAAGAAATTTTAGCAAATAATGAAGCGGACTTAATCTTTATCGGTCGCGAGTTACTTCGCAATCCATATTTCCCAAGAACAGCTGCTAATGAACTTGGATTTGAATTACAAGAGCCCCACCAATATCAACGTGCTCGTGGTAAAATAGCCCCGACTCGCCGCTAATACACAATAATGAAAACGAGAAGGGCTCCCCTTCTCGTTTTCATTATTCCATCATTGTAATCTCTGTAGAATTATAAATATGGACACCAGATTCTTCACGTAGTGCCGCTAAGTACATCCCTTTTGCAACCTGCTCGGCTGTAATCGGCTTATACTTTTTTAAAGTACCATTAAATACAAATGGCAAAATACCAGATATCTTCTCAGCCATTCTTTCTCCAAAACGAAATTCTTCTCGATCTCCTAGCAATAGTGATGGTCTAAATATATGAATCCCGCCAATTACCAACTTTTGAAGCTCTTCCTCCATCTTCCCTTTTACTTGTGAATAAAAGAAAAGTGATTTTGGATTAGCACCCATAGAAGAAATTACAAGAAAATTTTGTACTCCTTGTTTTTCCGCTAAACAAGCTGCTCGTAATGTATATTCATAATCTACTTTTTTAAAATTCGCTTTCGTTTTTGCTTTCTTAATTGTTGTCCCAAGACAGCTAAAAACATCATCAACAGCAAAAAATTCTTTATACTCTTCTAATATAGAAAAGTCGATTTGTTTCTGCTGTAACTTTTCATGTTCCCATTGCAGTGGCTTTCTTACAAAAACCATAACCGAATCATAGTAATCTGAGTCAAGTAATAGCTGCGTCACTTCTTGTCCAACTAAACCACTCGCACCGAGTACTAAGGCTGTTCTTTTATTCATTTATCTTTATACCTCTTTATCTAATTTTATACCGTCCAAACAGGCAGTACAAATCCTATTTCTAGGAGTTTCCTTTTTCTTATTCTATCATAAGTAAAGCACTATGCGTGATGCAAGTGCTTTACTTACTCTTCTCTCCTTTTTTCTCTGTTGGTAACTTGGTTATTATCCTAGAGTCACCTAGATTACTTATTAATGTCTTGAGGAAAATCAAAACACATGTTAATGGCAAAACTACTGCTAGTATCAATAAGATTGCTTCCATTATGTAATCCAATTACTCATCCCCTTTTCATACCCTCTACCTCAATATATGAAAGGAGTGTTGTCACATATGCGACATTCATAAAAATTAATACTGTTCTTTTTGACAACTTTATAACAAAATCAAATCGGAATGATTATTATTTATTGCAACTTTCGTAAAGATGTATTATACTAAGTTCGCAACTTAAAACGTAATTATTCCGTTTTATAACAAAAAGATATTTTTTCTCTTATTTTGGAGAAAATAAAATTGGAAAAGAAAGAAAAGAGGAGAATTACATGAAGAAAAGGTTAATGGTATTTTCTTTTATACTTATTTTCACTTTAATTTTTGCTGGGTGTGCCAGCAAAAAAGACGAAGCTGCAAAAAAAGATGGAAAACTTTCTGTATATACAACTATTTTTCCACTTGCTGACTTCGCTAAAAAAATCGGTGGTGACTATGTAAATGTTGAAACAATTTATCCACCTGGCGCTGACTCTCATACATATGAGCCAAGTCAAAAACAAACGGTACAAGTTGCGAAGGCAGACCTATTCGTATATAACGGTGCGGAATTAGAGCCGTTTGCAGAAAAAATGGAAAAAGCATTAAAAAAAGAGAACGTAAAAGTTGTTAATGCATCTAAAGGTTTCGATCTTATCGCTTCATCAGAAGAAGAACATGAGCACGAGGAAAGTCATAAAGAAGAAGAAAATCACCATCATGACAAAGACCCACACGTATGGCTTGATCCTACACTTGCGATGAAGCAGGCTGAAAAAATTAAAGATGCACTCGTAGAATTGCAACCAGATCATAAAAAAGAATTTGAGAAAAACTTCGCTGCCCTACAAACAAAGTTCACTGACTTAGATGATCACTTTAAATCTGTTGTTTCAGATGCAAAAACGAAAGATATTTTAGTTTCTCACGCTGCATATGGATATTGGGAAAAACGCTATGGCTTAAAACAAATACCAGTTGCTGGCATCTCCGCTTCCGATGAACCATCACAAAAAGAACTTGCTAACATTACAAAAACAGCAAAAGAGCATGGTTTGAAATATATTTTATTTGAAACATTCTCTACTCCAAAAGTAGCAGAAGTTATTCAAAAAGAAACAGGAACGAAAATTTTACGTTTAAACCACCTTGCTACTATTTCTGAAGATGATGCAAAGAAAAATAAAGATTACTTCACATTAATGGAAGAAAACGTGAACACTTTAAAAGAAGCTACAAACTAAATTTATATTTCCTTTCAGACAGTTGAAACATATTCAACTGTCTTTTTTCATATTCAGCAGCTTGACTTCAACAAAATAACAAGTAAAATTATCCATATTAGTTTTAAAGATATACTATGTTATGAAAGCGAGTTGGAACTATGAATCTTCACATTTGTGAAGTAACAGCAAATAATTGGCGTTCAGTCGCTGCTTTAGACGTAGCAACAGAGCAGCAGCAATTTATTGAAAGTAATGCATTTTCTTTAGCGGAATCCCTATATGAAGAAAACGGAACGTCAGTAGGCTTATATGATGGAGAAACACTTGTTGGCTACGCAATGTATGGTTGGTATTCAAAAAAAGATGATCGCATATGGCTAGATCGTTTTATGATTGATTACCATTTTCAAGGAAATGGCTATGCAAAACGTTTTCTCCATCTGCTTATCCAGTATTTACAACAAAAATTTCAATGCAAAAAGATTTATTTAAGTCTTCATCCAGAAAACAAACTAGCAATGAAACTATATGAGTCTTTCGGTTTTCACTTAACTGGTGATATAGACGATGAAGGACCGGTTGTTGGGGTTGTAATGGAATTACTTATAGATGAAAGTATAAGCCTGTGAAAACAGGCTTTTTATTATTTTCTACTAATCTTTGTTTATTAATAGAAGAACAAGATGGTCATGTTTCATATTCTACCTCCGCATCAAAAATATAATTGTTTCACTTTTTTTCATTAACTAAAGATGTAATGCTAATAACGTACAATAATGTCCTTTTTTCTACAAAGTAAACACTACTACTTTTAATAACTATACTCCAAAAGAATAAAAACAATCTTTCAGCGAAAATATATGTACATATATGCAAAATCAGTAGTAAATGGAGGGTTTGTTTTGAAAGTATTCAAGTTCTTATTCGTAAGCCTTTCTGCTATTTTAATCATGCTTAGCAGTAATAGCTTCCATATCCCAGTAGAAGCAAAAATAGAGGCAGATATTGATGTAGTACGTCAAAAACCAATTACGTTTGTACTCGTTCACGGTGCTTGGGGAGATTCTAGCTATTGGGATAAAACAGCTAATGAGTTGAAACAAATGGGACATAAAGTATATACTCCTACCTTACCTGGGCATGGAAAAGATACGAATAAAGCTGTAAAACACACTGATTATGTCAAATCAGTAGTCAACTATGTGAAGGAAAGAAACATAACGGATTTTGTTCTTGTTGGTCATAGTTTTGGTGGTACTGTTATTTCAAAAGTTGCCGAACAAATTCCAGATCGAATCCACAGACTTGTCTTTATGAATGCATTTGTTCTAGCAAATGGAGAAAGTGCAGCTGATGAAATCCCAGCCGAAGGAAAAACGCTTTGGACCGAGCTTGCAAAAAAATCGAAAAATAGTGCTATCCAATTGCCTTTTCCTATTTGGCGAGAAACCTTTATGAATAATGCTAATCTCGACTTAGCGAAAAAAATTCACGAAACTGTTACACCAGAACCAGCTGGACCACTTTTTGAAAAGCTGGACCTTACGAAATTTTATCAATTAAATATTCCAAAAAGTTATTTCTATTTAACTGAAGATATGGCAGTTCCACAAGGTAAAGATTCAGGATGGCACCCTCACATGTCAAATCGCCTTGGATTATTTCGTTTAGTAACTACACAAGGTGATCACATGACTATGTTTCATGCTAAACCAGCAATTGTCGCGAAGAAATTAGTTGAAGCCGGCAGAGATTAATAACAAAAATAAGTCTGCTAAATTAGCAGGCTTATTTTACGCATTCTTTAAAATGTTCTTGGAACCATTCTTTATTAATATCTTTCCCGATAAAGACCACTTCACTCACGCGCTCTTCTCCCTCTTGCCACTCTCTATCGTAAGAAGCAGCAAATAGTGTATGAACACCTTGAAAAACAATACGGCGATCTACTCCATCGATCGATAGAATTCCTTTATATCGATATAAATACTCTCCTAATTCTTGAACTACAGCTGACATCCATTCGTTTAACTTTTGCAAATCTAACGGCCGCTCTTCACGTAATACAAATGATTTTACACCTTCTAAATGATGATGCTCTTTATGTGGATAAATCTCTAATGTATCACCCGTTTTAAACGTTTGAATTTCTAGTAAGGCCTGGATATCTACTTCACAATTTGTCGTTGAGATTAATTTTGCTGTTGGATTAATCCCTTGTAATTCAGTAAGGAGTTCTTTCTCTTCTTCCTCTCCAACTAAATCTAATTTATTTACTAAAACGATATCTGCAAAAGCAATTTGTTCTTTCGCTTCTAGCCCTTTTTCAAAATGTTTATGTATATGATAACTATCTACCACTGTCACAACACCATTAATTTTGTATGCTGATTGAATAACTGGATCTAAAAAGAACGTTTGGATAATCGGCCCTGGGTTTGCAAGACCTGTCGTTTCAATCACTAGACCATCAAAATCCATTTTCCCTTCTGCTTTTACATCCAATAATTGTTTTAGAGCAACAAGTAGGTCTTCACGCACTGTACAGCATAAACAGCCATTTGTCATTTCCATAATTTCTTCTTCTACATTCATAATTAATTGATTATCGATGCCAATTTGCCCTATTTCATTTACAATAACCGCTAATTTCTTTCCATGTTCTTCCGATAAAATACGATTTAATAATGTTGTTTTCCCCGATCCAAGAAAACCAGTTAAAATTGTTACTGGAATCATTTCGTACATCTCCTTATACCTACATCTTCGTACATTATACCATACAGATAAAGTGAAACTTCCATCAGTAGGTTTTTTCTTCATCCCCCACTGATGGTTAGTTGAACGAATCGGGCTTTTAGGGGCAGTTATCCCTCACCTATCTTCCTCGTTTCTCTCTTACTCTTGAGGTGAGGGCTTACTGCCCGTTAATGCGGGGTAAAATCGTTTTTTACAGCAAAGACATATTCATTGTAAGTACAGTCCAATAACTATATAATAGTACCGAACAAGAAAGCCTTTTCAAAAATATCATCATTCATCAAGGGGGTCTACTCAAAATGGAACGAATTCAAATGGCTAATAACCTTGAATTCTCTCGTATCATTCAAGGATTTTGGCGTTTAGCAGAATGGAATATGCCAAAACAAGAATTACTTTCTTTTATCGAAAATTGTATGGAGATGGGGATTACAACTTTTGACCACGCCGATATTTATGGAGGATATACGTGTGAATCATTATTCGGGGAAGCATTACAATTACAGCCTTCTTTACGTGATAACATGCAAATTGTCACAAAATGTGGAATCGCTCCCCCATCTCCAAAGTTTCCAAAGCGATATGTCGCTCACTATAATACAAGTACGAAACATATTGTAAAAAGCGTGGAACAGTCACTACAAAACTTACATACTGATTATATTGATTTGTTACTGATTCATCGACCTGATCCATTTATGGACCCAAGTGAAGCGGCAGAAGCTTTCACACGTTTAAAACAAGAAGGAAAAGTTCGTCATTTCGGTGTATCTAACTTTTTACCGTCTCAATTCAATATGCTTAGCTCATATTTAGATTTTCCGCTCATTACAAATCAAATTGAAGTATCTGCGATGCAGCTTGAGCATTTTGAAAAAGGTACAATTAACTTATGCCAAGAAAAAAGAATCAGTCCTATGATTTGGTCTCCTCTTGCTGGTGGAGAAATCTTTACAAGTCAAAATGAACGTGCTGTACGCTTACGAGAAACTTTACAAAAGATTGCGAATGAACTAAATGTTGATGGCATCGATATTGTCATGTACGCATGGCTACTTGCTCATCCAGCAAAAATGATGCCAATCGTTGGCTCTGGTAAATTAGATCGCGTGAAGTCAGCTATCGCTGCAACAAAACTTACATTAGATCGTCAGCAATGGTTTACCATCTTTGAAAGTTCGAATGGACATCCCGTACCATAATTCGCTAAAAAATCATAAAAAGGAGCTAATACTTTATAGCTCTTTTTTTTCATACCTGTTTCTTGTCATCGCAAACACACATGTATCCCTGAGTCCCTTACCATCTACTGCTACACTACTGCTTTCTAAAATCCCTTCTAATTTAAAACCTAGCTTCTCAGGTATCGCTCTACTTTTTACATTTCGCGAATCACAACGAATCTCTATCCGGTTTGCTTTCAACTCAGAAAAAGCATAATCCATAATACCTTGCGCAGCTTCTGTCATATAGCCTTTTCCGCCAAAACGCGAATCTATCCAATATCCAATTTCAAATCTTGGTATTTCCCAATCAATACGATGCAATCCAGAAGAAGCTACAAATTCACCTGTTTCTTTTAAAAATACTAGTAACCTTAAATCTTCCCTTTGTAAAAATTGAATATGTGACCTTCTTATACTCGCTTCGATTTCTTCTTCTGTTTGCTCTTTTTGAGCGAAAACCATCCACGGCTTCAGTTCTTCTATCGATGCATTGATAGCTTCATATACTACTTTTCCATCTCCTGGTTTCGGCATGCGAATAAGAAGCCTGTCTGTGTAAAATTCAGAAGGAAAATCAAGTAATAATGGATCCATTGCAAACACTCCCTATTATTCTTTTATATATAATAACATTTAACACTATATATAAATACAAATTTTAAAAACGGCATAAAATCTTTCTTTTTCAGATGGAAGAGAGCATCCGACCATGCATAGAAGCGGTCAGATCCTTTTCCTGCCCCATGCCCAGTGAAAACAAAGAGAGAAAACGAGTGCAAGTCACTTTTTTCTCCGTAGCAGCGACTTATGTAATAAATAACTTTTCTGAACTTCACTTATTTTCAAACCAAATTCATACATACCTATCTCTAGTTATATTCGTCACGACACTTTCCTTCCCCTTACTATTAATACTCATACAATCAATTGATTCACCTCTACCGCTGTACGTATTCCAGACTCAATCGCTCCTTGTATCCATCCATGATTAAGTGTTGTATGATCCCCAGCAAAATAAATTTTCCCTTCAGGTTTTACAATTTCCGGTTGCAATTCTGCTTCTTGACCAGCTTGAAAAATAGCAAACCCTCCTAACGCATACGGATCTAATGTCCAACTTTTGGATACTCCTGACACAAATTCATCATACACTTGACCACCTAATATAGTCGCCAAGTTATGTAATGTATAATAAATACGATCACCTTTCGATAATCCATCCCATAATAATGCATCATAAGACCATGTATAACTTCCAAGCATAATAGCAGGTCCCTTTGAACCAATACCATGACTCGGATAATATGCATAACGGATTGGTAAATCCGTTATAATCCTTCCTCCTAATTGACCCTGTTCTTCCCAAAAGCGACTTTTAAACTGAATTCCTATTTTAGTAGCAGCCATATAATGTAATTCGCGAATAGCTCTCCATTTTTCATGTGATACAGAATCGAAAGGATCAATTTCCACAAAGCGCATTGTGGAAAATGGAATTGTAATAATAACTAAATCACCTGTTATGCTGCTATATTCAAAGGTCTCTTCATGTCTGCAATATGCTGTCACACCTTTATCATATTGATGAATCTTCATTAATTTTTGATTATAAATAATATCTCTCTCTAACTGAGGCAAAAAAGATTTTGGTAATTTATCATTGCCCCCACTAATTTCACAAAAACCACTTTCTTGCTGCAAAATATATATAAAACGTAACGTTTCAACAAATGATCTTTCTAAAAATCCTTCTAAATCTAAAAGTACACCAATCATTTCAATTGCTACTGGTGAAAAATACGTATTATATTGATAAGGATGATATTTTAAAAACTGCGCTGTTGAATACTTCCCAAAGTCTTTTTCAACAATCCCCCAATTTTTATCTGGATTTCTTTTAATGAAATCAATAATTGGCTGCACTGCTAACAATAATAATTCTTCAGATGTTTTTCCTTCTTCATTCATCACTACTGGATATCTTAAAATACTTGGATTTTTCTCGTATTGTTGTAATGTCGTTTTTCTACCATTCACATAAATAATATCCGTCTCATTTCGATTAATAAAGGGGGTCACTTGTAGCCCAAACTTTCTTATATAAGCCATCGTTAATGTATGTATATATGGAATGCGCATTGCTCCAACATCTAAATATAATCCTGTGTCTTCCATTCTAATAGTCTCAATTCGGCCTCCTATACGGTTATTCGCTTCTAAAATTTTCACATGATGTCCTGCGCTTTTAAGTAAGGATGCTGATACTAAACCAGCCATTCCAGCACCAATTACAATGATTTGTTTTGGCTCTACTGTTTTCGGTAATCCCTTATCAATAATTCCCACCATTTCATCAGTTGTGACATGGGATTGTGTATGCACTCGCATCATTCCACCCCTTACTTTGAAAATACAAAACAGTGATTCTCTGAATTGTATTCATGAGTATAGTAGAACAACACATTTTTTTCTGAATATTCACTAATAATTCACAGAGATTTGCTCTCATCATCCCTTTCTTATCATATAATGAGGATATAGATAGGAAATGTAAGGAAGGGATTGATAAATATGAAACGTACTTACGACTATCCTGAAACAAAAAAACATTTAGAATTGAAAAAACAACTACTATGCAAAAAATTATTGGATGTAAATTTAAGTGAAGATGATCGTAATCAAATTAAGATGGAAATCGATAACTACGAATATATTTTAACATTAGTGGAAATGAATCATTATGAACGTGGAATTTCTCATAACAAGCGGATGTGAAAGCATTCACTTGTTCATGTGAGCATTTCTTTACGCATTTTTCGTAAGTAAATATATAATAGAATGTACATTAAGATAGAGAGGTATATTCTATGATTAAACTAAGTGTATTAGATCAATCCCCTATTTCCGATGGCAGTACAGCAACTGCAGCTTTTTCCAATACAGTAACACTTGCTCAAGAAGTGGAAAAACTAGGATTTACTCGCTTTTGGGTGTCTGAACATCATAATTCTGTCAGTTTAGCTGGTTCAAGTCCTGAAGTGCTCATATCTCATATTGCAGCGAAAACAAATCGCATCCGTGTGGGGTCCGGTGGCGTTATGCTTCCACACTATAGCTCATATAAAGTCGCTGAAAATTTCCGTGTATTAGAAGCGCTTTATCCAAATCGAATCGATCTTGGAGTTGGTAGAGCACCAGGTGGTATGCCCATCGCAACTCGCGCGCTGCAAGAAGGAAAAATGATTTCACTCGACCAATATCCAGAACAAATTCAGGATGTAGCCATGTACTTACATGACAACGCACCTGAAAATCATCAATATGCAAACCTAAAAGCTTCGCCTGTCATTCCTACTGCACCTGAAATATGGATGCTTGGATCCAGTGGAGAAAGTGCCATGATTGCAGCAAAACAAGGGGCTTCTTTTGTCTTTGCTCAGTTTATCAACGGCTATGGTGGTCCTGAAGTGATGAAAGCTTATCAAGAACAATTCCAGCCATCTTTCTTAGGAGACAAACCAAAATCAATTGTTTCTATTTTTGTTGTTTGTGGAGAAACGACTGAAGGAGCTGAGAAAATTGCGTCTAGTCTAGATTTATCAATTCTATTATTAGAACAAGGAAAACGCACAACTGGTACTCCTTCCATTGAAACAGCACAAAACTATCCTTATAGTGCCTATGATTTGTTCCGCATTAAAGAAAATCGGCAACGTATGATTGTAGGTGATCAACGTTACGTCAAAGAACAAATCTTAAACTTGAGTAAGGCTTACAATACTGAGGAATTTATGCTTGTAACCATCACCCATCAATTTGAGGATAAATTAAAATCGTATCGTTTATTAGCAGAAGCTTTTCATTTATAATATACAAAAAAAGTGCGTCACATAAAGTGATGCACTTTTTTTGGCCTAAGTTTTTTATAAATCTGTACCCTCAATATATTTAACTGCTTCTTGTAAGATTTCTTCAAAATTCTCAGGGTAATCGTGATTTAAGTTAGAAATAACCTTATACTCATGATTTATATTTTTTGTTTCCAATCGTTTCACAAACTTCTGTGTACATGCAAAGCAATCTTCATCCTGATCTCCACAAATAATATATCCCTTAATACCTTTATCTTTCAATTTATCCAGCAAGTCTTCCCACTCTTCAATCTCAGGAATCCATGGCGCTACAAAAACAAAGCCTTTTACAATAATATGTTCGTTTAAGATTGCATGTAACGCAACTCTTGCTCCAGCGGAAAACCCTCCAATAATTACATGCTCTACCTCACCATGATTACTAGCTACAATACTTTCATAGTGCTCCTTTAACTCACGAGATCCCTTTTCTATATCATCCCATACGTATCCTTCTGAAAATTGAATTTGAGAAGACTGCGGTAATGCTAATAAATACCCTTGAGACACAACCGATTGCCAATATGGTTCTGCTATCTTTATATTTTCTTGATCACCATGCAATGCAATAAGTAGATTGTTATGAATACCGCTATTTCCTTGTACAACTTTCAAATCAAATTGTTCAGATTTCTTTGCTACTTCTTCTCTTTCTTTACATAACTGAATCATCTGATGAAATTCTTCATATCTATGAAGAGGGTTCAAATCGGCATCTGTAATTAAATACTCATACCCATACCAAAACTCATTTTCTACAATCGCTTCTTTCATTATATGTAAAGCTTCTTTCTCAAGCCCAGATGCGCTTGCTAATGCATATTTAAAATTATATATTTGAGCTTTATTACCAGTTATCTTATCAGCATTTTTGGTAATATAATGGTATGCTTCTAAACTACCATCCTTTGCATAACATTCTAATGTCTCATTTAACAAACCAATATAAGTAATCTTACTCATCCACACTTACCTCCCGTAACCTTTTTAGGAATATATACTTCTCTAACACGGTTTCAGTCATCCTAAGGTTCCGGTAAACATACTGTCAAATTTTGAATATCAGATTAACAGTAACTCCTCCTACTCTTAGGATGACGTTTGCTAACTGACTTACAATTTTTCATAATACATCACTCCTTTCTATCTCTTACATACAATTAAATGCTAAATTGACAGAAAAGTCAATCTATAAATTGAACTATACTATACTTTCACATTTCTTTTCACCAAAAAAACAACAATATATAATTGTTGTTTTCATGTTAAACAATACTTTTTTTACTTTTATCTGGCTGGCTTGAAACTAAATAATGCTTCTCTGAAATATATAATTTTCGCTTTAATATACGATCTAAATACGGCGCTAGTTTCATTCCACATATAAGACGATCCTCATCATCTTCTACAATAGGAAACATTTCTTTTTCTGTAACATATTGGTCTACTGCTCTTTGCACAAGATCAATCTCTTTTACGAGTTTTAGATTTTCTTCTGTATGTTCAAATACCTCGAGCGTTTCCTTCGTTATAATGAACGTATTTGTAGGAAATGCTGGTAAATACGGTTTTAACAAGTCATAATTCACTGTATAATCCTCATTGACTAATACTGTATAAACAATATTTGCATTTGTTTCCAGAAATTTAGCCATTGCTTGCTCTAATTCGTCTTTCGTAATTGACCTCTCCTCTTTTCCACTTTTGAAAAAGCGAAACATTGCATCGCCTCCTTTTTACTATATTATACCATAGAAAGAAAGCTGAAAAATCATAAAAAAACCTATTGAAAGAATTTTCAATAGGTTTTGATGTCTTATTTTAAGAAGGCACTCAACATCCAAACATGTTGTTCTAATGTTGTATGAATAGCTAATAGCATATCTGCTGATGTTTCATCTTCAGCCTCATCCGCTACTTCCATACCTTCTTTTAATTCTTGAATGATTGCTGAGAAATCATTTACTAATGTTTTCACCATTTCTTCAGCTGATTCTTTACTTGTTCCTTCATGTACAGTAGATGTTTCTAAATACTCTTTCATTGTTGCTAGTGGTTTTCCTTCTAACGCTAAAATACGTTCTGCTAATTCATCAATATATGTTGCTGCTTCATTATAAAATTCTTCAAATTTTTCATGTAATGTAAAGAAGTGTGGGCCTGTCACATACCAGTGATAGTTATGAATTTTTACATATAACACATTCCAGTTTGCTACCTGCTTGTTTAATACTTCAACAACATTTGTTTTCGTACTCATTCAATCCACTCCTCTTTCTTTTTATAATTATTCTCTTTTAATAATACATTCTTATTGTACCATAAATTCCCTACTCGTCCAAATCATCCGCTTATATGTAACAAAGTTTTAACAACTTTAATCATTCCTAAATGTCGAGAAATCCATGTACCCTTTCTTGCACTTCATATGTCTAATTGTCCAAGCTCACACATATACATAATAATAGGTCAAGCTCATCATAGTAGAAAGAGGGATTACATGGATAATCAGCAATGGCAAGTAGCTAAAAAAGTTGCTGCTACTTATATTGGGACTGTCGTCGGAGCTGGATTTGCAACTGGGCGAGAGATTGTTGAGTTTTTTACGATTAACGGATTATACGGAACAATTGGAATATGCGTAAGTGGATTTTTTTTCATTTGGTTAGGAACGAAAATGATGTTGCTTTCTTCACAAATCGGTGCATTTTCCGCTCAGGAATTTAACAGATATTTATTTGGTGATGTATTTGGAAATGTGGTAAACACTTTGTTATTACTCGTACTTTTTGGTGTGACAAGTGTTATGCTATCAGGCGCTGGTGCTGTATTCGAAGAACAACTTCGGCTACCACGACAACTCGGTATTTTCATTACAGTTATCGCATGTATCATTATTGGTAGTCGTGGATTACAAGGTGTATTTGAAGTAAATACACTTGTAGTACCAATTATGATGATTTTCATTATCGGACTTGCTATTACAACTTTTATTCATGGCACAATACCTATCTTTAACACTATTCCTATAGAAAGTTGGAACATGAAATGGATAACAAGTCCACTTACATATGTCGCCTTAAATCTTTCTCTCGCCCAAAGTGTTCTAGTACCGTTAGCAAGTGAAGTAAAAGATCGAAAAGCGATTCTATGGGGCGGAATTTTAGGAGGAGCTGGACTATGCTTTATTCTATTATGTAGTCATTTAGCCATTTTATCTGTTGACCAATTTTATCAATATAATATTCCTATGGCTGAAGTAGTAAGAAGATTTAATGCTACTTTCCATTTCTTCTTTGTCCTGATTATTTTTGGAGAAGTGTTTACAACATTAGTTGGAAATGTATTTGGGATGACAAAACAAATGCAATCTATCACTGGCTGGAAAAACAACAATATTATTTATTTTATTTTACTAATTAGTTATTGTTTTAGCTATATTGGTTACAGTGAACTTCTTCACATCTTGTATCCAATAATCGGATGGGTTAGCATCATCCTTCTTCCAATTATCGCATATAAACAGCTAGAGAAAACATAGTAAAAAAGCATCCGTTATGTAAAATGTACCCTATAGAATAGACACTTAAAAAAAGTCTATTCTATAGGGTATTTCTTGTATAATAGGAGAAAAATTAGAATCGGAGAAATTTCACAATGACGAAAAAGCTATTTACAGAAAAAGAGGTTCAAACGCTATCAAAGAATCCATACGTAAAATCTATGAGTGAGAAAGGAATTACTTATACAGACGACTTTAAGCGCATATTTATTGAAGAAAATAGAAAAGGAAAGTTACCACGAGACATTTTTGAAAAATATGGTTTTGATATAGATATGATCGGAATGAAGCGTGTTACGTCGTCAAGAGATAGATGGTGTGCCGCTTATAGAAAAAATGGTGTATTAGGATTACGTGATACACGTAAAGAAAACCTAGGGAGATCTTTAGAGAGAGAACTTACTTTAGAGGAAAAGTATGCGCGTTTAGAAGCTGAACGGAACTTACTAAAAGCTGAAAATGAGCTGTTAAAAAAGATCAAACTTATGGAAGGGAGGATGAAAAGGAAATAACGTTACTACCTAGTAAAAAATATATCTTGATTCGTTCTGTTATCGTAAAATATAACCTAAGAAATATGGTGAGTCACTTATGTAAGATAGCTGGCGTTTCACGTTCTGGATATTATAACTATTTCTCTTTGAAAGCTAGAGAACAACGAAAACAAATGGATAAAAAAGACGAGAAAGTGAAGAGAATCATATTAAAAGCTTTTCATTTTAAAGGACGTCAAAAAGGAGCCCGTCAAATAAAAATGACATTGGAGGGGCAATTTCATATTGTTTACAATTTGAAGCGTATACGAAGAATTATGAAAAAATACAAGATTGTTTGCCAGATTCGGAAAGCGAATCCTTATAAAAAAATGATGAAAGCGACGCAAGAACATAGAGTGGTCCCAAACTTATTAAAGCGAGAATTCAAACAAAACATCCCGGGAAAAGTATTACTTACCGATATCACTTATTTATTTTACGGAAAAGGAAAGAAAGCGTATTTATCGACTATTAAGGATGGATCAACCAATGAAATTTTGGCTTACCACGTTTCTAGTCGAATTACGTTAGATTTAGCCATAGATACACTTGTAAAGCTAAAGAAGAATAGAAAGGTAAAGTTAGCCGAAGGAGCATTTATTCATTCTGATCAAGGCTCTCACTATACAAGTCCTATTTATCAAAAGTTGGTCAAGAAATATAGATTAGGACAATCCATGTCAAGAAGAGGAAACTGTTGGGATAACGCCCCACAAGAATCATTTTTTGGTCATTTTAAAGATGAAGCATATATAAAACCTTGTGAGTCTTTTGCACAATTAAAAAATGAAATTAAGAACTACATGACGTATTACAATCATTATAGATATCAATGGAATTTAAAAAAGATGACTCCTGTTGAATACAGAAATCATCTTTTTGATGTTGCATAACTTTTTTTAAAAATGTCCTTTACAAAGGGTACAGATTAATGTACGGATGCTTTTTTACTCACAATCTTCACAAACTTCCCAATACAAAGCCATTTCTACTGCGAGGAATGGCTTTAATTGTAACCGAATCATTCGGCTTGGCATACGCTCTAAAACAAACTGAATACCTTCTCCATCCTCTTCTAACTCGGTTTTTAAGATTACTATTCGTTGTATAGTTGTAATCGGCTGACCCTCTTTATATAAAGTAATTCGCAACTCATCATATTCATTAAAAAACAATTCTACACTCATATGTTCTGTTGATACACTATTAACAATTGAGTACTTACCATCTTCTTCTTGGATTACATATTTCCAGCCATTTTTTCCATCTTCCATTGGAGCAGCTTGAAATAATGACATTAAATCCTCGTATAGCATAAGATAACCCCTCTCTTACTAAAAAACGATGAGTATTTTATATACCCTTTTTCTCTATCACTATCAAGCTTATTGTACCATACATCAATTGACTTGCTATATTCTTCTGCCTATTATACTACACTACTTTTATCCCGCTATTTGCTGGCAGTAACACTCCCACCTCAAAATTCAGCGAAAGCTAAGAAATTAGGTTGAGGATGAACTACCAGTAAAAGCCCGATTGGTGAAGGCTGATAATCAGTGGGGAGAAGAAAAACCTCACTGATTAAAGTTTTACTGTATATAAATCATGAAAAAACAGGAATGACATTTATCATTCCTGTTTTTCATCAAAATACTTTCCCTATAGCAACTAAAGCTAATACCACTATCAAGCTGGCGAATAGTACCGATACAATAAAGCTAAAAATCGGTAATGTTTTCTTTTCATTCTTTTTAAACAATAGTCTTAAACTAATCACGATATTTAATGGTACAAATATGAAATAAAAATATTTAATAATTTGCATTGCACCACTCGAACTATTTAAAAGTGTTTTAAGTACAAACACCTCAATCAAAAAGATAAGAAAAAATGAAATACTTAACCAAAATGAGGCATAGCTAAGCCAAGAATGTCTTTTCGTTCCCCAATACACTCCCATACTCTTCTCCTTTATAAATAGTCTACTTTTCAATAATTATACATACTTATAACAAATTCCTTTATTTTTCGACTATAACTGTCTATTTTTATAGAATAAATGACAAAAAACCAAAAGCATTCTATTAGCTTTTGGCTTCTCATTCTATTCTACTTTCTCCGATTCTGCTTCGCTATTTTTTTCCACTTCTCCCGCTCAGCACGAGCAAGCGCTAGATCTTGTTTTCTCATTGCGTATGCAATTTCCCTTTGCAATTTTTTATAATTCTGCAAACGGTTTGCTTCTAAAACCCCCTCATCAATAGCGGTGCGAACTGCACACCCAGGCTCATTTTCATGCTGGCAATCACGAAAACGGCACTTTTCTGCAAATTTTTCAATATCAGAAAACGTCGCATGAATCGCTTCGCTTCCCTCCCATAGTTGAAGTTCTCGCATTCCTGGCGTATCAATTACTAAACCACCACTTGGTAATTGAAACAACTCACGATGTGTCGTAGTATGTCGTCCTTTACTATCCTCTTCGCGAATACCACCTGTTTTTGCAACTTCACTTCCCATTAATGCATTTAGCAAAGTAGATTTCCCGGCGCCTGAAGAACCAACAAGAGCAATCGTTTTGCCAGAAGCGACAAATTGTTGTAAGGACTCAATTCCCGCTTGCTGTAAACTATCCACTGCAAAGATTGGAACACCAATAGCTATTGCCTCTGTTTCCAATATCTTTTGCTCCACATCTTCACACAAGTCACATTTCGTCAAAACAATAACAGGCATTGATCCACTTTCATAAGCTAATAATAAATAACGTTCAATTCTTCTTACATTAAAATCATGATTAAGCGCATTTACTAAAAATAGATAATCAACATTTGCTGCCACAATCTGCTCAACCGTTCTTTCGCCAGCTGCTTGCCTAGAAAAGGAACTTTTTCTTTGAAAAACACTATGAATAATTGCCTTGCTTTCTTCTTTTATTTTCTTTATATGCACCCAATCACCAACTGCTGGATAATCACCTTTATCTAATGCTTCATGACGAAACTTTCCAGATAACTCTGCCATATATTCGCCATCATCACAAATAATACGGTACATGTGCTTATGTTCAAGTAAAATTCGACCTATTTCATACTTTTCTAAAGATTGATCCTCAAAAAAAGAATCCCATCCGAATGTTTCTAAACAATTTTGCTTCAAATCTATATCCTCCCTATTTTGAGATCAGTGGAAGGATGACGCGATTCTTTACAAAGTCTCGCTCTTTCCGTCCACCTTTGTATTTACTTTAACATCCATATAAATCATCGCCATAATACATCACTCCGTTCTTAGTTTAGTTAATCTCATTATATGTAATATTATTTTGAAAAGCTACTTTATTTAACCGAATTTTCAGATATACACTTTTTTATCGTCCTTATTTGTCCGCGATGGCTGATTTCATCTTCTAGTACATGGAACCACAAATAGTACTGATTATATATGCCCCCGTTATCCCATCGACCTTCTGACATTAACCAAGCATCATCTTTTTCTTTTAAATATCGCAGCGATTCTTCTCGAACTTTATTAAAAAGTTGTACGTAGTATTGCACCTCATGCCCACGAATTCTTCTCCCGCTTCTCCTAAAAAAAGAGCGTCATTCCATCCCTTCAACTCCTCTTTTGTAAAATCTCGGTTCTGGAAAGAAATGAGCTGATGAACTTTTTCTATTGCGGCAATATGTTTTAGCAATGCGCCGATAGAATTTCCACCATCGACCAAGATAAAATCTAAATTTTCTACTGTTAAATCTTTTATCTCATACAATGTAACCGCT
Organism: Bacillus sp. FSL K6-0042; assembly: GCF_038006685.1. NCBI lineage: Bacteria > Bacillati > Bacillota > Bacilli > Caryophanales > Bacillaceae > Bacillus > Bacillus sp. FSL K6-0042. The sequence continues at coordinate 1,191,800 of NZ_JBBOVS010000001.1, forward strand.
CTCGCATGCTCAAGCATACTAACAAGTTGTCCTACATTTGGCGTATAATTCTCCATACTTCGTATTCGGTAATCTATTTTCATTTTTCCGCCCTCCTTTTCTAGATTTTATGATAATGAAAAAGAACGTCACATAATAGACTGAAATATACCAGAATTTTCTGTTATAATAAAAATGAACGAGCATGTAGCCAAACCAAATTTTCTCAATATACTTATATAAAATTTAAAAAGGAATACGGATGTAAAAAACGAATCTTATTCACTAAAAGGAGTGGATTTGATGGAGATGTATCAATGGCTAACTGCTGTTCTCATTGGTGGCATGACTGGTTTCGTTTCCCATCTTATCAATAACCAAGGCAAGTTATTGCTTCCACGCCGTTTAAAAACATTTTTTCATCTTGGGTTTTTCACTGATATTTTGACTGGTAGTCTTGCTGCACTTCTGGGACTCGTCTTATTTGATGTGATTACTATAAAAGAAATTATTAAAGTGTCCATTGTCACTGCCATTTCAGGGCAAACATTCTTACTTCATCAAGCCCTCGGCGGTGAACAGGCCAAAAACACACAGATTAGTAAAGTCGATGAAAAAATTCAAGAAATTGACAAATTATTACGGCGTTAATCTATACTTCATTTAAAAATTACTGTTATAATGAGGAATAAATATTTCTGAATTGCGTCGTCTGTCAGAAGAAAGGGTGTTTCGTATGCCAAAAAAGAAAATAGAAGATTTCTTAACAGACTCTGAAAAAGAGGAACTGATAGAAAACTATAAATGTTTACGAGCAGCCCGCACAAAGCGCGAAGCTAACTATTTTGGTGAGGCAGTCAATCACCTATTGGATAAAGCCCAAAAACGAATTATTGAAGAAGCAGGAATCGAAGATGAAAATGCTGCAACTGTTCAATCTAAACGAAAAGCACTGTTTTAGTAATGTGCCTAAAACAGTGCTTTTCACCCTTTTGTTCACATAATATTTTTATGGTTTCTCTTTAAGAAACAGCCCTCTGTTTTTCTCCTACTTCTTTCTTTATGTATCGATCACTTTTTCTAAACACTAGTAATGAAAAAACATATAAAGCAGCCGTAAAATAGCCAATTGATATAAAATTATGGAACGATGCAAATAGCATTCCCCCTACTGCCGCTCCAATTGTTTGTCCAATATACATAGAAGAGTTTGCTAACGCTGCCCCTGTTCCTCTAGCTGTGCTAGATATCTTTTGCAAATGACTCATCATTAGTACAAATAAAATTCCTGTGATAAAAAATAAAATCTGTTTATCTAAGGGGAGGATTTTTTTATGGAGGGGAAGTATAAAGAAAGAAGGAATATACATTGTTGATTCTAAAGAAGTAGTTAACAGTAATTTGAGGTAAAGATGATTGTGATATTGCATTCCATAAAAAAGAATGTTACTCTAAAAATAGAATTATGAGAGGACTGATGGATGAATAATGATTAACTAATCGATATTTTAATTTGAAATTAATAACTTCAAACTACAAAATATAGGGTTAGTCTATCCATTTTTCACAAATCAGTTCATACTTTATTTGTCATGATTCCAATGATTAATAAGGACTTATTAAGTATAAGTGAACTACTAATCCTTCCGATTACAAATTGGGAGGATTTTTTTATTCTCTTATAGGTAAGTTGATATTTATTAATCCGTAACTGTAACCTTACAAATAAAGGAGAGAAAAAAATGAGTAATTCAGACACTATTGTTACACATGTAATGCTCTATATAAGTCGTTAATATCCATCAAACTTATATGGAGGAATTAAAAAATTGATGGATATTCCGACTTTATATGAAAAGTGTTGATATATAAAGGAGGAATTATTATGTCAATGATAAAAGTTCAAGACTTAACTTTTTCATACCCAGGTAGCTTTGATAATATTTTTGAAGGTGTAAACTTTCAAATAGATACGGATTGGAAACTAGGGTTTATTGGTAGAAACGGACGAGGTAAAACGACATTCTTTAATTTATTATTAGGTAATTATGAGTATAGTGGGAAAATCACTTCTTCGGTAGAATTTAATTATTTCCCTTACCCAGTTTCGGATAAGAACAAGTTCACTCATGAAATCCTTGAAGAAATTTGTCCCCAAGCAGAAGATTGGGAATTTCTGCGTGAAATATCCTATTTAAATGTTGATGCCGAGGCCATGTATCGACCATTTAAAACATTATCAAATGGAGAACAAACAAAGGTGTTGCTTGCTGCACTGTTTTTGAATGAGGGTCAATTTCTATTAATTGATGAGCCAACAAATCATCTAGACACTGATGCACGAAAGATGGTCTCTAATTATCTAAGGAAGAAAAAAGGGTTTATTTTGATTTCACATGACAGAATCTTTTTAGATGGATGCGTTGACCATATCTTATCTATAAATAGAGCAAATATTGAAGTTCAAAGTGGTAACTATTCTTCTTGGAAGTTAAATTTTGATAGACAGCAGGAACACGAAGAGGCTACAAATGAGCGTCTTCAAAAAGACATAGGGAGATTAAAACAGTCTTCAAAGCGTTCAGCAGGTTGGTCTCATCAAGTGGAAGCTTCCAAAAATGGAACAAGGAATTCAGGATCTAAGTTAGATAAGGGTTTTGTAGGACATAAAGCGGCCAAGATGATGAAGAGAGCGAAGAGCCTTGAATCAAGGCAACAAAAAGCAATTGAAGAAAAGTCAAAATTACTAAAAAATGTGGAGAAAACTGAGTCGTTAAAATTAGAACAATTGAAATTTCAGTCAAATGAATTGGTTGTTTTGACTGATGTGTCTGTTAAGTATGATGACCAAATAGTAAATGAACCAATTAGCTTCATAGTTGAACAAGGGGACCGATTTGTACTTGATGGAAAGAATGGAAGCGGGAAAAGTAGTATCCTAAAACTACTTCTAGGACATCCAATACAGCATACAGGCTCAGTTAATTTAGGTTCAGGACTCATCATTTCCTATGTCCAACAAGATACTTCTCATTTGAAGGGATCGTTATCGGACTTTATTGAAGAACACGAGATTGATGAGACGTTATTTAAATCCATCCTACGTAAGATGGATTTTGACCGAATTCAATTTGAGAAAGATATATCTTATTATTCTGGTGGACAAAAGAAAAAGCTGCTTATTGCTAAAAGTTTATGTGAAAAAGCTCATTTATATATATGGGATGAACCATTAAATTTTATTGATATTTATTCGCGTATGCAGATTGAAGAGCTTATTCAACAATTTAATTCCACAATGGTTATTGTTGAGCATGATAAGGCATTTCAACAAACAGTTGCAACAAAAACTATATCTATATAGTTCAAAGTGAATGATTGAAGATATAATCAGTAAATCAAGTCATTAAACTATAGGGCGCTTTAATGGAGTGATGAAAAAAGCCTAATTTCTCTACAATAAATTGAGAAATTAGGCTTTTTAATAGGAAAAGTAGGATACATATTAACAGAATGCACTCATAAATGGGAATATGATATAAGACCATAAGGTTTTCCTACTATTAAAGAAGATGTTTAGGTTTGAATGATACAGGATTAGTTGTGTAATATTACCAATTGTGAATATAAAATAAAGTCACTACTTGGTTTATCTAGAGGTTAATCAATTAACAGGTATTGTAGTTGAACAAGCAATACAATAAATGATTAAACTTATTTATAAAAAAATAATTCGTTAGAATATTTTAAGAGCAAGTTTTGATCAATCTTTTTTCAAAACATCGCGACTTTATTTAAAATCAACATTCAAACCAACAAAAAAGACCGTACATATTATACATATCATATATGTGCAGTCCTTTTATTTTGATTTACTAAAACGTTATGACTCTAAGATAAGTCTAAATGAGATGTTTTTTAATAGCAATTATTCTTTTAATAAATCTATTAAACCATTTCCTTCAGATGTTCGCTCATATCCTAATGGTACAGTACGTTTAATGAGTTGTGCATAGATTTCTGGTTCTGATAACTTTCTTCCATATTCTCTTTCACATTGTTTGATCAGAAGGGCTAATGCTCCCGCAATATGCGGCGTTGCCATTGACGTCCCACTTAATACCGCATACTTTCCTTCAGGATAAGTAGAAAGTATTTCTTCTCCTGGAGCGACTAAATCAATTTCCTGATTTGAATTACTAAAACAAGCAAGTTTCCTTTCTAAATTAACAGCACCTACTTCAATTACTTCTGAATAAGCACCTGGAAAGTCTAATTCCTCTGTTTCATCACTGCAATCTCCATTATTTCCTGCTGCACATACAACGAGTACGTCCTGTTTCACCGCATGTTGAATGACTTCATGTAACTCTGGAACATCTTGTGGCCCGCCGAGTGACATAGAAATGATTCGTACCCGTTCTTGATTAGGCCCTCTCCAGCGCACTGCATAATCAATAGCCTCAATAATTTGTTGATAGCTTCCTGAACCATCTCCTGATAATACTTTTAACACTAATAACTTTGCAAGTGGAGCAACGCCCAGTACCCCTACCCCATTTTCTGCTGCTGCAATTGTTCCTGCAACATGCGTACCGTGACCATTATTATCAAGATAGATTTTCGGGTCCCCTTCATAATCTTCAGTAAAATTTCTCCCGCCAATAATTCGATCTTTTAAATCAACATGATTTATATCACAACCTGTATCTAAAACAGCAACGACAATGTCTTTTCCTTTTGCACTCTTTTCCCAAGCACCAGGAGCATGAATCAGTTGTACACCTGGTGGGATTTCGTTCACTTGCTCTATTACTTTATCGACCGTAAACGGAATTAATTGAATACCTTTTTGTTTATTCGCTGTACTACTGTTCACTATAACCCCTCCTAAAAATATATTATCCTCTCCACTGAATGCGCTTACATTTATAAATAACATTCGTTTTCTCACTTCCATTTTCCTGCTTCAAGATTTTTCTCAATACAAAAACGTCTTTCCCCTCAAATATTCTGACGAAAAAGACGTTTTTGAAATCCTATATTACTTCATTTTTTGCGGCCACAAACTCCATTTCTTTAATAAAAACATAATTGCTGGAACAAGTAATGTCCGTACAAAAAATGTATCGATAATAACCCCTAGTGCAACTACAAATCCAAACATAAACAGCTCTAATAAGGGCTGAGTAGTTAATACAGCAAATGTAGCCGCTAATATGATACCAGCAGAAGAAATGACGCCTCCTGTCGCTGTTAACCCATTTTCAATGGCTGTTCGTAGTGAATGGTGTGTAGCTTCTTCCCTAATGCGTGAAACAAGCATAATATTGTAATCAACCCCAAGTGCAACAAGGAATACAAATGTATATAATGGAATGCGATAACTCATGTCAGTATATCCAAACAAATGCTGGAATAAGAACATACTAAGCCCTAATGCCGCACAATATGATAACAATATCGTTCCAATCATATAAATTGGTGCAATGAGTGATTTTGTTTGAATACCTAATAAAATAAAAATTAAGATAGAGATTAACACAACGATTAATGTTGTATCATGATTATTAATGTCATGCAGATCCGCTTGCTTTGCTGTTTCACCTGCGAAATAAACATGACCATCCTTTACAAATTCACTTTCTTTACTTTGAAGCGATTGAATCGTGTCCATTGCTTGTAATGAGTATGGTTGATCTTTTAAAATTAATTGTACTTTTGCCGCTTTTCCATCCTCAGACAATAATTGACTTGTGTTCTTTTTAATCGTTTCAATAGAAGGATTCAACCCTTCTACACCTTTTTGTTTGTCTAGCTTTTCTACAAACTGTACGATTTCTTCATTTGATAATTTTCCCTCTTTATTTACTACAACTGTAATTGGTGCCAATTGACCAGGAGAGTATTTCTTTTCAATTAATTCATATCCTTGTCTGGATTCTAAATTGTCCGGGAAAGACTTTAATAGATTGAATGAATACTTAATTTGAAAAATATTCATTGAGCATACAATTAGAAATACAGCAACCGCTCCTCCAATAATATATGGTCTACTTACTACGGCATGACTCACCTTTTTCCATATCACGTGTTTTTCTTTTTGCTGCCCAACCTTTGGAATAAACGGCCAGAATGCTTTTCTACCAAACAACGTAAAGAGGGCAGGTAGTAATGTAATTCCACCTAGAATAATGACAACAAGCGCAATAGAAAATAGCGGGGCGAAGTTTCGATAACCATTATATACTGCGAAAAACAGCATTAACATCGAAGCAAGCACAGTACTCCCACTAAAGAAAATCGGTTCGCCTACCCTTCTCATCGCTTGCTTCATACTTTCATATTTATCTTCACGCTTTTGCAACTCTTCCTTGTACCTTGCAAAAATAAATAAAGCATAATCCGTTAACGCCGCAAATAATAAGATTGACATAATCGACAAGGATTGTGATTTTATTTCGAGGCCAAATTCACCAAATAAACCAAGGGTTCGGTCGATTACTTGGTACACAATAATTGCCGCTATGAGTGGAATAACTGCTAATAGTGGCGAACGATAAATCATAATTAATAATACAAAAATCAACCCAATTGTTGATAATAGAAGTACTACATCAGCATTTTTAAAAATTTCTAACGTATCCGCAGCAATCCCTGCTGGACCAGTTATTTTTGCCTCCATATTAGAAGGTAATTCCTGTTTTAATTCCTTTTTCATTTGCTTTACCGTATTATGAATCTCTTCTACTTCTAAATTACTTGTCATTGTTACAGGTAAAATAAAACTTGTTTTATCTTCAGATAAAAAGCCCTTTAACATTTGGACTGGCATTTCACTGATTGGAACAATTTTCTCAACATGTTTGATTTTCTTACCTTCTAGTTTCTCAGCCATTCCTTGAATACTATGTAACTGTTCTTCCTTCATTTCCTCTTTTTGATCAAATACAATAATAGCCGGTAATCCTTCATCATTTGGAAAATACTTTTCTACTTGTTTTTCAGCTTGCAAGGATGCTGCGCTTTCCGGAATGCCATCACCACTTACATTATTTGCGTATTTCTTTGCTGGTTTGGAGACTCCTGTTAGTACAAGCATAATAATAATCCAAGATACAACAATGATTTTCGCACCTTTTTTACTACTCGCAAAGTCTGTTGTGCTCTGTAACCATTTCAACATACAAACCCTCCTTACACATTATTAACATTTAATAAAATTAATTAATAACTTTACACTATATGTATATTGCCTTCTTACAAACAAATAAAGTGTAGGACAAATATATGTGAAAAACAAGACTGTTCACAAAAACTACAAATCATTATTTGTATATGCAATTATTAAAAAATTACATGTAAACTCTTAAAAATATCCAAGTTTTTATTTATATAATAAAAACTCCCCTAACCTCATGTGTTAGGGGAATTTTATGAACTACTATATGTTAACTCATCCGCAATCTTTCCTTCAATTGCTTTAAATAACGAGATCGTATCAAAATGAAATATACAATTTGAATTCCTACAAATATACTTAATACAATTGCATTCTCTTTTAACAGCGAATACTCAAACATTTGTCCCAAAGTTGTTAATGCAACTGCACCGTGTAACGTTGCAACACCAATCGGAACAAAGAATAATAACGCTAATCGAATGGTTACTACTTTTGCTAACTCACCACTTGTTAATCCTACTTTTCGAATAGAATCAAATAAACGATAATCATCTTCTAAGTCAGAGAATAGGCGGAAGTATAGAAAGCTACCTGCACAAACAAAGAATACAATTCCGATAAAGAATCCTACAAATAAAACAGGTCCAGCAAATTGTAAAGCCTGATTTTGATCATATTCTGCCGCACTAAACCTTGAATGTTCTTGATAAGGTTTTATTTGGTTTGTGAGTTCTTTTCCAGCTTCAATTTCATTTTTTGTTTCCTTTGTTTTATACATGTAATCTTTTACTTCTTTGAATCCATCTTGTAGTAGATTATATTGAGTTTCTGAAACTACATAGATATTTCCAGTAAGTACTTTACCAAGAGAAGATGTGTTAACTTTTTTTACCTGCAACGATTTGTTATCATTCGGTAATTCAATTGTTGTTCTCTCTTTTTTCGGTGGACCTGGTATTTCTATCGATAGAAATAGTACTGCATTTTCAGTTAATAAATCAACTGGCTCCCCCGTTAACTTTGCATACTTTTTATAATCAGATTCTCTTACAAATGTCGCATCTCTTAGTGGTTTATTTTCAGTTTTCTTTGATACAATATCTATTTTTTCAGCAGATATCTTATGTTTCTTCAATGTTTGCCCAATGGCTTGTACATGCTGTAATTCGTTTCCATTCTCCTGTGCAGAGTGATAATGAAATGCAATCGGTTGATCCATCACTCCTTTTGTCATGGAAGCAAAACCAACTAACGTACCTATAGCTGAAAAAGCAACGGTCGAAATAATCGTTACAATAAAGAACATCCTTGCATTATCCCTCATTCGATACGCTAAATCTGAAAGAGTAATAATATTCGTTCTCGTCCAATACAACCGTTTACTCTTTTTACATGCTCGAATAATAAATACACTGAGCTGCTTATACAGTAAATATGTACCAATAATGACAACTGTCGTTACGGGAATCAACATAATAAAAACCATTACACCATGCGAAGTTAAAGCACCTATATATCCCACTCCAAGCAATACTATAGCTAAGAACGAAGAAATAATTGAAGCTTTTGGTTCAGGCTTTGCTTTTACTGAGCCTCTAAACAATTTCATGATTTGATTTTTACGAATCATCCCTGCACTAAAGAAAGAAATGATAATAAATAATATGAAAAACATAATGCTTGTTACACCGATTGCTGTTGTTGGTACATAGTATGATAAAGATAGATCTAACTTTAATAATAATGGCGCTACCAAAATCAATATACCCGAAAACAGCATGCCACAAATGATACCTGTAATAATTGCAGCGATACCGATCATAACATTTTCAAAAAAGATAAGACGCTTTAATTGAAATTTCGTCATACCTAGCATCATTAAAATCCCTAATTCACGCTTTCTTGTTTTTAAAAACATTCCCATTGAATACAAAATAAAGAAAAACGTAAAAAGATAAATAATGGCCTGTGCAACAGACATACTTACAAATACATATTGACCTAATTGGCCTGCGCTTAATGCAGGATGAAAAGCAAAAAATGAGTAAACAAAAAAGGCCATAATTGCAAATGTACTACTCAAAAAATAAGCTGAATACGTTCGTCTATTTCGCGTTACATTACGAAACGCTAATTCTCTAATATTCATATTGTACCTCCGCTCTTTCAATAACTATATCGCTATCATAATAAAGCGAAGAAATATCTTCCATCGATTCAAATGACAAAAACCTTACATTTTTGAAAGGTTACAGAAAAATTGATTAAACGAAACAGTTTCATTATAATAACTACATTCATATTCATACGTTCAACCTATTGTATATTCGCTAATTTTGCGAAATAATAAGGGTGGAGATATATGAATCAGTACATATAAACGTATTGCTTGTTCTATATGAATAGGAGGAAAACATAATGACATTACAAGAACAAATTATGGAAGCGCTGCATGTTCAACCTATAATTGATCCGAAAGCAGAAATTCGTAAACGAATTGATTTCTTAAAGGACTATTTAAGAAAAACAGGTGCAAAAGGATTTGTGCTTGGAATTAGTGGTGGGCAAGATTCTACACTAGCAGGTCGCTTAGCACAACTTGCAGTTGAAGAAGTTCGCAATGAAGGAGGCAACGTAACATTTATTGCTGTACGTCTTCCATATCACGTACAAAAAGATGAAGATGATGCACAGTTAGCACTACAATTTATTAAACCTGAACAATCTGTTGCTTTCGATATTGCAACAACAGTTGATGCATTTTCAAACCAATATAAAGACTTATTAGGAGAGTCATTAACAGACTTCAATAAAGGAAACGTCAAAGCTCGCATTCGTATGGTCACACAATATGCAATTGGCGGACAACAAGGTTTACTTGTTATCGGAACAGATCACGCTGCTGAGGCTGTAACAGGATTCTTCACAAAATTTGGAGATGGCGGTGCTGACCTTCTACCACTTACAGGCCTAACAAAACGTCAAGGAAGAGCTTTATTACAAGAATTAGGTGCTGAAGAACGTCTTTACTTAAAAATGCCAACAGCTGATTTATTAGACGAAAAGCCAGGTCAAGCTGACGAAACAGAATTAGGCATTACATACGATCAACTAGATGATTACTTAGAAGGAAAAGCAGTTCCTGAAGGCGTTGCCGAAAAAATCGAAAAACGTTATACAGTAAGTGAACATAAAAGACAAACACCGGCATCAATGTTTGATGATTGGTGGAAATAAACATATAAAGAAAAAAGAAGTCAATTTATATTGGCTTCTTTTTTGCAGACTTTGTTAAAATATTATTTTATTAACGATATACAGCTGTTTTCCCTTTCAGAATATCTTGCAAACAATCCTTATGCTGTTCATTAAATAGTACAGGCATTTGATCTAACGGGAAAAACTGTAAATCTAAAGTTTCTTCCCCATCTATCTTTTTACTTCCACCAATTATAGAGCATTTAAAGAACAATCCAATCGTCTGTACTTGATCCCCATTCGGATATGTATGAAAATATTTTGTATATACGCCTATAAACTCATCTACTTGCACCATATACCCAGTCTCTTCCCTTATTTCTCGAATTGCAGTTTCTTCAGCCGATTCTCCAATCTCCATTGCTCCTCCTGGAAATCCCCATCCTCCGTTATCTCCCCTTTTTTGAAGAAGTACTTCACCTGCTTCGTTAAAAACACAGCCACCAGAAAAATTTAATATCACACATTCATGCCCTACTTTTGTTCGTAGCTTTCTAATGTAATCAGCCATCTTAACTCCCCCAATACACCGTTCGTCTATTTCTATTTAATTATTTTTTATCTTTTTCAAGTAATTCAATAATTTTATCGAGTTTTTTCTCTATCTGGTCGGAATGAACATTTTTTGTAGAAGAATTTATTAGTAATCTCCGAATGAAAAGAGTGAAAGATACGACAAATAACACAATAAGGCCTATCATGACGCACAAGTAAATCATTGCAAATATATCATTTTCAAATAAAGACACATCATTCAACCCATTTCTATTTTTTATAATTTTAACATAACTTAACAATAAATAGAGTTTTAATCATGTGTTATCCATTCTAAAAATAATAGTTTTATCCCGCTATTTGCGGGCAGTAAGATCCCCACCTCAAAATTCAGCAGAAGCAAAGAGGAGCAACTGCCCGTAAAAGCCAGATTGGTGAGGGCTAATAATCAGTGGGGAATGGAGAAAGCCCCACTGATTAAAGTTTCATTTTATATGACTTAGTTATTTTAGCTTCCCTTGCTACTAACAACTAAGAAAAAAGAGTATCTACGGAAGATACTCTTTTCATTAATACTTAAACGTAATCGTCGCCAATGAATAGTCAGCTTGCGCACTATATGGAGCTACTTGATAAGAAACTCGTTTCACTCCGTTTGGCCAAGAAATTTCATTTAATACTTTTTTAACATCTTGCATCGTTCCATCCATAGACTGCTTATAGCGCACTTCTACTTTTTTAGGTTGTCCTGCAAATTGCTTCTGTAATTTTTTCTTTAATTCATTGTAGTTATCCGCTCCATATTTAGCAGATAAATATACAAGATTTGTATCCTTTAACATTTGCTGATATACCAGTGTTTTTGGACTTCCTACTTTGATTTTACTTGTTAATTCATTATAATAATTTGTTGTTGCTGCCGGATATTTACTCCGATCCCAGCTATGATCTTTACTTAATTGTTCATCAGACATATTAAAATATGAATAGGTTACACGTCCCTCTTTATCTGGAACCGGATCATCAAACGTAGTATCGAGATGATACCATTTCCCATCGATATTCACTAGATTCCAGGCATGCGCTTGCCCATCCCCCATCCCAGTTACGATATGGGATTGAATACCTGCTTCTTTTAATAATTGATAGGTTAATAATGTATATCCTTGACAAACCGCTGAACGATTCACCAACGCTTCATACGCCGTATAAGCTTTATAGGAAGTATCGTATGAAACATGTTTCACAACATAATCATGAATTGCTTTCACTTTTTCATGCTCATCCATGCCAACCTTCAAAATAGAACTTATAATTGATTTTGCTTGCGCCTTTACATGTTGCGTTTGTTCTTTTGATTCACGATATGTAATTTTTAATGTAAAAGTATAATTTCCTGGTATACCATGAATTGAATATTTTGTACTTGCTACATTGTATTTTAAGTACTCATCTGCATCTACTATCTTAGTATACTCTTTATAGAGCGTATCCATCACTTCTCTACCATTCTTAGCTTTTGTTTTATATGCGATTGTAATATTTTCTTCACGATTATCAATATGTTTTTTTAATTCTTTTTGGAAACTTTTTAATAATTTGGTATCCGGTTTTATATCGTCTACTTTTTCATTTGTAGCTGCATAAGATACTGCAGGAACTTGTAAACCACCAATCATAATCGTTGAACAAAGTGCGACAGCTGTTAAGTACTTGTTTGATTTCTTCATCTCATCTTGTCACGCCCTTCTACTTAAAATCATAAACAATGTTCATATATTTTTAAAGTATACAATACTTTTTCAAAAAGAAAATATGGGATTGTGCATATTTATTAATCATTATTTTATCATCACTAAATATCGAATTTTTAAAAAATATATCATAAAAGAAAAGCAGTAAACTCCTCAATAAGAATTAACTACTGCTTTTCCTTCTAACAAGACTGCAATACACAGCATGTATTTTCAAAACGACGTTGCTTTAAATCTTCATTTCCAATGCAGAAATACAGCATCCCTAAATCTCCCCACATCATATTACAATTTGTATAGTCAGAGTCAACTTGGAATAACAATGTCATATCCTGATCATTAATACCAGCATATTCTCCAGCCTCCTCAAATACTTCTCTTTGCACTGAGAACGGTTCACCAAATACTTGATGATTATCATAATGATCTGGCATTAATTCCTCTAATAGTTGTAGAAAACGATCCGAATCAGCTTCATCTTCAATAAATAGCTCAGGGAGTTTATATGTTAGCTTAAATGATAATGCACATTGTGTATATTTTGATGGTTGACCACTTATCCTCTGTAATTGTTCTAGCGAAACGTTATAATATAGAACACGCCAAGTACCTTCATATTGATAATTGCCATTATAGAAGAAATACAACATACCTGTTTTAGGTAAGTCATGCTCTATGTTCACGCCTTGTAGGTCAGCTAGATTGAATTGTGCAATAAAATCTAATGCCTTCCCTTCATAAGTTGGGTATTCAAATGTAGATGGAACATCAGGCATTCCCCCCATCTTTGAACAGCCAATTGAAAGTGACTCCTCTTGTCTCGGAATAACTTTTACACATGGAAATATAGTAACTAATAGTTCTGGTTTCATATGTGTTAAATCATATTTATCAATTAATAAATCAATCTGGTTTCTCATAACTTCTCCTTACGTAAATGTGCTTATCCGTATCATAACACACATACAGTACATCCTTCATCCTAAAAAATCGAAATAAGCTATTCAAAAAAACGGGCTTATCCCTAGGACGCGAATAAGTTTAAAACAGCATAGTATACAGTGTTCCTACAAACACGATCTTTCATAATTCCTTATAGCAGATCCTCTAATTGTTCATTTTTCTTTATTCCAACTCTTATTATAAGGAGGCATTCCATATGGGTTACGGTTACGGCGGTTTTGGTGGCAGTTGCGGTGGCGGCGGTTACGGCGGTTTTGGTGGTAGTTGCGGTTACGGCGGTTACGGCGGTTTTGGTGGTAGTTGCGGTGGCGGTTGTGGTTACGGCGGTTTCGCTTTATTAATCGTTTTATTCATCCTTTTAATCATCATTGGAGCTAGCTGCTGGGGTGGCTTCATCGGTTGCTAAGTAGCTTTAAAAACTATTGTAAAAAAGCACGTGAATCACGTGCTTTTTTGCTATACGGCAAATCCAATCTTTGAAAGGAATTATTTCTATGAACATCGATGGTGTCTTTGAAGGTGGCGGCGTTCGAGGAATTGCACATGTTGGTGCAATTTGTGCATTAGCAAAGCAAGGCTATGAATGTGAACGTGTAGCGGGAACATCAGCTGGAGCTATTATTGCAGCCCTTCTGGCAGCAGGTTACTCTTGTGAAGAATTAAAAATAATTATTAGTAACGTTAATTATCATCAATTTATAAAAAAAACTTTACTTGAGAAAATTCCTTTTGTAGGAAAGGGATTAAATGCATGGGCTAAATTAGGGATTTATTCAAATGATTTTTTAGAAACATGGTTAGAAGACTTACTACACAAAAAAGGGATTCATAATTTTAGCGACTTATCTAATCCACAAAACTTAAAAATCATTGCCTCAGATATTAGTAATGGAAAGATGGTTATTTTCCCTGATGATTTACCAAACTATGGATTTACAAATCAAGATTTCTCTATCGCAAAAGCTGTTAGAATGAGCAGTACTATCCCTTTCTATTTCGAACCAGTAAAATGGAAAACACCTAAATGGAAACAACCTTGTTATATGGTTGATGGAGGTCTTCTTAGTAATTATCCAATTTGGATTTTTGACTCACCTAATATACCCCGTTGGCCAACTTTTGGCTTTCATTTTGTAAAAAATGAAATACAAGCTGAACCTGTCCCTTATGAAGATCCCATCTCGATGTTTAAAGGCTTATTCAAAACGATGATGCAAGCACATGACTTACGCCATCTAGATAAAGAATCGAAAGCAAGAACCATTGCAATTCCAACTGGAACAATTACAAGTACAAAATTCCAATTAACTACTGAGGAAAAAGAATGGCTTTATCAGTCTGGTTTTAACGCTACCGAAAAATTTTTACAGTCTTGGAATTTCAAAACATATATTAATCGATTTAGAAACGGGAATCGAATTTGAAAAAGAAATTAGCATCGCTATCCATAGAATCCTTAGAAAAATACCTCTTACTGTATTCATTTACTTTTTTCATTATTTTCACATGGATATTGTAAGACCACTAAATCATAAAGTGAAACTTTAATCAGTGGGGGTTTTCTTCATCCCCCACTGATTATTAGTTGAACGAATCGGGCTTTTACGGACAGTTCATCTCCCACCTAACTTCTTTGCTTTCGCTGAATTTTGAGGTGGGAGTGTTACTGTCCGTTAATGCGGGATAAAAAAGAAATAAGCCTAATAAACTAAATGTTTTATCCTACTACTTACGAACAATAATACCTCCAACTCAAAGTCCGACGAAAGTAAAGATGTTAGATGTTAGAGGTAAGATTAACTACCCGTAAAATTAAAGTTTCATTTTATTAGGCTTCTTCATAAAGTACTACTCCTCACTTTTACCACTACTATAAGCCAGAAGTGGCTCATACATCATTATTGCGTGATTTCCCGTTACATATTGATCCTCAACAAACTGTTTTTGTTGATTAAACGCTCTACGATGTATGACATTACATCGGATATAGCCACCCCAATACGCTGGCTTAATTGCATGTTCTTTTTCATATACTTCATATTGGTAAAGCTGAGGATAGGCTGTTCTCCATTCCCCTACTAAGTGTTCATCTGTCACGTAAAGATGAAGTTGATAAGCTTGATCTGTTTCATTTTTTATTTGTAAATCAAGATAGTTATAGGAGCAAGTCGCACCACTTCCAAACGGCTGTGTACGCTTTGAATCAGGAAATACATCATAGCTATGACGATATCGCTCTGTTACGGTTAGTGTTGTATGTAATGTCATCCAGTATATTAAATTTGAAAGTTGACAAAGCCCACCTCCAACTCCTGGTTTAAAAATACCATAATGCAATACCATTCCTTCTACATATCCTTTTCTCTTTGTAGTCTTACCTATCAAACGCCAATAAGAAAATGTTTCTCCCGGCTTAATTACAACACCATTTAACTGTTTAATAGCGATTTTCAAATTAATAATTTTATTCTCTTGATACCACATATCTACATCTTTAAGTTTACGAAGCAGTATCGTTCGATGCTGTATAACAGTACAAGGTAACTTTTCTTGTTGAAAAGTTTTAGCATACTTTTTCCCATCCGTTAACCATTGAATATTCCTTTTTACAGAGTAATACCACGTTCCTAACATAATACGATACTTAGACCTTTTTTTAGGCCGTATGTTTACTTCATTCATTTTATTCTCTCCTCTATCATCTATGTATTTTCTATGGTTAAAATAATACTTATAAGCTCATACAGCATTCTTATTACTGTTTTCAAATAAAATATTATAATATACAGAAATAAGTATAGTATTATCTTAGAAACAAAGAAATGATATTTGAAGTTAATTTTATACAAATATGAAAAAAGAGCGAATCTTAGATTCACTCTTTCTCTCTATTTTAGTAGCTTAACAATTAGGGATACTGTAATCCCTCCGCTTCTTCAGCAGTAACAACAACGTAGCGGCTTCCCGTCCTTAACCCTAATAATTCTGCTTTTTCAATCGCTTCTTGTTTTGTTTCTGCATAGGCAGCTAAATACTTTGTTCCATCGATAACCTGACAAATGACATATTGTTTCATATTTCTTCTCCTTTTTCAATTACTGGTATTTATGATATCATTTTTCACTTCTAAAAATTGTGATTATTATACTGAGAGATTCTTTATCAATCTCGCAACCATTTCAATCCCGTTCTCTATATCATGCATTGAGGCATATGAATAAGAAAGACGTAAATATTGGCTTCCAGTCAAATCGTTCCATATTATCACTCCACTGATTTTTGGTTGGTTTGTTATCCAACCATATGGATGGATACAATTTCGATTTTCTTTTATACAATATACACTATCATATTTCAGTAATTTATATGGGAGGAAATAAAATGATTGAAGCAATTCTTCACGGAATGGTTCTTGCGTTTGGACTCATTATTCCATTAGGTGTACAAAACGTCTTTGTCTTTAACCAAGGTGCTAGTCAGCCAAATATTTTACGGGCTACACCAGTTGTCCTAACCGCATCAATCTGCGATACAATTTTAATTTTGATTGCAGTACAAGGGGTATCACTTATGCTTCTGACCTTTTCATGGCTAACAACAACACTTTATGTAATTGGATTTTTCTTTCTGATTTATATGGGATGGATGATTTGGAAAAGTGATTCTACAAAAGAGACGATTGAAGCAAAAACGATGACTATCAAAAAGCAAATTATCTTTGCCGCTTCTGTTTCCTTATTGAATCCACATGCAATTTTAGATACAATTGGCGTCATTGGCACAAACTCTATTCAATATGTAGGCAGCGAAAAATGGGCCTTTACTTTTACAACAATTATAGTTTCTTGGCTTTGGTTTATTGGCTTAGCATTTGCAGGGCGCGTGCTTGGAAAATTACATTCATCAGGAAACACAATTGCAATTCTAAATAAAATTTCAGGGGTTATTATTTGGGGAGTTGCTCTTTACATGCTAAAACAACTCATTTTTTAGAAAAGAAAGTATAACGGTTCAGTATATTTATAGGTAATTGTTAAACAATAATTAAAGTTGTATTTCTTGTATAATGTTCATAAAAGGAGCAGTTACTTATATGGAATTCCGATATCCGATAAGTCATTAACAGCGGGCCTGAATAAACTTATTGAAAATTCCGATTAACTAACAATACCCGATTATGGTCGCTATGTTGATCATACGAAAGAGAACTAACAAGTTGAAATGAGATATTAAAAAATCCATTTGCAATCATTTGCGGATGGATTTTTTAATATCTCTTATAAAATTTCGAATTAAGATTTAGGTTCCGGAACTGAATTTAAAGGTTTATTATTCTTTTTAGGCTTAATCCACACAATTGTAATAATTGCTCCAACAACTGCAAATATACAGGTTACGTAAAATACTTCATGATCTGTACCCTTCATAAAGTAAGAATACAGAGGTGGTCCCGCTGCTACACCAATAAAACGCATTGAACTATAAAAAGAGGTAACAGTTCCTCTTTGTTCTTTTTCAATTCCTTGTGTAATAAGAGCATCTAAACACGGTAAAGCAATCCCGATTCCGCTTCCCATAACAACAAGACAAAGAATTAACAAGTAAATGCCTTTTAAAAATAATGGAAGTATAACAGACGCGGCTGCTAATATAAACCCGATATATATACATTTTTTCATAACATCTTGGTCATCACCAATTTTCTTTCCTGCCATGTATGAACTTATTGATAATACAAGCAACGGAATCGCAAGTATACATCCTTTCCAAATTCCATGAATGTTATATTTCTCTTCCAATATCGTAGACAAATAAAAAAGAATTCCAAATAATATGAGCATAATGATAGCACCTAATGCAAAAATTGCGACTAACCATCTTCCCTTTTCTTGGAAAGTCGAACCAATTGATTGAATGAATTCTTTGAGAGGTGGTGCTTGATTTTCTTGTTTCTTTGCTTTTACTAACAGTAATAATAAGATGATAGCAACTGCACATAAAACTGGAATGGACCAAAATGGTAAAAACCATACTACTGCTGCGAGAGCAGAACCTAATATTGGACTTAGAACTTTCCCAAATGTATTTGACGTTTCAATAATCCCTAATCCCGTACTTACTTGTTTTTCATCTTTATATAAATCGCCAACACATGGGATTACAACTGGCATCGCTCCAGCAGCACCTATCCCTTGAATCGCTCTTCCAATTAGAATCCAAACATATGGATTTTCCACTTTCCATGATACCCAACCCGTTATTGCACCACCGATAGCTGCAATTAACAAACTTGGAACCATTACCATTTTACGTCCCCAGCGATCCGATAAATACCCAGCAATCGGAATCAATACAATAGCAACGATAGAATATAATGTAATAATCATGGATACTTGAAAAGAAGAGATATGGAGTTTTTTTTCAAGTGTCGGAAGGATTGGAATTAGCATCGAATTTCCTAATGTCATAACAAGTGGAACAGATGCAAGTGCAATTAAACAACAGTTTTCTTTTTTTAGCATGTTGATTTCGAGACCCTTCCTCACGTATTTCTTTCCATATAGTAACCCTGATGAAATTCATTTTTAAATTTCATCAGGGCTATCACATTTTGTCTGCTTTTCAACTTATATAACAAAAGAAATTGGAGTATATCATAGCATTACTTCTATTTTCCCAATCCTTATAACAGTATATTCGTGCTATTAAATGGAAAACTCACTTTTGTTTTAGTAAAAGCTATACAAAAAAGAAAGGAAGAATTCTTCCTTTCTTTCATACTGCTTTAAATTAACGAGTATACCCGCCACCAAGCTGTTGTTCTGCCATAGCTACAAGGCGTTTTGTGATTTCACCACCTACAGAACCATTCGCACGTGAAGAAGTATCGGCTCCGAGTTGTACACCAAATTCCTGTGCAATTTCATACTTCATTTGATCAAGAGCTGCTTGTGCTCCGTTTGATGCTAACTGATTTGAATTACGATTTCTAGCCATTACCGTTCACCTCCTTTATATATTAAAATGTTTAAAAATCACAAGTTTTATACTTGGTATTTATTGGTAAAAAAGTATACATTTTTTAATTCTGTAATAAAAGTCCTAGTATGAATACACCTTCCCATGGGCTAAATACATTCGTAAGCTGAAAACTTCATATTTTATTTTTATTCAATCCTACAATACAATAACAACAACTGTTAACATAATATAATTATTTTATTATGTTAAGCTCTTATACAGACTTTTAATATTTCTCCAACAATATGCTGTTTCTTCTACATCTAACCTTTTCAAAAATTTTGTATCAATGAGTTCTGGTCTAAATTTTTCATAAAAAAGCTTAGAAGGATTACTAGAAACAACCCATACTAATACAGAAGACATATCATTTTTTATAAATTCTGACACAAGTTCTTGAAATAATCTCTTTCCTAATTTATTTCCTTGATATTCTTTCAATAAGTAAATCGCATACAGTTCTCCGTCACAATTATACTTTCCTGTTCTTTCATGACCACCATCAATAAATCCTATAATTTTCTGATCAAACGTTTCTGCCACATACCTATATTCATTTCCTACTGCTTGTTTAAAGATATTTTCCCATTGCTTTTCCCGACTTTCATACGTTGCATTGTCTATGATTTCATCAGATATTATTCCTTTATATGTTATTTTCCAACTATCAACATGCACTTTTGCGATCCCTTTTATATCCTTTTCTGTTGCCTTTCTAATTGTTATATCCATTTCCTCTCCCCCTCTTGTCCCTCATTATACCAAAGGGGAACATAGGATCTATATCAATTAAGCAAATCATTTAATATTTCCCTTTCTTCCCTATATAATTAATTTCCTATGGCAATTCATATCAAAAACATTTTAAAGTTGGAATAGTTGGAACAAATACAATCACAACTAGATCTATCGAAGATTCACGTATATTATAAGACTTTTCTCTTACAGCGGTTTATTCAAGGTTAAAGCAAAAAAATTATGGGAGGCTAGACAACAAATCGGTCTTGTTTTCCCTGCTGATAAAGTGGAATTTTAATCATGGGAGGTTCTTCATCTTTCGCTTAACTTCTTTATTTTTTCTAAAACTAAAGGATGGTTATTACTACTCATAATAGTGTAAAAAAACAATACTTTTCAAATAAAAAAGGGTGAATTTCATCACCCTTTTTTGATTTAATCTTGTTTCACTCATTAAACTTTATAATTATCTACTTTCAACCTCAACCGAAACAATATGATCAATTTCCTTTAAGGAACTGTATAATTCGGTTGTATATAAATCTTCAGGTGCTAATATAACCATTTCTAATTGCTGAGATTCACTATCAATATCTTTAATTTTCACGCGTTTCACTTGCATGTTTAAGTTTTTAATTTGTTTAAAAATGCCATCTAATTCTCGGTGCTCTTTTACGATAATTTTAATCGCTAAATCCCTTTGTCTTAAAGAATAAGGACCTGCTATTTTAACAAGGTGTGGCAATACATTTATAGCCAATATAATTAAAATCATCGCAACTATTGCTTGTATATAAAAGCCTGCCCCAATTGCAATCCCTAAAGCAGATGCTGCCCAAACCATTGATGCTGTTGTTAATCCTGAAATCACATCATTATTTCTTCTTAAAATTACACCTGCCCCAAGGAAACCAACACCACTTACAATTTGTGCTGCTAAACGCATTGGGTCCATATTTGTATGTCCTGGTGAAGAGTAAACATTCACAGATTCAATCGAAACCATCGTAATTAAACAACTTGCTACAGAAATGACCATACTTGTTTTCACACCGAGTGGTTTATTCTTTAGTTGCCTGTCAATCCCTATAAATAAACCTAAAAAGAGTGCCAAACCTAATTTGAGTAAAAATTCATATGTCATTTTTCATTCTCCTTACTTATATGATGTTCATCATTTCTTTTCTGAAACATCTTTTTTCTCCTTAAACATTAAACTATAACTCTTTTAGAATTTCATTTCCAGTCTTTTCTGTCCTACAAGTTAAAAAAACCGAAAAACATTATATTTTAAATGTCTTTCGGCTTTTTTGTCTATATTATTTGATTAAGGTATTTCATTACCTTTTCGCATTTGAGCCTTACACCTTAAATTTACGTATTACCTAACATCATACTATATAAATCCACTTTGATTTTTCGACATATAAATCGCTGCTACAAAGAAAATAGGTGACTTGCACTCGTTTTCTCTCTCTGTTTTCACTTAGCATGGGGCAAGAAGAGGATCTGACCACTTCTATGCATGGCCGGATGCTCTCTCCCCCTAAAAAGAAAGGATTTATGGCAGTTTTTTAATTTGGATTTATGTACTTTATTTTTGTTCCTTAACCTTAATTTTCGCTTCCTTATAGAATGCTAGTTTTCCTTCATTATACTCTTTTGTATATCCATTGAACTTCTCTTTTTCTTTTTGCATTTCTTCCGTTAATTGATTTACAGCTTTCACTTTCTCGCCGATTTCTTTTAACTTTGTTTCTTTTACTTTTAACTCCGCATAAAGTTCTTTTTCAATCGCCATTGATTTCATATAGCTTTCGTTCATTTTTTGAAAAGCATCATAACGATTCTTATAAGCTTCTTCTACTTTTTTCGCTTGTTTTTGTATTTTTTTATCTTCAATTTTCTCTACATTACTTTGAACTGAGTTCGTCTCTTTCTGTGCTTTCTCTAATGCATCTTTTTCATTTTTTAATATTTTTTCACGCTCGCCCACATTTGAAACTGCTTGGTCTAATTTTTGGGCAACAGCCTCATTATGCTCTTTTCCTTCTTTTATAATTTGAGCATATAATTCCTGTCCTTGTTTTTCCAGCGTCTCTAATTTTTTCGCATCTTCAAACAATGACTTTTCTTGTTTAGCTGCGTTTTCAAATGCAACAAATAGATTTTCTTCTGGCTTTTCGCCAAAACAACCTGATAATAATCCTACTGATAATGCTCCAACTAGTGCTAATTTTCTATAATCCAACTTCTTTTCCTCCTATGTTACATACGTTTGTCATGCCAAAAATTCAACGGGAAGTGATCACCTTCATGATACGCTTCAAATTCATAACCTTTTTCTTTTAATCCTTTTATAATTGCCGGTACTGCTGCAACAGATTGCGGATGAATATCATGCATTAAGATAACTTCTTTAGGATTCGTTGCACCTGTAATTACATTTTCAACAATTTTTGCTGAAGCAGCATCAACAGGCATTTTATTATATCTCCAATCTAAAGAGTCAATCGTCCAATCCCAAACTTTTAAGCCATCTTCTACTACTTTATTACGAAGCGCTTCATTTAAACCAGGCATAGAACCGTACGGAGGACGTGTTAATTTCGGAAATTCTCCAATAATATTTGCTATTAAGCCTTGATCTTCTTTCATTTCATTCACATACTCGCCATTTGTATACAATTTTTTGAAATCATGTGTCATACTATGCATACCCACATAATGACCTTCTGCTTTCTCACGCTTTACTAAATCTGCAAATTGTTTTACATTTGCACCGATTAAGAAAAATGTTGCTTTCGCATCATTTTGTTTTAATATATTTAGTAGTTCAGCCGTATATTTTCCTGGCCCATCATCAAATGTAAGGTAGGCAACTTTTCTGACTTGACCATTAAATTGACTTGGTGCTGTTTTATTCATCTCCACTTTTGACTGCTCACTTGCAAGCTGTAAAGAATTCGCTTGATTTGCTACTGCCCTAGCTGGTGATGTGATTGATTGAAACATAAAATACCCCACTGCGATCGCAACAACAGCCACTATTGTGACTATAATGCTTTTTACATTAAATACATTTCCCATTCTATGAAATTCCTTTCTATTAATCTTATATAATTCTTCCATTCATATTAATCTATTCAATTTCTTTTCAATCTTCTAAAATGAACATTAATAAACTATATACAAAGGAAGTTTTACCCTAATTCGTGTACTTCGTAATTTCTCACTAACTATATATATGCATTTTATTATATATGTAAACATTTTTAAATAACTCCAATAATATTTTGATTTATTTAATACCCATATATATTATAAATCAAAAAAGGTTGGCCAGGCGCCAACCTTTTACAATTAGTTTCGTGCTGCTTTTGGCGTAACACCTAGATGTTCATTCAACTTTTTAGAAATGTCTTGCACATTTTTTTCGTTTGGAATGTAGTAATAAATACCACCGATACGTTTATCCGTACCTTCTATTTGCATTTTCTCCATCTGTAAATCAGTTCCGGCCATATTTCTTGTAATGGAAAGCATATCATCAAATGTTAAGTTTGTTTTCATATTGCTATCAACTGCATCTAAAAGGGAACCTAATTTACTAATTGATTGAACAGACATTGCTTTTTTCGCAATTGCTTCAATAACGAGCTGTTGTCTTTGACCACGCATTGCATCACTATCAATTTTACGAGTTCGTGCTAACGCAAGAGCTTGCTCTCCGTTTAAATGTTGGTAGCCTTTCTCTAAATGAATCATACCTGCTTGATCTTTACTATCTTGTTCTGTAAATGCAACTGGTACATCCACATCAATACCACCAAGTGAATCTACAATTTTCACAAAGGAATCAAAGTTGAATTTCACATAATAGTCAACTGGAACATTTAAAAATCTCTCTACTGTATCCCGTGTACTTTCAACTCCACCGAATACATGGGCATGCGTAATTTTATCCAATTTCTTTTTTGATGGAATATACACGCGAGAATCACGTGGAATACTTACTAATTTTACTGATTTATCACCTTTATTAATTGTTGCCAATAATAGCGCATCCGTACGAACAGCTTCTCCATATTGTCCTTTTCGAATATCACTTCCATCAACACCCATGATTAAAACAGAAATATTATCTTTTAACGGTTCAACCTCTTTATCGCGTTTAGTTGATTTCTCAATTTTTGCATACGCATCACTTACAACCGCATTTGCTTTATTATATAAAAACGAACCATATCCTACTCCACCAAAAATGAGTAGTAAAAATGGAATCAAAATGAACCACTTCACAGATTTTCTTTTAGAACGTTTCTTTTTACTTCTTGTGTTTTGTTCTAATTCAGAGCTCATGTCTATTCTCCTCTCTTTCTCTTTTCCTAGTATACTCCATGTCTATTAATCTTCATATTGAATTTCATTTCATTCACCTTACATTTTTGTAAGGTTTCGTTGTAAAGAAGTAAAATCAATATGTATTTCATTTCACATTATACTCTCGTGTTGGATTTTAACAAGACATCAAATGATAATTTCAAAAAATTTACAATCCTGTTGTATACTAGTAAAAAAATCCCCACCAGTTTAGCACTTTCGTTACCATACCAGTGGGAACCTGCTACATTTATCACTGTTTATTTATTTCAGGTTTGTAAATCATTTTCTTACCTTCGTCAAAAATAACAGCCGATTTTGCTGGTATTTTTTTCATCTTCTACACCTCCACCACTGAATATATAGGTGGTTTGTTACAGAAATATGGCAAAGAGCATAAAAAAGAAGCCTGTCTCAAAATTCTTGTATTACGGTCGTTACTACACCAACCTAAAACAAGAAAAGAGTTCGACTCCTTTATGTCTATTATATAAGAAACTTCTCTTCTTTAATCCCTTATCTATATACTATACTTCTCTTCTGTTCTACCAGCACTTTGTTCCCTTTTCACAACTGTTCCTTCATGATCAATTTCCAGCTCACAAACTTGCATCGCCGGAAATACTTTTGCTAATTGTTCAGCAACTTCCTCGCGTTTTTCATATGGAGTCAATATAAAAAGAGATGGACCAGCCCCACTAAGTGCTGTCCCATATGCTCCAAACTTTTTCGCATACATCCGAACTGCGTGTAAAAATGGAACAAGCTGTGAACGGTATGGTTCATGAAATTGATCTCTTTCCATCATTTCACCAACAATTTCCCACTTCTTTTGGCATAACGCTGCTACTAAAACATTGCTGACTGCACTTGCACGAACAGCATCATGAAACTGAAATGTTTCTGGCAATACAGAACGACTTTTATTTGTATTTAATTCTTCATCAGGAATAAGAGAGATTACACCTAATTCTTTACTCTCTATTCTAACAACAGATACATGATTCCCATCTATCGCGCCAATAACAGTACCTCCTAAAATAGAAGCAGCTACATTATCAGGGTGTCCCTCAAAACTTGTAGCAAGATGAACTTTCTCATCTGTTGTTAAATGTAATTCTCCAAGTTCATTGGCAAGTTCTATTCCTGCTACAATGGCTGATGCGCTGCTCCCCAATCCTCGCGTAAGTGGAATATTACTAGTAACTTCTATTATATAGGAAGATAACGAAGGACATACTTTAAGTGCTGTACTTACAATTAAATTTCTCTCATCATTTGGGATAGAAGAATCGAATGAATGTATAACATGCCAATGAGCTGATTGTTCCTTCACAGCCACTTCCAAATATAATGATAATGCTATTCCAACAGAATCAAAACCCGGACCTACATTTGCCGTACTAGCTGGAACACGAACTTTAAATGGAATCACGAAACAATCACTCCTTTAATATGTTCTTTTATTTGTTCCATATCGTTTGAAACACTTGCAATCTCTAGGTGATTAGAGGCAATAGCAATATCAGGATCTTTTAAACCATTTCCTGTTAATACTGCAACAACTGTCTCTCCCTTTTTGATTTTCCCTGCTTGAACATGTTTAATTACACCTGCTAGAGAAGCACTTGACCCTGGTTCTGCAAAAACTCCTTCTGTTTTTGCTAGCAACTGATAGGCACTTAAGATTTCTTCATCTGATACCATATCAATTTCACCGTTTGATTGCTCTGCTGCTTCTACAGCATAGGACCAGCTTGCTGGATTACCAATACGAATTGCAGTTGCGACTGTTTCTGGTGAATCAATGACATGACCTTTTACAATTGCAGCTGCTCCTTCAGCTTCAAACCCGTGAATTCTAGGTTTCTTGAATCCCTTTTCTTTCTCATATTCACAAAAACCTTTCCAGTATGCCGTAATATTCCCTGCATTTCCAACCGGAATAGCAAGGACATCTGGTGCTTTTTGCAACTGATCACAAATTTCAAACGCAGCTGTTTTTTGTCCTTCAATTCGATATGGATTAACAGAGTTTACTAATGTAATTGGTTCTTCATCTGCAATCTGACGTACAGCTCGAAGTGCGTCATCAAAGTTTCCTTCAATTGAAATAATCTCTGCTCCATACGCAATAGCTTGTGCTAATTTCCCATGAGCAATTTTCCCTTCTGGTATAACAATAATACACTTCAGCCCAAGACGAGCAGCGTATGCTGCTGCCGCTGCTGATGTATTACCTGTTGATGCACAAATAATTGCCTGTGATCCTTCTTCTTTTGCTTTCGCAACTGCCATGACCATCCCTCTATCTTTAAAAGATCCTGTAGGGTTAGCACCTTCATATTTTCCATATAAATGAATCCCTAATTCTTTAGAAATATTCAGAAGTGGAATGAGTGGTGTATTCCCTTCCATCAAGCTTACATCTGGTGTATTATCATTCACTGGTAAATAAGAAGCATATTGTTTTAATAATCCTTTATACATATTGTTTTTCCTCCTCAATAGCGTAATAACTTTTTATTTCATTTGCTACATTCTCTAGTAATGTTAAAACTTTCTCAAATTGGTACTTTGAAGTTTGATGCGTCACAATCACAATTTCCGCAAGCTCTTGATTTAATGGAAGTTGCACAATTTCTTCTAAGCTAATCGATTCACTGACGAAACATTCTGTAATTTCCTGAAACATCCCTGGTTCATCACGTAATAAAATGCGTAAAAAATATTTCGAGACAACTTCTTCATCCCCTTTTAGTGTATAAGGCACTGACTCTTTTAACACACCTTGACTTTTCACTATTTGATTCATATTTTTAACGATTGAAATAATATCACTTACTACAGCAGATCCTGTTGGTAATTTTCCAGCCCCTGGCCCATAAAACATAACTTCACCAACCGCATGACCGTGTACATATACAGCGTTAAATTCGTTATTCACACTGGATAATGGATGCTGACTCGGTAATAAAGTAGGTGCTACGCTTAAATTAATAGCTGAACCTTGCTTCTCCGCTTTCCCGACTAGCTTCATAGTAAAACCTAGCTTCCCAGCCATTTCTAAATCTTCTTTTTCTACATTTCGAATACCTCGAACGTGTACATCATCTAAAGAAACATTCATCGAAAATCCTAAGTTTGCAAGAATAGCTACCTTTCGTGCAGCATCCAGTCCATCTACATCCGCTGACGGATCTGATTCTGCAAAGCCTAGCTTTTGAGCTTCTTGAAGCGCCTGTTCATACGACCAACCATTTTGACTCATTTTTGTTAGTATATAATTTGTTGTGCCATTTACAATTCCCATAAACTTTTCAATATGATCAGAAGCTAAGCCGTCTACTAGCCCTCTTAAAATTGGAATTCCTCCAGCTACACTTGCTTCATAATACAACTGACAACCATTTGCATTCGCTAATTTTAACAATTCATTACCGTATACAGCCATTAAATCTTTGTTTGCAGTTACGACATGTTTCTTATTACATAACGCCCTTATAATAGCCTGTTTTGCTTCTTGAATTCCACCCATCACCTCTACTACGATATCAATATTGGGATCTTCTAAAATTTCATCTGCATCATTTGTTATCATGATTCCATCAATTGAAACATCTCGTTCTTTTTCCACATCACGTACTGCCACTGCCTTTACCTTTACTTCATATCCTGTATCAAGACTTATTTTCTCCTTGTGATCTTCCAAAATATGAACGACACCGCTCCCTACTGTTCCAAGTCCTAATACTCCAACATATACTACATTGCTCATTTTTTAATCTCCTCCTATTTTTCAAACTACTTGACCATTATCTTCTTCCTATTTGCGCAGTTAATGGTGATTCCCGTTCGGATCAATCGTTTCACTCCACTGCACCTCCTTTCAATTCAGTAATACACTTTATAAAAAAAACACACTCATCCCTATAAAAGGGACGAATGTGTTTTCGTGGTTCCACCCTTGTTCCAATCCAAATATACATTCGCTTCGGATTGCTCAAGATCAGATAACGGCTGAGACCGTCAATAATTACTAGATCACTCATTCACTATTGAAGTTCAAAGGTGGTAAGATTATTTCTCGTGTTAGGAAGCTCACAGCCTTTGGCCTCCCTCTCTGCAAACCGTAAAAATTATCTCATGTCCTTATCGTTACTTTTCGTTCATATCTATTTGTTAAATTATTATACGTACATATCATACAAAAGCAAGGAATATTTTTTATATTTTTAATTTTCAAATATTAACTTCGTATAAAAAAAACACACTCATCCCTATAAAAGGGACGAATGTGTTTTCGTGGTTCCACCCTTGTTCCAATCCAAATATACATTCACTTCGGATTGCTCAAGATCAGATAACGGCTGAGACCGTCAATAATTACTAGATTACTCGTTCACTATTGAAGTTCAAAGGTGGTAAGAGAATTCCCCGTGTTAGGAAGCTCACAGCCTTTGGCTTCCCTCTCTGTAAACCGTAAAAATCATCTCATGTCCTTATCGTTACTTTTCGTTCATGTCTATTTGTTAAATTATTATAATTACGGAAATTTTAAAAAGCAAGCCCGTTTTGAGAAAAAAAATTATACCTTTTATTCTCTACAAGATAATTACACTTTTATAACTTATTTCAAGATAATAATTTAAACTACTAAAAAAATGATTAAACCTACATAATTACCTTTTTAAAATTGGAATTCACATAAAGTGAAACTTTAATCAGTGGGGGTTTTCTTCATCCCCCACTGATTATTAGTTGAAACAATCGGGCTTTTGATTTTAAATACTGATTACCAATAGAATGAATGCTCTTTAGATTCCTAAATCATTAATTATATTTATATATTTTATCAATCAATGTACTATGCAATATTTTCAATATAATCTTTTTGTATAACTTTCTTCTAAAGAACGTGCGACTTCTTCTTCATTTGCATTTACTTTGGCATGATCAGCAAGCATTTTTGCTGCTGATGGTAATGCTTCTTTTTCTAACCAAGAATCTGGATTCCATAATTCAGAACGTATAAATGCTTTTGCACAATGGATGAAACACTCTTCTATTTCTACAACGATTCCGAGAAGTGGATTACGACCCCTTACTTGCATTTTCTCTAAAATCTCTTCGTCTTTTGTGATAGTTGCACGCCCATTTATCCGTAATGATTCTCCAAGCCCTGGAATAAAAAAGATAAGTCCCACCCGTGAATTAGATAAAATATTAAGGATAGAATCCACTCTCCGATTCCCCGGTCTTTCTGGAATTACAATTTGATTTTCATTTAAAACATATACAAATCCAGGTGCATCCCCTCTTGGTGATGCATCACAATGACCAAATTCATCTGAAGTAGACATTACTAGAAAAGGAGACTTAGATAGAAATTCACGACAATGATGATCGAGTGATGGGATCACTTTTTTCACCGCGCGTTCACTTGGATATCCTAAAATAAGACGTAATTCTTCTTCTGTTGAAATGAGCGAATTTATTTTTTTCTCGCCTAGTCCCATTCCATATACACTCCCTACTTAATTATCGTTATTTTCCCAAAATTACATACATTAATTGTATAATAAACTATGCAGAAAGGGGAATATCAATGGCAGAATGGTTAACGATATTTGATACAGAAGGAAACAAAATTGGAAAAAAACTACGTGATGATGTACATCGTGACGGTGATTGGCACGAAACATTCCATTGTTGGTTTGTAGAAAAAGATAATGAAGACATCTTTCTACACTTCCAATTACGCGCTAAAAACAAGAAAGATTTCCCAGGAAAATGGGATATTACATCAGCGGGACATATTATGCATGATGAAGATGTACGAATAGGGGGGCTTCGTGAAGTAAAAGAAGAATTAGGACTTTCCTTTCAAGCTACTGATTTAGAGTACAAAGGCATTTTTAAAATCAACCATGAAATCCCGCATTTCATTGACCGTGAAATGTGTCATATGTATTTTCATGCTGTTACAAAACCACTTCCATTTGCTCCAGGTGATGAAGTTGAAGATGTAATGAAAGTAAATGCGACTTCTTTTTTACAGCTTTTAAAAGGAGAAATCTCATCTACAACAGGCATTCCTGTTTTAAACAAAAGCACTAAATCTATTACAATAACATTTGAAGATATTTATCCATATGAGCTTGAATATTATGAATTTGTCGTAGAAAAAGGACGAGATATGCTAAAAATCAATAACTTCTAAAATTCAATTGACCCCCACTTAAATAGTGCAGGGGTCAAAACTATTTGTACTTCCTTAATAGAACAGCTTGAAAATTCCACAAGTAAAGTTTATTGTTTCTCCAGTACCTTTAATTTCTTCTCCACCCGTATAAACAAACGAATGATTAATACTATCATAAGGATTAAAATAGCAATCATTGTATGTGGGTACCAAAATAGCAATCCGATTAAACTTCCTATTAAAATCATTAAAAATCCATTTTGTTTCATAACTTCAGCGCTATATTGATTTCCAACATCCCATAAATCTTTATTTTTCATTGATCGCTTTGTTCGATATCCGTATACTGCGTTAATATCTGTTGGTGGATTTTTTTGCAATATGAGTGCGGCTAGTATAAATATAATACCGATTAACAAGCTCATCCCTATATTTACAAACGCATATGTCATCTTATTCCCTTCACATCCACACACATATTTTCAAATTTATTTGTCAGTTTATAGTTTTATTATACAACAAAAACCTATATTTCCCAAAAATAAAAATACACCACTCTTGTTTAAATGATGTACAAGCTGAATACAATATTTTATATTTATAGGTCCACCTTATCGGTCATTTACTTTCTCTGTTTCGACGTATGAAACATGTTAGGAAGCGTCACGAAACGTGACCCTTTCGCTTTCAGTTCAGGAATGATTCGATCTAGCGCATCCACAGATCCTTGCAAATGCCCTCCCGGTGTAGAATGCTGGAGTATAACACTTCCTGGAAACGCATTCCCTAACACAGTATTTGTAACCTTCTCTGCACTTACTCCTTTCCAATCAACTGTATCTACACTCCATTGTATGACCAGAAAATTCTGTTCTGTCGCCCACTCTAATTGTTTTTCACGTATTTCACCATAAGGCGGACGTATAAACTTTGGTGCATACCCTGTCAACTTCCGCAATATCTCTTCCGTTCTTACAATTTGATTGCGATATTCTTCATCACTTACTTTAACTAAATTGGGGTGATTATACGTATGATTCCCAACAGTATGACCCTCATTTGCAATTCGTTTTACTACATCAGGATATCTTTCTGCATTTTCACCAAGAAGAAAAAAAGTAGCTTTCACACCATAACTTTTTAACTTATCTAGTATTTGCGGAGTAAATACAGAGTCTGGTCCATCATCAAATGTAAGGGCAACTTCCGCTTTATTATATGGACCAGAAAATGCATAAGCATATTTTTCAACCCAAGAAAAAGGTGTCCACGAGCCTCTATCTTCTTCTGCACCTTGAACCTCATTCTTCAAACCAGCATTTAGCAAATCAGGCGTTACACTCAAATAGTTTTGATAATAAAATACATTTGAGTATGGCAAATAAGAATACATATTATATAAAGGCGTATTACGTTCTGAAACCCATTGAAAAGGAGTTAGTATCTCTGATGGATAAAAATAATACATAATTAATAAAACCTCCCTAAAATTTTATATGCAGTTCATTCTTATTTTGTCAAAATGATTCATGTTCCTGAACAGAAATAAGACCGTCCCATTTTGAACGGTCTTATTTCTATCTATCATACACTTAATAAATTGTTTGACTATCTTTTGGTAAAGATCTCACATATTTTAGATAGCTTGTCACTCTAGCATCGTCACCTTGTGGATATTCAAAACTAAAATAGCTAGCAATTCCAATTGCCGTCTCCCTAAATAAAGCTCCCATTATAAAGAACGACTTCCAAATATTTTCATAATCTGCATTTGAAAATGTCTCTATATATCGTTTCCACAAATCATCCTCAAGGTATTGTTCAAAATACTTCCCAAACTTTCCGGCGTTTACTGTAAAATTTGTTTTTATCCCAATATGCCATTCTAGCATTTGCATCAGCATATTTCGAACAGGACCTTCAAGCATTCCTTTTACATAAGGAAGTTCTTCTCTCCACAACCCTTTTGCTACATTTGTACTACACCACCAAAACTCATTACAGCAATCTGCAAATTCTTTTGCTGTTGGCCTTTTTATACAGTAATCCGAATCATTTGTTGGTGGAAATGGCTCAATAGCACCATCTTTATCAAAAAGAAGTACACTCAAACTATCTCTACCAAGAATCTCATCTATTAATTCTACTGAAACTAAAGTCAAATCGATTCGATTCCCGTCTATAAACTGCATCAAATAAGGAAATCTTCCATCCTCTTCGGGTGGAACTAAAGTGCTTTCTTCTGGCATTTGCACAATCATTATTTTTCCAAATCTATTTATCCAACTGTGATCAGATGTGAATGACTATATATCTTTCACAACATATACAATATCATAATCTTGAAAACAATCTCTCTTCACATTCGGATTCACACGAGAACCATTCATAATCACTGCGCGAATACGCTCATCTTCTCTTGCTGTATTTAATATTAAACCCATCATTTCTTTTTCACTTCTCATATTTTTATAACCTCCAAATTTTATTAGTGCATTGTACTGCATTCATTTTGGAGGAGCACGAGAAGAGTTCCCTGTTTTCCATCCATGTTATAACATATCAAACATTTTTTATTTCCCCCTCCTAGTCTAGTAGATCTATAATTGGCATCTAGACCTCATCCTTCTGTTACAAGCGCAATTACAAATCCATCATACCCC
Source organism: Bacillus sp. FSL K6-0042 (assembly GCF_038006685.1). Classification (NCBI taxonomy): domain Bacteria; kingdom Bacillati; phylum Bacillota; class Bacilli; order Caryophanales; family Bacillaceae; genus Bacillus; species Bacillus sp. FSL K6-0042. Next base: position 1,225,442 of record NZ_JBBOVS010000001.1, read on the forward strand.
TTACTCCCTACAGTTTGGATCGCAGTAGCAGTAACACGCGGTTCAGCAGCAATTCGTTCATAAAAACGTCGTATCCCCTGTACACGAGCGTCTTCACTTAAACCATTGACCACCTCACCATCGCGCACTACATTATCACCAATAATTAAACTACCACACCTTGAAAGTTTAAGAGCCCATTCAAAATATGCAGGGTTGTTTTGTTTATCAGCATCAATGAAAATAAGATCAAATGGCTCACAGTTTTCAGTAGCCATTTGCTGCAACGAATCTATTGCCATTCCAGTACACACATGAACCACTTCACTCAAATTAGCTCGTTTGATATTAGCACGGGCAATTTCAGCATACTTTTCACTTGTTTCAAGCGTGATAAGACGACCATCTGTTGGCAACGCCCTTGCAAGCCATATTGTACTATATCCACCTAAAGTACCAATTTCTAAAATATTTCGTGCACCTTGAATTTGCACGAGCAATTGTAAGAACTTCCCTTGAGTTGGTGAAACATCATGTGCTGGCAAATTAGCTTCAGCATTTACTTGGAGTACCTCTTCAAGAATAGAATCAGTTGGGATAAGTAAATCCGCAATAAAATGATCAACAGCTTTCCATTTTTCAATATTATTCACGTAAATACCATTCCCTTCGAATTGCATGGGATAATCCTTCAATAACTTTCATCCCTTATTATAGTTCATAAAATTCAGAATTAAAAAGAAATAAATAAAAAAAGATTTGGCTTTAAACCAAATCTTTTTTATTCATATACAACTTCTTATGGATTAGTAGACCAAAGTCCTGCAGATTTAATAAATGCCACAAGTTCTCCAGTTGTTAATGCTCCACTAGAAACTCGCATTCCACCATATCCTACAATAATGACAAGTAACGCCATTAAAACAAATGACATAACTGGTGTAATTAAAGCTTGAACCTTGCCTTCTTTCAAACCAAACGGTTATTTCTAAAATTAGAATACGATATGAATGTAAACTGAATATAAACAGTCAAACGATTAATCTACTGATTTGGTAATAAAACACATCAAATCTTATCTTTACAACAGATATAATCATCTGATATTATTACCTGGTACTTAATAAAAACATTACCATTCTATAGTCTACGCAAAAAGAATTTAGAATGCTTACCCATATATAACTATAAAAATATATATTTTCATAGCATACGCATCTCACTAATCTTCATTCACCGAAAGGGGTATACCGTGCAAGCAAAAAAGAATTCTAAAAAGAAGACCATTATATTCATTCATGGATTAGTCGGAAATCGTCGTGCCTTCAAAAAAGAATATAAACGATTTTCTCCTTCTTACAATATTATAACGTATGATTTACTAGGTCATGGTGAAGACAAAGGGCAAGCAATAGACTTTTCTTTAGATCGATTAGTACAGCAATTATCAGACCTGTATGAGAAAGAAGGTATTCAGCAAGCTCATATTTGTGCCCTAAGCTATGGCTGTTACATTGCTACTATATTCGCTCACAAATATCCAGAGAAAGTATTAAGTCTTTGTCATATTGGAGGTCATTACAATAATCCCTCCCTTTTATATAACGTCTTTCGAAAGTTTTGGGACAACCGTGAAAATGAATATTCCACTTGGCTTTATCAATATGCGAGTACAATTTTCCCAAGTGGTATACTAAAAGCAAGTCCTTTTGCGGTTATTTCAAAAAACATTTATTATCGGTTTGGATTACAATTGCATTCATCGATTATTGTCGAATCGCTCAAACACCGTCTAGAATTCGATTTAAAATCTCGACTACGAGAACTATCACAACCTATTCTATGGGTAATGGGTGAACACGATCATCTCTATAAATCCTGTTTATTTGATTTAAAATCCATTCTTCCAAACGTTTTATATAAAGAAATCCCACTAGCCGGCCATGCCGCAAACTTATTCCGTCCTAGCTACTTCCATGATTTATATTCCAATTTTTTACTGGACGCATAAAGACATCTAAAACAAAAAAAGCTTTCTAGTTTCCTAGAAAGCTTTTTCTTATAATATGTAAGAATACAGTTCTTATTATGCTTTTGTGTAACCTGCTAGATGTTTACTCCAGTAAGAGTTATTTACTGAGCTAATTCTTACACCAGTTTTTTCAGTTTCTGCACTGATGAACTGACCATTACCTAAGTAAATACCCATATGAGTCATACCTGCACCAGCACCAGTAGTATCTTTAAAGTATACTAAATCACCTGGTTGTGGATTACTAGTATGTGTCTTGCTGCCCCAGTAGCCAGCAACAGTTTGACGTCCACCAGAATGACCTGCTTTATTTAATACGTAGTAAACGTAGCCACTGCAGTCAAAACCAGATGGTGTTGTACCACCATATACATATGGTGAACCATTTAGCGATTGTGCAATAGACACAATTGATGAACCATTAGCAGATGGTGTTGTCGGTTTTTCTGTTTGTGGTTTTTCTGTTTGTGTATTTCCTTGCTCACCGCCAGTAGTTGGACGAGAAGGCGTAGTTACATTTGCTGTACCACCTTTTACAAACTTAACATGGTCTGCACTTACATAGCCAGTTCTTCCTTGGTGGTTAATTTTATACCAACCGTTTTCCCCACCAATAACTTGTAATGTTTGGCCTTGTAATACGCCACCAATTACAGCATTATATGTAGCCGGGCCTGTACGTACACGTAAAGCTCCTGTATCAACAACATATGAGCCGTCTTTTCGGATTGTCATTTCATTGTTGTTTGGCTTTTCTGTTTCCGTACTTACATTTGTAGTTGTACCGCCTTTTGTTACAAAGTCTTTACTTACATAGCCAGTTCCGCCGTTGTGGTTAATTTTAAACCAGTCTTGTACTTCACCGACAACTTGTACAGTTTGTCCTTTGTCTACAGTACCTACAACTGTATGAGAAGCACTAGGACCTGTACGTACATTAAGTGAAGAAACATTTACCGTATAGTTACCTGTTCCTTGTTGAACAGCAGTTCCTGTTTTCTCACCAGTTGTTACAAAATCACTGCTTACATAGCCAGTTTTACCGTTTACATTTACTTTAAACCAACCATTTTCTTCACCAGTTACTTGTAGAACTTGTCCTTCTTGTACTTTAGAAATAATATCATTTCCTGTACCAGGACCTGTACGTACATTCAATACATCAGCTGTTACTGTGTATTTAAGGTCAGATTTTTTCTCTACTGTTTGTGTTTCAGTTACTTTCGGATCAACTGTTTGTGTTTGTTTTTGTGTTTGTCCATCGATTTCTTTTAGCGCGTCTGTTGAAACTTGTGCGTGAGCAGCATCCATTCCAGGAACTACTGCGCCGGCTACAGAAGCTGCCGCTAAACCTGCTAGTACTTTTTTCATAAGTTGTATTAACTCCCTTTCCCTACTACCCTCTTAAAAAAATGATTTTAATATCCTACCAAAATATTGGAAATGAATTCATATTAAATTCCATTTTTATACAAGGGCTTTCTTTTTCACACGTCAACTATTTTAAATTACCGATGTGAACTTCATGTGAACTTCATGTGAATTCCAACTTCATACACAGCGTTTTCGTAATAAAACATTTAATTTTTTCTATTACAAAACGAATCAAAGCTTCTAGTAGTATCCATTCTTTACTTACTCCACTAATAAAATCATGATATCTAAGTAAACAATTGGTTTTTCTACTGGTCTTACAAAATAGTTCTTTTCATGAGTCACCTTCTTATCATTACAAAAATCCCGCCATTTATCAACTATATAGTATCCTAAAAAATTATATTTATATGAAAAAGAACTTTTCTCGTTCTGGAGCAATCCAAGAATCCATGTTTTGATCGCTATCCCTTACTAAACGATTTACTAATATATCATGCCATATATAATTTTCTAGTAAATATATATGAACAGGATCATCTGTATAAAAAGCATTTCCTTTTTGTTCTATCGAGTGACCATATACCATTTCTTTTCCATCAATTGATAAGATAAACCATTTATGACCTCCAATATTATTAACGTAACTTGTTTTTCTATGAATTTCTAATCCTTGCAACGGATCGTCAACTTCAAAGACAATCCCCTTTAAACTACATTCTCTTTCTTTTTCTTGTAAGTCTACTAATAATTTTTCATACATAGTATCCCGAATTGACAAAATAATCTTTTTTTTCGCTCTTCGAATTAATATTCTGCAGAAAGCTAGTATATTTTCTTCACCTTTCAAAGTGGTTACTCTCGGATCCACCTCAGGTTCTTTTTTTTCAAATACTTTTAATTCTTTTTCTACATACGTGTATGTCTCTTCCCATTTCTCTCTTACTGCCTCTAAAAACACATCTACAGGTAAAGGAGAATATTGTACTGCTTCATTTATTTCTTCCTTCATTACAATGCCTTTTTGTTCAAGGGTATTCAATATTTCATATATTCGTGCACGAGGGACTCCAGAATTTTTGCTAACTTGATAAGCACTAGAAGCTCCCTGTTGAACTAATGAAACATAGGCTTTTGTTTCATATTGATTTAAGCCAAGCATTTGAATTTTTTGTAGTAAATCTTCCATTGAAGATCTGATTATTTGGAATCTTTATGCTTATATTGTTAAAATAACCAATATAGTTCAAATATTAGGAGGTTCATTATTATCTATGGAGCAAATTATTGATAATAGTTCGAAGCATTATATCGATTTTCACTATGCATTGGTTCGTACGCTATCCTTGGTAACGTTCAGAAAAATCCCAACCATTGAAACAAAAAAATCCGAATTAAAAGTTACTATTGAAAATCAAAGTAATAATTTATCGCACAAACAGGGAATTGCTAATAACCGCATTCCCTGTTTGTCTGTTTCATTTATTTTGAAACCACTGCGTCACATGATGGATTTCGCTATCTGTCATTCCATACCCATAATGATACCTTAAATTGAACTTCTAATGACTAGAATTCACGAGATTTTAAAAATCTTTTATTGGTCCTGTACAAAACAAAAAAGAATTACCTATATAGGCAATCCTTTTTCCATTTTATTTATGAAATTTCACACGAGTTTCTAACGACTGAAATTCTTTTTCTCCTGCTGGTGCAACTGGTTTACCAAATGGCATTTGAGCGATTAACTTCCAAGTTTCTGGAATATCCCACTCTTTTCTCACTTCGTCATCAATTAATGGGTTATAATGCTGCAGCGTTGCACCAAACCCTTCAATTTCTAATGCTGTCCAAATCGCAAACTGCAGCATTCCCGATGATTGCTGGGACCAAGTCGGAAAATTGTCTTTATATAACGCAAACTTTTCTTGAAGATCTTCTATTACTTTACTATCTTCAAAGTATAAAACTGTTCCATAGCCACTTTTAAATGCATTCATTTTTTCTTCTGTTGGTGCAAAATTATTTTCTGGTACAATTTTTCGTAATGTTTCTTTCGTAATATTCCATAGTTTATCATGTTGCTCATCTAATAAAACAACAACCCTTGCACTCTGAGAATTAAAGGATGAAGGTGTATACTTTACGGCATGATTCACTATTTCTTGAATTTTCTCATCAGAAACAACCTGCTCTTTACTAATTGCATAAATTGATCTTCTGTCTTCAATTGCTGAATAAAAATCTTTTGCCATACTAATTCCCTCCAATTTTTATTTTGAGGCTTACTAATATGTATTATGGTATATCCCGCCTCTTACTTATTAATAATAAGTTTATAACTTTATTATATCTACACAGAAAAACATTTTCAAACAATAACACTCATACTTTTTTAGTTTTTGTTTTTAATACTTTTTATATTCCCTTAAAATAAAAAACAGCTTATTTTCTACTCAATTCGAGTTTCAAACAAGCTGTCTTCCTTCAAATTAGATTCCTCACTTACTTAACAATCTGGAAGCCATAAGACATTAGTTTATGCGTTTCTGTAAAACGTTTCATTTTACTTTCCGTACCCATAACAACTGTTACGAGTCGTTTATCACCTTGTTTTGCAGTCCCTGTAAAACAATAACCTGCACTATCAGTGAAGCCTGTTTTCAGTCCATCCATTCCTTCTAAGTAAAGTCCTTGGTTGGCCGGATTCAACATTTCATTTGTACTCGTAACCGTCGTACTTTTAAATGCTAATTGACTTTGACGTAAATGGGTAACATCTAATATCTCCGGGTAATCTGTTACAAGGTGATACGCTAACTTTGCTACATCAGCTACAGTCATCTTTGTTTCACTTCCATCAGCTTCTTGCAATCCAGAAGCATTTGCAAACTTGGTTGCTTCTGATAACTCCAGTTGTTTTGCTGTTTGATTCATAAGTTGAGCAAACTCTTGCTCGGTCTTTGCTATATGTTCCGCTAAAGCAACTGCAGAATTGTTGGCAGATTGTATCATTAACGCATGATATAAATCTTTAATCGTTAATACATCTCCCGCTTGCACTGGAATTCTAGCGCCTTCTGCTTGTGCTGATTTAGCACTTATTTTCACTTGATCCTCCCAATGGACCTTCCCTTTATGTATGCTTTCTAAAAGAATATATGCTGTCATCATCTTTGACATACTCGCCGGGGCAAGTAGCTCTTCTTCATTATTTTTATACATTACTTGTCCATCACTTGCATCAATGATCATTGCTGCTTTCGCTTCAACTACTGGTACATATTTTTGTGGGATTATCTTTTCAGTTAATCCTGTTTTGGGTAACTCTGCTACTTGTAGGGGCGGACCATCTATTGTCATTTTTTCTTTTGCTTTGGAAACATTAGTACCATTCTTCTCTAGAATACTCCCTTGGAAAAAGAACCAACATGAACCCAAAATAATAGCACAGAGTATTGTTACGCTTCCCCATCCTAACCTTTTCATCAATAAAACTCCTTTTACTCTACCTATTATCATTTCAAATTTAACCATAACAACAATGTCTTTAAACCGTCAAGGTCAAACAGTAAATAATCTACGATAACTATTTTTTCAAGATTATTTGTTAAGAATATGTTATACTACCAAAAATTTAATAATATAAATTTTCAAATATTAAATCCTGAAACTACTTAAATTCCTAATCGAAACAAGAAAGGTTTGATACAATGATACTACTTAATCCCTTAAAAAAAGGAGATACTATCGGCATTTACTCTCCTTCTTCACCTGTAACATATACATCTCCCAAAAGATTTAATCGAGCTAAAAAATATTTACAAGATAAAGGGTTCTATATATTGGAAGGTCGCCTTACAGGTAAGCAGGATTTTTATCGTTCTGGAAGCATTCAAGAACGTGCTGAAGAACTAAATGCATTAATTAGAAATCCGAATGTTACATGCATCATGTCAACAATTGGCGGGATGAATTCAAATTCTCTTTTACCTTATATTGATTACAAAGCATTGAAAGAAAATCCAAAAATTATGATTGGGTATTCAGACACTACAGCTTTACTACTTGGAATCTATGCAAAAACAGGCATTACTACATTTTATGGACCAGCACTTGTTCCTTCTTTTGGTGAATTCGAACCTTTTGTAAACTCTACTTATACATACTTTGCAGAAGCTTTAATGGAAGAACAAGAAATTCCTTACAAGGTAAAGAAACCTTTATTTTGGACAGATGACTTTATAAACTGGGAAGAAAAAACAAAGGACAAAGAACTAAGAAAAAACGAGTGGATTTGTGTAAATGGCGGAAAAACAACTGGAAGACTAATTGGCGGCAACTTAAATACAATACAAGGTATATGGGGTAGCCCATTTATGCCTTGTATTAAAGAAGGAGATATTCTCTTTATTGAAGATAGCTCCAAAGATGCAGCTACCATTGAAAGAAGTTTTTCATTACTTAAAATTAACGGTGTATTTGATAAAGTTTCAGGAATCATTCTTGGAAAACATGAGCAATTCGATGATTGTGGTACAAATCGTAAACCATATGAAATATTACTAGAAGTCCTAGAGAATCGTAAATTGCCATTTCTTGCAGACTTTGATTGTTGCCATACCCATCCGATGATGACGATGCCAATTGGTGTTCAAGTAGAGCTGGATGCAACAAATAAGGAACTACGTATTCTTGAACAATGGAAAAATTAATATTTACATTCAATGATTCTATGAACATCTTTATTTTCATTATGAAAGTAAGAAACGAGTGGCTTTCAGTATAAAAGCCACTCATTTCTTTACTGTCCTAAATTTTGAACCTTATCTTTTAAATCCTGAAATTGTTGAACTGTCTGCATAAGCTCTGAGTTTTTAAATTGTTCTACATCCATTTTCCCTTCTTCTATCTTTTTCATGGTTGTATCAATTAATGCATTTAATTTTTCGTTATATCCAACAATTTGCTGATGGATGTCCTTCGCTACATCCGGGGGTGTCAATTCATTAAAAGCTGGGATATCCTTTTGAATGTCTCCGAGCTTAGTCTCTAATTCTTTTCGAGCAGCACTATCATTGATTGCTTTTTCTACTAATCCCGGCGCTTCATTTGCAAACGCACTCACTTTATTAACATAGTCTGTCGCCTTTTGAGCATAATCAATTGAATTCTTACCCTCTTCAATCATAGAGCAGCCCATTAAACCGATTGTAATTAAAAACACAAGTAATATCGTCTTTTTCAACTTCATTTTTTACCTCCTAGCTGAATACTAACCTATTGTTTCTTCTATTATATTTATAAACACTTATCCCTTTCGTTATACTGTCATTCTAAAATACTAGCTACTTCATTTTCATTTTCATTACCTCAACTTATATATTCTAGCAGGACTTTTCAATTTCCTTTTCATAATCAATTTTGAAAAACATATGGGGTTTTCATGGAACGAATTTCATATACAACAAGCTCTTTTGTTGATTTTTCTCTAGCTGTTAACACTCCTTGATTTCCATAATTGTGTTTCTAATAGTAGTATTTCTCCCATTCCATCTATTAGTAATACGGTATAACCTGTTAACGATTCAGAAATCGTACCTTCTACTACATCACACTCTTTCATGCTACCTACTGTTAGTACATAGTTTTTCAGAAACTCCTTCATTTCTTTACTTGTCGCAGTGCCCATTTCAAATTTGTATACATCCGAAAAAAGACATACTTAAGATACAATTAAGTATGTCGATTCCTTTATAATAACGTTTACTTCCCTACATATCCTATAACTGTTACAAGTTCTGATTCTATATGTACACCGATAATTTCCTCAATAATATTTGTGTATCCTTCCCCTATAGGCGCTCCATATTGTAAGGAAATTTCTTTTTTCTTATAAACTGACTGAGGTATAGTCAAAATGAATTTCCTAAGATCTCTTTCATCCACAGGTTCCATAATTAAAACTATGCCTTCTTCCTCAAACATACAATCATCCTTTCACATACATTCCTAATATGGCTCAGTATTGCCTTTACCTGCTGAGTTCTAAACCCCTTTACAAATAGTACGATACTCTTCATTCAATAAAGTGAAACTTTAATCAGTGGGGGTTTTCTTCATCCCCCACTGATTATTAGCCCTCATCAATCGGGCTTTTACGGGCAGTAATACTCCCACCTAGCTTCTTTGTATTCACTGAATCTTGAGGTGGGAGTATTACTGCCCGTTAATGCGGGATAAAACGCCCATTTCCCATAGTCATACTAATCACTCATCTAAAAATCTCCAAAATAAAAAGCACAAACCTTGAAACATCAAGAATTTGTACTTTTATTACATACGATTTCACATTCCTTTATCCATCTCATAAGGTGATATCTTCATCAACGGAAGGTTCCACCGCTGATGGCTAACTTTCACCTATCTTCCACATTTCTCTCTAAATCTCAAGGGCGGAGTTTCATGTACTATGCTCAACTTCCTTACTTTTCTCTGCCCCCTTCTTTTTTGTTATACTTCTTATTTTTTTAACCGTACCAGTTAACCCTGTTGGAAATCCTAATAACACAATAATATATAGTAACCCAAGAAAGATCGTCCATCGTTCAAAGATTGGATACTGCGTCGCAAGTTCTGATAAATAATACTTTAGAGATTCAATCATCCCGGCACCAGCGATTGCTCCAACTAATGTCCCAACTCCCCCAATCATTGTCATTAACAGAGCATTTAAAGTCATTTCAATTGAAAAAACAGTTGTATTCACAAAGCGTAATGTGATAACAAATAAACCACCGCTAAGCGCTGCTACTACTCCCGCAACTACGCTCGCAATAATTTTATAGTGGAGAATTTTATATCCAAGTGCTTCTACACGTTGCTCATTTTGCGAAATTGCCTTTAACACTTTTCCAATAGAAGATTGTGTAAATACGTGAAGCAATAGAAAGATGACGACTAAACATATGAGTGTAATATAGTAAAATGTGAAACGGTCACGAAACATATCAGGTACACGGAATGTAAAGCCATCTCCTCCATGTGTGAAAGACCGCCATTTTTCAGCAAGTACGAAGAATAGTTGGGAAATCGCAAGTGTTAACATTGCATAAAAATGACTTTTTAATCGTAAAGAAAGCATACCGATTATATAACTGATTATCGCTGATAGTACAACAGCTATCCCAATACCGATTAAAAAGCTTGCTATAGAAACCTCTTGTCGATCTAGTAAGAGTGCAACACAATAAGCACCTATTCCAAAAAACATACAATGACCGAATGAAACAATTCCTGTATATCCAAGAAGAATATCAAAACTCATTGCAAATATAGCAAAGATGAAAATTTGTGTAAACAAAATGAGTAAGCTCCGTGAATCATTTACGAAAGGGAATACACTTAAACAAATCAATACAACTAGTCCAAAATATATCCCGGCCCGATTAAATGTATTATTCACCTTTTCACCCCTTTTCACCAACGAGCCCCGTTGGCTTGACTACCAAGAAAAACAACAACATTAACATATTTATTGCGAGTGATAAATCAGGTAAATAATAAGCCGTAAACGCTCCAGCCAATCCAACAATTAAAGACGCAATCGCTGAACCTTGCACGCTTCCCAATCCTCCGATAATGACAACAATAAAAGCTAAAATTGCATACTGCATACCCATTTCAGCGAAAATAACTCCTGAATATGGGGCAAGGAGAAATCCCCCTAACGCGGCCATTCCAGCCCCTAATAAAAAGACAAATGAAAATATCGCCTTTATGTTAATACCAAGAGCTTGAACCATCTCCTTATCTATTACACCCGCACGAATCATAAGACCAATTTTTGTTTTACGTAGTAACAACATCAGGCCAATATAAATAAGTACCCCAACAATAATAACAAACAATCGATACTTTATTAATATAATTCCATCGAATGTCAAGCTTCCTTGTAACCATGTTGGTAATTTAGCACTAATTGGATTCGGTCCCCAAAATACTTTTATACATTCACTAAGTACAAGCATTCCACCAAGTGTAACGAGAAGCTGACGAACATGATTTCCATAAACAGGACGAATAAGGAATCTTTCTAAAACGAAACCAAGAAACATTCCTATCAAAATCGCACCTATTAATGCAAGTACATAGCTACCCGTCATATTGAATAACCAAACCCCTGTAAAAGCTCCCCATGCAAACAATCCACCATGGGCAAAATTGAGCACACTCATTAAACCAAAAATAAGTGAAAGTCCCGATGCTAATAAGAAAATAAGCATACCTGTTGAGACGCCATTTACAAATAAGTTAACTAACACATCCACGTTCCATACCTCCTCCGTATCAATGTTAAGAAATCCCTAGATACTTATGACATGTTTCCTTATCTTCTTTCAGTTCATTCATTGGACCGTTATGCACGATTTTTCCATTGTCCATAATGTAAAAATAATTACCTATCTGGCTTGCCATCATAAAGTTTTGTTCTACAAGCAAAACAGTCGTTTTCTCTTTCATTTTCAAAATAGCCGACATTAACTTTTCAATCATAATCGGCGCTAATCCTTTACTTGGCTCATCAATTAATAGCAATCCATCACTATTAATGAACGCTCTTGAAATCGCCAGCATTTGCTTTTGTCCTCCGCTCAACAGCCCACTTTTTTTATTCCAATATTGTTTTAAATCTGGAAATAAATCGAGCATCCATTCTACCTTTTCTGCATATTCTATCCCTTTCTTTACTCCAGCGAGAGCAAATGTTTCTTCTACCGTTAAATTATGAAAGATCCCTTGATTTTCTGGCACATAGCCCATTCCTTTTCGCGAAATCAGATGAGTAGATAGACCATTTACTTTCTCATCACAATAATAAATTTCTCCATTAGAAATCCGATTAAACCCCATAATTGAACGTAAAGTCGTTGTTTTTCCAGCCCCATTTCTTCCGAACAATACGGTGATTGTTCCTTTCTCAACCATAAAAGAAACACCTTGCAAAATATGAAACTGATCCAAATACGTTTCTATATTATCCACTTTTAATAGTGTCACCGTATAATCCCCCTAAGTATGCCGTTTGTACACGTTCATCCTTCATAATCTCTTCTGGTAACCCTTCGGCCAATAACTCGCCATGAAATAGTACAATTAAATGATCTGATAAATGTAGAACCATATCCATTTTGTGTTCAATAAGTACAATTGTATTCTCACGATTTTTCTTTATATTCTCTATCACTTGAAGAATAGCTGGGACTTCCTCAACAGAGATACCCGCTGTTGGTTCATCAAGTAGCAATACATCTGTTCTGAGTGCTAGCAGCATGGCCAGTTCTAATTTTCTCTTTTCCCCATGTGCTAAATCTTTCGCTAGCACTTCTTCTTTTTCGTGAAGCAATACTGTCTTCAAAAGACGTCTCGCCTCCCCCATCTGCTGCTTGAATCGTGAGAAGTTTGGAAAAAAACTATAATAATCTTGAACAAACGACTGTACACTTAAGCGTACATTTTCAATCACTGTTAATTCCGGAAAAATATTTGTAAGCTGGAAAGAGCGCCCCATACCAAGGCGGGTTCGCACTGGAATCGATAACTTTGTAATGTCACGTTCTTTAAAATAAATCTCACCTTTTGTTGGAGAAATCTGTCCACTTAACAAGTTAAATAGAGTTGTCTTCCCTGCTCCGTTGGGTCCAATAATAGAAATAAGTTTTCCTTTTGGTATCATCAAATTTACGTCTTTAATGACATGATGTTCTCCAAATGAGACACAAAGATTTCTAGTCTCTAACAAGTTCCTCACTCTATACCCTCCTCAAAAAATTCATATTTTCAGGGTGAAAAAGAGAAGTTGATGTAAAGAGAGATAACCTCCTCTCTTTACATCTTTTAATTCCGGGATATTCAATCTATTTATTTTGAATTGGTGGCTCTGTTTCTTTCATTGTTAATTCTCGCTCTAGAACAGGTACTGGATAATCAACACCCTCTTGTTTTTGTAACATTATAGAATAAAGCGCTTGCAAAGCTTGATGGTCTTTCTCTCTAAATTTCATTTTTCCTTTTGGTGTCTCAAATTCCATTCCTTCCATTTTCTTAATAAGCACATCAACATCTGTATCGCCTTTTGTTTTCTTTAACCCTTCAACGATGGAAATTGCCGCTGACATTCCTCCAGCTGTAAACAAATCTGGAACTGTTCCATTGAAACGTTTCTTATGTTCTCCCACTAGCCAATCGTTCACTTTATTTTTCGGAAGTGTATGATAATACACTGAAAATCCTTGCATGCCTACTAATGCATCCATCGTCTTTAATGCTGGTATATCCGGTGCCCCCGTTGAAATCTTAATCCCTTGCGCTTCTACATTCATATCTTTTAATTGCTTCCATGGTGAATTCGCACCAGCCCAAACAACAAATAAATAATCTGGTTTTGAACTAATGATGTTTTGAATATTTGCAGTAAAATCAGTAGAATTCGTATCAGCATATTGTTCATTTACAATATTTGCCCCTAGCTTCTTCGCTCCCGCTTTAAATGCAGCAATTCCTTCACGACCAAAGGCGTTATCTGGAGCAAATGTTGCAATCTTTACATCTTTCTTAGCGATGGATGCAGCACCAGCAATTGCATCTTGAGATGAATTTCTGCCTGTTCTAAAAATATATTTATTCCAGTTCTTCCCCGTAATACTATCTGCAACCGCAGGTTCAACAATCATTATTTTTTCATATTCTTCCGCTAGTGGTAACACTGCTAATGTATCACTTGAACTCGAAGATCCAACAAGAAAATCAACCTTGTCTTCCTCTAATAGTTTCGTAGCTTTTTTAACTGCTACATCCGCTTTTGTTTCCGTATCTTCTACAACAAACTTAATCTTCTTCCCTTCTACTTTCCCTGTTCCGCCTGTTGCGTAATCTAGCCCTAGTTCAAATCCGTTTACCGTTTGTTTCCCATATGATTCAAGCGGTCCTGTTAACGAAGCAAGAACACCTACCTTAATGGTCTTCTCATCATCTGTACTTGCTTTCTCCCCTGAACATCCTGCTGTTACTAACAATGAACCAAGAATACATCCCGTAAACACCATTTTTAGCCACTTACGTTTTTTTGCTGACATTGTGATCCTCCCCATACTTTACTTTCTGATAGAATCAAATACACCAAAGTAACCATCCGTAATCATGACTTTTTGTTTTTAACAATGTGAACTATGTTGTCAATAGAAATTTCTCGAAGTACCTCTACATTCGCCAGACATTTCCAAATCCCTTCCAATACATTTGTAAATATTCATACGATTATATGAATTATACATATCATTCCTTGAGCAAATACATTTAAATAACTGTGCTCTTCCTCTAATATATTAGCCCACAAAAAAAGACTAACTTCCAAAATGAATTAGTCTTTTCCACCAAGCACACTACTCTTAAGACTCTTTACGTAAAAAGTCTACTATTGCACGATAAACAGCATACATTTCGTAGTGATGTTTTTCAAAACTAGGATCAGCACTTGTTCTCACAATAACAAGGTTTTCTGGTTGGTTTATATAAATATTCTGACCCCAAATTCCTATAGCAAGAAATTCTCCGACTATATAATCTGGTCCAGGAGTCCACCATTGATACTGATAATTATCAGTGAAATGAGATTGATTATCTTTCAGTAGATTATACCTTTCAGGTATTGTTGATTCTCGAATCCACTCTTGAGAAATAATCTGTTTCCCCTTCCAATTTCCATTCTGTAAGTAGAGTAATCCAAATCTAGCAAAATCTCTCAACGTAGCATTCAAGAAAGAATAAGGTATCATGCTCCCATCACTACCTATATTCCAAAATGCATGGGACTCCATTCCAAGCGGTCCCCATATTTTCTCTTGTAAATATTGTGCTAAGTTCCGTCCAGTTGCTTTTGCAATCAGCATGCCTAACACTTGCGCATCTATACTTTTATAAGAAAATTCCCTAGAAAATTCTTTATACTTAAATTGATTTATATACTCATTCACACTCTTACTTGCAGTCAATGACGCTTGCATCAGCATATAAAAATCTGATGACAAATTATGATAATCTTCATTAAAATAAATACCAGAACACATCTGTAGACATTCCTTAATAGAAACATTCTTATATCCCGAGTTCTTTAACTCTGGCAAATAAGCAATGATTGGATCCTTTACTGATTTAATATCCCCTTCATCAATTGCTATACCTACTAAAGCAGATAAAAAAGATTTTGCTACAGACCATGAAGTATTAAGAGATTTACACGTATTTCCATGAAAGTATCGCTCATTTACAACTTTATGATCTTTCATAATGAAAAGGCCTGTCGCCATCGTGTTTTTAAGAAACTCATCAAGAGTTGATTGTTTTCCATTATAGCTGTACGTAACATTCATATCCTTCAAATCATAATCAAATCGAGAAATATGTCCTTTACGTTTCACCTTTTGGGCTGGGTATACTTTAGAAAGATTACGGAAGTTTTCAATTGTTTTTTTCTTATCAAATAGTATATGAAAATCCACAAAACGCTTCTTATTTGTAGTATTCTTATTCCTTAAATTTAGTAAATCGTTTAAACCAACGGCTATTGAAGCTGGAATCATAATAGTTCTTTTAAAACTATACTTCTTATTCATCTTATTCTCCTTGGATCAAAACATATTACTTTCAACCTTCTTAACCTATACTTAAAAAAACTCATATTCACCCTAATAATGTCAATTATGAACAACACAGAAAGATTACTCCCTAGCTAATTCTAATATAATTATAATCCACTTCAAAAACCCAAAGTATGCAGTGCGATTTATAGTTCATGTATGAATCTATTCATAAAGCTCTTAGCTGCTTTAGAATTGGCTCGGTACGGTATTGGCGTGGTTGCAGTAGCACTTCGAGCGTCATTATCGATACACCCATTATTCAATGGCTATAACGATTCATGGTTAATTGATATAATAAAAGCAACAGTAATAGGAAATAAATTAACTCAACCTGAGCAGATCGTAGATACTGTTTATCTTATTTCATGGGAAGTAGTAAATGTAATTAATGATAGAGTTGTTATGGTGGATGAAGGTTACGCTTCCTTTAAATAATATTAACTTTCCAATCACTATCATTTTTATACATGCAAAAGCAGCGTAGAATCTATAATTCTACGCTGTTTTTCTACATCAACACAAATTATGAAATCGAGTTACTCTCTAAACCACCTAATCCTTCTGCCAATTGTTTCTTATCTAAATTCTCACCAATCATCACAAGATTTGTGGGAAATCCGAAGTCCTGCTCCAGTAAAGTTGGTACACCAAATGAATATTGTAATAAGTGTGGATATTTATCCCCATGAAATTTCACAAATCCTTTTACACGATAAATCTCCTGTGGTAAATTTGAAAGCCATTCGTATAATTGATCTTGATCGATTGATTTTGTAAATTGATATGTCATCGTTTGTATATGTAAATGCTGCTTCATATGTAATGTTTCATGTTCTTCATTTTCTGTAAGTTCCACATCTTCTATATCCTCTAAAGATATATTACAATACTGTGTTTCATACAATTTCGCATGTTTATTAATTGCTGCTACTTCTTCTAAAACTTTTTTCTTCTCCTCATCTTTTAATAAATCTGATTTATTAATGAGGATATGACTTCCGTATTTGATTTGTTCATTTAAAAGTTGTTGAATATTTTTACTTAGTGTATCACGATTTAACCATCTCATCGCATCTAATACAACAACGATGGATTTCACGTCAAGATAAGGAGCTAAAATAGGTGACAGGCATGCATCTAATACTTCAATTGGGTGAGCAACTCCTGTTGTTTCTATATAAATTACATCTGGTCTCTCTTGTTGATATAAAGAATGTAACTGAATCTCAAGTTCATCTTTTAACGTGCAACAAATACAACCTTTTAAAAGTTCTCTTAAAATATTCTCTTTCCCTATAATATCTGTATCTACCGAGTATTCTCCTATTTCATTCATTAAAACAGCAACTTTTCGAGTTTTCTTCTTTTCTGCTAGTAGTAAATTTTGTAGCAATGTGGATTTCCCACTTCCTAAAAAACCACCTAGTATATGAATTTCTACTTTACTCATATGACCGACCATCCATTTCTATGCTTTTAATATACTTTAAAGCGTAATTATTACGATTTATATTTATTATTTTATTAAAATAAATGCAATTTGTAAACAAAACACTCCGATTGTTTTGTATTCCTATATATATTTCGGATCTTCTGTCTTCATAAGCCCATTATGAATAATATAAATTATCTGTTCCATTGTTAATGGATTCGGCATCCGAAGTTTCTTCTTTTAATAAGGATTACATTCAAGAAAAGATGCCCCTGTTTCATTCCCTATGATTCACAACTATATAAACGGATTTATTTTCAAATACTTGAATATCTTTTGTGAAATGGAATAAACTAGGTTAGAATCTGTAGAAGTAAGACCTGTTTTTTCTTACATATCAAAATTACTGAAATAGTGAGGAATTGTCATATGAAAAAAGGTATTAACCGTGTTGTATTAGTAGGAACCGGCGCAGTAGGATGCAGCTATGCCTACTGCATGATTAACCAAGGTGTTGCAGAAGAATTTGTTCTCGTTGATGTAAACGAAGCAAAAGCAGAAGGAGAAGCTATGGACTTGAGTCATGCAGTTCCCTTTGCTCCAGCACCAACAAGAGTTTGGAAAGGTAGCTATGAAGATTGTAAAGATGCGGATCTTGTTGTAATTACTGCTGGTTTACCACAAAAACCAGGTGAAACACGCTTAGACTTAGTTGAAAAAAACACTAAAATCTTTAAACAAATTGTTCGTAGCATTATGGATAGCGGATTTGATGGCATCTTCTTAATCGCTACAAACCCTGTAGATATTTTAACTTACGTAACTTGGAAAGAATCTGGATTACCAAAAGAACGTGTAATTGGCTCTGGTACAACTCTAGATTCTGCTCGTTTCCGCTATATGCTAGGAGAATATTTCAATATTGACTCTCACAATATTCATGCTTACATCATCGGTGAACATGGTGATACAGAACTTCCAGTTTGGAGCCACGTATCAATCGGAATTCAAAAACTACAAACGATTCTTGAAAAAGATAATGACCTTAATCAAAAAGGTTTAGATGAAATCTTTATAAATGTTCGCGATGCTGCTTATCACATCATTGAACGAAAAGGTGCAACATACTACGGAATCGGTATGTCCCTTTTACGTGTAACAAAAGCAATCCTAAATGATGAAAATAGCGTATTAACTGTATCTGCATATCTTGAAGGTCAATATGGACAAAAAGATGTTTATATCGGTGTTCCCGCAGTCTTGAATCGTCAAGGTGTTCGTGAAATTTTAGAAGTTGAATTAAGTGAAGATGAAGAATTAAAGTTCGATCACTCTGTTCAAGTACTAAAAGAAACAATGGCTCCTATACTGTAAAATACATGCTACTTATGCCCTTACAAAAAAAGCAATCCAAAATACTTGGATTGCTTTTTGCATAGCTTAAAAATTCATTCCGTATTTAGATCCGATTTCTCTCCATCGTGCACTTCAAGCACATCAAGTAAAAAGATAAAGATTGGAATTCCAATAATGAGTCCCCATATTCCTAAAAAATGCTCTGAAAAGATAAGAACCATAAACGTATAAAAAATGGGTAAATTCGTTTTTGCGGACATAAGTTTCGGATTTAAGAAGTAACTTTCAATTGCATGAATAACTGCAATAAAAATTAATATGTATACGACATATGCAATTCCACCAATATTATACGCAATGATACAAAGTGGAAATAGTGAAATAATAACACCTGCAACAGGAATTAAACCAAGCAAGAATATCATAACCGCTAATACAAGTAGCTGCGGGAAACCTAAAAATACTAGTGCAATGACAGAAAGAATACAGTTTACAACGGCAATTAAAAACTGTGCCTCAATGACTTTTCCAAATGAACGCGCAAATTTCTGACCAAAATATGCAATTTCCTTATAAAAAATACTAAGTTTACTATCCTCAAATTTTGAAGTAAAAACAATGATACGCTCTTTTTCTAATAAGAAAAATAAACTTAAAATAAGGGAAAGTAAAATTTGCAAACTTAACTTTCCAATATTCGCCAAAGATTGATAAATAACATCCACACCTTGTTCAATATATTTTGATACTTCCATCTGATTAATTACAGAAAACACATATCTTATCATTTCGTTATCAGGGGGATTTTTAAAAAACAATTTGAACTGGTAAATCAATTGTGAAATTTGTATCGTTAATACAGGTAAATATTTATATAACGTAGTAACAATAAACGTAACTACAACAATGTATAAAAAGGCGATAATCACTTTCCTATTTATCCGTACAAAACGACTAAGTTTTTCAGAAATAAATCTTTGAAAGCGATCCATTAGAAACGTAAGGATAAAGGTAATCAATATTAAATTAATCATACTTTTTAGCCCGTATAATATAAGGGCTAAAATGACTAATATAAGAAGCCTCTGAACCCCTCTACTTTGAAAGAAATTTTTCATTTGAATCATTAAGTCTCACTCTCCCCCTTCGACGGATGGAAATTCCATATATTCATGAAAGTACTAACCGTTTATTCGTTACTATATTAAGACATTTTATGAACTTCTAAAGACAATCTTTCTCACTAATTTGAAAGTATCCTCTTTTTCTTTTTAATTGTCTTATTTTCTTAATCCATTTCGAGGGGGATAACTATATCAATATGAACAGTACGTCACAAAATCCAGTCGTTTTTCATTTGTTCGTGTTACTACTCATATACACATCCTATTCAAAATACAGGACTAACTAGGCTATAAAATATAGCTTTCATGGACAATCATCTCCCTCGCTTTTCTCTAAAGTTTGAAGTGACGAGACTTACTGCTTACGAATAGCCGATTAACGTATTTATTTGTAGCTACTATGTCTTTCCTTATTTCTGCTTCATCCGCTTCGCTAATAATTCCTTTACTTGATTATACGTTAGCCCGGAATTTTTATTTAAGCGTTTTACTTCATCAATATCAGTGCCTACAACTGTATATTTCTTCTTTTTATTCATCACGACACATCCTTTTATAAAATTCTACTAAGTCGAGCACATATTATTTGTTATATTTCTTCCCTAAACTAAGAATTCATACTCGTGAAATCCTAACTGCTAAAATCATTGCATGAAAAAAAGAAGCTATTTGGCTAATAGCTTCTTTTTCTACTATATATATTTTCCATCTTAATAAAATTTCACTACATCTTCAGTAGGTAAGAACGTTCTTTCACCCGGTTGTTCATTCGGTTCACCAAATGGCATTTGTGCTACTAAGCTCCATTCTGCTGGAATATCCCATGTTTCTTTCACTTCAGCATCCACAATTGGATTGTAATGTTGTAATGACGCTCCGATTCCTTCTGCAGACAATGACATCCAAACCGCATATTGTAACATCGCACTTCCTTGGTGAGACCAATATGGGAACTGCTCTTTATATAAAGGTGCATTTTCTTGCATTTGTTTTACAGTTGCTTGATTTTCAAAGAATAATACTGTTCCTATCCCGTCACGGAAACCTTTTAGTCTTTCTACAGTTGCTTCAAAATTTTCTGCTGGCACGCGTGTTTTAAGTGTTTCTTTTACGATATCCCAGAACTTTTCATGCTCTGCATCCATTAATACAACCATACGACCACTTTGCATATTGAAAGATGATGGTGCATGTAAAGCTGTCTTTAAAACATCTTGGATTCTTTCTTTTGTGATCATAGCATTTTTTGTTACTTTACGGATTGAACGACGGTTTACGATTGCTTCTTTTAAATTTGTTGTAGTTACTGACATGTTAATTCCTCCAAGTATATAAGTTGTATAATTTATATAAACAAATAGATTTGATTCTTCAATTGAAGATAAGTATTAGCAATATCCATCAGTTGTACATTGCATTCCATCAAATGAATTTGTTTTTTCCTTTTGTATTTCTTTATCAATTACTCTTTCTAACATTTCCTTACTAGCAAGTCCTTGAATCACTTCTTCCCCAATCATTACAGTTGGAACAGCCATAATATTTGCTTCATCGTATGCATGTTGGATTGCTTGTTGGTGCTTCTCTTTATATTTACGAGTTACTAAAGCTTCTTTAAATTCAGCTTCAGTAAGACCCACTTCACCTGCTAATTTTGTTAGTACATCTATCTCTTCAATATTTTGTTCCTCCTGAAAAAATGCTGTGAACACTCGATGATGAAAAGCATTTTCCAAGCCATGTTCCTTTGCAAATTGATATCCCTCAAACGCTAAATGCGTATATGGATGAGGAGAAACACGTGGTAAACGCATCTCAACTCCTAATTTTTTCGCAGTAGGAAGAATAAAAGAATCCCAAGAACTTAATTTATCCGGCTCTTGCCACGGATCAATTTTTAAATATGGACTTGGACGTAATTCAAATGGCATCCATTCAATTTCTACATCTTTTTCCTTAGCTACTTCATCCAATGGGCCCTTTGCTAAAAAACAAAATGGACAAATAAAATCAGAGTATACTTTCATTTTTACAGTCATGTTATTACACCTTACTTTCTTTTAATTTTATAAGATGTAACAAATTAAGTTACATCAATAAGAAAAAAATATGCATTCTCTTTTTATCGAGCTTTGCATTTTTCAAGCATTCATTTTCTCTTGTAGCGATTCAAACAAATGCCCCATCGTGATATTTTTTAAAACTTCTTCCATTGCAGATTGCGCTTGAACTAAAATTACTTCTAATACGGCTTGAATATTTGCTCCAATAGGACAATCTGGATTGGGTTGTTCATGAA
Source organism: Bacillus sp. FSL K6-0042 (assembly GCF_038006685.1). NCBI lineage: Bacteria > Bacillati > Bacillota > Bacilli > Caryophanales > Bacillaceae > Bacillus > Bacillus sp. FSL K6-0042. Next base: position 1,247,736 of record NZ_JBBOVS010000001.1, read on the forward strand.
TATGGAATAACTTATCTTCCTCAACTACATTTACTGCATGATACACATCTAATAATGTAATTTCATTGAAATCCTTTAATAATCCAGCCCCACCTGGCCCTCGATTTACATAAACAAACTTAGCCTGTTTTAAGTAAGACATTATTTTTCGAATTACAACCGGATTTGTATTTACACTCTCAGCCATAAATTCCGAAGTACAAATAGAAGATGGATTATTTTTCAAAATTGATAACATATGAATAGCTATAGAAAAGCGGCTACTAATTTTCATCGTGATCACCACCTTGATGTAATCATCATAGTTACAACTCGAAAATAAGTCAATCCTTTTTATAGATTTTATTTGAACATTATTATAGTTAAAAACAAATAAGCATCTCATTATCATATATGAGACGCTCTTTATCATTCTGCGAATAGCCCTTGGAACTCTTCAATAAATAGTTGAACAGCTAGTGAAGATTCCTTGAATGAAGGAACAGCTAAAGCAATTTCTCTCCATACTTGAGGTGCTAATTCTCTCGTTTTCACATTTGGAGGTAAATTCGTTAAAGATAATTCAGCTAATATCGCTAAACCTAACCCCTCTTGGATCATATTTAAAGACGTTGTAACAGTAGACACCGCATACTCAACCCGAAGTGGTACGCCCGCTTGTTTAAACATATCAATAATTGGCGGTTCGTATCCTCCCTTAAATAAAATAATTGGTTCATTTTCTAAATCACTTATTGTAATAGCTTCTTTTTCACAAAGAGGGTGATCATCACGCAGGACAACAACCATTTCTCCCTTCGTTAACGGCACAATCTCCATTTCTTTATTGGGCAAAATAACAATTCCAACATCAATTACACGTGATAATAGCAACTCTTCCACTTCTTTAAGAGTTCCTTCATAGAGAACCAGCTCTAAATTCGGATATTTTTCACGAAAGATATTAATCATTTTAGGCAAAAAATATGCTGATGCACTTGGAAAACTTCCGATTCGAATTGTACCAACTTCATGCCCTTTCTCCATCGCTACTTCTTGTTCTACTTTCTCAACACCATTTAAAATTTCTCGAAAATGAACTAAAATACGATTTCCTACATCAGTGAGAATCAAACCTTTTCGTTTATCACGTATGATAAGTGTCACACCTAATTCCGATTCTACACTAGAAATAGCATGGCTGACAGCTGGTTGTGTCATGTTCAAAACTCCAGCCGCCTTCGTAAAACTTCCCAGTTCAACTACTTTTATAAAAACTTGAAGTTGTGTAATGGTCATAACAAATTACTTATACTCCTTATAAAAAAGATTCATTTTATTTATCATGTTCAATATCATATCATAGTGAAATGAAATACAACAAGGAGGTACTATTGTGACGCAGCTTTCGCGAACAAAAACGGCCATAATCCTCTCATTTCTCGTTCTTATGTGGGGAATTAATTGGCCTTTATCTAAATTCGCTCTGCATTATACGCCACCCGTATTATTTGCAGGAGTTAGAACATTAATAGGTGGATTGATTCTACTTATTTTCGCATTACCAAAATACAAACAACTAAATCTAAAAGAAACTTGGCATTTATACTTTATTTCAGCTCTACTCAACATTATTTTATTTTACGGACTACAAACCGTAGGGCTTCAGTATATGCCCGCTGGACTCTTTTCCGCTATTGTATTTCTTCAGCCTGTCTTACTTGGAATTTTCTCTTGGATTTGGCTGGAAGAAGCAATGTATGGCTTGAAAATTTTTGGTCTTATTCTTGGATTTACGGGTGTTGCCGTTATTAGCTCTAGTAGCTTAACTGGACATATTTCTGTCATCGGCATCTTACTTGCTTTAGGATGTGCAATTGGATGGGCGCTTGGTACAGTGTTTATCAAAAAAACTGGAAACCGTGTAAACGCAATTTGGATGGTGACACTTCAACTTATTATCGGAGGATTTTGCTTAATTGGCTTTGGTTCAAAATTTGAAAGCTGGTCCAGCATCGCTTGGAGCATACCATTTGTAATCGTACTACTATTCATCTCAATCTTTGTTATCGCAATGGGCTGGCTTGCTTATTTTACACTTGTCGGAGCTGGAGAAGCAAGTAAAGTTGGTGCCTATACATTTCTTATTCCACTTATCGCAATTATTATAAGTTCTATTTTCCTACATGAGGCGATTACAATTAGCTTATTTGTTGGCCTTCTATTTATTGTCGTAAGCATTTGTTTTGTAAATATAAAACCGAAATCGCTCATCATGAAACTGGATAGGCTACACTGAACTAGACAAAAAAACTAAGGCCAAGTAGATTACAACTAATATATTTGAGCCCTGTTCAGTACAGGCAGGAACACCTAAAAAAATTGTCTAGTTTCGTGTTGACATACCACACGTATTTTATAGCAAAAGAAGAGGATTCATTTTGAGTAAAGTTTAATCAAAATGAATCCTCTTCTTTTCAAATAAACTTTCAGTTTTATAAAAAAGTTTGATTAAAACTTGCTCATGAAATATTCTAACGAATTACTCTTTTATAAAAAATTTAATCCGAACTCACTATAAGTCTTACTTCAAACTAGATTCAAACCAACTTAAAACAAAGAACAATAAGAAACCAATATAAGTAATGCTTATCATTACAAAATTCATTATTTTTATAAATTTAAGTATTTTATTAAATAGTTTAAGTTCTTTAAAGTGTATTATTGCCCATGATATTATATAGTATCCAAAAAGAAATTGGTTTAAAACGAAACTAATACTTAAAAACCCTAACGTTGTATGAGTTAAATGTAAAGATTCGTATAAAGACATAATTGCCCCTACACCAAGCATTGTCACAATCGAAGAAATCCAAATTAACGCTGACCCGTTTATGTATTTCTTTTGAATCAGATATTTTAATGCTAATGATATAATGAACGTTTGAAGAACAAAGAATACAGTTCTAACTGCATAATCTAATACTGTAGGTAACAATTTAATACCTTTTTTCTACCTATTTGTTTATTGCGTGCCTAGATTATATTTCAAAATGAATTCTATTGTTGTACCTTCATACAACAAAAAAAACACCCTATTATTTGTGTGATAAGGAAGTTTTTTATTAGATTTATTAGTCGGTTGTAATTTTAATTATATTCCTGTTTTAATGTTCTAAATGCAAATGCACCTGAAATGATTTGTAAAACCACTGGAAGAAATAATATAAATAATCCTAAAAACAATGAAATTATACTTAATACAATCATACAAATACCATAAGTTTTATTATTTATTTTATTAACACAACAAGCTAATACTAATAGGCCTATTTGAATAATTAAGGCGATGCTAGAAGTAATGATAATATATTCTTCAATACCTCCAGAACTAGTGTGAGAACTAGTGTAGGAAATACTACCAATTACAATAAATAAAGAAAGTAAGAGTCCTAAGATTCCTCCGATTAAGCCGATTACAAATTCTACAGTGCGTTTCAAATTACAATACCATCCTTCAAAAATATTATTTAAATTAATCCTTATATATATTTACCATTATTTCGTAATAACTAAATGTCTTAATGAGATTCTTGCTTTAAAGATCGAAATGCAAATCCACCAGAAATAATTTGAAGAATTATTGGAATAAGTAAAAGGAATAATGACATAACCAATGTTACTAATGGGAGTAATATCATACAAAGTCCATAGGCTATATTGTTAACCTTATTTACTGAACATGCTAAAACTAACAGCCCTATTTGAATAATTAATAAAATAGAATAATAAGTTAAAAGTTTATAATCAATATAACCATCCATAGCAGTTATAGCTATCATCAATATAATAAAAGAACCTATAACTCCAAAAATACCACCAATTAAACCTAGTATAAATTCAGGTGTTCTTTTCAATTCTAATACCTCCCTAACTATTAATATATTATGTATTTAATGTCCATTTATCTATATTATCAAATATAATTTGGAAAAACTATGCATAAATGTATTTGGTTTAATAAATAATTGTGCACTGAGGAGACAAAGAACGAGTTAAAAGATATGTTAGAGGACTCTCTAAACAGAAAACTTTAACAAAATATAGATTTGATATGTAAGGGAACTTCGGCTCTATTTTTATTTCCCTCCGACAGGATATGACAAAATAGCGTTATTACATTTGCTATGATGAGGTGTGAAATCTTACGTTTTATATATTCGGAGGGAACAAATATGTTTAAGAAAATGAGTACAATCGCTTTAGGAAGCGCTTTAGCATTTAGTTTAGCTGCTTGTGACGATTCCACAAATAAAGCTACTACAAACACAAATGACAAACCAAAACAAGAAGAACCGAAAAAAGGAGAGAAAAAGAAAATTACTGCTGCTGATGTAGATGCAATCAAAACTGGAGATTCTTCAACTGGTGAAGGCGGAGATACATACGAAGATTTAGTTACGAAATTCGGTGAACCTAATACAAAAGGGTACAGTTCATTCATCTCCTATAATAATAAAAAAGTTATAGAAACGAATTCTATAACTTTTTTTGGTACATATAACTACTTATTTACTCTCGCTACGTTAGAATGAATTTCACTTTTCATTCGTAAATAACTAATCCCATATCCAATAAGTCCACCAATAATAGCTGGGAAAATCCATCCGATCCCTACTTCATGCATCGGAAGAATTTGAGTGAACAGCTGATTAACTACTTGAATATTTACTCCAGCTGCACCAAGTCCATCAAATAAACTTATAATAAATGTTACAAGTAAGCTTGCTTGATAAACTTCTGATCTCCCTTTAAATAATGGATGTAAAAACGTTAAGAAGATTAATACAATTGCTAATGGATATATAGCTGTTAATACAGGAACAGAAATAGCAATTAATTGTGTTAATCCTACATTCGCAACAATTGCACTAAACACAGATAACATAATCGCGATTTTTTTGTAAGATACTTTTGGAAATAGTTTATGGAAAAATGAAGAGCATGCTGAGACAAGCCCTACACTAGTCGTTAAACAAGCTACTGTAATCATTAGTCCTAACAGTATTCCGCCATATGAACCAAAGTAGTAATTTGAAACCTTCGCTAACACTGTTCCTCCATTATCTAAATGTCCAAGCTTCGCTACGCTTGAAGCTCCCATATAAGAAAGCGCTGTATAAATAACCGCTAATGTCGTTGCTGCAATAATTGTTGCTTTTGCACAAACAACCATAATTTGTTTTTTCGTCTTTGCACCTTTTTCTTTAATAGCATTAATGATAATAATGCCAAATACGAAAGATGCAAGCGTGTCCATTGTTAAGTATCCTTCTTGAAAACCTTTAAAGAATGCGTGAGATGTATAATTTTCAACAGGTGCTTGCATATCCCCTATTGGGTGAATAAAAGCAACGATTACTAAAATTCCAATGAACGTTAATTTGATTGGCGTCAAGATTTTTCCGACAATATCGACAATTTTCGCAGGATTGAGCGAAAAAAAACATGTAATACTAAAGAATATAATTGTAAAAATGATTAAAGGCATTGAACCAAAATTCTCTGTTAGAAAAGGTTTAACACCAATTTCAAAAGAAACATTACCCGTTCTCGGTATAGCAAACAAAGGACCAATTGCTAAATACAAAACTGTTGTAAACACAACTCCGAAAACAGGATGAACACGACTTGCCAGCGATTGTAAATCCTCTTTACCTGAAATTCCAAATGCTAATACACCAAGTAACGGTAGTCCAACTCCAGTCACTAAAAATCCTGCATTCGCTGACCAAACATTCGTTCCCGCTGATTGTCCAAGCATCGCAGGGAAAATTAAATTTCCTGCCCCAAAAAAGAGAGCAAACAACATTAATCCAATAACTACTATGAACGAAAATGGTACTTTGTTCGTCATCATAAAACCTCCATTAAAAATAACGTATCTCATTTCCAAATTTAACTAATTGAAGATTCTGAATATTTAACTTAAAAGTTAGATATTCTTTTTATTTATTATAGCCCCAAGGATAATATATTGCAATACTACTTTCGAACTTTTCTTTCATTTTTAGATATACAAATATTAATAGAGACTCAATTTTCCTATTATTATATAATTCCACATCAATATTTAAGAAGGTGTTGCGTATCATCACAACACCTTCCCTCTATCGTTATATAAACAGTTCTTTACTAATAAATAGCAAAATCAACATGTTTTCCAAGTAGTAAAGATTTTTTATCTTTTATTACAAAGCAACACTTATATCTTTTTAACAAATTCAGATTTTAATTTCATTGCTCCAAAACCATCAATTTTACAATCAATATCATGATCTCCATCAACTAAGCGGATACTCTTTACTTTTGTACCGATTTTTATAACTGATGAAGTTCCTTTTACTTTAAGATCTTTGATGACTGTTACAGAATCACCATCGTTTAGTACATTTCCATTTGCATCTTTGATTACCTTTGTATCTTTGATTACCTTTGTATCTTCACTATTTTCAGTTTCTGATTCTAAAGTCCACTCATGAGCACATTCTGGGCAAACGAAAAGATTCCCATCTTCATAAGTGTATTCTGAATTACATTTGGGACAATTTGGTAAATTAGACATATTTTATTTCCTCCACTTGTTATCATTCTAATATATATGAATTATTTTCAATTTCCTTTTTACGACTTCATAAGAAAAACACTTACGAAGTTAAACTGTTTCTTATCCATTTCTCAAACTTCTATTTTTATCGAATTTCTTTCAATTTCTTAATAATCATGTTTGGTGTCGCCCATTCATCGCGATCAAAATCAGAGATAGACACTTCAATGTTTAAACGTTCATGAAATTCTACTAATAAAGATACCGTACCAAAAGAATCTAAAATCCCTTCTTCAAATAATTGCACATCTGGGTTATCTTTTACGATATCATTTTCACATACTTCTTCTAAAATGTTTAATACTTGATCTTGAAATTCAGACATTATTTATTCTCCTTTATATCCATGATTTATAATACATTTCTTCTTAAAAATCTAGTGCATTAGCTTTATTATTTATTGTATTCCCTTCCTGGGATTGCTGAGAAAGCCCGGTACATTCACGAAAAGCGAAATGCTTACACCCTATACATTTTTTCGTATTTAAATGCTCTAGAGCGTAGTTAATCGCTTCTCCTGTATGATCAAAAAAGTTTTCTTCTCCAATCTCAGCGTATAATCCATTCTTGTCTAGAGTTGTTTTTAATTCTGATTGAACTCCCGAAATGAGAAGTACGCCACCTTGTTTTTTAAAATGCTGGACAATATTCCTAAAGTATGATTCTCCTGTTGTATCAATAAAAGGAACTTTTCCCATACGTAAAATTAAAACTTTAGGTTTATAATGAATGGTTGCTAAAATGTTTTGTTCAAACGTCTGAGCAGCGCCAAAAAATAATGGGCCTTCTATTGTATAAATACTAATTTGCGGACAATCATGAGCTTTACTTACCACATGTGGTAGCAATTTTTCGTTCTTTTTTGTGTGATCAGGAAGCACTTTAGATATAACGAGCATATTGCTCATACGTTTTGTAAACAAAATAATAGCTAAAATAAGACCGATTTCTACAGCAGTTGTCAAACTAGTAAATACAGTGAGTAAAAAAGTTACAAGTAATACAAGGGAATCCCCTGTCTTCATTTTCAGTATGTGAACAAAGTGTTTTTGCTCACTCATATTCCAAGCTACTACCATTAAAATGGGAGCCATACTAGCAAGAGGAATATGCGAAGCATATGGAGCTAACAATAGAAGCGTAAATAACACAAATCCCCCATGAATCACACCTGACATCGGAGATACGGCTCCACTTTTGATATTGGTTGCTGTGCGGGCAATCGCTCCAGTTGCAGGAATTCCTCCAAATAACGGTGTAACAATATTAGCAATACCCTGACCAAACAGTTCTTTATTACTGTTGTGTTTACTATTTGTCATACCATCTGCTACGACAGCAGATAAAAGGGATTCAATACCACCCAGCATTGCAATAACAAATGCTGGACCAATTAACTGTTGTATCCGCTCTAATGTAACTTCTGGTATACCAAAATGAGGAAGTGTATTTGGAATCGTACCATATGCTGTGCCAATAGTAGGTATATGCCCTGAGAAAAATACAGCAGCAATTATAGTTGAAATAACAACACCTACTAATGAACCAGGTACTTTTGGAAAAATCTTTGGTGTTATCAATATAACAAAAAGGCAAATCAAAGCAGTTATAATACTATAAAAATTGATGGTATCAATATGGATAAAGATTTCATTTAGATTTGCTATAAATGCCTCATGCTTTTTTATACCTGTTAGACCTAAAAAACTAGCAATTTGTCCCGTAAAGATACTAACAGCAATACCTGATGTAAAACCAATTGTTACAGGGCGCGGGATAAATTTAATTAAAGATCCTAGTTTAAAAATTCCCATAAGGCATAAGATAATTCCGGCTAATAAACCGGCCAGTAGTAAATTTTCATACCCATAGGTAATTACAATCCCTAAAAGAATTGGAACAAAAGCACCTGTAGGCCCTCCAATTTGATACTTTGAACCACCAAATAACGAAACGAGTATCCCGGCAATACATGTTGTATAAATTCCATACTCCGGCTTAACACCAGAAGCTATAGCAAAAGACATAGCAAGTGGAATCGCGACAACTCCGACAATCATTCCAGAAAGAAGATCCTTTTGAAAATGTCCTAATGAATATCCTTCAAACCTTCCTGTAAATAACCCTTTCATTACAAAACCTTCTTTTCTATTTTTAATAAATCTTGCTTCTTTTCTTCTGAAAGAATATTTTCTTGTGATAAATTTGAATCCTAAATGTATGTTTCATACTTTTGTACAAGAGTTCTTTATCTCGTTACAAGAAAATATCAGTCTAGTATTGGCTATACGTTTTGCTTAAATGTCGTTCTAATTTCCCTATGTCTCCACCTTCTTGCATGTAGGATTTTAACCTTTCTGCTAAAAGTAATCCATCTCGATTATTTAATTTTTTCATATCTATAAACGATGTAACCTTTACTATATCTGGGGTAATATCTCTACGAAACATTTGCCCTGGAACTTCATTCCAGAAACGATTCCACTCGTCCAATATTCCGATTTGATCAAATAAAAAACATTGCATCCCACATAGCCAAGCTGTGCAAGCCGTATTTCTCTTTTGACATCCTACTCCTTCTTGCAAATGTTGGCATAAAAAACAACAAGAATTCCCACTTTCAATACAAACTTTACAAACGTGATGAGCTCCTATTGAGCGAAATAGTTCCATTCCGTATTGAATAATATCCTCTTTCTTAACTTCAATACTCAATCTAATCCTCCTTACTCATCACTTCACGTTCTGTTTCATCCAACTCTTCTAACATTGAAATTGTATCGATTAAATGATTGTTAAAAATTTTCTTAGCAACTACCAGTAAATCCACAATCATAGGATCTCGCAAGGAATATAAAACTCGTTTTCCATCTTTCGTACCAACAACAATGTTCTTTGAGCGTAGTACACTAAGTTGTTGAGAAACAGCTGAACCTTCTTTATTAAGAATCGTTTGCATTTCATTTACGCTTTTTTCGCCCTCTGATAATAATTCAAGAATACCTATTCGCAAAGGATGTGATAAGGCTTTAAAAAAATCAGCTTTAAATTGTTGCATTTCATTTCCCATTCAAACGCCTCCGTTATTTATCCTTAATTTGAAAAACCATCATATACATCTTCAAATGTTTGAATATGTATATGATACTTCTAAAACTTACAAGTTTCAATATAAATTTCGAAACTTTAAAAACCTAACTGTTTTTTGTACCAGAACAAAGTTCCTTATTTTAATTCGATAAGGTTTTTAGTATTAGTTTGATAGGAATTGGGACAAACAATTTATCCATTATTTTCTTTTAAATCATTGCGTCTATTCTCATTTATAATTCCCTCTAAGTAAAATATTTCAAACGAAAAAACCTCACATCCTTAATGATGTGAGGTTTTGAAATGAGGACAGTATATATTCAAATTTGACTTTGCCACGTTTCTTCTACCCTCATTTGTTGCCTAACAAGAATTTTAAATTATTCTCTACAATCTCTTATAAATCATTTCCTTTAGATTTGACTAGCCTATTATGCAATTCAACTTGTTCTTCTAAATATTTTTCAAGCTCATTTCCAAATAAATCAACACCATCTTCTTTAGAAATTAATCCATTCAATATCTTTTTCACTATAGAGTTTTACAAGTTTATGATGTAGCTCAGGAACAAATGCTTCTGCATCAATTCCTTTTGTCTCTATTGTTTCTATCATCTTTTTGATATCCATAAGATTCACCCTTTCCGAAAAGCTAACTAAAGAAAACACAAGTTAAATACTGCTGTAAATTCTATTAATTAACTTATAAGTAACATTAATTGTTCATTTCTTTTCTCCCGTTCTTCTTTAGATGCTAGGTCGTACTTTTTTAAAAGGTGAAATATTTCATTTAATATTTGCTGTGAATGATTGTTTTTTAGAAATTCATGTAAGTCTTCAACCAAAAATTCGGATAAAAAGCATTGCTGCGTTTCAAGTTTATTGATTACATCTTCAAAAGAATGATCTATATTACACATTCTATTAAAATCCCTCCTTATATCCCGCTCTTTTAAAAGTTGCGTTCTTTTACTATGTTGATATTTAATTTCCATTTGTAGATAAGATCTTGAGCTAAAGATGTAAACATCTCTCCAACAAGCGAATCTTCGTCATATACGGACGAACCTTTATTTTCTTCAGGCTTTGCAAAAGGTATTTGTGCCATCACTTCTGTTTGCAGTTGTTCTGCTAACATTTCGCCGCCACCTTTCCCAAAGAGATAATTCCTTGAACCATCTTGTTCCTCATAATATGCCATATTCTCAACGATACCTAAAATATCGTGTTTTGTATACTTTGCCATTACCCCTACTCTGGAAGCAACAAACGAAGCTACACTATGAGGAGTAGTAACTATAATTCCCTTCGCATGAGGAATCATCGCAGCCACATCAATCGCGACATCTCCTGTACCAGGAGGCAAATCAAGAAGAAGATAATCTAATTCTCCCCAATGAGTATTGGCAATGAAATTTTGAATCCATTTGTTTAACATTGGCCCTCGCCACATAACTGGGTTATTACCCTCTGTAAAAAATCCCATTGACATAATTTTAACGTCGTGGCTAACGACCGGAATCGCTGTCTGATCTATCATTATTGGCTTTTGATTAGCTTCCATCATAGCAGGGATACTGAATCCATATATATCTGCATCTAAAATCCCAACCTTTTTCCCCATACGGGCTAAAGCAGTAGCAAGGTTAATCGTCACAGTTGATTTTCCGACTCCACCTTTTCCACTTGTCACAGCAATAAAACGTACACCTGAATCTGGTCGCAATATACTAGGCATGCCGGTTTCCGTTCTAGAATTTTTCTTTAAAATTTCTGTTAATGCAGCTCGTTCTTCCGGTGTCATGGAGCCGAAAGTCAAAGAAACCTTAGAGGCTCCAATGTTCCGAAGAGAGTCTTCAATATCTTGTTGAATTTTTGCCTTTAATGGACAACCTTGAATAGTTAAAATAACTTCAAGGTAAATATGTGTGCCATCAATTTGAATATTTCTTACCATGTTTAATTCCACGATACTTTTGTGCAACTCTGGATCCTGAACATGGCTTAAAACTTTCATAATTTGTTCATGAGTAAACATAAATCTCAGTCCTTTTCATTTTTATTTGATAATTTTTAGTACAAATAAAATTATCCGTGAATTCAACACCTCATATTTAATACTGGAGATGGATTAGTGCATATTTCCTCCCTCCGGTATTAATTTGTAAACAAAAAAACCACCATGAGTACCCGAACCCAATTAAATAGGCTTGTGTACTCATGGTGGAATAGATTACTAGCAATACTTACTAATATACCAATCCAACCACTTATAACATAAATAAAAAATGATAAAATGATAACAGTCCATTATTATCATTCCATCTATTATTATCATAAGTATAGCGTTAACTTTAATAACAAACAACGCCATTTAAAAACTTTATTGAAAATGATTTTCCTCTTTTCCCCTTGAGTTGTTAATGTATGGATCACCCCTAGGTAGGAGCGCTTTTAATCTATCTAAAATCATTCGCAGATTTAATGATAGTATCCGTAAACTTCACAAAGATTTATTTGAAATTTTGAAAAGACATTAAGAATAATAATTACAACTTATGAAAAAAATCTCCGCTACAAAAATCAAACAACATTATCCTCCACTTACAGGAGGGATAAACGCAACTGTATCTCCATCTTTTACAATATCCTCGTCAATTGCAAATTCTTCGTTGATAGCCGTCAGGACTTGATCCAAAGATTGTAAACGGTAGCTATCCTTGAGCCATTCTTTTAATTGATGAACTCTTATCTCTTTTTTTCTATTATTAATAATTGGTCTGAGCCGACTTCCTCTCGCAAATTAGCGAACAATAAAATTGTAATCATCTTCTCACTCTTCCTTCTTTGGTTCCCCTTTCGGGTACGGCGTATTTTCGAGCTGATCTCCAATCCACATTGTTCCATCTTCCCAAAATTCTTTTTTCCAAATTGGGACGACTTGCTTAATGCGTTCAATTGCGTATTCATTCGCTTTGTAGGCCACTTTACGATGTGGCGACGAAACTGCAATTACAACTGCAATATCTATTATTTCTAGTCGTCCCACCCGGTGTGTAATTGCTATCTTTGCACCCGGCCAATTCTTCTTAATTTCTTCACCAATTTGAGTAAGCATTTTTACTGCCATTGGTTTATACGCTTCATACTCTAAATGCAAAGTTCTTTTTCCTTTTGTCAATTCTCTTACTGTTCCAATAAAGGTTGTAATAGCACCCGCTTCTCTTCTTGCTACCTTATTCGTTATTTCTTCGACTAAAATAGGAGTATCTACTATTTCAAATAATACTTGTCCCATCAACATGATCCTCCTCTTGTTTTAAAGCTCTATTATTTATCCCGCTATTTGCGTGCAGTAAGATTCCACCTCAAAACTCAGCGAAAACAAAAAGGTTAGGTGGGAGATCAACTGCCCGTAAAAGCCTGATTGGTTCAACTAATAATCAGTGGGGGGCCATCCCCCACTGATTAAAGTTTCACTTTATAGGATGGAATAATATTGCTCCAAGGCCATTCACTTCCTTGATTATCTTCTAATAAGAGAACATCTACAAACATCCCTTTTTTATATCCTCTTGTACCGCCTGGGAGTACGATAAAAGCGTTTGATTCTGCTAATAAAGAAACCGCACTAGACTTATCAAATCCTGATGGATAGACGATTACTTGTCCTTCGTTATATATGAGCTTTGCTCGTACAAATCTTGTAAATGGATTAGGTTTTAAAAATTTTTCTCCCAGTAATGCTTTTTCTCTTTTTAAATGTGGCTTTTCACTGAACATATAGGTACGAATGCTAGGTCTTACGAATAACTCAAAGCCTACATAACAAGCAGAGGGATTACCTGATAATCCAAATAATAATTTTTTATTTAATTGTGCTACAGTCGTCACACTGCCCGGCCGCATTGCAACTTTGTTAAAAAAAACCGATGCCCCTAGTTTTTCGTAGATAGCTGGCAAATAATCATAATCCCCTACCGAAACACCACCGGTTGTAATTAGCATATCCACTTGGCTTAACGCTTCTTTTACCGCTGCGTGACACGTATCAAAATCGTCACTAAACTTACCAAAGTATTTCACTCTTCCTCCTGCTCTTCGAATTTGAGACAATATCATGTACGTATTACTATTTCGAATTTTTCCAGGTTGTAGTGATTCATTTACATCAAGAAGCTCACTCCCAGTCGCCAATACTCCAACTACAGGCTTTTTTGCAACTGGCACTTCACTGTAACCAAATGTAGCAAGGAGAGCTGAAATGCCTGGATTAATGTAAGAACCTCTCTTCGCAAGAATCGTCCCTTTACGTGTATCTTCACCTCGAAAGGAAATGTTGTCTCCTTTTTTGAATGAGCGTTTCACTTCCATATAGGTTTTACCGACATCCTCATATTGACGAGTCAATTCTAGCATCACAACTGCGTTACATCCTTTTGGAATTTGTGCCCCCGTCATAATTCGAACCGCTTGAAATTGCCCTACCTCTTGAGCAAATATGGAGCCTGCCCCAATTTCGCCAATTACTTCAAATAAGATTGGATTCTCATAACTTGCCCAGGCAGTATCTTCTGCCTTAATAGCAAATCCATCATAGGGGGAGCGATTGAAAGATGGAACATCATGATCAGCTACTAAGTCCTCAGCTAATATACGTCCGTAAGCTACTTCAAGTGGTATAAGTTCTTTTAAACCCTGTTCAGCAAATCCCATTACTTTATGGATGGCCTCTCCAACTGCAATCGGTATTCTTTTTTCCATCATTCCCCTCACTCCTTCTGTTATCCTAATAAACGATAGTATGTTTTTTTCGCTTTTTGAATTTCATTTGTCCCGTGAATAAATACACGACCATCTTGGAAAATGACCACACGGTAATCGTCTAGTTGGCAAGATAGCAAATACGGGTTTCGCTCTACTTTCCCGTGTTTTTTTAATACTTTTTCTAAATCGTCAAAGTTGTAATGACTATTATGCATCGGTCTAATTTGAACCGTATTTCTTCCGCATAAAACAACTGTCTTCGTTTGATTTTCATAAGATAAATAAGGATAAGTTCTATGCGGTCCGCACGAAGGACAATTGTCCGTTTTTATTTTTCCTAGTTTGATAGAATGATGTTGATTACTCCATATATCAAACATTAAAAAGGTTTTTCTAATTGCTGAGTAATCTTCCACTAAAATTTTGAATGCTTCTGCCACTTGATATGCTGCAACGATTTGGACAGCCGGACTAATAATTCCAACCGTGTCACATGTCGCTCCTGTAACAGGAACACTTTTTAGTACACAATGTAAGCACGGTGTTTTCTTCGGAATAATCGTATAGCTCATGCCATACCCCCCAACACAAGAACCATAAATCCACGGAATATCATATTTTTGTGATAGATCATTTATTATAAATCGAATATCAAAATTATCTGTTGCATCGATGATTATATCGACATCATCTAATAAAGCTTCCATATTTTCTACTCTTGCATCCATCACGAAAGCATCAATTTGTACTTCTGAATTGATTTGTTTTAGACGATTCTGTGCTGCGATTGCTTTTGGCAATTGTTCTATCGCATCTTGTTCAGCATAAAGCTGTTGCCGCTGTAAATTACTCCATTCTACGTAATCACGATCAATAATCGTTAATTTTCCAATACCTGCACGTACAAACGCCTCTGCACTTGCACTTCCTAATGCACCTGCCCCCACAATCAACACATGCTTATTTCTAATCTTCCCTTGTCCTTTACTTCCAATAGGAGTGAACAACTGTTGACGTGAATACCGCTCTATCATTAGATAGCCTTCCTTTCATGTACACACTCATCATTTAATTAAAAAAACATGCTTCATATTCGATCATTTTCTCAATACATCTTTCTCTGTAGCACTTTGTTTCTGATAACAAGAAAAATAAGCAAACCCAACAAATCCAGCTCCACCAATTACATTTCCGATAAAGACAGGAACAAAGTTTTTAGCAAGATCCATCCACGTAAGATGACCAGCAAAAATAACTGCTGAAATAACAAACATATTTGCTACTACTTGCTGAAATCCAATTACTACAAAGGCCATAATCGGAATCCAAATTCCAACAATCTTTCCAATCAAATCGTTCGTTCCATAAGCTAACCAAATCGCAAGGCAAACGAGCCAGTTACAACCAATTGCTAAAATTAACGTTCTCCCAAACGATTCATGTAACTTATCTTGAGCTATCGCGATCGTTTTATTTAAATACGCCCCCTCTGTTAGCCCGCCAAGGTGGCCAAAACAATAAGCTACGAAAAGTGCACCAACAAAGTTAGTTAAAGTTATCCAAACCCAGTTATTCAACACATTTTTCAATGAAATTTTCCGTGCATAAAGTGCCATGGACAGTGACATCATGTTTCCCGTAATTAATTCTCCTCCTGCTAAGACTACGAGCATAAGACCTATAGGAAAAACCGCTCCTCCTATAAAATTCACTAAACTTCCCCATTGCTGAGGTACATTACCTAGAACGCGAATATTAAGCAAAAATCCTAACGAAATGAATGCTCCTCCTAAAAATCCAAGAATAAGCATTGCGGATAGCGATTGCCTTACCTTTTGAACACCGGATTCAATCACAAGCTCAGCGATTTGTTCCGGTTTATGAAATGACATAACCAATTCCTCCATTTTTCCAATTAAAAAAGCAGCTTCAAAAACCCTTAACATAATAAGGATTTTTGAATGCTGCTTAATCTCCCTGCATTTCTCTTACAGAGATATCAATCATCACTTTTACTATAAAATAGAAAATCTGCAAAACTTGCACACTTTCCACTACTTACTTTAACAAAAAGAAGCTACGAACATCCTTCTTTCATAGTGATTTCTCAACCACCAATATGCGACATTTCAATTTTCGGCAATGCTTTTTTATTTGTATTACTTAGCCGTTCATCTGAATAGCGATCTGAACGATTATTCCAAATGTCACGAATAACATCAGTAATCTCCTCATCGGTATATCCAGAGCGAAGTAATTCTCTAAGATCGTTTCCTTTAGAAGCAAACAAACAAGTATACAATTTTCCTTCTGCAGAAATACGAGCTCTTGTACATGATGAACAAAAAGAATCTGTTACAGATGAAATAATTCCTATTTCCTCATCGCTACCGATATAACGATAGCGAGTAGCAACTTCACCAGGATAGTTCGCTTCAATTCGTTCAAGCGGCATAACTTTATGAATCATCTCTAATATTTCTTGTTTAGAGACTACCTCGCCTAATTCCCAGCCGTTAAAATTTCCGACATCCATATATTCAATAAACCGAAGAATATGCATATTCTCTTTAAAGTATTGCGCCATCTGAACGACGTCTTGTTCATTTTTTCCTTTTTGAACAACCATGTTCATTTTAATTTTCATCCCGACTTCCGCTGCAGCCTGTATTCCTGCAAGAACCGTTTTTACTTTACTTCTATTCCCATTTAAATAAGAGAAACGCTCTTCGTCTAAAGAATCTAAACTAACTGTCACACGCGATAAACCCGCCTTATATAAATCCGGTGCAAACTTCTTAAGTAGTGATCCATTTGTCGTTAAACCGATATCCTCTACTCCATCAATTTTGTTAAGTCGCTGTATTAATTCAGGAAGATTTTTCCGAAGTAAAGGCTCTCCCCCAGTAATACGCAACTTTCTTACACCTAAAGAAACGAAAATACGCGCTACTCTTTCAATTTCATCAAAAGATAAAATTTTATCATTAGACAAAAAAGAATAATCACGACCAAATATTTCCTCCGGCATACAATATCGACAGCGAAAATTACAGCGGTCAGTAACAGAAATACGTAAATCCTTTAAAGGACGGTGCAATTTGTCTAATGTGACAGATTTCATGTTTATTGCCTCGCTTCTACTTATTTTATATTTACAACCCGCTCTGGATGCGTATATACATTTAAGGATCCATTACGAATAAAGCCTATTGTAGTAATCCCTAACTGTTCTGCTAGCTCCAGTGCTAACTCAGTTGGAGCGGATTTTGACAATATGATTTCACAACCAATTTTCGCAACTTTTAATAGAATTTCTGAAGATATACGGCCACTAAAAACAATAATTTTATCACCAATAGAAATGTTGTTTTTTAAACAATAGCCGTAAATTTTATCTAAAGCGTTATGTCTTCCTATATCCATTCGGCTTAAAACAGTCCCATTCACATCACATAAAGCTGCATTATGAACCCCGCCTGTATGTTGAAAAGTAGACGCAGATTGCTGCATATCATTCATTAACCGAAAACAATCCTCGGCAGATACTTTTACGCGAATATCATTCATTTTCTTCGCAGTCAGCGCATCATTTGCGAAAACAAATCCTTGTCTACTCATTCCACAGCATGAAGTAATATAACGTTTATTTTGCATGTCACGATAATAAGGATTGATTTTTGTCGTTTTTACATGTACATATCCTTCTTTCTCCTGTACCCATATTTCATCAATATCTTCATACTTTCGGATAATACCTTCAGATGCTAAAAAGCCTATTACCATATCTTCAATATACTCTGGAGTACTAACCATTGTAACAAATTCCTGTCCGTTCATTTTAACCGTAACAGGAAACTCTGTTACAATGCTGTCCTCTATATGCTTAAACTCCCCTTGCTCATAACGAAAAATTTCCCGTTCCACCTGTATCGATTTCACGATGAGTATCCTTCTCTCACGTTATATTTTTATCAAAAACAAACACTGAAACTGCAATATCTTCGTCCACTTTCATATCAGAAAATAGATGAACTAATTTCGCCCCAACAAGTTCCTCTAAATGTTCACGAGAGTTAACCGCATAAACCTCCTGAATCATTTTCGTTCGAGCCATATGAACCATTTCCGCACCATCCATAGTTCCCGAAATAAACTTCTCAGTAGGTGTCAAATTTCCATAAAGTGTGGCAATAGCCATATTCTCAGCAAATACAGTATGAATTCGTTCCGGTCCTTTTCCAAACAAATCTTTTCGAAGTTTTCGTATCATATCATTAAACTCATGTACCATTTTTGACATACTCGCATTCCTCCCCGATTCATTAATAATACTTTTCAAATACTACTTCATCATAAATATTTTAACAAAATGACCTTTTCGTCTAAATTATTCACTCAAATAATTAAACGAAAAGGCTCATCTTTTGGAATTATTTCAAACATGCATACAACATATGAAATAATATTATTGTTGCTTACCTATTCGTCTTTTAACCCTTTACCCATACCTTTTAAGAAATGAAGACCGAATCCGATAGCACGGTTAATATCTGGATCCTTAAGTACCTTCATAAGGTCCAGTATCCCTACTTTTTTATTACTTTGCAGATGCTGATTACCTTCATCCATGCCTGTTAATACACTACCTACAAGCTTTTTAGTAAGTTCCGGATTAAGCTCTGTTAAAGCTCCTGCAGCGCCCATCATATTATTAATTAAATTTGTAACTGGTTCACGAGTGACTTGTCCTAAAACAATTTTTGCAATTGGTTCTTTCGCTTTAAGCATAGAATTTGCAGCTTCCAGCATCCCAATATCATTCAGTTCACCTACAATATTAAACATTTGATTTAAAGCTTCTTCATTATTAGCTAGAAGTTCTTTTAAATCTTCTAGCTTTTGTTGTTTTTGTTCTTCCTCAGTTAGCCCCTGCTTCTGGATCGCCTTAATAGGTGCTGCCATATTCTTTTCTCCTCCCTAGTTATCCGTTAAATGTACGTATCCTGGACGAGCCCACTTACGATTTACCTCAATCCCATTTTGAGGATGACGCTTTTTGTTACGTGGATTCGCTTTTGGCATCGGATTTTCACCTTCTACTTGTAACACTTCCATACGAACCTTCGTTTGTTTATATGCAGGTGTATTCGTACGTTGATCGACCGCCGGACCAGTTAAGAAATTAATCGCCGATTCTTTATCAGTTGAGTTCATCGGTAAATAAAGCTCATTTTCTTTTACGCGATCCGTTACAAGTGCACGTAATTTAAGTGCTCCAAAAGGAGAAACAAGGCGCACTAACGAACCAGTTTTAACTCCACGTTCTTTTGCAAGTTCTGGAGAAACTTCAACGAATACACCAGGCACTTTCGTTTGAATACCAGTTGATTTATTTGTCATATTACCTTCATGGAAATGTTCAAGCATACGACCATTATTAATGTGAAGATCATATTCCGCTGGGAATTCAGCAGGACGTACCCAATCAGCTATCGCAAAACGAGCTTTTTTGTCTGGGAAGTTAAATCCATCTTGGAAAAGAAGCGGCGTATTCGTTCCTTCAAAGCTTCCCCAATGGAAACTATTCCAGCCTTCAAGTACTTCATAGTTTGCTTGTGCGAAAAGTGGCGATAAACTTGCCATTTCAGCAAAGATTTCACTTGGATGACTATAGTTCCAATTTGCGCCTAATTTATTGGCAACCTGTTGTACAATCCACCAATCTGGTTTCGCATCACCTAGCGTTGGAAGAACTTGATATAATCTTTGTACACGACGCTCTGTATTTGTGAAAGTCCCTTCTTTTTCAAGAGATGGTGCTGCTGGTAACACTACATCGGCATATTGAGCAGTTTTAGAAAGGAAAACATCTTGAACGACAAAGAATTCAAGACTTGATAAAACTTCATGTACATGATTTGCGTTAGAGTCTACAAGGGCCATATCCTCCCCAACTAGATACATTGCTTTCATTTTCTCTTCTTCAATTGCGTGAAGCATTTCAATGTTATTAAGACCTGGTTTGTTATCAATTTTTACCCCGTAAGCTATTTCAAATTTCGCACGTTCTACATCGTCAGTAACGTGCTGATATCCTGGAAGCCAGCCTGGGAGAGTTCCCATATCACAAGCACCTTGTACGTTGTTATGACCTCGTAGCGGATATGCACCAGCACCTGGGCGACGATAATTTCCTGTTGCAAGCAGTAAGTTTGAAATCGCAGCGGAAGTATCTGAACCGCCCGTATTTTGCGTCACACCCATTCCCCAAAGAATACACGTACCATCTGCATCACGAATCATTTCTGCCATTTTAATGAGAGTTTCTTTTGAAATGCCTGTAATCTCTTCTGCATATTCAAGCGTATATTCCGCCAGGCTATCTTTGAAATCTTCAAAGAAGTTTACATTCTCGTCGATGAACTGTTGATCATGCCAACCTTGATCAATCATATATTTCGTAACAGCCATTAACCATACTTGGTCTGTTCCTTGCTTTGGACTAATAAAGATATCTGAACGCTCTGCCATTTCAGTTTTACGAAGATCTGCGACAATTAGTTTTTGACCGTGAAGTTTATGTGCACGTTTCACTCGAGTAGCTAAAACAGGGTGGCCTTCTGTTGGATTACAACCAACGATAATAACGAGACCTGATTGTGCGATATCTTTAATCGTTCCTGCATCTCCGCCCATACCAATTGTACGGAATAATCCATCTGTCGCTGGCGATTGACAATAGCGTGAGCAGTTATCAACGTTATTCGTTTCGAACACTTGACGCGCTAATTTTTGAATGACATAGTTATCTTCATTCGTAATTTTAGAAGAAGAAATAAAGCCTACGGAACCACTGCCGTATTGTTGTTTAATGTAACCTAATTTATTTGTGACTACATTAAGCGCTTCTTCCCAAGTCGATTCAACAAACACTCCATTTTTACGAATTAAAGGTTTAGTAAGTCGTTTTTCAGAATTAACGAAATCCCAACCAAATTTCCCTTTCACACAAGTAGAAATTGCATTAACCGGTGCTTCAGAATTTGGTTGTACTTTAAGAATTTTACGTCCCTTCGTCCACACTTCAAATGAGCAACCTACACCGCAAAATGTACATACTGTTTTCGTCTTCTTCGTACGAGTATCGCGCATCGCAGCTTCTACTTCTGAAACAGCGAAAATACCGCTATATCCAGGTTCAACTTCTTTTATAAGATCAACCATAGGCTCAAGAATATCAGGTTTCAGCCCTGTCATAAATCCAGCTTCACCAAGCATCGATTTCTCCATTAATGCATTACAAGGACAAATCGTTACACATTGACCACAGCTTACACATGAAGAATCGTTAATATCCACTCCATCGTCCCAAATAACACGAGGACGCTCCGCTTCCCAATCTATAGATAACGTTTCATTTACTTGTAAGTTTTGACACACCTCTACGCATTGACCGCACGCGATACACTGGTTAGGATCATAGCGATAAAATGGATGAGACATATCAACTTCACTTGCATCAACTTTTGGCTCATAAGGATATTTTTGATGCTCAATTTCCATTAATTCTGCCGTATTATGCAATTTACAATTCCCATTATTGTTGTCACAAACCGTACAGTAAAGTAAATGATTTTCCAATAATCGGTCCATCGCCTCATGCTGCGCTGCCTTCGCACTAATAGAGGACAACTCAATATTCATACCGTTCGTCACTACTGTAGAACAGGATCGCACAAGCTTCCCATTAACTTCTACAATACAAGTATCACACGTTTGAATAGGATCCACTTCCGGCACGTAACAAATTTGCGGATGTTCAATTCCGTTCTCATTAATAATGCCCAGTATAGTTGAACCAGGCTCAGCACTATATTCTTTGCCGTCAATTGTAATATGAACCATGCTGTTGTTCATGGTTACTCCCCCTTTTTGAGAATAAAAAAACTCCACCACGAAAATATACGCACCACATTTTTGGTACGCTATCATCATGGTGGAGTAGTTTATTAGCACATCTTGCTAAAATACCAATCCATTTATTCATAAATAAAATGATAGATTCATAACAGGTCATATCACGATTCCATCTTTAACACTATAATTATAGCGTTTAATCCAAAAATACACAATATAAAAATGATAAAAAAGTCACGGCACTCAATGCTCTGACTTGTTTGGATATATTCGTTTAATCAGGGAGCCATGCATTGACAAGCATAATTGCACCGCATGCTACTGAGCTTTCGGTGAATTAACTTTGCAGTCTCCATCCGTTTCAACATAGGGGTAAGCGTTCCTTTATCCAGCCTTCACCGTGCTTTGTTTGCTTTCCCAAAGTACCAGAGGAACAAGATATTACAGATGAGTCAAATTCAGTTCTTTGATAGCTGTAGGACTAATTATTTATTTTTGTTATTCCCGTAATAAAAGTTCACTTAATAATAAGTATTAGCTCACATAAAAAAATAAATGTAACTTAATTTTAAATACACGGTTATTTATTAAGCTAAAGGATTTCTTATAAAAAATCCTCCAGCTTTTTTATAATCATAATTTGAATTAGCAAACTTTGATGAAACATATCTTTGTACAACAAAAAGAAAGCATAAATCTGCATTTTATGCAAAGTTATACTTCATATCACACGTTGTTTTATATTAGAATCAACGTGCAATGCTATTTTATTATCTTTTAAATGGCTTTATTATTTGTTAAACACCGTTTTAATTCGTGAACATTAATTCTCCAAATAAACCCTTTGTATAGTTATTCTTATTCTGAATGGCTTATATTGTCTTGACGCAAGATATACGAAAAAAAGCACTCCATCTTGCTACAGAACCTTTTTACCTAGTAAAGAACTTTTTTATCTTTTACCACATAATAAAATTCAAGCTAAAAAGTGTCTTAAGTAAAAAACTTTTTTATTCTAACTTATTTTTAAATATTTTCAGATTATATCATATTCCATATGCCTATATTTTATCATTATGTACTGTTGTTTATAATCTTTATTGCACAATATTAGATAGAAAATACACCTAGATTTTGAATACACAATGATATAAATAAGCATATATCATTGTGTATTCAAAAATTTTCAGGATTACTCCATCGTCCTAAATAAGTTGAATGATCTACATTAAATATATTCTTCATAGAGATAAATACTTTCGCACCTTTCAGAATAAAGAAGTGGTGTGTCAACACGAAACTAGACAATTTTTTTAAGGTGCTCCTGCCTGTACTGAACAGGGCTCAAATAGCCTAATGTGCCATGGATTCTAACATTGTTAAACCAGTTTACGTAGTCGTTCAATTCTAAAATCAATTCTTCTAAACTTGTGAAATGACGATCGCGAACGAACTCTGTTTTAAAGATTTTGTAGGTTGCTTCCGCTACCGCATTATCATATGGACAGCCTTTCGCACTTAATGAACGCTGGATTTTGAAGGTCTCTAACGTGTCATGGATCAGCTTGTTTTTGAACTCATTTCCTCGATCTGTATGAAATAAGGTAATCCGATTTAAGTTTGTTTTCACCGTTGCGAAAGCTTGTGAAACAAGCTCGGCATCTTTCTTTTGGCCTGCGCTATGGCCTATGATTTCTCGATTAAAGAGATCGACTAATAAACATACGTAATTCCACTTTTTGTTCACACGGACGTATGTTAAATCACTTACGACTACAGCCAGCTCTTCTTGTTGGTTGAACTGACGATTGAGTTCGTTTGAAATGTTTTCTTCGTTACAGCTAACTCTCTTCGGCTTAAATTGTGCAATCGTATAGTTCGATACTAAACCTTGGTTCTGCATGATTCGCCCAATACGGCGACGTGAAATCACATATCCTACCTTTTTTAGTTCTACTTTTATCTTTCGTGTTCCATAGTTCTGACGGCTCTCTCGGAAGATTTCTTTCACGAGTGGTGACAATTCATCTACTGTATCTTGTGCTTGTTTGGCTTCATAATAATACGTTGCTCTTGATAATTGTAGGACATTGCACATTGCTGATATTGAGTATTTATGTAGGTTATTCTTCACTACTTTTACTTTCGTCCTAGTATCAGCGCTGCTTGCTTTAAAATATCATTTTCCATAAGAAGTTGTTTGTTTTGTTTTCTCAACGCTTCCAACTCTAGTTGTTCAGCGGTCTTATTATCTTTCTCTTTAAACGAGCCAGACGTATGATTTTGATTGATCCATCGATCCAATGATGATGGTGTTAATCCATATTCCTTAATGATGTCTTTCCTTGGTTTACCATTCTGATACAGTTGAACCATTTGGTGCTTAAATTCCGCTGTAAAGGTTCTTCTTTCTCTTTTATTGTTCGTCATAGTAGATTCTCCTCAAATATATTAGTTGTAGTCTACTTGACCTTAATTTTTTTGTCTAGTTCAGTGTAGCCTATCCACTTAGTGGTATAGTTTTGTTAGTTTGTTTTTGTCGTTCTAACAAATCTGTAAGATGTACACTAAGTTTTCGTCTTGTTTCTCCATTTAAATTAAGAAAAGAACTGGAAATTTTAGCTCGCCCATCCTTATTTTTTATATCTAACCATTTTATTATCTCCTGTATCTTCTGAGGTACTTCCTGTTTAGGTTTTGGTGGTGCTGAATTATCAAAAATTAGTTGATTGAAATATGCATCCAAGTCCTCCCGGTATCCTTGCCAAAAGACTCTTACTCCTTTTTTCTCTTCTGCCAATTGAGCGTAGTCATTATGATGTATGTACATACCTAAATGATCAAGTTCATCAAATAATTCTAATTCCTCAGTTTTTGCCCCCTTTATTCGTTGTTCTAAAAAATGTGTAAACATACTTGGTGATTCAAAGTAGTTTGTATATACCCTTAAATCATCGATAGAGAGACTCCAAACCGGAAATTCATTAATTTCAATACCTAAAGGCTTTAATTTTTCTGCTCTTGCTGCAAACGAAGTGAAATTATCTATTGTTAAACAACAAATGGTTATCTGTCGAAAATCATCTTTTCTCAGCTCTCGAATCGGCTTATGCGATTCATCATAAATTGTAACCGCATTATCACTAAAAATATAATCAATAAATCTTTTAGCTTGTTCATGTGGATTCTTAATAAGAGCCTTAATTGATTTAATATAAGCTGGAAAGTCAGTAGCTGGCGAAGTATAAGTAAATGAACCAGCTTTAACTTCGATAACTATAATGTGATCATCATATATAATGATCCCATCATTTTCACACCACTGTTTTTTCTTTCCAATTCGACTCGGATAATAAATAGATTTGTACATTTCAGGTTTATTCAGTAACTTATTAAATAAAGTGAAGGGCAATTCTTCCGAAATTTCTTTTTGTTCTTCATTCCATGTTTCCTTATAATCCGGTTTAAGATTAAAAAGAAGTCTCTGTATTACCCTATATAAATTTTCAAACATGCTATAAACATCAAAACAATAATACTTATCGTTTATAAAAATGAAAGGACGTTCTTCTATAGGCATTCTTCTAAGAGGCCATCCAGCATATTCACCTTCAGCAAAGAAACTCTTTTCCTCTCCAGGAGCCCATGATAAATTTCTTAATAAAACATCTGGTAATCCAGTAATCTTTTGAACGTCAAATAAATCATAACCAAACATTTTACCCAAGGCAGAGTCTCTCAACTCCTCTAAACCCAATTTTTCAATTAATTTCTGCATTTCTTTCTGAGGTGTCATATCTAAATTTGCACTAACATTAAACTCCAAAGCTGGTAAAGTTTTTTCTCTTAATAATTCCATATCATTTTTACCATCATTAAAACCTTGCATTAATGAATATTGTAATTTTGAAATTCCAGTCAAGAAATCTTCAACAGTTATGTTAAAAAGCTCCCTAAAAATGTTATCATGAGGACTTAGTAAATCACGTAAATGAGGAATTTCATGAATTGAATATCTCTGCCCTCTTACATGTGCTCTTAACCCTTGTGCCTGTACATATATTGAATCATACTCTGGATCGTAGTTTGGATCATTAATTTGAAGGTGCGCGCTTTTAGTAAGATGATATTCCTTAAGATTAGAATATAACTCTGATACTTTGACAGAGATTTCACCCCATAGTTGTTCAGAGATATCTTTATCACTTTCTTGTTGCTGTGGTTCAGATGAAACAATAATACTTTGTACATAATCTAGCATTCTCACTGAAACACTATCGTCAAATTCACCTTGAAACTCTGATGTTATATTCATTTGTGTCATCAGTAGCATGAAATAACTTTGATGTAATATTCGTAATGGATCTCCCTTAGTCACCAAATTACGTATAGAGTTTACTAAATCATCAATTTTTTTATATATAGTAGGATGCTGTTCTGCTAAAGATTGTATAAGTTTACGATGTTCTTCCTCTGACATATTATTCTGCATAATTACTGCGTTTTCAAGTTGAAAAACTTCGATTGGACTAGTATTCTTACTTATCTTAGTATTTTTGTATTTTTCTGCTTTTTTCAAAATTGCTTCCCCCTTATATATAGCTAATATATCAATATTTATATATCCCTTGAATTACAAAGGAGTTTTTTCTTAAAATCCTTCTTTATTTTATATATTATAGAATAAAGAAGCATGACATCAAATTGTCATGCTCTTGTCCTAAGGTTTAAAACTAATACTTTTTTCAATGTAAACCCTTCTTCCACCCTAACTTGTTACAGAGTTTTTTACTCAGTTAAGAACTTCATTCTTTTTTGATATTTTCACTTCTCAAACACAAAATTAATTTTATCATCTTTCCACTCTAGCTTCGCATCGAATGCTTTATCATTTTTCTTAAACCCTTTAATTAAATCTGTCTGTTCACCATGTAATAATTTCTTCATATTCTTCTGTGAAATTGTCTTTCCTAATATTTTTTTCGAAATTGTAAAATCACATTTTGTTGTGGAATAATTCGAGCATCCATAAAAAGTGGATTTGTCAACGACATCTCCATCACACTTTTTACATCTCCCAACTTTTGTTCCCATTGATGATTTCTTTTTAGAACCTGATTTACCTTGAAATTGCGTAAGATCAAACTGTTGGAAATTCCATTCTGTACTTTGTTCTGTTGCATCATCAATAAGCTTTAGAGTAAGTTTCTTCGTTTGTTCCATAAACACACTTGGTGATGCAACTCCATCTCCAATTTCATCTAACCTTTGTTCCCATTTTGCTGTCATCTCTGGTGAAGCTAAAATGCTATCACCAATGGCTTCTATTAAAAGTTTTCCCTTGTCAGTAGCTGATACCTGGTTCTTCTTAACCTCAATATATTTGCGATCTTTTAGAACACCTATAATACCAGCTCGAGTTGCTTCTGTTCCTAATCCCTCTGTCTTATTTAATACCTTTGTTAACTCTTCATTATCTAAATATTTACCTGCCGTTTTCATAAGTGTAATGAGTTGTCCTTCTGTATATCTCTTAGGAGGTTGTGTTTTGCCCTCTTTTACAGTTACATCTTGAACAATACCCTGTTCTCCCTTTTCTAGTGAAGGTAAATCTTGTTCATCCTCATCTTTATTCTTTTCCTTCTTATTACCATAAATAACTTTACGCCAGCCAGATTGAATTTCTTCTTTTCCTTTAGATATAAACGCTGCTCTTCCATCAACCAATGTGTTAACTGTGGTATAGTCAAAGATTGCTTTATCATAGTGTGCAGCAAGTAAACGTCTAATAATTAAATCATATATTTTTTGTTCTTCTCCAGACAATCTAGACGGATTTATTACTTGTTCTGTTGGAATAATAGCGTAGTGATCTGTTACTTTTTTTTCATTTACGTAGCGCTTATTTTCCATAATTGAAGAAAAAGGCAATGGATATAATGAACTATATGCCTCTATACTACTTATTTTCTGTAGTATATCCGGGAACATTGATGCTTCTTCTTTGGTCACAAAGCTTGAATCCGAACGTGGATAAGAAATAATCCCTTTGATATACAACTTTTGAGCGATATCTAATGTTTGTTGTGGTGAATATTTAAAGCGTTTATTTACCTCAGCTTGTAGCGAGGAGAGATTAAATAGAAATGGTGGCTGAAATTCCTTTCTTTCCTTTTCAAGCTCATGAACTTCAGCATCTTTTCCTTTACAAAATTGTGCAATTTTATGAGCCATAGCTGCTTCTTTTATTCTCGAGTCATTATCTTTATGCCATTTGCCCATATAAACCTTACCATCCATATTAAATGTAGCATTAACCTCCCAAAAAGGTTCAGACTTAAAGTTCTCAATTTCCTTTTCTCGTTTAACAATTAAAGCAAGTGTTGGTGTTTGAACTCGTCCTGTTGAAAACACATCTGAAATACCTTTTTGTTGTAATAAAAGTGTATATGCGCGTGAAGCATTCATACCAACAAGCCAATCTGCACAAGAACGACTATATGCTTCATAGTAAAGATTTCGAGTCTCTTTTTCATCTAACAAATTTTTAAATCCATTTGTAACCGCATTTTGAGTTAATGAAGATATCCATAAACGCTTCATCGGTTTATTATTTCTACACAACATCAACGTTAACCTAATAATAGCTTCCCCTTCTCTTTCGGCGTCTCCCGCTATTATTATTTCGTTAACTTCATTATGATGGACTAATTCCTTGACTATATTAAATTGCTTCCATTTTGATTTTGTAACTCTATGATTAAATTTCTCCGGAATAATGGGTAAAGTATTTAAACTCCACTTTTTCCATTTTGGATCATATTCCTCAGGTGGAACCAATTCACATAAATGGCCAACTGCCCAACTTAAATATGCTCCTTTAGGAAATACATCATTTGGAGCAATTTCAATATACCCATTTCTTTTTTTATGCGAAAAAGGTGCTGCCAGTTTGGCACCTTGATCTGGTTTTTCAGCGATTATTAATTTCATGTCTTTCTCCTTTGATTTAAACCTAGAGCACATCTCTTTTACATTTTCATCTTGTAATATTGTTACTTCTCAAATATTGATAAAATGAAGCTCTTCCAATTTTAGTTATATCACATATTTCTTTTACTGTTTTTTCTCCCTGTTTATACAACTCAATTGCATGTAGAAGGGATTTGTTTTTTTCGTTATATGTTTTCACACGACCACGATATTTCCCTTTTTCTTTCGCAATAGCAATCCCTTCTTTTTGACGCATATTTATTAAGTCACGCTCTAATTGATTAACTCCAGCCATGACTGTTAATAAAAATGTACTATAGGGATTATCACTGGACATATCTAACCACGTATCCTTTAAACTTTTTAAAATAACACCTTTACTTTTAATTAACTCCAACAAAGAAAATAAGTCTTGGGTACTACGCGTAATACGTGTTAAATCCGTAACTACTATTATATCTCCTTCTTGGAGTTCTCCTAGCATTTCTTGTAACACGATTCGATTTGTTGTGGATCCGCTAGTCTTTTCTCTATATATTTTTTCACATTTATATTCTTGTAACTGCTTTAATTGTCGAGCTAAACTTTGTTTTTCAGAACTTACTCGTGCATAACCTAAAATCATTGAAAGCCTCCCCTAGGCAATTCTGTCATTACTATTTTAGCACTTAATTTCTAGACATTCTATCTAGACATTAGTTTCCTTTAAATACTCTATTCTTCTTTTTGTCTAGATAGGGTGTACTCCATTTACACATTATGATTTTAATTAGGCAATACTATTAATAGAAAAATTTACATCTAAAAAAATTAGTTAATCGTTCTTAATTTTAAAAATATAATTATACACATTCATGAATTCTTTATCTTGAAGATATTCTTCACTTAGAAGATATACAATTTGATTTTTCTGAAGCGTAAACCATTCTGTGGAATTAAAAAGTGGATGTCTGTGATTTAAAAATTTCTTTTTAATATATGCTTCCAAATTATAAGCATTATCATTACAAATAACCTTTAATTTTTTCAGTTCTCCATTAGGATATTTATGTTTATAACTTTCTTCAGCCTCAAAAAAACGTCTTAAAAGTGAATTGTATGTAACCCCTACCTTATAAGTACCAGTGCCATGATCACCAAATAAATATAACATTCTTGCATTTCCATAAGTCTTTATAAGCTTAAAATTATATGTTAAATTAGCAAAATGATTTTTATAACAATATACATCACCTGGAAAATGACGCCTTACAATAAATTCTTCCTTTTCAAATTTTTCTTTCAGAGATATTATTTCCTTTTGAAATCTATGCTTCGTATAACCAAGAAGATCATTAGTAGTTGCTAATAAATATTTATATAAAATATCAATATGTACAATTCGTGATTCAGAAATATAAAACCTTTTATATCGAGTTAAAAATATCAGATTTTCTAGTAGCGTCAAAACTTCAGATAAATCCTTCTCTTCTATGGATTTAGCATTTGCTATCCACTTATATCCCTTATAGTAGCTAGTCCAATTGTTTAGCTGATAATCTATCTTGTTACATATATCCTTTGCCTCTTCATCAAAAATTAAGTTATTTCCAAGAAATCCAGATTCATATTCCCCTAACTTATTCCTTATATTATTTATTACTTCTATCCTTTTTTGTTTCAATTTACCCATATTTAATAACGACTTGCACATAACCTTTGATTCTACAACTAGAACACACATCTTTTCTCTAACTGTAAAGCTTAACTTACTATCATTTGTGTAGCAAGAATCTAACTTTTTTTCGAGCTCTATAATTTTAAGGTTGTGATCAGATATTTGCTTTATTAAAGAGACGTTTTTAGTTAATAATTTTGTATACGCTCGTTTATATTCTATTTGTTTATTTGATGCTACATATAATTTTTGATTTAATTGTGTGATTTTAGCACTCTGATGTCCTTTTTCTTCTTCTAGTTCTATTATTATTTTTTCTGCTCTCCGAACTTTCTGTTCGAGAAAATTTATATATGTATCATCTAACTCCATTTCTTGTAAATAACTCCTAAACTCTTTCTCATACTCCAACAATCTTTCCAATGCTGAAATACGTGTATAAAACCATTCAACAAACACAAGCATCCTAGCATCATCTCCATATATAAGTACTGTACTAAAATTCATAATTTCTTATGTTGAACTTTTTTCAGAATTTACTGTATATAAAATTATACAGCAAGCACCTATATGTAGACTATAGTCTGTAGATAATTCATTCTCACTCTTTGAAAATAAAACTATACTGCGTTGGAGAGTGAGTCTCTTGGACATTGAACAAGCATTTGGATTTGTTATAAAAAAATACCGAACTGAACTTTCAATGAGCCAGGAAGAATTGGCTTTAGAATCCGGTTTAGATAGGACTTACATAAGTATGCTAGAAAGAGGAAAACGTAGACCCACTATAAATACGTTATTTTCAATTTCCAGCACATTAAATGTTAGGCCTTATAAGTTAATCAAAGAAATTGAAGAATTCATTGAACAATCCTAGCAAATTTAACTATAAAAAGAGGAGTAATCAAAAGAACACTCCTCTTTTTGTTTATTATTAGGCTCTGTTAATCTTTAGTGTTGATTGAGCCCTTTTGTATTTCTTATTGAACTAGAGAGCTCATTTTGTAGCTTTATAAAAAAATTGATTATGGATCTTTATCAAGACCTAAATCCTAGAAAGTCATAAAAAATAAAGGGTGATACATATTATACATGAATAATATGTATCACCCTTTTACTTCTTGCTTAACAATCACGCCCGATTGTTAAACCATCCAACATTGTTTGCGAACTACAAAGTAAAGGCTTAGTTTATTTTCTTTTATTTTTACCAAATTTCTCATTACCACGTTTAAAGTTACCCGTAATTTTAGCTACCAATAACTGTACTTCTGTTATATTATCTCCACCTTCTTTGATTCTTGCTATAAGACGCCCTGCCTCCCTATCCTTTACAATTTTAATTTGTTTACCTCCGTAATAGATTACTATCGTTCCTTTTTTCGTTATTTGATAAGCAAAAGGTTCTTTACTTAATCTGTTTTGTTTATTTACTTCGCTCACTGCACCGTCTCCCTACCTATTTTAGTTTCGAACAAGATTCAGACATGATTCGTTGCCGTCATTATGATACGGCTCAGCGTAATGTAGCTAAGTGAGGTTTTATTCTTCAAAGAAGTCCAAATCGATTTTTTTGGTAACAAAAACTTCTTCATCACTAACACCAACATTATATTTAAACATTAAGTCTGTTAGCTGTTGACCATCAATCAGTATTACTCGCTTATCAATAGAATTGGCATATTCAATTGCGCTTTGTGAAAACTTTGCAGTAGTAATAAAAATACCTTTTGATGCTTGTTTACCTACAAGGCTACCTACAAACGTTTGAATATCTGGTCTAGATACAGTAGATTCTTTCTTCCATCTCTTAGCTTGTAGATATATCATGTCTAGCCCTAAAACATCTTCCTTTATAATACCATCTATACCTTCATCTCCAGATTTTCCAATAGCTTTTCCCGCATCTTTAACAGACCCTCCGTAACCCATGGATATAATTAATTCAACAATCAATCTCTCAAAAAAGCCTGGTGAACAACTACGTATTTTTTCTAATAGTAAATCTTGAATTTCATTTTTTAATATATTAAAGTTCTCGCTCATCAGTTCTAATGGTGTTTTCTCTTCTGTATCTTCAATATCCGAATCAGTATTTTCTTTAGAAACTTTATTAATAAATTCATTAAAGCTTGCATACTTAGTTAAAAATTTTCGATCAATCTTTGTTATAGTCGGATCATTAAGTACTCTTAATCCTTCATCTGTTATTTGAAAAACAGCTCTTCTTACAACTTTTATCAACCCTGCTTTATATAGATGTGTCCTTGCCCACCCTACTCGGTTAACCAATAAGGTTTGTTTTCCGCTAGGAAGTGTCTCAGCAATATCCTCATCACTTAAATTGAAATATCTTGCTAAAATCGTATACAAATCTTGTAATCGATACTCTTGCCTATCTTCTAACTGATTCAAGAATGGGTACATAAAGTCTTGATAACCTGGTACTGCCATACGTTCATCCCCTTTTATTATCTTACTTCCACTATAACAAAATATGGATTTTAAATAGCTACTAAAATAGAAAAAAATAATACTTGAAAGTTGCTATTAATATAACACCCATATATTAAATTTTTAGTATAATAAAAGGATGATGGTATTAAGGAGGTTTTCAGCATGGCATACCAACCTGAAGCAGAACTTGAAAAAAAATTACATACCCAGCTTGTAAATCAAAGCTACAAATCGGTTAAGATTGCCGATTATGACGCATTGTTAGCCAATTTTAAGCAGCAACTCAATACATTCAATGAACATAAATTAAACGGAAAACCGTTAACAAATATAGAATTTAAGAGAATTCTTACATTAATTGAAGGCAAAAGCATATATGATTCAGCGAAGATTTTGCGTGATAAGTTATTGATTGAACGTGAAGATGGTACACAGTTATATGTAGAACTTATGAATACAAAAGACTGGTGCAAGAACTTATTCCAAGTAACTACGCAAACAACAGTAAAGGGTACCTATACAAATCGTTATGATGTGACCATTCTTATTAATGGTTTGCCGCTTGTACAAATTGAATTGAAACGTCGTGGTTTAGATTTTAAAGAAGCGTTCAATCAAATTCAACGTTATCGTCGTCATACGTTGAATGGTCTGTATCGATTTTTACAAATCTTTGTCGTAAGTAACGGAGTAGATACGAAGTACTTCTCCAACTCAGACTATGACATTCAGTTTGGCTTTACGTTCTTCTGGACAGATGAAAAGAATGAACTGATTACGAACTTACAAGATTTTGCAAGTGCGTTCTTAAAGCCGTGTCATTTAGCCAAAATGATTAGTCGTTATATGGTCATTAATGATACAGATAAAGCGTTAATGGTTATGCGGCCCTATCAAGTATATGCAGTTGAAGCACTAATACAGCGTGCAACAGAAACAAATAACAATGGATTCATTTGGCATACAACAGGTTCTGGTAAAACCTTAACCTCTTTTAAAGCTGGTCAAATCTTAGCAGATGAAGAAAGTATCAAAAAAGTATTCTTCCTTGTCGATCGCCAAGACTTAGACAGCCAAACCATTTCTGAATTCAACAAGTTCCAAAAAGGCGCGGTTGATCGTACAGATAAAACAGAAATTCTTATCGAGCAAATTCAAAATCCAATGAAGCGATTTATTGTTACAACCATTCAAAAAATGAATAATGCTGTTAAAAATCCTAAATATGCAAAAGTCATGGAACCATACAAACAAGAGCATGTTGTGTTCATCATTGATGAATGTCATCGCAGCCAATTTGGTGATATGCGAAAAGAAATTGATCAACATTTCCAAAATGCACAGTACTTCGGCTTTACAGGTACCCCACGCTTTGTCGAGAACAAGAGCCAAGATGGACGTACAACTGCTGACCTTTTTGAGAAGTGTCTGCATCATTACCTCATTAAAGATGCGATTCGTGATGGTAACGTATTAGGTTTCTCAATCGAATATATTCGTACATTTAACGCCAATATTGATGAAACAGATGATACAAAAGTACAAGCGATTAATACAGATGAAGTATGGCATGATGAACGACGTTTAAATCTCGTAGCTGACCATATTATTGATAATCATCCACGACGTTCGAAGAGTAAAGGTTATTGTGCAATGTTCGCAGTAGATTCCATTCCAACTTTAATTAAGTATTACGATATTTTTAAATCGAAAAATCACGACCTAAAAATCGCAGGTATTTATTCATATGGGCAAAATGAGGATAGTGATGGAACAGGTGAACATTCTCGTGAAGCGTTAGACCGCATGATTGCAAATTATAACAAAATGTACGACACAGACTTCTCGACAGAAATATGGAATCGCTATTTTTCTGATGTATCCAAAAAAGTAAAAAATGCCCAAATCGATATTTTACTTGTCGTAAAAATGTTCTTAACTGGATTCGATAGTAAGCCACTCAATACACTCTATGTAGATAAGAACATGGTGTATCACGACTTGTTGCAAGCATACAGCCGTACAAATCGTGTAGAGAAGTCGACTAAACCATATGGTAATATCGTTTGTTATCGAAATTTAAAAGACAATACAGATGATGCAATTAAGTTATTCTCTCGAACAGACAATGTTGATACCGTTCTAATGGGGAGCTACGATGAATACTTAAAAGCGTTCAAAGAGGCTGTGAAAAATTTACGAAACATTACAGTCATCCCAGAAGAAGTAGATGAGCTAGAACGTGAAGAAGACAAACGTCAATTCATCATTGCATTCAAAAATGTGACGAAACTACTTCAACGTTTACAGTCATTCTCTGATTTTGAGTTTGATGAAACTGAATTGAAGATTTCACAGCAAACATATGAAGATTTCAAGAGTAAATACTTTAAGGTATACGAAGATTTTAAACGTAGTGAAGTACCAAAAGAATCGATTTTGCATGACATCGACTTTGAGTTAGAGCTAATGCATACAGACAAGATTAATGTCAGCTACATTTTGAATCTGATTGCGAGCCTTAATACTGAAAATGAAAAAGAACGTGCCAAAGAGATTCGTTTCATCAAACAAGAATTAGACCATGCATCTGATCCGAAGTTACGTCTCAAAACTGAATTGATTAAAGGTTTCTTAGATAAGGTTGCGCCAATGTTAGCACCTGATGAATCTGTTATAGACGCATACAATCGTTATGAAGAAGAAATGAGTGAGCAGGAACTCTCAACATTTGCGAAAGAAGTACATATTGAAGATAGTGTATTACGTAAACAAGTATCAACGTATGAGTATTCCAATTTAATTGAAAAAAATGCGATTATGGATTCTTTATCAGGATCATTCTTGAAAAAGAACAAAGCAATCAAAGCCATTACATCATTTATCCGTGACTTTACTGAAAAATATGGCGCATAGACTATATATTTGATTAAAGAGCGCTAATCAGGCGCTCTTTTTATGTTATTTTAAAAAATATCAAAAAACGCCTTAAATGTATTGATATTTTTTAAAATATCATTTATATTTAAGGCACTAGATATGATATATTAAAAAATATCAAAAAAGTGGGGTGTGCGATGAAACTCTATCAAATTGCCGAATTTACACAAGGTGCATTTACAAACCGTTTAGAAACTTTAACTTCTGATATTGAAACGTCAAAAGTTAAACCTCTGTCATTAAAGGAATTCAACGAAACACTTGGTTTATCTTATCGAATTTCAAATGAAAAAAATGCGGAAATTACTGTACTGAAAGAAAAATTGGTACCACAGCTACTAACTGACACAAACAGTCTTATTCTACACACACATACACAAAAAATTGCTTTGTTACCTGAAAAATATAGTGGATTATTGTTAACAAATAACTTTATCAAAATTCAATTAACAAGTGATGTAGATGAAGCCTTTTTTGAATGGTACTTTAATGAACATCCATCCATTCAAAAACAATTGACGGTATTAAGTGAAGGAACAGTCATTTCATTATTGAAACTATCGCATTTAAAAGATTTAGAAATTGACTTACCACCTATCCGACAGCAAATTATGATCGGAAAAATCGCTCAGCTTAAAAAGAGAAAAGAATCACTAATGGCTGAAAAAGGTGAATTACAGCAGCTGTATATTCATCAAAAACTAATCCAAAGTATTACTAATAACTAATCCACCTTAGGAGGGAATTACGATGACAACAAGTGAAAAACAACGTCAGCAACAAGCTGAACTGCATAAAAAATTATGGACAATGGCAAATGACCTACGAGGTCAAATGGACGCCAGCGAATTTAAAGATTATATTTTAGGATTAATTTTCTACCGTTACCTTTCCGAAAAAGTAGAAGTACGTGCAAATGTATTATTAAAAGAAGATAATATTTCATTTGCAGATGCATGGAAAAACGAAGAATACCGTGAGGACTTAGCAGCGTACTTAATCGATGAATTAGGTTATGTTGTAGAGCCCCAATTCCTATTCTCTCACTTCCTTGGAGAAATCGAAAAAGGAGCTAATGGTAACTTTGACGTCGAAATGCTTCAAAATGGTGTCAAAGCGATTGAAGCCTCTACCTTAGGAACAGACAGCCAAGACGATTTCCAAAATCTATTTGATGATATGGACTTAACATCATCACGTTTAGGACGTACAGTAAAGGATCGTACAAACTTAATTAGTAAAGTAATTGTGAACATTGCAGACATTCCATTTTTACAAGATGATATAGAAATTGATATTTTAGGCGATGCTTATGAATATATGATTTCTCAATTCGCAGCAAACGCTGGGAAGAAAGCTGGGGAGTTCTATACACCACAGCAAGTATCGAAAATTTTAGCGAAAATCGTCACTGCTGGGAGAACGGAAATTCGCGATGTATATGACGGTACCTGTGGATCAGGTTCTTTGCTATTACGTGTAGGAAAAGAAGCGAAAGTACACAAATACTACGGACAAGAAAAGGTATCAACAACATATAACTTAGCTCGAATGAACATGTTGCTACATGATATTCCGTATCAACGCTTCAATATTGAAAATGCAGATACATTAGAAGATCCACAACATCTAGATCATCGCTTTGAAGCAATTGTAGCCAATCCTCCATATAGTGCGAAATGGAGTGCAGATGACAAATTTAAAGAAGATGAGCGTTTTAGTGCCTATGCGAAACTAGCACCAAAATCAAAAGCAGACTTCGCATTTATTCAACACTTTATTCATCAATTAGATGATAACGGTACAATGGCTGTTGTGTTACCACATGGTGTCCTATTCCGTAGTGCAGCAGAAGAAGCGATTCGTAAATACCTAATTGAAGAAAAAAATTACCTAGATGCAGTCATTGGCTTACCAGCAAATATTTTTTACGGTACAAGCATTCCAACGTGTATCCTTGTATTCAAAAAGTGCCGCAGGCATGATGACAATGTATTATTTATTGATGCTTCCAATGAATTTGAAAAAGGGAAAAATCAAAACCTTTTATCAGATAAACATGTTGAAAAAATCATCGCCACATTCTTAAGTCGTAAGACAATCGATAAGTATTCATACGCAGCGACACTAGAGGAAATTAAAGAAAACGATTATAACTTAAATATTCCTCGCTACGTGGATACATTTGAAGAAGAAGAGCCGATTGACTTACAAGCTGTTGCACAACGTCTGAAAGAAATCGATGACGAAATTACAGAAGTGGATCGTGAGTTAGAGAACTATTTTAAAGAGTTGGGGGTTTAATTTAATGTACCAACTTGATAAAATTATATCCCCATCTTCCCACTATAAATTAAAAGATATTGTAGAAAGAGTTGTTAATCCCGTTGAAGTGATTCCTGAAAAAAAATATACACAAATTGGGATTCGCTCTCATGGTAAAGGGATATTTATAAAAGAAGGAGTTACTGGTAAAGAATTAGGTAATAAACGTGTCTATTGGATAGAACCAAATTGTTTCATTGTAAATATCGTTTTTGCTTGGGAAAGAGCCGTAGCTAGAACAACATCTAATCTAAATGGTTTAGTAGCTTCACATCGCTTTCCTATGTATAAATTAGATGATACAAAAGTGGATTTAGATTACTTTACAAGATTATTTTTAACTAAAAGAGGACAAACACTTTTAGAATTAGCCTCTCCTGGAGGAGCAGGGCGAAATAAAACTCTGGGACAAAAAGAATTTTTAAATTCAGAAATCATTTTACCTAATATCCGAATACAAAAATTTATATCTTCATTCTTGGAAAAACTAGATAATAAAATCCACCTTCAACAAGTAAAGATCGACTTGCTAAAAGAACAGAAAAAAGGCTATATGCAGAAGATTTTCAGTCAGGAATTGCGATTTAAAGATGAGGATGAACAGGAGTTACCTAAGTGGGAGTTAAAGACTTTAGGAGATGTTATTAAAGTAAATTCAGGACGAGACTATAAGCATTTAAATTCGGGAAACATCCCTGTCTACGGTACAGGTGGTTATATGCTTAGTGTTGATAAATCTCTATCTGATGAAGATGCTATCGGTATAGGACGAAAAGGTACTATCAATCAACCTCAAAAACTAATAGCTCCATTTTGGACAGTGGATACACTTTTTTATTGTACTTCTAAGAAAAGTAACGACTTAGATTTTATTTATACTCTGTTTCAGTTTATAAATTGGGAAAAATATAATGAATCAACTGGAGTTCCTAGTTTATCAAAAAAAATAATTGAAACTATTGAATATGCAATTCCCTGTTATGAAGAACAAAAGAAAATTGGTGCATTTTTCAAGAAAAATGATGAAAGAATATTTTTAGAATTAGAAAAACTAACTGAATTACAAAACCAAAAACAAGCCTTCATGCAACAAATGTTCATTTAATGAAAACAGCACCGTCCATATATGTTGGAATGGTGCTGTATCTATTTTTCAGAAAAAACCTCATTTACTTATGGTACGGTTCCCCATTGTTAATGCTAAACTACATCTACAAAAATCTGGCCCGTTTGTTGTAGAAGGAGAACATCGTTCTCCTATTGACTATAACTTTTTATAAACATCTGCGTAAGCTACTTTCAGTTGGTCTCTTAATTGCTTGTTTTCATCTTCTAATTTCTTATTTTTCCTTTGAAGTGATGCGATAAGTGCACCCTTGTTGCTTTCATTCATTTCTCGCTTTGCTTGTTTCGGTGTAGGTACTTGTGATTGTTGCTGTCTTAGTTTTTCAATTCTTTCACGAATATCCACATTATTATACAGCGTTGCCTTAGTCACACCTGATTCATTTGATACGCTGTTAAAGTTTATTCTTTCATTGGCTCGTATGAGCCTTTTAATAGCTTCATCTACTTTCTGATGGGTGTTTGCTTTCCGATGGGCATGGATAGATTTTAAATGTTCAATACGGTCATATTTAGACATTTATGACACCTTGCTTTTGTTTTAAGCGTTCCAATCGACCAAAGATGATGTTACACCTTCAATAGTATTTAAAATGTTTTGATAGCGTTCTAAGTTCTTTTTGTTTTTTTCTACAATTTCTTCTCTCCCACGTTTTTCTAATGCTTCAACGGTCCTTGTAGTGGTTTTTATTAGTAGCTCATACTTTTGTTGATCTAATTCAGAAAAACCAATAGCTAAGTCCTTACATGGACTGCCACCGTTACACGTTAGACATGGATGTTCTTCGGCATAAGGACAATTTCCATTGATTCGTGCATGGCACGTTCCATATGGATTGTCTATCGCATTTCATTTTGCTCCGTTCTCTAATTCTCCCCGATCTACTAATCGTATACGATGTCCGTTCTTATGATCAAAAATAAAATCCTCAATGAACAATGAAAGCACTTCTCCAATACGTAATCCTGTTTCAAAAAGAATTTGAATTAATAATTTATCTCGAATATATGAAAAACTTGAGGATTAATAATCATTATTAACTTCTTATTACAAATAGCTAAAAGGTATCGAGTTTAAATTTTAAAAATGAACACTCTCATATAGAATTACTTTTCTTATTGAACTAACGGGGTGCTTTAGTTGAATAAGGGGATTTAAAACACTCAATCTTTTTTATAAAAAACAGTTCTTAAAAATAAAAGAAAGCTACCGTTTTGATCAATCTTTATTCAAAACGATAGCTTTTTATATGCAGTAAAATCAAGGGTTTAAGGTGATTTATAATCAAACTTTATTCTAAACCAACACATTTGTTTCATAAAACTGTTATTATAACTTTGTTGTGGTTCCTTAGCTAAAAACATTCGTCCTATTTCATTTTTTTAAGTCTTTCTAATTTTGAGATGGCTTGCTTTAATTCCTCACAAACTTCTTCATCATGTTCGCTCAATAGCTTGTTATGTAATATAGGTAAAACCGATTTATCACCAATTTTACTTAATACATAAACTTCATATCCTCGAATATCACCGTTTGAATCGTCAATACAGGTCAGTAAAGAACTTATTAATCTTACATCCGGAAAGAATATAGCTAATTCTGTTCCCCAGTATCTTCTACCTCCATGGCTATCTTGTATAGCCGTAATTAAGTGTGGAACTATCTCATCATTACTAAACTCACGCAAAATACATGTTGCATGTTCATTCACACCATAACAATCATCTACACTGAAGGGCATCATAATAGGTTCTATGTAACTTGGATGGGGATTGTCTTCAAAATATATAATTGCGCTCGCATATTCATCTTCATTTCAGTAAAGGTAAATTTCCCCTCAACACATTATTCGTCCAACGGGGAAAACTCCGCTATCGATTACTTAATACAGAGTGAGAATAACATCACCTGAATAAAAAGTTTACAATAGTTTGAAGAAAGCCCCTGTATTTTATTCGTACTGCTACATAGACTAATACCAGCGGAGCTGACATAGACCGCAAAATAATTATGTGTGAGTGAAGGGTAACTTGTTCACTATAATAATAGTATCAATTTAATTTTTCTATGGTGTTTAGCTCAACTTAATTCAACTAAATTAAAAAGCGTATTCCTAATTTCACTTTTATTTTTTACAATATTCTACTATTTCTTTCATAAAACTATAAGCATTAATATCTTTTGGCAATTTTTTTTTAAACAAATTTAAATAACTATATAATAAATCTTTATCAATGGTTGTTTGTGTTAAGGTATTTCCATCACCAACTATAAAAAAAGCATCATTTATCTCTTCATTATTAATATGAAATAAACCACTTATTAAATTTTTATTTACTTTTTTCAACCTTTTATTTTCTTCTCTTAAATGTGCCAACTCTTTAACAGAGACAACCTCTTCAGAATCATTTGCATTAGTTAATAGCGAGCTTGTATTTAAACGCTTTACAGCACGTTCATAAATAGAATTGTAAGTCTCCAACGACAAAGTAGCTTTACTTATTTTCAATCCTTTTTGTTCCTTCTTTTTTATTAATAAGTCTGTAAGAAAAGCTTTTGACATTTTTTCGCATTTTAAATTTCCTTTTATTATTGAATCAACAATCTCATCCACAGACTGTTCGATCTTTTTATAATTTTGCATAACTAATTTTTTACGAACTTCTAGCGCTTTTTTACGAACCTCTTCCATTTTTTTGAGTTTCAATCCTGTTTCTTCTTCAATCCACTTCTGAAGATTAGACTTATAGTACTCTTTTTTTGACAATGTATTAACAGCTATTTGCTTGTTTAAATCATTTGGAAATAAGTCTCTTGTTGTATTTGATATCATTTTATTGGAAATATTCAGAATTCCCTTCCCATCTAAATGGCGAATGGCAGCCCTAATCCCTTCTTCTTTTTCTCTCCGAAGTAAATCATTTTTATTATTCATTTAAATACCACCCTGTTTGTTTTTGAGCGATATAATAAAAGATTAATATCTTCAAATTCCCCATTCTTTTTTAATCCCTTAATATGTTTTATAATTTCTTTATCTAAATCACTCTGTCTATACTTGAGCATTAGATGATAAATAAATTTATCTGCCCGAGCTTCTTCCAAGCCAAAACCCGTTTTATTCGAAATAAGTGTTATCTCTTTAGCTGCTTCAATACTTTCAAAACGACTCACAAGGCTTAAAAGAGCATTTTCCAAAATCACTTTACCTCTTTTGGATATCATGCTCCGTTTAAATTTATTGATATTATTAATTTGATAATCAATCGCTTTTATTTGCTCTACTAATATCCTAGATATATTGTCTATCTTTTCCTCACTATACTGTCCAGCTCTAAAATCATTACACCCTAAACACGAAATACCAGTTGCTGAACAAGAAATAATTACTTCACAAGCTGTATTTTTATCAATATAGGCCTCCGCATCTCTTATCTCTATCCGATCATGCCTTTTTTCAAACTCACTTAAGTATTCATCAATATCTTTTAAGAGGACATACTCTTTTCTATTAACTTCCTTATCAATCACTTGATAATTAGAAGTAACTAATTCATTTTTTGCTCCATAATGATTATGTTCTTCCATCATTTTTGCTACTTTGAACATCATTGCTGTCGATTTTTGATACTCATCCTGACTATTTATATTCCTATGTCCTATATAATCTTGAATTTCATATTTATTTAGACCACCATGTAATAATAACCAATTTATCTTTGCGTGTCTAAGATCATGTGTAACAAATAAAGCCTTTCTTTTTTCCAAATTCCCTTGTAAGTATGGCATTCCTTCATATAGCTCTCTATTCAAAACATCGTAATGGGAACCACACACTATCCCATTTTTTAATTGAATTTCTATTAGTCTTATATAAACTGAAGTCGTATCGGTTTTCCCGTTCTTTCTATTAGGAAATAAGAATCTATCCTTCATCTCTAAACCATGATACATATTTTCAGCAGCTTCTATTGATTCCTTGATTATCTCAAAATGTA
Organism: Bacillus sp. FSL K6-0042; assembly: GCF_038006685.1. Lineage (NCBI taxonomy): Bacteria > Bacillati > Bacillota > Bacilli > Caryophanales > Bacillaceae > Bacillus > Bacillus sp. FSL K6-0042. The sequence continues at coordinate 1,291,654 of NZ_JBBOVS010000001.1, forward strand.
TTAAATCAAACTCATAACGATTTTCTCCAATTTTTTCTCCCCTATACAATTCAAATGCTCTATCATTATTCCCTTTTAAAGTTTTAATCAAAATATAAGGTTCCTTATAATCAAGTGATCTTTTTACATCATCAAGCTTCAAATTACATATTTCTCCAACCCTTGCTCCAGTTAACATGATTAGCCAAATAAGACGTACATGTATAAAATGTATTTTTTCAGATTCTTTCATTTTCGAAAACCTATTTAATCTTGACTGAATAATTTCACTTCCTACTGAAGAAATTAAAGCTTTAATTCCAGTTTCCATAATTCCTGTATGATTTACATTTGTGGGCTTTCTAGGTAATTTACTTGAAGAAAATAGAGAAATAATTTTTTGATTATCATATCCTTCAAACAACACATCATTATAGAACTTCAAAATATCTCTTATAGACTGAAATTTCCCATGCGATTGAGAAATATTCACTAGTGCAAAAAAATCTCTATGTTGAACATTTACCTCACTAATTTTTGTAATGTTGTGTTCTACACAAATCCCTGTAAGTTGAGACCAATGAGTGATTATTACTTTTATTCTCTTAGGATCATATATTTTTTTGAATAGACACTCTTCTATAAATTTCGTACACACATCATAAAATTCCGTGTTAGTATAGCTTCCCATCTTTTTTTTGAAAAAAAGCCTTACATCTTCCACTATATCAATAGGTTTATTAGCCCACCTTTTAGATAAATACTCTATAACGTTATCTTTTTCACTCATCAAGGTATGTTCCTTAAAAACCGGGTAAAACAGCTGTGTGAATTCATTAAATCGTTTTCCTAAATTTCTTGCTCGATTTGAATGAAGCCTGTAATAATAAAGTAGTTGTACAACGATAGTCTCCTCATCTAACGCATCCCACTTATAAAAGATTACAATAGATATAATAAACCATTTATTTTTGTTTTCCTTAATATAATTAATATCAGGAAGTTCACTTAGTTTTAATAAGTCGTACAGATAGCATAATGCTTCAAACCTCCCCAAACCAATAAACCCTTCGGTATATATGTATTTTTCAATAAACTCTCTATTTATATCAATTCTATCGAAAATCATATTTAACAAAATATAATCCAAAAACACCTTCTTTTTTCTTTTTGAATACGAAGAAATAATAGTTTCACTTTCCTCTGAAGTTATTATTAATGGATTGATGAGTCCATCTTTGGCCCATAACTCAAAACATAAATTAATATTTGGAACAAATGAATTAGACACAAACCCAAAATGTTTTCTTAGAATTTTATACTCTTCAATCGTTAGTAACCCAGCAGAACGTTTACGTTTAGGAAGTTCTGATTTTACAAACTCCTTTTTTATGACTTTCTCCAATTTTTACACCTCCCGTTTTCTTTTCTTTGCAAGCATTTCCAATATTCGAGTTGGCGTGTAATTAAGTTCTTTTGTTAATCGTTCTGATAAAGAAGTAATTCTACTGCGTAAAGATTTTAAGTGGTCTATTGCTCGAATATCCCCAGAATATAGCTTATAAATTTCTTGAATTGTTTCATTACATCTGAGAATTTCATCAATCATCATAGGAACATCTTTGTCTTGTAAAATATGATCCGTACAACTTACACACGTAATATTTTCTTTCAATTTAGGGCAACTAAAGTTAATACACATACCAAAATATGCTGCTCCCTCTGGAACAAGTCCTCTATTTCCATCTACATGTGGTAAATAATCTAAGATACTTTTAAATGATTTATTACTGGATAATTTCTCTAAGACATCATCACCTATAATGCCATAAGGTAAAGTAAGTAATTTAATCACTTTATCAATATTTGGATTAGTTAAGTCCACTTCCAAATCTTTTTTTATTTTCTCTTTTATCGAATGTGTATGCATTTTCGCATCTACATTCGAATATTGCATAACATCAGGTAAACTTTTCATAAAAATCAATTTACCTTCTGTTAATAAATCTAATAGTGCAGACCAATTATATTCCTTTGTCATTAAATTACTTCTATGCCTCAGCAATCTCTTAACTACCATCTCTTTATATTCATAGTCGTCTCTATATTCAAAATCATAATAACTCATACAAAAGAAAAAATACTCTGCACTTCTATGTCGTAAAGCATGAAATCTCTCTCCAGGTTGTCGAGATATATTAGCTTGTTTACAAATTTTATCTAGATGTCTTGTTAGGGTTTGTTCGCTAATATACGTTACTTTTTTATGCCTTGGATGTATATGTACAAACTGTAAAACATACTCAGCTTGTGACTTTACCTTCCCTTTTGTCCTATCTAAAATCGGCAGTGCTATTAGACTGTCTTGATATTCTCTTCGTATTTTCATACATTTCTCCATCATTTTAGCCGTTTCTTTTCCAATGGGTACGACACCAAACCTTTCAAATAACTTTGACCAGCCTAGCACGCAAATGTGAACATCCTCTTCTTTTAAGTATGATAGTGCACCATATGGGGCATTGATAACCTCACTAACCCGAACACCGCTATCTGCAATAACTCTTAGCATTGTTGTCATTTGTAATTCATTAAAATACTTGATAGTTCCTGGTTCTTCTTGAATATTATAGTTATAAATAGCTCTTACTAATTGATCCACTTCAGCTATATCATGTTTCAATGTACCCTTTCTTATTTCTTCATTCATATTTTCTTGTTTTTTGATACTATATTCCATCAGATTCAATGTTTGATTGGCAATATTCACTGATCCATTTAGATTATTATTCCAACGATAAGTCTTGTTCTCTGATCTTATTTCATAATTTTGAAAAGGGAAATTTACAATCAATCGTAAAAAAGCTCCCGTTTCAAATGTTATTTTTAACTCTTGCAAAATCGTACAAAAATAGTTTACTCTTCTCCATGCTGTTTGTTTTTTCAGCCCATTAGCAGCTGCATATTCTAGATAACAATCGATCCATCTTTTTAAATTTTCAACTGTTAAGTATTCAATTTTTTTAATATCTTTAGGCTTATGTTTCAATAGTTCTTGAGCTTTTTGGTATGCATTTATTCCTCTTCGGTTCATAATCAAATAGTTTCTATACGATTTAAATACATATACTATTTCATCCTCTAATAGCAAAACTTCTTGATCATAAGAATTAATTAATTGTAATCCCCCTTCAATACCCAACTTTTGATAATATATATAATTCAAAGCTACTATATCATTGTTTTTTGACAACTCAGAATATTTAATATACAACAGATTCCTTATATCAAGATCTTTAAACTTTATTTTCTCCCAATCATTTCTAATTTCACCTTCAGCATTTAGAAGGAGAACGATGACAAAATAATATAAATTATTCGTACGTTTTAATAACGTAAATCTCTTTTTCTCATTAATTAAAGGTATTAGCTCCTTTTCAATTGAGTCTGTATTTTTAGTGTAAGATAATATAACTTTTACATAGCAATTGATATTTAAGCTGTCTAATGTTTTTAAACTTTTCGTTTTATTAATATTTTCAGTTATAGAATTATAATAAAACTTTTTAAAAGCACCAATAGAAGTATCCATTTGAATTTTGATATTATGTTTTAAGGCTATACAAAATCCGACAGTATTAATGCACATTGTCATATGCGGTTTAAAACTCGCCTTCCCTTTTATACTAAATTCCACCATTTCCTGTGTTACTAATAATGAATCTAAAACATGATTTAAACATTCTGTTATATATACAGCTATACGGTATTTATGAGTCTCAGTTAATTTTATATAATCGGCGGCCTTATATTTTTCTATCTGATTTAGTATTTCAATAACCTCATCTCTAGAAATCAAATCATTCGAAGCTTCCCACTGTATACTTGTATTTGGCTTCAATATTTTTTCTCCTAACCAATACAGCACAGCTATATTGGCATCATCATCTATTTCACCATCAACTACCCAGCCATCTTGTCCTTGATATCTCATAGGTGTATGGATTTTCAATATTCTATAAAAATTACTTTCACTGACTCCCATTTTCGTAGCTATATCCGATATTCTCTTATTATCTTTTATCAACATATCTTTAATGTCTTTTAATAACATATTTCCCCCCCTCCCTATTCATCCTTCTTCTTTTCTTCATAAAAAATTACTTTATTAATATTCTCTCGCATATAATTAAAAAGCTTAGTTTGAGCTTCCTTAATTACTTCACCATTTGAGAAAAAATACGTTGTTGCTGCTACAGTGGATGTAGGAACATGTCCAATTTCTCTTTTCATTAAGGCATCATTATATATACAACTTTTTGTTTCTACTGTTATCCGAGCTGAAATATAGGTATGCCGAAAGGAATGTACACTCAATCCTTTCTTTTTGGCATGTTGTAAAACGCGATTAGGTATATATAAATCCCTTACTATTTTAGGCTCAACAGTACTACAAATCTTATCAAACCAATGAATTTCTATAGTTTGTGGTTCAATAGGATTACATTTATTATTTTTAAAATTTATAAAAAGATAATCTTTATTTATTTGATTATTAATGTGTTTTTCAAATAGTAATTGTCTCTCTATTAAATATTGTCTTATTAAATTTCCTAGCCAAGATTGATTAATTAAATTTCTAATTTTTTGAATTCTATAGCTATAGATTGACGAATACTCTGGATCAAATATTGAGATTCCCTTACGCTTTTGTTCATAGTGATAAACCATTATATCTTTTATAAATTCTGCTGGGGCTTTTTCTCTACTTTCTAAAATTAGCTCTTTTTCAAATGTTTTCTCTATATCTTCCTGTGTAATAAAGATGCTCTTACACTTAAGATTTAATAAATCCGGAAGAGAAAAATAATCCTTTAATACTGTAATCCTTGGTGTCTTCGTCTTATTCTTTCTCCTAGCAGATTCATAAAGTGGTCTTTTAGCAAAACGTAGTGTGAAATTAAGATATTTATTAAGGAGTATATCAACGTCTTCATCATTCTGCGGTTCATCAAACATATCTTCCCAATGAACTATAGTTTCTTCTGAGAGTGGTTGACACTTATTTTTTCGGGGAATTGAAACTTTTACATTTTTAATTAGTAAATTAAGACATTCTGATACACGAGCACCAGATAACAATAAGAAAATAAAAAATAATTTTCTTTGTGAATGACTTTGTAACATATAGGATTCAAAAAATCTTTTTAACTCTGTTTCATAAAAAACTCTCTTTCTTCTCTGATTTATCATAGAATCTTCTACATCGGCTATCTTTTTTATTCTATGATTAACATCCCAAGTTACATATTCTTTTCTACTTCGAGGATTATACTCAATTGATCTTCGTGTGACCTCAGGGTTAATTATTTTATATCTATGCCGCCATTCCTGTGCAACACTTAGCCAATTTAAATATTCTAGTACATGCTTTACAGTTGCTTCAATATATTTAATGTTAAAACTCCATAATTGTTTGTCTTCTTTAAATTTTGTAATACGTGGGTTGTATAAGGCACTTACATTTCTCTTTTCTTCTGAATACAACCTGGATAGGCTACACTGAACTAGACAAAAAAATTAAGGTCAAGTAGACTACAACTAATATATTTGAGGAGAATCTACTATGACGAACAATAAAAGAGAAAGAAGAACCTTTACAGCGGAATTTAAGCACCAAATGGTTCAACTGTATCAGAATGGTAAACCAAGGAAAGACATCATTAAGGAATATGGATTAACACCATCATCATTGGATCGATGGATCAATCAAAATCATACGTCTGGCTCGTTTAAAGAGAAAGATAATAAGACCGCTGAACAACTAGAGTTGGAAGCGTTGAGAAAACAAAACAAACAACTTCTTATGGAAAATGATATTTTAAAGCAAGCAGCGCTGATACTAGGACGAAAGTAAAAGTAGTGAAGAATAACCTACATAAATACTCAATATCAGCAATGTGCAATGTCCTACAATTATCAAGAGCAACGTATTATTATGAAGCCAAACAAGCACAAGATACAGTAGATGAATTGTCACCACTCGTGAAAGAAATCTTCCGAGAGAGCCGTCAGAACTATGGAACACGAAAGATAAAAGTAGAACTAAAAAAGGTAGGATATGTGATTTCACGTCGCCGTATTGGGCGAATCATGCAGAACCAAGGTTTAGTATCGAACTATACGATTGCACAATTTAAGCCGAAGAGAGTTAGCTGTAACGAAGAAAACATTTCAAACGAACTCAATCGTCAGTTCAACCAACAAGAAGAGCTGGCTGTAGTCGTAAGTGATTTAACATACGTCCGTGTGAACAAAAAGTGGAATTACGTATGTTTATTAGTCGATCTCTTTAATCGAGAAATCATAGGCCATAGCGCAGGCCAAAAGAAAGATGCCGAGCTTGTTTCACAAGCTTTCGCAACGGTGAAAACAAACTTAAATCGGATTACCTTATTTCATACAGATCGAGGAAATGAGTTCAAAAACAAGCTGATCCATGACACGTTAGAGACCTTCAAAATCCAGCGTTCATTAAGTGCGAAAGGCTGTCCATATGATAATGCGGTAGCGGAAGCAACCTACAAAATCTTTAAAACAGAGTTCGTTCGCGATCGTCATTTCACAAGTTTAGAAGAATTGATTTTAGAATTGAACGACTACGTAAACTGGTTTAACAATGTTAGAATCCATGGCACATTAGGCTATTTGAGCCCTGTTCAGTACAGGCAGGAGCACCTTAAAAAAATTGTCTAGTTTCGTGTTGACACACCAACCATTCATTGTACCACTCATTGTAAATTTTTTTTATTATTTTCTCATCATCAGTAATATAAGGATGAATAGGTAGAAATTCAATCTCTGAAGGATGAATACGTATCCGCTTAAATATCCTTTTGGGAATTACACTTAAATATTTTATAAATCCATTAAGTGCTGTATTAGTTAACTCCTTTTCTATATCTATACCGCATAATCTACAATAATTGTAATAATGACATATAGCATCTGTCTCTTTTTTTAATTGTGTCTTACTTATCCTATCCTTGAATCTAGACCTCAAATAATCTAGTGCGGGTTTAACTATATAATGATTAGGATGAAAAATAATCCATACCCCATTTTCATCTTCTTGAAATGTTTTATTTATCCCATGGCCGCTTTCTACATAATACATACCATTAATCTTCCTAGCACTCTTTCTTAAGTAATTAATCTCTTTCATTTCATACCTCTTCTCTTATCCTCCAATATTAATATTCAACTTCCACCAAATTAAGTTAGCGTAGAATTCATTCACATTTCTATTCATAACATATAAAAAAACAATAATCAAAATAAATTTAATTTTCAAACAATAAAGACCTATCATTTTATCTATTTTGATAGGTCCCAACTTAATAATAAGTGTCTAATTTTTATTTTTATTTTTATTTTTAAAATAGTGTATTAATCAAATGACCAATTGCCCATGTACAGTAAGCTCCATTTGGAAATAACTCATTTGCTTCTACTTCTAAATAGCCGTCTTTTCGGCGATATTTAAATTGAGAAACAAGGGCCAAACCTTGATCTGGTTTCTCGGCTATGATTAGTTTCATTTTATAACTCCCTATCTAAATTCCAGTGCTACTTTCATTTTATCTCTGTTTTATAAGTGATGAAAAATATCTATCATTTTTATCATTCACAATTTGTCTTATATTTTTTAGACCTATAATATTATACGCTTAACCTTCACACCTTCACAATAGGAGACTATATAAACCATAGATTTAATAAAGATATGGAATTCATATAGGGTGCGGGAGATCCAAAGAAAAACCATGCAAATAAACCATCTTTTGCGGAGAACCCGTTCCTTTTCCCTTAGATATAAAAACATCCCTTTAGATATTCGAACCTAAAGGGATGAAACCATGCAACTTTTTTTACAAACACCGGGGCTTTGTTCTAAACATATTAACTCTATTTCAAGTCTGCACTAGGATTTTTTTTGCATGCCCTCAAATTTTATATATATTTTTCCTTAAAAACACAAAAATAAAAAATGATCCAAAATTGCATTGATCTTATAATAATAAAGACAATTAATAGTTACCATAGCGCTTGAAGTTCATAACCTTTTAACAATAAACCGAATTTTTATACAGCTATTGACAAAAAACAGAAAGTAAAGACGAGCCTTATAAATTAATTAGAAATTACCTTTACATACATTCCTCTTATAGATTTTTCATAAGCTATATTACTCATATTTCTTACTTCTTCTGATAAAATAGACGCTTTAACTAAGCCTTTTCTAATAAAAAGTGAAGGGTCAATAAGACGAACTTTCTTTTTACGATATAAATCGTAATCATTTCTATCCTCTTTTACTTCTACATTTGGATGAAGTTTCCTTAATAAAGCATGTACTTCTTTATCTTTAGATAATTTCATTTTATAAATCACTTCATGATCTTCGGCAAGAAAATCATCAGGATGAATAATTTTTTTATCTAAAGATAACTTTAGAGCCCTAGCTAAAATATCATTTCCATAAATATTTAAAGGATTCATGAAAAAATCTATAACTTCTTGATAATAAGTTTTAACAAACCATTCAGCTATTTCAATGTTTTGAAGAATCATTTTCCCCTCAACAACTATTAAATCACTTAAGAAATCTTGAACCTCTTTTAAAGAAATATATCCATATTCATACATATCTCGTAATGTATAATCTACTCTATCAGCACATAGGTCAGGTGCTGACTGCTCAAGCAATGTCCACTTTGAATCATCAAATAAAATATCTTCATAATTGTAATCATATTTCGCAAGAATTCCTGGAATTTCTGAGTTTTTGATTACAGTACTGTATATTTTTTCATGATAATCCTCATCCTTATTATCAAAGACAAAATCAATTACATGAGAAAATGCAGTATGCGATATATCATGTAACAAACCTGCAATTTGTTCTTCTACTGAACCACCGAGTTTTTTTATTAAAAGCATTACACCAACTGAATGATCAAAGCGAGTTACATTCCATTTCTCATTAATCAAGTAACTCGCTCCAGCTTGGTGAACACCTTTTAATCTCTGAACAGGCTTACTTAAAATTAATTCTTCTAATACTTTATCAACTTCAAATTCTCCATATATTATATCCGATATAATCACTCAACAAGCCCCCTTAATTCAAATAAAACTCGGCTCTAGTATATAGATAAATTCCCCTTCTATCAAGAGAAGCATTATCACTTTAATTGAGCCTTCCAATTACTATACATCTCTTCTGATAGTCTATTGTTAACTAAATAACTAACTCCACCGATTATTAATTCTGCCAAACCTGCAACAAATGAAGCAATTGTTAGTGCGTATACCCGTATATTCATTTCGACTGCAAATTCTTTTTCTCGCCATTTCCACTCAGACATGCAAATACTATAATTAATCCTAATAAGACAGCATAGAAAATACACAATTCTCCAACTTGATGCTGAATATCCTGACGAATAAATAGTGTATATCGTTAATCATTGTTTTGAATAGGGACTCCAATACTGTTCAATACCATATTATCAAAAAAGCCAGTAGCAAATAAACGATTGGGATATGTTGCAATCCCATTGTATAGATTGCCATGTAGTACATTCTCAATCATCTCTTCACTAATATTGATTTTTTAAAAAGCATCACCCTATCGTTTCCCTTGTTTTTATCCTCTATTTTGTTTGTATTTATTGGCCAAATATCTAGCATAGTGAATCGTGTTTCTAACTACATCTAATTCGAGATTAAATATACTAGGTGCACCTGGTCTCCAATTCACTTCAAACAGCCACAATTTTTGGTCCGCATCAATTCCAACATCAATTCCTAATTCATCAAATGATACACTGTCATATAAAGAATCAAAATGGTTAACAAAGCTTACCGCAAACCGCTCTAAATACCTTTGAATATTGTACCAGTTGTCATCAAACTCTGTTTTCAAAAAAATTTCTAGATACGTGCTATAACCACCACTACCCATATTTGATACAATGCTTCCCAATGGACCTATCCTTGGAAAAATTGAAGTAATGACCCATTTTCCTTCTCCGTTTCTTTGGACATGCAGCCGGAAATCATAAACATGACCAGATTTCATTTGACATGAAATAAATTGTTGAACTAGGTAAGCTTGTTTTTGTATTTTATGAGATATAAAGTCTATTAATTGTTTTTCATTAATGGATGAGACTTGCCCTGCCTCATTCATTTTGTAATGCTCTTGCCCTTGTTTTTCAATAAAAACGATGCCTCCGCCTTGATGTCCAGACATTGGTTTGATAATAACTTTTTTATAGCGCTTAATCACGTCAAAAAACTTCCTAGCATCAGTTAATTTATAAAAAGGAATAAGATATTGTTCAAACTCTTTTGCTTTTTTAATTCTGTTATATACACTTAATTTATCTCCAATCGAATGACTTGTGAACGGAATCCTATCGTATAGATAATCAAAGATTTTCTCAGTTTTATCACTAACAGGAGCGCTTGCATTATAAATGACATCGGGAAAAGGAAATTCTTTTTCAATCCACTCGCCGTTTTCATAGATTTTCCCTAAAATCGTTTGATTTTCTATATTTACTTTCCCTGGGGTAAAGTAAAAGAAGTTGACACCTTCAGCTTTTGCTACAGCGGCACAAGCATATGCTTTCCTTACGTTTCTTGGATCTTCTCGATGATGAAGCATACCAATTATAGTCATATTGGTTCCCTCCCCCTCTTTCTAAAGTTCTTTTTCAACATACAGATCAAATTCAACTTATATATATTCATATTTTTTCCGTATTTAACCAATTTTCAAAAAATCAAGAACAATCTTTGTCCCATTTTTATATTCTATTTATATAGATAACAGAGCTTATTTTTATAAAAGCGATTAAAGATAGGGTGGGGTAAGATTATGAATACTATTGTTTTTATTGAAACAAATAAATCTGGATCGAGTAGGGAAGCAATTAAAGTAGCAGAGAAACTTAATTTCTTTACGATTTTGTTAACAGAAAAAAAAAGATTTCTTGAAGAACGAAGTGAATTTCCAGATGTACATCAGATGATTTTTACTGATATAAACGATTATGATAATTTAAGTACAATAATCCAAAATCTAGAAAAAACAGGAAAAAATATAAAAGGAATTTTTAGTTTTATGGATTCTTTTGTTTATGTCGCTGCATGTTTGTCCGAGAAGTTCTGTAAAAGTATGGTATCTACTGAATCAATTTATCATATGGAAAATAAAATATTGACCCGTAAAGTGCTTCAGAATTTACCGATCTCGCTCAATTATTTAATTTACAAACCAACAGAATCCTTATCATCTTTTCTTAAAACTAAAAAGATGACTTTTCCTCTTGTCGTTAAATCTCCTGAATCAGCAGGGTCAAAAGATGTATTATTAGCAAAGGATAGAAATCAGTTAATTTCATCTATGCAAACCCTTTTAAACAAACGGCCTAATGAAGAAATTCTACTTGAGGAATATGTAGATGGACCGCAGTACTTAGTTGAAGTTTTAGTTCACAATAAAAAGCTTCATATTATTGCAGTAATTGAACAAGAAATTACATTTGGTGAACGTTTTATCGTCACTGGTTATTCTTTGTTAGGACGCTTAGACCCGAGACTATATTATAGTCTTCTCAACGCTACTCATTCTATTATACAAGCTTTTGATATGAAAAATGGTGCTTGTCACCTAGAGCTCCGTAGAGTACATGGTATTTGGAAGTTAATTGAGATAAATCCGAGAATATCAGGCGGAGCTATGAATCGTATGATTGAAGTTGGACATGGAATCAACTTAGTACAGGAAACGATTCAGTTAATGTTAGGAAATAAACCTTCGCTGAATAAAAAACATTATAAATATGTGTATACGCACTACTTAACAGTCGATTCTAGAGGGAGATTAATTCGAGTTACAGGAAAAAAACGCAGTTCTAAATATCCAGGTGTGGAAGAAATATATATAAAACCTAAAAAGGGAACTATCCTAAAACCACCTAAATCAATGGGAGATCGATGCGGCTACATTTTAGCAGCATCATTTTCTAAACAAGAAGCTAAAAGAATAGCTTTAGAAGCAGCTAAAGAAATTTCTTTTGACATTGAACCAATGAATACAACAGCATAGATTATGCTGCATTCAAACGATACTCAAAATACAAGCGAAACCCTTATATATTAAAGTGTTTCGCTTTTTTTATCGTATTTGTTATGACGTTGTTTCTTAAAACTATAAACTAATGATTATTTTTTACTTACTTAAACAAAAAAGCTGGTCCTCAAAATTTGAAGACCAACTTTTTTAACTCGCTTTAAAGCCGCCACCTAATACATCACGTACATCGTGAATGACAACGAATGCATTTTCATCTTTTTGGCTCACGACTTTCTTTAATTGAATGAGCTCTTGTTTATTGATGACAACATATAATACTTCTTTGTTATTTCCTGTGTAACCACCTTTCCCCTCTAGTACTGTTACACCACGTATCATATTCTTCATAATAGACTCTCTAATCATGTCTGGATAGTTTGAAATAATTGTTACAGCGGTCTTTGTATTCAATCCTTCTACAATAAAATCAATAACCTTTGCACCGATAAATACCGCTACAAGCGTATACATCGCTTTTTCCTGTCCAATAATAAATACTGAACCTGCAATAACGACGATATCAATAATTAGTACACCTTTTCCAACACTCCAACCTAAATATTGGTTTGCTAATTGTGCTATAATCGCAGATCCGCCTGATGTACCACCTGCACGGAACATAAATCCTAAACCAACGCCAACGAAAACACCCGCAAATAGAGCTGCTAACAATGTATCATGATTTACCGGAGTCGCAATACCTTCTGTGATATATAAAAAGAAAGATGAAGAGACAATACCAAGTATTGTATACACCATTGTCTTTTTATCAAAAAACTTATACCCAATTGCAAGTAATACTGCATTTATTAAAAGGTTTACAGTACCTGGTGACCATTCAAACAAATAATATGTAATAACTGTAAGTCCAATAATGCCACCTTCAGATAATCGATTTGGAATAGCAAAAAAGTTAATTCCAATCGCAAACAATAATGATCCAATTACGACAAGTGCTACTTCTTTTACTCTCTCATTCATTACTCTTTCATTCATTACTTCTCCCCCTATCTACCCCAATGTATATTTTTCCAGCCTACTTTCAGATCAGAGAATCAAGTAAATCCTTTCCATTTTTCTCCATGTCTCTCTATCATTTCAATTAATTTCTTCATTGTAGGAGTTAACCATTTACTCTTATGATATGCCAATTCAGTTGTAACGAAATCTTCGCTATACGTCCATGGTAGTACGCTTAGCTTGCCTTGCTCGATTTCTTCCTTTACCGTTATAAACGGTAAATAAGATATCCCTAGCCCACACATAACGGTTTGCTTAATCGCTTCAATACTCCAAAAATGAATATGAGAACAATTAATACCATCTTCTTTAATCCGTCTTTCTAACAAATCTCGGTAACTCCCTGGCTCTGTAAGCAACAACATTTCTCCTTCTAAATCAGCAGGACTAATGTTCACCTTTTTTGTTAGTGGATGTTTGGGCGGAGCAATAAGCACAATCTTCTCTTGAACAAGAGAATGAGTAACAATGTCTGTACCCAGTTGTTCCGGATGTGTAAATAAAGCAAAATCAAATTTTCCTGATTTTAGCTCATTGTGTAATTCTTGACTCTCTGATGGTTGTAAAATGATATGTACTTGCGGATACTTCCTTTTAAATTCATATAAAACAGCAGGTAATCGATAAATCATTAAAGACTCATTCGCTCCAATGCGTATTGTCCCTGAAAATTTCCCGTTCATTTGAGATGATTCCAATGCTTCATTTGATAATTCCAATATTTTATGCGCATAAGAAAGCATATGCTCCCCTACATCAGTTAAAATTACCTTTTTTCCAAGACGATCAAATAATGGATTTCCAATCTCTTCTTCTAATGATCGAATATGATTAGTAATTGTCGATTGCGTATACCCAAGTTGTTCTCCAGCCCGTGTAAAGCCACCGCTTTCCGCTACAATAATAAAAGTTTTCAAATGGCGCAGCTCCATACTTACTCCTCCTGTTGCACGATCATATAATTTCTTGATGTTTTTCTTGTTATAACCCTATCTCCATAATAATGAGAAAATGAATATGTAAGTTACATAGTTTTCTTCTTACGCGAAAATGCAGTCCATTGTTTAACGAGATATCAAAAATAATCATTCTCATGAAATTAGTTGGTTTTAGCAACAATCTCATATATTTTCAAATTAAGTGATTCTCTAAAAAATCATTTATTCTCTATCCTAACTACTCATTAAGTAGCTGTTCCTTTGCACTCACCTAATCGCTATTATATATTTAGAACACAAATAAATAAAATGAATTATTTTAATAGAAATCATTTATAAAAATGATGGGTGAATCTAATGTACTATAGTTAACCACCCTTCTTGGCGAAAAGGATGGCTTTTTCATTTACAACTATTGACATAATCAAAAAGAAACATTAAAATAACTATAAATTAGTAAGTTGATAATTTATAGTTATTAAAAGGAGTGAGCAAAATGAAAAATATATTATTTCGTATTAATGAATTAGCGAAAAAAGAAAAAACTTCCGGACTCAAAGAAACTGAAAAACAGGAGCAACAAATGTTAAGACAAAGCTATATGAAAGAATTTCGCGGGAGTTTAGATTCCATTTTATTAAATACAACAATTATAGATCCTAATGGAGAAAATGTTACTCCACTTGCTTTACAGCATGTACAAAGTCGTATGAACCTTAAAAAATGAGATCCAAAATCGATTCAAACGACCAATTTCACAAAATAGTATCAACATAAAAAGAGCCCAATTTCTAAATCGAGAAATTCTGGCTCTTTTTATAGTATAGACATTGTTCTATACCTACTACATTGTAATTTAAATATCATATCAATCCGCATATTCTTGTTTCACCTGTTGATACTTTTCCCATGTATCGATATCGAAAAATATTTTGTCATTTTGAGACAACAATGAAATTCCATTTATCGTAGGCTTCATAAAAATCGCGCGTGCTCCTACATCTCCTTTCAATGCTTGAAAAAGTGGAAATACTTTCTTTGTAAATAAAACAGGAGGTTGCCTTATTCCCCTATAACTCGCTGCTACAAAATGAATGTTTTTATTTTGCTCATAGCCATCTATTATCTTATTAATAAATTCAGCTGTCACAAATGGTTGATCAGCCAGAAGGACCATCACTCCATCTACATTCATTCGTTTCGCCTTCTCAATGCCGCATTGAAGAGAGTACGACTGTCCTCTACAAGCATTTGGACAAGAAAGAATGTGCACATTTTCACGGTGCATTCTTTTTAACATCCAAGCAGGCTCATTCGTAACAACAATAATATGTGAGAGCCTTGAAGAAATTGCTGCTTGTAACGCTAAATTCCCAAGTGGCTCCCCTTGTAATGGAAGGTGCAGCTTGTGTATTCCGGGTCCCATCCTCCGACTGTTTCCAGCAGCTAAATATATCCCTGCAATCTTTATTTTACTTCCCCCTTAATTCTTGGATGATTTCAGCTATTATACTAATCGCTATTTCAGTTGGCCCTTTTCCCCCAATTGCAAGCCCTACCGGAGAATGAACATTTTTAGGTATCGCCTTTCCTTCTAACAGACGAGCAGTGCGGTGACGTGGACCTAAAATACCGATATAGCGAACACATTGTTCCAATAAAAGTTCAACCAACTGCCGATCGCGTTGAAAGTGATGAGTCATAATCACAACAAAATCTTCTTCTCTTAATAGAAGTTGTGGTACAATCTCTTTTGGAAAACCATTCATACAAACATCTGCACTCGGAAAATGTGAAGAATTACATAACGATTCACGCCAATCACAAACTGTTACAAAAAAGTTTACTTCTTTTGCAAACCGAACAAGCGGTGTTGCATCCTCTCCCGCTCCAAAAATAAAAAGTCTTGGCCTTGGTGTAAAGTGTTGATAAAACCATTTACCGTGTAAACCATGTAAGGAAAGAGTTGGAAACAAAGCTTCTTCATTCCCAAACGTATCACCATTCTCACTAATAAATAATGTTTGTATTAAAGAAATATTTTTTATCATCCGAACTGAAATACCCTTCTTGAGATATTCATATAGTGTTTGCAAAAAAACTTGGTACTCCTCATCTATATACTCAACTAATATATGAATGATACCATTACATCCCATTCCCCAAGATAAATCATCTTCTGCCCTCGTATTAAATTGATGAATAGACCATGTTTGATTCTCCATTACTTCGGCTGCATAAATAGAAACCTCTTCTTCTAAACAACCTGCACTTAACATTCCGACTTTTGTTCCATCTTCACAAAAAAGCATGATAGTTCCTTCTTTACAATATGCAGAACCTTCCACATGGATAATAGTTGCTAAGGCACACCGTTGTTCACACGATAGTAGTGCTTCTAGTACAGTATGAACAGAAGTCATTATTGATTCTCCCGTTGCTTTTGCAAGATAGATTTCACAGCTTCTTCAATCTCTTGATAACTTGTGCACCGACAAATATTAGAACTTAACCATTCTTCAATAACTGAATCATCCACATCCATTTTTTGTGTAACAAGCGCATGACAATTTATAATAAACCCAGGCGTACAATACCCACACTGAAAAGCCCATTTGTCTTCAAAAACTTTCTGAATAGGAGTTTCTTGTAAACCTTCCACTGTTATAATCTGCTTACCAATTGCTTCTACTGCTAATATAATACAAGACTTAATAGGTATCCCTTCAACAAGAACGGTACAAGCACCGCAATCACCATTTTCACATCCTGGCTTGGCTCCTGTTAGACCAAGTCGATGTCGCAATGTATATAATAGCGTATCCGCCATTCTAACAACGACCTCTCTGTCCTCGCCGTTCACATGAAGACTTAATTGCCCCTTTCCCATTATCCCCTCACCTCTTCAAACTTTATTAATACATCATAAAGCACATGTTTCAAAACAAACTTACGATACTCACGCGAACCTCGTATATCATCCAATATAAGTGCAGGAATATGAAAAAGGGCGTGCTCAATTCTCTTCTTGACTGGTATACTTCCATCGTTTAACACCGATTCTACCGCGCGCGACCGAAATGGAAATGCGCACAATCCACTAAATGCGATTCGAATGGTATCATCACTTTTGAGTGCAGCAACCGTTACAAGTGGGTAATCGATTTTCTCTAATTGCCTTTTTTTCACACTGTAATAAGGAGATTCTATATATTTTTGATTGGTGATAATTTGTATAAGAAACTCACCTTTTTGCAATTGTAACTTCTCAATAAACGCTTGCTGTGACTTGATATACTTTATACCTTCTTTTCCTGCAATAACAAATGTGCTATCAGCTAGTAAAAAAGGGAGCACTGCTTCTCTATAAATAATTTCCCCTGCAATATTACCACCAAGCGTAATTTTATTTCTTGCTGTGTGATCTGCAGCTCTTCCGGCAGTCTCTCCAAGAAGAGGGAATACTTTTTCCTCTTGAACTTTTGTTAATGTTAATGTAGCTCCAAGAATAAGCTTTTGGTCATTCCATTCACAAATGTTACATTCGGGAATATCTTTCAAATCAATGACCGCATTCGTAATCATTTGCTGCAGACGCCCCATTGTAATAATTTCAGTGCCTCCCCCATAATAAATGGGCCTTTTTCCCTCTTTATCCAGCTGATGAAATAATCGGATTGCTTCTTCGATACAATTCGGACGATAATATTCAAAGTCAAATGGTATCATATACACCATTCTCCTCCGCTTGTTTTACTTTCCAAATCAATTCAGGATTAATAGGTAATTGACGAAGTGAAATACTAGCTGCAATAGATAACGCATTCGCTAAAGCAGCGGGCATACCGATAATTCCATGCTCACCAAGCCCTCTTGATCCAAATGCAGCTTGATCATGCGGTACTTCCACAAATTCAGCGATATATTTTGGATGTTGCCCATAATGCATCACTTTATAAGAACGAAACTGATTATTAAGAACTCTCCCATACAAGTCATAGTGAAATGTTTCTCTCGTCGCAAAACTTAATCCCATACTCATAGCCCCTATAATTTGTGTTTCTGCTCCCTTTCTATTTAAAATCCTTCCTGCATCTACAACCGTTACTGCTTTAATTAATTTATACGTATATAATTGTGGATCAAATTCAACCTCTATTGCCTGTGCTCCCACTCCCCACTCTGGTCCTTGTTGTCCTTTTCCTGTTTCATAGTCAATCTTTGTTATTCCTTCAAAGATATATGTACCTCTTCCGATTATTTGCGCCCCTGCTACATTCCCACTCGAATCAACATATCCAAAAACAATTTTTGAAAATGGTACGTAAATATCTGGATTTGTTTTTACATATACAGTCTTGTTTGCAATTGTTAATTCACCTGCTGATATTCCAAATACATTAGCCGCCGTATCTAGTAACTGCTTCATTACATCTTCCGTCGCTTTTACAACTGCATTTCCAACAAGGTGTGTCGTCCGACTGGCAGCTGTTTTCCAATGTTTTGGCGCTATTTGTGTATTGACTTCCATCATAATAGATACATCTTTAACATTCATATTCATTTTTTCTGCAACCATTTGTGTTAAAGTTGTTTTCGTTCCTTGTCCAATTTCCACTGCACCACAATTGACATTTACACTCCCATCACCATTAAAGGTTATAGTCGCACCCGCTCCAGCATTATTTGGTGTAGTCGAATTTTTCCAAAAGCAACTAATTCCTTTTGCCCGTATCCTCCCATTTGGTAAAACAATACGATTCCCTTCTTCCCAACTAATAAGCGATTTTAACTTTTGTAAACACGCCCGAATATCCCCAGTATTACTTTTTGTGACTAATACTTGTGTTGGTGTTGTATCTCCTCGCTCAATTCTATTTTTCATACGAAACTCAAGCGGACATATATTTACTTTATTTGCCAATATATCTATCATTCTTTCAATTACAAATGTATACTCGGCATGACTAAATCCACGAAACGATGTCGCATATGGATGATTCGTGTACATACAAAGCGAATCACACGATACATGCTGAATTGAGTATGGACCTGTACAGTCTAATCCGGCCGCTTTACTCATGGTCACTGCCCGATCAGCATATGCACCGCCATCAAATAAATATAAAATCTCGGCAGCTTGCAATTTCCCATTCTTTGTACATCCAAGCTTTACTTTTGCTTGTAAACCAATATGAACAGGCGATGTTACAAAATCTTCTTCTCTACTATTCCGAAGGGTAACACGCCTCCCCCCCACTGCTTTAGAAGCAAGATATACTAAATACTCAAGTTGTACCGTTGTTTTTCCACCATACGCCCCTCCAACTAAAGGCACATGTACAATTATTTTTTCTTCAGCAATTTGAAACGCCTTACTAAGCAATCTTTTAATTTCAAAAGGGGCTTGCGAAGTAGAATGAATAATAACCTCTCCATTTGGCTTAATTTCTGCTTTCGCACATCGCGTCTCTATTGCAGTATGATCAGATTGCCGAAAAGAAAACGTTTCCTCTACAACAACTTCACTATTTGCAAACCTTTCTCGAATATCTCCCTTACGAATTTTTGTTCTATTTGCAATGTTTGTATGTGCTTCTGGGTATACTTCTTCTTCTAATTCATATTGCTCTACGTTTTCATGTACGAGTATATCTCTTTCTAAATAGGCTTGTAGCGGGGCATGAACCACAGGGAGTTTCTTATATGTAACACGTATTTGCGCTGATGCATGTTTAGCAATCGCTTCGCTATCCGCTACGATAAGTGCAATAGGCTCACCAAAATACCGAACTTTTTCATAGGCTAACGGGGGACGATCTACAATACTAGAACCGACAAGAATAGGATAATCTGCTCCTGTTATCACAGCATGAACACCAGGGATTTCCTCAGCTCTCCTTATATCAATACTTTCAATAACAGCATGCGCATACACACTCGTTAAGAGTTTTGCGTATAAAGTACCTATCTCAATCTCGTCATCTACATATTTTGCTCTTCCCGTTACTTTGTCCGCACCTTCTTTTCGTTTAATACTTTTTCCAATGATGTGATACGGTTTCATTTTAGACCTCCCTCCCTTCCTTCTACTCTTCTACCAACCTATTCGTGGCCCCCCTCGTTTAGTACGAAACTCTTTATAGATGTACAATACATTAAGGCGAACTTCCCCTAACCTTGTGGACAGTTTACGAGGTTGAACTAGATAAGAAGCAGACAGAAAGAGTAATCCTGCAAAACGTTCGATCACCCCAGCAAATTCTCATTCAAATAGAAAAATGTCTTTCATGAACAGAATTCCAATGGTTAATAAAAATATATTCTTCACAAAAAAAGAAGCTCTCCCAACATATTTTTAGGACAGCTTCTTTCGTATATTCATTTGAAATTAGATTAAATCCTCTATCGAAAAAGCACCTGGCAACAATTGTTCAACCGTTACTTCTTTTTCATCGCCTTTTTGATTTGTTAATAAAACTGGCATTTTAGGCTTACAAAACTCAGCAATGACTTGTCTACAAGCTCCGCATGGTGAAATAGGCCCATCTGTTTTACCTGTAATTACTAAATAACTAAAATCACGTTCCCCTTCTGATACTGCTTTAAATATAGCTGTTCTCTCAGCACAATTACATAAACCGTAAGAAGCATTCTCTATATTACAACCTGTATAGATTTTACCTTCTTTCGTAACTAGCGCTGCGCCAACTGGGAATTTAGAATACGGAATATAAGCTTTTTCTAACATTTTTGTCGCTTCTTCAATATATCTTTTTTTATCCATATTATTTCCTCCTCAAAGTAAATTCCATTCTACGAATCATTAATCAGTTATAATTGTATGAATTAAGTTAGGAGTTTCAGCTTTTTCTGATACAGAAATGTTTTCATAAATTTTAGCTTTTACATCTTCCACGTTTTCACGATTCGCGTAAATCGTAACAAGTGGTTCCCCTTCTTTTACAGCTTCACCAACTTTTTTACGTAGCATTAAACCAACTGCTAAATCAATTTCATCTTCTTTTGTTGCACGACCTGCCCCTAGAAGCATGGCAGCAATACCTATTTCATCTGCCACAATGTTAGAGACTACACCTGAAGTTTTAGCAGGTACATCAATTACATATTTAGCTTGTGGTAACTTTTCTGGATGATCTACAATTGAGCTATCTCCACCTTGATTACTCAAGAACTCCTTAAACTTCTCAATTGCTTTTCCATTTTTCATAACTTCTTTTAGCATTTCACGTGCTTCTTCTAACGTATTCGCTTTTTTCCCAAGTACAACCATTTGACTACCTAATACAAGTACTAATTCCGTTAAATCTTCTGGACCTTCCCCTTTTAATGTATCAATCGCTTCTTGTACTTCAAGAGCATTACCAATTGCAAAACCAAGAGGTTGTGACATGTCTGAAATAACAGCCATCGTTTGACGTCCAACATTATTTCCGATTCGTACCATTGCGTGTGCTAATTCTTTCGCATCCTCTTCTGTTTTCATGAATGCACCAGCACCTGTCTTAACATCAAGAACAATTGCATCAGCACCAGCTGCAATTTTTTTACTCATAATCGAACTTGCGATTAACGGAATTGAATTTACTGTTCCCGTAACATCACGTAGTGCATATATTTTTTTATCAGCAGGTGTTAAATTTCCTGTTTGTCCAATAACCGCAACCTTATCACGATTCACTAATTCAATGAACTGCTCTTTCGTAATTTCAACATGGAAGCCTTCTACCGCTTCTAATTTATCAATCGTACCACCTGTATGACCTAAACCACGACCAGACATTTTTGCAACTGGTACATCTAAAGCAGCTACTAATGGTCCTAACACTAATGTTGTTGTATCACCAACACCGCCAGTTGAATGTTTATCTACTTTAACTCCTTCAATCTCAGATAAATCAATTGTTTCTCCAGAATGCACCATAGCCATCGTTAAATCGGCACGTTCACGGTCAGACATGTCTTTGAAAAAGATAGCCATTGCCAGTGCACTTACTTGGTAATCAGGTATTGATCCATCTGTATACCCTTTGATAAAGAATTGAATCTCCTCTGTTGTTAATTCTTTACCATCACGTTTTTTCGCAATAATATCTACCATTCTCATCTGAATCACCAATCCTTTTTATTTTTTATTCGTCTAGCTCTTAAATTCTTAATATATTAAACCAACTATTGTTGCTGATAAAAAGCTTACTAAAGTTGCACCAAAGAGTAATTTCAAACCAAATCTTGCTACTACATTCCCTTGTTTTTCATTCAAACTTTTAACAGCACCGGCGATAATTCCGATTGAAGAGAAGTTTGCGAATGAAACAAGGAACACTGATATGATTGCTGTTGTTCTGCCTGAAAAATTAAAATTCCCTTGTGCTAAATTTGTCATAGCTACAAATTCATTTGATACAAGTTTCGTTGCCATGATGTTACCTGCGTTAACAGCTTCATGCCAAGGGACACCTATAATAAAAGCAAATGGCGCAAATACATAGCCAAGGATTTCTTGGAATGAGATACCAATTACTCCTTTAAAAATTGCATTAATGAAAGCAATTAATGCAACAAACCCAATTAACATAGCCGCTACTGTAATAGCAACTTTAAAACCATCTATTATATATTCCCCTAACACTTCAAAAAAGCTCTTTTTCTCTTCCTCTTGTACTTCTAACATATCTTCTTCTTCAGTAACCTCATAAGGATTAATAATCGAAGCGATAATAAAACCACCAAACAAGTTAAGCACTAAAGCGGTTACAACATATTGCGGTTTTAATAACACCATATATGATCCAACTATAGACATAGAAACCGTAGACATTGCAGACGCACATAATGTGTATAATCTTCTTTCTGATAGTAGACCTAGCTGCTTCTTAACAGAAATAAACACTTCTGATTGTCCTAAAATCGCTGAAGCCACAGCGTTATACGATTCAAGTTTCCCCATCCCATTTATTTTACTTAAAGCTAAACCAATGTATTTCACAATAAATGGCAATACCTTAATATGTTGCAGGATACCAATTAAAGCTGATATAAAAACAATTGGCATTAATACCCCTAAAAAGAATGAAAATTCTTTTTGGTTTACCAAACCACCAAATACGAAATTAACACCATCGCCAGCATACTTTAACAATTGTCCAAAACCATCTGCAATTCCAGCAATTAGTACATTCCCGATGCTTGTATTTAATAGTAAGAAACCTAAAATAAACTGAAGTACAATCATCGTTATAATAGGACGATATTTCACTTTTCTTCTATTATTACTAGCAAGCCATGCGATACCTAAAATAATTACGAGACCTATGATACCTACTAAGTATTTCATAAAACTTCCCTTCCTTTTCCGTATCCGCTTACATATTTTTCAATTATTAAAGCAATAGATACACCATGCCTTTTTAACACTCGTGTACCTATTGCTTCTAGCTTTTATTGATTAGTAATTATCTGAAACACCATTTTTGTCATCTAATACGATTGCAACACTTGCACTTGCACCGATTCTAGAAGCTCCAGCTTCAATCATTTTTTCTGCATCTTCACGTGTACGAACACCACCAGATGCTTTCACACCAACGTTTTCTCCAACTGTTTTACGCATTAATGCGATATCTTCAGCAGTTGCTCCACCAGTTGAGAATCCAGTTGAAGTTTTTACAAAATCAGCTCCAGCTTTTACAGATAATTCACAAGCACGAACTTTTTCTTCATCTGTTAATAAGCAAGTTTCAATAATAACTTTTACAAGTGCTTTTCCTTTTGCAGCTTCTACAACTTCACGAATATCGTTTTCAACAAATTCATTATCGCCATCTTTTAAAGCACCAACATTGATTACCATGTCTACTTCAGTTGCACCTTTTGCAATTACATCTTTCGTTTCAAATACTTTTGTTTCAGTTGTATTTGCACCTAAAGGGAATCCAATAACTGTACAAACATCCACATCATGGCCTGCTAATTCTTCAGCGGCTAATTTTACCCATGTAGGATTAATACAAACAGAAGCGAAATTATATTTCTTTGCTTCTTCTAAAACTTTCATAACATCTTCTTTTGTTGTATTCGGTTTTAAAACTGTATGATCAATTAATTTTGCAATGTTCATTTTCTTCACTCCTCATATCTTTTAACAACTTCATTCTAACTCCACTTTGAACAAATGTAAACGAACTTTTGAAATTTTGTTCAACATTTTTTGAGATATTGAAATAAGTTTTTAAAATTGACACAAAAAGGGCGCCGCCATATTAACAGCTCCCTCATAAAACACAAAATTTATTCATTCATAAAGTGAAACTTTAATTAGTGGGGGTTTTTTTCATCCCACTGATTATTAGCCCTCACCAATCGAGCTTTTACGGGCAGCTTATCTCCCACCCAACTTCTTTGCTTTTTCCCAATTTTAAGGTGGGAGTTTTACTGCCCGTTAATACGGGATAAAAAAATCTATTTCACAAATTTCTTATCCAAACCATTATTTCATCATGAAATTTTCATTGAAAAACGCACATGTTGCACAGCCACATACGAAAAGAAGGTTTCTCAAATTTATACTTTTGAGAAACCTTCTTTTTTAACCTTTTTTATAATTTAACAGTTCTTTCGCGGTATGCTGATCTATAATCAACACATTTGCATACCCACCGCTTAACGCACCATCAATTGCCTTCACTTTTCGAGAACCTCCAGCAACCAGAACAGAACGTTTCTTTAACCTTAATTCTTCTAAATCAATTCCAATTGTACGCTTATTAATTTCCTCACTACAAATATTACCGTCTCCATCAAAGAAGCGTGAACAAATGTCACCAACAGCTTGATTTTTCAATATGTCCATTTCGTTCTTATCCAAATAACCTAATCGAAATAATAACGCTTCATCTCGTACAGTTCCCACAGTAAAAATTGCAATGTTCGCTTGTTTTCCCATTTCAATAATGTGATGAATATGTCTATCCTGTTCTACTAATTCCTTTGTCACTGCATTATCAAAGATAACTGGGAGTGGCAAATTTCGAGGTGTCGTTTGAAAGGCATCTGCAAATAAAGCAATTGTTTCATTCGCATACGTATTAACACTTGAGTGACTAATACCCCCTTTTAATTGAACAACCTCTACCCCTTTTACATGTTGAGGCACAATTTTTCTCGCGATTTCATACATAGTGGTTCCCCAGCTCACACCAACGATATCACCATTTGTAACAGTCTTCTCCATATATTCAGCAGCATACTTACTAATATACTCCGTAATCGCCGTGTACTCTGGTACAGGGGAAAATAGGACGTGCGCTTCTAATAAATTATATTTTTCTTTAAGTAGGTTACCTACATTATCTAAATCAGCAAATGGATCCGCTATATGAATTTGAACAAACCCTTTTTCTTTCGCATATTTTAACAGTCTTGAAATGGTTGGTCTGGAGATATTCAATTTATTAGCAATTTCTTGTTGGCTATAATCAGATTGGTAGTATAATCTTGCAACTTCAACGCTTAGTTGTTGTTTTTCTTTATCCATACTAAATATATCCTTCCTTACATTTTCTATACTCAAATACATCATACTTACAAGCATTATACCGCTTTATTCCAGAAAATTCGACCATCTAAATTGATAGCCAACATTTTCAGAGTAACTGCATTCAAATTTATCACGCTATTTGTAGGCAGTAAGACTCCCACCTTAAAATTCGGCAAAAGTAATGAAGTTAGATGGGAGTCTTACTGCCCGTAAAAGCCTTCACTTTATTTATTTTGGAAAAAATCTCTATTAATAAATTTCTTTTTTCCGTCCCTTGAATTAAAGCATATGAGGTTCCTTAAACCTCTATTTATCCTCGTTTCAAACTTCAACCAAAACAAAAAATCAGTGGAGGCCACCCCACTGATTAGAGTCTTACTTTATTTCACTACATCCTCATGTAATTTTTCTGTATAATTCTTGACATCCTGCCAGCTATCTCTAGCTGTATTCAGATCTTCTTTAATAAAAGTAAACTCCTCAGGACTGATACTTTTTACATTTTGTAACAAGTTATTATACTTAGCACCAATTGTATACCACTGATTCGAAATATTTTGAAGAGAAGTAATGGCTGCATCAATTGTTTCCGTCATGTTTATTGTTTTATTTTTCACATCAGTCAAAATAGCTACCTCTGCCTGCGCCCCAGAAATTCTCGCCTTTAAATTTCCGATTTCTCTCTCTGCATTTGCAATATCTTTCTTGGCAACAGCAATCATTGGTCCACCTGCAAGACACGTAATTAACGCCGCGCAAAGCACTGACCCAGCAATCACCATATCATTACTTTTTTTAATTGAATCATTATAAGTATTGATTTGCTGCTGCAAAAGTGGAATTCCAGCATTCGTACTTGCTAAAATTGCTGTTAATTGATTTGCATCACCTTTAAAGCTTTTTGTATCTTCCGCCATTCTATTTCGAAACGTTTTTAGATTTTCTAATAGCTTATCCACTTCACTCTGATTAGTCAAAATGATATTGTATAATTTTTCTAAATCGGATTTCAATTTCTCTCTGTTTTTCTGGTCAACAGCTGCTATTAGACTGCTGTAATAAGATTGAAACGTCCCATTAAATTCCACTATATTTTGATCTGTTTTCATAATTTGAGGTTTCATTTCATCTAACCAATATGTTGCATTCGTTTTTTCCTCTTTTTGATGCTTAAGCATATTTTCTTTTAAATCACCATTTATTGAACTTATCTTACTCAAATCTGTTTCTTGTTGATTCCGAATTGTTTTCGCATACGAATCCATTGCAAATACACTAGATGTTGTTTGCGCCATTACATCTTGAAATCCAGCAGGACCAAGGGAATAGTTTTTATCACTTTCTTGTAATGAATGGATTTTTTTGGTTCTGCTGCAAGAGGATGCAATGGTACAATATTACTTGTCGTAACCCCAAGAACCATCATTGACAACATGATTTTCTTATAAAGCCTCTTATTCATATCTCCACCTACTTTGTATAAAGTACAACTTCTATCAGCTGAGATTCTCTTTATCTCAATCATTCTCTGTGTCTCTCTGTTCACGAATAATGAGATTAAAAATCTCCTGCTCAAAATTGAACAGGAGACCTGCATCCCATACTTTATATGTCCGAAAAAATTACCAAGTATCTCTATATAGAGCATTAGTGATTTATTACGCTTTTGTATCCACTACTTTAATAACTCATTTTCTCTTTTTATAAAAAAAGAAAATGAATTAATCATCCTCCTGATGAAAGCATTCCCTTTCTGCTCTTTTATTCATAGGTAGTAAGTCCCATCTATCTCCTATATTCATTACCTAAAAGCGAGCGATTACTGTACTCAATTAAATGGTAAAATTTACTGAAGAACCCTATTTTATTTCTACTTTTTGATTAGCAAAGTACGCTACAAACTACCACAGTGTCTACATCTATTACGCCTACGATAATAATATGCAATCGTAGCACCAAACAGAGCCAATCCCCAAATTGGCCATAATAACTCTGGACCTTCCAATGCCCATCCCCTATGATCTAAGCCCCCTTTATTAATAAAACCTCGGATGTACATCAAACCAGCTGAAGTAACCATAATGGAAACCAGTGAAGCCGGGATAATCGCTAATGAAAGAGGTACACGCTTACCAGAAACGAATGGAAACCAACGCGGAAAAATTTCTCCCCATCGCTGAATAAGCCCTAGCGTAAGAATTGCCCCTCCAAGCGCTACTGTTGCCAAAGACGCACCCATTAATCAAATTCCAGGTGAATCACGTTCAAAAGAATCAAGTAATTCTTTAGTCGTTCCTAGTGGAATGCCTATCGCCCAACACCATCTTGTTATGGAATAACAGATAGGAATTATAATAGCAATGTAAGTGCACCATTTCCCCCAAGATGCTGCTCAGGATTGTGATGTCCATTTAGAAGGATTACTATTTCGGCCACAATACAGACAAGCATTTCGTGTTTGACGTTGGTAGGCTAAAGCAGTAGTAATCCATAGAAAGGATCCGAGCATACTAACATATTGATTTACAACCGTCCCATACATCATATGTTCAAAAAAATTAGCTCCAGGTGGAAAATCAAATGGCGCTCCAACCAGAAAGACAATTCCATATGCCGTAGTCGCCAAAATACGGTAATCGATAACTGCAAATAATAGAATCGCTACTAACATATACACAAACGTAAGCAATATTATTCGGAAAAGTCCCTTGCCCCAGCCAAGAATCATCAGGACAGCTACAATGACTCCCATTAATC
Organism: Bacillus sp. FSL K6-0042; assembly: GCF_038006685.1. NCBI lineage: Bacteria > Bacillati > Bacillota > Bacilli > Caryophanales > Bacillaceae > Bacillus > Bacillus sp. FSL K6-0042. The sequence goes on from NZ_JBBOVS010000001.1 coordinate 1,320,119, forward strand.
CAAATCCAACCATCATAGGTGCACCAATCTCAGGCCTCAAACCAGCTAGCATTGAATATTCAGAATGTGGATCCCCTTTCCCAAGTGGAAAACCTTTTCCTCCCAACGCCCAATACTGACCTAGTATCAAATACATCAATGACCAAATACCCGCAGTATACCCCATCCATTTGGGCCATAATGATAACCATCTAAAAATATGAATTCCGTTTTCGCTTTTTTTCTCAGTATTTAACAACATGAAAGAACAACTCCTTCTATTAGAAAGTTATAATACTAAAATCTTCTACAATATTTACACTGTCCCCGCCTTCTTTGATAATAAGCAATAGTTGCTAGCCCTAATGCTACTCCCCATGGAAGCCAAAATAGTGAAGGTCCTAATTCTCCCCAATTTCCAGTATTGATTGAACCGTCCAATATTTTCAAAATGATAATCGGACTTATTTTTAATCCCGCAAGAGTGATAAGAACAGATGCACATGTTGCCGGTATCACCGCGAACCAAATAGGAACACGTTTTCCAGCCAAATAAAGGAACCAACGAGGAAACTTTTCTCCCCACTTTTGGATAAGTCCCAATGTAAGAATAGCGCCGCATATAGGTAATCCACCAAGTACGGCCTCTATCAAACGTTCCGTAAATGATTGATTGCTAATTAATGTTGCTGCTGCATCACTTACTCCCAATGGAATCTCTGCAGCCCACGCTAAGCGGACAATACCATAAGGAAGTGCCATAACGATAGCAATGTAGGTTGCATATTTCCCCAAACTGTTTCCGGCAATTGATGTATTTTGAGTCCCCTTTTGGCGTCCGCAATTCACACAAGCTTCCCGGCTCCGCCTCTGATAGGCCAAAGCTGTTGCTCCCCACAAAAATCCTCCTACCATACATAGAAGTTGATTTATTACAGGCCAATCAATGAGTTGGAAATGTAGCATGAATGAATAAGCGAAATTCTGTAATACCCGGACATCAGGAATCACAAATACTAGAGTGATACTCATTATCCATGCGAAAATGAGCAGGACTGCACGTGGAATCATTTCCCCCCATATTCGGATTGTAGCCAATGCAGCGATTGCTCCAATCCCTCCAATGTAAGCGATTGTCACTCCTCCTACATCCGATCGTATGTTTGCTAAAAATGATCCCATCATAAACCCTCTTGAATCATTTTCACCAAAAGGAAATCCTGCGCCTCCTAAAGCCCAATAAAGCCCTAGAGATCCGTAAAAGAAGGACCAAACTGCAGTTATATAGGCAATCCATCGATGCCAATTTGATAGCAAAAAATTCCGCTTTCCCCTCCCATCTTTCAATGTATTTTGTGAATAGTGATCAGCCGACTTTCGTATATCATTTAATTTAAAAACCATATTCTTCAACTCCCTAGTGTATATTGATGAATAAGTTCATATTATGATAAGAAAGCCAGTTTGAAACGAATCCACAGAACTGTTTATAAACAGTTCTAGAGGTCTGTTTATAAAACAATTTTCATAGTCAAAGTTGCAGATTAACAAACTGGAAAGACGGAAAAATAAAAATACCAATTCCGCGTAATGGAATTGGTATAAGAAAATTTCTAATCTATATTAATAATTTTTTTCCTGATTCGGACGCATATACCCTTGTTCCCAAGCAAAAACAGCAGCTTTCGTTCGATCAAGCATATGAAGCTTACTTAAAATGTTACTAACATGGCCTTTAACTGTCTTTTCACTAATGAAAAGACCTTTAGCAATTTCAGCATTCGTGAGACCCCTAGCAATCAATCGTAATACTTCCAATTCTCGTTCACTCAGCTCGGAAAATGGATTAGGAGATGCCTGTTTCGTAGCACGAATCTCAGTAACAACCCGTGCAGCCACTCGTGGATGCATAATGGATTCGCCTTGTACGCCTCTCCTTACCGTTTCAACTAATTGATTAGGCTCAATGTCTTTAAGCACATATGATATTGCCCCTGCACGTAATGCTGGAAAAATGTACTCATCCTCATGATACGAAGTCAACACAATCACTTGAGAACGAGGACTAACTTGTTTAATCATTCGAATCGCCTCTATACCATTAGTACCTGGCATCACTAAATCCATTAGTACGATATCCGGCACAAGTTCAGCAGCTAGAGCCGTAGCAATTTCACCATTTTCTGCTTCTCCAACTACCTGAAAGTCAGATTGAATTGTGAATAGAGTATTCAATCCTTGTCTTACAATTGCGTGATCATCAACAATTAAAATCGAAATTGGATCTTCCTTCTCCATTTTCTATCCCCTCTTCTAAATAACAATCGGCATTCGGATTGGTATCTTCTCGAATATCTGTCTGTTTACATTGAACGGTAATTTTCACACCTTTCTTTATTTCACTTTGGATATCAATATCCCCCTTTAACGCATGCATCCGTTCACGCATAGAGGACAAACCTACTCCTTGTCGAGCTCCCCTTTGAATATCAAACCCACAACCATTATCATAAATAGAAAGAGTCACAACTTCTTCACAATCTAGATGAATCACTACCATATTTGCCTGACTGTGACGTGCAACATTATTCAGTGCCTCTTGTGTGATACGAAAAAATGTTTCTTCAATAATAGGAGATACTTGTTGCTGTCCACTTGTCTCCAAATTAACTATAATACCCGTTTGTTCTTGCCACATCCCCACATAATCTTTTAATGCATGTGCCAAATTCTTCCCCTCCAATGGGACAGGACGTAATTCCCGAATCAATACACTTAGCTCCCTCTGCGTTTGATGTAACAAGTTTTCTGCCTTTAACAAATGGCCTTTAGCGGTATCATCATCTTTTCCGATAAAAGATTTGCTAGTATTTAACCAGATAGATGTAGCAAACAGTTGCTGCTTAATACTATCATGTAGCTCACGAGCTAATCGATTGCGTTCCTCAAGTGTCGCTAAATCTTGCCGCACTCTAAGTAAGGTATGTAATTGTTTCGCCATTTGATTCAACTTACGTGCCAACTGCCCCAATTCATCCTTTGAAGGATCATGTATAAATGTTGTGAAATCTCCTTGACTCCATTGATCTGTAGAGTTTAATATCTTTTGAATACGACGAACGAGACTTCGAGAGGTGATAATTCCAAAGGTAATACCAACAATTGCTGCACCAATAAAGAAAGCTAAAATACTAAATCCAAAAAACTGAAAAGTAGCCCTCCAAAAATCGACCAAAGAAAAATGTATGTTTTCTGCTTTGACTACTAATACCCCAAGAACATCTTTCTCATTAGATAACGGAGCAACAATATATAAAACCCCACCTTTATGATAGCTATATGTTTTTAATTTACGTGCTTCGGATGGTTTCAGTGACAGAGCTGTATATATATTTTGATAAACTTTCGCAGGGAATTCTGCTTTAAAATCAATAAACTGGGGCACATTCTCTCCAGCACTTGCGAGTAATCTCCCGTTTGGATCAGTCACCACAGAAAATCCATCGAATTCAGTCCCTACTTCTATGGGCCAATCCTCTAAAGCCTTCTTCAGTTGATTTTGATTAATCAATGGTCCATTAAAGTTAGAAGATATATTTTGGGCCTGTATGCTTATCTGTTGTTCAAACATTTGGTCAGCATTATATTTCACTAGACTAAGTGAAATAAGAAAGCCTACCACTTCAAGGGTTAATAGAACACCAATGGTTGTTAACACGTAAAATAAAGTCAGTTTCCACTGCAAACGGTGGAAATATCGGACAAAACGAGGCAGAAATTTCATGTTCTTTTCTTCCTAATTGAAAATATAGTGACTATCGTATTGTTTAACTTTTATTAAAACCTACTCCCTACTATATGATATACATTATAATTTCATATCCCTCCCCCCCCAAGATTCTGCTTTATATAATTGATTTTAAATTACATTTTTCTTGATAAATCAAAGATTTCCTGGCATACTTTTAAAATTATTTGTGCACGAATATAGCCTCTCCTTACACTTCTATAAACCAAATCCTTTCCCTTCTTATCATTACTTCTTAAAAATGTAGATTGGGATGGAGAAACATATATAAACTATACCCTTTTACTTAATGGAGAATGTAGATGTGGAAAATTCATTTTTGGAATAATATTCTTAAAGGAAAAATCAAAAACTATATATCTTTATTGTATTAATTAAAGACATTCATAAAATATGGATAATCATTTAAAAAACCGAGGTCGTTCAAAGAATTGGTGAAAATAAACGGGAGGAATTTTAACAACGTTAGGAAAAATAAATTTTGGGATCGTAAACAGCTTCGAAATACCAAATTTAAAACAAAGATTAGGTATACAATCTATTAATATAAAAAGGTAGCTCTACATAAGTAAAGCTACCTTAGAAATTGTTTGTTCTATAATCTTTATTTTTTCAAATGATAAGGTACCGTCGTAATAACTACATTTCTCTTATACAGCAAGAATGCGCGAATCAGTAAGCTCGATTGATTATGAAGAATATTGTGCCAACCTTTCTTAGGAATAAATTGCGGTATTACTACAGTAACCCGATAATTTGATTCGTTAGCTTTATATTGAACTGTATCAATAAATTTAGTTAGCGGCTGAATAATACTTCTGTAATGAGAATGTAGTGTCACCAGCCTAACTCCAGGCTGCCATTTCTTCCATTTTTCTTCAAACTTCTTCTCATCTTCTCTTTCAAAAGAAACATAAACAGCTATGACCTGATCTGGTGAAAGGGATTTAGCATAATTTAATGAGTTCTCTACTACATGAGTCATGCCAGCAACAGGAACAATGATTACATTCCCTTGAATCGGCACAATTGGTTCACAAGTTCTAAGACTTAATTGATCACCTACTGCTTCATAATGCTTTCTAATTCGATGAAAAACAATGATAATGACAGGTAAGAAAATTAACACTGTCCAAACTTGTGCAAACTTAGTTAAAAAGAACATACTCATAACTATAAAACTAATAATAGCACCCGTTAAATTAATCGTTAATTTTAAAATCCACCCTTTAGGCTTTTCACGAATCCATTTTACCACCATTCCAGACTGGGACAACGTAAATGGAATAAACACGCCTACTGCATAAAGTGGAATGAGATGTTCCGTTTGCCCTTGGAAAGCAATAATTAAAAGAATTGAAGCAATTCCAAGTATGATAATTCCATTTGAATACCCTAATCGGTCTCCTCTAACTGTAAACATTCTAGGTATAAACTTATCTTTTGCAAGATTAACTGCTAGTAAAGGAAAAGCAGAATAACCAGTATTAGCAGCAAGTATTAATATCAACGCTGTTGTTCCTTGAATAAAGAAATACATGAAGTTCCGTCCAAATGTTTCTTCGGCAATTTGTGAAACAACTGTTACCTCTTCACTTGGAGTAACACCATAATAGTAAGCTAAATATACGATTCCTGAAAATAACACTGCAAGTAAGGAGCCCATCGCAAGTAACGTTTTAGCAGCATTTTTAGGAGCCGGATCTTTAAAGTTTGGAATCGCATTGGAAATGGCTTCAACACCTGTCAAAGCAGAACTACCTGATGCAAATGCTCTTAAGAGTAAAAACAAACTAACCCCTGCTACTGGTGTACCAATTGGTGTATGCAAATTAGGTGAGACTTCACCTGTTACAATGTTGTATATACCTACACCGATTAATATAAATAACGCTAAAACAAATAAATAAACGGGATAAGCTAAAACAGAAGCTGATTCCGTTACTCCTCTTAAGTTCAAAATTGTAATAAATAAGACAAAGATAATAGCAATAACCACATTATGAGCATGTAGACTAGGAAAAGCAGATGTAAGTGCATCTGTACCTGCAGATACACTTACTGCCACCGTTAAAATGTAGTCTACTAATAAGGAACCTCCAGCTATTAACCCTGGATTCACACCTAAATTTTCTTTTGATACTACATACGCTCCTCCCCCATGAGGATACGCAAAAATAATTTGTCTATAAGACAAAATTAGAGCTGTTAGCAAAACTAAGACTCCTATTGCGATTGGAATAGAATACCAAAATGCTAACGCCCCCACTGTAGATAGAGCAATTAATATTTGCTCCGGACCATAGGCAACCGATGATAATGCGTCAGAAGATAGAATCGCTAACGCTTTCGTTTTATTAAGCTTTTGCTCTCCTAATTCGGTTGATTTTAATGGTCTTCCAATTAAAAACCTCTTTATAGTTGAAACCACTGCTGTCCACTCTCCAATAACTTTGTACGTACATTTCTCTTTTAGTCAAATTAATATACTATTTTTCAGAAAACAAAAAATGTCTACAAGCCATAACAAATAGACTTGTAGACATTAATTTTTTTGTCGCACAAGCTCCACCTTCCTTCTCATATAACGCTTACGAGGTTAGCTGTCGGATTCGGGCCTGTGAGTAGCCCTACCTCTTTTGCAAGGATTCACCCCTTGAATTATATATCAATCCACAAAAACGGTTCCCCCGTACCATCAGGTTTCAGCGATTTAGAAATTCGAAACTGTCGATTATCATACTCCCTTATTTAGAAAAAGTAAACAAAAATTTTTAAACAATAGCTTAAATTTTTAGAAATAGAAAAATTGTGATGATTATATAGGATATTACTTCGTAAATGAATATAATGCATCATATAAAATTAGCTTTTGAAGTTTTTACACCACAATCAAATTATTTATATATACGCTATCTATTAATGAATAGACTTCACCTTTTTTCAATTACAGTATACATATATCTAGACCCATCGATTACTTCTATCAGTTCCCCTATTAATACTCCTATTGTTCGAAATATTAAATCTAAAACCCGTTTTATTTGTAGGATTTCCTTACTTTTTGTCGAATATATTCAATAGGAGGAGGAATATTACATGATTTTCAAAGGATTCTTCATTAATCTATCCATTTTTGCTTTCCTAGTTAGCTCAGCTATATTTATTCGAGTGTTGATTTTGAATATTAATTCTAAATTAAACCAGCTATATGGAGGAGTAGTTGCCGGTATCATAGCTGCTATTTTGATGGTCTTTAATTTTAAGCACATGGGATTGTTTTATGATCTCCGAATGGCTCCTCTTATAATTTCGTACATTTATTTTGGTCGTACGGCTGGTTGGATTACAATAACATTTATTATAATTATGCGCATTTTCTATCTTGGTGGTAATTGGGGACCATCTTTGATTGTGTCTTTAGGAATAGCTACTATATATACTATTTTTGAAACATATCTCAAGAAGCTTCATCCCTTTAAGAGAGTCTTTCTCTATCTAGCTGTTTATATAGCTATGATCCATTTGGTATTCGGGTTCTTTTTTCCTTCTATACCTCTTATACTTTTTGACATTCAAGGTACATTATTTATATCTTCTGGACTATTGATCAGTATTTTTCTTATGGAGTCCTATCAAAAATTATATTATTTAACACAAAATTTAACTAAAGCGAATGAAACATTACTAGAATCCAAGCAAGAATTAAGGGATACCGTACATGAATTGCAAGGAGGTATTTTTAAATTTAAAAAAGAAAATGGGGATTTTATCCACACTTTATGTGATGGGCAGTTATTTTATCACCATGGGTTTCACTCCAAACAAGTGGTAGGAAAAAGTTTACTGACCATAGATTCTTCCATTGTTCCATTTCATTTACTTCCTCGACTATTAAAATATTATCAACAGGCATGGGATGGTGAAGAAGTCAATTTCGAACTGCCATGGCCAAATGATGAGACTATTATCCTTTTCTCTCTTAGGCCTGTTAAACGAGAAGGAACAGTTATTGAGGTAGTTGGTTCTACTGTTGATATAACGAAAAGAAAAAATGCGGAAGATGAACTAAAGGTGACGAAAGAACGGCTGGAATCATTTATAAATCATAACGTAGATGCTATCACTATATTTGATTTAGACGGACACATGATACAAGCCAATAAAGCTTATGAAAAGATATTTGGATGGTCAGAAAAAGAAATCTTGGGGGAAAAATTACCTTGCGTACCAGATTTTTTAATGGATCAAACTCTAGAAAATATTAAAAACATTACCGCAAAAGATCCTCTTATTACTAAGTTAGAAACAGTGCGACAACGCAAGGACAAAACTCTCATTGATGTAAGCTTGACGGTTTCACCCATTCTAGATTTAAGGGGCAATGTAATTGCTTTATCAGGAATTTGTAGAGACATTTCTGAAAGGAAACAAGCAGAAAGAGAACTCCATCGATTACATCAACAATTAAAAGACAGTGAAATGAAATACCGTGCACTAATCGAACAAGCAACTGACGCAGTATATGTAGTAGAGCTGAATGAGGATCAACTTCCAACAGGATTTATAGAGGTAAATCCTGTTGGGTGTAAAAGATTTGGATATAGTAGAGAAGAGCTTCTCTCGATGCCATTTTCTAGTACCGTTCCGCCAGATTCTCCAATGGTCAAAAGAGTAATAGAAAAAATTAGAGAAGGGCAAACTTCTTTCACTTTGCAAGATGAATTTGTTTTTCCAACAGGAAAAACAATAACAACTGAGTTTGGTGTCCGTGTTTTTAACTTGAATGGCAAAAACGTTTTCTTAAGTATCTCTCGAGATATCACGGAACGGTTAAAAACAGAAGAATTATTAAGAAAATCGGAAAAACTTGCTGTAGTAGGTCAATTAGCCACTGCAATTGCCCATGAAATTAACAATCCTTTAACAGCAATGAAAGGATTCATGCATTTACTAAAATCAACAGAAAATAAGGACAATGAGCATTATATAGATATCGTGTTATCAGAGATTGAGCGAATAGACAGTATTACAAATGAATTTATGGCGCTAGCAAAGCCTCAGGCGTTAGAAATTAAAACAAATGATCTTAATGTATTAATGGAACAAGTTGTAATGATACTTCAGCCTCAAGCAATGATGAACAACATACAAATTACAACTGAGTTTACATCTGATACTTCATTCATCCTTTGTGAAGGAAATCAATTAAAGCAAGTTTTTATAAATATCTTAAAAAATGCGATTGAAGCGACAGCAATGGGAGGGGAAATCTTGATTCAAATCGAATATATACCTGATAAAAACCAGGTAAACATTCGATTTACTGATTACGGATGCGGAATTGAAAAAGATCGTATACCTTATCTAGGAGAGCCATTTTATAGTATTAAAGAAGATGGTATCGGTTTAGGATTAATGATCTGTTATAAAATGATTGAAAAGCACCAAGGAAAGATACTTATTGACAGCGAAGTGGGGAAAGGAACAATAGTTAATATAAATCTTCCCATAGCTACTCTCAAAAATTAAAGCTCTTATTCATCTTTTTAGGTACACCCTTTCACCATGAAATGAAAAAGAAAAACATCTCAAAAACGAAAAAGTTTCTTTTCTATAGTTTAGAAAAAGAAACTTTTTCGCTTTTGAATATTATAAATAATTTGTTTTTCGAAGGCAAAGAACAATATCTATTAGAAGCTGGTGATGGTGTAAAAATACTAGCAAATTTGAAACATAAATGGGAAAATTTTTAGATATGGTGAATTATTCCTAGAATCGTTGCCGTATCTTAATAAGGTCATCCTTGTCGTACAGACAATTGGTATACCAAACATGATTGTAATACACAGATCGATCAAATGAACTTAATAGAAAAAGAAAGAGAGGACCTTTCTAGTAAGAGCTCCTCTCTTTTCATATTAATTTGTGTCATGTATAAGTTTATTTCTTATTGATTCACGTACGTATCAAACCATAAATGGATATATCCATCTGTAATACGCTGTGCTTCCATTAAACGTTTTCCCGTTACCGGTGTTACTTCAGCACGCCATTTAGCAGCAGAATTTTGTGATACAGCTGCTTTTAGGAACCAACCTTTCATTGAACTTTAAGGTGAGAGTCTTACTATCGGCGAATAGCGGGATAAAATATTGAATGTTCATATACAATTACCTAAAATGAATATTTTATTAAAAAGTGAAGCTATCCCAAAAAGAATCACCGCAAAAAAGTAGCCTGCAATTGCACTCCAATAAACAAAACGTGCAAATTTAATTTGGAACGTATCACCTTTTTTGCAAGGTTTACCGAACATAACTTGGACAAATTTAATCAATGCAATCACCTCTCCTTATGCTGTAGCTTGTTTCAAGAGACAACAAGCCAATTATATCTCATTTACAGTAACTCACTTGGAAATGTCTCCTCAAAAATCCGTCACACCAGCAGGTCTACGAATCTCTCTATAGACTGTTGGAATGTTCGCTTACAGCATCTCTTCATAAACTTTTAAATTTTGATAAATAATTTTTAACAATGGCGCATCTATATGAAATTGTTTTGCTAATTTCAGCAAATATCCTTGTAAGTACTCCCCCTCGATAGGTGAATCTTTCTCCATATCCCGCTGCATAGAAGATTTCATATCATATGAAATCTTATCAATCGTCTTCATATGTTCGTCAACACTATTATCCTGAATTGGGGCTCCAGATGCTTTCATAATCTGTGCTGCTTCTTCAAATAAATTCCGAATCAAGTCCCGTCCCCCATCACTTTCACGGATTGGTCCTATTGGTGCGCGCATTAGCGTAGTCACACCTGACATAACAGTAATAAATAAATATTTATGCCACATATCTTGCACGATATGATTACTCAAAACAAAACTTGCTTTTGTACCCTTTAATGTATTGGCAATCCCATATATTCGCTCTGTATGTAGATGTTTAATTTTCCTAAATACAAGTCGGTCAGCAGAGCTAGTTTGAACAACATCTCCCTCACCGTTTAATGTTGTTTCAATAAAACACAAACCTCCAATAACTTTATCCTCACCAAATACCCGTTGTAATGCAGATAGATGGGCTATACCATTTAGTAGTGGTATAATAATTGTGTTCTCACCAACAAATGGCTTCAAATCGTTTATTGCTTCTTCTAAATGATAAGTTTTTGTTGAAAATAAAATTAAATCGAATGGATCTGCGGATTCAGTTTTTGTGATTAATTGTGGTATAAAGGAGAAATCTCCATTTATGCTACGAATAACAAGACCATTTTTCTCAAGCTGTTGTTTTCGCCCACTACGAACGAGAAAAGTAACGTCTTCCCCTTTTTCTACTAAACGGCCTCCAAAATATCCTCCGACTCCTCCAGCTCCTAGTACTAAAATACGCATATAGAACTCCCCTTTTCCAAACATGAAAATTTCACTTCCTTGTAGCATAACTATATTATACATCTGACTCGTTAATTAAACAGAAGATTCAACTTTTTAATAAGGTTTTATTTTAAAAATTATGTATTATAAACTTAGTAAAGACTTGTATAGTTAGAAAGGATGAGAAGAAATGCAATATCCAATGTTCTTATCTAAAAGATTAACAATACGCCCATTTGAATTAGATGATGCTCCGAGAGTTCAAGAATTAGCAGGCGATAAAGAGGTTACGAAAACTACTACAATTATTCCTCACCCTTATCCAGATGGCTGGGCAGAAGAGTGGATTACCTCTACTCATACAGCTATGGATAAGGGAGACAGTTTTCACTTTGCAATGGTTAATGAGCAAAATATGCTCATCGGTTGTATTTACCTTTTTATTAACAAAAAACACAATAAAGGAGAATTAGGATACTGGCTGGGTAAATCATATTGGGGTAAAGGATACTGCACGGAAGCCGGTCAGGTCATCATTACATATGCATTTGAAGAATTACAGCTAAATCGTATTTACGCCGATGCTTTCACTAAAAACCCAGCTTCTTCTAAAGTTATGCAAAAATTAGGCTTGAAATATGAAGGCACATTTAAACAAAGTTGTTTGTACTGGGGAGTTTATGAAGATACTGTTGTTTATGGTTTAACAAGATCTGATTATAACAAAAGTAAGTAGCTTCTCTTCTTTTTAGAAATTCAAGAACTATATATAAGCTACTGCAAACAAGCAATGTGTAGTCTTTTTCATTATCTAAATAGAAATTTTAAAAACGGATCCTCTCTTTTACGATTAGATCCGCTTTTTTATTAAAATGAAATATTATCCTAGTTTAACTTTATTTTCTTCTTCAATTTTTTCTAATGCAGTAGCCACTTGCTCTTCTGTTAATTCATGTTCTTTTACATAACGGTTACGCGGGTGAACACGGCATTCGTGTGAACATGCACGTAAATATTTCTCTTCATTTTCTTCCAAGCATAAGATTTGTTTGTTACATTCTGGATTTGCACAATTTACATATCGCTCACATGGTTCTTTTGTAAAGTGGTCTTTACCAACAATAACATGTTCTTTTTGGTTTACTGGTACACCAATACGCTCATCGAATACGTAACATTGTCCATCCCATAGTTCACCTTGCACTTCAGGGTCTTTTCCGTACGTTACAATCCCGCCGTGAAGCTGACTTACATCCTCAAATCCTTCACGCACTAACCAGCCTGAAAACTTCTCACAGCGAATACCACCTGTACAATATGTTAAAATCTTTTTACCTTCGAACATTTCCTTATTTTCATCAATCCAATCTGGTAATTCGCGGAATGATTTAATATCAGGTTTAATCGCGCCTCTAAAATGCCCTAGCTCATATTCATAATCATTTCTTGCATCTATGATAACTGTATTTTCTTCCTTCATTGCTTCATAAAACTCTTTTGCTTCTAAATACTTACCTGTTGTTTCTTTCGGATTGATATCATCTTCTAAACGAAGTGTAACAAGCTCTGAACGAGGGCGCACATGCATTTTTTTGAACGCATGTTCATCAGCTTCATCCACTTTAAACACGATTCCAGTAAAACGTGGGTCGTTCTTCATTGCTTCCATATATTTCTCTGTTTGTTCAATAGTACCTGAAGCAGTTCCATTAATTCCTTCTCCTGCTACAAGAATTCTTCCTTTTAACTCAAGTGAATTACAAAATTCTAAATGCTGAGCAGCAAATTCTTCCGGATTCTCAATTGTAGTGTACATGTAGTACAGTAACACTCTGTATGGTTTTGTATTTGACATTTTATTTTTACCACCTATCTAATTCGATATTTTAAAATCATGTATAAGTTAACGATCATATCGGAACATATAAGAATAAGAAAAGATATGTTAACTATTGTTCAAATAACTTTCTCCTATTTGTAATGTTTTCCTATAAGTTAACGCAAATGAAAAACGAGATTACATCACAATCCAATAGAGTTGTGATGTAATCCCAATATATTATATAACATACAAATTGGTTTCCAGCAATTAATATGCTGTGTTCTCTATTTTATCATTGAAAAACATGCCTTTTTCTAATCCATATTATAGATTAACTCTCTTTATCCACCTAAACTCCAAAAAGTTACAACTACATATTCGATGTTTTATTCATTTTTGTTAAATAATTATCTATTCCTCAATTCTAGCACACCTTTTATTGTACACTGTCATATAATTTGCATTAAGGAAACATTTGTGTTCAAATAAAAAAATCAACTAAAACATCTAAATGTATTGAAATAGATAGTAAGAATAAATACAATAATTGCATCATGCTAAGAAACTAAAGGGGAAAACTACTATGAATAAAAATATAACAAAAGATGAACATATCCCTTCTCAAAGTACAACCGTTCAATCTGCTCATCTAGCTTTAAGTGGTGAAACAAAGGGACTAAAAAAATTATTACCTTTTCTAGGACCTGCATTCATCGCATCTGTTGCTTATATTGATCCAGGGAACTTCGCTACAAATATTGCAGCTGGATCACAATATGGTTATTTACTACTTTGGGTAATTCTCGCTTCCAATTTAATGGCCGTTTTAATTCAGTCTCTATCAGCGAAACTCGGGATTGCTACTGGTAAAAACCTTCCAGAAGTTGCTCGCGAACATTTCCCAAAACCCGTTTCAATTGGTTTATGGATACAGGGTGAACTCGTTATTATGGCTACTGATTTAGCCGAGTTTATCGGTGCTGCTTTAGGATTATATTTGCTATTTGGCATTCCAATGTTACCTGCTGCTTTAATCACAGCAATCGGATCATTCATTATTCTTGAATTTCAGCGCAGAGGCTTCCGCCCATTAGAAGCTGTTATTACAGGGATGGTCTTTATTGTTGTTGTTGCATTTGGTGTACAAATGTTTTATGCGAAACCAGAGCTAAGTCCCCTTCTTTCGGGACTATTTATTCCTAAATTTCAGGGTATAGATAGTATTTTACTTGCAGCTGGGATTTTAGGTGCAACAGTAATGCCACATGCAATTTATCTACATTCTGCCTTAACGCAGCGCCGCGTAGTTGGGACAACAGATGAACAGCGCAAAAAGATTTTTCGCTTTGAATTCATTGATATCATTATTGCAATGGTGATTGCTGGAGCAATTAACGCAAGTATGCTAATCGTAGCAGCTGCCTTGTTCTTCAAAAACGGATTACATGTTGAAGATTTAGACGTTGCTTTTAATGAATTTAGCAACTTAGTTGGACCTGTATCAGCCAGCCTTTTCGGAATTGGATTGTTGGCTGCTGGTTTATCTAGTTCTTCCGTCGGTACAATGTCTGGTGATATTATTATGCAAGGATTTATCCGCATGCATATTCCTTTATATGTAAGACGCTTTATTACAATGATCCCGCCCCTTGTTATTATCGCTTTAGGTGTGAATCCAACTTACGCTCTTGTTATGAGTCAAGTTATACTATCATTTGGAATCGCATTTGCATTAGTACCTCTTATTATGTTTACAAGTAGCAAAAAGATTATGGGTGTACTAGTGAATCATCGCATTACAAACGCAATTGCCTGGTTAATTGCCGGGCTCATTATTGCTTTAAACATTTTCTTACTGTATCAAACATTTACTGGTTAATAAAAATTCCCCTCTGCTTGAAATGCAGAGGGGAATTTTTATTAGAAAGGTGAAATAACATCTCCTACCGGTACCTCATTTCCATTCTCCATACGAACGCCACCTTTTGGCATAGCTGGCCCATCAATATCCCGAAAATATAATGGCAAGCCTTCCGAAAGAAACATGCTCGTATTGGATGGATTTTGCCGCTGATGATGAATATGCAAATGTGGCTCACTGGAACTTCCTGAATTTCCAACTTGGGCAAGGCTTTCTCCTTTTGTTACATGTTGTCCCTCCTTCACTCGTACCGATCCTTTCTTCAAATGCGCAAGAATAAGATATGTTCCTGTTTCATCTAAGCGTAAGTATATGTGATTGCCAGTCATAGAATCAAAGTCATCAGTTCCCGGTTTCAAGTCAGGTTCATCATTATTGATGGATACAACCATTCCAGAAGCCGGAGTGATTACCTCTGCTCCATATATACCGTAGTCTTCTAGCTTTGAGCTTTTTATCCCAGCCGGAGGAACAAGAAGATCATATGCCCAGCGTTCAAAGGGTACCATGACGTGAGGATAGTTTGTTTCGATTCGATCTCCTCCCCATCCGACTAACGCGGCTTGATTCAACGGAAGACGAACCATTGCTTTCGGGGTTGCCGAATGAACATCTGCTGGATAAGCAATTTGCCCTATCCCGGCAAACCAACATGCTGGCCAAGCTCCAACTATGGATAAAACAAAAATAAAAATAATTGTTTTATCTAAACAATTTCTAGAAAATAAATTTCGTGCAATTAAAATAACTGAAATGGTTAGGATAATGATAGAAAAAACACTAAAAACTTGTACTCCCCACCAAGCGAAGATTGATACAACACCCCTAGCAAAATAAATTGATCCCCAACTTATAAACAAAACGATAAATAAAATTGTAAGTATTATTTTCTTCCACATGCTGTATCCTCCGTTTCTATATCTTCATTCGTTATGATACAAAACAAATTTTAAGACCTATGAAAGAAATACTTACGACTTTCTTACAATTCTTCTTTATATTCTGGTAAGAGGATCGTGAATGTTGTTTCTTCATTGCTACTACATACCGTTATATCCCCTTCATGAAGCTGAGCAATACTTTTAGCAATAGCCAGCCCCATTCCTTTTCCACCAGTATGAGCATTCCTTGATTTTTCTCCACGGTAAAATTTTTCAAATATATATGGAAGATCTTCTTTTGAGATACATTGTCCATAGTTTTTAATTTTTATTTCGACATTCGGTTTTTTCTGTAGAATTTGAATGATAATTTTCTTTCCTGATTTCCCATACGAAATACTATTACTGATCACATTTTGTATTAACCTTACTATTACATGTATATCCGCTTCAATTTGCAAATTTTGTTTACACTCAATCTCAAAGTGCAGCTTTGCCTCATCTAATTGTGGTACAAAATCAATCATGATTTGTTCTATTAATGCTTTAACTCCTATTATCTCTTTATGTAACTGAATTTCCTTGTAGTTTATATGACAATATTCTAGTAAATCATCTATTTGATTCTTTAACTCATCACTTTTTCGCTTTAATACTGCTACATATTGATTGCATTCCTCTACATTTGAATGAAGCTTACTTTCTACTAAATCAACATAACCTATTAAAGATGTTACAGGTGTTCGTAAATCATGGGAGATATTATGAATCATTTCATTTTTCATTTCTTGTGATCGTTTTTCTTTCTCAATCGATTCCTTTAAACTTTCAGCCATCCCATTAATATTCGTTGCTAATTCTCCAATCTCATCACTTTTCAAAACAGGTATATGTACTTCTAAATTGCCTTTGCTTATTTGTTTCACACTATGATTGATTTGTTCTATTCGTTTTACTGTACTCTTTGACAATAATAAGAAAAAGAGTGAGGTTAAAATGAGAAAAATAACAAAATAGATAAAGGAATATTTTTCTTCGTACCTAGCAACATCTGCATATATACTTCCAACCAAACTTTGAAATAGTATAATGCATATGGTAGCGAATAAAATGCTACATATAAAAGCAAGAAAAAATTTCATCCTAATCCCTTGCAATAATTTAATCTTCAATTTTGTATCCGACTCCCCAAACATTTTGTATAATTTTTGATTCCTTTGGATTTTCTTCTATCTTATTTCTTAATCTTGCAATATGAACCATGACAGTATTATTACTTTCATAGGAAGTTTCTCCCCACACACTTTCAAATATTTCTTCTAATGTGAATACTCGATTTCGATGTTTTGCCATCAGATGCAATATATCATATTCCGTTTTTGTAAGATTGATTAACTTTCCATATATTGTTACCTTTCTAGATAGTTGATCTATTTCTAATCCTCTAATTTGAATTTTCTGTTCATGTAGTTGACTTGGAATTTGGTTGAAATATGTATACCTTCTTAATTGTGCTTTCACCCGTGCCACGAGCTCAATCATACTAAATGGTTTTACAATGTAATCATCTGCTCCTGTACTTAATCCAATGACTTTGTCTATATCCGACGATTTTGCACTTAGGAAAATAACTGGGATGTTATACTTTTCCCTAGTTTTTCTACATACTTCAACTCCATCCATTCCGGGCATCATAATATCAAGAATGACCAACTGAATGTCATTCGTATCTAATATATACAATGCCTCTTCTCCATTATAAGCTCTTAAGACTTTAAACCCTTCTTGTTTCAACTGCACCTCAATGAATTGAACAATATCTGCGTCATCATCTACGATTAATATAGATTGTTGTTTCATAGTCCATCCTCTTCAATGTTATTTGAAATATATTCCACACACCTATATTAACATGTGATAAAAGAGAATCATCATTTCTTTTTAATTAGATTTCCAAATTATCCTTATAATTATTTTCAGCACACTTTTAATCTTGTTTTACTTACAATCAAAATAAAAATGCACGTCAGCATACAATAGAGCCACTTATATAAAGATCGATTAAAAAACATTTTGATGCATTTTATTATTACTCTAAGTCATTGTTAAAAATTTGATATTTTCTAATTTCAATACAAACTAATGAATATCTAGTTTTATAGGAGTGAGAGAATGTTCCCTATATTAGAAACAGAACGGCTAATTTTGAGAGAACTTACAGAATCCGATGCACAAAGTATATTAAATTGTTTTTCTAATACAGATGTATTACGTTACTATGGTCAAAACCCATTAAGAAATATAGAACAGGTAAAACAAATCATTAGAAATTTTGCAGAAAGTTATAATGAAAAACGTGGTATTAAATGGGGAATTGAGTTAAAAGGTAAGAAAGGTACTAGTATTATTGGAACAATTGGTTTTCACGATTGGTCTTCAGAACATAGAAGAGCCGAAATAAGTTATGCACTTTTCCCTGAGCAATGGGGAAATGGCTATGCTACTGAAGCAGTTTCTACAGTTATATCATATGGTTTTAATACTCTTAATTTAACACGTATCGGAGCAGTTGTTTTTCTTGAAAATGAATCATCAAATCACTTGTTAACAAAACTAGGATGTGAATGACCCCTCCTTAACACTCTTATCGATTACTTGTTGCTTTTGCATATCAGAACGTGTATACAATTGTTTGTTTTCCTTATATTTTCTTTGTTTATCTAAAAGAGCAGAGTTATAAATTTGACGACAATATTGTAGCCAACGATCTAACGTTTCTTTTTGTTCTTTAGTTGGGAAAATCTCGTATTTTTGGCTTAGCAACATTGTCATCCCCTCCCCCTTTTTTCGATATAGTTTTTCAGATTCCTAACACAAAACAGAATATACGTTCCCTTTTCTCCTAGTATACACAAAGTTACATAAAAAGGAAATAGAAACTTCGTGCTATGCACGACCAACGTTCATCTCCTCCCTATCACCTGGGCTATGCCCTACACGTGCTTGAGGAAGGGGACTTCTGTTGGAGTACTGTTAAAAAAGAGGGAATTCTGAAAAATTATATGTATCAAAATGATGTTCCACATGATACAAATGTTTATTCTTTACTGAAATCTATTTAATAGAAGGCATACACAATTCCTTTCATTAACAATATAATTTTCAAACTTAAATGCAAACTCTCCTTTGAAAAGCTTTTTCTAGATTTGTTTTAAAATAATTCTAAAATCCATAAAAAAAGAGCTAATGCCTCCATATCAAGCAATTCGCTCTTTTTTTATAGATTATTATTTTTTGCTTATAAACGCATGTTTATACGTATATCCCCCACCAAATTGATGCTTTTCAATGCCTTTTACATATTCCTTCTGTATATATGCCGAACCAGTATGATAAAGCGGGGCGATTGCAGCATCTTCCAATACTATTTGCTCCGCCTCTTGTAAGGCTTTCCATCTTTTCTGTTGGTCTAGTACAATATCATATTTTGCTTTCTTTATAAGGTCATCATAATAAGAATTCGAGTACCCCATCTTATTATTCGGATTATCTGTCGTAAATAATTCTAAGTAACTTATCGGGTCTTTATAATCTGGCCCCCATACTACCATAGATATATCATATTGTCCTGTTTGTTCTAGCTGTAATTTTTGCTTAAATGGTTGCTGTTTAATCTGCACTGTTAAACCTTGTAAATGCTTTTCTAAATCCCCTTTTATATATTCAGCTATACGTTTCGCATTATCTTGTTCAAATGTCAAGAACTCTACTGTGACACTTTCTATACCAAGTTCTTTTTTCGCATCTTCCCAAAGTTTTTTTGCTTTTTGCAAATCATAACCAGCAATATTTCCATTTTCCTTTCGAAAATCTTTTCCATTTGTTTCATTCGTATATCCTATTGGTATAAGACCTTGTGCAGGAACTGCGCCATTATTCATAAAATGACTTACAAATCCTTCTTTATTCAGTGCTAAAGAAATAGATTGACGAAATTTTTTATTTGCCAGAAAAGAATTTGCTTCATTAAAACGAAGCATCGCTATTGCGGACTCGCTTGCCATATGTAATTCTTTATTATCTTTATATCGATCTACAAACATAGAATTTATAGGAACTCGATCAAGACTACCAGATTCATATAAATTTACAGCTGTCATTGTATCTTTTACAATATGAAAGTTTATTTCATCTAGCTTCACTTTCCCCTTATCCCAATATGTATCATTTTTCTTTAATTGAAATTCTTGTTCATGCTTCCATTTTTCTAACACAAACGCTCCATTGTATATAAGATTATCTGGTTCTAATCCATAACGATCTCCTTGTTCTTTCACAAATGATTCATGCTGTGGTAAATAAATAGGCAACGCTAATAATTGCAATAAATAAGGGACAGGCTGCTCTAACTGTACTTCTAGCGTATAATCATCTAATGCCTTTACTCCTAGTCGATCAGTAGCTAATGTACCTTTATTAATTTCTTGTGCGTTTTTTATATAAAATAGCATGTATGCATATTGAGATGCTGTTCCAGGACTCAATGTCCGTTTCCACGAAAAAGTAAAATCATGTGCTGTTACCGATTCCCCATTTGACCATTTTGCATCTTTACGCAAATGGAATGTATATCTTTTCCCATCCTCACTTTTCTCAAATGACTTCGCCACACCAGGTACGGGCTTGTCTTGATTATCTAGCACATACAACCCTTCAAATATATTTTGCATCACATGTGATGATGTACCATCCATCACTTTCGCTGTATCAAGAGAAGGAATTTCTTCTGATACTGTTACATTTAACACTTGTTTTTGAGTCTCTTTATTAACTTTATTCGCTGTACTACTACAAGCCGATAAAATCAAAGATGTGACAAGTGTAATTACTAGTAAGCGGCTCTTTTTCTGCTTCATGAATTTTTCTCCTTAAATTCAAATAATATTATAAAACGTTATACATTATAACAGAAGGACCAGTATAAAGTCGTGATATTCTATTGAATATTTATTGTTTCACATAAAATTCACAGAAAAAACGCTTCCCTCTTGTATTTTATTAAAAAGGGGAGCGTTCGTTATCAATTCCTCTATTTCAACTACATCTTCAATCCTCGTTTATAACAACTTGCCTCAAAAATAATTCGCTCTTCATCTAATGTTTTACATTCACCATTCCACACAATATGTTTCCCATTAATTACAACATCAGATACATCTTTTCCACTTGCTGCATACACAAGGTGTGACAACACTTCTTCTGCTGGCTGTAGATGCGGCTTATTGGATGGATCAATTGTAATAAAGTCAGCACACTTTCCTACTTCAATGGAACCTGTTTGTTTCATCCCAATGACTTCTGCCGCTCCTTTTGTTGCGAGTGAAAGAGCTGTTTCAACTGGTAATGCAGTCGCATCTTTATGAATACCCTTTTGCAATAAAGTTGCAACTCGAAGCTCCTCAAACATATCTAAATTATTGTTAGATGCAACGCTATCTGTTGCAATACCAACTTTGATTCCCGCTTCTAACATTCCTTTAACATTCGCTATACCAGACCCTAATTTTAAATTGCTATTTGGATTGTGTGCTACACGAACGTCATGTTCCGCTAAGAATGCGCGCTCATCTTCATTTAACATAACGCCATGTGCAATAACTGTCGGTCTCTTAAATACACCACAGCTTGCTGCATATTCTACGGGACGTTTGCCATATTGCGCTTCAATATCGCGTACTTCACGCTCTGTTTCTGAAAGATGGATGTGAACCATCGTATGGTTTTCCACCGCGATTCTCGCACACTCTTCTAACATTTCAGTAGAGCATGCATATGGACTATGAGGAGCGACCATCGTTGTTAACATGCCGTTTTCACTGTAATATCGTTTTACATATTTTTCAGCATCTTGAATTGCTTTCTTTTCATCCTCTTTCGTTCCAAAGCTAAATAAAGTTCTTGAAACAGCCGCACGCATTCCACTATTACGAACCGTTTCCATAATCGCGTCCTGATCTACACCAATTGGATTAAACATATCAGAAAATGTTGTCGTCCCACTCTTCACCATTTCTAATAAACCAAGTTCTGTACTAGCAACCGCAAGCTCTGGCGTAAATTGACTTTCAAGTGGCCAAATTCTCGTTTCAAGCCAAGGCTGTAATAACATATCATCGCCAATTCCGCGTAAAAGACTCATCACAACATGCGTATGTGTATTCACAAGACCTGGAAATACCCATTTCCCTTTAAGATTTACTACTTCATCTACTTGATTTCCATTAGAGAATTCACCATTTCTCACTTCTATAATTTTACCATCTTCTACAAGAATATATCCGTTTTGTAACACTTCATTCTGTTCATTTAAAGTTACAATCGTAGCGCTTACATAAGCTGTTTTCAAAAGTATTTCCCCTCTCAACTCTATGAAGTACGTTCCCTTTGATAAGTTACCACCATTATAGTAACTTATTAAACATTAAGAGTCAAAAGATATTTCACTTCAGACAAATTCTATTGCATAAAGATATGCATTTTCTGTTTTAAAGTATAATATTGCCTATCATTTGTGTCTGCAAATGCTTCTTCTCTATTAGAAGGAATATCCATATAAGCTATCTCTTCAAAAAATTGTGTTGCTGTAAAATCATATCGCTTTCCATTTATAACATTGTAAAAGTGCCAACCTTCGCCAACTTGCGTCTTTTTTATTTCCCCTCCAAACAAATCATGTATAACAAGTGCTGTTACACCACATTGCCCTTTTGCCGGATTTTCTATCGTCCACTTTGAACTTGTTTCAAGTGACCAAGATTTCATTAAAATCTTGTAGATTTGTGCGATTTCAAAACCGTCCATTTCAGCATCTCCTATGTATACTCATTTTTATACATCATATTGCAAAAGTGGCAGAACACGATCTTTAAAAACTGTTGAAGGTGTCTCTCCAATCAATTTTGCACCCATTTTCATGTAGTAGCCTTTCGCATTTGGATCACTATCAATTGTAAAACTCTTAATTTCTAATTCAACCGCTTTTTCTACGACACTTTGCCATAGAATGTTACCATAACCCTTTCCCTTATAATTTGGATGTAAATATAAAAAATCGAGAACATCTTCTTCTTTTCGTTGAAATGAAAAAAAACCAATTTTCACTCCTTCATTTTCTAAAATATATACGTAGTGATTTTTAATATACTCTTCCGTAATCGTTAAATCTTCCTTACATGCTAGTATAAATTCTTCGCTATAATCCCAAGTTGCCTTTGATGTTAGTGCTATATGACTTAGTTCATTTGCCTCGTTTAATAATGCTTTCCTCACTACCATTTCTCCCTCTCCCTTTCCTTTAAATTACAAAAAGAACCCTTACTGATACTTTATCATAGTAAGAGTTCTCTCATCATTTTAATCTACCTTCGCTCCATAACACCTCGCCACAGCAACCGCCTGCGTTATATCCAATCTTACATTCTGTAAATCAAATGCTCTAAAGTCAATTCTATCCACTACAGCTCCTCTTAAATCTGCACCTATAAGCTTGGCTTTTCCTAATTGTGCACCTGTTAAATCAACATCACGTAAATCAGCTTTTTCTAAATTACACTCACAAAGATCCGCTTCAACTAAGCGAATACCCTTTAATTTTTGTTTACTTAAATTCGCAAATCTTAAATTTGTATATGACCAATCACCAAATACAATCGTTATTCCATCTAAATTCGCCTCTTCAAAATCAGAACCCGTCATTTTACATTCCTCAAACTTAGAAACAAATAAATTTGCTCCAGAAAATTTACAATTTGCAAACGTACTTCCCTGGTGAATTGAAGCATTAAAAAGAGCACCTGTGAAGTCACATTCTATGAAATTACAATTTTCCGTTACAATTTCTGATGCATCTACACCTCTAAAACGACACTTTATAAATGTACAATTTTTTAATTCCTCTTCTTTTATAGCAACATCGCGAAAATCTATTTCTATATACTCTTTATTTACAAATTCACTCATACTTTCCCTCCAAATTCCCAAAAAGAAACCTCACTACAACAAAAGTGAGGTTTCTTTTTATATAATATGTTCATCTAACCAAGAAATCAAATCTTGAAATACTTCATCCCTATTTACTTCATGGAACATTTCGTGCCTTCCATTTTCATATAGACGAAGTGTTACATCTTTCACACCGCAATTTTTATACATATCGTATACTTCTTTTACGCCTTTCCCCATATCTCCCACTGGATCACGATCTCCGGAAAAAATATGTATCGGGAGGTCTTTAGGTGTTTTTTTATATTCCTCTAGTTTATTCACTTCAAGCACACCGTTAAATAATTCACGATAAAAACTTGTTGAACAAATAAAACCACATAATGGATCTTCTATGTATCTATCAACTTGATTTGTATCTGAAGAAAGCCAATCAAACTTTGTACGATTCGGTTTAAAGTTCGAATTAAAATTTCCAAATGATAAAAAGTTCAACATTGGGCTTTTTGTTTTTGCACCACGAAGCTTCATTTCAACTGTTGCCACTCTATGACCTACTACACCTAAAAACCCAGGATTTCCACCTGTCCCAGAAATAAGGAATCCATCATATAGTTCACCACGAAGTTGTACAGCACGTCTAGATAAGAAAGAACCCATACTATGCCCTAATAAAAAAAGTGGACAAGTATGTTCATTACGAATAAGTTCCGATACAAAGATTATGTCAGTAACAGCTTGATCCCAGCCAATATTCGGTTCAAAATGGCCGTAATCCTCTTCTTGTTTTGCTGTTTTTCCATGTCCCCGGTGATCATGAGCATACACACCATAACCAGCTTTCAACAAAGCATCAATGCATTCTGTATAGACACCAGCATGTTCCGTCATACCATGTGCAATCTGTACAATTCCACGAAGTCCACTTTCCGGCAGCCACTTACGTAAATAAATTTCCGATCCATCCAATACCGTAACAAAGCTTTCCTGTATGTTCATTTTGACGGCCTCCAAATCTATATAATCTATTGCAGAACAATAGCAATCTATATCCTAAAAAAATGAATCACTATTCATTCTTCTTACTATGTATTATATGCAATTGTTTTCGTTATGACAAACACTGTATTTTCTAAACGAATCCTCAAATTATTTTATCTTGACGAACAATAAATATAATTATATAGTTACTTACGTAAAGTAATCATTATATTTTTAGGAGGTAGCAATTATGATACCATCATTATTTTTAGCACACGGCTCACCAATGCTTGCTATTCAAGATACAGATTATACACGTTTTCTAAAAACACTTGGAGAAACATATAAACCAAAAGCAATTGTTATTTTTACAGCACACTGGGAAACTGAAGTATTAACCATCTCATCTTCAGATAATGAATATGAAACCATTTATGATTTCGGCGGATTCCCTCCCGAAACGGATATATCTCCGTAAACTTTTATGTACATATTCTTCAAATATCATCCAAACCTTTAATTTTCAAACATATCACGCATTAAAGGTTCACTGTACATAAATAGGACGCTCACGATAAAATGTGTACATGTTGATTTGAAATAAAGTCGTACCGGTTTGAAGAAAGTTTAACCGTTTTAGAGGAAGATTTTTCAAGAAAACATTGTTGTTGCAAGGTTTATAAAAACTTTTGATCGAACTTTCTTATAAAATTTGTATACGGGGTAGCACCACATGCCCATCAAGCTAAGATTATATAAATTTAATTTTACGTGAGATTTTTCTTTTTCCTAAAGATCCAGTGTAAGCCCTTTAAAGATTTGCACACCAAATAAACCCTATTGGGTTTATTTGGTATGCAGATTTTGAGACAGCTGATATAAATTCTTTAGAAAAAAGAAAAAATCTAGTTGAACGGAGTTTCACTTAGTCTTAGCTTGATGGGTATGGGGTCCCACCCACATTTTAACGAAAACATACGCTAAGCAAATTTCGACTGTGAAGAGCAGCTGAGGAAGCTACACGAAAAAAGGAAACAGACAACTATAGCTAAGGTTGAGGAAGCTATAAAACGTCTAACCAAGAGCTCTAAAGCAATTAACTTCAATAGTGTGGCAGAAGAAGCCGGAGTGAGTAAAGCCACACTGTATAACCATACAGAGCTCAAAGAACGCCTCAATTTCTTGCGAAATCAACAAGAAAAAGCATTTGTGGACTCTAGGATTAAACAGGACGAGAACAATCAAAATGCCGTCATCGTTTCTCTTAAAAGAAGAATTGAAAAGTTAGAGAAAAAGAATAAAGAGCTTGAAGAAGAAAATAAGCAATTGCGTGAAAAAGAAAATAAAAAGTTTACTAATTACTTCATGAAGTTATAAAATTAGGACCGTACATATTAGACATATCTAAAATGTACGGTCCTTTTGTTTACTAGTGGTTCACTTATCTAACCTAAAGATAAGTATGTGGTCCTTTTACAATTTGAATTTCTTTTTAAGCTTCTTATATTTTCTATATGAACGTCTAACAATGTTTAACATGAAATACGGTATTTTAACAGGGAAAGGCAATTTATAAATGAAAGGCAAGTAAAATGTAAAATATGCCTTTTCTAGGTCTCTCCACTTACTATCTTCTTTTGTTTTTAAGAAATCAGATACATCGACTACATATCCCCTTCCGTTTTCCATCATCACATTTTTCCCGTGAACATCACAAGGAGTTAATCCTTGTTCCCTTGCATACTCTAAAGCTTCATTGATATCAAGGATTACCTGCTTAGGAATTTTAATCCCCTTATGAATAGCATCGTATAAGGTAATTTCTTTTAAACGTTTCAATACTATGAAATTTTCTCCTTTATATATAAGCTTCGAATAAGAAGGATGATTTCCGATTCTTCGGTATACTTCTGACTCTTTTTCAATTCCTTCTCCTTCTCGCGCGTAAACTTTCACTACCCAATCTTTGTATTCTTTGTGCATAAATACTGCGGCATAATTACCTGTCCCTAAACACTTCCAAAGTCTAGGAATATCTTTAACTACTACAGGCTCGAATTCATCCTCACTTCTTATGCTTACCTCTTTTAATAATTCGTCCTTTATCAATCCCACAAAACTATTTATACTCATAATTCGTCCTTTATCAATCCCACAAAACTATTTATACTCATCATTTCCACTCCGGTTTTGCTAAAAGGGGGCCCACCCACATTTTAACGAATGTTGGTGCTACCTCAATTACTATCTTAACAAATTAAAATTTTGTCTCTCTATTCTTTCATTCTTTCCTCATACTGTTTAGCAAGCTTATAAAAAGAAGAACGTTTGATGCCATACTTTTTCATGGTTCCTACTGCTGTAATTGAACCAGATTTCCATTCCTTGTAAGCATCCGTAAATTCTTCTGTTATTTCAACAGGCGGACGTCCTAAACGTCTACCTTGTTTTCTGGCAAGAGCAATTCCTTCAGCTTGACGTTGTTTAATATCAATTCGCTCTTTTTCTGCAAAGGCAGATAATATTGTCAGTGTTGCTTTTTGAATTGCGCTCTGAATAACATCATTTGTACTTTCTCCAGTGTAATTGACGTTAATGTATGGTTCCTTTATAAATTGTAAATTTACTTTATGTTTTTCGTAATATCTAAATTCTTCTAATGTATCATTCATATTTCTTCCAAGTCTTGTCAAGGAATCAAACACAATGGTATCTCCTGTACGAACAAGACGTTTTAGCATTTTATAATTCTCTCGCTCCATATTTTTTCCAGATTCTTTATCTATGAAAATATCCCGTTCTTCTATCCCTAAATTCTTCACATTCTGAATTTGCCGTTCTTCGTTTTGATCTTTACTCGAAACTCGCACATATCCAAATTTTTTATGTTTCATATGCTACACCTCATTGATAATTATAGCAATTATGTCTGTAAAGGTATATAAAATAAACGGATGTCTGTAAAATAAGAAACGGATATTTATAGACGTGGTTTTTTATAGTTTCCTATATATCTGTAAAGGTATACTTTTATAGACGCACCAAGGGTTCTCCACATCTTTGAATACGTGGTAATAAAAAGTGGCTCAAAAGGTGTACCTTTCGGAACAAAAAAAGAACCCTAATCATTAGGATTCTGTACAGGAAACAACAAATATATAGAAGTAAGATAAAGAGAATTACTTATTATTATATCGCATATATGTATAATGTAATATTGAGAAAATGTTAAGAAATGGTCAAATCATTCTCATATGTATTATGTAGTAATAGTTGAAACGGCTTGTTTGTAAACAAGTTGCTGTTTACCATGAACCATCATAAGAATCGTAAATTTGTCCATTGCAAGAATCTGCCCAGTTATCCGAACCCCACTCTTTAAAAATACAGTGACTGGCTTTTTTTTCTTTAAATAATTCATACGTTTTTTCTTGTAGACCATTCAAATGAATCCCTCCTTTTTATAATCGTATCATACTGAAATTTAAATACTGGTTTATACACGTATTTCTCAATATAGCCATTCAAAAGGAATCTCCTAGTATTATGGATTTGTTTTTTATTACAAGAAAGCTCATTTTTTCGTTTTAGGGTAATTCTGAATTCTTAAGTTGATGGGCATGGGTCACCATATCAAAAAAAGAAAATTGTACGTTTAGACACATTTTAGACGCAAAACAACCGATTCCTTGTACGTTAAGGATTCGGTTGTTTTTATTTTTATATTTATTGGACAGATGATTACTCCAAAATTGACGGATGCCCCTTCTACCCCATGGAGATGTGGCGTTCGCCCTTATAGAGCCTGCATCTAATCTCGTTTACTGATGAAATCTTTGTAAGCCGCAATTTTATATTCAAGCATCTCATCCGCAGCTTTTAACGTTCTGATTTGTTTCTTAATAGAGTGTTTATGTTCATCTAAAAGGCTTAACCGCTCTAGTGCGGTATGTTCTCCTTCTAAAACTAATGAAGCATACTTCTTTATTTTCGCAATAGGCATTTGTGTTTCTTTTAACTTGATAACAAATTGCAGCCATTTAATATGAGAATCGTTATATCGTCTGTCTCCGCTGGCATCACGACCAGGAATTATAATTTTTTCCTTTTCGTAATACCGCAAAGTATGTGTACTTATCTCTAAAATTTTAGCCACTTCACCAATGGTGTGCATAAGAAACCTCCACATTAATTTTTCTTGACTTAGAGCTTACTCTAATCATTATAATCAACTCATAGTTCATTCACAATAAAATCAATTGGATAAAATTCAGGAGGAATTTATATGAAATATACAGTTATTACAGGTGCCAGTTCAGGAATTGGGTATGAAACGGCTCTTGCTTTTGCGGCTCGCGGAAAAAACTTAATCGTAGCAGCTCGCAGAACGGAGGAATTGGAAAAGCTAAAATCAAAAGTGGCTGACATTAACGCAGACCTTGATGTTGTCATTCGAAACGTAGACTTATCTGTTACTACAAATGTTTATGAATTCTACGAAAGTCTTCAGGATTATCAAATTGAGACCTGGATTAACAATGCTGGGTTTGGAAACTTTGCTTCCGTTGGGGAACAAAATTTAAATAAAATTGAGACGATGCTTCACTTGAATATTGAATCATTGACCGTTCTGTCCTCTCTTTATGTACGTGACTATGCAAATGTTGAAGGAACGCAAATTATCAATATTTCTTCAGGAGGAGGATACCTGATTGTTGCCGATGCTGTGACCTACTGCGCGACAAAGTTCTATGTAAGTGCCTTTACAGAAGGTCTAGCACAAGAATTGAAAGAAAAAGGGGCAGTCATGCAAGCAAAGGTTTTGGCTCCTGCTGCAACTGAAACGGAATTTGCTAAACGTTCTTTGGATGCAGATGAATTCCAATATGAAGATGTAATTCCTAAATTTCATACTGCAAAAGAAATGGCTGGATTTATGTTAGATCTGTATGATAGCGAGAATGTTGTTGGAATTGTGAATGGAGAAACGTATGAGTTCCAATTAAGAGAACCAATTTTTCCGTATGTGACGAGAACAAGAAAATAATCTGGTGTACCCAATTTGAAGTTTTAGATCCTAAAGGAGCGTAAAAAACATGAAAAAGTTTAAAGACATTCAAAATAATCATTTAGCATTAACACAATACTATCGTTGGTATCAAGTATATGAAGTCCCATTTAACAAATATCGTCTAGAAAACCAGTTAGACATTTTAGGGGATGAAATTGAAATTTCATCTCAAGCTGGAACTTCTAAAGGTAAAAGTGGTTTAGAAGATAGATTAAAAATGTTTGAAGGATGGCAAAATGCGCATCATGTTGAAAACACATCAATCAAACAGTTGAACGATGAAGAACTTTCATTAGAAGCAGATATTCTTTATCAAAATATACGCCCAGATGATAGTAGATACAGCTACAGAATTCATTATTCAACAATCCTGAAACTTAGAGAGAATGACTTGCCTCCTTTTACAAAGGTCCATATAGAGCCAATCGGTAATGTGGAAAATCCACAATTTACATCTGCCTATGCAGACAATAGAGCAAAATCATTTATGCATTATTGGTTATATTTAATGGAAACAGCATCTGTGAACGGTGACAAATTCAAAGAATTACTAGCAGAACAATTTGAATTGAATTTAAGTACAGGTTCTGAAATCGATACATTAAAAGGATTTAACGAATGGTTGGCAACCGCTTCGAGTCAAGTGAAACAAAGCGGACATTATCCAAAAAACCTCTCAGTTACAGAAAATGTGGATAACACGATAAATGTTTCCGTAGATTTTGAATGGGAAGGTATTTCTGTGGATAATAAGCCAATGGTTGCAGAAACACATCATGAATGGGTGCTTGAAAATAATTTAGATGAGCGATTTGCTCGTATGAGAATGATGAAAGTAACTCAAACAAAGCCATTTCAAATAGTAGAATAATTTAGAACATAGCCTTTTTCTTTTATGATAGATAAAAGAAAAAGGCTATGGGCTTGATACGAACAAAAAAGAAAATCGTACGTTAATAAGTCGGCAATTCTTATTAGAGGTAGAAGGAGCAACCGTGCCGGGAAGTGCAAAGTAACTCCTAATAAATTGGGAGGGTTTCAACGTCGCTCTTTATGATATACCAAAATATGTTGACCAAGCGGTGGAAAGGTTAACATATTTTTTCGTTAAAAATTTGTAATCGGTCGAATCCAATAGTTTTTTATATTAAGAGTGGGAACGTGAGGGTCAGTTCCCGCTCAACATTACCTCCATAGGAAAGGAATTCATGAAGAAAAAAATGATTTATTTATTCATATTTTTAGGTGTGGTATGTATTACAGTTTCATTGTTTTTAAGGTTCTGTTGCAAAGTTTTCTAAACTAAGCTACACTTTCGAAAAAGAAAACGAGGAGAATCACAGATGGGATATTTTAAAGGGAAACAGTTCAAGAAGGATATTATTTTAATAGCCGTTGGCTACTATTGTCGTTTTTCTTTAAGTTATCGCGATGTGTCTGAAATTCTCAAAGAACGTGGTATTTCTATTCATCCAACAACTATCATGCGCTGGGTTCATGAATATGGAAATCTTATCTATCACATTTGGAAAAAGAAAAACAAAAACATATTGTTATCTTGGCGTTTGGATGAAACCTATATCAAGGTGAAAGGGAAATGGTGTTATTTATATCGAGCAATTGATAAAGAGGGACAAACCCTTGATATTCAACTTCGTCAAAAACGGGACACACAAGCAGCATATGCTTTTATGAAAAGACTTGTTCGATCTTTTGGAGAACCAACGGTTCTGACGACAGATAAGGCCCCTTCTTTAGCTTCCGCATTCAAAAAATTAAAGGAGATAGGTCTTTACAAAAATACCTTTCATCGTACAAGCAAGTACCTCAATAATATCATTGAGCAAGATCACCGACATGTGAAACGTCGATTCTCCTGTTCTTTAGGATTTCAAAGTCTTCGCCATGCCTCACGTACTATTAAAGGTATAGAAACTGTTCATGCCATATACAAACAAAAACGAAGTCTTCAACCAAACTTCGTTTTTTCGACGTATAACGCATTACATGAATTATTAATAGTTTCATAAAACTGGTTCACAATATTCCCCATCTCTTTATATCTTCGGAAACTTTGCAACAGAACCCATTCTACAATCAAACATTTCAATAATTACATAGAACAAGATCATCGCCATGTGAAGCGCCGGTTTGCTAAATCCTCAGGATTTCAAACACTTCGCCATGCTTCACGTACAATAAAAGGAATTGAAACGGTTCATGCCCTATATAAACAAAGAAGAAGTCTTCAATCAGACTTCTTCTTTTCGACTTATAACGAATTACAAAAATTATTAACGGCTTCATAAAATTCAATTGCAATTCCTTCAACTTTTTATGTGTTAAAAAACTTTGCAACGGAACCTAGTAGATAATGCTCTACAGTGAGCTTTTGCAATTCCACCTGTACCTACAATTCCAATATTCATTACAAGAACATCTCCTTTAATTAATAATGTGCTTTAGAGTATTTAAAATTCCAATGGAATATTCACCTTGAACTAACATAGAATGCGCTTTTTTAGCTTCTTCTGTCGCGTTTTGTATTAAGTAACCATGTTGAACCGCTTTAAGCATTTTTAAATCATTCCCACTATCTCCAAACGCAATTGCATTTTCTCTTCTTAAATCGTATTTACCTAAAATAAACTTAACAAATTCATCTTTCCCAGTTCCAATCGGAATAAAATCTACATCATAGCAATCCTCTGGATCACCTGCTAATGGATTACACCGGTTAATATTAACCCCTACTTGATATTGCTCTGCAATTTCTTTTATATTTTTCAAACTTTTAGTATCTACAACTTCATTTTGTTTTTCATAATAAAAATTAAATTTGTATTTAGAGGTTCCTAATTGTGTCTGTGGTTGTAAAAAAACACCATAATCGCTTTCTAATAAATCAATGATTTCATCAATTTTTCCAGGTGCAAATCCACTATTATCAAGCTTTTCTTCCCATCTTTGATCAGTTAATGTAATACCATTACTATTAAAGTATGCTATTTCTGTCCCAAATCCACTTGCTATAAAATGAGGGAAATACTGGATGGATCCTTTTTTCATTTTTTCAATGATAGATTCTAAACTACTCCCAGTTACCCAACCAATTACTAGATGACCATTACTTCCTTGTTCATATAAGTACTCTTCTAACAATTTCATGTTATTTCTTTTGGATTCATCCATATCATGAGGGTAATAAGTTTCATCAAAATCACAAAACACTACAAATTTAGGATTTTCAACTTCTGGTAATCTTTCGAATGTTAAAGAATTTAAAGTTTTATTATTTAGTAACATTAATTAATCCCTCCATCACATAGTCTTCTTCTTCTAATGTTATATTTGGGTATAAAGGTAAATGTAATATCTCTTTATGAACTAACTCTGTATTTAATAAATTAGCATTTATATATTTATCCTTAATCAAACAAGTGTTTTGCTTATGAGCTAATACAGGGTAATAAATATCTGTTTCAATGTTATACAGCTGTTTCAACTTCTTTTTCAGCTCATCCCTCTTCCCATTTCTAACTCTAATAGGGAACAGGTGCCATACATTGTCTTCCGTCATCTTAGATAGTTGTATTAATTCTTTATTCATTAATCCCTTTAGATTATTTATATATCGCTGAGCTAAATATACTCTTTTAAAATTGTTATACGATAAATGTTTAATTCTCTCCAAACCAATTGCTGCTTGTAAGTTATCAATTTTAGAATTGAAGCCAAAATCTAATACCTTTTTATTTTTCTTATCGACTTCAAAACTGTGATAGCTATATTGATTACACTGAATTGCAAGATCTTCATCATTACTAACGATTGCGCCAGCTTTACCACAAACACCGAAGTTTTTATATGGATTAGAACTGAGAACTAAAATATCTCCGTATTTCCCAAGATCCGAAGAACCTATAGCCTGACAAGCACCCTCAACAATTCTCAATTGATAAGTATCTGCAATTTGACGGATCTTTTTCATATTACATTGTTTACCATACAGATGTACTAGTAAAATACATTTTGTTTTTGGAGTAATGGCTTCTTCTATTTTAGTTGGATCCATGTAGTAATTTTGACGATCTATGTCTACAAAAACAGGTTTTGCTCCAATTGCTAACACAGCATTCTCTGTAGCAGCAAAACTATTAGCAGGCATAATTACCTCATCGTCTGGCTGGATTCCAATAGATAATAATGAAACCATAAGAGCATCTGTACCACTACTTGTTGCAATTACAAATTGCTTGTTTAAATACTCCCCGATTACTTCCTCTAACTTTTTTGAAAATGGGCCACTTGTAAATTGTCCTGTCGGTAATACTTCTTTTAAGGTTCTCATTATTCCGTCAATTTCTTCTGTAGAAATTAAACGGTTTACAGGCATGAATTCTATTTTCTGTATATTTTTCTGCTATAATTGAAAATATCTTTATTTATATCGACATTATTATCCAATTTATTATCTTTAAATAATTTTTTCATTTTATGATTCGGTAATATATTGCTAATTTCGAATTCAATACCTTTTGTTTCGCCCTGTAAGTATTTCAATAAGGCTAAATGATCTTTGCTATGACCAGAAACTGTAGTAAGAGTTTTCACGTTAAAATCACCTCTAAGAAATTATTTTAAAGATCATGAATAGAATATATTTTATGTTAACGATTACATGTCAACATTTTTTTTTATGGAGTGATTCTATGGTAACAATTAAAGAAATAGCCAAACTATGTAATGTATCAAATGCCACAATTTCAAGAGTGTTAAATAATCATCCTTATGTAAATTCAGAAAAACGCGAAAAAATATTGAGAGTAATGAAAGAGTTAAACTATACTCCTAGTTCTATTGCTAGGAATCTTAGGATAAATAAAACACAAACCATAGCCCTATCTATTCCTAATATTGCTCATCCTTTTTTTGGTCAACTTGCTAAAGAGATATCTAAAGAATTATTAAAACACAATTATAAATTACTGATTTATCAGACTTTTTACGAAAAAAAAATAGAACTTGAATTACTAGCATTGTTAGAAAATAAAGCTGTGGATGGTGTAATTCTCGCATCCTTAGAAAATAAGTGGAAAGATGTGGAGTGTTACTTAACACATGGTCCAATACTACTGTGTAATGAATATGAGGAAACTGCTCCTATTCCAATAATCTGCTATGATGAATATGAAGCGGGCTATAAAGCAGTTAAACATTTAATTAGTAAAGGACATGAGAAGATTGGTTTTTGCTACGATTCGCTTAATAGTCAAGCTCAATTAAAACGTAAACAAGGATATCTTCATGCTCTAGAAGAAAAACAGCTATCATATAAAAAAGAATGGCTATTTGGAAATGCAATTACTGTTGAAGATGGGTTTAGAATTTTTGAGAAGTTAAATAATTTAAAAGACAGACCTACGGCATTATTTACTGGTAATGATCAAGTAGCAGCTGGAGTTATTAAAAATGCTACTTTAAAAGGGTATAATATTCCAACTGACCTTGCCGTTTGTGGCTATGACAATCAGTTAATTTGTAAAGTTACAAGTCCAACAATAAGTACTATTGATATTCCAATAGTTGAATCAAGCAAACGTGTTGTTAGTGAAATACTAATATATATAGATTCAAAAGATAGTATTGGCCGTAAAATTATTCAATACCCTACGAATCTAATTATTCGTGAATCGACATAAATGTAATTGGTCATTTTATATGAGATGAGCTATTCATGCAAAAGATAATTGTTGAGAAACTTATATATGAAGATAAAATCTTCAATTTTGTAATACAATGAATTTTTTCGGACTATTATTCTTGCATTTTTGCAGTAACTTATAACATATTGGGGTATGGCAACATGCCCATCAAGCTAATATTCTGAAGTGTCCCCAAAACGAAAAGTATATTATTTTACAGTTATTTATGAGAATTCAACTCATTTTCTTCGTTTTGGGGAACTACCAATTTCTTAAGTTGATGGGCATGGTCACCATACCCAAAAAAGAAAATTGTACGTTTAGACATGAAATTGACACATTTCGATCAGTTCCCTGTACGTTAAGGAATTAGTTTGTATATTTGAGGAGATGTGGGAGACAGGTGTAAATTTAGGGAAATCCAATATTTTCTATTCAAATATGATAGAATAGAAGTATATCCAAAACGGAGGAACAACAAATGAACTCAAACACAAAGCAGTTTATTTATGATATCCAGCAAAGAAAGAATAATTATATAGAAGATGTATTAACAGCAATACAACACCCTAAAAAAGAGGAATCTGAACAGGTCATTCAAAATATAGTAGAGAAGATGGATATGATGATTAGTTTAGTTACTACTTACATGGCTATTGAATCAGAATCTATGAAAGAATTAAGAGAGCTTCAGGAAGAAGTTATTCATGCTCAAGCATATATTCAAAAACGAAAATTTGAAGAAACACAGAGATAAAACCCTGTGTTTTTACTTGATCGTCTATGACACTAATCTTTTATAAATCAAATTAGGTATAATTTGATTATTGTTTTGGCATAATCCATACAATTTGTTGAATGCGTACAATATACGGTACCGTATCTTCAATGAGCAAATGATCTGGTTTCACATCCTTTAACTTTCCTCTTACATTACCTCTTACAGTTTCAATAACCACATGTTTACCAATTACTGATTGTAATGTCTGATATACGTAGGGATTTGGTACACTTACCATATTTTGTTCACTAAAGTCATTTCCCTCCAAATAACTCATTCTATAAGACTCCTTTCTAACTTGCATTCTTTCTCTTAATATATGATATAAATCTTATAAATATGCTAGAAGGATAATTCATTATATGAACGAAAATAACATTTTAATAAGGTACGTTTTCTATTTCTAAATTACTAAAAAATTATTTATATAAGGTTATTTTTACTAGTTAATAGGTAATGATATAGGGATATTTTGAATGTACATCTAGGTTGTTCCTTTCAAGATATTTATCATTTTATATACGCCCTTTATTAGAATACTGCTTATACTTTTTTTGAGATTCTTTAGTAATACGTGCGTTAAGTAAAATTGCTAACAACAAAAACACTCCATATTTTCCCCCTGTAGCTCTTATGATAATCACAGATTCTGTTGCAAAGTTTCCGAAAACATAAAGAGATGAGGAATATTGCGGACCAGTTTTATGAAGATAGTAATAATTCATATAATGCGTTATATGTCGAAAAAGCGAAGTTTGGTTGAAGACTTCGCTTTTGTTTGTATATGGCATGAACAGTTTCTATACCTTTAATAGTACATGAGGCATGGCGAAGACTTTGAAAGCCTAAGGAACGGGAAAATCGACGTTTCACATGTCGATGATCTTGCTCGATGATATTATTGAGGTACTTTATTGTACGATGAAAGGTATTTTTGTAAAGACCTATCTTCTTTAATTTTTCGAATGCGGAAGCTAAAGAAGGAGCCTTATCTGTCGTCAGAACTGTTGGTTCTCCAAAAGTTCGAACGAGTCTTTTCATAAAAGCATATGCTGCTTGTGTGTCTCGTTTATGAAGAAGCCGGTAATGAACGACATGCAAAAGTGAGATATTATTAAAAAATCTTTCATTTCAGCATTTGAGATTTTCTCCAGTACCCTCTATCTTTATGATACAAAATCAAAGCAATCACTAAAATTCCTGATGCAATCCAAATTGATCTGTTCCCTATATGAGTGGTAGTAAATGTGCCTAACAACGCACCAAGTATAAAAGAAAGAATAATCACAAGAAATTCTTGAAATCGCTTTTTCTCTTCCTGATCATGTTCTATAAATGCTAAATATGCTGCCTGCGTTACAGTTCGAAGATTCCCTGTTGTCATCGTTGAATTGTAGGCCCACTTGTCTAGTTTATTAAAAGTGGAGATCTGTAAAGATGATACAAACGCAATACATACCGTTATCACTATGTTAGGGATACTTTTGGGCAAGATACCTACAATGATTAAAACTATACATTCCAGTATTAGAATAGAGCGTCTATAACTATGCAATACATGTCTTATATGAGGAATCTTTACTACCTCTGATATTAAAACACCTAACATAAAAGCTAAAATAGGCGGGATATATAGCAAAGCATTATGCCATTCTCCGTTAGCTGCTCTTATAGCGAGTAATACTACATTCCCTGTCTGCGCATTGGCAAATACTCCGTCCCTACTGATGAAAGTATACACATCTAGAAAGCCTCCAACTACTGCTAACAAAGCACCCAAATAAATAGAGTTTGAAGATAATGAGGGGATTGTACCTAGTTTGTCTTTCATATTATTATCTCCTTGTACCTTATATTGCATATATTATCTAATTATACAAATAACAATATTATTTTGATAATATTTACAAGATATTCGTAATTTATATCTTGATGTTTCTTCCTTTTACTTTTTCCTAATATGATATAATACCATACCAAGATTTTTACCTACAATCAACACAATTTTTTAACATGTTTTAATTGTTTAATTTCGTTCACTTATCAGCCTGAACTAATCTTATTAACAGTAAGGTGGTACCTACGGTACAATTTGAGTTTTCGTAACCTGGTGGAAATGATGGAGGAAAGAGGATTATCGGTTCTGTTGCAAAGTTTTTTAAACTAAGCTATATTCTAGAAAAATGAGACGAGGAGAATGACAGATGGGATATTTTAAAGGAAAACAATTCAAACAAGACATTATTTTAGTAGCCGTCGGCTACTATTGTCGTTTTTCTTTAAGCTATCGCGTTGTATCTGAAATCCTGAAGGAACGTGGTGTTTCGGTTCATCCGACAACCATCATGCGCTGGGTTCATGAATATGGCAACTTGATCTACCAAATTTGGAAGAAGAAAAATAAAAACGTACAATTGTCTTGGAAATTGGATGAGACTTTTGTAAAAGTCAAAGGGGAATGGCGTTACCTATATCGTGCGATTGATAAAGAGGGTTACACATTAGATATTCAACTGCGTAAAAAGCGAGATCATCAGGCCGCATATGGCTTTATGAAAAGATTAGTGAAAAAGTTTGGAGAACCAACGGTTCTAACAACAGACAAAGCTCCAGCATTACTTTGTACGTTTAACAAATTAAGGGAACAAGGCTTTTATAAACATACAACTCATTGCACAATCAAGCATTTGAATAATCTCATAGAACAAGACCATAGACATGTAAAGCGACGTTTTGCCAAATCCGCAGGATTTCAAAGTCTTCGCCATGCTTCACGTACCTTGAAAGGAATCGAAACGATTCATGCCATACATAAACGAAAACGCAGTTTGCAACCAAACTGCGTTTTTTCAACATACAATGAATTACAGCAATTACTTAGAATTGTATAAAATCCATCTGTAATCAGCCCAATTTTTTATCTGTTAAGAAACTTTGCAACAGAACCATAAATTTTTAGCTTGATAGCAATGGGGTACCGCCAGCATTTCGGAAAAAAACCACGCTAAGCAAATTCCGACAAAAAAAGAGCCGGATTTTACTCC
This sequence comes from Bacillus sp. FSL K6-0042, assembly GCF_038006685.1. NCBI lineage: Bacteria > Bacillati > Bacillota > Bacilli > Caryophanales > Bacillaceae > Bacillus > Bacillus sp. FSL K6-0042. The sequence goes on from NZ_JBBOVS010000001.1 coordinate 1,359,500, forward strand.
GCTAAGAGTAAACCGGCTCTTTTTTATTTAATGGGCGTAAATTACGTAAACTTGAATCATATGCTACATCAAAGTTATATTCACCTAGAAAGTTTATGTGCTCCCAACCTAATGGGGACACGTGGGGCATTAACTCTTCCCTGAATTCTCCCTTTTTTTTGAGCTCTTCTGTAGCTTCCTCTAAATAAACCGTGTTCCAAACACTAATAGCATTGATTATGATATTGAGTGCACTTGCTCGTTGTAATTGATCTTGGAGAGCGCGTTCTCTAAATTCACCAAGTTTTCCAAAGAAGATAGCTCTGGCAAGTGCATTCACAGCTTCACCTTTATTTAATCCCCTTTGTATACGTCTTCTCAAAGTTTTACTTGAAATATAATCCAGGGTAAATATCGTTTTTTCTATTCTCCCCATTTCCCGAAGTGCTTTAGCAAGCTTATTCTGTCTTGCGTAAGAACCTAATTTTCCCATGATTAAAGCTCCAGAAACTTTACCTGTCCTTACAGAGTACGCTAAACGTAATACATAGTCGTAGTTTTCTTGAATTACCTTTATATCTATCTTGCCTCTAAGAAGTGCTTGTACATCAGGATATTCTTGAATGCCATTTATAGTAAACAATTTAGTATCAGCTAAATCACGAAGACGAGGGGCAAAACGAAACCCAAGTATATGAGTTAAACCAAATACTTGATCAGTATACCCAGCTGTATCTGTATAGTGTTCTTCAATGTTAAGATCTGTCTCATGATGTAGTAAACCATCAATAACATGAACAGCATCACGAACATTTGTATTAATTACTTTTGTATAAAAAGAAGAGAACTGATCACTAACAAAGCGATAAATTGTAGCGCCTTTTCCTGTACCATAATGAGGGTTTGAATCAGCATGCAAAGAAGATACGCCTACTTGCATGCGCATACCATCAGAAGATGATGTAGTTCCATCTCCCCAGTATGTTACTAACTTTCGTTGGTGATGAAAGTTGACTAAAACCGCTTGAGCACGATTCATAGCATCTTCATACATTCTCCATTGAGCAACATTGGCCATTTGTCTATAAGAAATACCTGGAGTAGCTTCCGCCATCTTAGTTAGACCTATGTTTGTTCCCATAGCCATAATGGTTGCCAACAGAATATTCTTTTCTTCCTCATTAGGAGCTTTATTGCTTGAGGCATGAATAAATTGTTCATGAAACCCAGTCCAACTCGCCACCTCTAGTAATAAATCTGTTAGTTTTATCCTAGGTAACATACTGTATAGACGGGAACTATAGACTTTTGCTTCTTCAGGTGTATCTTTATCGAGTCGGTGAACATAGAATTTACCTTTTGCTATATCAACTCCCTCTAGGTCGTTACTATTTCGAGATAACCAATCTAAACGTTGGTTTAGCGAGTCTATACGTTCCATTAAATATTCTTCAACTCTGATCGGGACCGCAAGAAAATCTTGCACACTAGTTACACTTTTCCAATTCTCTTGAGATACAAGATAATCATCAAATGCTTTATGTTGCCTACTTCCAGGAACAAATATGTCTCCTGATCGAATATAGTTTCTTAATTCTGTCAGTGCTGCAAGTTCATAGTAATGACGATTAATATTCCCCTCCTCATCATACACATGATTTTGCCAACGATTTGAAACAAAACTAAGATTCGCGTCTATTGGTACTTTTCTCTTACCAGTTTCATTTAACTCATGGATGGTTTCCAATGCTTGCAAAACAGGTTCAGCAGACTTCGTTGCTCCAAACTTAAATGTTTGTAATAGTGTAGGTGTGTATTTTCTTAAGTAAGAGTATCGAGTTTCCAATAAATCCAAATAATCATAGTTAACAGGCCTAGATAGCTGTTTAGCTTCTTCAACTGATTCTACAATTTTATTCCAGGGCATTACACCATCTAATGCTGTAAAAGCATCTATTCCTTCTTCTTTTGCTTTAATAAGTGCATCACATATACCTTGGCCCAGTACCAGCGTTGCTGTAACCAGGGGCAAAGTAGCAAATAATGATATATTATTTCTACTCTGTGCCATTCATTTGTATTGCTAATTATCTTTTTGTTGTATTTTACGATACAGCGTCATGCGAGAGATACCAGCTTTTTCTGCAGCATCAGTACGATTCATTCCTTGATCTATAAGATATAAAGCATAATTTACCTTTTCTTCATCAGTTTTGGGTCTTCCGGGATGCTTCCCACGTTTCTTGGCTGCTATGATTCCCTCTTTTGTTCGTTCAGAGGTCAAATCTCTTTCAAATTGAGCAATCCCTGCAAAAACAGTAAAGAGCATTTTTCCGTGTGCTGTTGTTGTATCAAGCCAAGCTTCTTTTAGACTTTTCAAGTTTACTCCTTTTTGAGAAATGAGTTCGGCAATTTCAATTAAATCTTTTGTAGAACGAGAAAGACGAGTCAAATCTGTTACTACTACTGTATCTCCTTGGCGTAGAAATTCTAACATACGATTCAACTCAGGACGATCTCGTTTAACTCCTGTTATTTTTTCAAAGAAAATACGTTCACAACCGGCTTCTTTTAATTGTTGTTCTTGGCGATCTAAATTTTGATCAATCGTAGACACTCGCATATATCCAAATTTCATGTAATTCTTCCTTTTTTTATTTTTATTGTATCAAAAATGTCTTTTAATATATATTGTTACAAATAATTTTGTTACACATTTTTGTTACGCCGGGATTGCTGGTTTACTTGACTTCATATTTTGATACAAACTGCTGTAACAAAAATGGTCGTTTTAGTTACAATCCTTAGCTTACAAAAATCAAGGTTTTCACTTCCGAAAAATGTCTTAACGTGGTTTTTATGTCATTTGGCTGACGGGACCCCAATAAAAAAATGAAACCCGTTAGGGTTTATTTGATATGCAGAATTTCCAATAATCTACACTGGTTTTTTAGAAAAAGAAAAAAGCCATTTTTGAAAATGACTTTTATTAACCTGAGCTTGATAGCGATGTGCTGTGTCCCAAAAAAAGTTTTATGCTAATCTATTTCTTCCCATCTTTCATGCTATAATACCCTAAATTAATCACAATTAAGAAATAACCACCCATAATTCCGGCAGCAAATGTCCATATGACACTATGGTGTTCAATCTCATACATAATAATCGCACCGAGTATCGCTGCTGCAAACCGATTAATCATACCAAGCGTCGGTGTTTTTGTTTTTTTTACAATGCTATCTCCAAACTTTTCAATACGCCTTCCTAAAATCCAAACACAATACATACTAACAAGCAAGCCAATGCTTGCACCTAAAAAATGGGGCGAAAAAGGCGTCATAATCCATCCTAATAACATCGTGCCTAGCAAATAATACATTTGTATTTTAAATGCCCTTAGTGCCATACGAATCATGCTGTACTCCTTTACCTTTCTCATTGAGACTTTATTACTTAGGCTCAAGGGTCTTCTTCTTTTCTTCCAGTATAATTTGATTTATTTTAATTAAGGTATCGGTCATTTGCTGCAAGGCTTCGATATCAATTTTAGAGAAGTATTTCTCAATAAGTAAATCATCTAGCTGAGACAATCGTTCTATATACTTGCTACCGTTAGGACCAAGTGTAAGGAAATACTCACGTTTATTGTTAGGATTTACGTGTTTCGAAATCATATTATGTTTCTCCAATTTAGATAAAACTTGGCTGACAGCACTTTTGGATATATTAAAAGTGGTCGCAATACTGTTAGCTGTAGTATTTTTATTTAAATTAATATAGATTATCATGTTCTCTTGCTGCGCTGTAAGACCAAACTCATTCTTTAACTCCTGAGATAGTAAAATGTTTAATTCATTGTAGGCTCGGTTCATGTCGGTAATTACTTCTTTATAAGAACTGGTCATATTATTCTTCCTCCAATCATTCTGTTATTTCATTGTACGCCGTTTTTTCGTTTCGACATATAGTTAAGTTTAATTAACTTAACTATATGATATCTTTATGTTAGTGTAAAGGAAAAAGTAAGCAAATTTGTTTTGATTACTTTTTTCGGAATTATAATAAAGGGGAAATTAGACGCATTAGGGATTCCAGTATTCGTTTTCGAATACTACGTTTTTGAAATGATTTCCATCGAATTTCAGACGAATGGTTAAAGTCCTCTTCAAAATCACGTTTAATATCAAGAACTGTCTTAGATTCATAAAGTACGCTAATGATTTCATAATTTAGTTCAAAGCTACGGACATCCATATTTGCTGTGCCAATTGTTGCAATTTCATCATCTACAAGTACAATTTTAGCGTGCACAAAACCATCTTTATGGCTGTAAATTGAAGCACCGGCTTTTAGAAGTGGTGTGAAGTATGATTGAGATGCTAGATCACTAATAATTCTATCTCTCTTACCTGGATATAGAATACGGACATCTATTCCAGCTATTGCACTTAAACGTAGTAATGTTAATGTTTCTTGGTCCGGAATGAAATAAGGTGTTGCGATCCAAATTGCTTTCTTAGCAGAACCTATAACAGCAAGTAAAGTATTACGAATGTTTGTATCATCTGAACTTGGTCCACTTGCTACAATTTGAATAGCACCTTCTGCATGAGAATTTTGTTTACCTGGAAAGTATTTTTTATTCATAAATTGATTCCAAGAATAAGTATTTAAACCATTAGTGGCATAAAGCCAATCTTCAAGGAATATTGCTTGTAATTTGTACAATGCTTTTCCTTCTATTCTTAAGTGGCTGTCACGCCAAATTGGGAATTTTTTAGAACGACTAAGATACTCATCGCCAACGTTGAGCCCACCTGTAAAACCAATCTCTCCATCTACAATGACAATTTTACGATGGTTACGATAATTTATTGTTTCAAGTGGCCATGATGAAAGAATAGGATCAAATGCCACAACCTCAATTCCTACATCTTTCATGGGTTGTAAGAAACGATTTCGTAATGAATTGCTTCCGATCCCATCATAAAGAAAGCGTACAATTACACCAGATTTTGCTTTCTTAATTAATGCATCGCGAATTTTTGTACCAATTTCATCTGCTCGATAAATAAAGTATTGAATATGTATATGATGTGTAGCATTTTCAATAGCTTGTATAATGTTTGTAAATGTTTGATCCCCATTTGTTAAGAGTTTTGTTGTGGTATTATTGGCAACAGGACCGCCACCGAATTTTTGTACAACCTGTGTTAAATAAGTAGAACGCTCACTTAATGAGGAAGTGAATGATAAATCTAGGCGTTTTCCTTCTAAAATCTCACGGAATAATTTTCTTTGCTCTTCTGAACGATGTAGATGCTTCTTTCTTCTCCAACGACTTCGGCCAAAAAGAGAGTACAAAATTACACCAACACGGGGAAGAAGTGCTAATACTAAAAACCATGCTAAAGTACTTTGTGGGGAACGGTTTTCGATAAAAATAATGAAGGCAATTCCTACTATTGTGATAGACCATAGTACGTCGACAAAGTTGTATAGTGAGATAATGGATATATTCAACAGAAAGAGAACGATAGAGACAAGTGTAAATACAAATAATAATTGAACTTTAGGGTTTTTCATCTTTATAAAATTCACCTATTCTTTCTTAAATATAGGATTCATATATGGAAGCTGTAACCTAACATTTCTATAAGGGAGAATCACAGGGTTGCTGCTCTAGTCCGTCATATCATTTACATAAATGGAATTTTGTGATATTCCATTTATGTAAATGATGCTGAATAAAGTCGAGCTCATGAAAGCCAAAGAGATACAAGGGAAATCCCTTGTATCTCTTTGGCTTTAGATCTACTCTCTCTACACTGACTCAGTAGATAAAGAACCTTTTTGTTTATCTTTCCCTTTGAATACAGCCAGTACCATAATTATAAGAGATACAAGTCCAAGAAACCCCATCGTCTGAACATATGAGCCTATCCCGTATCCTCCAAAGAAGAAGCTGTTACGAAATGCTTCTACACTGTACTTAAAAGGAGTCCAAGAATACAACCAGTGTTTTGTCACATCCGGAAGAAATTCGTGTGCCAGTGATAAGGTTGGCATAGAAAAGAAGAAGACTACCATTAATATTGGTACCCCGACACGGCCAATCCAGTTGAGTACTGCACTTTGCAAAAGGAAGAACATGAAACCAAAGAAAAGTAATAATAAGAAAATTTCTCCTTGGTTCGGTATGTTTACATCGAGTATGGTATGAGCAATGAAAAGGGTTAAACTTGCAATTACCGTCACGAAAACAGAACCTGCAAGAATCTGTGATAGGACTGATTTTCCTGTAACGCGTCCGTTTGTAAACTTTTGGACAGCTATAAATAAGACTAAGGAGCTGATAAGAGTAGTAATCCATAAGATTTGTGTCAGCATTATAGGAATATTTCCATTACCTGTACGTGCTTGAACTGGATGAATCAACTCCGTTTTAGCAATAAATGGGTTTGCCAATAACTTTGCCTGTTCAGTTGTTAGTGTCATATTTCTTTGTGAAAGCTGATCAAGCAAGGTATTACGGATATTTTCGTTTATCCCTCCAATGAACCTATCAATCATTTGGCTCGAAACCATTGCGGCATTATAGTTCATTCCTTGATTCACCAAGACTTGTACCTCGGCTTGTTGTCCCTTAGGTGTGGTCAGCGATACAAGTTGCTGGGATATTTCTGGTGGAAACACGATGGCAGCGTAGTACTTCTTATCCTTCATCCCTTGCAATACATCTTCTTGCGTTTGTAAGAACGTCCATTTAACTGGGCTTTGCTTATTTTGCAGAATTTGCTCTTTTATTTTATCTCCTAAATTTACACTTCCTTGTCCTGGTAAGTTCACACCTGTATCCTGTATTACCATAGCGATCGGCAAGTCTTTGGGTATAGGATTAACAGTTGAACCCATAAAAGCAAAACTAGCGATGATAACAGCAGCCATAATACCTAAAACGCCACCTAGAATCATCTTTTGTTTGAAAAATTGCTTTACTGTAAGCATTTTAAATTATTCCTCCTAGCATTCATCCAACAAAAAGATAGATAACGAACAACATGTAGTTTATAATAAAAACATGTTGTTTATAATGAAATTATATCGTTTTTACTACACATTGCAATTTACATTTAGGGCATAAATGTAAGATAAGAAACAACCGGATGAAATCTGTTGTTTATAATGATAATAACGAACAGGGAGGTATAAGATGTTGAAAAAGGCGGATCTGCGGATTATTCGGACAAAGAAATTTATATATGATGCTTTTATCAAACTGATAGCGGAAAAGGGATACGATGCTATTACCATTCAAGACATCACAGATGAGGCACTCATCAATCGAGCAACATTTTACTCGCATTACAGGGATAAACAAGCTTTGTTAACAAAGCTTAGTGAGAATGTACTAGGAGAGTTGACAAGTAAGATGGTCCTATATGCCCATGTGCAGGGACATCAAATAGATCTTTCGGAATTCGAGGGGATTTTACAATCCATATTTGAGTGTATATTAAAACATGCAGACTTTTATAAAAGCATGCTTGGACCTCATGGCATTCATGATTTTAACCTAAAAATGCAGCAGACTATTATGGATAATCTTGAACAAAATTTCATTGAGCTTAAAATTGAAGACCATGACTTAGATATTCCAAAGGATATGGTATTCCATTTCATCACTTCCTGTGTTGTTGGGATGGCAATTTGGTGGCTTCAAAATGACATGAAATATTCACCGAAATATACTGCAAAACAATTAGTGAAGCTTATGACTAAAGGACCCTTGTGTGCAGTGGGTTTTACTTTGTTTAATGAGGGCTAGAAGGAGCAACTGTACAGGGAAGTGCAATTGCCTTACTTGGTGATCCACAGCTATTAATTTTAGATGAACCGACAAACGGACTTGATCCAGAGGGGATTCATGAGATTCGTACGTTAATTAAGCAATTAGCAAAAGAAAGAGGAATTACCATCCTTATATCTAGTCACTTATTAAGTGAAATTGATCAAATGGCAACTTATGTTGGTATCATTGCAAAAGGAAAGCTTATTTTTCAAGACAAAATAGAAACATTGCGCCGCCATGCTCAGCATTCTATTACACTTAGGACAGACAAACCAGATGCAGCTTGGAAGCTCATTCTCGCTAAAGGGATTCCTTCTATGCAAGAGGAGAATCAAATTATTCTATCAAATGTATCAAATGAAACTGTTGGCGAAATTGTAAAAACACTTGTAACACATAACATTTCTGTATTCCGAATTGAAGAAAATAAAAAGTCACTCGAAGAAATATTCTTACAGCTTATAAAGGAGGAAGAGACACATGTACAAACACCTCTTTCAATCTGAACTTTTAAAAATAAAAAGAAAGTGGATTTGGTTTTTAATCTTTTTAGGACCAATAGGTGTTATTTCTCTTCAAGCATGTAACTTTTTTCTTCGATATGATTGGTTGACAAAGAAATATGCGAAAGACTTATGGAGCGGCCTCATTTCTGAAGCTCAACCGCTTGCTCTCACAACTCTTATATTAGGAATTACGATTGTTACTTCTTTAATTGCACACATAGAGCATCATTCTAGTTCATGGGAGCATCTCTTATCCTTACCTATTAATAAGCGACATATTTTTCTAGTAAAATTCATACTGGTAGTTTTCCTGCTCGCTGTATCTTGTTCCTTATTATTGCTTGGCATAGTTGGATTGGATTTAGCATTACAATTCGATGCTTCAATTCCATGGATTTCTATATTTAAAATGAGCTTCTATCCTTATTGGTCGGCACTGCCGATTGTAGCGCTACAACTATGGATTGCTATCATATTTCAAAACCAAAGTATCGCATTTACAATCGGACTTTTAGGAACTATTTTCACAATATTTTCAGTAGCTCTTCCCAATTGGTTCATATGAAGATGGCCAAGCCTACGTATTGACTGGGGGTCTCCACTTCTATGTGTAGCAATAGGCCTAATCGTTGGTATATGTATGTTATGTATTGAAACAGCAGATTTTACTAGAAGGAATGTGCATAAATAATGCTTTGGCTTAAAACCATACAAGCTGAATTTTATAAAATGAAAAAAACCAAAATATGGACATTACTATTTTTAAGCCCGATTTTAGCAGGAGTAACAGCTTATGCAAATGCCTCAAACTATCCCGATTATAAACATTGGGAGTTAATTTATAATATCATGATAATGGTACATGGTATGTTGCTTCTTCCATTATTAACAGGCATTTTCACTGCATTTATTTGCCGATATGAACATTCAAATGGTGGTTGGAAACAACTTTTAGTACAACCTATATCACGATATCACGTCTATATTATAAAATTTCTCTTTATTCTCTTATTTATAGGTGCGATGCAAGTCTTCTTCATTATAAGTTATATTAACGTTGGACAACTTTTGCATGTCCCTGGGCCATTCCCTCTAGCTACTATAGTAAAAAGTGTAGTAGGCGGCTGGATTGCTACCCTCCCTTTAATCGCCTTACAATTATGGGTTTCAAGTATTTGGTCCAGCTTTGCAGCACCGATTGCTTTAAATGTTATAGCTTCCATACCCGCTATGATAATTGCGAATTCTGCAAGGTTCGGTCCCATCTATCCATGGTCCCAACCTTTTCTCGCTATGCTTCCTAAAGAAGGCTCTGGGCTGTTTTATATCTCTGTTCAAACACTAGTATTTGTCGTAATCGGGAGCTTTGTGATTTTATTTATAGGTGGCTTTGTTCATTTTATGAAAAAAGCATATTAATTTTTTACATACAAATAGCCCAAAACTGTTTCAAAGCAGGATTGGGCTATTCAGCCTAACTAAACATACAAATCATATCCATATATAATAGAAACAATAATCCCAACTACCACTATCCCAGGTAATAAATTTGCCACTTTTATCTTAATAAATCCAAGCAAATTGAGTCCGATTGCAAAAATCATAATACCACCAGTCGCAGTCATTTCTACGATAAACTGATTCATTAGCTTCTCTGGTACAACACTATTAATTTGCGTCGCGAAAATCGCAATACCTCCCTCATATAAAATGACTGGTATTGCTGAAAATAGTACGCCTATTCCGAGTGTTGTCGTTAAAATAATAGAAATAAATCCATCAATAATTGCTTTTGTAAATAGCACATCATGATTGCCTCGGATACCGCTATCTAAAGCTCCAAGTATCCCCATTGCTCCGATGGCAAAGATTAATGTAGCTGTCACAAATCCGAGAGATATACTCCCTTCTCCTTTTGAGCCAACCTTTTTTTCTAGCCAATCCCCTAAACTCTTTAACTTTTCTTCTAACTCCAACCATTCTCCAATCACTGCACCAATGACAAGACTTATAATTACAACGAGAAAGTTTTCACTTTTCAATCCCATTTGAAGACCAAGTACAGTAACAGCTAAACCAATTGTATGCATAACTGTCCCTTTCATACTTTCTGGAATATTGCTTAATAGTTTACCTAATATAGTACCAATTAGTATACAAATTCCGTTCACTACTGCTCCTAATATAACCATTATGCCTTCTCCATCCTCTTCAACCATTATTTTTTAATTTTTATATCTAACATACAACAAAATACACGGAATTTTAACAGAATTTTCAAAAGCACACAAGTAAAATCGACTTATGTATTGTATTTTTTCCTCGTTTCATGTTACCGTAATATTGCATACACTATAAGATGAGCTCTCAATACATGCCTATAATCTAACAGAAGCATCTTTTATCCTACATATCATGTCTAACATACATAAAGTGAAACTTTAATCAGCTCTCACCAATCAGACTTTTACGGGCAGTTCATCTCCCACCTGAACCTCTTTGCTTCCGCTGAATTTTAAGACGGGAGTGTTACTGTCCATAAATAGCGGGATAAACTATTAAGCACTTACTCATTTTTGTACATATTATATGAAACTCTCATCATTGAACTTTCTAAAAGGAAGTCATGATATAAAAAGAAAAAGGAAAGATAACTATGACACCTTTATTTAAACGATTTATTTTAATAGCAATTCTCATTACACCGATTGTTTTATTGATAAATAACTCCTTTACATCAAAAGCAAAAGATATAGCTGGGGTAGAAAATAAAACGGAAAAAGCAACGGACACAAAGAAGAAAGAGAATCCTGAAATTACAATTACTTTCTCTGGTGATACGATGTTCGATTGGAATTTACGACCAGCTATTCAAAAAAACGGTGCTGATTATCCGTTCCAGCATGTGAAAGATGAAATAACCAAAGCTGATATCTCCTTTATAAACTTGGAATCTGCATTTACAACACGGGAGAAAAAAGCCCCTGGTCAGTCATTCTGGATCAAAAGCGATCCTTCCACACTACAAGCTATTAAAAACACAGGCTATGACATTGTGAATATTGGCAATAACCATACGCTCGACTATGGACAAGATGGTTTAATGGATACGATATCTCATGTAGAAAAACTAAAACTCCCTTATATTGGAGCTGGAAAAAATGCAGATGATGCATACACCGCTAGAGAAATCACAGTAAAAGGGAAAAAAATTAAATTCCTTTCCTTTGTTCGTTTTATGCCTGACTTTACCTGGGTAGCTGGTAAAGACAAGCCAGGTGTTGCAAATGGATATGATATCAATCTAGTAACAAAAACGATTAAAGAACAAAAGAAAGACGCCGATTATCTGATTGTGTATATGCATTGGGGTGTTGAAAAATCTAATAGACCTGTAGACTACCAAAAACAATATGTACCGAAAATAGTCGAAGCTGGTGCTGATGCGATTGTTGGAAGTCACCCACATTGGTTACAAGGATTTGAATACTACAACAAAGTCCCTGTCGCTTATTCATTAGGAAACTTCCTGTTCCCTAACTATGTAAAAGGGAAAAGTGCTGAAACAGGTGTATTAACTCTTACATTTAAAGGAAAAGATGTACAAATGTCATTTAATCCTTATATCATTCGTAATGATCAAATTTCACCAGTCACTCCTGAGGAAAAGAAAAAAACATTACAATATTTACAAACCGTTTCAACTGATGTAGAAATTGATGAAACTGGAACAATTAAAAATAAACGTAGTTAGAAAGAAAGGAAGCTTTTTACTAAAAAGCTTCCTTTCTTTTTGTATATTAAATTAACAAATCAAACAAAACAGGATTTTTATTTAGCTCCATAAATTGAATATTATTTTTTTGAAAACGGCTAATTAATGGCTCATAATCTTCCTTATGTTTTAGCTCCACCCCAACAAGTGCAGGCCCATTTTCTTTATTGTGTTTTTTAATATACTCAAAACGAGTGATGTCATCTTCTGGTCCTAATCCTTTATCAAGAAATTCTCGCAATGCTCCTGAACGTTGCGGAAATTCAATTATAAAATAATGTTTTAACCCTTCGTAAATGAGAGAGCGTTCTTTCATTTCCTGCATTCTATCAATATCGTTATTTCCACCACTTAACGTACAAACAACGGTTTTCCCTTTAATTTCGTCCTTATAAAAATCGAGTGCCGCAATTGAAAGAGCACCAGCTGGCTCCGCAACGATTGCATTTTTCTTGTACAATTCTAAAATCGTTGTGCAAATTTTCCCTTCAGGAATCAATACAATATCATCCAATACGTCTTTACACGTTTCAAAGGTTAATTTCCCTACCTTTTTGACAGCTGCTCCATCAACGAAACTATCGATTTTTTCTAGGGCCACGTTTTCATTTTGTAAAAAAGCTTCTTTCATCGATGCTGCTCCCTTTGGTTCCACACCGATTACTTTTGTCGTAGGACTCACACCTTTTACATATGTACCAATACCTGATGCTAAACCACCGCCACCAATTGCTGTGAAGACATAATCCACATGTTTCTCCATATCGTGTAAGATTTCAACAGCGACTGTCCCTTGACCCGCAATTACATATGGATCATCAAACGGATGAACAAACATCATGCTATTTTCCTCACAATAGTGCTGCGCTTCTTGGAAAGAGCTATCAAATGTGTCCCCAACTAACACAATTTCCGCATAAGTACCACCAAAAAATTGTACTTGAGATACTTTTTGCTTAGGTGTTGTTGTTGGCATAAAAATTTTAGACTGAATCTTCAATAAATTACACGTATAAGCAACCCCTTGCGCATGATTACCAGCACTAGCACATACAACCCCATTTTGTAATTGTTCTTTCGATAAGCTTTGAATTAAATTGTAAGCACCTCGAATTTTAAACGAACGAATTACTTGTAAGTCTTCTCGTTTCACATATACATCACATTCATATTTCTCAGATAAAACTGAATCCCGCTGGAGCGGTGTTTTATTGACGATATCCTTCATATGATTATGAGCCACAAGGATATCTTCGATTTTCACTCTCTCCCTTACATTTTGCACCATCTCGTATCATTCCTTATCTCTTTTATATGGATTTAATCAAAATTTTGCATTTTTAGCACTGCACCTGTATTCGCTGATGTTACCATTTGTGCATAGCGCCCAAGCCATCCTGTTTTCACTTTTAACTCTGGTTTTTTCCATTCTTTCCTCCGTTTTTCTAATTCTTCATCACTTACTCTCACTTCAAGTAAACGTTCCTCTACATCAATACATACAATATCGCCTTGTTCGAGAAGTGCAATCTCTCCGCCAGCAGCAGCCTCTGGTGAAATATGTCCTACTGAAATGCCGCGTGATGCGCCTGAAAACCGACCATCTGTTAATAGTGCAACATCTGCGCCTAATCCCATACCAGCAATTGCTGAAGTTGGAGCTAACATTTCTGGCATACCAGGTCCACCTCTTGGGCCTTCATAACGAATAACAACAACATCTCCTTTTTTCACTTTACCTAGCATAATCCCTGCAAGCGCCTCGTCTTGAGACCCAAAAATAACACATGGTCCTTCAAAACGTTTCACTTCTGTTGCACCACTTTTAATAACAGCACCATCTTTTGCAAGGTTTCCTTTTAATATACGCAGACCACCTTCTTCACTATGAGGATTTTCAAGAGAGTGAATTACTTCTTTATCTTGAATCTCTGCATGAGCGATGTTTTCTCGTAATGTCTGGCCAGTAGCTGTAATACGGTCCAGATGGAGTACACCTTCTTTTCTACTTAATTCTTTTAAAATAGCGCTGATACCACCTGCACGATCAATATCTTCCATATGCCAATTAGAAGCTGGGCTCACTTTACATAAATGTGGAACGCGTCTTGAAACTGCATCAATTCGGCTCATATCATAATCAAGTCCCGCTTCCTGTGCGATTGCTAACGTATGTAATACCGTATTTGTTGATCCTCCCATCGCCATATCTAATGCAAATGCATCGTCAATCGCTTCTTCTGTTACGATATCTCGTGGTTTAATATCACATTCAATTAATACTTTTAATTTTTCAGCTGCTTGTTGAATTAGTTCTTCACGCCTTGGGTCTGTTGCTAAAATGCTACCATTCCCAGGAAGCGCAAGCCCTAATACTTCACATAAACAGTTCATTGAATTTGCAGTGAACATACCTGAACAAGAACCACAAGATGGACAACCGTGATCTTCAATATCCTTTAACTCTTCTTCTGAAATTCTCCCAGATTGATAGGCACCTACCCCTTCAAAAACGGAACTTAAGTCGACTACTTCTCCTTTTGATGTTTTCCCTGCAGCCATTGGACCACCAGAAACAAATACAGTCGGAATGTTAACACGTAATGCGGCCATCATCATACCTGGTGTGATTTTGTCACAGTTCGGAATACAAATCATCCCATCAAACCAGTGTGCATTTACTACCGTTTCCACTGAATCGGCGATAATTTCACGGCTTGGGAGCGAATAGCGCATACCGATATGCCCCATCGCAATCCCATCATCTACCCCAATTGTATTAAACTCAAACGGAACCATACCAGCTGCACGTACCGCTTCTTTTACAAGACGACCAAATTCATTTAAATGTTTATGACCTGGAATAATTTCAATAAAAGAATTACAAATTGCTACAAACGGCTTATCAAAGTCTTCATCTTTTAAACCAGTTGCTTTTAATAAACTACGATGTGGTGCTTTGTCAAATCCCTTTTTAATCATGTCACTTCTCATCTTTTCAAGTCCCTTCTGTTCATTTTCACTTATCTATCTCCTACTACTTTTTCACTAACTCTTTCTCCTTTGGTTGCTGGATCCAAGTCATCATCTCTCGTAATTCTGCTCCTACTTTTTCAAGTTGATGATTTTGCTCTGCCTTTTTCATCGCATTGTAAGTTGGACGTCCTGCTTGATTTTCTAAAATCCATTTCTTTGCAAATTCGCCTTGCTGAATCTCCGCAAGAACTCGTTTCATTTCTTTTTTCGTTTCATCTGTAACAATTCTAGATCCTGTTACATAGTCACCAAACTCTGCTGTATCTGAAATAGAATGGCGCATATTTGTTAGACCACCTTCGTACATTAAATCAACAATTAACTTTAGCTCATGTAAGCATTCGAAATATGCAATCTCCGGACGATATCCACCTTCTGTTAACGTTTCAAAGCCTGCTTTCACAAGTGCAGTTACCCCGCCGCATAATACAGCTTGTTCTCCAAATAAATCCGTCTCTGTTTCTTCTTGGAATGATGTTTCAATTACACCAGCACGTGTACAACCAACTCCTTTGGCATATGCAAGAGCTACATCAAAAGCGTTTCCAGTCGCATTTTGATAAACGGCAACTAAAGCTGGAACACCATTTCCTTCTTGAAATACGCGGCGAACAAGATGTCCTGGACTTTTTGGCGCAACCATCGCTACATCTACGTAACTTGGTGGCTGAATTTGTCCAAAGTGAATATTAAATCCATGCGAGAAAAGTAACATTTGTCCTTCGCGAAGATTCTTTTCTACTTCATTTCGATATACATGTGCCTGCTGTTCATCTGGCAATAATACTTGTACAACGTCTGCGGTTCGTACCGCTTCTGAAACTGACATTACTTCAAAACCATCCGCTTTCGCTACGTTAAAAGATTTTCCTGGACGAACCCCCACTACAACATGAACACCGGAATCACGTAAATTTTGCGCTTGCGCATGACCTTGTGACCCATAACCAACTACTGCCACCGTTTTCCCTGCTAATACCTCTAAATTTGCATCTTGTTCATAATATGTTTTCATTTTTTCATACACTCCTTATAATTTATTTACTTGCAATACATCAATTAACTTTTTCAACTGATTTACGAGCAGTGTCGCTTCATTTTCAGTACAAACCGCTGTAAGTTTCATTTTCGAAATTTCTCTCGTTTCTCCTTCATTTAAATCTAAAGAAGAAATATTATAACCACGCCGAGCAAAAACCCCACTTACTCTTAGTAAAACTCCAGGGTCGTTATTGACAACGAGTGAAAAAGTATGACTCATTCTTCCCACCTCTTCATAATCATTTCATGATTCCCTTTATTAGGAGGAACCATTGGAAATACGTTTTCGCCCTCTTCTACACAAAAATCAACAACAACTGGCCCTTGATAACAAAATGCTTCTAACATGGCTTGTTTCGCTTCAATCGGATTTGTAGCACGCAAACCCTTTACTACATATGCTTCTGCTACTTTCACAAAATCAGGTGATCCAATCTGTGATTCTGATAAACGATTTTCATAGAACATCTCTTGCCATTGTCTTACCATACCTAAAAACTTGTTATTAATAATAAAAACTTTCACTGGAATATTATTTTCAGCAATTGTTTGCAATTCTTGAATGTTCATTTGAAATGAAGCATCTCCCGCAATACAAACAACTAACTTATCCTCAAAGGCAAGCTGAGCACCGATTGCTGCTGGGAATCCAAACCCCATCGTTCCTAGTCCGCCAGATGTAAGAAATGTTCGCGGTTTTTGTGCCTTATAAAAATGCGCTGCCCACATTTGATGCTGCCCAACTTCTGTGGTCACAATTGCTTCACCATTTGTTAGTTCACTTAGTAAAGCAATTACATGTTGTGGTTTTAATTTCCCTCCCTGTTGTTCGTATGACAGTGGGTACTCTTCTTTCCATTCTTTTACTCTCTCTACCCATGTATCAGTTTGACACTCTATTCGCATATCTCCTAATATGTGCAACGCTCGCTTCACATCTCCAACAACTGGATATTCTACAGTCACATTTTTATGAAGTTCCGCTGGATCAATATCGATATGTACCTTTTTAGAATGAGGTGAAAATAGTTCTAACTTTCCTGTTACTCGGTCGTCAAAACGAACACCTAAGGCAAGAAGTAAATCACATTCCGTTACTGCCATATTTGCGGCATACGTACCATGCATGCCTAGCATTCCTAAAAACAGTGGATCTCCCGGCGGATAAGCGCCGAGTCCCATTAAAGTCGAAACGACTGGAATACGGTTCTCTCTTGCAAATGTTAGAAGCTCTTCGGTTGCATCTGCATGAATTACACCGCCGCCGATATATAGTAGCGGGCGCTCTGCTTTTGAAATGGCCTCCGCTACGCTCTCCAGCTGCATTTTGTCTGGGACGATTCGTGGCTTATAACCCGGAATTTGAACTTCCCCTTCAAAAAAGTTCGTTACAATAGCATTTTGAATATCCTTTGGAATATCAATTAATACTGGGCCTGGCCGTCCACTTTTAGCAATATAATATGCCTCCTGTAATATACGTGATAGCTGATTTACATCTCGTACTTGATAATTATGTTTTGTAACCGGCATTGTAATTCCCACAACATCCGCTTCTTGAAATCCATCTTTTCCAATGAGAGGTGTCGCCACTTGACCTGTAATTACCACTAAAGGAATCGAATCCATATACGCATCTGCTAAACCAGTAACTAAGTTTGTAGCTCCTGGGCCGGAGGTAGCAAATACTACCCCGACCTCTCCAGAAGCTCTCGCATACCCTTCTGCTCCATGAATAGCTGCTTGTTCATGTCGCGTTAACACATGTTTTAATCCACTGCCATACAGGGCGTCATAAACTGGTAAAATAGCTCCGCCTGGATAACCAAACACTGTTGTTACACCTAATTTTTGCAAGCATTGGATGACATGTCCGGCACCTGTTACTTTTTTTATTTTTCCGTAATCCACTTCATCACACACTGCATGTTGTTCCACCATTTCGCTAACTCCTTCCCCTATTCGTTAAGCTAAGCTTTCCGCTAGTCCCGGAACGCGCACTCCTCGCTCTCTCGTTAACTTTTTAAATTCTTCTGTTAACTGTTTCGTTACTTCCCCTGGCTTTCCATTTCCGATTTCTCTTGAATCTACTTTGACTACTGGAATTAACTCAGCTGCTGTACCAGTTAAAAAAACTTCATCTGCCACGTATACATCGTGGCGAGTAAATGGTCTTTCTTCACATGGAATACCTAACCTTTCACAAAGTTCAATAACACTATTCCTTGTAATCCCTTCAAGAGCTCCTAAATATGCAGGTGGTGTTACTACTTTTCCATCTTTCACAACGAACACGTTATCTCCCGATCCTTCACAAACATACCCTTGCTGATTTAACATAAGCGCTTCTAGCACACCCGCTTGTGCTGCTTCAATCTTTACGAGTACGTTATTTAAATAGTTCATCGATTTAATACGTGGATCAAGCGCATCTGGCATATTTCGACGAGACGCAACAGATACAACGCTAAGACCATTATCATAAAATTCTTGTGGGAACAACTTTAACTGTTCCGCAATAATGATGACGCTTGGTTTCGTACAGCTTCTTGGGTCAAGTCCTAAATCTCCTTTTCCTCTTGAAACAATCAATCTAATATATGCATCTGCATATTCATTTTTTTGCAGTGTTTGTAAAACCGCCTGTTCCATCTCTTCTACTGTCATCGGGATCGTTAGTAAAATTGATTTCGCAGATTCATATAAACGCTTTAAATGCTCTTTTAAACAAAATACATTTCCTCCGTAGCTACGAATCCCCTCAAATACGCCGTCTCCATATAAAAAACCGTGGTCATAAACAGATACAACCGCCTTTTCTTTTTCTACTAATTCCCCATTCATATAGATATACTGGTTTCCCATCCTACATCGCTCCTCTTTTTTTATCTATTTACATGCAATCCATCTTTATATCGATTGCTGAGAAGAATATATTTTATCTGAATCTTCTGTATATTAACTATAAAAATATCCTCGTCTCAACAATCGATTTTCTACAAACGTGTAGCAATCCATTGCTGAGACGAGGGAATCGTGGTACCACTCAGCTTCCTTATACTTCTCGCGAAATATAAGCTCTGTAAGTCCTATTAGACTTTTGTTCTTTTATCGTGAACAACTCCGCTGCTCTCTACTCACTTTGTTCGAAGGCAGTGCTCTGAGGTGATCTTCAACCGATGCAATTGTTACCACCCTCACAGCCACGGGGCAGCTCTCTGAAACAATTTGTATCGTTTACTCTCCTCTTCTTTGCATTCTTCTATTCTATTTTCTAAAATAAAAACTCTCGCCTCAGCAATCAATCACTACATCATAGTAGCTTTGATTGCTGAGGCGAGAGTTTCGCGTTACCACTCAGCTTCCTTATATTTCTCACAAAATATAAGCTTTGTAAGTCCTATCAGACTTTCATCCTTTTACCGGAGATGAAACCGCCGCCCTCTACTCAGTTTTCCTTTCGCAAGCGATGCTCCAAGGTGATTTTCAATGATTCAATCGTTACCACCCTCACAGCCACGGGGCAGCTCTCTGAAACTTTCATAATCATCTACTTTCCTCTTCTTTGCATATAAAATATATGAAAGTTAGAAAATTCTTAATTAACTTTCAGTTGTTACACGTATTATAGGACTTTGTTCGTTTTATTGTCAATATATTTTTTGAAAATTTATATTTTAAATTATAATCCGAATGCTTAAAGGTAGATCTTTTTTGTTAAAACATAGATTTCGGCATGTTAAGAAGAAACTTTTTTGCTAACCTAGCATCCCCGCAGATTTTTTTGTACAAGAACCGAGCTAGTAATAATTATCCTTCCTTAACTCTTGAATAAATTTAAGCGTTTCATTATACAAACCCAATTGATATCTATAGTGCTCTAATTCTGGTGAGATATTGATTTGTACAGAAATCGAAGATAAGTCTAATAAATCTAGGTGAAATTTAGAAACCCTAGAATTTTGACGATCCTCTGAACTCTTATTGAGTTGATTTTCTATGTATCTTCCTAGCATTTGTAGTTGAATCGTCCATTGTTGTTGATCCGTTTTTGAAATGCAGTCTGTGTTAGACCAGTCACTGAATGTATTGATTATATTAGAAAGATAGATATACCCTACCTTTAACTGCACAAGGAATTGTTCGTTTTGTTTTAATATTTGTTTTTTATTCTTAGCAAATGGATTCAATTTCAAACTTTTTTCCGCCAGCTTAAAATCTTTTTGCGCTTGATGCAGTTCCTGAAGTAGATTCGTCACATCTTTTCTTAACTGCTGTCCGTTAACAGAGCCACAATTCGTATTTACCCAATTAGCTGTTCTTTCAAACAACTGTACAAGATGAAATCCAAATTGACTTAATGTCTGACGAGCTTCCTTCACATAATTGGGTGGAAAAATTATTACATGGATAATAATGGCAATAAGTGCCCCTATAATAGTATCTCTGATTCGATCTATGACATAATAGTTTGTTTTATGAACAAAGACAAAAACTAATAAGATAGTTAAAGCTACTTGATGTATTATGGTTTTATGTACTCTTAGTATAACTGGGAGCAACATTCCTCCGAACAATAATAATCCTATCGTCCACCCATTTACTTCTAAATGATTGATAATAAAAACGGTAACGGAAATCCCGAAAATAGTGCCGATAATTCTGTAAAAAGCATACATGGCAGAATGTTGGACTGTTTCTTGTATAGAAAGAATAACAGTCAGTGGTGCCAAATAAGGATGTTTTGATCCTAGCATTTTTGCTAATTCCCATGATAAACCCGAAGCTAAAGCTATTTTTGTTATCAGCATTACTCCTTTTAGTAGTCCAGTCTTTTTCTTACCTATGTTTTTTTTCATAAAAACTCCTTTGTTCAAAAAATCACTTTATATAAAATCCCCTACACTTACTCTAAATGATGGAAAATCAAGTTACCACAAATGAAACTTGATTATTTCACCAATACAAGAATAAATCGAACCTTCATGAAAATGTGTATTTAACCTAAATACACGAGTCTATATAAAAATAACTACAAAAGCAAATATATTTATATTTATACTTACTATTCATGCCCTGTTCTATATTTTTTATCCTTCCATTATCAATAGGACTAAACTTTTCAAGCAATCGAACTTCCTTCATCATAAGTCAAAAGAATTAGTCGATAACTTTGATGTTGTAGCAATTGAAGACTTGAACATGAAAGGGATGTCACGAGCACTTAACTTTGGTAAAAGTGTTGCTGATAATGGGTGGGGGATGTTCACGACTTTTTTAGCCTATAAGTTACAAGAACAAGGCAAACAACTTGTGAAGATTGATAAATGGTTTCCTTCTACAAAAACATGCAGTAGTTGTGGAAACGTAAAGGATTTAGCACTATCTGAACGAGAGTATGTTTGTGATTGTGGTACGTCAATAGATAGAGATTATAATGCTGCAATCAACATCAAAAATGAAGCGATACGCTTGTTAGCATGATCATAAATCATATCAAAGAACCTATGGAACATGGGAGATAGCTCGTGGTCTTACGACTAATTCGTTAGCTAATAAAAGTAACGACTAACCGAGAAGCCCCCACTTCAAACAGCTCGTAAGAGCGTTAAGTGGCGGGTAGTTCACAAAATCTGCATGAGCCTATCGCATGAACTATACGATAATATAAGATAAATCTTTTTTATCTTATAACTCTAAATACATCATTTTGTACGATAAAGGGGAGTAGATCCATGAATGACTTAAATATTCTTTGCGGACAATTTGCTACAATTCTTAAAGGAAAAAGTAAAATAAATCAAAATGGTTGTTCGGTATCTTTACGTCGCAATTTTAATGTTCTTGTTCAAGGAAAGCTGAGTGGCTATGTAATACCTGTAGGAGTAAGTTTTGAATCTTTGGATCAAAGTGGAAATGCTTTAAATTTAGGAGAAATTGCTGTTTTGCAAGAAGAAATCCCTTCATTTATGCGTTCAATTGTGCAACAGGGAATTATTGTTAGTGCTTTACACAACCATTGGTTATATACGAGTCCATTAATCATGTACATTCATCTCCAATCAGTGGAGCCCCCATTACATTTTGCGAAAAAATTAGCAAATTCTTTTTCAGCCTTAAGTAGTTATCCGGTTGCTGACACCGAGAGTTAATGTTAGACGAATCATGTGTATTTACTTTTACTAATAATGTGCAATTATACCAAAATAATCATTAAAATAAGATCCATTTTACTACAACTCTTATCATTTGAATGAATATATAAAAGCTAAAAGAGAACTCACCGTTCTTTTGCGACTGTTACCTCTTATCATCAAAAGTCCAATTTTTATAGGGAGTAAGAGTTTTCTTTGCCTACTTATTTTTAGGGTCAAGCTATTCGTACAATTATTGGCTGATAGGAAGTTTTCAGGTACTTCACCGTTTATACTCCAAATAAAAATTTGCTACTGAATCTAACCGTACACCTACCCTAACCTTCTGTTCTTGCATCTTTTTTAGATCCTAGGAGATATAGCTCAATTCAACTTATGAAAATTCATCGCATTCCAATATAATGAATTTTCACGCTATTTGCAATATCCTGAAATATGAATCGTTGTTCTTTAATGCGCCTCCATAATGATTCAGATTCATCATTAAGTCATTTGTATAGCCAGCTTAAATTCATTGTGAGGAATACAAAAATGTTCACACTGTCTACAATCCCTTTAACTTTCTTTACAGTAACCTAAGAAGTGAGCAAGGTGAAATAGAGGACATTGCAGATACTGCTGCATTTCTTGCTTCCCCTGATAGCCGTTGGATTACCGGTCAATTGATTGATGCGAGCGGTGGTTCTTGTCTATAAAAAACATATAGTTTCAAATCTTTTTTATTGCGCAATAAAACAATTTATATAATACTAGATAAAACATATCTATTTAGGAGGATTACAGCAATGACAGAAAAAACATACGAACTCGCAACCTTTGCAGGTGGCTGCTTTTGGTGCATGGTAAAACCATTTGACGAACTTCCTGGTATTCAAAAAGTTGTTTCAGGCTATGCTGGTGGTCATATCGAAAATCCAACATACGAACAAGTGAAATCAGGAACATCTGGACATTTAGAAGTTGTTCAAATTACATTCGATCCCTCTATTTTTCCTTATCAAAAATTGCTAGATTTATATTGGCCACAAATTGATCCGACTGATGACGGTGGACAATTTTTTGACCGTGGGCCATCCTATCGCACAGCAATTTTTTATCATAATGAAAGCCAAAAAGAACTAGCTAAGAAATCAAAGCTAGCAATAGCAGAAAGCGGTATGTTTAAGGGTCCAATCGTGACGGAAATTCGTCCAGCTGCTCCTTTTTACGAAGCGGAAGAATATCATCAACATTTTTACAAAAAAAATCCTGAGAAATATGCTCAGGAACGTAAAGAGTCCGGTCGTGAAGATTTTATTGAAGAAAATTGGAAAAAGAATTAATCATATCTCTCACTACCTTTTCAATAATTTGAACAGGTAGTGTTTTTTTATTACCTGACATCTTGCTATGGTTAACTTTTATTATCTTTTAAAAATTCCTGCTTCATGAACAACGAGAATACTTTAGGTCAATGAGAAGATCTTCTCATTGACCTTTTTTATTTTCCAATATAATAAATCATTTCTCTACTTATTCGCTGCATTTTTCAACTGTAATGCAATCAAACTAGCAAAATCATGTACTAGTGTCGCAGCTAATAAAGAAGTAATTTGAGCTTGATCATATGGCGGTAACACTTCCACTAAATCGAAACCAATATAATTAAAACCACTTAATGAACGCACCATATTTAATGTCTCACGACTGTTAAATCCCCCAACTTCTAATGTCCCTGTACCAGGCGCACAAGATGGATCTACAAAATCAATATCAAACGTTAAGAAACACGGTGTATCGCCAATCGTTGTTCGCATTTGCTCAAGGACACTTTCAAAACCACGATTACATAATTCTGCTGTTGTAATAACGTTATATCCTAAGTCATTGCTAGCTTCTATATCACCAGGATGATTCAATGTTCCACGAATTCCAATTTGAAATACTTTGTCTGGCTGTAGTAACCCTTCTTCATGTGCACGTATAAACGGCGAACCGTGCCAATATTTTTCCTCATAATATGTATCCCATGTATCTGTGTGCGAATCGAAATGAATCATTGCCACAGGTCCATGAACTTTCGCTGCCGCACGAAGGCTTGCTAATGTAACAGAATGATCCCCTCCAAGACCTATTGGAATGATTCCTTGCTGCATTAACCCAAAAACGGCTTCCTCTATTAAATCATAGCTGCGATGAATATTATGTGGAATCACAGAAACATCACCAATATCAATCGCATTTGTGTCATCAAACGGATAAACATGATGAATCGGATGATATGGAAACAAAGTCATCGATGCTTGACGGATTGCTTGTGGAGCAAAACGCGCACCAACGCGAAAAGAAGCAGCAGTATCAAAAGGCATCCCTAAAATAGCCACTTTTGCTTGCTCATTACTTGAAGGTAATCTCATAAATGTACCTGTCGTACAAAATTCCGGTTTTACATCTGGTGTTAGTGGATATTTCATTTCTCATTTCCCCTTTTCAAACATAATTTTTTGCACCCGAAAGAAACTTTTTTTATATGAATGTTTTTTTATTAAAGTGCAAAAATCATGCCATATAGAAAATGATTCGTTACCCTCTATTCACTCTTTTTCTGTCTATGCATAATTGAATAGCTTATTCTAATCAACATACAAAGTATGAAAAATAGTTTTTATTAAAAGGCAAGAAATTTCATAAATCACTTATTAAAAGAGTGCGTTTATAAAATGGCACACATGATATAATAGGCGTTTTTATTTTACATATATAATTGTAATTGGTGCGGTCTATTCAAGGGATGATAATGATTCAAGAAATAAAGTAAGTTACTTAAATTGGAAACCCACTTAATTTATGACAAAAAAGCAAATTAAATTTCAATAAATCAAAAAACATTACATTTATATTACAAGACACATTGATTATTTCAATATTACAGAATATAATTCTTTTGTGAAAATAAAAACTAAAATTATTCATTATTTGGGGGATATGGAAAATGAAGAAATCTATTTTACCAATTTTAATGGCTGCAATGTTTGTAGTTCCTACAGTTTCTCATGCAGAAGAAAATGTAGTTGTTCAAAATCATACATATGCAATTGAGCAAGGTGAAGTAAATGGGGCTATGGTTCCACATTGGTCAAAATATGGAGGTTCTTGGTATTACTTTAATGAAGATGGTAATACAGCTAAAGATTGGAAAAAGATCAACGGCACTTGGTATTTCTTTGGTAAAGATGGAATTATGGTTACAGACTTGAAAACTATTAATAAAAAAACATATTATTTTAATGATAATGGAGCTATGATGACAGGTTGGAAACAATTTAATGGACCTGTGTCTTATAACGGAAAATGGCGTTATTTTAATGAAGATGGCTCCATGGTTAAAGATTGGAAAAATATTAAAGGCACTTGGTATTACTTCGATGAAGAAGGATTCATGGCCACAGATAAAAAAACGATTATAGGACAAACATTTTACTTTAATGATAATGGCAACATGGTGACAGGTTGGAAACACTTTGGTGGTTCCGACGGCTGGCATTACTACAATGAAGATGGTTCCATGGCTATAGGGGAAAAATTGATTAATGATAAAGGGTATTATTTTAATGATAATGGGACTATGGTGACAGGTTGGCGTGAGATTACTAGTGGGCCCTATAAAGGCACTTGGTATTACTATAATGAAGATGGTTCCATGGCTACAGCATGGAAAAATATAAAAGGGACTTGGTATTTCTTTTATGGAGATGGGACTATGGCTACAGGCTGGTTACCAGCAGGCGATACTTGGTACTATCTAAATGCAAATGGTTCTATGGCTACTGGCTGGTTAAAAGAAGGATCTACTTGGTATTATCTAAATACAAATGGTTCTATGGCTACTGGCTGGTTAAAAGAAGGATCTACTTGGTATTATCTAAATACAAATGGTTCTGTGGCTACTGGCTGGTTAAAAGAAGGATCTACTTGGTATTATCTAAATACAAATGGTTCCATGGCTACTAGCTACCTGTTCATTGATGGAAAGTGGTATCGCTTTGCAGATAATGGCGTTATGATCTAAGTGAATTTCAATGGGTAGAGATTTACATCTCCTACCTATTGAAAAGTATCCCTAGACCTGTTCCCTCTATTCTTTAGGGAACAGGTCATTTTTGTTTTCTTGAACTCACATACAATTATAGTGATGAATGTAGTTTAGTACGATCTTTTGCAATAATTTATTTCCTCAATCTCTCAATAAAGTCATGTAATTTATCAAGTGAAGTCATATTCTGATTACACACTATACTATCTTTGCAAATATAGTTTCCTTTCTTAACAAAGGTACCTGGTACATCACCTTTTATTTCAACTAAAAACATCCCTACTTCTTCATGACCGTGGCATAATGAGCAAATGCCCTTTTTATTTATACTTTGGAATGTGCCTTGCAAGCCAACAAACTTATTTTTAGCCTTTGCTACAATAAACTTTCTGCCCGTTCCTTTATCAATCCAACCTAAATACGACATTTCTTTCATATTTATTTCTTCTATTTCAGGAAGCTTCAATTTTTTAGCTTTAGGAAATATTTTTTTTAACGCTTGTGGTGTAATTTCCTGAAACGGAATAACATATGGATTTAACTGAAGTAAAAACGCTTCTGCGTTCTCTCTATTTTCAACTGCCAAAATCGTATCGATTATTTTTTTTTGTTCATCAGTAAGATTTTCAAAAACATGTAACACTTTTTCTATTGCAAGAGACTTCAGCGCAGCAATAACACCTCTATCGTTTGCTGTTGCGTGTCCATGCGCTAGAATATGAGTTTGTGATTTTATAAAATTATATTGATCACTTCTAATAAATGCTTCCATTATTATCACTCCATACAAATTGTTGATCTCTTTTTATTGTATACAATACACTTATTTTATAAAATGTCGAAAACGATTCATAAACAAAGTATACACAAAAAGCACTGATTATTTCTAATTGAATAATCAGTGCTTTTCATTATTATTTTGAATACACGATTTTTTTTATCGTTTCCGTAGAAAGAAAGTATTCCTCTGCTAATCGATGAATGGTAGTTCCACTTTTAAAAGCATGTTTAATGTCTCTATTCCGTGCATCAAGTTGCTTTCTTCCGCCAGATCGTGCACCCCATTTATAATGTTTAGTTTCTTGTTTTGGAATGTAAATTGTTTCACCTTGTACATACTTTTGAATTTCTGCAATTAAGCTTTCTGGTAAAACAGTCGCTGCCTTTACGTATTTCATTTCTGCTCGCCCCTTATTTTTTATAGTTCATTTCAATAAGGTGCAAAGCCAAATATAAAAGAAATGATACGAGCTCATTTTGGCGATTGAATATTACTTGTCTACCTCACGCAAAGTATCGCCATTTCCATACTTGGCTTTGCATGAGACGCTGCAGTGTCTGGCAATTGTATTGTAATCGCCATATCAACACCTCCTAATATACCTTTTGATTCAACTTTATTATATGATAAATTTTCCTCACTTGCATCCCACTACTTTTTAAAATTAAAAATAATGTGAGGGCGCTTTATGAACAAAAGAATCATTACATCATTGATTATACTAACCACTCTTCCTACTCTTTGGAACTTATAAATTAATGAATTCACGAACGTATCAACTATTTGGTAAATTAACAAATCGAGTAGAAACAAATCAAAAAGTCTTCGCCCTAACCTTTGATGATGGTCCTACAAAAAATGTAGAACCTGGATCTATCATTTTATTACATTCCATGTATGACGATTCTGATAATTCCTTAAAGACCATTGAAGGCATTTTAGATTCTTTATCTAAAAAAGGCTATCAATTTGTTACAGTAAACGAATTGCAGAAAAGATAATTCTATAATTAAAAGGCTCTAGCATAACGTTATGCTAGAGCCTTTTGTACTTTAAATCACTCCAATTACATTTAAAAATACGGTAATAATTGCAATTGGCGCTATATAGCGAAGTAAGAACAACCATAATACAAATAATTTATAGCCTTTATTTTTACTTACACCCAGTTCTTTCATTAATACATCTTTCTTCATTTTTAACGGCACGAAGATTGCAACTAATAATACACCAAGCGGCATAAGAACGTTACTTACTGCAAAGTCTGCTAAATCAAACACTGTTTTTCCAAAGAGCTTCACATCACTTAATACACCATATGATAGTGCCGATGGAATTCCAACAACAAAGATTAGTAATCCAACAATCAATGCCATTTTTTCACGTTTTCCCTTTCCTTTTTTTGTTAAGGAAGCAACACTAATCTCTAACATAGAAATTGCAGATGTTACAGTAGCAAAAAAGAATAGTAATAAGAAAATAATGAAAAATAGTTTTCCAAATGCCATTTTACTGAAGATAGCCGGTAATACAATAAATAGTAATCCCGGTCCTTGAGATGGCTCCATTCCAAATGCAAATACAACCGGGAAAATTGCAAGTCCCGCAAGTAATGTAATAACAAGTGTTAAACCAACAATAGAAAATGCTGAACGCGGTAAATTTTCTTCTTTCGGCAAGTACGAGCTATACGTTACCATTACTGCCACACCGACAGATAATGAGAAGAACGATTGCCCCATCGCATATAAAACAACCTCAGACGTTACATGCGAAAAATCAGGTTGTAAGAAGAAACGTACCCCTTCTCCCGCTCCATCTAATGTAAGCGCACGAACAATTAACACAAAGAACAAAACGAATAGTGCTGGCATAAAGTATTTATTTACTTTTTCAACACCATTTTGCACGCCTTTACTTACGATAAAAATAGTAATAAGAATAAATAATAGCTGTGATCCAACTGCTAAATATGGATTGGAAATGATTTCACCAAATGTTGCTTCGTATGCACCATTTCCTTCCCATAGTCTACCTGTAATTGCATTCCATAAATATAATAAAATCCAACCTCCTACAACACTGTAGAAAGAAAGCAATATGAAACATGTTACAATCCCTAACTTACCAACCCACGGCCATAATGTTTTAGGAGCGATCTCTCTATACGCATCAACAGCCTCTTTTTGCGTACTTCTTCCGATTGAAAATTCTGCCAATAATAAAGGTAAACCAATCAGTAAAGTAAAACCAATGAATATTAGGAAGAAGGCACCGCCCCCTCCAATACCGGCCATATACGGAAACTTCCAAATTGCGCCAAGGCCAATTGCTGAACCTGCTGCAGCTAAAACGAAACCTAATTTCGATGTCCATTGCTGTGAATTCATCTTTCTATCTCCTCTCTTCTTCTATTTTTTCTTGTTATTACATTTCATACTTACTCGTATTGTTCTATCCTCTTCCCTTTCTAATACAACCACTTCCCTTCAGAAACAAAAAATCGCCCCTACAGTAACGTAGGGACGATAAAAATATCGCGGTACCACCCTAGTTGTGAAGAATACTAAGAAACTGCCGAAATAAAAAAAGCCCCTACGAAAACGTAGGGACGATAAAATATCGCGGTACCACCCTAGTTATGAAGATACAACTAAAATAACCCCTAAATAAAAAACGTCCCTACGTAAAAACGTAGGGACGATATATATCGCGGTACCACCCTAGTTGTGAAAAAATTCTTCACCACTTTATTTGATAACGGTATATACTACCGTCTTTCATTTCTTCACAATGTGAGATTTATGAAAGATGCTCCAGGACGAACTTCATGAATAATCTATATACTGATTCGCACCAACCATCAGCTCTCTGTCATAGGGAGATTTTCACTACTTTACCCTTTCATTGCCCAACTATATGTTTTCCGAATTGATTACTATCATTTTTATCATACAATAAAAAGAGTGTCAACTGATTTTTTTGAATTTTTATGTATTAATTTGCTATTTGTTGCTATAAAAATTCAAAATATGACTTTTTGATGAATACTATTGCACGACTTATGGTTTATGCTTTATAAAATCCACTGACAGGTTTATAGTAGTATAGGATGATTGTAACAGAGCACGAGTAGGAGGAAAGGTTTTGTCTACTTCAAAAGTTTTAAAAGGTACAGCTTTACTAAGCGGTGCCACAATGATTTCGCGTATTTTAGGCTTTATATACTTCTTTCCCTTTCAACTATTAGTTGGTGAACAAGGGGTTGCTTTATATGCGTATGCATATTCTTGGTATGGCATCTTGCTTAGCTTTTCAACAGCCGGCATTCCAATTGCTGTATCGAAATTTGTCGCTAAATATAATGCATTAGGTGACTATAACACAAGTAAGAAACTGTATAATTCTAGTGTGAAAATCATGCTGCTTATGGGTTTCGCTGGATTTTTAATCTTATTTATCGGAGCACCTTACGTATCGCAGTTTATTATTCGTTCCAAAACACCTGATCCGGGGTTTATCGCTGATGTAACACTTACAATGCGAGCATTAAGTTTTGCGCTCATTATTGTTCCAGCAATGAGTGTAACACGTGGATATTTCCAAGGATTCCAACATATGAAGCCAAGTGCTGTTTCTCAAGTTGTGGAACAAATTGCACGTGTCATTTTCATTTTAGTAGGTAGTTTTATCGTTTCAAAATTACTAGGTGGTTCCGTTGCTTCTTCTGTTGCAGTCGCTACATTCGGAGCTGTTATTGGAGCAATTGCCAGCGTTTCAATTTTAATCATGTATTGGAAAAAATATAATCATTTAAAACCACCTGCAGGCGAACTAAAAACAAGGGCTTCAAACGTTTCATTAAAAAGCATTTATATGGAGCTACTTCGTTACGCAATCCCTATTGTTTTTGTAGGGATCGCTATTCCACTTTATACTTTAGTGGATCAATATACAGTTGCTGATGCACTAAGAGCAATTGGAACACCGCTTGAAACTGCGAATGCGATTTTCGCTTATATAACGAACTATGCTCAAAAATTAATTATGATTCCCGCTTCGCTCGCAACTGGATTTTCACTTACGATTATTCCAGCGATAACAAAATCATTTACAAGCGGGAAACTAGAAGAATTACAAGAACAAATTACAAAGATTTTCCAGTTGTTATTATTCTTCACAATCCCTGCTGCATTCGGACTCGCTAGCATCGCATATGACGCATTCCGAATGGTATATATGAGTCCTGATACCGCTTTAGGCGGGTCTCAATATTTAATTTCTTATGCACCATCAGCAGTATTAAGTGCGATTTTCACTGTTTCAGCAGCCATTTTACAAGGCATTGATTATCAGCGAAAAACAATGATTGCATTCTCAGTTGGTATTCTCGTAAAAATCTTAGTGAATACGCCACTTCTATATCTATTAGGTGGGCATGGAGCAGTACTTGGAACAATTCTTGGATATCTCGTTTCTGATATCATTATGCTATATTGCATCGTCAAATTTGCGAAGTTTGATATTGCAGAAACAGCTAAAACAGTATTTCTTATTACAATTTACTCCGCAGCAATGTCCGCTGTCGTAATAGGATTAAAAACGATTATCGGATGGCTAATCCCTGGACAACCTTATATCGAATCATTGCTAATCGTTATTATTTGCGGCGTGGTTGGAGGAATTGTCTATCTTACTTTCGTATTAACAAGTGGCCTAGCATCACATATTCTTGGTGATCGGATTGGTCGTTTACCTATATTAAAAAAATTAGTAAAATAAAACAAAGAAGAGATTGTATATGATACATACAATCTCTTTTATTATGTTTCTTATTCAAACAATCCCATACTTAAATAACGCTCTCCCGTATCAGGTGCAATACATAACACTTTCTTACCAGCACCTAATTGTTTTGCTATCGTGATTGCAGCATAGACCGAGGCACCTGAAGATGGTCCTACTAATATCCCCTCTTGTTTTGCTAGATTTCTCATTGTACTAAGCGCTTCTTCATCCGCAATTTGAATAATTTCATTATATATTTCCGTATTTAAGTTTTTCGGAATAAACCCTGGGCTTGTTCCAACCAGTTTATGAGGACCCGGCACACCACCAGATAAAACAGGAGATCCTTTCGGTTCAACTACTGCAATATATAAATTTGGTAGTTTCTCTTTCAATGTTTCCCCTGTGCCAGTAATGGTTCCACCAGTTCCGGCAGTTGCTACAAATGCATCTAACTTTCCATCCATTTGTTCATAAATTTCAAGAGCTGTTGTATAGCGATGAACATTCGGGTTTGCTGGATTTTCAAACTGCTGCGGAATAAAGCTATTTGATATTTGTTTTTGTAATTCTACTGCCTTCGCAATTGCTCCTGGCATTCTTTGTTCTGCAGGTGTCAAAACAACTTCTGCTCCATATGCCTTAAGCAAGTTAATCCGTTCTTTTGACATATTATCCGGCATAATTAAAATCGCTTTGTATCCTTTAGCAGCTGCGTTCATCGCTAAACCAATCCCTGTATTTCCACTTGTTGGTTCAATAATCGTATCACCTGGCTTAATGAGACCTTTCTCTTCCGCCATATGAATTAAATTATACGCCGCTCGGTCTTTCACACTACGAGATGGATTAAACATTTCCAATTTCACATACACATCTGCCGCATCTTCTGGAACGAATCGCGATAACCGTAAGACAGGTGTATCTCCAATTAATTCTGTAACATTTTGACATAGTTTCATAGCGCAGCCCCTATTCTATCGTGTTTTTCGATCGCTTGGTAGTAACCATGACGTAAGTCCAATTAATGGTAAACAACTACATAATACCATAATAAATTGCAGACTATACACGTCTGCTAATTTCCCAAGAACAACGGCACCTAATGCTCCAAGGCCAAACGCAAGACCGACAATTAATCCTGACACCATTCCAACTTTTCCCGGAACAAGCTCCTGCGCATACACAACAATAACACTAAAGCTACTGGAACTAATAAAACCGATACATAAAAATAACGGCACAACCCACGCTAGAGAAACATGTGGTAATAAAAGTGCAAGCGGCGCAGAACCTATCATTGAAAATACGATAATATTTTTCTTACCAAATCGATCTGCTAATGGCCCGCCAAAGAATGTACCCAGTACCCCAGCAATCATAAAAGCAAATACAAAGTACTGTGCATTTCTAATAGACAAACCATAATGCTCGATTAAATAAAACTGATAGAAGTTCCCAATGCCAGCTCCATACCAAGAACGAACAAAGGTTAAGAAAACAAGAAGAACAATTACAAACTTAATACGTTTACTAACAATTGCATTCTCCGCCTCAAGTGCAGCTCGTTTCTTTCTTCGCATCGCACCATTTACTAACTCTTTTTTATACCAATTTGAAACAAAAATTAATAACACAATACCTACCGCTGCAAAAGCCGTGAATCCAAGTGATCCAATTTGCCCAAGCGGAACAAAAATTAGTGCTGTAAAAATTGGTGCAAGAGAATTCCCTGTATTTCCTCCTACTTGATAAATTGACTGCGCTAACCCTCGCTTTGCACCAGCTGCCATATACGCAACACGTGCGCCTTCAGGATGAAAGACTGCTGATCCTAATCCGATAAATAAAACTGAAATAATAACGATAATAAAGTTTGGTGCGAACGCAAGTCCAATCATCCCAAGCATACTCGAAAACATACCGAGCGGTAATAAAAATGGAGATGGTTTCTTATCTGAATACATCCCAAACACCGGCTGCATAATCGATGACGTCATATTTAACGCGAATGCAATCCATCCTACCTGCATATAAGACAAATTCATCGACTTTTCCAAAATAGGAAACAGCGCCGGTACAACAGCTTGCATCGAGTCATTTAAAAAATGACCGAAACTAATCGCAAATAAAATACGATATATCGTTGGTGAAGCTATTTTATTTTCCTTTGAAACTACCTGCATAATTCACTCTCTCCTTCCCTAAAAAACAGAAAATGTAACTAATTAACATTACAACTTACTGTAATAATTTCTGATTTTTAAAACATTTTCTATTCTATACTGGTTTTATTTCTTTTTCCAGCAACACAACTTCGATTTCACCTATATACATAAATCATTAAATTTATATATTTTTATAACGTTGAATGGAAGGAGTTTTCTTTAGATTATTTTATATCAGCAAAGATGAAGAGAGAGACAAACAAGATTGTTGCACTCTTAAGTTCTATCCGCATGTTAGCAAAAACAAAAGACAGCACCTAGCTCAAAAAAAGTACATCACTCCATTAGTCGTGATGTACTTTTTTCTAATCAACTTTAATTATAATTCTCGTTTTTCTTTTAAAAGTTTTTGAAATTCTATTTCTAATTCTTCGGACGGTTCAATACTTAAGCGACTTAGCACTTCCGATATTTTTGTTTCAAGTAAAAGAAGCTTATCTTCTTTCGTATCTCGCGTCTTTCCCACTTGATTGAGTTTATATTGCTGATAGTTCCCTTCAAATAATTCAATCTTTTGATTACGAATTGTTAAAATTCGCGTAGCAATATTTTCGATAAACCGGCGATCATGCGAGACAAAAATTACACTCCCTTCATATTCTTTTAGAAGAGACTCTAACGCTTCAACAGCTTCCATATCAAGAAAGTTCGTCGGCTCATCTAACACTAAAGTATTAATATCACTTAAAAATAGCTTTGTCAGCGCTACTTTCACTCGCTCACCGCCACTTAAAACCCCTACCCACTTATAGACATCATCTCTGAAAAAATGCATTCTCGCAAGAACTGTTCGAATCAGTGTTTCATCCTGTTTTGAAGAGGATTGGACATTCTCGATAATTGATTTCTCTGTATCTAATATGTTTAAATTTTGACTAAAATATCCAATTTTAACAGCCGGTGAAAGCTTAATACCATACTCTTGGTTCATGATTTTTTTTACAAATGTCGTTTTCCCACTTCCATTTGAACCGATAATCGCTAATTTATCACCGCCTCGAATGTGAAAACTTGTTTTGCTCCAAAGCACACGTTCCCCAACTTTACCTGTTACACCATCTACACGAAGAATAATCCGGTTTTTAAACGTTTCTGCATTTGGCAAATTCATCTTAATTGGCGAAAGCTCTTTTACTTTTTCTACCTTTTCAAGCTTTTCTAATCTCGTTTCAATGGCCGTTGCTGTTTTTTGTAGCTTCTTTTGCTTTTTGGCAAAGTATGGCTTTGCTCCTGTAATTCTCGCTTCGGATTTACTTACCTTTTTTGGCGCCTTTGTTGCTCTTTCCGCTTTTTTCTCCTTTAACTTCAATGCTTCTTCCAACTGCCTTTTCTTTTTCTCATACTTTTCATACGCTAATTGTTCTTGATTGAGCTCTACTTCTTTTTGTTTTACATAATCGCTATAGTTGCCTGTATACTCTTTTATCTTTCCTTCATCCAATTCCCATATCGTTGTACAAAGAGCATCTAAAAATGCACGATCATGTGAAATAATGATAAATGCTCCTTGCCACATATTTAGCTTCTTCTCCAACCATTCGATATGTTCTGTATCGAGGTTTGTGGTCGGTTCATCTGCAAGTAAAAGCTCTGGATCTTTCAGAAGAGCTTTTT
This sequence comes from Bacillus sp. FSL K6-0042, assembly GCF_038006685.1. Lineage (NCBI taxonomy): Bacteria > Bacillati > Bacillota > Bacilli > Caryophanales > Bacillaceae > Bacillus > Bacillus sp. FSL K6-0042. Next base: position 1,395,327 of record NZ_JBBOVS010000001.1, read on the forward strand.
GGATATATTCTTGCGTCACTTCACCACCGCTTTTTGTTGTATCTGTTCGTTTAAGCTGCGGTAAAAGTTCACACCCAGTATGTTGAATAACGCTCCCTTCTTCTGGAGAAATTTTTCCAGCTAACATTTGGAATAACGTTGTTTTCCCACTTCCATTTCTACCAACTAATCCAATTCGAGCATTTTTATGGATTTGCAATTGATCCACATCTAGTAATAAACGATCCTGTACATAGTACTTTATATGATTAGCTTCTAATAAAAACATAGTAACATCTCCTTTTATCCAATGTAGGAGACAAAAAATGCCCCCTATATCCATTCAGAATAGGAGGCATAAATCATTTATAGGTGTACCCCAAAAGAGACTACCCCTTTTAGATCCAACTATAGAAGTCCCATCCTATTCTGAAAAACGCAAATTGAAGACATCACAAATAACAGAGTAATGATCTGCTAAAAATAACCTTCAATTGTTTGCTTTCGTAAATAGGATTAGTACTTCATGTAATTGGTTCACCCTTCCGTTCTTTCAATTTCATTAACGCTATTTTTAGTATAGCTAGAAATTTCAAATAAAATCAATATCTTTTTCATTTTAAATAACAAAACGCTTATATTTTTCAAAATCACTCGTCTTACATTCAAGTGAAATTTTCGTACCTTCATTTTCATAACTCGTAGATGTAACATGTGCATAATCATTGAAATAAGAAACAACTTGCCCTTGGTCATAAGGAATTAACATCTCACACTTTGTATACTCTTTGTAAATGTGAGAACGAATCATTTCTACAAGTTCTTCAATCCCAATTTGTTGTTTTGCAGACAGATATACTCGGTCCTCCTGGGTTTTCGGAATTTCAACATCCATCATATCTGATTTATTATATGCGTAAATGGTCGCGATATTTTCAACACCAATTTTCTTTAGTGTTTGGTTTGTAATCTCAATTAATTGTTCATAATTTGGATTTGCATAATCGACCACATGAATCAATAAATCTGCCTCCGCTACTTCTTCTAATGTAGAACGGAATGCCTTTACAAGATGATGTGGCAACTTGCTTACAAAACCAACTGTATCTGTTAATAAAAACGATTTATTATCTGGAAGTTCAATATTTCGCACTGACGTTTCCAACGTCGCAAATAGCATATCCTTTTCGAATACTTGTTTCTCAGTCGAACCGTTAAAGATCTCAAGCATCGTATTCATAATCGTTGATTTACCAGCATTTGTATATCCCACTAATGAAACAACAGGGATTTCATTTTTCTTACGCTGTTTACGCTGTGTTTGTCGCTGCGCAACAAGCGCTTCTAGCTCTTTATTTAATACTGCAATCTGTTCTTCAATTTTACGACGATCGAGCTCTAATTTCTTCTCACCAACACCTTTGTTTTTCGTACCAACGCCGCCGCTCTGTCTTCCTAAAGATTCACGAAGACCAATTAAACGTGGCATCATATATTGCAGGTGCGCTACTTCAACTTGCAACTGTGCTTCTTTCGTCTTAGCACGCTGCGCAAAAATATCTAAAATTAAAATGGTACGATCAATGACCTTACAATCTAAGTCAGCTTCTAAATTTCGAATTTGCGAAGGTGATAACTCATCATTAAAAATAACCATATTCGCATCTGCTTCCTTCACAAAAGCAGAAACTTCTTCAATTTTCCCTTTTCCGATATAATGCGATGGATTCACGCGATGTAAATTTTGCACAACTTGCCCTACAACTTCCACATCACACGCTTCCGCAAGGTTTGTTAACTCCTCCATTGAATATTCAAAATCACTTTCATTATTTAAATTCACTCCGACTAATATTGCTTTTTGTACTAGTTCTTCCATATATTCATTCCTCCATTTCGATTACGTAAAATTAAAAAACACAGGTCACTGCCTGTGTTTTTCGTAAACGGATGAGAGTGCGACAAATAAACAAAAGAAAGCATAGCTTTCAAATTGTTACATGGCCAATACGTCACAAATGATATACGTATCCCTAAAAAACATACACATATATCACATCATTCTATTATAAAGGCAAAACAAAAAGAGGGCGTATTCGTCCCTCCCTCTTTTCACATATCAGTTCAATAAAGGGTTCCTTTAAAATAGGCAGACCAATCCCGTTCACTCTGCACACAGACAGAGCCTTTGAGCGCTATTCAATTATCGGCACAAAGTATTGAGACGTAATCTGATTAAAATCAAAGGAGACCCCTCCGTTCATTAAAAGTTACATAAAGCTTAGCATAATTATACTGGTTTCACAAGAATAAACTTCAATTATGGGCATAAACAAATTCATTAATTTTCGATAATATTCTTCATTTTTTGCATACACTTCTTATGATGAATAACGTTCAATCCCTTGGAAATTTAATACATTATATCTTACACACGTTCGCTTTCCTCTTGCATGTTCTCTTTCATTTCATGATAGTATGATGGCAATTCGATTCCATGCTCCACAAAATAATCTTCAATTAATGAAATGATTACTTTCAATGTTTTCACACGTGCATATAATTTATCGTTACTGGCGATAATATTCCATCTTGCATTCGGTTTATCTGTTTTCTCAAACATTTCTTCGATTGCCTCGACATATTCATCCCACTTTTCACGATTGCGCCAATCTTCATCTGTAATTTTCCATCTCTTCAAAGGATTTTTCTCACGATCTTTAAATCGTGCCAGCTGCTCATCTTTACTAATATGATAGAAGAATTTTGCTACTATGTAATGATCATCTGTTAATCGTTTTTCAAAATCATTGATTTCATCATATGCTCTCGTCCATTCTTCCTTTGTAGCAAATCCCTCTACACGCTCTACCAATACACGACCATACCAAGAGCGATCAAAAATTGTGATTTGACCATACTGAGGAATTTTCCGCCAGAAGCGTTGCAAATAATGGTAACGTTTTTCATGAGAAGCAGGCGCACCAATTGGATTTACTTGAAATCCACGCGGATCCAGATGCTCAGTAATTCGTTTAATTGCCCCTCCTTTTCCAGCCGCATCCCAACCTTCCATCGCCATAATAACGGCTATTTTTTCTTTTTGTAAAATTTGCTGCAACGCTAATAAGCGCCTTTGATACTTTTCAAGCTTCTTATTATACTTTGATTTTGATTCCATTCTTTTCGTTAAATCTACCTGAGCAAGACGATCTTTTGTCATAAAATAATCCCCCTTTTCCTACACTAACGCTATTTTAACATAATTTTCAATATTTTTGATTATTTCCAGAAAATACAAACAAGTTGTTGTACAATAAGAATGGGGTGATACATTATGAAACAAACAATACAAAATGTGCTCGGAAAATATAGTGCCATGCATCTAGAAAAACATATTTTAAATTCTCTTGAGCCAACAATTCAAATTCGTCTACGTAAAGGATCTGATGAGCAAATAGCAATAGGAACGTCCAAATTAGGGGGTTTTCCAGATTTACCTGATGAATTAAAGATTCCAACATACAACGACATACCGCTACACTTTATTGGACAACTGAATTTAGAAGAAGTACAACCTTATCACAAAGGAAACCCACTGCCTACGAAGGGCATGCTGTATTTCTTTTATGACGCAGAAGAACAACCGTGGGGATTTGACCCGAGGGATATGGGAGGACACTGCGTTCTGTACACGAAAAATATAGAAAACCTAAAGCGACGAGAACTTCAAACAGAAGTGTTCCCTCCTTCCATCATTTCCTTTCAAGAAACATGGACATTAGCAAAAGAAAAAATCGAAAAAACAGGTTTATCAAATGATGATGAATGGGATCTTTATAAAGAAATAGAAGATTTATATCTCGATGGACTGCATCATTTACTCGGCTCCGCACAAGCTATTCAATCAGAAGAAATGGCGGAAGAGTGTCATCTTGTTACAAACGGAATCTCTTTAGGAAATGGGTATCCTTCAGATAAAGAGATAAAACATTTGCCTGGCAGTCCTCAAGATTGGATGTTACTGTTACAACTTGATACTAACGATGAGTCTGGAATGTACTGGGGAGACACTGGCTTATTGTATTTCTGGATCAAAAAAGAAGATTTATTGCGAAGAAACTTTCAAAATACATGGCTGATTTTGCAATGTTGTTAAATCAACCATGCATTTACAACATATCCCTCTCCTCTGTTCCTATACATTGCTGTAATTGGTATAAAGCGAAAGAGAATAGAAAAAACGGCTAACTTTTTCTATAAAGTTGGCCTAGTCATTATAATTCAAACTCCGCTATACGAAGAAATATGGTAACTGCTTGTGAACTCCTTTGCCCCTTAGTTTTTGCATCATATTGTCCACATGATTACGGACATGCCTTTTTGTTATTAAATAATTCATCTATAGTATCAAGATACCCCTCCGCCTCCTTGGCAGTGGAAAGATTGAAATATTTATATAGACCCAAAATTTGTTTGGATCTATAAAGACTAATCATAAATTCTCTAATATATACTCTTCACTAAAATACAAAGAAGCTACCCAATAATCAAAATGGGCAGTCTTCCTTATTTCACTTCTTCCATTCCATCCAATGATTCCTGAAACAAAAATTTTGTGCACATTCGATAGAAAAGCACCTACTTTTATCATTTAGGGGATTATCTGTTTCCTAAGTTAATGGGTGTTTAGTTGGTCATCTTTGTAAACTCTACGTTTACCAAACAGGTCTTAACCTCGATGATGATTTACCTTCATTTGCTTCATAAACTAATTTTGTTAAATCCTCTTTGAGCATTTGCATTCGTTCAGCGCCTATGTTTTCAATCCAACGTTGTTCAATTTCAGTTAGTATCTTCTCTTTTGCTTGCACTACTAGCCAACCTTTTTCTGTCAAAACAATAATTTTCCCTCTCTTATCAGTTGGATGCGCTTTGCGCATTACATAACCACTTTTCTCAAGATAATCCACCATTTTACTCACAGCTTGCTTTGTAATTCCTAAATATTCGGCTAGTTCTATACCTGTCGCTCCATTAGGAGTGATGCATTTAAACATAAAACCATGTACAGGTCTAATGTCTCCAAATCCCAATTCACTCAATTTGTCATGTAGTTCATTGATTGATGCGCTAAAGGATAATGACAAAAGTGACGTAAGATCCAATTCACTAAATACTTGATGACTCATACATAAAACCTCCTTAAACAAAGTCAATCAGGTTGACTACATCTAATTTCTATTGTACTATATGGAATATAGTCAATCAAATTGACTATATTTAGTTATAAGAGATATAAGGGATTCAACGAAACAAAAATTAATAAATTATGGAGGTTTCTCATGGCTAACATCGTGAAAATTAGAGGAAGTGTCTTTGCCCCGTATGCTTGGTTGGAACCTATTAAAGATCCTACAACAGGAAAACTTTTTGAATATACTGGTGATGCACGTGAATTTACACCTTATGCTGTAAACACAATGCGGTCGAGATTAGAGCAAGAAGTGATTATTGATTTTTATAAAAAAGAAATTTTTTCACATGCAAATGCTTGTATCGTAACTGTGAAAATTACAAATCCAGATGGTTCTATCGAGTATAAAAAAGGGAAAACAAGCACAGAAAATATTGTATGCACTAATGTTGTGTGGGGTACTGATGAAGTTTCTTTTAAAATGAGTGCAAGTGCCAGCAATCCTTTAAATACAGCAGCACCTGCAGCTGACTATGTATTAACTATACACGTTAACAAAAGTGGGGTTGCACATATTGAGGGTGCACATGATGGGTTCCCCTGCTATGAATTTTATAAACAAACAGATTTTGATCCATTTGAATTAATATATACACATGATTTCAGAAAAACTGGTGACACTCCAGCAGCGCTAGCTGGGGAAATGGAATACAGTTTTAAAACGACAATCTAGATATAAATACTGAATAGAAGTTTACAAGCAGCAAAAATATTTATACGAAAGAAATTGCGATCTGTTTTGCTCAATGGGTCAATATTATTATTATCCAAAATAAAATTAAGAATTGCAGAGGTGTGTCTCATGACTAATATCGTTAAAGTTAGAGCAAGTGTATTTATTCCAATGTCTTGGACTGAACCTAAGAAGGATACTCAAACAGGAAACGTGATTCAATTCGAAGGTGACTCACGTGAATTTACACCATATGCTGTAAACGCTATGCGTTCCAGAATTGAACAAGAAATAGTTATAGATTTTTATAAAAAAGAAATTTTCACATATGCGAATACCGGCATAACAACAGAAAGAATCACAACTCCTGATGGTTCCGTTAATAAGAGAACAGGAAAAGCTAGTACGGAAAATATTTTGTGCACTGATGTTGTATGGGGGTCAAATGACGTCAAATTTAAAATGAGTGCAAGTGCTAGCAATCCATTAAATGTATATGCACCTCCTGTTGACTATCTATTAACTGTACATGTCCAAAAAGATGGTACTGTCGATATTGAAGGTGCACATGATGGATTTCCTTGTTATGAATTTTATAAGCAAGTAAATTTTGGTCAGTTTGAGAAAATTCATACACATGACTTCAGAGAAACTGGTGATACAGCTGAAGCTCTAGGTGGAGACATGGAGTATAGTTTTAAAAAGATATTATAAAGAACAATATAATACCCTTTTTATTAAATAAATATATAACAACATAAGAGAGTGAGTAACAGGAGGAATAGAGAATGACAACAGTTTTATTTGTAAAAGCAAACAATCGTCCAGCAAACCAAGCAGTTAGTGTGAAATTATATGAGGCTTTTTTAGCAAGCTACAAAGAATCACATCCAAATGATACAGTGGTAGAGCTTGATTTATACAAGGAAGAATTACCATATGTAGGTGTAGATATGATTAACGGTACATTTAAGGCTAGTAGAGGATTTGATTTAACAGCAGAAGAAGCAAAGGCTGTATCTGTTGCTGATAAATATTTAGATCAATTCCTTGCAGCTGATAAAGTTGTATTTGGTTTCCCGTTATGGAATTTAACAATTCCGGCTGTACTACACACATATATTGATTACTTAAACCGCGCGGGCAAAACATTTAAATATACGCCAGAAGGTCCAGTAGGTCTTATTGGAAATAAGAAAATTGCATTATTAAACGCAAGCGGCGGTGTATATTCTAAAGGTCCAAAAGCTGAAATGGAAATGGCTGTTAAATATGTAGCAAGTATGATGAGCTTCTTCGGTGTAAAAGATATGGAGAAAGTCGTGATTGAAGGCCACAACCAATTCCCTGATAAAACAGAAGAAATTATTGCTGCAGGGCTTGAAAAGGCTGTTAAAGTAGCAAGTACGTTTTAATTAACAAAACACTTGGCACTCAATATGGCAGTACCAACACTTCTATAGCGGTGGTACTGCTTTTTTATTTGCTTATCTCGTTACTTTTGAGCAGTAAAAACCCAATTGATGCGAGCTTTCCATTCTCAACTTATTAAACGATAGAAAGCAGGATTACATTACAATGGAACGTTTATGGACAAAAAGCTATATAATGCTGACAATTACAGCATTATTACTATTTAGTGGTTTTTATTTACTAATGCCAACATTGCCTATGTTTATTAAACAATTAGGTGGAAGTGAATCTCAAGTTGGATTTATTATTGGAGTGTTTACAATATCAGCAGTCATTTTTCGTCCTATTGTTGGAGGATTAATGGATCGATATGGCAGGCGGGTATTTATAATAAGTGGACTACTATTTTTTGCAATGACAATGTATTTTTATGATTGGGTAACAGGAATTGTATTTTTAGTTGTATTACGTATCTTACATGGAATCGGTTGGGCAATTGCTACAACCTCGATAGGAACGGCTGTGACTGATGTTATTCCACAATCTCGTCGCGGAGAAGGAATGGGATGGTATGGACTTGCAATGACTTTAGGCATGGCTTTAGGACCAATATTAGGTCTTTGGGTAGCAAAATCATTTTCATTTCATTATCTATTTCTTCTATGTACAGCATTAGCAATTATTGCATTCATACTTGCACTTGACACAAAAGTCCCAGTAGTTCAACATACATCAAAAAAACCAATATCATTTTTTGAAAAAACCGTTTTACCAATCGCTATTGTTACATTTTTCCTATCCTTTACTTTTGGTGGCATTACAACATTTTTACCACTGTTTGCGGCGAAAATTCAAGTTAATGTTGGTACTTTCTTCTTAGTTTATGCTGTTACACTTATAGTAATTAGACCACTTGCGGGAAAGATATCCGATAAACATGGAGAAGGAGTCATTATTGTTCCTGCGCTTTTTATACTGATAGTCGCACTATTAGTCCTAACAATGACAAATGGGCTTATCGGACTAGTTATTACAGCTATTTTGTACGGAATTGGATTTGGATCGGCACAACCTGCTCTTCAAGTAGCAACTATACGATTAGCTCCACCAGAGAAAAGAGGAGTGGCAAACGCTACATTTTTTACTGCTTTTGATTTAGGGATTGGTTTAGGAGCTATTCTTCTAGGATTTATTTCACAGCTCATGGGATATCAAATGATATTTATTGTTTGTGCTGTATCGGGACTTATTAGTTTGTTAATTTTTATTTTGTTTGTAAAAAAGACACTAAAATAATTATAAAATTTACGAAAAAACTGACTACCTGTTCCCTATAGAATACAGAGAACAGGTAGCCAGTTTTTTCTGATATACGCCCCATTTTAAGTGTTTACTTCATTAAACAAGAGACTTTGTATCTTTTCGCTTTATAAAATATGATTCTAAAGCTTGTAAAAACGCTTCCTCTACCTTGAGTGTTCCGTATGTTTCATTTCCAAGTTTAAGTGGGGATGCTTTCCTTGTCATGTAACATCACCTCACTCCAATATATGCAAAAACACTTTATGGACTAACCTATTTTCCAAAAACAGCATTAATTTAATTACATCAGTAAAAGTTTTCTATACTATATATTTACTCAGTAAAATATACCGAATTGAACTTTATCGAATCGTATTCATTTGCAAACACTACACATCACATTACTAATATGATTGCAGACAAGCCTTCTACTAAAATACACCTTTTATCAGCGGAGGGCTTCAGCCTCTACTAAGCTATTAAAAGAAGATATACCTCTTACAATTTTATGAGATTCATTTTATGCAGTAACTTCTTTGATTTCTTCTAGCAACTATCTATCCATCTCTTTTTCTCTGTCAGTACAAATCAATCTGCAAAACTTTCAGGACTTCTATTTTATGTCATGCTCTTCACCTTTTCGAGACCAAATCACAACAGGAACGAGCAACAAGGCTAAAGCCCCTCCAGCTAATGATAATGCCGTATAGCTTGCATTAGCTACCACCATGCCTGACATTGCTCCCCCAGAAGCTCCTGCCAGCGCAATAAAAACATCTACTTTCCCTTGTGTCTTTGCACGCGTTAAAGGTTCTGTTGCATCAACAATTTGAGCAGTCCCACTTATTAATCCAAGGTTCCATCCTAAACCAAGTAAAGAAAGAGCAATGATCAGGAGAATTAAAGAATCGCTCGGTGCAATGGCAGCTACCACTCCCGCACTAAGTAGTATAACTCCGGAAGCAATACTCATTGCCATTCTACCAATCTTATCAACAAGAATTCCTGTAACGAGTGATGGAAGGTACATTGCTCCTACATGAAATCCAATAACAAGGCCCACTTCATTTAATCCATGCCCATGGTGTTCCATATGTACTGGAGTCATAGTCATAATCGCAACCATAACAATTTGAGTAAGTATCATAACAATTGCCCCGACTGTAACGCCTCTTGTATTTTCTATTGATTTCTTAGTTATCACATGCCCTTTATTTGTCTGTTCCTGTTTATATGTTTCTATCATGTTCGCTATCATTAATGGATCTGGACGAAGCATAACGAACAGTACGAGACATGCTAACAAAAACGCAGCTGCTGATAATATGAATGGACCAGCAAGTTTAGGAATACCAATAGAGAGAGCGAAATTCCCCATTACACCCACCAAATTGGGTCCTGCTACCGCACCAAAAGTCGTCATAACCATTGTAATACTAATCGCAGTTGCCCTTTGCTTCTTATTTGCTAAATCTGTACCAGCATAACGAGCTTGTAAATTTGTGGCTGTGCCTGCACCATATATGAGTAAGGAAGCAAGTAAGAGAATAATACTATTTGTTAAAGCTGCGATTACGACACCAATAGCACCAAGCCCACCTACCATAAACCCTGTTGCAAGCCCAATCCGGCGCCCATAACGTTGAGACAGCCTTCCTACTATTAAAGCTGCTCCTGCAGATCCCATTGTAAACATGGCTGCTGGCAATCCTGCGAATACATCTGTTCCAAGCATTTGCTGTGCAAGAAGTGCACCTACAGTAATACCAGCAGCTAACCCTGCGCCACCAAACATTTGTGAAATACTTACGATTACTAACGTTCGTTTATATAACTTTTGTTGTTCTTCTGCTGTATACATATGATTCCTTATTGAACCATCAGCTTTATCGAGCATTTTCTCACCTTCTTTATGAAAGATTTTCCTTTTTTAAATGTACTATGTTTAATGTTTCCTATTCAATAACATTTTCATCTGTTCTCTTAGTTCTAAAAGAGAAAAACAAAAAAAGTTGTCCAAACACCTTGAGTTAGGGCAGTCTTTTCTTAGGCACAAATATTTTCTATTTATAAAACTAAGCTTCTCTTATATACTTTTAATCCATACCTAAAAGCCCCTATTTAATTAGGAGGCTATCAGTCTTTTAATCTTATAAAACACACTTCCACAGTTTGTAGGAATACTTCTTCAATACACACTTACTAAAAATCGTGTAACCATGTTTCTGCTTTTATCTATTCTCTTATGCGCATGAAAGCTAGCACTCATCCAACCGACTCGACTCTTTTTAGCTAGTTTTCCCCTTGAAAAATAGGCTTTGCAATCAATGTAGAAACAGGACGTATTTTAAATACAACATACTGCGTAAATAATGCTATCAATACTCCATGTACAATTCCTGCAATTACATCAAATGGATAATGCACTCCTACCCATACTCTCGAAAACGCTACAACGAGTGCTAAGAAAAACCAAGTATATTTAAAGCGATAGGCAGATAATAATAGTGTAGCTGCAATTACAATAGCTGATGTTGCATGATCACTTGGAAAAGAAGAATTGGCAGCATGATCTACGAGTTGTGTGATGTTATGTGAGATAAAGGGACGGTCTCTATAAATAAATAACTCAATAAATCTATTTATGGAATAAGCTAAAGTAAACGCAACAATCGATTGAAAAGCCATTACACGAAAATTAGGTTTATTCTTTATCCATAACAGGATGAGTAGCAACACGAAAGCATATTGTACATATTCTGCAAATACAATCATTACATTATCTATTAATGGATATTCCTGTACTTTACTATTTATAAAGTTGAACCATTCATAATCTAAATCTTTAAAATTCATTACATAATCTCCTTTAATGCTTTAGTCCACTCTACATTTTAACAAACTCTACCTTATTAAATGATTTTTCATAGGATTCTAATAAATTCTTATTATATTTTTTATTGTTTTCCACCTACAAATCATATCCTATTCAATTTTAAATAGATTACTCACAATGTACTATCTTATTTTGTGACATAAACATTACATTTTTGTAAGGTTCTTTTTTCATTTTGATAGTTCAACTTATCTGAAATTTTATAAAAAAAATTCAATGTTAACAAACACACTAACATTCACATTCATTATAGGATTACTCCTTACTTAAATCAGCAAAAAGAGGGACCCAAAAATAAAAATAAATATTATTAGGCTGATATTGCAGTTGTTGTAATACTAACGATTTGTGGCTTGTATAAAGAATACAATGAAGAGATTAAAATTAGTAATGAAGACAAGACCATAATTCAACAAGCTATATGCTGATTATTTATTTTATAATGAGGCCATAATTCGCATCGTCAGACAATGAAAGATTACATGATTTGAATAGAGAAAAGACCGACTCACGCATAGAAGTCGGTCTTTCATTTTGTCAACAAAATCAATAATATAATAAATTCTTGTCATTATTTGCAGGCAGTACATATCGCTAATTTGCATATGCTTTAAAATAATATTTATTATGATTATCCATCGCTCATCGCCTATCTTTTTTGAATCGAAAGTATAAAACAGCCAAACATGCAATAATCAATAATAAAATCACAAGAACAAAACCATAATGGTGAACATAATGTCCTACCTGACGCCATTTTTCTCCGACCACTAACCCTAACTTAATAAAAGTGAAACTCCATAATAATGCTCCCGAATACGCATAAAGGCAGAATGCCGAAAATCGATAGCGGGAAATCCCAGCTAAATAGGCAGTAACATGTCGAACTCCGGGAATAAAATAGCCAATAAACAATAGAGCAGGACCAATTTTTTGGAATAAAACCTGCGTCCGATTTATTTTCTTTTCTGTAATATGTATTTTCGGACCAAATTTTTTCAAGAATGGAATCCCGAGTTTCACTCCTAACACATAACTAATAGAAATACCAATTGACGATCCAATCCATGCACTTAGTAACGCAAGCAGAAATTTCATTTTTCCCTTATATACATAGTATCCTACAAACGTTAATAGCGTTTCATCAGGTATCGGTAATCCGATAATTCCCCCCACCAAAGCAATAATAATCCCAAAATATCCGAAATGCGAAATGAGATAATGCAATTGTTGTTCTATTTGTAATCACCATCCATACCAATTGCGAACTGGTATCTCAATCATTGAGACACTTTTCAAACAAAAAACATTATATACCTCCTAGTATTATTCCAATAAACCCCATTAAAATTCTAACCGTATAACTTACTTCCAAATATAAAGTGAAACTTCCATCAGTGGGAGTCTTCACTTCCCCGCAGATGGTTAGCTGAACGAATCGAGCTTTTACGAGATAAAATGTGGTACTAAACTTTTTTCTATATTTTCAAAATGAAATTGTATGGATTTTTCTTTTTTATCCAATATAGTTAATTTAAACAGGAATTTTGTATTATGCTAATAATAGCCTCTATTCCATTGTGTTTATCTCTAGAACTAGTAATATAAAAGATAAATAAGCGAGTCACATAAGATTTATGGTTTATAAGAAAAATCAAAGTTAACAAAACAGATAAAGTGAAACTTTAATCAGTGGGGGTTTTCTTCATCCCCCACTGATTATTAGCCTTCACCAATCGGGCTTTTACGGGCAGTTGATCCCCCACCTACCTTCCTTGTTTCTCTCCGAATCTTGAGGTGGGGATCTTACTGCCCGTTAATGCGGGGTAAATTTATAATATGTGGTTACACAAAAAACGTTTGGAGTGTTTACAAATGGTATACAAAGATATTATTAAAAAGATTCATGATGCACCTACTGATTATGATTTTAGTACATTAACTGATTCTATTATTGAGGAAGAATCCATGCTTAACGGTGTACCCCAAGATTATATTTCCTTCTTAAAGGAAGTGGGCTATGGATCTGTTTCTAATTCCTATTTTATGTTCTACGGAGGACTTATCGAAGCAGATGAAATATATGATGCGGATGACAATCCAGAACTGAAAAATGTTTTACTATTTGGTGATAACTTTGCCGGCGATGCTATAGGCTTTCATATAACAAATAACTGGGAAATTATTGAGATTTGGCATGAAGACGTATCAATCGTACCAAGGGAGGAAAAGAGTTTTACAGAATTGGTTCAAAACATATTTTCGAAAGAGCTTTAAGTTAGTAGTTACTTGATATAAAACAGAAAAACATTCCACTAATGCAGCTGCGGAATGTTTTTCTCTAATTAAACTTACTTTCTAGCCTTTACTCATTAAAACCTTTCTTCTTTTACCAACCCAGGGCTTCCCTTCATAAAACACCAAACTCACCAAACCACAAATCAAAATGATTGGTACACTCAGTTTATATAAATCTGTAAAACTCATTGCCATCTTGCTTTCTGCATAATGACTAACATCATTTGAGAATGCGAGAATCTCTCCTCTTACTTTTTCTTGTTTTTCCTCAATTATTTTTGTTACTTGCTTTGTAATTCCCTCTCTTTTTACCTCTCTATATTCCACTGGAACTCCGTTTAAGGCTTCGTTCACTTTTTCATGAATCAATTTCTCTTTTTGTTCCTTGCTCAAGCCGAGATCGTCTTCACTTTGTTTCTTTTCAGCATTTGATTCTAAACTTTTATCTCGGATTTTTTCTTTTGTTATTTGCAATATTTTTTCTTGCTCAACCTGATCCACATGAATATCACGAACTTTTTCTTCAGCATAACTGTAAACCTTATCTTTATTTACAGATAGATTCTGAGTTAAAGTTGATACAAATATAGCAACAGCTAATACAATCCCTACTTGTCTCAACATCGATACAATGCTTTGGGAAGCGGTTAGTAATTCCCCTTCAAATGAAGAAGCACTTAAAATCGTAATGGGACCTACGACTAAACCATATCCAACACCCAATATCATACAAGGAACAATGATATCTTTACTCGTTGAATCTACTCCAATCATTTGTAACCAATAATAAGCTAAGCTCATCACGATAAAACCCGATAAAATAATAAACACTTTTCCTAGCTTCTTAATCAACAAAGAAGCAAATGGGGAAACAACAAATATCATCGCTGAAATAGGCGTAACTACAAGAGCTGCTTCCATTTCTGTTCGATGTTGTATTTTTGTAAGAAAGGTTGGGAGTAATACAGTCACTCCAATTAAAAACAAATTGCTTAATATGACAACAATAGCAGCTCCAACAAACGTTCGATCTTTAAATAGTTGTAAATTCACCATAGGCGCTACGGCTTTTCTTTCGACTACAATAAATAATAGGAAAGAAATAATACTAGTAATATAGCAAATCCACGCTAAAATACTCAGCCATCCCCATGTATTTCCCTTTACTAATACGAGGGTGAAAAAGAAAATTGCTGAACTACTTAGTATTAATCCTATCCAATCAATTTTCGATACAACTCGTTCTTCATTTTTTATTTGTAGCATAATAAAGCATAAAACAATCCCAATAATACAAATTGGAATATTGACAAAGAATACCCATCTCCATCCTAAATTTTGTGTAATAATCCCGCCTATTACAGGGCCAATCGCAGCTGATAAACCTTGTGTTACTCCTAAAATACTAAGCGCAATATGCCTCTTAGCTAACGGAACTGCTGATACTCCAATTACCATACTCGTCGGAAATAAAATTGCAGCTCCTATACTTTGAATAAAGCGAGAAAATATAAGGAAATCTCCTGTATTCGCAAAGGCACAAAGCGCCGATCCACCACCAAAAACGATTAAACCAATGATGTACATCTTAGCCTTTCCAAAAATATCAGCAATACGTCCTAACGGGATTGCTAGCACCGCAATTGTCATTGTATACACATTTAATATCCAAGACATTTTTTCTAATGACGTATTTACACTAGACTGAATTGCCGGTAAAGCAATGTTCATAATGGTTGTATCAATCATACAAAGAAAAATACCTAAACACATCAAAAATACAATCTTAATTCCCTTTGATTGCTCCGTATCAATCTCCCCCTTTTATTTACCTTGAACACTTCTTTTTACTCTTTCATTTCATTAGTCTCTTCTTTCAGTGCAAGCTGGGCTAATTTCTTCTTTAATGTCTCGACTTGCGCAGTATACGATGCAATACCAACATCAAGAGAAATCTCTTCTGCAAAAGTAATGCCTTCCTTCCACTTCTCATACTTCAAGCGAAGATCGGCGATATACGTTTCTTTTCTTTCAATTTCTTCTTCAATCCACTTTTTCATCGTATTTGTATCACTATAGTCTCCAAAATACATACGCATTAGAAAATCAGAACGTAGAACATCCTTCTCTACATCAGTCTTCATATATTGATAAAACTCTTCTCTTCCTTCATCCGTTATGAAGTACATTTTTTTATTTGGCTTTCCTTCTTGCATGATTACCTCTTTTTTAATCTTCCCTTCCTTCTCTAACTGCCTTAAAGTTGGATAGATCATACCGAAGCTTCCATCAAAAAAATGAGCGAACACATCTTCAAATACAATTTTTATATCATAACCCGACAGCTCTTTTTCCATCAATAGCCCTAAAACAACGTCTCTTCCCTTCATCATAAACACCCCATAAGTTTAATATAATCAATAATCATATTAACAATGTTAATATGATTATTGATTATATATTATATTTTAAAATTTGTAAAATGTAACCAGTTATTTCGTATTCTTTAAAAAATTTAAATACAAAAAAGACTGTGTAGAATTTTTTCTGCACAGTCTTTTTTGACACTGATATATCCACTTTTCTATAACTGCTAAATCAAATATACATGCATAACTTCTTTAAAATTAGAAAATGCTAACAAAATCAAAACTATCCGCTATAGCGAATTGGAGAATTGTACATGAAAAGAAAAATACTATTCTTACTTACCTTCATATATTTCGTAGTTCCACTTCAAATAAGCGCTTTTACTTTCACAGGACTCCCTGCTACATCAAAATCTACACAATGGTATATTAAAGTTGATAAGACTAAAAATCCTGAAATAGTACAATCAAAAGAAGATACGTTTCATACATACAGTTTACTTGTAAAAAATATCGGTAAAGACGTATCTAATGTATCCGTTGAGATACGCGACAATAACCCAAAATCCAAAGCCTCTTTCAAGCCTTTCAACAAGTCTGATATGAGTGTGTCATATAGTCAAACTAGTTTTACACAAATGAAATTCCCATTATATGAAGACGCCAATTCATTTGACATTGTTATTAGCTGGGAAGAAAATCAATTTAGTTATAACGGTCACCCAGAAAAAGCAGAAAAGGAATTCACACAAACATTCGTATTTCATGAACAGTAAGCTCTGCCATTTGGCAGAGCTTACTTATTTTTTGTAAACATATATTAATCAAATTGACGAATACTCGGAACAAGTAGTGCGATTACTACTACTACAATTGCTGCAATGGCTAAAATCGTAATCGTCACAGTACCACCAATTATATTCGCCAACCAACCGACAACTAAATACCCTAACGGTAATAATGCAAAAGACCCTAACATATCAAGACTTGCTACTCTTCCGAATGCCTCTTCTGGCACGAGTTCTTGTAAGCTCGTTTCCCATATTAGACCAAAAATCATAATCCCAAACCCTTCTAATGCCATTAACCCAATTAACCCTGGAGCCCATGAAACAAAAGGCAGTATTAAAAGTGCCGCCCCACTAATGAAGACACCGCCATAAGCGAGTAAGCCTCGTCTATGCCACCTCTGTCTCCCGCCAAAAATAAGAGCTGCAACAACGGCACCTCCTCCAGAACATGCCATTCCAAGACCATAGACAAATGGTTCAAAGTGATGATGTACATTAAATAACCAAGGGATTAATACAACGATAATTCCTGCGTAACAAATATTAATAAATGAAAATGCTAAAATTGTAATCCAAAGCCAGGGATGGCTTTTTAAGACAACAATGCCTTCTGTAAAATCTTTTTTGAAATTCATTTTTTGATTTGTCTGTTCCTGTACTTTTTTAGCTGTTACATCTTTTAAAAATAATAAACATATAAAAGACAACAAATAAGTCAATGCATCTAAACCAAATCCAATTCCAGCCGATGCAACCGAAACAATAAGACCACCAAGCGCTGGACCTATTAAACGGACACCTTGATTACTCATTTGTGTTAATGCGTTAGCTGCATTGCGAATTTCCGGTACAAACACCTTTGCTCGCACTGCTGAATATGCCGGTTGAAACAGGCCTTCCATTAGTCCATATACTGCTACTAATACATATAGAATATTGATTGTTAAAGTGTCTGTAAAAATAAGTGTCGCAAGTGTTATCATCACTATGCATCGAACAATATCAGTAAATAACATTAATTTAACTCGATTCATGCGATCAACGATTAACCCAGAAAACGGTAAAATAAGAATATTCGGAAGCATATACATAGCCATCGTCATTCCCATAACAACCGTTGATCCTGTTAGCGTATATACAACTACAGGTAGAATCACCATTGTAACCGAACTTCCAAGTACCGAAAGCAGCTGACCAATCCATAAGAAAGTAAACTGTCGTGACTTTGTAATTGGTAATAATAACGTATTTACATAACTAGAACTCTTTTCTTTCTGTATCTCTCCTTGCATATGTATCCCCTCTCCCTAGACATCTTCCTTCTTTTTCCTTTTATTATAACATTTAATTTTCTCCCTTTTCTTATAATTGAGTTTTTAGATGCACAAAACATCAATACATTTCGATTTACAACTGAATTCAATTCATGAAATACACTATATAATAAGGTATCCCTTACCATTACACACACATAATACAAGGTTCATAATATTCCCCAAGCCTTGTACACAAACATATTTTAATGTCTATTCTCCCTCATTCTCTCAATCTCATAATCAATCTCTAAAAACCTCACACCAAACACCCACATTTGATGGTGCGCTGTCAAAATCTGATCAGTTTTTTCTTTTATCGTAAAAGTCTCAGCTAACGGTAATCGAATCGTAAAGAAAGGGGTATGTAAATAAATCCCTTCGTCTCCTTTTGTACTCTCTCTTAACTGACTAGTAATGATAAGATCTTTGTTATCATTACGTAATTTTAAAATACCCGTCATATTAGAAAATGGTAGCGGCAAAGCAATATTCATATATGTATCTCCGCTATATGTATGCTGCGAGTAAAGAGCTACAAAGATTGTTTCATCCTGTTCATTTTTTCGAATCCATGCTCTCACATCTTCTCTACCATCTCGTTCACCTTTTATCGCAATGATATTACCATGCATGACTTCCCACCTATTTCCCATTCCTAAATGAATTTGCTGTACATGTCTACTTATTTTTTCATAGAGAAAAGCAAAGGGACGAAACCAATGAGACCACTTAATATTTGCTTTTAATTGAAAATTTTTCGTACGCTCATAAAAATCAATGATAAGTGGAGATACTTTTCTTTCATCAAACTGCATACTATGAAAATCACTCATTTGATCTATAAGACCTGTATGCATCTTCTCCTCTATAAAATCTGTTCCTCCTACTTTCATCTTCCCTTTGATACGACTCATCGGTTTTCCATAATGAATGTAAGCTGGCACATTCTTTTCAATCATCCAGCCAATAAAAGCGGGCAATGTTACACCAATTCCATTCATAACACCATGAATCCAAACCATTTGCGTAATTGTGATTGTCATAACTTGTTTAAAGTTTCCGTATGAATATACGAGCGAAAACAAAATTGTTATCATAAGTGTACTCGATGAAATGATTAGAAGAATTTTTGCAATTATCGAAGTGAATTTTGTTTTCCATACATAAATACTATAAGCATAAAGTGAAATGAGATAAACTAATACCGCATAAAATTCGAATGTTCTTGAATAAGTAATACCAATCGCTACTGTCATCGGTGAAATAACAATAATAACCGTGATAAATTTATATAGTTTACTTTTCTTTTGTTGCTTTCTCCCAAGTAAACCTACAGATAAAGGTAGTAAAAAGGCTGAATAATGAAAGTGAGCTGCTGTAAGCAAAACAATATCTGAACTAAACTGCATAATGGATATATTCGCTACAGAGGCAAAGAACCAAAAACCCCCTAAAAACAAATAAATAAACCCACTATCAATTGCCGTCTCTTCTAACGGCTTCCATCCTCTTTCTAACAATCTACTTACACCGAATAACGCAATAATGCCTGTATATATCAACCAAATAATTGCAAACAAAAAATAATCTGTTATAAAAGCAAGCGTTGCACTGATTGCAGCAACTGGATAAAATAACGATACAAGTTTATAAAATGACACCTGAGATCCATCTCTTTTCTCCTTATCAACAATACAAAGTGCCATTGGTATGAATAGGAGAATAGATAGTAATATAATTGATTCAACAGGATTTAATTTCGACCATTCCAATATAAGAAAAATCATATAACAAATAAGGCCAAGAATTATATTTCCCATCTAGTCTGATCCCTTTCTACAAACGTTCCCTTATATGAGAAAAGCGGGCCAAACAATGGATTTCGTACTTGAACATGAATTTTGTAACAGTTTAATACATCATCATAGCTCTCTATAACTTTCGCCTCTCCATATAAAAATTTGGGTAGTGATATTTTCTTCCCAAGTATGTAAAACCATTGTTTTTTTGATGAGATATGCATTGCTCCTTCTTCATCAACATAAAACGCAAGTGTTGATACGAGCAAATGCGGTTCACCAAAGTAATCAATAATTTCATTCTGTTTTGTATTCAGGTACATAACGGCATTGAAATAACGTTTTTTGTTATCAAACCGAAACATCCGATTCCACCTTACAAAAACATTTCCTTTCGCATCCTCTTCAGCAATATTATGTATTGTAAACGGTACTTCTTTTCCTCTTTCTGAAAAGAACATGTGAAACTTAGATGCAACTCTTAAAAGCATTTTGACAAGGAACGATCCCTCATCAATTTCATCCATTTTCCCTTCACCCATAAAACTATTGTTTTCCGTAATTGCATAACGTTTTTGTAATTTTGGATGTAGCTGCTGATAAGATTCTCCTAATAATAGTTCATAGATGCTAGCCACGCATTTACCCCCTTCTTTTTCTCTTACAATTTTTCGCTCTTGGTAAATCACTACTGTTCATATACCCAATAATTGATAATCCAATTAATATAAAATTTAAGGAAATGGGGTTAAATGGTTGGATAAAACTCAAAATATTTGTGAATCCTGCTACTATGGTTAAACCAATTAAAATAATAATGTGCAGCAGCAATAACTTCTGTTTTTGAAACGGCAGCAACCACATGATCCCGAATCCTATTTCTAAAAAGCCAATTATTTTAAGAGCAAGAATGCTATTTTTGTTTAAACCAATAAATACAGAAAGCATCTGTACCTCTTCTGGGTGATTAAATAATACTTTTGGCATAAGCCCTTGATACATCCATACAAAAGAAAGTAAAAAACAAATAAGCCAATACGTAATCGATTTTCTTATTAACAAGCGAGGATGCAACCCTTTTTCTAACCATAATTTTAAAGCATCAAAGCTCCATGCTGTCGCCCATCCTAATAGCGGCCGAAATACATATGAATCTATAATTCTCCCTACACCACCAAATCTCGTCTCATAATCATACTGCGTTTCAAAGCAAATCTTTTCTCCATTCGGTGTATATTTCCAATAACCTCTTCCTATTTGTATCAATGAAAGTCTATTGTCTGTCCAAAATTTTAACGAAGATATTCTTTCTCCTGTTTCCTTTTGGAATTCCCCTACCGATTCCCCTTCACCAACTATTTCAAGCCCGAAACCGATTTTCGTTTTGTATAAAAAACGTTGTGGTTCATCATCTTGTTTCTCTAAATATGATATTTCGGTAAACCGAGCATCCCACTCTGTATGTAACATTGGATCTTGTGTATACTTCCAGAGTTCATCCATCGATGTTTCCATTTCTGTTTGAACATAAATCGGTTTCTGCTTCTTCATCCACTATCCTCCAATCACTCTATATCTATATCACTAATGTATATGTAAAAAATGGTTCCCGCTATATTTTTCAGATAATTCTTTTATTAAATCCTCTCTAAAAAAGATTCAATTTTCAAAATATTAATAAAGCACTTGATTTCCTAAAATATTTTAATTATTATAAAACAAATGTTACCAAACAACTTCATAAACCAAACACTCTCGCCCAAAACGTGAGATAGAGGTTGCAACGCTTATAAGTATTCTAAAGGAGACACAGAGATGTCGATGAATTTAGAAAAAAGGAAGTGTTGCCGAAATTAATAAATTTCTCTGCATTTATTAATTGGGGCTGTTTTCGAATAGAAACAGAACTGTCATATGTACAGACGTGTATATATGAAGAGCTATCTACAAAAAAGAGATATCATGTTTTATATGGTATTCCTTTTTTGGCGGTTTTTTTATTAGCTCCTTTTTCTGTTTCCCTTTTCCTGTAACAGCACCATCCTCACCTATTTGAGATGGTGTTTTTTGTTTTTCTTTCCGGTAACTACAGGAATACTGGGGGATTTATACATTTCTCTCTTATATGTTTTTTATACCTTTCCTAATTTATAAATAAAAACGGACGAAAGAAGGAATTTGTAATGGAAACGATTGTTCAAAAATTCGGTGGTACTTCTGTCGGAAGTATCCAGCGCATTCAACATGTAGCAGATTTAATTATTGAGGAATACGGGCAAGGTCATAGCGTTGTTTCTGTTGTTTCTGCAATGGGAAAAAGTACGGATGAACTCGTTGCACTCGCTACCGCTATTACAGAAAATCCAAGTAAACGCGAAATGGACATGCTTCTAACAACTGGCGAACAAGTAACCATTTCACTATTAACAATGGCATTACAGACAAAAGGGTATAATGCCATTTCACTAACTGGTTGGCAAGCTGGCATTACGACAGAGTCCGTACATAGTAGCGCACGGATTACTGATATTCATACAGAACGCATTCAATCACATTTACAAGAAGGTACGATTGTAATTGTTGCTGGTTTCCAAGGATTAAGTGAAGAAAACGAAATTACCACACTTGGCCGCGGTGGTTCTGATACAACTGCTGTTGCATTAGCTGCTGCACTAAAAGCGAAAAAATGTGATATTTACACAGACGTAACAGGTGTCTACACGACTGACCCACGCGTTGTAAACAGTGCCTATAAACTCAATGAAATTTCTTATGATGAAATGTTAGAGCTCGCAAATCTTGGTGCTGGTGTACTGCATCCACGTGCTGTTGAATTCGCGAAAAATCATAACGTAGTTTTAGAAGTTCGTTCAAGTATGGAACAAGAAAACGGAACAATTGTAAGGGGAGAATGTAACATGGAACAACAATCAATCGTAAAAGGTATTGCATTTGAAGATAATATTACACGCGTAACAATTAAAGGATTAGAACAAGGAGTACTTTCAACTGTTTTCTCTACGTTGGCTACCGCTCACATTAACGTTGATATTATTATTCAAAGTATTACAAATGAAGGTACTGTACATCTATCCTTCTCTATTCATTCGGGTGACTTAAGAGAAACATTAGAAGTATTAGAACAAAATCAAGAAGCACTTCACTATGAATCTGTAGAATATGAAAATCATCTAGCTAAAGTGTCTATTGTTGGATCTGGCATGGTATCCAATCCAGGTGTTGCCGCTGACATGTTCTCTACATTAAAAGACGAAAATATCCATATTAAAATGGTAAGTACATCTGAAATTAAAATATCTGTTGTTATTGATCGTCTACACTTAGTCGATGGTGTAGAGGCACTCCATCAAGCATTTATGGCTAAAATTGAACCATTAGTACAAATGAATTAATTTGATTATCAAAATAACAACAAAGAATAGTTCTTTGTTGTTATTTTTTATCTAGCAAAATAGTATTATGTTACACTATTACATGTGAAATATTTTCCAAAAGTCTTTCTAACAGATTCGAAAAACATGTAAAGGTGGATTTATAATGAGAACAGAAAAAATCCTTTTAGTAGATGATGAACAAGGCATATTAGATATGTTAGTACTTACGCTAAAAAAAGAAAACTTCACGCATATAACAACCGCTCTAAACGGAAGTGAGACGTTAAACTTAGTTAAAAATCATCCATTCGATATTATCTTACTCGATGTTATGCTACCAGATATAGACGGCTTCGAATTATGTAGACAAATACGTAACTATACAAATACCCCCATTCTATTTGTGACAGCGCGCTCTAGCGATTTAGATAAATTAACAGGCTTAGGAATTGGCGGAGATGATTATATAACGAAACCATTTAATCCTTTAGAAGTCGCTGCCCGAATTAATGTCCAATTACGTAGACAAAGTATGCTGCTAAATAACCGCCAAGCAGAACATTCAAACTTACATTTTGAATCCTTTTCTCTATATCCAAGCGAGGGACTGATAACAGTAAACGGAGAATCTGTACATTGCACTGCTAAAGAACTAGAATTACTTACTTTCTTATGCACACATCCAAATCGAATTTTTACTGCTGAACAATTGTACGAACAAGTATGGGGACTGACTTCCATGGGTGATGATAAAACAGTAGTAATACATATTTCTAAATTACGTAAAAAAATAGAAGAAGATCCTAAATCCCCCACATACATTGTTAATTTGAGAGGAATTGGCTATAAATTTATCCCGCATACTAAGGAGCAAAAAAAATGAAAATTGGTTTTCGACTAGGCTTTCATTTTATTCGTAGTTTATGTATCGGTACTTTTTTTATGGGTATTTTCATGGCAATCTTCATGGAAGGCATACTACCTCTTATTGGAATAAATAAGGATAACAAGGACACAGAAGCTCTTATCGTTTTTAGTCTATTTATATGTACTCTTATTTTAGGTGCTATTATATATGGGTGGCATATCGGGAAACCTTTATTTCGAATAATTTCATGGATTAACCATCTAGCAGAAGGCTCTTATGTAACTCCAGAAAGTACGAAACAAATGTACAATAAAAAAACTGGAAAATTAAAAGGCCCTTATCGCTTATATAAAGACGTCTTTCTAAATATAGAACATTTAACAAATAGATTACGAGAAATAGAGAATGAACGAGAACAACTTGAGAAAATGAAACGCGAATGGATGGCAGGAATCTCTCATGATTTAAAGACACCTCTCACTTATATTACAGGGTACAGTGCACTTATGTTATCACCCGATCATGAATGGAGTGAGGAAGAAAAAGAGAAGTTTCTGCAAGAGATTCAACAAAAAGGGGACCATATGAAGGCGTTAATTGAAGACTTAAACCTCTCGTTCCGCCTTCATGATTCACAAATCCCGCTAAAAAAAGAAGAAATAAATATCATTGAATTTACAAGAAGAATGATAGCTGATATGACAAATGATCCACGATCTGAACACTATCATTTTAGCTTTCACGCAGACAAAACAAACATTATTATTCCTATTGATACAAAATTACTACATCGCTCTTTGCAAAATTTATTTATGAACGCCGTCTTACATAACCCTGTAGAAACAAAGATCCATACATCCATTCTATTAAAGGATACTGTACATATTACAATAGAAGATACTGGCGCCGGTATGGATGAAGTAACGGTGCAAAATTTATTTAAACAATATTACCGAGGGACGACTACAAATGTTTCAAGTGAAGGCACCGGCCTAGGAATGGCGATCGCTCAAAAAATTATAACAGCACACGGCGGGAGCATTCATGTAGACAGTGAAATAGAGAAAGGCACAACGATTCATATTACACTTCCAACTCTATAGTACTTATTATCGAAAAAAATATAGTTTTATTAAAGTGACGATTACTTTCGTTCAATTTAGTAGCACAAACGTAAGTGAAATTTATTCACACGCTAAAAAACCAATCTCTCATTCTAATACACGAGAAATTGGTTTTTTCTTATTCTTTACAAATTAAATCGTTCTAAAACTTTTCATTCCTTACCTATATTCATCTTCCAAAAAAGACACCTATAAGGGAATAGATAATGATCGTTGAAAATAAAATCGTCATATGGAAAAGAGAAAAAATAAACAATGATTTTGCCCATTTCTCTGAATCCATCTTTTTATAACCATAAATGCTTAAAACAAGCCATAAAATACTTAAAAGAAGCGCTACTAACATAAGACCAATGCTTAAAGTTCCTAAAAGAACACTTATTCCAATTAAAACAATTAAATAGATATTCGTTTGTATATATGTTCTTTTAACACCTTTGACTACTGGAAGCATCGGAACCTTTGCAGCCTTATACTCATCATGTTTACGAATAGCTATAGCGTAGAAATGAGGCATTTGCCAAATAACCATTATGATAAAAAGCCCAATAATAGCCGGATGCATTATATCCGGATAAATAGCAGCCCAGCCAATGAGTGGTGGCATTGCTCCTGAAATACTTCCAATTTCTGTGTTGTAAATTGTTCTTCTCTTACTCCACATTGTATACGGTACAACATACAAAAATAAGCCTAAAAACCCTAATAAGGCTGCTAAATATGTGGTTAGTGCAAGAAATACTAATCCGGAGATTGTCATCAATATTCCAAGCCATAATACAGCCTTAGAGCTTATTTCTCCGGTTACAGTTGGTCTATTTTTTGTTCTCTCCATAATCGAATCAATATCACGATCATACAGATTATTAAAAGCCCCTGCTGCACCTATGATTAAAATAGAACCGATGAAAGCAAATATAATCTCTGGAATTTTCTCAAACGGGCTAATCTTATATTTATATAAAGCCAATGTTAACCCAGCAAACATTGGGACCAAATTCGATTTAATAATTCCGGTTTTAACCGTTTGGGCTAAAATGTTCGATAACTGTCGTTTCGAATTCGAATTTGTTAATTCTTTTTTCCTTCGCATGACACCCTGTACTCCTTTTCATTAGACGTTTTTACCATGTATATAGTATTAATATACTCCCCGGTATATTAATACTATATGATATTCATGTCAAGAAAAAGAGAGTATACAGTGCACTGATGAAGAGCAGTCTAGAATAATTTAAAAAGCTTAAATAAACACACCTATAAAGAGATTTATACTGTACAAACATATTCTAAGTAGAGCGAGAGTATCCATTCAGAATGTATCTTTCATAATCGAACTTTATTTTTTAAAGCTGTTTCACACTCTCATTACTCATTACGTTTTAACTCAATCGTTCCTGTCATAGACTGCACCGTTAGCTTTGTATCATTCTCTTTTCCAGTTCCTATACGACCTTTTACTTTATGATTGTTTCCTTTTTCACCAGTTGAAAGTGAAAATTCATTTTTTATTTGACCCGCACGCGTTGACAAGTCAACCTCTAGATTTTTTGGCTCTCTCTTAAAGTTTATATTTATATGAGATGATTCGGTTTTTATTTTACTTTCATTTTTTAGATTTGAAACAGCGGATACATTCACCTCTCCCGTGTCGTTTTGAATATCGAAGCTTCCTTCCACTCCCTGTAACGTAATCCCTCCTGATTTGGAAACTCCTGTTATATTGTTTCCTTTATACTCTTTTATTGTCATATCACTTGAATCGCTATACAAATTCAATTGTTCAGCTGCTATATTTTCACTTATTACCTCACCTGATTCTGTTTTAACATCTATTTTTTTATATGTTTTTTCAGGAAGATATACATGTACAGTAGCTGTTTTCAAATTCACAATAGACGTCGAATTCTCCGTGATAATCTCTAATTTCTCCCCATCTTCTTTTACCTTTGCATCTTTCACTTCTCCTGTATCAACTTTAATATCTTTTTCTGTTGTAGAATGAAGTTTAATATTTTCTCCTACTGTTTTTATATCAATCTCATTTATATTTTTCACGGCGAACTGTTTGGAGACTGGCGCTTCACTCTCTTTTGTACCACAAGCTACTAGACTTAAAGTCATTAGACTTATAGATGAAAATAAATATATTTTCTCTTTGATACCCTTCATTACATCACCCCTCTTGACTACTTACTTGAATATTAGCCGTAGCCTTCCCATTTGCTGCAACTGTCCAATTAATGCAATACTTAGCAATAAGATAGATAACCCCATATACAAAATAGCGTATGATGTTGATATTCCTAAGAAGTCTACATATGGAAGATGATTCACTGGCCCTAAATACCATAAAAGTATATACACGACTTCAAACAATTTATGCGTTCGGCTCCACACTCCAAATACTAACGCTAGCGTTGGAATGAATACTATACCGCTAAGCCAAGAAAACAAGAATGAAATATCTTCAATTAATATAAATTGAATGATAAGACCACTGGAGATAATGAGGCCCACGATAACACCTGAAATCCATGCTGCAAAAAACTTATACAATGGGGAACAACTCGAAATAACAATTTGATCCGTACCATAGTATTTTTCTCTCGTCATCATCTGTGACCAAATTGCAATTGGCCAAATCATAATGATAGATAGCCACTCTCTTGCTATATTTACTGGACATATCAACCCAAATGCGATCAGTCCAATTGCAATTACATACCACCAAATCGAAAAGCCTTTTAACATAATAGATAACTCAGCTTTTACTAAACGCAACATGCTAACACCCTTTGTTCTCGTTATAGAAGTCAATGTAAATAAATTATTACTATGTTCACTCATAGCAATTAATTCGTTCCCTTGTCTTAACTCAGTTATCTTCTTTTTCCCTTTACTAGGCATACTAAATCTGTGAAATACAAGTGAAGTAAGCAAAATGAGTACCAATGTAATCCCCAACCAAATAAAACGCGTTATCAATATTTCACTGGTCCAATGCACTCCATCCCATTGAAATGTTTGCATCTGCCCCTCTATTGGATAATAGCCAAAACTTCGATTTTCTTCACCCCTGCTTAAAAATTCAAACTTACTCACTGCATCCTGAAGCATGTCAGAACTAATTATATGTAAACCAAAGACATCCCAATAATTATTTGGTTGCTCCATCGCCATAATCCCCAAGAAAACCCACAAAAAAAAGAAAACAATATTTCCAACTACGCCCTTTAAACCAGGAAATACATCAAAGAAGGTAGTCAATGCCGCTAAAAGCGCCAATGAAGGAAACACGATATAAAGCAGTGGATATACATAACCACCTAATTGAAACGAAAAATCTTCCCCCCGTATAAATTGCATAATGATAAAAGCAATCATAAATACCATTTCAATGACGACTAACACAACAAAATTAGAAATTGTTTTACTGAAAATATATTGAAATTCACTTATAGGTGAAGCAGCAATCAATTGTCCTATTCCTAATCGTTGATCATCTGAAATTTGGCTTCTTAACATATAGAAACCAAACAACCATAGAAATAAAGAAGAAATCATCGCTCCCATACCACCAAGCCAATTCGAATTATATACTCCTCTCACACCGCCAAGTTCAAATACTTCATAGCCAGAAGAAGTTGCTGGCACACATGCATACCCCAAAAAAACCGTTAGTCCAATTACGATTAAAAATGGATAACTTCTCATTTGTCTAATTAAATTTTTTTTAATGAAATATAGTAGATTATATACATTGTTCAATTTTCCCACCTCCCAGCGAAGAAACATAATAAAGATAAGCATCTTCAAGTGAGGCTGCAATCATATGCGCCTTAGTACTAGGTGCATTATCCGAAACAATGCGCGCATGAATGCCATCAATCCGGTGAACTGCACTACTTACTATATATTTCTTTTGAACATGATGTAACTCAGAAGCTGGTATAACCCATTCCCATACTTTTCCCTCTACATGCTTTAATAGTTGTTCAGGTTTCATATGAGCTAATACATTTCCTTTTGATAATAAAGCAATATCTGTCGCAATTGATTCAATATCCGTTACAATATGCGTCGATAAAATAACAATTCTATCCGTAGAAAGACTAGATAATAAATTTCTAAATCTAATTCTTTCTTCAGGATCCAATCCTACTGTCGGCTCATCTACAATCAATAATTTCGGGTCATTTAATAACGCTTGTGCAATTCCAACTCTTTGCCGCATTCCACCAGAGTATCCACCTAATAGTCGTTTTCGATCATTCGTTAAGTTCAGCGCTTCAAGCAGCTCATTAATTCGCTTTTTTGAAGAGCTCATTGATAAACCTTTCATCGCTGCGATATACTCTAAAAATTCGACCGCGTTCATATTTGGATAGACGCCAAAGTCTTGTGGTAAATATCCAATTTGCGAACGTAACAACTTCGGTTTCTTTTGAATATTTTCCCCATCCCATACCACGCTACCATCCGTCGGTTGTTCAATTGTTGCTAGCATACGCATAAGTGTAGACTTCCCCGCACCGTTCGGTCCTAAAAGTCCTAATACTCCCGATTTTAAATGTAAACTACAATCATTCAGTGCTATTTTC
The DNA here is from genome assembly GCF_038006685.1 of Bacillus sp. FSL K6-0042. Taxonomy (NCBI): domain Bacteria; kingdom Bacillati; phylum Bacillota; class Bacilli; order Caryophanales; family Bacillaceae; genus Bacillus; species Bacillus sp. FSL K6-0042. The sequence continues at coordinate 1,425,411 of NZ_JBBOVS010000001.1, forward strand.
TCACCATATTTTTTTGTTACGTGGTCAATTATTAATTCCATCACGTTACCTCCTCACTTTATGAAACAAGTGTAAATTTTTATCACTTACGTTTTCTTAGTTTCATTGTAGGGGGTGAAAGTAAAATCTAAGTAAAATCTAGAGAAAATCAGCTTAAAATATACAGTGCAACTTTAATCAGTAGAGGTTTTCTTCATCCCTTATTGAATATCAGCCCGCACCAATCGGACTTTTACTGCCAGTTAATGCGAGATAAACTAGGAAAAAATTTCCAAAGATTAATTCGTGTTCTAAAAAAAGATTCCGAAACAGATTATATTCAAATCTGTTTCGGAATCTTTTTTACTCTTTATTCCCTTCGACAGTAACTCTTAAAAACCCAAACATAGGAGGCAAAAAAAAGACTACTAACAACCAAAACATTCCTATTTTTTCTTTCGCAAAACTCTTTTCAATTATCTAATAACATGCTGTGATGATACCTATTGAGATATATGTAAAACCTATGATTCGATCTATTTGTTCCCACATACATATTCTCCTTATACTTTTCCTCATATTGATCATATGTATAATAAGGTGAAACTTTAATCAGTAGGAAGCTTACCGCCCATTCATGTGCAGTAAAATGCAAACATAAAAAAATTTATATTTTCTCAAACACAATCAAACATGTACTATTTGGCAACGCGATTTGTTTACCGTGCTCGTCATACAATGTAACTTTTGGTGATAAATGTTCTATATAACCTTCTAAAAGATACTGCTTAACTTCGATTACTTTTACATTCTCTGAACCTACAACACTCTCTACAAAGTCAATATATTCTTGAAGTGTGAATACACCAAATTGCTCTTGCACCTCATGTGGATATGCTTCTTCTCCCCACGTATACGTATATAAAAATTCCATTGCATCATTAACTGGCATTCTTACTCGATCCACATCTAATATATTCACCTTAATTTGTCGCCCTTGAAAATCACGTTGATAATTTTTTAAGAAAGGCATAGCGGTTTCATCATGAAAATGTAATTCACACCATTCTTTACTTTCTGTCTTTACTCCATCACGAATAATCCAACGTCCTCCAGGAGTCAATACCCGAAATACACTTTTCACTAGACGTTCCATTGTCGCAACATTAAATTTCTTACCATCTGTTTCTCCGTAAGAAAAAATCTCATGATTTACTGAACCACAATGAACTGTAGAAATACTTTCCGGATGGAATGTATCTGCAAGATGTAAAGCATCTCCTAGTGTAACTTCCCAGTTGTAGCCTTTTTCGTATTTATCACTTGTTAACTTCTCAATTACATTTCGTGATAAATCTACTCCGATAACCGATTTATTTGGATACACCTCTTTAAATTTATTCATCATCGCGCCCCCGCCAGGGCCAATTTCTACTATTGTATCGCCTACTACATATGGAAGAACTGCTACTTTATCATCAACACTTCCATTCATATGTGAAAGATATTCTTCTTCATTTTCCAATCGATCAAACGCATCCCGGCGCAAACCAAATATTTCACATAACATCATGACAGCTTGTTCATAATGAGCATTATTTTCTTTTTTACAAGCTAAACAAAATTCGATAAGCGTCTTTCCAACTTCACTTGTTCCAAAACCAATTGTTAATACGTTTTCAGTTTCCTTTAATTCAGGATACATTTCTGATTGAGGAATTCGACTCATATTTAGCAATTCTACTATTGATACACTTCGCAATACTTTTTCAATTGCTCGTTTCGTATAAATATTTAAGTATTTTTCTTCCTCTCTCTCATAATACAATGCGTCCATAAGAGGCTGGAAACTGATATGATCTACATTCTTTTGAGTAATATGTTGATAAGCTAATGCGAATACTTTCACGAATTCTTCGAAACTAAAATGAGTTAATGCTGCTTCTACATACCAAAGGTCATAATCAAATAAAACTGTAAACATTTCTTCTAACCTATCATTCATAATTGAATCATACTCTTGAACAAAATATGTATCGTTAGGTGAAGCATTCGTACGTAACCGCCGAATTCGTTGCTTTACACTATATTCAATCAGTTCTCCGCAAAGTATTTGTTCAATACGTTCATATACCTCTCCCTTCACTCTTATCCATAACTTATCAGATACCCCGGTAATAATACATTCATTTAAAACACGAAGCACTTCACGCAGTTCATCTTTTTGAATCACACCTCGCTGCCATAATCTTACCAGTTCGTCATGAGAAGTCATGGATACTTCTCCTCGTAATACTTGCCCTATTAATCCATGTGTACGAATGAGTGTAAACGTTACATCATCATATGGAAAATAGCGTCTATAAATATAAGCTGAATCTTCGTTATGTGCTAAAAACGATACCCCTAAATCCTTCCACTTCTTGCGCTGCGTTACAGAACCACACTTCGATACTTCACTCCAGCATAATACAGTTTCTACACGAGCACGAATACCGTATGAAACATTCATTTTTTCTAAATGCCTTAGCGTCCGTTCCACATACTCTAATACACTTCGGTAATTCCTTTCTATACTTACTACCCCATATTCTTCCAACAAAAACCCTAACCATATATTTGCTTCTCTCGTATATATGTTTCCATTTCGTGCTTCTTCTATTGCATGTAAACTATGTAACATACTCTTCTCTCCTTTTGGTTATTCAATACACATTCTATCAGAGACATCTACAAAACAAATGCGTAACCTGTATCCTAATAGACTAATTACTACATACATGTTTCAAATTTCAGTCTATCATACAATTAGCTGTTATTTCTTTTGATAATGTACGGTATTCCAATTTACGAAACGCAAAAAACATCCAAAAATATCATGTGTCTCTTTTCTTCTGCTTTATCTTCAACAGAAAAAGATAGCCTTTGATATTTCGGATGTTTTTTTGAAGAGCTTCACACTTCAAAACCAGTGAAAAGGTAAAGCTAATTTAAATCATTCTTTTTGTAGATTTATAAAGTGAAACTTCCATCAGGGGGGTTCTTCATCCCCCACTGATGGTTAGCCCTCATCAATCGGGCTTTTACAGGTACGTTTCTTCCTTACTTCTCACTGAATCTTGAGATGGGGGTCTTACTGCCCATTAATGCGGGATAAATCGTCAATCCTCGTTCAAAAAACAATTCAATTCATTCTTCATTAAAACAAATGAATGTTTTCCTTCTTACAGGCTTCACGTAAATCATCAGGCCATACAGAAGATTGAACTTCGCCGATATGCGCTTTACGTAAGAAGTACATGCACATTCTTGATTGTCCTATACCACCACCAATTGTAAGTGGAAGTACTTCTTCTAAAATACCTTTATGGAAATCATAATCACGTTTGAAATCTTCACCTGTCTTTGTTAACTGTTTATCAAGTGATTTACTATCAACGCGTATTCCCATTGATGATAATTCAAATGAAGATTGCAATACTGGATGCCAAAATAAGATGTCTCCGTTTAATTTCCAATCGTCGTAGTCAGCTGCACGTCCATCATGTTTTTCACCAGAGCGAAGCGCATCGCCAATTCCGATAATAAAGACTGCACCGTGCTCTTTCGCAATCGCATGCTCACGATCTTTCGGTGTTAACTCTGGGTATTTATCTTCTAACTCTTGGGATGTGATAAATACGATATCTTCTGGTAAATACTTGCCAAGGAACGGATATTTTTCAAACAAATGATCTTCCAATTCTTTGAATATTCCATAAATTGTTTGTACTGTTTTTTGCAAGTAATCCACTGTACGCCATTCTTTTTGAACAATTTTCTCCCAATCCCATTGGTCAACATAAATTGAATGTGTTGCATCAAGTTCCTCATCACGGCGAATCGCATTCATGTTTGTATATAAACCTTCACCAGCTTCGTAACCATATTCGTGCAAGGCAAATCGTTTCCATTTCGCTAGTGAATGAACAATTTCTAATTCTTCTCCTGAATGAAGCATATCAAATTCAATTGGACGTTCTACACCGTTTAGGTGATCGTTTAAACCTGATTTTTTCGTTACGAATAATGGTGCAGATACGCGGAATAGTCCAAGACGTTTTGCTAATTGATCCTCAAAAAATGTTTTAACTTCCTTAATTGCGATTTGTGTCTCTCTTACTGTCATTAATGATTGATACATGTTGGTTTCCTCCTAAAATGTTTGGATGTAGTGGAAAGAAGCCAACAAAAAAAGCCCTTCTTTCCCAAAAAACTGGGACGAAAGGCTTTGGTTCCGCGGTACCACCCAAATTAGCAACAGAGGTTGCTCACTTATTCAGTACGGAGATTAGAGAAATCTCGATACTGTTCTTCTTGTAACGGCGAAGTTTCCGGCTAAGTCTACTTTCCTCTAAAGGATTTCGGTTAGCGACTCCAGGAGGTTCTTCATAACAGGCTTCGTATCAGGCTCACACCACCCCTGACTCGCTTTGACTACATCCTACTACTACTCGTCCTTTCACAGTCGTTTTGTTGTCACATCTCTGAAACATTTTATTAATGATTATTCTATACAAAAAAACAAGAAAGTCAACAAAAAGTTTGAAAATATTTTTCAATTCTTTATTTTACGGCTTTATTGATTGTTGTAAATAAAACATCTTTATAAAGTAAAACTTTAATTAGCGGTGGGGGCTTCATCCCCCACCTATCTCCTTTGCTTTTGCTGAATTTTGAGGTGTGGATCTTACCGTTCACGAATAGCGGGATAAAATTTATCGCTTCTTTTGTGGCTTCAATCCAAAAAATAATTTACTCAACGTAACCATCATGTATATGACAAGTAGTGTAATTGTCCGAAAAACAGAATCCATTGTATTTCTCATAAATTTCATTTTCTTTATAATTTTTATCATATGTAATAACATTCTACAATTCGAATAAATCTATACAAATTTCGATAATGATTTCATAATGCATCAAATTACTTCCCATTTTATGATATACTAGAGCATTCAGTTGTTTGTTCTGATCAGCAACTGTTAGGAACAAACATAGTCATGGATCGAGATTATATTTCAAAGACATTGACTACTATCAAAGTAGATTTTCTATAATAATAACGGAGTGATTATATGAGTAAAACGAAAACTAAAGCTAAGAAAGGTACAGGACAAGGAACGGGAAGTAAAGGCTGGAACCGCTGGCAATCTAGTGCTAAGAAAAAGAAAAATGCTAAACCTTATAAAAGTAAAGGTACAAAAAATAACTAAAAACCCTCGTAAAAACAAGTAATCCAAAGCAGGATAATTAGCATTAATATCCACTTATTTTAAACGAAGAAAAATGTGATTATTACGTTCATAATGAAAAAAGCTATTCTTTCGTATCTATGGAAGAATAGCTTTTTTATTCTGTTAAATCATAAGAATATCCCTGATTTCTTCTTCAGTGATCGAAGACAACTTTTCTTGTCCGGGTTCAATAATCTCGGCAATTAGATTCTTTTTGCTCTCCTGCAGCTCATGCATTTTTTCTTCAATCGTGCCATGTGCTACTAACTTGATAACTTGTACAGTGTTCTTCTGCCCCATTCGATACGCCCGGTCTGCCGCTTGCTGTTCGACTGCAGGGTTCCACCATAAATCGTACAATATAACGGTATCCGCTCCTGTTAAATTGAGACCAGTACCACCAGCCCTTAAAGAAATAAGGAACAAATCTCCCTCTCCTTCGTTAAACCGATTACATAACTCTACACGTTCAAACGCCGGAGTATTCCCATCTAAATAAAAATACGGGACAGCTTGACGGTTTAACTCCCGTCCAATAATGGAAAGCATCTTCGTGAATTGTGAAAATATAAGAATTCTCTTCCCTGTACTTCTGCACTCCTCCACAATTTCTAGAAGCTGTTCAAATTTAGCTGAACTCCCCCTATAGTCATCGACAAACAAACCTGGGTGACAACAAATCTGCCGAAGTCTCGTCAAACCAGCCAAAATTCTAATTTTGTTTTTACGCAATGTATCTTTGTTTAAATGCTTTAATGTTTCTTCTCTCAACTTTGCTAAATAAGCTGCATATATTTTTTTCTGCTCTGGAAGCAATTCTGAAGACTGTAAATGCTCAATTTTCTCTGGCAATTCTTTTAACACATCTTCTTTCAAACGACGTAATACGAACGGTTTCACCCGCTTTGCAATATTTTCACGCTTCAAGTCCCCAAATTCTTTTCGTCCTGGTAACAATTCTGGGAATACTACATAGAAAATAGACCAAAGTTCCTCTAAAGAATTTTCTACAGGCGTTCCGGTCAATCCAAAACGATACTCTGCTTGAATCGTTTTCACTGCCTTTGCGGTTTGCGTCGTATGATTTTTAAATGCTTGTGCTTCATCAAGAAATAACGTATGGAATGGCTGTGCATATTGCCTTACATCTCTTCGTAATAAAGGATACGACGTAATAATAACGTCAAACTTTGTAGCATCTTTTAAAATATTTCGACGTTCTGTTTGATTTCCATCCACAATAATAGCTCGAATATCTGGAGCAAATTTCTTTAATTCACTTAGCCAGTTATAAACTAAAGAAGACGGCGATACGACTAATACAGGTAGCTTCTTCTCTCGAATTTCAGGCAAAATAGAAGCGATAAAAGTAATGCTTTGCAGCGTTTTACCAAGTCCCATATCATCTGCTAATATGCCACCAAAACGATAATATGCGAGTGTCTTCATCCATTCAAATCCATCTTTTTGATATTCTCTAAGGATTGTATCTAAGCTATCTGGTACAGTAAACTTTAGATTTTTAGGGCTTTGAATGTTTTCTACCAACTCTTGAACAGATTGATCTACACTCAAAACATTTCCTTCTTGAAGTGAACTCATCCATTTTACACTGCGCACGAGCGGTACATTCACTTCTTCTCCTTTTAGAATTTCTTTGCGAATACCCGATTCCTTTATAAACTGGTTAATCTCATTAAACTCCTCACTCTCTAGGGATAGCAAGGAACCGTTCGCTAATCGATAATATTTACGTTTCTCCTCAAGTGCTGCTAATACACCTTTAATCTCAGCTTCCGGAATTCCTTTTATATCAAAACGGAATGATAACCAATCAATTCGCTCTTTCCGCCTTACCCTTATGAGAGGTGCACTGTTTCCTCTATGAATGCGCAACTTAATAGCTGTAGTCGCATAAATCTCCAGTAAACCTTTCAATTTCGGAACAACGTGATATAAGAAATTATATTCCGCTTCCTCATTATGCATAAAATAACCGCCTTCTGTATTCGCGAAGGCACTCTCATTCATAATTTCTAAAATTTCTTGTTCTTTTTTCTCCTCCCGATTGAAAACTGAAGGTTGTCCATCCTCTTCTAACGGATTGATAACAACATTTCCATATTGGAATTCTAGTCCTGCCAGTAACCGATCCTTGACTCGATCTAAAAACAATTTGGCTTTGAGAGGTGTTTTTTCAATGCGTTCCGATACAACCTCATCAATCCGAACGTTACCAAGCTTCATTAAACCTGGTACTACTTTCGCTACGAAATGTTCCATTTTCTCAGTTGGAATATGAAATTGATTACTTCTAGAACGATTCATCATTCTCTTTAATTCAATAAGCCGATTACAATCCTCCACGTTTAAACGATATAGCTTCCCTCCAAAAAGAGCATAACTATATGTATCCATTACTTGAACTTGTTGTAACCCACTAATCTCAAGTATATATCCCCCATTTACACCTTTATTGAACTCAAAATTTATAGGTAATAATCCTTTTGATAAATGTACACCATGAAATGATTTCCCATCATGCTCAACCGTTACAAATGAAGTAGCGGAAAGCAGTGAAAGCATATAATCCCAGGACGCAGGTGGAATTAAAATCATACTTTCATCTTGTTGAGCGTTTATTTGCAACGATTCTACATACATTTTTTCATTTCGGTAAATTTGAATCAGTTGCTGAATAACAGCATCCGTTTCTGGCTGAAAACTATAAGCATCTGACGTGTAAGTAAAATTATTTGAACATATGAAAGGCTCTCTTTGTTCCACTCTACTAAGAAAATCCCTAATTTTATATACAGGGTATTGCTTCTCAAGCTTCACCTGGATTCCAAACAAAGCCCCCCCATTTCTTGAAGCAACCGGAATACAAACGAATTCCACATCAAGTATCTTACGTGTATCAAATCGATGCTGTCTACTTTTTGGCCGCAATGGCTTCTCACCAAACAAATTCAACATCCCGTTCGCTAATTGAACATCCCTAGACGAACTATTCATGAGATCCTTTTTTGAATTAGATGCTAGTGATTGTCCGGTTTGTTGAAAATCATTTATATATAGTAATGTAGCTGCGATATGTTGACAATATGCATGAAAAGAAGCTAGTGAAGGACAACTGCATTTCCCAATAATTTCATCATTATCAGCGGTTTCTATCGTGACATAAAAATCTCCGTTTCCTTTCACTGTCGCCTCGCAAATATTTCTCTTAACATCATAATTAGTAATATTAACTTTGTTTGTCCTATAATAGGCCTCACCTTTTTTATATGAGGTTTCTCCACATAACTGTTTAATTATTGTTTTATTTAATGTAAAACTCATTATTTTGACCCTTCCCTAAAAATAAAAATTCACCGTTCTAGACGTTATATTAGAAAACCTTTAGACTACAAGTTTTTCTAATGTTTCTATCTACTATGAAGTATCTACTCTTATACAACATTTTACATGTATACACATGAATATAAAATAGCAATTACTTTTGAAGCACAAAATAGATTGCGTCTTCACAACGCAATCCCTTTTCTTATATGAGTTCCCCAACCCCTTTAATTGCTTCATATCCAAGATATAGTAGCGTAAAAAAGCCAAATATCCAAATAATTAACTTCGCACCAGGTGTTGTTAAATAGACAGAAACACCAAAATAAATTAAGAGCATCATAATGACATCTGCGGACATTGCTCCTACTCCAACAAGCCACGCACTTAAAAAACCATTCTTTATCCCTTTATTAATTTGAGCAACATTGATTGGTTCAACAGGTGCTGAGAGAGAAATTCCAAGCAACAAGTAACTAAAAATAGTGCTTATCATTTTTCATTTCACATCCTTATATATGTACTCCAAAACAAATTTATATTCAATTACACCCTTCCATTACCATTAAATGGAGAATATTTAAAATTTTAATAATAGAAAAAAGGACGCTCATTTGTAAGCATCCTCTTTTCTATTCTACCTCCATCAACCTCTTCGCCTCAAAATACAATACTTGAATAAACTTCTTCGTATTAATTCTCGTATGCCCAGATGCCGATAGCTCTTCCTTCGTCATTTCTGTCATACGTTTACGAACAATGGTAAAATCAAAAAATTTCGGAGCATAGCTTTCAAATTTAGGGTTCGAAAAATCAGTTAAACCAAGAGAGGCTAAATGATTTAATGACTGATAAATCGCTCGGCGCACCCTTTGTTCTGAAGCTTTTCTTTCTTTATCAATTTCCGTTTCTGAAGCTGCACCACCTAATTTTTTGACCGTAATATAGTGAAAAATATCTTTCAATGCCGGAAAACCATATTCAAATGTTTTTTCCTTTTCTTGTCCCAATAAATATTCCAACATACTAAGTAAATCTTTACTTCCATTCTCTCCAGCAATACCAAGTTCTGATAATAAATAGCGACCTGAGTCCATTATCCTCTTCTCTTCTAGCAACGGTTCATTTCGCACTTGCGGTTGTTCCCATTGAAAGACGTTATTCAGTGATTTTTGAATATCTTGTATAGATCGTTCCAGACGAATACGATCCATCACTTTTCGCACAACAGATACAACCTCAATTTTATTTAATGGTTTCGTAATATAATATTCAACCCCAAGTGAATACGCTTCTCCGATTAGTTGTTTAGATTCAACTTGAGAAATCATAATTACTTTTCCTGTAAACGCTGGTGCGATATGGCGAACTGTTTCAATCCCATCTCGAATTGGCATTAATAAATCAATAAATAAAATATCTACCTTTTTAAAATTCAACTGATCTGCTTCAACAAAAGCACCATCTTCCGCTTCTCCCGCTACTTCTCCAAGATCACCATCTTCAATAATTTGTGATAGCATAGAGCGGAATACTTCATCATCATCTACGATATAATAAAACACTCTATTCCCCCTCTCGCGTTAAACTAGACTCTGGTAAACGGACAATAAACTTGCATCCTCTGCCGTTCTCCTTGCATTGCAGATTCACTTCTCCCCCAAGTTCTGTAACCATCTCTTTTATATAAGAAAGACCAATTCCTGTAGATGGTGTACCCGTTTGATCATACTTCGACGTAAAACCTGGTTTAAATACGAGTTCTTTATATTTCGGTGAAATACCGGGACCATCATCTATTACTTCAAACATTATATTTCTTTCTTGTTTATATGTCATTATTATAATTGTACCAGTGCTCTCAATTGCTTCAACAGCATTTGCAACTAAATTATTTAATATCGACAGTACAGTATAAACATGATATTCCGCATGCTCACCTTCTATGTTTTTAGAAAATGTTATCTCTTTTCCTAATAGTTGAGCGTACTTCTCATTTATCCTCACAATCATTTCTATCAGTTCATGACCTTCTATGTATTCAGAAAGATTTTTATCTAATAAAAGTTTTGATAACCCCGCAAAAATTCTTTGATTATCTTTTTTTATTTCGTGTACTTCCCCAGCAATTTTTAATGCTTTTTTACTTTGCATTTCTATACCGCTGGCACCATTACTAGCTTGTAAATTTCGATATAATTGATACGCTTCTTGTGTAATTAATTCTGCATTTTGAAGTGTCTTTTTTAAATGAACAGATTCCACATATAAGTTAGAAAGATGCATTAACATTTTTTCATTTTCTTTCCGGACTTGTGCTTCCTTTAATTTCGTTTCATATAGACTCATCATATTTAAGAAACCAAGGGCAAAAAAGCTTCGAAAAACAGCAATAATAATCAATTTATTTATTTCAGAAATAGTAATTGTTGTACCAAGTACTAAAACATGATAAAAAGCTAATTCTGACATACTTGCTATAATCTCAATTGTAATCCCAAGGCACCCTATTATGAATGGTTTCTGATGGAATTTATTCACTCTACATAATGAAAAAAGACTTCCATAAACAAAATAATAAAAGAAGACTGGATAACGTAAATAAAAAGAGTCTGTTATATGAAAGGATCCTTGTAACATCCCATCAAGAACAACCCGAAATCCTACAACAGACAGCCCAACGAGTGTACCTGCTATAGCGGCTGGTATTTTTCGTAGAAATAATAGCAAAAAGAAAAAAATTGGCGTCCCAAAGCTAACACGGAATGTATCATTAAACGGATGAAAATTCAATTGTCCAGCAATTGGAACAATTAACATTAAAATAATTAAAAGGGACATATCTTTCTTCCACAATTGATTCCAATTCAAAGATGCCACTTCCTATTTATGAAATATATTTTTCAAAAATTGAACAAGGAAAGCCCGCTTATGATATAAACGGGCTTTATTTCTATATTGTTACCTGTTTAGCTGCTTTTACTTGGCGATATTCAGGTTGCCACATTGCCTCTTTAACAGCTTTTCTGATATCGTTATCACTGAATTTCTCACGAGTAACACCTTCAGCAACTGCTGCTTTAGCTACTTCAATTGCTACTATCTCTGAGATGTTACGTAGTTCTTCTACCTCTGGAAGAATAGGTGCTCCTGGTTGACTTGTATCTACCATGCTTGCCACTGCTTCTGCTGCTGCTGCAAACATACCATCTGTCATTACACTCGCACGAACAACAATTGTTCCAAGACCAAGACCTGGGAAGATAAGCGCATTATTTGATTGTCCGATTACATACGTAACACCATCATATGTAACTGGCTCAAATGGGCTTCCAGTTGCCACAAGTGCCCGTCCTTCTGTCCAATGTATTAAATCTACCGGTTTTGCTTCTGCAAGCGGTGTTGGATTCGACATTGGTAAAATAATTGGTCGTTCTACATGAGAAGCCATTTCTTTTACAATTTCTTCTGTAAATGCACCAGCTACTGTTGATGTACCAATTAAAATTGTTGGTTGTACATGTTTCACAACTTCTGCAAGCCCAACCGTTTCACTTTGCTTCCATTCGTTCACTTCAGATTCCATACGTGTATATGGGAGTTGGAAATCAAGAAGACCTTCCATATTATCTGTAAGTAAACCATTACGGTCAATACACCAGAAGCGCTCGTTTGCTTCTTTCTCTGATAGCCCTGCACGAACCATCGCATCTCGCACTTGATCAGCGATTCCAATTCCAGCTGTACCAGCTCCAAAGACGACAACTCGGTGTTCACAAAGTGGGACACCTGAAGTTTTCACTGCTGATAATACAGCTGCAAGCGAAACTGCACCAGTTCCTTGAATATCATCATTAAATGTACATACATGATCACGATATTTATCTAAAATTCGACGTGCATTGCGTGAGCTAAAGTCTTCCCAGTGCAACAATGCTTTTGGAAACTTGTTACATACAGCTTTTACAAATGTATCGATAAATGTATCATAGGCCTCGCCAGTTATACGAGGATGACGGTTTCCAATATAAAACGGATTACTTAAAAGATCCTCACGGTTCGTACCAACATCTAAAATAACAGGTAATACACGACTAGGATCGATTCCAACTGCTGCTGTATAAACTGCTAACTTCCCAATAGCAATATTAATACCACCAACGCCCCAGTCACCAATTCCTAATATTCCTTCACCATCCGTTACAACGACTAAGTCGATATTTTCAGCTGTTGCACCAATATTAGAAAACGCTTCTTCTATGCCAGAAGGATCATTAATGGATAAATACACTCCACGTGGTTTACGATACTCATGACTATATCTTTGAATCGCTACACCAACAGTTGGCGTATACACAATTGGAAGCATCTCACGTAAATGATCTGTTAGTAAACGATAAAATAACACTTCATTACGATCATGTAATGCTGTTAAATATACGTTTTTTAATAAATCGTCTGGCTGTGAACAAAACTGTTTATACGCACGGCGTGCTTGTTCATCCAATGTTAATACCGCAGGTGGTAATAACCCTTTTAGCCCTAGTTCTTCTCTTTCTTCTTCTGTAAAAGCAACCCCTTTATTTAAAAGTGGTGTAGCTAATACTTCTACTCCTCTTAATGTCGTTTCTAATACACCATTAGAGGTAACTGTAAATTTACTCATACCATCCCTACCTTTATTTATATATGCCATTTCTATATTGTAAACAAAAAAGAGGGGAATGTCCCCTCCTCTTTTAATTTTTCTTTAAAAGAGTTGCTCCTGCAATCCCCGGATGTGTCATTTCATATGGGTCTAAAATTAAGTCTAATTCCTCTTGGGATAATACACCATTTTTCACGCAAAGGTCTCTGACAGACTGCCCAGTTGCAATTGCTTCTTTTGCAACACGAGCCGCTGCTTCATAGCCGATATGTGGGTTAACAGCTGTAATAATCCCTACACTTTTCTCAACGTATTCTTTCAAGTGCCCTTCGTTCGCTTCAATTCCTTTTAGACAATTATCTGTAAAGGCACGGAAACCATTATTCATAATGCTAATTGATTGAAGTAAGTTGAAAACAAGTACTGGCTCCATAACATTTAGCTCTAATTGACCCGCCTCTGAAGCAAGGCAAATCGTATGGTCATTACCGATTACTTGGAATGCGATTTGGTTAATCACTTCTGGCATAACAGGGTTTACTTTCCCTGGCATAATAGATGAACCTGGTTGACGAGATGGAAGCATAATTTCTGCAAGTCCAACACGCGGACCAGATGCCATTAAGCGTAAATCATTTGCGATTTTAGACATATTCATCATACATACTTTTAGTGCAGCTGATACTTCCGTATATGCATCTGTATTTTGTGTTGCATCTACTAGATCTTCTGCTCCAACAAGAGGCAATCCACTAATTGAAGCTAAATGTTTCACCACTGCTTCAATGTACTCAGGATCTGCATTTAATCCTGTTCCAACTGCTGTTGCCCCCATATTTACTTCATATAAATGTTGACGGGATTGCTGAATTCGTTTCATATCACGTCCAATTACACGAGCATATGCTTTAAATTCTTGTCCAAGACGAATTGGTACAGCATCTTGTAAATGTGTGCGCCCCATTTTAATCACATGGTCAAATTGTTCTGCTTTTAATTCAAATACATCATGCATATAGCCCATTGTTTGTAATAACACTTCTAATGCATTTAATGTCGCAATGTGAATTGCTGTTGGAAATGCATCATTTGTTGATTGTGCCATATTCACGTGGCTATTTGGGCTAATATAATGATAGTCTCCCTTTTCCATTTCTAATAATTCAAGGGCACGATTGGCAATGACTTCATTTGCATTCATGTTCATAGAAGTTCCCGCGCCGCCTTGAATTGGATCGACGATGAAATGATCATGCCATTTCCCTTCAAGAATTTCTTGCGCTGCTTCTGCAATCGCACCGCCTTTTTTCAATTCCAATCTACCTACATCAGTGTTCGCAAGTGCCGCTGCTTTTTTTACAATTGCCAAAGCTTTAATTAACCCTTCATGGATTTTATACCCTGTAATTGGAAAATTCTCTACAGCACGCATTGTTTGAACTCCATAATAAGCATGCATTGGTACTTCTTTTTCACCTAAAAAGTCTTTTTCAATTCGTACATTTTTTGTAGTTTCAGTTAATGTTGCCATTATTACTCACTCCTCATCTATTTCTTATGCTGCTTCTGTTTGTTTGACTGTTTCTACATATTGTTTCGCTTTCTCATGATCAAATTCGCCTTCCCACTTCGACATAACAATGGCTGCTAATGCATTCCCTAACACATTGACAGACGAACGAATCATATCTAAAATGCGGTCGATACCAGCAATTAATGCTATACCTTCTAACGGCAATCCCATTGAACCTAATGTCGCAAGTACAACAACAAATGAAGCACCTGGAACTCCTGCCATACCTTTTGACGTTAACATTAAAACGAATAATAATGTTACTTGCTCTGTTAAAGACATGTGTACACCATACATTTGCGCGACGAATAACGCTGCTAATGCTTGATAAATAGCCGAACCAGTTAAATTAAATGTATACCCTGTTGGAATAACGAAAGAAGCGACTGCCTTCGGACAACCGAACTCTTCCATTTTTCTCATTATATTAGGTAAAACAGCTTCTGAACTTGCTGTTGTAAACGAAAGAATAAGTTCTTCTTTTAAAACTTTCATTAATGTAAAAATGTTTATCCCTACCATTCGTGCATTAATACCTAATACAACAATAACAAATAGTATAACAGTTACATACACAGCTAGCACTAATTTTCCTAAAGGAAGTAGTGTTGCTACTCCAAATTTTGCGACCGTAACCGCAATTAATGCAAATACACCAAATGGCGCAAATTTCATAACCTGATTTGTAACCCAAAACATCGCTTCGAGTACACCTTCAAAGAAGTTAAATACAGGTTTTCCTTTTTCCCCAATTGCTGCAACTCCTAAACCAAATAACACAGAGAAGAAAATAATCGGTAATAAGTCGCCTTGTGCAATTGATTCAAATACATTCTTTGGTACAATGTGAACAATCGTTTCTGCAAAACCTTTTTTCTCTGTTGCATCAGCCGTCTGTTTATATGATGAAATATCACTTTGCTGTAAGTTATTCATATCAACACCCGTTCCTGGATGGAACACGTTTGCTGCGATTAATCCCATTAAAATCGCAATTGTTGTGATAATTTCAAAATAGAGAATTGTCTTACCGCCTAATTTCCCCAGCTTTTTCATATCCCCTACACCAGCTACTGCAACAATCAGCGCTGAAATAACGATCGGTACTACAATCATTTTAATTAAATGGATAAATATATCCCCAATTGGTGTGATATAAGAAATCGCTGTTTTATTGCCATAAAAGATTGCCCCTACTACAATCCCTAAAACAAGTGCAACAAAAATCTGTGTTGCTAATCCGAATTTTTTCATATATTTTCATCCCTTCATGCGAACGCTTTCAATTTGAATTTATAAAAGCTTACTCACATAATATAGGCGAACCTACAAAATCAGACAAAAAACTACAGATTCGTCACAAAAAATTCGAATTTTTTTCTTTAAATATTCATTGACACCCTTTGAAGATAAAAAAATGAAAATAACATTGATAAAATATCTGATTTCTTTGTATAATCTAAAAGATAGGTTTATTTGAACATATATAAAATGAAAAGGAGTGGAGGTTATGAAGAATTCTACGAAAGGTTTCATTACAACTCTTCCTTTCCTATTTCAATTTCTCTTAAAGGAGCAAAGGCATTCGCCTCTGCTCCTTTTTTATTGCAAATCGATATGCTACTTGCATGCAAAATTTTTTCACATGAGCAAAGCAAGTAGATCAAGAATAAACTGTCTATAAGAATCCAAGTATGATGAGAACTAATTCTCAGTGATAGTTACGGACTCCACCGGAAAAACCTTTTCTTCAAAATAAGGAGTGATGATAATGAAACCATACAAGCGTGTTTTAATTAAACTCAGCGGCGGCGCTCTTGCTGATCAAGATGGAAATAGTTTCGGTTCCAAACGTTTAGAACATATCGCAACGGAGATTTTATCAATCATCGATTTAGGTATTGAAGTTTCTCTTGTTGTTGGTGGAGGAAACATTTTCAGAGGAAACTTAGCTGAAGAATGGGGGATTGATCGCGTTGAAGCAGACAATATAGGGACATTAGGTACAATTATTAATAGTCTCATGCTGCGCGGTGTATTAACAAGTAAGACAGATAAAGAAGTACGCGTTATGACATCTATCCCCTTTACAGCAGTGGCAGAACCCTACATCCGTTTACGGGCTGTTCATCATTTAGATAAAGGATATATCGTTATCTTTGGCGGCGGGAATGGGCAACCGTTCGTTACGACAGATTATCCGAGTGTCCAGCGAGCAATCGAAATGAATAGCGATGCCATTTTAGTTGCAAAACAAGGTGTAGACGGTGTTTTTACAAGTGACCCAAAACGAAATAAATCAGCCAAAATGTATCGTCATTTAAATTATAACGATGTTGTTCGGAATAACATCAAAGTGATGGACCAATCAGCCTTGTTACTTGCTCGTGACTATCATTTACCAACACATGTTTTTAACTTCGATGAACCAGGAGTTATGAAAAAAATATGTTTAGGTGAGCATATTGGCACATTAATTAATCATGAATTAACAGAACTCGTAGAAGAAAAATAATATTTTCTCGAATAGAACAACTGTAACTTTGACCTTAAAAATAGGTGCGGTATTTTGCCGCACCTTACTCTTTCTAAAAAAGTAGTACCCTAGCGGTATTGAAAAGAAAACAGTGCCCTATTATCCACTATTCATAAAACTACCTTATAACAATCGCTATCAATACCATTGCTAAAATCACAAATTCTGAAATACAACCCTTGGTGCTTCAATAACATTATTCATAAAAACTACATCTGCACATTGCTTTGGTGCATGCTCTTCTATATACATATGGCAAGCCGCATGATATCTTTGTAAAAATATTTCCTCTGCCCTCTTTTTATTCCCAAAGGCTTTCGCCTCCCGACTTGAACCACGTTCTCTTGCAGTTTCAAAATCTGTTTCTACAAATATTTTATAATCAAATAAATGTTGGAGCTCTTTTTTTAATAAAAAAGTACCATCTATTATAAATATCATATCTTTTAAAGCGAGTATAGATTCCGTTTTAGTATACATATCCGTTTCTAAATCATGTGATTTCATCACATATCGCATATCTCCATCAGGTCCTAACGGAACCAATAATCGCTCAGCAAATGCTTGATAATCATGAGCATCTTCATAATATCCTTTAGCTGATTCCTTACCTTGTGAATATCTAACTACCTTTGGATTGTGAAAATTATCTATACTCGCCCGAACGACTTTTCTTCCTTGCAAATGAATTTCGTTTTGTAACTCATTTGCAAATGTTGTTTTCCCAGAAGCTGTTATACCACTAACACCGACTCTTAATGGGTGATCTAGTTTAAGCATGAGCATGCGCTCCACAATCTCACGAATAGCAATTTGACGATTCAATGCTAATCCACCTCCAAAACATCTATATTTATCCTTCAAAGGATATTTAAATGGAAAAATACGGTTCCGCGTGTGAAATATTATAGAACTTATTCTCGCTTGTTAATTGTTATATGGTTCGAACCGGTAAAATAAAACCCAAAATAGTATTCCTTTCCATGAGTTAACAGTAGATGTTATATACCTAAGCCAGAGGCTAGACCGAATTATTATTTTTGAATATCAGAAAACACAAAACAGAATATTGTAAATTTTATGTTAGAATAAGTATATTGAGATGATGTACTTATTCAATAAAGAAATTCGTTTCATATTTATCATTTCACAAAAAATTGCGGGAGGAAAGACGAATGGATTTACATATTACGAAAGAATTAAATGCAACTAATAAAGACAACATTAATAATAAACTTTATGAATATAATTTAAAACATTTCCCAACAGATTTAAGGGGAAGATATCAGGAGATTCATTTATTTCTTAAGGATGAAGACAGCAAGATTCGCGGAGGAATATTAGGTGAAATTTGCTGGAATTGGTTAGAGATTCATACTTTTATAATGGATGAAGACATACGCAAACTGGGTTATGGAACTAAACTTTTATTAGAAATCGAACAAATAGCTTTAGAAAAGAATTGTGATTTCATAAAAGTAGATACTTTAAGTTTTCAAGCATTAGATTTTTATAAAAAGCACGGTTATCAAGAGTTCGGTGTCCTTGATAATGTCGGTAGAGACTTTAAACATTACTATTTAAAAAAAGATCTATAGGCAATTTTTTTTAAGAGATTGAATTCAAAATACTATACAATAAACAATAAAACGCTTCGAGTGTATTCTCTAAGCGTTTTTGAATACAAATTACTTTATTATTTCATTTACTATTTGAAATTCCTTTCACAACAATAGAACTATTTTACATGAATCCCACATCTACCTTTATTATAAATAATAATTAAACACCCACGCTATTTTTTCTTTGCACTTCTCTAAAAATGATAAACGATCAAAAAAGGATGAAGTGATCTCTTTTGAATCTTGAAAATCTTGTGTCAACGCGTGATTCACTTGTTGAATCATCGGGCCACCGTATACATAAAAGTCCATCTCATCATTAATATGAAAACTACGCGAAGTAAAATTTGTTGTACCAATCACAGTTATTTCATCGTCGAATACCATTACTTTCCCATGAAACATTCCTTTTTTATATCCATATACAGCGATTCCATTTTCAATCGACTGACGAATATATGGGTAGGCTGCTTCTTTAATAAGCGGAACGTCAGGTTTATAAGACCAAAGTATTTTTACCGATACTCCCCGTTTTCGTGCCTGAATTAAAGCATTCATAAGTTCTTTATCTCTTGGTATAAAATAAGGCGTGGCGATCACGATAGAACGCTTTGCTTGTTGTATTAATTCCATATACTTCGTAACTACTTTATGTCCATTGTAACTAGACATAGTGTGTAACGTTTTTCCTTTAATAACAGGCTCAGCTGTTCTCACAATTTCTTCCGAAGTATCTCGTTTCCAATCTAATACAAACTGCTCCTCTAAATCTGTTATCCCTTCTCCCTGCAAGCGTATATGATAATCCCGCCAATATCCAAAGCGCTTATCTTTCCCTAAGTATTCATTACCTATATTAAATCCACCACTATACCCGATTTTCCCATCTATCGTTGTAATGCGGCGGTGATTACGATGATGGAGCGAATAAAAAAAGAATGGGAACTCCGGTTTCCTGCTATATGTAAAATGAACACCACTTGCTTGTAATTCATTTTTATATTTTCTTTCGAAAGACAAATCATTAATCCAATCGACCGATAAGTATACTTGTACTCCTTCTTCTGCTTTTTCTTTTAACAAATTTAAGAAAGTATGGCTACTTTTATCATTCGAAATAATATAGAAATAAGTAAAAATAGAACGCTTTGCTTCTTTTATATCAGAAAATAATTGACTATATAGAGGTTTCCCCTCTACATATAATTGAAAATCACTATAATGAGGAACATATTCTTTCCGTTGGTTTTTATCAGCTTCTACTTTCCTTCCCAGTGTTACATCAATATGCATCCAAACAACTAGAAGAATTACTATGCTAATAATAATAGAAATAATGCGTAATATTTTTTTTGCCATTTTGTTTTCCTTCCGCACAAAATAATTGTCTTCAGATAGTATTTCAATAGCGATTATGTTTTATGAGCAATTACAAAAAAAGGATGCGGCATGATGCCGCACCCCTTTTATTAAATAAAATTCCTCGCATCATTATTATGGCCAAACTTATAAATCGCAATTAAGAAGAAGGCAATCGCAAAGGCGAATAAAATTAAAATGTTTAAATACAAATCAGAAAACGGTGTCCCTTGCTGTAATTCCCCTATCGTATCTAATAACCAACGCTGAGGAAGAAAATCAGCTATTTTTTGCACAGATGCTGGCATAATTTCAAATGGAAAGAAGCATCCCGCTAGCAAACATGTTGGTGTAATAATGATATTTTGCATTGCATTAGCAGAAACTGAATTCTTAGCAAAAGACACAACTGCTAACGATAAACCAATTGCAATTAAACCAAATATCATCAGTACTCCAATCATAACAAGCAAAGGCATATTTGTATCAATATGAAATACATTGGTCATAAACAGTACCGTTACAATGATTTGCACCATCATGATAACCATATTAACAGCAACGTTAGATAATATATATTTCTTCCCATCTATCGGTGTTGATAATAATCGAAAATACGTTCTATTCTCTTTTTCTCTCAAAATCCGTTCTGAAAAATTCACTGCTGAAAACAACATAAACATAATGAGATAACCAACTGTTTGATTCGTCATATCTTTATTTTTCGAAGTATCCTTAAGCGTATATGCTGTTAGCTTGAATGAATTTTTTTGATAATTTGCATACATCTTATCAAACGTACTTTGATCCTTTTGTGCTACTTTACTAATTGCTGTTATATTATCAATATAATTATACAAATACGATTTTATAAACTCTGTTACTTGAGCACCTTTAATCGAGGAAATTTGAATATGACTCGGCTTACCATCTCGAACACTTTGCGAAAAACCTGAATCTAACGTAATCACTCCATCAAGTTTTTTCGAGGCAAGCTTCTCTTCTATTTCTGACGCCTTAATTTTACTCACTTCTACATGATTTAACCCTTCTACATGATTTAACCCTTCTATAAATTTCACCGTATCATTTGCTATATAATGATTTTCATTATTTACAACCCCAATACGTAGGGTACCTTGCCCTGCATTTCCGTATATTAAAAATGCCATTAATGACCCTACTATTGGCAATCCAATAATAAGAAGTAACCCTTTTTTATTTTTCAAAAGTACAGATAATGTTTTTTGTATGAGCCATAAAATATCTTTCATGTTATAGCCCCTCCCGTCTGCGTAATGCGATAATCGCAATCAATAAAAACAGTGCTGAAATCCCAAGGTTTAAAAAGATTACTGGAAGTGCCGCTCCTACTTCATTCGCATAAATAATTTTCATAATCGCTGTATTCGCCCATGTTAATGGTGATAAATTTGTAATCATATTTTCTTCAACTACGAAATACGCCCCTCCAAAAATAGAAGCTAATTGTACAACAACCATAATGATTGCCTTAGATGCCTCACCTGTTTTCGTAATATACCCGATACCTAATCCGAAGCTAATTGCAAGAAATACTTCTGTTAGTAAAATAAGAAAGACTACTCCAAGATGGTCGCCCCAATTTGCCCCATAAACAAATTTACTAAAGAAAACGACGAGAAAAAGACAAAGTGCATTTACTACAATACTACCAAGTATCTTCCCAATGAAAATTTCCGCTTTACTAACAGGTGCAGCAATTAAACGATCTCCCGTTTTTCGTAATCGCTCTCCGCGAATCAGATAGCTTGCTCCCATCGCTCCATACAAGGCAATCATTGTCGTCATCGCAATCGCATAATAGTCCATAGAACCTGGTTTCTTAGCAGCTTGTAAAGATGTCTCTTTTATATAATCATCATGATTTCCACTTGAAATAACTGTACTAACTTTCCCTGGATCTACTGTCGCAACTTCCACCGCTACGTTGTACTTATCGACGAATGTAGTAAGCATCCCTTCAATAATACTTCCTTCAATACTATTCCGATCACTCTCATATAACTTCACGCCGTTTTGATTCATTTCTACATAGCCGGCATACTTATTTTGTTTCACTTCTTCTTTTCCATCTACATCCTTTGCTGCTTTTTTAAAGTGAATGCCCGATTTGCCTGTTTCCTTTATCAATGTTTCAAAGGCCTGAGAGAACCTACCACCTGCTTCATCTTTGTATAACACCTGGATATTTTTAATAGAAAGGTTATCACTATTAAATGCATTCGTTAAAGCAGTGCCCAAAATGAGCATAAGCATAACCGGGAATGCTAGCATAGACACTAACGTTTTTATATCTCGAAAGTCACTTTTGATTTCCTTTATGGCTATATTGAAGATGTTCAATCGATGAACCTCCCTTTTTTTACTAGTAAATCTTATTTATCCCGTAGATTTCTTCCTGTCAATGTCAAGAATACTGTTTCTAAGTTAGGTGCTTGCTCTTCAAGTGAACGTATTTCTATATCATTATTGATAAAATGCTGAACGATTTTGTTTAAGTTGTTGACCCCTGTATCAGAATTCACTTTAATTACGTTTTCTTCTATTTGAACAGCCTTAACACCACTAATTTCTTTTAATTTGTTCACATCTATATTTTCAACTGACTTTACTTCAATCCAAATATCTTTTGTATCTGTAATAATAGCTTTCAATTGTTCTTTCGTACCTTCTGCAATAATTTTTCCGTGATCAACAATTGCGATTTTCGTACAAATCTCTTCTACTTCCTCCATGTAGTGACTCGTATAAATAATGGTGCTACCCATTTCATTTAATTTCCGTACAGACTGAAGAATATAGTTTCTTGACTGCGGATCAATTCCAACTGTCGGCTCATCCATAATAATTAACTTCGGATGATGCGCAATGGCACAAGCAATGTTAAGTCTTCGTTTCATCCCACCGGAAAAGTTCTTTGGATAACTTTTATGTTTATCACTTAGCCCTACAAACTGCAGTGCTTCTTCTACTCTCGCTTTTAATTCTGCACCTCGTAATCCATACAGACCCGCAAAGAATTTCACATTTTCATAGGTGGTTAACTCCTCATAAATTGCTATATCTTGCGGTACAATTCCGATATTCATTTTTGCAAATCGATTATGTTTCTTTATATTTTTTCCTAGTATGCTAATCTCACCTTCATTACTTCTTAACAATCCAGCAATCATATTAATTGTTGTACTTTTACCAGCACCGTTTGATCCTAGAAATCCAAATATCTCTCCTTCTTTAATAGCTAAAGACATATTATCTACTGCGATGAAATCACCAAATTTTTTTGTTAAATTTTTTATTTCTAATGCGTTCATCATTTCACCCCTATTTCGGTTTCTCTGCTGTTATTATAAACAAAAAGAATGAACCTGCTCAGTGCAGAAGTTCATTCTTTTCACATGAGAATATTCACTTTTTTCATATGAGATCCTTCATCTCAATCATGTCTTACTGAATCGGCAACAACATTGTTACCGAAAAGCCATTCGTTCCATCTACAATTATTTTCCCATTAACAGACGCTGTTCTCTCCTCCATCCCAATAATACCGAGTCCTTTTTTAACAAAGACTACACCCTTTCCGTTATCTTTCACCTGTACCTTGACCATCTTGTTAAGTACATGAATATCTATTGAAATAACTGTCGCATCAGCATATTTCATCGCATTCGTTAACGCCTCCATAATATTTTCACCAATGATTTTCCATTGGATAGGGGAAATTGTATCCAAATTCCCTTTATACACAAACGGAATTTTTATATCATGCTTGCTCGCAAATTCATCTATGAATAATTTCATACGATGAATTCCAATTTGTTCAGTTGGTGGTTTCATATTTTTAAGGGTAATTCTAATATTTTCAATCCCATCTTTAGAAATATGAATCGCATTTTGTAGTAACTCCGTAGCTTTCACTTTATCTATTTCCATCAATCTCTTTGCTGCTTCCATTTGAATAAGTGCGCCTGTCATGGAGTGACCAATTTTATCATGAATTTCTTGTGATAATCGATTTCGTTCTTCTAACTTAAATGTGTATTCTGATTGCCTTATGTATTCTTTATTTTCATTTAAACTTTTTGTGAGCCGCTGCATATCTTTTCGCATCTTATCATTTTGCTTTTCAAGCTTTAGTAATCGTACTATGTAACGGTCTGCCATCATTAAAACAAGAAAACAAAATGCAGTAATGAGTCCATATGTCATTTGAACACTTTCATCCGCAAAAACGATAGGGAGAATCATAATGAAAAAGATCTGCCATTTCTTTTCTATGTAATAAGATACAATTTCGTATAAGTTCAAAGGTAAAAACAAAATAAAAAACGGATGAATCCTCCATGTAAACAAAGCGATAATACCGATTGATAGTCCAATTAATATTTTTTTATACGCATCTTTTTTTAAAATAGAAATTGTCACGTTTATACAAAGGTACGAAAGCAAAGTAAATATAACCCACGGTAAGTTCGTAACATTTGAGTGAATATAACTGAACACTATATATAAGAAGACAATTAATTTACTTACAATTAACCAAAACTCCATAAAATTAGTCTACTTTCCCTGTTAAATAATAAATCGCAATTTGCGTACGATGTTCAAGACCCGTTTTCCCTAAAATAGACGTAATATAATTCGCAATTGTTCCTTCCGATATAAAAAGCTGTTTTGAAATTTCTTTATTAGAGAAACCTTTTGCAATTAATGCGATAATGCTAAGTTCCCTTTCTGTGAAAAGATTCTTATCTATTTTTGATTCCTCTTCTTTATTTTCCAGTAAGTTACACTTAATTTTATCAAGTACTACGTCTTGCATAACAGTTTGCCCGTTATATACCCCCTTTATCGCATCACGAATGCGCTCCGGATCGTTATTTTTTAGCAAATAGCCTTTCGCTCCGTTCTTTACTGCCTCCAAAATATACTCATCATCATCAAATGTCGTTAAAATAAGCGGCTTTGTTTTTGTCTCCTCACAAATTAATTTTGTGGCTTCCACACCATTCATATTTGGCATACGAACATCTAAAAGCGCAATATCCACATCATGTTTTTTGCAATAATCTAGAGCCTCTTGCCCATCATTTACTGTTTCTAGCACTTCGAATTCTTCGTATGTACTTAAAATAATCTTCATACCTTCTCTAATAAAAGAATTATCATCGGCTATCAATACTTTTATTTTCATGTTTGTTAGTATAGGAGTTCCTCTACTAACATTCACATCCTTTCTCCCATGTAACATTTCCCTATTGCTCATTATATACTTCCCTAAACCATTTGTTCACACTTTTTTGAAGTAGTCTCTTCCCCTAAAATATATTATTCTTTTTATGATATATGTGTAGGGTTACTTATCATTTCTTACGTCTATATAATAGAATGCGTCAAAAAGGAGGGAGAGAACAATTGAAGAAAGACAATTAATTGAAAAAGCACAGCAAGGAAATGAACATGCTTTTCGCATCCTTGTAGAAACATACCGTCATTATATTTTCCAAGTTATTTTTGCTATTTTAAGACATGAGGAGGATGCCCAAGATGTCACACAAGAAGTATTCGTAAAGATTCACGCTTCTCTCCCTAACTATCAATTCCGCGGATTAAAAACGTGGATAACGCGGATTGCTACAAATCATGCCATTGATTATAAGAGAAAGAAAGCAAGGGAAAAAGTAGAGCTCTCCTTATCAAAAGAAACTCAGGAAGATATAAAATCCTCTCATAATATTGAGGCATTGTTACTGACGAAAGAGCAAAAATTGCTGATTACTCAAAAACTAAGAGAACTTCCAGAGAATTATCGTGATGTCGTTCTCGCACATTACTTAGAAGAAAAAAGTTATCAAGAAATTGCTACTCAACAAAACGCTGAAGTCAAAACAGTCGAAATGAAGCTTTATAGAGCAAGAAAATGGATCAAAAAACATTGGAAGGAGGAAGATTTTTCATGACGCATTTTTCAAAAGAAGCTTGGTGCAATTACACTTTAGATCTTCTATCACATAACGAACGTGAATCCATGGAACAACATCTTTATGAATGTGATCATTGTTTAGCACTTTATATGGAAATCATTGATGAACAAAATGAAAACCTTCCAATGATAAATGATGATTCATTTACAAATGAGGTTATGAAGCAAATCAACTTCGAAAAACTTAAGTTTGAAGAAAAAATGAGTAATAAGCAACCAAGACAAATGAAAAGTACGCTCATTCACTACATAATTGCAACTGCAGCTACTTTAATTTTTATGGCAAGCGGTTTATTCCATTATATTTTCACAGTAACTTCTAGTTTTGAACAATCTTCCAAACAAAGTGGGATTTCGATTTCAAAACAAATTTTAAACAAAGCTATACACACTTCAAAAACGAACGGAGGTTCAAAACATGAATAAAAACCCATTTTTAGCGCTAGTTCTAGGGTTAATTCCTGGGCTTGGACATTTATATTTAAAGCGAATTGGTCGTTTTATTATATATGGTGGTAGTTCATTATTATTATTTCTCGCTGCGGTAGGCTTTACTATTAACTTCGGAAATCACGGGATTGTTTTCCTTATCCTATTTTTATTAGCACTTGTATGGGGAATAAATATACTAGACTTAATTATTTCTATAGTGAATCAGTCATGGAAAAAAGAGAAAGACCTAACGCAAGAAGCAGCACGTGAAAGTGAACGATTTTATATCATTCTCTTATCCATCATCCCTGGACTTGGGCATTTCCAATTAGGACTTATGCAGCGTGGACTTACATTTTTAGTCGCTTTTACAGGACTAGGTAGCATGATTATATTCGTTACACTATTAACATCTCGTGAAAGTTTTCTTATCTTTCTCGCTACGTTACCTGTTCTATGGATTTATAATTTCTTCGATGTCGTCCAGCAGCTGCAGAAAAAAGAATGTGGGGAAATATTAGTCGATCGTACTATTTTCGAAGATTTTGAGGAGCACCGAGAACAAGGAAGGAAAAGTAAAACATACGCTTCTATTTTAGCGATGTTCCCTGGAGCGGGTCATATGTATTTAGGCTTACAGCGCCGTGGTCTTCAGCTAATGGCAGCCTTTCTACTTGCCATTTATATGCTTGATTTATTAAGACTTTCCGCCTTCTTATTTTTAGTACCTATCATTTGGTTTTATAGCTTTTTCGATACATTACAGCAAACATCCAAATACGGAAAAGAAGACTTACAAGACACACCTATTATCGATTATTTTATTAATCATCAAAAATGGCTTGGCATCGGACTCATCGGGTTAGGATGCTATTATTTACTAGATCAAACACTCCTCCCTATTTTTGACGATTATTTCGCTACTATATTTAAGATTCATATTAGCGAATTATATTATCGCTATTTCCAAACATCTATCGTTGCCCTCCTTTTAATTGGTGGTGGCTTTAAATTATTACTAGGAAATAAAGAAGAAAAAGGCGGTGCTAAAGAATGAGAACATGGCGTGTAGGAACGATATCTATGGGGATTTCAATTATCGCATTAGGTTGTTTCTTATTATTTTCAACTATAAAAGGTATACAAGTATTTGATAACTTTACAGCCTGGTGGCCTATTCTTTTCATTGTGCTCGGTATTGAAATTTTACTATATATTACATTCTCTAAAAAAGATCAGCCTATTATTAAATATGATATATTTAGTATTTTCTTTATTGGTGTATTAGGAACAGTTGGAATTGCATTCTATTTCTTATTATCCACTGGATTGCTAGAGGAGATTCGTTATTCCATTGGAACAACTGAACAAACAAATAACATCCCAGAAGTGCAACATGACATCCCTGATTCTATTAAAAAGATTGTAGTTGATACGAGTAATACTCCTCTTACAATAGAAGGTAGTAACATTAATAAAGTACATTTATTAGGAACATATGAAATGACTATGAAAGCAAATGAAAAAAGCAAACTAAAGCAGGACGATTTCATTGCCATTCACACAGTTGGTGAAACAATGTATGTAACATTAAAACCTTTACCTGTTCACCATAAATTCTTTGCTTCGCAGTCAAGAATGACAGCAACACTCGTTCTCCCTCAAAATAAAAATGTGGAAATTCGCGGTTCTGAAAGAGAACTCTCTCTTTACCCAGGCCAATTACAAAGCAATTGGTCTGTACAAGAAAGATCAAACGTGTCTGTTCATCTTGTAAAAGATAGCGACATAACACTATCAGCAGTAACAAATCAAAAAGATTCTCATGGGAATACACCTTGGGAACATGTAGAAGAATTAACGAAAAAGGTGAATAATTCTTCAGAAGAAAATCCAGATTCAAATCAGCAAGAACAATGGTATAAAAACACACTAAAGCTCGGAAACGGGACACATCAGCTAAACATTCAAAAAGCTTATAATATAAACATAAGCCTTCTTGAAGAATGAAGCGCTAGCATATAATTGAGGAAGGAAACTTCTTCGGATACTAAAAAACCTTCCACATGCATTTCATATCATGAGGAAGGTTTTTTTCTATATAAGTGCTTTAATCCCTTCCAAAACTACCCCAATCATAAACCCGCAAACAGCACCATTAACACGAATCCATTGCAAATCTTTGCCGACGTTATTTTCAATCATTTCAATCAATGTTTGATCGTCTAACTTATCAAGGTTTTCTTGTACAAGCTTTCCAATCTTGGAATGATTGTTCTCAACAAGATTTACAATTTGCTTTTGCAACCAGCCTTCTATTTTTTGAACTGTTACTGGATCTTCTTTCACTTTGTTCATTTGCTTCGTTAAAAATGGAAGAAGATATTGATCTGCAAACTCTTCTTTTTTAATAAAAGCGCCTGCTCTTACCTGCGCTTGTCCTAACAATTCTTTTATCTTGTCAGCCGCATTCCAATTTGCGATCCAACTTTCTTTCCAATTCTCTAATTCCTGTAATACCGCTTCATTTTCCTTCACATTAATAAGTTCTTGACGAACTTTCATTAATATAAGTTGTCTTGTGGTATTATCAGGATTTTGTAAACTACTAATATTACTAATCACAAACTTCTGCAATATGCTTCCTATTTTTTCTTCATCTACAATATTCATGAAAGATTTTAGAGTAAACTGCAAGAATCCATCCACTTTTATATTTTCCATCGCTTTCATGCCTAAACTTCCAAGTTGATAACGAGCTTCATCTTGAGCCGTCCACTCTTTCGCTTTAACTAACATGTAATCAAGTGTTTTTTCATCATATTCTTGTACAACCAATTGATCAATAAGGACTTGCAGTATATTTCCTGTATTAATCGTATGTAAATATGTTTTTAATTCTTTTTCAATTACAATAGCTAACTTTTCGGTATCAATTTGAAGAATCGCTTTTTCAGCAATTGTAACAATCCCTTTTTTCACAGCATCAGATTGCAGCTCTCTTTCTGCAATCTGTAACACCATTTGTGCTAACTTCATTTCCTTCACTTTATTTGTTATGCTTTCTTTTGTCAGCCAATCATTCTCCAGTGTGGAAACGAGACCTTTCGTAATCCGTTTACGATTTTTTGGAAGTAGGGCTGTATGCGGAATTGGAATTCCCATTGGATGACGGAATAGTGCCGTGACTGCAAACCAATCAGCAAGCCCCCCTACTAATCCTGCTTCAAATCCACCTTGTACAATTGTTCCTATCATCGATCCCTGAAATGGAATAGTCGCCGCAAACCCTACTCCCATTACCCCAAGTGAAATACCCGCTAAATATTTTGACTGTAGTGACATTGTATATACACATCCTCTTATTTATGTAAAATGAAGCTTTCTATTGCATAACGAATTTATTAAGCTTATATCGTCAAGTCCTTACTTTCAAAAAAAGCCTATATCTATACTATAATGAACCACGTTAAAAATAACAAAAAAATTCGAATAAAAAAACACGGGGGTTAAACTACCCTCGTGTTAAATTACTTCTAGTTCTCTGGCGCTAAATTCAAGCCTTTTTGATAATATTGATTCCTCACTTCTTCAGGAACCATACTTCCGCCAGTCCCCCAAATAATATGTGTACCCTTCCTCACTTTTTCTGTTAAATTATGCTTCAATAAATAATCGGTTCCCTCTTTACATAATTTCATTGGTCCTATCATCCCTGCTAGTGCAGAAGGTTCTAAATGGAGCCCCTCTGTATCGACTAATTTCTTAAGTAACTTATACAACTGTTCATCGCTAACTGTATAACTACCACTTAAAAAAGGTTCCATAGTTTTACCCACAAATCCAGATGGTCTTCCTACAGCAAGTCCGTCCGCGTCTGTGACATTATCAATGCCAATATCTTGTACAGAAATTTTATCATGAAGTCCAGTCATTAAACCAAGTAGCATACATGGAGAGTGGGTAGGTTCTGCAAAGAAACAATGGGCATTGTCTTTATACAATAACTTTAAGCCAAATGCTACTCCTCCAGGTCCACCACCTACTCCGCACGGAAGGTAAACAAATAAAGGATGTTCATCATTTACTGTTATCTCTAACTCTTCTAATTGTTTTTGCAATCGAGATGCAGCTACCGCATATCCTAAAAACAAATCATGGGAGTTTTCATCATCAACAAAATAGCAACTAGGGTCTGCATTTGCTTGCAGTCGCCCTTCTTCTACCGCTTTACTATAATCAGCTTCATATTCAATCACTGTCACATTTTTACTTCTTAACAAATCTTTTTTCCACTCTTTTGCATCGGCTGACATATGAACAGTCACATTAAAACCTAACTTAGCACTCATAATACCTATACTAAGACCTAAATTTCCAGTCGAGCCTACTGCAATTGAATATTGCGAGAAGAAACTTCGAAACTTATCACTATCTAAAATCGAATAATCATCTTGTATCGTTAACATTTGATGTTGAAAAGCTAATTCCTCTGCATGTTTGAGAATTTCATAAATTCCCCCTCTTGCTTTAATAGATCCTGATATAGGAAGATGACTATCACACTTTAACAATAATTCACCTAATATAGGTTGTTGATAATCCTGTTCTAAGGATTGTTTCATGAAAGGAACTCTCACTAAAGGTGATTCTATGATACCGTTCATTCCTTTTGTTTCTGGAAAAACCTTAGCAATATATGGAGCAAAACGTTTCAGCCTTTCCTCTGCATCCCTTACATCTTCTTGAGTGAGGGGGGATTTTTTAATTCCCGTTTGAAATTTTTCGATATTGGGATTAATCCAAAATACTTCTTCCATCGAAATGAGCCTGCTTAGTAAAGGATATTGGTCTTTCCATTTTTGTATATCTTTGCTTTCAATCTCCTTCATTTATCTAATCCTCCTAATTTTCTTATAGCAATTTGCACAATAAAATTACATTAAATTAATTTTAATACAGTTTAACATATAATTATCTTTACGTTAATTTTTATTTACTTTGTTTAAATTAAATTTAACACTTTATTAAAGAGAATCCATTATAGGCAAACAACTTTAGTCAAAATGCAGATGGAAGCTTGTAAGAGCATTAAGTGGCGGGTAGTTCACTGTAGATACATGTACAATCGATCGTATTTATTAAACAAGAAGTAAAAGGGTAATACATATTGTACATCGCTAATATATATTATCCTTTATTTTTTATGACTTTTTACGATTTAGATCTTGATAATAACTTCATTTCAAATCAACAAGAGGAATATCCCCCTCTTACTTCTCAATTAATTCTTTAAATTTCTTTTCCAACTGATCCGGAGGTAATACTCCACGCGCTTGATCTACAATAATCCCATCTTTATCAACAAAAAACGTTGTTGGCAGTGAAACAATTTTATAATCAAGTCCAGCCACCCCATCCATATCTAATAAAACTGGGAACTTAAATCCGAAACGATCTGCAAACGCCTTTGCTTCTTGTACTGGATCCCCAATTGTTGCATTTACCGCAAAAATTTCAACGTCTTCTTTATACTTATCATAAAGACGAACTAAATCTGGCGCTTCCATTTCACATGGTCCACACCATGACACCCAGAAGTTGATAACATACGGTTTTCCTTTTGCATCATTTAATGAATAAAGCTTTCCATCTAATCCTTTTAGTGTGATTTTCGGCGCCTTAAATCCTACTTGAGGTAATACTTCTTTCTCTTGCAGTGCTGCTTGTTTTGCTTTCCGTTCTTTTTCTTCTTGCTTGGAATTATAAAAGTTAACTCCAGCCCAAATAAGTGCTCCAGCTAGTATAATTACAATTAATTTTTTCACTATTTCCCCTCCTATTATCGAGTTCACTTTTTATTTAACTTCGGTATATCACACACCTTCCCTTTATTCATTCATGCTTTTTACTTTTCATCTTTTGTTGCAGAAGGAAAGACACTCTCCTGTAGCGAAATTTTATCAATAATAAAAATCTATTAGGTGGTGCTTCATTATGAAGTTAGCTGTAATTGGCGGAGGTTATCTCGAACAGACAGATCATTTCCATATAAATCAACGACTTATAGAACTAACTGGGAAACAATCTCCAAGAGTATTGTTTATCCCAACAGCAAGCAATGATGATGAAGGTTATATAAAAGAATTTAGAGAAACATTTGAAAAGCAGTTAGGGTGTGATGTTCACATTCTATGTTGCATAAAGGAAAGCTATAGCGAAGATACAATAAGTGAAATGATTCATTTTGCTGATTTCATCTATCTAGGCGGAGGAAATTATATCAATATGCTTGAAAAGTGGAGGGAAAACAAAATAGATGAAAAGTTAATAGCAGCCCTACACAATGGAACATTCATTGCAGGATATAGCTCTGGTGCTATGTGCTGGTTTACAACCGGCTTCCGTTCTAATTATAAAGGAGATGGCTATATAGAAAGCGATGGCTGGAATATGGTAAACAAACACTTCTGTCCCCATTACAATCAGCCAGATAGAGCAACTGCTTTCCATTTATTCTTACAAAATCATGCATGTGATATAGATGGAATTGCTTTAGAGGATAATTGTGCTTTATATATAACAGAAAATTCCTTTGAGATTATCGGAGATCCAGAGAAAGCTTGGGAATTCTATATGAATGATGGAAAACTCATAAGACACCATTTTGATGTAACTTTGAAAAGTTATTTATGAGTTCTTTGTACTCATACAAAATAAAAATGTCCCTAAGCTTTCAAGCTTAGGGACATTTTTATTTACTTTCAATCTAACTAACAAGTCGCGTAATCCGTTTCTTCTGCCATGAAAGTTTATAATACCCATATTGTAAAAGTAAACTCACAATAAATGCTGCTGGATATCCAATCCATATACCCTTTATACCAAGACTTGTATGATACGAAAGGTAATAGGCAACAGGAACTTCTACAAGCCAAATTGATACAACACTGATAATAGTCGGCCATAGTACGGTTCCACTTGCCCGCATTGTCGCACCAATAATTTGTGCATGACCGAAAATTAAATAACTCCATAATGTAATCATCACTAAACTATGAGCAATTTCGATTGTATTTGGACTTGTTAAGAACAACGATAAAATTTCTCTTGAGAACAAATAAATAAGAGCAATTAATACCCCGCCGATGATATAATTCATCACAATACCTGCCCGAACAACTTTCTGTAATCGATCGAATTGATTCGCACCAATGGATTGTGCAGCAAAAATGGATACTGTAATTCCAAGACTCACTGCTGGCATTTGTACATAACTTGCCACTTGGTTCACGACTCCATAGGCTGCGGTCGCATCAGAACCGAAGCGATTTACAAATGCAATGACTGCAATCTCAGATAACGAAACTAATATCATATTAATACTTGCTGGAATACCAAGACGTAGTAATAACTTTAATAATTCCCAATCCATCCGAAGATATTTTCGTACTGCCCCATCCAATTGCAATGGATGATTTTTCTTCTTTAAATAAATAAGCATTACAACAAACGTTATAATCGTTGATATAACAGAAGCATAAGCTGCTCCATAAACATCAAGTTCCGGCAATCCTAACCAACCAAAAATAAGAACAGGCAACAATATCATGTTCAATACTGTACTAACAATTAAAAAGTAAAATGGCGTTTTAGAATCTCCTGTACCTCGCATAAATGTTGTATATGCAAAATATAAGAATAAGACCGGCATTGAAATAAATAAGATACGTGCATAGTGAACACTCATATCAATAATGTTTTCTGGTGTCCCCATAAGGCGCAGAATGTCCATTGCAAATATGCTTCCAACTACCGCTAAAATAGCTCCAATAATAAATGTAAATGTGAGCGTTGTACCGACAACCGCTTTTATCCGATCTTCATTTCGAGCACCAAATGCCTGCCCGATTAAAATTGAACTACCAGAGCCAATTCCAATTACAAATGAAACAAGTAAAAAGAACAATGGAAAAAATGCAGAAATGGCAGCTAAATCATTCACACCGAGCCATCGTCCTACCACTACCATCCCAAACAATTGTCCAACTGATTGTAATACATTACTTAAAAGTAAAGGAACTAAGAACATGGACATTGATTTCCATATCGGTTTCCCTTCCTTCTCCTGATTCTGTGATTCTACACCTTCTTCGGTGTTATCTGTAGGTAATTTCAAATTTCATTTCTCCTTTCTTTTGTCTTTTTCTTATAACTTAACCCAATATTTACTTCCATCAGCTGTTCGATCTAGAAAACCATATTCAATTAAATATCTTCTCAAAGTTACAAAATCCGGATACACACTTTCTAAAATTTGATTCACTTCTTTTTCTGTATACTTCTCACTACTATCAAACTTTTTCACTAAATGTCTCAATATGATAAGTTTACGCTTTTGTTTCTTCGGAAATTTAACAAGTGGCCCATCTAATCCTTCGGTAAAATGCAATTTCAGCACTTCATCATTCTCATCTTCTGTAATATTATACCTGTCATCCACCATTGTAGCTGTGCGGTGAATCGGTAAAAATTTAGACTGCACTTTTGATTTTTCTTCCGACAATTCCATCAGCGCTAAAAACACCTTAGCCTGTTTCATCTTCTCCCGTAATGTAAATCGATGATTACGAATTGTCGATGTACTGCCTCCATCCATCTCTTTCACAATTTCTTTATCATTTAAACCCATATAAAAAAATTGCACCATTTTCTTTTGTAAATCTGTTAAACCTGTAAACTTCTTATCCAGACTTAATAAATATGCGAACATAGATGTATGTTCCTTTTCAATATGCAGCTGTGCGAATTTCTCTGCTTCATACAAAACATTATGCTCTTGATAAATAACACCTTTTATAAAAGTTTCTCCGCAAGCTAAGCAAACGTATTCTTCTGTATCCTCTTCAAATACATATCCTTTTTTCAGTTCTTCAACGGAAGCGTCCCAAAACTTCTCTGAAATATCACTCATATTAAACAATCCTCCAAAAAGTTTATTATTAACCTAAACAAATTACGATATCGTTTATCCACTTTATCATATTAGCATAAACTCAACAAACATTTCAACATTACGTTTACTTATTTTATAAACAAATTCAAAAACGTTTGTATACAATGTGAAATGAAAGGAATTTTATAATTAATAAAAAAACAAAAATCTGTGAAAAGATTTTTGTTTTTTACGCCCAATTATATCGCCTTATTTACGATTCATGTTCATGTTCATTTCCATATCATGATCAAAAGCAACAGATTACTATTTCACCACAACATCTATCAAGATCTTACTTACTTTTATAATTTCTTTTTTATTCTCTAGTTGGTTCCAATCCCCTCGAGATCTATTCGAATATTCACAACCATTCAAAGTGAAAAGCAGTTGAGTTTTTCTTCATCTCCCACTGAGTATTATCCCTCACCAATCCGACTTTTACGGACAGTTAATCCCCAGCCTCAAGAATATTTATTGCAATTTCTAAATGCAATGGAAATGATCACCGACTCCATTCTAGAGGAAATTTCCAACGAAACGTATGATTATATTATATACGATGCACAGTCTTTACCTGGAAAATGGATTGCCCACCAAAACAAATTATTATCTATTGCAACTTGGACCACTTTTGCATATTCACAAGATCCAAAAATAAATATGTCCCTGACAGGAATAGATGATATGGAACAAAAACAAGAGCGTTTGACCATGCTAAAAGCATTTTTACAATTAGAAGAAATCGCCAAACGCAAACAATTAAAAGCAGAGCAGCTAAAGAATATACCCGATAATTTTATTGTTCGTAACTATGTTCCTCAATTAGATGTACTTCGCCAAACTGACGTCTTTATTAGCCATTGTGGAATGAATAGCACCAGTGAATCACTTTATTTTGAAGTACCCTTAGTTATGCTTCCTATCATAAATGATCAACATACGATTGCTGAACGAGTGAAAGAACTTGGTGCAGGAGCTATGTTAAATATTCAACAACTATCGGCGGAGGATATCAAAGAAGCTGTTAGTGAAGTGTTAAGGAATCCTATTTATAAGAACAATACGAAAAAAATTAGTCAATCATTTCGTAACGCGGGTGGTTATTCTAGGGCTGCTAATAAGATTTTCAAATTTACTCGTTCATGAAAATCATTAAAGATCCATGTTTTCACTAACATAGATTTTTTTTCATAGCCCATAAGCATTATCTTGTAGCTCCTATTACCGGATTTACTTTTAATATAAACTCTTTTCCTTCTCTCAATAAATTTAAGTGTAACAAATCCTACAATGAAAGATAAAAAAACGAAGAATAATTGTATGTAGTCAACATCAAAGAAGTAATTAGCAGATACCGCTGGAGTTATTGTTGCAACGCTCGTCCAATCCCGTGAATCCTGCATGTAAAAGTATGTGAATATAGTTCTTGGTAACAATTGTAATACGATAAATGTAATCAGCACCGCTAGTGTAGAAATGGCGTATTTCATTCTCCTCACCTTCCTTTCATTTCAAATATTTTACCATGAAAAAAGAGCCAAGATTCTAAAATTAGAACCTGGCTCTCCATTATGAATTAAAATTATTCTTTCGGCGCAATCATTTTCTTCGGATCTACAATTTCATCAAACTGTTCTTCCGTTAATAATCCTGATTGTAATGCTGCTTCTTTTAACGTTAATCCCTCTTTATGAGCATGTTTAGCAATTTTCGCTGCATTTTCATAGCCAATATGTGGATTTAATGCTGTAACAAGCATTAAAGAACGATTTACATTTTGGTTAATCACTTCTTTATTTGCTTCGATGCCAACCGCACATTTATCATTGAACGAAACTGTTGCATCAGCTAATAAACGAGCAGATTGTAAGAAGTTATATGCAATTACTGGCTTAAATACGTTTAACTCAAAGTTACCTTGGCTCGCCGCAAATCCAATTGTTGCGTCATTTCCCATAACTTGCGCTGCAACCATTGTTAATGCTTCACTTTGCGTTGGATTTACTTTACCTGGCATAATAGAGCTTCCTGGCTCATTCGCAGGAATAATAATTTCACCCAGACCACTACGTGGACCGCTCGCAAGCCAACGTACATCATTAGCAATCTTCATTAAATCAGCTGCTAATGCTTTTAATGCACCATGTGCAAACACAACTTCATCATGACTCGTTAATGCATGAAACTTATTCGGTGCAGACACGAATTGTTTTCCTGTAAACTGACTAATTTCCTCTGCGACCATCTCACCAAATTTAGGATGAGCATTAATTCCTGTTCCAACTGCAGTACCACCAATCGCAAGTTCTTTCATATATGTATTGCTATCCGCAATCATACGCTCTGTTTTTTCAAGCATACGATGCCAACCACTAATTTCCTGTCCTAGCGTTAAAGGCGTTGCATCTTGCAGATGCGTACGACCAATTTTAATAATATTTTGAAACTCATTTACTTTTTTCTCTAATGTTACTTTTAATTTTGTAATTGCCGGTAACACTTGGTTTTCCACCGCA
Organism: Bacillus sp. FSL K6-0042; assembly: GCF_038006685.1. Lineage (NCBI taxonomy): Bacteria > Bacillati > Bacillota > Bacilli > Caryophanales > Bacillaceae > Bacillus > Bacillus sp. FSL K6-0042. The sequence goes on from NZ_JBBOVS010000001.1 coordinate 1,463,720, forward strand.
ATCACACATGCAACGTGAAGTGCTGTCGGGAATGTATCATTTGAACTTTGAGACATGTTTACATCATCATTTGGATGAATATGTACATCAAGCCCTTTTCCCTTTAAAATTTGATTCCCCCGGTTTGCGATTACCTCATTCACATTCATATTTGATTGTGTACCGCTGCCTGTTTGCCATACAACAAGCGGAAAATGTTCATTCCATTTTCCTGCTAGGATTTCATCGACTGCTTCTACAATCGCCTGCGCTTTTTCTTCTGATAACTTCCCTAGTTTCTGGTTACTAATCGCAGCACTTTTCTTTAAAATTGCAAATGCTTGTACAATTTCAATCGGCATATACTCTGTTCCAATCGGAAAGTTTTCTTTACTGCGTTGTGTTTGCGCTGCCCATAATTTATCAGCTGGAACTTTCATTTCTCCTAATGTATCTCTTTCAATTCTGTACTCCATGTTTTCATCCCCTTGAAAATATAATAGCTACGCTTTTATTGTAACAGACTTCCCTTCAAACGATAAGGATTCTCACTCCTGTTTATTCATAATTCTATATTTAAAAAATTATGTTTCAGATGAATCGGGAGATAAAAACCAACCAGAAACACCAATCGCTTGCATCTGCCATACATTCACAAGAAATGAAATTAAAAATAATGACCCAAATCGAAATATGAATGCTCCGAATAATCCATAAAATAAAGCCTTTTTTCTATCATCTTCAGGTATATGTTTAACCATAATAGCAAGTACAAGAGCATTATCTGCAGATAAAACTCCTTCTAATGCGATAAGAATTAATATAACTCCCCCATACTCCAGCAGTAATGATTCAGTCATATTTCTCCTCCTGTTTTTGATACTATATATTTTGCTTTTTGATAAGCGAAATATACTAATCTCATTAGAAACTGAACAACCCGTAAGTTCTAATCGAACTTACGGGTTAACTTCGTACTATACGATGAAGAATTGTCATCTTCTATAGAAATTAAAAATCTCTAATACACCAATGGAAGGGATGATTTTATATTATGACACTTGTTTCCCTTTTTCAGCATCATCAACATACCAAATGAATTTCCCTGTATATCCGTATATAACTGCCAATGCTAATGATACAAAGCTCATCCACATGAATGGAATGTATGATAATGTTGCGACCCCTAATATACCAGCCATGTAAATCCCATTATCAGACCATGGAACCATACCTGAAGTTAGCGTTCCACCCACTTCTGAGTTACGAGCCAATATACGACGATCGAGCTTTAATTTATCATAGCTGTCTTGCATAATTTTTGGAGTTAAAATAAGTGATACGTACATTGCGCAGCCGAATACGTTTGCTAAGAAAGCGACGATTAATGTGGACAGTGTTACATTTCCTGCAGAGTTTAGTTTCTTCTCAAATTTTGATACGATTACTTTTAAAACACCGAGTTTTTCAAGTAACCCTCCGAAACCTAATCCAAAAATAATAACTGCTACTGATCCAAGCATACCATTGATTCCACCGCGATTTAGCAACTTATCAATGAAGTCCACACCTGATTCAATAGAAAAACCGTTATATGCTGTTCCAATTGCCTCTCCAAAGTGCATACCTTGGAACAGAGTTGCCCAAACTGCACCGAGAAGCGCTCCCATTGCAATTGTTGGCATTGATGGTTTTTTCATTGCTAATAGTCCGATGACAATAACCGCTGGTACAAGCATCCATATTTTAATATCAAATTGCTTTAATAAAGCTTCTTTTAAAAATTCCACTTTGTTTAAATCAACATTATCTCCACCATACATCCATCCGGCAACTGTAAACATAATACCGGTAATAATATATGCTGGTACATCTAGTACAAGCATCGCACGAACGTGCGCAATAACATCTACTTTTGCCATTGAAGCAGCAAGTACCGTACTATCAGAAAGCGGAGATAACTTGTCTCCAAAGTATGCCCCTGAAAGTACTGCTCCGGCAACTAATGGCAGCGGTAAACCAAGACCTTCACCGATTGCCATCATGGCAATACCAGCTGTACCAACTGTTCCCCATGATGTACCTGTTGCAATAGAAGTAATTGAACAAATAATTAAGGTTGCTAATAAGAATATACTCGGATGAATAAATTCTAATCCGTAATAGATTAATGTCGGTACAACCCCGCCAGCAATCCATGTTCCAATTAGTGCTCCTACAGCAACTAAGATGAGAACAGCTTCTAATCCGTTAGAAATTCCTTTCGTAATTGCATCTTGCAATTCTTGATAACGAAACCCTAGCCTTAATCCAAGCGCAATTACTAAAAACCATGAAATAAATAGCGCTAATTGAATCGGCAAATTAAAGATCGTTTGAAAGGAAAAGACAACAGCAAGAAACAGTAATAAAAGAATAATGATTTCTGGAATCGATGGTAATCTTACACTTTTCATTTGCTTCTCTCCTTACAAGTCGATAACATGATGTGTGTCGTCTTACGTGTATACGATATACAATGAACGAAGACAAAACGTAATTTTCACATTATTTCGATTTATTTTTTCAGTATAATATATACGACCTTTTCTATTGTAAAAGTAGATTGAGATTTTCGCAATGGAAATTATAAAAAATATTGTATTTTTATTTATAATTTACAAAAATACATATGAAAACCTTACGAAGAAAAAATCTAGAAATCGCTTACAAAATAACACTATATGTAATCCGAATCATGTTTCAATCTGAAATCAATTGTATATTCGTACTATATTATAGAATGAAAATACCCACTAAAATCTAATTTGCTCAGCAGGTTTAACATGAGCGAACCATTGTCCAATTACTTGGTTATGATGATCGATAATTTGGGATGCAGATAAGATTGTGGAGTCGTATGTACTATGTCCATCTTCTACAAGAGTAAGATTATATCCAAGACTATAAGCACGTCTACATGTTGCATCCACACAAATCTCAGTTTGAATTCCTACCATTACAATTTGTTTTATACTTCTTTCATCTAGTTCCTGCTGTAAGCTCGTTCTATGAAATGAATCAGGATGATTTTTTTCAAGAGTAATGTCTTCTGCTAATGGAGCTATAGATTTATGAATACTCCAACCTGAAGTCTCCCGTTCAAGTGGAGAACCAGCTTTTCCATTATACTTCATGTAAATAATAGGTGCTTGAGCAGTACGAGCTTTTGAAATTAACAACTGAATATTTTCTAATAATTCCTTTCCTTTATATAAAGGTTGCTTCTCTTGAAAAGAACCTGTTTGTACATCAATAATGAGTAATGCTACACAATTTCTTCTCATAAAAAATACCTCCAAAACATTTCTTTCTAATACAATTTCTAAACATGTTCACTTGAAAACTCACATTTTTAAGTGTGTCCAAAATATATGATTCGATTACTCATCATTACGAAACGAAATTAGCATTTGAAGGATAGCGTTGCATTTCATATCTGAGTTTTTAATAAGAAATAATCTCCATACTGAAGCGTCTGCAATACAACATGTAATACCATACCTGGCAACTACTATTTTATCTCCTTTTACTTCTTTATCGTTATAAATAAAACCTGTAAATGTAATTTGTTTCCCTTTAAATCCAAGAACATCTTTTCCGATTATATTCATTGTTTGAATATAGTTTTTATCATCTATTTGTATTTCCTTCTGGTTCATTATCGTTTTCTCTAACTGTTCTGATGTAGGTAGATTTTGAATTGGCTCTTCTTCCTGATCAACTAATAATTCTCTCCAATCAGAACTGATCTGTTTCGTTTGTGGTACTTTCTGCTCTACACTTTTTGCCTGTGCACTCTGATTCATTTCCCTGTTCGCTGCGAGACTACCATTAATTGTTACGTTGGAAAATAAAAACGCACTTACAATCGGAATAACAAACAGTGCATATAGAAGAACAATCTTCATTTAGTGCAGTACCACTAAATGAAATTTTAAATACAAATTTATTTAACTATGATGAAGCAAGTCAATCAGCTGGCTGGATTCAGGAGTTAAATAGCGAACACCATACACCAGAAACAGAAGAATACGGCATTAGTTCCTTTGTTTATCGCCGTAAACGTCCATTTCATCCTGTTCGACTTATGAATTGGTTAAAAAAATGGCCTTTGGATGTTGTAAGAGCGAAAGATTTTTTCTGGCTTGCATCTCGTAATCACATGATGGGGCTTCTATCTCAAGCTGGCTCTTCCATTATCATCCAAGGAGCTGGTGAATGGATTGCAGCATTACCAGAAGCTGAGCAGCAGCAAATACTTATAGAAGAGCCAGAAATACTAAAAAATTGGATGAGCAGTACGGAGATCGCATAACAGAGCTAGTCTTTATTGGAGTTAAAATGAAACAATATGATATTGAACGCTCTTTAGATACATGCTTATTAACCGATGAAGAAATGAGACAGGATTGGGATGATTTTGTTGATCCAATCCCTCCTTTTACCGTGGCATCATAATACAAAGTAGAAAAACAAGATGGTTTCCCTAAAAGGTTACCATCTTGTTTTCGTTTGTTCTTTAGAGTTACTAGGCTTATTTATTACATTAGCCCATATAACAAGTACAATTGTACTTATAACAACAAAAATCCCATAACCAATTCCCGCAGCATCACCAATTGTTTCTAATCCAAATGGTAACAGAGCCGTAGTAATTCCTATTACGTAAGAAAAAACCCCAAATATTTTTGCAAGTTTCTCTTTATCCCCCACGAAAGTCTCTTCTTGATATCCTGCAATGAGAAATAACCGCTTTTTTATATGAATTTGGTATCCCATAATAATGATTAACATGCCTACAAGAAAACTGATTATAAATCCACCGATCATCAAATCCCTCCTTTACAATATTTTACCATGATTATAACTATCACATGTCTATCTTTAATATTAAAAAATTCTGTTTTTTTAATATTACTCGTGATATATTACATATTGTATTCAATATTTCAATTAAATTTTCTTTCTGAAAGGAGAACCCAGCTATGGATTCAGGAAGGTTGAAAGGCATTATTATGGTCATTACAGGTGCTAGTTTATGGGGATTATCCGGGACCGCTGCACAACAACTGTTTCAACAAGAAAATGTTTCTACAGAATGGTTAGTTACAATTCGATTACTTATATCCGGAATTATTTTGCTCTTATTCTCCTCATTTGGCAGTAAAAAATCAGAAGTGCTTGGTATTTGGAAGCAAAAAGCCGAGGCAAACAAAATAATTCTGTTTGGATTGTTAGGTATGCTGGCTGTACAATATACCTATTTTGCTTCTATTCAGGAAGGAAATGCTGCAGTCGCAACATTGTTACAATATTTAGCACCAATATTTATAACTGTTTACCTTATCTTTAAATGGAATATTCGTCCTACTAAAATCGATTTTATTTCTATCGTACTATCTTTAATCGGGACCTTTTTCTTGCTAACGAATGGATCCATTGATAATTTAGCTGTTTCAACACCAGCTATCGTTTGGGGCATTTTATCCGGTTTATCACTAGCATTCTATAGCCTTTATTCAAAGGAATTATTAGAAAAATGGTCTTCATCTGTCATTGTTGGATGGGGGATGATTATTGGAGGAGTTGGTGTAACCGTCTTACATTTTCTCTCCACGAACGAGTTTATCTTATTATCTGGCATGAAATATTTACAGCCTAACAATCTTTTTCTCATTACATTCGTTGTTATTTTCGGCACACTCATCGCATTTTATTTATATTTAGACAGCATACGATATCTTACACCGAAAGAAACTACATTATTTGGTTGTACAGAACCACTTGCAGCTATCATTTCTTCTATTCTCATTTTGCATGTTCCGTTTCAATCATTTCAATTTTTAGGCGCTCTTTGTATTATTGTAATGGTACTTGTACTAAGCCAAAAGCCAGATGAAGGAAAACCGAAACTACGACTTGCCGTTACGAAAAAACAAAACATAAAATGAAAGGAACTGTTCGATTATGCCTATTCCTCAAAACTATCGAAAGCAAGAAAGAGTATCTGCTAAATCCCTCGTTTTAAATCAACTACAAGATTGGATTATTGAAGGTGTTTTACAACCTGATGAAAAGATTAATGATGGAGAGCTAGCTGAAGCTTTAGGTGTGAGCAGAACACCGGTTAGAGAAGCACTGCAAGTGTTAGAACTTTCAGGACTGGTCGAGATGGTTCCAGGACAAAAAACAAAAATCGCTCCTATAAAATTAGAAGATGTATCTGTCATTTATGAAACGATCGCTGGTCTTCATACCATTATTGGAAAACAAGCAATTCATCAAATAAACGACACCGACCTGATAAGACTTTCTGAAATAAACGAGGCATTTCAAAATGCCATAGATGAAAAAAATTCAAAACAAGCATTAAACTTAGATATACAATTTCATAATACAATCGTATCAATCGCTAAAAATACATATATCGAGCCTTTCTTAGCAAACATACAACTTCATGTGTTACGTCTTGAATACCTTTTTTTCCAAAACTTCATTCCTGCACGTAAATCGATTGAAGAGCACAATTTAATAATTGAGGCATTAAAAAACCAGGATGCAGCACAAATAGAACAAATCATGTCTCAAAACTGGTTACGACCAATGAAAGAAATCCAAAAAATAATCTCTATGAAATAATGAAAAGAGCCGTTTACGTGTTCTCTCAACGCAAACGGCTCTTCCTTTACAATTCTATATAACTATGCGCGAATCTCGGCATATTTCTCAATGTCCCTATACTCTTTTTCTAGTTCCTCTAAAGAGAGCTCGTATAATTGTCGATTGAGAATTTTAAACACACCCGCCCCAATTAACTGATCAATTAACTGCCTCTTACGATTTTCAACAGCAAAACGGAGTTGACTGCTCATCTTTTAAAAACTCCTTTCTACAATCATTGAAAATGATAATCTATATCAATTACCACTTTGATTATAAAAGATGATATTTTAGAAGTAAAGTAATATCATGAAATATTCACCTTACAAACTGTTTGTGGCCACATTATATATATGTATGTTTCCTAAGATGGTTTATGACACTTTTTATCATCTTTTTTCTTTCATACTTTGCAAAGTGGTTCTTTATGTTTTTTCTCCAATTTTAAAAGCAAACAAACTTAAAACAAGAGATACCGCGTGTCACTTAGCATATGCCCAGCATCTGATAAAAGTGCTAAACTATTCGTTACAAATCCGCCAATGACTTCAGCAATCATTAATGCTTTTTTATTTTGTGAATGACCATGATGATGTGAATGTCCCATGTGAATTTCCTAAAAAAATAATTCCTGCATTCTATTATGTGACAGACCTTACCAATTTATCCAAGTCTATTCACTTATATCCCTAGCCACGATCCACCCCTTACTTATACCCCTTTCGTTATTCCTACTACCATTTCCTTTTTTCTCAACAAAAAATAAGACTACTTCTTTTTCTTTCTCATATTGTTTAATACTGTTAAGAAATGAAAAGGAGGATATAAAATTGAAGCGATTATTCCTTTGTATGGAACGTGAACTTCTTGTCGTAGAAGAAAGAAATGAAGAATTTCAAGTTCAATATCACTTACAAAATATGCAACCTACTTGTATTGCGGTTGACCCATTTCAACCAAATCGTATATATTGCGGAACATTTGGTCGGGGATTATGGTTAAGCGATGATCGAGGTGATTCTTGGAGACCAATTGGAGATTCTTACTACTATTTTGACTTTCCTAAAGAAGATGGCATTTTACATTCTGCTATTACTTCTATCGCTATCAATCCCTTAAAACAAGTTAATGGCTATGGGATTGTTTATGTAGGAACAGAACCTAGCGCTTTGTTCTATTCCGAAAACGGTGGTGAAACATGGAAAGAGTGTAAAAGTATGAAATTATTACTTTCTTCATATACATGGGCATTTCCACCACGTCCATTTACACATCATATTCGTTGGATTACAGTTGATCCAAATAAGCAAGATACGATCCATGTATCAATTGAAGCCGGAGCTGTTATTCAAAGTAAAGATAATGGACAAAATTGGGAGGATAAAAAATTCGGCGCTCCTATCGATGCTCACCAACTACTTATGCACCCTCAGGCTCCTAATCGCCTGTATGCATCATGTGGCGACGGATTTATAGGCGGACCTGACCGTGCATATCTTGAAAGTTATAATAGCGGGCACAGTTGGACTTCTTGTAGCGAAGGTTTAGAACATCACTATTTATATAGTATGGCTATCGATCCTGGTGATTGTGATACGATACTTGTCTCTGCTGCACCAAGTGCTGACCTAGCTCACCATCGTATACCTTATGAATCTTATATTTATCGAAAAACAAAAAACACTCCTTTCCAAAAAGTGCAGCACGGGCTACCGTCAGCAATCGGAACTGTCATCTCTATGCTTGCAACAAATCCTGCCGAACCTCATACATTTTATACTTTAAATAATAATGGTGTATTTCAATCTTTAGATAGCGGGCAAACTTGGGAGCAATTAAGCATTCCTTGGAAAGAAGAATATAAAACACAGCATCCACATGCTTTATTAGTTACAACTTCTTAATAAAAGAAAAAGGACTGCTTATTTATCAATACAGTCCTTTCCTTTTTTATTTCTTTAAATCAATTACGATATCATCTAAAACAATATCTTTACTTTTCGCTTCTTTTTTAGGCACTTCAATTTTCTTTTCTTTTCCGTCTCTCATTTCTACCCCGCCATGATTTTCGGGGGTATGAATTCGTAAGTTAACACGAGGAGTGATAATAAGTTTCGTTGCATTTTCATTGAGCTTTTGAAATGTATCACTCCAATGAATATTATAGGAATCCTTACCTGATCCACCATTTCCTTCTCCAGAATAATGATTACCTAAATCATCTTTAACTTCCAACTCAACATCTACAGCATCCCATTCCTTCCTTGTATTTTTAGAAACTTCTTGATTGTAATAAAGAATAAACGATATCGGTGACACTGCCACCTTTTCCATATTTACTTTTACGCCTTCTTTTTCGGAACTTTCACTAATTGTTTTTTCTTTACTATCCATTGCCTTTACAGTAAGAGCAAAATTCCAATTCCCTTTTATTTCTTTCTTTTTATCCGGTGTTTCTATTTTGTCTATATTCCATCTAAGGTTTATTTTGTCTTTTTTATTACTGTTATGATGTGTCGTTGTCGCCATACCTACATACTTTTTATCTGCAACTTTAGAAATTTTAGAACTTCCTGTTCCTCCATCAGACCCAATTATATCTAACCCACCTAATATAATTGGGTCATCTCCTAAATCTTGCTCACTTTCCACTGAATATGTTATTGATACAGTTCGTCCATCAGAAATCACATCATTGATTGTTATTTTAATCCCATTACTTTCTCTCACCATATTTAACTCAGTAGAAAATTCTTTATAATTTTCATAAAATCCCGTTCTACCATTATCTAAAAATCGAAAAATATTCCCTACAATCGGAAGCCCTCCTGCATAAGTAGGAAATCCAATTCCAAGTGTTACAACTGACAAACCTACTAAAATAGATGCAACAGCGACACCCTTTTTCCAGTTCTTCGTTTTTTTCTTTTTATGTATAGCCTGTTTTAAGTTACGTTTCACTTTTTCCTTTTCAAATTCATAAGCCTTCATTTCCTCTAATTCTTTTTCATCTATATCAATGTCATTTAACAGCTCGTAGATGTCTTTCATATTACACTACCTCCTAAACTAAGATTCGTAGCATTTTTTTGTAATTTCTTTTTCCCTCGATAAATCCGATTATCTATCACCGCTCGCGTTAAACCGAGCTTTTCTCCTATTTCTTCTGTCTTTAACCCTAGAAGAAATTTCATGATAAAAATCTTTTGGTCCACAGGCTCTAATTCATGAATTAGCTTCATAAGTTCATTTCTATCTTCCATTACAATTAATTCATCTTCTGCCGATTTTCCTGTATTTACATCAAAATCATCTGAAGTAGCCTTAACTCTCTTACTAACTTTTCTGTAATAATCAATTGCCTTAAATTTAGCAATCGCTGCAATCCACTTCTTAAAATCTTCCGGCTCTCCATGAAACTTGTTTGCATTATTCCAAACTGAAAGAAAAATATCATTGATACATTCGTCTATAAGTCCATCATTTTTAAGCGGAATAAGGACCTTATGTACTATTGCTTTTATTAATGGCAAATAAGTATCTACAATAAACTCTAACGCATCTTCTTTTTGTCGCTGCAGCCTTTTTATAAAATTTTTCTCATTTGATTTCATTTCGTAATTCCCCTTATTTTTTTGTAAAAGCTTCTACACTTTATATAACGTACAGGAAAATTTTTTCTCTCATATTTATAATCATTTTTTCATTTTCACAGAGTAAATGTGTTTCCACATATACAATAAACCTTCGATACACTAGAAATATACTGAAGGTTTGTTTGCATTGGATTATTTAAATTTTACTTTTATTCAAGAAAAAGAAAATGAGCTTAGAATGGATTTATCCTAAGCTCACTTTATGAAAAATATTAATTCGCACATTCTCTATTTTCTGTATCAATTGACCACCCAATGATAGTCGCACAATCTCTTCCCTTCCATTCAAGCACATTCGCTAATGCAGGTTCAATCTGAAGAGAATCTCCTTTATGCAGTACTTCAAGTAAGGAATGGTCATCATCAAACGTTTGCTTATCACACTCTAACACACCGTCTGTCGCCAAAACAATATGATTCATTCCCTTCTCTAATCCACGAACCCCAGAAGTGAAGCAGGGCGAATTAGCAGCAAAAACATTTTTCCTTCCAATATATTCATAAAATTTACGCTTATTTAATCTCCCTTTTCCATTCTGTAATTGTTCCGAATGAAATAAATAAGCAAAGCACTCTCCTACTGATAACCAATATAAAAATTCACCTTTTCGTAAACAAATTAAGCACGCGAGTTCTTCATTCTCTTGTTCACATTTCTCAATAAATAACTCATCTGTAAATAACGCTAATAAATACATATGTGTATGATGAAACGCAAGATGAACTGGATATGAGAATAATTCTTGTAACTTCTCTTTTCTTTCAGAAATTGCTTCTATTATATAATGTATATTTTTCGTTTTATGATGAGCATCAAAGATCATAACAAATTCAAATTCTAATTGCGGATCCCACCAAGCTAGTACTGCATCTCCTCTTTCATACGCATCACTCTCTTGATTCCCCCCATATACACCAACTGAAAGAGGACCACATTTTTCAACATGTATTTGGTCTAAATACATCTTTTCATGACTAATCCATTTAAATGTATTCACTTCTATCATCCTCTCTCTTGCTATTTGTATGCCTTTACACTAAGAGTACCGTATATTTCAAGAAAAATAAACTTTTCCAATAATTTTTATGCAAATAAAGGAATTTACTTCTTGCAAAACGAATATATCGTATTATAAGATATAAATAAAAAACGGAGGAATATTATCATTATGAGGAACATCAATCAAAATTGGGAAACCATTTATTATCATTTACGGTATGAATATGAAGATAATCTCTCTCACCAAGCTATCCGGATTCTGCAAATCATTTCCCGAGAAACGGAAACTACAATTGGTAAGGTCGCATCTGAATTAGGCTTATCTCATAATACAGCATCAGAGCATGTGAAACGCCTTATTCAAAAAGGATTCGTGATAAAGGAGCGAAATAAACAAGATGAACGAGTCGTTAATCTAACATTGACTACAGAAGGTAAGGAAGCATTAACGAAACATACATTATTAGATGAAGAAAAATTAAAAATGTTAGAATCTCAATTTTCAAAAGAAGAACAGCAATTAATCGAAAAGGCTTTTTCATTACTAGCAAAGGAGTCAAAATATGCATTTCCTCGTTAAAGTAATCGTTTCCGCCCTCATCATCGGTGGTGTAACTGAGTTTGCCAAACATTATAGTACAATTGGTGGTTTTATTGCTGCCCTTCCACTTATCAGTTTGCTTAGCTTGTTTTGGCTTTCATTTGAAGGTGGGAGCAAACAAGATTTAAGTCAATTTGCTTTAGGAGTATTATACGGATTTCCTGCATCAGCACTTCTATTATTTGTTGTTTATATTGGATTAAAAAATTCTTTTTCACTCAGTACCTCTGTACTATTCGGTGTAGGCATTTGGTGTATCGCATTTGCTTGTCAAAGAATATTTCAATCCTAGAGGAGGATTACTATGAATCATTTTGTAGAAGTACTTAGAAAGAAGATGGAAGTTTGTATAAAAGGAACTGGTTCTCAAATAGTAGTTATTCAAACTGGAATGGGCTGTTCTTTTTATGATTGGATGCCAATTGCAGAGAAGCTTGCTCTCAATTATAAAGTTATTCTCTTTCATCGCCCCGGTTATGGGAAAAGCGAACTTGGTAACGAACCACGTACGACACTACAAGCAACAAAAGAATTACGCGAATTATTACATGTGCTTACTATTCGGCAACCCATTATTTTAGTTGGTCATTCTTATGGAGGACTATGTGCGCAGCAGTTTGCTATGTTGTATCCGGAACAATTAAAAGCTGTTGTGCTTGTTGATTCCACTTCTATGAACTTACATCGATTAGATGAGCTTGATTTACCTATCTCTGATCAAACCGACTCAGATGATATATGGCTACAAAAATATAGGAGTTACTCCAATATGAATTCAGAATCACTTCGGGCAGTACTACAATCTACATTGTTAAATCAATACAGTCTCTTGTCATCATATAAACAAAAACAATATGCAGAATTTCTTACATCCCCTTTCTTATATAAGGCTACTACTTCTGAGCTTTCAGAATGGAAATCTTGTGCACAAAGAATAAAACAACTTGGAGTAACATTAATAACACCATTGATCGTCATGGGAAGAGATCCAAATCATTCTATCGAGCAAATGATTCAAGGGGGAATGCCTGATGAAGAAGCTATAAAACTTGAAAAAACATGGCAAGAGCTCATTCAAGAACAACGTATGCTCTCTCAAAATAGCCGGTATATCCTCGCACAAAATGCTAGCCATGGAATCGAAAGTGACCGTCCTGATATCATAATTCAGGCAATCCATTCCTTCGAAGTAAGTGACGTACATGACCCTGAAAACAATGAGCATTCTAAAATTAAATAAACATGCAAAAAAGAAAGCAGCCTTCACTGCTTTCTTGCCTTTTCATCTATTCATAATCTTCCTCGTCTTCATTACCATCATAATACGAGTTTCCATTATTCACATATATAGGTCCATTTGCAACATCAACACGAAGTACCCATGCCCAAGGTACAGCTAAGCGTTTATGTAATGCCCGCCAAAACCCTATTGACTTTCTTTCATACTCCTGGAACTCCTGAAGTATATCCTTGTAGGAGGAACCGTCTAACTGAATATTTGCTTCTAGTAAACGAGAATAGGCATAGTGCTGTAATTCGAGTTCGGCAGCAACTTCCATCTCTTCTGGTGTTGCCATACCAATAATTGTTCCATCAGGTGGCACAATTTCATATACGTTATGAACTTCAATGAGTCCTTCTGGATGATCTACTAACCCCTTCTCTTTCTCAAACATGTAAACAGCCTCCTTTATCACGCATTTTTTTATGTTACAAAAGCATACTTCTCTAACAAACCCGTTCTTTCCTGCTTTCTCGATAAAATTTTACAAATTATTCACATGATGACCTGTTTCTATATTTTAGTGCGCTCTTCTACTCTTGCAGTAGCAAGTAAACTCTCTTCATTAAAAGTCAATTTATATACATCTGGCATGTCGAGTGTTTTCCAAAAATGATAGTCATATGTAGAATCAAAATAATTCATTATTAACACCATAATATTTCCATGGGTACCAACTACAATATTTTTCCCTTTATATTGTTTTAATATATTTTGAATACATTTGACACCACGTTTTTGTGCTATATCATTTGATTCCCCGCCTTCAAACGAGAAGGCGGGATTCTCCCATACTTTCATAATTGCTTCCTCAAAATCTTCTACCTGTTCTTTACTTAATAGCCTCTCACGTAAATCTTCTTCAATTTTCATAGATAATTGAAATTGATTTGCAACTCCTTGGACAGTTTGAATCGCTCGTTTGTATGGACTAGAAATTACAACATCAATTTTCTCTTCTTTTAATAACTCTGCCACACTTTGCGCATCATTCCGTCCTTTTTCGGATAATGGGCGTTCTCTTTCCTCCGGTGTATAGACAGAATGAGCATGACGAACAAAATAGATTTGAGTCATAAAATCCCTCCTTTTTACTTTCTCTTCTATCCAAATTGATTCTATTAGATATTGACCAATTCCTTTCAATATTTTTTGCTGTATAACAAACAAAAGGCACTTCATGAAAAAAGCACCTTTTGTTTACATAATAAAATTATATTGTTATAACTTTTCTCTAAATTCCTCACTCGTTACTACAGATCGAATAAAATAATCTAAGTTATTCTTAAGTTTTTGTGATTCCATAGAATCTAAATCATTAGACATAAAGACTATTTCAACCTTGTTTCCTTCTTTATCTGTACCATAAAAACTATTTGTCAATACAAATGGAGTTGAACCTCCTTTTTTACCAGCATGTTCATATATGCTATCTCCAACAGTCCCATTAAAAATCTTCTCAATCTCATCTTGCATTGGCTTTGGAAAAGCAGTTCTATTATTGATTTTCCCTATTAGACTCATATAGTCTTTTGCAGTTGCCCTTACTAGCCTATCAGACCAAATACGTTGAAATTCCATGTCAACTTTTAATGGTATATTGTGTTTTTTCCATTCCGCTTCATCTTTCATCCATTCATGTATTTTCAAAGCATGCTTTCTATATTCATCCATAGACATTTTACGTAACACTTCTAATGATTGATCTTTAGGTACATTCAGTTCTTTTTCTACATATCCTCTCATATATAAGGAGGATGTATATGGATAGAATGCATCATGGCTATTTAGCTCTAATTCTTTTAAGCTATTATTTATTCTTTCGAGTCCTAATTTTTCTAATAAATAGGTTGTATTTGCATTAGAACTAAAGTGAATCATACCTCGGGCTACTTCTTCTAAAGAAAGCTTTTCATTTTTTATTGCATTTCTTATTTTTGCATCCTCTAACCATGCAGGATGTGCTCCAGCATCTGTGTCTGGTACGTAGTATTTTTCTAAATCTTGTAATGGAATTTGCTCCTGTGGATTTATCTTTTCTTCTGAAACTTGTTTTGCAAATTCCACTGCTACTACTATTTTTGCCATACTTGCTACTGGTAGTTTTTTATTCTCATTCACAGTAGCTAAAATTTCACCATTTCTTCTAATCATTAATGAACATGTTTGCTCATTCTTATGCTCTTTTATGTAATCCAGCACATAGTTTGGATCTTCTTTTGAATAGTAATATTCCATAATCGCTAAAATCGCTATGATGATTGCTATAATAATAAAAATACTCCATCCTATAACCTTTAACACCTTCACTATATTACTCCCCCTAACAAAATACCATTTATCAATATATCTATTATATCAAATATATAAAGGGAGGTTATGTAAAAAAATACAGTATTTTGCTAGAAACGCACAAATGAAATAGCCCTCACTCGAGAACAAGGGCTACTCTACCTCACACGAAGTTACCTCTCCATTTAGTACAACCACTATATCGGACCGTTGTTCATCCATAGAACGCTTTAAATTAGGTGGCCCAATCACAACAGATCCTTTAATAGGTGCAAGATCCTTAGCTAAATGTTCAGCATTAACACCGTAAGCGACTTGGAATACTTCTGGTGGGGTCATTCTAAGTACATCTGAACCCTCAGCTGTTTCAAATTGATCATTATTGAAGAAGAGATGTAAATGGGCTTCTTCTGATACAGCCGTAATCCAGTGCCACCAACCCATTGGAATAAATACCGTTTGTCCAGCTTTTGCTCGATAATTTTGCAGTTGATTTGTTTCTGGATTTAAAATAGAAGTAATTGCTTCTCCAGAAACGATGACATCTAATTCCCAAGCGTTTGGATGCCAATGTGGTTCCCTCATATGACCTTTCGTCATAAAAAGATCGACAAACGCTCCTCCAATCATTGCTGGTAATTGTGTTGAAGTCACTTCATAAGCAATATTTTTATCATCTCGTTTAAAAAATACATTTTCTCGTGAGTCAAAGAAAAGATTTGGTGTCCCAGAACTTTTCTTTAAGTTTTTATTATCTGGAACATATCCTGAATTAGCCATTCGATCCCTCTTTTCTATTCCCAACATTTCATACTTAACATTGTATCGTATGGAAGAAATGGAACGAATGTGCCTATCTACTATCGTTTTTACATAACAAAAAAACATGCTCCACAATGCTAGCATGTTTTGTGATATCCTTCACATTATTTAACTGAAAAATAAACCTCTTTACTTACCATGATGTAACATTAAATCGCTAAGTTCTTCTTCAATATGATTTAACTTTGCAATCCCTTCTTTCCATTTGTGGATATAACGTGAAACTCCAAAAACAAATAAAGCAATAATAGTAGAAAGAATAATACCATATACGATAGCTACAGTACTCATAAATTACACTTCCTTGTAATAGGTTATACATTTATTATATTCCTTTTTTTGATGAAATAGTGGAAATTCAAGTTATTGTAACAAAATTGATTTTTCTAATTATACGAAAAATTACCCTAATAGGAGAAACCCTAAAAACATTAAGATTCCTCCTATATTTAAATATTATTCCACACCAACAGAAACCGTTTCTGGCAACGTACTTCCACCATCAATTACAATGTGTGTCCCTGTTATGTAACTTGATTCATCTGATGCAAGGAAACCAGCTAATTGACCAACCTCTTCAATCTTCCCTAAACGACCTAACGGAACGCCTGAAGCGATTCCATCAATAATACTATTCGGTTCATTTGGATCGGACTCATTTGCAATTTGCTCTGCCATTGGCGTCATAATATAGCCTGGACAAATCGCATTTACAGTAATATAATGCTTGGCTACTTCACGTGCTAACGCTTTTGTAAATCCCCAAATAGCGGCCTTTGTTGTCGCATAAGCTGTTTCTCCTTCATCTGCAACTAGCGTTCCTGTTACAGATGACATGTTCACGATTTTTCCATAGTTTTTCTCAATCATATATGGCAAGACTGCTTTAGAGAAGTTCCACACACCGTTAATATTTACTTGAAATTGAAAATCACGCATTTCATCTGACATCTCTAAAAAGTTAGCAAGACGAATAACTCCTGCGTTATTCACTAATATATCAATCTTCCCATATTTTTCGTATGCATCTTTTGCTATTTCTTTTACAGCTGCAAAGTCAGTTACATCTACTTCGTAACTAGCTGCTTCTAACCCCTTACTAACAATTTCTTTTGCTGTTTCATGAACCTTGTCTGAAATATCAACAAGTAATACTTTCGCTCCTAATTCAGCAAATACATGGGCAATTCCAGCACCATTCCCCATTGCAGCACCAGTGACAAAAGCAACTTTTCCATCTAATTTTCCCATTTCATAGCCCCCTTATGATTTGTAGAAAACCCTTTCAACATTTCCATCATACCAAATATTTCCTATCTTTTAAAAAATTTTTCAATTTGTTAAAAAACGTTCAAAAAGAAGAAGCTGTCTTAACAAACGACAGCCTCATACATACCTTTTCAAATACTATTCTATTAGTTTTTCTTCGATTCTATTTTTTCTTTTGCATTTTCAGCTTTATCCAATACTTCTCCAGCTTTCTTCTGCTTTTCTTTTACTTCATCAATACTATCTACCGCTTTAATTACTTTATCAATTCCTTCTTCGTCCACTTTTTTCTGCTTTGCAATTCTTTCCTTTTCTTTTTCTTCCATGTCTTTTGCCTTTTGAAGCATATTTTCTGCGTTTGACTTTACAGATTTCTCAAGGGATGCATCCTTTTTCTTTTGTAATACTTGGTTCGCGTCATCCTTTGCTTCTAAATATTTACCATCTTTTAACGCCGTTGCACCATGATCCATCAGGCTAGCAACTTCTTTATAGGCTTTTGCTTCGTTCGTAGATTTTTCTTTTTCTGCTTTTTCAAACCACATAATTGCGTCACTATATTTCTCATCTTTTAATGCCTGCATACCTGTATCAACTTGGATATCGTAATTACTGCTACATCCAGCCATTGCAAACAATGCACATAGCATAACCAATATTTTGTACTTCATGTTGTACTTCTCCCTCTCTCAGTATTCCACATGGACTTCTTCATTTAATGTATCATAACTAAAAAACACTTTCAAAAAAGAAGAGACTTCATTTTCCTTAATAATGAAGTCTTTTTATAAACATACATTCTACACCTACGCTGATACATCCACTTGTTTTTTCACATCCATTTGTTTCATCCCTAATAATACTACCATCCATACTCCAATAGCCGAAATAACCATTACCATACTAGTTGGCATTATATCTAATAAAAATCCATACAAAATAATTCCAAGAGGCGTAATTGCCGTAGAAATTGTTTCAATTAATCCAAAAACCCGTCCTAAATATTGTGAATCAGTTGTTTTCTGAACATATACTTGAAGGGGAACATTGATGGAAATGCTCGTCATTCCAAAAATAAGCATAAAAATTATATAGTAAATAAAACTTACCGTCCCTGGAATTGTAACTAATAACGGAAATGCAGTACACAAATACAAACCCGCTAAGACAAATAAACTAATGCGAACCGTGCGAAATAAATTATTCATTTCCTTACGAACAGATAAAACAATTGATGCAACCAGCATTCCTACCGCCAACATTCCTTCCACAACACCTAGTTGCTGAGACGATAAACGTAAGTTTTGAATGATAATATACGGAAGTGCAACAAACAGTGCACTGCCAAAGAAATTAATCCAAATAAACACTTTTAACATCGTATACATATCATCACGTCTTTTTACATATAAGAATCCTTCTTTAATACTGGATAAAAAATGAGCTTTCTTCAGTTCTGCTTGTACTTTATACAGATCAAATGCAATAAAGAACTGTACAATTACCGCTAAAAAAAATGTAATACCATTTAACAGAAAAAAGAATTTCATTGAAAACAAACCAAACACCATTCCACCAATAACTGGTGCTAAAATAGTCGAAAGTGCTGTCGCTGTTTGGTTTAAAGAACTCGCTTGTTGAATACGTGCACTGTCAACTAAAGTTGGAATAGAAGCCGTAAAAGAAACAGAATAGAAACTTGCACATATCGATAACAGTGCTGCAGATACATAGATGAATAGAAGTGAAATGTCAAATAAAGTAGAAAGTGCAAACATCGTGAACATGATAAGACTACTTAATAAATCTGCAACAATAACAACCCACCGTCTGTTTATTCGGTCTGCCACAGCCCCAGCAATTGGTCCACATACCATTCTTGGAATAGAACCGCAAATAAGCGTAATTGCAAAACCTACGCCTGATCCCGTCGTTTTTAAAACATATAACCCCATTGCAAACGTATAAATCCCTGCACCTAATAAAGAAGTCATTTTTCCAATCATCATCAAAATGATATTTCTCGTTGCAATTTTGATTCTTGGATCATTTTGACTTATACTTACATCCCCCATTACGTCACTCTCCCCTTAAAAGTTAAATTGTGTTAAACTTATTATATAATCATTTTTCAGATTTCGACAACAAAAAGTTTAATTGTATTTAACTTTTTTGTGATAAAGGAGCAACAATATGGCTACTCTTGGTGAAAAAATTAAAGCATTACGAAAAGAAAAGCGTCTTACTCAGACACAATTAGCTGGCTCAGAGCTAACGAAAAGTATGCTGAGTCAAATTGAAAATGGGAAAGCAGCACCTTCTATGAAGACATTACAATATCTTGCTAGTCAGCTTGAATGTGAAGCAAGTTTTTTACTAGAGGAGGACAATGAAGAAGTAACAAAGCTGATTCCAAAAATGGAACAAGCTATAAAAAATAATCAATTTGAAGAAGCTTATCGTACACTGCTACCTATTGTTCAAAAAGAACTACCACCTACTTTAAGTACAGCTCGTTTATATAAACAATTTATAAGCGTTGCATTTAATATGAAAGATTACAGCATACATTCCTATATTGAAAAAGCCGTAGAAATTTTTCAAAAGTATACTTTATATCGTGAAAGTACACAAACTAGTTTAAAGCTATGTTATGTATTATTTGTCCATAAAAAATATAAAGAATGCCTAGAACTTCTTACCTCTATTCGAAAAGAGTATGAAGCAAAACAATTAGAAATGGATCTTATTATACAAATAGAATTATTCTTATGTGAGGCAATTGTTTTACTCGCATATGGTGATTATGAAGGGTGCGAAAAAATTATCTTACAAGCTCTTGACTTCTCAAAAGAAAATCAAGTGTATTATAAAACAGATGAATTTTATCGAATTCTCTCCTACCAAAATGTAATAGTAGCAGATGAAAATAAATATCTACACTATATAAAAAAATCCGAACAATTTGCCGTTTTCACAGAAAATATTTTATCTATTGCGATTATAGATATATTAAAAGCTTATTATTATAATACAATAACAAGTGAATATACATTAGCTCTCAAACATCTAGATTTATTTAGAAAAAAACTTCAAGATAAACCGCTCTTTCAAGAGGACGGGATTTATTACCTAGAAAAAGGAAAGGCTTTATACGGCCTTAAGCGATATGAAGCAGCATTAGAAACATTACAGCAAGCGACAATTCCAGATTATATGTTTCACCCACTAGACCAAGCATGGATTATAACTGGGGGGGCTTACCGTGCCCTTTGTTATATGGAACTCAAAAATAAGCAAAAGGCGCTTCAAGAAGCAACAGAAGCTTTTCATGCTATACAAGAATTCCCTGATTCGACATTTACTGTGTTTATTAAAGAAACATTACAAATAATACAAAAACTTTAAACCCATCTCAAAATGGTATATTATTCCTCCTTTTCAGCAAAAATAATAAAGATGGGAGGAATGTAAGAATGAATGTACAACGTGCAAAAGAGCTTTCCGAATCATCAGAACAAGCACATGTCAGTTTTCAAGGCATGCCCGTTATGATTCAACATGTTGATGAAAGCAATGAAACCGCCCGCATATATGATGCAACGAATCCAGATCGCGAATTAACAGTTCCAGTTAATAGCCTAGAAGAAATATAAGAAACCCCACTTCAGTTTTATTTGAAGTGGGGTTTTTCTTGTATGCCGTATGATTTGTCTTTCCAAATATTTTTATCATCACTGCACGAATAACGTAAATTTCTATTTTTTCAACAGTTATCCCAATATGGTACGGGATATTTCTCAAAACATTTTTATACTCAAAAGACATACTATTCAATCTTTATGATATGATACAATCCATAAGTATATTTGGAGGGATACGATGAGGGATACAACGCAAAGTAACGAACCTTATTATGCAGTTATATTCACTTCCAAGCTTTCACAAGACACGACTGATTATGACGATGTCGCTGAAGAAATGGAAAAACTCGCTAAAGGGCAATCTGGCTTTATAAACGTTGACAGCGTACGGGATGCATCTGGTCTCGGTATTACAATTTCATATTGGGATTCACTTGAAGCAATTAAACAATGGAGAGAAAATGCAGCACATACTATAGCAAGACAAAGAGGACGTGAACAATGGTATGAAAGCTTTCATATGAAAATATGTGTTGTAGAAAGAGAATATAATTTTCAGAGGAAAGGTTTATAATCAATGAAGAACAAAGTAGCTCTGATTGTTGTTCACGAAATATACGGCATAAATCAGCATATGCAGGATGTCATATCCAGGTTTTCTTCACCACAGATAGATATCTTCTGCCCAAGTCTTTTACAGCTAGATGCTCCCTTTCATTATAATGATGCAAAAAAAGCTTACTTGCATTTTATGCAAAACGTTGGATTCCAACATGGAAAAGAAAAAATTGAAGAAATGATTCAAACACTAGCAAAAGACTACCCATACATAGGACTCATAGGCTTTAGTATTGGGGCAACCATCTCTTGGCTATGCAGTAACAATCCAAAAGTTACTTTTATTATTGGTTGCTATGGCTCTCGCATACGAGACTACTCTTATATTATTCCTACATGCCCTACTCTTGTAATTTTTCCAGAAACAGAATTGAACTGTTCCATTTCTTCTCTTATCGCGACATTACAAAGACAAAACAACCCATTTCTACATATACAACAGTTCCCAGGAAATCATGGATTTCTGGATCCTTATACTACAAACTATAACGAACAATCTACAAAACAAGCATATGAAATGATTGATTCATTTCTTCTAAAAACTACAATGAAACAAATGTATTAAAGGAGTTTTGCTATGTCATTTACATTACTTTTACTTGCTTTCGTTATTCTAATCATTCTCATAACGCTAGCTTTTATTTTTACAACTCTTAAAAATCGTAAATATTTAAACCGTCCTTATCGACATTCCTTTATCGTTATGACCTTATTTCTTGGACATTGGATTTTAGTTTTGACTAGTTTTTATACGTGAGCGTAAAAGACAGGCTAAATTATATACATAGTACATCATTCGTAACAGATACAGGTGAAAATGTTGTGGATATTGTTTTTCTTTGCGAATATGAATCGGGGGAAGCATTTTCTAAAAGTCCCGATGAGGTTGAAGAGGTATTATGGTTAACTACTGAAGAAATATTAAACCACCCCAATTCGTCAATTTATTTAAAAGAAAGCATTAATCATGCGGAAGCGTTGATTCGTATTCATTCTTCATAACGCTTTAAATTTATAATTTTAGATTTTTAAACGACTTTATTGTTATATTTTTTAGTGTAGTGAAGTATCTTACATCAAGATTAAACAACTATATTTTAACCCCGTCCTAAATTTAGAACGGGGTTATGCTTGTTTGAGCTTTTAAAATTTCCGTAGTCTTTTAAGAATAAGTAGCTTACTAGAAATCAAAACAAATTCAATGAATAAAGAAAAAGGGTTCTGGTGCAAAAATGTTAGTTAGAAACATAGAATAGCAATTTCCTCTACATTTCTAGCTTATGAAGCTAAACCAAACAATTTATGAATAAATTGTTTGGAATTGCTGCTTAAGACTAGATTCCACTAGGAAACTTTTCGCCTCTTTATATCTTTCCTAAGTATTTGCACTAGAATAGTTTTTCCATAATTCGATTTATTGCAAGCGTTTTCATTTATAGGAATTTTTATAATCTACATTTTTCACAAAACATTTCTTAGCATATTTAACTTTAAACATTGGTAACAAATCCCTTATTGTTTATAGTTTTTAACTATGATTTTTTCTTATTTTTAATATATAGATTCCTAAAATAACAAATCCTAGTCCTACAAACGGGTCAGTTGGAAACTTCGTTCCTGTTGATGGCAGGTGATGCTTTTCCTTACTTGCAGGATCATTTTCTATTGTCTGCTCTTTACTTTGTATATCATAAGATTGTTTAGCATTTCCATATGTAGCATTCACTTTTTTAATTTCCAGGCCACTTGTTATTTTTTGATTCTTTATTTCTATTTCTGCTATCTCGCCAGTTTTTACTTCCATTTTTTTTATTGTAGGATCAAGTACATAACCCTCTGGAGCCTGAATTTCTTTTACAACATACGTACCAATAGGAAGTTTATTTAATGTAGCAATCCCATTCTCAGTTGTAGTGATTTCTTGTCTAAAATCGCCATTTTCACTTACAACCTCAAACACAGCCCCTTTTAAAGCTTCTCTATTTTCTCCTACCTTCATAATTTTTAACGACCCTAAAAATTCCCATCTTACTACTATATCTGTACTGCTTTTTTCACTCATTCTTGGTAATAAAGCAGTTGCATTTTGAATCCTTTGTTGGCCATCAAAGGTAATTGCTTGTAAACTCTGCAATTTTGCATTTACTCTTATCTTGAAATTTCCACTTGTTGCGTTTTTGGGAATCATAACTTTAAATTTTTCCTCTACAGAGAATTCATTCTTTTTTTCACCTTGTTCATTTATAATTTTAACTCCTTCTGGTGCGCCCTCCATTTGAACTGAGTATACTCCAGATACTGCATTTGATTGAACTCTATATAAATTTGTTTCAAAATATTCCCCATTTTGCTCTACAGTTTGTTTTCCAGTAGGTATTACGTTCAAATATGTTTCCTGAACTTCAGTACCTTTATAAGCTTTTTCTACCAAATGTTTTACAAGATTATATACCTGTTGGTTTTCTGGCTTTGAATCGGCAATTTCAATTTTTTTAGATGCAATCCAGATAGCTAGTTGAGTTGCATAGTAGGCTTCCTCTTTTGTAGAAACTCCTAATTCAGCCGGCGTTTTTTGAGGGTATCCATAAAGTAAGACACGATATACCAAATCATTCTCCTTTCCAATTTCAGGAAGATCATCTCCATTAGGTGAATTCAGATCAGGTGATAAACAATATGCAACATCTTTTGATGACGTTCTTAGTAAGTCTGCCTTTATCTTTACTTTAGTACCTTTGAATTTAATATAATTCCAGTTCATTTGAAACTTTTCTTGATGTATTATCTCGGCTGCTGCTTGTGGAATAGAAACCCCTAGCAATATAATGATTAAACTTATAATTCCAAACCATTTTGTTAACATCCTGCGTTTCATTTCATTCCCACCATTCATTAAATTTTCAGGAAAAACTTTACATGCTGATTGTATTTGCTGTAAAAGAATATTGGTTTGATTATTCAGAAATTTATAGGTATAAATAATGATTGTGTTATAATTTCATATTTCCTTATAATCTTTATCGTTTAACTATATTTATAATATTTGTTAAACACACTACTTACTTAACTAAATGTACGGGCGTAAATATTATTCTATACTATTAAAAACTAATTCAAAAAATCAATTTTCAGAATTTAAATCTATGTATTTAAAAATAAATATACTTAACAGTCCACCTATTAAATGAATGTTTTTTCTATTCAATTTACCTTCACAAAACACCTATCTGTATTTTGAAAAATTTAGCTATATTTTTCATTTATTACATTTAGAGAATACATGGCTTGCAATTCTTTTTTTATGTTATGATATTTTGTTTATTGATTCTTGTACAAGAATCAATAAACAAAATATCATAATTTTAATCCTTTATCATTCTTTTAGCTGTTTATATACATTCACGGATAGATTGAAAATCATATATACGCATGTGCGTTGTAACTTAGAAGGTTAATACACGGGACAATCAAACTGTTTCAACAGAAACATAAGGGACACTATTTGATGACTGGTTTGACAATTTCATTATATAACAAATATTAACAATTAAAGATTTAAATTTTGAGAATTATGTGAATTAAGAAAATAAAACCATTCATCGTATTTTTTATTCTTAAAAAATCCCAATGTTTCATTTTGGGTTCTGTTGCAAAGTTTTCTAAACTACGCTAAACTCTGAAAAAAACCAAGGAGAATGACAGATGAGATATTTTAAAGGGAAACAATTCAAAAAAGATATTATTTTGGTAGCCGTTGGCTATTACTGTCGTTTTTCTCATTCCTTAGGCTTTCAAAGTCTTCGACATGCCTCTCGTACTATAAAAGGTATAGAAACTGTTCATGCAATATACAAACAAAAACGAAGTCTTCAACCAGACTCCGTTTTTTCGACGTATAACGAATTACATAAATTGTTGACGGTTGCATAAAATCTAACCGCAATATTCCAGATGCTTTATGTTTCAGCTAACTTTGCAACAGAACCGTTCAATTTAAGTTTATAATACGTTGATTGGAGCTTCCGCGAAATGGAAGTGTCAAATCTCTTTTTTCGAGTTCAAATCTTCCATCAACTAAAACATCCCCATAATGTAACAACTCTATCATATCGTTGTTTTGTGAATTCTGGATCTCTTCTAACGTATAACCAGTATAAATCCATAGATTCTTGTTCAAAGCTTTTACGGCTTTTGCTACTTCTTTCACTTCGGCAGCTTGAAAAAATGGATCTCCACCTGAAAATGTTACATCATTCAACGAATTTGTAGCAATCTCTTTTACAATTTCTTCTGCGCTCATCTCGGTACCGTTACAAAGGTTCCAAGATTTTGGATTATGACAACCTAAACAATGATGCGGACAGCCCGCAAAAAACACAACTGTCCGAAGCCCTTCTCCATCTACAACACTATCATGAATAATATTCATTACTCTCATTTATGTTTCACTCGATCCGCTTCTTCACTACGTTTTGCACTGTTCCATTTCGACATGTCACCGACAAGGTATCCAGTAATACGGCGGATTCTTTCAATATGATGTTCATCTTCATTCCCGCAGCTTGGGCATTCATTCTCAATCACTCCATTATAGCCACAGCATTTACAGCGATCTACCGGGTGATTAATAGAGCCGTATCCAACTCCATATTGTGCCATTGCCTGTACAATTTGCTGTAATGCTTTTTGATTATGAACAGCGGCTCCGTCCAATTCAATATACGTAATATGACCGCCGTTACAAAGTGCATGAAACGGTCCTTCTAAACGAACTTTATCAAGTGCTTGAATAGGGTAATAAACCGGGATGTGGAATGAATTTGTGTAATAGTTATGATTTGTTACACCACTAATTGTTCCAAATTCAGCGCAATCTTTTTTTATAAACTTTCCTGATAATCCTTCTGCAGGGGTTGCGACTAATGAAAAATTCAACTGATATTCTTCCGTTGCTTGATCCATTTTTCTTCTCATAAAGGCAACAATTTCATTCCCAAGATTCCATGAATTTTTATCTTCTCCATGATGTTTTCCTGTTAAAGCAACTAAGCATTCAGCAAGTCCAATAAAACCAATACTTAACGTACCTTGTTTCAAAATTTCAGCAACAGAATCTTCTGGTTGAAGTTTTTCACCGCCGCGCCATACTCCTTGAGAATAGAAAAACTGAAAACCCCTTGCCTTTTTTGTAGATTGGTAAGCAAATCTTTCTAATAGCTGGCGAATGCCGAGATCTACATAATGATTCAATGATTCAAAAAATGATTCTTTTGAGCCACTTATTAATGCTAGTTTTACTAAGTTAATAGACGTAAACGATATATTCCCTCTTCCAATGGCTGTTTCTTCTCCATGAATATTAGCCATAACACGGGTACGACAGCCCATATAGCATACTTCACTTTCAGGGCGACCATCATAATGCATCGCATTAAATGGTGCATCTAAAAATGAAAAATTAGGGAACAATCGTTTTGCTGTCGTTTCTAATGCTAATTCAAACAAATCATAATTTGGATCGCTTTCTTCAAAATTGACACCTTTTTTTAATTTAAAGATTTGAATTGGAAAGATTGGTGTTTCTCCTTTTCCTAACCCAGCTTGAGTTGCTCGTAATAATTGTCTAATTAGCAATCTTCCTTCTTTTGATGTATCCGTTCCGTAGTTAATCGAAATAAATGGTACTTGTCCGCCACCGCGGCTATGCATGCTATTTGAATTATGAATAAAAGCTTCACACGCCTGATGCGTATCATTTTCTGTTTCTTTCCATGCAAACTCTTCTACCTGTTTTGCTGTTAATGGATATGCTGCCAAACGTTTTTTGTTTCTTTCAAACGTTTTTTTCACATACGGTGCTAAATCTATATCAAACATTGCAAAGGATTGCCCACCGTGCTGCATATTTTGATTTGCCTGAAAAATAATAGAAGAAAGAGCCAAGGCACTTTTAATATCTTGTGGTTGTCGCATATGTCCATGACCTGTATGAAACCCTTTTTCTAGTATTTGTGCTAATGGAATTTGTGAACACGTTGTTGTACCTGTTGCATAAAAATCTAAATCGTGCGGATATAAAATATTTTGATCAATTGCCTTTTTTACCTGTTCAGAAAGTAAGTGTTCCATCGCATAATATTTTGCACTCTCAGATGCAAATGTTCCCATCATTCCCATTGGAGATCGGCCATCAACATTTGCATTTTCTTGCATTAAGTCTTGATCGTTATCCCGTACAATAGTGTTAAATGTTGTCCATAAATTATCCCATGACTGTTTTGTTATTCTACTTGATGGATTCATTCGATCCGCTCCTAATCTATATATTGAGTTTGTTACGATGAAATGATACTACATATAGATTGTTTTCGCAAGGATATCAAAAAAGTATACTATCTATAAAAATATAAAATTAATATATGTGGTAATTGAAAATGATTTTTGAGGAATAGCTTTAGAGTTTAATAAATTTATCCTGCTATTCACGGGCAGTAATATCCCCACCTCAAACCTCGGTGAAAGCAAAGAAGCTAGGTTTGAGGTGGGGGAAGAAAAAAACTCAATGATAAAAGTGTCACTTTATAAAATAAAAGGTATAAAATCATAATGCAGTGATTTTACTCACATTATCCTTCCTCAATATAGTTTATCTTGGTTCTGGTGCAAAAACTCTAGGAAAATTGCAATGAATCTATAAATCTTGGACATACTGATACTACTAATCTAAAGGAGGTGTGTAATTGATATGGAAAAGGAAAATATATTCAAATGGAAGCATTATCAGCCTGATATTATTTTGTTAACGGTAAGATAGTACCTACGGTACAACCTCAGTTTTCGTGATTTGGTGGAAATGATGGAGGAACGGGGTTTATCCATTTCTCATACAACGATTATGCGTTGGGTTCATCAGTATGGTCCTGAATTGGACAAACGGATCCGACGTTATTTCAAACAAACAAATGACTCTTGGAGAGTCGATGAAACATATATTAAAGTAGAAGGTCAATGGATGTATCTGTATCGTGCTGTTGATTCGAAAGGAAATACAATCAATTTTTGCCTAAGCAAAACAAGAGATCAGAAGGCTGCAAAGCGCTTTTTCAAGAAAGCGTTGCGGTCTTTTCATGTTTCAAAGCCTCGTGTTATAACAGTCGGTAAGAATCCAGCTTATCCTATAGCAATTGAACAGTTGAAAAAAGAAAAAAGCATACCTAACGGTATGCGGATTAGACAACAAAAGTACTTGAATAACATAGTAGAACAAGATCATCGCTTTATAAAGAAGCGAATCCGCTCTATGCTAGGATTCAAGTCTTTTGGCACAGCAACATTCATTCTTGCAGGAGTAGAAGCCATGCATATGATTAAAAAAGAACAGATTGATTCACGGAATCAATCTGTCCAAAACCAGAAAGAATTTATCCATCTTTTGTTTGAGCTTACAGCATAAAATACAATTTCACTAGAAATATATGCGTTATATTCTCTTTTACTTTATCTTTGCAACAGAACCAACATAGCCATCTCTGCATTTTTTGCGAGATGAGAACTTCCAACCTTGCATTTATAGGAATCTGATATCTATTCCTTAAATTCAGCTTGAATTTCTGAATTTATTGGGCTTTGTACGTTTTTGTTATCAGGAGTTGGTTTCCACCAATTACCGGTTAAGAATAACATAGTTAATAGATTATAACTATCACTAAAATAGCTTTCTTTTTTATTCTTCATCCAATCCCAGCCGCTATTTACCCAACCTTGGTTATTACTGTTAGTTGTACCAGCAGCGATAAATGGTGAAACAAACACAGCTGTTGGATAGTCACCAATATTTGTTCCATTTAGTTGATAACCGTCTACGATTTTAGCTGGGTTACCCTTTGTTTTATTTTCAATCCACGTAGCGACCTTATCAGAAATCACCTTACTTCTTTTTTCTCCATACATTGCATAGTCCATAGCGATTCGGAGTGGTACACGACTAGCATTATAGTAATATGCATCGGTATGTTCTGATTCATCTAGAAAGTTTTTAGGAGCAGGTTGTGGTGGATTTTTTACAACAAAATCAGAAATTAATCCTGTAGTTGGCGAGTATTTATCTGTAAACTGTGTATAAACATTGTAGAGATTGTCAATAACGTTAAGCCAAGTTTTATCCCCCGTAAATTCGTAGAAAGCTCTAAGGTGAGACATCATCCAATCTGATGGTCTAGTATCAAATGAATTTTTCGAGTCCCAATCTCCTAAATTCAAGCGATTATTTTTTGTTACATTACTGGCCTTAATTCCTTTTGTGATCATGTCTTGAGCCTCTTTTAGATAATTAATTGAACCACTTGATCCCCATTGCTTATGTGCAAGAAGAAGTGAATACGCAATGTCTAAATCACCATCTGTCGCAGAATCAAAATGTCCTTGGGCTTTCTTACTGTCTGCTACAACCCATCCCATTAAATTAGGATTTTGAGAGCTTTTAAAAGCCCTAGCTGTTTTAAATAAACCATTATAAATAGTCTGTGCATCTGGATCATAACCTGCCATTAAAACTGTTATGACCATACCATATCCTTGTCCTTCAGATGTGCCCAGCGGTTTAAAACCTCCTGCATCTCCTGTAATTTCTCCTTTTACATAATAACCACCTGGCAATGAAGAAAGATCATTTTTCAGGTACTTCTTTTTCCAGTGATTATAATAATTTTTAACTGAGGCGTTTAAATTTTCTTGTGAAACATGATTTGGCTTAATCGTACCAGGGTAGTTTACTTGTTGAGGAAATGGTTTCTTAACTTTCTCCATAGCTGATACTTCAGAAATATTTACTGTACTTTCAGTAGTTATTGCTGAATTGTTTTCTATAACCATTGCTGCGGAAGCACAATTAGAGTAACTTGCTAAACCTATCCCACATGCACATATAACGGTGAAAATCTTTTTTTGTCTCATTTTTCGTCTCCTTTAAAAATAGTTTTTTTTAAAACAGAAACAATTTTAAATATACTTATATACACAACTTTACTATTTTTCCAGAATAATCTAAATTACTTTTGGTATTTTTCAATAATTGTCTGATTTTAATCTTTTTACTATCTTTATAGGAGTAATCGAGTTAACCAGGCATAAATGGGGGGTCTGGTACAAAAACTTCCAGACACTTGTAATGAATCTCTAAATCTTGGACATACTGATCCTATTACTCTAGAAAGGGGTACTGACGCATCGCCATCAAGCTAAGGTTTTGAAGTACCCCCTAAATGAAAATTTTCTTTCTCTACAGTTAGTTATTTTGAGAAATCAGCTCTTTTTTTGTTTTGGGGGTGTTTACTTTTCTTAAGTTGATGGCCATGTATGGTGACCCCTAATAAGTGTTCCTGTAGCTGCATGTAGTTGACTACACAGTCTAACTAAAGAATCACTCGCTATCCGTTGACTCATCCAAACACAGATAGTGGCTAAGTCATGTCCTGAAAACTTACGCTTTCGTTGAACAAAATCTAACTCTCTAGCAAGCTCTTCTAAAAATGAAGGAGTAAAATATTGATATAATTCCTCAGTAAATAATTGGAGTTCATCTTGAATCGAAAGATTCATAAAAAATGCCATCCTTTCTGCATATTTCTACAAAAAGAATAGCGATTTTTTCGCTATATGGATACAAATTTATCTTAACTTGATGGTGATGTATAGTGACCCCAAATAGTGATTTTATAAATGTCAGAGTGCCACCACAAAACACCATTAAAATGGTATAATTAGTTTATAATAACATTTTATGGAGATGGTTAAAATGATATACAGTCTTGTGAATATAGGAGTAAGTCTGGTAATTGGAATTATCTTTATATCAACTTCATTACTATTGAAAAAAAGACCACCGACAGATATTAATGCAATATTTGGCTATCGAACAACTAGATCTATGAAAAACATGAAACTTTGGGAAGCTGGAAATAGGTATAGTGCTGAAATCATGACACAAAATGGATTTATAATTATTATACTAGGAAGTATTATCAGCCTATTTTTAAATAGCCCTTCCACTGCAATACTTTTAATTATGGGATCTATGCTATTACTAATAATCAGTATGTTTATAAGAGTGGAGAATAAGCTGAAAAAACTGGAAGAACCATGTAGCTAAAATTTTTGTATAGAGTATTTGTGAAGCTTTATAAAAAAGTTCGATCAAAAATACTTTGCAAACTTATATTGTACGATAAAAAAACGAATCTTTTTTCAAAATAGATTCGTTTTTTTTGAATGGACATTCCATTTTTAAAAGATGTTTGATTAAAACCCACTTAGAATTTCTTAATTAAAGGAGATAGAATATCGCAACTTTTTTATAAACACCGTGACTTTATTTAAAAGCGACATTAGAAAGAATAACGTTTTTTTGTACTTAGGGGGAGTGAAATTTCTTAAGTTGATGGGCATGCAGCTGTACCCCTAATAGAAATTATTAAGTAAATATTGATGTAAATTTAGTGAAAAAGCTCTTTACTTTAGCATTCTAAAGAGCTTTTTCATTAATTATAAATATACGAGCGTGTATTGATTTTTATTTCCCCAAAATAATTACATGAAAATCTATTATTTCGAACTATCCCATGACCCATCTGAGTTAAAATAGTACCATTTGCCATTAATTTGTTGCCAGCCTGTTTGCATAGCTCCAGAAGAATTGAAATAATACCAAATACCATTAACTTGCTGCCAATCTGTTTGCATGGCTCCAGAAGAGTTTAAATAATACCAAATGCCATTAACTTGCTGCCAATCTGTTTGCATGGCTCCAGAAGAGTTTAAATAATACCAAATGCCATTAACTTGCTGCCAATCTGTTTGCATGGCTCCAGAAGAGTTTAAATAATACCAAATGCCATTAACTTGCTGCCAATCTGTTTGCATGGCTCCAGAAGAGTTTAAATAATACCACTTATTTTCTATTGTTCTCCAACCTGTTTGCCTGATACCAGTAGAATCAAAGTAATACCACTTGCCATCAATTTGTTGCCAGCCTGTTATAATGTCGTTTGTTGATTGAGAAAGGTTATTATAATAACCCTCAACACCATTTACGAATGAATTCCATAGTCCATTATTAATCATGTTAGCAGGACAGTTTTTACCACTCCATCTTTGGTGTTTTACGATATTATTTAACGGTACACCCGTTTCTTTCATTAAATAAGCTACAAGTTTCTTAGCGTTATTTACTGCTTTACTGTAGTTACCGTCTCTGTTAACTGCGATTTCAATTGCAATAGATTGTCTATTACCTGGACCATCACCGTCTCCTGCGTGCCACCCGTTCTCGTTTAATGGTAAGTGTTGATAAATCTCTTTATCGTCTACTGTAAAGTGCCATGATGCAGCTCGGTCTGTGTTCCCTACTGCTTGGTTATATAGATATTGAGCGTGGTTTCTAGCACCTGCTCCTACACTTGTATTATCAGTCTCATGAATTGTAATGTACTTTGGACTCATGTAGTTTTGAGGACGAATATTATCGTTACCTACTGGAACAATCCATTTAGTGAATGGAACACCGTTTATTGTACTAGAGCTTCTAGGTGATGTGAAAGACAGACTACGTTTTGTTCTGTTTGAATTGTTAGGAACAGTTAATGTACCCGTTTCTTCATGAATACCTTCTGAACGTTGAAGACTGTCTGCTTTCTTATTATCGACAGTACCTCCTCCACGTCCGTCTACCCCTTCAAAACTAGCTTCAATACTTTTTAAAGCCTGTTCATCTGATGCTTGAAGTTGGTCTGCTTTACCTTGTTCTTGGACGCTTGTAGGTTGCTTATTGTTTACTGATTGTTGTTCCTCTGCAAATGATGCCAATGGTGAAGATAATACCGTTAATCCTGCTGTTAATGCTACTACTTTTTTACTAAATTTAATATTCATTTCTACTTTGGTATATCTCACTATTTTAATAGATATACCTTCCTCCTTGTACTTCTTTTAGTGTGAATAATAGTGTGAATAATGATAGTCTGAACCCCAAAATAACGACTTGATTTTTCATTTCATATAATCAACTGAAATCTATAGATCCTCCTAGATATGTCAATATTTCAGAGTTATAACACAACACTAGGGCTCCTCCCACAACTAAGACCAATGAAAAGAGAATCTAACACAGATTTTTCTTCATAATTGTTTAAATGGATATTGGGGAGCGTTTCAAACAAATATCGAAGAGAATGATAAGGACTTAAATTGTTCTCTTTTGCAGTTTCAACCACACTATACATGATGGCACTCCCTCTAGTACCTTCGTAAAAATATAATTTAAATAACATAAATAACCTTTAATATACAAAACTATAACATTATACTTTATATCCCGTTTGTTTTCTATGAAATTCACAAATCTTTCAAAAATCCTGATTACAAATAAAAAGAGACTTCAAAACACAGAAGTCCTTTTTTATGTTGGTTTGGAATAAAGTTTGATCAAAACTCAGGAGTTTTACCGTGACAGCTTTATCTAATGATGCAAAACGGTGCAACTTTTTTGCAAACAGTTAAACTTTATTCAAAACAGTACGACTTTATTTCAAAGAAACAACCATGTCATGTATCTTAGTATTTAGGAACTTCTAATATACTCTTTTTCTTCCCATCATATACTATAGCTGTTTTTGCTTTTATATTCTCATTGTTATATGTAAAATCTTGGTTTGAGAAATTCACAATCACTTTCATGTTTTTTCCGAATGTCGTACTTTGAACTTGCCGATCTTCAGACAATACTTCAAAATTAGTCATTGGTTTTGTTACGGCTTTCTCATGAAATGGAGACCATACTTTCAAATAAGAGGTAATGATGGATTTACTTTTCTCCCATTCATTTTTATCAATATGATATAAAGGTGGAACATTATACAACATTTCAGATAACATTCTATTCCCAATTTCATCTTTAATTCTAAAACTCCCCCATCCCCATTGGTGAGTAGTAATAATCGAATCATTATATACAAGTTTATATAAAGGAACTGAATATACAGGATTATTATGAATATTTTTATAAATAGGTTTGATTGGTATTGTTTTGGCATTCGATTCTGGAATAGCACCATCTGGTGAAGTGGATTTATATCCGCCTACATAATATGGGCTCTGTTTATCTTTCATATCAGAGTCGGGCCAAATCCCAGGTGTTTCTATTCCATGCGCAAAGGCAATTATATTACTAGCAAAGTCATTCCCACCTTCCGATCCGACTACCATGTGTTTTTCTTCGCTAATATATTTCATTCTTTGCAATCTTGCTTTTACATCTTGTTCCTGAGTAGTAATATGATTTGGAGAATAATCATCATAAATTTCGCCTGTAGCATCGCAATCGACAAACCAAGAATTAAACGGTATATTATTTTGTAAAATATCACCTACACGTTCTTTCACACTAGGTAAGGATAAAGTTGGATTTAACTTTCTTCCTTTTCCTAAGAATCCTCCTATTTTTTTCCCTTTTTCATTCGATATTGTAGCATTTTCATATAAAGTTTTATCTTTAAAAGAAGCAGTATTCCAATCTCTACTTCCAACTTCATGAATCGAGTGATATGAATCATAAGGGCCGATTAAATACCCCATTCTATTTGCTTCTTCTACCATTTTGGGATTCATTAATCCATTAGCCCAATTAGGTAAACCTACCCATGCTTTTTTAACATTCGATTTCTTCATATCAACTAAAACATCTGTTGTTTCTTTCTGTTCCCATCTGCTTACTTCATCCACTGCCTCTGTTAACTTACTCTTAATTAATCCTTTATTCAGTGTATATAGTTCTTGTTCACTCAAGTTTTGGATTCCTTTTTTCAACAATTCATTTGTTCCAGTATCTGGATTACTAAAAATGTCTTTATTATAAAGTTGTTCTAATTTTAATACCTGATTTATCGCATTAACTATTACTTTTTGCTGGCTTTTATCGATAGATTTTTGATTCTTTATATCTTGCATAACAGTTTCAAAATCTTTTGAGCCATCTTCCGTATTTGCTTGTAACAACTGTGCAATCCAATTTGTAAATGTCTCATCCATTTTTTGTGTGAATGTATCCCACTTAATATTTTCTACTGAAATCCCACTGTGGTTCCAAAAATAAATATGAGGCGCACCATATAATTTTTTAATGTTCGGATTTGTTTTTGCTTTTTCTTCTAGTGTCTTAAATTCTCCCTGTTCTTTTATATAATTTTTATAAATGTTTGCCATCGAGACAGGGTTTTTATCAGTTAGATACAATCTGAATCCATATTCTTTATTCTTATTAATAGAAGGATATTGATGTGTAAAACTAAACTGTATATCGGAATCAGCAGTGAAATGAATATTATCATTATACATATTGTCAGCTATATACATAATGGAATATTTAGATTTATTCAATGCAAAGAATCTCATAGAAAAACTTTCTACGAATGACATGTCTTGATCTTTTAAATATTCTTTCCAGTTTGGGTCATTGCTAGGTATATTTTTCCCTTCCGATAAGGGTAACGTATAGCTGTCCGCACTTACTTTAGGCCATGTAAATTCATTGGCTCCTTCAGACTTAGTAGATTTTAACTTAATACTTAAATAGGATTCTTTCTTTTCAATCTTCACATCTATTTGGTCATCTGGATAATTCCAAGATATACAATCATCTTTTTTTATTAGATTTGTTATTTTTTTCTTCGGTAGTGGTAAGGAAGCACTTTCTCTTACACCATCTTTTTCCACAAAAATCTCACCAGTTTCAGGATTCACATCAAAAGTGAAATTTTTGTATTGAGAAACCACGTTTTGTCCCTTTGTTGTAATATCCTTTTGTTGTGCATAACTTAGGGATGGTAATGTAAGACATATTGAACTCATCAAGATTGGAATAACTAGCTTTTTCATTTTTTTATTCATATTTATAAACCTCCTTATTTGTATTTCTATGATACAAATACATTGTGACAGGAATGTGACAATGTATTCATTGAAGCAAAATTATTCCTTTTTATTTAGCTTCATGATGAGTGGCTCAAAAAAGAACGAATTCTTGCCGTGCCCCATGCCCATCAACTTAAGAAATTTTAGTACCCCCAAGTACAAAAAACGGTTATTCTTTCTAAACTAAACAAGAAAGAATAACCGTTTTTTGTGTTGATTTGGAATAAAGATTGATAAAAATAAGAATTTTAATAGTGATTTATCTATATACAAAAATAAAACGTTTAGAACAAATTAAACTGTTGGTAAACTATCTAAATAACAACTAAGCACTCATTTGCTTTCTATAATAAATATAAAAAATTCCATACATTAGCAAAAGAATAAGTAAAACTTGTATTTCAACATTTTCTTGTAAAATAGTAGCTATCGGTTCTGGAAGATAAGGGGATTTTTGAGCACCACCTAGACCTAATGCTTTATTAACAATTCCAATTATACAAAAGAAAAAGATCCCTGACCAACTTGCTATAATTGCTTTATGTTTAATATCTTTATCTCTTTCATCATCTTTAATCCAAGGAGCTGATCCTTTATTACTTGTAAAAAATCCATTAATATAAGCCCACAATATAGCCCCCACAAAATATACTAAATAATTCATAATTCTATACTCCTTTCTTTAAAAAAAGTTCATCTACTGTTGTATTCAATACTTCTGAAAGATTAAAAGCTAATTTTAATGTAGGATCATACTTATTATTTTCAATTGCATTGATTGTTTGTCTACTAACCCCACATTTATTAGCCAAGTGCTCTTGCGACAATCCCTTTTTCTCTCTCAAATCCTTTATAATATTTTTCATATCTCTTCTCCATTTTTTATAATCAAAATGTCAAAAGTTTTTTACACATCAATTATAAAAAAACTCAATTGGATTGTCAAATGTTTTTGACACGATATATTACTATCAACTTAAGATGAAATTATACCCATAATTTATAGAAAGCGTTATTCTATTTGTAGAAATATACAGAAAGGATGGCGTTTTTGTATGAATCTATCGACTCAAGATGAGTTTCATTTGTTCGTTGAAGAACTACAACGATATCTATCTCTACATATTCTTCAACAACTTGCCCAAGAGACAGGCTTTGTAAAACGAAAAAGTAAGTATGGCGCACGAGATTTGGCTGCTTTATGTATTTGGATCAGTCAACATGTAGCAAGTAGTCCCCTTACTCGATTATGTAGTCAGCTTTATGCAAATACAACTACACTTATGAGTCCAGAAGGACTTAATCAACGTTTTAACCGATGTGCTGTTTTATTTCTACAGCGTGTATTTTCTCTTTTAATCAAAAGTAAACTAAACGATTCTTCTCAAATCTCAAACCAATACATTTCTTATTTTCAA
The DNA here is from genome assembly GCF_038006685.1 of Bacillus sp. FSL K6-0042. NCBI lineage: Bacteria > Bacillati > Bacillota > Bacilli > Caryophanales > Bacillaceae > Bacillus > Bacillus sp. FSL K6-0042. The sequence continues at coordinate 1,501,964 of NZ_JBBOVS010000001.1, forward strand.
CGTATACGTATTTTAGATGCTACTATTTTTCAAGTACCCAACCATTTAGCTTCTATTTATCCTGGTTCAGGGGGATGTGCACAGACAGCTGGTATTAAGATTCAACTAGAGTATGATTTACATAGTGGGAAATTCCTCAATTTTCAAATGGAACCAGGTAAAAATAATGATAAAACCTTTGGTACAGAATGTTTGGATACCTTACGATCAGGAGATTTATGTATTCGAGATTTAGGATACTTTTCTCTAAAAGATTTAGACCAGATGGATCAACGAGGGGTATTCTATGTTTCTCGGTTGAAATTAAATAATAGAGTATATGTGAAAAATGAATCGCCAGAATTCTTTCGGGATGGGACAGTAAAAAAGCAATCTTTATATGTTTTGCTTAACCTTGAAGATATTATGCATCAGATAAAACCAGGAGATACTTATGAAATTCAGAATGCCTATATTGGACAACAAAAATTATCCTCACGAGTTATAATATACAGACTCACATCAACTCAAATTCATAGACGTAGGAAACAACAAACTTATGTTGAAAAGAAAAAAGGAGTTACATACTCTGAAAAAAGTAAACGTTTAACAGAAATCAACGTTTATATTACCAACATCCCATGGGAAATTGTTCCGATGGAACAGGTTCATGATATCTACTCACTACGTTGGCAAATAGAGATTGTATTTAAAACATGGAAGTCTCTTTTTGGTATCAATCATTGTTACAATATTAAGCGAGAGCGTCTAGAATGTCATCTTTATGGACAGTTAATCGCTATTTTTCTTTGTTCTTCCACTATGTTCAAAATGCGACAGCTGTTACTACAGAAAAAACACAAAGAATTAAGTGAATATAAAGCAATTTATATGATTCAAGATCATCTGTACTTAGTATATGAAGCTCTACAAAAAGACACCCAAGAAGCATCAAAAATTTTCCTTCGTCTGTTTGACCTCTTACAAAAAAACGGACGGAAATCCCATCGATATGAAAAAAAGACAGTATTTGATATTTTAGGTGTCGTTTATCAGTGTACTGTACCTAATCTAAAGCAGAAAACTGCATAATTTTTAAAAATACACCTTATCAAGGTTTATTTGGTATGCGTATTTTTTAAAAAAAATAAATAAAATATCCAGCATGTAGGCAACAAGAACGGAAGTTCATGGAATACCTAAACTTAGCTTGATGGGCATGGGGTACTGACGGCAAAACGCGGATTTTATACGCTAAGACAATTTCTAAAAATGAAATCTTATCTTTGCTACTGCAAAAAAATAGCCCCCCCTCCTCGCAAGAGGTGCTAGTTAACGTAAAATTCGTTATCGGAATTTGTTTAAAAAATATACACTCAACAATATGGTATAATGTGGATATTAAATCTTTTTGAAAGAGGGATCATAATGATAAAGAGAGGACTTATTTCAGGAATACTTCTATTACTTATCGTATCTGTAGAAGCTTATTTTAGTCGGGATTGGAGTCACATTTATTATGTATGTGGAACTTTCGGGTTAATTAGCATGGGGTTAGCTTTAGCTTACTTCATTGATAGCTTAATTTTAGGTAATAAAGGAACCCTATTTTCAAAAAAGGAAACCCTTTGATTGGCCGTATCGACCAATCAAAGGGTTTTTTAATAATGGCTATTCCAAATCTTATAGCAGCACTAGTTTACATCGTCATTTAATCAACTAAAAAAAGAGAAATTAAAGACCAAGCTTTCTCTTTTTTTAGTTATCTTCCTTCCCAGCGTATGATTCAACTATCTCCCTCGCAGACCTCCTGTTCTTATTTATTTCGATGATTTCATTTAATGATTTACTCACATCACTAAATCCCTGTTCAAATTTGACTCATCTGTAAAAGGATACCTTTGTAAACGCTCGTTCGCTTTTTAGGACGGTTCATTTGTAAAACTCACTAATTATAACTTTGTGCATAAATAATATAAGGAGTAAATTCCTGAATTTTTACAATATTTAGTATAAATAATATCAATTTACTATAATATGTAATTTATGTAAAATCATAATTAAGCTAAACTCTTCTTTAAATTCTTGCCCCTAACAAGGATTTAAAGACCATGCTATTTTTAGCTACAAATGCGTAAAAAGAAAAAAGCCAAATCTATACAGAATTTGGCTTTTTTCTTTGGAGTTCATGTAAATAACAACTTGAACCCACTACTCTTTTTCAAATGTAATTGTATTTTAGCATATTTTAAACGTTTTGTTGTTAGATTTTTTAACTTATCAGAAAGTTCCGGGTGAATATTTGGAACAATCTTTATCCTATGATATTGCCCCCTAACTATTTGTATATAATAGAAAGTAAAACTAAGTTCATGACTTTTTATAATTTGTAAAATTAATCATTAAATTCTTATAGCTAATGTGTACCAAAAGGTGTGTTTTGTTTTCGGTATAAACCTAAAATTATTTTCATACTTTTTGATATTGTACAAACAAATTAGTAATAAATTTCTCAATATGGATATTGTCACTAATTTTAGCTATAATATTTAAAATTAACAGTTAATGTAATATGATAAAAAAGTAATGGTTATCACCCTAGTTGTTTCTCCTTATACCATAGATAAGACCGAGTTCTGGTCTTATCTTTTTTATTTATATATTTTCTTGGGGGATGAATGGGTAGGCGGAATAGGGGTACAGCCGAGATACGTGTAAAAATAGGTCATAGAATTACTTTTATTTCCAGTTATGACCTATTGTGCTTATAGAGGTATTGCTTCTTCTATTGGATGAGGATTTTTTTGTAAATCAATTACATAATCGCCGAATCGTTTTATATGTCTACGATTCACAAAAGAAAGCATATGAGGTGTTCTAAAAATGAAAATACAAATTATATTGTTTGACGGCTTCGGAGAACTTGTCTCTTTCGCACCTTTTGAAGTACTCAAAAGAGCGATAGAAGAAGGGGCTCCATTTACGGTTGAACTAATATCAAGTGAATCAAAACAAGAAATTACTACTTCGTTTGGAGTTACGGTTAAACTAAATGATTTTTTACGAATGGATAATCGTCCAGATCTGTTAATTGTACCTGGTGGTGGCTAGAATCATAAAGCTGAACATGGGGCACGAAAGCAAGCAGAGCTTGGAACCCTGACCGAAATGATTAGAGAGATGTACAACGAAGGAACGATCGTTGCTGGGGTTTGTACAGGAGGTATGCTACTAGCTGCCTCCGGTATATTGAATGGTCGAAAGGCGACGATGCACTATTTGGCGCAGAATGAAATCAGTGAATACGGGGCAGAGCTTCTTCGTTACAGAATTGTTGATCAAGGGAATATTATCACGGCAAGAGGAGTCACTTCAGGACTTGATTTGGGACTTTGGATCACGGAAAGGTTCGCAAGCCCCAAAATTGCAGCTGCCGTTGAATATAGAATGGAATACGAGAGGCGAGGTGTTGTTTGGAGTTAATTTGAATTCTTTTTTATTGGGGTACGGAAACGATTCAAAGAATAACCCGCCACAACTGAAATTTTTTCCAATTTAGTGGGTGTTTTTTTATATTTTATGTAGTTTCCTATATGGGGTAGCACCACACCGCTATCAAGCTAAGGTTATGAAGTCCCCCCTAAACAAAAATTTTTATCTATCTACAATTCAGCTCATTTTTTCAGTTTGGGGTAACAACGAATTTCTTAAGTTGATGGGCATGTAAGGTGACCCCAATTATCCGATTACCACTCGAATTACAGGGGTTCACAGTGACCCATCTTCATACAGAACTTTTTTACTTTATTGCTTCAACTAAAAAGCAACCGTTTAATTGTGAGGTTACGCTTGCTGAAATTCAAAACCATCCTCTGATTTTACCGAGCACAGAAGGACTTGGAGTGCATTATTTGATTTTGGAAGCATTTTCGAAGGCTCAGCTACAACCGAACATTATTGCCGCATGCTCTGATATCTCCCTTTTATTTGATTTGGTTGCCTCTGACTTTGGAGGAGCTATTGTACCGGAAACCGTCATTAAACAATACAATAACGACGATATTGTTGCTTGCAAAATTACACATAGGGAGTTAGCTGCATCGATAGGCTTAATATGGCTGAAGAATCATTACCTATCACAAACCGCACAAAACTTTGCTAACCTTTTAACAACACACATGAATGATTGAGTCAGGTTTTAAAAAAATAAATTAGGGACAGTCATAACTGCCCCTAATTATTAAATGGGAAGAACCCTACTCGATGTTTTTATTGACTATAAAGTTAGCCCGCCATCTACAAGAACAATTGAACCGGACATATAGCTTGCCTTATCTGATGCTAAGTAAGCAACCATTTCAGCGAGTTCTTTCGGATCAGCATAACGACCCATTCTCATATTGGAAAACTCTTCTGGAACGTATCCACCTTTTGCAAACTGAGCTTCAACACTTGTTGTTAATGCTGTTTTCACACCGCCAGGACAGAGTGCATTAATGCGAATTCCTTTTTTCGTATATTCTAATGCAGCACCCTTGGTTAAGCCTACAACCGCATGTTTGCTTGCAGAATATACAGCTACACTGTGTTCAGGACGAACCCCTGCAGTAGAAGCAGTATTAATAATAGAGCCACTTCCTTGCTCCTCCATCACTTTTAACACATATTTCATTCCAAGGAAGACCCCTTTTACATTGATAGACATAATGCGGTCAAATTCGGATTCTTCTACTGAAGTGAAAGGTGCGAACTTTTGGATAACACCTGCATTGTTGAAAAATATATCAATACGTCCATATGTTTCGACTGCTTTATTTACATAGTTTTGCACATCTTCAGTTTTCGAGACATCGGCCTGGACGAAGATGCCTTCTCCACCTTGTTCTTTCACAAGTTTTAACGTTTCTTCTCCTGTTTCCTGATTGAAATCGACTAATACAACTGTTGCACCGTTACTAGCAAGTTTCAAACTGCTTGCTCTTCCGATTCCACTTCCTGCACCAGTTATGACAGCAATTTTATTTGATAATTCCATGTTTAATTCCTCCCTGCTTATAATTTCTTACATCAATCATTTTATTGCTTGTATAAAAATATATATTGTATTATCTTACGAATAATAGTATTTATTTAAGCATTCTAAAAATGTATCCAATTTCAAAAAAAATGAATGGAGTTTATGGAATAGATGGAAATAGTCATACAAGATTTACAACATATATGTGAGCTTATTTATGAAGTTCATCAAATACCTGTTTATTATGTCAATCAATTTGGTGAGATTGAATACGAATTTTCAAGTAGAGACTTACGGGATCATCCATATTACAGCCCGTTCAAAGAGCAGATCAGTGTCTATACTTATGAAGAGAATCCAAAGGATTTTCCTATCTTCTTTTCGAATTCAAATTTGAACTTTTTCTTTGTCAATCTAAAAAAAACGAACCTATTTTTAGGTACCATTATTTTAGGCCCTACCCTTGAGTCAGAAATATCTGATGAAAATATTAGCAAGATCCTTGATGCTTTTAAAGGAAACCTGAATAAAAGGAAACTCATTGAATACTATCATTCCATCCCCATTATTGATAGTCAACAATTCCTAACGATTAGTCTATTGGTTTATTATTTGATGTACCATAAAAAGCTTGATAAAACGATGGTCATCCAAAACAATAAAGCGTTGACCCTTGATATGATTGAATTAGAGAATCCGGATCTTGAGCTTTCAAAAGGGAGAAGGAATTTCATTTTTCATTCCAATCTTTCATATGAACGAGTTTTGCTTGATTATGTCAAAAACGGACGGATAAATAAATTAAAGGATATCTTCGATTACTCTATTGTCGGTGAGGCGGAATTAGGATTATTATCGAAACGAAATCGCCTAAGAAGTGAAAAAAATTTAATGATTACTGGAATTGCTCTTGTTTGCAGAGCGGCCATTGAAGGTGGTTTAAATGATGAAACGGCCTTTACCTTAAGCGATTTCTATATTCAACAACTCGAGGAATTAGGAAGCTTAAAAGCAATATTGAAATTAACGGAAGAAGCCATAATGGATTTTACCAATCGTGTGCACCAATTAAATGAAGAAAAATATTCTGCAACAATTACAGCTTGTCAACATTATATTTATGACCATCTTTATGACGATATCACACTTGATCACCTTGCACAAATGTGTCGTTTAAGCCCAAATTACTTATCATCACTTTTTAAAAAAGAAGTTGGTAAACCACTAAGTGAATACATTCAACGGCAACGAGTTGACGAAGCAAAAAAGCTATTACTTTTAACAAATTATTCGATTTTAGACATCGGCATGTGGCTGAATTTCAACGACCAAAGTTATTTTATAAAAATCTTTAAAAAATACACAGGTTTAACCCCCAGGCAGTTTAGAAATGATCATTTTTCCGATCATACAACGACATAATTATCTATCAATGAAAATTTGGGCAACAGATCAAATAGGGGTACCAGCACATCACCATCAAGCTAACCAGAATAGGTTGCCCCAAAATGATAAAAATGAACTTCGTTGCTATAAAAGGCATAGAATTTTCATTTTGGGGACATTAATTTCTTAACTTAATGGATACGGATTGCCCCCTGTTAGTATTAATCATCGTGAGTGAACTTCCTGTATTTCTTTTATAATCAGTTGAAGATTGTTCGTATATTCTTCCTCATCTACATTATCTATCCCAGAATGTTTAGGGATTACAATATAGGTACCTTTCGGAATTATAATGCAGTATGCTGACTCTAATTCCTTTACACTGTGTACTTTGTAACGATTGTATTCTAATTGTTCACCGTTAGAGATTATACATATATTTTTATTGTGGAGTTCAAACGAAATGGTTCCTATTACCCCACGATTTTTTTAAACTATCTTACGTATAAACATTATTGGTTTTACTTTTTGAAACAAGAAATGAATAATTATAGAAAAAACTATTATAAGGAAGGCTGTTCCTAACAATGGAATAAAGGAGGAAGTGTATTTATGTTTAGATATTTGATAATCAATAGTCCATGCTGAAAAAGAAAAAATATGAACAAATATCTCACTGTAAAGTAAAAGTCTTTTTGTAACGGTTGCTACTACGTATTTATAAGTATCTTCTGAAACATAGTAAGTTATATCCAAAAAGTCCACCACCCTTTTTAAGTAAGAGTATAATAAATTTTCTGTAAATAAAATACCCCCTAAAATGAAAAAACACGCTTTTTTAATTTGCCTTTTTTATCAAGGTTTATTAAGTTAATTTAATCAAACTTTGTTCCAAGGCTACAAAAAGAGCCTTTATCGATAATTACTTAGTAATCAAAGATAAAGGCTTTTAATTTCAATGTTTAGCTGTTGTTATATATATTTAACATCAGGCTATCCCTTCATCTTAATTTCACTATCTAATCCCGTTGGTTGAAGAAAGTTGTTGTCTGTTTTTATTAAGTGTCTTCGTCGCTTTTGTACTCCAAAATATCACCTGGTTGACAATCCAAAGTCTTACATATCGCTTCTAATGTTGAAAAACGAACCGCTTTTGCTTTCCCATTTTTCAGAATGGAAAGATTCGCCATCGTAATCCCAACCCTCTCCGAAAGCTCTGTTACGCTCATTTTTCGTTTTGCTAACATCACATCAATATTAATAATAATTGCCATATCCTCCACCTCAGACCGTTAAATCATTTTCTGATTTTATATTAATAGCTTCTTGTAAAAGTCTTTGGAGAACAGCAGCAAAAACGGCGATCACCATAGAGGCGAAAATAATGACCAATCCGATTGGTATGAAACTTGGAGGGTCAACTCTTTCCGCCATGAGATAGTAGAGTGGCATACCTAGCAGGTACAAGGTACTGATCGTGATGGCACAGTATTTTATATTCTTTAAAGCCTTTACCGATAATTCCGAGAACGCTTGGTTCTTATCAATATAGCTTAAAAGTTTAAAAGCTTGATACAGAGCAAAGTAAAAAGGTATCGCTGCCGCATACATATCGATTAAAACGAGAGATTTCAAATAAGCAATATTTGGATACAATTCTCCAGCAAAATTCCCGATCTTAGGCACCAAAAATATGCACAATGCAAGAACTGGGATTCCTATAAAAATAACAGCTAGCTTTAAAAAGAGTGTCGTAACTTGTTTCATAAAAAGCACCTCGCTTATTTAATGACAACATGATATTATCATATTATTTATCGTTTTACAATAAAATTATATTGTTTTTTATTATATTATTATTGTTATTGAAATATCCTTTTAATTTCGACAAAAATAAAAAGCATTTCTCATTACAAAGAAATGCTCTTACTTTAAAATGTTAAATTTACAACTTGTTCAACAAAACTTCCAAATAGTTTAATAGGCTCTGGTGCAAAATAAAATAATTAACTATAAATTTATCCGGACGCATATCATTCCCAGAGTAAATTATATCAACAGCAACTGTTACTTCTTTGGGAGGTGTTTCTTTCAAAGCTGCAGCCCATTCTTCTTCAATCTTCTTATATTCCTTCAAATTAACATCAGATAATTGCGATACCAAATTATCAATTTTAGGTGATCCTCCAAATCTATCACCTGCTAAATGCCCTGCATGGTCTTGTCCTTTTACTTTACCGGGTGTATTTTTACTATGTGATAATCTCTTCTCTCTTTCAGTTAATTGTAGCTTATCAGTTTCAAATTTTTCAATTCTTCCAAGACTATCGGTTTCATAAAAATAGTCAAACTCTCCTGTTTTATACCTAACATTCGGTTTTAACCTATTTTTTCTTCCGTTTGTAAAATGTTTCCTTTGTCCACTAATGTTTTAACTTCACTCACTTCAGCACTACTTTTACCCGTACCCTATGTTATAATCCCAAAATAAAAAGCACTTGTTGTCTTTAGTTGACAATCAAGTGCTTTAAGTTCATCTATTTTTAAGTAGCATTAAACTTGTAAGTTTTGTAGTAATAGTATGACACCTTTTGTATGTCATGAAAACTACTACGTTAAAACTAACGAGTTTGTACGAGCTCATTAGTTTCATATACATTCCATGTGTTTATATTCATCGCCCAATAAAATGTCATCTCACCTAAGGTCGTACTTCGTTTTCAGTTCTATCATTGCACGTAATACTTTATGATGGTACAACCATCATGGAGTATGTACTTTTTAACAGCCTATTCTTTTTCATCCATTTTCTGCTTTAAATATTCAGCAATTTCTGTTTGCCCAAATTCTCTAGCATATTCATAAGCATCCATATTCTTAATATTTTCTCCAGTGTATCTAATTGAAATATCTATTCCTTTTTCAACTAGAAACTCAGCTACTTCTTTATGTCCACCATAAATCGAACCAAATAATGGATTTCTTTTTGCTAAGCTCACATCTAATTCTGCGCCAGTCTCAATTAAATACTTTACTATCTCCAAATGCCCCGCTCCTGCTGCCAATCTTAAAGGGGAAGCATCAAATATATCACCTTTTGTATTAACATCGATTCCTTTATGGATTAAATATTCCACTATTCCAAAATGCCCTTTCTTTGCTGCAACATGTAACCACGTACCAAATGGTGTCATTGAATGTAAAGATTCTGGATTATCTCCTATTAAACTTTTTACTTCATTAATATCACCAATTTTAATTGCATTTCTTATTGCTTTATTTAAACTTTTTTCATCCATAACATTACCTCCTGTATCTCTACTATCTTGTACTAGCTATGTCTCCTAAATCTTTAAGAGTTTCAACAATATCATCAAAGTCACCGTCTATTGCTTCAACAACTCTTAACCGACTCACTACTTCCTCCAAAGCATCAAACCTGTGTTGTCCTATTACCGCATTTGGTGCCCAAACAAGATTTTCTTCACCAATTATCGGTTCTATTCCATACCTTCTTAATATTTCTTAACCTTCTTGAACAAGTACTTTTTGCTTCTGGCCAAGACCTTTTTAAATAGAATATGATGTGCATGTGGATTTATCATAGCAGTAGGTGGGTCACCTATTAGTCCTCTAAGATACTTACCAAAATCAAGTTTAATTAATGCTTCATTATATGCTTTAGTAATGCCTAAATCAGACATCTTTTTACTAATCTCAGACAACTCATCTACACTAAAAGTATTATTTTGAATAGCATTTTAAGCTTAATCATCTTTGTGGCATTGACACTACCAGCCTCGACTATATCATCAAGATAATCGCTTACAGCGTTACCCGTACCCTTAGCAAACGAAGCCTCTACACTCTTTATCTTATCATCTATAATCTTTTTACTCTCTATATGATGCTTATCAACCCAGCCATGGAAATATGTACCACCTTGCTTAATTGTTATTACACCATGTTCATTGATTTCAAATCTCTTGGTTTTGGCTGTCATATTATCTATGTTTTGCGGCATTCTTTTACCAAGCTAATACATCTTGTCATTTCCAAGTTTTCTATCTTTAAGCTAATCAGTTTTAAATAAACTAGCTCTCAGCTTGCTTATATGAATCTTTTATTTAAAATATCAGTTAAACAAATAATTTTCTTCTAAAACAAAAAGGGACATCTCATAAGCAAGTAAAACCGGCTTATGGGACAACCCTTTTTATTTCAACTATCTATTAATCATACAATTTGTTTAAAAGCTCAGTGAAATTACTTGCCACGTAAAATACATTTTCTCTCGCTACTTCCTCTGCTTCTTCTGTTGTAATCCCTTCACTTTCCATTAGCGCTTCTTTTTCCCATGCATCTTCATGTTCCCAAAAGACGACAATCGGATCTTCTTCATGATTTTTATAATCAAAGCAAATTAAATTCCCTGAAGGAGCAAACCCAAATGAAATTAATTTTTTAAGCATGTATCGCTAAAGTCATTACATACATCAACTATATATTCGTCACTATTTTCAGCAAAAGATAATAAGGCTCCAAAAAATTTTCACGATTATTCACATTAAATAATTCTAGTTCAACATTAATACTATTATTTACAGCTACACATTTTATATAATTACTTAAAAATTTGATACCTATTCCATTACCATTTTTTACACACCAATCACTTACAGCTTCATCAGCAAATTTCCATTCTACTTTACTCATTTATAGGCTACATATCCTATAAATGATTTTAAAATTGTCTCACCTCTTTAACAGAGTTTTTCCTGCTTAAAACTTCACAGAAAAATCTTGCAAGACAAACCCCAATCAAGTTTTTTACACATCATCTTCTCGCTTATTGCATCTCTATTCTTCATCCTTAAATTTCAATTGTAAAATGAGGTTTTCTAAACTATTAGTTATTTGTTTATACTCATTTAATTCAAAATCCTCAACAAAAATCTCACCTGTATTGTTGTCTAGCACTATTAACATCCCATTTGCTTCATAACCAATTGGGATATATTTACATATATCACCTTTAGATTCTGCGTAGTCTTTAACAAATGAAATAAAATAATCTGGTTCAACTCCCGGGATAACGGGGTGCAAATTAATATTATAAGAAGAAATCCATCCCGTTAATTCTAAAAACCAATACGAATTGAAATACTGCTTCACCGAATCATGTAACTGAACGTTATATTGACTTTCAATTTCATCGAAGTCAAATTCCACTCCCTTCTCTATTGGTTTCCAAGAAATATATCCATATTCATCTTCTTTACCTGTATATATAAATCCATCTACATCTTCATTCCATGCTATTTGCGGTAATGAATTGTTGTATTCCATCCATTTATCTAGAAATTTTTCAAAATAATCTTTTATAACCTCTTTCATATTAGAAATCACTCCTTAATAAGTTTCTGTAGTAACTCTGAATAAACTTTATCTTTACCCCATATTCCTGCTTCTTTTTCTATATTATGAATTCCACCGGAGCCTGGGTGTAGTTTTTGAGGCACAGGAAATGCTTGTCCACCTCCACCAATATGATGATGAACTAATTTATCTCCCCTAACACCTTTAACATCATATTGAGAGAAATATTCCCTAAACACCTTATCATTAACAGGGCTATCAGTAAACGGATTCCTACCTTCTATTATTGCCCTATTATTCGGGCTAAACGCTTCTGGATGTCGATCAAGTAGTTCCCTCCAAAAGTACTTTAAGTCACGTCTCCAACCTTCAGCATTAGTGTACTTTTCTCCTTTCCCTCCAAAAGGCATCTCAACGACTGTACGTTGATCTGCAATATAAACTGGATCTATATTTTGAAGATCTACATCACGATATGTTCTAATAGGATGATCAGTATCCCCTGTACCCTTACCAAAAACCTTCTCCCCATTCTCCTTCATAAACTGATAAACATCTTTCAAAGAGTCTAATCCTCTGCCTTCTCCCGTAGCCTTACCAAAAAACTCCTTCCCATTCTCCTTCATCGACTGATAAACATCTTTCAGAGAGTCTAATCCTCCGCCTCCTCCATGCCCAGCGCTAGCCAACGCAGTTTTAGGGCCGAAACTCGGGATCTCAATATTTTTAATCTTCTCCAAGGCATTCCTCGGCAACTTATTCATTAATGCCGTTATTTCTTCCAACTTACCAACTATTTTACCGCTTTTCGCGGCTGCTTGAAAGACTTTTGTACCCTCTGCGAATTTTCCGAATGCAGCTGTTCCTTTCACTGCGGCGGTTACTTCACCGACGCCGATAAAACAACTGCCAATATCAAATATCGCACCGCCAAGAGCATAAGGATCGGTCAATGCTTTTTCCACATAACCTTTTACGGAGTTAACTAGTGCCTTACCATACTTAGGATAATCCTGCCAGCTGATAATGGCTTGTCCAAGACTTTTTATCGTATTACCTGCTCCGTAAATATCGTCCAGTTTCCATTGTTCTGTTTCTACGCCGCGTATCGAATTAAAGCCCCACTCACCAAGCTCTGCGATTAGGAAACCTAATTTCGTTGCACCTATCGCTATCCCACTAATAGCGGAACCAGCCGCGCCTATAAAACCCTCTAACACCAAGGCTTTATCAGAAAGGTCTTTCAGTAAAGGAATGTTGTCCCCTACCCATTTTGTACCCTTTCTCAATACATCCCATTTCTCACCGGCACTCTTGGAAAGGTCTTGAAGCCAAGCCTCCAATGGATGATTTTCCGCCCATTCCTCTTGCTTTTTCTTCATTTCTCTTTCAGCTTCAAGTTTCGCTTCTTTTTCCGCATTCGTGATTTGTGTATCCATTTCATGAATGCCTTTTGCCAACGCATCTTGCGCAAAGAAAGCTCGAAGTTGCGGATCAGTATAAGATAAACTGCCCATGTCCCCTGCAATTTGAACTTGTTTGTTTAGGGCATTGAGAATGTTTTCCGCATTGCTTTCTGCTTTTTTGCTTTCAAATTGCTGTACTTTTTGAATCGTATCCTCTAGTTCTTTGCTGGCTGCAACCAGTTTTTCATCAAACTGGCTTTTCGGCATACTCAGTGAAATCAAATCACTTACGCTGTTGTAAATATTAGAGATGCGACTATCAAGTTCATGTTTCTTGGGTTGAAGATTGGAAAGTTTGTTTTGTGTTTGCAGTAATGCATCTTCCAGAATAACCGCATTCTCATCAGTTTCTCCCGTTGTTGACTGAAAATCCTGGAAAGTTGTCACCATTTCCCTAATAAGAATTTTATTGGTATCTTTCAACCCAATCACAACTGCATTTTGGTTATTATTGATGTCGTTGACAATCGCGTTTCCTGTTTCACCCTGCATGGCATCGGCCTGAATAATCCCATTCAATGCGTTTTTGGCTTGTTCAAGTTGTTCATTGGTTTTACTGGTGTCTTTTTGGAGTTTTTCCAGTACTTCCTTGAATTCCTTTAAATCTACTTGAAAGCCCACTTAATCCGCCTCTCTTTCTGGTGAAGTATGAATAGCTTCATAGAAAGCGAGCGCTTTATCTAGTGGTAAAAAGGCACTGGATAACTTGCCATTTGCTACTTGCATACTTCGTAAGAAAGTAAAAGCAAATTGTTCTTCCCATTCATTCGTCATCCCATGTGAAACAACTCGCTTAATCATCATATTGGACACATAAATCGCTGGTGTGTTGCTCATTTCACCAAATGGCCACAAGTAACCGAGATAATCTACCACATAATCGTTAAATCCCTCTCTTAACGGTACTTTGCGTCCTGTTAAAATCACGAGTTCTCCGAGTTCACTATTCTTGAACATATTTTGAATTACCTCTGGCATCATGTCTATGTCCAATTCCACAACGGTACCTAGCGGCAAAATTTCGCTATAACACGCATCAATCAAACCCATCAAACGTAAAAATTGAGAAAATGGAATGTCTAATTGCGTTTCTAATCGTTCAAAACGAATTGTCTCATTCGGATAATCAAACGTCACTGAGAATTTCGCACCAATTTTTGGTTTGTTTTCAAAGACATCTTCTTGATTTCGAAACGCCTTGTAAACTTCACGAAAAAGGGAAGGCTGATTCCCCAGCAAGTTACCCATTTGTAATAGTTCGTCAGTAATCTCTAAATCTAATATTTTGTCATTTTGTAAAACAACCTCTAAAAGTTCTCGTTTGTTATATTCGGCCATATTATTCGAACCTCGCTGTATTTTGTTTGATTACATTCGCCATTTTAGCATCTTCATCGACAATTTTGTCCGCGACGGCTTTCATTTTGCCTGTGTCAGCAGAAGATACTCCTTTAAATGCTTCTAAAGTTGTTCCGGCTTTCTCTACTAAATTGTGAAAACTCGTGAACCGAGATAGATTATTCTTGGTAATGTTCGGTGAGGGAACTTTCTCTATCCGACTAACTGCGTTCTCTGCTTTTGTGACTGCTCCTTTAAATCTCTCTTGATCTATACCTATTTTCCCCATTGGTATTTTCTCCTTTTTCGTCACTACTCAGCCACACATTTCATTTAGAAGTTTTCGGCATACAGATGGCTGCTATGAAGATAAAAATGGCCATGCACCTTGTTTCCTTTCTTTGTTTTCAAACGTTGCACGTGGCAGGAATAGTCCCTGACCGCTCCAATACATAGCTAGTCCCTCTCGCTCATTTAAAAAAGATGCTTTTTCTTTTTTTCATAGAGTGACTGAGTAGTTACCTTTTTCTATAACATAGCACGCAAACCGCTAATACTTGCTGAAATGCTCGCAATAGCGTCACCTATTATAGACTGATCCATTTCTAATAGAGTGATTTTCCTATTCATCGCGTTTAGCCTTTCATTGTGCTCCTCTTTATCTGCATCAAGTGCTGCCTTAATTTCATTTAATTTTGTATCGAATTTCTTACGACGTGCTCCTTGGAACTGGCTTGTTGTTAGACTCGTGCTTAAATGGGTAAACTCTTTCTTATAAGAATCAAAATGATGAAGTTCGCCCTGTAAAGATCTCTTTGCGGCTTTTAAGCGCTCTAACTTTTGGGCATTTGCCCTGTGGCTAGCCATTTTACTATCATAAGTTGCCTTAAATCGATCAACACTTGCATTGATATCTGCTATTCGTGCAGCTTCTTTGGCTTTATCTTCTTCTTGAGCCATAATGTTTTCCCTCCTCAAAATCTATTTCCCTATCAAGACTATCTTTCTGTTTGTAACTACTCAGCCATACACACCACTCGCAGATAAAGTGAAACCTTAATCAGCTCTCACCAATCGGGCGCATGCCAGCAGTTTATCTGCCACCTAACTTCTTAAGAAAAGCGGAAGCGGCTCGCTCAGAATCGCAGGACGTTGGAGCTCAAGGCAGAGAGGCGCTTTTGGCCTCGTCCGAGGGAGCGAAACGACCGGAGATTCTAGCCGCTAGAGCTGGACACTGCTTTTGCTGAATTTTGAGGTGGGAGTATTACTGCCCGCGAAGAGCGGGATAAAATGATCTACTCACTAACTAATTTCACTCGTCCTGCATTTCGTCCAACAAAGAAATGCGACTCATCTAATTCAACTGTTGGTTCACTATAATTAGATTTCACATTTATAAATCCTTGATCCACTAAACGTGTTCCAATCATCCCCGCTGGAATGTTTGCCCGTAATCGTTTATTAAATTCATCATAACTGTTCTCAATTTGTTTTTGATTGCCGTGGAAAATGAAATAAACACCTACTTTAGGACCATTTTTCAAATATTTATTGAATATTTCATCCGAAATAAATGTTTTATCGCCAAATATTTGCGCATCTGGAATATACACAAACATCGGTTGATTTTCACTTTGTGTCTCTCTTTCTTCTATTTCACTCATTAGATCATTAACAAAAGTACTGTACTCTATGTCTGACACAATCACATCGAAGCTTTCTTTGAATCTGCCAAATCGTTCGCTCCCATTAAACACAATTCTTTGTGCTTTCCCTTCAAAATGTTTGAAGTTTTGAACGATTATACGCTCAATATATTCCGTTTGCTGTGGCGTATCGTCTCCAATTACAAAATAACCATGTTCTTCTGGTACAAAACCAACGACATTTGTAGTTTCTTTACTTAGAGCAAGTGGTAGTTGTAGATTATCTAACATCCCTTGTACCTGTGGATTTGCATAAAAATCATGCATAGAGATCGTTTTAGATAACATCGGAATCTTGGTAGGACGTGTGCCCTTCCATTGCTGATTCATCTGTGCAATTTCTTGCTCTAAATTATTCAATCGATCAATATCATTTTTCCCATGAGTTGGTAAATAAATTTGAACTTCATGTGGCTCGTCTAGTTTGATTTGTGCTCGTCCAACAATTTCTTGCGGAATCAACGCATCACGTCCTACAACATCTCGAATTGCACCTTCTTCCACAAGGAATAGCCCAATATGTGATGGAATATTACTCGCCATACTCATTCTGAAGCTGTTCGTACGAAGAACCGTCATAACTGCATAGAGTCCCAAACTTGCTCCTTCTCGTAAAAGCTGATTTAATACAGATTCTATCGCTTCCTCTAAAGGACTCTCCTTAATTGAGTCAAAACCATCAACAATGGTAACAATCCCTGGCAACTGCTTTCCTGATTTCTCTTCATATTGAGACAGACTTGAGACACCATACTCTGTAAATGCGTCTTTTCGACTTTGAATTTCTTGGCGAATTCGTTTGAGGAACTTCATCAGTTTTTCTTCTTCCTCCAACCGAACAATATCCACCACATGCGGTAAATCTTTTATTGGAAGTAAACCATTCGTACCAAAATCAAATAAGTTAAACTGGACCTGTTCAGGATTGTTAATTCTTGATAAATTCATTACAAGAGTTTGTAATGCAGTGGATTTCCCAAAGCCTGGAGATCCATAGATTGCAAGGTGACTCAACTCTTCTAAATTAAGTAAAAAGTCAATTTGTTCTTGTCTTGATGGAATATCCATCAAACCAAATGGAACTGAAAGAGTTCTTTTCAAATTCCCTGAAGTTACTACATTAATCTTCGGACTATCAATTTCTGTTTTTAATGGAGGTAACCAAGGTTTTTCAGGAAGAACTGCATTTGTTTTTTCAGCATGAATCACAATATCTTCTACAATCGCGTCCAATTGCGTTTGTTTTTCCTCCTTTTTCATGGACACTTCATCATCTTGAGATAAATCTGTAGTTAACAATTCGTGCTGGCCCAATTGATTAATTAGCCAAATTCTTTCGTCTACTTTTTCTTCATATTGTGCATCTGGATTATAAGTTGCTCCACTCCACGCAGATTGAAACAGTTCATAAATTTCATTGTTTCCGACCTGTAAATACGCTCGTCCTGGTTGAGTAATCGTTGCTGCATCAGGTGTTTTAATAATTTCATTTGAATCACTTGGATCGGCTACTTTTAATGCTAATTTGAATCGTGAGTTTGACCAAATCTGGTCGTCCACCACTCCACTTGGCTTTTGAGTAGCTAAAATCAAATGAACTCCTAACGAGCGACCAATACGTGCAGTTGATACTAGCTCAGCCATAAAGTCTGGTTCATTTGCTTTCAATTCTGCAAATTCATCGCTGATTAAGAAAAGGTGCGGTAATGGCTCTGATGGATATTTTTTCTTTTCTACAGGATCAGTAATTTCTTTTCCCTGTTTGTACAACTTGGTATACCCATTAATATGATTAACACCAAATTCACCAAATTTCCGTTGTCTCTTTTGCAATTCTGCTCGAATACTTTGTAATGCTCTTGCAGAACTTGCACCGTCTAAGTTTGTAATCGATCCTAACAGATGTGGTAAATTCTTAAATAAATTCGCCATACCTCCACCCTTAAAATCAATCGGTAAAAAGCCAACGTCTTCTGGTGCAAAATTTACTGCTAAAGATAAAATATAACTTTGGACAATTTCCGATTTACCAGATCCTGTTGTACCTGCCACGAGTCCATGTGGGCCATGTGCTCGTTCGTGTAAATTCAAATAAACAATGTCATCTTTTCCTCGAACACCCAAAGGAACAGCTAATGACTTTGAAGTGTCTGCTTTTTGCCAACGAGTACTAATATTTAACTCTCCAACATTTTTTACATCATATAATTCTAGAAAGTCAATCGATTCTGGAATCGCATTTTTCTCTACCTCAACATGTTCTAAATTAGCTAAGCGTTGTATTGCTTGCTCAATTGGATAACTTTTAGGTAAATGGTTGGGAACAAAAAGTTGATTCACGTACTCATTATTATTATTAATTAATACCGCGGATTCGTTACTTTGATAATCAATAACTGTGGTTGCTGTCTCTGGCAACATGTTTAACGCGTCTTTCCCCCAAATGACCGTAACACCGTATTGACTCATATCTTCAGCTAAAAATTCATTTAATCCATGCCCAGAGAGCCAGCTCTCGTCTAAAATCGTAAACATATAATGCGGAGCAAAGGTTACTTTCTCATTGCCCGCCTCTTTGACTTGTTGCCGACGTTTTGTTAACAACTGATAGAACGAGTTTAAAACCATGTCACGTGTCTGTGAATTATGAATAATTCCTCGTAAATTTAAGCTCCGTATTTGAAAATGTGGCAACCAACGCCATGCATGCCAACAATCTTGATAATCTTCTTCTGGAACTAATGCTACAAATTCTACATCTCTATAAGAATGTAAAACGGAAAGCTGAAATAATATTGTCTGTACAGCTATTCGTAGTACTGTTTTTGTTCCTGCAAGTCCTAACGTTTGATTTAACATCGAGATGGCAATAGGTGCATCTTTTAACGTTTGATGTGGCCAAACAATTTTTTCTTCTGCAAAATTACTTAAAGCATCATCTTCTTCTCTTGAATGATAACTGACTTTATAACTACTTTGAATCTCTCCATGACCCAAACGAATACTTATAAAATCAGCATTTGTCATAGTTTTTTCATAAATTCGTGGACTATATTCTTTTGTCATCAAAGACAATGAATCCATGTCAGGGAAGTTATACGTTAAAGCTTCAAATTGCTTTTGAGAGAGCAACGACAATTCTTTTTCCTTTTGAATAAGATACTTTTCATAGTACTCACTTCGCTTAAGATTCTTTTGTTTCACTTCTTTCTTATTCGTAATATAACTTGAAACAGAGAACCCTGCCGTGAGTAAACTTACCCCCCCCATGCTTAACATCATAATAGGGTTTCCATTACTTAATACGCTCGTTGCACCACTTAAAACAACCATTGCCAATGGCGGAACAATCGTACGCAATAAATCACTTCTCCCATCAGTTTCCTCAGCTCTTGGAGGTTGAATTGCTATCTCTTCTTTAGGCTCTCGTAAATGAATTCTTGGACTACGTCTAAATTCAGGGAAATTTTTGGGGTATTCTGGAATAAATATCTCGTTAATAATCTCCCAAGAATTTAGTGAAAATTCATTGGTTATCTTACACAACTTAAATTGTTTTTCTCTCAATTCAATAAGCACACCATCAATAACAAGTTGATCCCCTACAGACAAAACTTTTTCTAATCGATCTACTTTCTTTCCATTAAAGTAAACTACTACCCCATTTGAAAACAGATTTAACTGGTAAGTTTCATTCTTTTCATTAAATGTGACCAGGGCAAAAGCCTTAGTCGGAATGGTGATTCCTGAGTCCTTTGAAGAAGAAATCACAAAATTTGTTTTCGGCTTGATAGTAGTTAAAACTTCTAATTTTTCATGAGGTAACGCGAGAATTCCGTCCTTCATATCACCTGTCCATGGATCTTGATCCAAGAACAAATGCGTGCCATCAAAAGAAATTTCATGGTTACCAATCTTAAGTGATGGCTTTGACATTGTTAGTTCGTGACGCGAAAATATATGACCAAATGAAAAAATATCATAGAGTACAGACGCTTTATTTACAATTTGATCATCAATTGGTACACCTTCACTAGATAATCTATTGTTTAGATTTCTGATCATCCGTCTTACCCTCCAATAACTTCATGTACTTTTCCATCTCTTCCTTATATTTCGAAAGTAATTCTTGTTTCTTCGCACCATTCATCTTGTTATCTGCATTTGTTACATCATAAACTTTTGTATAGGCGTGAAGAATATATTGATTATCTCCAATATTTTTAGCAATATTTAAGGCCTTTTCAAAGTCTCCTTTTCCTATATAGATCCAATAAAGTAATGTGTTATCATTTGATTTTTGGGAGATAGTCCCTAATACAGATTCTTTCTGCTCATTAGACAAGCTATCTAGTTGAATCGAGCTCACTGCTAACACATATAGTGCGCTTTTAGGAAGATTCTCTGGTTTGTCTTCCTTTAAAGAATCTAGAACATCTGAATAATTATTTGAAATAAACTTTGATTCGGCACTTATGATTCGTTTTTGCTGAGGTACAATATTTAATGAATATATCCCTACCCCTATTGAAAGACCTAATGTTGCAAGACCAAGAATAATTGTTCCCCACTTAAAAACAGTGTAATTCCTACTTTTCACCAGTATGCTTGTAGCATTTCTTTTTTCCTTTTGAATCGCAACTGTTTCCATTAGTAACTTGTCTATCTCTTCAAACGAAGAAGATTCTTGAATTTTTTCGGAAAAAGGATCTCGGACTGCACCGGCCCCATCAATTAGATTCTCAAAATCCAGTTTTGGATTTAAAATATAAAGAAGTAATGCCTTGTATTGTTTTAGATATACTTCTTCTGTTGAAAGATAAGGAATAACGGTATTCATTACGCCACGATGACCAATAAACAACTCTTCCCCAAAAATAAAGATATTTTTAGGATGGATAAATGGCGTTACTGGTTGGTTAAGATATTCTTTTAAGAAATTTACTTTTTGTGCTAAAAGAAGGCGATCAAATTCATCTAATTTTTTAACATATTGTTCAAGCGAAAAAGATAATTCATCTTTTTCATAAGTGATAATGACCTGTTCTTCATTCGCCACTTCTATCTTTCCAGTCAAAAAGTGTGGTGCTTTATTTAAAAATAACTGGAATTGCTTTACACCTGACAAAGAATATTGATTAGCTGTTAAGTGCACTTTAATAAAAGTAGATGTAGTTTCCTCTTTAATACCTATCAAACTATTTTTCATTTCCCCCATACTCTAGTGTTCCTCCAAACTCCCTATAATTTCTTTTACGGCTAATTGATCACCATCCGCCAATGGATATTTCGCCAATATAACATTTTCATCTAAACGAATTGGCTTATTTTTTACTTCCAATGAAAAATGAGTGGGCAATTCTATATTTACTAAAGATAATGAATCACCCAATAGTTCTTTCAATCTATTAGAAGAAACCTGATTAGGTATTGTTAAATCAAGTATTTGCTCATTAACATGAAGTTCGATATTAATCATTGTTCTTTCTGCCATTGTTTACTCCTTTTTCCGTATAAATAGGTTTGAAAATCTTTTACCTAATAACCAGCCTAAAATTAATATTCCAGTTACACCCATGCTTAACAGTATCCAGAAGGTCCATCTAGGAATTTCATAATTGGTATGTTCCACAGTTGCTTCATTTTCATTAGAAGCTGTGTAGTCTTTAGAAAACAGCTGCTTGGTAATTGTATCCTGTGGTTTCTTTTCTACACTCTCATCGGTAAGAAATACTTTTTCTTTTATACTTGAAGTACTCTTTCTATTTTCTTTCTCAAGTTCCTTATTTTTTGTGTTTTTGTCTTTTAAAAACAAATCTTCTATCCCTGTAACAGAATTATTATTTTTATGATTTTCTTTTTCATAAATCACGTTGTTATGAATCGTTAGTTTTCCATCTTCAGCATAAGCTAGACTGCTAAAACTAGTAAAAAGATTTGTCACACAAAAAGAAATTAGAAGAGAAAAAACGAGAAATTTTGGTTTTATCATTTTTTCCAAATTCGTACATCCTTTCTCCTAACAACATAAGCTATTGCTCTTGTTCAGCTTTCTCTGACTTTTTCACACCTGGAAAAGCAATGAAATTCGTACCAATTCCTACAACAATAATAATTACCAATAACAAGTAACTTTCCCATCCAACATGAATACCATTGCTTAGTGCTGTATAACCATTTTCTATGTTTTGAAGCGGTGAAAAACGATAAAGTAAATCGACAATACTACCCGGACGAGTATGCATTCCTAATAATGGTGTTAACATGAGATATAATCCTAAAAGTGAAACACAAACATAGAGTGTTATATTTTTAAACTGACGAGAAAAACCTGTTATTAATAAAGTTCCACCTAAAATATTTAGGAACGTGTAACTAAACCAAGAGATATTAAACACTCTCAAAATACTAAAAGTAGTTATTCCAGCAAAGAATAGTGAGATAATTAGACTGACACCTGTTACCTTCATAACATTAGGAACATTTAGCCATGCCCTTGTAGGTGTAATAAAAACCATATCTTTCGTAATTTCTCTACGTTGAATAGTACGACATAAGGAAATGCCGGTAATGACTGAAAGAACAGCTCCAACAAGCGTCATATAGTAAGGAATAATAGACGTTTGGCGAGTAGCTTCAAAACTTCCTTTTGTAGCAAGTGGGTCTGATAGAAAATTGAATACTTTATAATTATCTGCTCCACCTTGTTTGGTATTAGAAAGTACTTTGCTAAACTCTTCTGAGTATTGTTCATTTTTACTTGTATTCTTTTGAATTTGAGTGACTGAAGTATTTAAATTATTCAAAACAGTATCTGCATTTTTTTGAACATTATCTGTAGTTTCTTTTAACTCCTGAATTTTTGGAGAAATGTCATGAGCTTTCGCTGCAGATTTTTCTATACTTTCAGACGAGTTCTTTGAACTCTGAACTAAATCTTCCATTTCTTTTACTAAGCTATCTGTTTCTGAAGAAGTTGATATTGTATCGTTCTCTGCAGGATGTAGATTTTCTGCACTGTTTACAGATTCTTCTTGGATTTTTTCATTTTCTTTCCCTGATTGATACGTTTCATTAATCTGTTGATTGGCTTTCACAAACCAATTATTTAACTTGTCTGCTTCATTCAGAAACTTCTGAGGTTCAGTCATTAGATTTAAAGTTCTATATAATGTTTTTTTCGTTTCATCATCATTTTTATCCGTTGTTGATCCAATTGTTTCTTGTAAATCTTTTATTTGGTCTTCAATATCTGTATAGAGTTGATTTCCTTTATTCTTAAATTCTTCATAAATTTTATCTGTAATAGCATCTCTCTTTTGTTCATCTGTGATATTGTTATACATACGATAAACAGAGTTTGGATTTGCCAACTCTTCAAGAGTCTTCTCTTGATTTTCAGTTTTGTTAATCATATCTGCATAGCTATCAATAGATATGGAATTTTCTGGGTTACCAAATAAGGTAACAATTTGCTGTGCAGTGCTATCAAGCATTTGAAATTGTTTCAATAACTCAGGTAAGTCAGATATTAAACTCTTATTTACGTCTATATATTCTGCATAACTGGAATTCACTTGAGTTTGCTCATTAACAATCCATGAATAATCAACAGAGACAAAAGAGTTTTTCTTCATTTCTTCATCCAAAGTCCAATCTAAATCCGCCTTAAACGTTAGACTAAAACTTGAAGGTAACGACGGAAGATCCTTTTCTTCAGAGGTTGGCCTATTAGGATCATTTTCTGTTTCTGGTTTCGATCCTGTTTCTGGTTTCGGCTCTGCTTCCGGTTTCGATTCTGTTTCTGGTTTCGGCTCTGTTTCCGGTTTCGGCTCTGTTCCCGGTTTCGGCTCTGTTTCCGGTTTCGGCTCTGTTTCCAGTTTCGGCTCTGTTCCCGGTTTCGGCTCTGTTCCCGGTTTCGGCTCTGTTCCCGGTTTCGGCTCTGTTTCTGTGGGGTTCTTTTTCAATGAAATACTGAATTCATGATTAGAAACTTCACTCCACTCAGAAATGTACCCATATGATTTGAGTTTTTGATCCAATTCTGTTTTTAACACTGATAAAAGATCCGTCAAATTTCTTATTCCTAGACTTCCTTGTTCTGTATGGTCTGCCTCCAAAGAGATTCTATTATCTTTTGTTGGATCAATAGATATAGTGACCTCCCTACTATTTATAGAAATTATAGAGTCATGTTCAGAATTAGCTTCTAGATAGGAAAAGTTTCCTTCCTTTCCTATTTCTTTTTCAAAATTTTTCGCATAACGCCGAACTATAGTTAGCTCATCTTGGAATTTTTTGGATTGTGAATCAGTTATAATATTCTCAGCAATTAACTTTTGTAAAAGTTTTTCTAAAGTGTCTGCTGGAATATGTGATAGACTTTCTTCTATTATTTGACGATAACGATTATCTAAATTAACTTTATTTTCTTTTGAATCAGCCATTAGTTTCACAATCGCCTGTTTAATATCCTCCTCAGAAGCTATATCCGGATTTTTTTCTGCACTTCCATAATAAGTTTGTGCAATCTGTTTTCTTAAATCATTAAGAGTTTCAACTTGCGATTGCAATTGCTTAATTTCATCTTTTAGTTCATCAATTCGAGCAGTTTGTGTTTCTTGAAATAGCTTGGCGTTTAGCAAGAATTCCTTATAAACCCCAGCTGAATTCACTTCACCTGTTTCCGATGTATAAAAGTTTCCTAGTTGGTTAAACACTGATTGGTTCAAACCATCATATTTTGCTTTATATCCCGATAAATCAGATTGCCGTTGGGTTTCTAATTGCGTTTTCTGTAAGTTAAATTGATCCTCAAATTGCTTTAAGGAAACTTTTAACTTTTCATTTGTTTTATTGATATTTTCGTTAACTGATTTTTGGGCTTCTTTTGTCGAGGTACTGCCTGCTTCTAAGCTCTTATTATTACTATCCATTAGAGTTTTTACGGATGAAACAAATGCTTGTTGTTCCGAGAGAAAACCTTTATTATCTTCATCAAGAATACTCGAAACATTTGATAAATTATTAAATCCTCCCGACAACTCCTTAAATGGATTTTGAATATTTGTCATCAGATATTTCTTAGCATCAGTTTCTGCTCCAACAATTTTATTAACATTTCGTTGGGCTTCTGATAAATTTCCTACAATACTTGAGAAATACATCTGCACAATTCGTTGATTGAAATTTTTCAAAATATCATTTACTTGTGTTTGAACGGCTTGATTGGATATCTCATTTTGCCCTTTACGTACACGATAATTAATGGTCGCCTGTTCTGGTGCCATACTTTGAAGGGACAAAATACGTTCGGAGAAATCTTGAGGAATAATAATTTCTGCATCAAATTGACCATTCTCAATTCCTGCATTAGCAATATTCCTACTGACCGTCTGCCAACTATTTTTTGAATCTTGATTAATCAGAGTAACAAAGTCTGCACCTAGTTCATACTTCCTCCCCTCAAAAACAGCCCCTTTATCTTCATTCACTAAAACATATTGAATCTTGGATACTTTTTGATTTGTAGACCGGTACACATTATCATCTTTAAAACCAAAATAAGTGAAAGTCAAAATAAGAAATAATCCACCAAGTATAATGACGAGTAATGGAAAATAACTCTTATATTTTTTTATCAAAATACATTTCTTCCTTTCAGATAAATTAAAAAAGGTGTCAGCACAATGAGTTGCACTGACCCCTTTAAAAAAATTAACTTAAGCCAAACGAACCTGCATCCTGACGATCACGATCTGCGACAGTATCTGCATATTTGGTCAACTGCATATGAATACTTTGTAGTAAACTTTCCATTTGTTTCACATTACCTTCAAGCTGTTTGTATTGGTCCAAGTAAGCTCGAAAAGCTTCCCCCTGCCATTCTTGGGCAATCGTTGCATTCATAGAATTCACCTTACGAATAGCGTCTTCAATTTGTGAAGAAGCAGTTTGATAAATTTTCGCCTGAGATTTTAGTTGTTCGGGTGTGACTGTAATAGCTCCTGCCATAAAATCATCTCCTTGTTTTTGACTATCCATATGTACGGATAATATTATTCTAAAGCAATTTTCGTTCTATTGCAAGAATTTCCATCATTGGCAAAATATTAAACAAGAACGATTAGAATGTCATGTTTATGGAAAACCCATTTCCATTTTTTTATGTTCTTTTACTATGTTCAAAATGCGACAATTGATTCTAAAAAAGAAACAACAGGAATTAAGTGAATATAAAACAATTAGAATGATTCAAGATCATTTATACCTTTTGTATCAAGCCATACAAAAAAAAACCAAGAAATAACAAAGATCTTAATACGTCTGTTTCACCTCCTACAGAAGAATGGACGAAAATCTCATAGGTATGAGAAGAAAACAGTCTTTGATATTTCTTACGATTAGTCAATTGTTTTTTATAGATTTTTCACAGAGTAAAGGCTAGAGAATTCATATCATATATCCATAAATAAAAAGTCATACGAAATACCCCTAATATCTTTTAGTTTTTTTACTAGGGGAGAAATATGTTATGATAAATTAGGCTATGGTTTCAGGTAGTTAACCGATAATCATAGTGTGTATTATGTGTAATAAGGTAGAAGAGGAGCTTCAATAACTTATTTACACATGCGATAGACGCGACTTTATGACACTTGTTATAAGGTTGCGTTTTTAATTTATCATAATACTCGACAATATGGTTCTGTCCGTAACGCCGTTGTTTAATCATGTTCTGGATAATGAGAAAAAGAAGTTTCCGCAAGTGTTTATTTCCACGCTTATTAATCTTATCTTTGAAAAAAGTTTTTCCTGATTGAAAACGGCGTATATCAATACCTGCAAATGCATTGAGTTGTTTGTTATTTTTGAAGCGAGTAATATCCCCGATTTCAGCTAACAAACGTATAGCCGTATTGGGACCGATTCCTGGAAAACTAAGAATAATTGGATACTCTGTGCGACTTTCAGCTAATCGTACCATCTTCTCGATACACTGTTCTTTTTGATGAAGGAGCTCCTGATAGCGTTTTGCGTATGATTTGAGTTGTTCACATAAAACGTCATCCTGACGTACGGCTGGATAGGAATCCTTGGCAGCATCAAGTACTTTCATGGCTTTCTTTTCCGCAATGCTGATTGATATGTTTTTATTGGTATTCGTACGAATCCGATTCTTTATGACCGTTTTGGAAAGATTTTTAATAAGATCTGGGTGAGGGAACAACTGAACAAAGTTTAAAAATAAATCTGATTTAATTGTAAAAATCTGTTCCAATTCCGGAAATGTCAACTGAATGACTTTATGCATACGACTACGAATCACGGATAATTCGTCATCCAGTTCACTGTAAAACCTTGAGAGTGATTTTAATTGATAAAATAGGTGATCTGTACTTACCTTTTCTCTCCGGGAAGCCGTGAAATGAGTGAGAGCTAATTGATGTGCGTCGCTTCTATCGGTTTTATGAATCCGTAAGGAATCACATTGTAATTTCGCTTCTAAAGGGTTCAACAGACAGTATTCATACTTGTTATCTTGCATAAAACGCTCTAGTTGCCTGGAGTAAACACCGGTTGCTTCGAACACAATATGAGGTGATTTTCTATTTTCATTCGTAAGTTGGTCTATTCGTTTTCGTAGTTCCTCAAAATCAGGCTTAGAATGATTTATTTCACTTTCAAAAATACATTGTTTTTGAACATTATAAATAACCATATAACTCTTTCCCATACTAATATCAAACGCAATCACATGTCGCATATTTTGCCTCCTCATGTAGAGTTGAAGTCTTCACCTTACTCTTATCGATTCCCATTTCTTATACACGATCTCAGGGACCAACATACTAAACTGATTCAAATAAGGTAAGTGAAGAAGGTCTGTTTTGGGTACGGATTCGAGATCCCAATATCAAATCGACCTACTCTTCACTTCTACTATAAAAAAATAGTAGTGCAAACCAATGCCTTGGTCTACACTACTAATCTTAGTATGTTTTGAGTGTTGTCTATGAGTATAATAGATTAAGGAAACAAAAAAAACTGCATAATTTTTAAAAGTAGGCCCATTGAGGCCTATTTGGTATGCTCATTTTTAAAGACAGAAAATATTTTAAATGAAAGTTCATTTTGTTTCTGTTCTTAAGTTGATGGGCATGGAGTAGCACCAACAAAACGCGAATTTCGTACGTTAAGAAGAATTCTATAAAGAAAAAGGCGATTTCCTGTACGCAAAGGAATCGCCTTTTTTATGTTCTTACTTAATATTAAGTTCAATAAGATAATTAGTTTCTAAATTCACATAGAAAACGCTCTACATCTGGATACTTTTCACCTAGACTTTGGATAGGCTACACTGAACTAGACAAAAAAATTAAGGTCAAGTAGACTACAACTAATATATTTGAGGAGAATCTACTATGACGAACAATAAAAGAGAAAGAAGAACCTTTACAGCGGAATTTAAGCACCAAATGGTTCAACTGTATCAGAATGGTAAACCAAGGAAGCATTTCGCAAACGATCGTTACATCCATACAGGAATGAATAGATATAGTGCATAGGCTATAGCCATCCAAATTGCGAAAGATAGAACTTGTTGTGATGAAAGCGTCGAAAAAATACTAGAGGAATAATAAAGAATGAAAGTATCTAAAAACAACCCTATTCCGGTGCCGAAGATCCCCCACCTAACTTCTTTACTTTTTCTGAATTTTGAGGTGGGGTCTTACTGCCCGTTAACGCGGGATAAATAAAAAGAGGAAGAAAAGCCTAAAATCAACTTCTCTTTCCTCTATTTTTTTTATGAGATTGTATTGTCATGGAATCACAAGGTGTGTAGTAAATTTGTGGAGTTGCTTTATTAACAAGCATTGCAAAAGTAAGCAGACCAATGATGAAGAAGATAAAAACTATAAACAAAATAGCACCTATCGTTAAAAGAATCATAACACCACCCCTATTTCATTCATGATATTACACTCTTCGATATACTATGAAAGGAATCCTTGTTATATAAACAAACGTAACAAAATAATCACAATCACCCCAGTTAACACTATTCCTAACAGGCTACGTGTATAAACAGCAACAAAGAATGTCGGAATTGCTGCAATTATATAATCCCATTGCGTCGTTTTATTCATAAAGAGTACTTCGGCAAGGAGCGCTGCTAATATAGCAATTGGTATATAACTTAACCATTTTAGCCCCCAATCTGGAATTTGTATTTTACTAAATACAATGAGCGGTAATAAGCGCGGAATTAAAGTAACTACCCCTGCACCAATTAAGAGCAATAGCACATCTAGTCTTACTTCCATTTTTCAAACACTACCCCTATTGTTGCTGCTGTAAGTGTTGCAATAATAACTGCTACGCTTGCGGGAACGAAAAAGTGCATGCTATATGCGATTACAATAGCCACAATCGCAACACTAAGATGAATGGCTATCTTTGGATGACTACTCATTAACTGCAATACAAATAAACCAATAAACATAGCTGGTAGTGCATAATCCATGCCATACGTATGAGGATTTGGTATCCATTCACCAAAAATACCACCGATGATATTCGCAATGATCCAATTTAAATATGCTGTCACATTTAAACCAAGCATCCATCTCTCGCTTAAATACTTCTTTTTTGAAGCTTGCTGAACCGCAAGTCCAAATGTTTCATCTGTAATTTGCGAGCCGATTATCATATTTTTCAAGAAAGGGACTTTCATTAAATACGGGGCGAGCGCAGCACTCATTAACAGATGACGTAAATTCACAAAAAATACTGTGAAAATAATTGCAGAAGTAGGTGCTCCAGCCGCAAACATACCAGCGAGTATAAATTGTGAAGAACCAGCATAAATCAAAGTAGACATTAACGCTATTTCAGCTAATGAAAATCCTGCTGTTTTTTCAATTACACCAGCTGCGATACCAATACTTAAATACCCTAGTACAGTTGGTAAACAATCTTTCACGCCTTGCTGAAATGTTTCATTCCCGTTCATTGTCATCTGTACTTCAGCCCTTGCCATTACTCTTCCCCCTTCATTTCATGCATCAAGCGTTTACCCGTTACGACGTGAACTAAATCTGCATTACCACGCCATAATGCATCTAATTTATCAGGACCAAATTCCCGTGTAATTTCTTCAACCATAATGTCATGACGAATATATTCTGTTGCGACAAGCACTAATGCTGGATCATATGTTGTAACAGCCCAGGATGTACCATGCTCTGAAAAATTGGCAATAAGCACCTCTTTTCCATCTCGTGCAACAATTGTTAAATGCCCCCCCATCCGCTCTTTCACAACATCTGGAGTCATATAATTATGATGAAATGTTGTTCCTATTTTTGTTTGAGGTGCCCCAAAAAGTATCGAAAAAACATGTACACCTTCTTGTTCCTTTTTGTGAATAAGAGGCTCCAGCTCGCTCACTTGCTGTTCCCATACAGAAATCCATAACTCTTCTTCTGCACGCTCAATAATGTTACTTATTTCCTTTAAAATTCGTTCATCCGTACGAATATGAGAGATTACATCTACTTGACGCTCCTGCTCTAAACAATTTAACTGTTGATCAAGGAAATCAAATGACTTTTCAAAATCCTGTCGCATTCGATTCATTAACTCACTTGCCGATACTGGAACGTACTTAACTGGTTCTGACGGTACTAAATGCACTGCGCCTTTATCCATCAATTTCCCAAGTACCTCATAAATCATGGAACGCGGTACACCCGTTTGTTTACTAATTTCATATCCTGTCGCAGGATAATGTTTTAATAAACCGATGTATGTTTTACATTCATATTGCGAAAATCCTAATTTTTGTAACTCCTTCATGACGTCATCCATTGTAATCCCTCACTTCAATTTACCTCTATTTGCATTTACATGACAGCGCATACTTCAAAACGACAATTTTGCTTTCTTTACTTTTACAACTTCAAAAGTATTCTCACCTTATGTAAGTACGCCTGTATCGCATTCTTGTCCTCCACCAGTTGGATAAAATATCGTTTCTTTTACAAATACTCGATTTCCATCCACTCTTGTTACTTCTGTTTGACAGTTTTTCTATATGCATCCTGTAAAAATAATGCCTCTGTCATACCCCTACTCCTTTAGTAGTTATTACTATACCTACTAATATAAAAAGAAAAAAATGTATAGTCAATAAAATTCTGAATCTTAATTCAATTAGCAAGAAATAAGCTATCTTTAAAACAAGATAGCTTGATTACATTTATCCCGCTGCTAATCCTCAGCGAAGGTTTTCTGCCGGAAATGATAAAAAATAATAGAGCTACTTTCTATCAACTTCATAAAAACCAATAGAAAGTAGCTCTCATTGTTTCATGGGTACTATTTGTTCTTTTGTATCCATTTTGTCATGCTGACGTTTGCTTTTCTCCAAATATTGTTTACACATATTCACAAAAGACGGTAATGTTCGAATTTGATCAATATCTGAACTCTCAATAAACCGATTCATTTGATTTGTCATTTCGCCCATACTAGAAATAAGCTCTTCTTTTTCCTGCCTCAATCTCTCGTTTTCAGCACGAAGATTTTGAAGCTCTTTCTGTATATCTTGTGTATTATTTTCCTTTATATGCCCAGCCGCCATACTCGAAAGTTTATAAATCCCTTCCATAAATTGATATAGTTCTTGTTTTTTCCCCTCTGCGCCAATTGTTTCAAAATTATCGACAATCCCTGATAATATAGTAACTAGATTTACTTCTGTCTTTTCACTTTGAACCACTACACTTTCTACTTCCTTCTCATTCACATACTGTTCTGATTCATGTTTTTTCTTACGTCCTGGCTTTCCCTTTTTAATATTTTCAAATGATAGCTCTTTGTTTTTCAACTTATAATACGTATTCTGTAGTTGACTTTCTGTTTTCGGAAATAATTGCAAATTTTCCTTACTAATTGCCTTTGAAGTACCTGCAATATTTAAATTATACTGCTGACAAAATTGGTATGTAACATATAAAAGTTCTAATTCAGATTTCAACCACATCATTTGAGATTGTTCGTATGCAAATAAACCACCCATTTTTTCAACATCTCTTTGAAAAGTCATCATTTTATTATATAAGTCCATTAATTCTTCATACGTCACATGGAACTCTCTTTCTATTTTTCTACATTCCTCTTCTACTTTTTGAATAGTCCTTGTTCC
This sequence comes from Bacillus sp. FSL K6-0042, assembly GCF_038006685.1. Classification (NCBI taxonomy): domain Bacteria; kingdom Bacillati; phylum Bacillota; class Bacilli; order Caryophanales; family Bacillaceae; genus Bacillus; species Bacillus sp. FSL K6-0042. The sequence continues at coordinate 1,534,448 of NZ_JBBOVS010000001.1, forward strand.
ATTTGCAATATTTTTCAAAAGATCTAATGCATGAATTGCCGTCTGTTGGTACATTTATATTCACTCCCACTCAACATTTTTGCAATTTCAACTTCTTCTTTCTCTTTTATAAAAATAAAAAAATATTATAAAAATATTTTATAATATTTCTGAATTATTAGTCAATAAAGTGTAAAATTGACACATTCTATTTTTATATTAAGATTAACTTATAGCAATATGAGGGGGATCCATATGGAACATAATATTTTAAAAGTCATTGCACTAGCAGAAAAACTAAAATATGAAATGAGACATAGCTGGCTTTCAAACGGACGTCAGGAAAGTGTTGCTGAACATACTTGGCGTATGTCACTTATGGCTATTTTAGTTCAGCCTTATTTAGATCAAGAAGTAAACATAGAGAAGCTATTAAAAATGGTTATTATCCATGACCTTGTAGAAGCGGAAGCTGGTGATATCCCTGCTTTTGACACAATGAACAGTGAACAATTACAATTACAAAAACAAGAAAATGAACAAAAAGCCATTTTGAATATTAAACATACATTAGAAGGTCCTCTCGGGGACGAACTGTATGATTTATGGATGGAGTTTGAAGCAAAAGAAACGTACGAAGCGAAAGTGGCAAATGCTCTTGATAAACTAGAAGTTAAAATTCAGCATAACGAAGCTGACATCGATACGTGGCTTCCAATTGAACATAAAATGACATTCCAAGTTGCAAAACATACTGACTTTGATTCATTCCTATCAAAATTACAAAAAATGATTGAACAAGAAGGCGAAAAGAAATTAATTGCTGCTGGCATTGATATTGAGGCATGTAAACAGTAAACAGCTCATAATAGTGAGCTGTTTTTTTCATACTTTTGTATGAAAAATTCCCCATTCTTTTTATTGATTTAACCTAAAAAAATATGGATTACAATTACAAATAAGAACAATATATTAGCCAAATAGGAGGATTACTTATGATTAAAGGATTATACGAAGCACATTTGCCTATTCGCAATCTAGAAAGATCCATACCATTCTACGAATCATTAGGATTAAAACTATATAAAAAATATGAGGATACTGCCTTCTTTTGGATTGTAGAAAAACAAAGTTGGCTTGGGCTTTGGGAAGGAGAAGAATATAAAACTCCGTATCATCCTTCTCTTCGCCATATTGCGTTTCAAGTGGACTTCGAGTTTCTTCATACATCTATTCAGTGGCTGAAAGAGCGAAACATTGAACCAGTTCCATTCGGTAGTCGAACGACTACCGAACCTTTCGTTCGTCCTAACCAAGGCAATGCTTCTGTTTATTTTAAAGATCCAGATAATAATAGTATTGAATTTATTAGTTTCGTTAATGTTCCAGATGAATTAAAGCATATTACAGAGAAACTTTCTTTAGAAGAATGGGATCAACTTTTACAAAAGCAACCAAAAAGCTAGCACAAATGGTACACATGCTAGCTTTTTGGTTGCTCTATTTAAGTCGCTGTAAATGATAGTATATTCTTATTTTCTTTATTCAAATTAAAATCGATACTCATATACAATGTAATCAAAAATGTTTGTAAACCCTAAGCTCTCTGCTATAGCAATTGAAGGTTTATTCACTTCCATACAGTCCCAATAGGGCACATACCCTTGTTTGAAACATTCTTGAACAAATATATGTGCGACTTTCTTGGCAAGATTCTTCCCTCTATGTTCCAAAATTGTCTCGATATTTACCGCATGCATATTCCCACTTACAAATCCTGAAAAACAAAGACTCACCACTTGATCCTCATGCAAAATCACATACCCAATTCCTTTTTCAAAAAATGATTCCACCGAATTCCAAAATGATGTAATTTGTGAAACGAAAAATGATTGTTCCAGCAAAGCATATGCTGCAATATTCTCCTTCGTTATTTTTAATACTGTATATGTCTCATCAATCATTGGTTCATTATATGTTTTGTACGCACTTTCATATAATTTGTATACTTTTTGATTGGATTCCTCGTATGATTGTTCACACAATATTTCTCTAATTGTACGATCCCACCCTACTTGATGACCAAATCCTTCAAACCACTTCAAGTCCAAACAGGCTGCTTCTTGTGCAATTTGTTCCCTTAAAACCTTTTTTATTTCAAGGTTAAACATTTTGTTATTTGCCTCACCAATAAATACAAAACCATCTAAATTTCCAAGCCAAACTAAACCAGACCGTGGTTCGCTCGCATTGTCAACAAATATACGGCCCGAATTATTCCCTTCAATGATAGCTTGCACTTCTATATGCCTTTCCTTTTGTAGAAGATGTTTGCAATTCATAAACTGGTCTTTCTGCAATTCGTATATCATCTTTTTTCTTTCCTTTCATGTGTATCAGCGCTTAGGTTTCATCACCTGCTGTACAATCTATGAATCCCTGCAATAACTTTCTATCTTCTAGAAAAGAAAGGGAAATACCTTCGATCTCTTCACTGCTTTTCCAAGCCACTTCATAAATTAATCCATCTGGATCACATATTTCTTGATTTCCTCCAATTATTTCTACCTCATAGTACAAAATATGAACATCATATCCATTACTATCCCCCTTCTTTTCATACACGCTTTTAATAACTCGTACATCATATCCTGTTTCCTCTTTCACTTCTCGTATACAACACTCCTCAAATGTTTCCTCTTCCAATTTCCCACCAGATGGGATAGACCACTTTAGTTCTACTTCTTTTACATCTGGGCGCCCTTGCAATACCATTAACAATTTCCCATCATTATTTTTACATAATGCCGCTGCTCCTTGAAATATTCCCATTTCTCTCCCCACATTCCTTAAAATAAAACCATATTTCCTGTTCGTTTCGCATGCTTTTCTGCTTTTCGAACAAGCACATATGATATTCCAATTAAAATGATTAATAAGCTAGCTAATAAACCTAACTCTGGAAATACATTTATAATATTTTTTCCTTCCATTAATAATGAGCGGAAAATTTGAAGTACATACGTTAATGGAAACAAAGCTGCTAATACTTTGCCCCATAGTGGTAATACAACAATGGGAATGCGTACACCCGCAAAAAATTGCATCGGTTCTTCTAATATTGTAAATAGAATACTAGCATCTCGTGAAAATAAAAAAACCGTATTTAAGCAACCTCCCCACACAACAGCTGAAATACATAAAATCATAAAAGCAACTACAATATTTTCAACTGGTGGTATCGGTCTGTCATTCAGAAACAATGCGATGAGAATCGAAAACATCGTAAACATCCATACTCCTTCTATTAAATTTGCACCTGCCCGGCAATACATCATCCATACACGCGATGCTGGTGTTAAAAAGATAAGTTCAAGTGTTCCATTTTGGCGTTCCCATGACATTTGCCATGCCGATTGAACGAGGCTCCAAAAGAAAACATATCCAATATAACCTGTAAGGAGAAAAAAACTAATCTGTTTTGGATCCATCCATTTTGCAAGCGGGCTAGTATTTGAAGTATCAAATGGCTTCACCGAAAAATAAGCCGTTGCAAATAATAAAACCGGCCAAATGAATAAAGAAAAATAAACCATCTTACTATGAAAATGATTGCGGTGACTTTTTTTCCATTCTGCCAAAAACATATTCACGCACTCACCTCATTTGCAATTTGTAATATTGCATCTTCCAATCTTGCTTTATGTGTTTCTAACTGTAATATACGAATTTGATATTTTGTTAATAATGATAAAACCGTTGTTGTCATATCAAAAGATGCCTTTAGTTCATATCGTATATGTTCACTCGTATGTTCTTTTTCATATTGAATTCCCTTCAGCCCTAGAGAATACTCTAATCGTTCTATCGTTTCATTCTTCATTTCAGGAATCACAATTTCTAAACGATATTCACGGACAATAGACTGGATAATTTTATCGGGAGTTCCTTCATAAAGAAGTCGTCCTTTTTCAATAATATAAAGGTGATCACAAAGTTCCTCTACTTCTTCAAGATAATGGCTCGTTAACAAAATACCCTTATTTTGTTCCTTCGCCAATCGATATACCATTTCTCTCAGCTTTTTCGCTACAGGTGCATCAAGTCCTAATGTTGGTTCATCAAGAAATAAATAATCTGGATCATTAATAAGACCTCTTGCGATTTGCAAACGCTGCTTCATTCTCTTTGAATATCATTCTACAGGTGTATTAGCAGCTTCTTTGAGCTCTACTTGACCAAGGAGAAACTGAATACGTCCCTCTAATTCGGCTCCTTTTAATCCATACAAACTTCCAAAATACTGCAAGTTTTCTTTACCTGTTAAACGCCAATACAACATGCGTTCACCACCTGCAATCATATTGATCTTTTTCTTTACAAGTAAATCTTGCTTTGTGCTGTCTATACCATCAATTTCAATAGCACCTGAAGTTGGTTCCAGAAGCGTTGCTAACATTTTAATTGTTGTTGTCTTCCCAGCCCCGTTCACACCTAGCAATCCTACAATCTCTCCTTTTTGAATTGTTAAATCTAGTCCATTTACTGCTTCAACTACTCTTCTTTTTTTACGAAAAAAACCTACTTTCTCTTTTAACTCATACCGCTTTACAAGTTGTTTTGCTTGTATCATGATAAGCCCTCCTATGCAAAATGTGTTTCAATCACATACTTTTCCATGCGTTTCATCGCATATACACCCGCAATAAAATACGCAACTCCTAATCCCAATAACCACATAAGTTCAATTTGTATGGAAGCTAAATTCCCACCTTCAATCATACACAATCGAAATGCTGATAAACCATGTGAGAGCGGCATCAATACACTCATAGGTTGTAAAAATGCAGGAAGATAACCTACTGGAAAAAACACACCACTGACAAGGCTCATAAAAATAAACAATGTATTTTGTGTTAAATATGTATCACGAAAATAGAGCATAAAAGCCCCCAATACTAGTGCTTGAGCGAATATAGCAAAAAAGAAAATAAATAATAAAAGTACCACTGGTATCATATTTATTTCTCGAAACTGTAATCCAAAAAACAAACCAAAAATAAAAATCGTGATAAATTCAAGTACCACACGCAATATTCCTTGCGCAGCTGCTCCTAGAAAATAACCTTGCCGAGATGATGGCGTTAATAATAAAACATCCAGCGTCCCTTCACGCAGTTCGGTTATCAACGTCCGGCTCACAATCATTAATAGAGAAACAGAAAATGAATAAAAAACAGCTCCTAATATAACGTACGAAAGATAATCATCCGTCTTCCCTAACTTTGCAAAATTAGTATCTAACTTTCCTTGAAACATAAAATGATACGTTAAATAAGCAAACAATACGATATATACACCAGTTAAAATATGTCCTAGAAAAAATGACCATGGGTACGCTCTACGCATCGTATAGAAATCACGACGAAATGTAGCCATAAACGTTAGCCACATGTTCTTCCCTCCTCTAATTTTTGAACAATTGGGCAATCCATAAATTGATCTAAATCAACACGAATTTGTTCTAATCGTTCTCGATTTGTCTTATAAAATACGTAATAACCTTTTCGTTCCTTTTGTATAAGACCTGTAGACTCTAACATTTTCAAATGATTGGAAACCGTTGATTTTGTAAGACTATACCGCTCTGTTAATTGCTGCGTACAAAAAGATTGAAAAGATAAATCTCTTAGCATTTTTAATCTCGTTTCATCTGATATCGCTTGTAAAATCCGCAAAAGATCCTTTGGTACTTCATCTGTATATGAAGATGCAATTTCCACCTCATAATAGACTTTTATATGCGTAGAAATAAGGTTATCTATTAGTAAATGAGGTGCGACAAAAGTTGATGGATATAATGTAATTGCTAATAAATCCTCATAACGATATTGCCACGTACGAGCTTTTAAAAAAGTTATCTCCTTATCATCAATTAAAAATCTCGGATGCAAACTTTTAGAAAGGGCCAACGGATTCCTTTTGATTATTTCTTTCACATCATATACAGATTGTTCTAACCACGGCTCAATGCGAAACAGCTCACGTGCAAAATAACGCTGATGATACGTAAGTAAAAAATTACAAACCATACCTTTCTCTAAATCCGGAAACATCTCCTGAAATCTCTTGGTGTCTGTCGCCCGTAATTTTTCAATCCCTTCTTCAACATAGACTTCAGCCTGAAACTCAGAGCACCAATCTATAAAATGTAACCAGCCATCGCTTTTCTCATTAATCTCATATAATATTTCTTTTTCCTCCTGATCCATCTGATTTAATACATTTTCTGCCCACTCTAATCGTTTTACATGATGGGTAGGATTAGATAAAACATGTAAGCTTAATAACATTTCGCGAAATGGTGAATATACAACTTTGACATGTCGTTCAAACCATGATGTAACTCGCAACATAAATCCCCCTCTCTTTGATTCGATTTCCATCGAATCAATTTTATAATTTTGCAAAATTATTCAGTATATTAACAACTTACACTGTAAACGTCAATGAAAAATTAGAAATATTTTCATAAAAAAGACCTCAGCTACGCTAAGGTCTTTTTACTTAATTCTTTTATGTTTTTAAAATACAGGCGTGTTTCTTTCTCTTCTCCCTCATCAAACAAATTGAGTTGTTTAATGATTTCAGCTGCAAACTCGACATACGCAGAGCCAACTGCTGTAATGATTTTCTCATCCACTGTTACATCTGTACTTTGTTTATACTCCCACTTATGGAGATGTGCTAAATGTTCCACCTCTGATGTTAATGATGTTGAGAATTTTTTATTTTTCAACACATCTGCTGCATGTAATAACGCAGTTCCTGCACAAATACCAGCTAACCATTTATTTTGTTCATTTAGCTCTTGAACAATTGATAATAACTTAAGATTTTCTAAATGATGAAAAATCTCTCCGCCAGGGACAATTAGAATTTCATACTCTTTTGCAATTATATCATCTATGGAAGTATGCGGTTTACATAGGAAACCTCCTTCTCCTTTAACAGTAGCACCATCTACACTTACTGTGACAATTTCAAACCCCTTACTTTTTAAAAATAAACTTGCTAAATTCACTTCAAATTCTGCAAATCCATCAAATAGGAAAAACAATGCCTTTTTCATTTCATCAGCCCCTTTATTTTCGACACACTTATACATATTCGAAAATAACAAAACTTCTCCTTCAAAAAAAACAAACCTGCTAATGCAGATTTGTTTTTAACTTATCTTCTATTAAACCCTTTTTTACTCAAAAACTCCTTCATATGCATTCTTTTCTCTTTTGACATAAAAGCACTCATTGATCCTGTCCATGTTACATCCTTTTGATTTGTAGATCTTTCCTTATAATATTCATTAGTCGTACGGTCATATTCCTCTAGTAATTCATCATATTTATTTTCGTCATATACGTTTTCATGTAAAATCGCTTCAACTGGCAAACGCGGTTTCACTGCATGACTTTCATTAGGTACTCCAACTGTCATCCCAAATACCGGGTATACTTTATCTGGTAAATGGAGCAGTTCACTCACTTCTTCTGGATTATTCCTGATTCCTCCAATATAACAAATGCCATATCCTAGTGATTCTGCAGCGAGCGCTAAGTTTTGTGCAAATAAGGATGCATCTACTGTAGCTACAATAAAGTCCTCTGCACCATCATGTTTAATCTCTGTTCCATGTTTCTCACATGCTGTTTCTAAGCGCTTTAAATCTGCACAGCAAACAAAAAATGCCGCGCAATCTTTCACATGACGATTACCTGATAACTCTGCCAATTGCACCTTTAAATTTTCATCTGTAACGTACATAACTGAATACGCCTGAACAAAATGTGATGATGCTGCATATTGCGCTGCTTGTACCATTCTTTCCACTATATTCTTAGGAATTGGTTCTTGTTTATATTTCCGAACTGATGTATGTTGCTCCATTTTATGTATCATCTCATTCATAGTAAAGCCTCCTTTTTCTTATTACTGAAAAATTAACATATCCTTTTCATTTATCACAACTTTTATGCCCATCTAAAAACTTCTATATAATATGCTCTTTTTTCACCTCAATTAAAGCAGAACCCTTCCAACCTATACAAAAAGAGGACGAACTTTTAACCATTCGTCCTCTTTCATTCTTGAAAAAATAAAGTGAAACTTTAATCAGTGGGGGGGTTTCTTCATCCCCCACTGATTATTAGCCCTCACCAATCGGGCTTTTACGGACAGTTGATCCCCCACCTATCTTCCTCGTTTCTCTCTGAATCTTGAGGTGGGGGTCTTACTGCCCGTTAATGCGGGATAAATCGTTTAAGCTGCTCTCAGCACTTTAACACCTTTAACAATATTCCAAACAAAGTAATAAATACCTACAATTGCAAAAGTTACATAGGTTACAATCATTCCGATTCCAACACTTGCGGATTCTCCAAAACTTAAACCGAATACACCTGAAAATGCCAATCCACCAAACAAAATTGCATATGGGAAAATATGTGTCCAAAATGCCTTTTTCGCATGATATTTCACATCATCTTCTGCAATAAAGTAGACGATGATTGGGAATAGAAACGGTGCAAAGAAAATACTAAAATAACAAAGTGAAGATAAAATATTATTGCCTTTCATACGATTCACTCCTAAAGTCTCGTTGTTTTTGTTACCTTTATTATGGCACTTCACTACTTTAGGAACTATCGTTTTACCTTTCAATCAGATTACATTTTTGTAAGCTTCATTACTATATACGATTCGTTAGCCAATACTGTGTAATCGCAAAATATTCCCTCACATTTGACTGAATAATAATCGATTTAGGTGTTTTCGCAGGAAGTCCATTTACCTTTAACCCTTGTTTTTCAGCAATTTTTTTGGCCCGAAACATATGAAAATCATTTGTAACAATCATCCCTTTTTTCTTATTTGCTGGAATAAGAGACTTTGAGAATTCAATATTTTCATCTGTATTTGTAGAACGATCTTCCATTATAATTCTTTGTTCTGCAATACTTTGTTTCATTAATCCTTTTTTCATGGCCCGTGCTTCTGAAATGTCTTCTCCTTTTCCTTTACCACCGGATACAATAACAATCGTTTGTTCATGTGTTTTTAAATATTCCGCTGCTTTATCAATACGATATTGTAAAGAATAAGAAGGCTCTGTTCCTTTCACCTTTGCTCCTAAAAGAATCATGTAGTCTGCATCGTTCGGTGCTTCCATATGACCATGCTTATAAATGTTATATTGTAAAAATCCTATATAACCTACTATAATCATTATCACAACTAAACTATACTTCATCATCTTTTTCTTCTTTATCATTTACATTTACTCCTATTTTTTCTATTTTCTCATCATAATATTCTTCTCATTATTTGTATAGATTTAATTTCCTAATTGAACTACCCCCACCTTCACTTCGTTTAGAGGAGGGGGTCTTCTCGGTTAAAATGATAAATAAAGGGAATAGTGGATAAGGTATATATAATTGATAATGGGAACTTTGCATTAAGGAGTGTAATCATTGATTATTTTTTTATGTAATGTAACATTCTTCTTTGTATTATTTCTTATATCGCTTAAACTGCTAGGAAAATCTGCACTTGCACAGCTTACACCACACGATTTTGGAGCCATTATCTTTTTATCTTATTTAGCTTTTCGGGCTATACCTGTTGATGGTGCTTTGCAAGCCATTGTGGGTATGATTGTAATTACTTGCCTCCATCTCTTGATTACAAAATTAAGCTTGCTAAATAAACTGAATCGTTTCATTCTTGGTCACCCCATTATTTTAATTAAACATGGAGATATTGTTTTTGAAAATCTAAAGAAAAGTAGATATCCAATTGCTGAGTTGCTATCCAATCTTCGCGTAGCAGGATATCCTAGCGTACATGAAATCGAATATGCCATTTTAGAAGCGAATGGCGCCATTAGTATTTTACCCAAAAGAGAGCTTGTTCCTCTCACTCCAAAAGATATGCATATAGATGTAAAATATGCAGGATTACCAATTGCCCTTATCGTTGATGCACAAATTCAATACGATAATTTAAAATTAATCCATAAAAATGAAAAATGGCTTCGGAAAGAGTTACTAGAAAAAGGATTTGAAGATATAAAAAACATTGCATTTGCTTCTGTACAAGAAACTGAAGGCTCTTTTGCAATTAGCCTAAAAAATAAGAAATCCCCTTAAATACATTTAAACATACTATAATTAAAAGAGGATATTATGTTCAATATAGAGCATAAATCCTCTTTTTTTATACATAATGGAATGAATAATCAGATATTACGAATATTGTCTATTATGTATATAATGTTATAGATGAAAATTTGTTGTTAGTTAGGGGGACAAAGCCCACAGCGGGAGGCGTAGTGAGGTCTATAAACCGAACGTAAAAAAAATGGTTTTAGGTGGTGAATGTCTATGAGGGTCCAAGAGGTGCTTTTAGAGAATAATAGTAAGAGATACATATTAGTAGATAATGAAGGCATTCCTGTGATTCCTGTGATGAAATACCTGAAGTATTTAGATGTTACAGGGAAAAGCAACAACACACAGAAAACGTACTGTTATGCACTAAAACAGTATTTTTTGTACTTACAGGAGATAGAGAAAAATTACAGAGATATAAGATTAGAGGACTTGGTGGAGTTTGTAGGATGGCTTCGGAATCCGTATGAGAGCAGCAAGGTAATGTCTCTTCGACCTGTGAAGGCAAAGAAAACAGAAAGGACAGTGAACCTTACGGTCACCGCTGTTACAAACTTCTATGACTATTTGTACCGGAATGAAGAGTTACCGCGTGATATGGAAGAGAAATTGATACGTCAGGTCTTTACAGGCGGGAGAACACGGTATAAGAGTTTCCTTCATCATATCAACCAGGACAAGCTATCTATGCGGAATGTATTGAAGGTAAAAGAACCTCGCAAGAGGGTGCAGACGCTCTCAAAAGAACAGGTGAAACAGGTCTTAGCAGCAACAACGAATATACGGGACACCTTTCTCATCCAGCTCCTGTTTGAGACAGGGTTAAGAATTGGAGAGACGCTTTCTTTATTTTTAGAGGATTTCAAGTTTAGTCATCAAAAAGGGCATCGCATTCGTCTGACGGATCGCGGGGAATTAGAGAACGGTGCGAAACTGAAAACAGGGGAACGGGAAATCTTTGTTTCACAGGACCTCATGGACTTATATGATGACTACATGTACGATGTCATTGACGAATTGGACGTCGAAACCAACTTTGTGTTCGTCAAATTGCGCGGTAAAAACATGGGGAGACCGATGACCTACGGGGATGTAGAAGCTCTATTCAAACGACTGCGTCAGAAAACAGGAATCGATGTCCATCCTCACCAGTTTCGTCATACGCACGCGACGATGTACTATCAGGAGACGAAGGATATTAAACAGGTACAAGAGCGCCTTGGTCATTCACAAATCCAAACGACCATGAATTTGTACCTTCATCCTTCGGATGAAGACATCCGCAAGGATTGGGAAAAGGCACAGGGCGCATTTCAAATCAAAGAACCGAACGGTAGGAGAGAATGAAACAAGTTTATCAGGTTAATACAGAACAACTTGGATTTCATGAGCGATTGCAGCGTGACCTGTCAGGTTATCCCATGAAGACCATAGAGAAGGATGACTCAGTTATCATCCATCACGTGAAGGATCCCTACTTCTTGGTCAAAGACATTTGGAATGTTGACTTTTTGGAAAACATTCCTCAATTTCAGGAAATGGTTGAGAAATATAAAGGTACAAATCGCAATGTGCGTTTTCAAATCAATAACGCGACTGTTAACCTGGAAATAAAATATGTGTGGTATCAGAAATTATTTAAGGATGAATGGTCATTAAGCACCGTATTTGGAGAGCCAGCAAGGCTCTTACGAAGGTTAACAGTATTTCTCAACGAAAAATACCCTAACCTTTTCTCCCTTCTTGATCTGGACATCGACCAAACAGAACGGGAATGGTGGTTTTGGTTAGAACAGCAAGGGATATCAACACAATATAAAAGAAAAGACGTGACAGGTGGCGTTTATATACATAAAGCACCCATCGCAAGCTTTTTACGATTTATTCATTCCAATTTTCTTGTCCTGACTGATACGCGTGAAGAATGGGAGAAAGATCGATGGGATGTGCGAATGTTACATGACAAATATGGAATTAACTATAACAAGACCAAGCCTGACTATTACCTTGATTTCACCAAAATTGAACAAGTGGAAATGCGTCAGCATATTAAAAGGTATTTCAAACAACGCTTACTTAGTAAGAATCATTTCTCATGGGGTTCAGCTCAAGGTTATCTAACTCATTTATCAAGGTTCTGGTCACTTATATTTTCCTTAGAACCTTCATGGACGAATTTAAAAGGGTTGAAACGATCGCATATGGAACGGTACATCCAATGGTTACATGAATATACAAGAAGTAATTTGACTCAAAAAAATGCGCACCCTGAAAGCCATATACAACTTACACTGACCTACATAGGAAAGTTCTTGAGAGACACCCAGCGATATGAATACGATATCGCTCCTGACACCCGTATACAATTGTTACTCTTTCCAGAAGACAAGCCGAAGTTAAAAAAGAAATCGATTGATCAAATTGATTACATTCCTGACTATGTGTTAGAACAGCTCTTTATGCACATCGATGATTTACACAAAGAGGTCGTTCCTGTGGTATGGGTTGCTTACAAAACAGGGCTTCGCATTTCGGATGTATTAGGTTTAACCTCGAATTGTTTGGAGCGGATTAACGGTAAATACTCCATTGTCACGGATATTGAGAAAACCTATGTACAAGGACACCGAATTCCAATTGACGAAGAATTGGCAAACATCCTTGCGATTCTCATTCACAAATCCAAAGAGAACAGCAACCAAGGAAATAACCCCGAAGGGTTCATTTTCGTTCGTTATCGTGGCTCTCGAAAAGGCAATCCTTATTTTCAAAAATGGATTCAACGAGAATTAAACAAACTAGCAAAACAAAAGAACATTGTAGATGAGAATGGAAAACTGTTCCACTTTAAACTTCATCAATTTCGACATACCTACGCTGTCAAAATGTTAAATAGCGGTGCAGACATTCTAACTGTACAGGAATTGTTGGCGCATGCCTCGCCCGAAATGACCTTACGGTATGCCAAACTGTTGGATGACACGAAGCGAAAGGCATTTGAAGCGGTCTTTAGCAAAGGGCTATGTTTCGACAGAAATGGTAAGGTGCAAGAAATTAAAGCGGATGAAGATATCCCAAAGGACATCCTGCAGGCCCTTTGGCAAGATCATAAATTAAATGCGATGGAAAATAACTATGGAACGTGTCACGCTCGTTTAAGTGGCGGCTGTGCTTATTTGGAGGAAGCGCCTTGTTTAACGTGTGGTAAGGAAGGCACTCCTTGTAAGGACCTAGCAATTGGCTTTTCCGATTTCGATATCGGGAAATATGAGGATCATATCAAAAGAACCTCCAGAAATATGGAATTGGCAAAACAGTATGGACGTGAAGACATTGTGGAAAAGGGTTCTAGAAATTTGAAGCGTTATGAAGAGATTTTAAGCAAGCTCCAGGAAGGGAACGTTATCTTCGGCAGAATGGAACGAATGAAGCGAAAGCAAGGTGTAGAAAATGGTTAACTATGACCGTAAAGAACATTTAAAAGCAATTCATGCATCAAGAAAAGCGACTACTTCGCAAAAGGTGGATAAAGCCATCCAAAGGCTCGTGCGAGCCAATGATCCTATCAATTTTAATAGTGTGGCAAGCGAGGCTGGCGTAGCAAAAGCCACGCTATACAATAACCGTGAACTGCGTGAACGGATTGAGAGCCTGCGCCAGCAACAAGCGGAAGCTCCTACGCCAAAACAAATCAAGCGTGAGATAGATGAAAACAATAAAGATGCAATTATCGCCTCTTTGAAACGTAAGATTAAGAAGTTAGAAGAAGAGAAAAAACAACTGCGTGAGCAATTGAAGGTTGCTTATGCAGATGTATACAAAAAAATTTAGGATATGAGGAGTGTTCAGTTTGAAAAATGTTTTAGACTGAACCTCCTTGGTCTAATTGGATATTACTATTTGTATTTGTTTTATTAACTAGAATATAGATTTAGACTAACGAATCGTTTATATTTCATGATAAGGGTTTTATTAAAATAAAGTATTAGACTGGATAGTGAATATACATTTTGTCTAATGGAAATGAGGGAGAGAAAATAATGGGGATTCCAAATGAAACGTTAGTTAAAGTTCTTAGTGAATATGGACTTGTTCGACCAGAAATCACATTTCTCAAACATAATGAAAATATGACCTATAAGGTGACAGACTTAGCTGATGGCTTTATCTATTTATTACGTGTTCATCAACCTTTCACAGAGAATTTATCTGGACTACAGCACACAAAAGAAGGATTAACAAGTGAGCTTCAACTACTTCTTGATATTGCTAACAATACAGATTTTGAAGTACAGACCCCTATCAAAAATAGTTTTGGCAAATTTATTGTGGAATTTGACTACCAGAAAACTACTACTATGACCTCCCTTACAAAATGGATTGATAGCCGAACCTTAAACAAAGAAGACTTTTCAAATCCCAAAATAGTCAAAGCGTTTGGAACTCAGACAGCCAAATTACATCAGTATTTACGTACATATAACCGAGCACTTCAACAAGTTAGACCGAATTATGGAGCAAAAAGAATAGATACTATGATTCAACAAATTTATCGCGGCATTGAGAAAGGATTGTTCAGTCAGTCTAATTTTAATACGGTCGAGAAATCTTTGAATTTGATCAGCTCACGTCTTGTGAATTTAGAAGGACTAAATGCATGGGGAATCATTCATGGGGATTTGAACATGAGCAATGTTCTTGTTACAAAACTAGGAGGCGTCGCCTTTATTGATTACAGTCTATTTGGGTATGGGTATTACTTGTTCGACGTGGCAATGGGGGCATTAAATTCCACGGCTACAACCAGAAATTTATTTTTTGAAGGTTATTTCGGAAAGACTGAAGTACCTGAAGATATTTTGATGGTTGTTGAAGGATTCATGCTCATGTCTGTATTAGGTTATTATGCTTTTCATATGGAAAATGAAAAGATTCATACATGGATTAGAGAACGGATGCCTTTGTTATGTACAAAACATTGTCTACCTTTCCTGAATGGAGAACGTATACTTTATAATTTCTAGTTAGTATTACTGGTAGCAGTTAAACTAACTAGGAGCTACTGGTAACTAAGTAAAAATCTAACTTTAACAGAATTCATATAAAAAAGGTGTTTTCAAGTATGGAAAGCACCTTTTCAGTCTACAACTATTTTTCTATAGTCTAAAACATTTTTTAAATTAAACAAGGAGAACGTTGTTCTCTCCTTTCTTATTTCACAAATGAAAACACGGCCGACAAGTGAAATCGGCCGTGTTTTTGTACAATCCTAGCTTATTGCGATTTTAATGATATCGGAAGTCACTAATTTATAAAATCCCTGTCATTCCCATAAAGGAATAAATATTCAAATCTATTCTCATTAATCCTTCTTCACCAACAATACCCATACCTTTAGTATTAGCTTAAAAAACCAGTAAAACACAAAAAAGTTAAAGACAAATCCCAATGGATTAAATCCCAACATCCCTTTAACGAAATAGGAGAAATTTTGTGCAGGTATACCGAAGTAAAGAAAACTTCCATCACTACCATTATCTGTTCCTGTTGTAGGGATGAAGGCAAAGACAACAGCGAAAATCAGACTGATAAAGTACAACTTATTTTTGGTTGAACCCATTCTTTTTTTGTTCTTTAATAAACAATAAGTGATTAAGAACACCATCCCTAAAAAGAAAAGTATTACTTCCATTTGACACCTCCTCACCATATGTTTTTAATTCAATAGCGTAATACTGTCAGGGCCAATATCAAATGCAGGATAATTGAACAAAGTTAGGAAAGAATATACCATAAAAAGGGTTCGAGAAAATGAAAAAAATCGTTTTTGTAGTCTTGGTTTTGTTAATTTCTATTGGTACAGTTGAGAAAGTATCTGCTCGTTCTTTACAATCAACTGATGATACATTAGAAGCTGTTAAAAACCAAGAATTATCAATAATACAAGCAATTGAATTAGCATATCCATCTGCATTGAAATGGAATAAAAACGCTCAATTATTACAGGGAGTTAATATAGACAGAGATAAGCCTGGGAAGTCAATTGGGAGCAATGGTAAAAGAAAATACTGGAATATTGATTTTGGGGTGCCAGATACTAATAAAATATTTTTAGTCACAATCTATGAGGGGAAAATTATTGAAGAAAAGGATCTAACTGGGAAAGATGATTCTCCTTATCCTAAAAAAGTGTTTATACAAATGAAAGATATTAAGTATGATTCACCAGGATTGCTTAAAAAAGCACTGAAAATGGGGAGTATTTATCCAGGTAAAGATTGGGCTAAAGGCTATAATTTTATAATTAGAAAAGACACAGAGAGAAACATTAATCTAATATTAGTGATAGGTTGGAATAGTGACCAGACAAAAATGAAAGCAGTGGGCTTTAATGCTTCAACAGGAGAATATATTAAACCATAGTATGTAATTTGTTGTTTCTTCTTCAACAATCGGGCGCGATTGTTGAAAAAGGGTGATACATATTATACATGACTAATATGTATCACCTCTTATTTTTCATGATTTTTTCCATTTAGGTCTTGATAAAACTTACTAAGGGGATTTCTATCATGCCACATGTTCTCTTTCTATATTTCGTACTGATACCGGATGAGAAATACGATTCATTCCAAATACGATAATCGCTGTTAATAATTCAGCGACTGGCATTACAAGCCAAATCCCATTCACTCCAAACAGCTTTGGCATAATCCATAATAATGGAATAATAAATAATAAACCACGGCTTAAAATAATAAAAACTGACTTCCTCGTTTGTCTTACCGATTGGAAATATTCTCCGTATACAATGTTATAGCCTAAAAATACATATTGAATAAAGAAAAGGCTAATTCCCGTCACAGTTAGCGTGAGTAATTCTGTCGACTGAACATCAAATAAACCGATAATATATTTCCCAAAGAATAAACCGATCACAATCGCTACACATCCAAGTGCAACAGCAGTTTTTACTGCAAAGTGTAGTCCTTCTTTCAACCGTTCCGGTAAATTGGCACCATAATGGAAACTTGCAATTGGTTGTAAGGCTGCTCCAACACCAAAGAACACTAATAGTGTCATGGAGTGAATACTATTAACCATTGCATATGACGCAACACCTAATTCCCCCGCATATTGAATAAAGGCTATATTAAATCCAATTGTTACAATCGCTACTGTTATTTCTGTTGTAAAGCTTGGAAAACCAATCACCATAATTTGTTTGACAGTCTCCCATTCAAAATGAAATTTGGTCCATTTTAAAATACTACTTTTTCTAAAGAAATGACTTAATAAAACAAGAAAACCAATTGCTGCTGACAGGATAGTCGCTGCCGCTGCTCCTGTTACGCCCCAACCAAATATAAAAATAAAGATATAATCAAATGCAATATTTAACAGCGCTGTTACAACAAGTCCCGCCATCGCTAAATTTGGATTTCCATCGTTTCGTATAAATGTACTTAAAATATTTTCTAATACGTATATCATTCCAAATGTTAATAATACAGTTAAATAGTCTAATGCGTACGGTAGGATTACTTCATTAGCTCCAAATAAATAAGCTAAATCTTCTATTCTCCATAAACAAATGACCATTAAAATACCGACAATTACAACCGCCACTGTCATTGATTGTGTAAAAATAGACCGTGCCCGCTCTATTTTATTTTCACCTAATGCTATGGAGTACAGTGTAGCTCCGCCCATTCCAATCCATAATGATATCGAGAAAAAAATGGAAAAGGCCGGGACAGCAACGTTTACTCCCGCTAAGCCATTCGCTCCGACACCTCGGCTAATCATAACGGCATCGATTACAATATTCACCGACATTAATACCATTCCGAGAACCGCTGGTATTAAATAAGATATAAATAAACTTTTTATTGGTTTTTCTCTTAATTTCTCAGTTGTTTCCATAACAAAATGCTCCTTTACAATTCTCTGTTCATATTTTAAACCTTCAAGTTACTTGAAGGTCAAGTGAGAATTAAAAATACATTTATATAACCTCTTACTTTCTTTTTATTACCGGAATTTGTATCTCTGTAACTTGCTCTTCTGGATTTCCCGTCACAGACCAGTCAATTAAAGCAAGCTCAATCGCATCTCCAGACACTTCATATTCTTTCTCCTCGATATCCATTAACAGGTTCTTATAAGTTCCACCCGTTTCTTCATATGGCCCATGGTGATAAGAGCAGGCGAATATCCCTTCTTTAATTTCATCTGAAGTAGTAATTTGAAACGGCATATAATCAAGAAGAATAAAAACACTATTATATGCTTGAAATTCATTTTGAAGTAACCCTTCTTTTGACACTGTCACACCCAGGTCTCCTGAAAATAAACTGTCATCTATTTGCTTCATATTCTTTTGAAGTGAATGGATATAATACTCAAACATATCATCCGTTATATTTGGTGCAATAGCTAACGCTGTAATTTTTCTCTTTGGTAATTTTTTAAATGTCACATTATTAGCTTTTGACTTTGTAGCTTCTTTCATCAAATCGATTTTATGCTTCATTTTAGCCAAAGCATATTCAATTTCTCTTTGTTTTCTTAGCATCATCTTTTGGTGTTTTTCAAGTAAATTTAGGGCATAAGATGGGTTTCTTTCATCAATATATTCCTTTATTTCTTTTAAAGAAATATTTAATTGCCGTAAAAATTTAATTGTATCTAAAAGTGAGAATTGGTCGATTGTGTAGTATCGATAATTTGTTTGTGGATCAACAATGGATGGATGAAAAATACCTTTTTCATCGTAATAACGTAATGTTGACTCCGCAATATTATGCATTTTTGCCATTTCTCCAATAGTAAAACGTTGATTGAATAACATATTTTCTACTCCGTTTCTTTCAAATAAATTGATTCCTTAAAAACAAATTTGTTTTTCTTCCTCTTCATTATATAGACATTTATTCCTTATTCAAAATGAATCATCCCCAATGAAAATCTGCCAATTTAACATTGATTTTTCTTGAAATTTATTATATATTTATTACAGGTTCAAATTACGAGTTCAAAAGAACCTGTATAAAGACCTCTTGTTTAATGTGTTTTACATATTAGTACATTAGGCAAACTCCGAGAAATCGTTTAATAAAAACAAAAAATGAAAAGGAGAGATGAGATGGAATTTTTCTTTCAAATTGCGTTAATTTTACTAAGTACCAAAATTGCTGGTGACATTAGTGTGAGATTAGGGCAACCTTCTGTACTCGGGAAATTAATTGTTGGTATTGTAATCGGTCCGGCGGTATTAGGTTTAGTTAACAATTCAGATTTACTCACACAGTTAAGTCAAGTAGGGGTTATTCTCCTTATGTTTATGGCAGGTCTAGAAACAGATTTAAAAGAACTAAATGAAAATCGCAATTCATCCTTAGCTGTTGCTGTTGGCGGTATTATTCTCCCATTTGTAGGTGGTTATATTTCAGGACTAATTATGGGTATGGAACAAGCAAATGCTGTCTTTTTAGGATTACTTCTATGTGCAACAAGTGTTAGTATCTCTGTACAAACACTTCGTGACTTAGGAAAAATGAAGACTCGGGAAAGCACAACAATGTTGGGAGCAGCTGTATTTGATGATATTCTTGTTGTTATTTTACTAGCATTTGCCATGAGTTTCTTAGGCTCAGGTGATGTGAGCTTAACAATGATTATTTTGAAAAAGGTTGTTTTCTTCCTTTCTATCATCCTAATCGGTTGGAAAGGTGTTCCAATGATTATGCGTTGGTTATCACCACTGCGCGTATCAGAGTCTATAATTAGTGCGGCTCTTATCATTTGTTTCGCTTTTGCATATTTCGGTGAACTATTAGGAATCGCAGGCATTATCGGAGCATTTGCAGCAGGTATTGCTATCTCTCAAACAGATTACAAACATGAAGTAGAAAAGAAAGTAGAACCAATCGCTTATGCAATGTTCGTTCCTATCTTCTTTGTAAGCATTGGTATGAATATTACGTTTGCAGGCATTGGAGATAAAGTATGGTTTATCTTGGCTTTAACTGTAATTGCTGTATTAACAAAACTGATTGGTTGTGGTTTCGGAGCGCGCATGACAGGATTTGATTTACAATCATCTACAATCATTGGGGCCGGAATGGTTTCACGCGGTGAAGTTGCTCTTATCATTGCAGGACAGGGGCTTACTTCTGGACTACTAGCACAAGATTACTTTACAGCAATTATAATTGTCGTTATTTTAACAACAATGATTACACCACCAATGTTAAAATATTCTTTCGGTGTAAAAGATAAGCAATTAAAACAAAGTGCATAGTA
This sequence comes from Bacillus sp. FSL K6-0042, assembly GCF_038006685.1. Classification (NCBI taxonomy): domain Bacteria; kingdom Bacillati; phylum Bacillota; class Bacilli; order Caryophanales; family Bacillaceae; genus Bacillus; species Bacillus sp. FSL K6-0042. The sequence goes on from NZ_JBBOVS010000001.1 coordinate 1,554,967, forward strand.
GCTATATAGAGTACTAGTTTCATAATATAAAAAACGAGATGATTCTCTTCAAAAGACAATCATCTCATTTTTTATTGAGCCTATCCTATTCGGCTCGCTTTTCTATCCCTTTATTCAATACGTTCCATTGCTGTCTTCAATGTCCCGACAACAAAAGCAATTTCATCACTTGAAATAATAAGAGGTGGCGCTAACGTTAAAACATTATTATAGCCTGCTGTTGTCATTCCGTTACGTCCAATGATTAATCCTTTTTCTTTACAAGCATTCACTACACTGGCAATTTTATCATTATCAATTGGTTCTTTTGTTCCTTTGTCATTTACCAGCTCAATGCCAACTAGCAACCCTTTCCCTCTAATATCTCCAACAAGTGGATGATCATCTCCTATTTCTTCTTTTAATTGCTCTAATAAAAGCGATCCCATTTGTGCAGAACGCTCAATTAAATTTTCGTTTTCCATAATTTCTAAGTTTTTAAGTGCTAACGCACAAGCAGCTGGATTCCCGCCAAACGTGTTAATATGACGGAAAAATTCATATTCTCCCTTTCCTTTAAATGCTTCATAAATCTCTTTCTTCACTGCTGTTGCTGATAACGGTAAGTATGCACTTGTAATCCCTTTTGCCATTGTAATGATATCAGGCTTTACATCATAATTCATAAAACCAAACGCTTTTCCTGTACGACCGAAACCACAAATTACTTCGTCACTAATTAGCAATGCACCATGTTTTTGACACGTCTCATGAACAGCTTTCATATAATCTTGCGGGGGCATCAAAATTCCTCCGCCTGTAATAATTGGTTCCATAATCAATCCAGCTATCGTTTCACTTAGTTCCCACGTCATAACACGATCAATTTCTTTCACACACTCTACATCATAAATATCTTGTGACGCAATCTCTGGCATCCGGTAACAATCTGGTGGCGTAACATGTAAAAAACCAGAAGCAAACGGCTCATACTGATACCTCCGCTGTGCCTGTCCTGTCGCTGCCATCGTCGCCATTGTATTTCCATGATAACCACGATAACGTGACATAAATTTATAACGGTGCGGCTCACCCTTATATGCATAATATTGACGAGCAATTTTAAATGCTGTTTCATTCGCTTCCGATCCACTATTAGAGAAGAAAATAACGTACTCTCCTCCCAGCCATTCATTTAACTTTTCAGCAAGCTGAATTGCAGGTTCATGAGATTGTGACATTGGAAAATATGATAGTTTTTGCAATTGCGCGTACGCTGCTTCAGCAAGCTCTTTTCTTCCATATCCACTATTCACACACCAAAGCCCACTCATCCCATCCAAGTACCGTTTTCCCTCTATATCTTCTACCCAGCATCCTTCTGCTTTTGCCCCAACCATTGTACTATTTGGACTAAAAGGACGCATTCCATGCCACACATACTTTTCATCCTTTGCTAATAATGCATCTGATTGTTTCGTTTTCATCATACATTCCACCTTCCAAAACAACTTATATTTTTCCAAGCTGTACTGGCCCATGATGAGGTAAAACTTTCCCCTATTTATTTTCATTCCACATGAACAAAACAAATCCTACCAACTGCCGAGTAATATTTTCAAGCAAAATGACAAAACAAAAGAGCTCTCCAAGCAACTGGAAAGCTCTCTTTCTTCTTAATGCGCAGACACGTCACTAACCCCATGACCTGTGTTAGATTTGACAAGGATTTCATCGAACTTTGCTGCATCTTCTTTCTTACTTGAAAAGATTGTCCCTAAATACGCTGCTAAAAATCCAAGTGGAATAGAAATAATTCCAGGTGTTGTATAAGGGAATAATGCTTTTCCAACAAAGATTGCTTTCCCAGCTTCAGGATTCCAAACATTCGGGCTTAGTACCACTAATACGATAGCTGATACTAACCCAACAACCATTCCACAAATTGCTCCTGTTGTATTAAAGCGTTTCCAATAAATCGTAAACAAAATCACTGGTAAATTAGCACTTGCAGCAACCGCAAATGCTAACGACACTAGAAACGCAACATTTAACGTTTGAGCAAATAAAGCTAAAATAATAGATAGTACTGCCACACCAATTGATGCATAGCGTGCCATGGACACCTGCTCTTTTTCTGTTGATTTGCCTCGGCGAATAATTTCATTATAGAAATCATGTGCGAAAGCTGAAGCGGCTGTTAAAACTAAACCAGCGACAACTGCTAAAATCGTCGCAAATGCAATTGCAGAAACAAATGCAAATAAGAAATCTCCTCCAAGTGCTTTTGCTAATAAAGGTGCTGCCATATTACCAGCTGGATTTGCCTGAATAATTGCAGCATTTCCTACAAATGCAGCTGCACCAAACCCTAAGAAAATCGTCATAATATAAAATGCACCAATTAACCACGTTGCATATACAACAGACTGACGTGCTGTTTTCGCGTCACGAACAGTGAAAAAGCGAACAAGAATATGAGGTAAACCAGCTGTCCCTAAAACAAGACCTAAATTTAAAGAAATCGTATCTAATCCATTCTTATATTTCACACCTGGATTTAAAAATGCCTCTTTTAGAGGTGTTGCCGTTTTCATCTGCGCGAACATTTCTGTCACGCTAAAATTAAATTTTGCAAATACAATTACTGAAATAATAAATGTTCCTGCCATTAGCAAAACTGCTTTTACAATTTGCACCCAACTCGTCGCTGTCATACCTCCGAAAATTACATACACTGTCATTAACGTTCCAACAATTAAAACGGCTGTCGTATATTCAATTCCTAATAATAATTTAATAAGTGCTCCTGCTCCCACAAGCTGTGCAATCATATAGAAAATTGAAATCGTCATCGTATTTAAAGCTGCAACTCCGCGCACCTTTCTCGCATCAAAACGTGCTGCAATCATATCAGCTAATGTATATTTCCCTAAGTTTCTAAGCGGTTCAGCAACAAGATATAATACAACTAAATAGGCAACAAGAAAGCCTATGCTATAAAAGAAACCATCAAATCCAGTTAATGCGATTGCCCCTGCAATCCCTAAAAAAGAAGCAGCTGACATATAATCTCCCGCAATGGCCAAACCATTTTGCCACCCAGTTAAGCCTCCTCCTGCCGTATAAAACTCGCTCGCATTTTTCGTCTTTTTCGATGCAAAATATGTAATGACGAGCGTACCAAGAACGATAATCAAAAATAGTGCAAACGCCGTTACGTTCAAATTTATCCCCTCCCTTTTTGTATATCTTGAAGAATTTTTTGTGAAGTCTTATCGAACGATTCCGCTTTTTTGCTATACATCATACATAACGACCACGTCATAACAAATTGTGCGAAAGCAAAGATCCACGCCCATGTAACATCTCCAAACGCTGGTGTATTCAACACTTTTGAATAAGAAGTCAAAAGCGGCAGAGCAATAAAAAAGCTTAAAAAGAAAATGCTCATCGGAACAATAAATTTCCGCTTCTTTTCTAACAATGCTTGAAATTCCGCTGACTGGACGACTTCTGTATAATTCACCTCACTTTGTAACTTGCGTGCTGAACTATCATCTCGTTTCATTTCCCCTGTCCCCTCTCCCTCATTCTTTAAATCAAGTTCCCCCTCACAAACAGAAAACTAAATTTTATAAATATTCAGAAACTTACATTTATTTTAGACAATCTTTGCTTCTCTGCACAGATTTTTCGATAGACATTTTTCGTCATATTTCCCCAATTTTTTAATATATTTTTTTAAAATAAAAAGAAGTGCTCATCGCACCACTTTCTTGTCCTTCTCTTTTTCTAAGTTACGTGCCGTCCTACTTAATTCAACATCTTTTCCGTTTTTATAAGTTCCAAATAAGAAATCATAAACTGGATTCGACACACCAAACCAATAATTTTCATTTTTATAATGATGCAAAATATGTTGTTTTTTTAGCCATCTACCAAAACCAGTCAAAGGACGGATTGGTCTATGAGCTATATAATGTTTCCATTCATAGACGAGCAACATGATAATCATCCCAATTCCAAATGAAAATGTAATCGTTATATTACTTGTAAGTCCATACAGAATGAACAAATAAATTGCAAATCCTGTCATGCTATACCATACTGGTAAAAATAATAGCTTTAAATCATCCGGGTACACATGGTGATCATAATGTAATCTCTTTAACATTTTTAGTAAAAATGGATTTTTAGGAGGTTTCATATGAAATAAAAACCGATGTGTTATATACTCATTGATTGTATAAAAAACGATTCCCGCAAGACATGATAGAATCGCCACCCCTGTAAATAATTGCATTTTCAAAATAATGATAAACAATATAAATACTCCAAACACAATCATAATATCATGTTGGAAAAAGAACTCCTTCATCACCCTTTTCATTCATCCTATCCCCTTTCTTAGAAAAAACAGCCCTAACATATCGTTACGACTGTTTTCATTCTATCTATCTTATTCTCTTTTACTCACAAATTTGCTTGCTGTTCTATTGTAGAGAAAAAATTCTGTGAACCAAATATATTTTGTTTCGGTATAATATGTTCAACTGCAAAGACAGTGACTTCACCTCTCTGTACTTCTCCAATAATCAGTCCCAGCATTGCATGATTTACAGCAAATGTTGGCTGCTTTGTTTGAAGTAGTCTTTCAACAGTTTGAAGAACGGCCTCATATAAAGGGTCCCTATCCGTTACTTCTTTTCGGATTTTTGGTGCTAATGTAATGATAATTTCTTTTCCATTAACTGTGGTTCGATACATAAAAATCTCCCCTTCAATCTTATATGAACAACTGTAAAGCTTTATACGCAAAATGAATCGAATACCCGACTAAGATAAAACCAGCTCCCGCTGTAATATAACCGAGCGCCTTTGGCTTAAGCAATGTGCGTCCAAAATGAACAGAAAAGGCAATATTTAAATTCCATAAAATAATGCCACCAATTATGCAAAGACTATATAAAAAGGCCTCTTGTTTTGTTACTTTCGTGAGCAGTGAACTAAGCGTACTCCCATATACACCAAACCAAAAGACAAGATTTAACGGATTAGATACCGCAATTAAAAATCCTGCCATAAAGGATTGACGAAGTCCACCTACCTCTTCTTGTTTATATTCCATATTTGAATGTAAAATTCCTTGTTTTACACTTTGAAATCCTAAATAAAACAATAAGAAAAAACCTATACAATACATAAATGCTTGTACATATGTATACATAAATACAGAAGATAATCCAAAGTAAATAAGCAACATAAATAAAATATCTGCACTCATGCCTCCTATCCCAACAAGCCAAGCATGCCAAAACCCACGTTCAATCCCTCTTTTTAACATTTCAATATTAATTGGCCCTACTGGTGCCGCTAATGAAATTCCTAGTATAAATTGCTGTATAATTGCTCCAAACATCGCTCTATCCTTTCTATATCGTTTTACTATTAGCTAATGTAAATAGTACTAAAAATAGACTAGCTTTTATAAAAAATATACATATATAAAATGCCCTTTTTTATCCAAAACATGCAAAAAAGCCATCCTTAATGATGGCTTTCATTTTAGTACTTTATGATGAAATGGACATTTCCCTTCGATTGGTTCGATGTCATCTCCAATAAAATATTGTTTCCATTCCTGATGATTTGGATCACCATAGTGACTAATATTGGGATGTTTCGGCAGCCGATCCCACTTTTCCACTCGTTCTCTAACCGTTTGTCTGGAATATGCCCCTTTCGGTCGATCTCCTTCTAATCCATCAAATATGATCCGTGGCTGAAATCCTATAATGAGCGAATTTCCTAAATGCCTCGTTTTTCTCTGTTTATAGGCAGGAGCATTCCCAAATGCAAACATCGGCTCACCACCAAATGAAAATTCCCATAAGTAATGATCTGGATTTTTTGGAATTTGCTCTGGCCATGGCTTTTCATCCTTTTCATGTAAATATTGTAGCACTCTCCAAAAGTACGTGCGGTAATATTCGAGCGATCTCTCTTCACACTCTGGCTCAACAAAAAGAAAAAAACCTCTTCTTACAACTGGTCGCTCATTCATTAACTGTAAAAAAGAAAACAGAGTCTTGGGTAAATGACTCCAATCATCCTGAGATAAAAACGAGTAACGAAGTTCATTTTTCTTTAAGGCCGTTAAGCCAAAATAGCACGGAAAAGTTGGCTCTAATACAACATTAGAAAAATTCTCAAATTCTTTTGAAACCCAACTTGGTATATCACCCCTAGTTTTAATTTCTTGATTATCTAACAAATAAGACTTACTCATTCTCTCACCTCATTATGTACAGCATTCATTTAAGCATATTAAGAATAAAAGTTGTCCTATACCATTTTAAAAACTTGTGTGAAAAATTATTTAAAAATACAAAAAGATAAAACCGCTTACTTGACTAAAATCTACCATTTCGTGTATATTTAAAATATCATTTAGCAGAATATTCGATAATATAGCATTTTCAGTTTTATGAATTCACAAATATTTCAAATGAAATTCACTAAATGAAAAAGGAATCGTTTTTTAGGAGGAATTGTAACATGCAAGGAAAAGTAAAATGGTTTAACAACGAAAAAGGTTTTGGATTTATCGAAATTGAAGGTGCTGACGATGTATTCGTACATTTCACAGCTATTCAAGGCGAAGGCTACAAAGCTTTAGAAGAAGGTCAAGAAGTATCTTTCGACATCGTTGAAGGAAACCGTGGACCACAAGCTGCTAACGTAGTAAAACTTTAATCCAACATATAACAGGAGGTTACCTTATTTGGTAACCTCCTTTGTTATTCCTTTGTATATTTCCTTTTTACAGAGTAAAAACTATGTGAAATGTGACAGAATACAAAGGAGGAATCGACAATGGGTTCACATGTAAATGATTTTGAAGAAGTAAAATTCCGCGTAGAAACAGCACAAAAAATGGTAGGTTCTGCAACAATTACAATGGATCCTGAATCACTGCAGCACGCGACAACTGCAGTAGAATCTGCACGCTCTCAGCTTGAAACAATGAAATCTGTTGCAACAGATTTAGACGAGCCTTTCTTAATGAATGAAGAAAAAAAACTAAGCCTATGCGAACACCAATTGAAAGAAGCTAAGCATTAAAAAAACATCCAGAGCTACCTCTGGATGTTTTTTATGATAATTGATTGCCATATTCTTTTAACTTCGCTCCCACTGTGCATTGCCGAATACAAAAAGAATGGGCATAGTACTTACTTTGTGTTTTTCTATAGTGTTCTTGTAAAAAACACCCTCCACAATACGTCTCTAATAAATCATTTACCTCTATAATGAGCTGCTTCTTATTCACCAGTGCACCTCTCTATTCTGTTACTTCCTTATGACTATCGATCGGTGTCCCTTCCAATGCTTGCGCGGCCAATTGATGTGCTTCTTTATTTTGTTTTCTTGTTACTGGCTCACAGACAAGCTTCAATTTCATTTGCTTTGCTTTTTGTTCAATTTGATCTAAATAGTGATTCAAATGTTCATCATAGCATGGCCACTGTCCAGCTAATTGCTGAAGTACGACTTGAGAATCACCATAAAGCGTAACTGATTCATATTTTATTCCTAATTCTTCCAATACATCCATTCCATATAATAACGCTGCATACTCTGCCTCATTATTATCATATATACCTTCTATGTAAGCATTTCGACGAACACGATACACTTTTTTCCCTTTTTTATAGTACACGCATATTCCAAGTCCCGCCTCTTTCGTTTCGATGTCATACCCTCCATCAAAGTAAATGCAAATTTCTTGCGGATCTTCTTCCACTTGTTTACTCAATTTTTTCATTTCTTTCAGCGTCCATTCCGCGCCCATTTCATCGTAAAATACGAGTTCTTTTACTCTTCCCGTTTTCTCAAAATCCACTGCAAATTGGAGAGCTTCTTCCATACTCATATAATCTGTTATTAATTCTGTTTGAAGACCATGTTTTGTTTTATACAACCAATTCATTTTATACTTCATACTATTTTCCCCTTATATAAGACTTCATATTTTTATTTTACCAAGAGTCACAGTATTATATGCGAATGAATCAAATCATATTGTAAGTAACTACCATTATCTGAACTTAACTTAGACTGCTCTCCTAACTCACAAGAAAGAGGAGAGTCTGTATGATTAGAGGGGCTTCATCCTCCATCAAAGTCCTTTGAACTCCTCAAAATTTTGAGATAAAGTGAAACTTCCATCAGTGGGGTTTTTCTTCATCCTCCACTGATGGTTAACCAATCGGGCTTTTACGAGCAGTTATCCCCCGCCTATCTTCCACATTTCTCTCTGGATCTTGAGGTAGGGATCTTACTGTCCGTTAATGCGGGATAAAACGAAACTTTAATCAGTCCTCACAAATCGGGATAAAGCGATTACTTATAGAAATACTAACTTAAATTTAGCCCTTATCCTCTTCGAAAACAAAAAAGAAAATTCAGTCACGTGTTATAGTAATGAAAAAACTATCAATTCTAACATCACAATCATTAAAGTCCCTAATCCAACAAATGCAATTTTTTTCTGAATCTCGGTTTCTTTACTGCTATTAGATATACTGAGAGAACTTACTTATATACAAATAAAGAGGCTACCCAATCCTTTCGATTTGGTTCAGCCTCTTTATTTATTACATCACCTTTTCAAATTGCACTCGTTTATTAATCCAATACATAACAGGCATACCTTTACGTGGGATGATGGTTTCGAACCACGTGATTCGTTTTTAAACAACAATTTTATACTGTACGCAATAGCAAACCATTCGTCAATAGATTCCTACCATCCACTACCCTTTTTCTTATAGACCACGTATAATACAGGATATGAAAGATTTAGGAGGTTTCACTTCATGACAGCAACAATTCAAAATGAAAAAGTGATCGTTTCCATCTCTGAAAAAGGTGCAGAGTTACAAAGCGTCCGCTTAAAAGAAGATAACACAGAATATATGTGGCAAGGTGATCCTAACTATTGGGGGCGCCGTGCACCAATTTTATTCCCAATTGTTGGTAGGTTAGTGAGCGATACATATTATGTAGATGGTAAACCGTATTCATTAACACAACATGGTTTCGCCCGTGACCTTACATTTTCAGTAACAGAACAAAGTGAAACAAAGATTACATATGCAGCCACTAGTAATCAAGAAACTTTACAAAAATATCCGTACGAGTTTGAGTTACGTGTTTCTTATGAACTAGACGAGCAAAATATACATATTACTTATGAAGTTATCAACCCTACTTCAAAAGAAATGTTCTTTTCTATCGGAGCACATCCAGGCTTCAATTGTCCTTTAGTAGAAGGTGAATCATTTACAGATTACCATTTATCATTTAATGGCCCTGAATATTTAGAAACAAGCGTTCTAGAAGGACCATTTCTTTCACAAGAAAAACAACTAATGGTTGAAAACAAGGCAGAATTACCACTTACATACGATTTATTCAAAAATGATGCCCTTATTTTTGAAAATATGAATACAAATGAAATTTCCATTCGCTCTCATAAACATAATAAGTTTGTAAAAGTAGCATTTGAAAGTTTCCCATTCGTTGGTGTGTGGACACCAGGAAATGACGCTCCTTTCTTATGTATCGAACCGTGGTATGGAATTGCTGATGAGGTAGAAGCAGCTAAAGATTTCAAAGAGAAAAAAGGCGTACAGTCCTTACAAGCAAATGAAACGTTTACATGTCGCTACAGCATTACAATTGGATAAAGTGCATTTTTCATATTCTATCCCCCGCCCCTAGAGATTTTTAGGCGGGGTGATTACTATCAGCTAACGCTATATAATAATGGAGGTATTCAATTTTGATTGAAGTATATATTGATGGTGCATCAAAGGGAAATCCAGGCCCTTCTGGCGCTGGAATTTTTATTAAAGGTGTGCAGCCACCTGTGCAATTATCACTGCCACTTGGAATCATGTCCAACCATGAAGCTGAATATCATGCATTACTGACCGCATTAAAATATTGCATGGAACATAATTATAGCATTGTATCTTTTCGCACAGATTCACAGCTTGTTGAACGTGCTGTAGAAAAAGAATATGCAAAAAACAAAACGTATGCACCACTTTTAGAAGAAGCACTAGCGTACATCAAAAGCTTTGATCTTTTCTTTATAAAGTGGATTCCAAGTAGTCAAAACAAAGTTGCCGATGAATTAGCAAGAAAAGCCATTTTACAAAATTAATGGGGGTTTTAGTGTGAAAAAAGGATGGATTGCTCCTCTCGCTTTATTATTTGTCTCCTTTATTTGGGGAGCCACATTTGTTGTCGTTCAAAATGCAATGTCATTTGTTGGGCCATTTACTTTTAATGGTGTTCGCTTTTTATTTGCTGGAATCATTTTATTATTTGTCCAATTTATATTCTCGAAAAAAACTTCAAAACAAGAAGTTCAACATAGTAGCATTGCTGGTTTAATTATCGGATTTTTCTTATTTATCGGTTATTTATTACAAACATTTGGATTACTCTATACCACTTCTTCTAAAGCAGGATTTCTAACTGGACTCAGCATTGTTATGGTTCCGATTCTTTCATTTATCTTTTTAAAACAAAGAGTTACACCTTTTATCATACTTGGCATTACTGCTGCAACAGCAGGCTTATATTTACTAACCGCTGGTGATTCTTTTCAATTGAATATTGGTGATATACTTGTTCTCGGCTGTGCAATTGCTTTTGCAGCCCATATTCTCATTAACGGAGTCTTTTCTAAAAAAATATCCCCTTTATTATTAAGTACAGCTCAAGTATTATCCGTTGGAATTTTCTCTTCTATCTGTGCTTTTTTATTCGAGGACTGGAAAAAGTTATTTTCAATCTCTTTATGGACGAATTCTGCTTTTTTATTTGCTCTACTTGCAACATCCGTGTTCGCAACATCCATCGCTTTTTTTATTCAAACAGCTGCGCAAAAACATACCTCTCCAACGAGAGTTGCCATTATTTTTGCAATGGAACCTGTCTTTGCTGCATTAACAGGTGTTCTTGTCGCAAACGAACAGCTTTCTATTCCTTCAGTACTTGGTTGCCTTTGTATTTTCTTAGGCATGATCTTCGTTGAACTTCCTTCAAAAGCAAAAAAAGAAGCGCAGGCTGCGTGAAGTTACGCTTGTAACGTCCGCATAAAAGCCTTTGCGCTTTTTTTATCGGTAATTTTCTCTTCCTTCAAACGCTCTAATAAAGCGATAAAATAACTACCATCAAACTGTAATTGATGTTTAATTGTTGCTTCAATCGCTGCATTCACAAGCCCATCAGATGCACCCGTATATCCTTGACCAAACCTAATAAACCCTTGTGCATCCTCTGATAATTTAAATCCTTTTGTGTGTAAGAATGAAAGATAATCTTGTACCGTTTGCATGCTGTTCCCACCTACCAAAAAATTCTCCACTTCCTATCATACATGTTTTTAGGCTTTATGAGAATGACTTTTCCTTGACAATCTCTCTTAGATTTCTTGATTTCCTAAAAGATAAAAACAACACTAATTACTTCACTAATTTTCACTTTCTCTCCTTGGTTATATTGTAAGGTATTACATGATGTGAAGATCAATAAAGAAAATGAAATAATTCCCTTATATAAAAAGGATTCATCTACAGCATCACGAAATAAATAAAGTGTGACTTTAATCAACGGGAATTTTCTTTATTCCGTACCTGTCTCTCTATCTATATTCTAAACATCGAGACAAACTTATTACCTACAAATCACGAAATAAAAAGGAGAAATATAATGAAACAAGCTCTATTAATTATTGATGCTCAACAAGAACTTATTGATGGAAACGAGCAAGAATCTGCAGTATTTCATAAAGAGCAATTATTAACGAACATAAATATAGCCATTCAAAAAGCAATTCAATCCAATGCTCTTATTATTTTCGTCAGAGATACTGATGTTGCTTCTGGTATGGGGAAAGGATTTCAAGTACATGAGGAACTCAGAATTCCGCATGCAGCACAAATCATAGACAAACAAGCCACCAATTCATTTTATAACACCTCTTTACATGCCATTTTAAAAGAGAAAGAAATTGGTCATCTCGTTATAGGCGGCTGCAAAACCGAGCATTGTATTGATACTGCCGTTAGAACAGCAACTGTACAGGGATTTGATGTCACTTTAATTAAAAATGGGCATTCCACGAATGATTCTACGATTTTATCAGCAAAAAAAATTATTGAACATCATAATAAAACACTACATGGCCATTATAATGTCGATCATTTTTCTGTTGTTAGAGATGTCGAAGAAGATCTATTTTCCCCTATTCATAATCAATATCGAGAATAGAAAAATCACATTTATAAATTAAAAAGATTCCTTTTTTAAAAGGAATCTTTTTAATTTATAAATATCTGTGCAGCAATTCCATATAATTCACCATTTCTTTTCAAAAATTGAGTGCTGTTTTTCAACATAATTGGCGGTTGATTTACCTTTTGAAATCCAACTGTCTCGAGCACTGTCATAAAAAATTCTTTTCCTTCTAGTACATCAATTCTAAGTCTTCCTTTATAATCTTTTGCCAAATGATGAACAATTGTAGTTGCGATATGATCATTCAGCGCGACAATTGGTCCTATAATTCTATTTTCTGGAGTTTGTACGCTCATTCCATATCCCACAATATAATTTTCTTTGTCTTTTACAACTATACATTGCTCAGATTGTTCAATTCTTCTCTGTATAAAATTACTTCTATTTACCCCGAAAGCGGCTTCATCTAACTTCACAATCCCATTACTATCTCCCTTATCATAATCCATAAAAATATGTTGCTCATTTCTATCGTAATCTTTAGGAATTACATACTGATTACATATATACTTTGAAACTTTAATCAGTGGGGGTTTTCTTCATCCACCACTGATTATTAGCCCTCACCAATCGTTTTTTTTTACGGGCAGCCCGATCCCCACCTACCTTCCTCGTTTTTCTTTGAATCTTGAGGTGGAGATCTTACTGCCCACGAATAGCAGGATAAATAAGGAAGAACTCTATTATTCTTGCTTATTGATAATTTGTGCTAAATCCATAAAAAAGCTTAATGATTCAGGATTGACCATGGAACCTTGATTGACTACCTTTTCTGCTGGAAACCCTAATAGAATTTTTCGAATTGGAACTTCTAATTTCTTTCCACTCAATGTTTTTGGAATTTGCTCTACTACGTAAACTTCATCAGGGACAAATCGGGGTGAAACCTTTTGTTTTATTTCAGCTTTTATTGCTTCTTTTAGATCATTACTCATATTCACTCCAGGTTTTAACACAACGAATAGCGGCATAAATGATTTACGTCCAAGGAGCTCTAAATCTACTACTAAACTCTCCATAATGGCATCCAGGGACTCAACTATACGATAGATTTCGCTCGTCCCTAGACGTACACCTAGCCGATTGATCGTAGAGTCTGATCGCCCGAAGATAACACAGCTCCCTTTATCATCAAATTTGATCCAATCACCATGTCGCCAAATCCCTGGATACATCTCAAAATAACTTTCAAGATAACGCTTATTATTGTCATCTCCCCATAAATATATAGGCATAGATGGCATTTGAGAAGTTATAACCAACTCTCCAACTTCATTAGTAATCGAATTCCCTTCATCATCAAATGATTGTACGTTTGCACCTAAAGAACGAGTTTGTATTTCACCTGCGTAAACAGGCAATATAGGAGAGCCACCAACAAATGCAGTACATACATCCGTTCCTCCACTGGTCGAAACAAGCCATACATCTGTTTTCACATTTTCAAATAAAATCCCTTCAGAGTTATAAATGAAGGGATCTCACAGAAAATTTCATCTTATTCAATTACTGGATAGACGATACGATACATGCCTTTTTTCAATTTTTTCCTCTATTTCTCTTAAATTCTCTTTATCACTTAATAATAATTGTTTATTCTCTATCAATAATTGTTTAAAGGATTTTCTTATTTTTTTTCGCATGTTTTTTCCTCCTTCATGATTACAAATAAATTATCAAAGGATCATTTATATAAAAGATAAGTAATTATCTGTGTAGTCTTATAATAAAAGATTCGTGTGAAATCTATTTGAATTCCAAATGAAAACTAAGTATTTTTTCTGATAACTTTATCGATTAAAAGAAATCACATAAAAAATAACGCCTAATCAAAATATATTTGATCAGACGTTATCTATAGTTGTAAGCAATCTCCCTAGCATTGCTTTTACAGCATATTTATAAATATTTCAGGTCTTCCCCAGTTCATTTGGTCGCAAACAAATCGTACTTTCTCTTCATCAATTGTATGCAGTCCTTCTTCTAGCAAGCATGAAATCGGAACTTCACAATGAATTTGTGCTAATTGTAATGATATGTTTAAATTCTCCAAATCATTTTCAATTTTTGTACGCTGTGCTTTTGTTAATGCCACTATATTTTCTAATACTGCCGCTACGGTTCCGTGTTCTTGAATTAGTTTATACGCTGTCTTTTCGCCAATTCCTTTTACACCTGGATAATTATCACTCGTGTCCCCCATAAACGCTTTTGCATGAACGATTTGCCAAGGTTCTACACCCTTTTCTTCCCTAATCTTCTCTGGCGTATAATACTCATAGTTTCCAATACCTTTACGAAGAAGCATTACCGTAACATTTGTATCAACAAGCTGTAATAAATCTGTATCACCTGTTAAAATATATACTTCTGCCTCACTAGCGTATTCTTTTGCCAACGTACCAATACAGTCATCAGCCTCATAGCCTTTCAGTCCAATTACAGGAATAGATAACTTCGATGTCATCTCTTGCACGAGATCAAATTGCGGAATCAATTCTTCTGGTGGTGCTGCACGATTTGCTTTATAGTTTGAGAAAGATTCTGTTCGGAATGTCGTACTTCCCATATCCCAGCACGTTACAATATGCGTCGGTTCAATCGCTTGCGCCGCTGTTAATAAATGTTTCATATAACCATGAATCCCGTTTGTTGGGGTACCATCTTGTCGTTTCATAAATTGGCCGTAAACACTTGTTGCGTAAAAAGCACGAAATAATAGTGCCATGCCATCAACTAACAATACTTTTTTCATAATTCCTCTCCTACTAACAAAAAATAATAACCTCACGTTATCACGTAAGGTTATATAAATAGATTACCATTCTACGTTTCTGTTCAACTTTATCTATTATACAATGTTTTCATATATTTAGCACCATTAACAGCTCAAGATGTTTGGCTACAGCATGTATGAAGCAATCCAGAATACGTGTTTTTACCTGTTGAAACGACCACAGCCTTCGCAGTTCCGTTTACAATATGTGTACCTTTAAAACATACATTTTCAAGTTGAAGTGGATTGTAGTCTTTCATACGTTTTAATGGAATAAAACGTTTGCGTTCAAGGTGATAACAGCTTTCAAATTTCTCTACATTTATTTCTTTCCCTGTTAACACCGATTCATTTACTAGCAAATCTTCCGCATAAACAATACGTACATCAGCTGGAACTGTATCACCTGCTGAAAGAAAAACCATATCCCCTGGAACTAGCTCCTCAACTGGAAGTTTCATTATTCTTGATTCACTATTCATACCTACATTTGTACATCCTTCTACTCTAGAAACGGTAACCGTCACAATCTCACACTGATTTTCATTATGAACACGTTGCTTTACAAATCCAGGAATCATTTCGCCTAATTTCATCATTACATCCGAAAGAATTGCTCGCTTTGAAGATAATTCATTTTTTCCGTACACGTGAATACGTTTCTGTGCTTCTTTAATAGAAAGACCATCTCTTGTTGTTTTAAAATAAGCAAATACAGATTTCACATCTCTCGTTGCAATTTCAATTAACAAGTCTCTATTTTGTTTTAACATAGATTGTTCTTTCATTATTTTTTTACTTTGTTTATAAGAAGTGTTACCCACAAGTTTGTTTACATATAACATATTATCGTCTCCTCCTTTATAACATAGGAAGAAACGCTTTGTTTCTCAATTTATCTCACTTTAACAATGGATATTCCTAAACTCAGTTAAAGTGTCTATGCTCAACTCATAATTATTTCAGCACATAACTATAAGCTGACCGCTATTTTAGTGATAAATTATAGAGGGAGGAACAAGTCGTTTCCTGCCTACATCATATATTTTTGTTTTGCAGTATATGGGTAACGGAACCGAGTCAGAATTTGACATGCTCCTCACCTCCTCTTTCATTTTTTAGTCAGTATTTATACTATGGAAATGGTCATAGTTTGTTAATAAAAAGACCTCTACTCATAAGCGAGTAAAGGTCATTACATACATAAATAAGCGATTCCTAATAAACATAGAAATCTGCGAACCTCTCCCTCGCCGAGTTTTAGCACTGTATAGCATAGGTACGTTACCAGCTACATTAAGAAAAACCTTAATTCGATCATTCCTGTTGACCCATTGGCGTCTCTCGACATTTTTGGGCAGTAGCATTTCTCTATACAGGAGCCTCACCTAACAGAGACTTATTTTTTTATTATATAAAAAATGTTACTCCTATTTAAAATAGATGTCAACACCTTGGATTCAAACTTTTCCTTATTACAACAAGTATTTCCTAGAAAATGAATCGAATAGAAGCACGCCTATTCTAGTACTAATTGTTTAAGATTTTGTATGCTTCTCTTCTCAAGATTACACGCTTGGAGAAAGTAGGTTTCAATATCTCCATACATTTCTACAATTTCATGATAAACCTCATCTAAATATTCACATCACACTTCTAGCATTGGCTTGATCCGCTCTGGTGAAGCTTAAAATAAACTCAATCACAGATTAAGAAAAACATTTCTCCCCATCTGTAACTCTCTTTAAAGTGTTATTTATTTTCATATTTATTTCGATATACAGCTTCATATTAGGCTCTACTATGTTGTCTTGAAGTAACTTGATATTAGGAATTCATACACTCTTGAACCAGTAGTTAGCCCAAATCTTCTTTTAACTTTTGGGCTAACTACTACAACTAAGTCACCATTAGATCCAGTTGACTCAAAACTTTGGTTATTTGGTCCAAATTTATTTAGTTTTGACGAAACTATAATATAAGCATCTATAGGGCCAATCCCTTTTTTGACTGCTTCTCCCGACACAAAAAATGTTTTCACATCCATATATAAAATATCTCTTCTTGGTAACTGGCTACAATCTATCTCATTTAGAAATCATTTTCGAACCACTTTACATGCTGCTTTTCTTCAACGTTCCTTGCATTTGATTCTTTAATAGTTATGGTTCCTTCATTGGAAAGTATAAAAATTAGTTCTTCAAAAAAAACAACAATTAGACCTTCGATGCTAGAAGACATTTCTGCCACGCGAGTTTTAACATTTCTACAATAACTTTTGGACTCTGTTCTTCTTTTGGTGCAAACGTTATTCTTTTTATCTGGAGATAAAGCTTCGATATGTTCTAAAAGAAACATACCTTTCCCCTTCATCATCCCTCTGTCAGGGTATTAACGTAAATTCATTAATTTGGCCCATCAATATCTGACAAAGATATTACTACATCAAATGACTTGTGTGTATATTCATACCTAATATATCCTTCATACTTATTTACTATAGATACTACACTTTTCAAACCCCATCCATGAAATTTTTTATCTTCCTTAGTTGTTAAGAAATGATTATTTAAAAGCTTTGGCTCAATCAAAATACTGTTTTCTATTTTCAAAAAAATCATTTCATTAATTTTTTTCATTGTAATCTTTATCCACCGTTCGTCAAACCGATCAATATGTTGACATGCTTCAATCGCATTATCAATAAGATTAGACAGTACAGCTACAATGTCATTATCAGCTATTTTCAATTCTTGGGGAATTTCTACCTCAATAGTATTTTTAATTTTTTCTTCCTTCATCATTTCCATTTTATTGTTAATTACAAAATCTACAATGGTATTGTTAGTAAAAATATTTCGTCCATAATTACTCAATATTGGTTTTGATATATTATTAATATAATCCAACGCTTTTTCACTTTTATCGTCTTTAATTAATTTATACAAAGTTGTCATATGATTATTTAAATCATGATAAGTTTTAGCATTATTTTCATAAAGTTCACGCATTTTAATGAAGTCTTCTTGTAATATCTTATTTTTGAACTCGATTATTTTCTTTTCTTCTTCTTTTTCATAATTAGTGAAAAATAATACAATTAAAAATAATGTTAATATTCCAAAAATGATGAATGCAATCCAACTTGATACGATAACTTGATTCACATAAACAAATGATTTTTTTGTAACAAAATAAGATATAAAAAAACCTAAAATAGCAATCAATAAGAAACGTTTATACTTTTTAAAAATAGTGTTCACATCAAATTTCCTTGAAATAATTTTATAAAAAAGATATAAAATTATTATTTCTATAATCCTGATTATATAAATAACAATTACGTAGTCCATTGATTGATTACGTGCATCCCAATTATTATCATTTAGTGCATTCGTAATAACTAACGCGATGCTATTGCAAAATAATATTGCAGAAAAATAAAAAGACACAAGAGAAAATATAAATTTCATTTTAGTACTATATAAAATTATTGAAGTAACTGTAAAATAAATAATACAAAATAGAAGCGTTAGTAAATCCGGTAATCCCACCATATTCAGAATGTAAATAATTAATGATAAAAGAACAGAGAAACAAATTTCATATATAGTTGTTTGTTTATTATTAAATCTAATTGGAAATAATAAATTTAATACTCTGTAACCTATTATAATTGAAAAAATTGAAGTTAAATAATCTAAATTCCAAAATATCACAACAAATTTTCTCCCCAAAACATATGAATTTTAGACTTTAATTCATTAATATGATTTCTACTTACTGATAAAATTTCATTATTTTTTAAAACAGCCATATTATCTTGGATCTTCATTACATACAATATATTAACAATAATCCCCTTATCAATGTAAAAAAATTCTTTACAATCAATTTCTGAAAAAACTGCAGCTAAAGGCTTTCTTACCTTAATTGAATCATCTTCAGTGACAAAAACTGAATTTTTCCCATCCTTATATAGATATAAAACACTATTCAGAGGTATTTTATGAAATCTCGTTTTAGTTTGAATAGTATAACATTTTTTATTTTCTAAATTTATCATTTTAATAGCATCTTTAATAGCTAGAGGCAATTTTTCCTCCATTCTATCTTTTGGAATATACCGAAAAATATTCAATTCATAAGAATCAATAGCGAATTCTAAATGTGATGTTATAAAAATAATTAATGAATTTTTATTTTTCCTCCTTATAATCTTTGCTATTTCTATTCCAGTTATGTCCGGCATCTCTATATCTAGAAGTATTAAATCAAACATCTTGTCTTCCAAAGTAAATAAGAAAGAATCTCCAGAAATAAATGTGGTTATTTCAGAAATGACACCTTCTTTAATAAGTATAGATTTTAATAAATTAAGTTCTTGATTTAGAATATTTTCGTTATCATCTACAATACTAATATTCATACTATCTCCTCTTTTGAATTTATTAAATATAACAAGTTTATAAAGTTTAATTATATTCTATATTCAAATTATACCAAACTGAATTTTTTATATCAATTTTAACAAAAAATGAAATGTATGGAATTAGTATAGTTATATGAACACAACTAAGTTAAGTCAGTAAAATGCGCTTACATAGGAGTCTCCGTAATAAAACAATGATGGTCGAGTCGTATCGTTTTAGAGGACCGGTAAAAGAGTTAATTAGTGAATACGGCGGGAAGAGCTAGCACTTAGGATTACTTAAAAACTTAACTGTTTAGTATACAAGGTATTGACGTAGATCCAATCAAAAAAATATGCATTTTTATTTAACTTCATTTCAAACAAAAAAATCGTCCAAAGACGATTTTTTTGTAATAGTTCATACGCTAAAATATGCTTCTGTTGAATAGCCTAAACAGTAATCAATTTAAAAATAAAATACTTTGCTATTAAATCCTCCCATCAATTCGTTAAAAAAATTTTATACTTCATCAGTAAAAGAAGATAATGAGACATAATAGTCTTCCTCGTTTTCTTCTCCAACACTTAATCTTTCAGCTACTTTTTCAACAGTTTCTAATTGAAATAACTCTTGCAATGTAATACGAATTTTAGTTTTCATCTCTATCATATTAACTAATCGAATTGCTTTAAGTGAATTTCCACCCATTTCAATAAAACTATCTTTCATGCTAAGATGACAAATGTTTAATACGTCTTGGAAAATATCAAATGTAATTTGTTCCCATTCATTTCTAGGTAGTACATTTTGTTCATTCCTTTTAAATTCCGGTACTGGTAATTCTTTGAAGTTAACTTTTCCATTAACGGTTACTGGTAATTCTTTAAGACGAATGAAATATTGTGGAATCATGTATTCTGGTAACTCATCTCGAAGAAAATTCTTAATTTCTTCCTCATTTATTTCTTCATCTTGAATTAAATAAGCACATAAATAATCAAAACCATTATCATTTCTTAGTAAAATTGTTGCATTCTGTATATTGTTTAATTTTTTTAATCTATTTTCAATTTCTTCCAATTCTATTCTGAAACCATTTAATTTAACTTGTTTATCAATCCTTCCTAAATAAATTAAATTGCCCTCATTATCCCATTTTACTAAATCACCAGTTTTATAGAATCTTTCACCATTGACATCTTTATCAATTACAAATTTTTCTTCACTCATTTTATGGTTATTTAAATATCCCTGGGCTAATCCCGGTCCCCCGATATATAGTTCTCCTGGAACACCTATTCCACAAATCATATTATCAGATTTAACTATTGCCGATGTGTTAGTAATAGGTTTTCCAATTGGTATTTTTTTATCGAAATTCATACTACTATCAATTTGATAGAATAAGGAAAATGTAGTCGCTTCGGTCGGACCATATACATTGTATAATTTTAGAGATTCCTGTTTATTTTCCATTAATCGACTTACATGTTTATTAGAAGTAGCTTCTCCGCCAAAATAAAGCTGATTTAACGAATTAAATACAGTTGGTTCAATTTCTATATATTGATTAAATAACGCGGTTGTGACGAACATTGTATTTATTTTTTTTGACAATATATTTTCTTTAAGCAATTCAATATTAGATAAAACCTCTTTATCAGCAATATGCACATACCCACCATTTAATAAAGGACCCCAAATTTCGAAATGAGATGCATCAAATGACAATGAACCTGTCTGAAGTATTGAAATATCAGAAAAATCTGTGTAATTCACATCTTTTACTAACCTAATTATACTTTTATGTTCTATCAGAGTTCCTTTAGGATGGCCTGTTGTCCCAGAAGTGTAAATTACACAAGCTATATCAGTTGGATTAATATCTACTGACTGGTATACGTTTTTCTCGAGCACTGTATAGTCTAGTTTATTTGTATTGATCATTAAAACTGAATCATCAATAAAATCAGCTAATTTATCATTCTGAACTAAAACAATCTTTAGTCTACTATCACTGATGAGATAATTGATTCTATTTGGAGGATAATCTGGATCGATTGGTAAATATGCATAACCGGCTTTTAAAATGGCTAACATTGAAACCACTGTATATATATTTCTTTCAACAACCACTCCAATATAGTTATTACCTTCTTCTGAATTATTCAGTAAACTGTTAGCTAACTGATTTGCTCGTTGCTCTAGTTCTAAATATGTCATTTCATTAAAATCATCACTCAATACAATTTTATCAGGTGCCATCCTAACTTGTTGTTCAAACAATTGAAGAATAGTATGTTGAACATTAGAAATTTCGTTACATTTACTAAACGAATCTATAACTTGTTTGATTTCATCGTTAGATGAAATTTGAATATTTAATATTGGTATAGCTGGATCTTGAAGTACTTGTTCTACAATATTTAACAATTGAGAGAGTAATTTTTTTGATGTATTTTCATCGTAACAATTAGAATTAGTCAACAGTTGTAATTCTAATTGTTCATTCTGATAACCTACTAAAGTCATATCATAATTAGTTTGCTCTCTATTAGTTTCTAAATCAAATTTCAATTTATTATCTGCTTCCTTCTCTGCTTTATAATAATTCTCGAAAACAACTACAGATTTCACTAAATCTTTCCCTAAGTTAGTACATTCTGTTTGAATTTCAGCTAATGAATAGTGATCATATTCATTACTTGAAATGGCTTGTTTTTGTATTTTCTTAAGCAAATCATTAAATTTTGTCTGCTGCTCGTTAACTACTCGGACAGGAATAGTATTTATGAAAAGCCCAATTGTAGATTCAATATTATTTATCTCAACATCTCTTCCTGAAACAACTTTTCCAAAAACTACATCTTTTTGTCCTATATGTTTTTGAAGTAATACTCCCCACGTAGTTTCAAGGAATGTATTCATTGTAACACCAGTGCTGCGACAAAGTTTTTCTAGTTGTGCCATCGTTTCTTTGCTAAGTGATGTTTCAGAAATAATGATTTCTCCTGATTCTAACTCGCAATTAGAGTTTATTTCAATTTGAGCATTTTCATCATATCCTTCTAATACTTCTGACCAATATTTAATTCCTTCTTCTTTCTCAGTGAACCTAATAGTTCGAATATATTCTTCATAGTCATAACGACTATGAAGTTCTTTACTGATTTCACAATCTAAAATACCTGATTCTAACTGAGAATAGAATTGACTTAAGTCATTCATTAAAATGGACATACACCAGCCATCCATAATGATATGATGGAAACTAATCACCAATTGAGATGGTTCATTTTCTAAGTGAATTAAAGCTACACGAATTAAACTATCGTTTTCTAAGTCAAAACCTCTTCGAACATCTGCTTTTAAGAAGGTGTCTTTTTCCTTCTCTTGATTTTTTGATTTGGAAAGGTCGATTTCATTAAATTCAATAGCTCTTCCCTTTAACATAACTTGTCTTGGTTCACTTACATTTTGATACACAATACTGGTTTCAAGCACGCCGTGCTTTTCTTTTAATAAGTCCAAACTCAATTTTAAATTCTCAACAGAGTTTAAGCCACTAACGGAATACACACTTTGAACAACATACTCACTTGACTCTTCATTTAGCAATTTGTGATACAACATTCCTTCTTGCATCCCTGTCATTGGGATAATGCGATCAATCTCATATCCCTTTTCCACATACTTTTGAACAACTTTGTTGTATTCTTCAAGTGACCAATATTCTTCTCCATGGTCAAAAGGTGTCCGAATGGTTTCTTTTTGTCCCAAGCAATGGTGAATTACTTCTAGTAATTCATCTTTGATTGCTTGTATAAAAGTATTCATCTCCTCTTTTAAGTACTCTGAACCATTGAAACTTAAAACTAAACTTAATTTTTTATCTGAGATTGCACCATCTAAAGATAATTTGGTATGGAAAGTATCCTTTTCTGAAACATCCCTTCCATGTGAAAGACTACTCTCTGAAAAATCTTCTCCGGATTGACTAAATTGAAACTCTCCAAGATAATTAAAGGTTAAATCCGGTTCCACTCCCTCAAGAACGGTCTCCCCCAATTTATTAAGAATGCCATATCCAATCCCATGATGAGGGATTCTCCGTAAGTTTTCTTTAGTCTT
This sequence comes from Bacillus sp. FSL K6-0042, assembly GCF_038006685.1. Classification (NCBI taxonomy): domain Bacteria; kingdom Bacillati; phylum Bacillota; class Bacilli; order Caryophanales; family Bacillaceae; genus Bacillus; species Bacillus sp. FSL K6-0042. Next base: position 1,578,652 of record NZ_JBBOVS010000001.1, read on the forward strand.
ACTAATATCCGTTCCGATGGAATCACCAAGTTCCTCTAAGACAACTGGATACGTACTAGTAAACCAGCCGACGGTACGATCAATGACCACATGATCCACAATCGCTTCACGTCCATGACCTTCCATATGAATAGCTAAAGAAGTTTGACCTGTCATCTTGTTCACCGCACGACCAACCGCCGTTAATAGTAAATCATTGATTTCAGTTGAATAAGCCATGCTGGCTTTTTGTAGTAAGTCCTCAGTCTCTCTTTTAGATAAAGACATTTTTACTTTTTGAGGATCTAAGTATAACTCTCCTTCTTTTACAGGCAATAACAATTTCCCATCATTCACTTTAGACTCAACTGTCTGCCAATAATTCACTTCAGACTGTAATTGAGAGCTTTCACGATAAGATTGAAGTGCTAAACTCCACTCCTTAAAAGAGTGAGTTTTAGGAGGAAAGTTAATCTCCTTCCCTTTTTTAGCAGCTTCATAGGCCGATTTAAGATCCTCCACCAAAATTCTCCAAGAGACACCATCTACCACTAAATGATGGATACTCAAAAGGAGATAATCACCATCTGTTAGACTAAAGATTCCAGCCTTTAAAAGTGGACCATTTTCCAAATCCATACTAGCTTGAATTCTAGTAGCCTGCTCATCAACCATGTAATAAGCTTTTTCCAATGGGAACGTGGTGTAATCATAGCTTTCTACTGTTACTAATTCACTTTCAGCTATAGGTAGAATAACTTGTTTCCCGTCTCTATAAGTAGCTCTTAACATATCATGATGGATTGCCAATGATCTTAACGCTTGCTTCAAAGGCAGGAGTGCTAATCCCGTAGGGATTTGTAAGAAAACGGATTGGTTAAAATGGTGCTTATCTATTCCTTTATGCTTCATAAACGCTTTTTGAATTGGAATCATCGGAACCTCTCCCATAACTTCCGATTGGTTAATCTCCAACACTACCTCTTCCACTTGAACACCTTGTCCTATTCTTCGAGGTGTTTTTTTATCCATAATATCTGGGACTTTTAAGCTGTACCCTTTTTCTCTTAACTTCGAAATAATACGGATCGCCTTAATAGAGTCTCCACCTAATGAAAAGAAGTTCGCATCGATTCCTAGTAATCCATCAATATTCAACACATCTTTAAAGGCTTGTACAATAGCTTCTTCTCTCTCATTTCTAGGTTCAATATATTCTTCTAAATCTGTAAAACTAGGGTCCGGTAAGGCCTTACGATCTAATTTACCAGTTCGAGTTCGTGGGAAATCTTCCAATTGCACAAAACAAGCAGGTATCATATATTCCGGTGAATTTTTACTTAGTTCTTCCTTTAAGTACGCAGCTTCCACAGAAGATTCTGTTATAATGTATCCGCAAATCATCTTTGAGCCGTTATTTTCTTTGACCAACACGACAGCATCTGACACTTCAGGTATCGCTCTGAGTTTACTTTCAATTTCACCCAACTCAATACGGAAGCCTCGAATTTTTACTTGTTCATCTATTCGACCAAGATAGTCAATATTTCCATCTGAAGTCCATCTCGCTAAGTCTCCCGTTCGATACATCTTTTGTTCAGGAATATATGGATTTTCTACAAATTTTTCTTCTGTTAAATCTGGTCTATTTAAATATCCCCGAGTTACTCCATCGCCACCAATACACAATTCTCCAGGAACTCCAATTCCACAAAGCTGATTCTCATTTAAAATGAACAGTTGAGTATTTCCAATTGGTCTACCAATTAAAACAGTTGAAAGATTCTCTTTACTATTAAAGTTGTAACTAGTAGAACAAACTGTGCATTCAGTAGGGCCGTATAAATTATAGACATCTTCTATTTTTTCTCCAATCAATTCTTTGAGTTGATGAACCAGATCGATTGGCAAACTTTCTCCTCCGAGATAAACCTTGTTGAATAAAAGTTCTTTTTTGCTTGTTTTTGTATAATCTACTATAACTTTAAACATTGAAGGAACCATTATAGCTTGTCTATTTCTCAACAATTCTAATAATTTTTCTGGATTATTTCTATCTTCTTCTGGAACTATAACCAATGTTGCCCCAGTTAGTAAGGCAGGAAAAATTTCCCAAACTGATCCATCAAAAATGTAATTAAAGAATTGCAAGACCTCCGTAGTTTTCGTATATTCACCTGTATTCTTTTGCCACTCCACCAAATTTATTACATTTTTATGTTCTACAATAACTCCTTTTGGCGTTCCTGTAGTTCCTGATGTATAAATCATATAAGCAGCATCATCTGCGCTTGATATAATAGATAAGTTATTTTTATTACTTGAATAGTACTTTTCTATATCTAAGAAACTGATATTTTCAAATTTCTCTTTTAAACCTTTAATATTAGAACTTTTAATAACTAGTTTTGTATTACTATCACTTAGCATAAAGTTAATTCTTTCCATCGGGTATCCTGGATCTAAAGGTAAATAACCCGCACCAGATTTTAAGATACCAAAAATCCCAGCAATCATTTCGAATGATTTTTCAGAAATAATTCCAACAAAATCTTTCTTATTGATTCCTCTATTTCTAATTTCTTCTGCAATTGAATTTGCCCAATAATTAAGTTCCTTATAGGTTAATGTTTCTTCATTATATCTTACTGCAATTGAGTCAGGATAATTAGCAACTGTTGCTTCAAATATTTCAATAATATTTCGATCATTCAAATATGCCATCTGAGTATTATTAAATTCTGAAAGTACTATCTGCTTTTCTTGTTCCCCAATCATTTCAATATTTTTTATCTTTATATCCGGTTTTTTTATAATACTCAAAATTATTGATTTTAAATTTTCTAATAGCCTAACTGAGAAAGTACCGCTATATATTTGAGCATCATACATTAACTTCAATGTAAGACTATCTTCATTCAATATATCTAGAGTAAGTGGATAGTTTGTTTGCTCTCTTAATTTCTCAAAATGCAGAGAAAAATCCTCAGTCTGCTCAATATCAGTCTCATAATAGTTCTCAAAACCTACTATATTAGTGATCAAGCTATCATTATCAGTACATTGACTTTGTATTTCATTTAAAGGGCAATAATCAAAATTCCCACTTTCAAGTGCTTGATTTTGCAGATTTGTCAATAATTCAAGGAATGTTTCATTATGATTTACTTTTACCCTTATTGGTATTGTATTAATAAATAAGCCAACCATTTTATCAATTTCTTTAAGCTCTATATTTCTACCTGATACGACTTTCCCAAAGACAATATCATCTTGATTGGTGTATCGTTGCAATAAGATTCCCCATACGGCTTCAATAATCGTATTTAAAGTAACTCCATGTTTACGACTCAATTCTTCTAATTTTTCTTTTTCATCTTTTCTAAGATGGATACTGGTTAATCTAACCTCATTATTATTTTTTTCAACTTCTCCACATGGTAAAATCATTGATTGGTTATCATAATCCTCTAATAACTCTTTCCAATACTCAATTCCTTCACTAATATTCTTTTCTCGCATTAGATACACAAAATCTTCATAAGTTGAACCACTTTTCTCTAAATTATCAATTTGACAATTTTCTTTTCCTGTACTAATTTCATTATAAAAATTGAGCAAGTCATTAATAACAATTGATGTGCACCATCCATCCATTATTATATGATGGAAACTAAGAATCAAACGATAATCTCCTTCACTATGTCTCACTAAAATAGCTCTAATTAAATTATCATCTTCTAAATCAAATCCCTTTTCCATATCCAAGCGGCAAATCCTATCAAAATCACTATCTGTATTTTCAGATGCGCTTAAATCGATTTCAATTAATTCTACAGGTCTTCCTGTAATTACTGCTTGTCTATACTCACTTACTTCTTTATGAATAATACTGACTGATAGCGCAGGATATTTTTCTTTCAATAAATTTAGACTTCTATTTAAATATTCTTTATTAACTTTCCCTTTCAACCTAAATATATTTTGAACAAAATAAACTGATGAATCGGGATTTTTTAATTTATGGAAAAGCATCCCTTCTTGTAAAGGCGTGAGTGGATAAATGCGACTTAATCCCTGATTTTTAGATTTCAATTTTTTTTCAACATTTATATACTCAGATAGTGTCCAAATTAACTCACCTTTATCTGAAGGTGTAGATTGTGTTTCAGAGGACATACAATGGTAAACAACTTCATCTAATTCATTAATATAATAATCTTTCAACTTATTAATGAAGCTCTCTTCAAATAGTCCAGAATCATATATTAATGTAACATTCAATGCTTTTTCGATGACTACACAATCTACTACGATAGGACTTCCAAATCGATTAAACTTTGAAACTTGCTCGCCATGGTCTGTATCTTTAATTTTAAGAACTAACCCATTATTTTCTTGAGAAAAATTCCCCAAATAATTAAACGTGATATCTGGAATTTCACTTTTCAATACTTTATCTCCACAATATTTAAGTACTGAATAACCAAACCCATGATTTGGAATTTTCCTAAAATTTTCTTTGGTATTGCAAAGATCCTCTGATATACTCTTACCTATATCTTTTATAGAAACAGGATAAATTGTGGTGAACCAACCAACAGTTCTATCAATTGGTATATATTTGTCAATTGATTCCCTTCCATGACCCTCCATTAAGATAGAAATATCCGTTTGACCCGTTAACTTGTTAATTGTACGATAAAGAGCCGTTAACAATAAATCATTGATTTCTGTATTATATGCTTTATTTGAATTGTACAAAAGATTATTCGTAGTCTCTTCAGATATTTGAAATACTTCATACTCAGTTCCAACTTTTTCGATAACTTTTTTATTGTTAAAATGACTGTTCGGAATATTCTTTTCCACTTCTATCCAATAAGGTATTTCCGAAGACAATTTATCTGAATTTCTGTATTTGTGCAGTTCTTCACTCCATTCTTGGAAAGAAACAGTCTTATTGGGAAATTCATTTTTTTCATTACTTCTGATTTTTTGATAACCATAGTTTAAATCCTCAGCAATAATTCTCCACGAAATACCGTCTATTACTAAATGATGAACACAGATAAGTACATAGTCTTTATCTTTAGTTCTAAAAATAGCCCCTTTTATTATTAGTCCTTTTTCTAGATTTAGTAATCTTTGAATATTGTTTCCTTCACTTAATATAATCTCATTTATATTATTTTCTTCATTTAAATGCATAAGGTCAAAGAAAAGAAAATTAAAGTCATTTTTATTATAATCAGAAATAGGACTTATAATCTGATTACCTTCTCTACTATACTTTGCTCTTAACATATCGTGATGTTTAACTAAGGAAAAAATAGTCTGACTCAAAGCATCTGAATCAACCTGTTCTTCGCTCTCAAATAAGACAGATTGATTAAAATGATTGGGCTCTTCCATTTCGGATTCAAAAAATTGCCTTTGAATTGGAGTTAGTTTAACTTCCCCTGTGATTTCAGATTGATTAATTGTATATTTTTGAATCTTTTCGATAGTTTTAGCAATATGCCCAACCGTTTTTTCTTTAATTACCGACTCCACGGATAAGTTAAAACCTTTTTCTCTTAGGCTAGATACCATACGGATAGCTTTTATTGAATCACCACCATAATCAAAGAAATTTGAATTTAGGCTCACTTTTTCAATCCCGAGAACTTCTGAAAAAGCATTTGCCACACATACACTTTCAAAAGAGTCTGGTTGAATATATTCTTCACTATATTCAAATATCGGTTTTGGTAATGCCTTTTTGTTTATTTTTCCATTTAATGTAAGAGGGAATTCACCTAGCTTTATAAAATATGCAGGAATCATATAATCTGGTAAATCATTACTTAATTTATCTTTCAAATCAGTAGTGGAAATTTCTGAGTCTCCAATAATGTATGCACATATATATTTCTCTCCTGCATCCTCAATCAAAGTTACTATCGCATTTTCCACCTGTGCAATCTCTTTTAATCGACTTTCAATCTCTCCAAGTTCAATTCTAAATCCTCTAACTTTTACTTGATCATCAATTCTACCTACATATTCAATGTTTCCATCAGGTAATTTTTTGACTAAGTCTCCAGTACGATATAAACGCTCTAAATGATTTTCGGGATGATAAACAAATTTCTCTTGAGTTAAAATATATTGATTCAAATACCCTCTAGAAACCCCTATACCACCTAGATACAATTCACCAACTTGACCGACTTCACATTCAACTTCTTCCTGAAAGATATATGCAGTTGTATGGCTAATCGGTTGTCCAATAGGAGTTTTATTACTAGTTTTCTCCAATGTTTTTATTGGATAAAATAATGAAAAGGTAGTTACTTCAGTCGGTCCGTAGATATTGTAAAAAGCCAAATCATCGCTTTTATGTTTTAAGAATATCTCCACATGTTCCTCTGAAGTAGCTTCCCCGCCAAAATATAATTGTTTTAATAAATTGAATACTTCTGGATCTAAACTGACAAACTGATTAAATAGAGCAGTTGTAATAAACATAGTATTTATTTTTAAGTTTCTAATTACACCTTTTAATAAATTTATATCACCTAACAATTTTTTTTCAGCTATATGAACATGACCACCATTTAGTAACGCACCCCAGATTTCAAAAGTAGATGCATCAAAAGATAAAGATCCTGTTTGTAAAATGGAAATATTTTCGAAATCACAATAATTAGTTTCTTTTACTAATCTGATAATATTCCTGTGCTCAACCATTACCCCTTTCGGAGTTCCTGTCGTTCCAGATGTATAAATTAGATACGCCAAATCTTCTGGTCTCGAAATAGAGGGATTATTCAGATTAATGGAATCATCACAATAAACGACCTTATTTAAATTTAACATTGGAGTTTGAAGCATTAAATGCTTCAAACTCTCCTCATGTTGCGTCAAAATATATTTGGTTCCACTATCTTTCAATAAATACTTAATTCTATTGTCTGGATATGATTCATCTATCGGCATATAGGCAAAACCAGCTTTAATAATACCCAGTATTCCAATGATAGTTTCTACTGTTCTTTCAACTACTATTCCAACGTATTGTCCATCCCGAGTAATTTCGTTTCTAATTTTGTTGGCAACTACTGTTGATTTCATATCTAATTCTTGGTAAGAAATCTCAGTATTTTTATCAGAAACAGCAATTTTTTGGGGATGCTTTTTAACTTCTCTTTCAAATAAAGTTATTAAACCATCTTGGAAAATAGAAGAAATTTCTTGACTATCAAATACTCCAATGTTTTGTATATTCAATTCTTTCTCAGACATTTTTTTCACTACCTTCAGTTTATTTAACTTGCATATATGGATTAATTTTTTCCAGTAACAGATCTTTAATATTTTTATTACAGTTCTCAAATACTGGGTAACGAACTAGTAATTTATCTTCATATTTACTAAACGTTATCTCTCTTGCTGCTTCATAATTATCAGAACTTATGTCTTCAATATAATCTTTGTAATTCATCTCATAGAGACCTAAATAATTAATTAACAAAACTTTATCCATCAATTTAAAGTTGTTTCTAAAGATATTTAACCAATTTAATCCAAAAGTTTTTTTCATTAAATTAACTTGATTAATTTGGTCCAGTATTGAGAAATCTGATTTCTTCATTAATGGAAGCATATCGATTATAGGTCCAGTTTGATTCATAAATTTATGGTCAATACTGCTTCGTTCTTCTTGCACTAATTGCAATGGAACTACATCACTTCCATTAGTAAGTTTATTTTCAAAGACTATTACATCCAATATCATTTCTATTAGACCCCATACTTCTTCATCAAAACTGCTTAATATCTCTTCTGGAATTGTCAAAACAGCGAGCTCCAAACGAACAATGTCATTTTGATAATTTAATTGAGAATAAGTTATCAATGATCTCTTATACTCTGAAATAAATTTAGTTAGTTTTTTATCCTCACTTTCTGTTAATCCATTAGAAAGTTCTGCATAATCAGCATACTTACTTCTAGAAATATTACGTTTTAACCCATTCTCAAGTATTTCAACAAGTTCATTTTCTAAGATCAATGAACTTCCTTTGTCCCAAACACTATGATGTGATGAAATATGAATACTAAATGTAATTTCATCTTCATGAACAATAAAAATATTACTTAATAAATCCCATTCATTAATATTTTTATAACGATTAATAGACTTCATTTCTTTCATTGTTTGATTATAAGTTTCTAAAGAGCTATATCTCAAATCAATATATTCAATACCTGGGGCTTCATTAATTGCAATTTCTCCTATTAGATTGAATCCATTAGCTTTCAATAGTACACTTCTTAATGAGCCATGCTCTTCGATTAAATACTTTATAACTTTAATGACGTCCTCAGCATGGTAGGCTCCTCGAATAGTAATTTCATCTTGAATAATTGAATAAGGTAATGCTAAAAGATAATCTTGTATTGGGGATGGCGAATACACATCAACCTTATCCATTTCGACTGATTTTTGTAAGTTTGCTCTATCAATTTTCTTGTATCTAACAATATTTTCACTAATCTCATTATCAGAAAGAACCATTTTAAATTCCGACTTCGACATATTATCCCTAAATTCCCCAGAGTCTTTCATATCTAAAATATAATTTGGAAAAACTTCCGGCTGCATATTAAGATTTATCGCCTCTAAAATTCTTTTCTTTAAATTCAAGGTAATGTTTTCTACAAATAGAATACGATATTTAATTTTATCAACTAAAACCACTTTTTCTTTACTATAAATATCTGTTCCATATTCTTTTAAAATATATTCATCTAAATTGAAATTCACATTCTGTTTTGTTTCTTTTGTAAGTAATAATTTTTCATTTTCAAAGAATTCACTGATTTTCCGTGCTGATTTCCTATCCATTATTTCTCTAATATTGCAGTCATAGCCTTTTTGTCTAAGTTTTGAAATAACTTTAATAGCTTTTAGTGAATCACCACCATAATCAAAGAAACTATCATTAACACTTATTCTTTCAGAAACCTCCAGAACTTCTTTGAATATATCAATCACCACCTGTTCCATAGTATTTCTAGGTTCTTCATACTTGTTCTGTACGATCAATTTAGGAACTGGCAATGCTTTTTTATCAACCTTCCCTGACTTAGTTTTAGGAAATTCTTTTACTACCGTCATATAATGGGGAACCATGTAATCAGGTAACTCTCTTTCTAAATTTTTATAAATGTAATCAAAATCAATTGTTTTTTCACTTAAAATATATGCGCATAGTTCATGAGTGTTATTAATTCTCTTAGCTATCACAATTGCATCTTTTACACCATTAATTAACCTAAGTTCCCCTTCAATTTCACTAAGTTCAATTCGATAGCCTCGAATTTTTACTTGCTCATCAATTCGACCAAGATAATCAATATTTCCATCTGAAGTCCATCTTGCTAAATCTCCGGTTCTATAAATACGTTCTCCAGGTGTATATGGATTCTCAACAAACTTTTCTTTTGTAAGTTCAGGTTGATTAACATATCCATCACTAACACCTTCACCTGCAATACAAAGTTCCCCTTCAACCCCAACACCACATAGTTTATTTCCTTTCAAAATATATAACCTTGTGTTACCGATAGGCTTACCAATTAATACTTCTTTGATTTTTTCTTTTGAATTAAACCTATGGTAAGTTGAACAAACCGTTGTTTCTGTTGGACCATATACGTTAAATACATCATCAATCTTTCCATTAGAAATATTTTGATATTTTCTTATCACATCTAGAGGGAGCTTTTCTCCTGCTAAAAATAATTTATCAAACGAATTAAATTGTTCTATCATATTATTTTCCATTGCATACTCCATTAACGCTGTAAAAAGAGACGGTACTATTGTCAATTGACGATCTTTGAACATATTAATTAAAGATGAGGGATCGTTCCTACATTCTTCTGGCACAATTTCTAAGGTGATGCCTGATAATAAAGATGGGAATATTTCCCATGCCGATCCATCAAATATATAATTAAAATACTGCAAGACAACCGTTTTATTGTTGAATTCCGCATTATTTTTCTGCCATTCTACTAAATTTAGTACATTCCTATTATTAATTTTTACACCTTTAGGATTCCCTGTTGTCCCAGATGTATAAATAATATAGGCTAAATCTTCTATATCATTTATATATGGTAAGTTTGGCATACTTTCGATACTAATATCATTTATAGTAATAGAATTATAATTATTCAAAATTTCTGAACCTAATGTTTTTCCAGAGCCTTTTAATATTACATTAACTGATGCATTATCAAGCATGTAATTCACACGTTCATCTGGATGAGATGCATCAATAGGTAAATATGTTGCCCCAGATTTCAATATCCCTAATATCCCAGCTATCATTGCACTACATTTTTCTGTCACCAATGCCACTACATCATTTTTACCTACTCCAAAATTTCTTAAACTATAACCAATACAATTAGCCCAGTTATTTAACTCTTTATAAGTAACAAGTTGGTTTTTAAATTTCAAAGCTACTTTATCAGGATTATTCTTCACTACATCTTCAAATACTTCTACAATTAATTTAGAATTAGCAAAATTCATCGTAGTATTATTAAAGTTATTCATCAACAGATGTTTTTCTTCTTCATCAATAAACTCAATTTCATCAATTAAAATATCCTTTTTAGCGATTACTTCTTTGATAATTTTTATGAAATGATGAGAAATAGAAATAATATCACTTTCTGTAAATTTGTCTGTTTGATACATGAAACCAAACTTTAAGGCCTCATCTTTATACGCAGCTACAGTTAAAGGATAATTAGTTTCTTCTCTGCCGCTTAATAATTCCAATTTTAGCGCTGTCTCTTGCGGACCTTCCTGTGTGTAATAATTTTCAAAAGCAATTACTGTTTGGACTAAATCATTTTCTAAATTTGTACATTGCGATTGTATTTCTGCTAAGGGACAATAATCAAATTCGCTACTTTTAATAGCTTGTTTTTGTATCTTTGATAACATACTTAAAAAGGTTTCTTTGTTTTTTGTTTCAACTCTAATTGGAATTGTATTTATAAACAATCCAACCATATTTTCGATACCAGCTATATTAATATTTCTACCTGATACTATTTTTCCATATACAACATCACTTTGATTTGTATAGTGTTGTAATAATATCCCCCATGCAGCCTCTACCACAGTATTTAATGTTAAACTTTCAAATTGACATAATTCTTCAAGTTTTCGAGTCTCTTCTATACTTACATCAACTTCAAGTACTCGGATTTCTCCATCAATTGAATTATTTTCTACAGATCCTTTAATTACAGACTCATTATCATAGTTTTCTAATAATTCTACCCAATAGTTTCGCGCAGCTTTCTTATCATTTTTTTGCATTAAGCGAATATAACTCTCATAATCATATCTAGATGATAAAGTATCATTAATCTTATTTTTTTGTAGCCCCGCTTCCAATTGAGAATAAAACTGGATTAGATCATTCATTAAAATTGAAGTACACCAGCCATCCATAATGATATGATGGAAACTAATCACCAATTGAGATGGTTCATTTTCTAAGTGAATTAAAGCTACACGAATTAAACTATCGTTTTCTAAGTCAAAACCTCTTCGAACATCTGCTTTTAAGAAGGTGTCTTTTTCCTTCTCTTGATTTTTTGATTTGGAAAGGTCGATTTCATTAAATTCAATAGCTCTTCCCTTTAACATAACTTGTCTTGGTTCACTTACATTTTGATACACAATACTGGTTTCAAGCACGCCGTGCTTTTCTTTTAATAAGTCCAAACTCAATTTTAAATTCTCAACAGAGTTTAAGCCACTAACGGAATACACACTTTGAACAACATACTCACTTGACTCTTCATTTAGCAATTTGTGATACAACATTCCTTCTTGCATCCCTGTCATTGGGATAATGCGATCAATCTCATATCCCTTTTCCACATACTTTTGAACAACTTTGTTGTATTCTTCAAGTGACCAATATTCTTCTCCATGGTCAAAAGGTGTCCGAATGGTTTCTTTTTGTCCCAAGCAATGGTGAATTACTTCTAGTAATTCATCTTTGATTGCTTGTATAAAAGTATTCATCTCCTCTTTTAAGTACTCTGAACCATTGAAACTTAAAACTAAACTTAATTTTTTATCTGAGATTGCACCATCTAAAGATAATTTGGTATGGAAAGTATCCTTTTCTGAAACATCCCTTCCATGTGAAAGACTACTCTCTGAAAAATCTTCTCCGGATTGACTAAATTGAAACTCTCCAAGATAATTAAAGGTTAAATCCGGTTCCACTCCCTCAAGAACGGTCTCCCCCAATTTATTAAGAATGCCATATCCAATCCCATGATGAGGGATTCTCCGTAAGTTTTCTTTAGTCTTACTAATATCCGTTCCGATGGAATCACCAAGTTCCTCTAAGACAACTGGATACGTACTAGTAAACCAGCCGACGGTACGATCAATGACCACATGATCCACAATCGCTTCACGTCCATGACCTTCCATATGAATAGCTAAAGAAGTTTGACCTGTCATCTTGTTCACCGCACGACCAACCGCCGTTAATAGTAAATCATTGATTTCAGTTGAATAAGCCATGCTGGCTTTTTGTAGTAAGTCCTCAGTCTCTCTTTTAGATAAAGACATTTTTACTTTTTGAGGATCTAAGTATAACTCTCCTTCTTTTACAGGCAATAACAATTTCCCATCATTCACTTTAGACTCAACTGTCTGCCAATAATTCACTTCAGACTGTAATTGAGAGCTTTCACGATAAGATTGAAGTGCTAAACTCCACTCCTTAAAAGAGTGAGTTTTAGGAGGAAAGTTAATCTCCTTCCCTTTTTTAGCAGCTTCATAGGCCGATTTAAGATCCTCCACCAAAATTCTCCAAGAGACACCATCTACCACTAAATGATGGATACTCAAAAGGAGATAATCACCATCTGTTAGACTAAAGATTCCAGCCTTTAAAAGTGGACCATTTTCCAAATCCATACTAGCTTGAATTCTAGTAGCCTGCTCATCAACCATGTAATAAGCTTTTTCCAATGGGAACGTGGTGTAATCATAGCTTTCTACTGTTACTAATTCACTTTCAGCTATAGGTAGAATAACTTGTTTCCCGTCTCTATAAGTAGCTCTTAACATATCATGATGGATTGCCAATGATCTTAACGCTTGCTTCAAAGGCAGGAGTGCTAATCCCGTAGGGATTTGTAAGAAAACGGATTGGTTAAAATGGTGCTTATCTATTCCTTTATGCTTCATAAACGCTTTTTGAATTGGAATCATCGGAACCTCTCCCATAACTTCCGATTGGTTAATCTCCAACACTACCTCTTCCACTTGAACACCTTGTCCTATTCTTCGAGGTGTTTTTTTATCCATAATATCTGGGACTTTTAAGCTGTACCCTTTTTCTCTTAACTTCGAAATAATACGGATCGCCTTAATAGAGTCTCCACCTAATGAAAAGAAGTTCGCATCGATTCCTAGTAATCCATCAATATTCAACACATCTTTAAAGGCTTGTACAATAGCTTCTTCTCTCTCATTTCTAGGTTCAATATATTCTTCTAAATCTGTAAAACTAGGGTCCGGTAAGGCCTTACGATCTAATTTACCAGTTCGAGTTCGTGGGAAATCTTCCAATTGCACAAAACAAGCAGGTATCATATATTCCGGTGAATTTTTACTTAGTTCTTCCTTTAAGTACGCAGCTTCCACAGAAGATTCTGTTATAATGTATCCGCAAATCATCTTTGAGCCGTTATTTTCTTTGACCAACACGACAGCATCTGACACTTCAGGTATCGCTCTGAGTTTACTTTCAATTTCACCCAACTCAATACGGAAGCCTCGAATTTTTACTTGTTCATCTATTCGACCAAGATAGTCAATATTTCCATCTGAAGTCCATCTCGCTAAGTCTCCCGTTCGATACATCTTTTGTTCAGGAATATATGGATTTTCTACAAATTTTTCTTCTGTTAAATCTGGTCTATTTAAATATCCCCGAGTTACTCCATCGCCACCAATACACAATTCTCCAGGAACTCCAATTCCACAAAGCTGATTCTCATTCAACACATATAGTTTTAAATTAGATATTGGTCTACCAATCAATACTTTTTCTACATTATTCATGCCTGAAAAATCATAACAAATAGCCGAATCTGTTGTTTCAGTTGGTCCATAGATATTGTAAACCTGATTTAAATTCCTACCAGTAGTGTTCATATAATCTTTTAGTAATTCTATCGGTAATACTTCTGCCGCTAAATATAATTTGTCAAATTGTATTAATTTATCAATCAAATTATGTGCTTTTGCATATTCTAAAATTTCTCTAAACATCGAAGGAACACAACAAAGTTGAGAATTAACCAATAATTCCAAATACTTTCTAGGGTTCTTCTTATCCTCTTCTGATAGCATTAATAAAGTTCCCCCTGCTATTAAAGTAGGAAAAATTTCAGAAACAGAAGCATCAAATATATAATTATAATTTTGTATAACTCTAGTTTTATTATCAATCTCTCCATTTAGAATTTGCCAATAACTAACATTTACCACACTCTGGTTCTCCACCATTACTCCTTTGGGTGTACCAGTAGAACCTGAAGTAAAAATGATATAAGCCAAATTATTTGGGCTTGATACAAGAAATAAATTACTACTAATTTCGGTTTTATCACTACATAAATCAATCGTTTCTAACTCATTAAACTCAACAAGTAATTGATTTAGTGTTTTACTTCCTCCTTGTCCGAATAGAATTACCTTTGCCTCACTATTGTGAAGCATATAGCTAACTCTATCTATAGGGTGCTTTGGATCAATTGGCATATAAGCAGCTCCAGATTTTAGTATACCTAATATTCCTACGATCATTTCCACAGAGCTTTCACTTATTAAACCTACTATTTCATCCGGTTTAATGCCTAAATTTCTCAATTTTTCACCAATAGCATTAGCTCGACCATTAATTTCTTTATAAGAATAATTTTCTTCTTCAAAAACTACAGCTATACCGTCAGGATTTTGCATCACCTGTTCTTCAAATAATTGTATTATTGTTTTATCTTTAGGGTAATAAGCTTCTGTTTCATTAAATTCTTCTAAAATTAATTTTTCTTCAACTTTGTTAATCATACTTAATTCACTAATTAAAGAATTAGGATTATGCAAAATATTCTCTAATAATGTTTCATAATGCTTCGCCATAATTGTAATTGTTTCGTCTTTAAATAGATCTGTACAATATTCCCACCCAACTGTATACCCGTCATTTTTGGATATCATAGTTAATGATAAATCAAATTTTGCAGTAACTATTTCTGGATTAATTAGTTTCGCCTTAAGTGTATCAAGGTAAATCGCTTCAGAAGTATTCTCTTGAGCAAACATAATATCAAATATTGGATTTCTAGACGAATCCCTGGTTAAATCAAGATCAGATAATAAATTTTCAAAAGGGTAATTTTGATTTTCGTAGATGGAAAAGCACTTTTCCTTTACTTGTTCTAAATAATTCAAGAAATTTTCGCTACTCTCAACTACTGTTTTAATAGGGAGCGTATTGACGAACATTCCTAACATATTCTGTAACTGAGCATTAGTTCGTCCTGAAAATGGCGATCCAATAATAATATCATTCTGTCTAGCATATTTGCTCAAAAGAATATTGAACACTGCTAAAAAAAAGATAAACTCAGTTGAGCTATTTTCTGAACAAATCTTGGCAATTTTATGATTTAATGATTTATTAAGTTGTTTGATTTTTACTTTTCCGTTGTAACTTTGTTTATTTTTCCGTGGGAAATCAGTAACTAATTCAACTGTTGGAACGTCTTCTCTAAATTCATTTATCCAAAACTCCTTTTGTTTTGTTAAATCCAGCTTGTTTGCCCAAGCACTAAAATCTTTATATTGAATTTTAGATTTTTCTAATTCTTCACCTGCATATGCTTTCGATAAATCCCTCCAAATTAGTCCAATTGACTCACCATCAGCAATTATATGATGAATATCAATCATTAAATAAGTCATTCCATTAAGTTCTTCAATCAACTGAACTCTCATCAAAGGACCTCTTGTTAAATCAAATGGTTGAATAAAATCTGCATAACAACTTTCAATATCTTCTACTTTTTTAGTATTACAGTAATCTAATGTAACTAATTGTGAGTCACTAACAACCTGAACAAACTCATTATTTTGGATAGCAAAAGTAGTTCTCAATAGTTCGTATTTTTCAGAAAGTTTTTTAATTGCATCTTGTAACTTATCTTTTTCTATTTTCCCCTCAAAACTCATCATTACAGGCATATTATATGAGGTTCCAACATCTTGCGATTGATCGATTGCAAATAATCTTTTTTGAACAGAACTCATCCTATATTTTTTTATCATTACTATAATGCCTCCGCTTCACCAATTATCATATTTTCCATTTCATAAGAAGTATCAACATTTCCTTTTAAAACCTCTTCAATTTTTTCACTAACTTTTCTAATAGTCTTCAGTTCTAAAACGTCTTTTATATTGAAATTAATATTGAAATTTGTTTCTATTGAATTCACTACTTGAATGGCTTTTAATGAATTCCCTCCCAAACTAAAGAAATTATCATCTAATCTGATTTGTTCTACATATAAAACACTTGTATAAATTTCTCTAACTAATTTTTGAGTCAAATCATATTTTTCTTCCACTGCATGGTCTAGAACTGTTGATAAATTCCCCATCATTGATAAGGCTTTTTTATCAATCTTTCCACTTCCTGTTAGCGGATATTTATCTACTACTAAATAGAAATTAGGAATCATATAATCTGGTAAATTTTCTGATAAATCATCGTTTATCTGATCTGTTAGTATTTCGTCTTTTGACAATACATAAGCTGCCAAATATTCATTACCAGTATCATTATTAATCATAACAATTGCATCTGAAATACATTCTATTTTCCTTAGTTTTTGTTCTATTTCACCTAATTCAATTCTAAAACCCCTAAATTTTACTTGATCATCCATTCTGCCAAGGTATTCAATATCTCCATTCTCATTCCACCTTCCCAAATCACCAGTTTTATAGAAAATTTCTTCAGAATCATGTAGATTTAAAATAAATTTTTCCTTTGTCATGGTCTCTAGATTCAAGTAACCACGAGCAATTCCAATACCAGCTAAGCAAATTTCACCTACTATGCCGATTCCACATCTTTGATTATTTTGAACTATTGTCACCTTTGTTCCAGTAACTGGTTTTCCAATTGGAATACTACTTTCATTTTTAAGCGTGCCAAGATTATAACTCGTTGCACATACTGTATTTTCTGTCGGCCCATATAAATTATAGATATCTTTTATTTTCTCTTTACCTAAACTTTTCATTTTCTCCACCAAATCTAGCGATAACGTTTCACCTGCTAAATAGAGTTTCTTAAATTTTAATAGTTCCTCTACCATATTATTATCAACTGCAAAATCAATCATTGCCCTAAACATAGAAGGAACAACTTGAAAATGTTTATTATCTAAAGTTTTAATAAGCTTTCTTGGTTCTAATCGTATTGATTCAGAAATCAACTCTAATGTACATCCACTTAGCAAAGCTGAAAATATTTCTGACACAGAGCCATCAAATATATAATTAAAATATTGTAAAACGACGTCTCCAGGAATATACCCCCCGATTTCAGCTTGTGCTTTAGCTAAATTAACAACCCCTTTATGTTCAATCATTACTCCTTTAGGGTTTCCTGTCGTTCCGGAAGTATAGATTACATAAGCAAGATTATTTTGATTGAATTTTATCTTTTGATACTCCTCCAATTCTTCGTCTCTTAAATTTTTAAAATCAATTATTTCTTTTATCCTTTCAAATTGTTCCACTTTTACATTTGATAAATGATTAGGTCCTAGAATTAAAGTCTTAACAGAGCTATCCTTTAACATATAATTTATTCTTTTTGTTTTATGGGTTGGATCAATAGGCAGATAAGCTGCTCCCGCTTTTAAAATCCCTAATATTCCAATAATCATTTCAATTGATTTATCTGTAATTAATCCAATTCTTTCTTCTTTTTCTATTCCAATATCATATAATTTATTACGAATAATACTTGATTTCATGTCTAGTTCTTGATAAGTAATCTCTTCTTCACAATATTTCACAGCTACTTTATTTGGATATTTTTCAACAATTTTTGAAAATGCATCGATAATTGTTTCTTGACTGTTTAAAGATTTTTTTTGATTGTTAAATACTTTCTCTAATAACTCCAATTCTTTTTTATTGGTTATATTAATGTCTTTTAATTTCTTGGAGGGATATATAATCAACTCTTTAATAATCTCAATATATTGTTCTGAATATCTAGAAATAGTAGAATTTTTAAATAATTCAACGCAGTATTCCCACGATAATTTATATTCTTCAGTTAATTCTTCTACAGATAAAGTTAAATCGAATTTTGAAATTTTATTTTTAATATCCAACATTTCTAATTTTAAATCACCCAACATATATTCAGGCATTTCATTATTTTGCAACACAAACATAGTATCAAAAATTGGGTTTCTTGAACTATCAGATTCAAATGAAATTTTTTCATATAATTTTTCAAATGGATATTCCTGGTGTTCAAAACTCTCTAAACAATCACTATTAACTTTCTTTAAAAAATCACTAAGAGATACACCCTCTTCAAGTTCCATTTTTAAAGCTAATGTGTTTACAAACATACCAATCATATTTTGAGTTTCAGGATGATTTCTTCCCGCCGTTGGAGTACCAACTACTATTTCCTTTTGTAAAGAATTTTTGTTCAAAAGAATATAGTACGCACCTAAGAAGAAAGAATACTCACTAATTTTGTTTTCCTTGCAAAATTTCTTTATCGAACAATGGATTTTTTTATCTATAATGATTTGAAAATCATTCCCTTTATATGATTTATATTGCCCTCTAGTATAATCTGTATATAAATTTAATACTGGTGCTCCATCTGAAAATTTATCGGTCCAAAACTTTTCATGTCTTAATTCATTTTGACTGTTTTTCCACATCGTATAATTTCGGTACTGTATTGTTTGTTTTTTCAATATTTCATCTTTGTATAGTTGTGATAACTCATTAAAGAAAGGTCTCATAGACCCACCATCAAAAATAATATGATGAAAATCCAACAGTAAGAAGTCAGATTCGTTCATATGAAGCACCTTAACTCTAAACAATTTACTACTTGATAAATTAAAAGGTCTAATAAATGATTCAATTTCAAAATCTAATTTGGAATAAATAGAACTTTCCTCAATAGAAATTTCATACGGATTATCAATAACTTGATAATACTGACCATTTTCAAATTTAAATGACGTTCTCAAAATTTCGTGTTTTTGAATTAGAGCATTTAATGCCCTTTTCAATTTAATGATATCTATTTTCCCATCGGATTTTAAAACCATTGGCACATTGTAAGTAATATTTTCATTTTGTGACTGATCAATAATAAATAATCTTTTTTGTACTTCTGACATTAAACTTTTCATTCTTTTCTCCTCTTCCAAATAATTAGATTCAAACCTAAATAATGATTTTTGCATAATACATTCCCTATTCTGAGTATATAATTCTGAGTATATATTTTTTGGGTGTTTTCAATCATTTTGTCCCTTAAATGTATGCTTTTGACCTTTTTAAATTTGTATATACTAATGTCATTGACGGAGATTTTAACCGCATGGTATAAATACATACAACATGTATCTTTGGATCTACGACAATATTTTGGACACTAAAAAGTTAAGTTTTTAAGCAATCTTACGTGCTGTCTCTTCCATTGCTTAAGATGTATTTTATAGCCCATGTCATTGTGAATTCGTCTTCTGTCGTTTCACCCTTCAATATATTGAAAGAGTGTTAGTTTCGCCTCATCAAATGGCACATACCTTGTTTGGTACACCTCCTCTTTCTTTCATGAGACGTGCAGGCAGCCTTTTCGACTAAAAGATGGCTTCATACTGTGTGTTGCGAGTAAAGTTTGAAATTCTTGACTTGTAATTGTATTCCCAAGTCTATGTGTAAAAATAAATTCATCTGATGATCTGCACATGTCACAAGCGTTTTCTAACGTCTCTATTACACATTTTTCATGAAATGAATAGCCAATTAATTTGTTAGAATGCAACTCTAAAACGGAAGCCAAATAACACAAACCTCCACATGAAACATAAATATACGTAATATTAGCCACCTATTTTTCATTAATATCCTGTTTCATTACAGACATTGCTCTGTAAGCATATTTTACTGACTTAACTTAGTTGTGTTCATATGATTATACTAACTTTTAGTAAGCTAAGGAGGTGAATAAATGGCACATAATAAAAATTCTCAAAATACTTACAATTCAACTCTTGAAGTTGCATCAAATCTTTTTTTAGAAAAAAGATTTGAAAATATTACTATTACAGAAATTGCAGATAATTTAGAAGGACTGACCAGAGGTGTAGTTTATCACCATTTTAATAATAAAGAAGAAATTTCAAATAGTATTCTCAATAAAATGACTAATGACCGTATTTCTATTTTTGATACTCTCGACAGTCAAAGCGATTTATCTGGAGTTGAAAAAGTAAAACAAATGTTAAAACACTCATTGATAATAAATGAGAATCTAGAACTTTATTTAGCAACCAATGATTTACAGAAGAATCCAATGGCTCTGACGAACAAATGAAATATATTGATGAATTCTCACAATCATTTGCTTTACTAATAAATTTTTGCTGTAACCCATCAATTTATAAAATGAATCAAACTAAATTTTATAATAGATTTACTTTTTTAAAGAAACTATCAAACACTCTTAGATTTCATGTTATTGATGAAGAAATATTGTTGCTTGCTCATCATTACAAATTATATTAATTAAAGGAGATTAAAATGGAAAACCAAAATAGTGTCCCACTTAAAATATCGAATGTTATTAAAACATTTGATGGTCATGATGTGATTAAAAAATTTAATTTAACTATTGAAGAAGGCAGTATATATGGTTTGTTGGGGCCTAACGGTGCTGGAAAAACCACTTTATTTAAACTCATTACAGGTCTGCAACAATTAACTAACGGAAAAATTGAAGTATTTAATAGAAATATCGCAACACAAAAAAAAGAAATACTTCGAAATATTGGCATTATTATAGAAGTTCCTATTTTTATCGAGCATCTTTCGGCTACTGAAAATCTTTCAATTCATCTTAAATATATGAATTGTTCTGACGGAGATATTGTTAAAGTACTTGAAGATGTGGGTCTCGAACCTACAAATAATCAACCAGTCTCTAATTTTTCCCTTGGGATGCGACAAAGATTAGCAATTGCTAGGGCGATTGTCCATAATCCAAAACTACTCATTTTGGATGAACCTATTAATGGACTTGATCCAATGGGGATTCGAGAAATGAGGCAACTTTTCTTGAACCTAGTTCAAAATAAAAATATGACTATCATTATTTCAAGTCATATTTTAAGTGAGATTGAGCATATCGCTGACAAAATAGGAATTATTGTAAAAGGCGAATTAAAAACAGAAGTAACTATGAAGGATGTAAGAGATGAGCACCCTGAAGGTCTAGAGGAACTTTTCTTAAATATCGTAACGGGAGGGACATTAAAATGAACGAACTCATTAAACTTGAACTGAAAAAGGTGGACTTACGAACATATGTAATTGCTACTCTTGCTATAGCTGCTATTTTACTCGGTTTAATTGCCCTATTCGGTTATGTTTCTCATAATGAAGGTGATGTTGAAATGCAAAATTTCACCTTTTACAAATCTTTAATTCCACTTGGTGAATCTATGATTCTAGTTGCTTTTGGTGTACTAAGTTCAGTTATGTATTCCAAAATAATTGTTGAAGCTTATAAAGAAAAACAAGCTACACTACTCTTTATGTATCCAGTAAGTAGAAAAAAAATGATAATTGCTAAAATAGTAAGTGTTTATATTTTTATATTTTTCACTTACCTATTAAGTTCATTATTTATCTTTACTTGTCTTGTCCTTATAAATTCGGCACTTCATTTCATGTCGGATTCATTCGCCTTGTCCTACCTTTTAAATAATTTAATTCAATTTTCATTATTAGCAAGTAGTATCGGTGTCATTTCAGTAGGTATTGGTTTTATTAAAAAAAGTGTGCCAACAACAATTCTTTCTTCGGTAATTTTAGGTTCAATATTTTGCAATATTGTATTTAATCTATCCGATAGTGCGAATGTATCGAATTTATTTAATATCTTTTTAGTTCTAATATTAATTGGCGCTACAATATCAACTCTCTTCTTAGCTAATAATGTAAAAAAAATGGAGGTATAATATATGGAAAACTTTATTGATCAAAAATTAGATGACCTCTTTGATGGAACTGGGTATTCGCTTTTTGGAGGAAATAGCTCTACAATATTGGGTGCAAATATTGTTTTTAGTATTATTTTAATCCTTATTGGTACAGTATTAATTAAAAACCGTAAGAACAGTAACAAAAAGAGTTCAATTGGTTCTATGCTTCTTGTCTTCGGACTTGTCATGGTCGTATTTAATCTAATAAGGATAGTACTTTAAAAGTACTATCTTTCGAAAGGTGAAAAAATGAAAAAATATATTTTAAAGAAACCCATTATCTCGCTCTTCACTATTCTGTTAACTATCATTAGTTCTTTAGCTACTGTATATGTCGCTTTGCTCTTACAAGAGGTTATTGATTTAGCTACCAAAAAAGATTTCAATCAATTCGGAAAAACAATAATTATCGCGCTACTGTATTTCGTTTTGCTTGGAGTATTGAAATATCTCAGTACATTATTTGGAAAGAAAATGATTAAGATTATTACACGATCTATGAGAACAGATATTTTTTTAGGTATTATGAATAAAAACACAAGTGAGTTTGCTAAAGTCAATTCTGCCGATTATATCTCTTTATTAAGTAATGATATTAAAATAATTGAAGAAAATTACCTGCTTCCTATGCTACAAATTTTATCTAATATAGCTGTCTTTGTAGGTACTTTAGTGCTCATCTTAAAATACAGTCCTCTTGTAGCTATTTATTTATTTGTTGCTATGTTTATTATGTTTATAGTCCCAAGTTTAATTGGAAAAAATATGCAATCAAAACAAAATGAATTAGCTGCACAATACGCTTTATTCACAAAATCAATAAAAGATTATTTTTCAGGATTTGAGGTAATTAAATCCTATAATATGAAAAATTTCGTTGAAAAGAAGTTTTTGAATGAAAATAAAGAATTAGCTCAAGTAAAATATAATGCTGATAAACTTTTATCATTAAATGAAACTGTATCAGACGTTCTTGCAACTGTCTCTATGCTATCAGTAATATTCATTGGTGCTTATTTAGTATTAATCGATAATATTACTGTAGGTACATTAGTCGCGCTGATTCAATTAAGTAGCTTTTTTGTAAATCCAATTATGATTATTATGCAAAGTTTACCTAAAATAAAAAGCACTAAACCTATTTTAGAGAGAATTGAAAACAATGCTTGTATTCAAAATGAAAATATTTCAGGAGTTCCTGTAAAATATGAAAATGAAATACTTTTTAATAACGTATCTTTTTCATACGATATTAATAGCGAACAAAAGGTTTTGAACAATATATCGTTACGTTTTAAAAAGGGAAAAAAATATGCAATTGTTGGTCCAAGTGGATGTGGAAAAACTACTTTAATCAAGCTCTTAACAGGAAATTATCAAAATTATACTGGGGACATTCTTTATGATAAAACTAGTTTAAATGATCTAAACAAAAAAAGTTTAAATGATCTATTATCAGTTTTACATCAAAACGTGTATCTTTTTGATTCTTCTTTTTATTTTAATATTTGTCTTCATAACGAATACACTATGGATGAATTTAGAAAAGCTGTTCTGTTTAGCGGTTTAGATAAGCTTGTCGAAGAAAAAAATACAGATTTTAACTTTTTGGTTGGAGAAAATGGCGCTAATTTATCAGGCGGTCAAAAGCAACGTACTGCATTTGCAAGGTCCATTATAAAAAATCCTCAACTATTAATCTTAGATGAAGGTACATCTTCATTAGATATTAAGACATCTAGAGATTTAGAAACAAGACTCTTAGCACTTGAGGATACAACTGTAATTTCAATCACACACAAAATTGATGAGGGTATCCTAAATCAATATGATGAAATTATTTATATTGAAAAAGGTTCCATCATTGAACATGGTTCATTTAATGATTTACAAATTAAACAAGGTTCGTTCTACAACTTTTACACTAACCAATTAGATACTGATGCTATTCCTGACAAAGTTTTAGCAAATTAATCAATTGGAAAATGAAATAATAAAAATTAATATATAGAAAGGATATACTATGAAGTTATTTTGCTTACCTTATGCAGGAGGAAGTTCATCTATTTTTTATTCTTGGAAAAAAATTTTATCACCTGAAATTGAACCCATCCCTATTGAACTTCCTGGTAGAGGAAAAAGAAGTACTGAACCATTAATTGAAGATTACAATTTACTTATTAATGATCTATTGGATTTTATTGATAAGAATACTAGATATGGCGAAGAATTTCAATTATTCGGACATAGTATGGGCGGACTATTAGCTTATTCAATAGCAAAATACGTTGAAAAAAAACAGTTTTCTAAATACACAATTAATCATCTATACTTGTCAGGTGCTAGACCGCCAAACGTTCTTTTGAAGGATTCCTATCCTATTTCTTCACTTCCAAATAAGGAATTCATTTCTAAACTTACTGAATTGGGTGGGATGGATGAAGAAATCCTTAATTGCCAAGAATTAATGGACTACTTATTACCTTCAATTAGAGCTGATTTTCTTGTTTTAGAAACTTTTAATGATGTTAATAATGACTACAAAGTGAAGTGCCCTACTACTTTGATAAATGGAATTACTGACAGCTCTGTTATATTTCATGAAAAAAAATGGGGGCATTATTTACAAAATATTGAGAATATAAAACATCTAGAAGGAGGACATTTTTTTATTAATGACTACCCTACATTGATATGTAACCTTATAATGAATAACCAAATTCAAACTCTTCAAAAAACATCATATTAAAATATGATGTTTTTTGATATATTTTGCACAACAGAAGCTTATTTCTCATATAAAGTATTCAAGTTGACAAAATCCACATTTTTAGAATTACGCCTCTTTTCATATACTTTTTACTTTCTACATTATATATAGAAAGAATAAAAAGCTACTTCTCGAATTATATAAGGTCAAAAAATCATAACTTTATATTTCACTAATAAAATAAGTAATAATATCATCTACAGCTACTTCACTTATGGTTTCTATTTCAGCTGCTAAATAACATACCGCAGCTTTATAATTATTGCTGATAGGAAGTAATGTGAATTTTTCCTTTTTTTCTTCATTTGATTTTATCACTTTTATATTTTCATCTACTATTTCAAAGCAAAATGAATTAAGAGGTATTGTTAATCCTTCTCCAATATATTTTATATAACTTTCTTTCAAACACCAATATGAATAAAAATATTCATACTTTTTCAAATTAGGCACGGAAGAAATTTCATCATATTCACTCTTACAAAAAAAATTGCTGGCTATATCTATATCTATATCTTGAATTTTCTCTATATCTATTCCAATCTTTTGATCACTAATAGCACATATAAGATAAGAACCAGAGTGAGACAAATTAAACTGTATGCCGTAATTGCAATCAATATATGGTTTTCCAAATTCATTTTTTTTAAATACAATATCAGAATTTTTAATACTAGAATTCTTGCAAATTGTATATCTAACAAGTAACTCCCCTAGAATTGAGCGTATTTTATCTTCCTCAAATCTAAATCTTTTTATGTTATTAACTCTTTCAGATGAAATAAATTGTGTCAAATCTAATAGCTTATTAATCGTTACATTCTCATTAATTTTTACGTAATTTATTATCAACATAATTTGGACTCCCCTTTACATGAACAATATTACATTAACTTGAAATTCCCTTAAAACATATAGATTCTTATATCAAAGTTCGCTTTAATTTCCCCTAAATAAATATTTTTCAAAATATGGATCTTTTTTAGTATATCCACTAAAAAGTTAAGTTTTTAAACATTCTTACGTGCTACCTCTTCGATTGCTTAAGGTGTATTTTAGGTGCATCATATTCACTATTTAAATCTTTTACTGGTCTTCCAGAACAATACAACTCGACTACCATTATTTTTAAATTCCTTATTAATATTTTGTTTCATTACGGACACTTCTCTGTATGCATATTTTACTGACTTAACTTAGTTGTGTCTATATAACTATACTAACTCCATCACTTAAAATTATAAATATATTCTTATTTTATAGATATTATTCTAGCAGATTAGGTGAAGTTGCTTCATATAAAAAATAAAGACCACATACCTCCCCTAGTGCGAGATATGTAGTCTTTATTTTTTAGTATTTATTCAATACGGTTTAGCAAAAACAAGCATCGATGTTATTGTACTTATAAGGATAATACAAGCTCTAATGCTGCTACAATTACATAAAGACGAAATGGGCTATTTCCTAAAGTAATGAACAAACTCATTGATTATATCTCAAAATGGTTAACGAATGAAAAATAAAAACCTTACGTATAAAACGTAAGGTTTTTCAATATGTTAAACACCCAGCAATCACGATTCCGATGGAAATTGATAAAAACATAAGGAAAAGTCCGACGGCCTGATTATCTTCTTCGATGCTTTGATTGATATTAAAACGCGGTGTGAGCCATTCAGCTAAATAAAACACAATAATCTGTGCTAAAATTCCAATCGCTCCCCATAAAACCATATCCATTAATGAAACAGAATGAGCAGCCGTAGAATACAAAACAATGGCAAGGCCAAGAAGTCTTCCTCCAAGTGCATAGCTTGCTGCTTTATTCCCTTTAGCCATTAATGAAAATTCCTTCACTTTTGTTGTCACTTCCATAAGAAAAAGACCAATACATAAAAGACCGATTGAGATTGCTAAATAAAGTAAGAAATTTATCATTTCTAATCCTCCTTTTTAATTCCTACAGGTAAATAATATGATTCATTCCCCGTAATTTTTTCACCAGCACGTATACCAATACTACTTGGCTTCCCAGCAATTAAAAATGATCCAAACACATATGACAGCTCCTCGTTCCCCTTTTCAGTCTCAAGAGAAACAACTGGAAGCTTTATATATTTTTGAAATACAGGAAGCTCTTTTTTATACGTTTGATATGAATTTTGATTAACAATATTGGTGTCTTTATCGCGAATTATAACCGTGTCGCCTTCTCTACCGAACGAAGGTTTTTGAACAAAAGAATTTTTCCCTAAAAACAGATCTGCTTCTAAGTAAGTAGGAAGCATGTACTCTTTAATCCATTGTTGTTCCTCATTTGTATAAAAAGCACCTGCCTCCGCTAATCCCCATATGATACATTGAACCGATTTCGGCTGCAGTAGAAAAGATGAAATCGGATTTATAATAAAAAGCTTTCCTTCCTTTACAAGTTGTAGTAATTCGATCCCTACAAGATCTCCAGTGTTAGGGTCCCGGTCCTCAACTAAGTGTTCAATAGGATATGTCTGGCGATACAAAACATCAATTGGTACACCATCTCCGTCCAGTAAAGCATCTTCAGTAATTCTGAGTTCTGACATTGACACCACTTTGTTGCTAACCTGACATAGCTGACTCAAATACCGAGTCGTATTCCAATCTTCTATATGTTCATGATGGGCTGTAAAGACAACGTTTGGCCTTTCTATCCCTTTAGCTGCTTCCATCACAGCTTTTGTGATGCCAGAAGAGAGAAGACGTTCCTGATTGTTGTTTGGGTCATGATAATCTAATTCTTTGCAGACCTCCCCATTCATTTGAAAGCATTCCATGATAAAAGTCGGAGTATCACTATTAAACTCAAGCATTTTGATACCAGTATCTGTCATTGCAAAATCAAACCGTGAAATAACAGATTCAGGAAATAGAGATTTCATTCTAATAAAAGGCAGACTTGAAGAAGGAAAACCAAGTTCAAGAAGCTGAGCGTCAGACAAGGTCCGAAGAAGCCTAGCAGTCTTAAAAAATACTTTTCCCATTCGTTCCGTTGCTAATTGCAAATCTTGGATTGTTTGTTCTGTTATTTCAAAAATATGAAAAAGGCTATACTCACTCCCATATAAGTCGGACCAAAAGCGAGAGAATCTTGAATAAAATTTACTTCGTTTCTTTATGTAAGGCGACATAATTTAACCTCCGAATCCGCCCTTTGAACCGCTTCCAATTCCCCCTTTAAAATTGGATGAAGCTTGATAGGACTTAAATTCAGAAGAATTTTTGAAAGTTGATTTATTTTGATAGTATCTACCACCGTAATAATAACTCCCATGATAACTTGAACGGCTGTCATCGCATCGCCACACGCCAAGTTCATCATCCCAATCCCAATCTGCACAACTCTTATCTTTTGGTTTTGGAGGGAGATCTTCTGTACAGCCAGATAATGTACCGGCCACTAAAGATGTAAGAACACCTGTTACTAACCATTTGGTTTTTGTCACTTTCCAACGCTCCTTTATATATTATATTTTTATTATAAAAGAATTAATGATAAAGTAGAAGAAAAAGAAAGAGGGATTACAATTGCGGTTAGAATATCGACTTAATGATGAGACGAAACAATATCCTGCCCTATGGAACTATGCGGATATTTCTGTGTCTGAAGCGGTCGCAAGGATGACTTGTGAGTACTTTATTAAAGAAGGGGATACATATGTCGTAACATCGACCGCAATGGATCCCGATGGAACAGCAGTATTATACGTCCAAAAAGAAACGTTCTTCAACGACCCTTCAGAACCTATATATTCTCATATAGGTTTTGAGATTAGAGAGCTAGAAGGAACAAATTCAATTTTGATAGAAAGTAAAAATGTATGGAACCATGACGAGATCTTAACTTATCTCCATTCCGATATTTTATACATTAAAAAGAACGGACTATTTATGGAATTCACCTTAGATTCAAGAGAGATTGATGAAGATCGAAAGTGCTATGTTTATTATGGAAATTTTACAGGTGAACACAGATAACAATCAAGTGAACCCCCGCCATTTGGAGTTCATTTGATTTCTACTATTTTTATGCTTTCCACACAATGAAATTCCAATCACTTCTAACGTACCGAAAAAAGGTTCCTACAACAAAAAAACCTTACGTATAAAACGTAAGGTTTTTTATATAGCCCCACACATGCCGTTCTCTCTAGATGTCCATAAACCTGCTCTCACAGGTGGATGTTCTCATAAATGCTTTCAGCTTCCTTCTTAAAAAGATGGCATGCTGTTTACATTTAGATATTGAACTTCCGTATTATACTTATTGGTTTAAGACATACATAAGCTACGTACACCGTAGGAATTTTATATAATGTTAGTTGAAATAAGACCCCCGCACGTGCCGTCCCTCGTAAATGTCCAAAAACCCGCTACTCGCAGGTGGATGCCCTCACAGCTACCGTACATCTTCCTCCACATGGAAGGCTTGATGATGGTCGCTAAATGTTGAGCTTCCGTATAACTAACATCGGTTTTAGACATAAATAAGTTACGTACACCGCAGGATGTTTTATTTACTTGTCGTTATCTTATCACATTGTATGCAATGTGTAAAATGTAATATTTTGAAGCAAATTCTTGCTTGTGACCTTATTTTAATACAAAATATTTTTGCATGCAAGAGGTTACTGTCCTTCTTTTACAATTTGGTTTTCTGGATAAGAAATCCAATCACTCCAGCTTCCAGCATATAACTTCACGTTACGAAAACCAGCTGTTTGTAACGCTAATACATTCGGGCATGCTGTTACACCAGATCCGCAATAGACGATTGTTTCCTTCTCTTTACTAAGATAGTGGAAACGATCTTCTTGTTCCTCTTTATCTTTGAACTGACCTTCCGCTGTGATTCCATCTTTCCAAAAATAATTTTCTGCTGTTGGAATGTGACCAGCTTTAGGATCAACAGATTCTTCAGCGCCAGCATAACGTTTTGGCTCTCTCGAATCAATTAACGTAACATCTGCATTTGTACGAATTTTTTCTTTCACATCTTTCATCGTTACAAGCATGTTGTTTTGCACATTCGGTATGAATTTTTTCCGTTCAATGGTTGGAACTTCAGCTGTTATAGATGAATTTTGGTCTTTCCAAGCAGGAAACCCACCATTTAACACATATGCTTTTTGATGTCCTACATATGTTAATAGCCACCATAGACGCGAAGCCATTGCACCAGCTTGACTGTCATATGCAACCACTGTCGTATTTTCATCAATACCAGCTTGAGAAAGCTTTTCGGCAAAATCCTCAAGGTTTGGAAGTGGATGACGGCCACCATGCTCCGTAATAGAACTCGATAAATCAAGATTCAAGTCAAAATATAGCGCATGAGGAATATGTTCTTTTTCATACTGCTTTCGTCCCCAATTTGGATTAGCTAAGTCAAAACGACAATCGACTACACGGACATGCTCATCTTCTATGTGATCACGTAACCATTCGACTGTAACAATCATGCTTAACGACCTTCTTTCTCTTGCAGACGACCTACATACTCCATAACCATATCTTCTGTTACAATTTTACGTTGCGGTGCAACCCCTCGTTTGGCAAGAGCATTGATTTGCTTCGTTACCATATTAATTGCATCTACTGAGAAATGTTTTCCATTTGACGCAAGTGCTACTGCTGCTTCAATTGCCGCTTCACGCTGTGCTTCTAACTGTAAAAATGTTGTCACAATTTCATTTTGTTTACGAGAATGTGCTGTAATTGCTTTATGTACTTCCATCTTCTCTTCCCCCTAAATAATTTATACTTTCTCGCCAATTCTTCATAAGAAAATGACTAGAGTTCCATTGTAAGCCGAATCATATCTCGGCATACAATCCCATTTTCGATAATCTCTTCTTCATAATGCTTCGAAAAGTAATCAAAATCAATAGAAAAAATACGAAAACCACATTTTTGATAGAAAGCAAGCTGTGAAATACTAGAATTCCCTGTCCCTACCTCAAGGTTATGCATGTGTTTTTCTTTGGCAGTTGCAATTGCGTGCTGTAATAATTGTTTTCCAAGTCCTTGCCCTTGTAGTTCTTCTGAAACAGCGATATTCATAATTTCCATTGTTTGCGGTCTTGTTTCAAGTAATACATATACGCCTATAACATTTTCTTCACATTTGGCAATATATAAAAGACCTCTCTTCAAATATGAATTAATTTGCCTCTCACTGGGATCAGCAAGCAACAATAATGACATCGGCGCCTTATCTTGCGAAATACATTCCATGACAATTTTCATGAAATTTCCCCTTTCTCTCTTGTTCTAAACCCTCCTTGTCTACCATAAGTAATACAAAGGAGGGATTCACCATGGACAACAATGAGAAAAAATGCAACGTCATCTCGATTGATGGAAAGAAAAAGAAAAACGGAACATATTCCCACCCAAAATTAGTTGTAGATGGAAAAACATATGAGTTTTCTTCATTCGTCTTATGCGGTGAAACACCAGATGGCAGACGGTTAGTTCTGACTCATATGATTTCTACAGATGAATTTGCAGGATTCGTAAAATCACTGGATGCTGTATTGCAAAAGAAAATTGAACGAATCTTTTTTTCATAGAGCTTATAAAATATGAATTTCTTTTTCGATTGCTGCTAACTGTTTCTGTAATTGTTCCTTACTTTGTTCATATAGCGACACATCAATTGTCTCTGCTAAAGCGAATAATACACTTGCATAATATTGCTTAACATCTTCCTGCATCACTTTTTTGAATAAGTCCCATTTCAATTCCCATTCTTGTTTATAATGCTGGATAAATATCTCTTCTTCATCAGCTACATATCGGGATACGACAGGCTCAAGTGATTCCTTCGTATCTTCCTGCATTGTTGCTTTATCATTTTTTTCAAAGAAACTTTTCTCATTTTTGAAATGAGATAATGCCTTTTTAAAATGCTTTATTTCTATAGAAGGAAACGGCTCTTTATGCGTAATAACTTGGTATTCATAATCTGCTGTCCCATTCATAGAAATAGATTCATTTTCCAACTTACATTTCACTGCAATTTCATCCTTTGCACGTCGCATCGCTTCATCCATCCATTTTTCAAGACGTAGTGACGTTGCTCGCATTTCCTGTAATAAATCATGTTGGATAAAGGCTACAAGTTCCATGAGACATTCTTGCAACTTAATTTTCACATTTCCATCTGTTCGAAGGGATGCTGGGTTAATAAATTCAGTAAACACATCGTTATAACGTAAAAATAGACGTTGCTGCACATAATATAACAGTTCTTTCACTTCATTTTGCATCGCTTGCTCTTCTGCAAGTACACTATACGATGAAATAATATGAAGTAGCTGCTCACGTTCTGCTTCATATTTTTTTATTTGTTTTTCTTTCTCATCGTTCCCTTGCTTTGCTCCTTGTATCATATTTACAAGAAGCTGCTCAGCACTTTGCAATGCGCTATATAAAGAATGGACAGATACGAGCATTAAATCACGCATCATAAAGGATGTAAATGATTCTTCAAACTTTGTAATCCCCGAATTTTTCAAGATACCATACTTTTCTTTTGCAATACTCTTTCCTTGTTTCTCCTCAAGTGCACATAAGCTCGAAATTGCAAATAGACGTGGATTTCGGATACCGTATTGCAGGAGCTGGTCTGCTATATAGCCTTTTACCATTTCAAGCTCATCCTCAGACTGAGCTAAATCCGCTGCATTAATTAAAAAGAACATTTTATCAAGCGCAAATGTATCTTTGACACGGCCAAGTTGAATTAAAAATTCACGATCCGCCCTTGAAAAGACATGATTGTAGTATGTTACAAATAAAATCGCATCAGCGTTTTTAATATATTGGAATGCAACGTCTGTATGTCGAGCATTAATAGAATCTGCTCCTGGTGTATCAACAAGTGCAACGCCTTGTCTCGTTAAAGCACAATCATAGTATAATTCCATATATTCAACAAAACATGATTTCTCTTCATTCGCTACATAATCGGAGAATTCTTCTAACGTAACTTGCACTTGTTCTCCCAAATGATTAGAAACTGCTTGATATCCCCTCTGCACTGCACGTAAAAAACTAAATGTTGTTTTCTGCTTTCCACTTGGTGACGGGTATTGTAGGATTGTATCTATTTGTAATAACGCTTCTTCAAATGTCTTTATTTCATAATGAAACAATTTATAAACTGCTTTCATATCTTCTAATAGCGCCTGCTTCGATTTAAACTGAACAATTACTGTGCCGTGAGGTTTGTCTTCTGTAATCGGTAAAATCTGATTAATCGTCGCCGTTGTTGGATTTGGTGATACCGGGAGTACATTCGCACCAAGTAATGCATTTGCAAATGATGATTTCCCTGCACTAAAAGCTCCAAATAACGCTACTGTAAATTGCTTTGTTTCAACACGTTTTCTTTTCCCAACAACTTCTTGATGCAAATGTTTAAGTGTAGGAAGAAATTCTAATATCATTTCCGCACCTTTTACTTGTTCTAATATACGATGAATATTTAATGTTGCTGTTGTTTTTATATTTTCTTCCTTATACGAAATACTATCACTTTGTACCTCTTGTTCTTGTAATGTAAACTTCTCGTTTACAACCTGTTTCTTCCCTTGTAATACTTTTTCTACTTGCAATTCATTTGGCACCGGTACATGATCGCTCCAAATACCTTGTAAGTAATTCTCGTATTTATCATACGCCTCAATATATTGTAATTTTGTTTCTTTTGCTGTCTGTAACATAGTATATTGCTCAATTTCTTGTTCAATATGAGCAATCTCTTTCTCCGTCTTTTTCCGTAAAACGCCCGTGCTTTGCTCAAAAATTTGCTGTGCTTTCATAAAGTAGCGTTTCTTCAGCTCATTCGCAACATCCGCTGTATAAAGAAGCAAGTAATCTCCTGTAAATCCTGCACCTTGTTTAATGGTTTCTGCTAATAATTCTGGGCCAAAAGAAATTCGCAGTGCGTATATGTCTTTTCCGACTTCTTCTGTAAACATCCCTTCATCTTTTAAGAAAGCCACAATAAACTCTTTCACATGAAAATCAATCTGTGTTTCAACGGTCTTCCCTAGTGCTGAATAAAATGCATCTAAACGCCGCTGTTTTTCTTGCTCTGTTTTTCCTTTTGCAAATAGCAAACCAACTTTAAACTTCGTTAGCTTCGTTTCTAAATATTGATTTGCTAGCTCTCTCATTTCAAATGGCATTAAGTAAGCATTGTCTAATATTGCTTGCAATCCTTTTATAAATTCATTTTTCACGTCCGATTCTTTACTAGCCACACGTCGTTTATTTTCAATAAGCTCTTCTTTCTTTTCCATTACGCCTGTAAGCGATAGAGGTGATGCTAATTCTTTTTGGTAGGGCATTAATTGTTTTTCATTTTCTGAAAGAATAAATGAAAAATGTTCTTGTAATAAATATGCCGTTTCTCTTTCCATACCATTGCTCACATACTGCTCACGCTCTTTCATAATCGAAGAAAGCAATTTCTCTAATCTTTGTATTTCATTATACGGATGGTTCATCATTCGTAAAGAAGTATAAAAAATACCATCTACTTCAATATCCCAGTTAGAAAACGATTGACTCACACTTTGCCTATAATCTTCAAATGATAGCTCATTTTCTTTATGCTTATCGATTTGATTGATAACAAGATAAACTGTTTTATTACGCTGCTTTAATTCTTTCACAAACTGCAAATTCACTTCTGACTGAACATGGTTATAATCCATCATGTAAAAAATAACATCCGCAAGATGGAGTGTTGATTCTGTTGCTAATTGATGCGCATCATCTGTTGAATCAATTCCAGGTGTATCAACGAGCATAACGCCATCAGGAATTGGCGCATCATTTCGATAAATATGAACGCCAATTATTTCATCACCATTTTTACAAAGCTGTTTCAATTCTTCCGCCGAGTATGCACCATCATATTCATAATGCTCTCCAGATTTCACTGTCACAACAACACGGTCCTGTCCCTTTTCAATTTTAACAACGTTCGCGCTTGTCGGAATCGGACTTGTTGGTAATAACTGTGCTTTATATAAGTGATTCATCATTGTCGATTTTCCAGCAGAAAAGTGACCGCAAAAAGCAATCATAAGCTGTTCTTGCTTATATTTTTGAATCACTTCAAACAACTTCAAACTATTTTCCGTATCACCATGCTTCTGCCATTCTTCATAAAAACAAACAAGCTTTTTCATACTGTTTGTCTGTACTATGTTTGTCATCCCCTTGTTCCCCTTTATTCCAAGATGTATATACCCTACTATCATACTAAATTTTCAGGATATTCTCATTAAAAATAAAAAATCCCTTTCATTCTTTTGACAGATGAAAGGGATTTTATGTAAGTTTGTTCATTTTGTTGCTCCGACTCCATTTAACACATATTTTGTAACGACAGCATACACAGCCACCGTTCCTGCAACTAATGCATATACCATATTTAGCACACCAACCTTTTTTTGATAATGATTATCACTTTTGAGTATATTTTATCATTAAAGAGAATCATTATCAATATTAATTTCTAAAAAAGAAGCTCCTTAAAAATAAGGAGCTTCTTTACTGCCTGTCTTAAAGGAGTGAAAAACTTGCTGTGCATCCTTATTATATCTCATAACAAACATCTTAACAGTTTCAAAAATTGGAAATCCCACCACCTCCTTTTCTTTACATTACTGTATAATAAAAGAAATTTACTTAAAGGAGGAAATCAATGACACAAAACATTTCACAAAGCGAGAGGATTCATTCTATTGATATTATTAGGGGAATTGCTGTATTTGGTATTTTTCTTGTTAACTGGCCTGTTATTGCTGGTGTCGACTCTAGTGATATTACAGGAAGTTATGAAGGAATAGATCGTTACATTCGTCTGTTTTATGACATGTTTATTCAAACAAAATTTTATACTATTTTCTCATTTTTATTCGGATTAGGTTTTTACATTTTTATGCAGCGTGCTGAGAAAAAAACAACTCATCCCAAAACATTATTTATTCGTCGTCTCCTCATTTTATTATTATTCGGATTTATACATTACGTCCTTTTATGGGATGGAGATATTTTACATAGCTATGCAATCGCAGGATTTTTCTTATTGTTATTTTACAAAAGAGAGCCTAAGACTATCCTTATATGGGCTTTTATTTTACTAGGTATATTTCAATTCATGATGTTGTTAACTAGTATAGCAATTGCTTTTTTACCAATCGGAGAATTAAGAACTTCTCTACCTATTATTCCTTTAGAGAATTGGAGTTTTCAAGTACAAGAGCGCTTTACTGCTTTTTATTCTGAAGCAGTTGCATTAAACATTTCATTCCTTCCCGAAACAATTGGGTTATTCTTACTTGGCCTATACGCTGGTAAAAAAGATATTTTTCGTCGAACAAAAGAATTAGATCCAAAACTAAAAAAGTGGCAAATCATTATGTTCGTTTTAACATTACCTATTTGGTTCTTCATGATTCGCTACTTTGTGGCAAAACAACCATATGAACCAATCTACATGAGAGGTCTTACAATGTTTAGCGGGAAAACATTATTTATCTTTTACATTTTCACACTTATGCGCTTATTACAGAAGGAGCGTTGGCAGAAGCTATTACGTCCATTCCAATATGTAGGACGAATGGCACTAACAAATTACATTTCAAGCACAATCATTACATTGCTTGTGTTTGGTCTGTTTTTCAAAAATTATTTACCAGTACCATTATGGATCGGCCCAATATTTTGCATCGGCTTTTATACATTACAAATCTGTATTAGTCGCTGGTGGCTCTCTCATTATCAGTACGGTCCACTTGAATATATTTGGCGCCTTGGCACATATGGAAAAATGATGCCTCTAAAAAAGAAAGGCAAGGTCTCTTAATGAGAACCTTGCTTTTTGTTTATGCTTCTGTTACAGCACTTTGCATTGGAGCTTGCTCTTCTTTTGGTCTCGCTTTTCGCTGCGGAGCCATATTAAATACAATATTTAAAAGTACAGCTGACGCACTTCCAAGTACAATTCCGTTATCTGTTAAAATACGAATACTTTCTGGAAGCTGAGAGAATAACGTTGGAACGACTGTTACGCCAAGGCCAATTCCAACAGAGCATGCTACGATTAATAAATTTTCTTGTTTTGCAAAGTCTACACTACTTAACATTTTAATACCGTATGCCATAACCATCCCAAACATTGCTAGCATGGCACCACCAAGTACTGGCTTTGGAATAATCGTTGTGATAGCTGCAATTTTTGGAATAAAACCAAGAACGATTAACATACCACCGCACGTATAAATAATGACGCGATTTCGTACACCTGTTAATTGAACAAGACCTACGTTTTGCGAATAAGTCGTATATGGAAATGCATTAAAAATACCACCTAAGATCATCGCTAATCCTTCGGCACGATAACCCTTTGTTAGCTCTTTTTCACCAATCTTTTTGTTACATATATCGGATAAAGCGAAATACACGCCAGTTGCTTCCACAATCCCAACACAAGCAACGAGAATCATCGTAATAACCGGCGTTAACTCAAATGTTGGTGTGCCAAAGTAAAACGGTTGAATACCGTGAAACCACTCAGCTTCTCCAACAGCCTGCAAGCTCACCTTTCCCATAAATGCTGCAATAATCGTACCAAATAAAAGACCAAGTAATATAGAAATAGAACGGATAAAACCATCAAAGAAGCGGTACATAATTATAATAAATAGTAAAACACCAAATGCTAACGCTAAGTTTTCTAGACTTCCAAAATCCTTACTTCCAACTCCTCCAGCCATGTCATTAATAGCCGCTGGAACTAATGTAACTCCAATAACTGTAACAACAGAACCCGTTACTACAGGCGGGAACAGTTTCACAAGCTTTCCAAATAATTTTGCAAAAATAACAACGAACAATCCTGCTGCAATAATTGCTCCATATATCGAAGAAACACCGTACTGTTTACCGATGGCGATCATCGGTCCAACTGCTGTAAACGTACAACCAAGTACAACAGGAAGGCCAATTCCAAAAAATCGGTTCGATAAAGCTTGTAAAATTGTTGCGACACCACACATTAATAAATCGATGGATACTAAGTATGTTAATTCTCGTTGATTTAAGCCAAGTCCTCCGCCAACAATAAGTGGAACAATTATTGCTCCTGCATACATCGCAAGCATATGTTGCACGCCAAGGGATGCGATTTTAAATGGGTGTTGCTTCATGACTATTTCACCTCCGCAGTCTCATGCTGAACAAATGTAACAGTACCGTTATCAAGTGATGCAATTTCTGCAAGTGATTCTACACGAACACCGTTCTCACGTAGTTTCTTTCCTCCGTCTTGAAATGCTTTTTCAATAACAATTCCAATCCCAGCAATACTTGCACCGGCTTGCTCTACTAAACTCATTAAGCCTAAAGCAGCCTGACCGTTTGCTAAAAAGTCATCAATGATTAATACACGATCATTTTCATGGATATGATTTCTAGATAATGAAATCTCATTCGTTTCTTGTTTTGTAAATGAGTATACTTTTGCAACATACATATTATCTTGTAACGTTAACGATTTCCGCTTTCTTGCAAAAACCACTTTTACTCCAAGCTCTAAACCTGCCATAACCGCTGGTGCAATACCCGAAGACTCAATCGTCACGATTTTTGTAATATTATCTTCCTTAAAACGCTGTGCAAACTCTTTTCCTATTTTTTGCATAAGTACTGGATCAATTTGATGATTTAAAAAGGCATCTACCTTTAACACATCACCAGATAAAACCTTTCCTTCGTTTAAAATCTTTTCTTGTAATACTTTCATGTTTCTTCCCCCTCTTATGCAAATAAAAAACTCCAAAAGCAGCCACCACTCGTTACAAGTGAGAGACGTGCTTTTGGAGTTTCGCAAAAAAGAATGCTAAACCAGCAATATGTTCGTCCTCACTCATAGTCAAAGTATTTACGGTACTTCGGTAGAAACTTGCAGGCCATATCCCCGCGATTATATGAGTGTAGCTAACCTATTTATTTTATAGAAGGATTATAACGCACTTTTTTTACTTTGAAAAGCGTTCCTAGAAAAAAACACGTACAAATTTTTCAAAAACATCTTTTTCGTTCGAGTTTTGAAACCTCTTACATTTTGTATTCTTCTACTAGAGGCTCGTTAAAATAACTGGTCCATCCTTTGTAATTGCTATCGTGTGCTCGTATTGCGCTGCCAATTTTCCATCCATCGTCCGTGCAGTCCATCCATTTAAATCTACTTTTGAATATCGCATACCTACATTTACAATCGGTTCAATCGTTATTACCATTCCTTCTTGTAGTTCTGATCCTTGACCTGGCTTTCCAAAATGAAAAATTGCTGGTTCTTCATGGATTTCTTTACCAATTCCATGCCCTGTAAAATCCCTTGCGACAGAAAACCCTTCCGAAGCTACATAACTTTCAATCGCATATCCAATATCACCTACATGATTTCCGATTATCGCTTGCTCAATTCCTTTATATAAAGCATTTTCCGTTACTAGTAATAACTTTTCTGCTTCATTAGAAATATCCCCTATTTTATGAGTCCATGCAGAATCAGCAAGAGCACCATTTAAGTTCACTACCATGTCAATCGTAACAATATCACCTTCCTTTAATGGGTGAGTAGTCGGAAAACCATGACACATTTCATCATTCACAGATGCACATATTGCATATGGATAATCGTTATATCCTTTTTGTTCAGGTGTCGCACCATTCTTTTCTAAATACGTTTCAACAAATGTATTAATTTCCAATGTCGTGATACCTGGTTTTATTATTTTCGCAATTTCTTGATGACACGAAGCTAGTAAATTTCCCGATTCGCGCATCAAATTTATTTCTTTTTTCGTTTTTATTGTACTCATGAAATCTCCCCTCGATAAAAGCTTTCCAAATTCAATCATACACATCCTCCTCAACAATTTCAAAAGAGCATTCATTTCACATTTTTTTCACAAATTAACATTCCAAAACTTGTAAGAATCCGCGACTTTATAAGTTCTCATCATTGACATAGTTTTTATTGTATCAATGAACACTTTTTGAAAGCACATTCGGACGTGATAAAATTATCTAAATTTTTTGTATTATAAAAATGTAAGATTTCATTTATCCAAGGAGGGGTATCATGGGGGAACATAATTTACATCAGACAGAAACTGAAAACACTCAAAAAAGTTCGTTAAAAGGAACTTTAATCTCTGTTTTTTTTATTGGTTTTTTCATTATTTTCACGTGGTTTAGCGTCTATCAAATTTTTGTTAACCGGCTCTAATATATAGTTTTGAAAAGGGAGATGGAGATATGCACTTACATAAATACGAAAAAATTTGGCTCATTTTCGGCGTCGGCTCATTGTTCGTATTTTTGGCTGTTTTAGGGATTAGTGCTTTTTATATGGGTAACAAACCACCGAGTTGTTTAACAACAATTGACCCAGAAAAGGTTCAAGCAACCGCACCATTTGATCAACCCGGCGTTAAACAAGTTGGAAAAAATCATTATCAAGTGACGATTGTCTCACAAGCTTTTTCTTTCACACCAAATACAATTAAAGTACCAAAAGGGGCAAAAGTAGATTTTGTCGCTGCGACAAAAGATGTTGTACATGGTTTTGAAATCGCAGGGACAAATGTCAACATGATGATTGAACCTGGATATGTAAGTACCGCTTCACAAGTTTTCCAAAAATCTGGAGAATATTTAATTGTCTGTAATGAATATTGTGGTACTGGCCATCATATGATGAGCGCGAAAGTAGAGGTGACCGACAAATGATTGCACTGCAGGATAAAATAAGCAAACGAGATGCAAAATTAGCAATGGCTCATATTCACATCGCATTTATCGCCCTGTTTTTAGGTGGGTTATGCGGATTACTACAAGTTCTTGTCCGTTCAGGAAAATTCAATTTACCTGCTGGTATTGGTTATTATCAAGTGTTAACAACACACGGTGTTTTACTCGGGCTCGTCTTAACAACGTTCTTTATTATCGGTTTCTTATTTGCTTGTATGAGTAAAACAACTGGTGTCCTCTCAAAAGGTGCCCGACAAACAGGCTGGATTGGTTTTTGGTTTATGACAATTGGAACAACAATTACTGCAATTTTTATCCTACTCAATAAAGCTACTGTACTCTATACGTTCTATGCTCCATTAAAAGCACATCCTGGATTTTACATTGGCCTTACCCTTGTTATTGTTGGAAGTTGGTTCAGCGGATTTGCAATGTTTGCTCAGTATCGTACATGGAAAAAACATAACAAAGGAAAAATAGGTCCTCTGTTAAGCTTTATGGCTGTTGTGACAATGGCACTATGGCTTGTTGCAACACTTGGTGTAGCGGCAGCAGCACTTATTCAATTTATTCCATGGAGCCTAGGCTTTATTGATAAAATTGACGTCCTGGTCAGCCGAACACTATTTTGGTACTTCGGTCATCCGCTCGTTTATTTTTGGCTTCTTCCTGCCTATATGGCTTGGTATGTCATTATACCGAAAATTATTGGCGGTAAAATTTTCAGTGACTCGCTAGCTCGTTTGTCATTCATCTTATTTTTACTATTTTCTATGCCTGTAGGATTCCACCACCAATTAACAGAACCAGGTATTGACCCTGGGTGGAAATACTTACAAGTTGTCTTAACATTTATGGTTGTCATTCCATCTTTAATGACCGCCTTCTCTTTATTTGCAACCTTTGAACAGTTCGGGCGTTCAAAAGGAGCTACTGGACTATTCGGATGGCTTCGAATGCTCCCATGGGGAGATGCTAGATTTTTCGCTCCATTCGTCGGTATGTTAATGTTTATTCCAGCTGGTGCTGGTGGACTTGTCAATGCAAGTAACCAACTAAACCAGGTCGTTCATAATACTGTATGGATAACTGGGCATTTCCACTTAACATTAGCAACATCTGTTGTATTAACATTTTTCGGAATCGCCTATTGGTTAATTCCACATCTAACAGGACGCGTCATGACAAAGGAAATGAACCGGCTTGCCATGATTCAAACTTGCGTGTGGGCTATCGGTATGTTCTTTATGTCTGCTGGTATGCACTTTGCCGGGTTACTCGGAGCACCTCGGCGTTCTGCTTTTTCTACATATGGAAATTCACAGCAAGCACTTGAATGGATTCCATATCAAATTGCTCAAGCAGTCGGAGGAGCCATTTTATTTGTAGGAATTGTAATTGCTATCATTATTTACTTAGATCTTGTCTTCTTTGCCCCAAAAGGACAAACAGAGTTTCCAATCGGTGAAGTAGCCGATGCATCTGAACGTACACCGATGATTTTTGATAATTGGAAGCTTTGGATTGGTATTACAGCTCTACTCATTCTATTTGCTTATACTATTCCGTTTATCGATATGATTCAAAATGCTCCGCCCGGTTCAAAAGGGTTTAAATTATGGTAAGTGAAAAGCAGAGGGGATATCCCCTCTGCTTTATTTCGAGAATAGCTATTTAATCCTGCACCTGCAGGCTTAATAAGTATATTCCTTTATCTGTTTTAAAAATGTATTCTTCTCAGCTACAAGCATAATAACCATTTGGTTCTACTTGAACTAAATAAACTTCATCTGGCTCTTGTTTAAATTCATCTAATAAAAGTTCTAG
This sequence comes from Bacillus sp. FSL K6-0042, assembly GCF_038006685.1. NCBI lineage: Bacteria > Bacillati > Bacillota > Bacilli > Caryophanales > Bacillaceae > Bacillus > Bacillus sp. FSL K6-0042. The sequence continues at coordinate 1,621,562 of NZ_JBBOVS010000001.1, forward strand.
TGAATATTGTTTTGGTGTAAGGCCATTTAATTCGTACCCTTCTGGAAACTTCCCAAACCAATATATTTCACTACTAGGGTATTGCCCCATGCCCATCAATCTAAAGTTTTAAATTATCCCCAAAACAAAAAAAATTGTACATTTTTACCTAGAGATGTCAATTCTCTCATTTTGGAGTATTTGTCTTTCTTAGCTTGATAGCAATGGGGTGTTTTTCTTTTTTAGCTTGATGGGCATGGGGTTCAGCCAAGATACGTGAAAAAACGAGTCATAAGCTGTATTATATTTCCATTATTAGTTTTTTAGCTAAAAATATCTACCTCACGATTAACAAAAAACCGATTACCTATACGCTAAGGAATCGACTCTTTTATGTTCTTGCTTTGCTATATAATTATTTACAATATAACCATTTAAAAATAGGTGCAATTAACACCTATTTTGTATTTATTTTAGCAATTAAATTAGCACCCCATTTGGTGAGCTTTTGATAATATCAGTTTATCACTAATTTGTCCTAACGGTTTCTTGGAGTTTTTCCATTACCCTTGATAAAGCTAAAATAGAAATTACTGTTTTAAATGACTTGAATCCTAACATAGAGCGAACTCTCCTTTTAATAAACCGGTGATCTTGTTCTACTATATTATTGAGATACATCACTACTATTTTCTTTTATTAATCATCATCTCTAGCATGATCTTATCCATATTCGATGAACCTTCATTTCCTAATCGGCAAAAGTTCTCAATTGTTTTATCAACATCTGCTTCGATAAATCCATCTGTAGCAGAGATACACATTCCTTGTGAGGCTAACAGTGCAGATTGTACAGCTGCACTTGAACAAGTTGCTACCTTCATCGCACATCCTGCTTTTGCTCCGTCACAAATCATCCCTGTCACATTTCCAAGTGTATTTTGGATTGCATACTTTATCTTTTCAATATCTCCACCTAATAAATACGTAATAGCAGCCGATGCACTTGCACCAGCAACTGTTACACCACAAAGTGCAGACAAACGTCCAAACTGATTTTTAATGTAAATCGCTAATAAATGACTTAACGTAACAGCACGAATTAGATCTTCTTCCGAAGCATTTAATTTCTCACCTGCGGCTACTACAGGCATCGTTACGGCAATCCCTTGATTACCACTTCCTGAGTTAGCCATTACTGGCATTGTCGAACCGGCCATACGTGCATCTGAACCAGCAGCTGCTAATGCCATCGCATGAGTTGTTAAATCATCTGATAAAATTCCTTTCAATACATTTTCCTTTAATGTTTTTCCAACTTGTAAGCCATATTCATTCGACAAACCATCTAATGCCACATTACGATTCAGTTCAATACTCTTTTTTACAAGTACCAATTCCTTTACATCTACAGTCGTAACAAATTCATATATTTCTGGAATTGTTAGTTCATCACGTTCTTCTTCAGAAGTGGCAAAGTGTGTATTTCCACATCCATTCTTATAAACAAGCTCCCCATTCGCTTCTACTAATGCGATAAATGTGTGATTATCCTGAATAATAGCCCTTGCATATCCCTCGTCTGTCGTAAACTTCACTTCAATGTATAGCTTTTTAGACGTATCTGCTAATTCTACAGACACTTTCCCCGCTTCTACTAAAGAGATTGCTTGTTCTTCATCTTCCTCTGAGATTCCAGCTAACACTTCTAAATCTTTTTTGCTATCTCCTGCTAACACCCCTAAAGCAGCAACAAAGTCAATTCCAGTAGCCTTCATTCCTGGTATACCAACCGCCATTGCATTTTTAATGACATTTATACTTGCAAGTACTTCAATTGACTGTACGTCGCCCTTCATATAATCTCTTGCAGTAGCTGCGGCTAACGCAATCGACACTGGCTCTGTACACCCTAAAGCAACGACTAATTCTTTCTCTAACACACGTAATATACTATTCTTGTTCACAAATTTCCCCCTATCTTTCAACTACCCATCATGTGAAATGATGAATAAGTTTTCGCAAAAATTAATTGTTTTCATCTTTAATCTTCTGTAAATAACGGTATATAGTTGGCTCAGATGTTTTTAAAATTTTCGCCACCTCACATACTCCACCTTTTAATAGAAATGTTCCTTGGTCATGTAAATCACGTACAACATTCATCTTTTCTTTCGCTGACAGCCTCTCCGGAGGCACGTCAAATGTTTCCATCGTTTGAATAATAATTGTAGATAGAACATCTTCCACTTTTCCATGCAATTGCTCAAATGCAAGTGTCTCTTCTTCCGCTTGTTTAGCTTCAAGATTAACCATCTCATCAGAAAATGATAAAAACTGATCCATCATCTCTTTTATCTTTGCATAATGTGCCACATCAGCATTTACACATAGAATCCCCACTAACTCTTTCTTATCATTCTTAATGAAAAAGCTAGAGGAGCGAAAGACCTTTCCATCCTTATTTACTGCTTTGTAATTAGCGATAAAATCACGCGTTAAATATGTTTTTTCTTGAAGTACCTTTAACATTAAGTTTGTAGGTGCGTCCCCGATCTTACGACCAGTTATATGCCCGTTCTCAATAGCAATGACAGAACTTTCCGGCCTTGATAAATCGTGCAATACGACTTCACAATTTCTTCCCATTACCTTCGAAAGAAATGTAACGAACGGATAGTATTGCTGTAATAATGTTTCGTTCTTCATCCTTCATTACTCCTATACTTCCTGTATTAAATTGTAATAATAAATTATCATGATAATTTATTATTACAATTTAATAGTATCACAATATGTAAGCGGTAACAAAAAATCTGAACCCTTTTAACATTTTTTTCTATCCCTAGATATTCGCATTGCAAGCAAGCCTTTAAGGGGTACGGAAACGATTCAAGGAATGAGGGGCATTCTGGAAAATAAATATAAAACAAAGGGGTTAATTTTAAAATTCAACGTTTATATCCAAATTTTATTTATAAAGGGGGCTCGCCACATCGCTATCAAGTTAAGAAACACATTCTTCCCCAAGAATCACATCATGCTCATATTTTTTAGGTCTTCTATGATTTACCTGTACAAATTTTGTATACTCCCTACGAAGCCAATTAGAAATGCGTTCTTTTTGTTGTTGTCTAAGATGTGACCATTTTTTATTTGTTTGACGAATCTGTCCATTCACTTTTATATGATTTTTCATAGACACGCCTCCTATTATTGGTTTGGAATAAAGTTTAATCAGAAATGTTTTATAAATCCTTATTTGATAAGAGACAAAAGTAATCCATTTTGAAAAAAGATTGATCAAAACGGATTACTACTTTGTGAAGCATTATACAATTTTTATAAAAAAGTTTGATTAAAACTCATTTAGAATTCTTTAATCGAAAAGGAATAAAACAATGTAACTTTTTTGCAAACGGTATTACTTTATTTAAAACAGTACAACTTTATTTAAAAGCTACAGTAGTTTCCTACTTCTAATCTGTCATTCCTACATAAACTAAGAATACCATCATAAGTATCATACCGATTACTAAGAGTGGTATATCATCTGTAGTACCTGACCTACGGTGTTTTACTACCCCTAAACAACACGCACCTATCAACCCTAAACATATCATGAATATCTTCATAGGTTTATACTCCTATTAATAGTTTCTTTTGTCGTCTGTAAAACTTTCTAATATCCATGTTCTTCTTCATATATTTGCACCAGAACCTTACTATCAATCTAAGATGAATTTATACCTAAAATTCATACAAAAAGAATCATATAAGTGTTTTTGCAAAATCAAAAGGAGCTATCTCCTCTGAGAATAACTCCTTTTGAAAGTCATCAAATTATTTTTTGGGATTTTGTTAGTTCTTTATTCCCGCGTGTTCAATAATGCGCTTCATCGCTTGAATTTGCCCCAAATGATTTGCTTCATGCATTAATGTAAGGCCGGCTAATTCTCCAAAAGTTTCAAAACCCATAAATGGTTTTTCCAGCGTTTCATTTAACTGTTCAGCAGGAATTTGTTGAAGACGAACTAATTGATCTTTCAACTCTATAATGAGTTTATCTACAGTAGGTACATCTCCCTTCCAATCAGCCGGCTTTGTACCGTTTCCAAATAATTCGATATAATTTGTAGAAAGATACGTCGTTTTATGTGGAAAGCCGAGCATAAACTGTTCAGTAACCGTTAATACATGGCCAATATGCCATTGGATCGTATTGTTAAAACCGTCTGGCTGTACATTTGTTATTTCCTTCGAAAATGATTCTACGTTTTTAATAAAATAACTTCTTGTCATCGCAAATTGTTTAAATATTAGTTTATTCATACTTTACGCCCCTTTCAAATCCCTCTCATACATTAGCGTATTAAAAATCTGGATAAATTAGAAGTAACATGAATTGAACTACCCCCACTTAGCTACGCTTGAAGTGTGGGATTCCTACGAACACCAGCGTAACCGCTAGTTATTTAGAAGGCTACCCCCGTAGTCCCTACGGTTGATATGAAATTCGTATGGTCTTTCAGTCTTTTTTTCAGTTTGACACTTGGTTTTCATGCCATAATTTTGATGTTTTTTCTTTTGGCGACTCTTGAATGTTATAAGCGAACGACAGCTAACAGACGAGTTCTATTTCAGGATATCCCCATTCTTCAATCCAAAATTCACTACCAAATTCTCCACCTAATGAAGAATTTTTTTTATATCCAATACCATAAATACCAGTTATAGCAACATGATTCTCTGCCCAACTTGTAGGAATATCTGTAGGAAAACAATCGTTTATTGGAATTCCCCCATTATGCTTCTTCATTAACCAAATATAAGATTCAGGTAGCTTATACCCTAATTCATTTTCTAGTTTAGAAATCATTTCATCTGTAGGATATTCAGAAATATATTCATCTCTTGCATATTCGCTGTCATCCCAAAAGTTATTAAAATCAAAATTATCAAAACAAACCACATCCATATCCCTCCCTAAATTCCAAAAAAAATGTACTTTTATATACGATAGAATCCATAAAAAATATAAATCACTACTAAGCAAATCGTTTCAAAACTATTTTATCTTGATGGACATAAAGTCACATACATCATTTTTAAAAATTCAAAGCGACTTCCATTTGTCTCTTGAATAAAAGTTCCAACTGCTTCAAAATCTGCTTTCTTATAAACATTAATTGCTCTTTGATTAAATGTTGCACTGATAACGTTATATACTTAGGTTGATCTTTTTTTTCACAAAAAACCAGACTTGCCTTTATAAATACCAAACCTAATCCATTTCCAGTCAGGTTTGGTTTCATTCCAAGTCCAATATCCACTGTATGTATATCTACTTTGTTAAAACTAAAAAATCCAACAAGCCTATTATTCTCACTAACAGCAAAAGTCATTTCTCCGCGTATTTTAGGATCTAAAAACTCCACTAAATCTTCTTGATCGGCTTCCATATCATAAAAAGAATACTTATCCTCATAGTGCCATTTAAACGCAATTTCTTCTGCTTGCTCTTGTGTCATCACTTCAAAAGTATAATTCACTTCTCTTCCTCCTTAAGCAACGCACATATACAGTAAAATGTTAATTTATAAAAAGGAGCTGCATTAAAGCAACTCCTTTTTATAACTCATAAATCTCTTTATATTTCGCTTCTAAATAATCCGCTAAATAATTTGCATTTAACCCTTCACCTGTTACATCCTCTAATATTTGTAATGGTTTTTTCGTTTTACCATATTGGTGAATATTTCTTGTTAACCATTCACGAATTGGTGTCACATTTCCTTCTTCTAGCAATGCATCGAAGTTTGGAATTTCCTCTAACATCTTATGTTTAAATTGCGCTGCATACATATAACCAAGTGCATAAGATGGAAAATATCCAAAAGATCCATCTGACCAATGTACATCTTGTAGCACACCCTGTGCATCCGTTTCTGGACGGATACCTAAATAACTCTCCATCTTGTCATTCCATGCTGCCGGCAAGTCTTTTACTTCTAATGTTCCATCAAATAATTCTTTCTCCAGTTCATAACGAACCATAACGTGAAGCGGATATGTAAGTTCATCTGCCTCAATACGTATAAAGGAAGGCTTTGATTCATTAATCGCATCATAGAATTCATTTACAGATACGTTTTCAAATTGCCCATCACTAAATTGTTTCAATGTATCATAATTTTTCTTCCAGAACGATTTATTACGTCCAATAAAGTTTTCAAAGAATAGCGATTGCGATTCATGAATTCCCATCGATGTACCACTGCACAGCGGTGTTCCTTCTAATTCTTCTGAAATATTTTGTTCATATACAGCATGTCCACATTCATGAATTGTTCCGAAAACTGCCATGCGGAAGTCATTCTCATCATAACGAGTTGTAATGCGAACATCCCCTCTATTTAATGTAATTTCAAAAGGATGTATCGTTTCATCAAGACGGCCAGCCTCGAAATTATAATTTAATTGCTTTAGTAACTCTAAAGTAAAATTCTTTTGTTGTTCTTTTGAAAAATGTTCAAATAAGACATTTGTTTTTAATTCTTTATTTGATTCACCAATATCTTTTACAAGTGGAACAATACGCTCACGTAGTTGTCCAAATACATGATCTAACACTTCTACTGTCATACCTGGCTCATACATATCTAAAAGCGTATTATACTTATAAGTTTCATAACCCCAATATGTAATAAATTTTTTCTTATATTCAACAATTTTTTCTAAGTATGGTCGGAACATTTCAAAATCAGATTTTTCACGTGCTTCTCCCCAAACACTTTCTGATTTTGCTTGCAATTTAACAAACTCTTCATACTCGGCCTGTGGAATTTTTTTATTTCGATCATACGCTTTGCGGCACTCTTCTACAATTTTCTTTGTTGTTTCGGAAATTTTATTATCTACTATTAGCTGTTCTAATTCTTTTAAATATCTTTCCATCTCATCAGAAGTTGATAATGAAAATACCTCTGATGAAAGCATTCCTATTACCTCAGAGCGTTGATCCACACCTTGTTTCGGTGCTCCTGTACGTAAATCCCAAAATATTAGGCTTAATGCTTCCCCATAATTATTTATCTTTTTCACGTGTGCTAAAAACTCTTTTTCTACTTCATATGTAGCGATTGTCATATTTTATTGCCTCCTTTTTCTACCTCACCTATATTTCGACATAAAGATATAAAGTCCTTTCCATATAGAAAGAAAAAGCTTAGCAAACGCTAAGCTTTTACAACACCTTACCTTCTACTGGAAGTACTTTCTTTACAGCCTCAATAACCTTTTCATTTTCATTCTCTGATAAGAATAACGAAATAGCACCTTTATCTTCGCTCGTACGAATTAAACGTCCAATTCCTTGACGAAGACGTAAAATCATATATGGTACATCTACATCCCAAAACGGATCATTAACATGCTTACGTTTCGCTTCAAACACAGGATCGTTTGGAGGGAATGGTAGCGACCAAATAATGACATGTGATAGTGAAGAACCCGGAATATCTAAACCTTCCCATAAATGGACAGCGCAAAGCACAGTCTCTTGTTCATTTTGGAAGCGGGAAACAAGCTGACTAATCTCTTGATCTCCTTCATATAAGAACGGAACAGACATTTGTTCTTTATTCACATATTCTTTGAACGCCGCAAGTTCTTGTGTTGTGCGGAATAATACAAGCGTACGCCCATTTGTTTTTTGAATGTTCTCAAGCGTATACTGACATTTTCGTTCCCATTCATTTTCCTGGTTATACGATGGTAAGTATACTTTCATTTGCTCTTCATAATCAAATGGAGAAGCTACTGAGAATGATAAATAATCTTTTACCCCTAAACTATTTGCTGTAAATGCGAATGAATCATTTTCAGATAATGTAGCAGAAGAGAAGATATACGGAATCTTTTTCGAGAATACTTTCTCCTGTAGTACTTCTTCTACCGCACGTGGCATAATAACTAACGTAAAGGCACCATCACCTTCTTCTCCCCATGTAATTACATTTTTCTCATGCATAAAGAGACGAAGTGAATGTTCCAGTACATCTAAATGCTCATCAACGATATTTAAATCATAAGTGTTTACTGTATGCATTTCACTTTCAAATACAAGAGCATCACCAACTTCAGCAATTTTTGCATAAAGTCGTTTCGCTTCTGTAATCACTTTTTCTGTTACTGTAATTTTTAAACGATCTGATCCAGCAATTTCTTTTTTACTTTCTCTTAATACATCAAAGAAACGCTCTGTTTGCCAAATTGTCTCTTCTACTAAATGAGCAAACTCTTCTCGAATATCATTTTGTAATAATCTTGTTAAGAGTTGCTCCATCATCGTTTGCTTTAATCGATACGTCAGTGCTTTTTGCGCTGCGTATTCCACAAGGTGTCCTTCATCAAAAACAACGCAACTGCTTTCTGGTAAAAGCGGCATTTGCCCTTCGCGTTTACGAGCATCATATGTCCAAATATGATCCATATAGAAATCTTGAGAGCAAATAATTAAATCTGCTGCTTTACGGTAATGTTCACGAGAGAGCGTTTGACCACAACGGTGACGAGAATCACATGTGAAGCAGTCTTGGAAATAATCCCAAGATACCTTTGACCATTCTTCGTCATTTAATAATGGAAACTCTTTTCGATCACCGTAATGCGTAAAGTTTTGCATTGTTCCATGATCAAACACAAACTGAGGTAATTCATAATATAGATCTTCAATTACTTCTGGAGCTCGTCCACTCATTACATCTTCAAGTTTACGTAAACATAAATAATTATCCATTGATTTCGCTAGACGTACATCAACAGATAACCCTAATGCTTCTGATAATTTCGCAATGTCCCCTTCTTCTTTCACAAGCTGCTCGATTAGCGTTTCGTCTGCACAAGCAATAATAGCTGGCTTTCCTGTATAACGCGCATAACAAATTGCATATAAAAGATACACAATCGTTTTTCCCGTTCCTACACCCGCCTCTGCGAACATAACTTTCTTCTCTTGAAACGCTCGTTCTAATTGGAATGCCATAAAAATTTGTTCATCGCGTTCTTCAAAACCTTTTTCTGGGAGGATATCGTAAAACACATCTCCAATCCACTCATTCAACTTATCATAAAAATTATCTTGTTTCCCTACTTCAAATGGTAATCTCTTCTCAGTAAACATCCTTAGCCTCCAACCAAAAAGTTTTTCTATAAAAAGATATAGCAACTGCTATATCTAAATAGCAGTTGCTTTCCCCTGTTGCAATACATAGAAATGAGCGAAAAAAATTTTCCTTTATATAAAGGAAAATTTTTCACTCTATTAATGACTTTAAGTAACGCTTATCAATCAATGTCTCGTATGATAATGCAGATAAATATTCTTCCTGTGCTTTCTGTATTTCATCTGCAACTACACCCTGAAGATTAATTTCTTTTCCAAGCTCATCATACGTACGATGAATGGCCTTTTGAATCATTGACAATTGGAAACCATCCATATTTATTCCTCCTTTTGCACATTACATAATAGCCAGTATATGCGCGTCAAAGAGGTTTTATACTATGAATTACGAGGTGGGCGTTTACCAAAGTACTGGTAATAGTCTGTACGAATAAAACCGTTAAATAGTTTACGCTTTTTCGATGCATCTTTTCCATAACATTTTTCAAACGCTTCATAGCTCGTTAATAAATACAGTGACCACGTATCTAATGGGCGGAATACTTCTCCCATTTCTTTATATAATTTTTCAACAAGCGCTTTTTCACTTAAACGTTCTCCGTATGGAGGATTCGTTACAACATAGCCATATTCCTCTTTTGTTGTAAAATCTTTTACTTGCATTTGTTTAAATGAAATTAAGTCACCCAGTCCAACTTCATCGGCATTCTCCTGTGCAACTCTTATCATACGGTGGTCGATATCTGATCCAATAATTTGCAATGGTTGATCATAATTCGCTAAATCTTCTACTTCTTGACGAGCCTCACGCCAATTTTCTTTCCCAATCCAACCCCATGCATCTGATGCAAACCCACGGTTAAAACCAGGAGCAATATTTTGACCAATTAAAGCTGCCTCAATCGGAATTGTTCCAGATCCACAAAACGGATCAACAAACGGACGATCTGGCTTCCAATTTGTAAGTTTAATTAGAGATGCCGCTAATGTTTCTTTCAAAGGCGCTTCCCCCTGGTCAACGCGGTATCCACGTTTATGAAGACCAACGCCACTCGCGTCAATTGTCAATGTTGCAATATCTTTTAGCATCGCAATCTCGATACGGAATAAAGGACCATCTTCTTCAAACCAAGTTGTACGTCTATATGTTGTCTTTAATTTCTCAACAACAGCCTTTTTCACAATACGTTGACAATCTGAAACACTAAATAATGTTGATTTTAGAGACTTCCCAATTACAGGGAACTCTCCATTTTCTGGAATGTAATCTCCCCAGTTCAATGCTTTTGTTTTTTCAAACAATTCATCGAATGTTGTTGCTTTAAATTCACCAACTTTAATTTTCACACGATCTGCAGTGCGTAACCATAAATTAGTGCGACAAATCGCTTTTGCATCCGCTTCAAACGTTACTTTTCCGTTTTCTACTTGGCATTCATAACCAAGATCGCGAACTTCTCTTGCAACTAAAGCTTCAATTCCCATTGCTGCTGTTGCAATTAAAGTAACTTTTCCCATTTGCATTCACCTCTTATGTATAATCAAACAATAATTAATAGCTTTTCCTTCTATTAATTATTAAATATTACGAAGTATTTTCTTATTTACCATTTTAACTCACAAGTTATAACTTCATACAAATAAAAAGCCCTCCTCTTACAAAGGAGAGCTGAGTCATTCCATAATTGGTTCATAACGTTCTGTAAGCCATGTTCTGTTCCTTTGTACTGCAAACGGCCCACGCCTCGTACTCCGGTGGTAATCATCTATCTACAGGTTACTCGAACCTGTCCTTTTCCATCGTTCATTTCCTTGGAAAAGATTCCCCTACCATTATTTGGGTTTCTCGCTCGTGGGGTTTACCTCGTTCCACTCCTATCATTTCTTCAAGGACTTCGTCACTGTGGCACTTTAAAGGTAGTCAAACCATATCCAAAAGGACTTAGGTTTTTTCCCTGCCGTTAAACCAGCCTCTCGGCCAGAATACCCTAGCTTATGAATTGGCTAGGCACGAACACTACAACCATCTCAGGTCGTGCGAGCATGGACTTTCCTCTACAACGTTGGCGTTGCAGCGATTACCCAAACGTTATGACAAACATTAGTATAGTGGAAACAAAAAGATTTTGCAATGCTTTTTTATATGTAAAATGCTTTAATCTTTTTCTATCCCTAGATTACTCGTATAACTTACTTCCAAATACAGCTTTTTCCAGATTAGATAAACGCTTTAAAATATCCGTGTTCGTATTGTTGTATACAGGTTGTGCAACCGGTGTTGGAGCTGGTTGTTGCGGTACTTGCACTGCCGCTACTTTTTGCTCTTCTAATTCACGTTTCAAACGAACATTTTGTTGCTGTAATTGCTCAAGTTCCTTATGAAATGCCTCATAATCCTTAATAATCATATCAAGAAACTTATCTACTTCTTCTTGTTGGTAACCTCTCATACCTGTTTTAAATTCTTTTTCCAAAATATCTTTCGCTGTTAATTTAATTTTATCCGAAATCATTTTCTTCACCTCAAATTTTTACCAAAACTTTCATTAACTAAATTTTTTCAGAAACAATGTCTTTTGTCAATCCTATATACATGAGCTATATTACATATTACTCTGCATTATTCCACTGTTCCTCTTCTATTATATCTTGTAAATCAGAAAAAAGAATGAAATAACTGTGATAATTTTCTATTTCACCTTTTTTCTTTGCTGCTTCCACAATATATTTGGGGCTTCCCGGCTTCTCTTCATCGTATACAGCCAACAAAGCTTCACTTTTTTCAATGAAAAATTGATTTTTCAACCGAAATTGCTCAGGACTTTCATATTTTCTTTTCGTAATACTATCAACATGGTCTGCTTGTGCGAGAATAGATTCATAATATTCTCGATTCCCTTCCTTCCAACTTTCTTCTTGTTCTAAAAAAGGGGTAAACACGGCAAGTTTTAAATCAGGATATTCTAACTGCATTTCAAAAACCACTTCAGCAGCCCATAGTTCTACACCTAATTGTCCACTTATAATGACCCACTCTAACCCCTCCTCTACAAAAGCAAGTAATTTACGACGTACTGCTTTTTTTATACAAGAAACACCCGGATGATCATTTTTAAAAATCCCAAGTTCAAATGGTTTATATCCTGTTACAGCTACAACTTTCATATCAACACTCCATTTTTTTCAAAAGAAAAGAACTAGCAATTTGCTAGTTCTAACATAACATTTACTTTTTAAACATTCCACCGACGTTTGGTCCTATATTTGGTCCTGGTCCGAATGGAGATACTTGCGGGCCATGGCCACAAGCTCCACCGAATCCGCCAACTCCAGGTCCACCGAATCCGCCAACTCCAGGTCCACCGAATCCGCCAACTCCAGGCCCGCCGAATCCGCCAACTCCAGGCCCGCCGAATCCGCCAACTCCAGGCCCGCCGAATCCGCCAACTCCAGGTCCGCCGAATCCGCCAACTCCAGGTCCGCCGAATCCGCCAACTCCAGGTCCGCCGAATCCGCCAACTCCAGGTCCGCCGAATCCTGGAGCAACAGGTTCTACAACATTCACATTTGAAACTGTTTGCGGGAAGAAATGTTGACTTTTAACTTGCTGATGATGAACATGTGTTGTATGAGTTGGGTGAATATGTGGGACCACCGTTGTGGAAAAAGTGTTCGTTACACATTGTTTTGTTGGATGAACGACAGGAGGTGTTGTGCAAATAGGTCCTACAGGTTTATGCCCTCCAAAACAAGGATGACAATGATACATAGTTTTTTCTCTCCTCTCTCATAAAAAAATCTGACTACACTTTACAATATGAGAAAGGAGTAAAAGCCGCTTGTTATATATACCCATTTGTTTAATGGAAATTTGTCTATATGACAGCTGTTTACATACCATGACTTGGACACACAACTATCATCCTTTAGCAAAAAAGCCTCCAACTTGTTTTACAATCCCAGTGACTTGATTCATCGCATTCATCATTTGGCCTGCTGTATTCATCATTTTATTCACATCATAGTTACCATCTGACGTCTTAAATTGAGATACGAAACTAGAAAATTGACTTGGCTGCTGTTGTTGCTTTTGTTTATTCATCGTTGGATATGGTTGAAAAGGCTGTTTCGGTGGGTAAAACATTGATGGCTGATTCATAAAGGATTGTGGTTGCTGCGGTACATAGGATTGTTGATTCATATGAGCCTGTGGTTGCTGCGGTACATAAGGTTGTTGATTCATATGAGCCTGTGGTTGCTGATTCATAAAAGATACCTCAAATGGCTGATAATAATCCATTTGATTTCCGTAATAAGGAGCGAATGGATACATATTATAACGTAAATATGTATCCTCATTATATTGATAAGCATTGGGTTGTATATATGCATTTGGCTGTGTATATGCATTTGGCTGCGAATAGGCATTCTGCTGTTGAAACATGTATTTCCCCCCTCTAACTAAGTTTCTACATATAGAATATGTACCTATAAAATAAAATGTGTAACCTTATAAATGTCTGTTTTTGTCGGAAGTTTAAATTTTTAAAAAAATAAGAAAGTAAGCCTTTTCATGTTATGATAATGAAGAAGAAGATTCTCATTGGGGAGGAATCAACATGATATTAGGGGATTTAAAACAAGCTTTCGCTCAAAAAAAGGGGTACTCTACAGAGGATATGAATGAGTTACTTGATTTTGCTAGACATCACTATTTAGAAGGAAAAATCTGCATCTCAGAATACCGAGTATTAATACGTGAATTAGAAATAAATGGGGCGAAACCCACACATACAACTGTAGAATCATAAAAACAAGAGGGTTTCCCCTCTTGTCACTTATATTGTTCTACTATATTCTGCAACGTATATAAAATCGCCTGATGTGTTTCATAAAACCGCTTACCTTTTCCCTTATTTACAAAACATTGCAGTGCATTATTTTGTAAATTCTCATACACTTGGTCAATTTGTTGCACATGTATATACTTAGGCTTTTCATGTTTTATCCATTGATAAGCTAATTCTTTCCACACTTCTAACTCCTGATCAACCATATCCACAAAAGGCTTCATATCTTGATAAAAATCAAACTCTTTCTCTTCTCTTTTTTTTATAATCGTTTCATCATTGTACTGTATTAATTTTATTGAAGACTGCATTAATTTTCCATAATCCAATTTATTTCCACCCTCTTATGCACTTACTATGACGTTTTGAAACGTTTGAAGCCAACTTCCTTTTTCTTCGTGATGTAATAATTTATCCTCCATATGTTGAATGTGCATTTCTGTTATTTCTCCTCGATTACATATATCTTCACGCTTATCTTTTAAAGAATGATTAACTCTAAGTGAAACATTCATTTCCAGCAAATCAAGAGCACTTAACATTTGATCCATTTTTTTCATTACATTTTCCTTCTGAACCATCGCCATTTATAAAACGCCTCCTTCTTTGCTTTTCCTTTGTCATGTTATTTCGACGGTTCACTTACCACTCCTGCACGACTGACAAAACTAGTTGATATTCGGCAAAGAAATCGGTTTGTATGAGTTTTATAGAAGTGGTAACAATACAAAAGGGAGGTGTTTACCATGGCTAAAAATAAAAATGAGAAGAAGAAAAAACAAAACACACAGCAAAATAAACCTGAAACTGGAAATCCGAAGCTAGATGGTCCGAACTTTCCTGCTACATAAAGTAAAACTTTAATCGGCGGGTCTATTTCTCTTACCTAGCTTCCTCAATTTTCCCTACATTTCAATTGGAATTATAATGCCCTATTGAAACTGTATAAAAACTTGAATCGATTTATGTAATCCATTCGTCCCGACTCCCTGTCAGAGAGCGGGACTTTTCTTATTATATCATGAAGTCATTGTTCCTTTTAAAAAAGCTATTCAATGAAGAAAAAAGATGTATTTGTTGTTGTTTTTGTAAAAACCATTCTGTAATATTAACTTCTTCTTTCAGTTCCTGAAAGAAAAACAATGCCTCAATATCCATTTTTTTATGGAACCAATCTTTCGTTACGTTATGGTGATGTAAAACAATTGAGAAAGCATCTCTTAACTGCGGTGTATCTTTTTCTTTTGGAATTATAAAGTACCGCTCGTAATCCATTCTTGATCCTGTAGGAAACGTTCGCAAGGAAAAATCGTAAAATAACGTTTCATATTTAGGATGAAATAATAACCAAGCTAATTTCTTTCCGAGTTCTATGCGTTTTTGTACTGTTTCAAATTGATAAACCGAAAAACCATATAGTTGCCCTTTTGTAGTCGGAAAAATTACAGCACTAAAATGAAAGAGCTCTTGAAATTTAAACAGTAAAGTTTGGAATACGTGCTTTTGAAAATATGGGTGTTCAATAATCGGTTTTTGAATCCTATTTTGTTCATTAATAATAAGTGCTGTAATAAGACGCGTGAGGTCTCTTTTATTCCAAAAATCATTCCATTCCTTCTCCATAAAAATAGATACGTTAAAAAACTGTAATAAGTGAAAAATTGGTTTATTCATTTTCTTACTGTACTCGTATAACAACAATTGTGGGTATGCATCTGAAAAAATAAGCCAATTTGCACTTTCATAAGTAAGGAACAGTTGCTTCCTCATTCTTTCAGATAAAATATTCGGATAATATTCCCCTGCTAAATCTGTCATATTCCACCCAGAATTTCTCGAAACCATACTCGCCAAAAATGACCACCGGATTTCTTTATTTCTCAAGTAATATTCTTGATAAGCCTGTGTGCGTGAAATATTATCTATATTTGCTAGAGCCGTCTGTTGTTTCATATACGCTATTAATTGCTTCTCTTCTATTGTACAAGAAAGTCCACTGCGCTCTCTATTTATTTTCTCATACTCATTCTGCATATGCATACAGGAATCACCACATCTCTCTTGAAAAAAATCGCATCTTTTTTGTTTTTTTTGATATAATCACCTTTGTAAGTAATTCTAGGTAAGTTGGAGTGGACAAACTATGACCATTCGTTATCCAAACGGAAAAAGGTATAATCAAGCGTTACAACCCCAAAAAACACAATCTAAAAAACATACTTATAGCAATAGAGGTATGTCTCTGGAAGAGGAACTAAATGAAACAAATCAATATTATTTAACCCATAATATTGCATGCGTACATAAAAAACCCACTCCTCTTCAAATTGTAAAAGTGGATTACCCCGCTCGAAGTGCTGCGGTTGTGAAAGAAGCTTATTTTAAACAGCCTTCTACAACAGACTACAACGGTGTATACAAGGGGAAATACATTGACTTCGAAGCGAAAGAAACAAAAAATAAAACAAGTTTTCCGCTGCAAAATTTCCATCTTCATCAAATTAAGCATATGGAACAAGTAATAGCTCATAACGGAATTGCATTTGTTATTATTAAATTTACACTTTATGACGAGTTTTATTTACTTGATGCAAAACATGTCGTTTCATTTTGGAATCGCCAAGATGCTGGTGGACGCAAATCGATTACGAAACAGGAAATCGAAGAGCACGGATACTTGTTATCATGCGGTTATCATCCTCGAATTGATTATATTCGTGTACTAGACATGGCTTATTTTTCGTGATAGAGTCAACAATAAGGCTCTTTTTTCGACTTTTGGGGAGAAAATGAAAGGTAGGAGAAAGTATAATGTCAGAAAATTATCGTTCTCGTACAGAACGAAAACATGCACAACATCAAAAACAAGAAACAAACAAACCGGAGAAACCAAAGAAAAAAGGTTCCTTTTTCAAGAAATTTTTAATTGGTTGCCTACTTCTTGGCATTGTTGGTCTTATAGCTGGAGTTTCCGCCTTTTTTGTAATGGTACAAGATGCTCCAAAGCTAAATAAAGCAAAACTTGTCAATCCGCTATCAACTAAATTTTATGATAAAGACAAGAATTTCTTTTATGAATATGGTGCCGAAAAGCGAACGAATATTACTTACGATCAAGTTCCGAAAGTAGTAGAAAGCGCATTCCTAGCGACAGAAGATGCTCGCTTCTATCAACATAACGGAATCGACGTTAAGCGTACTGGAAAGGCAATCCTTGAAAATGTCACAGGCGGTTTTGGTTCTCAAGGTGGTAGTACAATTACCCAACAGGTAATTAAAAACTATTTTCTAACGATGGAAAAAACATCAAAACGTAAAGTACAGGAATGGTATTTAGCTTATAAATTGGAGCAACAATATTCCAAACATGAAATTTTAGAAATGTACTTAAACAAAATCAACCTTGGTAATCGCTCCTACGGGGTTGCAACAGCAGCGAAAAACTATTATGGGAAAGACTTAAAAGATTTAAAATTACACGAAGCAGCGATGCTTGCTGGATTACCTCAAGGTCCAAACATTTATGATCCAACAAAGAAAGAAAATATCGATCGAGCAACAAAACGTCGTAACGTTGTATTAACGTTAATGAATCGACATGGCTTTATTTCAAAGCAAGAAATGGATGAAGCGATAAAAATCCCTGTAACAGAAGGACTTCTTCCATCTAAAGATGTAACCGAAATGCCTTATCAAGCCTTTTTAGACGCAGTCGTAAAAGAAATCGAAAAAGAAATGCCCGATGTAAATATTGGATCTGACGGATTACAGATTTATACGACAATTGATACAAAGGCACAAGAATACGCTGAACAATTACTAGATGGAGATATTATTAACTATCCAAACGATCGTTTCCAAGGTTCTTTCGTATTCATGGATACACAGTCTGGTGAAGTTCGTGCAATTGGTGCGGGCCGTAAAGAAAATAAAACGGCATTTAAAGGACATAATATGGCCGTTGATATGCAGCGCCAAGTAGGTTCGACTATGAAACCACTTTTTGACTATGGTCCTGCTATTGAATATATGCAATGGTCTACATACCATCAATTAAATGACTCAGAATATACGTATTCTAACGGAAAGAAAATCCGAAATGCTACAAACAGCTATAAAGGTGATGTATCTTTACGTGAGGCATTGAAAAAATCATTAAACATCCCTGCTTTAAAAACAGCACAAGCAGTTGGATTAGACAAATCACAAGCATTTGCTGAAGGACTTGGAATGACTTTCTCTAGAAAAGCAGTCGAAGCCGATGCGATTGGTAGTAATGAGGCTTCTCCATTACAAGTAGCTGGTGCATATGCCGCTTTTGGTAACGAAGGAAATTATAACAAGCCACATTTCGTAACAAAAGTTGTCTTTCCTGATGGAAAAGAAAAAAACTTGAAACCAAAAGAAATACGAGCAATGAAAGACTACACAGCATATATGATTACGGATGTTCTTCGTGATGTTGTAAAACCAGGTTCTGGTGGTACAGGTCCAACTGCTTATGTATCAGGAATTGATGTTGCTGGTAAAACAGGAACACAGAACTATGATGCAGATGCATTAAAAAAATATAACATTCCAGAAAGTGCCAACAGAGATAGCTGGTTTGCAGGTTATTCACCGCAATATACGATGTCAGTATGGACAGGATATGAAAAAGATTCTGAAGAAAACTATATTGCAGATAAATCACCTTCAGTCCGAATTGCACAGCAAATATTCAAAGAAATGATGAGTAAGTTTGCTACAGATACATCTCGCTTTGAACAACCTTCTTCTGTAGAACGTCTAAATGAAGAACTTTATGTAAAAGGTGCGAAAAAAGATACTGTTAAGCAAATCAAAGTAGATCCACCAACTGGTGTAACGCCATCTTATGATGCAGCATCTAATACGATTACATTAAGCTGGGCTGGTCCTTCAGACGCTGAAGCTTACTCTGCAAGCTATAAAGCAAACGACGGTTCTAGTGGTAGCCTATCCGTGAGCGGTACAAATGCTTCCCTTGGCGGTGTGAAGCCAGGTGTCACTTACAGCTTCTCAGTAGTAGCGAAAAAAGGAACGGGAACAAGTGATGCCGCTGGCGTATCCTTTACTGTTCCTGGCGAGAACGCAGAAGCTAAGAAGAAAACCGAAGAAGATGCTAAGAAAAAGGCTGAAGACGAAGCTAAAAAACAACAAGATGCACAGAAAAAAGCCGATGAGGAAGCTAAAAAACAACAAGATGCACAGAAAAAAGCCGATGAGGAAGCTAAAAAACAACAAGATGCACAGAAAAAAGCTGATGAGGAAGCCAAGAAAAAAGCTGATGAGGAAGCCAAGAAAAAAGCTGATGAGGAAGCCAAGAAAAAGGCTGATGAGGATGCTAAGAAAAAGGCTGATGAGGATGCTAAAAAACCAAAACCAGATCCAGATCCAAAACCAAAACCAGATCCAACACCAGAGGTTAATCCAGTACAATAATACAAAAAAGAAGTCACCTTTCTCTAACGAGATGGTGACTTCTTTTTTTGTATTATTTTTTTTGCATACAGCTTTTCTATTTCTACATACAACTGTGCCAATTGAATATAGGAATGATAGTGATGTGGTTGCTTTGTAATAAATGAATAACGTTCCATAAAGTTAATCGGTTTTATTTGTAGCTCATCAATCATGTTTTTAATATCCTTTAACCCTGACACTGGTTTTCCGTTTAACCAATATAAACTCGATAATAAATGAGCTGCAAAGTGAATCATTGGCCTTTTTGCTTCATTTCGCTTTCGATCCCGAAAAAATATCGAGATATCCTCTTTTTTGTCTTTCCATATATCTAATACAGCTGGAATTCCCATTTCTATTTCATTCCATGGCTCATATTGTTTTTCTATATCAAATAAGAAATAATGACTTTCTAGCAATTGCACAAACGATTCATCTGTATGATATATAATCTTGTCTATATCCCCTTCAAAAAAGGGATTACATCGAAACTCATCCGGTACTTGTACAACTTGTTCCATCTTTTTATTTCCCCTTTATTCGCTTCTTACCTTCACGACACACTTCTAGTAGCCGGCATTCTTCACATTGCGGCCGCTGTGCTTTGCAATGGTAACGTCCAAAGAAAATCATTCGGTGATGCGTAACTCCCCACTCTTCCATTGGCACTTTCTTCATTAATGTTTTCTCTACCTCTAGAACGGAATCTTTCCAACGGCAAATAGCCAAACGTTTACTTACACGTTCCACATGTGTATCAACAGCGATAGCTGGGATACCAAATGCTACAGAAACAACTACATTTGCAGTTTTTCTACCAACCCCTGGTAGTTTTGTTAGTTCATCCCGATCCTGTGGTACCTCTCCATTATAGTCTTCAAGCAACATTCGGCATAACTTTTGAATATTTTTCGCTTTGTTCCGGTACAATCCAATTGAACGAATATCTTGTTGCAACTCTTCTAAGGACACATTTAAATAATCTTCAGGTGTCTTATACTTTTGAAATAAACTTTTCGTTACTTTATTTACAAGGACATCTGTGCATTGTGCAGATAATGCAACTGCAATTACAAGTTCAAATGGATTGTCATGATTTAATTCACAATGTGCTTCTGGATACATTTCTGTCATTGTATCTAAACAATAACGAATTTGTGTCTTGTTTAACATACCTTTCCTCCTATATCACTGCTCTAACCAATTATAAAAGGGCACTTTCCCTGTATATTTTGTCTCTTGTTTTGTTACTTGCTGCGAGCGCTGTTGATTCGCTCTAAATTTCCGCCCTTGATCTTGCGCTTGATCAACTGTCTTAATTCCATTCTTTTTCCACTCAAAGAGAATACGATCAATATACCGAAAGTTAAGTTTCCCACTCATTACAGATTCTCGAAGAGCTGCTTGAATTAAATTTGGATGATGTTGATCCTGATCTTGCCACATCGCTAATGTTTCACATTCAAAAGGCGATAATGGTCTCCCAAATTCCTGTTCAAAAATTGTATATAAATTTACTTGAAGTTTCTTTTGTTCTTCTTTTTCTTCTTCTATTGTTTCATTCATTAAAAAATGCAAGATTTTTTCCCAAAGCGGTTGTAATGAATAACTTTCACACATCATCGCTTCAGATTTTTGACTACCTTCTAATGCTAAAAAGCCTTTTTGAATTAACGCTTGAATGATTTCCATACATTTCATTTCTGTTATTGTCATTCGTTCTGCAATCTCTGAAGGAGTTGGAAAAGAATTACCCGATTCTAGAAAAGTATGCACATGGAGTACAACCATAAATTCCATCTCATTTAAGCCTAATTTTTTATAATGCATCATAAGTAATTTTGGAATTGCGACGCTGCCTTGTTCAAACCATTGTAACATCATTTTTTTCTTCATGACCATACACCTCGCTTTCTAGTATAACACACCTATTATAATTTTCTTTTACCACAATTCGTCAAAAAACCTCCCTATAGATAGGGAGGTCATCTTCATTTGTTCAAAGTAACTTATGTGGTAAAAATGAAAGTAATTAGCTTTTTAAGCCTGTACTTTACTTCTCATAAACGTATTAATTCGCTCTAACGCTTTCTCTAATTGTTCAAGAGATGTCGCATAGGATAAACGAACATTGTTTGGTGCACCAAACCCTGTTCCTGGAACAAGAGCTACTTTCTCTTCTTCTAACAATGCTTTTGCCCACTCATCAACTGTTTCATATCCAGCTAACGCCACAGCCTCTTTTACGTTCGGGAATAAATAAAATGCACCTTGTGGTTTAATACAAGTGAAACCAGGAATTTGTATTAATTTATCATAAATAATGTTTAATCGTTCTTCGAATGCTTGACGCATCATTTCCACAGGCTCTTGCGACCCAGCATACGCAGCAATTGCGCCGTATTGAGCGATTGAAGTAGGGTTTGACGTACTATGACTTGCTAAATTCGTCATCGCTTTAATAAGCTGCTTATTTCCTGCTGCATAGCCAATACGCCATCCTGTCATGGAATGCGATTTAGATACACCATTAATAATAAGTGTTTGTTCTTTTAATGCATTAGAAAGCTGGGCAATTGAAGTATATTCCACGCCGCCATAAACCAATTTCTCATAAATCTCATCAGAAACAATTAAAATGTCGTGCTCTAAACATACTTCTCCAAGCTGCTGTAATTCTTCTTTGCTGTAAATCATCCCTGTCGGATTGCTCGGTGAATTTATAATAACAGCTTTCGTCTTCTCTGTAATTGCCTCACGTAGCTGCTCTGGCTTAATTTTGTACTGATTGTCTTCTAGTCCTTCCACATAAACTGGCTTACCACCAGCAAGCTTTACTTGTTCTGGATAACTTACCCAATAAGGAGTCGGAATGATAACTTCGTCCCCTTCGTCAAGTAGCACTTGAAATAGTGTATAAAGTGCATGTTTTGCTCCATTACATACAATAATCTCAGTTGGATCATACGCTAATCCTTGATCGCGAGTAAATTTCTTCGCAATTTCTTGTTTTAATGTTGCTAATCCACCAGTTGGTGTATATTTCGTATGTCCTTCTAACATTGCTTTATGTGCAGCATCCATAATATGCTCTGGCGTATTAAAATCAGGTTCTCCTGCTCCTAATCCAATTACATCATGGCCTTCAGCTTTCAATGCTTGTGCCTTTGCTGTAATTTCTAAAGTTGAAGACGGTGTTAAAGCAGCTACTCGCTTTGCTAATTTCATTTGTGGTTTCCCCCTGCATCTATTTTTCAATGCTGTAATATCCAGCATATTTCCCATCTTGAAATTCTAGATAATAATACGTATAACGACCTTCTTGATCAATATATGTAATTTCCCACAACGGAACATCGTTTTCAGCACCTAATTTTGCCTTTACCAATTCTTTGGGCTTGCGTTCCCCAGCCACAATTTGTAAAGCTTTCTTTTCAGAAATGCCCTCGTTCTTTTTACGTACTAGAACATTCCCTTTTTTCTCAGGTACCCAAACAATGATTTGTTCTCCTTTTTCATCTACACCTTGTACGACTGCATATGAAGATTTTCCGTTATAATAATCAACCGTTTTTACCTTCGTAAGCTTTGCTTTTTCTTTTGCAATTTCTACAACTTTTGACTCTTTCGGAATTTTCTTTTCCATTGTCGCATTATATACATGCACCCCATATAACCCGATGGCAACGATAACAATAATGATGGTAAAAATCCATTTTTTCATTGTATCACTACGTTCTGTATATCGTAAATACTGCTGTTTCTTTTTCGTTTTCGTCTAATGCCAATCCGAACATGAGGTCCTGCTCTTTTAAAGTGCGATTCAAACTATCAACAATTTTATATAAGTCAGACGAATATTTAATACGCGTCGTTGATAGCACTTCGATTTTCTTCTCCATGAAAACTCCTCCGTTACACAAAAATTTCTAATTATAGAAGAACGCAATACGGTTACAATAAGAGTACATTCTTTACAACCCCTGCTTCATCACCCATCTATTATAGCAGGACATGTTCAGCAAAAAAAGGTTTCAAATTGAAAACCGAAACATTTGTATACAAGAAGTAAGAAAAAATAAATTTCCTCCTACCCACATTTCATGCCTGAAGTACGTCGTACTTCAGGCATATTTTTTCACTTACTGTTATTCCTTTAGCTATTTACCGATAGTAATTCCACCTACCTCAAAGTTATCTAAAAAATAACAAAAGTGAGGTAGGATATACTACCCGTCAAAAAACGATTGGCGAAGACGAAGAATCAGTGAGAAATGAAGGAACCCTCAGTGATTACAGTTTCACTTTATCCGCTTTATTCTTCTAAGTGATCTAACAGTTCTTCTAACGACCCTTCATAAAGAGGAACATTTGGAATAGATTGCATAAATCTTTTTCCGTAGAAAGAGTTGGTTAAACGACGATCTAAAACAAACACCGTTCCAGTATCCGACATCGCACGAATTAATCGTCCAAACCCTTGCTTAAAACGAAGAATTGCTTGCGGAAGTGCCAGTTTCGTAAATACATCTTCTCCTTTATTTTTCAACCATTCACTTTTGGCTTCCATCATTGGCTGATGAGGCGGTGTAAATGGTAACCGAACAATAACAAGATAGCTTAATGCATCTCCAGGAATATCAATCCCTTCCCAAAAACTACTTGTTCCTAACAAAATTGCTTTGTCGAACTCTTGAAATTTCCGAACTAAACGACTTCGGCTACGATTATGAACACTTTGTGTTAGTAATACAAAGCCTTCTAATTCATCCGCTTGTTTTAAATTTGTATATGTTTCCTTTAGCATTTCATAGGATGTAAACAAAACGAGCATTCTCCCATTTGTAGCTTTAGCAATCTTCATAATATGATGTGATACTTCTCTTATATACACATCCTCGCTTACTTGCTTAATGAGAGGAACATCAGTAGAAACCATTAGCTTTACTTGTTCCTCATAATGAAACGGCGATGGAACTGTTAATGTGTCTGGTGCAAAGTCATATAATCCAAGTTGTTCCTGTATATAATCGAATGTATTATTAACAGTTAAAGTCGCAGAAGTAAAAATAACGCTTCGCTTTTTTGTTAAGAACTCATCCGCAAACCTCTCTCCTATATGGACAGGTTGTGCATATAACACAGTGGAATGAATGGTACCTTTCGTTTCCGTTTCCATCCATGTCACATACTCTGTTTTTTCTAATATAAGCAGCTGCAATGAGTCGACCATTTTACGCAATAATTCAATTAAATGCATAAACTCGCCTGTAACAACATGCATCTCCCATTCGATTTTACTTTGTAATAAGTCCGCTTGTTGCTCTAGCGCAGTAAGTATTTTTCTCAATTCGTATACGAAGCGATTTGTTAACTCAGCTATACTTCTCCATAGCTTTCCATCCTCTTGGTCCGCGTTATATCGATAAATAAGCGGCATATTATTTGCCCCTTGTTCTTGCTTTGTTTGCTGAAATATAAATGTACGTAACATTTGAAATAATTCATCAGCATCAAATTTAATTTCCTTCAACCTATGACTCACCATTCGAAAAGCTGAACGTGACGAATGATGAGATTTTTTCATCAATTCATATACCTTTGATAGCACATCGTCCGTTTCTAACGTACCAAAGCGTGATAAGATTAATTGAAAGTACATGCATGAAAACTGCTCTCCAAGTGTCCTAGTCGCTGTTTCTTCGATGTGATGAGCTTCATCAAAAATAATATGTTCACAAGATGCCAAAAGTGGATCTTCACTAACAAAATCTTGAAATAGTAAAGCGTGATTTGTAATAACAATATCTGCAAATAACGCTTTATTTTTTGCTCGTTGATAAAAGCAGCGACTAAACCAGTTGCTTTGCATGCCGCCCGGACTGTACGTATCACTACAAATGCGATCCCACAGTAACTTCCCGCCTTCTGGAATATTAAGCTCGTCACGATCACCAGTCTCCGTTTGCAATAACCATACTAATACTTTTGCTTTCGTAAGCGCAGCATCATAGTTCTTCTCTTCTTCTTGCAATGCATATTCAAATTTATGTAAGCAAAGATAATGTTTTCTTCCTTTTAAAAGAGCCACTTCGAATGGAAATGGTAATATACTTTGCAATAAAGGAATTTCATTTTCAATCATTTGTTGTTGCAGTTGTACCGTTTGCGTACTAATAACAACTGGCTCTTCTCTTCTCTTTGCAAAATAAATACTTGGAAGTAAATAAGCAAGTGTCTTCCCTGTACCTGTTCCTGCTTCGATTAATGAAAAGCGAGAATCTCTTAATGCTGTATATATTTCCTTCATCATTCGCTGCTGACTTTCTCTTTGTTCAAAATTTGGCATCTTTAGCTCAAGTTGTTCCATTGACTTATGTAAAAAAGCATCAAATTTAGATAAACAATCATCACCGATTTCTAATGAATAATTTCGTTTTCGAAGCGCAATATTTCGATATACTTCATATTCCTTTGCATCTTCTGTACCAAGCATCACTTTATTTAAAATATTTTCTGAAATGATATTCGCTATATTACTTTGGAATACATCGCTTAGCTCATATAAAGATTGTAATGTGACAAGCGGTAGTTTTTCTAATTGATTTAGAAATTGTAAAAATAATTCTGCTGTCACGAGAGCATCGCTATCTGCACGATGCGGTTGATCATGTTCCAATTCATGTTTTTTTGCTAAATCACGCAATTTATAGCTATCAGCTGTCGGCAATAAAATTTGTGCCAATTCAACCGTATCAATTTTTAGACAGTTTACTTCTCCATATCCAGCTTGTTTTAATTCTTCCTTCAAAAAATTCCAATCAAAGTGAACGTTATGTGCAACAAAATAAGCACCATGTAATAGTTCGGCTACCATCGGCGCTACATCGCAAAATAGCGGGGCTTGTTTCACGAGATTTTCATCAATCCCTGTTAATTCTGTAATAAATGGAGGAATCTCTCTCTTCGGGTTAACAAAAGACGAAAAGATTTCCAATATCTCTCCATCTTCTACTACAACAGCTGCAATTTGTGTAATTCTGTCCTTCCCATCTTTCCAGGAGTTCCCTGTCGTCTCTAAATCGACAACGACATAACGCTTACTCATATGTAACACCTCAATTTCTTACCCTTTCAAACAACAAAAATTCATATATTGTTACTATACCACGTTTTATATCATCTTAATGAAAAGATGGACAAAAAATAGAAGAGCCTGGTGTTGAAAAAAGGACTCTTTCTATTCATTCAAGTATATAGTTTCAAAAAAATCTTTAATCTTCTTTATTAATGAATAATTTTTCCGAACTGCTTTTTTACGTATATTTACATAAAGTAAGCTTCCATCTGCGGGATTTTTCATGCTATTATCCCCACTCACCTATTTGCCGCGCCTCTCTGAATCTTGAGGTAGATCTCTTACTGCCGTGATAGCAAGATAAAATGAAAAGCTATCCCATATGAGATAGCTTTTCATTTTATAAAATCGTACCTGCTTTTTCAGCACCTAACATTTCAACAATTTGATTGTTATCATCTAACACCGCAATTTTTGGTACTTGTTTATCTACATCTTCTGTCGCTACGAGACCGTAACAAATAATAATAACTTTATCTTCAGGTTGTACAAGCCTTGCAGCTGCACCATTTAAACAAACAACACCGCTGCCACGTTCCCCTTTAATTACATACGTCTCTAAGCGAGCTCCATTGTTATTATTTACAATTTGTACTTTTTCATTTTCTACAATCTCCACTGCATCCATTAAATCTTCATCAATTGTAATACTACCTACATAATTTAAATTTGCTTCTGTTACAGTCGCGCGATGTAACTTTGCTCTCATCATTGTGCGAAACATAGATGACTCCCCCTTATTCAACCGTTAATGTAATATTGTCAATTAAACGTGCATTATCAAACTTCACTGCAATTGCAAGAATAATACGCTCACCAATTGTTTCAACTTCCGTCAAAGTTGGGTACGCATATAGATCTGCATAATCGACGATACCTTGTGTATTTTCCTCAATATATTCTTTCACAAGACGTGTAATGATTTGCGGATTACGCTCTCCAGCTTCAATTCGTTTTTTCGCTATACATAAGCTTTGATATAAATGTGGTGCTTCCTCACGTTCTTTTTCTGATAAATATACATTACGAGAACTTCTTGCTAATCCGTCTTCTTCCCTAACGATATCAACAGGTACAATTGTGATTGGAATATTGAAATCACGTACAAATCCTTGGATAACAGCGACTTGCTGTGCATCTTTCATACCGAAGTAGGCACGCTTTGGCATTGTAATATTAAATAGTTTCATCAATACAGTCGCAACACCTGCAAAATGAATCGGTCTTTGCTTACCACATAATACGTCTGTACGCTTTATAACTTCAACCTTTGTTGTCTGTTCTGCAGGATACATTTCTTCTACGCTCGGATAAAATAAATAATCCACCCCGGCTTCTTTTGCTACTTTCTCATCTCTCTCGATATCCCGAGGATAGCGATCTAAATCTTCATTTGGTCCAAATTGTAATGGGTTTACAAATACGCTTAAAATAACAACTTCATTTTCTTCCCTTGCTTGACGTAATAAAGTTGCATGCCCTTCGTGTAAATATCCCATCGTTGGAACAAAACCGCTATCTTTACCACTTGCACGAATTTCACTAGCAATTTGCTGCATCTCTTGCACTGTTGTTACAATTTTCATCACTGTTTCCCTCCGTATAATGCTACACATTCTTCCTCTTTCATTGTGAATGAATGTTGTTCTTCCGGAAATTGTCCTGCTTTTACTTCAGCAACATATTGCGCGATTCCGCGTACAATTTCTTCTTGAACTGATGTATATTGTTTCACAAATTTTGGAACACGTTCCACTCCATACGAAATGAGATCATGATAAACAAGTACTTGACCATCTACTTTACTACCTGCACCAATACCTATTGTAGGAATCGTCAGCTGCTGTGATACAAGCTCTGCTAATTGCATTGGTACGCATTCTAAAACGATTGCCATTGCACCAGCCTCTTCACATTTCTTAGCATCTTCTAACAATTTCTTTGCACTTTCAGCATCTTTCCCTTGCACTTTATAGCCACCTAATACACCTACAGATTGAGGTGTTAAACCAAGATGGGATACAACAGGAATTCCTGCATTCGTTAAGAAGCGAATGATTGATACTACCTCATCCGCTCCTTCTACTTTCACTGCATGTGCTCCGCTCTCTTGCACGATGCGGCGCGCATTATGCATCGTTTCTTGCAAAGATACATGGTAAGACATAAACGGCATATCCGTTACAATAAAAGTTTCCTTTGCTCCGCGGCGCACTGCTTTCGTATGATGAATCATATCATCTACCGTTACTGGAATGGTTGAATCGTATCCAAGTACAACCATTCCAAGGGAATCCCCTACTAAAATCATATCGACTTCAGCTTCTTCTGAGAGCTTTGCAGATGGATAATCATACGCAGTAAGCATCGTAATCGGCTCACCTTTCTCTTTCATTTTTAAAAAATCTGTTGTCGTTTTCAAAAACTACTCCTCCTTTATTCAGGAGAGAGGAGATGGCCGAAATCATATAAAAAAACCATCTGACCAAAAAAGGGCAGATGGGTTGTGTTAGTCGGCAAAATTCATCCCTCTGTCCCAGTCCGTTGTTGGATCAAGGCAGAATCCAAATTATTTTTCTTCATTGCTTGAAATAATGGTGCAGTTCACTCAGATACTGCCCATATTCGAACTAATTATAGCAAACTAAGAAATAAAATTGCTACATTTTTTCGAAAAAATAATTTTCTATTTCTATTACGGTATGTGAAATTTCAATAATAACAACGAATATAACAGTAAACAATTCTTACTGTCATCCAATATACAAATAAAAAGAAGCTCCCAAGCAGGAACTTCTCTTTACTTAATTTCTATATCAGCAGAATGAATATGATGAAGTTGACCTTTATCATCTTCTAACATAAGTACACCATCCGCTGTAATTCCTTTTGCTACACCTGTAATCGTATCTTTCATCGTTCGGGCCGTAATTTCTTTTCCAATACTTATTGCATAACTTTCCCAAAGAAGTTTAATAACCGAAAAACCATTCTTTACATATTCTTGATATAACTTTTCCATTTGTAAAAAGATCTGTTGCATAAGCTCTGCTCGCACAATTGGTTTTTTTGATTCAATTGCTAAAGATGTTGCAATTTCTTTAATCTCATCTGCAAAATGTTCTTGCCCTTGGTTTGCATTAATTCCAATTCCCATAATAACAGCATTAATCTTATCTGGGTCAGCCTGCATCTCTGTTAAAATACCGACAGCTTTTTTTCCTTCAATTAAAATATCATTGGGCCATTTAATCCCCACATTCACACCTGTACATTTCTCAATTGCTTGCGCTACACTAACAGCTGCTAATAAAGTAAGCTGAGGGGCATGATGAACGGGAATAGCTGGACGTAAAATAATACTCATCCAAATCCCTGTCCCTTTTGGTGAGTGCCATTTTCTACTCAAACGGCCGCGTCCTGCTGTTTGCTCTTCCGCAACGACAATTGTTCCCTCCGCTGCCCCTTCATAAGCAAGTTTTGCTGCAATATGCTGCGTAGACTCTACAGATTCTTCAAAATAAACAGTTCTCCCTATAAATTCTGTCTGTAAGCCTAATTGAATTTCATTCGCTGTTACTTTATCTGGCTTACTAGCAATCCGATATCCTAGACGACGCACAGCTTCTAGTTCATATCCTTCGCTCCGAAGATCCTCCATATGTTTCCAAACAGCGGTTCTTGAGCAGCCAAGCTTGTCACTAATTGTTTGACCAGATACAAACTCGCCATCTGCTGCAGAAAAAATCTGCAGCAATTGTTTTCTTATAGTAGATTGCATCCTTGTAGCCACTCCCTTATTTTCTCTTTCTCATTTTCTAATCGTTCTTGTAAAATTTCTTCTTCGATTCTTTGCAACACTTCTGCCACCCATGGTCCTCGCGCTTTTTCTGTCCAACCTAACAAATCATTGCCGCTTACTTTCATTTCCTGACGATTATGAATGGATAATGAACCAAATAATGACTGTACCTGATTTACAGAAGATATATCATATTTTTGTATAATAGCTTGATATACTCTTTCCGCCATTAAAGCAGTATGTAAACCTGTCTTGTATAGAAAAACTGCATCCCAAGACTTTGTTTTTCTAGAGCGGATTGCTAATATAACAGCTACAATATCTTTTATTTTTTTGTTTGAAAATTTCCATTGACGTAAGAAAACTGCTGGATGTTCTTCACCAATACAATATAAGAAAAATGCCCACGCCTCGATATCGGTTTCAAAAGAATCCCAGTTATATTGCATAGCTTTTAAAATTCTTTCTTCTGACATTTGTAAATATGGTAAGTGCGTAACTAGTTTCGTCTCTACTAGTTGTTGAAGCCCATTTACACAATATTTACCCGTCAACAGCTTTTCAAACTCAACTGTAATTCTTTCAATCGCTATATGTTCCAGTAAATGCCCATACTCTTCAATCGCACGTTTCGTTTGTTCCTCTAAAAAGAATCCTAAAGTACTAACAAAGCGAATACCCCGCATCATACGTAGTGCATCTTCTTGAAAGCGATCCGCAGCATTCCCTACTGTTGCAATTTCTTGTTTACGAATTGCCTCTTGCCCTGCAAACAAATCAATGATGTTTCCTTCTTCATTCATCGCAATCGCATTCATAGTAAAATCTCGTCGTTTTAAATCTTCTTCTAATGAACGAACAAACTGAACACTACTTGGTCTGCGAAAATCTTCATAACCACTCTCCGTTCGAAATGTTGTCACTTCATACGGAACACCTTCTTGAACAACAATAACCGTACCGTGTTCAAGACCAACAGGGACATGTCTTGGGAATAAATGCATCACTTCTTCTGGAAGAGCTGATGTTGCGATATCAATATCACCAATTGGTCTATTGATAATAAAATCACGCACACTTCCTCCAACAAAATATGCTTCATGCCCATGTTGTTTCAATGTCTCAATAATTGCTCCAGCTTGTTTAAATCGTTTCATTTTTGTCATCCCTTAGTATGTCATAATAAATTGCCTCATATTGTGAAACAATATTTTCCGAACGAAATTGCTCATATACAGCTTCCATGGCGCGCTGTGCCATATTTTGATGGAAATCGTCGTTTTTAAGCAATTGTATCGCTTGCTTAGCTATACCTTTGATATCTCCAACTTCACATATATATCCCGTTTCACCATGTTGAATAACTTCTGGAATACCTCCAACACGCGTACCAATACATGGTACACCACACGCCATTGCTTCTAGTAAAACGAGGCCAAAGCTTTCTTTTTCTGATAAAAGCAACATTAAATCGCTCATTGCAAGAAGCTCAGCAACATTATCCTGTTTTCCTAAAAACAAAACATGTTCTTCAATATGTAAGCTTTTCACCAACTGTAAAATTGTACAAAATTCTGGTCCATCACCAACAAGTAATAATTTCGCTGCCACTTCTTTTACAATTTTAGCAAATGACTGGACAACATCTTGTACACGCTTGACCTTGCGAAAATTCGAAATATGAATTAATACCTTTTCATCTTCACGTATGCCATACTCTTTTTTTAGTTGGGACATATCTCTCTTAAAATAGACACGCTCATCAATAAAATTATATACAGTCTGAATTTCTTTATTTGGCTTTACAAGCTCATGTGTTTCTTGAATTAACGAGTGAGATACAGCTGTAACAACATCAGATTGCTCAATACCAAACCGTATTAAATTATTTAGAGAAGGATCTGAACCAAGTACAGTAATATCAGTTCCATGTAACGTCGTAACGATTTTAATATCGTCTCCAATCATTTGCTTCGCTAAGTATGCACAAATTGCATGTGGTATTGCATAGTGTACATGTAAAATATCCAAGTTTTCTCTCTGTGCAACCTCTGCCATTTTACTTGCTAATGCTAAATCGTAAGGTGGATATTGAAAGACAGAATATTGATTTACCGTTACTTCATGAAAATAAATGTTTGGATATACTTTATTTAATCGGAATGGAACTCCAGAGGTAATGAAGTGAATTTCATGACCTCGTTCAGCTAATTGTTTTCCTAATTCAGTTCCTACAACCCCAGAACCACCAATAGAAGGATAACATGTTATACCTATTTTCAATTTCATTTACATCCCCCTATTAAATCAGCATGTAA
Source organism: Bacillus sp. FSL K6-0042 (assembly GCF_038006685.1). Lineage (NCBI taxonomy): Bacteria > Bacillati > Bacillota > Bacilli > Caryophanales > Bacillaceae > Bacillus > Bacillus sp. FSL K6-0042. The sequence goes on from NZ_JBBOVS010000001.1 coordinate 1,654,320, forward strand.
TAAAACTGGCTTTTTACTCATAAATCCTTCAGCATACATAACTCCAACTTCTTTTCCAAACATTTTCTCACGAGCGATTACTGTTTCGACATACCCTTCTGTTAAAGGTGTCTTCACACCATCACTTCCTGCTGTAAATTGGCTTTCATAGGCTTCTAACGCGGCTATCTTTTCAGAAAGATGTTCGCTAATATCAATGCAGAAATTCGGTTTATGAAAACCATTAATCATATAATAATAAAAAGATTGTACGCGATGTGGTGACATTTCTGGCATATATTTACGAACACCTGCTGAAAACACAGCTTCTTCCACGAGTTTCGCACAATTCGCATGGTCTGGGTGGCGATCTTCATAGTATGGTGCAAAAATAAGCGTTGGCTTATATGTCCGAATAATTTTTACGATTTCTCTTATATATTCTTCTTTCATATACAGACCGCGGTCTGGCATTGCTAAATTGATTCGCTCTGTCACTCCCATGATACGAGCGGCTACTTGCGCTTCTTCTTTTCTTAGTTCAACCGTCCCATTTGAGGATAAATCGGCTTCTGTCAAATCACAAATGCCAACTTCATATCCTTGTTTTGTATATTTGGCAATAGTGCCAGCCATGCCGATTTCAACATCATCGGCATGAGCACCAAACGCTAATATATGTAATCCCCTCATAATTTGTTCCCTCATTTTCGTAACTTTCGGTAGTCTAAATCTCCTCGTTCTAATGCATGCATTAACATCTCAGCACTTGCCATATTCGTTGCAAGCGGAATCGCATACACATCACATAAACGAAGCAATGCATTTACATCTGGCTCATGTGGTTGTGCTGTTAGTGGGTCCCGAAAGAAAATCACCATGTCTAAATCGTTTTTTGCAATCATTGCACCAATTTCTTGATCGCCGCCAAGAGGACCAGATTGATATCTTGTGACTGTAAGTCCTGTCGCTTCCATAATGCGAAGGCCTGTTGTTCCCGTAGCAAAAAGTTCATGTTGTTCAAAAATTGGTTTATATGCGTATGCAAACGAAACTATATCATCTTTCTTTTTGTCATGTGCAATTAAGGCAATCTTCATCCGTCTTCCCCCCTTTAATCGATGATCTTCTCTAATCCATATACAAGATGGTCAAGATTCATTACTGTTTCAATAGATAATTTTACTCCAGACATAAATGATGCTCTGTTGAATGAATCATGACGAACTGTTAACATCTGTCCGTCTCCGCCAAACAATACTTCTTGATGCGCAATAAGCCCTGGTAAACGCACGCTATGAATATGAATACCATCTACATTTGCACCACGTGCTCCTTTTAATTGTTCTGTTTCATTTGGATGACCTTGTTGTTTTGGTTCACGATTTTGACGAATTAAATCTACCGTTTTTACAGCTGTACCTGATGGTGCATCTAATTTTTGATCATGATGTAGTTCAATCACTTCAACATCTTGGAAATATTTCGCTGCCATTTGAGAAAACTTCATCATAAGTATTGCACCAATTGCAAAGTTTGGAGCAATAATAGTACCTACCTGTTTTTCTTTCGCAGTGTCTGTTAAATGCTGAAGTTCTTCTTCTGTAAACCCTGTCGTACCAATAACAGAACGAAGACCATGTTCAACAGCGAGTGTAACGTGTTCTTTGCCGACTTCTGGTGTCGTTAAATCTAGCAATACATCCGCTTCTACTTCATTTAAACAAGTATGTAAATCCGCATAGATTGGTGCATGTAATGTAGGCATTCCAGGAAGATTTGAAATCATTTCACCACCATGCTTATAATCAACTGCTGCTACTAATTGAAAATGTGGTGTTCTTTCCATTAGAAGTACTGCTTCGTGTCCCATACGTCCTCTTGGTCCAGCAATAATCACTTTAATATCTTTCATTATTCTTTCTCTCCCTCTTCAATACGTGTCCAGCGATCTTTATCACGTGTATTAAATTTACCCATTACAATGTTATGTGCTGTTTCTAAATCAATATGTAAGCTATTTGCCATGCAGATCATAACAAATAATACATCTCCAAGTTCTTCTTCAATTGTTCGTTCTTTTTCAGTCGTTTTCTTCGGTTTCTCACCGTAATAGTGGTTCACTTCCCTTGCAAGTTCACCCATTTCTTCTGTCAAACGAGCCATCATTGCAAGCGGACTGAAATAACCTTCTTTAAATTGACTAATATATGCATCTACTTCTTTCTGCATATCTTTCATCGTTTTTTGTTCCATGTTGTTCACCTCTAATCCTTCCTCTTTCATGTTAGCCAATTCATGGCGATTTGACAAATATTATTCCTCTTTCGTCCCTATTTGCCACGTATTTTGGGATAGACTATAATAAAGTGAAACTTTCTTTTGCAAATGTTCTTCTTGCAAAAGATTAGTTGAACCAATCGGGCTCTTACGGTTGGTTAGTCTTTTCTTTTCTTCTCGCCTTCGCTTCCTACCAACCGTTGGAGCGGGGTAAAGTGAAACTTTCTTTTGCAAATGTTCTTCCTGTAAAAGGTTACCTCTTACCAATTACAATCATACAAGTGACTTACTATTCTTATCGTGTTTCTTCGTCATTAGCTATTTCAACGGAGCGAAGTAACAATTACATATTAGGGGGCTTGCTACATGAAAACCAACTTAAAGATTCGAAACATTATATTTATTTTGATTGGTTCCGCTATCTTTTCTTTTGGCATCGTAAATATTAATATTGAAAATCACTTAGCAGAAGGTGGCTTTACAGGAATTACGTTATTGCTTTATTTTCTCTTTTCGCTTGATCCATCTTATACAAACTTAATCTTAAACATCCCTCTCTTTTTTGTCGGTTGGAAATTACTCGGCCGAACAACTTTCTTATACACATTAATCGGAACGTTTAGCGTCTCCTTATTTCTATGGATTTTTCAGCGCTACGAATCATTAAATTTACATTTAAATTTGCAAAATGATATGACATTAGCAGCCCTGTTCGCTGGAGCATTTATTGGGATTGGTCTCGGAATTATATTCAAATACGGTGGAACAACTGGTGGCGTCGATATTATTGCTCGATTAGCTCATAAATATGTTGGCTGGAGCATGGGAAAAACAATGTTTATGTTTGACGCTATTGTCATTGTCATCTCCATTCTTACATATCTATCTTATCGCGAGGGCATGTATACGTTAGTTGCGGTCTTTATCGGAGCAAAGGTCATTGACTTTATGCAAGAAGGAGCATATGCAGCAAAAGGGGCAACCATTATTTCAGATAAAAACGACGAAATTGCTGCCAAGATTTTATCCGAGATGGAGCGCGGGGCAACCTTTTTAAAAGCAGTTGGCTCTTATACAAAGATTGAGCGAAACGTACTTTATTGTGTTGTGGCAAAAAATGAAATCGTAAAACTAAAGAATATTATTACTTCAGTAGATCCTCATGCATTTGTTGCAGTAAGTGATGTACATGATGTAGTTGGTGAAGGCTTTACATTAGACGAAAATAAAAATCCATTACATAATTAAACATGCTAGATTTCTAACATTACTACACTTTCCAAATACACAACTTAAAAAGCTATCGAACCCGATAGCTCTTTAAGTTGTAAACCACTATAAAGAAAACTTCTACTATATATACTTCCTTAATTTTTCTAAATCCTCATAAATCAAATCCAACAAGCCTCTATTATAAAAAATTGATGCTGGATGAAATGTCGGAAAAATATTATATATCTTCTCGGTCCATATAAAATCTGTACTTTGATTATTTTTTAGTCTTCGTACTGGCTGCTGCAATAATTGCCCATGAACATCAGTAATCTTTTTATCTGGTCCCACTAAACGCTTTAATGCAATATTTCCAAGTGTGACAATAACCGGTGCTTGCACATGTTCCATCTCATAATCTAACAAAGGAGCATGTACAAGTATTTCTCTCTGATTTGGGGTTCGATTATATTTCTTCTGAGCAACTTGCCCGCTCCGCTCTCTTTTCTCTCTCCATATATAAGGCCGGCTACGTACAGTGCTCGTAATATATACGTCTTCCCTTGTAAGGCCGATACGTTCTAAAAATCCCATTAACTCCTTACCTGCTCTTCCACTAAACGGAATGCCATTATGAATTTCTGTTTCTCCTGGCGCTTCTCCAACAAGCATTAGTTTCGGATTTTCAGGACCTTGTCCACATAAAAAACCTTCTAATGGATAGGGAGCACTAAGTTTTTTCACATGCAGTACTAATGAATCTGGATATTGCATTTCCATCACCTTCACTCATAATCACTTTACCTATGCTTCTTATTATTATAACTTGCTCTTTAAATTTCATTATGCTACTTTTTATCAATTTACAATAATAAACAAATTATAAAACAAAATTCATCGCTTCTCTCTGAAACTTAAGGCTTAAGTCTTACTGTCCACAAATAGCGGGATAAAGAAAAAGACTATCGAAATCGATAGTCTTTAATCATCGCTACGCTGCATCCCTGTATAAACTAATACTAGACGAAGCAATTCAAATACCGCTACTGCCGCCGCTGCAACATATGTTAAAGCTGCTGCATTTAATACTTTACGTGCTTGCCCATATTCGTCTGTTGATACAATTCCAAGTGCTTCAATTTGCTGCATTGCACGTTTGGAAGCATCAAACTCAACCGGCAATGTAACGAGCTGGAAAACTACACCTGCTGCCATTAAAATAATCCCTAGTAACAATAGCTTTGTCATCGATGCAAATATACCAATCATAATGAACACCCATGACATGTTCGATCCGAAGCTTGCAACTGGAACTAAAGAATGACGAAAACGCATAAACTTATAATCTTTCGCATCTTGAATCGCATGCCCTACTTCATGAGCTGCTACAGCTGTTCCAGCAACTGAATGACCATAATAGTTATCAGTTGACAAGCGAACCGTTTTGGCTGTTGGGTCATAGTGGTCTGACAAATGCCCTGGTGTTTCTTCCACAGCTATGTTATACAAACCATTTTCATCTAAAATTTTCCGAGCTACTTCCGCTCCTGTCATACCCGATGTTGAATACACCTGTGAATATTTGCTATAAGCACTGCGTACTTTTGACTGTGCATACAACGGTATGATCATAATGATCGCGAAATAAACTAAATAAAAAGCCATTATGAACCTCCATTGAAGTCGTAATTGTAGTACTATCCATTCTATTTTCTTCTTTATATATTGTCAATAAAGAAACCTTACAATCCTTGTCTATATTAGTGATCTTATCGATTTTTAGAATGTATCCCACTGGTACGCTTCGCTTTCTCTCCCTTATATTTTCTCCAACCAACGTACGTTAATGTAAAGAAAATAAGTCCACCTGTAATTGTCATAAACCATATGAGAGAAGAGTCCACTTCATCTTTCTTTGCTGTTTGAAATATTTTTTGTAAATCTCCTTTTATAATCCCTACTTGCATTTGTCCACTTTTATTTTTTAACATCACATTACGAAATTCATCCAAATACGATAAATGCGCATTTACACGCTGTGATTGATTTTCCGGCAATGCAATCATTAAACTTGGATAAATCACATCAAATTCATGCAAAAATGTATTTAATGATTGTTGGAATCGTTCATCATCTTCTGTTTGAAGTGCCTTTTCAACTTTAGCAAAAGCCCCCATAACACGTCCTTCTCGTTCTATCCAAAGCGGTTGATACTTAGATACTTCCGCATCTACCACCAATTGTAGTGCCAATACATCATCTATTTTTATTTGCTGATCTAAACTTTCTTCCCCAAGCGATCGCTGTGCCCTGTCATACGCTAAAGAGATTACCCGAAAATGCATGGGTGTTAGTTTATTTTCCTTTTCATTCTCCCGCAATACAAATTGTTCTGAAAAATGTTGCAATACTTGCGTTGCTTTCTTATATTCTTCTTGTTTTACAAGTTGCAAGGAATCATCTAATAGCCCCGTTAACTCATTCCATTTTTCAGCGTATATACGTACTGGAAACAATATAATCAGAAATGCTATCATTCCAATTAAGACTCTCTTCATTCCGGTCCCCCCTATAACTACTAGTACAAAATATGTTAAGGTGGACAAGAATAGAACAGAACGAAACCGAAAAATATTTTATGAATAAAGATTTTCCATTGAAGACTTCCGCTTTTTTAATAAATATCTATACATACAATAACAAAAAGCACTCCCACATAAAATCAATATTAAAATTACACATGCTGCATGCATAAAAAACTGTTCTGGTAGCATTAAAATAATAGGGTCTGTTTCACTATCAAATTGCCAATAATCATTGCTAAAAAGAAGTTTATGGAATAGTACAAAACTCTTTTCAAAATTAATTGCAATAGGCAACGTAAGCGCAATCGGAAATATAATGGTCAAAATTGCACCATGTAATAAAAACTTCATCTTTCGTTTACGCAATAAATACCCCCCGCCCAATAAAGCAATACTGAGCGCCATACACATCCCGTATTGAATCTTCACTAAAATATTTTTCACATCAACAAAATGAATTCTTCCACTTGTTGACATATCTAGTGTAGGCAATTGTAATGATTCATGATAAAAAGGAGAAAGGTATGTCATCAGTACATCATAGTTCTTCTTAATTTCTGATTCTGTCATATTTGCTAAATCTGATATATTTAAAAAATGTATATCTGCATAATATAACCATTTCCCATATACAACAATTGTAGTTGCAATAGCAAAAATAGAAAATGCTATACAGTATGAGACAATAGTAGTTATCAAACGATCGAATATTCTTACACCTATCTTATTTTTATTCATTTTCTTTCCCCAATCCCTCATCTAATTTCATAACGAAAACTGTTTTCGATTTTTTCTCAAACAACAATAGTATGTAATAGCTAATACAACAATACTTAGCCAAAATGTAAAGTAACCAATCTGTTCTACAAACAAATGCATAATACCATATCTCGGCATTTGCCAAAACAAATAGTCGATTACATCATTATGTAACGTCCATATACCTGCTACAATAAAATGCCACTTTTTTATACGGTAAAACGGGGCATATAATAAACCTTGTATAGCCATTGCAAAATGAGAAAGCACCAACATATAACTTATAAACTCAAGATTTCCCTTAACCATAAACATAATGCCATTTACAACAACAGCCCAAATACCATATTTCATTAAGGAAACGATTGCCAAAGCTTCTATTAGTCCCCAATTTTTATTACACAAAAAGGCTAGTAATACAAAAACAAAGAAGAAACTTGCAATAGGGCTATCAGGAACAAATGGCCAGAATATCAATGAAGTTTCCATCAATTGATCTCCATACCAAATAAAACCATATATTGTCCCTAAAATGTTAATGATGAACAAAAGTAGTAAAACCGAACGCTGTCTTAATAACGCATACACGTAGACCAATATGTATATACAACACCTTTCAAACAAAGTAACTTTTTTATTCTCTAAAACGCTATGCTTTTATTATAGCAAACTTTGTGTTACAAACAGAAAGGCTGACTACAAATTCGTAGTCAGCCTTCAATTATTTTTTATTATATTTCGTAATAAATTCTGAGAGCTTCTTCAACTCCTCATCTGTGCCCTTAAATACGCCTTTAGGCATCGCACCTTTTCCATCTTTCGCAATCTTTGCAATTTCTTCTGGTTTTAATGCTAAATTCTGCAGCGCTGGCGCCGCTGCACCACCTTGCAAGTTATCACCATGACATGTTAAACATGTATTTTTTTGCATCAATTTATAACCTTCATCATTTTTATCTACTGGTGTCGTTTTCACAATTGCACCTTGTTTTTTTGCAGCTTCCCAGTCATGATGTGCCACAGACTCCCATGTTAAAAAGATGATAGAAGCAATTGCTAAAAGCATGAATCCAGTTGCAACTGGACGTTTCAATGGACGTCTTTCAGGACCTCGATCGAGAAATGGCGCCAATAGTAATGCTCCAAATGCAATCCCTGGCATAATAAACGCGCCGATTACAGTAAATGAGCCTGATGCATATGAGTACTTTAAAAGCTGATACAGAAATAAGAAATACCAGTCTGGAAGTGGTATATATCCTGCATCTGTAGGATCCGCCATTCTCTCAAGTGGCGACGGATGCGCCACCGTTAAACATAAATAACCGATTAAAAAAACCGCACCAACCATCCATTCTTTCAACAAGAAGTTCGGCCAAAACGCTTCTGTTTTCCCTGGGTATTCAGAATAATCTTTCGGGATATTCGGTTTACGTGCTACAGGTACTCGTGAATCTCCCACAAACTTCATCCCTTTGCCGCGATGCATAATCTCCCTCCTTCAATTCAGTTTTTCTCCTATTCTTTCAAATTAGCAATCTCTTACTTATAGCGGACCAGAAATACCTTGTTTGCGAATCATGATGAAGTGGAAGGCCATTAAGCCTAGAAGTGCTGCTGGTAAGAAGAAGACGTGAATAGCAAAGAAGCGAGTTAATGTTTGAGCCCCGACAATTTCGGAGTGACCAGCAAGTAATGTTTTAATATAAGGGCCGATAAGCGGTGTTTGCTCCGCAATTTGAATCCCTACTTTTGTTGCAAATAACGCTTTCATATCCCATGGTAATAAATATCCGGTAAAACCAAGACCTAGCATAACAAAGAAAATAAGAACACCGACAATCCAATTTAATTCACGAGGTTTCTTATATGCACCTTGGAAGAAAACCCTAAGTGTATGTAAAAACATCATTACAATTACAAGGCTGGCACCCCAATGGTGCATGCCACGTACAATTTGTCCATACGCAACTTCATTTTGTAAATAATAAACCGATTCCCAAGCATTTTTAATATCTGGTACATAATACATTGTTAAAAACATTCCTGACAAAATTTGAATTACAGTAACAAAAAACGTAAGTCCTCCAAAGCAGTAGACGAATGCAGAAAAGTGATGTGCTGGATTTACATGTTCGGGTACTTCATGGTCGGCAATATCACGCCATATCGGTGTAATATCTAACCGTTCGTCCACCCAATCATAAATTTTATTTAACATCTATTTCGCACCCCCTCTTGGCTTTGCTTTTCCTAAATAAAGCGTTCCATCCTTCACTTTGGATTCATACACATCAAGTGGAGCAAGAGGCGGCGTTCCCTTTATGTTTATGCCATCTTTTGTGTAACGTCCCCCGTGACATGGGCAAAAAAATTGATTAGGATGCGACTTGTCTGAATTCCAGTTAACCGTACACCCTAAATGTTTACACACTGGAGAAAACGCTACAATGTCTCCGCTTTCATCTTTATGCACCCAAGCAGATTTTGGTTCTTCGGACTTGTACCATCCATCAACCTGCTTTACCTTAAAGTCAAAGCGTTTTGGTTCTGTTGTAATCTCTTTAACTTGCGCAACAGCAACCATCTCTCCCCCCGCTTCTTTCCTTAAAACTGGATCAAGTGCAAAGCGCGTCATTGGCATTAAAATTCCAGCTGCCATAAAACCTCCTACACCTGTAAGCGTGTAGTTTAAAAATTGTCTTCTTGACACACGATGTTCTTTCTCGCTCACGAAAATTTCCCCCCTCTATCAGAAATTGTCCCCTCGTGACAAAACAGTATAAAAAAATAAAAACTAGGACACTATCATGATATAATACCCACATGCGCAGGTCAATATCATACTACTCATAATCATAAGAACTATCTGCTTATTTTTTATTTTCCCACTTTTCTGTCAATAATTCCATTATATTTTTTACATGCGCATGAATTACTTCTCTTTTCGCTTGATCACTAAATTCCTCTAGCGATAAAGCAGGTAACCAAAACAAATGACCTGGTAACGTATCTACACCCTCTTTCCATGCAAAGTCACTTGTAACATAAGCAATATGTTTCAATCCTTGCTCCTGCAAATGACTTGTCCAATCTTGTAAACGCCCTTGCTCTTGCTTTTGCTGCTCCGTTAAGTACGTAAACGGCGGTAACAAAAACACTCTTCCTTTATATTCTCTTTCTAACTCCATGCTTAAAGTTTCAATAAATTCCCCTTGCGCTACAACACTCTTCATTTCTTTTGCTACTGAAATAGAAAGAAGGGGTATAATACCAGTATCCACATACTCTCTAGCTTGTTCAAATTGCTCCGCATCTTTTACAACCCATTTCATCATAATTCCCTCCTTTGCCCATTATCCCATTCTAAATGACAGAACTTTCACTTTATATCTATTAAACCATACTAAAACAGGTAAAAAAAGAAAAACTACCTATATTAGGTAGTTTTTCTTTAAATAGTTAGAAATTTGTCAAAATTAAATAAAATGAACATTCCTTACAGGCTTTTCAATTCCTCTGTTAACTTACAAAAAGCTTCCTTATCTTGATTGTCCAGCGCTTCATCAATTTGCTTTAAAAGTCGATCTCTTCGAAATGAAAATACACTCTCTTCTAAAAATCGTTCTGCAAGTAAACGATCTTTTTCATTTACTTCAATATGCTTTGGCAAGTACGGATTTTCTTCTAATACTGCTACATAATTTGCATTTTGGAACGATGATTTAAAATTAAGTTGAATATAAATATCCTCATCTCGATTTAAACGAATGTCATGAAATGATTTTTCTGCATCCGTCGTCATAACATTTTGTTTAAAGAAGTGAAACGGTGTATCTTTCACACAATTTGCTGACATCACTAAACCACGAGGGCAATATTTTGCATGTTCTACGAAGTGGACTTTGTGCATTAATTGATCATGACTCATTAAATAATTTAAAATCCATACACATTCACGCTGTTTCAGTTGATAATTGTTTAAAAACCATTTTACAAAATCCTTCTTCTCGTTTACAGAAACAGGGGTATTCATAGCGCTCAGTCCCTCCTCTGTCTTTCTCTTTTCTTATTTAGATTCAAGAAGCAGCATTCACTTTCCTTCCAACTTATGAAAAATCCTCTAAATTATATAGCAATTCTTCGATGTGAATTTGTGTTGGATCCAGTTGTAGTAAGCGTGTAAACACTTCTTTCGCTTCCTTTCGCAATCCTTCTTCTAATAGGAAATAACCGTACTCTTCCAAGAAATCCGAATGATTCTTAAAAGAAGTATATGCACTCTCATAGTGTTTTAATGCATCAGAATACATTTCTAATTGTTTTTTCGCAAATGCCAGATCCCAAAGTAATTGTGTATCTTGTTCTCCACTATCCATTGCATTTTCTACAACAACAATTAGTTCTTCATATTTCTCTTGTTCTTTTAAGATATATGCATATTTTAATATCGCACCTAAATGTCCTGGATCAATCTGTAATGCTTTTTGAAGCAATTCTTCTGCTTCTGCTAATTTCCCTATCTTCGCTGCAATATTTGCAAGTTCTGCATAAAGAGGCACAGATAATTCATCAATTTTAATTCCTTCATGAAGTGTTTCATAGCTTTCTTGAAGCATTCCTTCTTTTTCATAACATTTAGCCAAATACATATATAAGGATGCATATTCTGGGTCTAGTTCTTTTAATTCTTTCCAAGCTCCAATCGACCTTTGATACTCTTCACCTTGATAAAGTGTAAATGCATACCCAAATAAAGAATGAATATCTTTTTGTTCTTCTAATCCTTCTTCATAGTACGTAATCGCTTCTTCCCAGTTTCCAATTGCACTTAGCGTTTCAGCTAAGCGAAGAGCAATTACAACGCCTCCCATTACTTTGTGATCAGAAAGTAATGACTGATAATAAGCAATCGCTTTTTGCTCCTCACCTTTACTGCTATAAAGTTCTGCTAGTCCAAAAGTAATAACAGGCTCTTCTGGCATCATTTCTTTTGCTTTTAATAGTTTTTGCTCTGCAACATCATCGAAGCCCTGCATTTGAAATAGATCCGCAACAAGTAGTAAAGATTGAACATACAGTTCATCGTCTTCAGAGATATCATGAAGCACTTCAATTGCCTCATCTTCTTTATCTAAATCAATATATAATTCTGCTAAAAATATTGTAAACTCACTTTCTTCTGGATATAACAAACGTAAATCTTCTGTAATCGCTAACGCTTCATCAATAAATCCAAGCGTATGATAGTAGCGAGCAATATCATACTTCTCTTCATCTGTCCCTTGTTTTACCAATTCTTTTAATTGTGTTAATCCTTTTTCCGCTTCCCCATTTTCAATATAAGAAACAGCCTGTTCAAACTTTTGCATAAATGTCTCCTTTAATTCTTATAATATTCTCTTCTGTTCATTAATCATAAACAACAGTTGTCATGTAAGCAACTCAAAGGAGCAGAAAAGAATCTTCACAGAGATTCTAGCTGCTCAAAAAAATTCGGATAAGATATAGCGACTGCGTCACCGTTTTCCATTTGCACTTCTCCTTCTGCTATACAAGACGCAATTGCAAGCATCATGCCAATGCGATGGTCCCCATGACTATTAACAATATTCCCTTGTAACTTCTGATTCCCATTAATAATCATACCATCTGGTGTCGCTTCAATTTCCGCTCCCAGTTTTCGAAGCTCATCAACAACCGTATTGATGCGATTCGTTTCTTTTACTTTTAACTCCTCTGCATCTTTAATAATTGTTGTTCCTGTCGCCTGTGTCGCCAGTAAAGCAATAATAGGAATTTCATCAATTAACCTTGGAATAAGTGAACCGCCAATTTCAATTCCTTTCAGTTCAGAAGTTTCAATTGTAATATCTCCACATGGTTCAAACTCTTCATTTCGAACATTACGAATTGAAATAAGCGCTCCCATTTCTGATAACACATCCAGAATCCCTGTTCTTGTTGGATTTAAACCAACATTTTTCAATACAAGTTTACTATTTGGTACAATTGCACCCGCTACTAAGAAAAAGGCAGCTGAAGAGACATCACCTGGAACCTCTATTTCCATTCCTACAAGCGATTGCCCCCCTTGTAAAGAAACAGTTCGCCCTTCTACATTCACTTCACAACCAAATGCACGCAGCATTCTTTCCGTATGATCACGAGATTGTAACGGTTCTATTACTGATGTCACCCCTTCTCCTTGCAATCCTGCAAGTAAAATAGCTGATTTTACCTGCGCACTTGCTACAGGAGAATGATAGTGTATACCTTTTATGTTTCCTCCACGAATCGACAACGGCGTATATTGTCCATCTTCCCGACCTTCAATTTGTGCATCCATTTCACGAAGAGGGGCTGTAACACGTTTCATAGGACGTTTTCCAATAGATTCATCCCCAATTATAGTACAATGGAAAGGAGCATTCGCTAAAATACCGAGCATGAGACGAATAGTGGTTCCTGAGTTCCCTACATCTAGCACCTCTTTCGGTTCCTGTAATCCAGCTAATCCTTTTCCATATACAATGACATCGTTACCATCTTGCTCAATCATTACTCCTAATTTCCGAAAGCAAGCAATCGTACTTAAACAGTCTTCTCCTAATAAAAAATTTGAAATTTTTGTTGTTCCCTCTGCTATCGCTCCAAACATCACAGCGCGGTGTGAAATAGATTTATCTCCAGGCACAGCAATCGTTCCATTCAAACCATTTTTCCGCCTTATGAGTCTCCTCATTTTTATCACCCCTATTAAAAATAATATATACTTTTGTACACCTATATCATCTCTATATATCCATTTTGATTTTCCAACATATAAGTCGCGGCTATGAAAACAAAAGAAGATCCCCACTCATTTTCTCTCTTTGTTTTCACTTGGCATGGGACTGAAAAAAGCTCTAACCACTTCTATGCACGACCGGATCCTCTCTCCCTCCTAAAAAGAAATGTTTATGGCAGTTTTCCAATTTGTATGTATATATCTTTATTGTACTGCTTTCCTTCTTCATCGCGCAAATATGTATAATCTAAAAGAAAACGACTCCTATAATGGGAGCCGCGCTTTTTCTTAAGAATACGTTTTTTCTTTCTTCTTTTGCTCTTTCACAAGTTCCGTCAGCAATTCAATAATCTCATCATTCTCTTCTTTTAAACCAACAGTAATACGAATACCATCTGGCAAGCCAAACGCAGCACCTGAACGAACAATATACCCTTTTCTCATTAATCTTTCAAATGCTTCATTACCGGGAATCCCAAGCCTTAAGAAGATGAAATTTGTTTGTGATGGATAGTAAAAAACGTCGTACTCCTTACAGAACGTATAATATTGATTTAATCCTTCAGCATTTTGCTTCACGCACTCTTGTAAAAATTCTTGATCTTCTATCGCTGCCAAACCAACAGCTTGCGCAATAGCTGATGTATTAAATGGTAATCTTGCTACTTCTAATTGCTGTATGAGTTTTTCATTCCCTACAGCATAACCAATACGAAAAGCAGCTAAGCCATATGCTTTTGAAAATGTACGTAACACCATGAGATTTTCATACTCTTCAAGAAGTGGCAATGTTTGTGGATACTCTTTCGCTCCTGCATATTCATAGTATGCTTCATCCATAATTACGAGTGTTGACTTCGGAACCGCCTCTAAAAATGAAAGTAATTTTTGCTTTTCTACATATGTTCCTGTTGGATTGTTCGGATTACAAATCCATACGATTTGCGTTTGTTCATCAATTTGCTTTAGCATCGTGTCCAAGTCATGAATACCATCCTTAAGTGGCACTTCACGAACCTCTGCCCCTTCAATTACAGCATGGTGATAGTATTGTGAAAATGTTGGATTTGCCATCACAACATTTGTACCTTTTTCTAATAAAGCGCGACTAATCATTTGAATTACTTCATCCAGACCGCTACCAAATAAAAGTTGCTCTGGTTTCACATGAAGGTGTGCGGCTACTTTTTCACGAAGTTCAAAAGCTGCTCCATCTGGATATAAAGCATATTGTGTGCTTAATGAAGCTAAAGCTTCCGTTACACGTTTTGAACAGCCAAACGGGTTTTCATTAGATGCTAATTTTACAATTTTAGATAATCCATATTCTCTTTTTACTTCTTCAATGTTTTTGCCAGGTACATATGCTTTCAAAGTTAACAATTGCTCTTTTACTCTCATTTTGATTCCCCCTGTCATTTTACTAGATTAGACCGCAGTACAATCGCCTTTTCTGCATGTATACACTCTACTTCATGCTGCAACTTTTTTGTCGTGACTGTCATTATCACACGAATACACTTCTGCAAAGCATTCGGTACATCTATTTCTTTTACACACATCACCGGTAATAAGTAAAGCCTTCCAAGTCGCTGCCTGAAAACATGCATTTATGTCAGCTGTTGTAGAAATTAACACCGATACAATATCAGCCGGATAGATTCCATTGTCATTTGCTATTCTCTTCACTAAACGCTCTGTTGCAGTCAATATCTCCTCAGCTTCATTATGTTCGACTGTAATCGCGCCGCGAATTGCGCGAATCAAATAGATTCCTCATCTCTTTGAAATGCTTCTAATGTAGTATGAACAGTCTCATCTGAAATAGATACGACATTCACCACCCCATATTCCTGCATAAGTACCATACGAATTATTCCTGCGTTCGCTTTTTTATCCTGCTTCATCACTTGCACAAGACGTTCTATATTTAGATTCCTTGGCATAGGTGGATAACCATACTGAGAAAACCACCGCTTAATTTCCTTATAACCAAGGTCTACTTTATAAATTTGTTCACTTAAGAATATCGCGAATAACATACCAATTGCTACTCCATCACCATGAGTAATTTCCCCATATCCCATCTCTTTTTCAAGAGCATGTCCTAATGTATGTCCAAAATTCAAGTGAGCACGCACACCTTTTTCAGTTTCGTCTTGCGCTACAATATTTGCTTTTACAGGAATTGCTCGCTGTAATATATAAATTAATTTTTCATCCCGTATATCTTCTAATGTTTTCACTTCTCGCTTTAACCAATGATATAATTCAACATCACCGATAAAAGCATGTTTAATCGCTTCAGCAAATCCTGAACGCCACTCTTTTTCCGGTAATGAATTTAAAAATGGTGTATGATATAGAACTGCTTCTGGCTGATGAAACGCTCCGATCATATTTTTTCCTAGAGGGTGATTAATGGCAACTTTTCCACCAACTGCGCTGTCATGTGCCAGTAACGTTGTTGGAACTTGAATAAAGCGAATACCGCGCATAAATGTCGCCGCAACAAAACCCGCTAAATCACCGATCATTCCTCCTCCAAGTGCAACAACTAAAGAATGTCGATCCATCCCATTTTCAAGCGCTGACGTATGAGCCGCATAAAAGTTTTCAAATGATTTTTCTTTCTCTCCACTTGGAACAACAAATGAAAAAACATGTTTTTCTACTTGCAATGCATCCATAACTTCTTCTAAATGAAATGATGCGACAGATTCATCAGAAATGACCATTACATTAGAAACAGTCGGTTCCATATTTCGAACAAGCGCTGTCAAATGTGACAACGCATCTTTTCCTACATATACATCATACTCTTTAGACTGCGTCTGAATATGTATTTTCTCCATTAAAATTCCCTCGCATATTCATTATGTTTCTTAATATTTTCACGAATACAATCCATACGATCTGCTCCAAATTGTTCCACTAGAGCTACTGCTAGTTCCCATGCAACAACTGCTTCCGCCACAACACTAGCTGCTGGTACAGCACAACTATCAGAACGTTCAATGCTCGCTGAAAAAGATTCTTTCGTATCAATATCAACACTTTGAAGCGGCTTATATAGCGTTGGAATGGGTTTCATGACGCCGCGTACGACAACCGGCATACCTGTTGTCATGCCACCTTCTAATCCACCAGCATGATTTGTTCGTCTCGTATACCCTTTTTCTTGATCCCAAAGAATTTCATCGTGTACTTGACTTCCTGGCTTATGTGCCGCTTCAAATCCAATGCCAATTTCCACACCTTTAAAAGCATTTATACTCATTACTGCCGCTGCTAATTTCGCATCGAGTTTTCGGTCATAATGCACATAGCTCCCTACTCCAATTGGCATTCCCTCTACAATCACTTCAACAATTCCACCAATAGAATCTCCACTTGTTTTTGCATCATCAATTGCCTGCATCATCTTTTTAGATGCTTCCTCATCTAAACAACGAACCGGGGATGCTTCTGTAATTTCTTGTAGTTGTTCTATTGAGTCATATGTAAGCTTTTCTGCCTGCACACCGCCAATTTCAATTACATGTCCAGCAACCTTTACACCTAACTCTGCTAAAAGTCTTTTCGCAACAGCTCCTGCTGCAACTCGAACTGTTGTTTCACGTGCTGAAGAGCGTTCAAGTACATTTCTCATATCACGGTGTCCATATTTAATTGCACCATTTAAATCAGCATGACCAGGTCTCGGTCTTGTAATTTGTCTTTTCATTTCTTTTGCTTCTTGTTCAGTTAACGGATCTACTCCCATAATCTTTGTCCAATGGGTAAAATCTCGATTTTCGACAACGAGTGCAATTGGAGACCCAAGCGTAAGTCCATGTCTAACACCACTGACAATTTGTGCTTGATCTTTTTCAATCTGCATACGTCTGCCACGTCCGTAACCTTTCTGCCTTCTTGCTAATTCTTCATTTATATCATCTGCTACTAAAGATAACCCTGCTGGAATACCTTCCAAAATTGCCGTAAGCTGCGGACCGTGAGATTCACCCGCTGTGATGTATCGCATCGGATATTCCCCTTTTCTTGTAATTATTTTATCCACATTAATGATAGGATGAGGATCTGACCGCTTCTACGCATGAGCGGATGCTCTCTCCCACCTAAAAAGAAAGGTTTTATGTCTTGTTCAAAAGTTATTCTTCCTTCATAGAAGTTTTACTTTATGTATCAATATATCATACCGGGCCTTACTTCGTAACTATTTGAAACTAAAAAAGTGCAAGAAGAGTATTCACACTCTCCTTGCACTTTTCACTATTATCACAGTAATTAAAGCGTTTACAAATTATTTTAAAATAATTAGTAAATCCATTGATTCATTAATTTTGAGTAGTCTACTAATTCTTCTTCTTTAAAGAAAATACCAATCTCACGTTCTGCACTTTCTAGAGAATCAGAACCATGGATAATATTTTTCGCAACTGTTACACCAAAATCGCCACGAATTGT
Source organism: Bacillus sp. FSL K6-0042 (assembly GCF_038006685.1). Classification (NCBI taxonomy): domain Bacteria; kingdom Bacillati; phylum Bacillota; class Bacilli; order Caryophanales; family Bacillaceae; genus Bacillus; species Bacillus sp. FSL K6-0042. The sequence continues at coordinate 1,672,395 of NZ_JBBOVS010000001.1, forward strand.
ACCTAGTGCCGCTTCATGAGGTCTTGTTTTACCCATCATATTACGAGCAGTATCTACTACACCTTCCCCTTGCCATACCATTGCAAAAACAGGACCAGATGTAATGAAATCTACTAATTCACCAAAGAAAGGTTTTTCTGTGTGCTCAGCGTAATGTTTTCCTGCAATTTCTGGAGTAACTTGCATTAATTTCGCACCAACTAATTGAAAGCCCTTTTTCTCAAAACGAGCTACAATTTCCCCAATGAAGGCACGTTGTACGCCGTCTGGTTTTACCATTAGAAATGTTTTTTCCATAAAAAATCTCTCCACTTCTGAATTATGTATGTAATTGTATATCCCCACACACATATTAACACCCTTATCACAATTGTGCAATAGTTTTGAAATAGAGAGATTTTTTTATTTGTAAAAGAAAGTCATTAAAATTTTCGTTTTCCAATATACTTTGCAACATTTTGCAACGCATATTTTGCCTGTCCACGTGGCAAAGGTTTTATTACCTCTAATGCTTTATGTAAATAACGTTCACTAAATGCAAATGCCCGATCAATTGCTGGACTTGTTTTAATATCATGAATAATTTCTTTCATCTCACTTGCAGTTGTATTTTCATGTACGGATACAATTTTTGCACGAAGCTCTGGATCTTCCATTGCATACAAAGCTGGAAGTGTGACATTTCCTTGCAATAAATCTCCACCAGCAGGTTTTCCTAATTTTTCTTCTGTTGAAACGAAATCTAAAATATCATCAATAATTTGATACGACATTCCAACAAAATAACCATACCAAAACAAACGATTTACAGTATCACGACTTGCCCCAGAAGCAATGGCTCCCAACTGACAACTAGCCGCAATCAACAATGCTGTTTTTCTCTTAATTCGTCGTAAATACGTTCTTAAATTTTGATTATAATCATACTTATCCTTAATTTGTTCGATTTCACCCTTACACACTTCCAAAATTGTATACGACAATGCCTGGTGAGCTTCTGGAACTTCTAAATTCGTAATGCACTCTAGAGACTTTGCAAACAAATAATCTCCCGTATACATCGCAATACGATCTCCCCATTTTGCATTTACAGTTGCACTACTTCTTCGTAAGAGCGCTGCGTCAATTACATCATCATGAACAAGCGAAGCCATATGGATGAGCTCTAGAGCAACTGCAACATGTTTAATTGCATCTAACTTGTAGTCTCCGAATTTCCCCGCAAGTAGCACAAATACAGGACGAATTCGTTTACCACCAGCTTCGATAAGCTGTAATGCCGCATCTTCTATTAGTTGTTGCTCTGAGGCAACAACCTTTTTTAATTCTTTTTCTATTACATCAATATCCGATCGTAAAAAAGAGTACATAAGTTGTAACTTCATATTGTTCACCTTAACCTAAAAACGTCTTTTTTCTATTTTAATTTCGGTTTTAATCCTAAGTGCATAGCTGCTACACCAAAAGTAAATGGTTTCACTTGCACATGCTCAAGTCCTGCCGATTCAAACATCTTCGCTAATTCTTTCATCCCTGGGAATGTGCTAGCAGACTCCTGAAGCCATGAATATTCCTTATAGCTTTTTGCAAACATTTTGCCAAACAAAGGCATAATGTATTTGAAATACAAAATATACATCTGGCGAAAACCAATCATCGTTGGTTGAGATGTTTCTAAACAAATCACTTTCCCGCCTGGCTTTACTACTCGCGTCATTTCTTTTAATACGTGCATATAATCAGGAACATTACGAAGACCAAATCCGATTGTTACATAATCAAATGTACCATCTTCAAATGGAAGTTCCATCGCATTCCCATGCATAAGTTCCACATGCTTTAAATTTAAAGCTTCTACTTTCTCTTTTCCAACAGATAGCATATTTTCACTAAAGTCTAATCCATATACTTTCCCAGTCGTTCCAACAGCATCAGCAAGTGCAATTGTCCAATCAGCAGTTCCACAACACACATCTAACGCCTTGCTTCCAGGCTGTACATCCATAATTCGCATCGTTTCTTTTCGCCATGCTTTATGCCTTTGAAAACTTATAACTGAATTCATTACATCGTATTTATCAGAGATTTTTTCAAATACGTCATGTACTCTTTCTTCTTTTGATTGTTGCATGCGCTTACCCTTCTTCCAATATAAAATTGCTTATGTTTTCAATTTATCTTGTAATGCGGAAACTATCTCATCAATTTCTTTATGGCTTTGAAGAAATGATTTTTCTTGTTCATCCATTTTTTTCAACCACTCTGTAAAGACCGTTTCCACATTTCTGTCATCATCATTTGATAGAGTTGCTTGAACCGCTTGAAAAACAGGTGCAGTTTTTCTTTTAGCATGCAATTGATACTCTTTTTGAAGACGCTTATTCCCTAGCATATACGCTATAAACGGTTTCCAATGTGATAAATGAAAATGATCACATGTTTTTTGTAAAAGTGCCGATTCGATTGTCATAACACTTTTGACTACTTCATCAGCTGTTTCATATGCCCTCTGATATAACATAATTTTATGTTCATTAATTTCTTTAATCCCTTCGGCAAGTGCACGAATTAATACAATATCACAATTCATTGAAAGTAAATAATAATACAATCCACTATAGTAATCACCTGCAAGTACTGTAAGCTGACGACGCTTATGAAATCCACTTGCTTCTTCATCTGCTTTGTTTGATACTTTTTCATGTGTATCAAGAGCGATTTGTACAAGCATAATCGTTAAAACATAGTGATCAATTTGTTCTTTATGTAAATTTGCATTTTTTAAAGCAGCGTATAAAAGCACTACCTTTTCTTCATCAATAAATGGTTCTTCAATATAGTTTATAAAATAAGGATGGCGCAGTTTTGATAGCAACTGCTCCTTTATATCCGCATACCCTCCGTAGATGTCACACACAAAAAATCACCCTTGTTTTCTAATTCATAAAACCTATTATAACACATACATTCTATTTTCTATAACCAAAACTTGGGGAATCAAGATAAACCATACGTTAGATTTCTATTCATACAATACGCATAAAAAACAAAAACTCATTCACCTATAAGTTTATGGACAGCTATCAAAATATATGTAATTTTTTAAAGACTATATCTCTCACTCCATAAACACACATTAAAATGGAATTCTCATCTCTCCTTGCTCATTATAAGAATTTAGATTTCACAGGCAGTAATCCCCACCTAGTTTTGTTGGATACAGACAGTACTTCCTACAAACAACCGGAATCAAAAGTAAAATAATATAAATAAAAAAGAAAAGCAGTTTCCCGCTTTCCTTTACTTTGCCTTAATAAAAGACAAAATTTCGCTACGTGCCGCTGCATCATTTTCTAACACACCGCGCACTGCTGTAGTTACCGTTTTTGCACCAGGCTTTTTCACACCGCGCATTGTCATACACATATGCTCCGCTTCAACAACTACCATAACACCATGTGGTTCTAGCACTTCCATAATAGAATTAGCCACTGTTGACGTAATACGTTCTTGAAGTTGTGGACGACGTGCAATTGTATCTACAGTACGAGCTAATTTACTTAAACCTGTTACTTTTCCACCACGTGGAATATATGCAACATGAGCAACTCCGTAAAACGGAACAAGATGGTGCTCACACATCGAATAAAATGGAATATCTTTTACTAATACAAGCTCCTCGTGCTCTTCTCCAAACACTTTATGCAAATGCTCCTTTGGATCTTCATGCATACCTGAAAATACTTCTGCATACATTTTCGCAACACGTTTCGGTGTATCAAGTACTCCCTCACGATTTGGATCGTCTCCAATTGCCTCTAGAATAAGACGCACTGCTTGCTCGATTTGTTCTAAGTTAACTTTTGCCATCCGCTTAACCCTCCCGAAAAACCTAAAAGTGATACGAACACATTCTAGCATATTTATGATTTTAAAAGCAAAAAGAAGAGTTTCCAAAAAGGAAACTCTTCTTCCCTGTTAATATGTAAGGATTATTTAACCGCATCTTTTAACGCTTTACCAGGTTTGAATGCAGGTACTTTACTTGCAGCGATTTCAATTTCCTCACCAGTTTGTGGGTTGCGTCCTTTACGAGCCGCACGCTCACGAACTTCGAAGTTACCGAATCCGATCAATTGTACTTTATCACCTTGTTTTAAAGCTTCTAAGATAGAATCAAAAACAGCGTCAACTGCTTTTGTTGCGTCCTTTTTAGAAAGGGAACTTGCTTCTGCAACAGCATTGATTAAATCTGTCTTGTTCATGCCATTCACCTCCTCCCAAAGATAAGACTGTATAATGATCATAAAATGAGTCTTACTTTCATTTGTAGGCAATTTTTACAAATTCTATACTACAAAGATGTAGATAAATCATTATCAACGCCTATATTATACGATTCTCCTGTATAATTCAATATTTTTAAAGAAATTGTTACCTCGAAAATGTGAAAAAACGATGAAACTTGACAATATGCTACAAAATATTAGATAATGACTATTTCTTTTCTCCCCTCCGCCTATCTTCCTCACTTTTCTCTGAATCTTGAGACTGGAGTCTTACAGCCTGCAAATAGCGGGATAAAAAAGCAAAAACCCCCTGCTCGAGGGGGGGCCTTATAAAATAATGGCAATCAATCCGCCAGATCCTTCGTTAATAATTCTTTCTAGCGTTTCTTTTAATTTGTAACGAGCATTTTCAGGCATTAAAGATAATTTTGCTTGAATTCCTTCTCGAACAATCGAACTAAGCGAGCGTCCAAAGATATCAGAATTCCATATAGAAAGCGGATCATCCTCAAAATCTTGCATTAAGTAGCGGACAAGCTCTTCACTTTGCTTTTCAGTACCAATAATTGGCTCAAATGTAGATTCAACATCAACTTTAATCATATGAATAGACGGTGCAACTGCCTTTAATTTCACACCGAATCGCGATCCATGACGAATAATTTCTGGCTCATCTAGGCTCATATCAGCTAAGGCCGGCGCAGCTACGCCATATCCTGTTTGTTTGACCATTCTTAAAGCCTCTGAAACTTGATCATACTCCGTTTTTGCATGAGAAAAATCAAGCATAAGCTTTAATAAATGATCTTTCCCTCTAATTTCTACACCTACAACTTCTTTTAATATTTGATCGTACAATTCATCTGGTGCATATAAATCAATCTCTGCAACGCCCTGCCCCATATCAATCCCAGCTAAACTCGCTCGATCAATAAACTCATATTGACTAAATTGCCAAACAACACGATCTACATCACGAAGCCTTTTTATATCTTTAACTGTCTCTTGAACAGCTTCTTGATAACTTTGACGTAACCAATGTCCCTCATTTAATACCATAACCCAGCTTGGTAGATTCACATTCACTTCCAAAACAGGAAATTCAAATAAAGCTTCACGAAGTACATTGTAAACATCTGTTTCTCTTAAACTCTCCACACTCATTGCTAATACAGGAATATCATGCTCCTCTGATAAACTTTGACGTAACTGTTCTGTATCTGGATGATACGGCTGTACTGTATTAATAATCATGATAAACGGTTTACCCACTTCTTTTAATTCATTGATAACACGTTCTTCTGCTTCTATATAATCTCGTCTTGGAATTTCTCCAATCGTTCCATCAGTTGTAATGACAACCCCAATAGTAGAATGTTCTTGAATCACCTTACGCGTTCCAATTTCAGCAGCCTCATGAAACGGGATGGGTTCTTCATACCAAGGTGTATTAATCATGCGTGGGCCATTCTCATCTTCATATCCTTTCGCTCCAGGAACCGTATAACCAACACAATCTACTAATCGAATATTTACTTCAAGACCGTCATCAACATGGATGGAAACCGCTTGGTTTGGAACAAATTTCGGTTCTGTTGTCATAATCGTACGTCCAGCAGCACTTTGAGGTAATTCATCTTGTGCTCGCTGACGATCTGAATCATTTTCGATATTCGGAATAACAACAAGCTCCATAAATTTTTTAATAAACGTTGATTTTCCTGTTCGAACAGCTCCTACAACCCCTAAATAAATATCACCGCCTGTGCGCTCAGCAATATCTTTAAAAATATCGACCTTTTCCAAGTGATTCCCTCCCTCAAAATTTTTGGGAATAATCCAATTTGTATTCACATACAATATCCTTCACTGATGTCTCCTATCATATGAAATAACATAAAAATATTCTAGAAGTGTGGACAATATATCATATGATTTTGTCCTAAATTCATATGACTATTTAAAAAGAACTTTTTGTTTGCATCATAAGTTGTAATACATGAAAAAACCTTTCTTCTAGAACTTATTCGCTAGAAGAAAGGTTCATGACTTATCATTTAAAAAAAATTGGTTCTCCGTTTCTTACTGTATACGGTAAAGAGTATGCGGGCACAAATGGTGTATCTTTTAAAAGCATATTACGAATATCTTCCCCTTCTTTCAACTTTTCTCCGTTTTTTTGTAACATTTCATATAAATCCATTCGATAATCAACAAAAATCTCCCCTTTTTCATTAATTACAAGCGGTAATCCTTTTCCAGAATATGGGCTTGTCACTTGAGGCACATCTTTATATCCCATCTTTTTGAAATCTAGCTCATAAACACCATCTGCAATAACCTTTTTAAAAGGAGGATATTGATGTTCATCACGATACATTTGCAATTTCAACTTAACATCCCGAATTTGTTCTGCCATTCTTACATCGATTAATTTTACCGTTGGATTTGTTTCTACATCTACTAATACATATTGATATACACCACCACTTTCATATGCATTTCCAGGTGCTTCTTGTATATAACGTGGTGCAATTTTTTGAAAATCAATTGGATATTTTTGATAAATTGGTGTGCTCATATCACGCGTTTTAATTGGTAATAAACCATTATTTTGTTCCTTATATGTATTGACTGCCTTTTGTACAGCTTGCAGCTGATCTTCATAAGGGACAGCATTCTGTTTCATATTTTCTCTAGGATACATACATCCTGACAAAAGGCTTATACAACAAAATATTAAAATAATATAGTTTTTTTTCACAGACAATCCATCCTTTATTTTCTCGCTCACATCTATTAAATCTTGTTTATTCATTTCCACCTACCTCCCCACAATCTATTTGAAAACAAAGAGTGGCGATTATTCATTCTTATTGTTCGACTGGCCCACTAAATACAACGAGAAAAATAACAATCCCAGATACAACCATAAGTGTATAAGCAACCAGCGCTGTAATACCTTTCAAAATTTTATTCTTTATTTTATGCCTACTTAATAAAATAAAAGCTACTGCAATAAACATGAATCCCATTGCTCCTAAAGAAAACCACATTTTTATAAGTCCTTCAGACATATACACACCCCTTAATTATCAATCTATTTTTATACTATTTTAACAAATTAAAAATTTTAAACAAATAGAAAAATAATATAAGACCATTCTTTTTAGCTGGTAGAGAACATCCGGCCATACATAGAAGCGGTGAAGGCACTGAAAAAGTGTTTACTTTGAAAAAATAACACGAATTTTATCAATATGTTGAAAAGAAAAAGGAGTCCATTACCTGTATATAGTAGGTGATGAACTCCTTTTTCTTATGAAGTAGACTTTTTCAGTAGCCTAAGAAGCGGTTAGATCCTTTTTCTGCCCCATGCCAAGTGAAAACAGAAGGAGAAAGCGGGTGGAGACTTCCTTTTATTTTCACAGCTGAGACTTATATGTTGGAGAATATTTATGTATACGTACAAATTGAAAAAAACGGCAGAAAGCGTTTCTTTTCGGGCGGGAGAGAGCATCCGACCATGCATAGAAGCGGTCAGACCCTCTTCCTGTCCATGCCAAGTGAAAACAAATAGATAAAATGAGTGTAGGTCACCTTTCGTTCTTCATAATGGCGAATTATATATTGAAAAATCAAAATGTAAATAAAAAAACAAAAATAAAACCGAAGCGAATGTATCATCTTCGCTTCGGTTGACCAAATACGCCCACAAACAGCCCCAATCCCATTTCTTCATAGCTATCGTATGCAATCCTCGAACCCTTTGTTTCGCATGCTTTATTTTTTAAACATTTTACTTAACGAGCTAAAGTCTGTTGGCATATTATTATTAACAATCGCTTTTACAATTTGATCTTCTTGCTCTTTTGGTACCTCTCGCCCTGCCATTACTGCGACCTGATGGATTAATTGACGTAGTACTTTCTCATCGCGTAAATTTGCATTTTGTACAGATGATGCTAATTTAAAAATATCGTCTTTATTTACTTTCGCTTCTTTTTCAATATTATTGAAAATGTTATTATCCATTTTCTTCACCCTCTCTTCAAGTTACAATCCATCGTATGCAAAAAGAAATAAATGGTGAAAAAACCCAGAAAAACAAAAAGCTGTATACGTGCTTTTTTCACGCATACAGCTTTTATTTACAATAAATCAGGTATCGCTTCAACTTCATGTTTACGAACACGCCCCATCAATGACCCTACTGCATCTTTCACATTATTTCCATTGAATAGTACATCATATAACGCTGCCGTAATTGGCATTTCAACTTTCATTTTCTCAGCCATCTCATATGCAGCTTTCGTTGTTCGTACACCTTCAACTACCATACCCATACTATCTAATACTTCTTCTAATGAATATCCTTTTCCAAGCATATTTCCCGCACGCCAATTTCGGCTATGGACACTTGTACAAGTTACAATCAAGTCACCCATTCCCGTTAAACCAGCAAATGTTAATGGATTACCACCCATCTTTCTTCCTAAACGAGCGATTTCCGTTAAACCACGTGTCATAAGAGCTGCTTTTGCATTATCACCTAATCCAAGGCCATCCGTTATACCCGCGGCTAGTGCAATAATATTTTTTAATGCCCCACCGAGCTCTACTCCGACAATATCAGGATTCGTATATACTCGGAAATAACTATTCATAAACAAGTCTTGTACTTCTTCAGCTGATTCCATACGTTTAGCAGCTGAAGTAACAGTTGTCGCTTGACGAAGCCCTACCTCTTCCGCATGGCTTGGTCCTGATAGGACAACAACATCACGAATAAGATGCGCTGGAATTTCTTCTTCAATCATTTCTGAAATACGTTTTGAAGTTCCCGGTTCAATCCCTTTACTTGCATGAATCCAAGTAATTGGCTGTGAAACAATTTCTTTCATATTTTGCAATACTTCCCGGTACGCTTTCGTTGGCACGACTAAAAGTACTGTATCTACATCTACTAATGCCTCTTCTAAAGAAGAGTAGGCTACGATTGTGCTTGGCAATGTAATTCCTGGGAGATACCGGCTGTTCTCATGTTTCATATTGATTTCATCCATGAGCTCAGAACGATTTCCCCAAATACGTACATCATGACCATTGTCAGCTAATACCATCGCTAACGCTGTGCCCCAGCTACCTGCTCCTACTACTGTGATTTTTTTCATAAAATCACATCCTCTCCATTAGTCTCTTGCTCTAGAAATAATTCGGATTGGCGTTCCTACGAAGCCAAACGACTCACGCAAACGATTCTTTAAGAAGCGCTCATATGAAAAGTGCATTAATTCTGGATCATTTACAAATACAACAAACGTTGGTGGTTTCACCGCGACTTGCGTTGCGTAGAAGATTTTCAAACGTTGTCCATTATGCGTTGGTGTTGGATTCATTGCAACAGCATCCATAATCACGTCGTTTAATACGTTTGTTTGTACACGAATACTATGACTTTCATTAACTTCATTAATAACTGGTAATAATGTCTGTGTACGTTTTTTCGTTTTCGCAGATAAGAATACAATCGGTGCATAATCCAAGAATTGGAAGTGCGCGCGAATATTTTCTTCAAATGCCTTCATTGTCTTTTCATCTTTTTTTACTGCGTCCCACTTATTCACAACGATAATAACTGCTCGTCCTGAGTCATGTGCATAACCAGCAATTTTTTTATCTTGTTCAATAATTCCTTCTTCACCATCTAAAACGACTAAAACAACGTCAGATCGTTCAATCGCTCTCAATGCACGAAGTACACTATACTTTTCAGTACTCTCGTATACTTTCCCTTTTTTACGCATCCCCGCTGTATCAATAATAACGTAATCTTGACCATCTTTACTATATGGTGTATCAACAGCATCACGGGTCGTTCCTGCTACGTTACTTACAATTACACGCTCTTGACCAAGCAATGCATTTACAAGTGATGATTTCCCTACATTTGGACGCCCAATTAATGAGAAACGAATTGTTTCGTCATCATATGCCTCTTCTTCAATCTTAGGGAAATGCTTTGCTGCTTCATCTAATAAATCACCTAAACCTAATCCGTGTGTACCTGAAATTGGGAATGGCTCACCAAATCCTAATGCATAGAAATCATAAATATCATTACGCATCTCTGGATTATCAACCTTATTCACCGCTAGTACAACCGGCTTTTTAGAACGATATAAAATCTTTGCTACTTCTTCATCTGCAGCTGTTACACCATCACGGCCATTTGTCATAAAAATGATAACATCCGCTTCATCAATCGCAACTTCCGCTTGTTGACGAATTTGTGTCAAAAACGGCTCGTCTCCAATATCAATTCCACCTGTATCAATAATGTTAAATTCATGATTTAACCATTCTCCCGCACTATAAATACGATCTCGCGTTACGCCTGGGATATCTTCTACAATTGAAACTCTCTCTCCAACAATTCTATTGAAAATAGTAGATTTCCCTACGTTCGGGCGTCCTACTATTGCCACTACTGGTTTCGGCATATAATTTCATCCTTTCAACTTGCTTCTGTTTATTATGTAAAAAACCCTTCTTTGTGCAAGAAGGGATTTGCATTCCAGAATATTTCTCATCGTATCAAAACATCTCATATTATAACACACGTTACTAATGTTTCACAATAATATATACATTCTCTTGTAAGCGGTGTGCAATACCGTCTAAAATCGCTTCTAAATTATTTGCTACAAATTCCATTTCTTCTTTTGAGTCACAAGTAAATAAAGGTGCTCCCCCAGCAAACTTTTCTGGCGTCGTTGTAATTACAGCAAGAATATAGCTTTCTAACATCATTGTATATCTCCCCTTCCTTTTGGGGCCTCTGATGACATATGAACCGCACTTTCTAATGTTGGTACATTCCCTATTACTGCAATCGCTTTTTTTACATCTTGATCTTGCGGGAGTACAAATACCCCTACTCTTCCATCTTCTAAATCGCGCTTAGCTAAGGGGATTAACGCCGGGGTTCCAGAATCTCTAAATATGCCTAATGCAACCGATACATCATGCAAGATTGCTTGTCGTTGTCCAAGATTGGAGATTGTTACTCTTGCGTCAATAGACTTAGGCTTTAAAATAAAGCCCATTCCATACTTCATAATTTCTTCTTGCCTTGCGGGCAATCCAATATTCATAATATAAATATTATCAATATATAGTCCTGCTCCCTCAAAGTGGAGAGGAACATGCTCAATGTCTACAAGATCATGTAACCTTTTACCAGACATCAATATTTTGGCAATAAAGAATCCCGCTGTGCCAGCAACTACACCAGCTATCCACGAATGAAACCCTATATATGTAAATGTTGTCACAAATGCTGTTAACATCGCTAAATAGTTGCGACTTTCAAATACAAGAGCTATCCCCTCAATATATGTGTTTCCACGCGGTACAAGCTCATACCCATCTAATTGCTGCAGTGTATTCCTTTCCATATTTCGAACATCTCGAAATTGAGACGCAGCTAATGTTAAGAAAGTAATCGCTGAAAAATCCTTCTTCAAAATGGATGGAATAGCAATTGCTCCTAAAGCTGCTGCAATTAATCCCATAGCAATGTGAATGATTTTTCCATGTAAACGTGTCGGATACTGCCTCGTATCTGTACGAAGCATCAAAATTCGCGTTACTGTTCCAGCAATGACGCCACATAAAATGGCTGGTGTATATTCAGTCATGTATTACCCTTGCCTTTCTTTTACATGTTTTTTTCTAAATTGTCCTCTATACGCCGATAATTTTGCGATATAAGACATCATCATAACCAGTAGTGTAGAAACAGCAATGATATCAAAGAATGTCAAACCACCAAATTCGTATGGGAAATGAAGCCTGCGAAAAATAAATGTTACCAATATTTCTCCTTGTAGTGCTCCGGCATATAAAGAACATAGACGCAATAGACGATCTCGATGTAATAAAATTGATGCATATACAAGAGTACCGCTTAACATAAAAATTCTATCAATAACAATCCAAATCGGATCATACACCTCTAATAAATGAAAGCTTGTATATAGCATAGCAATGATAAGTGCCGACAATAAGGCATACATTTTTTTCCACACAGAATATAGAGCAATCCCCAAAAAGGAAATAATACCGAGTATAAGAGCGTTTATTGATACAGTGAAAGAAGCAATAGATACCGTTATCTGTGAACAAATAATAAATATTAATATAACAGCACTAACTTTCCAACGAATTTCATCTTTTTTCAAAAAAAACGTTGTAACAACCCAGCCCACCCACGCTAAAAAATAAAAATAACTTCCATCCATATTTTCTCCTCCTATCATTTCCATTATGGGAACTTTTTATAAAAACTAATCCTTTTCTTCTTTTTGCATAGTTTTTCTTATAACAGCAACACTTTCTATTAAGGAGGTGTAGATAACGATGGGAAAAGACCGCCAAGAAAAGAAATTAAAACAATCACGCCGCGTTGAATCGGATCGTGATCAATCATTGCAATATCCTGGTGCAACGAGTCTTGATACACCAGAGCAAGCTCGCAAGCAAAATCAGCATTAAACAAAATGAAAAAACAGCCGACATCGGCTGTTTTTTCATTTTCCCACAATTCATTATGTTATTAATCCATTCTCCAACGCTTTCTTTATTGCTTCTACACGATTAGAAACTTGGAGCTTAGTATATATATTAATAATGAGAGTACTTTTCCCAGCTCCATTCGGACCAAGAAAACATAGAATTTCACCTTCCCATACAGAAAATGAAATATTAGATAGTGCTTTAAAAGTTTCATAGCACTTCATTACTTTATCCACTTCAATAATCTTATTCATTTCATTCCATCTTCCCCTTTCCTCTTCATTGTACAAGGCGGGTACAAAAAAAAAATCAACCGAACGGTTGATTTTTTATTCTTATCTTATTCTGATTTATAAATAACCTGCAAAAAAACTTAAAAAACATTACCTATTGCTATAGCGCATCGTATCAATCCCACGTTGCGATAACCAATGATACGTATCACCCTTCACAATAAGCGGCACTCGCTGAAGCTCAGAGAGTGTTCTCGCTCCAAGAGCCGTCATTATAAATTGTAAATCTGTATGTAAAAGTTCTATTTCATCCATTAATTTCTGGGTACCATCATTCATCAATATACGTAAAAAATATCCGGCAAAAGCAGTCGCCTGTGCCCCCAGGGCAATCGCTTTTGCTATATCCAGTGCAGTTTGTATACCACCAGATGCAATAAGAGAGAGGTTTTTATTTGTAGAGGATGCTTCTATGATTGAAGCTGCCGTCTGAATGCCCCAATCGTTAAAATAAGAAAGCATTCGCTTCCTTCGCTCATTTTCAACTGCAGCAAAATTTGTGCCACCATAACCACCAACATCTACAGCCGTAACACCAACATTAGTTAGCTGCTGTACCGTTTCTTTACTCATACCAAAACCTACTTCTTTTACTATAACTGGAACCGGAGAACTTGTAACAATTTGTTCAATCCGCTCTAATACGCCTGTAAAATCCCGATCACCTTCTGGCATCGTTAGTTCTTGAATGACATTCAAATGAATTTGCAAAGCATTCGCTTCAACCATATCAACCGCTCGTTTTGCCTGTTCAACGCTCGCTTCACTACCCAAATTTGCAAAAACGATTCCATTTGGATTTACCTTTCGAACAATTCGATAAGAAGATGCTTCTGTTTCATCTTTTAACGCAGCCATTTGAGAACCAACAGCCATCGCAAGGTTGTGATGCTTAGCCACGTGTGCTAACTGTTCATTAATATGTAATGTGTGATCTCCACCACCACCAGTCATCGCATTGATAAAAATCGGCGAACTTAATGAAAGTTCGCCGATTTCCGTTTCAAATGTAATGCTTTCATAACTTGAATTTGGCAAGCTTTGATGGACAAAAGCAATGTCATGAAAGCCATGTATACGAGACTGTCCGGTGGAAAGAGCGTATTCAATATGTTCTAATTTTCGTTTTGCCCTTACCACTTGTACCCCTCTTTATTTCTTTAATTTTTTCAGTTGTTCACCAATAATATCACTAAATTGGAAAGTTGCAGACTCAGAAGTCGGCTCATATTGGCTATAATCTTCTGTTTCATTATTTTCTTCAACAGCTTCTTTTATACTTAAAGAAATGCGTTTTTCTGCTGCATGTACTTCAAGTACTTTCACTTTCACTTCTTGTCCCATTTCTAATACTTCATTTGGATTTTTTACGTGACGATTTGCAATTTGTGATACATGCACAAGTCCTTCTACACCTGGTAAAATTTCAACGAAAGCACCAAATGTAACAATTCGTTTCACTATACCTTCTCGAATATCACCCGCTTTAACTTCAGCAGAAACGTTTTCCCAAGGTCCTGGCTGAGCCGCTTTAATCGATAAAGAAATACGCTGCGTATCTGCATCAACCGATAATACTTTGACTTTTACACTTTGTCCTTGTGTTAACACATCAGAAGGCTGTTCAACGCGGTCATGAGAAATTTGTGAAATGTGTACTAAACCATCTACATCACCAACATTCACAAAAGCACCAAAGTCAGTTAATCGCTGAACTGTACCTTCCACAACGTCTCCTTCTTTTAAAGAAGAAATCGCTTCTTTTTTCTTTGATTCTAATTCTTGTTCTACAACTGCTTTATGTGAAAGAATAACACGATTTTTTTCACGATCTAATTCAACAATTTTCACCGCTAATGTTTTTCCTTTATAATCAGTAAAATCTTCTACATAATGCATTTCTACAAGTGAAGCTGGAATAAATCCACGGACACCAAGATCCACAACTAAACCACCATTCACAATATCTTTTACAGTAACATCAAAAACTTCACCTGAAGTGAATTTTTCTTGCAACTCTACCCATGCTTTTTCTGCATCAACAGCACGTTTCGATAATACAAGATCATCATCTTCTAATTTAATAACTTTTAATTCAAGATTTTGATCTAATTTTACAACATCGCTCGCTTTTTCAATATGAACGTTAGCTAATTCACTAATCGGAATAACGCCATCTGTTTTGTATCCAACATTTACAAGAACTTGTTTTTCTTCAACCTTTGTTACAGAACCTGTAACAACGTCACCCACTTGTAATGCTTTTGAATCCACAACTTCTTCATTCATTTTTTCTACCATGGAAATACCTCCCTACAGAATTGACAAAGCTTTTTTATGTATATACGAAATGAAAACAAATGTTTTCATTTGCATGTTATAAGAAATTTTTAGCATATACTCGCTTCCAATACATACAACAACCTATTTTTTGCTATACACTTCATAGAAGATATAGAAGCCTATATAAATAGTATACAGCAAAATCTCCTTGAATAAAGTATGTTTTAAAATATAATAGCGAATATATTCTGACAGTTCCTCTTCTTTTACTAACTTCTTACAAATTGACTTATTTGTCAAGGAAAGTGTTTCACTATTCTCTGTTATACTAATATTTTTAAAATAAAAAAAGAAAGAGGATTCCCTCTTTCTTTATTTTGCAAACGCTCCAGAAACAATATCCATAATTCTTTGGACAACTTCTTCAATTGATAAAGAAGTTGTGTCTAACTCCAATGCATCATCCGCTTTTTTTAACGGAGAAACTTCGCGCTCTGAATCTAATTTATCACGCTTGGCAATTTCTTTTTTCAATTGCTCCAAACTAGAAGCGAAGCCTTTCTTCGTATTTTCAAGGTGTCTACGCTCCGCTCTCTCTTGAACAGAAGCAAGCATAAAAATCTTCACTTCCGCATTAGGTAGCACATGCGTACCAATATCACGACCATCCATTACCACCCCGCCCTTTTCTGCTAGAGCTTGTTGGCGGCGCACCATCTCTTCGCGAACAAGACGATGCTTGGCAACAATTGATACGCGATTTGTTACATTCGGTGTACGAATCGCTTCAGATACATCCTTGCCGTTTAAGAAAACTAGTTGTGTATTTTCACCTTGCTGAAAATCAATATTCACATTTTTTAAAACTTCCATTAAACTTTCTTCATTTTCAATATCTACATTTTGTTCCAGCGCAGCGTATGTAAGCGTACGATACATTGCACCTGTGTCAATATAGACATAAGAAAGTTCTTTCGCAACAATCTTTGCAACTGTGCTTTTTCCAGCAGCTGCTGGACCATCTATCGCAATTGAAATTCGTTTATCCACTGTAACACCTCATTTTTTTCACTTATAAAACAAAATGAAAAGCAGGTACAAATCCCCTGCTTCTCTACACTTGTTTCATACCGATTAAATCCTCAATTATTGTAGCACAATCCTCACTAGAAGAAAATGAAAACTACTTATTGACTTGTAAAATATCAGTTATATTTTCACTTGTAACTCCTTCATAATAAACGATTTTTGATAAATATTTCACTGTGGATTCTTGCATGAAAAGCAATTGAATAATGCAGAGACAAATAAATTGAATCAATAATATACGAATTAAAGCTCCCTCAATTTTTTTCAAAGAAATATCCTCTTTTCATTTTTCTCACTCATTCTAACAACTCACAATAAAAAAATTAAGAATCCATTCCCTTTAATTATTTCCAATATAAAGTAGTCAACTTTATTTTCATTTCTAATACAAACTTTTATACATTTCCATTGTCGAATCTAGTAAAAACATGGTATGTTCTAAATGTATTTTTTGACTAGAAAGGGGTATAAGCATTGAAAAAAATCCTAGTTTTACACACAGGTGGAACAATCGCAATGGAGGAAGATAAAGAAACTGGGGTTGTACAACCAGGGGAACAAAATCCTCTTTTAAAATTCATTCCAAATTTAACGGATGATATTGATTTAATTGTTGAAGATGTCTTTCATCTTCCATCTCCTCATATGACTCCTAGCGAGATGTTACAATTACAAATCATCATTGACGAAAGAGTAAAACATGAAGATATCCATGGTGTTGTCATTACACATGGTACAGATACATTAGAGGAAACCGCATACTTTTTAGATTTAACTGTACAAGCGAACATTCCAATCGTTGTAACAGGTGCAATGCGCTCTAGCAATGAATTGGGTGCTGACGGCTTATATAACTTTTTATCAGCTGTAAAGGTTGCAAGTAGCAGCGAAGCGCTTGGAAAAGGTGTTCTTGTCGTGTTAAACGACGAAATTCACTGTGCAACAAATGTAACAAAAACACATACAAGTAATGTTGCAACATTCCAAAGCCCTCAATACGGACCAATCGGTATGGTGACAAAACGCGGCGTTGTCTTCCATCACGCTCTCGTCCATCATGAAACATACATGGTTGGGCAAATTTCTAAAAATGTTGTTGTGTTAAAGGCATACGCTGGTATGGATGATACATTATTAGCAGCAATTGAAAACCTACCGGTCGATGGGATTGTAATCGAAGCACTTGGTCAAGGTAATTTACCACCACGAACGCTTTCTAGTTTACAGCGCTTAATAATTAAAGGAATTCCAATTGTTCTCGTTTCCCGCTGCTTTAATGGAATTGTCCAAGACGTATATTCCTATGAGGGTGGAGGAAAACAATTAAAAGATATGGGAATTGTTTTCACATACGGTTTAAATGCCCAAAAAGCTCGTATTAAACTACTTGTTGCTTTAGAATGTACTCATTCTAAAGATAAAATCCAGCAAATGTTTATGCACAATTAAAAAATAAGCTGTCGAAAAATTCGACAGCTTATTTTTGTTCTCTTGATACAACTGTTTGTGTAATTGCTCCACCATGAAATCTTCCATTCTCAATAAAAATTTCATTCGCATTATTTCCAGCTGCAATAACACCCGCAATAAAGATATTCTCCACATTCGTTTCCATTGTTTCTTCTGTATACATTGGGCGCCCTGTTTCTTTATCAATTTCTACTCCTATTTTTGTTAAGAAACTATGATCTGGATGGTACCCCGTCATCGCAAACACAAAATCATTTTGAATCGTAAATGACTCTCCGTTACTTGTATACGTAAGTGTATGTTCGGTAATTTCTTTTACGTGAGCATGAAACTGAATTTGAATCGTGCCATTACGCACTAACGCTTCAAATTCAGGTAAAATCCACGGCTTAATACTCTGCGAATATTCTCCCCCGCGATATAACACCGTTACACGTGCTCCAGCTTTTACAAGTTCGAGCGCAGCATCTACACTTGAATTTTTCCCTCCTATTACAACTACATCTCGGTCAAAATAAGGATGTCCTTCTTTAAAATAATGAGATACTTTCTCCAATTTTTCTCCAGGAACGTTCATATAGTTTGGATTATCATAATATCCCGTTGCCACTACGATATATTTCGCAGCGTATGTTTCCGTATTCCCATCACGCTTCGTCGTACTTACTCTAAAGAAGTCCCCATCTTTTTGCACTTGTTCTACGCGTTCAAATGCATTTACTCGTACACCTTTACGCTTTACCACTTCACGATAATACGCAAGCGCTTGATTACGAACTGGCTTGCGGTTTTCTGTAATAAAAGCAACATCACCAATCTCTAACTTTTCACTAGAGGAAAAAAACGTTTGATGAGTCGGATAATGATAAATCGCATTCACAATATTTCCTTTTTCAATTACTAGTGGATTGATTCCCTGTTGCTGCAGTGAAATCGCTGCTGCTAATCCACACGGTCCGCCCCCGATTATAATAGCTGTTTCTTTTTGCATACTTGGTTCACTCCTAGTCTTCTGCCTCAATCTCTATTTATTACAAAACAAGAAAAAACCTACTTTCAGCAGTAGGCACCTATCTTTATTGTATTCATTTTTCATATATTTGTCATCTAAACGATACATACATTCGATAGACGTCCGCTAAAAATTGTCTAAATCGGATTCCTTGTTGTCCCAATACATTTTCTGGATCAATCTTTCTCTTCGGATCGAGTTTTTTATGAGATACAATATCTGTTTTAGGATTCAAATTGAATGTATGACATAAATAGGCATGGTACCATGTAAATCGCGTGTAAGAATCCCAAAAATTAATACTACCTCCGTAACACATTTCAACACCAATTGCCGCTTTGTTCGCATCATAACCAAACAAATCATTGTCTGTTGGTACATTATATCTTACATGATACGCTACCTCATCAATTGGGATAATTTCTAAAATGGTTGTATCATCTACAAAAGTATGCGCCGATGCTTTTGGTTGTATTTCGTTAAAGTAATCACGATTTCCTATCGCATTGCTGCCAGGATTCCCTGTATCATGACTTACAATAAACCTCACCTTCGAAAGGCGGATTCCTGGTCGTGAGCTTCCGTACCCAATATAATTTCGCTCTATAGGGAACATCACCATATTTATCAACTCCGCTCTAGAAAATTACCTTTCTTCCTTATATATGTATTCAACCTCGATATCTATATAGCACATTTCTTACGCAAAGAGAAAATCGAAAATATTTGAAGTAAATACCATAAATAGTAAAATACTTACAGCAGTTCCATAAAACCCATAAAACCAAACACGATCTTCTTTTGTATCTAAACCGAAAAATTTATTTACGGATTGTAACAAAGATGAACGTTTCACATGTTTTTTCCGTAAAACCTCTACCCGTTCCATAACATCTGTTGGCATCATAAATCTTTGGTCTGCTGTCATTTTCATTATTAATCTCTCCTTATCTTGTTTCCGTTTTGTTTATCTAAAGAGAGTATAGCACAAACGTTCCAATGGAACAAGTGTTCTTTTTTGTTTTTTTTGTAATCGAGCATCCATTTTTAACAATATTACACCTATTAATAGTAATTATTTAACCGAACCACTTTAAAAGTAATATTATAATTCCCCAGACGATAGCTATCACTGGCCCAACAATACATACTCCAAACATTGAACTCCACCCACCTTCACTTCGTTTAGAGGAGGGGGTCTTCTCGGTTAAAATGATAAAAAAACGTGGTTTCCTTGAAGGAAACCACGTTCTCTCTAAACTCTTTATTCTATTATACCCAGCCTCTAAAGCGGCTAGCTTCTGCCATTTTACGTACACCAACCATATAGGCTGCTAAACGCATGTTCACTTTACGAACTTGTGATGTTTCGTAAATAGAATCGAATGATCTTACCATTACTTTTTCTAAACGTTGTTCTACTTCTTCTTCTGACCAGTAGTAACCTTGGTTATTTTGTACCCATTCGAAGTAAGATACAGTAACACCACCAGCACTTGCTAATACATCAGGAACAAGTAAAATACCGCGTTCTGTTAAAATTTTAGTTGCTTCTAATGTAGTTGGACCATTTGCTGCTTCTACAACAATTTTTGCTTTAATATCCGCAGCATTCTCTTCTGTAATTTGGTTCTCGATTGCAGCTGGAACTAAAATATCACAATCAAGTTCTAATAGCTCTTTGTTTGAAATTGTATTGTTAAACAATTTCGTTACTGTTCCGAAGCTGTCACGACGATCTAGTAAGTAGTCGATATCCAATCCATTTGGATCATGTAGTGCACCGTAAGCATCAGAAATCGCAATTACTTTTGCACCGGCATCATGCATAAATTTAGCTAAGAAGCTACCAGCGTTCCCAAACCCTTGGACAACAACGCGAGCGCCTTTAATATCGATACCGCGTTTTTTCGCAGCTTCGCGAATACAGATTGTTACACCTTTTGCAGTTGCTGTTTCACGCCCGTGAGATCCACCTAATACAAGCGGTTTACCTGTAATAAATCCAGGTGAATTAAATTCATCGATGCGGCTATATTCATCCATCATCCATGCCATAATTTGTGAGTTTGTAAATACATCTGGAGCAGGAATATCTTTTGTTGGACCAACAATCTGGCTAATTGCTCGTACATATCCACGGCTTAATCTTTCTAATTCACGGAAAGACATTTCACGTGGATCACAAATGATACCACCTTTACCTCCACCATATGGTAAATCAACAATACCACATTTTAAACTCATCCAAATAGAAAGTGCTTTCACTTCGTTTTCTGTTACGTTTGGATGGAAGCGAATTCCACCTTTCGTTGGACCAACAGCATCATTGTGCTGTGCGCGATATCCTGTAAATATTTTAACAGTCCCGTCATCCATACGAACTGGAATTTTCACTGTCATCATACGAATTGGTTCTTTCAGTAATTCATATACCTCGTTTGGATAACCCAACTTTTCTAGGGCTTCGTTAATAACAATTTGAGTTGAATTCAACAATTCAAAATGTTGCTCCCTTTGTTGTGTTTGTGTTTGAGCTCCCTTTTCGGCTACCATAGTAAGTAAACCCCCTGTAATTTCACTTGTTTAGTAAACCTTCATTGCCTAGTATACACCGTTAAATTTGGAATGCAATAGAAAACGCTAACAAATGTATACAAACTATTCTTTATTGCAAGCGTTTTCACTATTATTATAGTCCTTTTATTGCTTTTAGAAAAGTAAAATACTTAAATATTTAAATGTTTTTTATATCACAATGTATTTTAGTCTCTCTAATATCGCGAAATACTAACAAAACCTCAAGCTATTTCTACTAGCTGAGGTTTTGTTTTAAGACAAAATACTTGTATATTTGCTGAATTGCTTGAGAATCCATTAATTCTTTTCCATATTCCATAATACGATAAATTGTTGCTGTAGAAGAATTACCGTATTCTGCTAAAATCGCAATAATATCTGCCTTTAATAATGGTGTTTCTTCTTCCATCCAAAGATAAAAACGCCCATCCCATGTGTAAAGTTTCCCTCCGGTTACACCGAGATTATACAAACGATTTGCCAACGTAATCACATCTTCAAACGTTGCAAATTCATACAATATATGTTCACTCTCATCTAGAGTTACTTGCATCTCAATAAACTCATCACGAAACTCATCTTCTGTATCGGTTTCGTGATTTTCTTTTGTGACAATTACAACCATTCCTTGTGCTTGTAAAGAAAAAACTTCAACCGCAATTGGACCATCCGCTTCAAATCCAAGTTCTTTATTTGCTTCTTGCATCATATCGCGAAATAACTGTTGCACTTTCGGAGCATTTTTCCATAAATCCTCCTTCGTCAATCCTCGTTCAGATAAATCGTCAAACGTTAGGAAAATTTTGATTTTATTATAATTTAAACGTTCCAGCCTCATCTTGTAACCTCCCTACGTAACCGTTGTATCTAATTTTTATTATATGAAATAGAAAATAGATGGTTCTTTTCGAACAACTATTCCGACGTATTTAACCATTTATCCCATTCTTTTTTTGTATCACCAATGAACACATTTTGAAGTCCGATCTTGTCTTCATCTGAAACAAACTCACTTGCAAATCCAACAAGCCCTATGCAGATCTTTGAATTCTGACTTTGCAACTTCTTAATCAAATTTAGTGCGCCTTTCAAATATCGCTCTTTTGAACATGATATAAACACATATTTGGGTGCAAATTGCTTAATAACTGTATGAATCTCATCTTCCTCTAGGCCTGTCCCAAAATATGTTGCTTG
Source organism: Bacillus sp. FSL K6-0042 (assembly GCF_038006685.1). Lineage (NCBI taxonomy): Bacteria > Bacillati > Bacillota > Bacilli > Caryophanales > Bacillaceae > Bacillus > Bacillus sp. FSL K6-0042. The sequence goes on from NZ_JBBOVS010000001.1 coordinate 1,695,188, forward strand.
ATAGCCTTTCAAACGTAAATATATTGTGAAAACAAAAAGGTTTAATGTATTCAATTCTCCTGGTGCGCATATAGCCAAAGCTTTTGGCAAAATAAAATTAGTATGCGTATTATGATAAATCATTCCAATGCGTGAACATAAAAATGAATCTATATACCGCTCTTGTACAGCTGTTATCTCATCATTTCTCCGCATAGTCTCCAATTTATCAATAATCTTAACAAATATATGAGTGATTACTTTTTCTGTTGTATAAATAACAAATGCCTCGTTTAATAATTCACGGGCATGCTTTTCATCAAATTTTAACAAATAATGAAGGATATCGTCTACTAAAAACACTTCTGTACTGTACGCTACTTCAACTAAATTGTGATTTTGCAATCGATTGCTTTCTAATAACTGGACTGCTTGACCAATTGTAAATCCTTCATTCACTTTATGCATTAACCATTTTAAAATTCTCACATGCTCTTCTGTATATAGGCGATGCCCAGCATCATTGCGCTTTGGAGCAATAATATGATATCGTCTCTCCCAAGCCCGCAGCGTACTTGGCTGAATTCCAAGCATATTCGAAACTGCTTTTATATTATATTTTCCTTTTAAAGTTGGCATGTTTTCCCACCTTTAAACCGAACATCTCTTATTTTTTTCCTTGCAACGTAATTAAGTGCGTTTGGGCTGGAGCTCGAAAACGTAGTGGTATCAATGTCGTTCCATACCCATTACTCACAAATAAAGTTGTATTCGGATACTTATATACGCCGCCTTTTAGATATCGTTTAAAATGAAATAGACGAATTTGTCCCCCATGGGTATGACCACTTAATACGAGGGAAATTTGTTCTTGTCCAGACATTTTGTTTACAATAACAGGGTTGTGACTAATAAGAATACGAAAGCCATTTTCTTGACAATCTGCTAGTGCCAAGTCTAAACGATCCCGTTCTAATCCAACATCATCCACCCCTAATAAGCAAAGCTTGTCGCCAGAATCTGATTCAAACAGCACTCTTGTATTATCTAAAATTTTCACACCATGTTCTAGTAATAACGCATCTAGTTCATGATAGTCAATTTCATAATCATTATTTCCCCATACAAAATATATAGGACCAATTTTACTTAATGTTTGAACATTAGCAGCAATTTGTGATAACGATACACCTTTCTCAGCTAAATCACCGCCAATAATAACAAAATCAGCTTTTCCTTTTACATTTTCAATTAAAGAAGGCGAAACAATTCTCCTATGAATATCTGAAATGAAAAATATTCTGACCTTTCCAAAGCTTTCCGGGAAATTTACAAATGATAAAGTGTGTTCTAGCAATGTATTACGCAATGCTTCTCTATACATCATAAAAAGACAAATAAAGCCAATACATATGAACGTGCCACCTAAAATCCACAACATATATTTTTCTCAACTTCCCTCTCAACAATATGTAATTTTATCAAGCTATATTGCAATAAAGATGGATAAAATCTCATCCGATACAAAAGACTTCATTCACCTTTTCAATCACTCATATAAAAATTATTTTACAGCTACTATTCCTTCTCCGTTTTCTTTTTGACAGGAATTTTCAATTCTTTTCCCACTTCTAACTGATTGTCTTGTAAATTGTTATAACTTTTAATGATTGTAGCCCCATCTTCATTGGGAAAATACTGTTTCCCAATACTTTCAAATGTCTCACCTTCTTTTACAATATGCGTTTCAAATTTTTCTGACTGCTTCTTTTTTCCTTCACCATGTTTATTTGAATCGAAAAAAATCACTTCAAACGCATTTGTTCCAGGGACATCATTCTCTTTTGCACTTTTTACTTCGATATACTTATCCGTATACCATAAAATACTAAGTGGTAACAAAATAAATAAAAATGTTAAAACTCGAACAAAAAAGTGGTTAATCTTAAATTTAGATTTTTTCTTTTCTTTATTTCTATGAACCTCACTTCGCGGCGGTAAACCTTCTTCTGTTTGTTCTTCTTCCAATTCTTCTTCAAAATCGGGAATTTGTTTCCTCATGCTGTTCACCACCACCTTTCATTTATTTTCTTAATTGAAGTCCCATTATAAAATCAACAAGAAAGTGTGCAAAAATTGTTATAAACAAATTTCCTGTCCATTGAAACACATATCCAAATACAAAACTAATTATACATACAAAGCAAAATAAGAATGGCTTCATCACATATCGAATATGTAAAACAGCAAAAATAAGGCTCGCAATTACAAGTCCGAAATGCGTCTGTAACACACCCCGAAATAAAAATTCTTCAGCAAATCCAATAACAAACGTAATAACTAATAATTGTATGACAGAAATCCCTTGGAACATCCGCTCATTAATTCCACCATCATCAAACCACGATTCTGGGAACACTTGCATTGCAATATAATCAAATAAGATGACACCACCCGCAACTCCACTGCCTATTATAAGGATGGAAACAGGTTCCCATTTCCACATATCATAAAATTCATCCCTATTTGGAAATAATATACAGGCTGATGCGCAGCCAACACCTATTATTATTAATTGTGTTATATAGAGGTTAAGCCGTATTTCTTTCGGACCTATGTCTTCAATACTACGCCTTTGAATGTTCATCATTCCTCCGTTCTCTCATACCAAAGAGCAATTGTAACTCTGCTTCCCAATTATAGTCGAAAATTGATTGTCTTGCTTGTCTTTTTTTATAATCTTCTTTGGAAATACCGCAGTAGTCACAGCAGTTTTTCACCTCAGCTTCCTTCTTATATCCAAATTGATGTAGCATTTGTTCCCGTCTACACCCTTTAAACTGGAGCCACGATTTCATATTTTCTAATTGCCTATATTTATTCCGAAGACGCCCGTCCACTTCTAACATCAATTTTTTCATTTTCTCATCTGACAAGGATTCCATAATGAGCTTCTTCTGTTGTATGATTTTCATCTTTTCTAAATGATAACGTACAAAACGCCAATGCTGCTCACTAAACCTTGCGGCATTATAACAAATTTCTTCCACATCTTGCATTGGCAATACTTTCGTTTGGAACATCTTCTCTTGTAGTAAGGAAAATAAAAATTGAATTTGCTGTTTATTTGGTAATTCATCCTCAATGATAGAAACTGGTAGATCATGATCCAATGGACTACAAAGTAGAATCGCAATACTCATCTCTCCATCTCTTCCCGCTCTACCGATTTCTTGTAAATAAGAAGCAATATTTGCTGGATAATGAAAATGAATAATATATCTTGTATTTGGCTTGTTTACCCCCATACCAAATGCACTTGTACATATAACAAGCTGCAGTTGATCATTCATAAATTGCTGCTGAATTAACATCCGCTCTTCATGTTCCATTCCACCATGATAAAATGCAACATCTGCTATACCTTTACTCCTTAAATATTCTGTCAGGCGCTCCGTCCAAGCCCTGCTAGAACAATAAATAATTCCTGGTCCTTGTAAATAAGTAACTTGCGTGAGAAGCGCTTCCTTTTTTTCTTCTATTGTTTGTACAAATTGTACTTCCATTGCAATATTTGGACGATCAATCGAATACACATGCTCTGCTACAGTCGTAAGTTTTAAACTTTTTATAATATCTTGTAATACTTCTTTTGTTGCAGTAGCTGTTAATGCTAATACCGGAGGATGTCCAATAGCCGCTATAACTTGATCTAATTTTTTATAGTCTGTTCTAAAATCGTAACCCCATTGCGAAATACAATGTGCTTCATCAACGACAAATAGCGAAATATGAATCTTTTTTAGTTCTCTTATTATTGCTTCAGTTTGCAGCATTTCAGGCGAGACAAAAACAAATTTATAAGAAGATAATCTTTTTATCGCTTCTTTTTTCTCAGTTAATGTACGGAAACTATTAAACGCAATCACACGATCCTTTACTATATATTTAAGCTGCGTTACCTGATCTTCCATTAAGGATAGTAATGGAGAAACAATCAGTACTGTTCCATCTTGCATAAGACCTGGAAGTTGATAGCACATTGATTTTCCTCTTCCAGTTGGAAGCATCGCCACAACATCTTTTCCTTGCAACAAATCCACAATAACCTCTTTCTGCCCTTGACGAAATTCGTTATAACCAAACCACTTATACAGATAATCCTCAAGTCTCATTTACACCCTCCATCTGCGCTAACACAAGACGAATTTCAAAATAAGAAACTGTTTCTCCTACCGCTTGCTTTAATACACGCAACTTACGTGTTTGTAATGTTTCAATAATGCGCTGCACATGCTTAATTTTATTTTTCCCCATGAACATTTCAATAGAAAAATCTCGTTCTCGTAATGCAATTTCAACAAAATGATCCTCTATTGTTGCAACCTTTAAATTTCTAATTGTTGCAATCTCCTCTAAAGAACGCCCTTGTCTCCAAAGCTGATATGTTTTCTTTGTTGATAAACTAAACAAATCTGCCCTTTCATTCGGATAAGAAATAATCTCTGTTAATAATGGAAAATCTTTTTCATTATCTCGAACAGATTGAATAAAGAAATGAATGGTACCCCAAAATAAAAGATATACACGAAATACATCTTGGTTTGTAATTTCTGCAAGTTGTTTTAATGTATATCCAATCCGTTCATATCCTGTTAGTCGATATGTAAAAATTGTTGCTTCTATTGGCAAGGTATCTTTCAACAGCATATGTATCTCTTTCCATAAACCTTCCGCAAGTTTACTTCTTGCATACGGTATCCCGGTGAGAAACCGCTTGACCCACATCATTACCTCTGTATCTTGTTGAATAGGAATAAATTTCGCATTCTGTTGTTGTAAGTTTGACACAGTTTGAATAATTAATGAAAGTCGTTTCCAAAAGATTTCACCAATATCACCATAGTGTAAACCATGTAAATACTGTGGAAAAGAAAGTGTTTTTTTCCAAGTTTCCAGTTGTTCCTTTCCAGCATCAGTTAAAATGTACGTATTTCCATGTACATTCTGAATCCATTCTTTATGCAATACATGTTCAATTTCCTGATCATAATCAGAACGTTGTAATGATTTGTATATTCCAAACAGAAAAGAAATGTGAAATATATTTCCGTCTTGTAGTGTTTGTGAAGAACGTTTTCCTTTTAAAAGGTGATAAATGGAAGAAACAGTTCGTTCACCATTTAATTGTTTTATACAATACAATACAGTATATTGTAACTGCATCACCGCTTCCACCTTTCAATTACATTTATCTTGCTATGCGCTGGCAGTAACAGCCTAATTGGTGAAGGCCTCCCATCAGCCGGAGGTGAAAAGCTTCCATTGATGGAAGCTTCACTTTATATTGTCTATTGTATCAAACTGTACAGCATTTAGGCATTTTGAAAATCTTGTGAAATAAATCAAAAATAAGTTGACACTCTAATTGATAAGCATTATCATTATAATTTTATGTTGAAAAGTTTGAAAAACCGTTTTACAATAAGGTTATAATTTTTATGGCGACTATTTTCACATACATATTATCAGGAGGGAAAGAAATATGGCAAAATATACAATTGTTGATAAAGACACTTGCATCGCATGTGGAGCTTGCGGAGCTGCTGCACCAGACATTTATGACTACGATGATGAAGGTATTGCATTTGTAACATTAGATGATAACCAAGGTATCGTTGAAATTCCAGATGTATTAATTGACGACATGATGGACGCATTTGAAGGTTGCCCAACTGACTCAATTAAAGTTGCTGACGAATCATTCGATGGCGACGCTTTAAAATTCGAATAGTCTTTTTTATTAACTTCAAAAGATCCCCCTCATTTTATGAGGGGGATCTTTTGTTATTGATCTAACTCACAAATAAAAAGACCATCAGCGGTACTCTCCCGCTGATGGTCAAAGTTTCTATGCATTTTTCATTTTTGCAAATACCCACACTTTCAAACGTGAGAACAGCGCTACAAATACAACTGTTACAACAATTCCCTTAATTAAATTAAATGGCAGAATTGCCGCTACAATAATTTGTCGCATACCACTACTAGACATAGCAGGCTGATTTAAAAACCAAGTGTAAGCTGGTAAAATGATGAAATAATTTAACACACTCATAATGATAGACATAGTAACCGTCCCTAACATTAACCCTGTTGTTAAACTTTTTACTGTACGATACTTTCGGAATAAGAAAGTTGCTGGTCCAATAAATAAACATCCCGCAATAAAGTTCGCTATTTCTCCAACTGGAACCCCCGTTAAACTTCCTTGAATTCCATAGTGAAGAATATTTTTTATTCCTTCTACAACTACACCTGCAATCGGACTAAAAATAATCGCTGCAATTAAAGCTGGCACATCACTAAAGTCAATTTTTAAAAACGGCGGAAGTCCTGGAAATGGAAAATCCAACATCATAAGCAAATACGCAATACTACTAAGCATCGCTACACTTACCATTTGTACTACACTGTTCTTTTGTTTCATCATTCTCTCTCCTTTTCCATCGATCATCTCATGGAAAGTGGAAAGGTTCCGCTATGCCTATTTATTCATGATACGAAAAAACCCTTTGCGTATAACACAAAGGGAGAATTTTTAGGCACATCAAACAGACGTTCAAATACCTATCTTTTTTGAACGCTTGAACCTCCATCTTCTCCCATCCAGACTATACTGTCGGCTTTGGAATCTCACCAAATCCTGCCTTAACGGCTCGCGGGCTTAGAACGAAAAACAACTGTTCATCACCGCCGGTCGGGATTTTCACCCTGCCCCGAAGATAGACCGATATTCTATTTTCTTCACCATTATACAACAACATCATACAGTTGTGAATAAAAATGTTTATAACTTACGAATAGTAAGCATCACTCTATATAAGATTCGTCTTATTAATACTCAATAAAAAAGCTATCGAATTATTTGACAACACAATCCATATTTTTTACAATCTGACTTTTTCCCGCGTAATTCCCTAGTCATTCATACAGAAAAGTGATAAGATGTTGAATTGTTAAGATAAGAGCATTTTCTTAATACGGAGGAAATGTCATGAAGAAAGAAAAAAGACACTCTATTCAAGAAACCATGAAAAAAAACTTAAGAAAAGAATACTTTTATTTAAAAAAGGAATTACTTTTCTACTGTCCAATTGATTTAGGCGCATTTTCAAGAGAAACATACTATGCTACTTTTGACAAAGAAGGAATTAGTGTATATCAGTATGATAAAACAACAGAAAGTAAACTAAAGCTATGCGAGCGTCATCTGTGGAAAAGTTGGGATAAAGTGAAAATTGATCACTATTTAACAACATCACAATTTGTTTTCCAAGGAAAGCGTAATTGGATTCTTTCTCTCTTCCATAAAGGAAAAGAAGCCCAAAAAATAATAGAAGAACATACTTCTTTACAAACAGAAGTTGTTTCCCGATCCTTTTTGAAAAAGCTCCCTGGTTTTCGTTCCAATACAACTTTAAACAAATACATTGGTAGCATCTGTTATACCGCACTTATTGCATTTTTATTAAAATGGATTATTCCATTCCAACAAGTACAAGTTGCCTTGTATGCTTTTTCTATCGGTTGTATGCTTCTTGGTCTACTTTGCTTTACAATTGGACTAATTGAACCAACCATTGTATTATTTCGAACGAACGAAAAAACAAGAGCAAAGGTCTTTTATTATTATAGCTATTTAGCCATTTCTGGATTTATATGTGTCTTTATTTTTTGGTAAAAAAAAGAGCTAGTCCTACTAGCCCTTTTTTTAATTCATATATAATTTTTGATTTGGATAAATTCGATCTTGTTGTAATGCATTTTTTACTTTTATCTCATGAACAGTCATGCCAAACCTACGGGCAATACTGACCAATGTATCCCCTTTTTGCACAATATACATCGATGATGAAACCACTTGATCCCTTTCTTCGTTTAAAACAAACAATGGATTCATTGCATTTCTTTTCCCAAATGTCCAAGCACCTTTATGAACTTCTAAGTGCAGATGTGCACCTCGTGATTCACCTGTGTTTCCCACTTCACCAATTACCTCACCTCTTGTAATATGATTCCCTTGAAATACATATCTCTTATTTAGATGGGCGTAAACGGCCTCATATTCTCCATGCTTAATAAACACTACATTTCCATAACTATTTGAAAAATAGGATTTTGTCACCGTTCCACCTCGGATAGCTGCAATCGGCGTTCCGGTTGGAGCAGCTATATCAATACCATAGTGTTTTCCATTTCTTGTTCCAAAATAGTCACTAATTCTTCCATCTACCGGCCATGTCCATCGCCCGTCCTCAGCATAAACATATAATTGAGAACTAAAAAACAATCCAAAGACAAGTATCCCGACTTTTAAGCCTTTCATATACATCCTCCGTTTTTTAATAACCGCCACACTTTCTCTATTGTGGTATATTACGGAAAAAAGTATACAAAAAAGAAAGTGAATTACTCCACTTCCTTTTTACGAAAAACAATTGCACTTCGTTTATATTCAACATCTTTCACCATAAGGCGAGCATTTATCACCCTAGCTATTGCGAATAAATAATCAGATAATCGATTGACATATCGTAATACAACTTCATTTATTTCCTCTTGCTTTCCTAATGATACAATATTGCGCTCAGCTCTTCGCGTTACCGTACGTGTAACATGGATCACCGCAGATGCTGGGCTCCCGCCAGGTAAAATAAAACACTCTAATGGTGGCGCTTCTTCTATGTAGTGATCAATTCGTCCTTCTAAATATATGACCATTTCTTCTGTTACTTTATAAGGTAATTTTTGCTGCACAATTGCTAAATCCCCACCGCAATCAAACAATTCATGCTGAATCTTTTCAAGCTCCTCATGTATGTCTTGAAAGCATTCTTCTTGAAGCATAGTCATCGCATATCCAATATGAGAATTCGCCTCATCAATTGTTCCATATGCTTCTACACGAATATGATCTTTATCAACTCGTCCACCTATAATACTCGTTTGTCCTTTATCTCCTGTTTTCGTATATAGTTTCAAATATTCTACACCTCTCTTTTAAATTTTTATTCATTACACGATCCATCAAATGTAAGTATACATTGAAAAAACGGCTTAAACCTTTCTTTTTTTGATGAGAGAGAGCATCCGACTATGCGTAGAAACGATCAGTACCCTTTAGCCCCATGCCATGTGAAAACAGAAGGAGAAAATGAGCGGAGACCTTCTTTTGTTTTCATAGCCGTGACTTATATGCCAGCAAATCAACATGGATTTATTCTTTCCTTAGTCTAAGCTTCTTGTCTTTCAATCAGCTTTCATAGAGAGACTACCATCTACAAATAGTACAATAAAACAAAAAGCTCTAATATTCTTCATTCCATTGAGAAAATATTATAAACTCAAAAAGAATAAAAAATACTAGAACTTCAGTATTCGCTCACAACAATATCACTTATATTGATTGACCTGGTAAATATACAGAGAATATTGTTCCTTCTCCAACGACACTTGATATAGAAATTTTACCATTATGCCCTTGTACAATATTTTTAGCAATTGCAAGCCCTAAACCAGTACCACCTGTTTTCCCACGTGTTCTTGCTTTATCAGCTTTATAAAAACGATCAAACAAGAACGGAATGTCTTCTTCAGGAATACCAGCACCTGAATCTTGCACTTCAAACATGAGTCCATTATTTTTCGTATCAATAATAAGCTCAACATGACCACCTGCATTTGTATGCCTGATTGCATTGTCAATTAAGTTCGTTAATACTTGCTCCATACGATCTGGATCAAACGAATGTTGCTCAATTGGATTACGGAAATCAACTGTTAACTGCACATTTTTTTCTTTTGCAATCCCTTGAAATTTGCGTCCAATCTTCTCAACAAATGGATGAATATCCACTTCAGATATATGCAATTCAACATGACCACTTTCCATACGCGCTAAATCTAAAAGCTCATTCACAAGGCGACCTAAACGAACTGACTCATCATAAATAATTTGTACAAATTCATTTATTTCTTCTTTTGTTTGAACAATATCATCCAAGATTGCCTCACTATACCCTTGGAGCATAACCATCGGTGTGCGCAATTCATGAGACACATTCGCAATAAAATCTTGACGCATTTTTTCAAGGCGACGTTCTTCTGTCATATCACGAAGCACCGCCACAGCACCGCGAATTTTTGTTTGATTATATAGCGGCGTCATAAGGACAACGTAGTTACCCTTTTGTAAATTAATTTCAATGACTTGCTGTTGCTCACTTTCTACTACAAGATGAAACAACTCAACAAGTTCCGGCGGTAAATCCCTACTTAATTCCAACTCTTTTTCTTCTTGCCAAACTTGTAAAAAATGCTCCGCCGGCGGATTGATAACAACAACCTCACACTCTTGATTCAGCGTTACAACCCCATCTGCCATACTGCTTAAGATACTAGAAAGTTGTTCTTTTTCTTGCTGTAGTGCATTAATATTAAACTTTAATTGTTTTCCCATTTGATTTAACGCCGTTGCTAGCTCTCCTATCTCGTCTTGCGAAACCATAGGTGCTTTCGTATCAAATTTCCCGCGCGCTACTTCAAAGGCCACTTCACGCATTTTACGAAGTGGAGCTGTAATTCGTGTCGATAAGAAAAATGCAAAGAACGTTGTTAAAATAATCGCAATTCCCGCTGATAAAAAAATAAAATCTGTCGCTTTTTCCATACCTTGTTTCGGAACTTGCAATGATTGATACACAAACACCGCACTATGATTTGATGATTGCAGCGGCTTGCCAACAATCATAATATCATTTTCAGAGTTTTTCTTCGTTTTGTCATCAGACACTTTTTTTATTTTTTCTTTATTTTCTTTTTTATCTATAAAAACAGCTGCTAAATCTTTATCCTTTTTCAGATCTTCTATTGTAAGATCCACCAATCCTTCTTGTTTCGGTGAAGAAGAAACTTCATGATCCCCTTTTACAATAATAATTCGTGAGAGTGGATCGGCAAACTTATACGCAATATTCTCAATCGTCTTTTCGTCTGCACCTTCTTCTATTAATTCTGAAACACTTGTCGCTACTTTTGTAAGCCTTGTTTCACTCATTTCAATATAGTAATTATCAAAAAACTGTGAAAGCAAAATGGCAACAAAGCCAAGAACAAATGAAACAAGAAGCAATATGGTCATCCATAGCTTTCCTACTACACTTCTCCAAAGCATCAGTCGTTCACAACCTCAAACTTATAACCAACACCCCATACAGTTACGATCATCTTCGCTGCATCAGCTGATTTTTTACTTAATTTTTCACGTAAACGCTTTACGTGCGTATCTACTGTACGCAGGTCTCCAAAGAATTCATATTGCCATACCTCTTTTAATAATTGCTCACGATCAAATACTTTATCAGGAGCCTTTGCTAAAAATAGTAACAATTCATATTCCTTTGGTGTTAAATTGACTTCATCACCATCAGCAGTAACGCGATGCGCATCGTTATCAATTGTTAAATGCGGGAATACAATAATATCTTTTGTTGTTGTATCTTGTGTAAAGAATGTTGTTGTCACAGAACGTCGCAAGACCGCTTTTACACGAAGAACTACTTCACGTGGACTAAACGGCTTTACAATATAATCATCCGAGCCAACTTCAAATCCTTGCACCCTGTTTACTTCTTCACCTTTAGCTGTCAGCATAATAATTGGTGTTGCTTTTTTCTCGCGAATCCCTTTACACACTTCAATTCCATCTTTTCCAGGCATCATGATATCCAATAAGATTAAATCATAGTCATTTTGCAATGCTTTTTCTAAGGCTGTATCACCATTGTCAGCCTCATCGATTGTATATTGTTCTCTTTCTAAATACATTTTTAATAAACGACGAATACGATCTTCATCATCCACAATTAAAATTCTTGGTTCATTTTCCATTGCTTCCCGCTGCCCGAAAAAAACATGACAACGGTTCACACCTACCTCTCTACAATATAATACTGTTTTTACTTTTATCTCATAATAGATAATTCTAAAGCGTCCGACTTCCACCTTAACAATTATACTTCACAAGAATAATAAAGTTTGTTCATTTCTTTTCCAAAAATATGTATTTTTTTTGAACAGGACATTTAGTCCTCACATCATTTTACAAAATCAACCTTTATTTTGCCATGTTTTTCTCAAAAAAGAAAAGAAATTGACAAAAATAAAATAGGAAAGTGACAACCACTTTCCTATTTTATTACGTTTAACTAAACGGTATGTCCCTCTAAAAAAGAGAAAAAACCTTACGCATATGAGTGTAAACCAGCAATAATTAAGTTTACAGCTATAAAGTTAAACATTATAATGGCAAATCCAATTACCGCAAGCCATGCCGACTTCTCACCATGCCAACCTTTAGATAGACGTAAATGTAAAACTGCAGCATAAAAGAGCCATGTAATGAGTGCCCATACCTCTTTTGGATCCCACCCCCAAAAGCGCGTCCATGCAATTTGTGCCCAAATCATCGCAAAAATTAACGCTCCTAACGTAAAGATTGGGAATCCAATTGCAATAGATCGATATCCAATTTCATCAAGTAAATCACTGTTAACGTTTTTTACTACTGGCTGAAGGGCCGCTGATACTCTTTTTCGTAAAATTAATCTTAATATAATATATAGTCCCGTTCCAATAAGCAGTGACCAAATTACTGTATTTAATTTCTTTGCATTTATTATAGCAGGCATTTCTGCAATAGGTTCAAGTTTTCCAGTTGTTATTAACTTCCCTTCATGGGGTCCAACTAGTGCAGGCAGATTATATTTCATCTCGACTTTTTGTTCATTTTTATCCACCCATTGAAACTTTGCTTCATATTTCGTTGCCGAATAAACTGTTGTTACCGCTATGAATCCGACAGCGCAAACGAGTGTAAACACAACTGTTTCTAACCAAAATGTCCGTTTCGTCCTTTTTGACTGATCTACATTTTTAAGCAAATATATGACACCTGTAATAAAACTAATTGCTAAAATAGCTTGTCCAGCTGCCGCCGTTGTTACATGAATATGTAGCCAATTACTTTTCAACGATGGAATAAGCGGTGAAATTTCTCTCGGAAACATACTTGCATATGCAATTAATAAAAGGGCTACTGGTAAAGCGAATAGTCCGACTATACTTACACGATACATGAAATACATAACAATAAAAGCACCAACAAGCATCATGCCGAAGAATGTACCAAACTCAAAGAAATTACTTACTGGTGCATGCCCTGAAGCGATCCACCTTGTTACAAAGTATACAGTTTGAGCGACAAATCCTAAAATCGTTATAGTTATACCTACATTCGCCCACTTCCGCCCTTTTTCTTTAATTGCTCCTCCAAAGAACAGTGTTGCAATTAAATATAAGATGAAAGCCGCAAATAGAAAATTACTACTTATTTGCACCATATATTCTCCCCGCCTTAACTATTTTTTTGATCATTCACTTTGTCATATGGCTGTGGAATTGTTGTTCCTTCAAGTACTTTCTCAATATCTTTCCGCAAACCAAACCAGTTTTTATTTGTATGGCCAGCAATCCACCATTCATCTTTAACACGTTGTATCCAGATACGACGATGATTCCAATACATCCCTTGAATCACACCAACCATGAAAATAAATCCTCCGATTCCAAGAATCCACAGTGTCAAATCTTTTCTTACAATAAGCCCTGTTGCATTTCGCATTTCTACTCCTGCAAAGGTCATTTTATATTGATTGTTTCCTTCAGGTTCTATGTTTTGTTGTATACCTACAAAACTCACTTCCCCTTCTGGCGTCTCTGGTGTAAACATTTTAAAAACAAAAGCTGGGTTATTTGGAATCTTTGTTTTTGTATTCGGCTGACCATTCTCATCAAAATAAAAATCAGGAAAATAACTTAATAATTTTATAGAATACCCATCTCCTAAATCGTATGTTTCTTTTGGATTTTCCAAGTTAACTTTAATGGGGTTCCATTTTTGCTGATTGTCTTTTTTCTGTAAAGAAAAAGACATACTACCAAATTCATTTTCTTTAAAATCTAGTTGATATAGAGCAAACTGATCAAATTTTAACGGTTCATTCACCTTAATTTTAGATTCCTTTACCTTTTCTAACTTTGGTTTTTGTCCAGCTAAATTTTCGCCTACAGCTTTATACAACACAGCATTCGTTTGGTAATTTTTAGCGATCATTTTGTCGCCTACACGCTCAATCGCATCATTAAATACTTTATCATCTTTGCTCTTGTCATAAACTTCTTTTATAAATTTCTCGTTCTTCAAATAATATTTCCCATCAGTTCCTGGGATCTCTTTTGTTTCCCCATCACGTAGCCACAGCGCTTCATCCACATACATACTTGGAAGAAAACGTAGCATTGCTCCGAATAGAAAAATGATAAGACCGATATGATTCACATATGGACCCCAGCGAGAGAATCTTCCTTTTTCCGCTAAAATATTTTCGCCTTCGACTCTTACATTGTAATTTTTTTTCTTTAAATTGGCTTGAATCTGTTCTAGATCCCCCTCTTTCGGAGAGCCTGTCCCATACAATCGTTGTCTCTTTAAAAAACTTGGGTGTCTTTTTACACCCTGCTTTTTTAAAGCTTTATAAAGCGGAATTACACGATCTAAACTACATATCACAAGTGACACACCAATCGACGCAATTAAAATTATATACCACCATGAGCTATATAATTTATTAAAACCCAATTGGTAATATAGTTGTCCAAGAAAACCATATTCCTGTTCATAATATTCACTTGGTGTAACACCTGGAGGTATATACATTTCTTGCGGAAATATGGTTCCAACTGCTGATGTTAATAGAGTGATAACAATGAGCCATATCCCCACCTTTACGGAAGAAAAAAAACTCCACACTTTATCTACTATCGTTCTCGTATGAGTAAGAGAGCGCCGGGCACTCCCCTCATATCGCATATCTAATAACCTCGTATCTTCCTTGTTTTCAAAAGGTTTCCCGCAAGCTTCACAAAAAATTGTGCCTATTGGATTTACATGTCCACATTCACACTTTATCTGTTCCAATATTCTCACCGCCTCTTGTTTCTATTTATCATTGTATCTTCCAAGTGTAAGTTACCGCAATACTCAGAATTTTCAAGAGAGGTACTAAGACGAAGCAAAGCACCTTCATCTATCAAACTCTTTTACTATTCGTTATGTAAAGGCTTTCTTTACTAAGGAGTAATTTTCTTTAAATATTCCTCCATTTGTTCCTTTGTTTGTGTACCAGTAATTTTCTCGATTACATTTCCTTCTTTATCAATTAAAAATGTTGTTGGCAGTGGACCAACGCCATATGTACCAATTATTTCTTGCCCTTTATCAATTGCAACAGGGAACTTTAATCCATATTGATTCACAAAATTTTTCACCGCAATATTCGTTTCATCTGCATCTAATGCGATGATTTCAACGCCTTTTTCTTTATATTTAGGATATAATTCATTCATATAAGGCATCTCTTTTTCACATGGTTTGCACCACGTTCCCCAAAAATTTAAAAATACACCTTTTCCTTTCAGGTCATTTAGCTCGATTTTTTTTCCTTCTAAATCTGAAACAACAAAGTTAGGTGCTTTTTTCCCGATTTGCATTTTTTCCTTATCAACAAAAAAACCTTGATAAAGTGTGAATCCTACTGCCACGCTTAAAATAAGCAAAATGAGAATGCGAAATAGTAAGCGATTCTTCTTCATACTCTCTCCCCTCTCTTTGATGAATTTATATGTAAAAAATTTCTGTAACTACTAACTTGTCCTTTACTTCAAGCATTTGTTTATTTTAATATATATGCCTCCATAATCACTCACCAAAACGATCGGTTCAACTAATCATCCATAGGGGATAAAATCCCCCCACGGATGGAAGTTTCACTTTACCACTTATCTCGGTTTTGTAGAAGCAAGCGCACGTAATTGTTTTACTTCATGAGGTGATAACTCTCTTGCATCACCAGGGCGTAGACTTCCTGCTTCTAAGAAAGCATAACGTTCACGTTTTAATTTCATTACTTTACAGCCAAGCGCTTCAAACATACGACGAACTTGACGATTACGTCCTTCATGGATCGTTAATTGTACAATAGCCATCTCTTTACGCTTATCCCAAGAAAGGATTTTCACACGTGCTGGTGCTGTCTTTCCATCTTCTAATACAACACCTTTTTCTAACATGCGAATTTTCTCTCCTGTTAATGGGCCTTTTACTTTTGCAACATATGTTTTCTCAACTTTATATTTTGGATGCATCAATATGTTTGCAAAATCACCATCGTTTGTCATAAGGAGTACGCCAGACGTATCATAGTCTAAACGACCAATTGGGAATAGGCGCTGTCTGATTTCAGGGAAAAAGTCTGTAACAACTTTTCTTCCTTTGTCATCTGATACGCTCGAAATTACGCCAGTTGGTTTATATAGTAAGAAATAAATTGGTTCTTCTTTTTCAAGAGGGATATTATTTACTTCTACTTTATCTTGAGGAGTTACCTTCGTCCCTAACTCAGTCACTACTTTACCGTTAACTTTAACTTTTCCTTGCTGAATAAGTTCTTCAGCTTTTCTTCTTGATGCAATTCCTGCTTGCGCAATCACTTTTTGTAATCGTTCCATTTCCACTATTCACCTCAAATTTATCTTACCTTCATTAGAAGGAGTTGGCAACCGCCAGAACATATAGCAGCCAGCCTAACATATCGTAAACAACATAGCTATGTTTCTAAACTTATAAAGGCCGAATTCGGTTTCAATTCTTTATTATTGTTTACCCTCATATAGTTGTTCACAACAAAAGTTCATTATTTTGTCAAAAATATCCCACAAAAAAACCACTATTAAGCCTACCCTTAATAGTGGTCGTATACGTATTATAAGCGAATTGACTCAAAAAATGAATACCGATTACTGAAACAATAAAGAAACAAACACAATAGAACAAATAATCCCAATTAAATCTGCAAACAACCCTACCTTTAAAGCATCACCCATTCTACGAATACCAACAGCTCCAAAGTACACTGTTAAAATATAAAACGTTGTATCTGTACTTCCTTGCATTGTAGAAGCGAGCCTACCAATAAATGAATCTGGTCCATATGTAGCAATTAAATCTGTAGTAATACTTAATCCTGCCGAACCAGAAATGGGGCGTATGAGCGCAAGTGGTACAATTTCTGCTGGCACGTGAATCATATCCAACATTGGCTTCATTACAGAAATCATGGCATCTAAAGCCCCAGATGCCCTGAAAATAGAAATGGATACGAGCATCCCCACCATAAATGGTAAAATAGAAATAGCAATTTGGATTCCTTCTTTCCCACCTTCTACAAATGATTCGTACGTTGGAACTTTTTTTATCGTGCCATATAATAGAATAAAACCAATCACACAAGGTATCACCCATAATGAAATTGTATTAACAATACTCACTTTTTCCGCCCCTTTCTACTCCGTCTGCGGTAAAAATAGCGGTCAATCCAAATAGCCCCAATCATCGATAGTACTTGTGCAATAAACGTGACACCAACAATTTCAGTCGGATTCGCCGATTCATACGTCATTCGGATTGAAATCACAGTAGTCGGTATCAATGTAATTGCGGATGTATTCAAAGCTAAAAATGTCACCATAGAACGACTTGCTGAATCCTTTCCTCCATTCAGTTCCTTAAGTTGTTCCATCGCTTTAATACCAAGTGGCGTCGCTGCATTTCCTAACCCAAAAAAGTTTGCCATCATATTTGACAAAATAAATCCCATCGAAGGATGATCCTTTGGTACTTCTGGAAACAATCTTTTTACAACTGGCATAAAAAATGAGACTAATTTCTTTAATAAGCCCGCTTCTTCAGCAATCTTCATTAACCCTAGCCAAAAGACTAAAACACTAATCAGCCCAATACAAATGGTTACTGCATCTTTTGACCCTTCAAAGACTGCTTTATTCACTTCCTCCATCGTTCCGTTTATCATCGCATATACAATCCCAATAACCGCCATCGCCACCCATACGAGGTTAACCATCTGTTCCAACACCTAACATATGAGAGAAGATTTCTATCACATCATTCCAATATACTCCAGTTGTAGCAACCAACTTTCGCTTACTATAAAACAAATTACGTTCCCCTACTTTTTCTTCATTAATATAAACTATTGTCTTACCGACTTTCTCTCCATCTACTAATTTTGCACTCCTATCAAGTTCAACCTTTAGCATAACCTGTTTCTTCTCATCTTTCGTTAGCGGTATAGCGAAATCATTTTTTATATAAACATGATTTGTATACTTCTTTTCCTGCAGGCCAGAGAGCGCTCCTTGCCCTAGAACCTTCGTTAACTCATATTGCTTAAACCCTTGATCAAACAAATACATATGGTCGTCCCAATCATTAGACGCATTAAGTGTCACTACAATTAAATCTAATCCATCTTTCGAAGCTGTTGTAACAAGTGTACGCCCTGCTTTTTTTGTAAATCCCGTCTTGCCTCCTGTTGCAAATTCATAATAAGAAGTTACAAGTTTATGCTTGTTTTTCCATGGATAATCCCACATTTTCGATTGATATGTTTTTGTTCCGAAAATTTTTCGAAACGTTTCATTTCCCATTGCATAACGTGTTAAAAGTGCCATATCATATGCAGACGAATAGTGCGTTCCATCCCCATCTAGACCATGTGGATTTGAAAAATGTGTATCTTTCATTCCTATTTGTTTCGCCTTTTCGTTCATCAAATAAACAAACCCCTCTATGCTTCCCCCAACATTTTCAGCAATTGCTTGTGCTGCATCATTACCGGAACGAAGCATTAAACCATAAACTAAATCCTCTAGCGGTACTTTTTTTCCAGGTTGTAAATAAATTGCCGACCCCTCTACTCGAACAGCCTTATCGCTAATAGGTACAGCTTCTTTCATTTTCCCTGATTCGGCAGCGAGTAAGGCAGTCATAATTTTCGTGATGCTAGCAATTTTTTGTGATTCATGTTCTAACTTTCCATATAACACACGTCCTGAATGTTCTTCCATCAATATGGCATTATGGGCGCTTACATCATTCATTTGTGCATATGTATGAATCGGTATAACACTTGCACACATTATAATAAGTGCAATGACAATCCAAGTTCGTCTCATATTTCCCCACGTCCTTTTGGCACTTTTTGTACAAGTGTATGCTTGGCCCCTTAAAATATGAACGAAATATTCTTTTCTATACCAGCAAAAAAGACGCACAAATATGCGTCTAATACGGTGTCCACTCAAGCTGTTTCGCACTTTCAAATCGCTTTTCCACATCGGACCAATTCACAACATTCCACCAATTTTTAATGTACTCATCTTTCCGATTTTGGTATTGCAAATAATATGCATGTTCCCATACATCAAGCACAAGTAACGGTATCGTATCCCACTGTGTGAATAATTGATGAAGGGTACTTTGTAAAATTTCTAATCTTCCCGAACGAGGTACCCACACAAGAATAGCCCAGCCAGATCCTTCTACCTTCGATGCAGCTTCTGTAAAATGCTTTTGAAAACGTAAAAAACCCCCAAAATCTTTCTCGATTTCTCGAGATAATGCACCTCTTGGACTTCCCCCTCCATCTTTTTTCATGTTATTCCAAAATATCGTGTGCAAATAATGACCTGAACCGTGAAAAGCCGCTTCTCTTTCCCAATGCTTGATTAAATCAAACTTATTTGTTTTCCTTGCTTCTTCCATCATTTTTTCTGCTTTATTCAGCCCTTCCACATAACTCCGATGATGTTTATCATGATGTAGCATCATAATCTCTCGAGAAATATATGGTTCCAGCGCATTATATGGATAGGGTAACGGAGGAAGCGTGTGACCCCCAATTGGAACAGATCGCTCAGTATACGTTCTTTCATATAACTCATATTGCTCATTTTCTTGCATAAATACTTCTTGTAAATGATTCTGAATGTGTTCCACATCATCACTTATCTCATACAGGAATTCAGCATCTGTTTCATACTCATTTTCTTTCATACGGTCTAATAGCATTTGAATTTTATAAGCAAGCATATGGACGTCATAAACTTCAGTTGCACGACTATCTAATACGTGAAGAACGCTTTCACACCAATTTTCTACTTCATGAAAATAATCCGTAAATACACCTTGCTGATTCATACGACACCTCCTCTATGCTATCCACTTTAACTATATTCAGCGCCCGCATCGTATATACCGTACAAAACAGCAAAAGAAGCTAGTCTTTCTCTAGCTTCTTTGAGTATTCTCTAATACTTATATAAAACATATACTAGAGCTATTTATCCCTACAATCAAAGACAGTAATTCCCTCATCTTATTATATACATTCATTTTAATTCCCCAACATATAAGTCGCGGCTATGAAAATAAAAAGGAACCCCTACTTACTTTCTCCTTTTGTTCTCACTTCGCATGGGGCTGAAAAAGGATCTAACCATTTCTATCCATGGCCGGATCCCCTCTCACACCTAAAGAAAATGGTTTTATTAATACTTGTGTAACATCTTTGTTTGATAGTCCGTTTCGTAATATTCCAGCTCCTCACGCATTGTTTGAAACTTCCCTTCTAATTCTTGCATTACTTTTTCAATTGAGCTAGGCGGTATTTGTTGAAAAGCAATGGAATTTTTCCCTGTATATGCCGAGCGACTATTTTCATACCACTGATCACTTTTTGGCGAAAAGAATTCAGCAATTACTTGATGATAGATCTTATATAATGTTCTCTCAGCAGCCGTTTTTCGAAATGGTTGACTACTCAATAAAACAAGGCACGCATCCAAGCCTTCTTCACAAAATACAAGGAGTCGTCTTAATGATGATAATAAACCTTCATAATAATGTTTATTCCCTTCTGGTGACTCTTCTAATAAAGAAGGTAATGTATGATAATTAACAAAATCAGTCATTAAAGTAATCACTTCTTCTAAAAATTCAGAAACTTGATGCGTTTGATTTTCAACCATTGAATTAGACATATCCTTTTCTCTCCTTTTCCATTTTACGCTATTTCTACCTTTTTATTTTTATGTAACTCAGCCATTATGTCTTGTACTTTTACCACTGTTTTATCATCAAAATATTTTTGAAAATCTTCTATCCTGTTAATATATACACGCTTTTGCCCACGAAATTCTTTATTTTTAATAAAACAAGCTAGAGCAACAATATCTCGTAAATATATATCTTGTTCTTCTATTTTAAAAACTGGATTTCCTTCAAACGGAGTAATTTCTTGTAAAACTTCTTCAAAATAACGGACATATAATACAGAAAATGTTTTTTCTTGTTCACCCAAAATATAAGTTACTTCGGATCGATTAAAGAAATCTTCTGATGTATTAGGTTGTGCTTTTTCTAGCTCATGGCCTGCGTAACCTACTATAACCATCCGCTTTCCCTCTCTTCCTTATTTCGTTCTATTTTAACTCGGTTTTCTGAATAAATAAAATTTTAATTTATTATTAATTCTTATCAAAAAATCTATAATATTTCTATATTTATATAAAAAATAGTTTTTATATCCTGCAATTTACCTTTTTATTTTTCATGAAGTTTGTCATAATAAGAATATTGTCTCAGTTTTCTTATGCAAGGAGAGTTGTATTTATGTCGTTTTCGTGGAAACGTTTCTTACAAATTGGAAAAATTATTTTCCCATTTGTTGTCTTGACCATTGTATTCTTTCAAGCTCGGAAAGAATTGTCAGGTATTTCATTTCGAGAAGCAATTGAAACAATTAAAAACATTCCGACTGGAGGAGTCTTTTTAGCTATTACGCTCGGTGCGTTTGCTGTTTCAACAATGTTCTTTTATGACTTTGTTATGCTTCGCTATTTAAAAGCAGATGTACCTGTTCAAAAGATTTTCCGTGTTTCTTGGATTGCTAACACCTTAAATGGATTTATCGGTTTTGGTGGACTTGTTGGAGCAGGTATACGGACAATGTTATATCGGCCCCACGTAAAAGAGAATGGTAAACTTATCAAAAGCATCGCTTGGATGACAACTGCTTTTATAAATGGATTATCCCTTCTCTCATTCCTCGGTCTTATAGGAATACTAGATACAAGTTTTATTTTACATGAAAAACCTTGGCTATGGCCTGTCCTCATCTTTTTTGCTCTTTTTGTACCGCTATATATTGGATTTTCCAAAATTAAAAATCGAAAAAAGCAATACATAGAAGGACAAGAAGAAACCAAAGAGAAGAACCCAACCGTTCTATATTCACTTGTTTCATTAGTGGAATGGCTTTCTGCCGGCATCGTCATGTATGTTATTTTAATATTATTTGGAATTGACATCGATTTCCGGAAATTTTTAGGGGTTTATGTTATTGCAGCATTAGCAGGGGTTGTTAGTCTTGTACCCGGTGGTCTTGGTTCCTTTGACCTTGTCTTTTTAACTGGATTAGGACAATACGGTATCGATACAGGCGTATTATTACCTGCCATGTTATTATACCGCCTCGTATACTATATTTTACCATTTTGTCTCGGGTTAATTTTTGCCGCTTTTGAAATGACCGGAGCTGCCCTAAAAAAGATTGAAGATAAACCATTTATTGCACCTGCCTTAGAAACAACAGGTGTCATTTGGACATTACAACGTGATTTTTTAGGAAAGCTAGGTCCATGGGCATCAGCTGCTTTAACAGTCTTTACCGGCCTAATGGTCATCTTATCGACCATTTTACCGACGAGTATAAATCGTTCTCACGCATTACACATTTTAGCTCCAAAACATCTTATTCAATTTTCTTTTAGCTTATCATTAACATTTGGAATTCTGCTCCTTATTCTATCAAGAGGTATTTATTATGGAACAAAACGTTCCTACTATATGACTATTGTTTCTTTAATTGGAGCAGCCATTTTTAATACACTGAAAGGAATCGATATTGAAGAAACCTTTATTTTACTAATCGTGCTAGCCGTATTATATATGCTTCGCAAAAGATTTGTACGTGAAAAAATGGAAATTTCGCTTTCCGATGTAGTAAAAGTATTTATATTTTCACTACTAACATTATACTTGTATAAAAACTTAGGCATCCTATTCGCAGGAGCAAAAGAAGCTTTCAAGCCAGATTTTGTCGTTCGTAATATTACACAAGTAAAGAGAAGTGCACTTGCAGCTGCTTTCTTTGTTCCAACCTTTTTACTCATCGGTTCTCTTATCGCGAATCGCTATCGTAGTGTATTCCCTGAGCAATCAGCAAACGATAAACGTCTGCAAAACTTCTTAGATGAATATGGCGGAAATGTACTAAGTCATTTAGGTTTTTTAGGAGATAAACAATTCTTCTTCAGTAGTGATGGAAAAGCACTTCTTTTATTTTCAACAACAGGAAAACGACTTGTTGTACTCGGCGATCCAATTGGGGATCCGTCTTCTTTTCGTAACGTACTGCAAGAATTTTTAGCTGAAGCGGATCGATTTGGATATATTTGCGTTTTCTATCAAATTGAAAGCAAATGGATGAGTTTATACCATGATTTTGGCTATAACTTCTTTAAACTTGGTGAAGAAGCTGTTGTTGATTTAAATACATTTACTATATCAGGGAAAAAGCGTGCTGGATTACGTGCAACTTTTAACCGTTTTGAACGTGAAGGTTATACCTTTTCCATTCATCAACCACCATTTTCAGACGAGTTATATGAAGAATTTAAAAATGTTTCAGACGCTTGGCTTGGGGGAAA
Organism: Bacillus sp. FSL K6-0042; assembly: GCF_038006685.1. Classification (NCBI taxonomy): domain Bacteria; kingdom Bacillati; phylum Bacillota; class Bacilli; order Caryophanales; family Bacillaceae; genus Bacillus; species Bacillus sp. FSL K6-0042. The sequence goes on from NZ_JBBOVS010000001.1 coordinate 1,718,978, forward strand.
AAAAGAAAAAGGCTTTTCTCTTGGATACTTTGATCGTGAGTATATAAGTCGCGCCCCTATTGCAACTTTATCTGATGCTGAGGGAAAAATCATTGCATTTACAACGTTTATGCCTGTTTACCAAACTGGTGAACTTTCTATCGATTTAATGCGTTATTATCCAGATGCACCTGGTGGGATTATGGATGCAATCTTTATTCATTTATTCCAATGGGCAAAAGAAAATAGTTATCATTCCTTTAACATCGGTATGGCCCCGCTCTCTAATGTTGGTTTATCCACACAGTCCTTTTGGTCTGAGCGCGTCGCTGCAGCAATTTTCAATAACGTTCGTTATACATATAGTTTTAGTGGTTTACGGCATTTTAAAGAAAAATATAAACCGGCGTGGAGTGGAAAATATTTAGCATTCCGGAAAAATCATTCCTTGCCAATTACAATGCTTGCCGTAACAAAATTAATAGGAAAACGAAAAAGCAGCTAGTATCACTAGCTGCTTTTTCGTTTCTGAACTTGGAGTATAAACTCTTTTTCATACTTTTTTCCGTTTATATAAAATGTTCCCCATATTTTATACGTCCCTTCCTCTGGGAATGTAATACGATATTGCAATTGCTCTTCTTCATTTACAGGGACTGCATATAAAAAATGTTCTCGTTTTTCATCGATTATATAAAGCGTCGCTTGTTCTCCAGTATTGGAATTAAATTTCACACTTTCTCCTTTTTTTATTTGCAGCTGAAATGTCAATGTAGCTGCTTCATTTGGATGTAGCGCTCCAAATAAAAGCGACATTTGGTAATCACCAATTTTTTTGGTGAGCACTGTATCTTCTATTAAATTCTTTTGTTTCTTCTCTTTTTCCTCTTCCCCAAAATTCTTCCTAGAAAAGAACTGTTCTGTTTTACCATGATCCTCATATAAGAAAATCGTATATGCTTTATCTTTCGTTTCGCCTGAGGATAGCTTATATGAACCATTTCCAGCAAATGCAGGAGTGATTCGCTGAATTCCCTTTAACTGCTCGTCCACGATAATAGCTCTAATACGATCATTAACTCCACGAATTTCGTTGTTATTTTTATTAAACAGTTGAAATGTAATATCTATTTTTTCATTTCCCTTTCTATTTTTTATATCCCATTTTACCTCTCGAATGTCCCCTGCTGTTTCTGTCGTTCCTTTATACTTCTGGATGTAAAATCCACCAGCCACAATAAATAGTAACGCAATTAGCCCAATGACAAGATTTTTCAAACAATCACCTGCCATACTTTTTTTATAAATTGTAACATAATTCTGACTATTACACCTATAAAAAGAACATCGCTACATCTTCTTTCTACATATGTCCAGTTTGATTTTCCAACATATAAGTAGTTGCTATGAAGAATAAAAGGTGACCGCTACTTATTTTCTCTCTTTGTTTTCACTTGGCATGGGGCAGGAAGAGGGTCTGACCGCTTCTATGCATGGTCGAATGCTCTCTCCTACCTAAAAAGAAAGGGTTTATATCGGTTTTTCAACTTGTTTTTATATATTTCTTTTTTACAAAAACCCGCTATGTAATAAAGTGAAACTTTAATCAGTGGGGGTTTTCTTCATCCCCCACTGATTATTAGCCTTCACCAATCGGGCTTTTACGGGCAGTTGATCCCCCACCCACCTTCCTTGTTTCTCTCTGAATCTTGAGGTGGGGGTCTTACTGCCCGTTAATGCGGGATAAATAACAAACTATTGAAAACGTTGTATTTTGTATATACTACAAATAAGAAAAAGATTTTAATTGGCAGGATTCCTAGTGTATAATGCAGATGATGTTAATTTATATCTATACATAACGAGGAGGATTTTTATGAGCGTTCATATTGAAGCAAAACAAGGTGAAATTGCTGAATCTATTTTACTACCTGGCGATCCACTACGTGCAAAATATATTGCAGAAACATTTTTAGAGGATGTAACTTGCTATAACAATGTACGTGGTATGTTAGGATTCACTGGAACTTATAAAGGAAAACGTGTCTCTGTTCAAGGGACAGGCATGGGTGTTCCTTCTATTTCTATTTATGTTAACGAATTAATCCAAAGCTATGGAGTGAAAAATTTAATTCGCGTAGGTACATGTGGAGCGATTCAAAAAGATGTAAAAGTACGTGACGTAATTATCGCAATGACGGCTTGCACAGACTCTAACATGAACCGTTTAACATTCCCTGGATTTGATTTTGCGCCAGCTGCGAACTTTGATCTTTTAAAGAAAGCATATGATGCAGGAACAGAAAAAGGACTACACATTCGTGTTGGTAATGTATTAACGGCAGATGTATTCTATCGTGAAAGCATGGACATGGTGAAAAAACTTGGTGAATACGGTGTATTAGCTGTAGAAATGGAAACAACTGCTCTTTATACATTAGCAGCGAAGTACGGTGTAAATGCATTATCTGTATTAACAGTAAGTGATCACATCTTTACTGGAGAAGAAACAACATCTGAAGAGCGTCAAACTACATTTAATGAAATGATTGAAATCGCTTTAGACGCGGCAATTCAATCATAATGTACAAAAGAACTTGTCATACGTCTGGCGAGTTCTTTTTTATTGTTTTCTAAATTAAATAATTACTTTATATGACTTTTTATAAAAAACAACTCCAGATAGAAAAAGATTTTCGGTCCCTACTTTCTTTTATCGTTTGTTATAATAAAGAAAATATTTATGCGAATATTCTTTTATGAGGTGAAGAAGTGAAAAAAAGAAGTATTGTCTTTAAACTATTTTTATTAACATCAACATTATTTACTGTTACCTTCCTCCTTTTTTTCATTGGGCAATCATTGTTTTTAGAAACATTTTATATTAATAAGAAGGTTCAAACTGTCCAAACTGCCTTTGAAAAGTTTTTATCAAGTTATGAAAAGAGTGGGGGAACATTTGAGGAAATAAGAAAGCTCAAACAAGAATTTCACGAAAAAACAAACGCTGACGTCGTTTTATTAGATCCAAATGGAATTATAAAAGATGAAAATAATTACTATATTGAGATTGTAGATAAATCAAATAAATCGTATTCCATTCCACTCAACAATATTTTAACAATCGATGAATATACGAAGTTTATGAATTTACAGTTAAAAAGTGATGATTTTATTCAGATAGAAGGAATTTTAAAAAAAGATGTAATTATACCTGTTACGATTACGACTCGTTATAATACATGGCAAAATGATAACATCATGTCTGACTTTAAATTATTCAATATTGATTGGACAAACGCTAAGAAAAATAGATATGCAAAAGACACAAGACTTGGCGACCATACATTTCAAGGGATTGTATCCAAAATACACCTTCCTTCCAAAAACGACCTTCGTCTTGCAAATAATTTAGAGACATTACGAGGAATTCAGCATTGGGAACTATCTGTAATGCTAGGTAAAACAAATTCAAATGAATTGACAACATTTACAATCGGAGAAGAGGAGAATGGAAAAAGTCAAATTTTTGTAAAGCCAGTTATCGAAAAAGGTGAAATTAAAGAATTTGCTTTTACGATGACCTCCTTACAGCCTGTTAATGAAGCAATGCTCGTTTTAAAAGATTATTACGTTTATGCCTTAATTGTCGTATTTCTCGTCATTATTTTATTATCCTTTTATTATTCAAAAATCATTGTTAAACCGCTTATTAAAATGAACCGCGTCACAAAAAAAATGGCTAATTTTGATTTCACCGAAAAGTTACCCGTTTCAGTAGATGACGAAATTGGCGGTTTATCTAGTAGTATTAATACATTATCAGTAAACTTAAAAGATCGAATAGATCGATTAAACGTTGCGAATACAAAATTACAGCAAGATATCGAACGAGAACGCCAATTAGAAAAAACTAGAAAAGAATTTATTTCTGGCGTATCTCATGAATTAAAAACACCACTGAGTGTTATTAGAAGCTTTGCAGAAGGTATTAAAGATGGCGTCAGCAAAGATAACACATACTATACGGATGTTATTTTAGAAGAAACAGAAAACATGAATCGACTCATCGTAGAAATGCTAGAATTAGCAAAACTAGAATCTGGCACGTATAAACTAGAAATGAATACTTTTTCACTTGGTGAACTTGTCCAACAAGTGTATACGAAGCTATTATTTAGTGTGGAAGAAAAACAATTACAAGTAGAAATCGATGCAAATCCCTCTATATATGTTGAAGCAAATCGCAATCGCATTGAGCAAGTTGTTGTGAATTTACTCAGCAATGCAATTCGCTATACACCTGATGGTAAAGAAATTCGTATTCGTGTCATAGAAAATGAAGAAAAAGTAAAAGTGGAAATTGAGAACACCGGTAATCCAATCCCAGAGAAAAGTTTACAAAAAATATGGGATCGCTTCTATCGTCTAGACGCTTCCCGTAGCCGCCATACTGGAGGAACTGGACTTGGTTTATCAATTGTAAAAAACATTTTGGAACTTCACCATGCCAAATATGGTGTATATAACACCAATGATAGTGTCGTCTTTTATTTTGATTTACAAAAAATAAAAGAAGTCAAATAATTTGTCTTAATTTCACGAGGAGTTCACATGAAATTCACACTCTCCCTTTATAGTAGTAAACAAGTTAATCCTTTCCTTTACACATATAAAAGAGGAGAGTGCGTGAAATGAAACAAGTAGGACAACCTATTCAAAACGAAAAACAATTAGAAAAAATCAAAAATATACTTTTACAATCTTCGAAACGCGATGGCTTATTATTCGTATTAGCTGTAAATTCCGGTCTAAAAGTAAGCGAGATTTTACAATTAAAAGTCGGTGATGTCATCGATGAAAACGAAAATGTTCGTCACTCCATTTTATTTTACAATGAAAAAGTAAAAAAACATAAATGGTTCGCTGTAAACGAAGACCTACAACAGGCCATCGAAGATTATGTGAGAGAACGTAAAACATGGGAACGAAATGAACCATTATTAAAATCTCAAAAAGGTACAAAATCTATTACAAGACAGCATGCATGGTATATTTTAAACAAAGCTGCAAAAGAAGTTGGTTTAGAAGGGATTAGCTCACATACACTTCGAAAAACTTGGGGATATTGTGCATATAAATCTGGTGTTGATATTGCATTTTTACAACACTTCTTTGATCATAGTACCCCATCAAAAACTTTAAAATATATTGGTATTGCATAAAAAACAACCATAGTTCTTATACATAAAAAAGGTTACCAGCTTTAAACTTGGTAACCTTTTTTATGTTTCATTTTCTCTTTTCTTGTTTCTCCTATTTTGTAGTGGTACTCTAGTAATAAGGGGGAGAAATTATGAACACACTAACAATTGAATTACCAAAAGAAACAGCAGAAAAACTCGGCTTATTAAAACAAGCGTATCAAAAGAAAACAGGTGCTACAATCTCAGAAAGCACTCTTGTTCAATCACTTATCTCAAGGGAGTTTATTCAAGAAATAACTCCATTTTATTTACAACAATATGTAAATAAAAAAGAACAGCGCTAAGCGCTGTTCTTTTTTATAAACCATACAACTTTAAGCTTTGTTTTAAATACACATTAAGCGTACCAATACTTCTTATATACACCAGGACCATCTATTTCAACTTTTAAACTTTTCGATGCGTTGACGCTCCAAAATGGATTTACTAATAAAGGCCTTCCGATCGCTATTAAGTCTGCACGTTGATTCCTTAATATTTCTTCAGCTTGTTTACCACTTTCAATTAAACCAACAGCTGTCGTCTTACTATTTACTTCATGACGAATTTTATCTACGAAAGGTACTTGATAGCCTGGATACACATTAGGTGCTTCTAACAAAGTCCCTTTGATTACACAATGTCCATTATCGGCGGGAAGTGGAAAATAAAATGTTAAGTTCTCAACTAAGTGAATTAGAATGCAGTGGTATCGTGAAAAGGAAAGAATATCCTCAATCCCTTCAAAAGTTGAATATTCTTTAACCGCAAAAGGAATGACACTAATGCCAATTTTAGCGGCAATGTGTAACTGAGGAATCGTGAATCGATAGGACGGCTCACTTTGAAACGACTGTTAGCAATCGTTTCAATATGTTTAACTTATTTATTCCACTATGTTAGCTTAATAAGAAAAGAAAAAACCTGCATATTTACCATAAAGTTTGATGCATTTTTTTAATAACAATCAAACTTTATTCAAAACCCACATCAGGCTATTTCCACATAAAAATCAAGTTTTTTATTTTATTTTATTTACGAAAAAAACGTTGACAATGATAATGATAACTATTATCATTTATTATGAAGCCAACAATTGATGAATCAACCAAACGCTCAGTAACATTGTTACCCCTCTTTTTCATATAGAAAAACACTGTACATTCCCCCTGTTTGTACAGTGTTTTTCTTTTTTTTGCGTTTATTCAAATAAATTGAGTTGTTCTGGTTTTGGTTCGCCGTATGTAATATGCATCATCTCCATGAGTTGTTTTGCATTATCAGCAGCATCCCCGCCTGAATTATTATTAAATAGTACATATATGTTTTTTGTCTTTTTCTGCAATGTATGTAATCGCTCTGTCCATTCTTCTAGCTCTTGTTTATTATAACGATATAAGCAGCGAACTGCTCGCCAATTTTCTCCTTTATCAAGCCATCCATGAATATTACGACCATGAAAGCGTATCAGTGCCATTTCAGGATGAGTTGCTTCTAATACAAGTGGAACAGAACCAATTCCAGCTTGTGGTTCATCACAAATCGTATGAATCCACTTTTCCTGTTCTAAAAATTGTAATGTCTTATCATGCATATTTGGATTAAACCATGTTTGATTTCGAAACTCTATGGCACACGGTAATCCTTCCATTTTTTCTTTTGTATAACGAAGTAAATCTACATTTTTCTTCTGACAATCAAACCAAGGTGGATATTGAAATAATATCGCCTTTAATTTATTTGCCTCTTGAAGTGGAATAATCGATTGTTTAAATATTTCAAACATCTCATCGAAATTGGAAAATGGAATCTCTCCCTGTATATGTCCCGTCATCCCTTGATACGCTTTAACAACAAATGAAAAATCTTTTGGTGTTTCTCCGGCCCATTTCATATAATTCCGAACTGGTTGCATCGCATAAAACGAACTATCTACTTCAACAATAGGAAAATACTCACTATATGTTCGCAATTTATTTCTATTTTCATAGGAATCCATATATAAAGAATCGTGATCTCCCCATCCTGTTAATCCAATAGAAATCACCCTTATCCCTCCTTATCCTATTTTTATCAATCAGTACACACCTAATTAACAAAGTTTCAATCTTCTTCAAGAGCATCCTTATAAAAATATGATATACTAGATGGAAGAATTTTTAAATTGAGGAGTTATTTATTTATGATTCAAGAGGATACTACTTTATCTCATGAAAATCAAATAAAAGAATTAGAAAAGAAAGTACAGTTTTATGAACAGTTGGTGAACCAATTACCACATCATTTTACATACGAAAATTCACAACTAGGTTTACAATTACATAAAAAAGGGACTTCTCATTACATTAATCGCATACCAAAAGAAGATATAGAATCAAACTTTGTACTAACTTGCGATTCCTTATTTCTATTTGAGCAACTTGAAAAACACTTTGTTCATATTTTTGATGCATTTTCGCATCATGTCACCTTTATTGACAATAAAGGCATCATTACATTATGCAATCAATCTGCAGCAGATGATTTGGGAATATCACGAAACGATATAATTGGTCAACCAATTCAAAAGCTATTAAACTTACCTGAAGAAAAAATTAAAGCTTTAGAAACATTAAGGAGCGGAAAAGAGATTTACAACGAAGAGGTGTTAGATACAAATTATGGTATTTCTGACAATCGAATTATCCGTGACTATAATGGAGAAATCTTCCGTGTGATTAGTGTCTTTCATTATTTAAATACCGAACGTGATGCCGAAAAACTTGCATTAGCGGGTCGAATTGCAGCTGGAATTGCACATGAAGTTCGTAATCCACTTACAACAGTACGCGGTTATTTACAATTTTTACAAGAAAGTGTTTCACCTTCTAATAAAGAGCTTTTTCAAAATTTACTCATTCCTGAATTAGATCGTGCCAATAGTATCATCACTAAATTTTTATCTATTTCAAAAGCACACGAATTTAAAAGAGAACCATTTCCCATTAATACTTTTTTACGTGAATATATCCAACAGCTACTAGCTAGTGAAGTATTTTTGCATAACATTTCTATTGAATATAATTTATCCTCCGATTTAGAAGACATATTAGTGAATATTGATCGACATGAGCTCGTTCAAGTTTTCCTAAACTTATTTCAAAATGCTGTGGATGCAAAAAGTGATAAATCTTTGTCCATTCAAATCACTAGTCATCGTTTGGATAATTTTGCTCGCATTACTTTCCAAGACAATGGAACTGGTATTCCTCCAGCGATTCAAGACTATATATTTGATCCATTCTTCTCTACAAAAGATGCAGGAACTGGACTCGGATTATCAGTAACAAGAAAAATCATTCAAAATCACAATGGAACTTTAAAAGTTTCTAGTAATGAAAATGGAACAACATTTATCATCTCAATTCCATTAGCACAAAAAGGGGCGGGCTTATAGCATATCCCTAAAAATAATCAGTGGGGATGAAGCCCCACTGATATAATTAAATAAATATATTGAAAATATACGATTTATAAACTTTCAGCACACGTCCTTAGTTCTCCGCCAATCCATTCCCCTAATCAATATGTATTATCTATTCCTTTTCCTCTTTCATGAGAAATGCCACAAAGCTTAATTCGTTCGATGTCTATTCCTGTTTCTTTTTTCACTTTTCTAACTGCTGTCTCTTCCTCCATTCCAAATCTAACACACATACACAGTAAGAAATAACTAGATGCTATTCATCTCATCTTAAATATTTGATTTCCTTCTTTACGTTTCTTTACTTCAAATTTACTCTAGCTTAACGCTTATTTTGTATGATAGATAAAGAAGACAATGATATGAAAGAGGGATGAAAATGAAAGTCTTATTGTCAATACGCTTTTGGATTTCCCTTATGTCATGTATATTTTTATGCTCAGCATTCTTTTTAACTTTAGAATATACTGCTACATCAAAAGCAGCAGAAAACAGCAATATAGCTCCATATGAGCTACTATATGCAAAACAAAATACAGTCCCTCTATCCTCTTCCTCATCTAAAGAAAAAAAAGTTATCAAAGGAATGATTATTACAGAAGCTGCTTCCCATCATGACCTGAATCAGATTGCTAAAAAAATTAAAGAACAATATAAAAATCAGAAAATCGATGAAATCACATTATCCATTCACAATAAAAATATTGGAAAATACGAAGAAGACCTACCTTATGAGCCAATTAGCAAAGGAACAATTTCCATTATTTACACTTCACAATCCCATTCCAACGTAATCATTCGCCTCAATGAACAGTAATACACTTGCTAAAAATTTTTTCACTTCATATAAAAAAGAGACGAATATAATCATTCGTCTCTTTTTATTTTTACAAAAATGGAATCCACTCTTTTACTTTATCAATCCATTCTTTTTGTTGTTCTCTTCTCTGTTTTTCTTCTTCTTGACGCTTTTTCTCTTCTTCTTTTCTTCTCTTTTCTTCTTCAATTGTCTTTAATTGTTTCGAATAGTCAGCTTCTGATATAAGCGATAATTGAAATGCTTTTTGACTAGGGTTTTCATCAGCTTTTTTCATAATATCTCGAAACATTGTCGTTGTAATTTGACTACCACCTGGCACATAATGCTCACTGTCTGTTTTATCATATCCTATCCAAATAGCCCCCACTAAATCCGGTGTATAGCCAACAAACCAAGAATCTTTCGCTCCGCTGCTTGGACCATCCACAAGCTGAGTGGTTCCCGTTTTTCCAGCAGTATCAATATTTTTCACCTTTGCTTTTTCACCCGTTCCTTTTTCAACAACACCCTTTAATAAGTACGTCATTTTTTGAGCAACTTTCTCACTCGTTACACGGGTTTCTTTTTTATACCATTTCCCAACTGTTTCTCCCTCAGCATTCTGTATTTCCCGGATTGCATGCCCTTCAACTTGTACACCATCGTTAGCAAAAGTAGCGTAAGCTTGAGCCATTACAAATGGAGAAGTTCCAGTATGCATTCCCCCTAAAGCAATAGGAAGAGTACGGTCTTCTGCTTGTAGTGGGATACCAAAACGCTCTAATGACTTCAAACCTTTTTCCAATCCAATTTGTTCTAACAACCAAACAGCTGGTACATTATAGGACTTAGCAATCGCTTCATACATTGTAACATCACCATGAAAAGCATGATCACTATTTTGGGGCGCATAATCTTTTATATTAAGCGGCTCATCTTTTAAAACATCATATACTTCATATCCTTGTTCTAATGCTGGTACATATACGGCAAAAGGCTTTAGGGTTGAACCAGGTTGCCTTTTTAATTGCGTTGCATGGTTAAATTGCAAAAATTGATACGTCCCCCTCCCGCCGACTAGTGCGGGTACACCACCAGTTTTCGGGTCCATCAAAACAACGCCCGTTTGCATAGGCTGATCAGCGTTACTCCCTTGGAAATAATTATCATTATTCACAACATCTTCTACTGCTTGTTGTTTTTTCGGATCAAGCTCTGTATAAATACGATATCCACCAGCTAAAATTTCATTTTGCGTCAATTCATATTTCTCCATTGCCTCACGTACAATATAATCCACATACTGCGAATATTTTCCTTTATACTTATCATCAACACCTCGTCGTAATGCAAGGCCTGTCTCTTGCTCTTTCTTGTATTGATTTTCTGTAATATACCCTTGCTCTTTCATTAGTGCTAAAACAACATTCCGTCTTTCAATTGACTTATTAAAATTTTTATATGGTGAATAGGTTGACGGTGCCTTAATTAATCCTGCTATTGTCGCAGCTTCTGCTATTGTTAAATCTTTTACTTCTTTATCGAAATATGATTTCGCTGCTTTTTTTATCCCCCAAGCTCCTTCACCAAAATAAATTTGATTCATATACATTTCAATAATTTCATCTTTTGTATACGTACGCTCTATCTTCTTCGTCAAAAAATACTCTTTAAACTTACGTGAAAATGTACGTTCTTGTGTTAAAAATACATTTTTCGCAAGCTGTTGTGTAATTGTACTGCCACCAGCAACTACTTCTCCCGCCGTAATATTTTTTAATATGGCACTCATAATCCCACTATAGTCAATACCATGATGGCTAAAAAACTCTTTGTCCTCTACTGCTACAACCGCTTGAATCATAATATCGGGAATATCTTTTCTTTTAATACCTTCCGCCTTGGAAGAAGATAGCTTTGCTGCCACTTCTTTATTGGCATCGTAAATAAGTGTTGGCTGCGGAACAGCCTGTTTTAATGCAGATATGTCTTGAATGGAGATCATTATATTTACCGCAATAAATAGGGTAACGAAAAAACCGCCAAAAATTAATAATATATTGCGCAATTTCTTCCTCTTGTTGAACCACTCAAGCATTTTTTTGAAATGAGTGTTGTTCAATTTCATTTATTCACTTCCTTCATTTATTTACACTTTCATCAGGAAAAGGAAGAAACTCCCTCCTTTTAAATTTATTATAATAACGTAATAGTTCTTCAAGTGTAAAGTATTTCTTTCTCATTCATACTTTTTGCAAGAAAAGGACATTCTACAAGTAAGATATTCATTAGTCGTTATTAATATTATTAATGCATCAATATGTATTATGTTAAGTTTTTGTAAACTTTTCGATAAAATGTTTTAAAAACCGACAGTTTTTTGTTAGAATTGACTAGCCAATATATTTTACATATATTACTTTTCGTGGGGGTAACAATAATGGTATTTAAATCTAAAAAAGATAAATTTTCTGAAATGTTAATGAATGTTTCTGAAAATTTAAAAGAAGGCGCGCAATTTTTCGTGGAGTATAAAATTAAAAATGCTAGCGATTTAAAAGAATTTTCTATGCGCATGAAAGAATATGAGTCAAAAGGTGACTCATTTATTCACGAAATCATTATGGAGCTAAACAAAGCGTTTATTACTCCTATTGAACGTGAAGACATCCTGCAACTTGCAATGAGCATGGATGATGTACTAGACGGATTAGACCACAGTGCAGGTTTATTCGAAATGTATTCTATTACAGAGGCAGATGAATACATGATTAAATTTGTGGAGGCAATTAATCAATGTGCGATTGAAATTGCAAACTCCGTTGAACTTATGTCGAATAAGAAATTAGTGGACATTCGCACAAATGCAATTAAAATTAAGGATTACGAATCACAGTGTGATGATATTCGTCGTCACGCCATTAAACATTTATTCTCTCGTGAAAAAGATCCGATCAAGATCATTCAATTCAAAGAAATTTATGAAGAGCTAGAAGAAGTTGCTGATAGCTGTCAAAGCGTTGCAAACGTATTAGAAACAATTATTATGAAGAACGCATAAGGAGTTTGATCATGGATACAGTCTTGATTTTAACTGTTTTAATAGTCATTTGTGCTTTAGCTTTCGACTTTATTAATGGATTCCATGACACAGCGAACGCCATTGCGACAGCTGTTTCTACCAAAGCTTTAAAGCCACGACAAGCCATTATCATGGCAGCTATTATGAACTTTTTAGGTGCAATGACATTTACAGGTGTAGCAAAAACAATTACAAAAGACATTGTTGATCCTTTTGCTTTAGAACATGGATCATATGTTATTTTAGCCGCTCTGCTTGCTGCAATTGTTTGGAACTTAATTACTTGGTACTATGGAATCCCAAGTAGTTCTTCGCATGCAATTATTGGTGCAATCGCAGGTGCTGCAATTGCTGCTGCTGGTCTAAGTGCAATTAATTTCAAAGGATTTATTAAAATTATTGAAGCTTTAATTATTTCACCAATCGTTGCATTTGTTATTGGTTTTATCGTGTATAGTATTTTTAAAGTTGTCTTTAAAAACTTTAATTTAACGAAAACGAATCAAAACTTCCGTTTATTCCAAGTGTTTACCGCAGCACTACAAGCTTATACACATGGTACAAACGATGCTCAAAAAGCAATGGGTATTATTACAATGGCATTAATGACAAATGGCCTTCATAATTCTGGAGATATTCCTTTATGGGTTCAATTCTCATGTGCTCTTGCAATGGGTCTTGGTACTTCTGTCGGTGGATGGAAAATTATTAAAACTGTTGGGGGACAAATTATGAAAATTCGTCCTGTAAACGGTGTAGCTGCTGATTTATCATCATCTCTTGTCATTTTCGGAGCAACATTTATTCATTTACCAGTTAGTACAACGCACGTTATCTCTTCTTCTATTTTAGGGGTAGGTGCTTCACATCGTGTAAAAGGTGTAAAATGGGGAACTGCAAAGCGCATGTTAATTACATGGGTGATTACACTTCCAATTTCAGCTTCATTAGCTGCTCTATTCTATTGCCTATTACATTTAATTTTCTAATCAAAAGTCGTCTTCCTTATTTTTCTAGGAAGACGACTTTTTTGTGAACAATCTTATTTCTTTTCAAAAAGTGTGTATAATGAATGTTGGATTAGTTATACAGAGGAGTTGGCAATTTTGGAATATATCATGTTACTTTTCATTGGATTAATCGCAGGAACAGTCGGAAGCCTAGTAGGGCTTGGCGGAGGAATTATCATCGTCCCTTTACTAATTGGACTGCATAGTTTATCACCACAACTCGCAGTTGGAACATCAATTGTGACCGTAGTTTTCACTGGTCTCTCCTCTACTCTTACTTATATGAAACATAAGCGAGTAGATTATAAAAGTGGACTTATTTTATTTATAGGGAGCGGTCCTGGAGGGATTATTGGATCGTGGGCAAACAAATTTTTGAATCAGGATTCTTTCTCTTTATACTTTGGAATTTTCCTTATTTTTGTATCTATCCTTCTCTTGTTACGTGATAAATTGAAACCTCTTTCCCTCTCAGATGCAACTGTTATTAAACGTTCTTTCACGGATTCTGAAGGTAAAACCGTTTATTATCAATTCCCACCGTTTCTTTCGATTATTATCGCATTTGTAGTTGGTTTCATATCTGGATTATTTGGAATTGGTGGCGGTGTATTGCTCGTTCCAGCAATGATGCTTCTTTTTGCATTTCCTGCACAAATTGCTGTTGCAACTTCAATGTTTATTGTCTTTTTATCAGCAATTGTAAGTTCTTTGACTCATATTTCTCTTGGCAATGTAAGCTGGATTTATGCATTGATTCTTATTCCAGGTGCTTGGATTGGCGGAAAAATCGGAGCTTACATTAATACAAAATTAAGCGGTAATGCGATTATCAATTTATTGCGTATCACATTACTTATTCTTGGAACTAAACTGATTATCAGTTCTTTCCTCTAACGCGTTCTTTTTAGAATGCGTTTTTTCATACGCAGGAATACAAAAACATCCCTAAAATAAAACATAATACTGTACACACACACAACAACATCAAATTTGAAATATATAATTTGTCCATGGTGATCACACTCCTATAGCTGGGCTGTTACCTCTATGATAGCGAAAAAAAGGACACTTTGCCTTTACAATATGCTAACAATGCAAAATCAATTATTACAAATTTTATCTATTTATTACATAAATTCGTATAATCAATCGATTCAACAAAAAAAGATGTCATATTGACATCTTTTAGTGAAGGAGTGACCACCCCATAAAATCTTCATGTACTTGACGTGCTCGTTTATCATTTCTATCATACAATTCAGCGTAGCTATCCGTTTCTTCGTCATAAGCCATTGTATAAATAATTTGACCATCTATTTCAACTGATAGAACGACTCCACCTTTCATCTCTTCCACATGTATGACAGCATTAGCTGGAATTTTCATATCAGTCATTTTCGCATCTAACAATATACTAAACCCCCTACAGCGTATTCATTGCTAGTACTATTACACACTAAATAGTATACTACTGTAATAGCATACGTTTCGTCAATAAAATTGCTGTTTATAACAATATAAGTGCAAATTGAAACACTGACATAAAACCTTTCTTTGTAAGTGAGAGAGATCATCCGGCTATGCATAGAAGCAATCAGCCCCTCTTCCTGTCCCTATACCAAGTGAAAGCAAAGAGAAAAACGAGTGCGGTCACATTTTGTTCTTCATAGCAACGATTTATATGCTGGAAAATCAAAATGGATATATACATCACCTTTTGTATTTGAATTTATATGTATATCACTTACAATAAACTAATAGAACTAAATAATGGGGTGCTAACATTGATTCTACATAAAGGGGATATACTATTTCGTCAAGGTGAAGAAGGACCTTTATATTTTATTAAAACTGGTCTATTAAAGGTCGTTCGGTTACAAGAAGACGGAACACCATTTTTATTTAATATTATCGTTCCTGGTGAGACAATTCCTCACCATTCTTTAATTTCACCGAAAGAATATCATGGTACAGCCATCGCTTTAATTAAGACAGAGGTCCAACCCATTGTATGTAATACATGGTACGAAAAACTACAGGAGAATCCAGAATTATATGCTGACATCGCCATGCAACTACAAACGAAATTGCGAATGATGCAGCAACGAATCGATCAATTAACAACTGTTTCTCCAAAAGAACGTCTCCACCGTTTACAAGAGTGGTTCGCACTCTATTTAGGAGGAATTCCCATTTATGAAATACTAACACAAACAGAAATCGGACAACTTATCGGTGTACGTCGTGAGACAGTAAATCGCTTGTTACGAGAACAAACAAAAAACGAGGTAAACTAACACCTCGTTTTTTTGTTTTCCTTATGATAAGCTTGCTGCCGGTCCGAAAAATTCATAATGAATGTGTTCAGGTGAAACTCCCCATTCTACTAAAGCCGCATTAATATGCTTCATAAATGGTACCGGGCCACAGAAGTAAAATTCTGCTTCAGACGTAGGAATGATAGATTGCAGCCAATCTAAATCAATGAAACCTTCTTTATCAAAGTTTTTCATTTGTAGGTCTTGTTCTGTTGGCGAAGAGTAACAAGTGTATGCTTCTACTTGTTCATAGTCGCTCTCTACTTGCTGTACATACTCTTTCATCGCATGCACATTGCTATTTAATGCTGCGTGAATAAAGTATACCTTACGATTTGAAGCTTGCTCAATTAATGTATTTAGCATACTCATCATCGGCGTAATACCAACACCGCCACTGATTAACACAATCGGTAAGTTTGAATCCATATTTAATACGAAATCTCCTGCTGGTGCACTTAATGGAAGAATATCTCCTTCTTGGATGTGATCATGTAAATAATTAGATATCTTTCCATCCGGTGTCTCTGTAGCTGTTTCTCGTTTTACACTAATTCGATAATAGTCTTTACCAGAAGCATCTGATAAGCTGTATTGTCGATTATGTGTATATGTTTCACCCTCTATATTTAATTGGATCGTTACATATTGACCAGGTAAGAATGAAGATAGCTTCCCTCCATCTTCTGGTTTTAAATAAAATGATGTGATTACGTCGCTCTCTTTCTCTTTTTTTACAATGATAAAGTTACGGAAATCTTTCCATCCTCCTTCTTTTTCCGCTGCCTCTTCATACATTCCTGCTTCGACACTAATAAATGCATCAGCAATTACACCATACGCTTCTCCCCAAGCATCTAACACTTCTTGTGGTGCCTCCGCAACCTCTTTAATTGCTTGTAGTAAACATTTCCCTACAATTGGATAGTGTTCAGCTTTAATTCCTAAACTTCTATGCTTATGAGCAATTTGTTTTACAACAGGAATAATAACTTCTAAATTATCAATATACGTTGCTGCTGCATACACTGCACCTGCTAACGCTTGTTGCTGTCTTCCTTTTTTCTGATTTGTATGGTTAAAAATATTTAATAATTCCGGATGTTCCGAGAACATAATTTGATAAAAGCGTGTCGTAATTTCAACACCTTTTTCTTGTAATAATGGTACTGTTGATTTTACTATTTCAATTGTTTTTGCACTTAACATTGTATCCCACTCCTCTATTTCCTTGTATATTGTTATTGTAAACGAAGCCAAAATGGAAGGTTGTGATTTTAATCACTATAAACACGGTGTTTTTGTGAAAAATATATGAACGATTTAGATTTATCCCGCTATTTGTTACTAAACTAACGAATTAAATATACACCTTCATATTTTTCCCAAAAAGAAATAAGCTAACCAAAATTTTGGATAGCTTATTTCTTTTTTTGTAGAGCGTGTTCAATTATTAAAAATGACGTTTATTTCATCCAATTTTAGCCAAAACTAATAACGAAAGGAGGTAGACAAAAATGAGATTACAATCTTTCATGATTAGTGCCCTTTCTTTTTTAGCTTCGGCATTAATCTTTTATACAGTTGGCTATGTCTTACTATTAGATTTGTTACCAAAGCATCTCTTTATTATTCTTATAATTCTTTCTGCTCTTATGATTTCCTATCTTATTACACGAAAATCGTTAAATGAGCCGTCTACCAAAACAAAATAATAGAGTGAACCTTTTAGGTTCACTCTATTATCATTTCCTAGGAAAGTTTTTGACTATCTTTGCAAATTCATTTTTTCACCATACTCTTTTACAATTTGAATAATATTTTGAAACGTACCTACTTTTTCTTTTTTATGATTCAATACTTGTAAATCATAATGATCATAATAAGTTTCTAATGCTTTTAACTGGGAAGTTGATGCACCCTCTATAGGTACAGTAAGATTCACTTCATATTGTTTATATCCTTCTCTAACTTTTTCTCCTGCAATAGTTTCACTCATTTTCTTTCCGACTACCTGTTGCATTTTTTCAGGAAAAATCAATTGAAAATAATACTCCCCTTCTTTTTCTAAAGTTTTATATAAAGAATCCGAGATTGTATAAAATACTGTGTATTTTATTTTTTTCTCATCTGTTTTAATATGAAAAGCAGTAATTTGCATGTCCTTTTTTGTCACTTCTATTAAAGCGTTCACTTTTGTATCATCATTTTGTTGCTCAGTAGCACCTGGAAGTATAGATAAAAGTTGCTCTGTCTCAGATTTTGTAAGCATATACGTCTCTTTTTCATCCTGTAGCCACCCTTGACGAGATTCCCCTCTTAGCCATGCACGATATATTTTCTTCTTTCCGTTTTTCTCAATTTGGATTTCGTACTCTGGTTCTCCAAAACCCCCTGTTATTTGTTGTTTCTCAGCTTTATTAATAATATCCACCACTTTCTTTGCTTCCTCTTGCTTTAAAACCTTTTCAAGCTTTCCTTTTTGTATAATTGTTACTTGTATACTTTCCTGCATAGGATTCACCGTCTCTTCTACTTGTTTTTTCTCCTTTTTTTGTTCAACTTGACTACACGATGCTAATAAAAAAAATAGTAAGAAAAACACCCATTTTCTTTTCAATTTTTTCTCTCCTATCTAGAACAATAAGAAAAGCTTATTGTCCTTGAAAATGAAACAAAAACGTTATGTATGATGAAATAAGATATACTAAATACGAAGGGAGGTTTTCACATGTCCATTAATTTTCATGATGCTAATAATAAGTACACCTACGCCACGCGAAAAGCAGATTCCTCTTGGTGTGAGATGATTCAAAATATAATTGATGTAAGTGGTAAAAACATAATTGATATCGGCTGCGGTGGTGGTATTTATACGAAAAAACTGGCTCTTATGAGAGCTAGCAAAGTCATCGGCTTCGATTTCTCAAAAAAAATGTTGCAAGCGGCAACAGAGAATTGCGCTTCCGTCCCAAACATCTCATTTATTCATGGTGATGCCCACCATATGCCGTTTGCTAATGAAACTTTTGATATTGTGATTTCTCGTGCTGTTATCCATCATTTACAAGACATCCCGAAATTTTTACAAGAGGCCTCACGTATCTTAAAGAAAAATGGAAGGCTCATTCTTCAAGATCGTACCATTGAAGATTGTACAATTCCAGGAAGCCCAGAACATATTCGTGGGTATTTCTTCTCCATCTATCCTAAGCTCATTCAAATAGAGGAAAAGCGAAGACCGAAAGCAACGCACATACAACAACTCATCGCACAAAACGGCATGTATCCACTTCCCCTTCAAACAATGTGGGAAGTGCGAAAAATCCATGATTCGATTGAAACATTATTACAAGATTTATCACCACGAACAGGCCGATCCATTTTATACGAATTAACAGACAATGAACTTTCTCAATTACTCCATCACATTCACTCTAAACTAAACAATATAGCTCCGATTATTGAACAAGATCGCTGGACTATTTGGAGTGCTACAAAATTTTAAGAAAGCCTCACATAATTTTGTGAGGCTTTCTCCTTTCATAACCTAATTTTGCAACATTCTTGATACCCTCCACTTCTGGCCTGTGCACTTCCACACTTTGGACATACTAAATATCTGGACTGACTTGTCAACAAACTTCCTTTTTGAAAAAGTAACACTTCTGCTTGTTTAAATGAACGCGAATAATATAACCATATGAAACCACAAATCACTATAATTCCGAACAATACACCCATCGCAAGCATTTCCGTCACCTCTTTTTAGTTTGTTCTTTCCAGCAAGTGGATTGTAGTATTATTCTCTATTAATAAAAAAGATTCCTGCCTTTCTGTTCTAATTGTCATATTTCTCAAAAAATTTTTACATAACCTCTATACTTTTACGTACTTTTTACAAAAGATTCCCTTCCACTTCTCATACAATAAAGTGAAACGTCCATCAGTAAGGGTTTTCTTCACCCCTCACTGATTATCAACTCTCACCAATCGGGTCTTTACGGGCAGTAAGTAAAAATCCACACCCTAAAATAATTTAAATTGAGGAGTGTCAATATGAACTATTTCTTATTACTCCCTTTTCTTATCAAACTAATTTTTTCTTTTCTATCCCCTTCTTCTTCACCTACCGACGTATCCGTGCAAATTCTCGGCCTCAATGATTTCCACGGCCAATTAAATACGACTTCAGCGTTGCACGATAAAGCTGTAGGGCGTGCTGATTATATATCTGCTTACATTCAATCCTACCGCGATAAAAACCCTAACACCTTACTTGTTCATACAGGGGATATGATTGGTGGGAGTCCTCCGATTTCAGCACTTTTTCATGATGAACCAACGATGGAGTTTTTAAATAATCTTCAATTTGATGTTGGTACAATAGGAAACCATGAGTTCGATAGGGGGCCCATTGCTCTGCAACAACTAATTAATGGCGAATCCGTTACACAAACAAGTTCGTTTTCAGGTAGCTCCTTTCCTTATATATCCGCAAATATTGTATACAGTGAAACGAATCAACCACTCTTCCCCCCCTATATAATTAAATGGATTGATGGAATTCCAATCGCATTCATCGGCGTTTCTACAAACGATACTCCTTTTCTAACAATGTACAACGATATGTCTTCTATTCGTTTTTTAGATGAAGCTTCTTCGATTAACCTTTATGTGTATCAACTACAAAAGAAAGGTATTCATGCATTTGTTATTCTTGCCCACCTAGGTGGTAATACGACAGAAAGTAATACAAATGGATCTTTAGCTGATTTAGCTATTCAAATAGATCCTGATGTTGATATTATTTTTGGTGGTCACACCCACTCCTATATAAATGGAAATGTGAACGGCAAATTGCTTGTTCAAGCCTACTCATACGGAAAAGCATTTTCAAACGTCACCTTTACATTAAATCGTAAAACGAAAGATATTACGAAAAAAGCTGCAACAATTATCCCTGTCTATCAAAATGCAATTTCTCCTGATTTACACACAAGAAACTGGATAGATTCTTACGCCTCAAAAATCCAATCTAAAGTAGAGGAACAACTCGGAATAACGGACCATGAGTTAACTCGTAATCAAAATGAACACGGCGAATCAAATTTAGGAACAGTTCTCGCAATAGCCCAGCGCCAAACTATGCAGGCGGATATTGCTTTTGTAAATCCTGGAAGCATCCGGCATAATTTAAAAAAAGGAACAATTACATGGGAAGATACCTTCCTCATACAACCATTCGGCAACAAATTAATTAAAATGTATTTGTCTGGAAAAGAAATTCGAAATGTCTTGCAAGAGCAATGGAAAGAAGAAACTCGCATGCTACAAATTTCAGGGATTCGTTATAGTTGGAAAAATAGCATCGTCCAAACAATTTCATTAGATGACGGAACACCATTACGCGATGATCAAATATACTCTGTAGTAGTCAATTCTTTCTTAGCAAATGGAGGAGATAAATTTTTGACATTTAAAGAGGGCAGAAATCGCTCCGAAGGCCCGACAGATCAGGAAGCTTTTGCAAATTTTATTCGTTCTATTTCTCATATAGATACACTCCCTCAAAATTTTATTCAAAAAATCTATTGACTTTATGAAAAAAACATGTGAAAATACTGTCAGAATACTTGAACAAAATTCATTGACGAGAAAGAGTACGTTATATACAGCTGTTCCCCAGAGAGTTGGCATCTTGCTGAAAGCCAACGTTCAGCTCATAACCGAAAATCATCTCCGAGAAGTAGAACCGAAGGATGTAGTAAGTTCTTACCGGTCGTCCCCCGTTACAAGGAACACGTATCATGTTGTACGTTGCAAAGCCGCATACATATAGATGTATTTCTACGTGTATGAACTAGGGTGGTATCGCGGGTAAATATAACTCGTCCCTTTTTAAGGGGCGAGTTTTTTGTGTTCTTACGAATGAATTTTTATAAAAGGAGGAAACACAATGAACACTGTATCAAAAAAACATATTTTTTTCACAGGTCTTATGCTATTTTCTTTATTTTTTGGAGCAGGTAATTTAATTTTCCCTCCAATGCTTGGACAAAACGCTGGTGAAAACTTCTGGCCAGCAATGCTCGGGTTTTTACTAACAGGAGTTGGCTTACCGTTATTAACTGTTATTGCAATCTCTCTTTCAGGAAATGGAATGCAACAACTTGCAAGTCATGTTCACCCTTTATTTGGAATTTTATTTACAGTAGTTGTATATATTGCAATTGGCCCTTCCATGGGAATTCCACGTGTCGCTAACGTCGCTTACGAAATGGGTGTTAGTTCTTTCTTACCAGAAACAATTCGTACTAGTAGCTTATCCTTATTTATATATACGGTCATTTTTTTCACTATCGTATTTTGGCTTAGCTTAAATCCTTCTAAACTCGTTGATCGTATCGGAAATGTGCTAACACCTATTTTACTATTCTCTATTTTCTTATTGTTTGTAAAAAGTGTTTTCACACCACTCGGAAATTCAGGTCCATCGATGCAAGAGTATCAAACTTCTCCTATTTTCAAAGGATTTATGGAAGGATATTTAACAATGGATACGATCTCGGCACTTGCATTTGGGATTATCGTCGTGAATGCAATTCGCTCAAAAGGTGTAGAAGATCGTAAAGCTGTTGCAATTGCAACGACAAAAGCAGGACTTATTGCAGCTGCAGGGCTCGTACTCGTATATGGAGCACTTGGCTGGCTAGGTGTAACTAGTGTTTCACTTGGATATGCAAAAAATGGCGGTCAATTACTTACTGTTATTGTACAACAGTTATTCGGCCCATATGGCCTTGCCTTATTAGCGGTTATCGTTACACTGGCTTGTTTAACAACATGCGTTGGACTTGTATCAGCATGTAGCCAATATTTCTCAACATTATTTGCGAAATTTTCTTACAAAGAGCTAGCAGGTATCATTTGTGTATTAGGACTTCTAGTAGCAAACCTAGGCTTAACAAAAATCATTGCAATCTCTGTTCCAATTTTACTAGTTGTATATCCAATTGCTATCGTACTCGTACTATTATCATTACTCCATAAGTACTTTGGTGGTTACCGTTCTGTTTATGTTGGTGCTTTAATCGGGGCTGCAGTAATAAGTATGTTTGATGGACTAAAGCAAGGAAATGTATCTGTTACATTCATTACCTCTTACTTTGAATTTATTCCATTTTATAATGAAGGAATTGGTTGGTTATTACCAGCGCTTGCTGGAGCAACAATCGGTCTTGTAGTCGCAAAATTAAAGGGTACAAAACCAATACCACTAACGGAAACTCCTTCTGAACCTAAAGCGTCTTAGTAAAAAACTCCCGATTAAGGGGGTTTTTTACACTTGGTAGGAAGTATGACTGAAACTACTTATTTTATACGCTTTCGTATAATACTCAAGGTTTGTATCAACTGTTTCTACTTTCACAACATCATAGCAATCTGTTTGTTTTACTAGAAATAAATAATATTCTTCTGTCGCTTCAATTATCGCAATACAATCTGTTTCAATATCGTATTGCTCCTTAAGTGCTTGCAATGCATTCACGTAGTTTTCTAACTTTTTATTTTTACCCATTTCAAATACTGTTTGAACTAACATACACAATCTCTCCCTTTGTATGTACTATTTCCAATCAAATGATAACGCTTACAAATAAATGCGTCAATAGCGTAAAACTTTAATCAACGGGGTTTTCTTCATCCCCCACTGATTATTAACCCTCACCAATCAAGCTTTTACGGGCAGTTGCTCCACCCCCCTAACCTGTTTGCTTTCACTGAATTTTGAGGTGGAGATCTTACTGCCCGTAAATAGCGGGATAAAGACAACGTCCACCAATGAAACAAGTCATATACAGTGGAAGCCACATTTTATTTCGTTAATTGATGTCGAAATGCATAAATAACAGCCTGTGTACGATCACTTACATTCAACTTGTTTAATATATTACTTACATGTGTCTTTACGGTTTTTAATGCAATAAATAAATCATCCGCAATTTCTTGATTACTCTTTCCCTCTGCAATTAATAATAAGATTTCAAACTCTCGTTCTGTTAAATCTTCATGAAGTGGCTGTTCTTTCTTTTGACGCATACGGGACATCATTTTCCCAGTAACTTTCGGCTCAAGTACTGTTTCCCCATCATAAGTCGCTCGTACTGCATCTGCGATATCGCTCGCTCTTGATGTTTTTAATAAATAGCTCGTTGCACCTGCTTCAATAACAGGATATAGTTTTTCATCGTCTAAAAAACTTGTCACGACAACTATTTTTGCTTCCGGCCATTCTTGAATAATGGCACGCGTTGCCTCAACACCATCCATTTCATCCATAACAAGATCCATTAAAATAATATCTGGCTTTAATGCTAATGCTAATTCTGAACCTTTTCTTCCATTTTCAGCTTCGCCAACCACTTCGATATCCGGCTGAGTTGATAAATACGCTGATACACCCATCCGCACCATTTCATGATCATCTACAAGCAGTACTTTAATCATGCTACTCCCCCTCTCTCTCTATTATAATTGGTACTTTCACTTCAATTTGTGTACCTTTATTCGGAAAACTTAGTACCTTTAGTGTTCCACCAATTTCATGAACACGCTCTTGAATAGACCTCAGACCATATGATCCAGCTTTATTGACACCTACTTCAAACCCAACACCATCATCAATGATTTTTAAAATTGCATATTGATCGATTTGACGAAGACGAACTTCCGTTTTCTTTGCCTTCGCATGCCGTAACGTATTGGATAAAGCTTCTTGCACAATACGGAATAAATGATCTTCCACACCTTTTTTCAATTGAATTGGCTCAATCAACCATTCAATTTTCATATGCTGTTTTCTTGAAAGCTCTGTTAGTAACTCTTCTATACCTTCTGTTAATTTTTTACCTTCAAGTTGTACAGGACGTAAATGAAGCAGCAATGCTCTCATTTCCGATTGTGCATTTACGACCATATTTTCCACAAGCTGCAATTGCTTTTTTGTTGTTTCTGGAATTTGAGCTACCTGTTCATTAATAGCTGACATCATCATAGACATTGCAAAAAGCTGCTGACTCACTGAATCATGCAGTTCTCTAGCTAATCGATGCCTTTCTTGAGAAATAGCTTCTTGTCTCATCTCTTCATTCCAATGAGCTCGTTCATTCGTTACTTTTTGAAATAATCCGGCTTGTTCCTCTAATCGCTTAGCAAGCGCAATTACTTTTCTCTCTACTTCATGAAATTCATCCTCTGCAGTAAACGAAACGTCTTTTGGAAAATTACCTCGCTCTACTTCAAATAAAAAAGTATTTAAACCTTGAATACGCTGCTGCATATAGTAACCAATTGCATATCCAACAATTCCCCCAATAAGAAGACTTGTGCTCATAATGAACAAGCTAATTGGAACAGAAGCAATGGATTCTTTCCACAATAAATCGTATACATCTTCTCTACTTCTCCATACATATACAATCGTACAAATAATTGCAATACTAACAGAAGATAACATAGAGTACCGAATATACATCCATGAAATATTCTTTTGCTTTTTCATTATACTTTCCTCACTTCCGTATCGCCTACGACAAGCGAAGAAATTATTTTAATACGCCGAGGAGCTTCCCTATACTGTTCTGTTTTGAATGTAACATTCCGATTAAATCCTGTCTCTTCATGTCCTGGAAGTAGTACTCTACCAACAATAACAGAATGATTTAAAGATAATTCAATATCGTACGGAACATACAAACGAATGTTACCAATAACGCCACGAATAACGATAACCGTTTCTCCTTCAGGAATCATCGCCGTCGTCAAGTCAATTTCAACATCACCGACTCCGTACTGGACATTAATATCCTCTAATTCATAAATATGATCCATCATTCTTACGTTACCTACCATCATATTTTTAAGATATGGTTCTGTACGATAGATTTGTTTTTCTTCATCTATATATCCTTTTTCCTTAATTTCTACCTGTACAGTTTTTGGCTTCTGCTGTCCTTGTATAAGCTGATAACCGATGAAAGCTAAGCAAGTAACTACAACAAGCACGAAGGCTGCTGATGAAAACAGGAAGAATAAAAAAATAAGTCCTCCGACAAATAAAAACACATTACCTCTCACATAGCGATTCTTTTTCCGATAATGTCTTCCGAACATAATCATAATAAATGCAAAAATAAGAGCACCCGGTTCAAAATGTCCGAGAATCATATCAAGAAAAAGACCAAATCCAAATATGATGAGGAGCATCCCCACTAGTTGTGATTTTGAAAATTGTTTCTTCATTTCAGCTCCCCTCCTTCTTGTCACATATAAATAGAAGAAAAAGGTATTGCTTTCCAACACCTTTTCTTCTATCACTATATCATAAGCTCGTTTTATAATGTACTACAATTATTTTGTTACTTCTTTTGTTAAGGATACTTCATCCTTTTCTTTCATTTCACGCTCAAGCTTTGCAATTTTCATATCAAATGTATCACGCTCATGATCTTCATTCATGCGAAGTTCTAAATCACGAATGTGATCTTCAATTTCTTCAAATCGTAAGAATGGGTTGTTCTCATCCATTTTATGAAGAGCTGTATTCATGCGACGGTTCGCATGAGCCATGTTTTCACGTGCCATTAATTCCATACGCTTTGCATTCATTTCTTTTAGTTTATTTTTCATTTCAGAAAGACGGCGTTCTAACTCATCAATTTGCTCCACTACACCTGCATACATTTCTTCTAGTCGAGCTACTTGCCCTTCATAATATGCTACTTCTTCTAATGCACGTTCATGCAATTGCATTTCCCCTGCTTCTTGTGCAATGATCGCCTGTTTTGATCGCTTATTTACGAAATAACGAGCCTGCTCAAGTTCACGAGCAAAATTAGATTTTAGTGTTTTATGACGCTGAATTAACTTTTCAATTTTTGTTACTTCACGCTCGCTATCGCGTAAATATTGATTTAACATAGCGATTGGATTTTTTCTTTCTTTCTCATCTAAAACATTATGAAAATCTGCTAAAATTGCATCGCGTACACGTCCGAATAAAGATTGTTTCATTATAATCTTCCTCTCTTCTATTTTATGATTTAAATTGTTTTATATTAGTTTTTCATTAACTTGTTCCACTCATCTTCAAAGTTGCTATATCGTTTAGAGCCTTCTGAAGCAGAATCAACTACTACATCTTTTTCTTTTTTCCACTCACGGTATCCATAGTATAAAACTACTAATGCTACGATACCGATTAATGCTGGGGAATGGGAAAGGGCAATTGACAAGCCGATTAAACCGACAATACCCCAAGCTAACTTTCCAAAAAATGATTGTGCTCGCACAAATGATTTATAGCTCCAGTACACAATCCCTGCTCCAATTACGAATCCTACAATACCAGCAAGACTACCAAGAGCAATCAAAGCCAAAATACCGGCCGCGATAAACGCTAAAAATTGTTTCATCTTGTGCTTGCCTCCCTTCGATTTGATACTCTTATCTTAACTATTTTTTTGACTTTCCATAACGAGCTTAAGAACCGTTTTCGAATCAGACTTAAGACCTATTCCGGGTCAGCCCTACATTAAAATGCATATAAAGTTAAACAAAGCAGGTTGGAAGTAAGTATATACGCTTCATAAAGAAAAGAGGATGCCTTATATAAGACATCCTCTTTTCTTTATGCTGTTTTATGATATTGCTTTTTTTCCGCTACCTTTGAAAATCTTGGAAAACCTATTAAGATAGAAATGATACCGCAAACTCCAACTAAGATTGGATAAAACGCATATGGCAACAATTCAACCGGTGACAATGCCGCAAATCCTGCCGCCGTTAACATTTGAGCACCATATGGAATTAATCCTTGTATACAACATGAGAAAAGATCCAATACACTCGCTGATTTTCGTGGATCAATTTCATATTGATCGGCAATATTTTTTGCAAGCGGTCCTGTGAAAATAATAGAAATTGTGTTATTCGCTGTACACATATTCGTCATACTCACTAAACCGGCGATTCCAAACTCCGCGCCTTTTTTCGAACGAATATTACGTGTTAATATATCCATTAAATATTGAATACCACCATTATATTGAATGAGTTCAACCATTCCACCGATTAAAATTGCTAGTAATACCAACTCCATCATACCGCCAATGCCAGTCGTTACACTTTTAAAGAAACTCGCTAATGTATAACTTCCATCTATTAGGCCGATAATGCCAGATAATACAGTTCCACCTGTTAATACGATGAGCACATTCCATCCAAGCAACGCTGTAACAAGTACACCTGCGTATGGTAAAATTTTCACCCAATCAAACGTATGAGCCTTAATTTCTGTATGATTCCCTAATGTAATAACTACTAATAGTACAATCGTTATAATTGCAGCTGGCAGTACAATTAAAAAGTTCGTTTTAAACTTATCTTTCATTTCTGTTCCTTGCGAACGAACAGCTGCAATTGTCGTGTCAGAAATAAATGATAGATTGTCACCAAACATTGCCCCACCGACAACTGTTGCCATCGTTAACGCAATTGAAATATCAGTTTGCTGACTAATCCCTACAGCAATTGGTGCTAACGCTGCAATAGTCCCCATCGAAGTTCCCATCGCTAGTGAAATAAAGGCCCCTATAACAAAAATCCCAGCAACGATAAACCCTTGCGGTAAAATAGATAGTGCTAAATTAACTGTAGAGTCAACTCCACCCATTCCTTTTGCTGTTTCAGAAAACGCACCAGCAAGTACAAAAATCAACACCATAATCATAATATCCGGATTACCAGCCCCTTTGGCAAACCGTTCAACTTTCACTGTAAAGCTTTCCTTACGATTCATCGCTAACGCTGTTCCTACAGCTATTAAAATCGCAACAAGTATCGGCAATTTATAGAAATCACCTGTAATAATGCCAGAACCAATAAATAGCCCCAAAAATATTCCAAGCGGTAATAACGCCAAACCATTCCCTCTCGTTTGTTTCAAAATAACATCTCTCCCTATTTCTAAACCTTTTCTATTCAATAACAAAAGACCTCTTCCGAAAAGAAGAGGTCTTATACATCTATAAGAAACACTCTCCTCATCTTTCAAGCACATGCTTGCTGGATTTGGCACAGCACTCCATCGTGAGTCCGCTGCCGAGGCATCGTAGGGCCAGTCCCTCCGCCTCTCTTTATAAGAAGGTTTCATATTTTATTTTTAATAATAATTTCTCCCCTAACTTTACTCGCTTACAAATCAAAAGTCAATTATTATTTGTATAAAAACAGTTGGTATTTTTTGATATTTATACAAAAACACGAATAAATCAGCATAAAGAAAGGAAAATAGTCACTTTAATTTTTGAATTTCTTTTTCTAAAATTGCAATCCAAGGAAGCCTTTCTTTTTCAATTTCCTCCATAAGCCATTTGGCCGTATCCCACGCTACATTATGTTCTTCTTCAGAAATATCTCCAGCTATATACGCTTCTTCTAATTCATCTTCATCCAGTAAATATACCTCACCATTAGGTAATAACACTACATCCAAATATAAATCGTCGAAATAGGGCATACCTCGCCCATCTATTCTAAATTTTTTTGCCACATCAATATAATACTGCACTAAGTTCTTCTTTTCATCGAGCATAGCCGTAATTGCAAAGTGCTTATTATTTATAAAATACTGCACCCATGTGTATCCATCATTTACAATGCAAAGTTCTTGATTATTATATTGCTTGTAACTAGGCTCTGTCACTTTTGGCGTATGCAGTATCCCTAACATTCCTTGCTCTATGATCTTCACTTCATATGTTTTCTCTATTAGCCGTTCCCAGGACGAACCATCTCCGTATTTCCGTTTCATTATTCTCTCTCCTTTACTATGCAGAAAAGCCCCCACATCTTATGTGAGGGCTTTTCCGACAATTATTACGCTGCTTGTTTCTCTGAAATCTCTTTTAAATAGGCTTGTCCTTTTGCATCGTCATATTGACCTTCCCACTTAGACATAACAACAGCTGCTAAAGAGTTACCTACAACGTTAACTGCTGTACGAGCCATATCTAAAATACGGTCAATACCTGCGATAAATGCTAAACCTTCTGCTGGAATACCTACTGTACCAAGTGTCGCTAATAGTACAACGAATGATACCCCTGGTACACCGGCAATCCCTTTAGATGTAACCATTAATACAAGTAATAATGTAATTTGTTGTGTAATGGATAAATCAATACCGTACATTTGCGCTAAGAAAATTGCCGCAATCGCTTGGTATAGCGTCGATCCATCTAAGTTAAACGAGTAACCAGTTGGAATAACGAAAGATGTAATTGCTTTCGGACAACCGAATTTCTCCATTTTCTCCATCAGTTTCGGTAAAACCGTTTCTGAGCTCGCAGTAGAATACGCTAAAATCAGCTCATCTTTTAAAATTTTGAAGAATTGGAAAATATTAATCCTGAATAATTTTGCCGTAAGTCCTAATACAACTACGACGAAGAAAATCATGGATCCATAAACGACGATTACTAATTTCCCTAACGGAATTAGTGAAGCTAAACCAAATGTAGAAACTGTAACACCAATTAATGCGAATACACCAAATGGTGCGAACTTCATAACTTGGTTTGTTACGTAAAACATTGCATCTGCTACACCTTGGAAAAATTGAAGAACCGGTCTTCCTCTTTCACCAACCGCCGCAACTCCTAAACCAAATAGTACAGAGAAGAAAATAATGGCAAGCATATCGCCATCAACCAATGATTTCATAATATTCGTCGGAACGATATTTACAAATGTATCTGCAAACGAATGACTTTGCACTTGAGCTGTCGTTTCTGCATATTTAGAAATATCAGTCTTTGTTAACTGATCCATATTCACGCCTTTTCCTGGTTGAAAAATATTCGCTACCAGTAGGCCAACAACAATCGCAATCGTTGTAATAATTTCGAAGTAAATAATTGTCTTTCCGCCTAATCGACCTAGCTTTTTAACATCACCAACTCCTGCAACCCCAACAACGATGCTCGCTACGACGATTGGTACAACAATCATTTTAATTAATCTGATGAAAATATCACCAATTGGTTTTAAGTATCCTACAACTGTGCTATCGCCATAAAAAATTGCCCCAACTGCAATACCAAGCGCAAGACCTATTAAAATTTGCCATGCAAGTCCAAGTTTTTTCATACTTGCTGCAACCCCCTTCTTAGATGCGTTAACTCTCCCCTTCTCTCGTTCTATGAAACTAAGAAATTAAGAGTATTACATATTATTCGACAATTCACTACATTTTGTCCCTGTTAAAAATGATAAATCAAAAAAGGAAATCTGACAACTAAATAAGTTTACATGAATACAAATAATTTTCTTGACAAAAATAAAACTCATGTCAGAAAACCTCACATGAGAACGATTCCTCACTATTCACTTATAGATTTTAAAACAAAGCTTTATTGTGTAAAATGAAATCATTTTTATTCATTTTACGTGCTGCTAAAATTAAAAAATTCGATTCTTAATACCAATTTTAACTTTACAATTAGGCGACAAACTCTCCTAAAATATTCTTAATTCCGACAATACTTAGCAATTTTATAAAATTTTCTTTACAGTATGATTACAACAATAGACACCCTTCTTCTTCTTATGATATATACATTCATAGGGAAAGGAGCTAGACAACAATGAAGAAATTTGCAGCTTTCAGCGTTTTAGCAGCAGGAACTATTTTTGTTTCTCCGTTACTTTCACCAGTACACGCGGAAACAAATCAAGATAAATTATCTACAATTGAATCAGAATTAGAGGGAAAACAAAACGACTTACAAAATAAATCAGCAGAAAAAGAACAAACAGAAAAAGAAATACAAGAATTACAAAAAAAGATTGATGAACTAACTATTTCTATTAATAAAAATGAAGCTGATTTAAATGATACAAAGAAAGAAATTAGCAAGACTCAACAAGTCATTGCCGAGAAAAAGAAACATATTGAGCAATTACAAACAAACATAGATACACGTCAAGAGGTCATTAAACAACGACTGCAATCTATGCAAGAAAAACCTCGCACAAATATCATTACGGAAGTGTTAACAAATTCAAATAACATCGCAGATCTTGTTGACAATATATATTCCGTAAGTTTGATTTTAAATAATGATACCGATATTGTAAAAAAACAAACGAGTGATCAAGAGGCTGTAACAGCAGAAAAAGAGACTGTTGAGAAAAAGGAACAGCAATTAGAGGAATCCAAACAAAAATTAGAACATAAGCAACAAGAATTGCAAGCGAATCAACAGCAGCAACAAGCGCTCATTAACGATCTACATACGAAAGTATCCAAAGTAGATTCTGAGATTGAGGGATTAGAAGAATCGAAGAGCATTTTAGAAAATCAACGACAAGCGGTTCAAAAAGCAATTGAAGAAGAAAAACGAGCGGAAGAAGCTCGTAAAGCTGAAGAGGCACGCAAGGCAGAGGACGCAAAAAAACAATCTGCACCAACACCGCAAGATACGAACAAAGGTGGATTTATTAAGCCAGCCGCTGGTTCAAAAACTTCTGGATTCGGCGCTCGTTCCCTAGATAATCATAAAGGCATTGATATCGCAGCCGCTGGAACAGTTCCAATTATCGCCGCTGCAGACGGTGTTGTTATTCGTTCCGAATTATCATCCAGTTATGGAAACGTCGTTTACTTATCACATCGTATAAACGGAAAAACTTATACAACAGTATACGCTCATATGAGCAGCCGTTCTGTATCTAACGGACAAACTGTAAAACAAGGCGAGCAATTAGGATTTATGGGGAACACCGGTCAATCTTTCGGACAACATTTACATTTTGAACTTCATATTGGTGAATGGAATGTAGGTAAAACAAATGCAGTTGATCCTTCAAGTTATATCGGATTATAAAAGGAAACTTTAATCATTGTGTTTCTTACCATATTACTTCTTTGCTTTCACTGAATTTTGAGGCAGGAGTTTTACTAGCAGATAAATAAAGAAACTCGGTACATACCGAGTTTCTTTATTTATCCCGAAAGCAGGTTCTTTTTTATTCACCTCCATTATTTTTAACACTTTGTAGGCATTTTACATAGACTAAAACAAAATGCCTATTCATCTAGGGGGGATACACATGAATACAGAACAACAAGCAGAACTACAAGAAGCCAAAGAAACATATGTTGGCCGATTATTTACGCTTGGTAGTTCGATCCTATTTTTAATTGGTTCCGTTATATCAATTGCTACAGCTTATAAAACATATACTCGTTTATTAAAAACATCTACATCACAATAAAGTGAAACTTTAACCAGCGAGAGTATTACTGTCCGCGAATAGCGGGATAAAATAAAAAGGCAGGGAATTTCCCCTCGCCTTTTTATTTTGCAAACATCTTAAATATACCAATTGCATTTAAAAATACGATTACTACTGTAATTGGAATTACATAACGTAGTAAGAAAAACCAAATGTTAAATAATGTTTTTCCTTTCGTTTCTGTAACTTCTAATTCCTTCATTAGTAAATCTTTACTCATTTTATTCGGTACAAACAATGAAATCGCTAGTACTCCTAACGGCAGCAATACATTGCTTACCGCAAAATCCACTAAGTCAAAAAATGTTTTTCCAAAGACTTTTACATCACTCATAACCCCAAATGATAGAGCGCATGGAATTCCAACGGCAAAAATGAGTAATCCAATAATAAATGATGCTGAAGGACGTTTCTTCTCATTATCTTTCGCTACAGATGCAACAACAATTTCAAGCATCGAGATTGCAGAAGTTAAGGTTGCAAAGAAGAATAAAATTAAAAACATAATAAAGAAAAATTGTCCGAATGGTATTTTTGCAAATACTGCCGGGAGAACAATGAACAATAAACCTGGTCCTTCTGTTGGTTTAACCCCTAACGCGAAGATCGCCGGGAAAATCGCTAGTCCGGCAAGCACTGTAATAAAAACTGTTAAGCTCACAATTGATGTTGCTGATTTCGCTAAATGCTCTTCTTTCTTTAAATATGAGCTGTATGTTACCATTACCGAAGCTCCTACTGTTAGTGAAAAGAAAGATTGTCCCATCGCATACAAAATCGTATCTGCTGTTAACTTTGAAAAATCCGGTTTTAAGAAAAACTCTACACCAGCCCATGCACCATCAAGTGTAAGAGCACGAATAATAATAGCAATAAACAAAATAAATAATAGCGGCATCATATACTTACTTGCCTTTTCGATTCCTTTTTCTACACCTTTACTTACAACAAAAATAGTACAAAGCATAAAGATCAGCTGAGCGCCTACCGCACTAGCAGGATTCGAAATTGTTTGTTCGAACAATTTGCCATATTCAACTGCCCCGCTCCAAAAATTCCCTGTCACACTATAATATAGATATAATAAAATCCATCCACCTACGACACTATAAAAGGATAATACACTAAAGCAAGTAACAACGCCCATACGACCAATCCATGGATATAATTTACTATTTGGTACTAACAATTTATATGCAGTAACCGCTTCTTTTTGTGTACTACGACCTATAACAAACTCAGCTATAAGAAGAGGCATACCAATAAACAAAGTTAATAATAAGAAGACTAGGAAAAATGCTCCTCCTCCACCATTACCTGCAACGTACGGAAACTTCCAAATCGCTCCAAGTCCTACTGCGGCTCCGGCTGCTGCGAGTACAAAACCTATTTTCGATGTCCATTGCTGTGTTTCTTTCATTGTAAATTCTCCTTTTCTGAATATTTACACTTTTCTTAATTATACACTTTCATTTCATACTCGCACACCTCCTTTAGAAAATAAAAAAGCCCCCTACACGCTACTATGCATGTAGAGGACGATATATGTAATAGAATACCGTGGTACCACCTCGATTGGATTAAATAATCCCACTTGTTCAGGTACAGGAAAAATTCCGATACCCTATCCTTGTAACGGCGGAACCCGGGTTGCCTACTAAATAGTTCAGCATACCTCTCGCAAACCCATTCTGTATATTTTATCGTACCGGGCTCACACCTTATCCCAGCTCTCTGAACGCATCAAATATACGTACTCTTCTTGCTCATCGATTTCATCTATTGAAGTTACTTGTGATTATAGAGTAGATTGCTATATTTGTAAAGAGGAATTTAATTTATCCGGCTATATAAAAGGATCCGACCGCTTCTACGCATGGCCGGATGCTCTCTTCCACCTAAAAAGAAAGGTTTATCTCAGTTTTTTAATTTATATTTTCAGCAATACGTGTATTCTATTCTACACATACTCTTTCAGCTAACTCTTGTAAAAACCTTTCTCTTTTTTGCTGGTTTTGAATATACTCAAGCTTCAACACTTCTTGCAATAAAATATTCTGTTGTCTTTTTTCTAGTCGTAATTGTTTCACCTTCATTCTTACTTCATATAAGAAATCAAGATAGTCTTCATATGTCTCATCATATTTCATCGCAATATCATCCCGAATTTTTTTCGCAAGTTTTGGACTTGCACCTCCAGTAGAAACGGCAACATTGAGCTTTCCTCTATGCATAGTTGCTGGAAAATGAACATTTCCACTTTCAGGATTAGTAATCACATTCACAAGCTGGTTTAATGATGCATCTTGTGCAATATGCTCATTTAATATTGCATCACTTGTAGCTGCTACTACTAAGAATGCATCTTCTAGATCACTTTTTTCATAGTCTTTTTGAAACCAGCGAATTTTCTTTGATTCTACAAGCTTCATTAAACTCTTATCTAAATCACGACTCACTACTACTATATTCGCTCCTTCTTTTAGTAAAGGCGCGATTTTATATGATGCCACTCGGCCACCACCAATGACAACAACTCGTTTATTTCTAATTCGAACTGTAAGTGGGTACACGCTCATCTCCCCTTAAAGTTTCTTCCGTTTTCTGAATCAACATTTCTTGAAATACATGATTTTCCCCCAAATAAGGACATACATGTATACTCGAATAACTATAATTGCGAACCTCTCGTTCAATATGTTTCATTAACAATCCTGTAAATAGTAGATAAGGCAGAACAACGATGTTCTCATTAGCTCGGTTTACAACTACTTTTAACTTTTCCTCAAATCGCGGCTCCGCTGCAGCTAAATAACATACTTCTACCTTTCCAACTTTCTCTTCTTGTTCAAACAAAGAAGCAATACGCTTAATATCTTGTAACGTCTCAGGATCACTACTCCCCCTTGCAACAAGTAATAGGGTCACTTCATTTTCATACTCTTTAATGCCACTTCCCTTATACGCAGCCGATACGAGTGATTCCGAAACACCAAACGGATTCCCATAAGTCATTACAATGTGAGGATATTTATTTTTCATTTTTTTCAACTCATTTGGGATATCTTCTTTCACATGCCCTGCTGCTAATAAAAAGACCGGAACAACAACAATTTCTGTTGCGCCTCTTCTTACGCAAGCAGCAAAGCCTTCTGAAATAAAAGGCTTTGCTAACTCTAAAAAACACAGCTCTTGAATAGGAGCTGATACACGATTCATACAAGAAGAAACAAAGTCTATCGCTTCCTCTTTCGCCTCTCGCAACCTACTTCCATGGCATATATATAACACAGCTTTCATTTTATAACACTTCGCTTACTGGATACGTAATGTCAGCCTGGCGTTCAAACCAATGAATTTTTTCACGAAAACGAACAACTTCTCCAATCACAATCATACTCGGATTTTGAATCCGCTCTTTTCCAGCAATCGTTACAATTGTTCCTAACGTTCCTGTAATGGTTCGCTGAGATGATGTAGTTCCCCACTCCACAATAGCAACTGGCGTATCTTCTCCTTTTCCATGTTTCAAAAGCTGTTCACATATATAAGGAAGGTTGCTTACTCCCATATAAACAGCAAGCGTATCAACACCTTTCGCTAAGTTTTCCCACTTCACATCTTCTTCAGCACCCTCTTTCCGATGCCCTGTCACAACAGCGAAACTTGCGCTCGCGTCCCGATGTGTAACAGGAATACCAGCATATGCTGAAGCAGCAATCCCAGCTGTAATACCAGGTACAATTTCAAACGGAATACCATGCTTTACTAACGCTTCCGCTTCTTCACCACCTCTTCCGAATACAAATGGATCTCCACCTTTTAAACGCGTTACAATTTTTCCTTTTTTCGCATATTTAACAAGAAAAGCATGAATCGTTTCTTGTTTCATGGTGTGATAGTTTGGTAGCTTCCCACAATATATTAAGTCTGCATCTGGCTTTGCATAAGAAAGTAATTCCTTATTTACAAGACGATCATATAAAATGACATCCGCTCGTTCGATACACTTTACCCCTTTTACAGAAATTAACTCTGGATCTCCCGGCCCTGCACCAACGATATATACTTTTCCCATCATCTCTCCTCATTTCTACTATAAGGTGAAACTTCCATCCCTATTACGAATAGAAGTTACTATATAAATCCATTTTGATTTTCCAACATATAAGTCACTGCTATAAAGAACAAAAGGTGACCTGCACTCGTTTTCTCTCTTTGTTTTCACTCGACATGAGGCAAGAGGAGGAGCTGACCGCTGCTATGCATGGCCGAATGCTCTCTCCCACCTGAAAAGAAAGGTTTGATATCGGTTTTTCAACTTGTATTACACTGTCTCCTGCTCATGAATGACAAATGCTGCACCTGTTCGAATCTTCTTTTTTTCATAGAGAGAGATTTCTTTCACTTCTGGAAGCGGTAAAAAATACTTCTCTAATTCTACTTCCACAAGTTTAAACGCCTGTTCTTCACTTTGCGCAACAACCACTACAGGAACAACACCATTTGCCAATACTGCTTCAAAACG
Source organism: Bacillus sp. FSL K6-0042 (assembly GCF_038006685.1). NCBI lineage: Bacteria > Bacillati > Bacillota > Bacilli > Caryophanales > Bacillaceae > Bacillus > Bacillus sp. FSL K6-0042. The sequence goes on from NZ_JBBOVS010000001.1 coordinate 1,756,770, forward strand.
ATACAAATCCATATTGCTCCCTCCTAAGATGCAATCACTTCTTCTAAAATATGATTTAAGGCCTCTTGTAAATCTTCTATACCAACGCGTCCTACAAACTCATAAAATGTTTCAGCTGGCAGTTTATGTTCTTTAAAATATGTTAAAAACGATACAAGAACATTGGGAAGGTCTTCTCCATCAATCTTTCCTTTTAATTTTTGGTTATAGACACCACCATCTAATAACGTACCACCTACATAAATTTCAAATGCTTCAACAATTCCTTTTTCTTTCGTTTTCAATTTCACCCCTTGCAAGCCAATGTCCGCAATTTGTCTTTGTCCACATGAATTTGGACATCCTACCATATGAATACGAACCGGAACATCTAAAGCAAGCTGTGTATCTAAATAATCTGCAATATTACGTAGTCTTTCTTTCGTTTCTACTAATGCAAGGTTACAATACTCAATACCTGTGCATGATACCGCATATCCGATGAAAGATTTTGGACTTGCAGAAATAGATTCAAATAAAGGTTCTTTTAACAGTCCTTCTATATTTCCTTTCGGAACATTCGGAATAATGAGGTTTTGTGAGTTGCATGTACGAATTTCACCATTTCCGTACTGTTTCGCAATTCTAGCAATTTCAAAGAACTCCTCAGAGTGTAAGCGACCAACCGGTACGTTAAAACCAACGTATGATAAATTCCCTTGTTTTTGCTTATGAACACCGTAGAAATATCCAGCATTCCATCCTTTTAAAGCATCCTTCCCTTTATCATGTAAATGTCCTGTATATTCTAATAATTTTTCTTTAAATTTTTCCGGTCCCCAATCCGCAACTAAGAATTTCAAACGTGCCAAATGTCGTTTTTCACGATATCCAAAATCACGGAAAACGGTAGCAATTGCAATCGCAACCGATTTCACTTGCCCAGGAAGTATGAATAAATCTAGTTCTTGTGCTAAATACGGACGGGCAGATAACCCCCCGCCTACTCGTAAATGAAATCCCTCCACCGTTTTTCCATCAATCTCTTTTGTAGCCGGAATGAAGGCAGCACAGTTAATCTCAGCATTTGCTGCATTATATACGTTTGTGCTGATCGACATTTTAAACTTTCGAGGTAAATTTGAAAATTCTTCATTATGTTGAAAGAAATCATATACCTCTTTTACAATTGGCGCTGTATCAAATAGTTCATCACCATCAATACCAGCAAGGGGGTTCCCAATAATATTTCTTGTAATATCACCACAAGCTCCCGCTGATGATAATCCTACCTTTTCTAAGCGGTTAAAAATATCTGGTATTTGACCAATTTCAAGCCAATGGAATTGAATCGCCTGTCTTGTAGTAATATCAAGAACATCACGACCATAATCTTCCGCAATTGAAGCCAATACCTCCACTTGTTCATTCGTTAAAATACCAGAAGGAATATTAACGCGCATCATAAAATACCCTGCCTCTTTTGGACGTTGTAAATATAACCCCGCCCACTTAAATGAATCCCACTCTTCTTTCGGAATAGAATCAAATCCATTTTCAGCATAATACGGAATAGCTTTAAAGATTTCTAAGCCATCTTTTTCTAATTTCTTTTTCTCTGTAGCATTTAACTTTTCATTGTTTGCCCACACTTTTTCATAACTCATTTTTATTCCCCCTATATAAAGCTACGCTCTTGTAAGTAACCGATAATTTGTTCTGCACATTGTTCAATCGAATAAAGATACGTTTCTACAACCACTTCTGCTCCAAACGGCTCTTCATACGGCGAATTAATGCCGGTAAATTGCTTAATATCGCCTTGTCTCGCTTTTTTATAGAGCCCTTTCGGATCACGTTTCTCACATTCTTCTATTGGACACTTTACAAACACTTCGAGAAATTCGTCCTTTTCAAGAATATCCCTTACTTGCTGGCGATCCACTCGAAATGGAGAAATAAATGCTGTTAATACAATTGTCCCTTGATCTACAAATAACTTTGCCACTTCACCAATACGACGAATATTTTCTGTCCGATAACTTTCGGAAAATTCTAAATCTTTATTTAAACCATGACGAATATTATCGCCATCGAGTACATAATTACCAATATTTTTTTCAAATAATTTTCGGGCAACCGCATTTGCTACTGTTGATTTTCCAGAAGCTGATAAGCCTGTGAACCAAAGGACAAAACTGTGGTGACCACTTTTCTTTCGTCTTTCCTCTTTTAAAACAGATGCTGTATGCCAAGTGATATTTGTTTCCATCCTACTCTCTCCTTATTTTGTAACGACTTCTTTTTGTAAACCACGAATTAATATTTCTATAACTTCTTTACGGCTAAATTCACTTGGTGGAATTTCTCCATTTCGCAACATTTCTCTTACTTTCGTCCCTGATAAAATAACATGTTCTTCTTTACTGTGCGGACATGTTTTCGTAGAGGCCATCGCCTCACATTTTGCACAGTAAAAACTATGTTCAAAGAAGAGTGGTGCAATCCCTAACTCTTCTACTGTAAAATTCGTAAAAATCTCTTGCGCTTCGTACGTACCGTAATAATTCCCTACCCCAGCATGATCACGCCCCACAATGAAGTGCGTACAACCAAAGTTTTTTCTAACCAGTGCGTGAAATATCGCTTCACGTGGTCCTGCATAGCGCATTGCTGCTGGAAAAACACTTAAAAAGACACGGTCACTCGGATAATAATTTTTCAAAAGCACTTCATAACTTTCCATACGTACATCAGCTGGAATATCATCTGATTTCGTTTCACCAACGAGCGGATTTAAAAATAAGCCATCTACAATTTCCAGTGCAGACTTTTGAATATATTCATGTGCACGATGAACAGGATTTCTCGTTTGAAAACCTACCACTGTTTTCCAGCCACGTTTTGCAAACTCTGCACGTGTTTCACTTGGATCTAAATGATAAGAAGCAAACTTATCATTTTCAAAACGCTTCACAAGCGTAATTGTTCCTCCAACATAAACATTTGGCCTGTCATATAACTTTTTCACACCTGGATGGGCAGTATCAGTCGTTTTATAAACAAGCAATGCTTCCTTGTCTTTATCCGGTGTAAAAATATCTTCTATTTGAATCACACCATATGTGGTCCTTTCTTTGACAAGACGAACCTCTTCACCAATTTTTAATTGCTTCGCCTTCTCTTCTGTTATTGGTAGTGTAATAGGTATACTCCATACATCACCACTTACTAAACGCATGTTTTCTATAACAGATTGATAATCTTTCTTTCCTAAAAATCCAGTAAGCGGGCTATAACCACCTATTGCAACAAGCTCTAAATCACTTAAAGCAATTTTGTCCAATTCAATTTCTTTTGTAATCCCCTTTATTTCATATGTTTCATCAATACGATTTACTAATATTTTGGTTTTACTCATTCCCCTGTCCGCCTCTTTCACATATATTTAAAATCAACCATGACCTTATTGATCATGAAGGCCACATTCCGTTTTCATCTTTCCAGCCCATCGTCCATCCCTTGAATCTCCCCTCTCTCCCACAGGCAACGTACATTTTTCACACCCTATACTTGGGTAACCCATGTCGTGCAATGGATTATAAGGCAAATCATGCTTATATACGTAACGCCACACTTCCTTCCACGTCCAATGAATAAGCGGACAAATTTTAATAGATTGGAAGCGATGATCCTGATTTATAAACCTTGTATGTTTACGCGTTTCAGATTGTTCCCTTCTTAGCCCTGATATCCACGCTTTTCCATTCGATAAGGATTCCTCAAGTGATAAAATTTTCCTTAATTTACAACAAAGATTCGGATTATGTTCCCACAAACGATCCCCATGCTTTTTCGCTTGCTCCTCAAGCGTTAGCGAGGGTTGCTTTTCAATAATTTCAAGATCCGGAAACCTTTCGCGCACCCGCTTAATTAAATCGTATGTTTCTTGAAAATGAACGTTTGTATCTAAAAATACAACTTTTGCAGATGGATTTACTTGGTTTATAAGATGTAACAACACCATCCCCTCTACACCAAAGCTACATGCGTATACAATTTCATTTTCATAATGTTTATAGGCCCACTCTAATACTTGTAACGCTCCTTTTGTTTCATCTTTCTCAAAAAAAGAAACGAAATCCTCTTTCCACGTTTCATACGTCAGCATGTTCTTTCCCCCCTGTAACGCAAAAAGACGGTTTTAACCTAATAAAATAGATTAAAACCGCCTCTAGTTTTTCTAGTCAGCGCTTTTTACTTTAAGCGTACCTTTTCACTTTTTTCAAGCTGAATCACTTTTCCATCTTGCACAACAATTGTAATAGAACCATATTTCATATCCGCAAGCATCGTTTGAATTTTCTCAGCTACTTCGTCAAAATGTCCACGCACTCCCACGAACAGCCCCCCTTTTTATTCATAAAAAAAATCTTTTCCATTTCGAAAAGACTGTTCGGTAATATATTTACCTTATCTTTCAAAATGGATGCCATTTTGCTGGACTTAGCACCTTGCTTCTTATAAGCAGGTTGCTGAGCTTCGTAGGGCCAGTTCCCTCCGCTTCTCTTGATAAGCTTTGTATTTGTATTTTATCATAATTCTGATTTTTTCAATCCTAGTTTTCCGATATATTTTATATTTTTTAAAAGGGGTTGCTCTATTTGAACAACTCCTTTTATCACTACACAAGCTCTTTTATACGTATGCGATCGTTCCCAATTATATTTTCATATGTTTCACGTTCAACAACAACTTGTGATGCCCCGCCTTTTGCAAATACTACAGCCGGTCTGCGAATCCGATTATAATTATTAGCCATAGAATATCCATATGCTCCTGTACAAGAGATCGCTAACAAATCTGCTGTAGCAACTTGCGGCAGTTCTATATCCCAAATAAGCATATCTCCACTCTCACAACACTTTCCAGCAATTGAAACAACTTCTTCAGCCTCTTCTTTCCCTCGATTTGCTAGCATCGCCTCATAACGAGCTCCATATAAAGCTGGTCTTAAATTATCTGTCATTCCCCCATCGACTGACACATATTTACGAATGCCAGGGATATCTTTTACAGCTCCTACTGTATAAATTGTTGTTCCTGCATCCCCAACAATACTACGACCTGGTTCAATCCATATTTCAGGAAGTGGATAATTATTTCTTGTAAATTGTTCTCTCACTGCATCTGTTACAGCATGCACATATGTTTCAAGGGTAAGTGGTGTATCAGCTTCTGTATAACGAATACCAAAACCTCCACCAACATTTAACACTGTTACAACATAACCAGTCTGTTCTCTTATCTCTTCTAAAAAGTTATGCAATACTTCAATCGCTCGAACAAATCCTGCTGTTTCAAAAATTTGTGATCCAATATGTGAATGAATACCTAACACATTATAATTTGATTTCTCTAGTGCTATTTGAGTCGCCTGCATTGCCTGACCAGTCGAAACTCCAAAACCAAATTTCGAATCATCTTGCCCTGTTGTAATATATTCATGTGTATGCGCCTCTACTCCAGGTGTAACTCGAATTAATATATTTACAATTTTTCCATACTGCTGTGCTAAGTCATGTAATATTTCCATTTCAAAGAAATTATCTACCACAAAGCAGCCAACATCTGCTTGCAGCGCCATGACAATCTCTTCTTCGGTCTTATTATTACCATGAAAATGAATGCGTGATGCAGGAAAACCAACTTGCAAAGCAGTATACAATTCGCCCCCAGAAACAACATCTAAAGACATATTTTCTTCACGAGCTACTCGGCACATCTCCATGCACAAGAACGCTTTACTTGCATACGCTACTTGGTAAGAGAATCCACTTTCCTGGAAAGCACGATGAAACGCGCGGCATTTTTCCCGAATAGAAGCCTCATCGTATACATAAAGTGGTGTCCCATACTGTTTGGCTAGCTGCGTTGTATCGCATCCTCCAATTTCTAAGTGTCCTTGCTCATTGATTCGGCTTGTGCCGTGTAAATACATTTGAATTCCTCCCTTATTTCCTCTAAAACTCATAACCCCAATCTTCTTCTATTCATTGCAGCGCGTTTTTAGATAAAGTGAAACTTTAATCAGTGGGAGTTTCATCCCCACTGATTATGAGCCTTCACCAATCGGGCTTTTACGGGCAGTTGATCCTCCACCTAACTTCTTTGTTTTCTCAGAATTTTAAGATATGAGATCCTACTGCCCGTTAAAGCAGGGTAAACAAAAAACGCGCGGAACAATGTTCACACGCGTTTCTTATTAGGAATAATGTATCATGAAAAAATAAACGAGTTGTTATCTTCTCAAATAAGAAACCGCATCAACATCTCCAAATAGCTCTCCATAAAATAAAATCTTATGACAGTACTACATTTATTCAATGTAGTCCCAATATATGAATGACGTGGTCACTCTTACATTTCGGCAATAGTCCCTTTCAATCTATGATCACAGATTCCACTAAATCTCCCATAGCTTACTCTTTCCTATCGCGGCCTCTACCTTTGAGAGTAGATGAGGTAAATCTATTTAATTTTCAAACATCTAATGTTGGTATTAACAATACCAAACGAATAAATTATTTGTCAAACAATTTTTCACATTGTTTTTTTACAATTTAATTTCGTATTATCTGGTAAGCGCTTTATATCTATTTTTTTCACGGTCCATTCTCCCTCATCATTATTAAACGTAATTCTTATTTTTTCAAATGGCGGAAGTACTTTCCCACCTATGGCTTCATATTTCGTCACTTCAATTACAGCTTGAAATAAATATGTACCACTATACATTTTTTTCAAACTAACAATCTTCGGGCATTCATACAGTTTTTGTTTCCCATAATGCTTCTCAATCGCTACATTTATTTGCGGAAACAAAACGGAATAAAGAGCATCTTCTAATAATGGCGCATCATATTGTGCAGCAAAAACTGTAGGGGTAGAAAAGAATAAAAAACCACTACATATGAAACAAAATAACTTTTTCATCATAACCTCCGTATCAAAATGCGATATGGTTATTGTCTCCGTTTTCTCTTTTTCTAACCAATTCTTATAAAAATTATCCACAATTCTGCTTTGTTTTCGTATAATAGTACATAAAGATATACGACTGTTCGTATATATAAAGTGAAACTTCTATCATTAGAACTACAATCACTAGAACCGTCACTTACAGTAGGAGAGGAGTATGTTATGCTACAACATTTGTTTCCAAAATTACGATTTGCACTTGTTGCAGTCGTTTTATTATGGATAAAAACATATATAGTGTACAAGCTAGCCTTCGATATTAAAATTGATAGCTTCTTTGAAGAAATGATGCTTTTGTTTAATCCAATTGCTTCATTGCTTTTATTTTTTGGTCTAGCTTTATTAGCATCAAAGTATCGAAATCGAATTATTATTGGAATCAGCTTTTTGCTGTCATTTATTTTATTTGGAAACGCGATGTTTTACGGTTTTTATAATGACTTTGTCACATTCCCTGTTTTATTCCAAACAAATAACATGGCTGATTTAGGAACAAGTATTAAAGAACTATTTACGTACAAGACATTACTTCTATTTGCGGATGCAATTATTCTAATGTTTATTTCACGTAAGTTCCCGGAATTTTGCAATAATACGCCACTATCTCGCTCTGAAAAACAAAGCTTTTTTAGTGGTATAACAGCTCTATTAGCATTGCAAGTTATTGTTTCTGTCGTTCATAAACCGCAGTTATTTTCACACTCTTTTGATCGTCAAACCGTTGTAAAAAATCTAGGTTTATACACATATCATCTATTTGACATTACACTTCAGTCTAAATCTTCTGCAGAGCGTGTATTTGCAAGTGGAGACGGTTTTTCTGAGATTAAAAACTACGTGAATTCAAAAGATAAACAAGTTGATAAAAGTTTATTTGGAGTTGCAAAAGGAAAAAATGTCATTTTAATTTCAATGGAATCCACACAAAATTTTGTTATCAACAAAAAAATAAATGGAAAAGAAATTACTCCATTTTTAAATCAATTTATAAAAGATAGTTATTATTTCGATAACTTTTATCATCAAACTGGACAAGGAAAAACATCCGATGCCGAATTTATTGTAGAAAATTCATTATATCCATTAGACCGTGGCTCTGTATTCTTTACACATGCAAACAATGAGTACACAGCAACTCCTGAGCAGTTAAAAAAATATGGATATTATTCCGCAGTCTTCCATTCGAATGATAAAACTTTCTGGAATCGTGATGTAATGTATCCAGCACTCGGATACGATCGTTATTTTAACCTAAATGATTATACAGGAACAGAACAAATGTCTGTTGGGTGGGGACTAAAAGATAAAGAGTTCTTTGAACAATCGATCTCCAAGCTTAAATCTTTACCACAACCGTTTTATACAAAATTTATTACATTAACAAATCATTTCCCATTTCTTTTAAATCCAGAAGATCAATATATTAATGAGTATAATTCTGAGAGTGGTGTACTAAATCGTTATTTCCCAACCGTTCGCTATACAGATGAATCTCTGAAACTATTTATCAATCGATTAAAAGAAGAAGGGTTATACGATAATTCAGTTATTATTATTTACGGGGATCATTACGGTATTTCTGAAAATCATAATGCTGCTATGGCACAATTTCTCGGTAAAGAATCCATAACTCCATTTGATTCGATGCAATTGCAACGTGTACCACTTATTATTCATGTACCTGGTCAAGAAGGAAAAGTTATTTCTAAAGTATCTGGACAAATCGATATAAAACCAACATTGCTCCATTTACTTGGTGTCAAAACAAACCAATCCATTGAGTTTGGTACCGATTTATTTGCAAAAAATGAGCATCCACTTATGATTATGCGTGATGGTAGTTTCGTAACAAACGATTATGTTTATACAAAAAATATGTGCTATAAAAAAAGCACAGGTGAATCTATTGATTCAGCAATTTGCCAGCCATATATTGAAAAAGCAAAAACAGAATTAAGTTATTCTGATAAACTTATCTATGGAGATTTATTACGATTTGATCCTAACAATAAATACAAAACGGGAACAATGATAACTAAATTTGAATGACCCTAAAAGCAACCTTAAATGATAACAATTTGAGGTTGCTTATTTCTTAATTAAATTTTTACCCTTTCTTAAACATGATGATCTTATCTAACAAAATCTCTCCCCCAACTCAAAGCTCAGTAGAAATAAAAAAGTTAGACAAGGGATAAACTACTCATGAAAGCCTGCCTTAATGAACCACATCGCTGAATACGATTTCACTTAACGAAATCTTTCACAAAATGGGAATTTTTTCGTACGTGGAAAGAAATTTATGTTATGATAAAACAAGTAAACTTTCATACACTAATTAAGAATTTATTACAGAAAGCAAGGGATCAGATTTTGTATAGAGCAGCAATTCCAAACTTATTTACGCTCGGAAATTTATACAGTGGATTTTTATCAATCGGCTATGCATCTTTAGGGTATTATAAACCAGCTGCTATTTTAGTACTAATCGGGATGATGTTAGATAGTCTTGATGGTCGGGTTGCTCGTTTATTGCGTGTTGATTCACAAATGGGAAAAGAACTTGATTCACTAGCAGATGTTGTAACATTCGGTGCTGCACCTGCGGTTTTAATGTACTACACTTCCTTTTCCAATTACGGAATTATCGGACTATACATAGCAGGCCTATTCCCTCTGTTCGGAGCATATCGCTTAGCAAGATTCAATGTAACGCCTTCCTCTACTTCTATGAAATATTTCACTGGCGTTCCTATTACTGCAGCAGGAGGACTTGTTGCCTTCTTAACATTGTTTTCGCATACCATTCCAAAAATTGTCCTCATTACAGTATTTGTAACGTTTGCATTTTTAATGGTAAGCCGTATTCGCATCCCAAGTTTAAAAGATGTGCCAATTCCACGATACAGTATCATTGTTACACTATTTTTAATCGGCAGTATTTATACAATGTATAAAACAAGTTTTGGCAACATTTCAGTATTTCTATTCATTGCTATTCCACTTTATATTTTGTTTATGTTATCTCAATTTATTAGACAAAGACCTTCTCATAAAAAACGAGCAAATAAAGAAAAGTAGAAAGAACCCTTCCAGTTGGAAGGGTTCTTTCTATTTTGTAACAAATTCCTTTTGGTTTACAGGTGTTAATGGTTCTTCTCCTTCTAATACAGCTAAAATGTTACGCACTGCCATTTCAGCCATAGCATCACGAGTTTCAAATGTTGCGTTTCCAACATGCGGAGTAAGGACAACATTTTTCAGTCCCTTTAATCTCTCTGTAATTTTCGGTTCAAACTCAAATACATCAAGAGCTGCCCCTTCAATTTCATTTGTCTCTAACGCATGAGCAAGCGCTAGTTCATTCATGATTGGACCACGTGCTGCATTTATAATATATGCTGTTTTCTTCATCATTTTAAATTGTTCTTCATTAATCATATGATGAAGACTTGGATTATACGCACAATTAATCGTAATAAAGTCTGCTGTTTGTAATAGTTCTTCTAATGTTACATATGTTGCTTCTAATTCACTTTCTGTCTCATACTTACGGTTTGGACCTGTATAAATCACATTCATTCCAAATGCTTTTGCACGTTTCGCAACTGCTTTTCCAATTTCACCAAGACCGATGATTCCAATTGTTTTCCCATATACTTCTCGACCGAGGAAAAAGAGTGGTGCCCAGCCATTAAATCCCACTGTACGACATAGTGTATCTCCTTCTGGAATTCGTCTTGCAGCCGCTAAAAGAATAGCAAATGTTAACTCTGCTGTTGCTTCTGTTGAAACTTTCGGTGTATTTGTAACTACAACTCCTTTTTCTGCTGCATACTTGTAAGCAATATTATCGTAACCTGCACCATAGTTGGCAATAATTTTCAAATCAGGTGCTGCATCAATCACTTCTTTTGTTACCTTTGTAGAAAGTAAACTTAACAGTGCATCTTTATCCTTAACTCGCTTTGCTAATTCTTCGGTACTGATTAACTCTTCTTTGTCATACATTTCTATTTCATGATTTTGTAATAACTGTAATCCGATTTCTGGAATATTTCCTGCTACTAATATTTTCGCCATTACTAAGCACCTCTTCTATTTAAAAATGAGAACTTCCTTACATTTTATTGTAAGAAATCTATGTCAAAAAAGCCAAGAAATTTGATTACAGTTTTGAAAATTGACACTTTTTCTCATAAGAAAAGGGGAGATGGATATCTCCCCTTTTACTCATTGTTCTTCACTAGATTGTTTTCCCAGCTTTGCATCAATCGTTCCCTCTGCTACCGTATCACTAATTTGTTCTTGTACTACAGAATCAACTTCTTCGTTCGTTTGGGAAGTATAACTTTGATTCGTCACTTTCATACTCTGTTTATTATTTTGTTTTACCATTTAAAACCCTCCTTTATCATTCTTTCTTATTTTGAGCAAAAAGAAAGGTTTTCATCACGAAATCATGTTTTACTTTGAAACAATTACCGATTCTTCTTCAAGCAGTTGCATCTTCCTCACCCGTTCTTCAAATGTAGCAACATGAGAAATACCATGATTACGTAATGTTTTCACGTTTTCTTGGACATAATTTCCTAAATCATTTGGGTAATGAGCATCTGATGAAAGAGTAATTGGTACTTTATATTTTGCCAACACTTGTAAATACAGTGGACTTGGACACATCTCTCGAACAGGATAACGATAATATAATCCGGCATTTACTTCCGTTGCTGTATTTGTTTCTATTAATGCCTTAGCAATTCTTTCGTAATATGGAATCTGTACATTTTCATCTAATCGATAATTAAATACTTTTATATTATCAAGATGCGCTACAATATCAAACATTCTCGAACGAACGGCCTTTTCAACTGTTGTGAAAAATACATCATACAATGTATTTAGCTGATGGTTTTCGAAATATTCTTTCGTATCTGGGTTATCAAATCCCCATCCATCAATAAAATGCACAGAACCAATTACGTAATCCCAATCTCCTAATGCCAATAATTTTTGTAATTCATCTTCCCCACCCATAAAATAATCAGCTTCAATCCCTAGACGCAGTACTACCCCTCTTTTTCTCCAGTGCTCCTTTGCCTCTTGGATTGCTTTTGTAAAATCAGAAATCGATGCTACTCGCACTTGATCTAGCCATTCTTTCTGCAGACGACCGAGCTTTGACTCACTAATGTCTACATATTTCTCATAATATTCCTTCGCCTCATAAAAACGATATAAGTGATCAACAATACCAACTTCTTTTATTCCTTTTCGCAGTGCTTCTTCTAAATAGAAATCAATCCAATCTATTGTAAATGGACCCTCTTGTACTCTTTTTTGCAAGCGTTCTTGTGTTTTCATAAGCCATTCAATCGAATGCCGCTCTTCTTCTAACGGTTGATAATATTCTATTGATTCATTTATTCTCGCCAACCACCCTAGCGAATACGGCCCCTCTTCTAAATGAAGGTGATAATCCACTTTCATAGTTTCTCCCCCTTATAACGTATCAATTTCTTTACGCTCTCCTGTTTTTGAGAGCTTTCCTTGTCTCTCTTTCACTTCTTCTAACACATCTTCTAATGGAATATTTTTTGCGGCTAGTAAAACAAAGCAGTGATAAATCACATCGACCATTTCTTTTATAAGTTCTTCTTTATCATCATTTTTTGCAGCGATTACCACTTCTGTACACTCTTCCCCTATTTTTTTTAAAATCTTATCTTCACCTTTTGTAAATAAATAATTTGTATATGATTCCGAAATTGGACTTTCTTTACGCCGCTCGATGGTTGCATATAAAGACTTCAGTACGTCTTCCATCCTCAGGTCCCCCTATATGATTTTATAATGAAAGCATGTTTTCTCTCCTGTATGACAAGCTGGTCCTACTTGCTTAACAATAATTACAATCGAATCTTGATCACAATCTAAATAAAGAGACTGAACATACTGCATGTGCCCAGACGTTTCTCCTTTGTTCCATAACGCTTGCCGCGAACGTGAATAAAACCATGTTTTCTTCGTTTCTAACGTTTTTTTATACGCTTCTTCATTCATATATGCTAGCATCAAAACTTCTTTTGTTTCTTCTTCTACCACAACAGCTGGCAACAATCCTTTGGAGAAATCAGGTGTCATATTCTCACCTCAATTTTCGCTTCTTGTAATTTCCGCTTCACCTCTTGCACTGTTGCCTCACCATAGTGAAAAATGGAGGCTGCTAATGCTGCATTTACCGATGTTTTTTGAAACACCTTTACAATATGCTCTGCGCTTCCACATCCTCCTGACGCAATAACTGGAATCGAAACAGCTTCTGAAATTGTTTCTGTTAAACGAATATCATAGCCATCCTTCGTCCCATCTGCATCCATACTCGTAAGTAAAATTTCGCCAGCTCCTAACTGTTCTATCTGTTTTGCCCATTGTACAGCATCGATTCCCGTATCAATCCGTCCACCGTTTACATATACATTCCATTTATTTTCTTTTACTTCCCTTGCATCAATTGCGACCACAATACATTGAGAACCGAAATGTCCGGCACCTTCCTCAATTAAATTTGGATTTCGTACTGCCGCTGAGTTAAGTGAAATTTTGTCCGCGCCTGCTCTTAGCAAGGCATACATATCTTGAACAGTTGCAATCCCGCCACCTACTGTAAGCGGAATAAACACTTTCGAAGCTGCTCTCTCTACAACATCTATAATTGTTTTTCTCCCCTCATGCGTCGCCGTAATATCTAAAAAAACAATTTCATCTGCACCTGCTTTATTATACAAAGCAGCTATTTCAACAGGATCACCAACATCTTGTAATCCTACAAAATTCACACCCTTTACAACGCGGCCGTCTTTCACATCTAAACATGGAATAATTCGCTTCGTTAACATATCTTTGTCACTTGCAATGCCTCTTCTAAATCAATTGTTTTTTCATATAGCGCTTTTCCAATAATAACGCCATATACATTCATATCGTTTAACTTCTGTACATCTTGCAATGAGCATACGCCGCCCGATGCAACTATACGGATTGCCACCGCCTTCTGTAGTAATTGTAATTGCTCAAAGTTCGGACCCTCTAACGTACCGTCTTTTGCAATATCTGTAAAAATGATTGTTTGTACGCCGACACTTTCCATTTTCTTCGCAAGGTCGATATAAGAAATTTCAGACACATCTAACCAGCCTCTCGTTGCAACGTAACCGTTTTTCGCATCAATACCAACAATAATGTTTTCTCCATATGAACGAACTGCTTCTTCTAAAAAAGGACGATCATACAATGCTACCGTTCCTAAAATGACTTTTTCCACTCCTACTGACAGTAACATTTCAACCGTTTCGAGAGAACGTATTCCTCCGCCTACTTGAACGGGAATTCGAACTGCTTTACATATATCCTCAATTACGGAAAGATTCATTGATTGACCTGCAACCGCTCCATCTAGATCAACAATGTGCAATGTTCTTGCTCCTAATTTTTCAAACAATAATGCTTGAGCAACTGGATCTTCATTCATAACTGTTTCTTTATTAAATTCTCCTTGATAAAGCCTAACACATCGCCCTTGTTTTAAATCGATAGCTGGGAAGATTTCCATGATTCTACCACCCCTTTAAAATTTCTTAATATTTGTATTCCGATATCACCGCTTTTTTCAGGGTGAAACTGTGCCCCAAATATATTTCCTTTCGCAACAATCCCTGGAATATCAATCTTATAGTCACTACTGCCACATACAATCTCACTTGGACAATCTGCATAGTAGGAATGAACGTAATACACAAATGAACCATCTTCTACTTTATTCCACAACTTAATTTCTCGTTTCTTCTTTAATTGATTCCAGCCCATATGCGGGATTTTATAAGGAACTTTCAGCTTTCGAATTAGTCCTGGCAACAAACCTAACCCTTTTGTTCTCTCTATTTCTTCACTTTCTTCAAATAAAAGCTGCATCCCTAAACAAATACCAAGGAGTGGTTTTCCTTGCGCTCCAATTTCTTGAATCATTGAAACAAGATCTTTTTCCTGCAAAGCAATCATCGCTTTTGGAAAAGCTCCAACTCCTGGTAAGATCACACCGTCACTTTGTAATATCCTCTCTTTATCATCTGTTACAATATGCTCAGCCCCAATACGCGTTAACGCTTGTTCAACACTGCGAATATTCCCCATTCCATAATCTACAATTGCAATCAATTACAACAGTCCTTTCGTAGAGTTTACACCAACAATTTTGTCATTTTTGTCTACCGCTTCGCGCAGTGCACGCCCAAATGCTTTAAATAACGCTTCAATTTTGTGGTGGGTATTACTGCCATATAAAATGCGAGCATGTAGTGTTATATTCGCCGCATGAGCAACCGCTCTGAAAAACTCTTCTGTCAGTTCTGTATCAAAATCTCCTAACTTAGGGTTTTTCAATTCACCTTGAAAGACAAGATAAGATCGTCCACTTATATCAATCGCTACAAAACCTAATGCTTCATCCATTGGTACATATGCTGCTCCATAGCGGTTAATACCTTCTTTATTTTGCAATGCCTCTTTCAAACAGTTTCCAAGCACAATCCCAACATCTTCAACAGTATGATGAGCGTCAACAAACACATCACCTTCTGCTTCAATTTGCAAACCAAATCTACCATGCTTCGCAAACAAAGTTAGCATATGATCAAAGAATCCAACCCCTGTTTGAATTGAAACGTTTGTACTTTCATCTAGTTGTAAACTCAGTTTAATTTTTGTTTCTGTCGTTCCCCGTACTTGACTTGCCTCACGCATTATTTCTCCTCCTCAAATCGAATTTGAATCGCTCTCGCGTGCGCGTGTAATCCCTCTTTATCGGCGAGCGTTGTAATATGGTGTTGAACGTTTTGTAACGCTTCTTTTGTATATGATACAAAGCTCGATTTTTTCACAAAATCATCAACTGATAACGGCGAAAAGAAACGCGCTGTTCCGCTTGTTGGCAGTACATGATTCGGTCCTGCAAAATAGTCTCCAAGAGGCTCTGGGGCATAGGGTCCAATAAAAATCGAACCCGCATGCTGAATATATGCCAAGGCATTCATCGGCTCATTTATATGCAACTCTAAATGCTCCGGTGCTATTTCATTCGACAATTGAAACGCATGATTTAGCGAAGGAACAACGAGAATTGCTCCGTTTCTTTCTATCGATTCACGAGCTATTTCACTTCTTGGTAATACTCGAAGTTGTTGCTTTATTTCTCTTTCTATCTCTTTAGCAAGTTCTACACAAGTTGTAATACAAATCGCTGTTGCCCTCACATCATGCTCAGCTTGAGATAATAAGTCTGCTGCGATAAAAGACGCATTTCCAGTTTTGTCAGCAATTACAACGATTTCAGATGGCCCAGCAATCATATCGATATGAACAGCTCCAAATACCTCACGTTTTGCAAAAGCCACATATATATTCCCTGGACCGACAATTTTATCAACTTTCGGAATCGATTCCGTCCCATATGCTAATGCCGCTATAGCTTGTGCACCACCTACGGTATAAATTTCATCTACACCGGCAATTTCAGCAGCTGCTAAAATATGTGGATCTATTCCCTCTTTCCCTGGTGGTGTTACCATTACAACTTTCTGAACACCGGCAATTTTAGCAGGTAATACATTCATGAGTACAGATGACGGATAAGATGCAGTTCCTCCTGGTACATATACACCAACTGTTTGCAATGGTCTAATCAGTTGCCCACGAATCACACCTTCGTTTTCACAATCTAAAAAGGATTGCCTTTTTTGTTTTTCATGGTATGAGATGATATTTTTCTTTGCGCATTGCAATGCTTCTAGAAATGAAGATTCTACATATTCACTCGCTTTTTCAATTTCTTCTTTTGCAACACGTAACTTTTGTACTTCAATTCCATCAAAAGTTTTTGTATAAGAAAATAGTGCCTCATCTTTCCTTTCTCTCACCCGCTCAACAATTTCTCTTACGCGTATCTGTACAGTTTCTTCTATTATATTAGCCTGTTCTCTTAACTGTTTTATTCTCTTCAACGCTTCCGTGTAGTTTTCAGATATTACCTCCACCCAGAGTCCCTCCTTTATTTATCTGCAGTGATTACACACTCCATCTTATTGATAATATCGAATATTTCGTCTTTTTTTGTTTTTAAAGCAGCTTTATTTACAATCATGCGAGCTGATATTGAATACATTTCTTCAAATACAATCAATCCATTTTCTTGTAATGTTTTTCCCGTCTCTACAATATCAACAATCGCATCTGCTAATCCAAGAAGTGGAGCGATTTCTACCGAACCTTCTATTTTAATAATTTCTACATCTTCTCCCTTACCACGAAAATAAGTGGAAGTAATATGCGGATATTTTGTAGCAATTCTCTTTTTCCGATAGCCTTTCGGATTATATGTTGGGATAGAAGCGACACAAAACTTACAACATCCTACTTCTAAATCCACCATTTCATATATATCTTTCTCATATTCCATTAAAATATCTTTTCCAACAATACCAATGTCTGCAACACCATGTTCCACATAAGTTGCAACATCTACTGCTTTCACTAGAATGAATGAAACATTGCTACTAGCGCTTTGGAATACAAGCTTTCTTCCTTTATCCATCAGTTCCGAACAATCAATCCCAATCTTTTCAAACAGTGGAATGACATGTTTCTCAAGTCTCCCCTTTGTTAACGCAATTTGAATGTTACGCATGAAGTTTCCCCTTCTTTCTGTATCACCCATTTTTCTTTCCACACATATTCCACTAATGCTTTTCCAGTCGCTTCGATCACTTTTATAATCCCTTTCTTCTTCGCAAACTGAAATGTATCTTGCAAATTCTCAAACATAGATAATTCCACTTTCCACCCATCTTTCTGAAGTAAACCACATAGTCTTTCTGCTTCTGCTATCCTATCCAAAGAATAATGAATGATCATATCTAATTTTTTTCGTTTGAATTGTTTTTGCTGTTCTTGTAATGTCCGGACAATTTGATTTACTTGTACAGCCAAGCCGACTGCTGACATCGGTTCTCCAAAATTACCAAGCAATTCATCATATCTTCCGCCACGAACAATTTCTCCCCCAACATCATATATATAACCTCTAAAAATAACTCCCGTATAATAATGCAAATGTTGAATCATCCCAAGATCAATTGATATATACGAACCATATCCTAATTTTTCAATCGTTTTATAGATTTCTTTTACCCGCGCAATCGCTTGCTTCATCTCATAGTTTGAAGCAAGCTTTTCTGCTTCTTCAATTACTTCGAGTTTTCCGAATAATCTTGGTAATCTTTCAAGTAACTGTACAGTTTCATCACGTCGATCTAAATTCTTTTCTTGTAAAAAACGGGATAACTCTGCATAATTTTTACTTTCAATATACGTACGTAAGAGCGACTCCTCTTCTTCTCCAAATGACAGCTTTTTAACAATACATTTGTATAACTGAACTTGCCCTAATTCTATTGTAAAAGCCTGAATCCCTACAGCTTGAAGAGCATGAATTGCACTTACGATACATTCAATTTCAGCACGTATATTATCAATCCCGATTATTTCAATACCTGTTTGAATGATTTCATTGTATTTTCCAGATAGTGATTCATTCGCTCGAAACACATTCCCACTGTATGTTAATTTTACAGGCGCTTCCTCACCGTGGGTTCCTATTACTCTTGCAAGTGGAATTGTCATATCAGGCCTTAACACGATAATGCGTCCTTGTTGGTCAAAAAACTTATACATTTTCTCTTCATCTATCGGCCGATTCCGAAAAGAAAAGACATCATAAAATTCAATCGTAGGCGTTCGTATTTCCTCATAACCTCTTCCTAAAAAAGTACGTCGTAATTTTTGTTCAACTTCTTCTATTAATGTACACTCTTCAAATACATAATCTCTTGTTCCATCTGGATTTGCTCGTTTCCATTTTGTCATACCGCTTTACACTCCTTTCAATTCTGTTCACCAAACTTTCCCCTTCTAGTGTATGCACACTATAACAATCACGAACAAAATAAAAAGAGCCTTGTAGAAAAAATACCTACAAGGCCCTTTCATAGGGTGTAGGTACAACGGGAATAACCCTTGTACCTACACGTTGTTCACGCTAGGTTCAAGGGTTTATGTATGATGATGTAGTTGTGTAAGCATATTGATAGATTGTAATGTAAACATTATCCTTACTCCCTTTCTCCTCTTATTTTCACATAGTATATAACACGAAATTCAGAATGTAAACAAAATTCAAACGTTTTTGTATTTTTCATTACAGCTCGCTAAACAAATTAGCGAGCTGTTTCTCGTTCATATTCTTCAATTTTTTGTTCATATTGAAGCGTGATTCCGATTTCGTCTAAACCACTTAATAGCTTTTCTTTCCACATCTTTTCAATTGTAAAATGAAAACGATGTAGCGGAGTTGTAATTACTTCATTCTCTAAATCAACTTCTATCACATCTCGTGGATCCACAGCTGCTAGCTTTTCACGCATTTCCTTTTCCATCATGATAGGAAGCATACCATTTTTCGTACAATTCATATAAAAAATGTCTGCAAATCCCCCCGCGATAATAACACGGAATCCATAGTCAGCAAGTGCCCATGGCGCATGCTCTCTTGATGAACCACAGCCGAAATTTTCACCTGTAATTAGTATGCTTGCTCCTTTTCGTTCAGGTGCATTTAGTGGGAAATCTGGATTCTCTTTCCTGTCATCCTCATAACGCCATTCATCAAATAAAAATTCCCCAAAACCAGTTCGTTCAATCCTCTTTAAATATTGTTTTGGAATAATTTGATCTGTATCAATGTTATCGTTCAATAGTACAGCAACAGTACCTTTATGAATATGAAATGGCTCCATCATAACTCTCCTTTCTCACATCAACGAAATGACCATAAAGCGCTGCTGCGGCCGCCATCGCAGGGCTAACTAAATGTGTTCTCGCACCCTTCCCTTGTCGTCCTTCAAAATTCCGATTGGAAGTAGATGCACAATGCTCTCCCTCAGGCACTTGATCTGGATTCATTCCCAGGCACATAGAACACCCAGGCTCTCTCCATTCAAATCCAGCTTCTTCAAATATACGATGCAGTCCTTTTTCCATCGCTGCTTTTCGTACTCGTTTGGATCCTGGTACAACAAGTGCTCGCACTCCTTCTTTTACCTTCTTTCCTTTTACAACAGCTGCTGCAATTTCTAAATCTGATAAACGGGAATTTGTACAGGAACCAATAAATACATGCTGAACCGGAATTTCAAGTGCACTTTGTCCTGACTGAAGCCCCATATATGCAAAAGCTCGTTCATCATTTTTATCACGTGTTTCTGGTAACTGTTCATCAATACGCATACCCATACTCGGGTTTGTTCCCCATGTTACATATGGCGCTAGTTTAGCAACATCTACCAAAATATAAGTATCATATATTGCATCTGGCTCAGTATAGAATTCCCTCCAATTCGCCACTGCCAAGTCAAACTCTTCCGGCGCATACTCACGCCCTTTTACATAAGCAAATGTTTTCTCATCCGGCGCAATAATCCCTGCTTTTGCTCCACCTTCAATCGCCATATTACAAAGTGTCATGCGCTCTTCCATTTCCATATTTGTAATTGCTTCTCCGTAAAACTCCATCACATATCCAGTTCCAACTGCTACCCCATATGTAGCTAGAAGGTGTAAAATTATATCTTTTGCATATACTCCTTTAGGTAATTTCCCTTTTAATTCAATCCCCATCGCTTTCGGCTTGCTCTGCCACAATGTTTGAGTTGCTAATACATGCTCGACTTCACTTGTACCAATCCCAAACGCCAACGCTCCAAAGGCTCCATGTGTTGCCGTATGACTATCGCCACATACGATGGTCTTTCCTGGTTGTGTAAGTCCTAGCTCTGGACCAATAACATGAACAATCCCTTGATTTTCATCATCAATATCCGCCAACGGAATATTAAATTGCTTACAATTTTCACGAAGCGTATCTAATTGTTGCTTAGCAATACGATCTGTAATGTTCCAAACATCTTTTGTTGGAATATTATGATCCATCGTTGCAAATGTTAAATCCGGTCTCCGAACATTCCGATTTGCAAGCCGCAAGCCTTCAAAGGCTTGCGGTGATGTTACTTCATGCACGAGATGAAGGTCAATATATAATAGATCTAACCCATTTTCATTTGTTGTAACAACGTGTCTCTCCCACAGTTTATCTAGTAACCTTTTTGCCATTATCTCCCTCTCCCTACTAGCGCTTGTTCTTCCATTTCTTGTAGTACATATTTTGTAAAAGACGATGTTGTCTCATTTCCACCTATATCAGCTGTACATTTCCCCAATCGGAGAACCGCAGAAATTGCTTCTTCAATCGCTTCTCCTTCTCTTCTTAAATCAAAAGATTGCCCTAGCATCATTGCAACTGAACGCATCATTGCAATTGGATTCACTTTATTTTCCCCTGCAATATCTGGTGCTGATCCGTGAATTGGTTCATATAGCGAAGGTCCATTCTCTGCATGACTCGCCGATGGAAGCATCCCTAAAGACCCTGCTAATACAGAGGCTTCATCACTTAAAATATCACCAAATAAATTCTCTGTTACTATGACATCAAACCGGCCCGGATTACGAATCAACTCCATAGCAGCTGCGTCTACTAAAATATGTTCAAGTTCAATATTCGGATAGCGAAGTGCTACTTCTTCTGTTACTTCCCTCCAAAGTTTACTCGACTCTAAAACATTTGCTTTATCAATAGAAGTAACTTTTTTACGACGTTTACTTGCCAATTGAAAAGCGTAAGAAACAATGCGCTCAATTTCATGACGATGATAAGTAAGTGTATCTGTTGCTACCTCTTCTGTTTTTTCTTTTGGAAAGGAGAAATAAATCCCTCCCGTTAACTCACGAACGACAACAAAATCCACCTCATCAGCCGCCTTCAATGGGGATAAATGAGCAGTTGCTGCATCTACAGTGACAGGACGAACATTAGCAAATACACCAAGCCCTTTTCGAAGCGCCAGCAATCCTTTTTCCGGTCTTTCTTTCGCTTCGTCCCAGCGAGGTCCACCAACCGCGCCTAGTAATACAGCGTCACTCGCTAAACATGCTGCTAATGTTCTTGACGGCAATGGTTGCCCAAACGAATCAATCGCAGCGCCTCCAAATTGTTCATCTTGTAAATAAAAACGGTGACCATATAACCTTTCTACCATGTGTAAAACTTCCTTGGCACTCTCCATAATTTCTGGTCCAACACCATCACCCGCTAAACAAACAATACGTTTTTCCAATGATCAGCACCCCTTTTTTATAATTTAACTGATTATTCAGAATTCAATTGTGTGAAGTGGGGGCATCCCCCCACTTATCAAAACATTACTTTGCAAGGAATAACAAAGCCTTTAGTTTTCCCGCTGCATGTACATAAGCTCTAGCTGATGCTTCTAATACATCTTGCGCAACACCAAAACCTGCAACTTGATGTGTTCCTTCTTTCAATTCAACATGAACATGAGCAAGTGCATCCTGTCCCTGTGTAATGGATTGAATACGATAATCGGCTAACTCACACTCAAGTCCTAGAATTCTTTGAATTGCATTATAAATCGCTTCAATACTACCTGCTCCGGTTGCTGCATCTTCGTACACATTACCTGCCTCATCCTCCAGTGCAACTGTTGCACATTGTGTACTGTTGGATACAAAATGGACTTGTAATTGTTTAATGTTATACTGCTGTGTTGAAAATGCTGTTTCTCCTAGTACTAATGCACGTAAATCTTCTTCTGTAATCTCTTTTTTACGATCTGCTAATCTCTTAAATGCACTAAATGCTATATCTCGCTCTTCTTCCGTAAACTCATAACCGAGTTCTTTCATTTTTTCAGTAAAAGCGTGGCGACCAGAATGTTTTCCAAGTACAAATAAATTTTGTGATTCTCCAATTAGTTCTGGCTCAATAATTTCATATGTCGTTACTTCTTTTAATACACCATCTTGATGAATACCTGATTCATGCGCAAATGCATTCGCTCCAACAATCGCCTTATTTTTTGGAACTACCATACCCGTTAACCGACTTACTAATGTACTTGTTGCTTTAATCTCTTTTAGTGTTATAGAAGAATCGGCTTCATAATAGTCTTTTCTAATGTGCAAAGCAACTGCTACTTCTTCTAAAGCCGCATTACCTGCACGCTCTCCAATCCCATTTATAGTCCCTTCTATTTGCAGTGCACCACCTTCCATGGCCGCCAATGAATTTGCTACTGCCATACCAAGATCATCATGACAATGACAAGAGAAAATAGTTTTTTCATAAGAAGGAACATATTCTTGTAAATATTTAAAAAGAGAATAATATTCTTCTGGATTTGTATAACCTACTGTATCCGGAATATTAACAACATCCGCTCCAGCTCGAATCGCAACTTCCACAGCTTCTGCTAAAAAAGGGCGCGCCGTTCTCGTTGCATCTTCTGCCGAAAATTGCACTGTAGGAAATAAGGATTTCCCTAAAGTTACAGAGCGATGAATACTATCTAATACATCCTCCTTTGACATACAAAGCTTATATTTCATATGAATATCACTCGTTGCCAAAAAGACGTGTAACCGCGGAGATGCTGCACCTTTCAATGCTTCATACGCTCTCTGAATATCACTTTCCTTCGCCCTTGCTAGACTCATAACGGAAGCATTTCGAATCGTTTCCGCAATTCGTTTTACTGAGCGAAAATCACCTTCAGAAGCTGCTGCAAATCCTGCTTCCATCACATTAATCCCGAGTTTTTCTAACTGCCTGGCAATCTGTAACTTTTCTTGTTCATTTAAATTGACTCCGGGTGATTGTTCGCCATCACGAAGCGTCGTATCCATGAACAAAATCTGTTTCATATTATTTAACCCCCGCCTTTACTTTCGGTTGTACAAACGGCATCATTTCACGTAATTTACGCCCAACAACTTCAATTTGATGTTCATTTTCCTTAGCGTTCGTTGCATGGAAATGCGGTTTTCCTGCTTTATGCTCTGCAATCCACCCTCTTGCAAATGTGCCATCTTGAATTTCTTTTAACACTTCATCCATCGCTTTCTTCGTATGTTCTGTTACAACGCGTGGTCCTGATACAAAATCTCCCCACTGTGCTGTATCAGAAACGGAATATCTCATATTTTCAAGTCCGCCTTCATACATAAGATCAACAATGAGCTTTAGTTCATGTAAGCATTCAAAATAGGCAAGTTCCGGCTGATAACCAGCATCTACTAATGTTTCAAATCCCGCCTTTACAAGTGCAGTAACACCTCCGCAAAGTACAGCTTGTTCTCCAAATAGATCCGTTTCTGTTTCTTCTTTAAATGTAGTTTCTAATACTCCAGCCCTTGTTGCTCCAATTCCATCTGCATAGGATAATGCTTTTTCAATGGCTGTTCCTGTTGCGTCTTGATATACAGCAAATAACGCTGGAACCGCTCCGCCTTCAGCAAAAGTCCGACGTACTAAATGTCCAGGTCCTTTTGGCGCTACTAGAAATACGTCTACATCTTCTGGTGGTGTAACTTGATTAAAATGAACGTTAAATCCATGAGCAAACACAAGTGCATTTCCAGCTTGTAAATTCGGTTCAATTTCTGTTTCATACACTTCTGGCTGTAGTTCATCAGGCAAAAGAATCATTACTACATCCGCAGATTTTGCAGCTTCTGCCACTGAATATACAGAAAAACCATCCTCTTTCGCCTTTTCCCATGACTTTCCTTTCCGAAGTCCAACTACTACTTCAAAACCATTATCACGTAAGTTTTGTGCATGAGCGTGACCTTGTGATCCATATCCAACAATCGCTATTTTCTTCCCTTTTAATACATTTACCGCTACATCTTTCTCATAATAAACTTTTGTCATATTCTTTCTCCCCCTATATTAAAATGATTAATGAATTAACATAATTTGTTTATCTTGTTTTTTCATACTCCGCGTAAATGCAGTAACACCTGTTCTTGCAATTTCTTTTAAACCATATGGACGCATTAGCTCTATAAGAGCTTCTACTTTTTCTTGTGTACCCGTTACTTGTACGACGATGGAATCCTTTCCAACGTCTATTACAGCGGCTCGGAACGGTTCAATTAAACTATATAATTCTGCTCTCGATACACTTGTTGTCGCTACTTTAATAAGAGCCAACTCTCTTGCAATCATTGCTTCTTCTGTTATATCAGATACTTTTAACACATCAATTTGTTTATGAAGTTGCTTGATCAGTTGCTCCACTTGTTGCTCGTTTTCAACATGAACAACAAATGTCATCCGTGAAATATCAGACGACTCTGTATGTCCAACCGAAATACTTTCAATATTAAAATGCCTCCTGGTCATAACACCCGTAATCCGATTCAGGACCCCACTTTGATTTCGAACTGTCGCCGTAACAATCCTTTTCACTGTCCCTTCACCCCCTCCATTTGATGAACTCCTTTTCCAGGAGCAACCATCGGCATAACTTTTTCAGACTGTAGTACCCTGCAATCAATTACAACAGGCTCTTGCAAATCAATCGCTTCTTGCAACTGTCTCTTCGCAAGTAACGGATTTTCAATTCGCACCCCTTTTATGCCATATGCATGGGCAAGCGCTACGAAATCCGGTTGACAAGAGAGCAACGAGTGAGAATATCTTTGATTATAAAATTCGTCTTGCCACTGTCTTACCATCCCTAAAGCTTCATTATTTAAAATCAAAACTTTAACCGGTAAGGAATGTTCTTTCAATACACTAAGTTCTTGCAATGTCATTTGAAAACCCGCATCACCAACAATCGCTACAACTAATTCTTTTGGTCTAGCAATTTGTGCACCAATGGCAGCTGGAAATCCAAATCCCATTGTACCAAGCCCTCCTGATGTTACCCACTTATCTGGGTCTTCAAGTGGATAATATTGAGCAGCCCACATTTGATGCTGACCAACATCCGTCGTAACAATTGCTTTTCCTTTTGTAATTTCATATAACATATCAATTGCTGATTGTGGTTTAATCACTTCAGAATCTTGATCATAGAAAAATGGATATTGTTCTTTTCTGCTTTTTAAAAGCGATAGCCATGCACTATGATTTTCTTTTCCTCTTTTACAAGAGAGCAGTGCCTCCAAAGCATGTTTCGCGCTCGCCACAATCGGAATTTCTGTAGGAACGTTTTTTCCAATCTCTGCTGGATCAATATCGATATGTGCAACTGTAGCCTCTTTAGCAAAGTACTCTAAATTTCCTGTAAGACGATCGTCGAATCTTGCTCCGATATTTATGAGTAAATCGCACTCATACAAAGCCATATTCGCTGTATAAGAACCATGCATTCCTCCCATTCCAAGAAATAATTTATCATTTGGCGGAAATCCACCTAGTCCAAGAAGTGTATGAACAACAGGTATACGATACATTCGTGCAAAATCTGTTAATTCTTTTGCAGCTTTCGCATGAAGTACACCTGCTCCGGCTAAAATCAACGGTTTTTCAGCAGTATCAATCGCTTGTAATAATTTGTTGATTTGCAATGAATTCGCCTCATAATTTGGTTGATATCCTGGTAAATCCATTTGCACGTTACTACATCGCTCGCCTTTTTCTACTACCATATTTTTTGGAAGATCGATAACGACCGGTCCTGGTCGACCCGTTTTCGCAATATGAAATGCCTCTTTAATAATTCTTGGTAAATCTGATGCCTTGCGCACTTGATAATTATGTTTTGTTACCGGCATCGTAAGTCCCATAATGTCCGCTTCTTGAAAAGCGTCACTTCCAATCAACGTTGTAGCTACTTGACCTGTAAAAACAACAAGCGGTAAAGAATCAATCATTGCATCTGCAAGACCAGTAATCACATTTGTCGCACCTGGACCACTTGTTGCAATGACAACGCCAGGCTTTCCTGTAATTCGCGCGTACCCTTCTGCTGCATGAATCGCTCCTTGCTCATGTCTTGTTAAAATATGAGGAATTTCGCAATCATAAATTGCATCATAGAGCGGCAATACAGCACCACCTGGATAACCAAAAATAACTTCTACATCTTCCTTTTCTAACGCTTCTAACAACAGCTGTGCACCAGTTGCCATCTTTTCTTCCGTTTTTGAAGACATTGCTCTTACGAACCTCCTTTAAAATTGTTTTTTTACAATAAAAAAATCCTACGTCCACACTCCAGCTATGTGCTGAAGGGACGAAAGATTTCGCGGTACCACCCTTCTTCGCAAGAATACTTCTTGCCTCAGTGACTCGGGGATGAGTCTAGCTAATAACGGAGCTACCGTCTAAACCTAGGCAAACGCTTCAGTTTAGCACTCAAGGGCGATGTTCGTCGATGTGAACCATCGGTTTCCAGCAACCACCGACTCTCTGTGAGGCTTCACAATCAACTACTCCTCCCTATCAACGCTTTACAACTTTATAATGAGTTATCATCCAACTTTATTTTCTTCGTAAATTTTCTCTCCATCTTCTACAACTAATTTACGAAACTCTTCTAATAAACGATTTGTATGTGGACCCGTTTTCCCAAGCCCAATCGTTCTTCCATCAACTGTCGTAACTGCAATAACTTCAGCTGCAGTTCCTGTTAAAAACACCTCATCAGCTACATATACATCGTGTCTTGTAAATAATTCTTCTCTTACGTCATATCCAAGCTTTCCTCCAATTTCCAAAATAGCGTTTCTTGTAATGCCTTCTAATGCCCCTGCAGAACTTGGTGGTGTAATTAATTTATTTCCTTTTACAATGAACACATTATCGCCAGACCCTTCTGCAACATAACCTTGTTCATTTAACATAAGTGCTTCTTGCACACCAGCAAGCTTCGCTTCAATTCGAACTAAAATATTATTTAAATAGTTTAAAGACTTTACTTGTGGTGTTAGTACGTCTGGGCGATTACGACGTGTGGCAACTGTCACAACCGGTATGCCTTTTTCGTAATATTCCGACGGAAATAAAGATAACTGTTCCGCAATTACAACTACATTCGGTTTCGAACAAGAATCAGGATCTAGCCCAAGATTCCCAGCACCTCGTGATACCACTAAACGAATGTATCCGTTAGATAGCTTATTTTGACGAATCGTCTCAACAACAATATCTGTCACTTCTTCTAACGTATATGGAATTTCCAACATAATGGATTTTGCTGACTCGTATAAACGAATAAGATGTTCTTTGAGCCTGAAGACATTGCCACTGTAGATACGAATCCCTTCAAACACTCCATCGCCATATAAATAACCATGATCATATACCGAAACTTTTGCTTCGTCTTTTGGAACAAATTCTCCATTTAAGAAAATCCATTGCTCATTCACTTAAAAGCGCCCCCTATGTTCTGTGAATTTTTTATTGTTTCCTAGTTTACTCTCCTTTTTAAATAAATCAAGATAATTTTTAGAAAATTTATAATTTTTAATTTATATACATCCTTGTTTATATTGATTTATCAACATTGTTAGCGTTTACAAAATGTCAAAAAATTTTTTTCGCCATTTTTCATCCTAAAAAACATTTGCTTAAAAGAAGGATTTTTGTCAAATGATGCGAATCTATTGTATTCAATAAACGAACGTCCGATTTCATATATTCGGGAATAAAAACGACTTTTGATTGAAAAGGAGGAAAATAAGCAAAATAACATTGTATAAAAATAACAATCATATTTTTCATGCAGCTTTCATAATCCTATTTTAAAAAACAAATTGTCAAATGAAGGAGGAAAATAATATGGCATGTGTACAAATTAAAGGAACGAGACAAGAGGTAGTAGAAATGTTACAACTATTTGATTTAATGGATACGAAAGGTTTGTGCAAATTTAACAATTACGTAGAGGTATCTCCAAATGAAGAACAGAATAACAACTTCACTGCCTCAATTGACATTCAATCAAATGATGAATCTGCTCAAGATCAATTAAATGATCAGTTTGTAAGTCAAATGCTCACAGGTGTATATAACGACTAATACATTACGTATTTTTTCTCCCCCTCTCTAATCGGGCTTTTCTGAGCAGCTATCCCCCACCTCTTTGTTTTAGGAGGGGGATTTCCCTGTTCGTAAATAGTAAATACATCAACATTTCTACCATATTTTCCTTAAAAACATAAATATTTCCTAAGAAATGGAGCATATTACTAGATGGTAGGAGGTGAAGAGTATGGCGAAAATTGGTGTTGAAAATTCTTTAACAGATGTTCAACAAGCTTTAGAACAACAAGGACATGAAGTAATTTCACTACGTTCTGAAAATGACGTGCAAGGGTGCGATTGTTGCGTCGTAACCGGACAAGATTCTAATGTAATGGGAATTAGTAATGCAGTAATAAAAGGGCCCGTTATTGAGGCAAGTGGCTTAACAACCGATGAAATTTGTCAACGAATTGAAAGTAGTTTATAAAAAAAAGAAGCCTCCTTATAACAAGGAGACTTCTTTTTTTATATTCACCTAAACGGGAAAGTAACATATACTGGATGAAAGCCCTACCTCTCTCTCATCAACACGGTTCCTCTGACCGCTCCTGATACACTAGCATGTGTATAAGCTTACAAATACAACTTTTTGGGTCTATTCACAAAAGTTGTTGGTAAAATTACCCGATCTTTCGCAAATTTTTCATATTGCATTTACAAGAAATATCCAATATATACTAGCTGTAACCGAGACACGAAATATCATCATAACACTTAAAAATAAATCCGTCAATATTTATTTTAACAAATTAAAAACAGACATCACAATCTGTCTGTTTTAGAATGGAGCCTTTTCTTTTACTACATACACAACAAATCCGCTTACTAACATACATAAGCCGACAGCAAAATTCTTGATGTTAATCATAACTACCTCTCCCTTATTTCATAAATCATATATATTTACATTCCAATTATATTTGTCGTTTCTGAACACACTTTTTCTAATATATCATAATTCCTAAAAAATGCAAGTTTACTTTTTAAAGACCGTTTACAAACTTATCTATAGTACTTGGAACTGTACTCAAAGCCTTTTCAATCAAGTGTGTGCCACTATGTAAATGTAACACTTGTACACCGCCAGATCCTACTACTAGAAACGCAACAGGATCAATTGAAACTCCTGCACCACTTCCACCTCCAAACGGATGCCCTTGTTTCGCCTCTTTTTGTTGTCCTTGTCCTGCCAAACTTTTCCCTACAGACGTTTCCCCTTTAAAATCACTTCCTCCTGCGCCAAAACCAAAGGCAACTTTTGAAACAGTTAAAACAACCTTTCCGTCCGCTGTTGAAACAGGGCTTCCGACAATTGTATTTACATCGACCATCTCTTTTAAATTTGTCATTGCCGTTTTCATTAAGTTTTCAATTGGATGTTCCATCATTTAAACCACCTTTTTCCTCTTAATTCTTTTTTATACTTTCCAAAATAGAGGAACTCATACCAAGTTTTACAATTCATGAAAAAACACTGTTCCATTATCAGCTTTCTTCAGCTTAGAATCTAAAAACAATATACATATCCTTCACTTCAGTCTAATAAAGTGAAAATTTAATCAGCCCTCACTAATCGGACTTTTACAGGCAGTTTATCTCTCACCTAACTCCTGTGCTTTCACTGAATTTTGAGGTGGGAGTATTACCGCCTGCAAATAACGAAATAAAGTAATGATATGACTGTCTATTTCCTGCCGGATAAAAAAGAAAAAGATATACATACTACTAATGAACCTTGTTATGAAAGGAGACATTACGTTGACTAATAAAATTAATGAACAACCTAGAACTGAAGAAGAGTACTATAAAGAAGAGTACGCAGCAGAGGTTGCTCCTCAGCGTATCAACTATAACGATAAAGACGATGTAAAATCAAAAACAGCGGGATCCACAGCAGGGTTTATCGCTCTTGCTCTTGCTGTATTATCACTCTTTACATTTCCTACACTCTTCGGACTTGTTTCTGTTTTACTAGGTATTTATGCCTATAATCGTGGAGCTACTGTAACCGGTGGCATCGCTGCTATTGTGGGCGGCATTGCTGCAATTGTTGCTCTGTTATTCCGCGCTGCAATCATCGGTTTATTGTTCTCACTTTTTTAAAGAAAAAAGGTATCTCGCGCTTTGCGAGATACCTTATCCTGTGAAAACATCTTCTGATGGGTATCGAATTTTTTGTTTAGCTGGTCGCGCTAGAGAGAATACAAGCGTTAACGGACCAATTAACCCACAAAACATAACAAACATAATGATACATTTTCCAATTACAGATAACTTAGCCGTAATTCCCATTGATAACCCCACTGTACCAAACGCTGAAATTGTTTCGAATAAAAGTTGAATAAAACTAAAGTTTTCTGTAAGCATTAATAAAAATACTGCTGTAAAAATAAGAATTTGACTGGCAACTACAATCGCTAACGCTCTTGTTACTGTTGACATTTTGATTGTACGATGAAATAAAACAAAGTCTTCCTTCTTTCTAAAAAAGGAAATAACCGATGTAATTAAAATAACAAATGTTGTTAACTTAATTCCGCCACCTGTCGACACACTTCCTGCACCGATAAACATTAAAATCATCGTAAACAATATTGATGATTCTTCCATTCCTCCATAATCAACCGTATTAAATCCTGCTGTACGCGGTGTAATCCCCTGGAAAAATGAAGCCCATATCTTTTCACCTAAAGATAGTGATCCTAATGTTTTCACATTATTATACTCCAATATAAAAATCACAATCATCGCAATAACATTAAGCGCTACTGTTCCAACAATCATAATTTTCGAATGAAGTGATAGTTTCTGAAAACTACGGCTATACCATATATCAATTAACACCGTAAAACCTAAACCACCTATAACAATTAAAGAACAAATTCCAATATTAATAATAGGATCTCCTACAAATCTGGTTAAATTATCTGGCCATAGTGCAAATCCCGCATTATTATAAGAGGCGATAACATGAAAAATACTATAATATAAACCTTTGCCGAAACCAAATTCCGGGATAAATCGAATGGATAAAAAAACAACTCCTACTAACTCAATACAAATAGAAAAAATAAAGACACGCTTCACTAATTTTACAAGACCACCAATATTCGTTTGGTTAAACGCTTCTCCAATTAATAATCGATGACGTAAACCAATTTTTTTTCCTAACACCCATACAATTAAAATTGCGATTGTCATTAATCCAAGACCACCTGTCTGAATTAACAACATAATGATAATTTGACCAAACATTGTAAACGTACTAGCAGTATCTACAACTCCTAAACCGGTTACTGTCGCTGCCGAGGTTGCTGTAAAAAACGCATCTACCCAACTAATTGATTCTTTTGTCGCGAATGGTAGTTTCAATAACATTCCCCCGACAACAATTAAACAAAAAAAGCCCATTGCTAAAATTTGCGGCGGACTTAATCGTATAAAACGATTATAAAATCCTTGTTTTTTTGTTACTTCCATATCACTAACTCCCTTAATAAAGTAAAACCTCTTTCCATACACTAATCGTTCGTTTTGACCGGACCAAATCTTACGGAAAGTAATTTTCCACCTAACTTTTTTCAATTCCTCATACTTTTAGAGCAAACTCATTATTTTGGATAAATCTTTATAATCTCATAATATAGTTGAGCATAATCCTTTTTTCCATAGATTTCAACTGAAAAATCCCCATACCTTTCACTTCGAATTCACATTGAAGTCACACCTATCTTTTATATTATATCTATCGAAGCTGTTCCTCCCTAATAATGAGACATTCCCCAGTGTCTCGAACAGCTTTCCATCCCTAATTAAAATTGACATAAATTGTCCCCTTCCATGGCCATCTTGTATTAACGAGATGGTCTATTTTTTATCCACTATTCATTAGACTATGGGACCTCTAACTATGTTCTACCTTCCCTCTATTATTTAAAAAGAGGGAAATTTTTAAAATTCCCATACCTTTCACTTCAAGTTCACATTGAGGTCACATCTATCTTTTATATTATATCTATCGAAGCTGTTCCTCCCTAATAATGAGACATTCCCCAGTGTCTCGAACAGCTTTCCATCCCTAATTAAAATTGACATAAATTGTCCCCTTCCATGGCCATCTTGTATTAACAAGATGGTCTATTTTCTTATCTTAAAATACAATTCAAATTTCCTAACAAAAAAGGAGTGAATCTATTCACTCCTTTTTTGACTTACTTCCTTTGTTCGAACGATATTCTTTTCCCTTATTATCATTACCAGTTATAAACTCCGAACTAAACTCTTGTTGAAACTGCCCTGTTTTTGGTGAGCCTTGATTTCCACTTCCTTGACTCCCGTTGCGATTCGTCATCTTTCTTCCTCCTTTCATCTTCCATCATTGTTAGTATGTCTTTCCTATCCCAATCATACACATCGCATTCTTCTATGTAACAAATTTCAATTTTTCATTTTAGTATGAATAAAAAAACCTCCCTAAAACAAGGAAGGATTCTCGATTAGCCATAGTTCATCTGGCTTTTTTTCTATATAAGTTTTTTCGAAATAGATATCATTAGATGCATTTCTTCTTCAGATAGGGCCGAAAACCTTTCTTTTAAATACTGTTTTTTTGCCAATTCCATTTTTGCAACTAACTCTTTTCCTTGTTCCGTAATTTCCAAATATACAACACGACGATCAGATGTAGAACGTGAACGCGTTACAAAACCTTTATTAATTAGCTTTTCTGTAACAGCTGTAATATGACTGTTTGATACATGTAGTTCATTTGCTACGCGAGAAACCATCTCTTTTTCATTACGATTTAATATACGGAGCACGAGAAATTCATTCCATGGTATGTAATCTCCAAAAATTTTCCCCATATCATTCCGCAATGAACGAAACATAGCAAAAACATTTGCAGATAGATCCTCCATTAATTGTTCGCGATTATGAGACACCGTTTACATCTCCCTTTTATTTCATATAGTTAAATAAAAACATTATGAATTATATTACCTTATATTTTACATTTTGTCATCTTTTTTTCCCATACAATCACTCATAATGTATTCACTTATTTGATAGATACACTCCCAAAACAAAACCCAATAGTAAAAAATCTCCGTTATTCACTAGAGCACGTATCATTTATTATCTATTTGGAAATAAATGATACAGGTTGCTTTTCTAACATGCTGAAACTCACATCAGCCACAAAAAAGGTGCGATTCGTCGCACCTTTTTTGTTTTCACTTCCCATCAAGTATTCATGATATAATAAAATATGAATTTTTTCCTTTTATCCCGCATTAACGGGCAGTCAGACCCCCACCTCCAAATTCAGCGAGAGCAAAGAAGTTAGGTGGGGTGGACTGCCCATAAAAGCTCGATTGATGAGGGCTAATAATCAGCGGGGGATAAAGCCCCCTACTGATTAAAGTTTCACTTTATAAGATGAACTTTTTGGGGGGATATCATGAATCCAGACGAAGAAAAGTTTTCAGATCTAAGTGGAAAAGATAAAGCGATTGTTATTAGTAGTATTACCCTTCTTATAATTATTGCTTTTGCACTCATTTTCTTTATGTATGTCGGAGTTTTTCGTCTCATTGGTGTAGAATATACATCACGAACTGCACTACTTCTCTTTTTTTTATTAGCCCTTATACTAGATGGAATTAGTAGTTTCTTGATTTTATTTTTCAAAGTACTTTTAACCCCTCTGCTCACGCACATGTCAAAATGGCTATCCTTTTTACTGCTTTCCCTCATAGAAATCTCGCTTGATTGGCTCGTTATTCATACTGCAGATGATTGGATAGAAAGTGTAACGATCTCCAATAAAGCTGAACTACTTATTGTCCTTTTCTTTTTTATCTTGGATAAGGTATGGCCTACTGATAACAAAAAGAAAGAGTAAGATTACAAGCATTTCACGATAAAAATTGATACAATAAAAACAAAAATATACTAAAGAGGTGTTACATATGACATTACAACAATGGGCCAATAAGGGTATGTCCTTTGATACATACGTAAATAACATGACTGTGAACCAGTATGAATTACTACATATTTATAATAACTTTTTAATTCCGAACGAATTGCTTCCTGTTTTAGAAGAACGTCAAAACGACGGATGGCGTGTTATTGTACTATCCGCTGATTGGTGCGGAGACGCTCTTCTTTGCGTACCTGTTATGAAACGTATTTGCGAAGTTTCCAATATTGAAATGAGATTACTCATCCGTGATGAAAATTTGGAGTTAATGGATCAATATTTAACAAATGGAACAGCCCGTGCCATTCCAATCTTTATTTTTATTGATAAGGATGGAAAAGAACAAGCGGTTTGGGGACCACGTGCTCCAAAAGTGCAAGAATTAGTAACTTCTATGCGTGCTACATTACCTGAAAAAGATGATCCACAATTTGAAGAAAAACAGAAAGACATGTATGCTAATTTCCGTGCTACATTAGCTGACGACACTTCACTTTGGGAACATGTGATGGAAAATATGATTGAAAAAATAGTAAAATAAAAAAACTGCCAAATGGCAGTTTTTTTATTACATAATGAAGAAATAATAGAACACCGCAGCTAAAATAAAACGATAATAAGCAAATGGTGTTAACTTTACACGAGCTAATAATTTTAAGAATGAAACAATCGCAAGCATTGCTACAAGGAAAGCCGTAATAAAACCAGTTGCAAATAATGTGATATCTGCTGAACTTAATACGTCCCAGCTTTTAATTAAATCTAACCCTGATGCTGCAACCATCATTGGTACCGCTAAAATAAATGTATATTCAGCAGCTGCTGTATGAGATACACGAGCTAATAATCCACCACTGATTGTAGATCCAGAACGTGAAAATCCTGGCCACAATGCTAAACATTGGAACATTCCAATTGTGAATGCTTGTTTATACGTAATCTCGTCCAATGTTTTCGCTGTACTTGGTCTTGAAAATTTCTCAGCAACAATCATTAAAATACCACCAACGATTAAACTGATAACAACGGGTCCTGGTCCAAATAAAACTTCTTTAATTTTACTATGGAATAAAACACCAAGTACTCCTGCTGGAATCATACCAATAATGATATGTAATAAATTTAAAGATGGTCCTTGTGTTACCTTGCCAATCCCAACTAATGACCATAAACGTTTCCAAAATACAACGACAACCGCTAAAATCGATCCCAATTGGATGACAACTTCAAATACTTTCGCTCTATCATCATCAAATCCAATTAAATGTCCTGTTAAAATCATATGTCCCGTTGATGAAACCGGTAAAAATTCCGTTAATCCTTCAACAGCTCCCATGATTAAACCAATTAACCAATCAGCCACGAGTAGTGCCTCCTTACCTTAATACCTTATATATACTTTTTTCACACCTTATCATAATACCTTATCCAATTTCAAAGTGCATCTCTTTTTTCATTCTTTCAAAATATAACAATACATTCACATATGTGTATTTCTTTTCTATTTTCTTATTAAATTGTATGATAGAAAGAGTTTGGTCCTACATAGAAAGGAGCTTTTATGAAAGAAACCAATTCATTTTCACAAAAAATAAAACAATTTGTATTACTATTTTTCCCGATTTTTGTAACGCAAATGTCTTTATTTGCAATGAGTTTTTTTGATACAACAATGTCAGGGCATGCAAGTGCTACTGACTTAGCAGGGGTCGCAATTGGAACAAGTATATGGATTCCGATTAGTACGGGATTAACAGGAATCTTAATGGCTACCACGCCTATTATCGCTCAACTTGTTGGCTCAAAACAAAAAGAGGATGTTCCTCATATCGTGATACAAGCCGTGTATTTGGCAATCGGAGTTAGTTTACTTGTTATTCTCATTGGTTTCTTTGCCGTTTCACCAATTCTAAAAGGCATGCGTTTAGAAGAGCAGGTCGAACACATTGCTTCTCAATTTTTAAGCATTATTGCAATTGGTATCATTCCTTTATTTGTCTATACTGTATTACGTGGGTTTATTGATGCATTAGGAAAAACACGTACAACAATGATTATTACATTACTTTCCTTACCTATTAACATCATTTTAAACTATGTATTTATTTTCGGTAATTTCGGCTTTCCGAAACTAGGAGGCGTTGGTGCAGCAATTGCTTCTACCGCAACATATTGGTGCATTTTATTTATTACGATTATTATTATCCGTACGAAAGAACCGTTTACATCTTTTGGTATCTTCAGGCGCTTATACCGACTTTCTATTTCAAGCTGGAAAGAATTATTAAAACTTGGGGTACCTATCGGATTCGCCATCTTTTTTGAAACGAGTATTTTCGCTGCCGTAACACTCATGATGAGTAATTTTAGCACAACAACAATCGCTGCACATCAAGCAGCAATGAACTTTGCTTCCCTTTTATATATGACACCTTTAAGTTTAGCAATGGCCATGACAATTGCAGTGGGTTTTGAAGTTGGAGCAAATCGCTGTGAAAACGCAAAGCAATACAGTTTTATTGGAATTGGTTTGGCACTTGCTTTTGCCTTGCTATATTCTATCTTACTCTTTTTCTTTGACGATCCAATTGCATCTATTTATACAACAGATATTGCTGTTCATGATTTAGCAAAAGAGTTTCTCATTTTTGCGATTTTATTTCAAATTTCCGATGCAATTGCTACTCCAGTGCAAGGTGCACTCCGTGGTTATAAAGATGTGAATGTTACCTTGATTATGACACTTATTGCCTACTGGATCATTGGTCTACCTCTAGGTTATATATTAGCAACCTATACTTCTTGGGCAGCTAAAGGTTATTGGATTGGTCTTATTATAGGGCTAGCATTTGGAGCTACCTTTCTGCTCGTTCGTCTCTTGCAAGTACAACGTAAATATACATCACAAAAGAGTCGCTAATCATAGCGGCTTTTTTCATCATGCATAGTTCCTCCTTAAACGTGTAACATAATAAAAAAGAAAGGTGTAAATCTATGGATGAAAAGAAAAAACAGCAGCCCTACGATGAAGAGTTTGCTCCTGAAATCTCACCTGGATACAGGCAAGATATTCATAAACCGCCTCAATATAAAAATACTTCCTTTTTAGTTGGGATTGGTATTTTCGGGACAATATTACTTGTACTCATCATTTTCGTCTACTTTTAATGGGAAGGGAACTATATTATGACCAAACAATCCTCACTCTTTTCTAAAAGAGTTGTAAAAACACAAAAAGGTTATGCTGGTGATTCTATAAATGTGCATAAACAAGTCGAACAAGGCAATCTAGAAATTGCAAAAAAAGAAATTGGGCAACAAAACGAGAACCTGTGAATACAAAAGATGTCCCCACTTTTCGGGGACATTTTTATTCTACACGTTACCGTTGCTCAGCAATTTTAAACGTATTATCTTCTTTTATAATCTTCATTCTATAACTTAACTGCATTTCATTTAAACATTATGTCCCTCTCTTTTTTCGATATATTTATTCCATCTTATCACAGAGTTTAAAAATTCTGATAATATTAATGCATATATCCACAAAAAAGGAGAAAATCATATGACATCTTATATGCGAGATATCCAGCAATCACTACCCAATATTCCTATACACTCTTATGAACAAAACGATAATGGCTGGGATAATGTAGCCATTATTATTAACAATGAATGGCTCTTCCGTTTTCCACGTAAATCCCAGTATGCAAAACGAATACCTCGCGAAAAAGAACTATGCGAGATACTTTCTCATTCTTTACAAGGGATAGAAGTTCCCAAATATCACATCTTATATAAAAATGAATCCGATTTAATTCCATATTGTAGTTATTATAAACTCATTCATGGGGAGCCATTAACAGTACAAATAATAGAAAGATTAACTGTAAAAGAACGTGAAACAGTTATCTCGCAGCTTGCTATCTTTCTCGCTTCTTTACATACCGTCCCAATAGAACATGCTGTAAAATGGGGGTTTGATACTGAGAAACCTATCTCATATTGGCGACAGATTCAAACGAAATTACACGTTCATCTTGCTTGCACACTTACATTGTTAGAAAAAAAAGCTTTTGATTGTTTATTCGAGGATTTTTTTGAACATATGTATGCATCTAATTTCCAAAAAACAATGATCCACGCTGACTTTACACATCATCACATTTTATTTGATGGGGAGAAAAGAAGCATTGCTGGTATTATCGATTTTGGTGATGCTCAAATTGGAGATCCTGCCTTTGACTTCGCTGGATTATATAACAATTTTGGTAGTGAATTTACAAATGCCATATATAAACGGTACTGTACTCTCACTTCCCATCATGATTTATCTTTCTTTAAGCGTGTCATTCAATTTTATCAGTATAGTCCATTACTCCATAACCTTGTTTATAACTTTGAAACAAATAACGAACAGGAGATACAGA
Organism: Bacillus sp. FSL K6-0042; assembly: GCF_038006685.1. Taxonomy (NCBI): domain Bacteria; kingdom Bacillati; phylum Bacillota; class Bacilli; order Caryophanales; family Bacillaceae; genus Bacillus; species Bacillus sp. FSL K6-0042. The sequence continues at coordinate 1,796,275 of NZ_JBBOVS010000001.1, forward strand.
AGAATCGAAAACATTTACAAACTATACTTCAGGGAAGGAATTAACTTCTTTCCCTATTCTTCTTTTCCTCATATATCATTAATTTTTTATCCATTTCTACAATTAATTTATACATTTGAAACGCCTGCAAAATTTGCAATTGGACCCAAAAAGGAGCCTGTTGTTCTTTTAACCATTGAAATACTTTCACTCCATTTCCCATTAAGTATTCCTCCCATCATAAGTTTCCCTACGTATATACCGTAAATGATGAAAAGCTTTTCATGTCAATACCAAAAAGAGATGCAAATTTGCACCCCTTAATGTAGTATAGTATTCTTCGCTATCAATGCATCTTGCATCTCGTCTACTTTGCATTCATTACGAAAAGCACATCCAATACATTCAGAACAAAATGTACGTTCTGTGTAATGTTCTAATTGCTGTAACATTTCTTTCATTCTATATAAATCGTTCATTCCAGCCATAATATCTTGCTCTTTTGGAACAGATTCATACCTAGTTCCTTCCATTAAATTAACAACTTCAATTCTTTCGGGAAGAATCCCAAAAACTTTGTAGCTAAACACTGCCGTAAGCTTTTGAAAAAGAGCAAGCATTTCTTCATTTGCATCAACAACATACTTTTTAATTACAAACGATTGTGTAGACCATTCACCCACTTCAAACGTTAATGAAATGTGCACACCTAACTCGTCCATATATGTTTGTAACTTCTTATATAAAAATAAAGGTGGTGTTTTACTCGCATCATTTTTCACAAACTGTATTAGATGGTCCGTTAACTTTGCAAGAACAATATAATATTCTGCTTTAGAAGCGAACATTCCAATACGCACTTTATCCCAATGCTTCTCTAATCGTTTTAACAACAGCATTGTTGTTTGTTTTTCTACAGGTGATGTGTAATAGTCAATAATAATTTGATTTACAATCGATTGAACCATTTGTTGCCATTCAAACGAAGAAGGTTCTCTTCTTTTTATATAGCGAAAATAAAACTTATGTGGACAACGCATAAAATCATATAAATGATAATCTGTCATCGTTTTAATTGATATTTTCCCCTGCACCCATCTTCATCTCCCTCTCACCATTAAGAAAGGTGCTTTACAAATTCAGCACCAAACTGAAGACATTTCTCTACATCTTCATCTTCTGGCGTTAGTTCTACTTTTAGCCCTTCCATTACAACTTCAGCACCGCGCTCTTGTAACTTTTCTATTAAGATATCAACAGCTGCCCCGTATTTCGGATAAGCAGAATCACAAGATCCAAATACTGCTGCTTTTTTACCTGCTAAATGAATTTCTTCCATTTCGTCATAAAAATCTAAGAAATCATCAGGAAGCTCACCATCTCCCCACGTATACGCTCCTAAAATAATCCCATCATATTCTTCTAATATAGAAGCTTCTGGCGTCGTCATAATGTCAATCACTTCAATATCATTGCCTGTTTCACGAATCGCTCCAGCTATATGATCAGCCATCTCCTCTGTATTTCCACTCATACTTGCAAAAATCATTACAAATTTATTCAACTGAATCTCTCCCTTGATTATGTATCGCTTCTTCTTCCTTGTTTCCTTTCTTCTCATCTACATATTCAGCACGAATTACACGCCGTTGCTATTCTATATCTTTATTTTTAATTTCCCTTTGCCCAAGGCGAAATATCTTTTTCATCTCTCCCTCATCCATTCTGCACTTGTGAACACATTGATAATAATTATCAATTCCGACTATACTTTTAGATTAAATGAAAATGATTATCAAAGTCAAACACTATTTTCAAAAAAATAATGAAAAGGTACAAGCTTGTCCGCCAGCTATTCATATACTATAAATGAGCATAGTTCTTTCTCAGCCCTCTCTAACGGAAAGAAATAGAAGCAACTGCGATAAGCGCAGTTGCCTTTTTTTGTACTCTCTTAAGCTTTTAGTAAATTCATTGTCGCCTGTAAAAATAACTCTGCCCCATTAATTAAAGCTGATTCATCCACATCAAACTTTGGATGATGATGAGGATAACAAGTTTTGATTTTCTCATTTCCAGTTCCTAATTTAATAAAACAGCCTGGCGCTTTTTTTAAATATGCCGAGAAATCTTCCCCTCCCATCGAAGGAGCTAGCTTTACAATTCTCTCCTCTCCAAACAACTCTACCGCGCTTTCTTCTACTATTTTTGTAATAAACGTATCATTGATAACCGGGTCATATCCATAGCGATATGTATACGTATACGCTGCACCATGTGCCTCTGCAATCCCCTTAGCAATTTGTTCAATCATCTCTTCCGATTCTTTCCTTAGTTTTTGATCAAAGGACCGGACTGTTCCCATTAAATATGCTGTATCAGGAATAATATTATCTGCTGTTCCCCCGTGAAATTGTGTTATGGAAACAACTCTTTGCATAAAAGCGCCTGTATTTCTAGATACAATATGTTGTAAGTTCGTAATGATTTGCGCACCAACTGCTATCGGATCTACTGTTTCTTCCGGCCTAGCAGCATGGCCACCTCTTCCTTTTACTTCAATCGTAAATACATCGGGAGCAGCCATCATAGGCCCATATACAACTCCAATCTTCCCAGTTCCTAATCCAGACATTACATGTAGGCCGATAATATAATCCACACCATCCATCACACCAGCTCTCACCATTTCCTGTCCACCACCAGGATACACTTCTTCAGCATGTTGAAATAAAAGGCGAATTTCTCCTTCCCAATCCTCATTCTTATTTGCTATCGCTTCTGCTGTACCTAATAAAATAGCGGTATGTGCATCATGCCCACATGCATGCATAACCCCTGAAATAACTGATGCATATGGTTTAGACGTTTCTTCCTGAATTGGCAGGGCATCCATATCTGCACGAATTGCTATTACTTTGCCTGCCTTCTTTCCTTTTTTCTTTGCCATCACACTATACCGCGTCGGTCTTGTCACCTCGAAAGCTGAAAATGAACATAATGTATCATATATAAATTGTGAAGTTTTTTCCTCGTGGAATGATAGTTCAGGAAATTGGTGAAAATGTCTCCGCCACTTTATAATATTTTCCTCTGACACATATGTCTGCCATACCTTTTTCAAACGCTCCATTCCTGACAACCTCCTTTTCATTCTTCACATTTCTTATTTCACTGTGATTATTTAATTTCCTTGTAAGATTTTCATTTTCAAAAAATCGATTTATACACTCACAACTCATTAAAAAAAGACAAACCCATTACAAATTCATATAGAATGTAATATAATTGCTAAGTTAGGGATTTTCTTTTTTAGTATTTAGTGCTACTATCAAAAAAGAGCCTTTTTGTCTTAATTTTACCTAAAATGTGGAATTTCGTTTTTTTCACAATGATGTAGGACATGATACCTACATATAGTTACTATTTCATAAGAGAGGGAAAGACATGGAAAGATTAAAAGAGATATGGTCTCGACCACTCACACAATGGTTTGCAAAAACTTTTTATTACCTTGCAATTTTATTTGCTTTGCTTTGGTTGTATGGTTTCCATGATACAAACACAAGCACATTTATTTACAATGAATTTTAGGGTGGGAACGTTATGAAGTTATTAGAACAAATCGAAAAGTGGGCGACAGAAACTCCTGATCAAACCGCTTTCGTTTGGCGAGATGCGAAAATTACGTACAAACAATTAAAGGAAGATTCTGATGCATTGGCGCACTGGATTTCTTCTGAGTATTCCGATGATCGTTCACCAATTATGGTTTATGGCCATATGCAACCTGAAATGATCATCAACTTTTTAGGGTGTGTGAAAGCTGGACATGCTTACATTCCTGTAGATTTATCTATTCCAGCTGATCGTGTACTACGTATTGCTGAAAGTTCTGGTGCGAAGTTACTTCTATCTCCAGTAGAAGTTGCTGTAACTGACTTACCAGTTCGCATCGTATGTGAAGACAACTTAAAAGACATTTTCTTTACTCATAAAGGGCAAACGCCAAACCCTGAGCATGCGGTAAAAGATGATGAGAACTTCTACATTATTTACACATCAGGGAGCACAGGTAACCCGAAAGGTGTGCAGATTACTTATAATTGCCTTGTTAGCTTTACAAAATGGGCGGTTGAAGATTTCAACTTACAAACAGGACAGGTATTCTTAAACCAAGCACCGTTCTCATTCGATTTATCTGTAATGGACATTTACCCATCGTTAGTAACAGGTGGTACACTTTGGGCAATCGATAAAGATATGATTGCACGTCCAAAAGACTTGTTTGCTTCTTTAGAGCAATCGGATATTCAAGTATGGACTTCCACACCATCTTTCGCAGAAATGTGTTTAATGGAAGCTTCTTTCTCTGAAAGTATGCTACCAAACATGAAAACATTCTTATTCTGCGGTGAAGTATTACCAAATGAAGTAGCTAGAAAATTAATTGAGCGCTTCTCGAAAGCAGCAATTATGAATACGTACGGTCCTACAGAAGCTACTGTTGCTGTAACAGGCATTCACGTTACACAAGAAGTTGTTGATAAATATAAATCTCTTCCTGTTGGCTACTGTAAATCAGACTGTCGCCTTCTTATTATGAAAGAAGATGGCACGATTGCACCAGATGGTGAAAAAGGTGAAATCGTAATTGTTGGTCCAAGCGTAAGCGTTGGTTATTTAGGAAGCCCTGAATTAACAGAAAAAGTATTCACAATGATTGATGGTGAGCGCGCCTACAAAACAGGTGATGCTGGCTATGTAGAAAATGGTCTTCTATTCTATAATGGTCGTCTTGATTTCCAAATTAAGCTTCATGGTTATCGAATGGAATTAGAAGAAATCGAACATCACCTTCGCGCGTGTGCTTACGTAGAAGGAGCAGTTGTTGTTCCAATTAAAAAAGGTGAAAAATACGATTATTTATTAGCGGTTGTTGTTCCTGGAGAGCATTCATTTGAAAAAGAATTCAAATTGACATCTGCAATCAAAAAAGAACTCAATGAGCGATTACCAAACTACATGATTCCACGTAAATTCATGTATCAATCTTCTATTCCAATGACACCAAATGGAAAGGTAGATCGTAAAAAATTATTGAGTGAGGTTACAGCATGACCGCATATGGATCATTTTATTTTTTCGCTATAGTGGGCATTTTATTAATACCTACTATCATAGCTGGATTAAAAGGTAAAATGTTGCGTAAATATAATGCCGTTCTAACGTTAGTAATGCTTGCACTTATTTTCTCTGACAAACCGAAGCAAGCAATGATGTTAGCAGTATTTATCATTTGGCAATACATCCTTATTAAAGGCTATTTATTATTAAGAAAACAAAATAATAATACGTCCATGTTTTACATGGCTGTTATTTTATCGATTTTGCCACTAATTCTGGCAAAAATCGCACCATTTGTACATGAATTAAAATTCATTGTATTTGCTGGTATGTCTTATGTAACATTCAGAGCAGTACAAATGGTATTTGAGATTCGTGACGGTTTAATTAAAGAATTCTCATTCTTTAATTTCTGGGAATTTGTTCTGTTCTTCCCAGCTATCTCGACTGGACCTATTGATCGTTATCGTAGGTTCCAAAAAGATATTCAAAAGCCACCAAGTGCTGAAGAATATCAAAAGTTACTCTATACAGGTATTAATCGTATTTTCCAAGGTTTCCTGTATAAGTTTATTATCGCTTATTTATTGCAGAAGCATTTTGTTGATGCAGTATTTGCGAATCAAGATACCATTTTCTCTAATGCGATTTATATGTATAGTTACAGTTTATACCTATTCTTCGACTTCGCAGGTTATAGTGCATTCGTAATTGGTGTCAGTTATATGATGGGTATTAAAACACCAGAAAACTTTAATAAACCATTTATTAGTCGTAACATTAAAGATTTCTGGAACCGTTGGCACATGACCTTATCATTCTGGTTCCGTGATTTTATTTATATGCGCTTTGTCTTTTTCGCAACAAAGAAAAAGCTACTTAAAAATCGCTACACGATTTCATATATCGGTGCATTTTTAAACTTTTTCATTATGGGCGTTTGGCATATTCTAGGTGAACATGTTTACCAGTACATTATTTACGGCCTTTACCATACTGTTTTGTTTATTTCGTTTGATATTTTCGAACGAAAAAACAAGAAACATAAATTTTGGCCAAACAATAAATTCATGCATGTTCTTGCAGTAGTAATTACGTTCCATTTCGTATGTTTCGGTTTCCTAATCTTCTCTGGTCACCTTAACAGATACTTTTAATGAATAGCTTCTTTTCTTACAGCTAAGAAGTTACACATAATATATTTCGGATATAAAGGAGATTTTAAAAATGGCAGAATTTAAAGATCAAGTATTAGATATTTTAGAAGAAGTTTGTGAAAATGATATTGTAAAAGAAAATCCAGATGTACAATTATTTGAAGAAGGTATCCTTGATTCTTTCGGTACAGTATCTTTATTAGTAGAATTCCAAGAACGTCTAGATATCGAAGTATCTATTTCTGATTTTGACCGCGATGAGTGGGCAACACCAAACATGATTATTAAGAAGTTGGAAGATATCCGATGAAAAAAGCAACTTTTGGTCCGATGCTCTTAGCATTGGCCCTTTTTGCTGTATTCTTACTTATCCCAACACGCTTCCTACTTCCACTTGTAAGTGACAAGAAAGTAGAACAAGCTGCAACTTCTCTAAAAGAAGAAAAAATACAAAGTATGATTTTACAGCAAAAAATGTTAGAAGATCCGAAATACCTTCCGATGTATGGTTCATCGGAATTTGCGAGAATGGATGCTTTTCATCCATCCAATTACTTTAAAGTAAAACCTGAAGGATTCACACCATTTCTTCTTGGTCGTGGTGGAACGCAAGACCTTATCCATGTGCTAAACTTTGCATCTACAATGGATCAATTAAAAGATAAAAAAATGGTCTTTGTTCTTTCACCACAATGGTTTGTACCACAAGGCATTGATGAAACACACTTTGCACCTAACTTTTCAAAACAACAAGGCTACCATTTCATTTTTAACAATGATTTAAAGCCTGAAATGAAAAAACAAATTGCAAAACGTTTATTGAACTTTGAGATTGTAAAAAAAGAGACGTTATTAAAAACATCTTTAGAAGGCATTGTCTATGATGATACTAAACATAAGATAAAAGCAATTGCAGCGAAACCATTTGCTTATCTTTACCGTAATATTTTAGATCGCAAAGACATATTTACAGTAATGTTCAATATTAAACCGCATAAAGAACAACTTGATCCAGCATTGAAACAAATGAACTGGAATGAAGCACGTAAACACGCGGATCAAACTGGTGAATTAGAATCAAAATCAAATCAGTATGGTATCGAAGATGATTACTTCAATAGCAAAATTAAAAAGAAATTGAAGCAACGCAAAGATTACTTAAAAAATGACGCTTATGATCACTCTCCAGAATATGAAGATTTACAAATTGCGCTCGATTTATTAAAACAATCTGGTGCAAAACCACTCTTCATTTCTGTTCCTGTAAAAGGTCCTTGGTATGATTATGCTGGATTCCCGAAAGAACGACGCGAATTATACTATAAGAAAGTTCATGAGCAAATTAAACAAGCTGGCTATCCAATTGCTGACTTTTCAAACCATGAGTATGACAAATACTTCTTAAAAGATCATATGCACTTAGGATGGAAAGGCTGGGTATACATCGACGAAGCCATCCAGCAATTTTATAAAGCAAACTAATAAAAAGACCACTTGAATTATTCAAGTGGTCTTTTTGTATATGCTTTGTAAATTTTCTACGGTTACCTTTACTTCTCCCAACACTCGTTCAACAATTTGCTGAGCTGATTCTTTTCTTGCTAATGAAGAAGCTTGTCCAGCCCAGAGTGACATATATTCCCCTTTGTTTTGTTTTGCAGCTTCTTGACGTATTTTAGCGGTTAATACATTTTGAACTGGATACATTGGGAGCATTTCTTCTTTTTCTTCATGTTGTTCTATAAATGTATTTCGAATCCCCCTTGCATATTTTCCAGAAAATGATCTCGTTACAGTTGTACTCGTATCTGTACTGTGCAGTACCGCTTTTTTATGTACATTATGTGTAATACTTTCTTCACTTGTTAAAAATGCTGTTCCCATTTGAATGCCTTCTGCACCTAGTGCCATTGCTGCAACAAGACCTTGTCCATTCATAATGCCTCCTGCCGCTACAATTGGGATATTTGATACTGCGGCTACCATTTGTGGAATTAATGCAAATGTACCGATCATAGAATCTTGTTCTTTCCCAATAAAAGTCCCGCGGTGTCCTCCAGCCTCGCTACCTTGTCCAACAATTACATCTACCTCTAATTCAGCAAGCACCTTCGCTTCTGCCACATTTGTAGCTGTTCCAATTATCTTTATGCCCTCTTTCTTCAACGATACAATTTCCTCTTGTTCTAACGTGTGAAATGCAAAGCTTATAACCGGAACTTTTTCTTCCTTTAACACGTGCAATTGTTCTTTATAACTTTTCGGAAGTTGTAATGATTGATTATACTCATCTATACTTAATTCTTTTCGTAGCGGCTCTAATAAATTTCTTGCTACTTGTACTTTTTCTTCCTCAATTTGTATTTCTTTCGTAAGTAACAAATTTACTGCAAACGGCTTATCTGTTAACTCTCTTATTTTATAAATAGATTGACGAATTTGTTCCGGACTCATATAACCAGCCCCGAGCGTCCCTAGGCCGCCGCTATTACACACAGCCGCAACAAGCTCTGGTGTCGTAATTGCACCTGCCATACCGGCCTGAATAATTGGATACTTTATTTGTAATACATCATTTACTCTGCTTGTAAACATCCTTCTTTCCCTCCCTATTCCCTCTTATATCTTCTCGACTCAACAAACTTTTCCCTTCTTTTAAAAGGATTGAACTGCTTATAAACGAATATATTGAAAACGAAGGAGGAGATTTAAATGATTCAGCCAAATGTCTTACAACAAGGCGATACGGTAATGATTATTGCTCCAGCAGGCCCTCCATTAATAGAACACGTCCTTGCAGGAAAAAAAGTATTAGAAACAATGGGCCTATCCGTAATAATTGGTCAAAGTGTTTACGAGAAATACGGCTATCTAGCTGGAAATGATGCAATCCGCCTTCAGGATTTACATGAATCTTTTTCCAATCCTGAAGTGCAAGCCGTTTTTTGCGCAAGAGGTGGATACGGAAGTGGTCGTCTCCTTCCTCATATTCAATATGAACTCATTCGAAACAACCCGAAGATTTTTTGGGGATATAGTGATATTACTGCTTTACATATTGCCTTTTCACAATATGCAGGACTCATTACATTCCATGGACCTATGATTGAAGAATTAGGAAAAGGAGTGAATTCTCTTTCTTTATCTTCTTTCAATCAACTATTCTATCCGTATTCAACTATTTTACCAGCAGCAGAATGCATTACCACTACATCTACTTGTACAGTTTCCGCACCATTAGTTGGAGGCAATTTAACCGTTTTAGTAAGTACACTGGGTACCCCCTATGAAATCTATACAGCGAATAAAATTGTATTACTTGAAGATATTGGAGAAGAACCGTATCGTATTGATCGCATGTTCAATCAATTACATTTAGCAGGAAAATTGAATGAATGTGCAGGAGTTGTCTTCACAAGCTGCCATGATTGTATAGCCTCAAAGCAGTCTCTATCATTACAAACCATATTGTATAACTATCTCGCTCCATACAATATTCCTGTATTACTCGGCCTTCCTATCGGGCATATACAGCCAAATGTCGGAATCCCACTCGGTGTTACTGTCACAATGGACACGGAAAGGAATACACTTTCTATTCCTTCCGGTGTGAATTTCATATCGAATTAAAAAGCAGTTTCCTATATACTTTTTCATTTACACAAAAAAGGAAAAGCATATATCGCTTTTCCTTTCTTTATGTTCCCTTATGCCGAGTTGACTATAAAGGGCTGACAACAATTTTTTACTGATAATAATTAAATATACGTCCAGAAGCTATATCTGCAATTTCTTCCGGAATAAATGTTTTGCTAAGCTCTGTGCCAACATTCAATACCGCTGTTGCTTCTTTATCTAGGTTTTCAAATAATTCTTTTCCACGTATCGTAATAAGGGGCGTTTCTTCCGGCAACACGTCTTTCACAAATTCTAATTGCGTAAAGAACGGTACGATCCATCTGCCTTCTCCTTGGAAATAACGTAACCGAAGTGTTCCTTCTGATGCAGAATCATCCGCCTCGATAGATCCAGCAACATAAAAATGAGTTGTTAATAGCAATTCATAAAATTCCTTTTGTTTTTGTTTATCCTCTTCTGCTAAAACGAGTACTGTTTCTATCTTCTTTACTGGAATTTGCTCCATATGCTGCCACCCCTGTTTTCAAAATGATTGTACTTTGATTATACAAAATATTCTTATTTTTTTCTACATAATTATTCAAATATTTTATTGAAATAGTATCAATCATTCATCGTTACAACTGAACAAATCTTACCTTCTCCAATATTCCCGATGTTGTAACGATGGTAGCGAATTCCTCATGAAGATTTACGAGGGTCATATTATGAATTTCTTCTGCACAGTATTGTACACCGTCTGGTCCCTTTCGATTAAATGTAGCCGTTGCATCACTTACTAAATACGTTGAAAACCCTAGATTTCCAGCCATCCGTGTCGTTGTTTCTACACAGTGGTTCGTCGTTAATCCAACGATAATAACTGAGTTACAGTTCTTCTCTTTTAGTAGCTTTTCTAAATCAGTTCCAATAAATGCACTGTTAACACACTTTTGAATGACTATTTCTCCCTGTAATGGTTGCACTTCTTCTTTGAATTTAACTGTTTCTGTATTTGGGTGAAACATTGACTCTACGTTTTCTTTATTCACATGTTGAATATGAATAATAGTTAATGCTCTTTTTCTCCACTCTTCTAATAAACTTTTCATATTCTCTTCTGCAAAAGGATTATTTCGCTCGCCCCAATAAGGTAGATTAAACGCTTTTTGTACATCAATAATAACAAGTGCTGCCTGTTTCAACATTATTCCTTCTCCTCTCCTGGCTGTAATTGAAATAAAAATCCAAGCTGTTGTGAAGCAGTAATAAAGCAAATATATACACAGAGCTCTACAATCTCTGCCTCACTCCAATACTGTTTCAACACATCAAACATCTTATCATCTATCGCTGAACGATTATGTACAAATACATGTGCAAAGGTTACAGCAGTACTAATCTCTTCTACCTTTTGCACATCATCTGGCTTTCCTTTTGCCATGCAATACAAACACTCATTTCCAAAAGCAAGTATTCTACGTACTTGTTCTTTTAATTCTGCAGAAAGTGCCCCTTTTTCATATAATGTGTTTTCTAATACACTCCAAGCATGTAGTATATCTGGACAATGCCCTAATAATTTTTGAAATTTTGTTTCTCCTACATCTGATAATGAAATTCTCTCCATCATTTCTCCTCCTATTCCTTTCTGTTTTATTGTAAAATAAAGTATAGCCTTTTCACATTTCATATGAATCTTTATTTATATATTTTCTTTACAAAAATGATTAGTTTACTGGAGGTATATTTACATATGCAATTAGATCGTGTAGATCGTAAAATTTTAAATGAATTATATAATGATAGTCGCCTCTCTATGCGAGAATTATCAAAACGCGTAAACTTATCCGCGCCTTCTACTGCAGAACGTGTTCGTAAGTTAGAAAATGAAGGAGTCATTCAAAAATATACAATTGATATTGATTATAAAAAAGCTGGGCTCGTCTTAGATTGTATTTTAGAAATCACCTTAAAAAATGGTGATACAGCGCGCATGCAACAATTTATTCAATCGTATCCATCGGCAAGCTTTTGCTATCGCGTAACTGGAAGTCTTTGTTATATCGTTAAAATTTCTGTTCCTTCATTAGTTGAACTTGAAGAGTTTATTAATGATGTTTCTTCATATGCAACAACTGTTTCTCATATCGTATTATCGGAAGTATCCCTTACTCCTGATATCGAACATATTTTTCCAGAAGAACAAAATTAATTTTTATTCAAAATATAATAAAAAACCCCTTACAAAAAGAATAAAAATGTTTTATTATGTATTAAAATACATAAAGTTCGAGAAAGGGGCATTACATTGAAAATTTGGTTTTACGAAAAAACGATACAAGAAGATGATTTACTTGGCATTTGGGATAATGTTCCCACCATCCCTCGAATTGGGGAAAAGGTGGAAATTTTAAAAATGGTTCGTACAGTTACAGATATTAAATATGTAAAAAACGGAAACAACTTCCACGTTGAAATTGTTATCCATTAAAATAGCAGCTCTCCTCATTTATATTGGAGAGCTGCTATTTTTCGTTTCCTATACTCTTATCAATGTTCTGCTTTTGTTATAATAATTTTTTCATTCTCTATTACAACCGTTACATAATCATTCTCTTCTAATCTCAACTGATTCACAGCCTCATCTGGCAACTCTACAGCCATAAGTTGATCCGTTAAAATGACTTGACTATACATTTTATTTTGTTGTAATGGTACAACTGCCTTATCTTCATTGATAAAACGAAGAGGTGGTACCCCCACTTCTTTTACAGTTCGCCAATTTTTACGAATAAAAGGTGCCAACCATAATAAACTGATCAGAATTACAACGAGTCCAATCCATAAATTACTTTGTCCTTGTAATTCAGCTATCGAAATGACATCATCTGTTCCTTCACCACTCGTTAATTGGATGGTAGTTGCTATACAATTATTCAACGCATGAACAGCAATATTCGTCCATATATTTTTCGTTTTTATGTAAAGAAGACACATGACAACACCAAATACAAAAGCACCGACTACATCAAAATGTCCTAAACCAAAAATAAGAGAGGACACAATTACAGCACGTTTTATCCCCCACTTAAACGTCATACGCTGTAAAAAGAAACCTCGAAAGATAACTTCCTCCATAATAGGTGCAAAAATACATGCTGAAATAAAGCTAAAGATTTTTGTATATGTGCTACTCATATCAATTACACTATCATCACTTAATACACCCATTAAGAAATCTGGAACAAGATGTGCTAATATGTACAATTGAATAAAAGATACACCGAATGCAAAAATCATTCCCATTGCGGTTGCAACTATGATTATCTTCCAGTTTAACCGTGATGGTTTATCAAAGAAGCTAGTAAATATAACATTATTTTTTCGTGTTTTTAAATATAACCATAGTAGTGGAAATACAAAAAACACCGAAATTTGCACTGCAACATCCATGACATTTTCTGAAGCGCCCGCAAAGGATAGCGGTAGCACCATTACTACTATACCCAAAATCATCCATGCAAAAAAATTTCGAAGTCGTATACGTGAAAATGCGTACTGAATAAAAAACACCCCCAAGATGATATATTTATATTTTAATATGAATATCATTAAAATTCTTCCTATTTTTCTCAGTTCGCTTTTAAATACTATACTTATTAAAATATATAATAAGAAATCTATTTTGTAATTTCCTCTTTGCAAGACTTTCTGTTACAATGTTAAACGTCGCTTTTTATACCTATTTTTTCAAAACACATTATCATGATAAGAATAAGGAGGATTACGTACATGGATTTTTTTGAAAATGTCATTACTCCGATTCATAAGTTTATTACAACAACAAACGAATATTTATGGGGTTATATTTTAATTACATTGTTAATCACTATAGGTTGTTATTTTACAATAAGAGCTGGATTTGTTCAGTTCCGTCACATTCGTGAAATGATCCGTTTGCTAGGCGATGGCGCAAGCCCTTCTACACGTAAAGCACAAAAAGAAAAGCATGGTGTTTCTTCATTCCAAGCGTTTTGCATGAGTACAGCATCACGTGTTGGAACAGGTAACTTAGCTGGTGTAGCAATTGCTATTTCTACGGGTGGACCAGGTGCTGTCTTTTGGATGTGGCTTATCGCTATGATTGGCGGCGCATCTGCTTTCGTTGAAAGTACACTTGCACAAATTTATAAAATTCAAGACGGTAAAACATTCCGTGGTGGACCAGCATACTACATGGAAAAAGGTTTAAACAAACGCTGGATGGGTATGATTTTCTCCGTTTTAATCACAGTTAGTTTCGGTTTAGTCTTTAACGCTGTACAAGCAAATACCGTAACATCTGCATTCGATGGTGCTTTTCATATCGATCCAAAAATAGTTGGAGTTTCATTAGCTGCCCTATTATCTGTTATTATTTTTGGTGGCGTAAAGCGAATCGCACGTGTTGTAGAAATGATTGTACCAGTTATGGCAATCATTTATGTTGCAGTTGCACTATTTGTTGTCGTGACAAATATTACATTGATTCCAGAAATGATAAAAGAAATTTTAGCACACGCATTTGGCATAAAAGAAATCGCGGGCGGTAGCTTTGGTGCAGCTGTTTTACTTGGTGTCAAACGTGGTTTATTCTCCAATGAAGCTGGTATGGGTAGTGCACCAAACGCAGCTGCGACTGCTAACGTAACACACCCTGTTAAACAAGGTTTTATTCAAACACTTGGTGTCTTTACAGATACATTATTAATATGCAGTTGTACTGCTTTTATTATCCTTTTATCGGACGTTCATACTGGAACAGATTTAAATGGTATTCAGTTAACACAAGAAGCGTTAAAAGCGCATATTGGTCCTTGGGCTCCAATCTTTGTCGCTGTAGCAATCTTCTTGTTTGCTTTCAGTTCTCTAATCGGAAATTACTATTATGGTGAGACAAATATCGAGTTCTTAAAAGGAAGTAAAGCAACACTTATGATTTACCGCATCGCTGTAATTGGTATTGTATTCCTAGGTTCTGTTGCAACCATTCAAGTTGTATGGGATTTAGCTGACCTATTCATGGGCGTTATGGCAATTTTCAACTTAGTTACAATTATTTTCTTAAGCAAATATGCATTTGCAGCATTGAAAGACTATATGAAGCAAAAAGAGGCTGGACAAGACCCAGTCTTCTACGCTGACAGCATTCCTGGTTTAGAAAATACAGAATGCTGGGATCGTGAAAAAACAGAAGAAAAAGTTGGTTAAGGAAAATCCCCGCTTGCCGGGGATCTTTTTTATTTCATATATACATGTAAAGTCATATTACTAAAAATACAAATCGATTTGATTTAATAACACCTTTCTTTTTATACTCATTTAGTTCTTCATATATATTATTGTTTATATAAATATTTTATAATACATCACGCTTTTGGAATAATGCACTCGATGCAACAAGTAACACTACAAAATACACAATTACAAGTAATAGCGATGTTGTGAAATTAAATTCTGTAAATGGTGGTTCAACACCGCCACTAATTAATTTGTTGCTGTCGTACATACTTAAGTTCAAATGGAAAAACACAACAAATTTAGCAATACCTTTTGCAAACATCATAAGAGCTATATTAATTGCCCCTTGCAAGAAGAATAGGAACAATGTAATGATTAATGGTAATACTGATTTTCTAAAAACATTTGCCAAGAAAAAGGCAAGTGTTGCAAAGAAGAACGGTGCAAGAAGTTGATATAAGATTGACTTAAGCAATATGCTTAACGTTAAATCTGTTTTCCCTCCGTCCATTGCAATTGCACCGATAATCATTGCAATTAACATACCAGCAAAGACAACAAATAACATTGTTAGTAATACAGAAATGTATTTAGAAAATAAAATCATAATTCTTTTTCTCGGACGAATTAATAATTGCTTAATCGTTCCTTTTTGAAACTCCTCTGTAATCGTACGAGAAGCAATCGTAATACCGAAAATTGTTGCAAATAAAATAACTAAACTAATATCTGACTTCGTAAAATCTAAATATGTTCCATTAAAATCTTTAGCTTCACCCCATTTTAATATTGCGAGGACACCTAAAACTTCCAATGCAGCAATTACACCTATCAATATATACATACCTTTTTTCGCATGTAACTTTAGCAATTCATTTTGAATTAATTTAAACATTACGCTTTCACTCCCCCAGTAATCGCTAAGAACTCATCCTCTAACGTTTTATTTTGCACTGTCACACCATATACAAGTACATCAGCATGCACAAGTTGTTTTACAATTTGCGGAATCTTTTCTTTCGCTACAGATGTCTCAACTACGCTTCCTTGTGCCTTACCTTTAATAATTTCATTCGCTTTCTGAATTTGATCTACCTCAAATGCCACTACAACCGTTTCACCATGCTTTGCTTGCTCATGTAAGTTATACTCTTGCACAAACTGACCTTGCTTAATAATAACTACACGATCACACATAAGTTCAATTTCGCTTAATAAATGACTTGATACGATAACCGCAATGTTTTCTTCTTTCGCTAATCGTTGTAAATAATCACGAATTTGGCGAATACCCGCTGGATCTAATCCGTTTGTCGGTTCATCTAATATTAAAATTTTCGGATTATGTAAAAGTGCTTGCGCAATACCAAGACGTTGTTTCATTCCAAGTGAATATGTTTTCACTTTTTTATGAATGGCATGCTCTAATTCAACAAGCTTTACAATTTCAACGATACGCTCTTTACTAATTGGTGTAATTGCCATATTTGCAAAATGCCTTAAATTTTGCATTCCTGTCATATAGTCATAGAGTTCAGGATTCTCGACAATCGCTCCAATTTGTTCTAACGCCTTCTCACGTTCTGTACGAATGCTATGACCACAAATTGTGATATCGCCTTTTGTCATTGAAATCAGACCAGTCATCATCCGAATTGTCGTCGTTTTCCCGCTTCCATTCGGTCCAAGAAATCCATATACCTCCCCTTCACGAACTTCAAATGAAAGACCACGAATAATTTCATTTTTTCCTATTTTTTTATGGACGTTTTCTAATTTCACTACTACGTTTCCCAATGATTGTTCCTCCTTTAGACTTCTAGTTTTTTATCGATGATGCGACCTGTTATTAATACCAATAGAAAGATTAACAATAAACTAAAACTTAAATAAGAAATATTTGAACCATCATTAAAATAAAAAGATGTTTCGAAAAAACCATTTTTATCTATAAATCCAACATTCTTTACAGAAAATACATATCTATCTATTTTTGCTAACATATTAGTTATAAAAAACTGGATTCCACCGAAAACGACAAAGAAAAATATAAATAGCACCTTATTTAATGAGGATTTCACATTAAATAGTTTTATAACTACGATTATGAAATACACAGAAATTAATGTACTTATTAAATCTACAAGCCATAAAAAGATAGAGAACAGATGGTGTAATAAACCATAATTGTACAAACTATTAATGCCCTGTTGAACCTCTCCACTTGCCTTGTTCTCATATATATTTAAAGAAAGAAGATGTAAAAAAACAATGCCTATTAAAGACAACAGAGTAAACATTATTATAAAAAACAATAAATTCGCATATATATATTTCTTTGATGGAATTGCAGCATACCGAATCATAGATCCTCTCACTATTTTTCTGAAAGAAGAGATCGCCAGTAAGAAGATAGAAAATGCAGTCATACAAAATAATAATATAAATATAATTAATATTATATCTTGTCTATTTGAAACCCTTACCCCCGAAGATCCCTTCATATTAAATAATAGAATTAATGAAGTGGTAATAAATCCGAAATAAATTACCCATACCTTCTTTTTATTACAATTATATAAATATCTAAGGAGTTGACTCATTTCCCAAACACCTCCTTAAACAATTCAGTCACCGCTTTCCCTCTTTGAAAACGCAGTTCTTCTACATTTTCATGCAGTACAATCTCTCCATCCTTCAAAAAGGTGACTTCATCAAATATATTTTCAATCTCTCCAATTAAATGAGTCGAAATTAAAATCGTACTGTCTTCACGATAAAACTGTAAAATGAGTTCTAGCACATGTTCACGTGAAACGGGATCAATTCCGCCAAGCGGTTCATCTAATATGTAGAGTTTTGCTTTTCTTGAAAATGTTAAAATCAACTGTAATTTTTCAATCATTCCCTTTGACAATACTTTAATTTTTTCTTCTAATGGTATTTTAAATTCAGTGATTGCATCTACTGCCTTTTGGATCTCAAAGTCTTGATAAAAATCACGATAGAAAAATATAGCATCTTTTACAGTCATCCACTCATCAAATACAGGTCGATCCGGCATAAATGAAACAATCTTTTTTGTTTCTAAACCCACCTTCTTACCTGCAATTGTGACATTTCCTTCCGAAGGGTGCTGCAAACCTGCAATCATTTTTAATAATGTCGTTTTGCCACTACCGTTATCTCCAACAAGGCCAATAATCTTTCCTTCTGTAATCTCTAGGTTTAGCTCACGAATCACTGCCTTTAAACCATATCGCTTCCATAAGTTCTCTATTTTTAATAGCCCTGTCATCAGCTCTCCTCCCTTTTCTCTTCCAATGAGGAACGGAGGATTGAGAGAATTTCCTCTTCTGTAAAACCTAAATTGTCCATTCCGTTTATAAAAGAATGAAGCAACTCTTTTGCCATATCTTTGCGCAGCTCCATAATTTTCTCTCCCTCGCTTGTTACATATCTTCCCATCCCTCTACGTGTTACAACAATACCATCTCGCTCTAGCTCTTGAAATGTACGCTGGATCGTATTTGGATTTACTTGTAACTCGCTTGCTAATTCACGTACAGAGGGAATTTTGTCGCCAGGTGATAGATGACCTGTTACAATTTCTTTTTTTATGTATTCCATCACCTGAATATAAATCGGTGTGTTAGGAGAAAATTCTATTTTCATTTCTTCCCTCCTTTTGTCTTAGTGTACTAGTTAAATAGTACACTAAGACAAAAGGGATGTAAATACTTGTAAATTAAAAATATAACAAAAAAGGTAGTGCAACCTTCGTTGCACTACCTTCCTATTTTATTTCGTTACCATTTCTGCCTCACTTTCTTCAAAAGGCCACTTCGGTAACATATTACGGAGTTCCTTATCAGAACGATAGCCAAGTGCATATTCTGCCTGCATAATGGTATGAATCTCACGTGTTCCTTCGTAAATAACTGGAGCTTTTGCATTTCGCAAATATCGTTCTACTGGAAATTCATTTGAATATCCATATGCCCCGTGCACCTGCACTGCATCATTTGCCGCTTCAAATGCAGCGTCACAAGCGATCCATTTCGCTAAAGACGTTTCACGTGTATTACGTTTCCCTTCATTTTTTAGCCATCCTGCTTTATAAACCAATAAACGTGATATTTCAAGATTCGCAGACATTTTCGCAATCATTTGCTGTACAAGCTGATGTTTTCCAATTTCTTTACCAAATGTCTTTCTCTCTTCACAATACTTTACACTCGCTTCTAAGCTTGCTTGAATGAGTCCGCATGCGCCTGCTGCTACTGTGAAACGTCCATTATCTAATGAAGCCATTGCAATTTTAAACCCTTCACCTTCTTCTCCAAGAAGGTTTTCCACTGGTACTTTTACATCATCTAAAAATACTTCACCTGTATTTCCAGCTCGAATACCAAGCTTTCCTTTTATCGCTTTTGTCGATACTCCTGGAAATGTTCGTTCTACGATAAAACAAGAAATACCTCGGTGCTTTAATTCTGGATTTGTTTTCGCAAATATTAAGAAGTGATCTGCAACATCACATAACGAAATCCATGTTTTAGATCCATTTAATACATAGTGATGACCTTGTTTCACTGCTGTTGTTTGCATAGCAACAACATCTGACCCTGCATTTGGTTCTGTTAAACCGAAAGCCCCAATTTTTTCACCTTTCGCTTGTGAAACAAGGTACTTTTGTTTTTGTTCTTCTGTTCCCCATTGCAGAAGTGTCATACTATTTAACCCTGTATGTACAGATACAGCTGTACGGAAAGCTGTGTCACCGCGTTCCAATTCCTCGCAAATGATAGCCAGCGTATTATAATCCATACCCACGCCGCCATATTGCTCTGGAATACAAACGCCCATAAATTGCAATTCTGCTAAACGCTTCAAGATTTTTTCTTCAAAATGCCCTTTTTCATCCCATTCTTTAATGTATGGGATAATTTCATTATCTACGAATGATCTCACTACTTTTCTAACACTTTGTTGTTCTTCTGATAAAGAAAAATTCATTTGTACTGCCTCCTTATATCCATTGGTTTTTTTTCATTTCCCTAATACTTTCCTGAGAATACCCCAAATTTTTCAAAATCTGTTCTGTATGTTCTCCATGGAGTGGCGGATGTTTCTGCATTCGCACCGGTGTCTTTGCAAGTTTTAATGGTGAACCTACAAGTTTAAGATTCTCAATTGTTGGATGCTCCATATGAACTGTCATCTCTCGCGCCCCTGCTTGCTCTGTTTCTAGCGCTTCTTTCACATTGAGAATTGGTCCATTTGGAATACCTGCTTCATCCAACAATTGTTTCCATTCCTCTTTCTTTTTCTTCTTCATTTCTTTTGCAATTATGTCTATGAGCTCTTCCTTATACAAAAGGCGATTTGCATTTGTTGTATAACGATCTAAACGAGATAAATCTTGTCTACCAAGCAATACACAAAACCTATGGAACTGTTCATCGTTTCCGACCGCAACAACAAGGTCTCCATCCTTCGCCTTAAACACTTGATACGGAACAATATTCGGATGCTGATTCCCAAGTCTCTCTGGCAATTCTCCTGTACACAAATAATTACTCGCTACATTTACTAATGCTGCTAATTGGGAATCAAATAAAGAAATATCAATTTCTTGCCCTTCTCCCGTTCTATTCCGGTGCTGCAGAGCCGCTAAAATCCCGATACACGTAAAAAGACCTGTGAGAACATCTGAAATGGCAACCCCTACTTTTGCAGGCTCTTCATCCTTTCCTCCTGTTATACTCATAAGCCCACTCATTGCTTGAATCATATAATCATAGCCAGGAAGATGTGAAGCAGGACCCTTTTGACCAAACCCACTAATAGAAGCTAGAATAATGTCTCCCTTCACTTCCTGTAACACATCATAACCAAGTCCCATTCTTTCAAGTGTCCCAGGCTTGAAGTTTTGCACAACGATATCAGCATGAGAAACAAGCTTTTTCAAAATATCCTTTCCCATTTCTGATTTTAAATTTAATGTAAACGACTCTTTATTGCGATTCGCACAAAGAAAATAAGCACTTTCTCCTTCTACAAAAGGCGGTCCCCATCCTCTTGTATCATCACCATTTCCTATATTCTCAACTTTAATTACCTCAGCCCCTAAATCACCGAGAATCATCGTACAAAAAGGACCGGCAAGAACCCGAGATAAATCAATAATTTTGATTCCGTGTAATGCTCCCTCCAACCCCTTCTCCTCCTATAGTAAAAACCAGTAAAACCAATGAGAAAAAAAGGAGACATGTTGGTTTTACTGGTTTGTATTTACACGCTATTGTATAAAATATTATTATGCTTTTACTTGTGATAATACGGATTTGAATGCATTGATCACTGTATCTACTTCTTCATAACTAATTGTAAGCGATGGTTCGATACGAATTGTTTTCGAATTGATTAATGTTCCTGCAACAAGAATTCCTTGATCAAACATCGCCTTCGATACTTCATAACCAATTTCATCCTTATGGAACTCAATACCAATCATTAAACCTTGGCCACGGATTTCAAACACTTTGTCTTCATGTCCTTCCGCTGCCTTTTTCAACCCTTTTAAGAAATACTCCCCAACTTCCGCAGCTCGTTCTGGTAATTTATCTTCCAATAATACATGGATTGTTGCAATTGCAGCAGCACATGCAAGGGGATTTCCACCAAACGTTGTTGTATGCATGAATGGATTTTCAAACCAGCTTTTGAATACTTTTTCTTTAGCAACAATTGCACCCGCTGGCATTACGCCCCCGCCAAATGCCTTTGCAAGACAAATAATATCCGGTACAACATCATATAATTCTGCAGCAAACATTTTCCCAGTGCGTCCCATTCCTGTTTGTACTTCATCAAAAATAAGTAATGATCCGAATTCATCACAAAGCTCTCTCACTTGTTTCAAATAATTTTCTGGAGGTAAAATAATACCGCCCTCTCCTTGGATTGGTTCTAAAATAACAGCTGCAACATCTTCTCCAACTAACGCGCATGTTTCAAATGTTTTTCTCATCATATCAATATCACCAAATGGGACGTGACGGAAGCCTGGAATTAATGGTAAGAATGGTTTACGGAACATTCCTTTTGCTGTTCCAGATAAAGAACCAAGACTCTTACCGTGGAAAGCACGTGTTGTGGAAATGAAAGTTGTTCGCTCACTATACATTTTTGCTAATTTTAATGCTGCCTCTACACTTTCTGTCCCACTATTTGTAAAGAAAGCATATTTCAAATCACCAGGTGTAATATCCGCTAAAATTTTTGCAAGAATCGCACGAAGTGGATCTAGTAAGTCCTGACTATGCAATGCTTGACGCTTTAACTGATCCGTTACAGCTTTTACCACTTTTGGATTACGGTGTCCAACATTATAAATTCCGAATCCACCTAAACAATCAATATATTTTTTACCATTGATATCCATGAAGCAAGATCCTTCATCAGACCATTCTACTGCTGCAAATTGCCCATCTTTTGTTACTGTTTTTCTATATGCGAGGAAGCCAGGATTTACATGTTCGCGGAACCCATCTACCGTTTCTTTCGTAATCCAGTTTACTTCTTCTTCGGATACTTTCTCTTTTTCAATTAATTGCAGTACTTTCGTAATATAATCATTTACACTCGTATTCTTCGCATCTTGTTCGTTAGATTTATTTTTCACATTCGTTCCCATCTATTTCACCTCTACAGTCTTTTTATTTGCAAACCAACCAATTGGTTCTACTTCTAGATTTATATTAATCTGCTTAATTTCTTGGAATTCCTCTAAACCAAACGTTCCTAAGCTACGACCGATACCACTTTGTTTATATCCGCCCCAAGGCGCCTCGTTGTATGTTGGGTGGTAACTATTAATCCACGTAATTCCTGCGCGGAGCTTACGGATTACACGCATCGCTTTAGCACCCTCAACTGTAAATACACCTCCAGCTAAGCCGTAATCTGTACCGTTTGCTAGTTCAATTGCTTCCTGTTCATCTTTGAATTTTTGGATAACTACAACAGGACCAAAAATTTCTTCCTGCACAATACGCATATCAGGTTTTACATTGACAAAGACCGTTGGTTCAATAAAGAAACCATCACCTTTCCCATCCGCCAGTATACGCTTTCC
Source organism: Bacillus sp. FSL K6-0042 (assembly GCF_038006685.1). Classification (NCBI taxonomy): domain Bacteria; kingdom Bacillati; phylum Bacillota; class Bacilli; order Caryophanales; family Bacillaceae; genus Bacillus; species Bacillus sp. FSL K6-0042. The sequence goes on from NZ_JBBOVS010000001.1 coordinate 1,819,582, forward strand.
TCCGCAAACAATTTCTGCTCCTTCATCTTTTCCAATCTCTATATAGCGTAATACTTTTTCCATATGCTCTTGACTTACAAGTGGCCCCATCTCTGATTCTGGGTTATCACCAGGTCCAACATTAATTTGCTTTGCTCGTTCTACGAAACGATTAACAAATCTATCGTAAACGCTTTCTTCTACAAGAATTCTTGATCCTGCTGAACATACTTGTCCAGCACCTGCATAAATACCAAACAGAGCATAATCAACAGCTGTTTCAAAATCTGCATCTGCAAAAATAATATTTGGAGATTTCCCGCCAAGTTCTAGCGAAATCTTTTTCATATTATCTGCCGCTGTTCTCATAATGTGCTTTCCTGTTTTTGTTCCGCCCGTAAAGGAGATCATATCAACTTTATTACTTGCTGCGATCTCATTTCCTACTGTTGGCCCGGCACCCATTACCATATTGGCAACACCTTTTGGCAGCTCTACATTTTCCATTATTTCGAATAATTTTGTTGCAGTGATTGGTGTCACTTCAGAAGGTTTAAACACAATCGTGTTTCCAGCTGCTAAAGCAGGTGCAATTTTCCAGACACTCATTAATAACGGGTAATTCCAAGGAACGATTAAACCACAAACACCCACTGGCTCTCTCACTACCATAGCTTGCATCGGATCAGCTACATGATACGTTTGCCCATCCGGCTTTGTAATCAGCCCAGCATAATAGCGGAAACAAGCTGCTGCATCTCCAATATCTCCTTCAGCCTCTCGATATGTTTTTCCATTATCCATTGTTTCCAGACGCGCAAGTTCTTCCAAATTTTTATCAATTTCATCTGCTATTTTAAATAAATAAGATGCTCTTTCAGCAGCGGATGTTTCTGACCAAATCCCGCTATCAAAAGTAGCTCTTGCCACTTCAATCGCGTATTTCGCATCCTCGATCGTTCCTTCAGGTGCATATGCGATAACCTTGCCATTCGCAGGGTTAATAATCGGTCTTTTCTCTTGATTACTAGAATCTCTCCATTCACCGTTTAGATACATTTTTAAATCTAGCACTGTATATAATCCCCCTTTGTCAATCATTCATATATTATATAAGCAATAATTGTGCCAACATTTGAAATACGAAGCAATCATACAAAAACTGACGATTTCCATAAATAACCTATACAAAGTTATGCATTTTCGCATAGATTATTACATTTCGCATAATTACAACAAAGAGAAGGGGCAGTCTATGTAGACTCCCCCTTTCTCCTTTAAAAATACGAAATTGTATCAACCGTTATTTCCTGTTCATTCATGATTTTTTGATATTTACGACTAACAGAAGACTGGCTTATCCCAAGAGCCTTCGCTGCCTTTGTTGTTGTTTTATACTGCTTCATCGCAAGTAAAATTAATTGTTCTTCTACAGAATGTAACGCTTCTTGTAATGGTAAAACTCTTGTAATCACCGGCTTTGATTTTTTAAAATCATATCCAGGAGTTAGAAATTTACTAACAAATTCAGCATCAATGACTGAATCATCTGCTGATACTACTAAACGTTCAATCATATTCTGTAATTCTCTTACATTTCCTGGCCAGGAATAAAACTCTAGTAAATTTAGTGCATCAGGAGTTAAATGATAGTTTTTATTATATTTTTCATTTAACTCTTGTAAAAAATGAAACGCGAGTAGTGGAACATCTTCCATTCGTTCTCTAAGTGGGGGAACTTGCAGCGGAATTACATTTAAGCGATAAAATAAATCTTCTCGGAACGTGCCCGCTTCGACCATTTTTTCAAGGCGTTTATTCGTGGCAGCAATAATTTGAACATTGATTTTCGTAGGTATTGTGCTTCCAATTGGAATTACCTCTTGTTCTTGCAATACTCTGAGTAATTTTACTTGCAGATGTAAAGGCATTTCTCCAATCTCATCCAAAAATAAAATCCCTTGATCCGCTCGCTTAAAATATCCTTCTTTTCCATTTTTATCAGCACCAGTAAAAGCACCTTTCGTATAACCGAACAGTTCGCTTTCTAACAACGTCTCTGGAATCGCACCGCAGTTTAATTTTAAAAACGGCTTTGAAGATCTGTTTCCAAGTTGATGAATCGCTTGTGCAATCACTTCTTTCCCAACACCTGATTCTCCAGAAATAAGAACATTTGAAGAAAAATCAGCTATTTTTTTTGCTTGAGTAATAATTTGCTCCATTTTCGGACTACAATAAATCAATTTCTTCAGAAAGCGATCTTTATTTTTAAAGCTGTCCAACTCTTTCTTATATTGTTCGGATATCTTTTTTATCTCATGCAATTCCGTCTTTAACCTTGTTGCTTCTGTAATATCTCTTGAGGCAATAATAATACGATGAAGCTCTCCATTTTCGTTAAACACAGGATTTCCAACGGCTAATATCTTTCTACCACTTTTTGTCTCTTGTACAATTGATACCTTTTTCTTTTGTTCTAGCACCAATCGCGTGACAGATGGACTAAATAATCCCTTCTTCTCTAAATCTAAAAGATTTTTTCCTAAAAGATCTTTCAAATCCCCTCCCCAAAAATCATTGATAATGGTTTCACTATAACGGATTAATTCCCCTTTATGATTAACTACTAATATTTCATCATAAATGCTAGATAAAATTGCATGTAAATCTTTATTTAAATCCTTTATATATTCAATTTCCATAGCCATATCCTCAACCATCGGTAAATCTTGCACAATAATGACCATTCCTTCAATTCTTTGATCGAAGTTTGGGATAGGACTGTAGTCAACTAATACCCCCATCTCATTTGTTATTTGTAATTGATTTAAAATCGTTTTTCCGGTTGCAAATACATTGCGAATATGTTCCCCATTAAAAATCTGTTCTGCTGGCACATTCATTACTTTTTCAGGAGTAGATTTAATCATCTTCAAACCAGATTCATTACAATTCACAATTTTCTTTTCACGGTCTACTACAAAAATCCCCATTGGAATAGACGTTAAGATGATTTTTAGTATATCTACACTTTTATTTTCTTGCTTAAATAATTCTGCAAAAACATCCTCTCTTCTTATGTATCCTGTTAACTCTCCTCTTTCATTTTTCACTATGGCAATAGGTGCCCCAATAATTTGAAAGAGAGCTGTTAAGGAAATGTTTTTGCTAAGATGACATATTGTATCTAGTGAAACAGCATTTGAAAGTAACATTTTAGTCGTTAAGCGCTTACTTCTTGATAGCAGCTCCTTAACATGGACGTATGCAAATAATTGATCTTCTCTTTTTAAAAACAGAAAAGATTCTTTCATATTTTCAGCATCTATATTCCATTCCTGTTCAGATTGATCGATCGATATGGAAACAATAGGTCTAATTTTGTTATGAGCAATGGAAAACATTCTGTTACTCCTCCTTTAAACTGCTTAACTTGTATTGTATCATTAAAATCGGATTTTTTTAATTAATCTGACAATATACTTTTTTTACTTACTTTAATAAAAAAAGGAAGATGAATAGTTCCATCTTCCTCCCTAAAATCAATCACTCCCACTAATTAAAAGATCTTCTTGAATATACGCTAATACCATACCTGGAATTACTTTATCTCCTGCTTCTACCTCTAAAGATTGTACTTCCCCACTACATCCCATTTTAATTACTTCTAGCTTACCATTCATATCTTTAATAGCAAACAATGGTTCCCATTCATAAATTCGAGAGTCCTTATCAATAGCAACTTTTTCAACTGTTCCATAGCATGGGCTCGTAACTATTTCATAATACAAAATGAATCATTCCCTTCCTTTATTCTATTAATATTGCTCTGCCAACATTTGTGACTGGAGAATCATATGAAAAAAGCTTTGAAAATCTTCTACATCTTCTATTTCAATTCCTAGCTTAGGTGCCCAGTATTGCTCTTCTTCGATATCTTCCTGACTTAATAAAATCATTCTTCCATTTTGAATAGATGTAACCATTGCTTTTCCAAAAAATTGCTGTGAATACGTGACTGCTATATCATAGCGATGATGATTCGACACAATACAGTAATAACCAATTGGTTGCTTTTCAATTTGTTCTAATAAAATGTCCAGTTTCATTTGATTCCTCCCTTTAGCTTAAAAATGCAACCATCCTCTTAGACGCGACGCTTCTACAATTTTACGAACCCCTTCTATATAAGCAGCAATTTTCATATTTACCCCAAACCGTTTTGAAGTATTAAATACATCAGAAAAGCTAGAGGTAATTTTTTCTTTTAAACATTGGTCTACATATTGCTCTGTCCAATAATATCCTTGGTTATTTTGGCACCACTCAAAATAAGAAACAATAACACCTCCAGAGTTCGCTAAAATATCCGGAACAACTAAAACATCTTTCTCTTCTAATATTGTTATCGCCTCTTTCGTTGTCGGACCATTTGCAGCCTCAATGATAATCTTACACCCAAGTCTTTCTGCATTATGTTTCGTAATTACTCCTCCAATTGCTGCTGGAATGAGTACATCACATTCTTTTTCTAGCAACTCTTGGTTAGAGATTGTTTTACTAAAGAGGTTCGATACAACACCAAAAGAATCTCGATTCTCTAATAAATAAGGAACATCTAGACCGTCTGAGTTATAAATGCCACCTAAAGCATCAGATACTCCTACTACTTTCACACCAATATCATATAAATATTTTGCCAAATGACTTCCAACGTTTCCAAACCCTTGAATGATTACCCGCATATTTTGAATTGGAATATGTTTTAATTCACTTACTAATTGGAGCGTGTATAATACCCCTTTAGAAGTAGCTGTTTCTCGCCCTTGTGATCCTCCTAGCATTAACGGCTTTCCAGTAATAAAACCAGGAGAATCAAATTCCCTAATATGATCATACTCATCCAGCATCCAAGCCATAATCTGAGCATTTGTATACATATCAGGAGCTGGAATATCTTTAGTAGGTCCAACAATTTGGCTCACTGCTCTTACATAGCCACGGCTAAGTAACTCTAATTCTCTAAAGCTCATCTTCTGCGGATCACAAATAATTCCGCCCTTTGCTCCTCCATATGGAAGTCCTGTAACTCCGCATTTTAAGCTCATCCATCCTGCCAACGCTTTTACTTCCTCTGCTGTAACATCTGGATGAAACCTGATACCACCTTTTGTTGGCCCTGCTGCATCATTATGCTGAGCGCGATATCCTTGAAATACCTTTGTTGTTCCATCATCCATTCGAACAGGAATACTTACTTCTAAAAAACGCATCGGCTTCTTAAGAAACTCGAATACTTCCTCTGGATAATGCAAAACATGGAGTGCTTCTTTTAATATGGCTTGAAATTCCTCTAAAGCATTTTCCGACTCAACTTTTTCTTGAATAGATTGTGTTACATCCTCTTTTTCTGATTGAATTGCCACGATAACACCTCATTTATTTATTTTTACTAGTGTTATAAAGCAATAATCGTGCCAACTGGAAATATAATGTTTATATTATCGTTTCAACCTCAACTCTTTCCCTTATTTACAAAATGTCTCACGTTCTTTATGAATAGTTGAATGATTTATTCATTATTGCATAATTGTAGACTCTACAAAATTAAAAACACCGGATAAATCCCGATGTTTTTTATTATTTTACATTTCCTGCACTTCTTCAAAATGCATTTGCGGAGGTGCTGAACGAAACATGTTCGTAATATATAAAAGATAACCGATTCCAATGGCAGCCCAGCTAAGTCCAAGAATAAGCGAATGAATATTGAGGTTAAACCATAACACAGCCACTGTACCTGCACCTAAAATAGGCATAACTAAGAAATTCAAAAAATCTTTTGTTGTTTTATATCTTTTTTGCTTTATAACATAGTAGGAAATTACAGATAAATTAACAAATGTAAATGCAATAAGCGCTCCGAAGTTAATAAGAGATGCTGCTGTTTCTAAATCAATAAACATAGCAGAGAGCGCAATAATTCCCACAAAAATAATGTTATATACTGGAGTTCGCAAGCGAGGATGAATGTATCCAAATATCTTCTGCGGAATTACATTATCTCGCCCCATTACGTATAATAATCGCGATACACTTGTATGAGAAGCTAAGCCTGATGCTATTGTTCCCATAAATGTTCCTACTAAAAAGAAAGTTTGAAATAATTTTCCTCCGACGTATAATGCAATTTCTGGAGCTGCTGATTCTTGATCTTTAAATACGGATGCATCTGGAAAAAAGGATTGTGTAAAGTACGTAGTGACAATGAATAAAATTCCGCCAATTAAAGCAGTAAGAAAAATAGCTCGAGGAATCGTCTTCTTTGCGTTTGGTGTTTCTTCTGAAAATGTAGTTACTGCATCAAAACCTAAAAATGAAAAACACAGAATAGTTGCCCCTGCAACTAACGGTGATATTTGTATATCTGATTGGAAAAACGGCTGAATGGAAAAGACTTCTCCGGTTCCCTCTCCTGCTATCAAACCTTTTATAACTAGAAAAACAAACACAGCCATTACTAGCACTTGAAATGTTACTAGGAACGTATTGAAATTAGCAGTAACATTTACACTAATAATATTGATAAGTGTAATAAGTAGGACAAATCCAATGACCCATGCCCAATCTGGAACACTTGGAAAAAGTGCTGACATATAAATTCTCGTTAATAGTGCGTTCACCATTGGTAAAAACAAATAATCCAATAATGCTGACCATCCAACAAGAAAACCAAGTCTTGCACTAATTGTCTTTTGTGTATAAGTATAAGCAGATCCTGCAGTAGGAAAAACCTTTACCATTTTGCCGTAGCTTGCAGCTGTAAATAACATCCCCGCTAATGCAATTAAATAAGCTCCTGGAACATGCCCGCCCGTTTTTTCAGAAACGATTCCAAATGTATCAAATCCTACCATTGGTGTCATATACCCGACACCTAGCATAACAATTGACCAAAGTCCTAATGAACGTTTTAACCCAACTCCTTTTCCCACCTATCATTCCTCCTACTTTCTCTATCTAATTTTCATGTAAAGATTGATAACTAAACAGAAAACGCTTTCAACGAACAGCGTATGTTATATATGTCATTTCAAAAACCTCCTTTATTTTTTAAATATTCATGCAATTTTCGAGCCAAAATTGCCTTTGTTAAAAAATTTACTAAACAGCCCTATTTTTTTATGGTCCAATGAAATTACGGGTGGGATTATGTTTCTAATTGCTTCGTTATTTTTCTATTCATTTTGACATAACTTATTCAATCTCTCATACCAATAAATACAAATGAAGTGAAACTTTAATCAGTCGGCGAATAAAAACTTACCATGAGATAATAACATTATGTAAACTATTCATAACAAAAAAGCTGCCTTTATATGAAAGACAGCTTTTTCAATCTTATCTATTAAAAATCGAATACGAAATCATCGTCTGATAACTTTTCAACATTTGTTGCTTTTACATAACCATTCCCTTTTACAGAGAAGAAATCATGGTTTTTCGTATCTGTACGTAAACCGTTTAATACGATTGGGTTAATTTCTTCTTCCTCAAAGCGTGGTTCTAATCCTAAGTTCATAAGCCCTTTATTCGCATTGTAACGAACAAAGCGATTTACATCTTCAACAAGACCAATGGATGTATAAATTTCTTCTGTATATGCCATTTCAATTTCATACAGTTCTATCAATAACTCTTGTGTTTCTTTTTGCACTTCTTGTTTTTCTTCCGCAGAAAGTTCCGCGAAGATTTGTTGTGCTAAAATACCAACGAATACGCCGTGAATTGACTCGTCACGAATTATTAAGTTAATAATTTCACCACTCGCTGTTAACTTTCCTTGTCCTGCTAAGTAAAGCGGATAGAAAAATCCGCTATAGAACAAGTAACTTTCTAAGAATACACTTGCTACCATAGCCATGTATAATTCTTTTTTCGTTACTTGTGGCTTCAATAAACGACGATAATAACCTGTAATAATACCCGCTTTTTTCTCAAGTAATGGATGGCTATCTACCCATTCAAAGATCTCATCAATTTCTTCTTCTGTTGCGAGTGTCGTAAAGATATGACTGTAACTCTTCGCATGTACTTCTTCCATAGCACCCATGAAAGCTAATACACTTTTCGCTTGTAAATTCTCAAGATGAACAAGTACAAGTGGCATCCCTTCGCCGCCTTGCTTCGTATCTAAAAGTGTTAAACCACCTAATACACGCTTATACGCAATTTGCTCTTCTTTTGATAATTGCACCCAAGTATTTTTGTCAGAAGATACAGCGATCTCTTCTTCTGTCCAAAACTGAGCGATGTTTTGCTTCCAAAACATTAAACTAAAATCGTCTTCTTTTTTGTTCCAGTTTACCGCGCGCATTGAATCGCCCCTTCTCTCTATAATTAAGCTCTTCTAACTTGCGGTAAAGCTTTCACTTTACGATGAAAACTTAACCGCAAGTTAGACATCTTAAATTTTATAACTAAGCATGAGCAGGGTCAGAAAAACCCTGCTCATGATGTCTTACTCTTTATTTTGTATATCAATCAATTATAGTTTGCATCAAACTGTACAAGCAACGCACTCTTCCACGCTTAACTTACGTGTTCTTGTATAATACAAACTCTTTAGACCTTTTTTATGTGCATAGATGTAATAACGTGCTAATTCACGCGTAGAAATATCGCTATTTACATAAAGAATTGTACTAATTCCTTGGTCAATATGCTCTTGAATTTCTGCGATTAAATCAATTAGTTTAAACTGATTGATATCGTAAGAAGATTTATAATACCAGAACGTATCTTTTGATAAATACGGCATTGGGTAATATGTTGTCGCATTCGCATACGTTCTTGATTCAATTTGACTTACGATCGGCATTACGCTTGAAGTTGCATTTTGCACGTAACTGATCGATTGTGTCGGAGCGATAGCCAATCTATATGAGTTGTATAAACCGTGCTTCTGTACTCCCTCTTTTAGACTTGTCCAATCTTCTTTTGTTGGAATATAGATTCCTTCAAATAACTGCTGTACTTTCTCAGTTACAGGACTATAGTCTGTTGTTTCATACTTTTCAAAGTATGAGCCATTTGCATAATCCGACTTATCGAAGTCTTTAAATGTTTCGCCCTTTTCTTTCGCAATACCCATACTCTTTTCAATGGAGTAGTAATTTAACATCATAAAGAATGTACGAACAAATTCTTTCGCTTCTGCACTTTCATAAGCAATTTTATTTTTCGCTAAATATCCATGTAAGTTCATAGCACCAAGTCCAACTGAATGAAGCTCATCATTTGCTTTTTTCACAGTCGGCGCGTTTGGAATAACAGTCATATCAGAAACAGCTGTTAATGCTTCCATTCCTGCATGAACTGCTTCACGAATTTCTTTATTCTCCATTACGTTTACAATGTTTAATGATCCTAAGTTACAGTTAATATCACGGCGGATAATGTCATCTGTACCATAGTCATTAATTTCAGATGTTTCTTGTAACTGGAAGATTTCGGTCTCTAATGTTCAACTGAGGTCGCTACTCTCAATCCGTTGCTCAAGCAACTGCTGTATGTCACCATACAGGACAGACTATATCATCACCTACAGCATAACCTGATTAGGTGCTCCGCTTTTCGAACGCCAATCGCTTGCGCTCTACTCCCATATGGGATAGTCGTTAGGCTTTTACTTATCTTAATCTTTCAGAAAGTCTCTTATTATTTTATGTTGTTCTGTAATCTATGCACCATACAAAATAATAAGATACCTTCTGAATCGCATACGATTCATTCTAAGATAAGACTTAGCACGGTAGGTTACCTCTCATTGAGGCTTTCCCCGTTTAACGGAGTTTTCGACTAGCATTTCTACTAGAAGGTGCTACATATTTAACACAAGTTCGACATCTTCACAGTTCCAATATCTTTTAAAGGATGTTGCTTATTTGCATTTGATTTAAACATTAAGTATGGATAACCAGACTCAAGTTGAATCATTGCGATCTTAATGAGCATATCACGCGCACTAATATCAAGTGGCTTCTTCTTCACATTCGGATTGCTCATTAGTTCATCATACATCTCGTCGATGTCTATATCATCTAAATGTTTTCCGTACTCTTTATATACCGTATAAGGTGCGAAAACATGGAATGGTTCGTTTTTCTCTGCAAGCTCAAAGAACTTACTTGGAACGATAATACCGATTGATAGAGACTGAATACGGCTCTTCTCATCGGCATTTATTTTTTTTGTATCAAGGAATTCAATAATATCCCAATGGAAAATGTTTAAATATACCGCACCGGCACCTTTTCGTTGACCCAACTGATTCGCATATGAAAACGAATCTTCAAGCAATTTCATAACTGGTACAACACCGCTTGCTGCGTTATCAATGCCTTTAATTTGCTCACCGCGTGCGCGTAGCTTAGAAAGATTTAAAGCAACTCCGCCACCAATTTTCGATAGCTGCATCGCTGTATTGATATTAAATCCAATCGAATTTAAGCTATCATCCATCTCTAACAAGAAACAAGACACCATTTCTCCTCTTCTGCTTCTTCCTGCATTCAAAAAGGTTGGTGTCGCTGGTTGGTAGTTTTGTTTTACAATCATGCTTGCAAATTGTTTTGCTTTATTAACATCGCCGCGTCCTAAGTATAATGACACAATTGATACACGATCTTCGTAGCTTTCTAAGTATTGTTTTTGATTATTTGTTTTTAATGCATAATCCTTATAAAACTTAGATGCCGCCATATAAGATTGGAACTCGAAGTTTTCACCGTATGCAACGTTGTATACTTCCTCTACTTCCTCCAACTTATACTCGTCCAGAACGTTGTAATAGTAATCGTGCTTATTCATATACTCGATTCGCTCTGCCACGCTATCAAAATGAACGGTATTCGCTCTCGCTTCTTCCATAAAGACTTCTAATGCTTCTTTATCTTTATGAAGCTGGTAGAAACCGTCTTGCATTTGCGTGATTTCATTATTCAGTTCAATGTGTCGCAATCTCCCGCACCCTTTCTTTAAAATATTCTACATCTTTATTTGTTCCAGATAACTCAAATTTTGATACAATAGGTACTTCGTATCTGGATGAGATTTTATCTGCACTTGCTCCGAACATATCTCCCCAGTTGCGATTGCCACTTGCAGATACGCCTTTTAAATTTGTATTATTGCGTTCTAAAAATTCTAAAACACGTTCCGGCACATTTCCAAAACCTGTTGTATACGTAATAAGAACAAAATCTTCGTCTAATACTAGATCGTCATTAATTTGAACGGCCGGCATATTTAATTTGTGGATGAAACGCTTCACGTTTCCTGTCATAGAATCATATGCAACTAACATTTCCGACCCTCCCCTTCTTTCTTTAATATCTAGATGTCGTTTCATGATTTCTCTATATATTGTATTATGTTTCAAAACAAGACACAAGATATATGTATAAATTCTTTCTTTTTTTAACTTTTACTTTTCGACATGACAAGTCCTTTTTTTCAATACAAAGACTATGAAACAACATTCTAAAACTCATGTCAATAAAGTGCTTTTCGAAAAAGTTGTCAACGAATTTAATCATATTTACAAAAATGTTATCAATATGTTTTGTCAAAAAACAGTAAATGCTGGAGAAATATATTTCTCCAGCATCACATAAAAAAGAACAGAATTTACGAGATAATCTGTTCGAAACCGGTTACACATTATTCAGATCACACAAGTAAGGACTTCTCTCTCTTGTGAATTAAACATTTATTAAATCGAGTACATATACTTTCTTTTTTGTTACACAATAAAACATATCATTATAATGAAAAGGACAATTATTATGGCACACCAATTTATTCGTTAGTGTGATGAGAATTTTAAAAAGACTGTACACAAAGCATCGCTCATTCGCAATGTTCAATACGTAAAATATCCTTTATAAATAAATGATGTAAATTTTCGTCTTTATCTTGCATTGTAAATACTGGCGCTTCTTCATCAAAATATACAACTATTCCCTCTACATATTGATTCATATGCTGAAATTTCACAGTTGCTCGAATGTGAATTTCTTGCTCATATGCTACTTTCAATTTTTCTATAACTTCTTCTGTACGTTTCTCAGGAAACATAACCATTCCTACGAATCGTTTTCCTGTACCATCTTTCCACATGTAGTCCCAGTGCGGTAAAATACTTTGTTTAAATTCTCCCATAATTCTCCTCTCCTTTTCCTTCTATTAAGAACGCGGTGTTTCTATATATGTATAAATAATTTTCCCGCCGTGCTGTGCATTCCCACTGAAATGTTTAAAATCTTCTCGATTTACTACAACCTCACGAAACGCATAAAATACATCCTTAGTTACAATATACTCTTCTATCTCTCCATTTTTCAGTTGATCTAAAATTGTATTTGCTAATTGTTTATCCATGTATTTCACCTCTCTGCAATATTTTATCCTATCTTCCACAAGTCGACAATGCTAAATTTCTTACATTCACAGCAAGTATCATATACTACCATAACGGTTCATCTATACTGAATCAATTCGATATTCAAGCTTATCCTATAAAATTCAAGAAATTGATGAATAACTGGTTGAAACTTTATTTTATGTTACAATAAGAATGACAACTAGGAGGGATACTATGATTCGGAAAGCAAAAAAGACAGATGCGAAGGCAATATCTCCTTTATTGTATAACGCTCTGCATGAAATTGCTGAAAAAATCACAGGTGGGAGAACAGGAACAGAAGTCTTGACAGGGCTTGAAACTTGGTTTTCAAAAAAAGAAAATCGACTTAGCTACGAGAACTGTTTCGTTGAAGAACAAGATGGACAAGCAATTGGAATCATCGTAGCCTATCATGGCAGCCATGCAAAACAACTAGATACTCCCATTGTAAAACACTTACGAAAAATCCATCAAGATTCATCTATTACGCTAGAAAAAGAAGCTGAGCTCGATGAATATTATATTGACACATTATCCGTTTCAAACACATATGGCGGACGAGGAATCGGCTCAAAATTGATTAAAGCAGCAGAAAATGATGCCTATGAAAAAGGCTATGAGAAAATTGCATTACTTGTAAATTTAGAAAACAATCGAGCTTTCTCTTTATATAAAAAACTTGGCTACCAAGAGGATAAAACGGTTATGCTTGTTGGAGAGCCATATGCTCATTTAGTGAAACCACTATATAAAAAAGCTTTCGTTTCTTAAAAAAAAGCACACGATTCTTTATTGTAATCGTGTGCCTTTATGTTAAATTGGTATTCAATATATTTCCATTCATCGCTTCATGAAATGTATATTCTGTACAACTCCATGGCTTCCCATAAAAAATAGGCGGACCAGACCATCCTCTAGCACGTAGCTCAGCCCCAATCATCGTATTAAAATAACTGTGCCCTATGAGCGCAATATGCCCATGTACTAACGCATATCCGACTAATGTATCAGCTGCTTGCTTCGCTCTTCCTTGTACTTCACGATAAGACTCAACACCTTTAGAATATCCAACCATCCATAATGTACGCCCAATAAATGTCCATACTTCCGGTTTGCACTTCACCCATTTCGGAACAAAGAAACTAGATGGTACTTCTGCCTCTCGAAAAAGGGAGCTTTGTATAAAAGAAAGAGAATTCGTTAATTCTGCCGCTGACTGTACCGCACGTTTTTGATTACTCGTTACAATAAGCTTCGCAGATTCGATTACTTCAACCGTCTCAATTGGTATGTCCATACTTTTTTTCATACCGTCTAAATCGTACTGCTCCATCCATTTGTGGAACGATGATACTGTCATTGATTCTGTAACATTGTTCAAGCGACCGTGACGAATAAAAGAAATTCGCATCTTCTCCACTCTCCATTCACCGCTCATCACCTATATTATTATGCACTTTTTCTTATTATCATCATACCATGGAGAAAGAGAAAGTCATACTTCCTTACATATCCGCACCGCTCTCATGAGTAACAGAAGCATGCATACCATCTAATCCATCAAAATATGTATCTGTTTCATGGATACGAATTATTTTTAATTGCTTATATGAAAATAAGAATAAAAGGATCATTATAAAACTTCCTACAATTTCAAACAACATTTTTACCGCCCCCAGTTTATTATACCCCTATATACTGATATAAGCACTTTTTTATCAATTCCCTCTCCTAAAATAGAAAAATACTTTATACATTTCTTATGAAAAATGACTATTTTTTGAAATTTTCTTATGGAAACATTTACAAACAGGGGAATATAGTTCAAAATAAAGGGAAATAAAAAAGAACAACATTGTTCTTTTTTTGGTAAAACTGTAACAAGGAGAGTTGCTTATGAAAACCGCAGAAACTGGAGATATTATCGAATTTAAAGGTGGAATGCAAGGCCGTGTTCAAAAAGTAAATAAAAACTCCGTTATTGTCGATATAACAATCATGGAGAATTTTAGAGAACTAGATATGGAACCTCTTACAGTTGTAAATCACAAAAACTATACAGTTATCAATCAACATGCATAATATAATAGAAAAAAAGGATCTGTATGTATCATACAGATCCTTTTTTCATTAACGATTATCGATTGTTTCAGGATATAAATCGTGATTCATCATGCGATATTCTGACATTTTTTCATATTTTGTACCAGGACGACCATAGTTACAATATGGATCAATCGAGATACCACCACGTGGTGTGAATTTCCCCCACACTTCAATATAACGTGGATCCATTAATTTGATTAAATCATTCATAATGACATTCATACAATCTTCATGAAAATCTCCATGGTTACGGAAACTAAATAAATATAATTTTAATGATTTACTCTCCACCATTTTTTGCTCTGGAATATAACTAATATAGATCGTTGCAAAATCTGGTTGTCCTGTTTTTGGACATAAGCTTGTAAATTCAGGACAGTTGAACTTTACAAAATAATCACGGTTTGGATGATTATTATCAAATATCTCTAAAATTTCTGGGCTATATTCAAATAAATATTTTGTATTTTGGTTTCCAAGTAACGTTACATCTTTTAAATCTTCATCTAATCTTCCTGCCATTTTTCATACATCCCTTCAATTCGATTCCTTATACGCCTCGTTTATTTCCCCACACTAACGCGTGAAGCTGAGGTAATACTTTTGCGTCATTCATTTCTTTGCAATGAACAGCTTTTTCAATGAGCCATTCATATTTTTGTAGTAAATTCCTGATAAGCATTGCATCATCCACTGTTTTTGTATCATCATTTCCAACTTGTAAGAAAAACGGTACGTGCGGATAACGCTCATGCACTTTTATCGCATATTCAAAATCGTGATCATCAAATACAACGACTTTTAAGCTAAAATCTTTTCCTGCTAATCTTTCAATAACAGAATCCAGCATAATAAAATCAGTTTTCATCTGTGAGCTTGGTGGCTTTGGCGAAATTGTTATTTCGTCAATATGAAGCAACCATTCCTGCCATTTACTTCCTTGCGTCTCAATGGCGGTGCGAATTTGTTTTTCTTGTAATAAAGACAGAAAATCGTCTATATTTTTCAACAACACTGGATTCCCACCTGAAATCGTTACATGTGAAAAATTTTCCCCACCAATTTCTACAAGCTCACTCCATATCTCCTCGGGAGTCATTTGCCGAATTTGTTCTTTCGCTGATCCATCCCATGTAAAGGACGAATCGCACCACGCGCAACTATAGTCACAACCTGCTGTACGAATGAACATCGTCTTTTGTCCAACAACCATTCCTTCACCTTGAATGGTCGGCCCGAAAATTTCCAGAACAGGAATTTTACTCACCGATCATCCACTCCCGTCTTACTTCCGCATAACTTGTTGGTGTTTCAAATAGACGAACAAATTCAACCCGTGCTCCTTTATATTCATTTGCACGGTCTTCTTTTGTAAGTGCCTCTACCATCTTCTCATATATCCAAACGACCATATTTTCAGCTGTCGTATTCATCGCTGGTAATGTTTCATTTAAATAACGATGATCCAAATAAATTTCTATTTCATTTTTCCAAATTTCTTTTATATCTCCAAAGTCAATAGCAAGTCCAATCTCATTTACATATCCACTAATTCCAAAAACAACTTTGTATGTGTGACCATGTAAATTTTTACATTTCCCTTCATAACAGTGCAAATGATGCGCTGCATCAAATGTAAATTCCTTACTTACCATCACTCGTTTATTATGATATTTCAGTTGTTCACGTTGAATGTCCTTGTCCACTTTTTGTAAATTTTCTACAATGCGAAATCCAAAAAAATTTTGTTCCATTATGCGTTCGCTCCTTCGCGTTCTTGTAAATACGTATCTAAACCTGCTTTACGAAGTTTACAAGCTGGACATTCACCGCAGCCATCACCGATTATTCCGTTATAACATGTTAATGTTTTTTCTCTAACAAACTCAAATGCGCCAAGTTCGTCTGACAATTTCCATGTTTCTGCTTTATCAATCCACATAAGTGGTGTATGAATAACAAATGGATAATCCATAGATAAATTTAAAGTAACGTTTAACGATTTCACAAATACATCACGACAATCAGGGTAACCGCTAAAATCTGTTTCACATACGCCCGTTACAATATGACGTGCTCCAACTTGTTTTGCTAGCACAGCTGCAAATGATAAGAATAGTAAATTTCGTCCATCTACAAATGTTGATGGCAATTCACCTTCTTCATGTGTAATCTCCATATCCGTCCTCGTTAACGCATTTGGAGCAAGTTGATTTAATAGGCTCATGTCAAGTACTGTATGTTTAATTCCTAACTCTTTCGCAATATCAGCTGCACAGTCAATTTCTAACTTATGACGTTGATTATAATTAAATGTCACAGTTTCGACCTCTGCGAACTGCTGCATTGCCCAAAACAAACATGTTGTACTATCCTGGCCACCACTAAAAACGACAACTGCTTTTTCTTTTTTCATCTCACTCATTCTCCTTCTCTACTACGAATAAGAAGAAAGAACGTTCTTGAACTGTCACAATAAAAAAACAAAACAATACCTAAGGATATTGTTGTTTCCATAGTTTTTTATAGAGGGAGTTCGCGAACCTCTCCCATGTTATACATGGAATTTCTTCTTTCATTAACAACACATATTGTAACATACTGCACATATCCAGAAAAACATCTGATTTTTCTGTCTTTTTTCAGGATTAAGATTCATTTTCTTGTATTTTAATAGTATGATTATACTTATATAAATCCATTTTGATTTTCCAACATATAAGTCGCTGCTATAAAGAACAAAAGGTGACCGCTACTTATTTTCTCTCTTTGTTTTCACTTTGCATGGGGCAGAAAGAAGGGCTGACTGCTTCTATGCATGGCCGGATGCTCTCTCACCTAAAAGGAAAGGTTTTATGTCGGTTTTTCAATTTGTACTTATATAACACCATACATATGAAAATAGGGAGGAGATAAACCTGAAACTCTTTATTATTTATCTCTTTTTAAACATATTATCCATCCTCGTTATGATGCTAATATACCACTCATTTTGGAATCAAAAAGGGAAACATTCACCTAAATTAAATTCAACCGTATTTATATTATTTTGCAGTGCTGCAACAATTCTTTGTATTTCTTTTGCAGCAAGGATGGATAATGGATTTCAATTTGATATGCGTCATATTGTATTAATTGTTAGTACATTAACAGGAGGTCCTATTGCGGGTGGATCGATTTTAGCTGTATTAAACATATACCGTTTTTTATTAGGAGGCATAGGAGTTTTTCCATCTATTATAGCTTCCATTTTCTTATATATTATTCTCCTTGCCACATACAGACTCTTTCAAAGAGGGAGCAATCATATAAAAGTAGTACTTGCTATTTTATATAGTTTTGTATACGTATTTAGCTGGATTCCTTTTTTCCTTGCTGAAGTTCCTAACAATGAATATTACCTCACTTATATTATTGTGTATGAATTATGTACCATCATTGGTACCATTCTTATTCTTTATTTACTAAACGTACTACAATTACAAATACGCCTACAAGAAGAACTGATTAACGCTGAAAAATTTCACCTAATCGGAGAAATGGCTGCCTCTATCTCTCATGAAGTTCGTAATCCTTTAACTTCAACGAAAGGTTTTTTACAACTCCTACAATCCGAAGAATGCTCTGAAGAAGATCGGAAATTATATACAGAAATTGCTATACGTGGTATTGAACAAGCAAATCACGTACTCACAGATTATCTAACATTTGCAAAACCAAGTATAGAAAAAGAACAAGTATTACAAATCGAAGATGAATTACTTCATGCTGTATCTCTCATTACTCCACTAGCTAATTTGACAAATGTTCGTATAACTTACACAAAGCAAAGCAATATCTTTTGTATTTCTGGAGAAAAACAAAAATTTAACCAATGCTTATTAAACATTTTAAAAAATTGTATTGAAGCCATGCCAAAAGGGGGAGATCTTATTCTCACATTAATACCGAGTCATACACAGATACAGTTGTCCATAAAAGATACTGGTATTGGCATGGATCTAGAACAACTAAAACGTCTTGGTTCTCCCTTCTATTCAACGAAAGAAAAAGGCACTGGACTTGGGATGATGGTCGTATTCAGCATCGTAAAAGCAATGGGTGGAAAAATCGATATTACAAGTGAAAAAGACATTGGTACAACCTTTCTATTAACTTTCCCACTCATACAAAAAACGTGATGAAATCATCACGTTTTTTCCGTTTCATCAACAAGTTCCGCAAAAGTCTTTACTTTCCCATGCGGTTTTTGATTTTCTTTTCGTGCCTTCCAACTACGCTCTTGCTCTTTCTTTTTGTGTGACATGCTTTCAACTCCTTCTATGTTCTCTTTATGTATTATTCCAAAATAAAAGATAAAAATATGCATCAATCCAGTTTCTTCATCCTCCACTAATAATTAGTCCTCATTAATTAGGATTTTATAAGTGGTTTATCCCCTACCCATCTTCTTTTTCTGCATCTTGAGGAGTGGATATTACTACCCTCGAAGAGCCGGGATAAATAAGAAGAAGCGGGATAATTACTACCTCGCTTCTTCTTATTTATTCAATATAGTTCCCATGTAAATGGGAATTTTTCTTTACCTTTGCAAAATCGCATATTTTGCTTCTTTTAACTGTGTAAGATGGCGTTGTTCATGTAAATCAAGGAATTGAATCCATTGATATAGATTAAGCTCCTGAAACACAGGATGTTTTAACGAATTTTCGAACAATTCTTTTTCGTCTATAATACTATGCAGCGTATGCAATAATTCTGCGCGTGAATGTTCGAGTAATTGAATTCCTTGTTGTTTTTTCATTAATGTTTCTGTTGGTTGCATTTGTTGAGGAGCTTCTCGTTTATATGTTCGATCAAGAGTAAGTTGGAGATCCTTGAGTGGAACTACTTTTCTGTCTTTTTTCTGTAAAGCATACACAAGGGATGAAGTGACAGATTGTTCAATTAGGTGTAGATGATGCATAATTTGAATGATACTCCATTTATCACGGCGCGGTTTTACATTCACTTCCGTATCATTTAACATCTCAATTTCTGATAATAGTGTGTTTCTTGTAGATTGTAACGATTGCAGCAAAGTTTCCAAACTAACATTCATATTAGATTGAAGCATAATTCTCCCCCCTCTTTTTTGGTAAAAAAGGGTGTTTCCAACTTAGAAACACCCTTTGAATAAATCTGAATTTTCTTATATTATCTCATTGTTTTATGAATGTGTCGATTACAAAATGTGAAAAAAACAAGGTTGATTTTTACAATTTTGTGTCATCCACTGCATGTAACCACGCTTGAATCTCAGTGATTACGCCTTGCACACACCCATCTGTAAATGGAGATGTCAAATTCGCAATTTCTACTAATTGTAAGAAGGATTGACTTCCACCCTTTTGACAAAGGTTCACATAGTCTTCCCACGCTTCTTGTCTATTGTCTCTTGCTCGCTTCCAAAATTGCAGTGCACAAATTTGAGCCAATGTATAATCAATATAGTAGAAAGGTGAGCTATAAATATGCCCTTGACGCTGCCAGAAACCACCGCGTTCTAAATAATCATTGTCTTCATAGTCTCGATGTGGTAAGTACTTTCTTTCAATATTACGCCATGCCGCTTTGCGATCCTCTGGAGATGCTTCCGGATTTTCATATACATAATGTTGATATTCATCAACAGATACACCGTATGGTAAAAATAGAAGTGCTGAACTTAAATGAGAGAAATAATATTTATCCGTATCTTCCTCAAAGAATAATTTCATCCATGGCCACGTGAAAAATTCCATACTCATAGAATGAATTTCACACGCTTCGTACGTTGGCCAATTGTACTCTGGAATTTCAAACTTCCGGCTCTCATATACTTGAAACGCATGACCTGCCTCGTGTGTTAACACATCAATATCACCTGATGTCCCATTAAAGTTCGAGAAAATAAACGGAGCTTTATAATTTTCAATGTATGTACAATAACCGCCACCAGCTTTTCCTTTTTTCGCAACTAAGTCTAATAATTCATTATCTAACATAAAGTTGAAAAACTCATCTGTTTCTTTTGATAATTCTTTATACATTGTCTTCCCATGATTAATAATCCACTCTGCATCTCCCTTTGGAGTCGGATTACCTGTTGCATATTCAAAATTCTCATCATAGTAAGCAAGCTTTTCTACACCAATGCGTGCTTGCTGCCTTTTTCGTAATTCTGTCGCAACTGGAACGATGTAATCTAGTACTTGTTTACGATAATTTGCAACCATTTCCGCATTATAATCTGTGCGATACATTCTTGCATATCCAAGTTCAACAAAGTTTTTAAAACCAAGTGTTTTCGCAATCTTCGTTCTTACTTTTACAAGTTCATCATAAATACGGTCTAACTCTTCTTCATGCTCTTCTAAAAAACCATAATAAGCTTCACTTGCTCTTTTACGCATATCTCTATCCGTATGTTGCATAAAAGGTCCAAGTTGTGATAATGTTCTCTCTTCTCCTTCAAAATCAATTTTTGCAGCCGCTAAAAGTTGTGTATATTGCGAAGATAATTTATTTTCTAATTGTAAATCTTTCACAACCTCATCTGAATATGTTTTTGAATCACATTCTGCTAAAGCAAATAATTGTTTCCCATAATAAGCCTCCAATTCATCACGAAACGGAGAATTCATCAATGCTTTATAATATTTCGTTACATAGCCTTGTACAATCGGAGAATACTCATCAAAAAAATCTTGTTCTTCCTTATAAAACGGATCCGTTGTATCAACAGAATGGCGGATATGACAAATATTTCCCATTGTACCAAAATCATTGCGAATCTCATTAATTACACCAATTACTTGCTTTTGCTCTTCTACCGTCTTTACATTCTCAAACTGTTCTAAAGCTACAGTGAATTTTTCTTGCAACTCTTCCGTATTTGGGCGTTTATATTCATAGTTCTTAAATGACATGAATATGCCTCCTCTCAATTATATGTATCCTTACTATAATTCCATTTCCTTTTCTGAATCTCCTTTTATTCTTCAACAGAATCCATTAGAAACTGTAACATTCCATCCATACTTCTTGTAGAACAGTGAATGAAATTACTATTCATTTTCTCCTTTTGTTTTCACTTGGCATGAGGCTGAAAAAGGATCTGACCGCTTCTACGCATGGCCGGTCGCTCTCTCCCATCAAAAAAGAAAGGTTTTCTATCACTTTTCATATTTCCCAACTTGTTTAAGCAAAGATAACAGCTCATTTTTCTCATCTTTTGTTAACATTCCAAAGGAATCCTGTATAACTTTTTCATGCTTTGGAAAAATAGAAGCGATGAAGGTCTCCCCTTCTCCTGTTAACTGTGCATATATAACACGGCGATCATTCGGGCATGGAATTCGTTTCACAAGCCCCTTTTTTTCTAACTTATCAACAACATACGTAATACTTCCACTTGCAATTAAAATACGCTCTCCAATTTGTTGAAGCGGCTGACTTCCTTTATGATATATCAATTCTAATACAGCAAACTCAGTTGGATTTAGTCCGTTACTTTGTATTGATTTATTTGTAGCATCCATAACAAAGCGGTGCACACGCGATAATGCAATAAACAATTTTAAAGATTGAGAAATCTCTTCCCTCTCATCATTCAACTTCATACGATTTCAACCCTTCACTTAAATTCACAAAAATCCGAGACAATCTACCAAATAAAAAGGTTTTCCATAAAGCAAAATAGCTATCAATGGTTCATCTTTGTCTCCGAATGATCGCTCAATCATTTCTCAGTTTTACTCTTTCACACATGAAATAAAAACATGACAATTTTAACACAGTTTATATATAATGATAATAAAAAAGGAGTAGCAATCTTGAATGGAAAATTACGAAGCATAACTTTTTATATACTGCTTGTTATATTACCGACACTGGGAATCGGTGCAACTTTCTATTCTTATCACACCTACCAAATGCAACAGGAAAACAAACAAGCTGCTCATACTGTTTTATTTTTATATAGGGACTACTTAGATCACCATATTGGCGAAGCAATTTCCGCCTTAGAGATGCTTGCTATGGTCGTAAATACAGAAACAGAAAATACAAACGGAATTCAGCAAATATTACACGATACCGATGAAAAAGACGAGCGTTTTTCCGGATTATATTATACAAATAAAAACGGCCTAATCACTGTAGCATCAAAAGGTTTAACAACACCAATTCATGTTGCAGATCGGTATTATATAGCAGAAGCTTTTAAATCAAAAAAAACAACTGTATCATCTGTCATTACAGATCGGGTTCTTGGACACCAAGCTATTATGATTGCCACACCCATTTTTACAAAACACAAACAAATTTCTGGTTTATTGTTGGCCAGTTTACGCTTTGATTATATATCGTCTGCTTTAAATGCTATTAAACCACAATATCATTTTGAAGTAACCGATGAGCATGATGTAGTCTTTTTAACAGATGATAATAGCGAACCAACTGGGCAACATACAAACAAAATTTCTACTCCACTACAAAAATTAAAATGGAAAGTTGCTGTTTCTCCATTACCTATTCATAAAACAACTTTATACAAAACCGTTGCGGTAGAATGTATGGTTACTTTATTTTTAATGACAATTTTATTTTTACTCGTTCAATATATTTTGCTGAAACGACAAACAAGATTAGAGAGACAACAAAATGAAATACAAAAAATTGAATTAGTTGGTACTTTTGCAGCTAGTACAGCTCATGAAATCCGTAATCCACTTACTGGAATTAAAGGTCTTGTAACACTCTTAAAGGAAAAACATATACAAGAACAAGACCAATTTTATTTTTCTGTTATCGAACAAGAAATAAAACGTATCAATGAAATTGTTAGCGAATTTCTTATTCTTGGTAAACCAACAGCGATTATCGAAAAAAAGTATGATGTAAGGGATATTATCAAAGAGGTCTCATTAATTATTCGATCGGAAGCAAATTTACATAATATTATATTCACCTTGCAGTTACCAGACCATCCTGTTCATATCCGTTGTTCAAAAGATCATATGAAACAAGTGGTTTTAAATATTACAAAAAATGCAATTGAAGCTATGTCATCTGGTGATGTATTAACAATTCAGGTAACCAGTAATAAAGAGCACGCAAAATTACACATTGTTGACACAGGAAAAGGTATTCCAAAACATATTCAAAAACACCTCTTTCATCCGTTCTTTACCAGTAAAGACACCGGAACAGGTCTTGGTCTTGTCATATGCAAACGAATTATAGAAATGTATGATGGACAAATTGTGATTGATAGCACAGAAAATAAAGGAACCACAGTTCATATAAAGCTTCCATTAGATTCAGCATAATTATCCTTCTCTGCGGAGGGTAATTATGTTTATTTCATAAAAGCAGTCACAAACATTTTCCAAAAAGCACTTGTTTTTCCTTCATATTCCATTTGGGAAAAGGGTACCTTCATAAATGCGAACCATCTTGGTGTTTTTTGTTCTTTATATCGTTGATACTGTACAATAAGCTTGTCCAATTCTTGACTCACTTGAATTGTTTCAGTACTGTTTAATCCGTTTGTTAAACCTAAATGAATCATTTCTTCACGTTTCATATGAATATCACGCGAAAGTTTTTCCATTGTATACTCCCGTTTTGCTGTAAACATCCATATCCCCCTCATTATTCTTCCATACTCTCTACTTCATTTTCACTCCATACATTGAGGCTACAAATGTATATTGCAATCGAATTAGAATACTCAGAAATTTTAACATTTTCTCCCTGTAATTTACAAATCTTTATCCTCACTTTGAGAATTATTACAAATTATTCTATCTTTGTAAATACATTCGCAATAATAGACATTTTTTTCATATTATTTTTTCCAAACGACAAATAAACCCTTCTTTTACATTTTTTAATTTCCAGCACTTCGACATTTTTCTCGTTTAATTTATGTAAAAAACGCAAATCATAATTATAGATTTGCGTGTCCATCTTCACAAATACAGTACCTTATTTTATTAAAAAAGATAAATTTTCTATAAAGTGAAACCTTAATCAGTGCGAGCTTTCTTCATCCCCACTGATTATTAGCACTTACCAATCAGGATTTTAGTGCAGTTCATGCAAATTACATATCTAATTTGTTTTACTAACTAGAAATTTGATAAAACTTTATTTATAACAAATCACCCACTCAGAAAGGAACTTTTTATATGCGTAAACATATCATTATTTTTTTCATTTTATTATCTACTGTCATTTTTCCTTTTCAAACGTATGCCCATACAAATAAAGTTGCCATTGTAATCGACGACTTTGGAAATAATATGAAGGGAACTGAAAGGATGTTATCACTTCCCATTCCACTTACTGTAGCTGTTATGCCCTTTCTTCCATCTACAAAACAAGATGCAGTAGCTGCACATCAAAAAGGGCATGAAGTTATTATTCATATGCCAATGGAGCCTATTAAAGGAAAAAAAGAATGGCTTGGTCCTAAAGCTATTACAACTGATTTAAGTGATCATGAAATTGAAAGTCGGGTCGAACAAGCGATTCAAGAAGTACCACATGCAATTGGGATGAATAATCATATGGGTTCTAAAGTAACAGCTGATGAAAGAATTATGCGAATCATACTATCAGTATGTAAAAAACATGGCCTATTTTATTTAGATAGTAAAACAAATCCCAATAGCGTAGTACCAAAAATCGGAAAGGAATTAGAAGTTCCTATTGTAGAAAATCAATTATTCTTTGATGATGTTTATACATCATCTCATATTACAAAGCAAGCACAGTTACTTCTACAAAAAATTAAAGAAAAACCTGTCGTAGTAGCAATTGGTCATGTCGGCCCTCCTGGGGAAATTACTTCTCGTGTTATTGAGTCCACCATTCCTAAAGTACGTGAACATGCAGACTTTATTTTCTTATCCGACCTTGTCCTCTCACCACCACCTGTCTCCAAACAAAAATAGAGAGCAGCTATATGCTGCTCTCTATTTTTCATACTACTACCTTATATATAATCTACATGACTCACGCGAAATCCTTTTTTCTCTATTTTTGCAATTAATGATTCTAATGCTTTTTCACTTAAGTCATCTGTAATGTTCACAATAACACGACGAATATATTGATCACCATTGTCCAATGTAAATAATCCACCAATATGATAAGACCTGAGCAACGTTCCTAACTCCTTAATTGTCCCCTTACAATCTTGCGTTGCGATTGTTATTATATAACCACCCGTTTGCATCCCAAATGAATCTTCAATGACATCAAATATATTAGAATGTGTTAAAATGCCAACAAATTCATTGTACTCATTCAATACAGCTAAAAATGGAAGACGCCTAATTACATAAAAGGCTCGAAAAAAAGAATCCTTTTCAAAAATAAATGCAGATTTATCTTCCATAATATCTTTCACACATACATCTTCTAAACCCTCATTACATTTACGTTCTAAAATATCTACTTTATAAATGATCCCTTTAAATCTCTTCTCATCTTCTGCAAGTACAGGGATCGCTCTATATCCCTTCACGTTCATAATTTTTAACGCCTGTTCCCCCGAATCATTATCCTTACAAAATGTCACCTGTTGTTTCGGCAGAAAATGATATTTAACTCGCAAAATACGTTCCTCCTCACATGACGACATGTAATCTATATATAATAAGGAGACCCATATTTTATGAGTGAAATTATTTTTAAAACGCTTTCATTTATTAGTTTGCACGTAACGAATTGTTCTCTTTATATAACTGAACTCTTAGTTCCTTTAATCATCAATAATTTCACGTGATAATTCATTAAATACTCTAACCCCTCTAACCATTTTTTCGTCTCTTCTGGCGAGTTTCCCCATACAATCATTCCGTAATTATGAACAAGTATAGCACCGCCGCCTTCTATAAAATTAGGAACATGATTCTCTAATAAATCAGCAAACTTCTTTTCATTTTCTACAATCGGAATCGTAATCTCTGTAATTCCTTCTTTTCCAAAAACACGTTCTACAGTGCGTTTTTCAAATGTAACTGCTCCTTCTTTTCCATATAACTCTGATATTAAATGACTATCTACAGTTTGAACTTGCAAAATACACTCCGCATTACCTTTTTTATAAATATCTGCATGCATAAACGATTCAACTGCTGGTTTTTCATCATTTGCAAATACAGGCTCGCACATACTATTTACTACAATAAAATCCTCTTCTGCAAATAACCCTTTGTCTCTTCCTTCAATATTTACTAAAAATGTTAATGGTTCTTGTGATGTCCGCATAGATAAACTAATTTTTGTACCATAAAACCAATCACGGAGAGCCAATTCCATTTTTACATCTCTTAACTCTTTCCACTTCTTTAAAAAAAATAACATTTCGTCACCCCCATGAGAATATCACTGTAATGGTTTAGCCATTTCTATGTAAAAGAATTATTTTTTGATTATTCCAAAAATTTAATTGAATTATCACATGAGAATCTCTTTTTGTCAATACAATTTCTTCATCTACCTGAAAATTAGGCACATGTTACACAACAAAAAAAGCTCTTTCACAGAGCCTTTTTGTTCATCATTTGAAGCATCTCACTCTTCTCTTGCTCATTAATAATGCCGATCTTTTGTAATATATTTGTATACAATATAAGTTTATTATACAAGCGTTCCGACACCTTTTCCCCTTCTTTCCTCCAGTCAACTTTTTTTCTGTTGGTAAATTATATGAAGGGAACCGAAAAATGTGTCCATTTTTTTTGCACTGATACAAAACTTTTCAAAGTACCTCTCTTATCTACGTGTAAAATAATAAAACAGTAGGCCCTACAACTTTCGGATTGGAAACCTATATTTAACTAATCGTCCAGCGAATATTATTTTTTGTAATAAATTCTTCAAAACTATGCGGCATTTTTTTATCGCAAATTACGTGCCCCATATCAGAAAAACCGGCGATTCGATAATTTCCTTTTACCCCCATTTTTGTATGATCACATAAAATAAATGTCTTTTCCGCTAATTGAATCATCGCTTCTGATAACTTAGCTTTTTCCAATTCAAAACTCGAGATTCCAAAACTAGGTAACAAGCCATCAATTGAAATAAATGCCTTATGAAAATGAAACTGACGAATGACTTGCTGTGAAATAGATCCTGATACACGACAGTGTTTTGGCGATACCTTTCCTCCAATAAATAATACTTCACCATCAAACATTTTTTTATTTATAGAAGAAATTAATTGGGCTGCAACAGGAAATGAACTCGTCACAACAGTTAAGTTTTTCCGATGAACGAGATACGGGACCATTTGCAGGGGCGTGCTTCCATCATCGATAACAATGACATCTCCATCTTCTACAAAAGTTGCTGCTTTATAGCCAATTCTTTTCTTTTCCTCAATATATAGCATTTCTCTTTCTAGCATAGGGGGCTCTATCCCTGCTCCCGGAAGTTGAACCGCTCCCCCGTATACTTTCTTCAACTTTTTTTCCCGATCAAGCTCTTCTAAATATCTGCGAATGGTTTCTGTTGATACTGAAAATTCACTTGCTAGCTCTGAAACTTTCACTTTTCCCTTAAACTCTACTTTTTCAAGAATACTACGCTTTCTCTCTTCTCCAACAATAGACATAACTTCACCTCATTTTTCTCTCCCACTTACTTTTTCGGTTCTGCTTTTTGACCAAATTCTTTTTCCCAACGTTCTAAAATTTTATCGCGATTATCAGCCGCCCATTTAAAATCGTTATTTTTATATAACTTGTCTGTTGCATCTTTTGGGAAACCATCCGGAAGTTTATAATCATTTTTAATCGTCGCGAATCCATTTTTCTGGCTTTTTATCATCTTTAATTGCGGAAGTACATGATCTACACCTTTTGGAGAATATTCTTTTAACATTTCTTTCTTGTCTAAAGCCAGAAGACTAGAAGCCGCTGTTCCCCATACAACATCCGCTTGTGTATTTTTCCCTTCTGCTAACAATTTTGCTGTAATAACCCCAGTTGAATCACGAGCGATATTTAATTTCACATCTGCGTATTTCTTTTTAAAGGAATCAAGATAAATAGGTGCAAGCTCTTCTTCAATTGCTGTGTAAACTGTTAATAATCCAGACAATTTGTCATCTTTCACTTTCGCCCCCGCAGTTTCTTCTTTCTTGGCACCACACCCCATTAATAAAGAAAATACTCCCCCGGTTGCTACAGCTTTAAAGAATGTTTTTTCACTGTTTCTCTCTCCTTTTATTTTTCTTATGTACAACTTAAATATAAACATCAAGTGTAAAAGCAGTATTAAACCAACATTAATCTTTTGTTTGTTGTTTGTTTTGGTGTAATACGTTGGTACTTCAATGTTTTTTCTATTTTTTCTTTTCTAGAAAGACAGGAAGTTTACAAATAATTAAAAAAAGATTAAAAATCCCACAAAAAAACGAGGCGTTTGTAAAAAACGCCTCATTTTTGCTTACCCTTTTTTGAATTACGATTTGCATATTTCGCTGGATTTTCATTTTCATACTCTACCGCAAATTCCGCATCCGGTAGACTTTCTTTTGGAGTTTTATTATGATTCATTGCCGCATGTTGTTTTACTTTTCGTTTTACCATCAATAATACCTTCCTTCCCTGTAATGACATCTTACTTTCTATATTAGTTTGAGAAAACTTTCAAAAATTATTGATGGGAAGTGTTAACAAGTACAAAGCAACGTATATAGGGAAACACTATATCTGAACAGGAAATTTATATTTCCTACTATAATAAAGAAGGAACGATTACTTTGAAGAAAAAACAACAAATTCATTCACCCATTTTAGATGAAACTTTGCCACATCAAATGAATTTCCCCTCCTTTAAAGGAACAGGAAAACAAATGCAACAGCCCTTTATTAATCAATACGATGTTGTAATTGGAGATAGTAAATACAATTCTAAAAATAGCCCACTTAACAATTGGAGTGATGAAGTTGATCCGGCCATTATGGCTGGCGAAGAATGGATTCATCCAACAAATGATATCGGATGGATTTCAGAAGAAAATCAAGAAGTGTTACGAAACAAAACAGACGGGGTTGAAGATTCATTTATGCACCCTCAATTTGGTATTAACGATTAAAAAACCATTCTACCTTTATAGGTAGAATGGTTTCATGTTATCCAATAATAATTCTCTCTTTGGGATATTTATAGCGAGGCGGTTGTTCCCTTCCACCACTTGCTAAAATAAATGTTAAAATACCAACACGACCAATAAACATAAGAACAATTAATACAAGTTTTCCAGCAGTTGTTAAATCAGAAGTGATACCTGTTGATAACCCAGTCGTTCCAAATGCAGAACATACTTCAACAATTAAACTCATAAATGGTGCATTTTCAGTCATCGATAAAATAAATAAAGCAGAAGCACATAATAAAATCCCCATAGTCATAACAACGGACGCTTTTAAAACGTCTTCCTCATGCAATTGCCGTTTAAAAACACGTACCGTTCTACCACCTTTTGCAAACGTATATAGGGAAAGAATATTCACAGCAAACGTCGTTGTACGTATTCCCCCTCCAACTGAACTTGGAGAAGCACCAATAAACATTAAAACACTCATAAATAAAAGCGTCGGCTGTGACAAGTCACGTATATCCATTGTCGCTAATCCACCACTTCTCGTTGTAACGGATTGAAACAACGTATAAAATACCGTTTCATGCCAGGATTTCCCTAACAAAAACTGATTTCGCTCCAATAAAAAAATAACGATTGTTCCCACAATAATAAGCGAGAAAAATGTCGTTGTTGTCAATTTTGTAAATAGTGAAAAACGAAACAATTGATGTTTTTCCTTACTCAAATACTGTTTTACTTCCATTAGCACAGGAAATCCAATTGCTCCTAAAATAATAAGAAGCATATGAATTATTTGTACAATATAGTCTTTCTGATATGGTATAAGCGACTGACCAGTTAAATCAAATCCACCATTGGTTGTTGCACTAACAGCGGCAAAAAAACCATGAAAATACGCTTCTTTCCAACTTGGGAAATAGAGTAAAAATCTTGTTCCTAATAGAAGCGCCCCAACCACTTCTATCGAAATAATCAAAATTAAAATAGACCGCATCAACTCAACAAGTCCTGATAAATTTCCTTGGTTATGATCTGCCATAATTAATCGTCTTCGCTGCAAACCTATTTTCTTACCTGTTATCATCCAAACAAATGTACCAAGTGCCATAATTCCTAAACCGCCTAATTGTAATACGAGCGCTAAAATCATAATACCTGCCGTATTTAACGTATCTGGAATAGAAACCACTGAAAGCCCCGTAACACTAACAGCGCTAACAGATATAAATAACGCATCTATAAAAGTCCATTTTACACCTGGCTTAATGACAAATGGTAAACTTAATAAAATTACAGAAACAATTACTGCCATGAAATAAAATAAAACAATAAGCTGTACCGGACGCAATTTTCGCAAAAATTTCTTTATATCTCTCATCCCATCACTTCGCTACCTTTTTTCTATCGATTAAACAAAGAAAAATCATCATTTTCTTTATTTGTAAATAACTGCTGAAATAGTTTTGCAAATACCATTCCATATACAGTTCCATTTCCCCCATACGGTAATGCATAATACAAATTAGAGACTTTATCATCTTTTTTACAAATAGGAAGACCATCATGACTTCCGCCAAATGCAGCAGCCCAATAATATTCAGCTCTAACATTTGAAATATTCGGAAACATCTCTTGTATAATTTTAGTTAGCAATTCTCGTTTATGCAATAACTTTGTATCACCAAATTTCTGAAGTTGCATCGCTTCATCTAATCCGCCTACAATAATTCTGTTTTTGTACGTACGAAAATACAAATACGGCCGAGCAGTTTCCCAAATTAATGATTGTTCGTGCCACCCATTAAAATGCTCTTGCTCATTTGTAACAATAGCATAAGAGGTTTCTACCGTTGTATTTGCTTCTTTTTTCCCAAATAGTGTTTCATATCCTGTAGCCATAATCACTGCTTTCGCTACAATTTTCTTACCTATTTTTGTGTAAGAAACCAAATCTTTTTGAACAGGCTTAATATGCACAACCTCTGTATTTTCAAAAATAGAAGCACCTAGCTGGTTTGCTTTATGTATAAGACCATGAGCTAACATATACGGGTTCACTTCTGCATCCCCTCGTGTATATAATGCTGCCGGTTTTGTAAATGAATATCGTTTCTTAATATCAGATTCTGTAAAATACTCAACAGGAAATCCGTAACGTTGTAATGTACGATACTCTTCTTGAAGGAATGAAATATCTTCATTTTGACTTGCATAATATAAGCTTCTTCTCGGAATAAAACAAGGATCAATATCTAACATTGGAACAACCTGTTCCAATGTTCGCAGTGCCTCGTAACAAAGCTGATAAGCTCGCACCCCTTTTGCTTCCCCAAATGTATGAATCAAAGATGTCAATGACTTATCATGAACAAATTGTAGTAATCCTGTATTAGCAGCTGTGCTTCCGTGTGCAATTTTTCGTTTATCAATCAACGTGACACTCATTCCTAATTTTGTTAAAAAATATGCAATTTGAGCGCCTGATTCTCCACTTCCAACAATAAGCACATCACATATCATATCATTTTCTAATATCGGATAACAAGGCATACAAGCTTCTTCATTCCAGTATAACTTTCCTAATGCTAATTTCATAACTACTCTCCTACAATTGAATTTCCTACCTTTTATTTTTTGTTACTTTACATAAAAAAATCCAGCTAGCCTGTGCTAGCTGGATTTTCCATTTCATTCGTATGAACAAAAAAGATATTTGTTCAAGCCATATTAATCACTTTTTCACTTCAATTAGAGCGTTCCTCAAGCCAATTTCCAACTGTAGGATACGTTTGTTTTACAGCCGTTCCACCGTATACAACTGACATATGTCCTGTCGGCAAGCACACATACTGTTTGTCTGTACTAGAAATATGATCTAAGAGCGCCTCTACTTGACATGGCAATGCAATATGATCACGTTTTGCAGAAATATTTAAGACATTTGCCTTAATGTTTTCAAGTTTTACTTTTTGACCTCGAATCACGAGCTCACCTTTAACCAATTTATTATTTTGATAAAAATCGCGAATCCATTGTCGATACGATTCACCTGGGAATGGGATACCATCTCCAACCCATTTTTGAATTAGCTTCCAGCTTTCAACAAAGCGCTCATTTTCTGAGCGGTCAAGTAAAGCAACATACGGACCAACAAAGTTTGTAACTGGCTTTAACATTTTATTTCCGAAATCAATCATTTCCGGCGGTATATTTCCAAATGTATCAACTGCTTTGTCTAAGTTAAAATACTTTTCATCTAATAATGGACCATATAATCCTGTTTCAGAGAAATCAAATGGACTTGTCATAAAAATTAAATTTCGAATCGGCATATGTGGATGAAGTGCCGCATAAATGGATGTTAGCGTACCACCCATACAATATCCGAGTAGAGATACCTCGTCCGCTTTTGCAGTTCGCATTACTTTTTTAACTGCTTTTGCAATATAGTCGAACACAAAATCATCAAACTTTAAATGACTATCTTCTAAACCGAATGTGCCCCAATCAAGCATATACACATCAAAACCACGATCTACTAAATATTCCACCAAACTATTTCCTGGTGTCAAATCCATAATATATGGTTTATTAATTAGCGCATAGATCAATAAAATGGGAACTGAATGTGTTTTTTCCTGCTTTGGAATGTAACGATACAGCTTCGTTTTATTTTTCGTCCAAATGACCTCTTTTGGAGTTAAACCAACTTGTGGCTCTGGTTCACGTAGTAAAACTTCACTCGCTCTTTTAAAACGACGGTATGCTTTTCGATATTCTTCTGGGTATAGTTCCAATTGCTTTTCCCATTCTGTTACGAATGTAGTCATTTTCCTATCTCCTTTTTAATTGATTTCCTTCTTCAAGAAAGAAGTGCACTCCTGCTATGGATATGCACTTTCTCTTTGCTTCATTACATATATAATCCGCCGTTAATATTTAACTGTTGACCAGTGATATACGCTCCATCACGGCACAAGTATACAACACCTTTTGCAATTTCATCCGCTTGTCC
Organism: Bacillus sp. FSL K6-0042; assembly: GCF_038006685.1. Taxonomy (NCBI): domain Bacteria; kingdom Bacillati; phylum Bacillota; class Bacilli; order Caryophanales; family Bacillaceae; genus Bacillus; species Bacillus sp. FSL K6-0042. The sequence goes on from NZ_JBBOVS010000001.1 coordinate 1,853,308, forward strand.
GAAACGTTTCTTTGGAATCTTAGAAACGATTTTTTGACGAACATCTTCCGGCACTTCTGCTACCATTTCTGTATCAATGAATCCTGGGCAAATCGCATTCACTGTTACATTTGTTTTCGCAAGTTCTAGCGCTAATGACTTTGTAAATCCTAACATACCAGCTTTTGCTGCTGAATAGTTTGTTTGTCCAAATCCACCAGCTTGTCCAATAATAGAAGAAATGCTAATGATTCTACCCTCTTCTGATTCTGTTATGTAAGGAAGTGCCGCACTCGTTGTATTAAATATACTACTTAAGTTTACATCGATTACGCGATCCCAATCTTCACGGTTTAATTTTTTGAAAGTACGGTCTCTTGTAATACCAGCATTATTTACAAGAATATCTACCTTACCAAAATGATTCACAGCTTCATCTACAAGGCGCTTCGCATCTTCTAGCTTAGAAACATCTGCCTGAACTGCATATACATCATGACCTTCTGTTCCTAATTCATTCGCTAGATTTTCAGCCGCTTCTTTACTGCTATTATAGTTAATAACAACCTTTGCGCCCTCTTTTGCTAATGCTACTGTAATCGCTTTACCAATCCCTTTTGCCCCACCTGTTACGATTGCTACTTTACCATTTAATTGAACCATTTCTATTCCCCCTTTATTGAACTTGTTAGATATAAGAATGCATCACCCTGATACATATTTTAAAACGATATTCTACATACAAACTATTTTCAGCTGTTCATACCATTCGTAAAAGAGGTTCTCCCTTTCCCTTTTTGAACGTATAAACAACACTTCTTAACTACTTTTTATTCTCTGGTTTCAGAGGCGCTTTCGCCACTTCTTTCGCTGGTTCCTGTAATTTTGCTAACACTTCATTTTGTTTTTCAAGTAATTCTAAAATCTTATCCACTTTATCTTCTAATGTACGAATATCTTGTTTCACTTTTATTACATCACGTTTTAGCGTAGGAGATTGTCCTAAAGAATCTGCTTTTTCTTCCAAAAACTCTTCGATGTTATCAACTTTATTTTCTAAGTTAATAACAAGCGTAGCCACTCTTGCGATATCGTCTTGGGTTGGCATGTTCACTTTTTCTAAATAACCTTTTGTTGCATCATTCAACATCTTCTGATAAAACAAATTCAAATCTAGAACGCTTCCCATCCAAGCAGAATACTCTTCTGTTTTGATTGTTTCATTGAGCGCTTTTCCCCAAAATGTTTCGGTCTGTTCATAAGCTTCTTTCCATGCTTGTAGTGGATCGAATTTTTGATCAATCACTTCTCCTACACTCCTTTATTCGTTTTTGAAACAATTCAACCTATTCACTATTTTCCAATATTCTGAATAAAACTTCAAGTCTGTATTTTGTTTTTTTCTATATTCCAACAAATGTATTGACATAGAAAACAGATAGGTGTAAATTGCACTTATAAGCAAAAAATTCCATCTAACTGATTCATGAGGTGATGCACAATCATGCTACATAATGAACCAGAACAACAAGAAAGTTTGGAAACAAACCAAGCGAAACAACCAAACTCCATGCCAAAAAACTTCTTAGTTCCCTTCTTACTTCTCTGTCTAAAAGACTGGAGTCTTCACGGTTACAAACTCATTCAAATGCTAATGGATATTGGCTTTTCTTCCGTTGACCAAGGTAATGTTTATAGAACCTTGCGCAAGTTAGAAAAAGAAAACCTCATATCTTCCACTTGGGATACAAGTGAAGGAGGGCCAGCAAAGCGAATTTATTCTTTAACAGAATATGGAGAGCAATATTTAGCAACATGCGCGACCTCTTTTGAACATTATCAAAATATGTTGCGAACATTCTTCACGTTATACACCAATGCATTCTTTCCATTTTCTACTTCTCCAGAAAAGGATGAAAAAAAATCTTCATCTTCACCTGGTGGTACAGCAGAATAATCTGCGTTCACAATATGCAAAAAAATATTTGGAGGTCAAACCATGGAAACTAAACCATACGAACTGGTCGATGCATTTTGGAAAAATTGGTCACATTCTCTTTCCCTTTTCTCTTCAGCAGGGAAACAATTGGAGCAACTTACTTTAGAAACTTTAAAACAACAGCAGGATGCTTTGCATAAATTAACAGCAGGAGTAGATGAACTCGAAAAAGAACTACAACAATTCACTACTCAATTTAATAGTCAATATACAGAATACGTGAAGCAATTCACAGGCAACTCCTTAAATGAACAAATTAACGAATGGCAAGAAAAATGGAACGAACTCTCTAATCATCTTCATCAACTTACTGTGTCTCCAACAAAAACATCTTTGACAATTCTTACTCAAACGAGCGGCCAGTTTGAAGAAACAACAAAACAATTCATTGAACAACAACAACTTCAACGTGACGAGGTTCAAAAACAATTAGAAGGTTTTTTGGAAGAATTCAAATCTACACAACTGGAACTCGTAAAAAAGTTCGAGGAAAACTCAAAAAATCTATTTACTTCCATCAAGTAAGGAAAATGTGGCAGCTTACCGCAGAACAAACTAGACTCTTTCTTCCTCCCATTACATCAAGATGGCTTACATTTTTCGATATGGAAAAGAAGGAGGAAAACATGAATCTATTTCAAGAAGCGCAGTCTGTTCAAGAGCTTCATTATGATGAGATTCAAGTTGGCGATCAAGCATCCTTAACAAAAACGATTACCAATGAAGATATTATCACTTTTGCAAAACTGACCGGGGATGTGAATCCAATTCATATTCTGGACTCTTTTGCAAAAACAACAATGTTTAAAGAAAGAATTGCACATGGTATGCTTGTTTCAGGATTTATTTCGACCATTCTCGGAACAAAATTACCAGGAAAAAACACAATTTATTTATCACAAAATGTATCATTTCGTGCACCTGTAAAAATTGGTGATACCTTACGCGTAGTCGCAGAAGTTATCAAAAAACGTGATGATAAAAAAATTATTACGTTGCAAACAAATGTATATAATCAATGGAATGATATAGTTGTCGAAGGTACAGCAACAATAATGAAAAAAGAGTAGCATGTGTGCTACTCTTTTTTCGTATCCAATAACTTCTAATCTCACCGATTACTTCCGTGTATGACCAAACATATAACACATACACTAACGATACCAGTTTATACAGTGAGCTTGTATCAGCAAAACATTCCTTTACTGCTCATTAAAAACAAATAAACTGGAATATAAATTAGGATGTGTTATCAATGGTAAAAACAAATAAATTACTTGTTCCTGGTGCTGAGCAAGCCCTAGAACAATTTAAATATGAAATTGCACAAGAGTTTGGTGTAAGCTTAGGTTCGAATACAGCATCTCGTTCTAACGGATCTGTCGGTGGCGAAGTAACAAAACGTCTCGTTTCCTTAGCACAACAACAATTACGTGGATAATTCTATAAATAATTGATTCAGGGGCAGATATATTCTGCCTCTTTTCCTTTTCAACATACATTGTAATTCTTTTTGACATACTACAAAGAGCACGCCGAAAGGAAAGGTATATAATATGAAACGGATTAATATTAAAATGAGTCCTCCTCGTGTACTTACGTTATCTTTTATTGCACTATCCATTATCGGAACATGCCTATTAAAACTGCCTATCTCCACTACAACTTCAATTTCTTGGCTAGATGCATTATTTACAACTGTTTCTGCATTTACAGTTACAGGGCTCGGCGTTGTTGACACCGGAAAAGTGTTCACCCTATTTGGGCAACTTGTTATTTTAACACTCATACAAGTTGGCGGTCTCGGCATTATGAGCTTTGCTATATTAATCGCGATTATGCTCGGGAGAAAAATCGGTCTCCAAAATCGAATTTTACTACAGCAAGCATTAAATCAAACAAATATCGGCGGAGTGATTCGTCTCGCAAAATCATTATTTCTATTTTCTTTTACCATTGAATGTTTCGCTACTCTTCTTCTTGCTTTTGAATGGGTTCCAAAATACGGTGTTTCTAACGGACTATATTATAGTTTTTTTCATGCCATTTCAGCATTTAACAACGCCGGGTTTTCCATTTGGACTGATAATTTAATGTCACAATCTCATAGTATACTCGTCAACATAGTCATTTCTTCTCTCATTATTTTAGGCGGAATTGGTTTCACAGTCATAGTGGATATAAAAAGAAAACGCAACTTTAAGAACCTTACATTACACTCTAAACTTATGCTCTCATCTACTCTTATTGTAAATATTGCTGCTACAATTTTAATTTTTATATTTGAATTCCATAATCCAATTTCTATGAAAGGATTTACACCGTTTGAAGAAGGACTAGCAGCCTATTTCCAAGCTGTTTCCACACGTACAGCTGGCTTTAATACTGTAGACATGGCACAATTAACAAAACCATCCCTTTTACTAATGATGTTGCTCATGTTCATTGGAGCTGGTAGTGCTTCAACAGGTGGCGGCATTAAATTAACAACTTTTTTAATTATGCTACTCGGGGTTCTTAAATTTTTACAAGAGCAAGATGACATTGTTATCTTTAAAAAATCAATAAAAGATGGTTTGATTGTAAAATCACTTGCCATTGTAGTCATTTCAATCTCATTTATTTTTTTCGCCATATTAATTTTAAGTATCACCGAACAAGTCCCCCTCTTAATGAGTGCCTTTGAAGTATTTTCGGCATTTGGGACTGTTGGTCTCAGTATGGGACTTACCTCAAAATTGACAATAATCGGAAAGATAACCATTATATTTATGATGTTTTTTGGAAAAATGGGTCCTTTAACATTAGCATTTTCTTTTGCACATAAAAAACAAAGAAAGATAAAATATCCAAACGAAGACATTTTAACAGGTTGACAAACATTTACATTATCCATATAATGAAAATACAATAGCATATTTCCAAAGGGGAGTAGCGTCCAAGAATATATTCTTGGAAACAAAGTCGTCATTACGTAGAACTCAGTTCTTCCGGCTTTGTTGGCATTTTCATTACATATGTCTAGCAAGACCTTTGCCTATCAACGGCAGAGGTCTTTTTTGTATTCTTTTCCAATTCCTCCCATCGTTGATAGGTTGGAGTATGGGGAAACTAAACAGTGGGGAAACCTCTTCACTTGTTTAGGATTTATACAATTGAGAGGAGAATGTACATGGATGTATCATTATTATTGGAGTATGGTTGGGTATTATTAATTTTAGTTGCACTAGAAGGAATTTTAGCAGCTGATAACGCGCTAGTTCTTGCTATCATGGTCAAACATTTACCAGAAGAAAAAAGAAAAAAAGCATTGTTTTATGGATTAGCAGGAGCTTTCGTGTTCCGCTTCGGATCATTGTTTATGATCTCTTTCTTAGTCGACGTATGGCAAGTGCAAGCACTGGGGGCGATTTACTTAATGTTTATCGCTGGTAACCATTTATTCAAAACATATGTTAAAAAGAATACACATGAAGAAACTGAAGAGAAAGAAACAAAGAAAAAACAAGAAAACTTTTGGTGGACAGTATTTAAAGTTGAAGTTGCCGACATTGCGTTTGCCGTTGATTCCATTTTAGCAGCTGTTGCATTAGCGATGACTTTACCAAAAACAGGCCTTGGTACAATTGGTAGTCTTGATACAGGACAATTTCTTGTTATTTTTGCAGGCGGGCTCATTGGTTTAATCATTATGCGATTTGCTGCATCTGCTTTCGTACAACTATTAAAACGCAAACCAGGTTTAGAAACTGCCGCTTTCTTAATTGTTGGTTGGGTTGGTGTTAAATTAGCTGTTTATACATTGGCTCATCCTGCTTTAGGCGTTATTCCACACAGTTTCCCAGAATCAGCACCATGGAAAATTGGATTTTGGATTGTACTAATTGGAATTGCAATGGGTGGTTGGTTCTTATCTAAAGATACAAGTGTCCAAAATACACAAAAGAATTTGGATGAAAAAGCGCTGTAACAACAGCGTTTTTTCATTTACCTCACTCTAAATAGTCCCCCTTCCAAAATAGATAGATGGAGGATAACTAATCCATTTGCCATCCTTGAAAGATAACGCCCCAATGATAGAAGTTTCATTTTATTACATAAAAAGTTTCCATTTCCCTCTATTTTTACAAACATATGATATCATACCACAATTTGTTAACGCTTTCATTTAGAAGGTATGTCCTTTTTGTGAAACATTGCACAAACTTATTGAAACTAAGAGTAAATACGTGTACCTTATTTATATAAAGAGTACTTACAGACAATGTACTAAAGGAGCGTATTACTTATGCTAGAACAAGGATTAGCTTACGTTGTACAACTTGCGCAGAAAAAGAAACAAATGTTGGATGCAAATCCAATGCAATATTTCATTCGCGCTGCACTAGCTGGCATCTATATTGGTTTTACTATTGTACTATGTTTTAAATTAGGAAATTTCTTCAATGTTGTAAATTCACCCGCAACATATTTAGCATCTTCTATGTTTTTTGGAATTGCACTTATTTTAATTATATATGGCGGAGCTGAATTATTTACAGGAAATACAATGTATTTTACAGTCGCAACTCTGCGAAAAGAAACTACAATTGGCGATACACTTCGTAACTGGGTTGCTTGTTATGCAGGTAACTTAGCAGGTGCAGTATTTTTTGCATTGTTATTTTATGCAACTGGTATTTTCCAATCAATCGATCATAAACATTTAATGAATATAGTCGTTGCAGGAAAAATGGGAACACCTACAATGCAATTATTTTTCAAAGCGATTTTATGTAACTGGCTTGTGTGCCTTGCATGTTTCCTTCCTTCTCAAGTAAAAGGAGATACAGCAAAAATACTTATGATGATGTTTCTTGTCTTTACTTTCTTCTTATCTGGTTATGAACATAGCATTGCAAACTTATCATTATTTGCACTATCTTTAGTATCACCACATCCTGATACAGTTTCTTTCGCTGGTGCTATCCATAACTTAATTCCGGTTACAATTGGCAACATTATCGGTGGATCCGTATTCGTTGGGATGGTATATCATTATTTAACTCAAAAAAACCCAGAACCTAAAGCGGCAGAAGATAACCTAGAAGCAGTTCAACAAGAAGAAATCATCCCTTTACAAGCACAGATGAAACACTAAAAAAGTTCCAAGGATCCCCTTGGAGCTTTTTAACTTCCAGTGCATTTCACCTGTATATTTGAGGAAATCTCTCTCGTTTCTTTTCCTTTATTTATCCGCTCTAACATGTACTGCATACCAATTGAATCATTTGTATGTAAATGAATTTCCTGTACATAAAGGCCTTCCGTACAAAAAACTTCTAAAAAATCCAAACCATTTTTCTGACGCCATCCCATATTATAATCGAGCGATATAATATCTACATCAGAATTGCGCAAAAAATTTAAAGCAGTTTCGACTGTTGTCGCTAAGACATAACCGAAGGGGCAAGGTCTTTGATCATCCATATACACTTTCATTTTCTACTTCTCCTTTATCCCGCTATTTGCGGACAGTAATACCTCCACTGATTACAGTTTCACTTTATTCCAGATATATCATAGCCAAATAACATATTGTTCCAAGTGCAATAAACGGTCCGAATGGCAATGGTTGTCTTGATGTAATACGCTTGAGTAACATACCAATTCCAAAGAAACAAAGACTCAAACTAGAAGCACAACAAAGCACAATAAAAATTGCTTTCGCCCCTATTATAAATCCAAGTAGCGAAAGTAATTTCACATCACCTCCTCCAAGTCCATTCGGAAATAGAATTTGAACGAGATATAACACAATAAATATCGTTCCTCCACCAATCAAGCCCTCCCACCAAGGAACGAGTGAAATAAAAATATGTTCTAGTACAAATAAACAAGCAAAAGAGAATAAAATTACATCCGGGATTAACATATAGAACAAATCTGTCATTGTAATAATAATGAGTAAAGAAAGTAACGTCCATATAAGAATTAGTTCTTTATCCATTCCAATCACATACGTAAAAAAAAGAAATGCTCCCCCTGTTATCACCTCAAACAATGTATAAATAAAGGGTACTTTCATTTTACAATGAATGCAGCGACCTCTTTGTAAACAAAAAGAAATAATTGGAATAAGCTCTTTCGGCCTTAGCGTATGACGACAATAGTCACAATAAGAACGAGGAGCAATAATAGATTGTCCAATAGGAATGCGTACTGCTACAACCGTATAAAAAGAACCTAGCACCGTCCCTATTAAAAAAGCATATAAATAAAATATCACACCATCCTCTCCTTCCCCAAAAAAATATAGCAAAAAGAGAGCGACACTTCCATTTCGCATTATCTTTGTTCTAATAAAAAAGCAGGCCATTTCTTGGCCTGCTTTTCCCCATTTTACACTACAAAATAATATGCTTTTAATGGTCCATGTACACCTACAACAAGATTCATTTCAATATCAGCTGAGTTACTTGGACCTGTAATAAAGTTAATACAAGATGCAACTTCTTCTCCATTCTCTACACGCGTATTCATATCATAAACCGCTTGTGTAATACGTGGTACAATTGTTTCACGTGGAATGATTGCAAAATAAATCGTAGGCAAGAAGTGTAAAGAACGACCTTGTCCTTTATGACTTTGCACGACAATTGTACCGGATTCTGCTAATGTGTAATCACTAAAAGCAATACCGATATTTGCTTTTTCAGCCAAGCGAATATTTTCTTCTTTTTTCTCTGGATCCCAAGTGTTTACTTCAACATTTTCGTTCGGAAGTTCTGTAGAAAATAGAGCATTCAAACCGTACGTATCAAAACGTTCGTCCCCCGATAATAAAATAGGACCGCCGCCGTTTTCAGTAATTATTTTTCGAACTACTGCACTCAGTTCATCCTTTGTTGTTTCAATTACAGTCGTATGAATGTTGGTACATTGTTTTTTGAATACTGCTAACAATTCTTCCTCTGAATAATCTTTCAACGTTTCTACGTTTACATTATTCTTCCATACCGGACGCTGTACTCCTTCTGTTTTACGCGCACGCCCAAGTTCTTTCGCAATGTTGTCTAAAAAGGAATCACGGTTTTGAATTGTCCCTGTCATCAGTCATTCCCGCCTTTCTTATGATCTTTATACCAATCACGGAATCTTTCTTTACTTGGAGCTGGGAACTCGCGAATATCCGTCCAGTTTTTCAGCGGTCCTACACCTTTCGTTACACGATTACCAGACGTAAATGGACTCATAGCAGCCGGAGCAATTTTAGATCCCATTTTGTATAAAGATGCGGAAGACGCACCCATACTAAACATCTTCATTGCTAATTTTTCTGCAAGTGGCGCTCGCCCTTCTTGCTCAACAATGACTTGGCGATGTTTTAATAACAAGTCATGCAATGGAATTTTTACCGGACAAGCTTCTGTACACGCTCCGCATAAACTAGAAGCATACGGAAGCTCTTTATAATCATCATATCCACCTAAAAGTGGTGTTAATACTGCCCCAATTGGACCAGAATAGATGGATCCATAAGAGTGACCACCAACATGACGATATACAGGACATACGTTTACACAAGCTGCACAGCGAATACATTGCAATACTTGACGGAATTCAGAACCTAAAATTGTAGAACGTCCATTATCAACAACAACTAAATGGAATTCTTCTGGTCCGTCTACTTCCTCTTCCTGAATTGGTCCTGCTACCGTTACATAACTCGTTAATTTTTGACCAACCGCACTACGGCACAGTAAACCAACAAGAACATCTAGTTCTTCCATAGTTGGAACCATACGTTCCATACCCATTACCGCGATTTGTGTTTTGGGAATAGACATAACAAGGTCAGCATTTCCTTCGTTTGTTACTAGACAAAGAGAGCCTGTATTTGCAACTGCAAAGTTACATCCCGTTACCCCAATTTCAGCATCCATAAATTTTTCACGAAGTTGTTTACGAACAAACTTTGTCATTTCATATGGATCATCAGAATTTTCATACCCAAGCTTTTCTTTAAACACATCACGAATTTGCGTTCTGTTTTTATGAAGTGCTGGTGCAATGATATGAGATGGTGGATCATTATCTACTTGTAAAATGTACTCACCTAAGTCACTCTCTAATACTTCACAGCCAATTTCTTCAAGTGCATGGTTCATGCTAATTTCTTCCGTTACCATCGACTTTGATTTTACAACTTTTTTTGCTTGCTTCTTCTTCGCTACCTCTTGAATATACTGTGCTGCTTCTTCTTTCGTTTTTGCAAAGAAAACATGCCCGCCTCTTTTAGATACATTTTCACTCAGTTGCATTAAATAGTAGTCTAAGTTTTCTAACGTATGCTGACGAATTTGTTCACCAAGTTCACGCCATTCTTCCCAGTTTCCTAATTCATCGGCTGCTTTTAAGCGATTTGTATATAAACGCGTTTGTGCAGAAGATACTGCCCCGCGCATAAATGAATCTTGAATTCCATCGCCAACGCGATCATTAAATTTTTTCTCACTGATTTTCATAGACATAGCTTATGTTCCCCCTTCATGAGCGACTATTCAATACCTCAGCAATATGCATTACTTTTACTTCTTTACCTAAGCGCTCAATACGTCCGCCAATGTTTAACAAACACCCACAGTCAGCACCAATTAAATAATCAGCACCTGTTTCCATCACACTATCCACTTTCTCATCTACCATTTGTTCAGAGATTGGTGTCATTTTAACTGAAAACGTTCCCCCAAAACCACAACAATTTTGTGCGTTTGGTAGTTCTTTTACAGTTAGCCCTTTTACATTTGATAGTAAAATTCCTGGAGCTTCTTTTACTCCTAGCAAACGTGTCATATGACAAGATTTGTGAACAGTCGCTGTTCCTTCTAAGTGCGCACCAACATCTGTAACTTTTAACACATCAACAATAAATTGTGTTAATTCATATGTTTTATCTGCCACTTTTTGTGCACGAGGTGCCCATTTTGGATCATCTTTAAAAACGTGTGGATACTCATGAAACATTGTCGCACAAGAACCAGATGGTGTAACGATATATTCTGCGTCTTCGAAAGTTTCAATCATATGCTTCATTGCTTCTTTTGCTGCTTCTACATGACCGCTGTTATATGCTGGTTGTCCACAGCAAACTTGAGCTTCTGGAAATTCAATTTCACACCCTAAATGCTCCAACAATTCAACCGTTGCTTTACCAACATTTGTTTCAAACATATCGACTAAGCAAGTAACAAACAAAGTAACTTTCATAATTATAATTCCCCCTCATTACAACTTTGCCAACAATCATATGGTCATCAGATGACTTGACGGAAAGAAGAAGCTAGGCATAATTGACCTACCTGAACCTCTCCCTAAAAAGAAAACGCTTACTCAATCTTTCTCTATTCTATCAGAAAAATGAAATTTTGAAAGACTAAATCACGAATTTATATCTTGTCTACCTGTGACAATATGCTCTACATTTGTTAAATGATTTAGCATTGCTTGCTGTGCAAATTCCACATCTTGTTTCAATACCGCATCATAAATAACTTGATGCTCTTCTAAAAGTCGTTCTGCTGTTGTTTGTTCACCATATAAAATAATGCGTCTCGACTCACCAATCGTCTCAGCAATCATTTCCGAAACATGATTCATAAGTTCGAGTAAGATGTTGTTATGTGAAGATTCTGCAATTCCCATATGAAAATGAAAGTCCGCTTTTTCACCAGCTCTTTCATTCCCCATGCTTTTTTCCATTTCATCTAACCAATGCTTCATATTTTTCAAATTATCTTCTGTACGTTTTACTGCTGCTGCCCGAACTGCCCCGACTTCAAGCACTTTTCGTACTTCCAATAAATCTAAAATATCTTCCTTCTTCATTAACAACATGTTATTTAAAGGTTTTGTCAATGCTGAAGAATCGAAGTTCTTCACATATGTTCCTTCCCCTTGTTTCATTTCAATTAACCCCATAGCTCGCAAGGCACTGAGCGCTTCACGAACTGCAGATCTGCCAACTTGAAACTGCTCGGCTAATTGATGAACAGGAAGAAGTTTGTCACCAGGTTTTAATGTACCATTTTTTATCATCGTTAAAATGGCTTCAGATACCTCTTCGTAAATTTTTTTCGGCTTAATAGATTTGTACTCCAGTTAAATCACCTCAGTATCATCCAAACAACAATTCAAACGATTTATAAGAACATAGCATCCATAACCATTTTAGAACGAATTAGTAAGAAGTACAAATGTTTTGTTCATAAAATCGCCAAATTTTTGTTATATGGAGGGAATTAATGGATATTATACCCAGTAGCGGGTTGTAACTGGTATTTAATCTGGTATTATTCTCCTTAATTTCCTATTTCCCCCTCTATCCACGGATAGTAAGACCCCCCACTTCAAAACGTGTTACGTTTAAGTGGGGAAATTGACAACTAAAACATACTTCCTTCTTCATTCGCAGGTAATTTTATAATAACTGTTGTTCCCTTCCCTTTTTCACTTTCGACTCGCCATTCTCCATCATGGATATGCACGATTTGTTTGACAATCGCAAGACCAAGACCTGTTCCACCATGCCTACGACTTCGCGCTTTATCAACCCGATAGAAACGTTCGCCAAGCTGCTCTAAATACTCAACATCAATACCAATTCCCGTATCCTTTATTTTCAATTCACACTGCCTATCTTTTTTCTGCAATTGTATAGAAATGTTTCCATTTTGATTTGTATAACGAATAGCGTTGTCTAGCAAGTTATGAAGCACCTGTTGCATCCGATCCTCATCAATCGTTACAATAATATCTGGATCAAGATCCGTTGAAATATACAGCTCTTTTTCCATACATTTCAATTCGTACGTTTCTAATACATCTTCAATAAGCTGCGCAAATACAATCGGTTGTTTTTTTAATGGAAAATGGTCTCCTTCAAGTTGCGCCAAATCCAATAAATCATGAACAAGCCGTTGCATACGACCAGCTTCTTTATGAATGAGCTGTGTAAATTTTGATTGTTGCTGTCCCTTTGCGATCCCATCTAATATCGCTTCACTATACCCCTTAATATAACTCAGTGGCGTCCGCAGTTCATGAGAAACATTTGCTAAAAATTCCTTACGTTTGACATCTTCCATTTCTAATGAATTTGCCATTTTATTAAACGCTTTCCCTAAACGTCCGATTTCATCTTCCGACGAAATCGTAATACGCTCAGAAAAATCTCCTGTTGCCATATGATTTGCAACCCGTTCCATTTGTGAGAGCGGTTTTGTAATCGCAATAATAATTTTTCTACCAATCCATATTGTAAGTAAAATCATAACGAAAGCTAATGGCGCTAAAATAAGTCCCATATCATAGATTAAATCTTTAATACTCTTTAATGGAATATATGAGTACACAATCCCAACTAATTTCTTTTCTTCTAAAACAGGAATGACAACTCCCATAATATTACGCTCGAAATGTTCTTCATATCCAACCTTCGTAACGGTCTTTCCATCTAACAATGTTTGTCTATCACTCTCACTAATAAGGGAATGATGATGTACATCAAAAGGTATACAAGCACTTAAATCACGAGGATTACTAACAAAAAGTACATCCGCACTCGAGATACGATCAAATGCCTGAACTTTCTCTCCAAACGCTAACGTACCCTCGTCCTTTTTATATTGCGATACGAGCCTTTTCCCTTCCATTACTAACGAATCTTCAATGTTTTGAACATATAACTTTTCATATGAATATAAGGACACGAAATAAAGAAAAGAAACTGTTACACATACTGCACATACCACCGTAAGCCAAAGCTTTTGTACCATCGTAAACATGTTACACCTCAAATTTATAACCTACACCCCAAACTGTTTGAATGTAGTTTCCACTTTCTCCAAGTTTTAAACGCATCGTTTTCACATGTGTATCTACCGTTCTCGTACTTCCTGCGTAATCATATCCCCATACTTTTTCAAGTAATTGCTCACGACTAAACACTTGTCCATTATGCCCACAAAGAAAATAAAGTAGATCAAACTCTTTTACAGTAAGAGAAATAGGCTCTCCGTCTATTTCAATTCGGCGACTTTTTTCGTTAATTACGATTGGACCAAATTGAAGTTCTTCTTGTTGTTCTTGCTTCGTATATCTTCTTAATACAGCTTCCATACGAGCAACGAGCTCACCTGGACTAAATGGCTTTACAATATAATCGTCCGCTCCCATCCGCAAACCATTAACGCGGTTCCATTCTTCTCCTTTTGCTGTTAAAAAAATAATCGGTACATCCGATATTTTTCGAATTTCTTTACAGACTGAAATTCCATCCATCTGTGGCATCATAATATCTAAAATAACAAAATCGTAATGATCTGTATCAAGCATATGAAGTGCATCTTTTCCGTTCTCTGCTTCTCCCCATTCATATCCGAAATTATCTAAATACATGCCAACAAGCTGTCTCATATCACTTTCATCATCTACAAGTAACACTTTATGTTTGTTCATCTCTCTCCCTCTCTCCCTTCTCGCTGCGTAAGTTGAAACGGTCCCTTTCCAACCGCAATCGTTTGTTTCACCTTCATTTTCTGAATATCAATTACATACACTTCATTACTATCATAGCTAGCTACATAACCTTCTTTCCCACTTTTCAAAAAAGCAAATGGATTAGATCCTGCCTCAAGAGCTCCTACTTCTTGATATGTTCGCGCATCAAATTTTCTTAATGTATTTGATCCATGACTTAATGCATACACGAATTTTTCATCTCCTGCAAGACTAACTGGCATAAATGGTGCATGTAAAGAGCGAACCATCTGTCCATCTGCTAAAGAATAAACCAATACTTTCTCATTCACTTGCTTCCCATCTCCATGTCCACCAATCCATATTTCCTTTCCATCAGCGCTGACCATTGCCCCTGTTGATGCTGGTGGTACCATAAATGAATGCACAACTTTCTTTTGGTCTAAGTCAATTGTTGATAACTGTGTATCATAAAAATTTAATACATGTAATTGTTTATCATTCTGCACCATTGTTAGCGGACCTTTTCCTACCGAAACACCCCCTGTCTCTTTTCCATTTATTGTAAATAATCGCACTTTTTGTTCATTTTGATCAGCCATAAATAATTGTTTTCCATCAATTGATACGATGACATTCGTAATTCCTTTTCCCGTTTTCCATTTGTTCACTTCGTTTCCTTTTGTTAACGAGTATATATATACATATTCTAACTGCTTACCATATACAAGCATGTCTTCCCCACTTGGCAGCAGCACGATTCCTGTAATAGGTTCTTTTAATTCCCATGTTGTTAATGTCTTTTTCGACTTTTCATCAATAAAACTAACGCTACCTTCTTTAATATTTGTTGTTATGATGATACTTTTATTTTTAGCAATCGGTGTATATGAATTCCCCTGACATCCTGCTAACAGAAACAAAAAACATAGCAGAAAAAAGTATTTCTTCAAAAGATTCCCTCCATCTTTAGATGATTTCGTTATAATTGTAAAATAGCAAATATTTGTGAGGAAAGTGTGAAATCTTCCTATCTTAATAAAACTACATATATAATGTACAACAAATAGAACTAGAGGTGTGCAAATTATGCTTTTTCCCGATTTAGCAAACAAAATTGTCCGTGAAGTTCGAAGGCTAATTACTGAAAGTATTATAATAATTGATATACAAGGTACAATTATCGCTAGCACAAATGCAGCACGCATTGGACAATTTCATGAAGGTGCTCTTCGCTGTGCGAAAGAAAAGAAAACTGTCATTATTACAAAAGAAGATGAGCGGTATTTACAAGGAGTAAAAGCAGGAATGAATCTGCCTCTCCTTTTCCATGATGAAGTAATCGGCGTTATTGGTATTACAGGTGAACCTGAAAGCATTTCACAATACGGCGAAATATTACGAAAAATGACCGAATTATTAATTCATGAAAATTATTTTTTAGAACAACTAGAACTAGAACAACGTTCATATGAAGCTTTTGTTTTTGATTGGTTACAAAGCAATGATTGGTCTCCTAGTTTTCTCGACCGTGCGAAAACACTCGGTATTGATTTACATAAGAAAAAACAACTTATTTTATTTTCAATTGATCAAGATGATACGATGCTACAACGAAAAATTTGGCAGCATATTCGTAACTTGTTAGCTAAAGAGGAACTATTTGTACGCTGGGGAAATGATCGTTTCATACTATTTACAGCAATGGAAGCAAAGAAAAGAATGTTTCAATTTTTAAAGAAATTGAAACACGATTGTGAATCTTTATTTCCGATTACACTATATATTGGTATTGGACAAACAGTAATGCCAAATGAAATGCATGTATCATACGAACAAGCATTGCGTGCGCTTTCGGTTGCCTTTGAAACGAAAGGCATTATATTTAATGAAGATTTACGTTTAGAAATGTGTTTACAAGATATTACCGCTGACACTCGCGAAGAATTTCTTCAACGCACCATTTATCGCTTGCTACCTGCAACTGAACTCATGCAAACACTACGCTTATTTATCGATCATAATCAATCCTATAAACAAACAGCAGAAATGTTACACATTCATATTAATACATTACATTACAGACTTAAAAAAATAGAAGATTACACAGGACTTGCCCCAAAACAATTTAAAGATTTAATCATTTTATACTTTGCACTGCTTTTATTAGATAATCATACAAAAAAAGACAGTAAAATCAATTAATCTTTAGTTAATTATACATAGAAAGAAACCCCCTACTTTTTTATGATTATAATGAAAACACTGTTACAACGTGTATATTCTTATTTTCTTACTATCAGTAATTTTCTTTGCAACACACCACTGAATAATGAAATGAGTCAAACTCTTATGAATAGGATAAACAAGTTAACAGTTTGAGGGGGATTTTCTAATGTTAGAACAACATATTATTGATTCGTTCGTATCTATTGTTGGCAAAGATAATGTAGATACATCCAACATGGGACGTTTAACGTATAGTTACGATGCAACTCCAAATTTCCAAGCGATGCCTGATGCGGTTGTCGCACCACGCAATACGAACGAAGTAGCTGAAATATTAAAAGTATGTAACGATCATAAAGTTCCAGTTTACGTTCGGGGCTCTGGAACAAACCTTTGCGCAGGAACATGTCCACTTGAAGGCGGAGTTGTTCTTCTCTTCCGCCATATGAATCATATTTTAGAAATAGATGAAGAAAACTTAACAATTACCGTGCAAGCTGGTGTCATTACACTTGATATTATTAAAGCAGTGGAAGAAAAAGGGCTATTTTATCCACCAGATCCAAGCTCTATGAAGATTTCTACAATCGGTGGGAATATCAATGAAAATTCCGGTGGCTTACGCGGTTTAAAATACGGTGTAACACGAGATTATGTTATGGGCCTTGAGATTGTCTTGCCAAATGGTGATATCATTCGCACCGGTGGTAAATTAGCAAAAGATGTAGCTGGCTATGATTTAACTCGCCTATTCATCGGCTCTGAAGGCACACTTGGTGTTGTAACAGAAGCCATTTTAAAACTTGTTCCAATGCCTGAAACAAAGAAAACAATGCTTGCATTATATCAAGACATCAATGAAGCTGCTCGTGCTGTATCAGCAATTATTGCCAATAAAATTATTCCAGCAACACTTGAATTTTTAGATCAACCAACAATTGAAGTGGTAGAAGAATTTGCACAGATTGGTTTACCAACAGATGTAAAAGCAATTCTCCTAATCGAACAAGATGGCTCTCCTGAAGTTGTGAACCGCGATATTGAAAAAATGGCTGAAGTTTGCCGTTCTATGCATGCGGTTGATGTTCGTGTTGCAAAGGATGAAACAGAAGCAGATGCACTCCGTACAGCGCGTCGCAGTGCGCTCTCTGCTTTAGCAAGACTGAAACCTACCACAATTTTAGAAGATGCTACTGTACCACGTTCTCAAATTGCTCCTATGGTTGAAGCAATTAATGCCATCGCTAAAAAATATGATATTTCTATTTGTACATTCGGGCATGCTGGTGATGGAAACTTACATCCAACATGTATGACCGATGCTCGTAATGCTGAAGAAATGCACCGTGCTGAACAAGCCTTTGCAGAAATTTTCGAAAAGGCAATTGAACTTGGTGGTACCATTACAGGTGAACATGGCGTTGGTGCCATGAAAGCTCCTTATTTAGAGTTGAAATTAGGAAAAGAAGGCATCGCTGCTATGAAAGGTATTAAGCAAGCTTTCGATCCACATAACATTATGAATCCTGGAAAAATGTTTGCCAAGGACTCTCGTAAAAGAGTGGTGGTAGAAAGATGACAACATTAAATAAGGAACAGATTCAAAAAGAATTTAAAGAACGCCTGAATGAAGATGAATTATTAAACTGTATGCGATGTGGATTTTGTTTACCAACTTGTCCTACCTATATTCAATCTGGATATAAAGAGTCTCATTCCCCGCGCGGTCGTATCGCTTTAATGAAGGGCGTTGTCGATGGATTAATTGAGCCGGATGAAGATGTTGAAAACACATTAAATGTTTGCCTTGGGTGCCGCGCTTGTGAACCTGTTTGCCCATCTGGCGTAAATTACGGACATTTATTAGAAGAAGCACGCGATATTATGAATCAAAATAAAAAGTTCTCTATGCCAGTCAAAGCTGTTCGCAAAATTGTATTCGAGGGCTTATTTCCTCACCAAAATCGCATGCGAGCATTAACAGGACTAATCGACTTTTATCAACGCTCTGGCTTACAAACGTTAACACATAAAACAGGCATTATGAAGTTGTTCCCAGAAACACTCGCAACAATGGATCTCGTCTTACCAAAAGTACCTAAGATGAAAGAAATGAAAAATCGCCCTAAATTTTTACCAGCTGAAACAACAAAGAAAAAACGTGTTGCTTTCTTTACTGGCTGTTTAATGGATACAATGTTTTTGGAAACAAACAACGCTACGATGAAACTCCTTCAGCTTGCTGGCTGTGATGTTGTGATCCCAAAAGAACAAAGTTGCTGCGGAGCACTACATGGTCATGCCGGGGAAAAAGGTGGCGCAAAAGAGCTTGCAAAACGAAACATCCAAGCCTTTGAAGATTTAAAAGTTGATTATATTATTACAAACGCCGGTGGTTGCGGCGCGTATCTCGTAGATTATGACTACTTATTAAAAGATGATCCAAAATGGGCAGAACGCGCAAAACAATTTGTTGCGAAAATAAAAGATATCACTGCTATTTTAGTAGAATTAGATTTTCATAAACGAACTGATTTACGCCTTCCTCCGCAAATTATTACGTATCAAGACTCTTGTCACTTGCGTAATGTCATGCGGACATCTTCTCAACCTCGTATGCTCTTACAAGCAATTCAAGGTGTGACATATCGTGAAATGAAAGAAGCGGATCGTTGCTGCGGTTCTGCTGGTATTTATAATATTGTACATTCGGAATTATCCATGGAATTTTTAGATTACAAAATGGAACGTGTTCATGAAACCGATGCAACAACAATTGTCACTGCAAATCCAGGGTGCTTACTACAAATGAAACTCGGCATTGAACGCGAAAAGCTTTCTCATAAAATGAGAGGTATTCATATTGTAGATTTATTATTAGAAGCAATTGAATCAAACTCGTAATATATGTAACAATGTGAAAACGGCTATCTCTTTCTTCTATGTAAAGAGATAGCCGCTTTTTTATTCACTACAAGATTAAAAATATGTTACCGTCTATAAAAAAAGAACAACAAAAAGATTACAGCCTTGTAAAAAAGCATCCATTATATCCCTCAAAAAAATGGTGAAACCCTTGGTGTGAATGGTTTTCATCTTTCCTAAATAGGTAATTATAACCAAAATATTACCTCTATAAGCAAAGCAGGAAATGCTGAAAATTCCTTTTACAATCTAGTTTTCTCGCATTCCACCTCATATTGAAATCTAGGATAAAATAGGTAATTTTATAGTCTATGTATTTTTTTCCATCTTTTTTCCGGCAATTTGTATGCTACGATGAATTTGTCAGTCGGACAGGCTGTCAAAAATAAATCTGTGTGAGAACAGTTAAAAAACTTTTACATAGGGGGACACATATCATGAAAAAGCGTGTTTTATTATCTGTAGCAGCAGCAACTGCATTTACATTCGGAGCATCTACTCTTAGTGCCCAGGCAGCAACGGTACAACCATCTACAATAAAAGTTCAAAATATTCAGCAATCTAAAGTCTTTATGCAACATATGAATCAACAAGAATTACAAAAATACTTACAATCTATGGGAATTAACTCTCTAGCACAATGGAATCAAGTAAAATTCCAGCAAGGTAACTGCTTCATTCCTGGTCAGCAACCAAACGTACCTACTACACCAGAGGTTACTAAACCAGAAACTACTAAACCGGTAGAACAAAAACCGGCTGAAGAAACAGCAAAACCAGAGGCTCAAAAGCCAGCTGAAAATAACAACAACAACAACAACAATACTAATAACAATGAAGCACAAAAACCTGCTGAAAATAAGCCAGCTGAAGAAGCAAAAGGCTCTTTAAGCGAATTTGAACAACGCGTTGTTGAATTAACAAATGCTGAGCGTGCAAAACAAGGCTTACCAGCATTAAAAGTTGACGCTGAATTAAGTAAAGTTGCACGTACTAAATCTGAAGATATGCAAAAAAATAACTACTTCGATCATACTAGCCCAACATACGGATCTCCATTCGATATGATGAAGAAGTTCGGTATTTCTTATAAATCTGCAGGTGAAAACATCGCACAAGGCCAACGTACACCAGAAGAAGTTGTACAAGCTTGGATGAATAGTGAAGGTCACCGTGCAAATATTTTAAATAGTGGTTACACTCACATCGGTGTTGGTTATGTTGAAAGTGGAAACTACTGGACACAACAATTTATCACGAAGTAAGTATATGAATTAAAACCTTTCTTTTTAGAGGGGGAGAGAGGATCCGGCCGTACATAGAAGCGGTCGGATCCTTTTTCTGTCCCATGCCATGTGAAACCAAAAGGAGACAATGAGTACAAGTCTCCTTTTGTTCTTCATAGCAGCGACTTATATATTGGAAAATCAAAGTGGATTTATATATATAAGGAGTCTCCTATTACAGAAGACTCCTTTTTTCCCTCTATTCGCGAGCAGTAAGACCCCCACCTCAAAATCCAGCGAAAACAAGACGTTAGGTTTTGGGATCAACTGCCCGTAAAAGCCCGATTGATGAGGGCTGATAATCAGCGGGGGAATAAAGAAGCCTCCCACTGATTAAAGTTTTACTTTATGTTTCATAATTTTCTAGTATATATGAATACAAAATACAACACATAAAAGCAATAGACCCACAGCTAATCACACCGATTAGTAGATAAAATCCCCATTGTAGTTTCAAAAACAAACAAATTAATATGATAAGCGACATGTATTGAAAAATACGCTGACTAAACAAACGTATTTTCTGTAACACAATCGGCTCCTCTTCTTTTTTTCTTCCTTTTTTAAATCCTTTACTAACCATAAAAAGAAACCCACTAATCCCTATTATAAGACCCGTTTGAAATGGTATATCTATTCCAGTGCCAATAGCAAGAATAAACATATGAATAAATAATAAAAATAGCGATACATTCTCTTTAAATCTCATTACAATATAGTGGTCATTCTCATTCAACTTATATACGTAACGTGAGATTATATACAACAGACCATGAAAAAAAACAATAAGACAAGGAATAAATAATACCACAACTTGCTTCCTCGCATATTCATTTGGTTCACCATTCTGATTCCAGTGCACCGCTAGATAATTCGGTAAATTTGGATATAGAAACAACGTAAATAGAAGGCCAGCAAGAAATATACCCATAATATATTTATATCTTACCAAGTAATCTTCACCTCTCTTTTCTATTTACGGCTTCGGTTTTCACAAAAAATTTCCTGCAAAAAATATCTTTCTCAACTAAACAGAAAAACTTTATTTATTCGACATTTTAAAAGATTCCATGATGTTATTTAAATAGCTAGGAAGTGGAACCTCTACTGTTAACTCTTCTTTTGTAATTGGATGTAAAAAAACAATCCGCATAGCATGTAAGGCTTGACTTGACATATATGTGGATTGTCCACCATATAACGTATCACCAATCAGTGGATGACCACTATGACTCATATGAACGCGAATTTGATGTGTTCTTCCTGTCTCTAATTGTAATGTTACAAGCGTTACATCTTGATGCTTAAAATATTTCTCTACCCGATAATGCGTTACCGCTTGATCACCTTTTGGAGACACACGACGCCTCGTTGCATGATGTCGATCTCTTCCAATCGCTGCGTCAATTATCCCTTGCTTCTTTTTTACTTTCCCTTCAACCAATGCCAAATACGTTCTTTTAATGTTACGCTCCATTAATAACCGATCCATAATAGCACCAGCTATCCCATGTTTTGCAAATACAACGCCACCCGTTGTATCTTTATCTAATCGATGAATATGCCGTACTTTCGTCTCCACACCTTGCATTTGTAAATGAAAAGCAACAAAGTTTGCAAGTGTTCCTGTTCCACCTTTGCTAGAAGGATGCGTATCCATATGCACAGGTTTATTTACAATTAATACGTGATCGTCTTCAAATATCACTTCTAAATCACCGAACTCCGGCTGGACACCATATTCTTCCTGGATAAACATATGAACTTGCAATTTATCTCCTTCTGCTAAAGGTTCACTCCATCGTTTTCGTTCTCCATTGACGATGATACCTTTTTCCATACGAAGTTGATGTAATAGTTTTTTGGGGACGCCCCATTCTTCTTTTAACAAAGAATCAATGCTGATACCGCTCCATTTAGCAGGAACCGTAATTTCGCACCATTCTCCCTTTCTTTTCATTTCCATGCTTTATCCACCTTATTTCTATTGATTCTACTATTGTAACGGAAAATGATTCATTATGCATTGTTTAAAGCAAAAGACAGTCTACATAATAGACTGCCCTCTAAGCACGTAATTTCTTTATTTCTCGTAACATTTGTTCTGCTTTTTGCTCATAAGATAAATCTTTAAAAAAATCTGCTAATCGCTTGTAGTCATTGTAAGCATCTAATAAATCATCTATCGTTTCTTCCTGAGAAACTTTTGGCTTCGATTTCATTTTCACCGGGTACCGATAACCGGACATCTCATGTATTTTATAATATTCTTCCTCCACTTGAATTACTTTCACAAGTTCCTCTTCTTCAGCATCCATTGTGTACCCATCAAATTCCCTCAGTAATTCATAAATAATATGAGTCCATTCATCTTTTGGGTAAAACCCTTTTTCTAGTCTATAGCCGACAATGCGATACATGTGCCCATCATTTTCTGCAAACTGTACAGTATCATTTAACTTAAATTTAAAATAGCGAAACATTGTCTTCACCTGCTTTTATATGTATTGTTCTTACCACATACTATTTGCAAAAAGAGGGTGATGCTATTCATAAAAAAGCGCTCATCCTATAAGAGAAACTGCTAAAAAACTTTTCTTTTTGGGTGAGAGGGAGGATCCGATCATGCACAGAGGCGGTTAGTACCTTTTTTCGCCCCATGCCGTGTAAAAAAAGGGAGGAAATGAGAGGAAATCCGCTTTTGTGTTCATATCCGCGATTGATATGTCAGTAAATCAAAATGAATATATATGGAAAGAATGGCGGATCAAAAAAGACCACTGAAAAACTTCCGTTTTTCAGTGGTCTCTCTACAAGATGAGCGCTTTTTTAATCCGATGATTTTACTTTTTTCTTTCGAAACGGCAGCCACCAGTTCCAATCTCCGAACATTTTCATTAAACTTGGTACAAGCATAAGTCGAATTATTGTTGCATCAAGAAAAATAGCAAGTGCCACACCGAGTCCCATTTGCTTTACTGGTAAAATATCAGTAAATGCGAATGCTCCTGTTACAACAATCATAATGAGAGCAGCTGATGTAATGATACGACTCGTTGATACAAGTCCTTCTAACGTTGCCGTATCATTATCTCCTGTCTCTTCATACAATTCATGAATACGAGAAATAAGAAATACTTCATAATCCATACTTAAGCCGAACACAAGGCCGAATATAAAGATTGGTAACACGAATAAAACTGAACTTTCTTCCAATCCAAAATGTCCACCTTCAAATAGCCAAATCACAATACCAATGGTTGCACTTAAACTAAGTACATTCATCACAATGGCCTTAATTGGAATAAGTATAGATCGGAATGCAAAGAGCAAAATCAAGAAAGTGGAACCGAATATGACGGACATCCCAACCACAACTTTATCTTTAATTTCATCCTCTAACTCTTGTTGAAATGTTGTCATACCACCTAAATAATACGTAATACTGTCATCTTTATACGTGTCTTTAAAATCACGAACCCATTGCTTCGCAGTTTCCGTTCTCGGCTTTGTATCCAAGGAAATTTGAAGAGTTGTTTTATTTCCTTTTGTATATGCTTCCAGTACAGGTTCCACTTGCGTACGCTGTGGGGATTGTAACAATGTAGCAAGCTGTTCAGGTTTCATACCGTTTAGTTCATCATATAGACTTTTTACTTTATATACATGCTTATCTTTTTTCAGTTTTCGAATAACATCTTCTAACTTCTGTAAATTTTCTTTCTCTATGACATTACTTTTCATCTCTAGTACTAGCGTAACATCAGCATGTGTTTTTACAATTTTGTTAAATGACTCTTCATACCTTTCATATGCAATTCGTGTATCACTTTTCTCTGGCAATGCTTCTACACCAGGAAATTGCAGATTAGCAGTGCGAAGCGGCAACAAACAGACAATAATAAACAATGTAACAACGATAATCATCATAATAGGATGCTTCATAACAAATTGAGCGAACTTACGCCACATATTTGAAGTGCGAGGTGCAGTTTGATCCCTTTTCAAGATTCGCTTCCCTATTAACGATAACAATGCCGGAAGAAGTGTAAGTGAAAATAACATACTCATTACAACAACAATCATCCCGCTAATCGCAACAGACTGAATATAATCAATTTCAAAGAAAAACAAACCGGATAAACCAACAAAAACACATAACCCTGAAAATACAATAGCACGCCCCGCTGTTTGATATGTGACAGCTATCGCCTCTTTTACTGTCCGATATGCCACTTCCTCTCGAAACCGATTCACAAACAGCAATGCAAAGTCAATTGATAGCGCAAGCCCAATCATAGGTGCAACATTTAATACAAAAATAGATAACTCTTTATCTACACCAATAAAATATAAAATGCCCATTGTACTAATAACACTCAGCGCCCCATTTAAAATCGGCAAGATTGAAGCAAGCAAGCTACCGAATGAAAATAGTAGTACAAGAAAGGCAATTGGCAATCCGATCATTTCTGCTACTTTCAAATCATTTTGTGTTCGCTCATTAATTTCTTCATTAATCTTTGGAAAGCCTGTTGGTGATACTTTCAAAGTATCGTTACTTTCCTTTTCTATTTCTTTTGCAAATTGTAATGTCTTTTCATTCCGTTCTTTACTTGTTTTCCCGGAAAATAAAATTGTCGCATACGCAATATCGTCTTGTAACATTTCCTTATTTTCTAATGGATGATGGAATGAATCATACGTTTCTTTCGTTTGAATTCTTGTTGTAATGTCTTCGATTCTTTTTTGAAAATCCTCTTTTGAGATTCCTTTATTCTTCTGGAAAACAAGAAGGAGCGTATCTTGAGACTGTTTAAAATCTTTATCTAAAATTGCTTTTGTCGTTTGATAGTCTCCTTTTGTTTGGAAACCATCGCCCCCTAATACCCCTGGAAGTTTTGGTGCGAAAATGCCGAGTGCTATCGCTAACAAAACTAATGTAATTATGACTGTATAGCGAAGTTGATAAAGAAAGCTACCGAATTTCCCCCATTTATCTATTTTATGTACATTTGTCTTCACACATCTTCACCTACTTTATATAATTAGTGAATCTTTCTATATAAATCCATTTTAATTTTCCGACATATAAGTTGCTGCGATGAAGAACAAAAAGTGACCGCTACTTGTTTTCTCTTTCTGTTTTCATTTGGCATGGGGCTGAAAAAGGCTCTGACCGCTTTTATCCACGGACGTATCTTCTCTCCTACTTAAAAAATGGTTTATGTCGGTTTTTTCATTTGGATTTATATATATTTTAGCACATATTACCATAATCAATTAGAGATTTTAGTATGAAAAAAAACGTCCGAAAAACCCAGTAATCTGAGCCTTTTCGCACGTGTCTCATCTCTCTTGATTCGTTTCAAATCGCTCTGAAAATAAACGATGAAAATAAATAGCGATAATTAATGCAATGCCACTTAAACAATAGCCGGCTAAAATATCAGTCGGATAATGTACAGATAAAATAATTCTACTTAATCCAATCCATAAGATTAGCAGTGCCATCGCAATCGTAATAACAACTTTCCCAGCCACATTTTTTACGTTTGCAGCAATGATATAAGCAAGAAATCCATACGTAATCATTGATAGCATAGCATGGCCGCTTGGAAAACTATATCCAAGGGCATCAAGCGCTTCATTTAAACTCGGACGGTCTCTTTTCATAATTTCTTTTATTCCTTTATTTACAAGATGTGTTATTAACACAGCCATAGGATACACAATCATCGCTGCATAGTAACGTTTCTTCCAAAACACGAACAGACTAAGAATAAGCGTGCTTATAATCCCAATTGCAGATCCTATTTTTGTAAAATATGTAAAAAAAGCAAGTGAACTCTCTGTTTGTAATCCTCTTACAAAATCTTTCACATATATATCAAGTGTTGTTACACCATCTGCTTGTACTCTCCAAGCAATGAGAGCAAATGCAGCAAACAACAAGAGAATACAAGCGAGCTCATATCGATGTAATTTTCGTTTCAAATTTTTTCCTCCTATTATGAAAAAATGCGGTTCCTATTTAGAAACCGCATTTTATTATATATCCAGTTTGTTTTTCCAACACATAAATCGCGGCTATGAAAATAAAAAGGAATCTCCACTCATTTTCTCCCTTTGTTTTCACGCGGCATGGGACTGAAAAAGGATCTGACCCCTTCTATGCTCGGCCGGACCCTCTCTCCCGCCTAAAAAATTAGGTCTTCTGTCGTTTTTTTAATCTGTGTTTACATATTTTTGATTTCCAACATATAAGTTACGGCCATGAAAACAAAAGGAGATTTCCACTCATTCCCTCCTTCTGTTTTCATACCGCATGGGGCGAAAAAAGGATCTGACCGCTTCTATGCCCGGCCGGACCCTCTCTCCCACCTAAAAGATTCAGTTTTATGTTTCTATTTTCCTTTTGTTTTTAACTCTGTCCAGTAACGATCATACTCTTTTAATTTATTGTCTACATCAACAAGCCACTCTGTACGAGCTAATTCGTCTTTCGATAAGAAAATCATGTGATTATCACGATACTCTTTACTGTGAAGTTCCCATGCTTTTTCATTTGGATTACTATATCCAATGGATTCATAGTTTTTCACACTTACTTTTTCATCCATTAAGTAGTTCATAAACTTCTCGGCAAGATCTTTATGTTTCGCACCTTTTGGAATTGCTAATGTATCCGCCCAAATTGTACCGCCTTCTTTTGGAACAACATACTCTACATCTTTATTATCTTTTGCAATGAACGCTGCATCTCCAGACCAGACTGTTCCAATCCAAGCATCCTCTGTAATAAACTTTTGTTTAATATTATCTGTATCAAATGCAAGTAAGTTAGGAAGTAATTTTTGCAAGTCAGCAGCTGCCGTCTTTAACTCTGCATCATTTTGTGTGCTGTTTGAAAATCCGTTCTTTTTCAGACCCACTCCTAACACTTCACGAGAATCATTTAATAAAGTAACATGTCCTTTATATTTCTCATTCCATAAGTCGCTCCAACTTGTTGGCGCTTCTTTTACATACTTTTTATTGTAAGCAATTCCTGTTACACCCCAAGTGTATACAAGTGAGTATTTATTCTCTGGATCAAATGAAGGTGTTTTAAAATTTGAAACAAGATTTTTTACATTTGGAATGTTCTTCTTGTCCAATGGCTCTAATAAATCCATTTTTGCCATCGTTTTAACCATGTAATCTGACGGTTGAATTAAATCATATTTTGCACCGCCAGCTTGTAATTTCGCAAGCATTTCTTCATTACTTGCGTATTTATCATAGTTAATTTTCACGTTATATTTTTTTTCAAAATCCTTTAACACTTGCTCATCAAAGTTATCAGCCCAGCTATAAATATTTAGCTCTTCTTTCTTTTCACCACAGCCAGCAAGTACGCCGGCAACAAGACTGAAGCTAATTGCTGCACCAGCTATTGTTTTCATCCATTTCATCGATTCATTGCCTCCTCGTTCTTTATAATTCTCTCTTATAATGGAAGATGTCCTCCAGAGTTTTCTTCACCATCTGCACCTTTATTACGGAATATTTCCGATGCAACCATTAATCCAACAATAACAACAATTAATATTGTAGAAAGAGCATTAATTTCAGGTGTTACTCCGCGTTTCACCATACTGTAAATATATAATGGCAATGTTGTTGATCCTGGTCCAGACACGAAGAAACTAATCACAAAATCATCGATTGATAATGTAAATGTTAATAATGCCGCTGAAATAACCCCAGGTGCAATTCCTGGAAGCGTTACATAACGAAACGTTTGCCATGGGGTTGCACCTAAATCATTCGCCGCTTCTTCTAAATCACGTCCCATACCAGAAAGACGTGCTGCTAAAATCACAACAACAAACGAAATACTAAATGTAATATGTGCAATAATAATGGTAACTTGTCCAAGTTCCATCCCAATTTGACTAAATAAAATGAGTAATGATAATCCCATTAAGATATCTGGAATTAGAATCGGTAAATATACAAGACCATTAATTGCTCCTTCAAAACGATATTTATAACGATGTAATGCAACAGCAAAAATCACGCCAAGAACCGTTGTCACAACTGTCGTCACGATTGCAATTGTAATACTATTTACAAATGCATCAATGACATCTTGCTTTTGAAACAAATCTGTATACCAATGGAAGGTAAATCCTTCCCATTCTGCGTTAATACGCGAATCGTTAAAAGAATATACCATTAGAACCATCATTGGAAAATACAAGAACAATAAAATCAACCAAGAATAAGATACTAAAAACTTCTTCATCTTTGTCTATTCCCCTCCGTTTCCGTATTTATATACTTTCGTCGCACGATAATATAAGTAAATTAACAGAACAGAGAACAGAACAACAATCATTGATAATGCAGATCCAAATGGCCAGTCACGCGCACCTAAGAATTGGTTTTGAATCACGTTTCCGATCAATGCTACTTTTGATCCACCCATGACGTCTGATACAACAAACATTCCGATAGATGAAACAAATACTAGAATCGAACCAGTAGCGACCCCTGACATCGTCATTGGCAATGTCACATTCCAAAATGCCTTCATTGGTGTTGCCCCTAGATCATATGCTGCTTCTAACTTACGTTTATCAAGCTGCTCAATCGCTGCATACACTGGTAAAATCATAAATGGAAGTAAAGAATATACCATTCCTAATATTACAGATGGTGTATTATATAATAAATTTAAAGGTTCATTAATAATGCCTAACTTCAGCAATAATGTATTTACAAGACCTTGTGAACGTAAAATAACAATCCATGCATATGAGCGCACAAGAAAGTTAATCCAAAACGGAATCGTTGCTAATAATAGAAGAATAGAACGATATTTACGATCAACAATTGTAATTGTATATGCAAATGGATAACCAATGAGTAAACAAAGTACTGTTGTAATAACTGCAATTTTCACTGTTTCCCATAATGTATTCATATACAACGGATCAAACACGCGCGATATATTATCTAATGTAAATTGCATTTCCACTGTCCCGTATGCTCCGCGCTGTAAGAACGCAAATGCTAATACGAATACAAGCGGAAATAAAAAGAAGATTAGCAACCATGTAACTGTAGGTAATGCGAGTAGTTTCCCTTTTTTCAATTTAAGGTCACCTCATCCTCTTGCTCCCAGCCTACATATATATTATCACCGATACTCCACTGCGCTGCTTCTTCGGCAGTTTGATATGCCATTAATAGTTCTGATGTTTTTTCATCGCGTACATAAAGCTTTTCCATATTTCCAACAAATTCAACATCTTCAATATGCCCAAGATGGTATTCTTTTAAAATCGGTTGCTCAACCGAACGTATTTTTACATTTTCAGGGCGCACTGCTACGTAGCTTTCCCCATTTTTTATAATATTATTTTCACCAATGAACGTCGCAACAAACAATGTTTTCGGTTCTTTATAAATTTCCTTTGGCGTTCCGACTTGCTCAATATGTCCTTTATTCATAACAACAATTCGATCACTCATACTCATTGCTTCTTCTTGATCATGTGTTACATAAATGAACGTAATTCCTAAATTACGCTGCAAATTTTTCAATTCACGCTGCAAATCTTTTCTCAACTTAAAATCAAGCGCTCCAAGTGGTTCATCCAGTAATAACACACGCGGATTATTTACGATTGCTCTTGCAATTGCAACACGCTGTTGTTGTCCACCAGAAAGTTTTGTAGGCTTACGATCACGGAATTCAAGGAGCTGAGTTAAGCGCATCGCTTCTTCTGCACGTTCTTTTTGTTCTGCCGCTGATACTTTTTGCATCTTCATACCAAAACAAATATTTTTCTCCACCGTCATATGTGGAAATAATGCATAATGCTGGAACACTAGGTTCATATGACGCTTATAAGGTGGTAAATCGTTAATTCTATCCTCGTCAAGTAAGAGATTCCCTTTTGTAGGAGTTTCAAAACCTGCAATCATACGAAGTAAAGTTGTTTTACCACACCCACTCGGTCCAAGAATTGTTAAAAATTCTCCTTCTTTAATATCTAAAGAAAGAGGTGGTATAATCACTTGATCTCCAAAATGTTTTTCTACTGCTTCAACTTTAATAATCTTTTTCATTTTCCCGTCCTATCTACCTCAAATTTTTAATCTTTATATTCATGAATAAATATTAGTTTTCTATCAATTCTTTTGTTTCGATCCAAACAAAAACGATTGTTTAACAGCGTCCTTATCTATTCTTTATGTAGTATGTTTGATTCATTTTCCCATGATACATATGTCGAACAGAAAAACCCCTTCAGGTGAGAAGGGGTTTTTATCATACGGCTACGCCTACTGATAAACACCATCATCATTTTAACAACTTTCGTATGAATTTTAAAGCACTTTTTGTAGAAGAATAACGAATTTTCATATCAAATACTGTAGATTGGGACAAAATGCTTTTATAGTGTGAAAATGTGCGAAAACTTTGTTTTCCATGATAACTTCCTAATCCACTGCTCCCAACACCACCAAAGGGTAGATATGGCGTAGCAAGATGATATACAACGTCATTTATACACCCACCGCCATATGAGATATTACGTGTAATTTGTCTTTGAATTTCTTTACTCTCTGAAAATACATATAAAGCTAATGATTTAGGTTGTCGCTGAATTCTTTCAATGATGTCTTCTATTTTCTCATACTCTATAATCGGCAAAATTGGACCGAAAATTTCATCTTCCATAACGGAATCCTGCCATGTAATATTCGTTACAATACTAGGCTCAATATGCAGCGTTTCTTCATTATATTTCCCACCAATTTCCACCCTGCCATCTTGTAAGAAAGAACATAATCTTTCAAAATGACGTTTACTGACAATCCGAACGTAATTTTCATTTTGCAGTGGTTTTTCGCCATATTGATTTTTAATTTCAATTCGTAGTGCTTCAATAAATTGTTCTTTTACAGAAGAATGAACATATATGTAATCAGGCGCAACACATGTTTGTCCCGCATTCAAGAATTTCCCCCAAACTATGCGCCTTGCTGCTATTTCTAACTTTGCATCATTATGCACAATACATGGGCTCTTTCCACCAAGCTCTAACGTAAGGGGAATCAAACTTTTAGCTGCCGCCTCCATAACAATTTTACCCACTCCAACGCTACCGGTGAAAAAAATATAATCAAACGGCTCTTTTAACAGTGCTGTACTCTCCTCAATACCGCCTTCAACAACCGCAACAAGTTCAGCCGGAAATAACTCTTGTAACATATTTGCAAGAAGACTAGAAACATTAGGTGTCAATTCTGACGGCTTTAATACAACCGTGTTTCCAGCGGCTATTGCCCCTACAAGGGGTGCAATCGCAAGTTGAAAGGGATAATTCCACGGAGCCATTATAAGAGTAACACCGTAAGGCTCTGGAACGACTTTCCCCTTCGAACCAATGTGTGTAAGTGCTGTACGAACGCGCTTTGGCTTACTCCATGAAGAAAGATGTTTCATTAAAAAGGAAATCTCCTTTAATACGTATCCAACCTCTGTCGTAAATGATTCATGATCTGATTTATTTAAATCCAATTTTAACGCTTGAAAAATATCAGATTCAAAACGCTGAATCCCTTCATATAATCTTTTTAAATGTTGCTTTCTTTCTTCTATATTTCTTGTGTGACCTTTATAAAAATATGACTTTTGCTCGTTCACAATAGAAGTGATATCCATCTATTATCCCTCCTTCTATATTTACATTGCTATTTCAACATATACATTACTGTTACGAAAACAAAAAGTGACCTACACTCATTTTCTCTCTTTGTTTTCACTTGGCATGGGGCAGGAAAAAGATCTGACCGCTTCTACGCTTGGACGGATGCTCTCTATCACCTTAAAAAGGGTTTATATTGGTTCTTCAATATATATTCCACCTTTTACTTAACATTTTCCTATTCTTAAAGTTTAATTATATACGAGTTTGCATTTCATATAAAATACATTTGCTCATAAAAAAAGCTGTTGAAAGGAAAACCTTCAACAGCTTCTTCATAATTAACGATATAAGCGAACTGCACCTGCAGACTTATCATCCGATTGGCCAACTACTTCAAATTTCAGGCCAAGTTTTGGTAAAATGCGTCCTGCATCTGGAATTTGCTTATTAATATAAGCTTTAGAATCGTCGAACTTCGCAACACCTGGTAGTCCACTGTATTCAAATGTTCCACGAGGTTGTGATACAACTTTCCATGCCGGTGTTTGATCGAAAGAGAACGCTGCATCAGCAATTTGATAACGTGTGCTATCTTTAAATGTTGGCTTACCATTTAAAGTTCCTGCAATTGCTTCAGGATGAGAATCAACTACACCAAGGAATCCGTATCCTGGATGCACGCCAACCCAGTTATCTGTATAGCTTGAGTCTGCATACCATACAACCATACCTGTGTTATATACTGGACCGCGAGCATATTTTAACGCTTCGTCAGCACCAGCATAGTTTCTCCACTCTACATAGTAGTTGTGCTTTTTCTTTTCAATTCCATTAGAAGCAATGAAGCCATCTAGTTTGAATTTTGGTGTACCTTCTGCATCATCAGAGAATACAACATTACCATCTACTGTTAATGTTGCATTATCAAGAGTAAATCCATCTAATGCTAAACCACCATCCGTAATATATTCAAATACAAGCTTCACTTTCTTACCTTTAAATTGGCTTAAATCATAAGATTTGTCTACCCATTTTCCAAGAGTGGTATCTGCACCACCTTTTACATTTTTATTACCAATTGTATCGATTAATGTTTTCGATCCATCTTCTGCTACTGCATGTACTTCTAAGAAATCATAGTCTGTTTCAATTTCATATAATGATTTGTAATCAAACTTTGCATTTGTTGCATTTGTTAAATCAAATAAAGGTGTTTCTAATGTTGTATGAAGATCATCACCTTTTGTACTATAGTAGTACTTCTTACCAAACGCAGGTTGAATTCCTTTTACATCTTTATCCGGTAAATTAACACGGATCATACCTGGACGAGCCGTTTTTGTTACACTTTGATCTAGGTATGTTGCATAACCAATTCCTCGGTTTAACTTCTCATAATCTAATTCCACAATATTCGCCCAGTTTCCACCAATTGTTTTTTGGAAGAACTCTTTGTTTTGCGGAGAGAAACTTGTTGGCGTTGTTCCAGCAATTTCACCAGCCCAGCTACCACCACTCATAATAGACCATGACTGAACTGGCTCGCCGCCGCCAGAATATTTTGTATCATACTCATCTGGAAGACCTAAATCATGACCATATTCATGCGCGAATACACCGACCGCTCCATCTTCTGGTTCAATTGTGTAGTCAAACGCTGCCATTTTGCCATTCCAGTATGGTACTTTTGATTTTGTACCTTCTATTTCATATGGTTTTTGACCAACTGTCCAACGATGTGACCAAATTGCATCATCACCCAATTTACCGCCACCAGCTTCTTGTCCAACACCAGCATGGATAACCATTAAGTGGTCGATCAAGCCATCTGGTTGATTTTGATTGCCATCTTTATTTACATCATATTGATCAAATTGATCGAATTCTGATAAATCAAGACCGCTATCTACCGCTGCTTTTAATGCATCTTTGATCAGGTCACGAGGTCCTAGTGGGCCTTTATTATCATGGCCGTCTCCAGCATCTGCACCGTAATCAGACGCTTTACCTGGAACTGTTAACCACTTTGTAACCGTTCCATCTACTGTATAGCTACCGCCAGATTGTTCTTCATAATATTTCTTAAATGTTTCAATGCTTGTCCCATCTTCTAATTTAAATGGTTCGTTACCAAATAACATTTTTTGATAATGTTCTTGGTTAAAATCACTAGAATACATATAACCAGGCTCTTTATCGATATTATTATGTTTGAAATCAGCATACTCTACAAGTAAAACAAGTACTTTGTCTTTACGAACGTTTCCATTATACTCTTTTGCCTTTGCAGAAGTAGTTGGCACTTTACCATTTAATGCGCCTTTAACGGGAACTGCTCCAGCTTCATTTCCATTTGCTGGTGTTTCTAATTTTTCTTTTGTATCTGCCTTTGCATCTTTAACCTTCTTCAGGAAATCAGACGCTTCTTTTGTAACAGAATCCCCAGTCGTTTCTTCTTTTCCAGGTTTGTCACCCTTCTTTTTCTCTACATACTTTTCGACAGCTTTCTTTGTCTCTTCATTTGAAGCTGATGAATCAATTACTCCTCGGTTTTTAAGAGCATTAGCTAAGCGCTCTTCTGGAATTAAATGATCATCAATCGGGCTTGTAGGTACTGTTTTTGCAGGTGTTTCTGCATAAACAGACTGGCTACCAGCCCCAAACGAGCAGCCAAGAACAGCTGCTACAGCAAGTGTTGATAACACTTTAAACGGTTTCTTTTTCATCCCTTTTTTCCTCCCCCAATAAAATATGTACCAATATTTAGATAATAATAAAAATTCAGTAACTTTTCAATATTTTGTTTGATTTTGTGCTATTTTGTAACTTTTGTAACACGTTTGTAAAAATAACATATTTTTCACAAAAATATCCCTCTATATATCAGTTATTTCTGAAGATATTGATAATTTTTGATAAAACTATTACAATTTCTTTATAGAATGACAAACTAGTAACTTTTTATTAGTGTTACCTACAAAATATACAATAAATTAACATTATTTTTACCAAATTAACTTTTTGAAATATTATAATGTGTTTAAAAGGTTGTTTATTTTGTACGATTCATTACACATTAGGGAGGAATACACTTTGTACAAACAAAAGGCAGATACGCTAGATCAGGATTGGATTGATTTAATGCTTGAAGCTTTAGATGCTGGGATCGCTATTCAAGATATCGAACACTTTTTCCAACGTATGAACCAGCCTACCAGAAACTAGCAGCGTAGCAGAGGCGTTCTTTTTAACGAAATTTGTGTTATAATAATGACATCATAAGCCGACTACATACTTACAGAAAGGTGCACAAAGATGATAGGAGAACGTATAAAACGCCTTCGGTTGCAAAGAGGGATTTCTTTAACAGAACTTGCTGAAAAAGCAGGTGTTGCAAAGTCTTATATTAGTTCCATTGAACGTAATTTACAAAAGAACCCTTCCATTCAATTTCTTGAAAAAATTGCGAATGTTCTGAAAATACCAGTGGACACACTCCTTCATGACGAAACATCATCCGAAAACCAATTGGATTCGGAATGGACACACCTCGTCAAAGAAGCTATGAACTCCGGTGTCTCAAAAGAGCAATTCCGTGAATTTTTAGAGTTTACAAAATGGAAGAAAAACCAGGAATAATATATACAAGGAGGAGTGCATACTGGGGGGCGCTCTTTTTTTATTTACAAAAAAAGCGGGGAATCCCCGCTTTTTTGTTTGTTATTTCCTTATTGATTATCTCTCTTCGCCTTCAGTTTGGCTTGCATTGAATGTCCATTCTAAGTTTAATTTATCGCCTTGGAATTTATTTTGATCTTTACCATTTTCTTCAAATACAAATTGTACCCACAGGTAGTCTTCTGTTCCAGCTTCTAAGCCACCTTTTTCACCCCACTCTGGAGCAAAGATGTCTTTTGCTAGAAGATCTGGATCAGCATTTTGTAAATCTGCTAATGTTGTTTCATATACAGGCTCGCTTTGTTTATCCCAGTTCCAAATAAATTTCACTTTAATATGCTTACCGAAATCTTCCCCAGCGTTATCGCCTTTCGCATCTGTAACTGAGTACTTCGTTGCTAATTTAACATCTTTAATTGCTAACGTGCCGCTGTTCTTTAATAAGAATTCTTTCTTAACAGAATCGCCTGGTTTAAGGTCCTTAATATCTACAATTGTTTGAGGGTCCAAAGTAAGATCTAATGTACCCGCTGCAAACGTATTGTTCGATACTTCTTTGTCACTAAAGTAAGCGAATGTTCCTCCACCGATTAAAGATAATCCCAATGCCGCTGAAGCGACTCCCATACCTAATTTTTTCTTTAAACTCACTGTAAATTCCCCCTAGCTATTTTTTTTTATTGTTATCTCTTAATGTAGGATAAGAGGTATAACCAATCGAACGCCTGTTATTTTTCTACGGCCAATGTATGTACAATACCCCTTGAATTTATCTGTTCTTTAAAAAGCTACCTATACGTTCATTATAAAGAACATATAGGTGTAATTGCAACTATAAAATAATATTAATTTTGAAACTATTCTCTATTCATCCTTAAAAAGACTTAATCCTTCCTATACTTCATTTGAGTATACCTTTTATAAAAATAAAGCCCACACCCCACTAAACCAATTCCTATTAAAACCATACTGCTTTGTTGCACACCTGTACGTGGCAGCTGCCAGTTACTATTAGAATCTATGGATGCAGGAGGTTGCATTTGATTGCTTCCCGTTTCATTTTCTGTACCCGCACCATTTCCGTTTGGCTCTTCCGCATAAAAAAGAAATTTCACCATTGTTTGTAATCCTTGATACTCATTTCCTAACTCTTTAGGAACATGTATCGTATAGATAAGCTCGTCAGTTCTATCAACTGCTAATGTACGCTTTTCCATACTTTGAAGTTCTTTTACAGCACTCCTTGTTTATCTTTTACAGTGACCGTAAGAGCTTCATATAATTTCGTAGACCCCTCTGAAGCCTCGCTCTTTATACTATATGATAATTTCTTTGTTCCTTCATTACTAATACGTATACTTCGATTTGCCCAGTCTCCTGGCTTCATATTTAAAACATGAAATAGTACTTCTTTTGGCTCAAGGCTTATATCTATTTCTCGCCGCTCCTCTGCATACACTTGGTCAATATTTTTTGTAATACCAATGAAAACTACTAGAATCAGACATATACTCATGATAAATAACCACTTCTTATTCATGTACATCCCTCATATAACAAGAATTGGTATGAAAAAAAGGCAGGAAAAACCTACCTTTTTTCTATCAATCCTATTATTTTTCTGACCCTTCTGTTTGTTCTGCTTCAAATGTCCATTTCAACTCAAGTTTATCACCTTGGAATTGATTTTGATCTTGCTTATTATCTACAAATTCATATTGTACCCAAAGATAGTCGGAATCACCATGCTTCAAACCACCCTTTTCAGCAAACCAACCTGCAAAAATACTTTCTTCCACTGCATCTGGAGACATAGCTTTTAAATCAGCCAATGTCGTTGAGAAAATAGGCTCACTTAATTTATCCCAATTCCAGAAGAAATTCACACGGATATGCTTACCAAAGTCTTCTGAATTATCTCCTTTTGAATCTATTACATTATAATTAGTTAATAATTTCACAGTTTTTATATCTAATGAACCATTATTGACAAGCTTAAAGTCACGTGTCATTTTATCCCCTGGCTTAATATTATTAACATCAATAATCGTAGTTGGATCTACAGAAAGATCTAATGTACCTGCTGCAAATGTATTATTTGATACTTCCTTATCACTAAAGTATGCAAATGTTCCTCCACCAATTAAAGATAGTCCTAACGCAGCTGATGCAACACCCATTCCTAATTTTTTCTTAATTCCCATTCCGTATTCCCCCTGAACTTCATTTTTTTATGTTAACCTCTACATTTGTAGAAGGTATAACCCAAAAATCAGTGGTTTTCATGTACAGCGCTTGAATCTTGTTTCTGCACTTCTTCTTTATTCTCTTCAGGCTGTTGTAATACTGGATTGGTCTTTTTCGCTTATTGAGCTTGATTGACTTGTTCTTGTTTAGGGTTTGATGGTTGCTTTATTTCTTCTTGTTTATTTGATTTTTTTTGCTCAGAAGAAGGTACAACTTGTTCTTGTTTTGATGGTTGTTTTATTTCTTCCTGGCTGTTTGACTCTTTTTGCTCAGAAGAAGGTACGACTTGTTCTTGTTTAGGGTTTGATGGTTGCTTTATTTCTTCCTGGCTGTTTGACTCTTTTTGCTCAGAAGAAGGTACGACTTGTTCTTGCTCTGTTTTTCCAGACGTGTTATTAACCTGTTGCGCTTTTTTCTCTTCTATTTTCTTTTGTAGGGTTAGAATAAATTCTTCCATTTTTTGTACTGATATTTTCTTATCAACATTATCCTTAATACTCCCTACTTTAGTAAAACTCGCTTGTACATATTGAAGCACTTGCTTACTTGAATCGCTATTATTTACTCTTACATTTTCTACTGATTGCTTATAATAATCTTCTATTTCTGTATATATGTGTTGCAAGGCTTCACGTTCCACTTTCACTTTTTCAAACTGTTCTCTCCATTGCTGCGCTTTTTGTTCGAGTACTTCTACAGAATCAGCTTGTGTTTCCTGATTCATTCCTTCAGCTCCATTTAAAATCAAATTCTCATGCTGCTCTGCTTCTTTCACCAAAGTATCAATCGTTTTTGGAAATACAATTGCAGTTGAAACAGTAGAATGTATTTTTGTCTCATTTACAAAAGCAGCCTCTGTATACGTAACTACTTGTGATCCCATATAGAAAGCTATTGAACACATACATGGTAACATGAGTATTGTTTTTATTTTTTTTGATGATTTCATCATTCCAACCTCTCCCATTACTCGTATTCAATTCTCTATAAAGAACATAATTTCATTATATAGAATAAAATCCGAAAATGAAATAAAAAATATAGTATTTTTTTACATTTTTGTTACACATGACCTTTTCGCGTGGTAAAAAACCTAATTCCATCAATCTAATCTCTCGTATACATATCTCCGTATAATAGTTCGAAAATAATATATATAAATAGACTATCAATTTGATAGCCTATTTATATAATTATTTCTCTCTACCAACTGTTTGCTGTGCATCATTATTAACTAGTATTGAAGGTTTCCCCAATAATATCTTTATATTTATAATCTCTAAAATGGAGAAAATAACGGAATTATACAGATTGTCCTACATCTGCAGATTTCTTTTTCTTTTCGCTATCAATGCTACGGATTGCACTAAAAATAGAAATTGCAGAGTACCCAAGTAAACATATGCCTGGAATAATTAAAAGTAAGGCTGCTCCTGCTTTTGAATTCGCATAATTCAACAAATATCCCACATATGGAACTGTAATATTTCCATATTTCCCAATAACATTTTCTGCTAAGACTGGTTTTAAATCCGGGCCATTATTATTGTCACCTTTTGTTTCATACATTACTTTCCCATTTACGTTTTTCACATCAATAATACGGTGAGTTACAATTTTTTTATCGCTTTCTTTAAAAGTAATTACATCGTCTTTTTTATATTTAGATCCATCTTTCGTTGGTTCGATTGCAATAATTGATCCTGTTAAAAATGTTGGTTCCATCGATCCAGATAGTACTGTTTTAAATTGATATCCCATTACAGTCGGATCCCCGCCGCTTGCTTTTGATGAGATGACAATAAACGCTAAAAAAACCATTAACGCAAATAAAACAAATGAAATGACGTTACTCATAATCTTCCAAACTAGTTTCATCTGTATCTCCTCCTCTTTATTATGTATATGCACGTAAAAACTAGGATATCCTAAGATGTTCTTAAAAGAGAACCTAAATTAATACTATAATGAACGAATAAAAAACGCAATAAAAAATAGGCAATTGATCATTGCCTATTCCACTTCTGAAACTGCATTCTTTTTAGCTCGTCTTACCACATATAAACCAATTATTATTAAAGCAATAATTCCAGCTCCAATACTTACCATCAACCCAAAAGGATACGTAGGCTCAGCTGGCTTTATATTTTTTTTCGGCATTGCAAATGTAATATCTTCCTTAGACAGAACATTAATGCTTTCAATCATTTGATTGTTTTTTGTCACGTCTACTGTTCCAATTACATCCCCGCGATGAATCCCCTTTTGATATAGCTTTTCTTTATCAACCGGAGCCGTTCTAAAGACTGTTTTTACATTCTTTCCTTCGTCTTTCTTTAACATCAATTCTGCACTTTTTTCAAGTTCACAATCTATATTTTTATCTAAATATGTTGCTTTCTGATGCCAATTATTTTTATCTAAAACCATTTGCTTAGCAAATTGCGAGAAAGAATGATCTGCAATTTGACGCATATCTTCGTAAATCTCTGGTCTTTGTGACGCCATCACAACATTGACAATACAATTACCATCTTTCTCATTTAATAATACAAGTGTATTGCGTGCTTCATTTGTAAAACCTGTTTTTCCACCAATACTATATGAATTTTCGAAATAAGTAGCCTTATTAAAAATAGAAACCGTTTGTCTAGATGTTGTAACCGTTGTTCGTTTCGTATTCATAGCTTGTAAAATCTCAGGGTATTGTTGAACCCCTCTCGTGATCATTGCCATATCATATGCCGTCGTATAATGATTCGGATCATGTAAACCATTCGGCGTTACAAAATGACTATCCTTTGCTCCTAACTGCTTCGCTTTCTCGTTCATCATATTCGCAAAGTTTTCTATACTTCCACCAATACGTTCACCAATTGCATACGCAACATCATTTGCACTTAATACCATTAAAATTGTTAGTGCTGTATTACGATTGATTGTTTCACCTACCTGAAATTCAAGTTGATAATTACTCTTTTCCTGATCTAATGCAGGTTGTGAAAACGTAAATTGCTCCTCTGGCTTCGTATGCTCCATTAATAAAATAGCAGTCAATACTTTCGTCATACTTGCCGGAAATGCATGTTGATGTGCATTTTTGTCATACAAAACATCCCCTGTTTTTGCATCAATTGAAACTGCAAACTGCCCAAACACATTTGGACCCGGACCAGGTGCCGACACTGGTTCAGTTCCAGTTTCAGCGTACAATGTCATAGGCGTTAAAAAAAATAAACAAATCACCATAATGAAAACCGAAATCTTCTTACAATTTACCATATGACTCTCCCTTTTCTATTTTCTTTTACCTTATATACTAATTCTACCAATCCGACATTAAATTGGTATTTAAATGGCAAATTAATTACCATTTTTCACTATATCATAATTTTACAAGGAAAGACATAATCACACACATAAAAATAAGAAGGACTCATTCTTTCTTATCCTTCTCATCAGCCAATAAATCTATTAAATTATTCCCAGCTTCCTCTTCTGTAATCTCATCGGTCATGCCCATGAAGGACCAACCCTTTGAATCTATCCATTCAATAAACTCATCTAAAAACTCATCATGAGAGACATCAACATCAAGAATCGCACCATTTATTGAAATCGTTCTATTTCTAGATACACGCATCTTGAAAGATTTTCTTACCATTCTTATATACCTCTTTAATCTATAAAATATTTATAAATCTATTTTCTATCTCTGTTATACCCTATTTCCATGAAATTGTAAAAAGAAGATCCTACCAAAACAAATATAAATGTAATATTCATTTGCTATGTTGCTTCATATAATCCTCATAAATAGGTATTGCGCTAGCATCACCAGCATCAGCTTTCGCACTGTTAAAATTATTTCCTGCTTTCAATCCATTTTGTCCGATATCAAGATCATGTAAAATACGGTGAACATATACTAAAGCTGTTGTATCATGATTTTGAATTGAAATATGAAGTAATTTTCTAGCTCGGTCTAAATCTTCTTTATAAATTGCCTTTAGTCAACGAAGCAGCTTCTTTTAAAGTGGTATCAATTAACTTGAATCCCCATTCGTTCTCTTGCCAAGCTGGAGCATCGGTCTTCTCAAGATTCTCATACCTTTCCCAACCTGTAATCGTATTTAAATCACTATGCATTTCTCTTATCTTCATTCCAATATCTTTTGATTTATCTACCTCTTCGATTTGCTCAGTCTTTTCAGCATTCATTTCTTTCTTATCTGCTTTATGAAACAACATAATGCCACCGCATATTAATCCAAATAAAACAAGGCCTCCAATAACAAAAGCAATTCCTTTTCCTATCCTTTTAAACAAAGTGACACACTCCTTCAAGTTATTTAGGTAACCTCCTAAATTATATCAATTTTAAATCGTATTATCTTATGAAATTAATATTCAACTTGATGAAAGGCGAAAAATCACTCTAGCTTCATGAGTGAGTAATCCCCTTACTATTTACTATTAAACTACATGTAAATGTGCTCGCAATAAATATAATCATGTCATTCTATCAGGTTCCATTTTAAAGATTATAGTAAAAACTATTGTAAGGTGTCACTTAGTTTTGTATAATCAAACAGACAGAATTATCAGATATATAATTCATCACTTTTATCATGATCCCGTAGCTCAGCAGGGAGAGCGCCACCTTGACAGGGTGGAGGTCGCTGGTTCGAGACCAGTCGGGATCATAAAGTGAAACTTTAATCAGTGGGGGTTTTCTTCATCCCCCACTGATTATTAGTTGAACCAATCGGGCTTTTACGGACAGTTGATCCCCCACCTATCTTCCTCGTTTCTCTCTGAATCTTGAGGTGGGGGTCTTACTGCCCGTTAATGCGGGATAAAATACGGCAAAATAGCGTTCTACCAATTGGTAGAACGCTATTTTTATACGATAATTTACTCGTTGATTTAGCCAACATGGTTGCTGATTCAAGCTATACAAAAGAATTCAATGAGATATTTAATAAACATCAATGTCACTTTCCCTTTATTTATAATCAATTATGGGAAATATTTTTCAACTATATATACACAAAGAGAGGGCATATATTTATCCCTCTCTTCTGTCCAATCAATATTAATCTTGCTCATCCATCATTTCCTCAAACGCAGCAGACACTTTTTCAAACTCCTTGTCACTCTCAAT
This sequence comes from Bacillus sp. FSL K6-0042, assembly GCF_038006685.1. Taxonomy (NCBI): domain Bacteria; kingdom Bacillati; phylum Bacillota; class Bacilli; order Caryophanales; family Bacillaceae; genus Bacillus; species Bacillus sp. FSL K6-0042. The sequence goes on from NZ_JBBOVS010000001.1 coordinate 1,897,051, forward strand.
GTATGACAATTCACCATCATCTTCTACTCTTAAAAAGAAGATGTCAATGTCTTCATCTGTTTCCTTTTGAAGGTCTTCTACAAAGCCGACAGCAATGTATTCTGCTCCTTCGACATTCATCGTTCCCAGCACTTCAACTTCCTGCTCCTGATCACTCTCATCGCTAATGGTAAAAGTTTCGCCTACTTCAATTTCCACCATATTCGTACTCCTCCTTTCATACTCTAAAAAATAGAGCAGTCAAACCGCATACTTACTAGCATATCTTTCCATAAAAAATGAAATTAATGCGCAAAAAACAACAAATTCTTGCTGCTTCAGCGTAAATACCCAACCAAAAGGATATCATTCGTGAATATGAACTAACGCATTTCGTATTAGATAATTGGATCAACTAAAGTGATTAAAGTCCCAACGCTTTCGAAAAATTAGAAATATACTATTTTAGATTTTCGAAAGACCTCCTTGATCCGCAATTATTTCTTTCATATAGGAAACAGGCAAGCCGTCTTGTAACAGCTGTTTCATCATTTTCATATAAGGGTTAATATGCTTAAAATATTTCTTATAGGATGCGCATAGATAATTTAATCCTGGCTCATTTTGATTTGAAACTAGAAATCTATTTTTAGGACATTCGCCATGACAAGCGAATCGAACCTCGCAATTTCTACACACTGAGGGCAGTGTATCTCGCTTCTTCTTACCAAAGGCAAGCTGTGATGGGGAATTTATCATATTTACTAATCCATCTGTAATATTTCCTAATCGATATTCAGGATAAACGTAATGATCACAAGAAAACAGATCACCATTATGTTCCATAGCGACCGCTCTACCACACTCTTCCGAAAAAATACAGACTGGTGACGGAATTCCGGTCCAGGAAGCTAATGCCCATTCAAAATTCATAACATAAACCGACCCTACATCATGCTGCACCCACTCAATAAATTTACACAATAAAGAATCTAGTATATTAGCACTAAACAAAACAGCTTCTTCAAGTCTTCGCTTGAAAAAGCTGTTTCTAATAAAAACATATTACTATAGTAATAATGATTTTTTTACAATATGTACATGAACTACAATGACTTTAAGGTAATACATATACCTTTACTGTTCTAACTCCCCAGTTCCAAACTTCCTGCTTTGAAGGTATAAATACGTCTATTTTATTCCCTTTAATAGCTCCACCAGTATCCCTAGCTCCAGCTGGTCCATATCCCTCTACATATACATTCGAGCCAAGTGGAATAACTGAAGAATCCACAGCAATCACTTTTAAATTTGGATTAGCAGTTAAATCATCTCCCATACTCGTATAAACATGTTCACCAGGTTCCGCACCATTTTCTTCCGGGTCGTTTGAGTATGCTGTTGATCTAACCGTTAGCTCACGCGTATTTCCTATCCATTGTCCACTATCTTTGAAATAATTCATTTTTTCGTCAATCTTATTCCAACCTGTTTTCATCGTTCCACCAGCTGCTTCATCTAAGTAATACCAACTACCACCTGTTTTCAACCAGCCTGTCTTCATTGCCCCGCCAGCTGCCGCATCCAAGTAATACCAATTTACTCCGTATTTCAACCAACCTGTTTTCATTGCTCCGCTGGCTGCCGCATCCAAGTAGTACCAACTACCACCTGTTTTCAACCAGCCTGTCTTCATTGCCCCGCTAGCTGCCGCATCCAAGTAATACCAATTCTCTCCGTATTTCAACCAATCTGTCTTCATTGCCCCGCCAGCTGCTCCATCCAAGTAATACCAATTCTCTCCGTATTTCAACCAACCTGTTTTCATCGCTCCGCTGGCTGCCGCATCCAAGTAGTACCAACTACCACCTGTTTTCAACCAGCCTGTCTTCATTGCCCCGCCAGCTGCTTCATCCAAGTAATACCAATTCACTCCGTATTTCAACCAATCTGTTTTCATCGCTCCGCCAGCTGCCGCATCTAAGTAATACCAATTCTCTCCGTATTTCAACCAACCTGTTTTCATCGCTCCGCCAGCTGCCGCATCTAAGTAATACCAATTAGTTCCTTCTTTCAACCAACCTGTTTTCATCGCTCCGCCAGCTGCTTCATCTAAGTAATACCAATTAGTTCCTTCTTTCAACCAACCTGTTTTCATCGCTCCACTGGCTGCTTCATCTAAGTAATACCAATTAGTTCCTTCTTTCAACCAACCTGTTTTCATCGCTCCACTGGCTGCTTCATCTAAGTAATACCAATTAGTTCCTTCTTTCAACCAACCTGTTTTCATCGCTCCGCCAGCTGCTTCATCTAAGTAATACCAATTCTCTCCGTATTTCAGCCAACCTGTTTTTTTACTACCATTTTCATAATAAAACCTTTCACCATTTTCTAATTTCCATCCAGCTTGTTGAGTAGAATCTTGCGTTATGTTATTTGATGTTTCTGCTAAACTAGCAATCGGTTGGAAACCGAAGCCCAGAACCATAGCTAAAGAAAGTGCTGTGATTTGTTTTTTCATAAATTCATTCCTTTTCCCTAAATTTGGCCATTGACTAAATCATCATACTATGTATAAGTATAATTGTTTCTAAGATAAGAATAAGAGTAGTAACAAAAATGTAATAAAAATAAAACAGAATGAAATCCAGATGCAAACTTATTGCATACTGGACTTGATTCTGTTTTATTCCTGCTATCTTCTACCTCTTTTACTAGCTTATAATTTCTTACTCATCAATACCACCAACACAATAATCCCCACAAACATCGCCGCTAAACATCCAATCAGTTTATAAAAACCTCTCTTTGTCAGCGTATTATCTTTCGTAATATCTTTGCGAACGAAGAAATACATGAATAGAATTAAAATAATACTTATACTAAACGCATAAAGAAATTGCATTTTTTCTCCTTCCTATATGTAAGACCTATAATTCATTATTTTCCACTTAATATCTTTTAGATAAAACAACAAACGAAATAAAAACCGTACTAATCGTTAAAGCAGCTAATATATTAAGTAGTTCTCCAGCTGTCAATATAATGATTTCTAAATGTAACCCAATTGAAAAAACAATGAAATATATCAATAATGCAAAGAAAGAATAAAACATCCCTTTTTGACGGATTAACTTCATCCTTTCGTCTTTCTCTTTAAATTGTGGGTGAAGATAACTTAAACAAAAGCACATAATCATCATCGATGCTAATGTATAAGTCGGAGTTGGCGGCGCAGAATGTGTCATAATCCCTGCTAATACCATGAATCCACTCATAATTAAAAAAAACATTCCTATAATCAAAAAGTACTTCTGTGAATAATTCATTAATATTCCCCCTTCTCTATCATTCCCGTTCTTTCCCTTCATAAATAAATACATTCTCAATGGTTGTCTGAAATGTTTTCGCAATTTCAAATGCTAAAGGAAGTGATGGATCATATTTTCCTTTTTCAATTGAAATAATCGTCTGTCTAGAAACACCAAGTTTTTCGGCTAACTTCTCTTGAGACAGTCCCAATTTTTTTCTGTATTCTACCATTTTGTTTTCCAAGGAAAATCCCTCCTCCTCCTTGAACAGAGTATAAATGTAAAGCATCCTTTACGTCAAGTATCCTTTACATAACTTTTCCAATCCTTCTTACTCCCACCTATTCTTTTTGATCACGACTATTGTCATAACTAAAATGGAACATATAGTTAACTTTATTTGTATAGATGGTTTTCATTATATTTATCCCTCTGTAATGAGAAAAATTAATATTGTTATCTGCACTTTATCTTTTTAAAATATTACATTTTTTCTCCTATACGAATGAAGCTGGCTACCCTTTTTAAGCTATTTTCTGCTATATTTGCAAAAACTAACGATTTATGAACCATTTTCAAATCATAATCATCACTTACAAGCAAATTTTTCTTTTTTCCTTTCAATATTTAACACTATTGAAATAAAGTTTACGATAAATTCATAATTTTTTATTTTTTATACTATATCCTGTTATATTGTTGTATAATATTTTTGAAAGCGTTTATTATTTTAATATACATAAATCAAACCGCATTTTAACAAAACATTCTTACAATTCATCTTATATTTTCATATGGAAGATTTTGTTCCAAGTGCGGATGTACCAGATGAAATCACCTATTTTTTCCTTAAAATTACTTTATAACATGAAAGATTAACTTGGGTGATAAGTAATTGTGAATGTTTTTTTACAAAACGGATAAGTAATAATGTTTGGTATTATGTAAATTATCGTAATAACATAAGAGTAAAGATAACATTTACATTCATTACTGGTTCATCAATTATGAAAAGAGCAAAATGCATTCTTTCGCATTATGAAAGAAGGATTACATGCATTGGGAGGTTTAAACAAATGACGAGGAAGAATACAACGACAAACCCTTGGGCCAAATTCCATGGTCCGAACCTTGGTTATGTTATTGAACAGTATGATCGTTACGTGACAGGAGAAGGTTCTGTTGATCCGGAATTACAAGAGCTTTTTGAAACTTTTGGAGCTCCTCCATTCCAAGCAGATGTCGTAACAGGGGACAACAAGGAAACAAATTTTTCTCCTCAAAACACAGGAAACATTGAAAAAATTCTTAAAGTCGTTCAACTTGTTGAGCATATCCGTTCATTCGGTCATACATCGGCTCATATTAATCCAATGGAAGAGCCTGCTGATGGACAATCTCTCATCGAGAAAGCAATGAACGAATTGAGCGATGCAGATTTGAAAGCGATTCCAGCTAAAACAGTATGGGCAGATGCACCAAATGATGTTCACACAGCTTTTGATGTAATTAATAGATTAAAAGATGTTTACACAAAATCTTTAGCCTATGAATTCTCGCATATACAGGATAGTGAAGAACGCGCGTGGTTGCATCAAATGGTGGAATCAAATTCCCTGCGTCAACCATTAACAAATAAAAAACGAACTGCTCTCTTAAAACGCTTAACAGCTGTTGAAGGTTTCGAGCAATTCTTGCATAAAACATTCGTTGGCCAAAAACGTTTCTCCATCGAAGGCGTTGATATGCTTGTACCTGTACTAGATGAAATTATTTTAGAAGGTGCTAAAGGCGGCGTAAACGATGTCATGATTGGTATGGCTCACCGCGGTCGTCTAAGCGTACTCGCTCATGTATTAGAAAAACCATATAGTCACATGTTTGCAGAATTCAAACATGCAACAATAGATAATGCTAAAGTTAATACCGGCTGGACTGGCGATGTGAAATACCATTTAGGTAGAGAAGAAGTTGTCGGATCTGAAGAAGCTAGCACACGCGTTACATTAGCAAATAACCCGAGTCACCTTGAGTTCGTTAATCCAGTTGTTGAAGGTTATGCACGTGCTGCTCAAGAAGATCGTAAAAAAGCTGGCTATCCCGAACACGACGTTTCAAAATCATTCGTAATTTTAGTTCATGGTGATGCTGCATTCCCTGGTCAAGGTATTGTATCTGAAACATTGAACTTAAGCAGATTGAACGCATACCAAACTGGTGGAACAATTCATGTTATCGCAAATAACGCAATCGGCTTTACGACAGATAGCTATGATTCTCGTTCTACGAAATATTCAAGTGACCTTGCGAAAGGATTCGAAATTCCAATCGTTCACGTGAATGCTGATAACCCGGAAGCATGTCTTGCTGCTGCTAACCTTGCGATTCAATATCGTATGCTGTTCAAAAAAGACTTCTTAATCGATTTAATCGGTTACCGTCGTTACGGTCATAACGAAATGGATGACCCAGCAGTTACGCAGCCACAAGTTTATAAAAAAATTAAAAACCATCCAACTGTAAGAGCTTTATATGCAAGCCAATTAGAAGCTGCGGGCGTTCTAAATGCAGATGAGGTTGAAACAATTACTCAATTCGTACAAGAGCATTTAAAATCTGAGTATGCACAAGTACCACCAGCAGATACAAGTGAAGCTGCAATTCATGTTAAGGTTCCAGATGTTGTTGCGAAAGGAATTCAGTCAATTGATACTAGTCTTCCGCTTGAAACACTTCGTGCAATTAACGAAGGGCTTTTAACTTGGCCAGAAGGCTTTAACGTATATCCGAAAGTGAAGAAAATTCTTGAGCGCCGTAAAGATGCTCTTGAAGAGAACGGTAAAATTGAATGGGCACTTGCTGAATCTTTAGCATTCGCTTCTATTTTACAAGAAGGTACGCCAATTCGTTTAACTGGTCAAGATTCACAGCGTGGTACGTTCGCACATCGTCATATCGTATTACATGATACAGAAACAAACGAAACATATTCACCATTACATCGCCTGCCGAATATTAACGCATCATTCTCTGTTCATAACAGTCCGTTATCAGAGGCTGCTGTTGTCGGCTACGAATATGGTTACAATGTATTCGCTCCAGAAACTCTTGTTATGTGGGAAGCACAATACGGTGACTTCTCAAATACTGCACAAGCATTATTTGATCAATATATTTCAGCAGGAAGAGCAAAATGGGGACAAAAATCAGGCCTAGTTCTTCTATTACCTCACGGTTACGAAGGTCAAGGACCGGAGCACTCTAGTGCACGTCCAGAACGTTTCCTACAATTAGCTGCAGAAAACAACTGGACTGTTGCAAACTTAACAAGCGCGGCACAATACTTCCATATTTTACGCCGTCAAGCATCAATCCTTGGTACAGAAGCAGTTCGTCCATTAGTCATTATGACGCCAAAAAGCTTATTACGTCATCCACTTACAGCTTCATCAGGTGACAAACTAAGTGAAGGACGCTTCCAACCTGCTTTAGAACAAGAAAATCTTGGTACAAAACCAAGCAAAGTAAAACGCCTTGTTTTAACGACAGGTAAAGTAGCAATTGATTTAGCAGCAGAAATCGAATCTGGTAAACACGAGTACAATTTAGATGAACTTCATATCGTTCGTATTGAGCAGTTGTACCCATTCCCTGCTGAAAAAGTTCAATCTATTATGAAACGCTTTAAAAACTTAGAAGAAATCATTTGGGTACAAGAAGAACCACGTAATATGGGTGCATGGCATTACATGGCTCCAATTCTGTTTGAACTTGCTGGAGATAAAGTGAAAACAGGATACATCGGACGCCCAGATCGTTCTAGCCCATCAGGTGGCGATCCATTTGCACACAAAGCTGAGCAAGAACTAATTGTTGCACATGCATTAGATATAAAGTATAACTTTCGACAAGATAAACAAGAAATAGAAGTTTTTAGCAACTAACAACGAAAGTGATGTGCTCTAGCTCATGCGGGCAGAGTTCCTTACAGCTCAATCTGTAAAGAATTTCTGCCCAATCAAGCTGGAAACTTTGAGATTACCGAAGAAAAAAAGACAAAACACACCGTTAGGCAAATAAGGGGAGGACATTTAAAATGATCGAAATTAAAGTACCTGAGCTTGCAGAATCTATTTCAGAAGGAACTATCTCACAATGGCTTATCAATGTAGGCGACAAAGTTGAGAAAGGTGGCAGCGTTGTTGAGCTTGAAACGGATAAAGTCAATGTAGAAATCATTGCAGAAGATTCAGGTATTGTATCACAACTACTAGGAGAGCCTGGAGATACAGTTGAAGTTGGCGACATCATTGCAATTTTAGATGCAAACGGCGCTGCAGTAAGTACACCTGCTCCAGCAGCAGCTCCAGAACAACCAAAACAAGAAGTTACTGAAGCACCAAAAGCTGAGGCTCCAAAAACAGCTTTACAAGGTCTTCCAAATACAGATCGCCCTATCGCATCACCTGCTGCTAGAAAAATGGCACGTGAATTAGGAATCGACTTAAATGAAGTACGCAGCACTGATCCACTTGGCCGTGTAAGACCACACGATGTACAAGCACATGCTGCTGCACCAAAAGCAGAGCCAAAACAAGAAAAAACAAGTCCAAAACCAGCAGCAAAAACTGAATTTGAAAAACCAGTTGAGCGCGTAAAAATGTCCCGCCGCCGTCAAACAATTGCAAAACGTCTTGTAGAAGTTCAACAAACATCTGCAATGTTAACAACATTTAACGAAGTTGATATGACTGCAATCATGGAATTACGTAAAGAACGTAAAGATTCATTCGAGAAAAAACATGATGTTCGTCTTGGCTTTATGTCATTCTTCACAAAAGCAGTTGTTGCAGCGTTAAAACAATTCCCATTGTTAAATGCTGAAATCCAAGGTGACGAGCTTATCATTAAAAAATTCTATGATATCGGAATCGCTGTAGCAGCTCCAGATGGATTAGTTGTTCCAGTTGTACGCGATGCAAACCAATTGAACTTTGCTGAAATCGAAAGCGAAATTCGTGAACTAGGTAAAAAAGCACGCGATAACAAGCTTACATTAAAAGAACTACAAGGTGGTACATTTACAATTACAAACGGTGGTGTGTTCGGCTCCCTTATGTCAACACCAATCCTAAACAGCCCACAAGTAGGTATTCTTGGAATGCATAAAATTCAAGTAAGACCAGTTGCAATCGATGCAGAACGTATGGAAAACCGTCCGATGATGTACATTGCTCTATCTTACGACCACCGCATCGTCGATGGTAAAGAAGCAGTTAGCTTCCTTGTTGCTGTTAAAGAAATGCTTGAAGATCCAAAATCATTATTATTAGAAGGTTGATAGCCTTTCGAAATACAAAAGGCTGTATGAAAGTATCGATTTATTCGATCTTTCATGCAGCCTTTTTTTATCATTTTAACCGAGAACCCCCCACCTCAAGCTCTTGTAGAGGTAAGTGGGGGTAGTTCAATAAGACTCTAAAACAATCGTAATTTTTTTGAGTTCATAAGGGACAACTCACAATACATACAATGATAATGTATGTCTAGAACAAATTTACTGATAAGGAGGAATACAATGAGTACTTTCACAGCTTCCACAAAACTAAAAATGAACAAGGATACCTTTTTCCTCCCCGACTCAAACGGGGGTGTCTATTTTCGAAACAACTCCAGTTCATTCCGAATGCAAGGTAATGGTATCTATGAATGGATTGAAAAATTAATGCCTATGTTTAATGGAGAACATACTTTGGAAGAACTAACAAGCGGACTCCCCCTCCCTTATCAAAATAGAGTTTTTGAACTTGGAGAACTTTTGCACCAAAATGGTTTTGTACGTGATGTAAGTCAAGATTCTCCTCATCAGTTAGAGAATGCCTTACTTGAGAGATACGCATCGCAAATTGAATTTTTAGAGGCCTACTCTCACTCGGGTGCCCTAAAATTTCAAATGTATCGACAAGCTAAAGTCCTAGCAATTGGATCTGGATCTATTTTCACTTCATTAATTTCTTCTTTACTTGAATCTGGTTTACCTGAGTTTCACTGTCTTATTACCGACTCTACCGCAACAAATCGCTCTCGATTAATTGAGATTGTACAAAAAGCCCACGATGCTGATCAAAATGTACTTGTTCAAGAAATAGATACAACGATAGATCGTTCCTTGCAGGAAATTTTTCAACATTTTGATTGGATTCTATATGTATCTCAAAATGGAAATATTGAAAAATTAAGAGCGATCCATGCGATTTGTAGAGAAGAAAAGAAAAACTTTCTTCCTGCTTTATGTTTGGAGCAAGTAGGCTTAGCTGGTCCTGTCATTACTACAGAATCTGAAGAATGCTGGGAATCTGCATGGCGACGCGTACATGAGACTGCCCTTCAAAAAGATCAACTATTAGAGCCTTTCTCTCCAATCGCTGGGGCTATGTTAGCAAACATTGTCGTTTTTGAGTTATTCAAAAATATTACAGGCTCTTCAAATAGAGAGCAAAATAAACAATTCTTTTTACTAAATTTTGAAACGCTAGAAGGCAGCTGGCACACTTCCATCAAACACCCGCTTATAACAACAAAAAACTTTACAATAGAAACGATACAAGACATTGATGAAACTCTCAAAAGACATTCAAACCAAAGCCCTTCGAATGAACTTTTTCGTTTTTTTGACCAATTAACTTCAAGAACCTCTGGAATTTTTCACATATGGGATGAACAAAATCTAAAGCAATTACCGTTGTCTCAATGCTATATCCAAGTTGCAAATCCATTATCAGAAGGACCTACTACGCTCCTGCCTACTATAATTTGCGGTGGATTAACGCATGACGAAGCACGCCGCGAAGCAGGTTTAACCGGAATTGAAACATATGTAACTCAAATGGTTCATTTCCTTATTCCTGAACAAGATGAATTCATTGGAATTGGGGCTGGGGAAACAATGGTAGAGGGCGTGTACCGTGCACTACAAAATCATTTAACACACACATTACAAACGAGGCAGTTGACCAAAACAGAAGAAATTACACAACTACAATTAACAGAGATTCACGACAAACACTGCCAATTTTATTTACGTGCACTCTCCGCGATACATGGGGAACCAATGGTAGGAATTGGTGAAGAGGTGCTAGGTTTTCCTGTTGTTTGGATCGGTGTACACAACCAGTGGTACGGTAGTACTGATTTAAATATAACATTAGCACTAAGAAATGCATTACAACAAGCACTACTTCATGTCCAAAATCAAGAAGTTCCCTATAAATCCAATATATTATTGGACTCCTCTATCCTTTTACACAGTGCAGAATCGTTTAGGGCTGAAATACAAAAAGAAGAAGAAATGCCACAATTAGAATCCTTGCAATTAGCCTTACAGAATTTAAAAGAACATAATCTTCATCCCTTCGTCCTCGACCTAGCAATTGAACCATTTTTAAAAGAAGGATTAGGCGGTGTAGTTGGTGTGGTAATCAAAGAGGAGGTAGAATGATGAGTCGGAAAATATTAATTGTAGGAGATGGCCTACTAGCAAACTATGTAAATCAGCAATTATCTGTTCACTACCCTATCATTCATCAAAATACAATTGAAGAGCCACTCCCTGAAAATATTCATCTTGCTCTCGTATTACACGATGGTTCTCCTTCCTCTATCCATCATGAAGCTGAAGAAATATTTCGCTCCGCTAACATTCCATGGCTTCGGGGCTTTACTTCATTTGGTGAGGGTATCATTGGTCCTTATGTTCAGCCAAATACAGCAGGATGTTCCCTTTGTGCTGATGCAAGACGTTTTATAGCTGGCTTTGACCAAAAAGAAATGTGGGAGCTACAGCGGAAATATTCCTTAAAAAAGGATGATGCCATACAACGAGATGTATGCGCAACCCAAACTGGATTACTACAAATGTGTCAGCTTATTCATGCTGAAACAGAAAGGATTTTAACAGAAGGGCATACCTCTTTAGCTGAGGAACTCATTTTACTTAACATGCAAACCTTTCAATGTTCACGCCATTCATTTCTTCCTGATCCTCTATGTCCAATGTGTAGTACAATACCTGACGATACTGAAGCTGCTGCTTGCCTTTCCCTACAACCGAGCTTTAAAACGAACGCTGAAAGTTATCGATGTCGTTCTATTGAAGATTTAAATACATTTTTGACTAAAGATTACCTAGATTATCGGACTGGACTTTTAAATGGGAAAATGCAACATTCCTTATTACCATTCGCTGATGTCATTGTAAATATGCCGTTACTTTTAGGGAATGAAGGAGTTGCGGGCCGAACACATTCATTCAGGGCGAGTGAAGCAACTGCTATCTTAGAAGGATTAGAGAGATACTGCGGAATGACCCCTCGCGGGAAACGGACAAATGTTCATGGTAGTTACCGAGAGTTAGAAGATACAGCCATCAATCCTCTCACAATCGGTGTACATACAGATGAACATTATAAAAAAACAGATTTCCCATTTAAACCGTTTGATCCTGATTATCCTCAAGACTGGGTATGGGGTTATTCTTTATCACAAAACCGTCCCGTCTTAGTTCCAGAATCGATTGCATATTATAGTCTAGGACACAGGGACGCTTTTGTTTATGAAACTTCAAACGGCTGTGCAATTGGAGGGAGTTTAGAAGAAGCGATTTTCCATGGCATTTTAGAAATAGTCGAACGCGATGCTTTCTTGCTAACTTGGTATGCACAATTACCACTTCCCCGCCTGGATTTAGCTTCTGCGGACGATGTGGAATTACAATTGATGATTGAACGAATGCGCACGATTACAGGCTATGATTTACATGTTTTTGATGCAACGATGGAGCATGGTATTCCAAGTATATGGGCCATTGCAAAAAATACAAAACAAGATGGAATGAATCTCGTCTGTGCAGGTGGTGCCCACATGGAACCACTACGAGCTGTTAAAAGTGCTATCCATGAATTAGCAGGTATGTTACTTACTATGGATGAAAAACTTGAAGCAAACAAGCAAAAATACGAACAATGTTTACGCGATCCCTATCTTGTCACCCAAATGGATGATCATAGCATGTTATACGGATTACCAGAAACCGAAGAACGCCTTCAATTTTTATTGAATGATAGTCGACCTGTACAATCATTTAAACAAATGAATCAGTTAAGATCTATCGATAAGGATTTAACTTCAGACCTTCGCCATCTCTTAGATCAACTACATCATTCAGGCCTTGAAGTCATCGTCATTGACCAAACGGTTCCTCTCATACAAAAAAACGGATTATCTTGTGTAAAAGTACTGATCCCTGGTATGTTACCAATGACATTTGGCCATCAACTTACTCGCACAACAGGACTACAGAGAGTATTTACCGTACCAATGGAACTTGGATATATTAATAAGCCACTTACATTTGAACAACTTAATCCACATCCGCATCCATTTCCATAAGTCACAATAAGGAGGTAGATTGATGCAACTAGAAACATTTCTACACCATTTACATTTTTCTATCGATGAAATTATGCTCCAAAATAAAGAAGTCGACTGGGCTGATGCCCCCCTTCCCTATAAACTATACCGTAATCTACCTGTCATTCCTCTTTCTCTAGAGGTACCGCTAACATTGCGAGATCAAAATCTGTCTAAAGAACCTACTCTCGAGCAAATCGGACATTGTCTCTGGTATACATTTGGCCTAACTCAATTGTGCCAGCCTTCCCTCGGCTTAGAAGAACAAAATACAACAAATATATACCGAAGATTTATTCCTTCTGGAGGAGCTCTATATCCAAATGAATTATATTTGTATTTAAAAATGAATCATTGTCCACAGGGAATCTATCATTATGACGCAGCACATCATCGTCTCGTATTACTACGTGAAGGAAATTTTGACTCTTATCTCACAGAGGCACTTGGAAATCGCTGCAATCTATCTGCTTGCTTTGGCACCGCCTTTGTATCAACAATGTTTTGGAAAAATTTCTTTAAATATAATAACTTTTCCTACCGTCTCCAAGGTCTAGATACTGGTGTCCTCATCGGCCAATTACTAGAAGTCTCTAAACAATTCGGCTATACATCTGGTGTATATTTTCAATTTCTTGATAGAGCCATTAATCATTTACTCGGACTATCGGAGCAAGAAGAAAGCGTGTATGCAGTTATCCCATTATCTAACCACCCTGCAGAAGAATGGTTTCATCCAAATAATACAGGCGCAAACGTTACTTCTTATGAACTCTCACAGCGGCTTCCCGTTTTAGAGCATGAACACTTTGTTCGATCAAAGAACTTTACTGATCACCCTCTAATAACAAGAATGAATGCAGCATCTATGCTAGATTCAACTGAACAATTTCGAACTGTGACGGAAGAGGCAACTGTTCCACATCACACACAAACTTTGACACTCCCCAGAGTAGAGCGATTATCATACGATTTCGCAACAGCTTTTCAAAAACGTTATTCACCTGATTTAGATTTTGTCTTAAGGAAAATAAGCGATACGCAACTAGCTACTTTGCTTCAAGAAGCAACTCTTTCCTTTCCTTATCAAAATGATTTAGACGGAACACATATAAAGACAAAATCACGTGTCTTACTATACGGATGCTTTTATAACGTAGACGGTTTGCCAAATGGTGCCTATTCCTACGACAGTAATGCTCATACATTAGAAAAAATTCAATTAGGAGATCTCCGCTATCCTTTACAATCCGGTATGACAATGGACAATGTGAATCTCTTTCAAGTACCACTCTGTTTACATGTAATAGGAAATAAAGATTATTTAAAAAACGATTTAGGTTATAGAGGATATCGAATTCAACAAATGGAAGCTGGAATGCTCGTCCAAAAACTCGTCTTAGCAACCTCAGCTATGGATATGGGAGGTCACCCGCTCTTAGGATTTGATGCAAACTTATGTGACAAACTTTATGAAATTGATACAAAAAGAAAAACGACCCTTATTCAAATTCCCGTTGGTCCCTATCGCCATCGCACTTGGTTAAAAGGATATTTGCATAGCTAAAAACACGCCCTGCGCTTAGTACACTGTGCTAGCAAAGGGCGTGTTTTTGAAGGAATTTTAATTACCTAAATCGAATATACAAATTTAGGTAATTAATATATAAATCCATTTTGATTTTTCAACATGTAAATTGCTGCTACGAAGAACAAAAGGTACCTTACATTCGCTTTCTCCCTCTGTTTTCACTTGGCATGGGGCAGGAAAAGGATCTGACCGCTTCTATGCATGGCTGGATGTTCTCTCCTACCTAAAAAGAAGGGGTTTTGTCGTTTTTTAATTTGGATTTATATAAGACCTGCTTTCACTACTAAATTACTTTAAAGATACTCTTAATCTGTCTTGCAAACAACCAATTCTTCGTTCCGCAGTTATCATTTAAACTATCTAGCATAATAGAATTTCCATTAGAGAACTTCAACTCTAATGTTGTATTTTTATCATTTGTTTTTAGGCTTATATCTGTAATATTCTCATACTTTAATTTTTCAACTTTAATATACTCTTCTTGCACCTGACCAATGACAACATGATCTTGGAAAAAGAAGAACACTTCCGCTTTTTTTCCAAAGCAAAATACATTTTTCGGGTAAATTAAAGTAGCGTTATCAATCGCAACACATAGCTCTTTTATTTCTTGGACAATTTCTCCAAAGTCCTCCTCATGTCTTGCATTTGACTCCGCAATCCACTCTTCTACTGTTCTCATATTTATTGCCATTTCTTATCCTCCAGCATCATTCATTACTATCTTGTCTCTATCGTATTTTTATGTATGAAAAAATAAGTACTATATGAAAATATAATAGATACGTACTACACTTTTCAAGGACAAATATGATTTTATATATTTTTTTATAATTCGGCGTTTTCAAAATAAAAAATAGTACTTCTATAAGAAGTACTATTCCGCTCGCCGCGCTGCTTGTTGAACTGGATCCCAAACACTGTTATATGGCGGTGCATAACTTAAATCGACATCTTCTAAATCATGAATGCTCATTTTATGAAAGAGCGCCATTGCAATAACATCGATTCGTTTATCCACGCCTTCTTCTCCGATAACTTGTCCGCCTAATAGTTGTTTTGTATCAGAACGATACAACAATTTCACATAAAGTGCTGTTGCATTTGGATAATATCCAGCCATACTTGTTGTATCTACTTTCACCGTTTTATATGGTATTTTCAATCCACTTGCTTCTTTTTCACTTAAACCCGTTCTCGCTAAAGTGAGTCCCATAAATTTAATAATGCTCGTACCAAGAGTGCCTTTAAATGCTCTTCGTTTATCAACCATATTCAATCCTGCAAGACGCCCTTGCTTATTTGCAGTTGTACCGATTGGAATATGATCATGCGTTTCTTTTATGATGTGATAATGCGTTGCACAATCTCCTGCTGCATAGATATCTTCCACATTCGTTTGCATATAAGCATTTACTTCTATAGCCCCTTTTTTGTTCGTGCGAATCGCTGTTCCGTTAACAAACTCTGTGTTTGGCTGCACGCCAACTGATACTAGAACGAGATCCGTTTTATACGTTCCTTTATCTGTTTCAACAAATTCAACTTTCTCTTTCCCCTTAAATGCTTTTACATTTTCATTTATTAAAATTTCAATATTATATTTTGCTGCTTCTTCATGTATATATGCTGCCATATCAGCATCATAAATTGTGCCAACATGTTCATTTCGCTCAATCATTCGCACCTTTTTCCCAAGCTCTACAAATGTTTCAGCCATTTCAAGGCCAATTGCCCCGCCGCCAATAATTGTTACTTGCTCAACATTCTGTTCCTGTAACGTCTCCAATATTCTATGAGCATCCGGAATTGTTTTTAAAAGATGGACACCTTGCAGGTTGTTTCCTTCCCAGTCCGGCATAACAGGTCTAACTCCTGTCGCAATTAGCAAGCGATCATATTTATATTGAAATGCCTCGTTTTCACTTGTATGTATACCATGCACAATTTTGTTTTCAGTATCAATTTTCGTTACTTTATGGTATGTTTTCGCATCAATTCCATACTTATCACGAAATGTGCTAATGTCTCGTGCAATTAATTTTTTAGTAGAAGCAATTATACCGCTAATAACGTACGGAAGTCCACACTGCGCATATGAATATATTTCACCTTTTTCTAACGTTACAACTTTTGCTTCTTTATCATTTCTAATAATTTGCATTGCTGCACTCATGCCAGCTGCATCTCCGCCAATGATTACATAGTTCACTAAACCACTCCTTTGTACAGTCTCTATCGTTTACATTCTCCAGATTCACTGTAAATAAATCCTTTTTTCTATAAGTAGCTTATACAAAGTATATGTTTTCTCCATCTTGTTTACAAATAAAACCATTCCGTCCAAACATAACAACGCATACCTTTGTATATACATTTTGATTTTCCAACATATAAGTCGCGGCTATGCATACAAAAAGAGCCTTGCACTCATTTTCTCCCTTTGTCTTCACTTGGCATGGAGCTCAAAAAGGATCTGACCGCTTCTATGCTTGGCCCGACGCTCTCTCCCACCTAAAAAGAATGGTTTTCTGTCAGTTTTTCAATTTGTATTCATATATTTTTAAACACCCTTTGAACACTATAGGTAAAGCGTCGTGTCCCATAAACCTAATTATTAATATGCTATAACAATCGCAATGGAAAGTAGGTGAAAAGAATCAATGTGCAGTAATTTTCTTATCTCTACTCCTGCTGAACCAAAAGTTGTCCAACCACTGGAACAGGAATTCAGTATTAGTGCAACACTTTACGGTGCACAGGCTTGGTCGGCTGATAGCGATACCTTTTTTCAAGAAATTTGGAAATCTACCCTGTTTGCATCCACCTCTCAGCCTGACGATGCTGTCTATCCACTTGGTATTCTAAAGATTATCAACCTCTCTTACGACACAATAACAGTTGTAACATCAAAAAAATTAAACAGTAGACTGGAGATTACAGTTCCACCGAATTCGGAAGCCATACTTTCTTCCAGTTCTTTATCCGATGTCCAGGCTAGTACAACTGGCAGAGCAAGTACAGTCAACTTTCTCTTTCATATCTTTTTTTCTCGCGAACCAGCTAGAACTTCCCTCATGCCATTACAGAAATAACAAAAAGGTAATCTTCCCTTTAAATTCTTCTATATTTTTCAACCAGAATAAGGTAATCATTACCATGACACATAAAAGGATTTGTTACATGAAATGCAAACACATAAAGTGAAACTTTAATCAGTGAGGGTTTTCTTCATCCCCCACTGATTATTAGCCCTCACCAATCGGGCTTTTACGGGCAGTTAGTCCCCCACCTATCTTCCTCGTTTCTCTCTAAATCTTGAGGTGGGGGTCTTACTGCCGCGAATAGCGGGATAAATAAAAAAGGTACACCACCATGATTGTTGATGTACCTTTCATCTCTACAACATAAAAAGTGATAATGCCTACTCCTTTGACTTTATAAGCTCAACATTATACGTCTCCACATCATTCAACTCTCCTGTATAATATGGATTTTCACGATACCACGACTGCTTTAAAAAGTATGATTGTATATCTTTCGTTTGAAAAACATGCCCATGCCGAGCATATATTTCATTTCTCGCGATCCGCAATTGTTCTTTTGTTAGGGACTGCAGCTCTACATTTGTTAACTTACGAATATGACTATCAGGAAAGAAAAATCCGTTATATACATATTTTGTTGTCACAGTTGATGGAGAAGAAGATGTTTCTTGTTTTTCAGGCTTCTTCTGAAACGAAAGTGTATAATATTGACTTGTCGCTATATTTTCCACCTTTGTTTGTTCTTTTCCATTTGCACCTTCTTTTTCTAAATAAATAGAGACGCTTCCATCTGTAGCTACTGGTCCCCACTTAAATTCTTCTCCCACCAATGTCGTAATCGATTTCTGATTGGCATATAATGTTGCTCCCGCTACATTTGTTTGAATGGTAATGTAGTGACCTTTTAACGATAAGTCAACTGTTACATTATTTTGATTTTGTTTCATAAGTACAACCTTTTCTTCACGCGCTAGCTTCACATAATCGTTTTTAAACTCTGATTGAAACGTTTGAATACCTGGGAAAAATGGTCCATATTGCTTTTCAAACATTTTATCAGTTGTCTTATCTAAATCTTTTCCATTTATTTTTAACAATGCATCTTTTTCATTCGTAAGGAGCGTTGCATAATAGGTTTTTGCTTTCAATTTATATCGATCAAATAGAAAGAGGTATTTTCCATCCTTCGTTAATACAAAATCTACTTTTTCTACATCATTTTGCTTCTTCTTTTGCTGTTGTATAGAAGCTTTTAAATCATTAACATAGGACGGATATTCTTTTATATACGAAAACAACGGTCTTACACTCTCTTTATCTACTACAAATTGTGGGTCATCTGTTGTAACAATATCAATTAGTTTTTCCGTATCTCTGTCTTGTAAAATCGTAACCATTCTATCAATTTGTGCTTGTGCAGAATAATACTTTGTTCCATACAGGTATGCTCCGCCAAAACCAACAATAAAAAGAATGACAACCCCAATCCATATTTTCTTCCCCTTGCTTATTTTCTTTCGTATCTGTGGTTCCTTTTCGTTCCCTACTCGCCGATGCTCATCCCTTCTAGCCCCACACCTTTGACAAAATCCTACGCCATCCATTAACTGTGAACCACATTTTGCACAAACGTTCATCCATTCATCCACCTTTTCATTAGAAGTTTGTTAAACCTCCAGTTAAGGTATCAAGTATTGTTTTTATATAAGACCAAAGCACAATCCAGCTCGCAATTGAAATCAAAATATTTGCGATAATAAGTGTATATACTGGATCTAATCCACCTCTGTCTAACTTTAATATTGAAACAATTGTGCAAACACTCATACATATCACAGCAAGGCTTATAAATAACGGTAGTAGAAAAATTAATAAAAAACTAAATAAGAGTGCAATAACAAGGACAGCGACAGCTGGTGTCGATACTGTCCCCCACACCCCTAGCGTTTCTAAAAAAGAAAAAGATGATTTCATGAGTTTTCCACTTACAAAAATGATAAATCCAATAAAAAGAAATAAAATTAAGAAATAGAAAAAGACTTTAACAGATTCTCCAAAAAAAGAAGGGGTTGCTTCAGGTGCAAATCCAGCGCCTCCTATAATACCCGTTGCAATTAATGCAGTCGCACTCATCATCCGATAAAACATACAAGCAAATAAAAAACAAATGAGAACAAGACTTGTAATCCCATTCCTTACCTCAATATGTCCACTTTTCATAATTGCGGCCGGAGATTTTAATGCATTCTTAAAAAACTGAAAATATCCACTCGCAAATTGTTTCGCCTGCTCTACCGTTTCATTCGAACGATTCTCCTGGACAGGTGCTGGTTGAGACAACTGCTGTTCCCCTTGTTCTGCATGATGTTCTACAACTTGCTCTGTAAGTGAATGCCCACAATTACCACAAAATTTCGCTTCACTTGTATGCTCAGCTTTGCACTCTGGACATGTCATCCTATCATCTCCCTTGCATGTATCTTCTAAGCCGTTACAGATTCAATATATGTACGAGGAGAGGAAACATGACTACAAGAAAAAGTTATATATTCTATACTTTTCCACCATATATATTCTGGTAATCTGCTAACAAAATGTTATTATAAAAAATACCGAAAACCTAAATTGATAAAGTGAAACTTTAATTAGTGGGGGTTTTCTTCATTCCCCACTGATTATTAGTTGAACGCATCGGGCTTTTACGGGATAAAATAAATAGATTGGACGAAGATTATGGAACTAGCATACTCAATTTTTCATATACTCCTTACAAGTTTGATACAATTATTTTCTTTAATCGGTATCATCATTTTGGTTGGTTTTGTATTAGGTTATTTAGAATCTCTTACACGAACATATTGGATGAGAGCTTTTGGTAGAAAAGGTTTCCTTTTAACAGCGTGGATTGGTGTTCCTATTCATGAATTTGGGCACGCTTTTATGTGTTTATTATTCAGGCATCAGATTATAGCAATCCAACTGTTCCCAACCAATACAAATAACGGCTATTTGGGGTATGTAAGGCACCAATATAATCAAAGAAGTATATATCAAAGAATAGGGAATTTTTTCATCGGAATTGCTCCTATTTTTTCAGGAATGATTACATTAGTAATCTCTATGTATTATTTCGTACCACAGTCTTATTCCTTATTTATAAATGCTCTTAAAACAAATGCTCAAGCTGCTTCTATCAATATCGACACGCTGCAAAATATTTTCTTATCATCCATACTTTTATTAAAAAGCCTTTTTACAGTTAGCAACTTATTTAATCCTTTGTTTTGGCTTTTTCTTTTCATCGCAATTTGTATCTCTACACATATTGCCTTGAGCAAACCAGATATAGAGGGCTCATTAGATGGAATCATCACTATGTTCATTCTCCTATTTCTGTTTAATAGCATAGCAAGGCTTTTTCATTATGACAGTAATCAGCTAATAGGAAATGTAGTGAAATACAATACGTACTTACTCGCTTTCTCTAGCATAGCCATACTATTTTCATGTATCGCTGTATTCATCAGCTTTATTTGCTACAAAATTAAAACAGCTAGTTCGAAATGAACTAGCTGTTTTAATTAATTCTTCGTCTTATAATTGCAATGCTCCACAGGAACACGTGCATGTCCCTCTTCATCCGTACACCAAGACTGCGATTGAAACGCAAGAAAAATTCCTGCCCATTGCTGCTTTTTCTCAAAGTGGATTAATATCCCACCGTCTTGCCATGTACCATCATCATTCTTCCATTTCTCCACATTTCCTTGATTCATATGAATATCATGTATGCCGTTACCAGGTTTAAAATGAAAATATCGATCAGGCGCATTATCTTCCGGTCCCCATCGTTCTCCAAACGCATAAATAATTGCCTTTTCCTCTATTGCTCGTTTTATATAGTGTTCCATTTTTTCATTTAAATCATTATCCTGTCCTGACTTTTCAGGTGGCAGAGGGATCATCTCCTTCGAATCGAATAATTGTCCTCGCACATAATCTAACGCAATTCTCGGCTCATTATTTTTTATTTCCGTAAAACCAAATGGTAATGTCGGTAAAATTGTAATTGCTTCCGATCTAATATTTTCACTTGCAAAATATAAAACTTCTGATGGATAACTTTGTGATTTTACATTGATTGCGATCCGATACTCTACTTCAGCCTCCCCTTGCAAATGAACTTGATAATGAGGTGTCTTCCCTTTTCCAATCATAGATTGTAGTGCTGTACCTTTTAGGACTCCGTAGTTTTTTAAGGGCATGGGATCATCTCCTATTCATTGACTTAAAGCTCTTACTACTTTACAAATTACCCTAAAGCAAAAGAAAATCCTTCTAGAATAGAGGATTTTCTTTCAAACTTCTCATTGTAATACATACCACCCGGCAACCTCCACCACCACAATCAACACCGCTCCAAAAATCATAAGCGTTGTCTTCTTTAACAATTCATTCTCACGATACCGGATATTACATAAATAGGCCCCGAGTGTAATCCGTGATGGGCAAGCAATTGTCGCTACAGAAGAAGCTGTATTTTGAAGGGTTGTAACATATTGCCACGGAAGTCCTACATTCTGCGCTGTCTGCATTTGTAGTTTAATAAACATCGCATTTGATCCTGCGTTACTTCCCGTCAGAAAGCCACCAATTCCACCGATGAAAGGTGCTACAAAGACAAATAATGTTCCAAATGTTTGCCCTGCTGCGTCCGCTAATAATGTGTGCATACCCGCTGCACCCATTAATTCTGAAATCGCAATAAACATTGTCGTTGTAATTGCAAACGGTATCCATTGTTTGATCGTTTGAGATAAAGATTGTTTTATTATAGTAGATGGAATTCGAAAGAAAATGATGGCAAATAAACACGTAACACCAAGCCAAAAACCTGGTGAATACAATAGTTCTAGTTTGTAAGAATATGATGGTAAGTCGAGAACTGCATAAGATTGTAGCGTATGATGTAGAGACGGAATGAGACGAGATAGTAAGATACAAACCGTTAAAAATAAATAAGGACTTATAATTTTTAAAATAGAGGCTTCTCGTTCTACAGTTGCCGCATGTTCTGATAACATCTCCTTCCCTTGCCTCGTTGTTATTTTAATGATAAGAAAGCCAAATGTAATTGTTACAATCGAACTTAAAATCCCAGCTAGTTCAACACTTACGTATGCATTAGAAAGATAGATTGATATAGAAAATAAGAGAAAAAAACCGAACCCTTCCTTCCATTTTCCCTTCACTGCTTGCCAGCCGCCAACTACATACAAAGAAAGTATGACAAAGTATGCGAATATCGGAATACTTAATAATGCTGTACGAGATCCTAAGTTTACTAATGGCATGTTGATAAGCTGTGATCCAATAATCGTTCCTGTTGCCATTGCTCCCCAGGAACTCGCCAATAAACCGATAAACGATAATAAAACTGCTTGAAATGGCTTATAACCTAGCGAGAGAAAAATAGGAGCCGCTACCATAAAACCAATTCCAAATCCGCTCACTGATTCGATAAGTGGACAAATCCCAAAACACATCAAGAGCATTTGTAATAATCGATCATGTGTAACTTGTTCCATAAATCGCGCGACTTGATTGATATACCCCATTTTGTTCATCAGGTGAAATAAAAAAATACCAAAAAACAAAACATAGCCTACAATAAAACAAATTAGTCCGCCCTTAAATGTCGCATGCATCACCTCACCTATTTGCAAGCGAAATATCGGTGTTAGTAAAACGATTCCACCGCATACAATATAGGAAATTAACGATGCTTTAAGTGATGTTTGCTTAAATACAAATAAACAAATAAAAATCATCATAATCGGAATAAGGGCTAACAATACAGCCATACCATCATCTCGTTTCTTATAAGATACAATTGTAACTATTATATAACAGTTGACGGAATATTCAATTCATTTCACAACAGTTTTTTACTATTCTTTATCAAGTAAATGATCGAAAAAACGATACACTACAAGAAATACTATATTTCTCAAAAGGGGTTTTAGATATGAACAAAGAACAATTTTGGCAGCTGATTTCAGAAATGAATCAAAGAGAGGAAACGAGCGAATCGAATGAAGAGTATGTTTGCGTATGAGAAGATGACAAATGCAATTCTCAGTCGTGCAGATAAAATGGGCGTGGCTGTCTTTCAAGTGAATCCCGCCTACACTTCGATTGCAGGGAAAATGAAGTATATGCGGAAATTCGGTATCTCTATTCATCAATCCGCAGCTTTCACGATTGGACGCCGAGGGTTAGGATATAAAGAGAAAGTGCCCCAGGTGCTGCAGTCTTATATTCCAAAGAAAGAGGCGCACCACTGGAGCCATTGGCATCAATTAAACAATCGATTGGATATTCGTACGCCTCATTTCTATCAGTTATATGATGTGAATCAACCGAAAGAAGCGTTACAAATCGAGTGATTAGACTTATTTGAAAGTGAGAAGAAAAAACTAGCAAAATGATTTACATAAAGAAAAAAGAGCACCTTGTCCCAGTCTCTTACGCTTATTACCAGAGCAGATAACAAGTCTAGGAACTGGATGCATGACAAGGTGTTCTACGCCTCGATATAAGAACAAAGTAGCTATACCTATTTTGTTTTCCTAGGAAGACCGAATGGGTCGTCTCAGGGACACTACGGAACTTCTATATCGTTGTATCCTCTTTGTTGAACGAGGGGAACTGTTTTTGCTAGGGCCGAAACAGGAGAATCCCCCACCTCAAAGCTCGTGTAGAGGTAGGTGGAGGTAGTTCAATGTGCCACGGCTTGTTTGTTTTTTTTCATAGTTCTCATGGATTCTGCTACTTTAACCATCACGGAACATTCTACTCTCTTACGGAAGATGTCACAGCTAAAATCGTAGATTCCATTGATGGAGCCGGTTGCGTGCAATGCGTTGGCAGGGCAACCACCACTGCAGTAAAGTTTCGCCCAGCAGTCCTGACATTCTGGCTTCGAGTAGCAACTGCTCTCTTTAAATTGACATTGCATCTCTTGTTTTGTAATCCCATCCCAAATGTTTCCCATACTGTATTCGTTATCCCCGATGAACTGGTGGCAAGGGAAGAACTCGCCCCATGGTGTGACAGCGAAATATTCGGTTCCTGAGCCGCAGCCAGAAATTCTCTTTTGGATGCAAGGGCCTTCTGAGAGGTCAAGCATGTAATGGTAGAAAGTGAATCCATTACCTTCTTCCTCACGCTTTAGCATTTCCTGGGCGAGAATTTCGTACTGGTTGTAAATATCTGGAAGGTCCTTTTCGGTGAGTGCATATGGTTCCCGCGGATTACAGATGACCGGTTCCATCGAGAGCTTGTCAAAACCAAGATCTGCGATATGAAAAATGTCATTGGTGAAGTCAACGTTGTTATGAGTATAGGTTCCACGCACATAGTATTCTTTATCTCCACGCTTTTTGACGAATTCTTGGAACTTCGGAACGATATAATCATAGCTCCCCTTTCCAGTTACTGTTTTACGAAGGTGATCGTGGACTTCTTTTCTTCCATCAAGGCTCAATACGACATTGTACATTTCTTTATTCAAAAAATCAGTGATTTCATCGTTTAGCAACATGCCATTTGTAGTAAAGGTAAAGCGAAACGTTTTTTTGTACTCTTTTTCTTTACTTCTTGCGTAAGCGACAATCCGTTTTACAACTTTCCAGGCCATGAGCGGCTCTCCCCCGAAGAAGTCGATGTCGAGATTTCGGTGATGACCGGAGTTTTCCAATAGGTAATCGATAGCTCTTTTGCCAACTTCATAACTCATAATCGCTCTGCTTCCATTATATTTTCCTTGGCTGGCGAAGCAGTATTCGCATGATAAGTTACATGTATGTGCAACATTGAGGCAGAGGGCCTTTACATAAGTTTGGCGATTTCTTAAATCAATTGAGAGACTCTTATATTCATCCTCAGCAAAGAGTTTCCCATCATTTTTTAGCTCTTCGATATCTGCAATGGTTTCTCGAATGTCCTTCTCAGAGATATCGGAATCATGTACGTATTTTTCTAGCATCATTGTTATGATTTCTTCTGCAGCAGTAGTCTCATAAAGCGTGATGATTTCATAAGCGAGGTCGTCAACAACATGTACTGATCCACTGTAGGTATCGAGTACGATGTTGTATCCGTTTAATTTATATTGATGAATCATATTTAATAATCAAACTCCTTTTATCTATAAAGTAAAGCTTCCGTTAATGGGGCTTTTACTTCTTGTTCATGCGGGATAAAAATGGCCGCCCATCTGGGAAGCAGTTGGGCGGTACGTTTCTCATTTCCTATCTGTTCATTATGTTTTCACATTTTTGATTTGCAACTCCGCAAGACGTCTTGCAAGCTGATTGGCAAGATGTTTGACATGCACCACAACCACCATGTTTTACTGTATCTGTCAGTTTACGAGTACTTAGTGTTACGATTCTTTTCATGACGTATAACTCCTTTTAAAAATATTTTTAAGAAACAACCTCAACATTTGTGAAGTATTTCACATTAAAAACTACAATTTGTGAAATACTTCACATTAATTCCAGTAACAATTTTAACAACACCTTTGGTTTACGTCAATCATTCTTGATGTTTTCATATTAGTTTGGGAATCAACTGTCCGTAAAAGCCAATTCGCTCAACTAATAATTAGTGGGAGATGAAGAACCCCCCCACTGATGTGAAAGGCCTTAATGGTTTGAAACTTGCTCATATAATATAGAGGCCCCTTAACAGGCAGCCTCTTCTTCTTATTTCACTGCAGCAATCAGTTCACAAATTTCCTCTTCTTTTTCTTTTTCTAACAACTCAATTACCTTACTTCCCACAACCACTCCATCACATACAGTAATCATCTCTTCTATTTGATTAGTTGTTGATATTCCAAATCCAGCAACTACTGGAAGATGTACATGTGCTTTTACTTTTTCTAAGTAACTATGAATTTCTTGCTTAAAGTCACGTCTAACCCCAGTGACCCCCGCTACCGTTACCGCATAGACAAACCCTTGCGATTCACTCGTAATTTTTTCAATCCGTTCAACCGGACTCGTTACGGTAACAAGTGGAATAAGAGCAATATTTGCATCCCGAAGGAGGGGTGCAATAATATTCTGTTCTTCATACGGCAAGTCTGGAACGATAATGCCATCAACACCAGCTTCCAGACAACTTTGGGTAAACCGTTCTTTGCCAAATGCTAAAATTGGATTTAAGTAGGTCATAAGTACAAATGGAATGGTTACTTCTTGTCTTACTTCCGCTAATGCTTGAAAGATTCCTCCGAGCGTTGTTCCACTATCTAATGCTCGTTTTCCTGCCCTTTGAATTGTTGGTCCATCTGCAACTGGATCAGAAAAAGGGATACCAATTTCAACAATACTCGCTCCTGCTTCATCTAGAAAACGAATTTGCTCTTTTAACTTTTGTAAGCCGCCATCTCCCGCCATTATATAAGGGATAAATGCTTTTTTTCCATTTTGAAATGCCGCTGTAATTCTTTCTACTCCCATCGTTTACACCTCTTCCATATAACGTTTTATACTTTCCACATCTTTATCACCACGACCTGATAAACAAATAACAAGCCCTTCATCTTGCTTCATTGTAGGTGCGAGTTTTAATGCATACGCCACTGCATGGGAACTTTCTAATGCTGGAATAATTCCTTCTTTTTTCGTTAGTAACTGAAATGCAGCCAGCGCTTCGTCATCTGTAATTGAGTGGTAGGAAACACGGCCAATATCTTTTAGCAAGCTATGTTCTGGTCCAACTCCAGGATAATCGAGCCCTGCTGAAATGGAGTGTGCCTCTTGAATTTGCCCTTCTTCATTTTGAAGGAGATACATCATAGAGCCATGTAAGACGCCAACGCTTCCTTTCGTTAATGTTGCTGCGTGCTTCTCTGTATGAACCCCTTTACCTGCTGCTTCTACGCCGTAAAGAGAAACTTCTTCATCGTGTACAAACGGATAAAACATGCCCATCGCATTGCTACCGCCGCCGATGCAAGCAACAACCGCTTCTGGTAATTTCCCTTCTAACGCTTCATATTGCTTCTTCGTTTCTTTCCCGATTACACTTTGGAAATCACGTACAATTTGCGGGAATGGATGCGGTCCAAGGACAGATCCCATCACATAGTGCGTATCGTGCACATGTGCAACCCAGTAGCGAAGCGCTTCGTTTACTGCATCTTTTAACGTTCCACTACCTGCTGCAACGCTTTCCACTTTCGCTCCTAATAGTTCCATTCTGAAGACGTTTAACTTTTGACGTTTTACATCTTCTTCTCCCATAAAAATGACGCACTCTAAACCGAGTAAGGCACATACCGTCGCCGTTGCAACCCCGTGCTGTCCAGCTCCTGTTTCAGCTACAACCTTTTTCTTACCCATTCGTACTGCAAGAAGCGCTTGCCCAATTGTATTATTAATTTTATGGGCTCCTGTATGGTTTAAATCTTCACGCTTTAAATAAATTTTTGCTCCTTTGCAATACTTTGTGAGATTTTCAGCAAAATAAAGCGGTGTCTCCCTTCCAACATACGTTTGTAAATAATGCTCTAATTCTTGTTGAAATGCTTCATCTTGCATCGCTTCTTTATATGCTTCCTCTAATTCTAAAACGGACTGCATAAGTGTTTCTGGAACGTAACGTCCTCCGTATATACCGTAGTGACCTTTTTCATCTGGATATGCATATTGCATATTTAACACTCCTTCGCTTTTATAATAAATTGTTTTATTTTTTCGCTATCTTTCTTTCCATCCGTTTCCACTCCACTGCTGACATCCACCATATATGGCTTAACAGTTTCAATTGCTTCTGTAATATTTCCAAGATGTAATCCACCAGCTAATATGCACTTTTTACGAACTGTATTTGGCATACGCTCTAGTAACTGCCATGAAAATGTTTTTCCGTTTCCACCATGAAATTTGTCTTTCGGACTATCAAATAAGATAAAATCAGCTTCATAATTTGTTGCTTGTTTTATATCTTCGCTCGAATGTACACCAATCGCTTTTATAGACGGAATATTCAATCTTCTAATGTGATGATTTCCTTCATCCCCATGCAGTTGTACATGTGTTAAACCACAATCATTTACGATTTTCTGAATGACCTCTACCGATTCATTTACAAAAACACCAACTTTCATTACATCAGCTGGAAGCTCACCAATAATCTGTCTTGCCTTTTCAGGCGCAATTTCCCTTTTGCTTTTCGTAAACACAAATCCAATCGCATCTGCGCCATATTCACACGCTTTCTTTGCTGTTTCTACATCGGTAATGCCGCAAATCTTCACTTTCATGTTATCACCTTCAGCGATTGGAAGAAGTCTCTAACAGAAGGTGCAGTCATCAGCGCTTCCCCAACAAGAATTCCTTTTGCACCAGCCTGCTTCACACGTACGATATCTTCTTCCGTATGAATACCACTCTCACTAATCCAAAGCATATTTTCTTCATTCAATCGTTTCCCTAGATTTTCTGTCGTACTCAAATCCACTTCAAAAGTTTTCAAATTGCGATTGTTTATTCCTATCACATGAGGGTTTAGTGCTAACGCTACCTCTAATTCTGCCTCATTGTGGACTTCTACAATTGCCTCTAATCCTACTTTTTGCACGTATGCATATAACTCTTGTAACTTTTGCTCTGGTAGTGCAGCAACGATAAGTAAAATGAGATCCGCTCCCGCTTCGTACGCCCGGTCAATTTGAATCGTATCGATAATAAAATCTTTACATAGAAGTGGAATATTACTATTTGCTCGTGCTGTTTCTAAATCTTGAAAAGATCCTTTAAAAAACTGTTCATCCGTTAAAACAGAAACTGCTCCGGCACCACACTCTTCATACATTTTTACTTGCTTTGGTACGTCTACATGTAAATGAATATCTCCTTTAGATGGTGAAGCTCGCTTCACTTCAGCAATGACAGTGAAGTTTTGCAGTGCCTCTACAAGAGAGTGTGACTTCCGTTGTTTCTTCACCGGCGTATATGTTTCGTGCAGCGCTTCTACCTCTTTTTTCTTCTGCTCAACAATCTTGTCTAAAATGGTTTCCACTTAGTTCACCTTCTCCAATCTTTTATTACTTGCACTAATTAATAGATTCAATTTCGATAACGCTTTTCCAGAATCTATGCTTTGAGCCGCAATATGAATTCCTTCTTGCATTGTCCCTGCTTTTCCACTTGCAAAAAGTGCAAGACCTGCATTGAGTAGAACCGTATCACGGTATACACTCTTTTTCCCCTCTAGTACTTGCAGTGTAATATTCGCATTTTCTTTTGCATTCCCGCCTCGTATTTCTTCATTGCTCACACGAGAAAATCCATATTCTTCGGGAATAATACTCTCTTCTATAATTTTGTTATCTTTTAAAATCACTACATGATTTTCCCCTTGCAGAGATGCTTCATCTAAAAATCCACTTCCATTTACAACGAGCGCTTGTTTTCTACCAAGCTTTCGCAATACCTCTGCTACTGGCAACAACATATCTCGTTTGTATATACCAACAAACTGCGTTTCTAAATCAATCGGATTTGTAAGAGGGCCAATTAGATTAAAAATGGTCGGTACATTTAGCTCTTTTCTTATTTTCATAATGCGTTTAAGTGCTGGATGCATAGCTGGTGCAAATAGAAAAGCAATGCCGACTTTTTCTAATAAATAATCAATTTCTTTTGGTGTACATGCAATATTGACACCAAGTTCTTCTAATAAATCCGCACTCCCTGTTTTACTAGAAACCGCGCGATTCCCATGTTTCGCCACCTTTACGCCAGCCCCGGCAAGTACGAAAGCAGATGTTGTACTAATGTTGAATGTTTGTGCACCGTCTCCGCCGGTTCCACAATTGTCCATTGCTCCTTTTATATGACTTGCAAATGGTAATGCCTTTTCCCGAAGAGCACGAACGAGACCATATATTTCATTCGAAGTTTCGCCCTTTGCCTTTAACAATGCTAAAAAAGCTGCAATTTCACTTTCTAATATATCTTCACTTAAGAGTGCAAGGCCTGCTTCATACATTTCCTGTTCCGTTAAATCTTGTCCTTCAACTAATTTCCGAAGATAACTATTCATACTCGCTCCTCCTCTTTCACACTGGATAAAAATGCACGGATTAATTTCCCGCCCTCTTCCGTCGCAATTGACTCTGGATGAAACTGCAATCCGAAGAGTGGATAATAGTTATGGCGAACCGCCATGATTTCCCCATCATCCATCGCTGTTGCTAATACATCAAAACATTTTGGAATCGTATGCTTCGCCGCTACGAGTGAATGATAGCGCATCGCAGTGAACGGCTGTGTGACATATGAAAATATTGACGTACCATTATGTTTTACACGTGATGTTTTTCCGTGTTTAATGTGCTTCGCCCCCACAATTTCCCCGCCAAATGCTGAAACAATCGCTTGGTGTCCGAGGCAAATGCCAAGAATCGGAATTTGTTTATAAAAATGTTGAATTACCTGGATGCAAATCCCTGCATCCTCTGGTTTTCCAGGTCCTGGCGAAAGAATAATTGCTTTTGGTTTCATTTCTTCGAGTTCTTGAATCGTCACTTTATCATTTCGCAGGACAACAATCTCTTCCTCATATGCCCCTAACAATTGATACAAGTTATAAGTGAATGAGTCATAGTTATCGATGAGTACAATCATTTCATTACCTCCAAAAGCGCCTTCGCTTTATTTAACGTCTCCTCATATTCAGCAATTGGATCTGAATCATAGACAATGCCAGCTCCCGCCTGCACATATGCTTTCTGGTCTTTGACAACCATTGTGCGAATCGCAAGCGCCATATCAAGGTTTCCAGAAAAAGCTATATATCCTACCGCACCGGCGTACACATTTCTTTTTTCAGTTTCTAATCCATTTATAATTTCCATCGCCCTAATTTTCGGTGCTCCAGATACAGTACCAGCCGGCAAACAATACGCTAATGCGTCAAAACAATCCATTCGTTTTCGCAATGTTCCGTAAACTTCAGATACAATATGCATCACATGTGAGTACTTCTCTACTTGCATATACTTATCTAGCCCCACGGAGCCGACTTCGCTCACCCACCCGATATCATTTCGCCCTAAATCTACAAGCATCATATGTTCTGCACGCTCTTTTTCATTTGCTAAGAGTTCTTTCGCTATCTCTTCATCCTCTCCTTTTGTTTTTCCACGTGGTCTTGTTCCTGCGATTGGATTTGTCATCACTTTTTCATCTCGTACAGAAAGTAAACTTTCCGGTGAGGAACCAAGTACAACATAATCTTGGAAATCAATATAAAACATATACGGTGATGGATTTGCAATCCGAAGTTTGCGATATAGTTCAAATGAATCGCCTATAAATTCACTTTGCAGACGCTGAGATAACACAACTTGAAAAATATCACCAGCTCGAATGTATTCTTTTGCCTTCTCCACCATGTTGCAAAACTTTTCTTCTGTTATAGAAGAAGTAAAGGATAAGGAAGGCTGCATTTCTGTCACTTGTTCTTCTTTTCCATGTAAGACGTCTTGTTTATATGCCTGTAATCTCTCATACACTTCTTCAAAAGAGTCTGTATCATCTTCTCTGTATACATATACAAACGATAATTTTTGACGTAAATGATCGTATACAATAAACGCGCGGTACAGTAATACATGAACTTCTGGAATATTTATCGGGTCGAACAGTTCTCCTCCAATATCTTCATATTGCCGAATCACATCATAACCAATATATCCAACTGCTCCTCCGCAAAATGGAAATGGACTTTCCACCCCCGATGGCGCAAGGGTCTTTTTCAATACTTGTAATACATTTTCTTCTATCTTTTCAGTCCTACCATTTATCGTAATCTCTACCGCCGCGCCTACACTTTTGATTTCTCCGTATGGATCACATCCTAAATAAGAATAACGTCCCTTATCTTGATGAAGCTGCGAGCTTTCGAGTAAAAATTTTTTCTCACCTTTCATCTGGCGATATAAAGCAATTGGCGTTACACTATCTCCTTCTTCTTCATCAATTACCAAAAAGGATTTTCCTTGTCTCTTTTGCATATTAAATTGTTCTTTCGTTATCATGTCTGTCACCTCACTATTGGAAATAAAAAAAGTCCTCTACATATCGAAATATGTAGAGGACGATAAATTCACCGTGGTACCACCTCTTATTGGATGCAGAAGCATCCCGCTTTATTCAGGTACAAATATATACCTTATCCTTGTAACGGCGGAACCCGGGTTGCCTACTTCTTTCGGTTCAGCATACCTCTCGTAAGCCCATTCCGCATATGGTACCGCACCGGGCTCCCACCTATCCCCGGCTCTCTGGAACGTCTCCAATATACGTACTCTTCTTACTTAAACGATTTAGTTTATTCAGCTCATTTATTTTTATACACAAAAAGGGAGTACTCATCCTATAGAAAGGACGGGTACTCCCGTGGTGCCACCTTAATTCGTTACAAATGTAACGCACTTTAACGTATCAAAATATAATACGTGTCTCTTGTATCGATGAGATCATGTCGCCAAAGCCTACTTCTTTCGGTTCGGTTTGGAAGCTCCGAAGGCCATTCCATATTAATTCCATACTGATTCGCACCAACCATCAGCTCTCTGACATGTTCATAATACGTACTCTTCTTCATCAACGCTTGCATTTTTTAAGTTGAAATCATTATATTCCTTTCCTTTTTCATAAGTCAATACTTTTTTAAAATTTTTATTTATCTCTCCATTCAATATTATATTGACAAAACAACCTGTTTCTATGTAAATATAATAAATACTCTATTAAAATTAAGGTTTTTTGTCAGAAAATTATATATTCTAAAAATAAAACATTGTCAAAAAACGCTTACATTTCAGAAAATTCGTATTTGTATATGGATTTTCTGAAATAATCATGATAGATTATAATTATGCAAAGTTCATCAAAAGACATTACAAAAGGAAGGGGAACTACATGAATTCGCAGATATTAGTTTTAATTTCTATCTCTATTTACATGCTCGGGATGTTAGTCATCGGCTATTTTGCTTATAAACGAACATCCAACTTAACAGATTATATGCTTGGCGGGCGTACACTAGGCCCCGCAGTAACAGCATTAAGTGCTGGAGCATCTGATATGAGCGGTTGGCTCTTAATGGGCTTACCAGGTGCGATGTTTAGCGTTGGATTAAGTAGTAGCTGGATTGCGATTGGCCTAACACTCGGCGCCTACGCAAACTGGGTCTATGTCGCACCTCGCTTACGTACCTACTCTGAGATTGCAAACAACTCTATTACGATTCCAGAATTTTTAGAGCATCGTTTCCATGATGCATCTCATATGCTACGTCTTGTTTCTGGACTTGTTATTATGATCTTTTTCACATTTTATGTAGCTTCAGGATTAGTTTCAGGCGCTGTATTATTCCAAAATTCATTTGGCATGAATTATCATGTTGGATTATTCATTGTCGCAGCAGTTGTTGTAGCCTATACATTATTTGGTGGCTTCTTAGCTGTGAGCTGGACAGACTTCGTTCAAGGAATCATTATGGTAGTTGCTCTTATTCTTGTTCCAGTCGTAACAATTATGAATGTAAATGGTCTTGGACCAGCATTTGATACGATCAAATCAATTGATCCAACATTTTTAAATATTTTTAAGGGGACCTCTGTATTAGGTATTATCTCATTATTCGCTTGGGGCCTTGGTTATGTTGGACAACCTCATATTATCGTTCGCTTTATGGCCATCTCTTCTGTCAAAGAAATCAAAAGCGCACGCCGAATTGGTATGAGCTGGATGATTTTCTCTGTGGTAGGAGCTATGTTTACTGGTCTTATCGGTATTGCTTACTATTCAAAAGAAGGATTAAAGCTATCGAATCCAGAAACAATCTTCCTAGAACTAGGGAAAATTTTATTCCACCCACTCATTACTGGATTTTTATTAGCAGCTATTTTAGCAGCGATTATGAGTACAATTTCATCTCAGCTTCTTGTTACATCAAGTGCGGTAACAGAAGACTTATATCGAACATTCTTTAAACGTTCTGCATCTGATCGCGAGCTTGTATTTGTCGGTCGTATGGCTGTTCTTGGCATTGCACTTATTGGATGTGCATTAGCATTTAAACAAAACGACACAATCCTAGCGCTTGTTGGCTATGCTTGGGCTGGATTTGGTTCTTCATTTGGTCCTGTCGTTTTACTAAGCTTATACTGGAAACGTATGACAAAATGGGGCGCGCTAGCTGGTATGCTTGCTGGTGCTGCAACTGTTATCACGTGGACACAATTTAAGTTTTTAAAAGATTTCCTATATGAAATGATTCCAGGTTTCACAGCAAGTTTACTAGCAATTGTTATTGTTAGTTTACTAACAAAACCTTCAAAAGAAGTTGAAAAGCAGTTCGAGGAATTTGAGAAAATTGCATAATATTTTTAGACTAGGGAACCTCCGCTTTCATCATAACAGCGGAGGTTCCTTTCTTTTACTCACCTTTCGACAATTTCCTCTTTGAATTTAACAATTTCTTTATATTTCGTTAAATTTATCATAACACTACTTCGTTATAGTATGAGTATCGACACTCATACAGAAAGGGGAATAACGATTGATGGCATCACTAAGACACCAAAATACAAAAAACTTTTCACCTATCACAAATACTTCTTGTCCAAACATACAATCAAATTCACCTCAAATCTCACTTGCTCCTTCTGTTGTATCTGTAATTGGTGTGCATATACAAAAAAACAAACTAAAAATAAAAGTAGGACAAAACGCTGAATTATCTGTCTTTGTACTCCCAATTCAAGCAACAAACCAAGAGCTTATATGGAAAAATATGAATCATGACGTCATAGCAGTTTATGCAGATGATAACAAAGCAATCATAACTGGAATGAATCCTGGGCGAGCTGTCGTAATCGTAACAACTGCCGAAGGAAAATTTCGTGATTTATGTATCGTTCATGTTTATCCTTTTATAACAAATCCAAAATAAAATCCCTTGCTAACACGTTTATCAAGACCTAATTTTATAAAATGTTTTAATATAAATCTCTTCAACATATTATATATGTCTAATATGTTGGGGGATTTTATTATTTACATTCGTTCTTCGTTATATGGGGTCCCACCACATTGCTATCAAGCTAAGGTTGCGCCAGGGAAACTTCAGAAGAAAAGCTCACTCCTTATATAAAAATAGATAAGGAGTGAGCTTTTTTTGGCTATCGATAATGATAGGTTAATTTTACATGTATACGAGATTTATCATTATTCATCATGAATTTTTATTGATGGTATTTTTATATATATTTACTCATAAGAATGGAACTAGCTTAGTATTTACTGGGGGGATTAAGAATGAATAGGGATGAAACCTCATTACATCCTGATACGGGTGTTACGTCTGTAATGTTTGTTGAACGATCATTAAATGAAATTCGTTTTTGGTCTAGAATTATGAAGGAGCATTCTTTTTTTCTCCGATTGGGGTTTAGATGTGAGGATACTCAATTAATCCAAGAGGCTAATCAATTTTATCGATTGTTTGAACATATCGAACAAATAGCGTATTCCTATACAAATCAAACAGATCCTGAGCAAATAAAAAGATTTAATTCAGAAGTACAACAAGCTGCAACTAATATTTTTGGATTTAAACGAAAAATTCTAGGATTAATTCTCACATGTAAATTGCCAGGACAAAATAATTTCCCACTGTTAGTTGACCATACAAGTAGGGAAGCTAATTATTTTAGAAAACGTTTAATTGAATTAAATGAAGGTAAATTAGATGCCCTTCCTGATGCTATTATTAAAGAAAATGTGTTCTTTTTAAGGATTATGGCAGACCATGCTAAATTTATTGGTCATCTTCTTGATCCATCGGAAAGAAAGCTTGTAGATACAGCCCGGAATTTTAGCAATGATTTTGATGAATTGATGTATCAAGCAATTGACTTAGAATCTATGAAACCACAATCCCAAACAGTTCCTCTTTTAGATCAATTTTTAGATCAAAATCGTGTGTCAGTTACATCTCTTCGGGATTTTAAGAAAACGGCACGTGATTTAATTGAGCAATGTAAAATAAAGAGTATCATTCATCCATTATTAGCAGATCATGTTTTCCGTGAAGCTGATAGATTTCTTGAAATAATTGATATGTTTGATGCTCATCTTACAAATATTAAATCACAATCTAGATAGTAGAAGATAAGGAAAGATACTATTTTTCCTTAAGCTGAGAAGTTAACAATTTATTGTTAGCTTCTTTTCCTTGTGATAGATTCATACATTATTTTATTAAATATTCCCAAAGGGATTTTTAACCCCTTTGTTTATAGTCTTTTGAATGTATAATTTCTTTTTATAAATTGAGGATATTAGGAGAATTGACGGGAAGGCAATGGTTTCGGGAATTTGAAAGTAAACTAATATTCAAAAGTTTACATTCGTATTTATAATAAATAAAAAGCACTTTTTAATGTTTTAAAAGTGCTTTTAACTTGATGTTGATGTGAGGAAACTTCAAGTATGTAGAAATTAAAAAAAGTCCCTTCATAATGCTAAAGGGACTTTGCTCACACAAATGATCTGCAAATCAATTCATCTTTGATATACAGATCATTTGTATGATAATTTTTATAAATAATTGCGGGATAATGAACTTACATTACTGCTTTTAAAAGCTCTCCTACTAATGGGATGATTCCACCTAAGAATGATAAAACTGCCATTGCGATTGCCATATTATTTCCTCCTCTTATTTCGTATTAAGATATGATAATTTTTATAAATAATTGCTAAATAATGTACTTACATAAATGCTTTTAAAAGTTCTTGAACGAATGGAAGTGCTCCACCTACAAATTTTAAAACTGTCATTGCAATTGTCATATTATTTCCTCCTCTGTTGTTGATGCTAAGATGTGATTTATCTTTATGCTTTTATTATAGTAAGCGCTTACATTTATATCAATATATTTTTATATGTAATATTGCATATGAGGGTAAGGTCACGAAATATCATATTTTCGCATTAGGAGTAGGACACACATTTTAACGTTTTTATACGCTAAGGGATTCTCAAAACTCCATAACACGAGTTGAATTGAGAATTTGATTTAAAGATGAGTTTTGAGACACTATTTAAGCTCTTTTCAGCACCTTTTACATTGAAGTGCATTTGTCTCAAATACCTACTGGTGATATCGCTTAGAGTAGTAAAATCAACGTTTTCTCATGTCGAATTTTGCTTAGCGTATATTTTCGTTAAAATGTTGGCGGTACGCCATTAAGACATGTATTGGAAATTAATTGTTTCCTTGGGTCCTACCACATCGCTATCAAGCTAAAGTTTTGAAGTATCCCCAAAACGAAAATTTTGTGGCTTTTATAACAAAAAAATTTATTTATATCGTTTTTGGGAAGGTTATTCTGATTGGGTTGGTGGGCATAGGGTACTATTCCTAAAAGACTGCAAAACTTGATAATCTGTTTGCATAAAAGCTCCTTTTTTTATGAAATATACAATATACCATCAATCTGTGATTTTAAAAACACAAATAAATTTAAAATATTTTTTATTTTATTTAATTATATATTGAATAATTTTTAGGTTGAGTTTAATATTATTAAAGCAAGGGGGTGTTTTTTTATGGAAAGAGAAGAAATCCCTTCATGGGTTCTCTCGTTAGATAAAGAGTCTTTAGAATTTATTAGAAAGTTTATATTGAATTCTGGCTCTTTAAAAAATATGTCTAACTTGTATGATGTTTCTTATCCAACAGTACGTGCCAAATTAGATAGGTTAATCAAAAAGATTGAAGTACATAGTAAAGAAGATGATGTAGAGTTTGTAAATATGATTAAGGGATTTGTTATTGATGAACGAATTAGTCTAGACATCGCTAAAATCATCATAGAAAAATATAAAAAAGAAAGGGATGTTTAATTATGAGTCCTGTAGTTGGAATACTAGTTATTATTGTTATTATAGTTACTCAAATCTTTTTATCATCTCGAAAAAACCCTTATTTAGGTGGAATTCTTCCTGTAGCATACATAGGTTTTATTAGCTTCTTTTTTAATAAACTACTAATAGCTAAAGGTGATTATTTTTCTACATGGATAATGATAATAGCTGGTTTATGCGGATTTTTAAGTATATGGGCTTCAGGAAGAAAACGTTTTAAAAAAAAGAGACAAAAAGAATTAGATCTAATTGAGTTACAGAATCTCTAATTTTAAGAGATCTTTTTGTTAAGGTCTCTTTTTCGTTTTATAAAGCAACATGAGATATTATCACATTATCAGAAAACCTAATGTAAATTAGTATCCATACAACAAAAAAAACGCCATCCTTTCTGTATATTTCTACAAAAAGAATAGCGTTTTTGAGGTCAAATTAATATGAATTTATATTGGTTTAATAATATTTTTTAAATAAATCTTCTTGTAAAGTTTAATTTTTGAGAAAGGCATTATAATTTATAAGGGTTATTTTTTGTTAAACTTTCCAATTCATTTTTGAGGGAAAGCTTAAGACTTTTCTTTTTCTTTTCAATGGATGTAATCTTATGAAAAGTCAAGAAAGATAACATAGAGAATAACTTATAATATATTTCTGTAGATCCGTTCTTATTATTTGAAATAATTTGCTCCATAGTATAGAATCTCCTTTTTTAATACAGTCCTGTTTCTAATTTCAATACTTGGTTATTATTTTACCGATTTTATTTGAAAGCTTCTACATTACTAATTATTAATTCTTGATAATTTGCACTCTAATTCTATATTTACCTTTGACAGTACAATTTTTTTCGTTTGGGGGATACTTCAAAATGTTAAGTTGATGGGCATGGGGCGGGCCCCCGTTAAGACTTAAAAAACTAACTTCCTGTAAGTGTTTTAAAAGGTAAAAAACAGCTATTTTCAGCACAAAAATAGTGCTATTTCCAAGAGGGATTTTTTACTTCTCTTTAGGATAGCACTACACTACATTAAATAACTTTATTGTCATTTTATACGTCTTTCGTTTTTCTTTTAGAACAATGCTTTAATAAAAATGTTTTATAAATTTACGCATATTTAGGGGTTAGCCCCTTGCTTCGCTCCCCCAATCTTTGCCTCACACCCAAAAATAAGGGAGCAGATCCTACTTTCGTCGATTCATGGTAACCCAAGTGGCTGTAAACAATATCATTAATAGTATTACAATGATATACAATCCGGTTTGAGGTATCATGATACCAATCATTACGCCCATTAATCCTCCCATTGCTCCTGCTACAATCCCGTTTAATATGAGGATCATATCTTGAAATGGAAAACTGATAATACCACTAACAAAAACACCAATCAGGAGTCCTAAAACATAGGCCGTACTTAGATGGTGACTCATAATGGCTCCAATAACTACACAAACTGTCATTGTAGAAACCATTCCTAAGGACATCGGAAGTGAATGGACGATTATATTAGATTGTTCATTGAATTTGTATAAACGATTTCGTTGCTTCCAGAGTGTAAAAATAATATGACAAATGAGCAGTGCACAAATAAATAAGATAACAACGGCAAAGAGCCACGATATACCCACAGTATTCATATGGTTCATTTCATGTCCCAATTATATTTCCCTCCCACTTGGTATTTCAGGCAATATTCGGGTTTTTTTGAGGTCCTTTCTGCCCTATTAAATATATATGTAAAACATTTTCGGGAACTGCTTTACAATTGCAATCGTTATTGTGTCCGCCATTTGTAAGGCTTCTGCTTCAATTTTGTCAAATACAGTAATACTGGATTTAAAATCACCTTGGAGCATAAGTACTGCCTCCGTTTTAGTAAGTGTCAGATGCTCGAAAAACATTTTTTGGAATCCCTCTCTTGAAATAAAAGGATTTATTCTATTTAGAAATTGGGAAATTTCAGCTCCATTTACGTACCACTTTCTCTCGGCAGCCGTTGCAGTCTCTTGATTGCCGGCTTTTGCAGCTTTGACAAGTTCCGCAGCAATTACCAGGTGTTCCCTTATTAAGTTGTTGTACATTGTTGCTATTTCATTTCCATAATAAGGTTTTAGCAAATCCCCCATATCTACAGCATTGCGAAGTAGACGAGCGGTAACAACGTCTATATCTGGTAAACCAAAAGCTATGCTAATGATTGTCATCCTAGTCCAATATACATGTTGTTCCCAAACTGAACGCATAGAATTACTTAAATTAACTTTCTGTTGCGTATAAACAAGGTTGCCTCCCCCATGACATTGATGGTTATGGTCACACCTACAATTTTCTCCACACTGACAATAGGGATTCAAACAAGCTGAATTGGAACAATTACGTTGATAATAAGGATAACCACCGGAATATCCTTGTTCATTTTGCCACATCTTTATCCCCCCGAAAAACTTTAATTTCCATAAAAATATAGGTATTTATAGTCATCATCAAATGTAATTTTTAGCTGATTTAGAATTGCAAGAAGAAGATAAAACGGTGTTGAAAGAAATCAGGGGAATGTAGATTTAGGATGTTCAGATATTGGTATGAGTCTTAGGAGACATTATATTGATATCTTAAAGTCCATGCAAGAGTAGATAAAATTCAGAGAAAATATAGCTTATCCAGACCTAAATTGAAAAAAGATAGATAAAAGACATAACATATTGGTCGTATAAAATATGTTATGTCCTTTCTTTTTCAGCTTATCCCCCTGTTAACTTAATAAAAAAACATTAAATCTTTTCTAAAATTGATTTAACGAAAGCAGTTTTCTCTTCTACGTATTTATTTTTATTATTTTTATTTAACTTTGCTAAATTAAGTTTGAGCTGTTCATAATCAATTCTTGCTTCATCGTCAGGGTTACTAGTTTCAGAGATAATGAATTTATGATTCGCGACAGCGTGAGAAATCCTCGGCGTTTCAAGAATACCAGTTAAATAATAATGAATGTTTAAAATAATTTTGGATCTCGCTATAAGTTCATTTCTGAGAATTCCCCATACATTGCTTTTAAAAATAATATTTAAATCTGGTGCAAGCTTTTTTAACTGATCAAAAACTGCTTTACGGCGCTCATTCATAGCACCGATAAATAATACATCAACGTCTTCAGAGATAGGCTTTATAAAAGTATCTGTTTTAAGTTTGCACCACCGATAAAGTTGGCTTCAATTTTTTGTCCCAATGGAAAGATTGTGAGACACCGCTCTGGTATCCACTGGAGCGGTGCTACTAATTAAATCTGGACGTATTCAGAAATTAAAATACTTCGATATACCCTTCTGTTCCATGCACGCGAATTCGTTGCCCATCTTTTATCAGTTTGGTAGCATTTTCCACTCCGACAACTGCTGGTAAGCCATATTCACGTGCGATAACTGCTCCATGGGTCATCAGTCCACCAACTTCGGTGACTAGGCCTTTTATGGATACAAACAATGGTGTCCAGCTAGGGTCAGTAAAGGAGGTGACTAATATATCTCCATCTTCTAGAACAGCATCTTCCATGTTTAAGATGACACGTGCTCGTCCCTCTATAACTCCGGAAGAAACAGGTAGACCTACAATCGCTTCGGCTGGGAGATTTTCTCGTTTGTACTCACCTACAATGATTTCACCATCAGACGTGATAACACGTGG
Source organism: Bacillus sp. FSL K6-0042 (assembly GCF_038006685.1). Classification (NCBI taxonomy): domain Bacteria; kingdom Bacillati; phylum Bacillota; class Bacilli; order Caryophanales; family Bacillaceae; genus Bacillus; species Bacillus sp. FSL K6-0042. Next base: position 1,939,159 of record NZ_JBBOVS010000001.1, read on the forward strand.
TGGAGTTAGTTTTTCATATAATTTGTACTCGTCTTTTCGTTTGCTGATGATCTGGTAATCTAGTTTATTTGTGCGTACGACTTCGTGAAGTTCTTCAAAAGTGAGATAGTATATATCTTCTTTTTCATGAATAACGTTGGCTTGTACGAGTTGTTCGGCTTCTTTCAGTAAAGCCTGCTTATAAACGAAGTAGCGATTAACCATGCCGTATTTTGGATATTCCCGATAACCGATAAAATTCCGGATTAGGTCGATCATTCGTTTTGTTTCTTTGGCTTTTTGTTCACCATCCGGTAATTGCTTCAATCGATCTAATAACTCTTGTTCTTTTTTCAAAGCTTTCTGTCGCCCTTGCTCAAATTTCCGATTGCTAGCATTCGGCTCAAAGTTTTTGATATTACCAAGAATCATGGGGACAAGTGTAGTTGGTTTTTCGCTCCAACGAGTTTTAGTAATATCGATTTCTCCGGTACATCGCATTCCGTATTTGCTGAGATAATCATAGATAGCGTCTTGGGTTTCCTGTCCACCATCAAACTTAACCAGTTCATCCAAAAAGTCATCATCTTTTACTTGTTGTAAATAATCAATTACTTCTAGATAAGGACGAATCACATCTGCGACATCCAATAGCGCCAGACCCATTTCCGAAGTAATATTGTTTGGTACAGATTGAGAAAGCGTATCTGCTACGTTTTTTTCACCTAACCACTTGTTCATTTTTTCATTGATCCATGTTGAAGCATCCATAGCAGCCATAATCACACCCAAACTTTGTGGGTCAAATAAAATCTTCTTTAATTGCTGGATATCTTCTAGAATAAAATCAAATAAATCTGATCCTGATTTCGTTTGGATGTTTTGTTTTAACTCTTCTATCGATGTTTGACTACTCTTAATCAAATTAGAAACGATTGTCGGATCGTTTTCGATTTGTGCTTGAAAACCCGAAGATGATATACCTTTATTGCTTTTACTGGGACTCGGTACTTTTTTACCATCTGGTGACGATTTTATAAAATCTTCTCGCTCTATTATAGTCATGAGTGCGTCTTTTATGAGCGGATCGGATTGTCCCAATGTATCTATTATCGTTTTTCTGCTGACAGGTGAAGCCAGATTATGCGTGATATCAACAAATAACCTTCCACCAGCTTTAAACCTGGGTCCAAAAGATGTTAACTGGAATAAAGACATTCCCAATGGTTTCAAGGGGTCGGTCATCATTTGTTGATGACCAACAGATACATAGACGTGATTTTCTTGATCATTCACTTCAGGGATGGGGTATAAAGTAGTGATTGGACGACTCTGGACAATATAAAATGTATCATCAACCAAACACCATTCGATATCTTGTGGGCAACCAAAATAAGCTTCGATCTGTCTTCCTATGCGTGCTAGTTGTAATATCTGTTGTTCAGTAAGTGTTTGAGTCTTTTGCTGATCAGGATCAATTTGCCGCGCTTCTGTTCCGCCTTCTTTTCGTGCATAGATAGCCAATTTTTTGGTTGCTATCATCTTATCGACGATTTTATCTTCCTGTACTTTATAACAATCGGCAGATACCAAGCCAGAGACCAGTGCTTCTCCAAGTCCAAAACTGGCATCGATTGATAGCAGCTTTCGGTTAGAAGTAATCGGATCAGCGGTAAATAAAATCCCTGAAGCCTGTGGAAAAACCATCCTTTGGACGATAACGGATAAATAAACTTGACTGTGGTCAAATCTGTTTTGCATTCGGTATATTACCGCTCGATCCGTAAATAGGGAAGCCCAACATTTGCTGATATGCTGCAAGATTGCTTCTTTTCCGATGATATTTAAATAAGTGTCTTGTTGACCAGCAAAAGAGGCATGTGGCAAATCTTCAGCGGTCGCACTAGAACGCACTGCATAAGCATGTTCATCGCCAAACTGGGAGAGATAGTCAGCAACTGCTTTCACAACATCGGAAGGAATTTCTACTTCCATAATAATTTGTCGAATCTTCCTACTGATTTCACTAATTTGATTACGATCCTCTACTTTTAGCATTGTTATTTGATCCAACAATGCTTGAAACGTTTCGTTTTGTTCGATGGCTTTTTGATATCCTACTGTTGTAATACAAAATCCTTCTGGTACTTGTATTCCTTGAATTTTTGATAATTTCCCTAAATTTAACCCTTTTCCGCCAACGAGCAAAAGCTGTGTTTCTTCTATCTCCTGAAAACCGAGAACCAAAGGACTCATTCTACATCTCTCCTAACCATTAATGTTCTATTGATTTTAGCAGTAGTAAATGAGAATAAAAAGTCTATATTAACCATTTTTTAAATGCTATAATTAAATTAGGAAGAGTTCAAAAAACAGCTAAACCTTACCATACAGTGGTAAACTGATGCCTCGGTTCATCCAATCGAAAGTAGCTCATATGCCTTTTAGCCCACAATGGATATGGTTAAAATCAACTTTTTTCAATTTAATCTGTTTATTTTCCCTAAAATATCTTATATTAATATGAGATATCACGTTCTTAATAAACTAACCTGCCCGCTGGCATAAGTACAGTTCTTCACAATCTCCATTTTCCTTATAAAGAGTTATTCAACAATCTGGCCCTTTTACGCAAAAGAGCACTACCCTTTTTCAAGGATAGCGCCCGATAGTTGAAGAATGAAATTAAAACTTTTCCCTAGGTGATCCGTTCTCAAATTCAAATTTAGCTATCTGTGCAAAATTTAAACCCTTAGCGAACCACGAAAACCCCTGGCGGCATAATAGGATTCTGCTCCATTGTGATACACAAAGACGTGCCCGAAGCGACAATCGCAAAAAAGGGCACCGCCGAGTTCTCTAATATCAGAGGGTGTTTGCACCCAACTCGACGTTTTCATATCGAAATTTTCAAGTTTTTGCAACGCCCGATATTGTTCTTCCGTTAATAGTTCAACGCCCATGGCAGTTGCCATATCAATAGCGTTATTTTCTGGTTTATGTTTTTTTCTTGACTCTAGCCCTTCACGATCATAACAAACACTTCTGCGACCTTTAGGACTTTCCGCTGAACAATCATAAAAAATGTATTCGCCCTTCTCTTTATCATGACCAACAACATCCGGTTCACCGCCAGTTCTTTCCATTTCATTGAGCGACCACAGTTTTTCAGTATTAGCATCCAGCTTTGCTTGGACTTTAGCCCATTCAAGACCTTTATGGCGGTTCATGTTTTTCTCAAAACGGGCTTTCAATGCTCTGAGTAATTCTTCACGTTGTTCTAGTAACAACTCCTTTTCATTGTTGATTTTACTTCTCTTCGTCATGTTAGTTCCCCCCTTATTGTTTTTACTCATAATGGTTTAAGTATATATAAATATTTGTTTTATAATAAATCGTTTAAATAATTGTGTGGATTCAGTTTACAATAAATTATATGATTTAGTAAATCCATTTCTCCACAATCTGGCCCTTTAATGGCATAACATGACTGACGTCTTTAAACATCTTTATTGTAAATGTAACGATTTTATTTGTAAGTAAACAATTTTATTGTTACTCAACAAAAAGGAGATCTTCACTCGTTTTCTCTCTTTGATTCCACTTGGCATGAGGCTAAAAAAGGAACTGACCGCTTCTATACAAGGCCGGATCCTCTCTTCCACCCAAAAAGAAAGGTTTTTATATCATTTTTTCAATTTATGTAGAAAAAAGCTGCTAGGATTGCCCCTAACAGCCTACTAATTATCTATAAACACACTACAGCTCTTGCGTAAATGCTGCACTTTGTACTGGTTCCTTCTGCACACGTTTTTGCTGTTGCAACAAGAAAATAAACACACCACATAATACGAGAACGCTACCAATAACTTGCATACTATTCAGCTTCTCACCTAGTAAGAAGAATGCTAGAATTGATGCCCCAACAGGTTCTCCTAAAATACTCATTGAAATTGTTGTCGCATTCACATAATTTAATAACCAGTTATTAATCATATGTGAAGCAGTTGGTACAATCGCAAGCAAAATGAAAATCCACCAGTCCCATGTAGAATATCCTGTAAAAGGCACATTCATTACTACGTTATAAATAGCGATGAATATCCCGGCAAATGCAAACACGGTAAAACTATAAATCCAGTGCGAAACTTTTTTTACTGTTGTTTGCCCAATAAATAAATAACCAACAACTGCAATTACACTTAAAAAGGATAAAATATCCCCGAATATCGCTTCTCTGCTTAACCCTAAATCGCCCCATCCAATGCACATTACACCAAGGATAGCAATCCCCATTGTAGCAATCGCTGAATAAGTCGTTCTTTCTTTAAACAGAAAAAAACCTCCAACTAGCGATACGATTGGCTGGAGCGCTAAAATAATGGTTGAGCTGGCAACAGTTGTAAATTTCAAAGATGCAAACCATAAAAGAAAATGCAGTGCTAAAAAGAAGCCTGATCCTATTAAGAAATACCAGTCTCGCTTTTGAATTCCGCGAAATTCTTCACGCTTTTTCCAAACAATCGGAAGCATAAAGATTACAATAATCCATAACCGATACATGCTTAAAATTGAAAATGGTGCTGAGGACATCTTAACGAAAACAGCTGCAAATGAAATAGCTATAATGGAAACTGCTAACGGTAGTGCAATTGATTTTTCTTGTTTCAAAGTTATTTTACCCCTCTCTCTGTAAAAATCCCCACTTCATTATATATAAACCCAATTTAATCTTTCAACATATAAAGTGAAACTTTAATCAGTGGGAGGGTTCTCCATCAAAAGTCCTCGCCAATCTGGCTTTTGATGGAGAACTCCTTTTTTTAGGTTTTCACATATAAATCACGACTATGAAGAAAAAAGAGGCGCTGCTCTCATTTTCCCCCTTTGTTTTAACTTGGCATGGGGCTAAAAAAAGAACTGACCGCTTCTATGTATCGGCGGACCCTCTCTCCCATCTAAAAAGAAAGCTTTTATATCAATTTTTCTTTTATCATATAAATACTAATTTTTTAGATTCTTCTTACCATTATGGTAAAATAGAAAATGAGAAGCACAGTAGTAGATGCATCCTTACATCTTCACTACCTGCGCTACCCTCACAGGGCAACTACAGCATATTTTTATTTAGGGGGATCATATATGAATCAAGCAACAGGGAGAATAGAAGAACTTTCATTTTACAGTACATCACTTCAAGAAGACGTTACGCTTCTTGTCTATTTACCAGTTAATTATACGCCGCTGCACAAGCACACCGTTGTCATTGCACAAGATGGCAGAGATTATTTTCAGCTTGGTAAAGCGCACCGCGTAATTGAACGTCTTCGTGAAAATGAAGAAATTGACCGAACAATTATTGTCGGTATTCCATATAAAAATGTACATGATCGTAAAGAAACATACTTTCCAAACGATGTAAAGAATGCAGCATATATTCGCTTTCTTGCTCACGAACTCGTTCCATATATTGATGAAAATTATCCAACCTATCAAATGGGAAAAGGACGTGTATTAATCGGTGATTCCCTTGGCGGTACAGTGTCCGTTATGACAGCACTTATGTATCCGCATACATTCGGTAAAGTCGTTATGCAATCCCCGTTTGTCGATGAAACAGTACTTAGCCTTGCAAAAGATTTTAAAGAAACGCAGGCATTAGAAATTTATCATGTAATTGGGACGGAAGAAACCGCTGTAAAAAGAACGGATGGACAAGTTTCTGATTTTGTAGAGCCAAATCGCGAGCTGCATGCATTACTTACAGAAAGAAACTTCATCACACATTACGAAGAATTCGAAGGAAATCATACATGGAAATATTGGCAAAATGATTTACCAAAAGCATTTTCTTATATTCTATCAATGAAATAATAGGAAGCAGTGTTCAGAATTATTTGATATAATAGAAAAAGAGATTTATTTTCTCGAAATCTAACTAGACTTACAAAGGGAGGAATATAAAGATGAAACTAGGCATTGTAATTTTTCCATCAAAAATGATTCAAGATAAAGCAAACGGATTGCGTAAGCGTTACGATCCGCATTATGCATTGGTTCCACCACATATCACATTAAAAACACCCTTTGAGGCACCAGATGAACAATTAGAAGCGATTGTACAAGAACTACATGCAATTGCAAACAAAACAAATCCGTTTACCCTTCATGTTGGAAAGGTAAGCTCATTTGCACCTGTTAATAATGTTATTTATTTTAAAGTAGAAAAAACACCTGAACTCACATTCTTAAACGAAGAAATGCATAAAGGATTCTTCACACAAGAACGCGAGTACGCTTTTGTACCACACTTAACAATTGGACAACACTTATCAGATGCAGAGCATGCTGATGTATTAGGTCGCTTACGTATGAAAGACTTTTATTACGAGCAACCAATCGACCGTTTCCACCTTCTATACCAATTAGACAATGAAACATGGACAGTTCACGAAACATTCCACCTTGGAAAGGGGAATAGCTAAGTTGCAAGCACAAATCGTACAAACAGACGAACAACTAAGAGACGCATTCTCTGTACGTAAACAAGTATTTGTCGAAGAACAACATGTGTCTGCCGAAGAAGAATACGATGAATTTGAAGAAACTTCTAAACACATCGTTATATATGATGAGGATATTCCAGTTGGGGCAGGTCGCTTTCGCATCGCCCAAGGCTTCGGGAAAATGGAACGGATATGCGTTCTCGCTTCCCATCGCAAAAAGGGAGTCGGAAAAATCATTATGGACTCACTCGAGGCGTATGCCAAAGAGGAGTCGCTACCAAAATTGAAGCTTCATGCTCAAACGCAGGCGGAATCCTTTTATAAGAAACTCGGATATCAAACTGTTTCTGATGTATTTATAGAGGCTGATATACCACATGTTGTGATGATAAAAGAATTATGATTTTCTAAACAGGAGGTACCCCCTCCTGTTTTTTACATTGCTATTTTCTTTTTCTTCCGCTAAAGTTAAAAGTTGATGCTATAGTTTTGAAGGTGAATATATGACTCAAGAAAAATTTTCACAAAAATCATTAACACACGCTAACGTTCCGCAAGCAACATATCATATTCCAAAAACTTCTGCCAATTTAATTGTAGAGAAAGATAACGATGCGGCTTATTTTCGCGCCCTAGAACAGCAAGGTGTGTATTTAAATGAAAAACAATTAGAAGCTGTGCGAACGACAGAAGGTCCTGTTCTTACACTAGCCGGAGCTGGAAGCGGGAAAACATCTGTTTTAACAACGCGCGTTGGCTATTTAATCAATGTAAAAAATGTCCACCCACGCAACATTTTACTGCTTACGTTTACACAAAAAGCTGCTGAAGAAATACGAAGCCGCGTGGCAAACTTACCTGGTATGAATCATGCTGCAAGCCGCTATGTTGTCGCAGGTACATTCCATTCCGTCTTTTTAAAATTACTTCGTAGCCAAGGATACAACCAGCAGATTTTAGCAAATGAAAAACATAAACAAATTATGATAAAGAAAATTTTGAAAGAATTGCGCTTAAAAGATGATTATGACGCTGAAACGATGCTCGCAATGATTTCACTCGAAAAAAACAAATTAAATCGTCCAAAAGATGTACAAGCAAAAACACCCGTTGAACAAGAATTCCGTGAAGTATATGAACGCTATGAAGATGTAAAACAAAGATACGGATATATAGACTTTGATGATATCTTACTAGAAACATTCTATATGCTTGAAAATAACGCACCTTTATTAACACAATTACAAAATAGATTCCATTACATTGAAGTCGATGAATTTCAAGATACGTCGTATGCGCAATATGAGATTGTAAAACTGTTAGCTTCGCCGCGAAATAATTTATTTATCGCGGGAGATGACGATCAAGCGATATATGGCTGGCGCGGTGCAAGCCATCAAATTATTTTATCCTTTCCAAAAGAATTTGATGATACAACCATTATTGCGTTAAATACAAATTATCGTTCTAATCCATTTATCGTTGGACTTGGAAACGAAGTCATTAAACTGAATCAAGAACGCTTTAAAAAAGAATTATATTCTGTTCATGAAGAAGGTATACAGCCATTTTATGCACGCCCTGCAACTACTCTTGATGAGGCAAATCAAATTCTGCAACTCATTCAAGATAAAGTAGCGAGCGGCGAACGAGAATACAAAGACTTTTGCTTATTGTATCGTACACATTCTGTCAGCCGTTCTTTACTCGATCAACTGACGATTCATAAAGTCCCGTTTATCAAACACGGTGCAATCCAATCGTTCTATGAGCATTCTTTAATTAAGCCAGTACTCGATCATCTACGTCTCGCATATGAACCGTTTCGAATCGAATCGCTCTCAAGTATATTACCAACGATGTATATTGGCCGTGATGAATGCATCTCATTTATTGAACGTGAACAATGGAAATACGGTGAAGGAAGATTCCCTTCCCTTCTTCATTTTCTATTGCTAAACCCGAGTTTAAAACCATTTCAAGTCAAAAAAATAAACGACCGGATTGACTTCATTAAATTCATAAAAGAATTAGAACCAAAGAAGGCACTAAAAGAAATTATTAAAGGTAAAGGCAAATACTTAGAGTACTTACAAAGCAATGACCGTTCTTCCTTTACGATGCATAAAGACATACAAGAAGAAATGCTCGAAGAATTAATGGAATCGGCTACTCGATTTACCGATATCCCTTCCTATTTAGAATTTGTAAGCACGGCGATTCAAAGCCAAAAAGAAATGGAAGCATTAAAAACAATGCAACAAAAAGATGCTGTGTCCCTTATGTCTATTCACAATGCAAAAGGACTGGAATTTCCATGTGTCTTTTTACTTGGAGCAAGCGACGGCATACTGCCTCATTCGTCTTCTTTAAAAGATGCGAATGACCGTGTAACTGATACTTCTGAGGCGTTAGAAGAAGAAAGAAGGCTCATGTATGTCGCCATCACGCGCGCAAAAGAAGAACTATACATTTCCTCTCCGCAATTTTTTAGAGGGAAAAAATTAGATGTATCGAGATTTTTATATATTGCTCGAAAAGATTTACCGAAAAAATCAGCGCCTTAACATGTGGTGCTGGCTTTTTCTATTTTCTTATGAATAACAACACCCTAATTGTTGTTATTCATAAGAAAATATCAATTGCCTTAACAGAAATCAGCTTTGTCTCCCGTAATATCGACTCGTCTTGACTCATATTCTAATAGTGTGAACTTGAGAAATAAGGAGTGAACAATATGAGTCGCAATTGCAACAACGGGCACGATACATACTTTGATGAAAGCTGTGTATGTAATGTCGTCAAATTCATATATGAATTACAAGAATGTGTACCCACTGCTTATTCATCACAATATAATGCCCCATTCCTCGGTCGGCACTATGTCGCAAAAGCAGCAAACACACGTCCATTTATTTTATTCACAAAGTCAGGAAACCCATTCGAAATATATGTTCCTTCTACAAATAAATATTGCCTTTCACCTATTTTCCGTGTAGAAAGTGTAGATGAAGATTGCTTTGCCGTACTTCGAGCGTTAATCGTTGTTGTAGGCAAAAAACCTGACACTAGTCCAAATCCTGTGTGTACTTACTTAACTATCCCTCATGCTGAATTACATGCAACACCGTCTTGTATCACTGTTGATTTAACTTGTTTTTGTGGTATTCAATGTTTGCGTGATACGTTTGTTGGAAACTGCTGAATTCCGATGATTATTAGCAATCGTTTCTCAATATATCTTCAAAATGGGTACAATTATGTGCAACTGAAGAATGATTTTGAATATAATTAGTTGCCTTTTCCTCACCTCTCCTCTTCCAATCACATCGTATGTTAGGACAAAATACAACTTGCTAGTACATTTCTCATATACCCCATAACGATAAAAGAAATCACTCTAACCATCCGAAGCCATTATAGCTTCATCTTCTTCCCTGCAAATATTTGTATACAAAAAACACTCACAGTAACATGAGTGTTTTTTCAACCTTGGTTTTGCTGATCAGAAATGTTCTTTTTCTTACCGCCACAGTTACAATTTTTCTTTTTCACATATCCTTGTTGCTCTAATAACTGTTGTTGCTGCAGTTGCTGTTGTGCTTGTTGATTCTTCATATGTTGCTGCATTTGATGCCAATATTGAAGGTTATGATACGGATTAGGTTGCTGATAATTTGCCATCGCATACATCTCCTCTATTTTTACGCTCGATTTACTATATGAACAATCCCTATGTTTCGTTCTCTTATTCCTTATTCTTCCACCAATCGACTAACAATTGTCTCAATAATCGCCGCAACTCCTGCAACTGTTAATAATAATATAATTGGTTCCATTATTTTTGGAATCCAATTATGACCTAACAATAAAAAGGCGCTCGCCCATACCCCTGTACACCAATAACAGCTTAACAATTCCCCTATCCATTTTCTCAATCCCGTTCCTTTTATCTTCATATAGGTGGAAATATTACCATCAGGTTCTGTGATTTGTACCTCTTCAATAAAAGGCGCCCGTAAAAATGCTGTGATTTTATCATAGACAATAAGCCTCGTTAACCGGAAAGCCGCACATGCAAAAATAAAAAACATAAGCCAACTTGTAAATAACATTTCCCTCTCCTGCCTTTTCATTACTTCTACCCATATAAAAAAAACTCTGTAAGAGGAGTAACCGATTCAATCCCACTTCAATATTCTATTAATGTAAATCAAAACTTAATGATAAGGAGTGTATATAATGAGTTGCAAAGATGACAAAAAGCATAGTCACGATACTAATTGTGTATGTGACGTCGTGAATTTTATTAACGAACTACAAGACGTACAACATGATAATTTCTGCCCAACTGGTTGCGAGAATCCAATTCTAGGCGCAAACTGTGGCGGTACTTCTCCACTAGCTAATACTCGACCTTTCGTACTGTTTGATAAAAAAGGTGGAATTTTCCTACCAGCAAGCTGCTTTAACATTATTAATCCGGGATCTATGACATCCGATGCTTTTGAGCTGCCTATCCCAGTTCCTTCTCCGTTTTTACGAGTGGAAGACGTAGATTGTGATTGCTGTGCAGTTCTTAGAGTACTAGTACCAGATGTTTCAAACCTTAGCTCTGGTGCCTTAGATGATCTTATAAGAGAGCTTTCACTGTTCTTGCCAACTACAAACCACCCATCAACACAAGCCGATTTCCAAGCAATCGCAAGAACCTTAATTTGTAAATATCAAAATGGTATCACTTTCAGAGACACTGGAGGAGGTTCAGGAGTCTCGCCTAGACTTACTACAGAATTCTTCGGTCTAGCATCTACTAACTTCTGTATTACAGTTGACTTGCAATGTTTCTGTGCAATTCAATGTTTGCGTGACACTTTCATTGGAAGAGTGTAATTTTATTGTAAAACTAAAAAACTATGAGGTGACAGAGTATCTGTCACCTTTCTATATTTATTCCTATAAACCCATCATTTTAATGTGAACGATATCTTCGAATTTAACTTTAATTTCTTTTGTTTTCTCCATCATTTTGATTGCTACATATCCTTTTTCATAAGAAAGTACATATCCATTCAACTTCTCCTCTAATGTTATGATTTGACATTTTACTTTCGGAATATATTTAGGCCGGTGTATTAAAAAATTAAGTTTTTCTTCATTATTCATATCTTTGAAGGGCTTTCTTTTCTGCACTCCTTTAGATAGACCCTCTTCAACTACTTCATTCTTTTTTGCAGCCATTCCCCTTGTTTCAGGTTGTTCACCTTCAGCTTGTAGCTCTTTTGTAAATTCCCCCTCCGCCTTTACTTCTTCAATGACTTCAGCTTCTGCTATTACAGCCTCTTCTTCTCTGGTATTTATTCCCTCTCCTTCGATAGTTATTTCCTTTTCCTCTTCAACTACTTCATTCTTTTTTGCAGCCATTCCCCTTACTTCAGGTTGTTCATCTTCAGCTTGCAGCTCTTTTGTAAATTCCTCCTCTGCCTTTACTTCTTCAATGACTTCAGCTTCTGCTATTATAGCCTCTCCTTCGATAGTTATTTCCTTTTCCTCCTCCGATACAAATTCTACTTTTTTTTCCGGCTTTATAACAAACGTCTTTTGCATGTTCAAATTACCCTCATTAAATGTAGGTTGTGCAATATATATTATCGATTGCTTATCTTTATCCTTGCTCTGCTTCCGTTTCAAGTCACTTCCCTCCTATTCTTACAAACTCCCACTGTTAGATGTATATTCACGTGATACGGAAATTTGCTTTATTTTTTATATGCAGACATGCGATTTCATGTATCTTATCATCTGATACAATATGAATTGATTATCAGCTTCCCTTATTCCCTTCACCTATCATGAGTTCTGAGATTATAAATCTTAAAGCATTGGACTACATCGCTATCATTAAACAACTACTGCTTTAAAGATTCTGCTTTTATTATTCTTTACATATCCGGCAGCCTTGCCATGAGAAAAAACAGTCATAATCAAATTCAATATTGTATAAAGAAAATGTGCTTATATATGAAATAGATAACGATATATCTATACATCCTCAAGTTTTTCATAACTTTATCTTTTAATATCTGCTCAAATGTCCTGTCTCAAATTAAGCTGAATTTTCGGGATGAACTATAGGAGATCGGACGCCCTTATCATAAAAAATAGGAATTTGTCCATTTCAAATCTACTCCTGTTTGCATTAAATATAATGTACTAAATAAGAAAAGAAGGTGAAAATATGTTTGATTGTTGTGGATCACATCATCATGGTTCCCATTTTAAGAAAGCTGTTTCATGTCCTACCCCTGGCACTATCTCTGTTCCTTTTCCAACTAATCTTTGTCCTCCTTGTGTTGCTGGGTTTTTAGCTAGAACCGCAGCTTTAAATACTGACCTAGAGAGAATTGTTACTACTGGATCAGTTGTGGATATTCCACTAGATGCAGCTAGTATTGGAAATGGTATTGGTTTTAACGCCGGTACCGGTAAACTTGTAATTCTAACAAGCGGATTCTATAACTTATTTTACCAATTTAAAGCTTTTTCTAGAGGAGGAAATCTTGACGCTGCATCAACTCAACTGACTGCCGGCGGAATCGCTATTCCTGGCTCTCAAGCTACAGCGGTCCTTAGCCTCATGGGTAACCCTAAAACAGTTGAAGTCCCATTCGCTCAGCGACCACCTGCACCTGTCTTTTTAGCTGCGGGAACTGAAATCGGAATTCAGCTTTTTGGCATTGTTACTCCTGGCAATTCGCCAGACTTGCTTACTATTACGACTGCAGTATTAACAATTGAGTCCGCTATTTAATGAAAAAGCAATGTATAGAGGATTTTCTATACATTGCTTTCTTTTTCATCTCCCAATATAACATTTGAAGACTACATAAACGTTCTCACCTATAATGCCTCTCTATACTAATCCTATATACTATCATTCTCCATTCAACGCTTTTTCAAGAAAAAACTATGCCAAGCAATTCTAAGATTCTATGTGAAAAAGTATGTTCATTTTGGACTCTATTTAGAGCTCTTGACGCTATCATTTTTCTTTCTTGTTCATTTTCTAGATAATATTCTATCTTTTCTATGAGTTCCTTAGGTGTATGATATGTGTCAATATCATAGCCAGGTTTATAAAATTCACTTAAATCCGGACGAATATCAGTTAGTTGAAAAACTCCGCAAGCAGATATTTCGAATGTTCTTGGATTAAGAGATAAAGCTTCTATCTTTTCACTATTTTTATTAATAGTCAGGTCATCATGTGAACGATGTAGGTTAAGCACAACTTTCGCTCCATTGTAGTAATTCGCTGTCTCTTCAGGAGATAACCAATGATTGGCATTGATTCTTTGCTGTAGTAAATGATAATTCTTTAAACTTTTCCAACCGACACCAGAAATCAGTGTATTTTTACTTGCCAAATAGCCAGCAATTTCATCAAAAATTTTTACACGATTTGAAAATGCAACCCCGATAAACAAAATATCTGTTTTATATTTTTCATCAACATCTTTCGGATAAAATACGTTAGGATCTGCAGCAAGCGGTAAATGATAAACATTTTGACAACCTATCGATTTATAAAAAGAAATACAATTGATTTCTTGTGTAAAAACAAAATCATAATAAGGAGCAATTTTTTTACTTTGGTCTATCACATATGGATCATCCGTCATCCATACAGCTGTTTTTATACCAATACTCTTTAGCATTTCGACCTGGTAGTAAGGTAACTTGAATCCGCTAAAGACAAGGACAAGATCTGGTTTTACTTTTTGGGAAACTCGCAGTAAATCTTGCTTTGGTGATACTACATGTAGTTCTCGAACCACCTTTTTTAGGCTATCAATAATTCCCTGCTCTAATGGCCAATATGGTACATCGTATTCAGAGGATACGAATATGATGATGAGATTTTTGAATTTATCCTGCGAGGGGAGATTAGGAACATTTCCAGAAGAATCTCCGGAAAAATATTGGTATTCATTGGCATCTTTCATATATTTCTATACACTCCTTCCCCAGCACATCAAAGTTATAAAATTAGCTTTCACATGAAACTTAACAGAGTACATTTCATTACTTTAGTGATCTTACTACAAATTTCATTTTTTATTTATTATTACACTAATTTATTTAAACCGTTATAACGAACATAATTCTTTGGACTAACTGCTCCTAATTATCCTAACCTATGTCATTGTATTCGATGAACGTTTGTCGTAGAACTAAAATTATTATTTACTATATAAGTGAAGCTTCCATCAGTGGAGATTTGATTGCTCCAAAGTAGCGGGATAAATTGAAAGATTCCTTGAAAGTAATGATTAATCCATTGCATATTCTCAGTCTTCATTATTCAGAAAATTACAAAATTAATCTTTCAACCTAGTATTAGTAAAAATCAACTATCCCTTTATACATTCAAACAAGAATAAAATCTTATTATGAAAATTAAACAATATAAAAACATGTTTATGAGGATATTTTATTCCTTACTTAAATCACAAATTTTATAACAAAATTAATCTAATTATTAAAATATGATTATAAGAAATGTATAGAGCTTGCCGCAAAATGTATCTCGATATAAAAATACACATAAAAATTTCAAAAAAACGATGATGAACTATCCTCGTATAATTTGCAACATGCTCCAATACCTGATAAATTTAATTATATTTACTCTTGATATTTTAATAAATAGCATAAAAGAATTCAGCCTCACTATAGTATAAAATCTTTATACTTTTCAATAAATATTTTTCTATCTTTTTCGTACCCGGAATCATTTGTAATACCCGTATCATGTAAACACCAAGGTCCTCTTTGTTTAGGAACACCCACCTCATATCCAGCTTTTATAAACTCTAAACATTGAGAAATATCATAAAAGTGCCATCCTTGAAATATATCTTCTCTCCATTCCAAATCATACTGGGTCATCATGATTAATCCATCAATTGCCAATATCTTTTCATAATCGTTCCTTACACTACTATATGACATCAAGTCTATGTTACCTTTACCTGCAAGTGTATGATACACAGTACCATATAAATTTAAACTTTGCCACCATATCCCTTTTGGTAATGTCTTTGAACCTATGACTCCAAGCATCCCTAATTTAGGATACACCTCAAATAATCTGATTATTTCGTATATAAAGTTTACATTCAAAATATAAGTATCCTGATGAAGATAGACCTTGTATTTCGCATCACTTTTGTTCATTGCTTCATTATATCCAGATGTAAGACTGTTAGCTTTTTCAATAGCTATCGTTTCAATTTCATACCCATAAGGAACCCTCAAGTTATTAATATAACGTAACGCTGTATTATACTCTTCAAAATTATTAACACAAGATATAAAGCTTAATTTTTTATTATTCATCTAACTTTCTCCTATAAATTCAGAATTAAAGTTATTTTCTATGCTGATTTTTCACATTTTAAGCTCCTTTCTTTAAATTATGCAGCAAGTTCCTCTTGGTTGATTAAACTGGAAAACTTCTTTATAATTTTATTTAAAATAACGATATTCCTTTAATATAGCTAAAACATTATTTCATCGAGATGAGGAACGATAGACATTTATGAGAAATGATAATTCTTAAATATGAGGGTAAACATTTTAAAGGTAAGAAAAGCTGACATTAAATCAGCTCTTCTTACCTTAATGAACCAATCTTTTTATTTCCGCCAATATACTGAGTGATTATCAATCGGAACAAGTGAGGCCTGAATACCACATTTTCTATGGAAATCTGTAACAGCTGCTTTACACGGAGGTAAGAAATAATCATCTACAATGATAAAGCCTCCATCTGAGACCTTATTGTATAGATTGGTTAGACTATCCATTGTAGATTCATAAAGATCCCCATCAAGGCGCAAGATCGCTAACTTTTCAATCGGTGCGGTAGGTAATGTATCCTTAAACCACCCCTTTAAAAATCGAACATTTTCATCCAACAAGTCATATTTTCTAAAATTATTCTGTACTTCTTCTAAGGATACACATAAATAATCAATTGTGTGTAGCCAATTCAGTAATCTATCACTTGGATACTTTTCTTCATTTGAAGCTGGCAGCCCCTGAAACGAATCTGCTAGCCATACTTTGCGGTTTTCAATTTCGTGTACCTTTAGGAAGCCACGCATAAAGATACATGAGCCTCCTCGCCATACACCTGTTTCAATAAAATCCCCCTCTATATTATCTTTTAAAACCGTCTCCATACACATCTGTAAATTATCCATACGTACATGGCCAATCATACTGTGAGCAAATTTCGGCCAAATTTCTCCCATTCTATGTTTTTCAGGATCTACTGCCCTATTCTTGACAGGATATTTCTGTAGATCCGAAACAAGATCTTGTTCATATTCTTGCCAAATTTCAAACAAAATTGTCTTCTTCAGTAACTCAAGATACATTTCTCTTCCTCGTTCTATATACACTCTATCCTCTCCCTTATAAGATATTCTATATAGAACTATACTTATTTCTACAATTTCCCCCATTATTACAACACTACCGTCGTGTAACCCCCCTCTTAATTAATTCCTTTTATATCCCTCCAATATATTCAAAAAAAAATCAATAATTACTTTAATATTTCTAAAATTAAAAATATAACAATGAATATAAACTAACTAAATCTTCTCATTCACTAAAAAATATAGTAATTTAAGTTACATATTTTTTAATGTACCTTGTATAAAAAACCTTTAGGATGGAAAGTTACAAAAAATTTATGTTTACTCTCATCTATGATAAACTCATTATTTTCCTTCAAAAATTCTGTTAGTGCCTCCATTGGCCCTGGCCCCCAATTTGGTAATACAGGATGACCATTTATGTTTGTATCTTCTACAACTAAATAGCTTCCTATAGTAACTACCTTACTATATAGTCTTAATTCATTTAATACATGATTTTTGCTGTGATCAGAGTCTAAAATTACCATTACTACATCTCTAGGATTAATCATGCTTTGCACTTTTTCCATAGCTTCAAGGGAGGTTGAAGATGCCTGTAAATAAGTCAATCGGGGGTGAGTAGGAAGATTGGGTTGAGGTGCTATATCAATAGAAAGAACTTGCCCCTTTTGAATTAAATCCAACATTGATGAAAAAAATAACGCACTTCCTCCACTATGTGTCCCACATTCAATAATAAGATCAGGCTTAATTTGATAAATTATTTCTTGATATAAAAATAAATCCAAAGGACATTTGTAAATTGGAGTACCCAGCCATTCGGTGTTTTCAGCCCATACTAAGCTATCATAGTAATGTTTATGAAACGCTTGAATAAAATCACTCATATAAAACACCCCTTTTAAAGGATTTAGCGTAACATCTATCTGTTTTCAATTAATATATGGCCTATAATTCTGAACGAAAATCTTTCTATTTTCTTCATAACCATCCCAGTTTATAATACCCGTATCATGAAGGCACCAAGGATTTTCTTGTTTCACAACTCCAACCCCATATCCCGCTATCCCAAATTCTAAACTTTGGGAAACATCATAGAAATGCCACCCTTGAAATAAGTCTTCTCTCCACAAAAGATCATACTGAGTAATCATGATTACACCGTCAATAGCTAATACATCCTCATAATCTCTTACTACATTACGAGCTAGCGTTAATTCTATATTACCTTTCCCTTTAAGCGTATGGTACATCCCCCCATATATGCGCGGACTATGAAACATGCATCCATTTGGTAATGATTTCGCACCTGTTATTCCCAGCATTCCTAATTTAGGGTATTTCTCAAATAACGTAATCACATCGGATATAAAATTTTCATTTAGGATATAAGCATCCTGATGAAGATAAACTTTATACTTCGCATCACTTTTTTTCATAGCCTCATTATATCCAGATGTAATACTAGCAGCTTTTTCAATCGCTATCGTTTCAATTTCATAGCCATGAGGAACCTTCAAATTATGAATATGACGTAATGCTGTATTGTACTCTTCAAAATCATTGACACAAGATATGAAGCTTATTTTTTTATTATTCATCTAACTTTCTCCTATAAATTCAAAATTATTTGCCATTCTGATTTTTTCACATCTTTAAGCGCCCTTCTTTAAATTATGCGACCAGCTTTTTTTGGTTATCAAAATGATAAATTCCTTTATAATATATGAATTATATCTATGATAATGGAATTTTCACGGATATTTATCTTTACCAACAAGATAATACTAAAGATCCGTTCCTCCGTTCTCCCCATGTGATGTTTCGTTAAATAGCTAATCGCGATCATATCTTTCCTTTTATATTGAGAAGAACTATTGTCCTTCGCTCCTAAAACTACCGTTAGAAGTTAGCATTATTTTTAGTGCAGCATGCTTTCGGAGCTACGCAAATAACAACTTCACAGTCTACTCGTTCCCCTTTCTTTCAAATATTCCCCCAACCCATCCTTCCAAGATTTCATTAATCCAAATCCATTCAACCTCAGCGCACAATGCTCCATCACCGAATAAACAGGACGCGGTGCCCCTGCACCAAACGCCTTCGTAGAAATAGGTGTTGTATTGACATTAATATCACATAAAGAAAATATCTCTTTAGCAAACTCATACCACGTACAAGCTCCAGTATTAGATACATGATACGTTCCATATAGTTCGGTTTCCATTAATTCTTGCACACATTGCACTAAATCCTTTATATGGGTTGGAGATCCTGTTTGATCATTTACTACTTTAATTCCAAGCTGACTTTTTGCAAGCTTCAACATCGTTTCAACAAAGTTATTTCCATACTTTCCATACAGCCAAGAGGTACGCACAATAAAATAACGTGAATGAAAGCTCTTAACAAAATTTTCTCCTGCATATTTAGAAGCTCCATACACATTTATCGGGTTAGGAGTATCAAACTCATCATAGCCAGTTTCTTTTTTTCCATCGAACACATAATCCGTACTAATATAAACAAGTTTAGTCGAAATCTTATCCGCTACAACAGCAACATTTCTTGTTCCAAGAGCATTTACAAGAAACGCTTGCTCTCTTTCCTTTTCAGCTACATCTACCTTTGTATAAGCAGCACAATGAATAATAATATTAGGGTTTATTTTTCTTAAAACCAAATCAACCCTTGAAAAATCCGTTATATCCATCTCTTCCCGGCTTAAAGCACAAACTCGATAACCTAAATCATGTAAATCCTCCGCAAACTGTCTACCTAATTGTCCATTCGCTCCGGTAATCGCTATTACTTTCTTCATAACTCTCTCCCTCTGCTAAGGTGTACCGTATTTTAAAGGACTCCACCAATTTTCATTATGGATATACCAATGAATGGTTTCTTGAAGACCGATTTCAAACGTATATACTGGCTTCCATCCAAGCTCTTTTTTTATCTTTTCAGCATCAATAGCGTATCGCCAATCGTGTCCTAACCTATCTTTTACAAAGGAAATTTTCTCTTTAGAGGTATCTAACTGTTCAATAATGAGCTCTACAATTTCAATATTGCGCTTCTCATTGTTTCCTCCAATATTATATATTTCTCCTTTTCTTCCTTTATGCAATACTAAATCAATAGCGGTACAATGATCATATACATGAAGCCACTCTCGAATATTTCTACCTGTTCCGTATACAGGTAAAGTTTTATTCTCCAAGGCATTTGTAATCATAAGAGGAATCAATTTTTCCGGATATTGATAAGGACCATAGTTATTTGAACAGCGTGTAATATTTACATGTAAATTGTATGTTTTACAGTAAGCCAATGCGATCAAATCAGCACTCGCTTTACTAGAGGAGTAAGGACTGTTAGGATTCAAAGGCGTATCCTCTACGAAGAATCCCGTTTCTCCCAATGAACCATACACTTCATCAGTAGAAATCTGAACAAATTTTTCAATCTGATTTTTCTTCGCAGCTTCTAATAACGTTGTTGTTCCTAATATATTTGTAGAATAAAAAATTTGTGGGTTTTCAATACTACGATCAACATGTGATTCTGCGGCAAAGTTAACAATACTGTTAATTTTGTATTGATTTATTACATAATGAAGCAATTCTTTATTTTGAATATCCCCTTTGATAAACATATAATTCTTTCTGTCTTCTATCTCTTCTAAATTCAATAAGTTTCCGCAATAAGTTAATACATCATAATTAATAATGTTATAGTACGGGTATTTCTTTACTAAAAATCTTATAAAATTACTGCCTATAAAACCAGCTCCACCTGTTACTAAAATATTCATGTGCGTTTCTCCCTAAAATAAAAATTATGATTGCCATCTTGCAAAGACGGTAATGACTGGTCCTTGTCGGATAAAATCGGATATTTAACTGGCCAATCAATTTGTATTTCTTCGTCATCCCAGCGTATTCCGCTATCATGTTGAAAATCGTAATGTTCATCGACCTTATACATGACAATTGTGTTAGGGACTAATGTACAAAATCCATGTGCGTACCCTTTTGGGACAAGCAACTGTCGGTGATTATATTCACTCAAAATAAAACCTTGCCATTTCTTATATGTGGGAGACCCCTTTCGTAAGTCTACGATAACATCAAATATAACTCCTTGTATCACTTGTACGAGCTTCGTTTGAGCTTTAGGATTTATTTGAAAATGCAAGCCTCTTATTGTCCCTGCTTCCACCGATTTTGATATATTGTCCTGAACGAATTGATATGGCACTTGTAATTGTCCAAAGACTTTTTTGTTATAACTTTCTTTAAAGAATCCTCTATAATCCTTATATACGTCTGGCTCTACAATGTTTACATTATCAAATACAGTTTCAATTACGTTCATTTTCGCCATCACCTCCATTATTCAGTTTTTGCATCAAATTCCTTCCCGAATCGGATTTCTTTTGCAAGCGTATTGGCACGATAAAGAGATTCATGAGTCCCTGCATCACTCCACCAGCCTTGCAATATATCGTAAGTCAATGTTCCTCTCCGGAGATACTCGTTATTTAAATCGGTTATTTCCAATTCACCACGCGCAGAAGGATTCAACTTGTTAACAATATGAAACACATCAGAATCATACATATATATTCCAGTCACTGCGTAAGAGCTTTTAGGATTGTGAGGTTTTTCTTCAATTCTAATGATACGTCCATCCTTTAATTCAGGAACACCAAACCTTTTAGGATCAGCAACTTCTTGTAAAAGAAGTTTGGCTCCTTCTCCTTGCTGTTTATACTTTTCTACATAAGGTTTTAACGTATCGGAAAATACATTATCTCCTAAAATTACAACTATACCACTGGTTCTCACCAAAGGTTCACATAACCCTAAAGCCTGCGCAATTCCTCCCGCCTTTTCCTGCACCCGATAGGTAAATGAGACGCCAAATTCCTCTCCACTCCCTAAAAAATTCACGACATCTCCCATATGTTCTTTTCCCGTTACAATAATAATATCTGTAATATCGCATTCTTTTAGCCTATACACTGCATGATAAATCATTGGGTATCTTCCCACAGGAAGTAAATGTTTGTTTGTTACTTTCGTAATGGGATATAGACGTGATCCTGTACCGCCAGCGAGAATAACTCCCTTCATCTAATCCCCTCCTTCTTGTAAAAAGAAACTTTAATTTATAGTAGATAATTCCCTACGAATAGCAGTATGCACATACCTCTTTATCCATTTTACTTTTTAAGTATGATATATATACCGCCTATAGTGATACTGTACTAGCTGAATCCTGTACAAATTACATATTTATAAAGTAGACAACTGATTCTATTTGTTGTCCTCCATGCAACATAAATTGTTCCTCGTTAAGCTTCAACTTAGCATGCCACGCACAAAAAAACAGCCAGCTGTTTCCAGCCGGCTGCTTCCTCTTTAATTTAAATATATGAAATGTATTACCCTAAAATATGATACCCAGAATCCACATGAATGTTCTCACCAGTAACTCCGCTTGCTAGATCACTGAATAAGAATAACGCTGTGTTACCAACTTCTTCTTGCGTTACGTTACGACGAAGTGGTGCGCGTTCTTCGATTTGTTTTAGGATGCTGTTGAAGTCGCCAACACCTTTTGCTGATAGTGTACGGATTGGACCTGCTGATACAGAGTTTACGCGGATGTTGTGTTGTCCTAGGTCGTTTGCTAAGTATCTTACGCTTGCGTCTAGTGATGCTTTTGCAACACCCATTACGTTGTAGTTAGATACAACGCGCTCGCCGCCAAGGTATGTTAATGTTACGATGCTGCCGCCTTCTGTCATTAATGGCTTCGCCGCTCTTGCTACAGCTGTTAATGAGAATGAGCTAATGTTTTGCGCTAGTAAGAATCCGTCGCGAGATGTATCAACGAATTCACCTTTTAAGTCATCACGGTTTGCGAATGCGATGCAATGTGCTAATCCGTGAACAACTCCAACTTCTTCTTTAATAGACTGGAAGCAACGCGCGATATCTTCATCGTTTGTTACGTCACATGGTAAAACAAGTGATTGTTGTCCTTCTAATGATTCTGCTAGATCGCGTACGTTTTTTTCTAGACGTTCACCTGCATATGTGAAAATTAAGTTTGCTCCTGCCTCATGTAATGAACGAGCAATTCCCCAAGCGATGCTTCGTTGGTTCGCAACACCCATGACAATAATGTTTTTTCCTTTTAAGTTGAGAAGATTCATTTATTTATCCCCCTAAATTCATTAAGTAATATCAGTTATTAGTACCTGGTAATATATTTATATCATATCACAAATTCAAAATAAGGCAAAACAAAATTATTAGTATAACTGGTTCTTTACTTCTCTTTTGCTCTTTCACTTTCCTGCTACTACGAAAGTTCAATCTTTATTTCCTCTATTTAAAAGTACTTGCTGGATAAATCACGGCTATGAAGAATAAAAGGGAACCGCTCTCACTTTCTCTCTTTGTTTTAACATGGCATGGGGCTAAAATAGGCCCTGACCGCTTCTACCCATGGACGGATCCTCTCTCCCATCCCAAAAGAGTGGTTTTTTATTTTGTATTTATGTAAAATCACACTTTTCGGCTTTCGTATCTAAATTACTGCTATGAAAACCCAAAGAGATCTACTCTCACTTCCTCCCTTTGTTTTAAACTTGGCATGGGGCTAAAATAGGCCCTAACCGCTTCTACACACGGACGGATCCTCTCTTCCATCCAAAAAGAGTGGTTTTTTATTTGTATTTATACAAAGTCACACTTCCATCACCAATCATACTTTTCGGGTTTCACATATAAATTACTACTATGAAAACTCAAGCTGACCTACTCTCACTTCCTCCCTTTGTTTTAAACTTGGCACGGGGCTAAAATAGGCACTGACCGCTTCTATGCATGGTCGGACACTCCCTCCCATCTAAAAAAGAAAGGTTTTATCTCAGTTCTTCAATTTATATTTATATAATCTAACATCTCACACTCAAAATCCAAACAACATATTTGCAAACAGTCCAAAATCCGCTAATATGGTAATAGCGTCTTTTTTTTATTACGCAAAGAGCAATAGAAAGGACTACGTACGTTGAAAGATAAGAATTCTCAATATCGAATAGATTACATATTAATCCTGATTGTACTCGTAATCGGGGCTGTGAGTTGTTTTGCTATCGCAAGTGCACAACCATCTTTACCACCGGCTTTACAACAGGTAAACTTTGTTGCGAAACAAATTCAATGGTATGTCATTGGGGCCATCGCAATTTTTGCGATTATGGTGATTGATTTTGATCGATATAAACAAATCGCTTGGTACTTGTATGGATTTGCGATGATTTTACTTATTGGGCTTGAATTAAAAATCCCTGGAGCAGTAACTATTAAAGGGGCTACTGCTTGGTATAGCTTGCCGGGTCTTGGTAACTTCCAACCTTCTGAGATTATGAAGTTATTTTTAATCATTGTCGTTGGTCGCATTATCGTCAATCATAATGAAAAATATCCGTTTCGGACGCCGCGTGAAGATTTAATTTTACTTGGTAAAATATTTGGTGCAAGTTTACCACCACTACTTTTAATTGCGAAAGAACCAGACTTAGGAAATACGATGGTTATTTCAGCGATGCTCGCAGCGATGATTTTAGTTTCAGGTATACGCTGGCGCTTTATTTTCGGTTTAGCTACACTTGTTATAGCGGCTGGTTCTGCGTTAACGTACACTTACTTTGCGCATACAGCATTCTTTAAAGAACATATTTTAAAAGAATATCAATTAGATCGTTTCTACGGCTGGTTAGCACCTTATGAATATGAAACGCAAGGATATCAGTTAAGGCAAGCTGTTTTAGCAACCGGATCAGGTGAATTACACGGTAAAGGATGGGAGAATGGGCAAGTATATTTCCCAGAACCGCATACCGATTTTATTTTCACAAACATCGCTGAGCAATTTGGATTTTTAGGAGCAAGCGTTGTTATTTCACTGTTCTTCCTATTAATTTATCGTATGATTCATATCGCTTTAGAAAGTAATGATCCATTCGGTAGCTATTTATGTGCAGGAACGATTGGAATGTTTACATTCCAAGTATTCCAAAATATTGGGATGACAATTGGATTACTTCCGATTACAGGGATTACCCTTCCTCTTATGAGTTATGGCGGTAGTTCCTTACTGACATATATGATTGCGATTGGCTTTGTACTGAACGTACGATCGCGAACAAAAACGTTTATGTTTGATTAGACCATATCCAGCGGGTATGGTTTTTTCTATATCCAATTTAGGTATACTAAGTAAAAATAAGATGGAGGTTGTGAAATGAAGTACGATATTATCGGAGATATCCACGGCTGTTTAGAAGAGTTTCAAACATTAACAGCGCAGCTCGGTTATAACTGGGATAGCGGTCTTCCTGTCCATCCAGAGAAGAGACAACTTGCTTTTGTCGGAGATATTACTGACCGTGGTCCAGCATCCCTTCGCATGATTGAAATTGTATGGGAGCTTGTAATAAATAAAAAAGAAGCTTATTACGCTCCGGGAAATCATTGTAATAAGTTGTACCGATTTTTCATCGGACGTAACGTAACAATCGCACACGGATTAGAAACAACCGTCGCTGAATATGAAGCCCTTCAAACTCGCGAACAAAAAATAGTACAGAAAAAATTTATCGATCTTTACGAACAGTCACCTCTCTATCATGTGCTTGATAACAAAAAACTCATCGTCTGTCACGCTGGTATTCGCCAAGATTATATCGGAAGAAGTGATAAGAAAGTCCAAACTTTCGTATTATATGGGGACATTACTGGAGAAAAACAACCTGATGGTTCACCTGTCCGCCGTGATTGGGCGAAATATTATGAAGGAGAAGCTTGGATTGTATACGGACATACCCCTGTGGCAGAACCCCGTTTTGTCAATCATACGGTAAATATTGATACAGGAGCTGTATTTGGCGGGAAGCTAACAGCCCTTCGGTACCCTGAAATGGAGACCGTTTCTGTACCTTCTTCGATGCCGTTTGTGCCTGAGAAATTTCGTCCAATTACATAACTAAAAAATAAAGCTGCCCTCATGCGAAGGCAGCTTATTTTAATAATTCTTCCATATCTTCTGGCACATCCGCATGAAAGGTCATCTGTTTTTCTAAAATAGGATGATAGAAGGTTAAACTCGTACTATGGAGCGCTTGTCGTTTCATCTGCGACTTACTCCCCCCATACAAGTCATCCCCTAATAGCGGATGGCCTAAATATGCCATATGTACACGAATTTGATGTGTTCTTCCTGTTTCTAACTGCAGTGAGACTCTTGTTTTATCAGGAAATCTCTCTATCACCTGAAAATGCGTAACTGCTTTTTGACCGTCTTCACATACCATTCGTTCAATAATGCTATCGCCTTTTCTTCCAATTGGCGCATCAATCGTTCCCGACTCTTCTAGCAATTCTCCATGAACAATGGCTTCATATGTTCGTTTCACTTGTTTTTGCTGATGCTGTTTTGATAAAAGATGATGAATGAAACGGTTTTTCGCAATCAGCATAAGTCCTGACGTATCACGGTCCAGTCTCGTTACAATATGCACCGTACTTGCAAGATTCTGCCTGTCATAATGATAAAGAAGCGCATTCGCAACACTTCCTGCCGGATGTTCCCTTGACGGAATGGTTGACATGTATGGTTCTTTATTGATTACCAGTACGGATTCATCCTCATACAGGACAGTCAGCGGAATATTTTCAGCCAGCATTCCTTCACTTCTCTCCTCAACCGGAAAAAACACTTGCAATTCTTCCTCGGCCTGTAATACGTGCCGAACCGTCGCATGCTTACCGTCAACTTCAATTGCCCCACCTTGAAACTTTATATCTGTCAAAGCAGCTTTAGAAATCCCTTTCGTTTTTAGAAATTCCCGAATGAGCATTCCCTTCTCTGCTTCTGTCATACACCATTTTAATGTAAATCTTCTCAAATACATAAATCCTCTCTATTCACCCGCAACGAACGAATCGCGAACACGTTTCCAAAATGGGAATGGGCGAAAACGAACGAATCTCACCTTCTCGTTTGCAACGCGGTATTGAATTGACTTTACGTCTTGATGAACCATCGTTAAATGATCGACCGTAATTTGTAAATTCATTCCTGCCGATGGCTTTAAAACACATGTATGGTGCTTCGGTAAAACAAGCGGTGAACCGACTGTACGGAACACACGGTTATTAATCGAAGCCATTTCCGCAATTTGTATCGCTTCAATCGAAGGATGAATGATTGCTCCGCCTAGCGCTTTATTATAGGCTGTACTTCCAGAAGGAGTAGAAATACAAAGACCGTCCCCGCGGAACGTTTCAAAATATTCTCCGCGAATTTCCACCTCTGTTACTAATGTTCCTTCTGCGCTTTTTACTGTCGCTTCATTCATTGCTAAATACTGCGATTCCTTACTTCCATTCACATAGCGAATAATGACTTCTAAAAGCGGATATTCCACCACTTGAAACGGTGTTTTCGCAATTGCAATCACAAGTTTTTCTACTTCTGTTGGCAACCAATCTGCATAGAACCCTAAATGTCCCGTATGTACACCAACAAAAGCTGTCTCATCTAATCGATTATAGTAACGATGAAACGCGTATAAGAGCGTCCCATCCCCCCCAACAGAAATTACAATATCGGGTTCCGCCTCATCCATTGTAAACCCAAAATCTTGCAAGTAATCTGTCATTGTACTTGCAAGTGCGTTTGATGATTGATCTCCCTTTGACATAATTGCAAATTTCATCGCCCAACACCCTTTAGTTTATGATTCGGATTCTTTCGCTTCTTGTTTGCGCGAAAAAACCTTTTGTGCTTCTTGAATTTCAAGACGAATCGAAGACATTTCTTCATCTAATAAAAATGCTGCTTCTGCCGCACGCTGAAGGCGCACTTTAATATCTTCTGGAAAACGCCCACTATATTTGTAATTTAAAGAATGCTCAATTGTTGCCCAAAAATTCATTGCTAATGTTCGAATTTGAATTTCAACTAATACTTTTTTCTCTCCACAAATCGTTTGAACAGGATAACTAATTACAACGTGATACGAACGATAACCACTTTCTTTCTTTTGCGTCACATAATCTCGTTCTTCCACAATTTCAAAGTCATTTCGTTTTCGAAGATATTCGACAACAGGCTTAATCTCATCAACAAATTGACACATCATCCGAAGACCAGCGATGTCCTGCATTTCTTCTCCGAGTCGGTCAAGCGGTACATTTCTCTTTTCCGCCTTATCAATAATACTTGCAACCGACTTTACCCGACCTGTTACAAACTCGATCGGAGAGTGTTCTGTTAACATTGTAAACTGAGAACGCATTCCTTTTAATTTCACTTTTAGCTCTGCCACCGCTTGGTGGTACGGCGCTAAAAATTCTTCCCAATTACGATTCATTTCAACCACCACCAAAGTCAATCCATTTGCTTATAGAAATACTTTTTCTACAGCCGTTACCAGTTCTTCTCCGTAATTTGCATTACCTTCAATATTTTCAATTAAATATTCTACTTCTTCTTTCAATTGCTCTAACTCAATTTCAATATTGTTTACGCGAACGAACATTGCTTTATCACTCTTCATTGCACCGTTCATTGCTTCCCAGTATGTATGCGGAATGCTTACATAAATGAAAGCTGATTCGTTTTCTAAAATATATAAAAATGATAAATGATCTGAGTCTACAAGTACGTGATTACGCGCCTTTAACTCCTCCACTTGTATTTCAATATTTTCCGCACAAAAAATAAGAGCATTCTCTCTTTCTTCTACGCTCTTAACTTGGATTTTATTTTGCATGCTCTAACTCCTCCATATCAACTTCCTGTCTTACTTCACACTATTATTGTATCATAACATGGACGCAAACAAATAAAACATTGAACCAAATTTGCGAAAAAGCGATAATGTCTAAAGAATTACTCTTAAGAAGGAGCTTATACAATGACACAAGAAATTGAAATTGAATTTAAAAATATGGTCACAGAAGAAGAATTTCAAGCATTATGCGATGTGTTTTCTATCGAATCATTTACAAAACAAGTGAATCATTATTTTGAAACACCTCATTTTTCTTTAAAAGCAGCAGGCTCTGCTCTTCGTATTCGTCATAAAGACGGAGCTTATACATTAACTTTAAAACAACCAGCTGAAATTGGGTTACTGGAAACTCATCAACCTTTAACAGCACGAGAAGCACAACTAATGATGGAAACAAACGGGCTCATTCCAGGCCCTGTAGCAGATCAACTACATGCCCTGCAAATCCCTGTTTCTACTTTAGCTTATATGGGAAGCTTAACAACAGAACGAGCAGAAACTACATTTAAGGGCGGCACACTTGTATTTGATCATAGTTTCTATTACAATCACGATGATTATGAACTTGAATATGAAGTACAAGATGAAGCAGCGGGCAAAGCTGATTTCCTCAATTTATTGAACAAACACCATATACCTGTTCGCCATACAAAAAATAAAGTGCAACGCTTTTTTCTTGCCAAACAAAACAAAGCACGCTAAAGTGAAACTTCCATTAGTAGAAGTTTTTTCTCACTGACCGTAAGAGCCCTCACCAATCGGGCTCTTACGGTCAGTCCTTCCCTCTTTGTTTTTTCTTCTTTGAAAAGGAAGGTTACTGATTGTGAGTAGCGGGGTAAAATGAAACTTCCATCAGTAGGTGCTTTTCCTACTAATGGTTCACCTTTACCAATGTTGCACGTATATTTAGCTTTATCTTAAGGAAAAAATGGGCAAAGGATTACACGAGAGCTGTTTAGTTGCTCTTCGTGACAATCCATTGCTACAATAGATATACATTTGATGGAAAAAGGAGTTTATACAGGATGAACAAGCAACCGATGACACCATTTGAAGCAATTGGCGGTGAACAAGGCATTGCAGCATTAGTCGATACGTTTTATTCCTATGTCAGTAAACACCCTGACTTATCTCCCATCTTCCCAGACGATTTGACAGAAACAGCCAGGAAGCAGAAGCAATTTCTAACGCAGTATTTAGGTGGACCGAATTTGTATACAGAGGAACATGGTCACCCTATGCTAAGAGCACGCCATCTCCCTTTTGAGATTACACCAAAGCGCGCGAAAGCCTGGTTAGCATGTATGGAGAAAGCAATGGAAGATACAGGAGTACAAGGGCAGATTCGAGAATTTGTTTTTGAACGTTTAGCATTAACTGCTCAGCATATGGTCAACACTCCAAACGAAACAGGTGAAGCGTAATGGATAAACAGGAAGCAAAGCATATGCGCATTCCTTCTCTTTCCAAGTGCGAACATAAATCTGTGGAAGCCTATTTGTTTATTGATCCACTTTGCAAAGATTGCTGGGAAATCGAACCAGTCATCATTAAATTATGGCTCGAATACGGAAAATATTTTTCGATTCGGCACATATTAACCGGAAAAGTGGAAGGGGCAATCGCCTCCCCACACAAATGGAATAAACCTGCTAATATTCGATTTGTGTGGGAAAAGACAACAAGTTTGCACGGCTTTTCATGCGATGGAAAAGTACATATGCAGGACGCCTCATCTACACCGTATTTAGTTTCTATGGCAATTAAAGCAGCCGAGTTGCAAGGTCGAAAAGCAGGTTCGAAATTTTTACGGAAACTTCAAGAATACATTTTTCTTGAAAATGTATCAAAACCAGATTTGGAATCACTACTTGCATGCGCACAGCAAAGCGGTATTGATGTAGAGGAATTTAAAAAAGATTTGCATTCGATTAGTGCAAAAAAAGCATTCCAATGCGATTTAAAATTCACAAATGAAATGCACATCACCGAAATCCCTTCTCTCGTATTCTTTCATGCAAATTCAGATGAGGAAGGCATTAAAATTACAGGAATTTATTCATATGATGTATACGTACAACTCTTAAAAGAAATTGTAAAATGTGATATCGAGCCTGCTCCGTTGCCACCACTAGAGGGATTACTAGAAATGGTCCAATTTATGTCATCAAAAGAAATTGCATTTATTTATAACTGCTCAGAGCAAGAAATAGAACGAGAACTAAAAAAATTGTCATTGAAAAGAAAAGTACGAATGATTGAAGTGAAATGCGAACGTTATTGGAAATGGATTACAAAAGAAAAAGACCTGGTGTAAACACCAGGTCTTTTTCTTTACGGCTTATAAAAATATTAAAGGGGATGGGAGAAATTTTCACGTTCAAACAAAGGGGTATATGTTTGTATGTGAATTCGTTCACGCTTATTATATTACAAGATTCGACGTCAGATGACAACCCTTTTTGTCGAATTTCACACTTTTGTCACATTCTAAACGTTTTCATTACTGAATAAGCTTTAAAAAGAAGCTTTTTAGGAGGGATTTTATGAAAAAAACACATATCTTCTTTCTACTATTTGGCATTTGTATTTCTTTTTTTCTGTACATTCTTTCACTATTACAAGCATTTCCAAAGATGATTGCCTTGCCTCTTTTATTCGCAATCATTGTAATTAGCCTCTCGTATTTCAATCATAGGAACCATTTCAAAGGCTTCTAAAAAGAAAACTATGTTAAATTTCTCTATTGATATTCGAAAACAACGAACGATTGCTCTGCACACAAAAAGTACGAGAGCGCGTTGTTTCGAATGGCACTGAAGGAAATCATCTAAGAAATTAGAAAGTTAAGCACAGCAGATCAATACGGTCTGAAAGAGTTCTTTGACCAAACCAGGCCTCGAAATGACGACACAACAGTCAGTATAATGATGGTTGAAAACTGTCTGTTCTCAAAGAAAGCGACGTATGATAAACTTAAATTGTCAGAATTCACAAAACAATAATCGTTTAGTATTCCGTTAAAGGCAGTTTAATGGAATACAACGTTTGTAGGACTAGCAATATAGGATTTCAATTGTTAAACATTATTAAAAGTGGGTGGAAGGATTGAATTTTAGTAAAATGGGATTTGAAATGATAGACCTTGAAGAAAGCTTAGATTTTGGATTTGAAGATATAGTAGATTTATCCAGGAGATGTAAGTTTTCTGATTGCACACATACAAACGAGCCACACTGTGCAGTTAAAAAAGCCATTTCTGACGGTACTCTTTGTGAAGATACATTTAATGGCTATTATAGAAATAAAAACGAGGCAGAATATGTTTCTAAACAAAAGAATAAAACGAAGGCTGTTGACTATATGAAACAACTGAAACTCTTTCAAAAATCTTAGTTAAGATGAAATTGATAAAGTGAAACTTTAATCAGTGGGGGTTTTACGGCAGTTGATCCCCCCACCTACCTTCCTTGTTTCTCTCTGAATCTTGAGGTGGAGGTCTTACTGCCCGCGAATAGCGGAATAAATAATCAACACGATAGTTTAACATCGCCTTTGACTGATTTTTTTATTTAATAATCGGGGGCTTTAACGAAAAAAGGGAACTCCATAAATAGGTGTTCCCTTACTTTTTACTGAAATCAACAATATTATTTAACATAGCTAAAAAGAAAGAAGACGAGAATCTCCACTCCCGCCTTCCCTCTTTCGCTATTATTTACCTTCAAATAATAGCGCTTCTAATTCATTTAACTTCTCTTCAAATACTTGTAATGCCTCTTTAACAGGCTCTGGTGATGCCATATCTACTCCTGCTTTTTTCAATACTTCAATTGGATAGTCGGAGCTTCCAGCTTTTAAGAATTCGTTAATATAACGCTCTACGGCTGGTTTTCCTTCTTCTAAAATTTGTTTTGATAAAGCTGTTGCCGCACTAAATCCTGTTGCGTATTGATATACATAATAATTGTAATAGAAGTGTGGAATACGAGACCACTCTAAACCAATTTCTTTATCGATGACTAAAGCATCTCCAAAGTATTTTTTATTTAAATCATAGTAAATTTCCGTTAACATATCTGGCGTTACTGCATGACCTTCTTGTACCTTTTTATGAATGATGTGCTCAAATTCTGCAAACATTGTTTGACGGAATACTGTACCGCGGAATCCTTCTAAATAATGATTTAATAAATACAAACGTTCTTTCTTATCTTCTGTCGTTTTTAATAAGTAATCATTTAAAATTGCTTCGTTACAAGTTGATGCAACTTCCGCAACGAATATGGAATAGTCACCATATACATGTGGCTGTGTTTTTCTTGTATAGTAGCTATGCACAGAATGACCAAACTCATGTGCAAGTGTAAATAAATTATTTACATTATCATGCCAGTTCATTAAAATATACGGATTTGTTCCATATGCACCCGATGAATACGCACCGCTTCGTTTTCCTTTGTTTTCATATACATCTACCCAGCGGTTTTCATATGCTTCTTTCAAAATCTCAACATACTCATCACCAAGGACGTTTAATGATTTTAATAAAATTTCTTGCGCTTCTTCGTATTTCACATTCATTTTCACTTCTGGTACAAGTGGTGTATATAGATCGTACATATGTAATTCCTCTAGACCTAATGCACGTTTACGAATATCAATATAACGGTGCAATAAATGTAAGTTATCATTTACTGTCTCAACAAGTTGGTCATATACTGTTTCAGGAATATTATTATTGCTTAACGCAGCTTGGCGTGCAGAATCATATTTACGAACACGCGCGTTGAAATTATTACGTTTCACTGCACCATTAAGTGTGCTTGCAAATGTATTTTTATATTTTCCATACGTTTCGAAAACAGCTTGGAATGCATCATGACGAACACGACGATCATCACTTTCTAAAAATTGAATATAACGGCCGTGCGTTACTTCTACTTCCTCACCATTTTCATCTTTAATAGATGGGAATTTTAAATCTGCATTATTAAGCATACCAAATGTACTACTTGATGCACTCATGACTTCAGATGCTTCTGCTAACAATGCTTCTTCCGCCTCTGACAGTACATGCGGACGCTGACGTGTAATTTCTTCTAACGCATGTTCATATACGCTTAATTCTTTATTTTCTTGTAAGAACGACTGTAATTGTTCTTCTGAAATTGTTAAAATTTCAGGAACGATATACGCCATGCTGCTGGACGCTTGAGAATATAAGTTTGTTGCTCGATCATTCAGCGCTTGATAAGCAGAATTTGTTGTATCTTGGTCGTAACGCATATGAGCATATGTATATAATTTTCCTAATCTCATTGAGACTTCATCTTCATATTGTAAAGCTTCTAATAATGAATCAGCAGAATCACCAAGTTTCCCCTTAAATTCAGTTAACTTTGGTAGTAATTCTTTTACTGCTTGAAATTCTTTTTCCCATTCTTCATCAGTTTGGAAAACATCTTCCAAACGCCATGTGTTCATTTCTTCAATCTCACTGCGGTCTGGCAATGTTTTTGCTGTTTTTTGATTAGACATCAATAAAAACCTCCTTTTAATCTCTACTAGTACAATTCGATTCTGCTTATGTAATTCCTTCAGGATACTCCTTTATTATATCCGCTTTTCCTTTTCCCATGTTGTACTTTGTTTCGAATAAAGATAGCGCATGCGACAAACAAATCGCATCGTATTCTTTGATTTCTCCTTCTGTTTTCGGCATCATAAATTGCCTTATTTTTCGGTACTTATGCACATCCACCTTTTCAATCATTCCCGCTTTACATAAAAACGTTACATACTCTACGATTGCGAATTGCCATACATTTTGCGAAAAATACGGTAACGTGCGCCTCTGAATACTACGCTTTTTATTTACATAGTAAAAAACAGCATGTAATGAAAAATATTCTCCAATTTTAAATTTGCCAATAAAGTCTATACAAAGAAAAGCCTGCCATACAAAAGGATGCGTTTGAAATGCAAATGCATATGGAAGAGGAACACCAATTTCAGATGGAAAACAAGAGGGAGAAAGGTGATATTGATATAGAAGATGTAAAAGTGATTTATGACTATAATTCCATATTGGAAGGACATTCGTTCGAAAGTAGGTCTTTTTATTCTGCCATTCCCGCTCCAATCGTTCTTTCGTAATTGGTGCTTGGCAAAAGAGTTTCTCAAAAGTGATGGTACGTACCGGGCAATAAATGATCTGTGATAAATAAACCTTTGCAGAAAACGGGGTAAGAAGTTCGCATTTCAGAAATGATTTTTCATTTGGACAAAAAAAGAGAAGTGAAGGCTGAGGATAAGATTGTATGCAGAGAAAATGAAACGAGGATAATGAGATCCAATAAGCAGAGTGCCTTTTCAGTTGATTTCCACCTAATATCCAAATGATTTGTATCCCTATTTCCCAATAGGAACGCGTTCGTTTTAATAACTGCTCAGTGGATAAAGAGGCACATTGATATTCAATTGCAATCTGTCTTCCTTTCATTTCAATAAACAGATCGGGTCTTTGGCGAATCTCTGGGAGGTAATGTTCGATTTTTACATGAAATCCTTGCGACTTGAGCCATCTATATAACTGTTCCTTCCCGCGCATATGATAAGCGGATTCAGGCTCAGATGAAACGAGGCACTGATTTAATTTTTTATGAGCAAAATGCCATCTCTTTTGCTTCCCTAACTTGAGCTGCACCTCTCGCCTGCAAATCGGGCAAAAAAAGCGTTCCTTCTTTCGCATTGCAAGTAGCTCCTTTTCATTGCAGCTTTCAAGAAGGTGAACTTTCCCTCCATTTTCTCTCCTTGCAACAAACATAATACCACATCCTTTCTATACCGCTTTGTATTCTACAATTCATTACAAATTCCTTTTTAGACAAAAAGAGGACGTCCTTGTAAGAACATCCTCCTCATAATAAAGGTGATAATAAACGATATGCCGATTCTACAATTCGCTTATGAAGGCGGCGTTTATGAAAATGATCCACATGAATTTCACTGGATTCTTGCAAATCCTCTTCAAAATCCTTAACAAGCTTTCGAATACTATCTGTATCATATAAAAAGGCATTCACCTCAAAGTTTAAATGAAAGCTTCTCATATCCATATTCGCTGTCCCAATTGATGCTAAATCAGAATCGACAATGACAATTTTACTGTGAAGGAAACCTTTTTCATATTCGTATACCTTTACCCCTGCATCTAATAACTCCGGAAAATAAGACCTTGATGCATAAAACACCGTTCGTTTATCCGGTTTACTCGGCATTAATAAACGGACATCAATGCCCGCAAGAGCTGCTACTTTTAATGCAGATAAAATATCATCATCTGGAATAAAATAAGGTGTAGCAATCCATATAGACTTCCTTGCCGAAGCGATCATCGCAAAATAAAGATGCTTAATTGTCTCCCATTTATTATCTGGCCCACCTGCGACAAGTTGGACACCGCCCCAATGATCGCCATCCACTGCTTCCACCTGTAAATACTCAGGTGCTAATACTGCTTCCCCTGTCATATAGAACCAGTCTTGTACGAATATGAGTTGCAGGCTTTGAACGGCCTCACCTCGTAAATACAAATGTGTATCTCGCCAAAATCCAAAATATTTATTTTTCCCTAAATACTCATCACCAATATTCAGTCCGCCCACAAAACCTTCATTCCCATCAATGACAACGATTTTTCGGTGATTTCGATAATTAATTTTATCGTTCAAAATCGGAAAACGCACTGGAAAGAAAGGAATCATCTCGACACCTGCATCGTTTAATTCATCGATATAAGCATTTGACAGCTTAAAACTTCCAACCGCATCATATAAAAAACGGACGGTAACACCTTCCTGTGCCTTCTGAATTAAAATGTCTTTAATTTGTGTACCAAGCTTGTCATCACGTACAATATAATACTCCATATGGATATGATGCTTCGCTTTTTGCAATCCTGCTAAAATTGCTTGAAACGTTTCATCCCCATTCGTTAACACTTTTGTTTCTGTCTGAAATGAAATATTTAACGCACCAAGCCGATCCGCTAAACGAAATAGCAGTTCTTGATGTTTATGATTCTGTAAAATGCGTTCTTGATAATCTTCATGTCCTTTGTATTGTAAGAAAGCTTGTTCATCCAAAAGAGCCTTCTTTTGAAACATTCGTTTTCTGCGGAAATTTTGTCCAAACAATAAATACGCAAAGAAACCAAATACAGGAAAAATACCGAGTACAATTAACCATGTCAATGTTTTAGATGGATGCCGATTTTCCAAGAAAATAACACAGCCAATTAAAAATGCAGAAACAGTAAATACAATACTTATAAATCCTAAAAACGAAATATTCTTTATGCCTATAACATCCGAATAAAATGCTACATCAATAAACATTCGTAACGAAACAAACACTGTGAATAAACCTAGAAAAAAGAAAAGTAACTTTAATGTATTTTTCATTCCTACCCCCCTTACTTACATAGCTTTTCTACTCTTATCATACCCATCATATAAAAAGCCGATTTCATAATATTGAAATCGGCCTACGTTTTAGGAGGAAAATGACTGCGAATCGTCTCAAGTGCGTGTTCTTTAACAACCTGTTTACCGTACTCACTTACACGGTGAACCGTTAAAGTAGACTCTTCCCCATATTCTAAAATAACACTTAGAATACGGTCAATTTCTTCTTCATCGTGTAGCACTTCATCAAATTCAACATATACATAATAGCGGTCTTCAAACGAATACAATTCATCTTTTATATCTTCAAATATAAGACGATGACTTAACGAAATAACGTCTTCAAAATCATCAAATTTAATTAAAAAGCCAAATGTTCCATCTTCGTTAAAGTTTGTTCCCGCTTCCATCTCTTCCTCTAACTCTTGTTGAAATAGTGATTCAATCCGCTCATCTAGAGGAATATCAATGATTTTATCTAGACCTATTGGTAATTCTAATTTTTGTCCATCTTTTGAAAGCTGTGCTTTCGTTACAAGTACTTCAATGCCTTTATCCATCGCCTGTACTTGGATCCATAGTGGCCCATCAATAAAGAAATCATCATGATCGCGAGCTTCATCCATCATTTCCCAAAACAATTGTTCGCTTCGTTCACGATTGTACCAAATCTCTTCTCGATTAAACCCTCTATCTTCTATATCAACGTACGTAATAAAAAACTTCATCGTATGATCGTTAATTCTTTCAATGTCCAAAATCCAACTCTCCCTTCCTATTCGGAATTGTTATGAAGGGATTCCCCACTCATATGACAAATCAATAGATTCTTGTACTTTCATTTTATGATAAGATTCTCCAGAATGGAAATAAAATCGTTTCATTTTAGAAAAACAGTCATTCGCCTAGATTATTCTATGCTAATACATCATACTTCCTTCCTCTTATATATTCCATTATATACACTTGCGATATAAACTCCCTCATTCCTTCTTAATAAAAAATCGGACATACAATTCCACCTAGCGCCGTACAATTGTAATAGAGCTGGTCAAGCTTTTTCGTTTCATACATACAGCTGCACCTATATTACTGATTAAAACAGAATAAATGGAGGAAAAATGATGGAGTTAGATTTTTTGACATCTATACTAATGATTGTCGGTATCGATGTTGTACTAGGCGGTGATAACGCAATTGTAATTGCGCTTGCAAGCCGAAACTTACCTGAATCTAAACGGAATAAAGCTATTTTTATTGGTACGGTCCTAGCAATCGTGCTGCGAATTCTCCTTACAATACTTGCTGTATACTTACTCGATATTCCCTTCTTACAACTTATTGGCGGCATCTTACTTACACTGATTGCCGTAAATTTACTAACCGACAATAATAATGACCTTTCTTCTATACAAGGAAAAACGACATTATTTCAAGCAATCCGTACAATTGTATTTGCCGATCTCGTTATGGGTTTTGATAATGTCCTTGCGATTGCTGGAGCGGCTCATGGAAATTTTACACTCGTAATTATCGGATTATTAATTTCCATCCCTATTATTATTTGGGGAAGCAAACTCATCTTACTATTTATGGAGCGGTTTCCTTTTCTCATTTATTGCGGAGGAGCAGTTCTTGCTTACACGGCTGGCAGAATGATCACCCATGAAGCGAGACTTGCGAACTTTTTCCAGCATAACCCGACCTTTGCAACAAGTATACCCTTCCTCTTTATTTTCACAGTATTAACAATCGGGTTTATTGTTCAGCATATCAAATTAGGGAATGTAAAGTAAAACTTGTATTTCTTGATTTGATATAGATTTATATAAATCCAAATTGAAAAACCAACATCAAACCATTCTTTTTGGGTGGAAGAGAGCATCCGGCCATGCATAGAAACGGTCAGTTCCTTTTTTCGCACCATGCCATGAAAAAAACAAAAAGAGGAAATAAGTGGAGAACTGTTTTTGTTTTCATAACCGCAGCTAATGTGTCGAAAAATCAAAATGGAGTTATCTACAAATACTGAGACAACTACTTAATATATGAGAAAACCTTCTACTGTGAGGTAGAAGGTTTTCATATACAAAACTTTTAATATTAATTTACAAGACGCTGTGCCTCACGTAACTGAAATGTTCTTACTGTACGTGGTAAGAAACGACGAATTTCATCTTCGTTATAACCTACTTGAAGACGTTTTTCGTCAATCATAATAGGACGACGTAAAATGCCTGGGTAGTCACGAATCATCTTATATAAATCTTGAAGTGGTAAAGATTCTAAGTTAACGTTTAACTCTTGGAAAACTTTCGAACGAGTTGAAATAATCTCATCCGTTCCGCTTTCTGTCATACGTAAAATTTCTTTAATTTCCTCAATCGTTAATGGATCTGAGAAAATATTACGTTCTGTATAAGGAATATGATTTTCCTCTAGCCATAATTTCGCCTTTCTACAAGACGTACAACTTGGAGAACTATATAGTGTTACCATACAAGACTCACTCTCCTTAAAGAGTACAAATTCTGTACTAATTACAGTTTAAATTTCTATTTCCCAGCAATCCTTCACTATGACTTGTCTTACAACAAAATGAAAAATTGCTTTCGATGTAAACAACAACTTATGAGCAAGCAACTTTTATTAAACAACAATTACTTTAAATAAGTAACTTCTATAATCATTATACAATAGATTCAGAAAGAAATATACAGTAAATTTCCTTACTAATAGGGAAAACACCATATGTCTTTAACTGTTGCTTAGGACCAGTAAAGCTGGCATAACTACTTGAAGACATAAGCCCTATATCCCATTCGTATACGTCTTTAGAACTATTTTTTTGATAGACTCTCTTTCATATAATGTACTTCACCACATGTTTCCGATAGCGCTTTATTACCTTTTTCTGATAAAACAATGGTGAAATGTAAGACTTACTGCTATGTAAAACAGCCACGAAAAAGAACGTTTGTTCTTGTTAATTTTATCAAACCTCATTATTATTGTCTAGACTATTTTTAAGTAAAATAATTATTTTCTAACTTTTCTTTCTTTTTAACTTTTTTTCTCATACAATAATGATACAGACAGGCAAAGGGGGAATTTTCATATGGTTGCTTTTTTTATTGATTTTGCAATTGTCGCTGCCCTCGTCATCGGAATTACAGCATTGATTGGTGTCATTACGAATAGCATCGGTGAAAAGCTATTTGGTGGGAAAGAGAAAATGAAATTTGTTGATAAAAGTGCGGAAATACAATCTGGATGGAAGCAAGTTGGCGGCAAAGGGATTTATAAAAAACGGACATACTAAAAAGAAGCAGGAAATTCCCTGCTTCTTTTTAAATTATTTTCCGACAGATGCCCACTTGAAGCTTAAATCTCCGCCATAATTATGCTTATAAATATCTTTAACTGTTCCTCTTTGTAAATAAGCCGCACTACGTTGATATACAGGAGCAATTGCTGCATCATCCATAAGCATTTTTTCTGCTTCAAGTAAACTATTCCAGCGCGCTTTTACATCGCTTCCATCCGTCTTTGCTTTCGTGATAATTTCATCATATTTCGGATTAGAGTATTTCATTTTATTTTGCGCGCCATCTGTTATAAACATATCAAGGTAAGTTACTGGATCTGGGAAGTCTGGACTCCATCCAGCAAATGTCATGTCATAGTCTCCACTTTCTTCAAGTTTAAGCTTTTGTGCAAATGGCTGTTGCTTAATTTTCAGCGTGAAACCTGGTAAGTTCTTTTCTAACTCACCTTTTAAATACTCCCCTATTCTCTTAGATAAATCTACATCGTCATTTAACAACTCAACTTCAATTTTATCTTTACCTAATTCTTTTTTGCCTGCTTCCCAATATTTCTTTGCTTCTTTCGCATTCGCTTTTACTAACTCCCCATTTTCAGATCGGAAGTCTTTTTTATCTGGCCCTGTTATAAATTTGCTTGGAATTAATCCCGTCGCTTCAGTAGAGCCATTGTTTAAAATCGTATCAACAAGTGGTTTACGTTCAAAAGCAAGAGAGATTGCTTTACGTATATTTTTATTTGCTAAAGCTTCATTTTTCTGATTGAAACGAAGGAAGAATACAGAAGCTTCATTTGCAGTTTTAAAATCTTTGTCCCCTTTATATTTATCAACAAACTCAGATCTCAAAATAACACGATCTATCGCTTTTGTATCATATAAATTAATCGCTGTTGCCATGTCTTTTACAATATTAAAATTCACTTCTTCTAGCTTCACTTCTTTATTGTCCCAGTATGATGGGTTTTTCTTGATTTGGAAACTTCTCTCATGCTTCCAGTCACTTAATACGAATGGTCCATTATATAGTGTTGTGTTTGCCTCTAGACCAAACTTGTTCCCTTGCTCTTTCGCATACTTTTCATTTACAGGATAAAACAGTGGATAAATCATTAAATTTTCAAAGTAAGGAACTGGATGTTCTAATTCTACTTCTAATGTATAATCATCAATAGCCTTTACACCTAATTGATCTGGCGTCATTTCTTTTTTATTAATTTTCTGTGCGTTTTTAACATCAAACATAATATATGCTGATACTGCTGCTTTATCTGGATTAATTGCTCGTTGCCAAGCATATACAAAGTCTTTCGCTGTTACAGGATCTCCATTTGACCACTTCGCATCTTCGCGTAATTTAAACGTGTACTTTTTTCCATCTTCTGATTTTTCACTTGATTTCGCTACACCTGGAACGAGTTTATCCCCTTTATCAAGGCGGTATAGCCCTTCCATCGTATTATTCATTACTCGCGATGATACTGCATCAGCTGATAACGCTGTGTCCATCGTTGGAATTTCTTGTGTTTCAGTTAAATTTATAACTTGTTTCGCATTATTATTGCCGCTTTCCCCTTTTGCTTTCGCTTGCGACTCATCTTTTTGATAACTACATGCTCCTAAAACCATGCTCATCGCTAATGTCGACGCTACTAAAACTGGTACTTTTTTCTTCATTTTTTCATCCCCCTAAAAAAATGTTGGCCCTTTCATTTTCAAACAGAAAGAAATATTTATATGTTCTAATAATTCATATTATACATATAAATATATTATTTGTATATTTGTTTTTCTATCTTATTAAAATTTTCTATTAACATAATATTTTCTGTAAACGTTTTATATTACTTATTTTCCTGCCTGAAATGCTAAATATACCTGTTTTTATAATCACCTAAATTATCAGAGTATAATTAATTTTATATCACATAATATCTTTTGTATAATTATTCCCTTCTAATATGCACCATTTTGATCTTTCAACATATAAGTCACAGC
The DNA here is from genome assembly GCF_038006685.1 of Bacillus sp. FSL K6-0042. Classification (NCBI taxonomy): domain Bacteria; kingdom Bacillati; phylum Bacillota; class Bacilli; order Caryophanales; family Bacillaceae; genus Bacillus; species Bacillus sp. FSL K6-0042. The sequence goes on from NZ_JBBOVS010000001.1 coordinate 1,981,773, forward strand.
TTTGAAAATAAAAGAAGATCTCCACTCCTTTTCTCCTTTTGTTTTCACGCGGCATGGGGCGAAAAAAGGGGATGATCGCTTCTACGCATGAACGGACGCTCTCTCCCAACCCAAAAAAAGGATTTTTATTGGTTTTTCAATTTGTACTTATATATGTCCTATTTTTTCGAAATATATATTTATCATTTCAACCGAGAAGACCCCCTCCTCTAAATGAAGTGAAGGTGGGGGTAGTTCAATAACCAAGCTGCAAAATGAATGCAAGTGTTGCTGAAGTGTGTTAAGATACATTTTGTTTCAAAAAGGATATCGGTAAAGTGGGGGATGATATGACAGAGATTACGTCCAAAAAAGGGCAGGGAGAAAAATTAAATTTATTTTTCTTAACATGGCCCATTTTTTTAGAGGTTTTTCTTTTTATGTTAATGGGGATTGCTGATACTTTTATGCTAAGTGCACTATCAGATGACGCGGTATCAGGTGTTGGGGCAGCGAATCAATACCTTCATATCGCAATATTAGTACTAGAAGTAGTCGGAAACGGGGCCGCAATTGTTGTTTCTCAATACCTTGGTTCTAAACGATATATGGAAGCATCAAAAATATCAGCTTTAGCGGTAACATTAAACTTAGGAGTCGGGCTCATCATAAGCGCCGGTTTTCTTTTATTTTCGAAAAATATGATGATGGCGATGAATTTACAAGGTGACGTATTAACTTACGCACAAAATTATTTATCAATTGTTGGGGGAGCAATCTTTCTTCAAGCCATTATCAATTCACTGGCTGCCATTATTCGTGTTCATGGATTTACAAAACAAGCAATGTTGATTTCATTAGGAATGAACATTTTTCATATTTCTGGAAACTATGTACTTATTTTCGGGAAATTCGGTTTTCCAGAAATGGGCGTTCAAGGTGCTGCTATATCATCATCTTTCAGCCGTTTAATCGCACTCATTGTCTTCTTCTGGTTACTATACCGCGTCATGGAATATCGCGTGAAGTTGAACTACTACATTACATTATCAAAAGAATATATCGGCAAGATTTTAAAGATTGGTATTCCAGCGGCTTTTGAACAAGTTATGTACCAAGCATGTCAAATAGTCTTTTTATATTATGCGACATACTTAGGAGCAGAATCATTAGCTGCAAGACAGTATGCAACAAATATTTCAATGTTTACTTACTTATTCGCTATCGCCATCGGAATGGGAACAGCAATCATTGTTGGGCGTTTAGTCGGTGGAAATGAGAAAGACGAAGCATATGTACGTGTATGGAAAAGTGTAAAGTGGGCCATTGGTGTTACGTTATGTATGGTCATTCTCGTCATAACATTTCGCACGCAGTTAATGGGGTTATTTACAGATAATCCTCATGTCATCGCTCTAGGAGCAACCGTTCTTTTATTAAGTATTCTACTAGAAACAGGCCGAACGATGAATATTGTCATCATTAATTCCTTGCGCGCAGCAGGTGATGCAAAATATCCAGTTTTAATTGGCGCATTCTCAATGGTATTAATGAGTTTACCACTTGGCTACTTTTTTGTATTTTATTTGCACATGGGACTGCCCGGCATTTGGTTAGCCATTGCGATTGATGAATGGACACGCGCCATCATTATGTTCTTCCGCTGGAAAAGCAGAGCATGGGAAAATTATGCACTTGTTAAACCGGAGACTTCTGAAGAATCAGCTCCTGTTCAAGCTTAATATTAATGTTGATATTCAGAAAAAACAGGTTGGAGAAAGCCTTCTCCAACCTGTTTTTGTGCTGTTCTTTATCGGAACGGCGATATATTTTGAGGAACGGGCGATATATTTGGATTTGCGCCGATAAAACTTCAGTTACTATTTTTCTATCACCCCACTCTATTGCTGAAATCTCTACTCCAGCTTTTCCTTCTCTCCTTTTGTTTTCACTCGGCATGGGGCGAAAAAAAGACCTGACCGCTTCTACGCTTGGACGGATCCTCTCTCCCATCCAATAAGAAAGGGTTTATATCAGTTTTCTTATTTGTATTTATATAAAAAAGAAGCGACCTCTCCAGCCGCTTCTTTTCTATTATTGATAGATTTCTTTATATTTCTTGTATTCTGCGTCTGAACAAAGAACAAAATGTCCAGGGCGAATTTCTCGCATAGTAGGCGTTTCATTACCATATTGATGCTGAGATGGATCATATACGATACGCTTACGATTGCGTTCATAATCCGGATCTGGAAGCGGAATTGCTGATAATAGTGATTTTGTATACGGATGAATTGGATTCTCGTATAGCTCATCACTGCTTGTTAATTCAACAATTTGTCCGCGGTACATAACACCAATGCGATCACTGATGTATTTTACCATCGATAAGTCATGGGCAATGAATAAATATGTTAAGCCTTTTTCTCTTTGCAGTTGTTTCAGTAAGTTTACAACTTGCGCCTGAATGGATACGTCAAGTGCTGAAATTGGTTCATCCGCAATAATAAATTCTGGTTCTACCGCAAGTGCACGAGCAATTCCGATACGTTGACGTTGTCCACCAGAGAACTCATGCGGGAAACGATTGGCATGCTCTTTATTTAACCCAACTGTGTTCAATAATTCATGCACACGATCCATACGTTCTTTTTTGCTTTTTGCTAAACCGTGAATATCAATGCCTTCTGCAATAATATCTCCAACTGTCATACGAGGATTTAATGATGCGTATGGATCTTGGAAAATCATTTGCATTTTACGATTAAATTTCTTTAGTTCTGTACGTGATTTTTTACCATGTACGTTTTCACCATCGAACAATACTTCACCAGCAGTTGCATCATATAACCTGATAATCGTTCTACCAGTTGTTGATTTTCCGCAACCAGATTCCCCTACAAGTCCAAATGTTTCACCGCGGTAAATATCAAATGAAATGTCGTTGACCGCTTTTACAACACCACCACTAACGTTGAAGTGCTGCTTTACATTTTTTACTTCAATTAATTTTTCACGTTGATTAGTCATGTTGTTCACCTGCTTTCATTTGAAGAATTCGTTTTTGAACGACTTCTGGCGGTTGTACTTCTGGTGCTTGCTCATGAAGTAACCATGTTGCCGCATAATGTGTATCACTAACTTTAAATAATGGTGGTTCCATTTCAAAGTCAATTTTTAGTGCCTGTGGGTTACGTGGTGCAAATGCATCCCCTTTCGGCGGTTTTAATAAATCTGGAGGTGTTCCAGGAATTGCATATAACTCTGCTTCTGAACCATCTAAACTTGGCATAGATGCGATTAATCCCCATGTATACGGGTGTTTTGGGTTGTAGAAAATTTCATCAACCGTACCAATTTCAACGACTTTACCTGCATACATAACAGCAACTCTGTCCGCAACGTTTGCTACTACACCTAAATCATGCGTAATGAAAATAATCGCCGCTTCTGTTTTCTGTTGAATGTCCTTCATAAGCTCTAAAATTTGTGCTTGAATTGTAACGTCAAGTGCTGTTGTCGGCTCATCCGCAATCAATAGTTTCGGATTACAAGCTAATGCCATCGCAATAACAACACGCTGTCTCATACCACCAGAGAATTGGTGTGGGTATTGCTTTAAACGCGCTTCTGGATTTGGAATTCCAACAAGATCAAGCAGTTCTAACGCAACTTTACGCGCATCCGCTTTGCTCATCCCTTGGTGTTTAATAAGACCTTCCATAATTTGATTACCGATTGTCATCGTTGGATTTAGTGATGTCATCGGATCTTGGAAAATCATTGCAATTTCTTTCCCGCGTACTTGCTGCATTTCTTTTTCCGTTAATTTTGTTAAGTCACGACCCTCAAAGACAATTTCTCCATTTTTAATACGTCCTGGAGGATTTGGGATTAATCCCATTAGCGCTTTCGAAGTAACTGATTTCCCAGAACCAGATTCTCCTACAATCGCTAATGTTTCTCCCTTTTTCAAATCAAATGTAACTCCGCGAACAGCTTGTACTTCACCAGCATGTGTATCAAAGGAGACTTGTAAATCTTTTACCTCTAACAATGTTTTCATTTTCACTTCTCCTCCCTCGTTTACTTACGCATTTTTGGATCTAACGCATCGCGTAATCCATCTGCCATTAAGTTAAATGCTAAAATTAACATACTGATGACAACCGCAGGGATGAACATCATATGTGGATACGTTTGAATTGACTTATATCCATCATTTACAAGAGAACCAAGTGATGCAGTTGGCGGCTGAATACCAAGACCAATGAAGCTTAAGAATGCTTCACCAAACACCGCTGTAGGAATTGTAAACATTGTCATAACGATAATTGGTCCCATTACGTTCGGAATTAAATGCTTCACAATTAATTGTGTGTTTGTTGCACCTAACGTACGAGATGCTAATACATATTCTTGGTTTTTTAATTTTAATACTTGTCCACGTACAATCCGCGACATTCCAATCCAACCTGTAATTGCCATCGCAAGTGTAATTGACCAAATACCTGAACCCATAATAATTACCATCAAAATAACGATAATTAAATACGGAATACCATTAATAATTTCCATGATACGCTGCATAATATTATCTACTCGTCCACCGTAGAACGCTGAAATACCTCCATATGCAACCCCAATTACTAAATCAATCGCTGCCGCTAACAGGGCGATATATAATGATACGCGTGTTCCTTCCCATGTTCTTGTCCATAAGTCACGCCCTAGATCATCTGTACCAAACCAGAAATACTCTTTAATATCACGTTTCTCATATTGATCAACACCATATTGATCTGTACCATCAAACGGTAACCAATGAATATTTTCGATCACTGGAATTTTTGGTGGCATTTTTGCACGGCCTAAGTCTTGTTCTTTATAGGAATGTTTACTTACCATCGGTCCTAAAATTGCCATAAGTGTAATAATAATCAGTAATACAAGACCAAACATTGCCCCTTTATGCTGGAACAAACGTCTTCTTACATCTTGCCAAAAAGTTAAGCTTGGACGGGCAATGACTTCATTATCAACATTGCTTTGATTGGCTGGTTGAAATAAATCTGGAGATAATTTTTGTACATCTTTCATCATTTTTTCCCTCCCGCTAGACGAATACGAGGATCAATAATTCCGTATAAAATATCCACAATAAAGATGACTAAAATAAAGATTGCACTATAGAAAATTGTTGTTCCCATAATAACTGTATAGTCATTTAATGTTATCGATTTAACGAATTGCTCCCCAAGTCCAGGTACAGCAAAAATTTGTTCAATAACAAGCGTCCCTGTAATTAATCCCGCAACCATTGGTCCTAAAATTGTAACAACTGGAATCAATGCATTACGAAGTGCATGTTTTATAATAATGACACCTTGACTAATTCCTTTTGCTTTTGCTGTTAAAATATAATCTGCTTGCATTACTTCAATTAACTCCGCACGAGCGAAACGTGCAATTGTCGCAGTAACTGCCATCGATAAAGCAACCGTTGGCATGACTGTAAATTCAGGACCTTTCCAGAATGCAACTGGGAACCAACCAAGTTTTACCCCTACAAAATATTGTAGTAACGCCGCAAATACAAAGGATGGTACCGACATTCCGAGTACAGAAATAATGGTTGCCCCGTAATCGACCCATGTATTATTACGAAGCGCTGCGATAATTCCTAAGATTAATCCAATAAATGTACCTAACAAGATTGCTTGTAAACCAAGCTGTGCCGATGGTCCAATACGATCAACAATCATATCCGTTACAGGACGGTTATCGTACTGGAATGATACTCCTAAATCACCTTTTGCTAAGTTTCCTAAGTAGCGCGCATATTGCACTGGTACCGGATCATTTAAACCGTATTTTTCCAAAATGATTTCTTTTTGCGCCGGAGATAATTTCTCTTGGTTCTTAAGCGGAGAACCCGGTAGTAATTTCATTAAAAAGAATGTCAACGTAGTGATTAAAAATAATGTCAAAGCCATGTACACGAAACGTTTTAATGCATAACGTCCCATAATCAAGCACCTCCCCATTTTTCTCAAAAGCAATAAGATAGTTTGAAATATTCTTACTTTTATTTTTTAAAATAAGAGCATATGCCCATCATAGGCATATACCCTTATTCATGATGGAAACCATTTTTATTTTTTGACTTCAACCCATTTGTAGCTAAATTCGCCACCATATTTATGTTCTAGCAACCCTGTAATAGAGCTGCGTTGTAAATATGCTTTTCCTGGTTGATATACTGGAGCAATTGCTGCATCATCCAACAATTGTTTTTCAGCTTTCAACAGTGCATCCCAACGAGATTGTACATCTGTCTCTACTTTTGCCTTCTTAATTAATTCGTCATATGCTGGATTTGCATAGTTGACTTTGTTTTGCGGATTTCCTGTTGTATACATATCTAGGAATGCCATCGGATCCATATAATCTGGGGCCCATCCTGCATACGACATTGCATATTCTCCACTTGCTTCAAGTTTTAATTTTTGTGCAAATGGCTGCATTTTCATTGAAATTGTTAAGCCTGGTAAATTCTTTTCAAATTGCCCTTTTAAATACTCACCGATTTTCTTAGCATCATCTGTATCAAAGTTCAGCAACTCTAAATCTACTTTATCAACACCAAGTTCTTTTTTACCAGCTTCCCAATATTTTTGAGCCTCTTTTATATCTTCTTTGATCAGATTTCCATTTTCTTCACGGAAGTCTTTTCCATTTGGTCCTTTCGCTAAACCTTTCGGAACAAAACCGTATATCCCCTGTGAACCATCGTTTAAAATAACTTTCCCGATATTTTCACGTTCAAAGGCCATTGATATTGCTTTACGGATGTTCTTATTCGCTAAGAACTTGTTCTTTTCGTTTAAACGAATAAACTGTGTAGAAGGTTTCTTAATTGTCTTGAAATCAGAATCTTTTTTGTATTTATCTACAAATTCTGATGTCAATACGACACGATCAATTGCATTTGTTTCATATAAATTTATTGCAGTTGAACGATCCTTTAGAATATTGAAGTTTACTTCTTCCAGCTTCACTACTTTATTGTCCCAGTACGTCTCATTTTTCTTAAGCTGGAAACTTTGTTCATGTTTCCACTCATTTAAGACGAACGGACCGTTATAGAGCGTCGTATTAGATTCTAATCCAAATTTATCCCCTTGTTCTTTTACGAACTTTTCATTTAATGGATAGAATGTTGGATATACCGTTAAGCTAACAAAGTAAGGAACAGGGTTGTCTAATTCCACTTCTAGCGTGTGATCATCAATTGCTTTTACGCCAAGTTCTTCAACTGGCAACTCTTTTTTATTAATTTTTTCTGCATTCTTTACATCGAATAATATGTAAGCAAATTTTGCACCTGTATTTGAATCGACAGCTCGTCTCCAAGAATATACAAAGTCTTTAGCTGTTACAGGTTCCCCATTAGACCACTTCGCATCATCACGTAATTTAAATACGTACTTCTTACCACCTTCCGTTTTCTCGTAAGACTTTGCCACACCTGGAACGAGTTTATCGTCTTTTCCAAGGCGATATAATCCTTCCATTGTGTTATTCATTATGTTAGAAGATGCCGCATCTGTTGATAATGTTGTATCCATTGTCGGAATTTCAGCAGCTTCAGGTAAATTTAGTACTTGTTTGCCTAAAGCACTGCCTTCTTTCGTACTCGCTTTCGTATCCTCTTGCTGATAACTACAAGCGCCAAGCATACTGACCGTCAATGTCGATGCAAGTATTAGTGGTATCTTTTTCTTCATATTGTACTACCTCCCCTAATTGCACCTCCTGTACCCCCACTTGATAAAAAGCAGAATTGAAAGAATAATCTCCAAGTTTCTACAATTTTCATTATACATATAATGTGACGATTGTGAATATAGTTTTTTGTTTTTTTGTTAAAATTTTTAATAAAATGTTTATTTTTTTTATTTTTTGTAAATGAGGTACTTAACATTGCTCTCATCATATTGAAAGAAAATACAAAATTGCGTATAATTTTCAAATAATTATCCCTAGTACTCATTATAACTTTTATAGTATAATAATTCTAGTAATATTTTGACGGAGGGGAACATTTTGAATAGACTTTATCTTCACACTTGTATATTAATATTATTAGCAATAATCGTTTCTAGCATTGGTGCATTCCTATTTCCAGCTCATTTTTTGTTGAATTTTGTCAATATCATGTTTTACATTGCATTATTTTTTATTATTTTGGGAGGTTTTTTATTTCTATTTCAAAGTGGATTTTTCAACATAACAATGTACGCTTTCCAAAAAGTATTTGGAACAAATAAAAAGGTAGAATCTTTAATTGAAGAAGAAGAATCAGCAATAGATAAAAAAGAAAGAATATATAAAACGTATTCTTTCACATGGACATACCCCATCTGCATTACAGGTGTTCTTTTAGGCCTCATCTCTACGGTCATTAGCTTTACTATTTTGATGTAGTTTGCAAACGTTTTTCCATATGATATAATAACTTGCAAAACATTTTGTTATAAAAAGCGCAAGTGGCTCGCTCAGAATGCGAGGGGGATGGAGCTCCTGACTTAGAGGCGCTTTTTGCCTCGCTGGAAGGCGCGAAGCCACCGAGTATTCTTGCCACTGGAGCTGGATTACTCAAAAGGCGCAAGTGGCTCGCTCAGCTGTTAAAAAACAGAGCTATATTATAATAAATTCATATGTATGCGATGAGAAAGAAGAGTACATATTGCAGCAATTTCAGAGAGCTTGTGGTTGGTGAGAACAAGTAATTGTACAGTATGGAATGGGCTTTTGAGCACCAAACCGAAACAACTTAGGAGTAGGCTTTGGCGTTTTATCCAGGCGTTATAATGGATAAAAGAGATTTCACTATTTGTGAAATAATTAGGGTGGTACCGCGGTCCATTCGTCCCTAGATCATTGGGGATGAATGGGCTTTTTTGTATTTAAAAGCGGAAGCGGCTCGCTTAGAATGCGAGGGGGATGGAGCTCCTGACGTAGAGGCGTTTTTTGCCTCACAGGAAGGCGCGAAGCCACCGATCATTCTTGCCGCTGGAGCTGGATTATATAAAAAGCGGAAGCGGCTCGCATTGACCTACTTCCCCCACTCTTCAACAATACATACAAATTTCAAGGAGGCATTATTATGTCAGTTATTTTTTCTGGTATTCAGCCAAGCGGAACAATTACGCTTGGAAACTATTTAGGAGCAATGAAACAATTTACAGAATTGCAAAACGAACATGATTGTTATTTCTGCATTGTAAACCAGCATGCGATTACAGTTCCTCAAGATTCTGTACAACTTCGTAAAAACATCCGCAGTCTTGCTGCGCTATATGTAGCTTGTGGTATTGATCCTGAAAAATCTACTTTATTTGTACAATCAGAGGTACCTGCGCACGCTCAACTCGGATGGATTATGCAATCTATCGCACATGTTGGAGAATTAGAACGTATGACGCAATATAAAGATAAATCATCTGGTAGAGAATCCGTTCCAGCTGGATTACTTACGTATCCACCATTAATGGCAGCTGACATCTTACTTTATAATACTGAGATTGTGCCAGTTGGCGACGATCAAAAACAACATATGGAATTAACTCGCGATTTAGCAGAGCGTTTCAATAAACGTTTCCGTGAAATTTTCACAATTCCAGAGATTCGCATTCCAAAAGTAGGCGCTCGTGTTATGTCATTAACAGAACCTACGAAAAAAATGAGCAAATCTGATCCAAATCCAAAATCAATGATTAGTATGCTTGATGAGCCAAAAACAATCGAAAAGAAAATTAAAAGTGCAGTAACTGATTCTGACGGTATCGTAAAATACGACAAAGAAAACAAACCTGGTATTTCCAACTTATTAACAATCTACTCTTCATTCTCAGGTAAAACAATTGAAGAACTAGAAGCTTACTATGAAGGAAAAGGATACGGTGACTTTAAAGGTGATTTAGCACAAGTAGTCGTAGAAGCAATTCGTCCAATTCAAGAAAAATATAACGAACTAATTAACTCCCCTGAATTAGATGAAATCCTTGACAAAGGTGCTGAAAAAGCAAACCGCGTTGCAATGAAACAACTACGTAAAGTTGAAAATGCAATGGGATTAAGCAGAAAACGTAGGTAACTAAAAAAGCGGGGGCGGCTCGCTTAGAATGTGAGGGGGATGGAGCTCCTGACGTAGAGGCGTTTTTTGCCTCATAGGAAGACGCGAAGCCACCGATCATTCTTGCCGCTGGAGCTGGATCAAATTAAAAAACCGCCAAATTGGCGGTTTTTTAATTTACCTTTTGTTCATTTTCCATTTCCCATAACTTTTCAAAGAATGGTTGCCCTTTTACAAGGCGTTCACATAGCTGTTCATGCTTTTTTGACCAACCATATTTCGCTTCCTCATAAAGGCGCTCCCAGACGGCTTCAAATTTCATATGTTGAACAGTCCCATATGCAGATGGATCCCATTCTGTATACCAATAGCGAATTTCAGCTGGATTTTTCGTTGTATGTAGTTGATCTAGTGCCATAAAAAGCAATTGTTTCAATTGTCGTTCTTTACGAGTTAAGCCATTCATAATATATGGCGATGGTGATAAAATATGATGCTCTTTTTGTGATTCTTCCACTTGAAACTCATACTTTTCTGCTTGGACATTTTCCACCATCTCATATACCATCTGCTCTTGACGGGGAATAAGCCTACTTTTTCGAATCGGTACATTGTACCCAATTGAATCCACTGCAATAATTCCTTTTCCATCTGTAACAACAAAACAATACTCTTGTTGCAAACGCTCATGATTTTTACGAATATACGCCTTATGATGTACGTCTTCCAATAGTTTTTGCGGAAGTTCCAATAATTCGTTCTCGATGTAATGATATAATGTAGAATCTACTTTTAATAATGGCACTTGATCTAATAATTCGATCGTATCATCCTTCCGCCATTCGTAAAAATGACAAACGTTATACCCATTTTCCTCACCTTCAAACCAATTTACCCATACATCATGTAGATATAACATTTTCTACCCCTCACTTCACTACTGTTTGTACATCTCATTATGTTCATTTTTTGTAAAATTTATTCCATCCAAGGGAATATATTCTACTTATTATTTCTTCACTACTTCTCACTTCCATTTTCATCATGCAAAAAAACTTGGCAGCGCCAAGTTTTTTATATTTATCACCTATTAAGAGGTAAAAATATTTGCTTTATTTAATATACATATGGCATCCATAGACAATAAAGAAAGCGTGTTATCTTTCTCAAATTCCACACAATCTTTTACAATATGAAATCCAACGCCATATCCAAGCATCTTCGGGTACATTTGCATTCCATTTAGTAAGCAGTCATGCTCCCTTGTTCCTCTCTTCATATCCTTTTTCTTTTTTACAACCTTCTCCCAATAATGAACCGCTTCCTCTTTTGTATAGTACGATGTCCACGGTGCATAACTCTTTTCTGAGTGCCTTTCATACACCGCTTGCTCTGCAAGCCCCTCCATTATCATTGTATCAAGTAATGTATAATCCTTTTCTTTCTTTTCAATTTGATGTAACCGACATATGTGATGATATTCATGGGTAAGCAATGCTTTTAATTCCTTCACTGTATTCCGTCCACAGACAAACAGGAAAATCACATGACGCATTGTTAAGCCAGCTTTTCCGTTATATTCCGCTTGTACCGTGCGATTATATGAATCTGATAACAAAATAAAGATAGGGACATCTGGCCCTTGTAACCAGTGCTTTAGTTCCTCATACTCCTCAGAAAGCTCTTTCCAAACCTGCTTTTCCTCTAGCTGCTCAATTTCTTTTTGTCCTTCCATCACTGGACGATACATACCTTTAGAAATTAAAAAACGGTACAACCTCTCCTTTGGCAATGGAATGTATTTTGTAAACTTCTCACAAAGCTTTTCTGGACGCCCATAATAAAGGTACAGCCAATCTGCCGTTTGAATAACCCCCATCTTCACTCCTCCCTTTTCTTCTATATATATGCAAGAAAAGGAGCGAACGCGAAGTGATAAAATGAAACTTTTGATTGGCTTTGATTTGTTTCTGATTGCACAGTTTCATCTTTCCTGTATGTGCTTGCTGAAGGGAACTTCTGTTGGAGCACTGTTAAACTGAGGGGACAAGGCGGGTATAAGAATTATAATTTGGTTTTTGTTCATACAAACAGGCCCCTCAAAAAAGAGCCTGTTTGTCGACAATCTAACATTTAATTCTTGTCAAAATGAAAGTACGGAAGTAACCCTTGTAAAAAAGTTTGGAAATCGTCCGCTAAGAACGTAATGATTGGATCTTGATAATTTTCTACATTCACATGAATTACTCTTGGTTCTCCTTGTTTTCCGCACTCGCTATAGTCTAACAAAACAGCATCGTGTCCAGCTGTAGGCGATTCTCCTACATATATACAAGAAGATGGATATTCAAATTCCTCTATCATGTAAATTCCCTCCGTATCAATTCCATGCTCTCCACCAATGCCATAGAACCCTGCTACGTAAATATGATCCTCAGCCCAAGAGGTAGGTACGGTAGTAGGAAAACAATTCTGTACAGGTGTACCACCGTTTTGCGATTTGATTAAGCGAATATAGGAATCTGGTAATTTATAACCTAATTTTTCTTCTGCAATCTGAATCATTTCATCTGTAACTGGATTTGGGTTTACGAACTCGTCAGAGTCCTCCCAAAAAGTGTGCAATATGTTCACCATGTGAATTTCACTTCCTTTTCATCGTGTGCTTTTTCTTTATACCCCAACCTAATAACTAAAAGGAGCATCATGTTTTTTACATTTTTGTAAACTTTAGAATGACTTCTGTTATATGTAACATAGGTATCTTGTTGTTTCCTTCCATCATACCGTTCATTATAAAAAAAGAGAAGAATAAGATAAATGAAAAAAGCCGATCGATTCTACGCATGATCGGACGCTCTTTCCCACCTAAAAAAGGGTGTTTTAAGAAGTAGCTCTCCTTTGCTACTTCCCAAAACACCCTCTTACTACATTATTTATAAGTTTTAAATACTAACACTGCGTTATGACCACCGAACCCTAATGAGTTACTTAAAACAGTGCGTACTTCTTGATGTCTCGCTTTGTTTGGTACGTAATCTAAATCACATTCTGGATCTGGTGTTTCATAGTTAATTGTTGGCGGAATCACTCCATCTGTAATAGATTTAACAGAGAAAATCGCCTCAACAGCGCCAGCTGCTCCTAATAAATGACCAGTCATTGATTTTGTAGAGCTAATCGCTACTTTATATGCATGTTCACCAAATGCTTCTTTAATTGCCATCGTTTCGTATTTTTCATTCGCATCTGTACTTGTACCATGCGCATTAATATAATCGATATCCTCAGGCTGAAGACCGGCATCTGCTAATGCTTGACGTATCGCACGAACACCGCCCTCACCGCCAGGAGCAGGCATTGTAATATGGAACGCATCACCTGTTGCACCATATCCGACAAGTTCAGCATAAATACGTGCACCTCGTGCTAACGCATGCTCCAACTCTTCTAGTATAAGAATACCAGCTCCTTCTCCCATTACAAATCCACTACGATTTTTATCAAATGGACGACAAGCAGTTGCTGGATCCTCATTAAATGTTAATGCTTTCGCTGAACTAAATCCTGCAAATGCCATACTTGTTAACGGCGCCTCTGCACCGCCTGTAATCATTGCATCTGCATCACCGCGCTGAATGACTTTAAATGCGTCACCAATTGAGTTTGCCCCAGATGCACAAGCTGTCACAGAACAAGTATTAATTCCTTTTGCACCTGTAGCAATTGAGACTTGACCCGCAGCCATATCAGGAATCATCATTGGTATCAAAAATGGACTTACACGGCGCGGACCTTTTTCCGTAAAGATTTTAAATTGCTCTTCATACGTTTCCATGCCACCAATACCAGAACCTATCCATACACCAATACGCGGTGCATTTTCTTCTGTAATGTCCAACTTTGCATCTTCAACTGCCATTTTCGCTGCTGCTACCGCATATTGTGTGAAGCGATCCATACGGCGCGCTTCTTTTTTCTCAATATATTTTTCAGCTTCAAAGTCGTTAATTTCCGCTGCTACTTTTGCTGGAAATTGTTCCGGATCTAAGCGTGTAAGCCGTCCGATTCCAGATACACCATTTTTAATGTTTTCCCAAGCTGTTTCTACATCTGTTCCGATCGGCGTAACAGCTCCTAGTCCTGTAATTACGACACGCTTCTTTTCCATACAAAATACACTCCTTTTTTTCTCTCAGTCCTTATTTGCCCCAACGAAGAGCGACTGCTCCCCATGTTAATCCGCCACCAAAGCCGACTAATATAATTAAATCACCGTCTTGAATACGTCCATTTTGCAATTCCTCTACCATCGCAATTGGAATTGAAGAAGCTGATGTATTTCCGAACTTCTCAATTGTTGTACTCATTTTTTCTTGTGGCAAACCTAATCGTTCCCTTGCCGATTCCATAATACGAATATTTGCTTGATGCGGAACTAAAAAGTCCACATCTTCTTTCGTAAGACCTGCTTTTTCTACAACACGAAGACAAGAATCACCAAGTTGACGAACAGCGAATTTAAAGACTTCTCTGCCATTCATCATAACATATTCATCTTGATAAAGGTGCTTGCCACCACTACCATCTGCCCCTAATTCGAATGAAAGAATACCCTTTCCTTCTGAAACAGCTCCCATTATAACAGCGCCTGCCCCGTCTCCAAATAGCACAGCTGTATTACGATCATTCCAGTCTACAATCTTAGATAATTTATCACTACCAACTACTAATACGTTTTTATAAGTTCCAGTTTGAATAAATTGCTGCGCTGTAATCATTCCGTACATAAAGCCCGCACATGCTGCACCTAAATCCATTGCTGCTGCATGTTTCGCACCAATTTGTTCTTGAATTACACAAGCAACGGCTGGAAAAGAGCGATCTGGCGTTACTGTTGCAACTAAAATAAGGTCAATTTCTTCTCCACTAATCCCTGCATTTTCAATAGCTTTCTTGGCAGCTTCTACCGCCATATATGAAGTATCTATTGTATCATCGGCAATGCGTCTCTCTGCAATTCCCGTTCTCGTACGAATCCACTCATCAGATGTATCCATGATTTTCTCTAAGTCGTGATTTGTGACTACTTTTTCTGGCACATATCTTCCGATCCCTAAAATGCCTACGTTCACATCGCAGCCCTCCGTTTTATATCAATTATTATGACTTGGTACTAATTCTAAAACATAAATGTTTATTTGTCTAGAATATATTTCTAAGTAAAAAAATAAAGCCGACATATTGTCGACCTTATCTCATAGTAGAACCAAAAGCAAACTACCTATATATCCCGCTCTTTTCCAATTGAACTCCCCCCTCCTTCACTTTGCTTAGAAGAGGGAGTCTTCTCGGTCAAAATGATAAAAATACTTCCGTATCTGCTTTTACTTGGCGCGGGGCAGAAAAAGGCTCTGGCTGTTTCTATGCATGACTAGATGCTCTCTTCCTCCAAAAAAAGGGTTTTTATGTCTAGTTCACTTTATTTTCCCGCTTTTCCAAGCTCATATGCTTCGTTCATTACTTTCATTAACAACTCTAGTACTGGCTGCGCTTTTTCCATATCAAGTGCAATCCCATTATCATCCAAAATGGCCTTTGCTTCCGGCAGGTGCTTCATAGCGATTTGTAAAAACTGCATATTTTTTTCGTTCATATTTCTTCATCCTTTCTATAAAGTGAAACTTTAATCAGTGGGGTTTTTTTCGCCCCCCACTGATTATTAGTTGAACCAATCGGGCTTTTACGGGCAGTTGATCCCATCACCTAACTTCTTTGCTTTCGCTGAATTTTGAGGTGGAGGTCTTACTGCCCGTTAATGCGGGATAAAAGGAGTAATAATCTCCTCATTTCTACATTAGTTTAACATGTGTTTTGTCCCTCGTATAACTCTTTATATCGTTTTAAATGTGTCAGTTGTTTATTTAAACCGAATTCTAACGGCGTGTTTTTCACAATACAAATACTCTTTATCTCTTCTCTTTTCACTTCTTTAACAGTTTTTTTCACTTTATGCTCAGCATTTAAAAGGATAATTCCTTTTTCCCATAGATTTTCTTTACCACTGATCATATTATATACACCTAAATTTTCTATGGTTTTACCTTTTTCCCATAAATATTCACACACATCTTCTACATAAAGAAGGTCCGCTCCATTTTCATTTTGAAGAAGCTCATATTCCTTTTCCATAAGTTCAGAAAGAATAAGCCTGTGGTACGTCATAAAGGAAGGTTGCCATGGGCCGTATAGAATTGGAACACGAAGTATACTATAGCGAATATTCGCCTTCTCCACTTCTTCCTCTACTTTCATAAATAATCGTTTATTTTCAGATAGATCTTGCACATTCGCTATTTCAATAGAAGAAAGTACATTTAGCTTCACTTGTTTTCTTTCGCACATATGAATGACACGCTTTAAATATTGTAAAATGATTCGTTCATTTCGAAATCCGCTTTGCCTGTTCGGTTCACATAAACAAAAGTAAGCCGCATCAAATCGGTCGGTTTCTACTGTCTTCCATCCGCTCTCATCTCTTATAGACGAATACATAAACAAATCATTCCGCCCAATTAAAAATAACTTTTCTTCACTTACTTTTGACATACTTTCCAGATCAGCAAAATCAAGGCCATATACTTCTACTTCTTCCGCAAGCATTTTATTTACAAGATGATAGCCTACAAACGAAAGTGCCCCTATAATTAGTACGCGCTTCATGTCACCAACCCTTTCTCCCTCTAAACAAATAGCTCCTCATTTATGTATATTGGAGCTTCATAAATCTTCTTCATATTTTTTAAAGAAATGACATGTATGTTGAACCATCTTATATTTTACATGTTGCAAATGAAAAGATAGTGCGGTCTCACAATTTTCATTTATCCGCTTTTTTTCATATTCACGTAACAATTGCTTGCGAGCTTTTTGTTCTTGTGTGGATACAAATATTTTTACAGGCACACAAGAAGGTAAATAAGAAAAAGACTTCTTAGCAATTTCCGCTTCTAACTGTGCTTCCTTCACATCATACGCAAGCAATAACTCTCTCACTAACCTTTTATAGAAAAATTTATGCTCTTTTTCAAATTCCACATGTGCAGGCAAATCTAGGCATGGAGTAAGCATCACTACAGATCGAATGCATTCTGGGTATCGATTCATCATTTCAAGAGCCACAAGAGCCCCCATTCCATCTGCAATGACATGAATTTGTTCGTTTAGTGTTTCTTTTTTCATAACAACATGATACAAACGCTTCGCTAAACGAACCGATTGATCATTCCCCCAATGTCTCCCGTATAAATTAGATGAAAAAACAGTATATCCATTTTCTATCAGCCCATTTAAAAAATGAGCGCGCCCCGCATGCTGCGTCCATAAACTTGTACCATTCTCAATAAAATAATTGTAATCACCAAGAAGCATGACACCAAATCCATTGGGCTTCTCTGGCAAATAAATCACACATGGTTCTTGTTCTAAGTAAAAAAAACGTTCCGTAACACTCATCATTCTCCCGCCTTATTTTCTAAACATAAAACTACTCCTTTATAATGTATGAAAGGAATACAATTTTGCGTTGAAAAATCTACAAATATTTTTTCTATATTCTTTTTTCAATTGTGTTACAATAAGGACAGATTGAACGAATAGGGGTGTGAAAAGATGCGTGTAATTTGGGCCTTTATTTGGTCGTTTATGCTTGTACATATGATGAGCTACGTAATTAGCTCTATGACTGGCGGTGTATACGATTTCGCGCTAGCGTCTAAATTCTCAATTGTTCTTGCTGTGCTTGTAATGGCAATTGCAGCAGCAATTCCAAACGAACCAGTAGAACAACACTAATAAAGAAAGAGCCCGGATTCAATCTCCGGACTCTTTTTTTACTCTACATGAACAACTAGTTCATTATTTTCCACATCAACAACTACATGACTATTATCAGTAATTGTTCCCGCAATCAATTCACGTGCTAACTTCGTTTCAATTTGACGCTGTACATATCGTTTTAATGGACGCGCTCCATACATCGGATCAAATCCAGATTCTACAACAAACTCTTTTGCTACTTCTGTTAATTCCACTGTAATATGACGATCTACTAAACGCCCTTGTAACTCTTTTACAATTTTACCAACAATTCCTTTTATCTCATTTGTTGTAAGTGGTTTAAATAAAATAATTTCATCCACACGATTTAAAAACTCTGGGCGAAAATGTCCTCTAAGCTGCCCCATAACAAGATCTCTTGCTTCCTCTTTAATTGTACCATCTTCTTGTAACCCTTCTAATAAATGCCCTGAACCAATATTTGATGTCATAATAATCACTGTATTTTTGAAATCCACTGTTCGTCCTTGTGAATCCGTAATACGCCCATCATCTAACATTTGTAATAAAATGTTGAATACTTCTGGATGTGCTTTTTCAATTTCATCTAATAAAATAACGGAATATGGTTTACGGCGTACGGCTTCTGTTAATTGTCCACCTTCCTCATATCCTACATATCCAGGAGGAGCTCCAATCAAGCGAGACACAGCATGTTTCTCCATATACTCGGACATATCAATGCGAATGATTTGCTCTTCACTATCAAATAAAGATTGTGCTAATGTTTTCGCAAGTTCTGTTTTCCCAACGCCTGTTGGTCCTAAGAAAATGAATGAACCGATTGGACGATTTGGATCTTTAATACCAGCGCGAGCACGAAGAACTGCATCCGCCACAAGACTAACTGCTTCCTCTTGCCCAATAACACGTTCTGATAAAATTTGCTCTAAACGTAGCAGTTTTTCACGTTCACCTTCTACAAGTTTTGCAACTGGTATACCCGTCCAACGTGAAACGATATTTGCAATCTCTTCTTCACTTACTTCTTCACGAAGTAAACGGTTCTCTTGTTCGTTATGTGCTCCCATTTCTTCCGCTTCTCTTAATTCTTTTTCCACTGCTGGAATTTTACCATGACGAAGCTCTGCTGCTTTATTTAAGTCGTAATTCCCTTCTGCTTCTTCTAATTCACGACGTAAACGTTCAAGGTGTTCTCTTAAGTCACGAACTTTATGGATTTCTTCTTTTTCTTTTTGCCATTGCGCTCGCATTCCATTTGCAACTTCTTTTAAATCAGATAGTTCACGTTGCAATGTTTTTAGTCGTTCTTGACTACCACGATCCGTTTCTTTTCCTAAAGCAGCTTCTTCAATTTCCAGCTGCATAATGCGGCGCGTTACTTCATCCAATTCTGTTGGCATAGAATCAATTTCTGTTCGAATTGTTGCGCACGCTTCATCAACAAGGTCAATCGCTTTATCTGGTAAAAAGCGATCAGATATATATCGATCAGACAATACAGACGCCGCTACAATCGCACGATCATGAATATTTACACCATGATAAATTTCAAAACGCTCTTTTAAACCACGTAAAATAGAAATTGTATCTTCTACCGTTGGCTCTTCTGCTAACACTTGTTGAAAACGACGTTCTAGCGCTGGATCTTTCTCAATATATTTTCGATACTCATCTAAAGTAGTCGCTCCAATACAATGAAGTTCACCGCGCGCAAGCATTGGTTTTAACATATTCCCTGCATCCATCGCCCCTTCTGTTTTACCAGCACCAACAATTGTATGGAGCTCATCAATGAATAAAAGAATACGCCCTTCACTTTTTTTGATTTCATTTAACACAGCTTGCAAACGTTCTTCAAACTCACCACGGAACTTTGCACCCGCCACAAGCGCACTCATATCTAATGCAAAGATTGTTCTATCTTTTAATCCTTCTGGTACATCTTTTCGCACAATTCGTTGTGCCAATCCTTCAACAATTGCTGTTTTCCCAACGCCTGGTTCACCAATTAAAACAGGGTTGTTTTTTGTTTTACGAGAAAGAATGCGGATAACCCGGCGAATTTCGCTATCACGACCAATGACAGGATCAATTTTCCCTTGTCTTACTTCTGCCACTAAATCACGGCCATACTTTTCTAACGCTTCATATGTTACTTCTGGATTTTGACTAGTCACTCTCTGATTCCCCCGAACTTCCATTAAAGACTGTAATAATGTATCCTTCGTAATGTGAAATGCTGTGAACAGGTGATTCATATCACCTTTTTCCTCGCAAAATGCGAGCAAAATATGTTCCACTGAAATATATTCATCTTGCAGTTTTTTTGCCTCTGCCTCTGCTTTAACAAGTAATTGCCCTAAAGCATTTGTCACATACACTTTGCCATCTTCTACACCACTTCCTGTAACAGATGGTTTCTGTTGAAGCAATCTTTCTACTTCTTTCGTTAATTGTTCTATATTGACATTCATTTTTTGAAAAATACGCACTGCTAATCCATCCTGCTGCTGTAATAATGCAAGTAATAGATGAACAGTATCAACTTCTTGATGATGATGAGATACCGCTAAAGATTGAGCACTCATAATTGCTTCTTGTGTTTTCGTCGTCATTTGATTTAAGTCCATCTTCACAAACCTCCAAACATTGGAATCCTCTTGATGTTTGACCTTTTTTGATTTTTTGACTTTATTTGACCTTTAATTTGATTATACGCCAATTGTCTTTTTTATACAATGAATTTGATTATGAAATTTGAACTTTGTTTCCCCAAAAAAGTATGTATACCTCTGCTCTTCAATCAGAAAAGCCGCAATATAAATTGCGGCTTCTCTTACGGTTTTCTTTTATATGTCCACTGGCGGTTCTGATTCGAATTCTCAGGAAACCTTTGACCAGCAGTTAATTTTACCATTTGTGGATCTTTAACCATACTTCCTGTTTCACCAATCTCCACATAAAGCCCATCATTTGGTGCTTTCTGTCCAGAACGAAACCTATGATTTTGTCCCATTTTCATTCTCCTTCCATGACATCTTTACACCGTTAGTATATCCATTTTTGAAAAAGCCTTTCTGTTATGTTTAGGAAACGAGTCATATTTTTTATTACTGTTCATATGTATGACTTTACATGATAAAGCAGGAGAAAAAGCATCACTTGTTGAAAAAAAAGAAACCGACCTATTCTAGGCCAGTTCCAAAGGAGAGTCAAACATATACGAGAAGATTACATTTTTATTATACGTCTTGCTGTGCGCATACTGTAACCCCTTTCACAATTTGTACAAAATGAAAGAAACATTATTTGAACTTTCGAAAAAATCATTGACTTTTCTGATTTTTAGTAGGAAATAGTGGACACTAACATGTTTCGCGACGTAAGATGAATATATAATGAAACTTCCATTCATGGTTGTTTCTCCCGCTATTGGCGGGCAGTAAGACCCCCACCTCAAGATTCAGAGAGAAATGAGGAAGATAGGTGGAGGATAACTGCCCGTAAAAGCCCGATTGGCGAGAGCTAACCATCAGCGGGGGATGGAGAACCCCCGCTGATAGAAGTTTTACTTTATCTATACACTTTCCAACCTCTTATTTCTGCATCTTAAAACGGAAATACAGATAGAAACAAAAATTTTTTCATAAGAGGTGAAAACATGAAAAAACAACATTTAATCGCATTAGATTTAGATGGCACTTTACTTACAGACAATAAAATTATTTCCGCACGAACAAAGAAAACAATTGAAAAAGCAAAAGAACAAGGACATGTTGTTGTCATTTCAACAGGACGTCCATTTCGCGCTAGCCACGCTTATTATAAAGAACTTGGTTTGAATACACCTATCGTTAACTTTAACGGCGCTTATGTTCATCACCCGCTTGATACAAATTGGGGAACGCATCATTCCCCCCTTGAGCTTTCTACTGCACAAGAAATCGTTCGCGCTTGCTTTGATTTTGGCGTTAAAAACATTTATGCCGAAGTAATTGATGATGTATATGTTCGCGAAATTGATGAGGATAAAAAGCATATCTTTGAATTTGGCTCTCCAAATATTTTTACAGGCGACTTACTAAACATTTTGCAAGATCATCCAACATGCTTATTAATCGATGCACTGGATGAGCAATCAACAGCTATTCGTAAGCATTTAACAGATATGCATGCAGAAGTGATTGATCATCGAAAATGGGGTGCTCCTTGGCCGATTATTGAAATTGTGAAAAGCGGCCTCAATAAAGCGATTGGACTTCAAAAAGTTTCTAGCTATTATAACATTCCACAAGAACGAATTATTGCGTTCGGTGACGAAGACAATGATTTTGAGATGATTGAGTTTGCAGGTCACGGCATCGCCATGGGTAATGCTATTCCTGAATTAAAAACATTAGCAAATCATACGACATTAACAAACGAAGAAGATGGAATTGCTCTTTATTTAGAAGAGGTTCTTGGATTGTAATCTAAAAATTCCCTACTTATAGTTTGGCTCAAAACGCTCATACTATAACTAGACACAGCGATGTGTCAGTTGTTTTCTGCTAAAAAAGGGGGAATTACGAATGGGTAAAAAGAACAAATCAAAACGTTTCACCCAACAAGGGGCCGATGCTGTTATGAAGCATGCTGAAAGATTCCCGTACCGCGGTACATTAGCTGATGCAGAAAAAGAACGAAACAACTCTTCTCTCGGAGGGGTTTAAATGGGTAACTTATTATTTCAGCAAGCACGAGATGCTGTTTCGGGCGCCGTTTCTTGTTCAAGCGGCACAGAACAGCAGGAACTCGTTTATAGAGCCAAAAATGCTTTGCAATCCGCTTATGCCAATTCTTCAACTGCTGAAAAGGTACAACTGCGTGAGATGCAACAGCAACTACAAAACATTACTAACACACATTAAAACAAGAGGACCGATTCCCGGTCCTCTTTAATCTTTCCGAAACAACCCAAATACACCGACTGTTTGAAGCACATTTGTAAATGCACCAGGGTCTACCTGTTTAATAATTCTCTCTAGTTCATATAGCTCGTAACGGGTAATAACGATCATTAACATTTCTTTATTTTCATTTGTATATGCCCCTGTCGCTGGTATAGTTGTAATACCGCGTACTAAACGTGCTTGAATCGCTTTTCGTACATCTTTACCATTCTTCGTAACGATAAATGCTGTAATTTTCACATGACGAGTATGAATTGCATCAATAATCCTCGATGATACATATAATGTTACTAACGTGTATAACGCTTTTTCCCATCCGTACAAATAGCCAGCTGCAATAATGATGATTGCATTAAAGAAAAAGAAATATGTTCCGACAGGCTTATCTTTTATTTTTGACAAAATCATTGCAATGATATCTAAACCACCTGTGGAAGCTCCCCATTTTAAGGCAATTCCTACCCCTATCGCTGAAATGAGACCACCAAAAATAGCATTCAATATAATATCATTTGAAACAGCCTTCACTGGTATAATTTCTAAAAACAGTGTCATAAATACAACACATAAAAAACTAAATAACGTAAACGCTTTTCCGACCTTTTTCCATGCTAAAATAACAACCGGAATATTAAATAAAGCAAAAAGTACTCCCGTCGATATGTGAATCGATGCAAAATCGCCTAACACTTGCGAAAGCAATTGAGATAATCCCGCGAAACCGCTCGCATATACTTTTGCCGGTGTTAAGAACAAGTTCATTCCAATTGCATTTAATAAACCTGCAATGATAACAACAATTAGTTTTTTCGTTAATTCGGCATAATTTAATTTTAAGTCCATACCCCATCCACCTTTATACATAATAGGTCACCACTACTCGTATACATAGTCTTTACGAAAACGGAAATGATAAACGTACAACTGTTTAGAAATGGAGTTGATATGTATGCCGCATACAAGCGATAATGACAAAAAAGCACGCGATAATAATGCAAAGCGCACACAAAAAAATGAACAAGAACAAAAAAATATCCAGCAAGGAAAACGTGCATATTCTAAAAAAACAAATCACCTTTAATCATTTATAAAAATACAAATTAAAAAACCGACATAAAACCTTCCTTTTTAGACGGGAGAGAGCATCCAGCTATGCATAGAAGCGGTCAGATCCTTTTCCTGCCCCATGCAAAGTTAAAACAAAAAGAGAAAACAAGTAGCGGTCACCTTTTGTTCTTCATAGCAGCGGATTATATGTCGGAAAATCAAAATGGATTTAATAGTACATCAACAATCTTGTTGATGTACTTTTTCATTTCACAAAAAACATATCAATTTCACTTCATGTTCACCTCGCTATTTTACAATAATAACAACATAATTAGATGAGGTGTTAAAGTGAAAGGAAAACAATTATTGATGGCCACAGCTGCGCTCGGAACGTTAATGCTGTCTGCTTGTGGTCTAAAAGATAACTCAGAGGCGATTGCAACATCAAAAGTTTCAACCATTACAAAAGGTGATTTTGACAAGCAGTTAAAAGAACGGTACGGAAAAGATATGCTATATGAAATGATGGCACAAGATATCATGACAAAAAAATATAAAGTATCTGATGATGAAGTCGATAAAGAATTCAAAAAAGCAAAAGATCAATTTGGTGATCAATTCAAAACGGTATTAGAAAGTAACCGCCTAAAAGATGAAGATGACTTTAAAAATCAAATTAGGTTCAAATTAGCAATGAACGAAGCCATTAAGAAAAGCATTACAGATAAAGATGTAAAAGCAAACTATAAACCTGAAATTAAAGCCAGCCACATTTTAGTAAACGATGAAAAAACGGCAAATGATATTAAGAAACAACTGGATGAAGGTGCTTCATTCGAAGAGTTAGCAAAACAACAGTCACAGGACCCAGGTTCAAAGGAAAATGGCGGAGACCTTGGATACTTCGGTCCAGGTAAAATGGTACCTGAATTTGAAGAAGCGGCTTACAAATTAAATGTCGGTGAAATTAGCAAACCTATCAAGTCATCACAAGGCTATCACATTATTAAACTTACCGATAAAAAAGAATTAAAACCATATGATGAAGTAAAAGATTCCATTCGTAAAAATCTGGAAGAACAGCGATTAGCAGATCAAACTACAGGCCAAAAAATATTACTAGACGAATTCAAGAAAGCTGATATTAAAGTAAAAGATAGTGATTTGAAAGATACATTCTCTCGTCTTTCCGGACAACAATAAAAAATCTAGCAACAGAGTGGGCTGGTAGAAGAATAGTAAATGAAATCCCCCCCCCCCGCATTAACGGGCAGTAAGACTCCCACCTCAAGATTCAGAGAAAAACGAGAAAGATAAGTGAGGAATCAACTGCCCGTAAAAGCCCGATTGGCGAGAGCTAATAATCAGCGGGGGATGAACCCCCCACTGATTAAGGTTTCACTTTATCGGCGCAAATTCGAATATATCGACGTTCCGACACATAACGACAAAAAACAGGAGCCTACTGACTCCTGTTTCCCAACACTCTGAAAATCCGAACAGGCATGAGCCTGTTCGGATTTTTTTATTTCTTGAAGTACGTCCAACCTTCTTCTTGATAAACCTTTTCTTCTTTCATCAACTTACCAAGCGCACGTTTAAACGCTGCTTTACTCATATTAAAACGTTCTTTAATGTCTTCCGGATGGCTCTTATCCCAAAACGGCATTGCTCCTCCGCGGCTCTCCATGTACTCATAAACTACCGCAGCATCATCTTCCATTCCCTCTTCTTTACGCGGAAGAAGTGAAATATTAATCGTACCATCATCTTTCACATCAATAATACGGCCCGTTACACGCTCACCAATACGAACTTGTTCTTTTCTTTCTGTGTGGTGTAAAAAAGCACGGAAATGTTCATCCGTTAATACAAACGAACCAACTTGAAGCGAGCGATATACACGTCCGTTCACATTTTTATTACGCATAGATGGCGTTGCCTCTACAATAATTTCCTGCATATCTGAATCTCTTGCCGGAAGAGCAATAAGACGGCCACGATTTGTTAATTTTAATGTACAATATAACTCATCGCCTTCTTCTGGCCAAACTGGTGTATAAATTGGAAACTCATCAGCTGGGATTAAGATATCCTTAGAAACACCAATATCAACGAACACACCTAGATCAGGTTTTACTTCTACAACTTTTACCCAATTCCAATCACTTATCGTAATAAGCGGCGTCTTCATCGTTGCAGAAATTCGCTCTTGATGATCAAGATATAGAAATACATCAATCGTATCGCCTTCCTCAATTTCTCCCGCTACTTCATTTTTATGTAAAAATACTTCCTCATAACCATCCTCATCGTCAAATCCAACCATATATCCAATTTCCGTTTCTCGTAAAACAGTTACCTGTTCAATCGATCCTGGCTGCAAATACATATATTTTAATTCCCTTCTATATATAAAGTATATTTTTATCATTCCAAAGAAAGCTTCATTATAACACGAATTTTCCTTTATTTGTCCAACTCGCAAAAATTCACTATAATAAGAGGTGGAATTTAATTTGGAGGTGCTTACTATGGCAAAAGATAGTTCTTTTGACATCGTTTCAAAAGTAGAATTACCAGAAGTAACAAATGCTATTAACATCGCATTAAAAGAAATTCAAAATCGTTATGACTTTAAAGGAAGCAAAAGTGATATTAAATTAGAAAAAGAAGTAATCGTTTTAACTTCTGATGATGAATTTAAATTAGATCAAGTAAAAGATGTTCTTATTTCAAAACTAGTTAAACGCGAAGTACCAATTAAAAACTTAGACTACGGAAAAGTAGAAAGCGCCGCTGGTAACACAGTACGTCAACGCGCAACGTTGCAACAAGGTATCGATAAAGAGAACGCTAAGAAAATTAATAACATTATTAAAGAGTTAAAATTAAAAGTGAAAACACAAGTACAAGATGATCAAGTACGCGTAACAGCAAAAAGCCGCGATGACTTACAAGCAGTAATCGCAGCAGTTCGTAGCGCTGATTTACCAATCGACGTACAGTTCATCAACTATCGTTAATAGAAAAAACTCTATAAAAGTACAATGACAGGCATAATCACCGTTTTGCAGGTGTTACGAAAGAAGTAATCCCAGTGCATAACAGTCATATCCATACAATATTTTTAAATACTAATTTTTTTAATCATCATTATGAAGTAATAATAACAAATTTTGTTATTCTGGTTGGGAATGAAAAAAAGATACATCCCAACCAGAATAACTACATTAGATGACAACTGCATTTATGAAGCAGAATTCATTACTTTAATCGGCCGATTTCTCTTATACATTCATAAATAGCACAGAAAAAGAATCTAAGTTTAATCCTACAGAGAGTTTTTATTGATCAGTAATAGTTACTACAGAATTTGCGTTAATTCTGTATTCAAAACTCGTTGTGCAGTAATAATAACACCCTGAGCAGTTACTCCATAAACACTGTATATGCCACCGTTTTGATTAGGAACAATTTCAACTTCATATTGGTCTGCTTGTCCCAAAGTAGAGTGAACTAAACTTAGAATTACAAGAGTAGAAGCATTAGCAGCTACAGTAAAGTTTCTCTGTTCGATTAATGTTCTTGTACCATCAAGTCTAAAAGATCGAAGTACCCCATTAAGTGTACCTCCAGTACGATTGAGGATTTTAACCTTAGCTCTATTTGCATTAGCAGGCTGATTTCCTACGTTTTCAATTGGCCCAGTAGTAAAAGGCATTTTAAATTCACCTCCTATTAACTAAAAAGATTCATAACCTGCAGATTACATATTCATCATATTCAATATTATGTTAGAATGCTTTAAACCAATTAATCAATTTACTTTAAAAAGATACATCCACATATTTTTTCGATGAAGGAAATCTCACACATACCTTTCTTGTTTCTATATACGCTATCAATCTGATCCACAAAACTCTAAGACAATTCCACCTTAATTCATCCTGTATCACTAATAAAAAACATATATTCTCGTCATAATATCTACTGTTGCATTTACAATAGAATAGATGTCATCTCATAAATAAAAAAGTACACTACTCACGAATTAATAGTGTACTAGAAAATATATATTATCCATGAATTGAAGAGATACACTGTCAATCTATCCACTTTCATTTTATAGAGTAGAAGATTTTTTCTTCTTTACAGCAATTAAAAAAGCAATAAATAACACATTCATACCAACTAACAAAGAGATAAAGATCCAATTAATCCCCGTTTTTTCTCTAACTTGATATACATTTGCTTCTTCTCGCTTCAATACGAGATAATAATTCCCATCTTCTTCTCTAATGATTTCATCTTCCAATAATCCCTTTAATTCTCGATTTTCTCCTATCTCATTTGCCGAAAGTGAAACTTTTTGTGTCTCTTTCGTGTTGTTAATTGCAACAAGTGTCACTTCATCTTTATACGTCCTTTTTAGCACACTCATCCCAGTCTTATCATATAGCAACTCAAATGTCCCACGGCGAAGAGAGGGGAATTTTTGACGAATCTCTCCCAATCTCGTTACATACTGTAAAAACTTTTCATCTGTTTTAAAATCCATTAAGCGGCGATTATCTGGCACTCCCCCGCCATCAAGCGCAATTTCCGTTCCGTAGTAAACAATCGGCATCCCTGGTGTTGTATATAAATAAGTAAGCGCAAGTTTTAAACGAGCCGGCGGATAATATGCGTTCTCTTTCGCGATTCTGACAAACCGCTTTGTGTCTTGATTATCTAAAAAATTACTTGTTACTTTACCATTTTCTATTAAACTAACGTCATAAAGTGGTTTAATAGGTGTATCCGTTTTCGTAAAGATATCTGTTATGTGCTTATAGTACTCATTATGTATACCCTCTCCCTCATCAGTCATAACGAGGAAATCTTTTTTTATTCCTTGAACACTTTGTTTTACTGTATTTAAAAAGGCACGAGATATTTCTTTACTATGCATAAGATAACTTCCATCTATGTTTGCTTCTTTCATCCACCATTTTATCGAATCAATAAGCGTTTCTTGCTCTTTTTCTATAACAAATTGAAACACCACTTTCATATCTCGTTTATGCGCTTCTTGTACAAGTTGTTTCACATCTTGCATTGACCCAAAATGTTCATTCACTTTTTGCAAATCAACCGTACCATACCCATCATACGTTTCACCTTTAAAAATTGGCGAAAGCATAATAGTAGTGAATCTCATCTCTTTTATGTAATCAATTCGCTTTACAATCCCTTGTATATCTCCCCCTTGGTATCTTTCTAAATTCCCTACATCAAGCTGTTTATCATTTTTTGCATCTCCATTATTAAAGCGGTCAACCATAATAGAATATACTACTTCATCTTGCCACTCTCTTTTTTCTTCCGCTAATGTATGTATAGGCGCTAAGAAAGCAAATACCATACAAAAACAAATCAACACTCCTCTTCTCCATATCTTCTTCACATAATATCCCCCAACTTCTTTTTAATTGTAAGAATAGTATATCAATTTTCCGAACAAACCGCACTTACACAAACACCATGTTAGGTTTTCTTACATGATATTTTAAATTTTCTGAAAAATATGTTGATTTTTTATTAATTATTGAATATGATATGAAAAATAACATTAAATGTAACATTTTATAACATTATAGGAGGGGAAAAGAATGAACATGGGAGATACTGTGTTTTTATTTTTAGCGACGGTAATGGTTATGATTATGACGCCAGGTTTGGCACTTTTTTACGGCGGGATGGTTCGTAGCAAAAACGTGCTGAGTACAACGATGCATAGCTATAGCGCGATGGCGATTGTTTCCATTCAATGGATTTTTATCGGTTATTCTTTATCATTCGGGCCAGATTGGAATGGCGTCATTGGTACATTAGATTGGTTCGGCTTACAAAACGTAACTTTTACACCAAACGCAGACTACTCCGCTACTATTCCTCACAATTTATTTATGATGTTTCAACTTATGTTTGCAATCTTAACACCAGCGCTAATTTCAGGAGCATTCGCTGAAAGAATGCGATTTTCTGCTTTTCTCATTTTTATCCTTCTTTGGACGACAATCGTTTATAATCCCGTTGCCCATTGGGTATGGGGCGTTGGCGGATGGCTTCGCGAACTTGGCGCATTAGATTTCGCCGGTGGTAACGTTGTCCATATCACATCTGGCGTTGCCGGGCTTGTACTAGCGATTTTTCTCGGTAAGCGAAAAGACGTAAACGGATCTTCCCCTCACCATTTACCATTTACACTTTTAGGCGCGGGCTTATTGTGGTTCGGCTGGTTCGGATTTAACGTCGGCAGTGCCCTTACACTAAACGACGTAGCACTGACCGCATTCATTAATACAAATACCGCTGCCGCAGCTTCTGCATTAACATGGATCTTAGCAGAGTGGTTCTTCCAATCAAAACCGACGGTAATGGGAGCAGCTTGCGGCGCTGTATCAGGCCTCGTTGCTATTACACCGGCTTGCGGATTCGTCACTCCTTTCTCCGCTCTTTTAATCGGGGCGATCGGAGGCGTTCTTTGCTTCGGAGCTGTCTTCTTTTTAAAGCATAAACTTGGATATGATGATGCACTTGATACATTTGGATGTCACGGCGTGGGTGGTACATGGGGTGGTATTGCAACCGGGCTATTTGCAACCACTTCTGTAAATAGCGGCGGCGCTGATGGATTGTTTTATGGAAATGCTGCACTTCTTTGGAAACAGTTCACTGCAATTGGAGCGACATATGCTTTTACAATCGTGATGACATACACCATTATTAAAGGAATTAGTTTCTTCCTTCCCGTTCGCGTACATGAACATGAAGAGCAAATGGGACTCGATATTTCGATGCATGGTGAGAAGGCTTATGAATATAGCGAGAAATCACTAGGCGAAGTGGCAATACAAAAAGAGGCTAAATGATGCATTTTATAAGTATATAACTTTTATA
Source organism: Bacillus sp. FSL K6-0042 (assembly GCF_038006685.1). Classification (NCBI taxonomy): domain Bacteria; kingdom Bacillati; phylum Bacillota; class Bacilli; order Caryophanales; family Bacillaceae; genus Bacillus; species Bacillus sp. FSL K6-0042. Next base: position 2,012,703 of record NZ_JBBOVS010000001.1, read on the forward strand.
ATAGAAAAAGGTTTATCTCTTTTTAATACGAGATAAACCTTTTTATTTGTTACCTCAGGTACTTATCGTCTATGTTTTATTAGAGTACGTATCCAAAAAGCAGACCTTCGGAAGGCTATGTCTGAAGGCGGAATGATCGGCCTCAATCCATGAAGACCATGAATTTCAGGGTAATAGACTGGGGCTTCTCCAGTTATTAATCTTTAATTTTAAGTTCCCTTTTCTTCTTCATAATAGCGATTTATATGTCGAAAAAACAAAATGGATTTATATAATCGATACACGATATTCTCATTCATCTCTTTTTAAATCCGCATTTAGAAAGTAAAAAATCTAATAAAAAATAAAGCTCTTATAAATATTTTAAAACAAAATACGACTGAAAATTCAGTCATCCTTTGTTATTCATCATATTTGTAGACACATACAGCAGTTTAAATTTGAGAATGTTATTACTTCGCAGGATTTCCTACGTACGCTGAAATATCAACGTTTAATGCTTTCGCTAAGCGCATACCATACTCACGATCTGCACGGAAGAAGTTACAGATTGCAAGTAATTTCGTTTGTTCATGCACATCTTTTAAATCATTTGTTAAGTTGGCAATTAAGTTGTCTTGTTCTTCTTTAGAGAATGAACGGTAACGCTCACCCGCTTGCTTAAAGTCGTTTGGTTTATCAATTTTTTCACGAGATACGTACCCTTCAAGCTTCATAGTTGAATCACGGTAATTAGGATCTTCAACTGGATTTTCAGCATGTCGACTTGGCTCGTAGTTAATTGTTGATGGTTGTTGATTCATTTGCATCGCACCATCACGTTGTTGATTGCGAACAGCTGCATATGGGCAGTTTACTGGAATTTGTAAGTAGTTCGCACCAAGACGGTAACGTTGTGTATCCGGATAAGAGAATAAACGTCCTTGTAATAATTTATCTTCAGATGGTTCAATACCAGATACAGTCGCACTTGGAGTAAACGCAGCTTGCTCTACTTCTGCAAAGAAGTTTTTCGGGTTACGATTGAGGGTCATTGTCCCTACTTCCATTAATGGGAAGCGATCTTCTGGCCATACTTTTGTTGGATCTAATGGATCAAAGTCTAAAGAATCCATTTCATCTAATTGCATTACTTGTACGTGAAGATCCCATTTCGGATAATTACCTTTTTCAATCGCATCAAATAAATCACGAGTTGCATGGTTGAAGTCTTTCCCTTGTACTTCTACCACTTCTTTTGCACTCAAGTTACGAACACCTTGCTGTGGTTTCCAGTGATATTTAATATAAACAATTTTACCTTCTGCATTAATCCATTTAAATGAATGTACTCCAAACCCTTCCATTTGACGATAGTTTGCAGGAGTTCCGTAATAAGAGAATACCCAAGTCATCATATGCGTAGACTCTGGAGACAATGTCATGAAGTCCCAGTAACGATCTGGCGTTTGAATATTTGTATCTGGTGCTGGTTTTAAGGAATGCACCATGTCAGGGAATTTAATTGCATCACGAATGAAGAAAACAGGTAAATGGTTACCAACGATATCATAGTTTCCTTCTTCTGTATAAAACTTCACAGCGAAGCCACGTGGGTCGCGAGCTGTTTCCGGAGAACCTTGCCCATGAATAACCGTTGAGAAACGAACGAATACAGGTGTTTCTGTTCCTTCATTTTGTAAAAATGCTGCTTTTGTATATGCTTTCATGCTATTTTTCGTTACGAAAACACCATGAGCACCCGCACCACGTGCATGTACAACACGCTCTGGAATACGTTCACGATCAAAATGAGCAAGCTTTTCTACTAAATGATAATCTTCTAATAATACCGGTCCACGACGACCAGCTGTACGAGAATTTTGGTTATCTCCTACTGGAGCACCTTGGTTTGTTGTTAAGCGATCATTTGGATTCATCAAGGGAAACCTCCTATTATTTCATAATAATAATTACTTATTTAAAATTATTATAAATTAATTATTATTCAAAATTATTTTTTTGTCAATTATTTTATTCGCTTTTTTGGAAACAATTTCTACTAAACAATCAATAAATGATTCTTTTGCATTTGGCATAGCCGGTCTGAAATAGCGTGCACCTAATTCATCTGTCACAACTTTACATTCATAATCGTTGTCATACAACACTTCTAAATGCTCAGCCACAAACCCAACTGGACAATACACAAAAGTGTTATAACCATGCTTTTCATATAAATCTTTCGTTAAATCTTGTACATCTGGTCCAATCCATGGATCTGGTGTATTTCCGGCACTTTGCCAGCCGATTGTATAATTTTGAATCTTCGCTGCTTCAGCAATTAAATCTGCCGTATGCTGCAGTTGCTTCACATATGGGTCTCCTGCTGCAATAATTTTCTCTGGTAAACTATGCGCTGAAAAAATTACAACAGCTTTCTCCCCGTCTGTAATTCTAGCAAATGTTTCTTTTATTTGATTTGCCCAATACACAATAAATTTCGGTTCTTCGTACCATTGCTCAATCGGCTCTATAACAGGACCATTTATGTTCTCAGAAATCTTTTTGGCACGCTCGTTGTATGCTTTAATACTAAAAGTTGAATAATGAGGTGCGAGCACCATACTAATTGCTTCCTCAATACCGTCCTGCTTCATCTCTTCCACAGCATCTTCAATAAATGGAGCAATATGTTTTAGTCCCAAATAACATACAAATTCAAATTCTGAAAAACGCTTATTTAACTCATTTGTTAATTTTCTAGCTTGTTCCTTTGTAATTTTCGCAAGCGGTGAAATACCACCAATCGCTTTATAACGCCCAACTAACTCATCAAGCGCTTCTTGAGATGGCTTACGCCCATGGCGAATATGTGTATAATAATATGCCTCTACATCCTCTAGTGACTCTGGAGTTCCGTACGCCATCACAAGTAAACCTATTTTCTTCTTATTCATCTATATTCACCTCAATATCGGAAATGAGAATCTTTTTCAAGAACATTCGTTTCCAGTATACCAATCGATAATGAGTATATCAAAATAATAATTATAAATAAATATTATTTATAATATGATTTTTAATTTTATTTGACAATTTATTTAATAAAAGTTACCACGTTTTCGTTTTATCATTTCTAAAATAAGGGGTAGCACCAAATTGCTAGCAAGTTAAGAAATTCGTTGTTTCCCATTAAACCTATATATTTCTATAAGTTAAAAGAACCCATTTTGAAAAAATTGATCAAAATGGGTTCTTCAATTTTCAGTACAGATGAATTTTTGTAAAAAAATCACGAAACTTTATTTCAAATCTACATTGGGATTAAAGCATCATTTTTGCACAGCGAAACATGTTGAGATCTCATTATAGACGGTACAACCCTCCAAAATGCCCATGTGCATATTGAAAACTAGATATATTATAAGGTTCGATAACCTCACTTATAACTATCTATCAAAGAGTTCTTACATATAACTCTAACTTTTTTAACATCCTATATCTCGCTTATTAGCTCCAGTGCCAAACTGTTGCAGTAATTGGGAATCATGCGTTTGCTAAATGAGGAATTGATTCATTAACTATATTTACGATCGGATAGATCTCTATCCTTAGAGGGCCTGTCCCTTTTTATTTCTCTTCTATTGATTCATAGAAAATAATAAAGAAGACACTCTAACAAGTGTCTTCTTTCATTGTAACAATCTCTTAAAATATGTATCTAGTATCATACATACTCATTTTTAAAAAACTTTCATTACATCATAACGCCATTATCTTTAAACGAATACCATTTTCCATCAATGAAATGTTTACCTATCGCCATTGCACCGCTAGACTGTAAATAATACCAATTTCCATCTTTTTGTAACCAGCCTGTTTTCATCGTGCCATCTGTATTCAGGTAGTACCATGTACCATTATCTTGCACCCAGCCTGTTGTCATCGGGCCATCATAAAAGTAATACCATTTCCCGTTATAACTTAACCAACCTGCGTGGCTTGCTCCACTTTTCTCATCAAAGTAATACCATTCACCATCCACTACTTTCCAGCCTGTTACCATGGATCCATCTGGATTGAAGTACCAACAAGTACCTCCTTCACACATTTTCCCTGTCCACATGGCGCCATTGTCAGCAAAAACGTAGCGCTTTCCTCCTTCATCTAACCAACCTTCGTCCCACCCATTTGCTGAACTTTTCATTGTGCCATTTGCATTTAAGTAGTACCAATTCCCATTATCTTCAATCCAGCCTGTTTGCATCTTACCACCAATGAAGTAGTACCAGCTTCCTTTATAGCTTAGCCAACCATTATAACTAAGCCCCTTATCGTTAAAGTAGTACCACTTATTATCAATTAAAGTCCAACCTATTGCCATTGATCCATCTTCGAGAAAATAGTTACCTGTATGATGTTCTCCAATCCAAGCTTTTGTAAACATCTGCCCATTATCTGGATTTAAAAAATAAGTTTTTCCATTATATTCAAGCAATCCGTGTTGTAGCTTTCCACCTTGATGTACATAATACCACTTTCCACCATACTGAACCCAACCTTTATTGGCATACATTGCACCGTCTGCTCCTAGTAAGTAACCTTCATATTGATATACAATATAACCTGTTTGCATTTTTCCGTTTCCATCAAAGTAATACCATTTTCCCCCATCACTTAACCAGCCTGTTTGCTTCACACCATTTTGATTATAGAAATACCATGTATTCCCCTCTTTTACCCACCCTGTTTTCTGCATTGCTTGTTCTGTTTTTGGAGCAATCTGTTTCACAGCTTCTTGGTTTTCAGCATGAGATACTGCAGGCACTACAAACATTGCAGACATTAAAATTGGTACAATAGCTTTCTTCATTTTATATTTCCTCCAAATAATAGATAATTTTTACTTTCATTTCCACAAGAAGAATTATATTATGATATATTAATATAATCAACACATTTTTGTAACGAAAATGTAATATTTTTAATTTCTCAGAAATAAAGATAGATGAATAACCAACATGCTAGAAAATTACCATGCTTCGAATTTTTCAATGAAAATAATCTTTACATTGATGCGGATATGATATCCCTCATCACTGTGGAACTTCAATCAGTAGAGTTTTCTTCATTCCCCTACTGATTATTAGCCCACACGAATCGAATTTTCACAGGCAGCTGATCCCTCATTTAGCCAAAGAAGATCTTACTGCCCTCAAATAGCGGGATAAACAGAAAAAAAGATACCTAACAAGTGTCTTCTTTCATTATAAAAGTCTCTTAAAATATGTATCTAGTATCCTACATACTCATAAAAAACTTTCGTTACATCATAGCTCCATTATTATTAAATGTATACCATTTCCCATCGATGAAATGTTTACCTATTGCCATTGCACCGCTAGACTGTAAATAATACCAATTTCCATCTTTTTGTAACCAGCCTGTTGTCATCGGGCCATCATAAAAGTAATACCATTTCCCGTTATAACTTAACCAACCTGCATGGCTTGCTCCAGTTTTATCATCAAAGTAATACCATTCACCATCCACTACTTTCCAGCCTGTTACCATGGATCCATCTGGATTGAAGTACCAACAAGTACCTCCTTCACACAATTTCCCTGTCCGCATAGCACCACTGTCATCAAAAAAGTAGCGCTTTCCTCCTTCATCTAACCAACCTTCGTTCCACCCATTTACTGAGCTTTTCATCGTGCCATCTGCATTCAGGTAGTACCAATTCCCATTATCTTCAATCCAGCCTGTTTGCATCTTAGAAGCCACAAAGTAATACCAGCTTCCTTTATAACTTAGCCAACCATTATAAGTATTAAAATGTATCCCACTTTCTTTGAAATAATACCATTCATTATTAATCAAATTCCAACCAGTTGCCATGGATCCATCATCAAGAAAATAGTTACCATCTGGATGTGAACCTAACCAAATGTTCTTTTGCATTTTGCCACTCTCTATAGCCATGGAATATGCCTTACCGTTATATTCAAGATAGCCCTCGTGTAGGTCTCCCCCTTGGTGAACGAAATACCATTCTCCTTCGTACTGAACCCAGCCTTCGTTCGTATATAACGCACCGTCTGCTCCTAATAAATAACATGAACCTTGATTAAAAATATTACCCGTTTTCATTGCTCCACTTTCATCAAAGTAGTACCACTTTCCTCCATCACTTAACCAGCTATTACTTTTCATTGCCCCATCCGCATTCAAGTAATACCATGTACCATTATCCTTTAACCACCCTGTTTTCTTCACACCATTTTGATCATAGAAATACCATGTATTTCCCTCTTTTGTCCACCCCGTTTTCTGCATTTCCTGTTCTGTTTTTGGAGTAAGTTGTTTTACAGCTTCTTGGTTTTCAGCATGAGATACTGCAGGCACTACAAACATCGCAGACATTAAAACTGGTAAAATATTTTTCTTCATTTTCCATATCCCCCAAATAATGAATAATTTGTATTTTTATTTCCATAAAGAGAATTATATTACGATATCCTAATATAATCAACACTTTTGTAATATAATTGCAATAGTTTTAATTTATAAGTAACAAAAACCACTTAAGGGTAATTTTAATTACTTTTTTGTTACATTCATATTTTAAAAGTCACTATTTCTTGGAGACACTAAAAGTAGATGGAAAGTTAGAGCAACAAATTGATATTAGTAAAATAACAGGTACAATGGATACGAATTACACAACAAAAATCGGTGTAGATGGCAAAGGAACTTTATTCGGCAACAACTTTAACGCAGCATTAGATGAAGTATCAATTCTAAAAAAAGCAGGAACAGCTGAAGATGCGCAAAAGATGTATCAGTCCGCTCCTCCTATCTCTGTTACTAACATTTCAATTGATCAACCAACTGTACAATTAAATGTTGATGGCTACACATATTTAAAAGCTGACATCAAACCTTCAGCTTCAGCTGCAACAAATAAAAAAGTGACTTGGAAAAGTAGTGACTCGAGTATCGTTGCACTTGAAAATCAAAATGATACGATCAACGCAAAAGCTTTGAAGCCTGGACGTGTTGTTTTAACTGCATCGACGGAAGATGGAAACTATAATAAATACGTTTATATTCAAGTTAAATAGCGAAAAAAAGCGGCTCACAATGATTGTAAGCCGCTTTTCACTACTCTTTAATATTTACTCCATACTCCTTAAACCACACATGAATTTGTGCCAAATGTGCCAATAGTTGTGGCCCGGTCATCAACTGGCCAAACCACGGCGTTTGAAACGCACTACCACCTGATTGAATCAACCCTTGTAATTGTTCTTTATCAAACAACTCATGCAAAATTGAGTTTTTATCCGTTAAAAGATTCTGTAACCATACTGTTACTGCTTCTGTGTAGTGCGGATTGTGCGTTTTGGGATACGGACTTTTCTTTCTATATAATATATCATTCGGTAATACACCTTCTAATGCTTTACGTAATAGACCTTTTTCGCGATTTTTATACATTTTCATTTCCCAAGGAATATTCCACGCATATTCGACAAGACGATGATCCGCAAATGGAACACGTACCTCTAAACTCGCCCCCATACTCATGCGATCCTTTCTGTCTAATAATGTCGTCATAAACCAAACCATATTCAAATAAAATAATTGTCGTCTTTTTGCTTCAATTGTACTTTCTCCTTCTAACACCGGTACTTCCTGTATTGATTCTTCATAACGCCGCTGTACATATTCTTGCAGTTTTAATTTATCACGCCATTTTTTTTTCAGAAGTTGTTCACGCGCCTCTGTAGAACGCATCCACGGAAATGCACTTGATTGCAAATCATCTTCCCGGTAAAACCATGGATAACCTCCAAAGATTTCATCGGCACATTCGCCCGACAAACCGACGACAAAATCTTGTTTAATTTCTCGGCAAAACCATAATAATGAAGAATCGATATCTGCCATACCAGGTAAATCGCGAACGAGTACTGCTTCTGTTAAATACTCCGCTAACTGTTCATTGGAAATCACACAACGGTGATGAATTGTACCAAATGTTTCTGTCATCAAATCAATAAATGGTGCATCTGAATTTGGTTGAAAAGCATTTGCTTTAAAATATTTTTCATTATCTTCATAATCAATCGAATACGTATGCAACTTCCCTTTCCCTTCTCTTTCATATGCCATTGCCGCAAACGCTGTAATGGCACTTGAATCTACCCCACCCGACAAAAATGTACATAACGGTACATCTGAAACCAATTGTCTTGTAATTGCATCCTTAAGCAGGAACCGTACTTGTTCTACTGTTTCTTCAAATGAATGTTCATGTTTTTTACTCTCAACATTCCAATAGCGCCATATACATAAACCATCTTTTGAAAAAGTAAGAACATGACCTGGACGTAGCTCTTGAATTCCTGCATAAATACCATGTCCAGGTGTTCGAGACGGTCCTAACCCAAATATTTCTGATAGTCCCTCTGTCGTAACTTCTGTCTTTACATCTGGATGAGCTAAAATAGCTTTTAATTCTGAAGCAAACAATAATCTTCCGTTTTCATATTTATAAAATAATGGTTTCACACCTAATCGATCCCGTGCAATAAACACTTGTTCTTTTTTCTCATCCCAAACCGCAAAAGCATATATTCCATTTAAATGATTCACACATTCTTCTTTCCATTCGATATAAGACGCTAATAATACTTCCGTATCAGAATGCCCTTTAAATCTATAACCTCTTTGCATTAATTCTTTACGAATATCTTCTGTATTATAAAGTTCCCCATTATAACAAATTGTGTAATACTCTTCTTCTTTCATACATGTACATGTCATCGGCTGTTTCCCACCTTCAGGATCAACCACAATTAAACGTTTATGCCCAAAAGCAACATGCCTTTTGATCCAGACATTCGTATCATCTGGACCGCGCTTTGCAAGTGTTTCTGCCATCTTCGTAACCGTTTCTCTTTCACCTTCTAACGACCGCTTATAATCAATCCATCCTGTAATCCCGCACATATAAATCATCCTTCCTATCCTATATCCGTATAACTTTACTCCGTTCAAAACCCAAATAGAACCAAAAAGGCTGAACTGAAACAACTGCACGTAAAAGCCTAATTGATGAGGGCTAACGATCCAGACGGAATTTCTCCGTCCAGATAAAAAATTCACTGTATGAAGCATGTTTTTATTCTATGCCCACCTTTCTTTAGGTGTTCCATAGTTATAAAGAATGCCTGAACTGTCTATAACAGGAATAACTACTTCTATAAAAGGAGAAATCACGAATGAAACAACGCAAACATATTTTGTATAATCAACCGCGTGCTCATACAATTGGGAATGTGGAATATATAAACAATGAATGGATATTCTTTGATGATGAAAATGATGAAGCATTTTTGCTTGAAGATATTATTGAAGATGGATTTGAAGTTTTATATAACAACAATTGGCTACCGGCAAGATTCTACGAACAAAACATATTACAAATTGCAAATGAACATCATCCATTGCAAAATGGTGAAATGATACGAATTCGTAAAAAATTACTACTCAGTTATCATGAATGGTTAGAAGAACTATCCGATTCCGCTTTTGCGTTATTTGCAGAAACATTGCAGTCCTTCAATTATTCTTTATATGACTGTATATATTGTCATAATTTCTTATCGTTTCAGCCGAAAGAAGGGCCTTGTGAAGGTGTAAACCTGCTATTATTTGATAACGAAAAAATGATTTGCTCGTTGCACCATCATTACGTTCGGTATTCCACTTGTAATAAGAATATATTTCAATTTACAAAAACAAACGGGGAACAACTACATATAGAATCTACGTGAATACAAAAATAAGAAGAATCACTCATTCTCTATAGAACGAGCGATTTTTTTATTTTTGTTACAATAGCTATACCTCGTCTCTATCTTTTCCGTAATCAAACCTCATAAATGTATTTCATTTCATATAAGTTCAAATTTGACAAACCATTAAAGAAAAACCATCTTATTCTCCTTTACAGAAAAATAAGATGGTTCTATTTTACGCAAATGGTGAAAATCCCATCGGTAATCGTAATCCAAGATATAGTACAATAACAAGCGCAATAATAAATTGAACCCAAAACGCCCCTGCCGGTTTCTTCTTACTTGTTTTCACAAGAACCATTTCCATTGCAGCAATAACCCAAACGCCAACTAACATTTTTAGGCCATACCACATATGCATGTTCCCTGTTGCTGTTTTCATAATGCTTTGATACAGTAAGAAACCCGTTACAATGATGATGATATACACAAGACGAAGCCCCATATGTACGCCTTTACCTTTTCTTCCTGCCGTATACATAGAATACGCCACAAAGAATAAAATAAGCCCTAGTGCCCACGCTGTAATATGCATGTGTGTTGTCACGATATCCCAACCTCCTCTTTTCCCACTTTTTCACTTTATATGATACCATGTCCACTTCTTTTCAGGAAATGTTTCGCTTTTTTACATTTAAATGATATAATATTTAGAGTATTTATAAACTTCTTGTAATAACAAAAGGGGGCACAATCATGATTCAAACAAAGGATATTATCGAACTAACAGACACATATGGAGCTCACAACTATCATCCGCTACCAATCGTAATTTCGAAAGCAGAAGGAGTTTGGGTAGAAGATCCTGAAGGAAACCGCTACATGGACTTACTTAGTGCATATTCTGCGGTAAACCAAGGACACCGTCATCCGAAAATTATTGACGCTTTAATTGAACAAGCAAACCGTGTTACGTTAACTTCACGTGCCTTCCATAGTGATCAATTAGGTCCTTGGTACGAAAAAGTAGCGAAATTAACAAATAAAAATATGGTACTTCCAATGAATACAGGTGCGGAAGCTGTTGAAACCGCAATCAAAACAGCACGTCGCTGGGCATATGATGTGAAAAAGGTAGAAGAAAATAGAGCTGAAATTATCGTTTGTGAAGATAACTTCCATGGTCGTACAATGGGGGCAGTTTCCATGTCATCCAATGAAGAATACAAACGTGGCTTCGGACCAATGCTTCCTGGCATTATTGTAATTCCTTACGGTGATTTAGAAGCATTAAAAGCTGCAATTACACCAAATACAGCTGCATTTATTTTAGAACCAATTCAAGGAGAAGCAGGAATTAACATTCCACCAGCTGGATTCCTAGAAGAAGCATACGATATATGTAAAAAAGAAAACGTTTTATTTGTAGCTGACGAAATTCAAACTGGTTTAGGCCGTACTGGTAAACTATTTGCATGTGATTGGGACAACGTAATTCCTGACATGTACATACTTGGTAAAGCACTTGGCGGCGGCGTATTCCCAATTTCTTGCGTCGCAGCAAATCACGATATTTTAGGCGTATTCGAACCAGGTTCTCACGGCTCTACATTCGGTGGTAATCCACTTGCATGTGCTGTTTCTATTGCAGCTCTTGACGTATTATTAGATGAGAAATTAACAGAGCGTTCTCTTCAATTAGGTGAAAAATTAGTAGGACAATTAAAAGAAATTGATAATCCTATGATCACAGACATCCGTGGTAAAGGATTATTTATCGGAATCGAATTGAACGAGCCTGCTCGTCCATATTGCGAAAAATTAAAAGAAGCAGGTTTATTATGTAAAGAAACACATGAAAATGTAATTCGTATCGCACCACCTCTTGTTATTTCTGAGGAAGACCTAGAGTGGGCATTCCAAAAAATTAAAGCGGTATTATCTTAATCAAAACAAGCTGCCTCTTACGAGGCAGCTTGTTTTATGAAACAATCATTTTTGAGAAAAGTAATATCCCAACGATAACCGGAAATAGAAGCAACACACCTGCTATACAGGAGACAATCACATGTTTCAATTCCCACCAATCATTTCTTATCCCTTTCCGAAACCAAAACAATGAAAAAGGTATAATGAATATCACTGCCGTTACCAATCCTGGAACATATCTTTCTGTCAAAATTGCCCCAGTGATATGAAACAACCCATTCATAAAAATCATCGCTTGTATAACGAGCAATATATAAAGCGTGACTTTCTTTTTAAATATAGAATGAATACACACAAGCAGAAAGACAATGCTTGTTAACAAACATAATGCAATGAAGAAATATTGTTTTTGCCCCGCGTTTTCTTCCATACGAATCGGTTGGAAATACTTCATTTCAGGGAAAAAGTAATATTCCTCAGCATTATGAAATGCAAATAGAATAGGGATGAGCCAAATATATAACGTACTATTTGACCAAGTTTTGAAGCGTTCCAACATGCTGCACCGTTATTGTCACTTCATCACCAGCGCTTAGAAATTTAGGTGGTATAAACCCTTTCCCAACTCCCGCTGGTGTTCCAGTTGCAATAATATCCCCAGGCTCTAACGTCATCCCTTTACTTACGATAGAAATAATATCTTCTATTGAAAACATCATATTTGCAGTATTTGAAGTTTGCCGAACCTCTCCGTTCACTCTTGTTTCAATATCTAATTGATTCGGGATTTCAATAGCCGTCTTATGAACTAAATACGGCCCCATTGGGCAAAATGTATCAAAACTTTTTCCTAAGAAAAATTGTTTATGTTTTCTTTGAATATCTCGAGCAGTTATGTCATTTACAATTGTATAACCGAAAACATATTCAAGCGCCTTATCTTTTGCAATTTGTTTTCCGCGTTTCCCAATCACAATTGCGAGTTCTCCTTCATAATCTAGTTCACTCGTTGCATGCGGATGACTGTGAATTTTCTCTCCATTCCCGATAACCGTCGTCGGCGCCTTTGTGAAAATCATGATATCTTTCGGAATAGACTCTTCTCCACCCATCTCTATCGCATGATCACGATAGTTTTTTCCGACGCAAAGAATATTCTTTCTTGGTCTTGGAATAGGTGCTAATATTTTAACGTCTTGCAATGGATAATACGCCGTCGTTTCATTTTCCTTTGCCCAATTTACAATTTCTACCACTTTTTCAATAAAAGCATTTCCTTTTTCGATACACTCTAGCATTGTAATAGGGACTGTAATCTTTTCGCCTTTTTGCCGCTGTGCTTCTCTAATATGCAGCACTTTTTCTTGATAATCATCCACAATGCCAACAAATACTTTCTCTTCCTTCTTCACTGTAACAAATCGCATGATTTCCACTCTCCATCCTAAAACTCATACAATGTAATTGTATTCGCATTCCTTTAAAAAAAACCTGCCAATACATTTTAATTTTTACAAGATTCTTCATTTTTTACACTGTCCGATGTTATTTTGGAATAAAATGTAGAATTTTTACTTTTTTTATCGAAGCTATTTCTTTTTTATGGAACTTTTGTATAATATGTACTACATATATACTTAAAATTTATAAAGAGATGGAGCCGATTCTATGTTTGAGCAAGCGATTGAAAAAAAACGTGAGAAAATGATGTATTTTGCTGAACGCTACGGAATAACTTCTCAAAAAACAGTGGATTGTAGCCAAGAACTGGACAGGCTCTTAAATGTTGTTTGGCTTTTGAAAGTAGATTTCACCTCAACTTATACTATAGACGAACACATACAATGAAGTGTGTGTCTTTTATTTGAAAAAAGACACATTTTAATGAACACGCCCATACAATAATAGAAAAGGATTTTTTTACGATCCTTTATTTTTTAATATTGAACACGCATAATAACAGCAATAAAAATTTTATTTATGAAAGGTGTTTGCTATGCCAGCGATGGTTGGACATATTCATATCGTTAACATTGGATCAAGTGGTATTTTTCATGTTGGAGATGTATTTGCAATTAGACCGATTAGTTACTCACGTGCTTTTGCAGGAGCTGGTTCTTTTAATGTTGGTGAAAATATTTCAGTATACAATTATCAAAATACGACAACAGTCAATGATACAGACATAATCGATCAAGCTATAATTGGATCAAACTAAAGGAGGCGAATGATAAGTGAACTTTTATGTACAGCAAAGTATTATCATTAACAAGATAAGAATCGAGAGCATTACAACATCATCTGTTTTTCAAATTGGAAGTGCCGGCAGCATTAAGGCACTATCTAAATTTTCCAATACCGGTGGATTTACAGCGCCGCTTCGCCCCTTGAAATCGAAAGGACAAATTATTTCTATTAAACCATGATGAGTTCTTCTTAAGCTCTTTATGTCATAAACATATAGAGCAAGCATATGTCCCTCCCTATTGAAAAGGAGGTTTCACACAGTGAATCAAGATGTATACATTTACCTACAACAATTTCAACAAGTTCTTCAAAAACAGCAAGAAACAATCCATGCATTAGAAGAGCAAGTACGGACATTAAAAGAAGAGCTTGATGAACTAAAAGGCCGGCCCTCCTCTTCTATAGGAAAAGTAGAATATAAATTCGATCAATTAAAAGTAGAAAACTTAAATGGTACGTTAAATATCGGCTTAAATCCATTCGCAACTAAAGGGCAACAAATTGAAGATTTTGAAGTAGATACAGAAACATTAAAAGTAAATCCAGAAACACAAACAACTCCCGATTTTTATCAAGGCATTATTCAAGAGATGCATCGCTATTTAGATGAAGAAGCATATAGCAGAATTCTTCATTTTGAACAAGAACAGCGGACGCCGCTCGATGATATGTATCGACAAATGATGATTGACGATATAAAAAAACAAATGGAGCATCGCCTTCCTTACTATTTATCACAAGTACAGCCGTATGAGGACATTACATCAAACCCCGAATATATGAAAGACGTAATTATTCAAGCTATGAAACAAGATATTGATAAAGCATTCCTTTCCTTTATTCAGCACATACCGAATAATTTTCGAAAGGAGTAAGTTTACATGAACTTTAACGTGGTTAATTGTGAAATGAAAGTTGGTCAGATTAAAATGAACGGGGTATCTTCATCTGCACTTTTTTTAATCGGTGATGCAAACCTCCTCATTCTCTCTTCTATTCTCGATACGCCTTTTGAATCAATGACTGAAGGTCCATTTGTACCTCTCGTAATTGCCGCGCCTACTACTCCAGGTTAAGGAGGGAGCTTTATGCTTCAGCACATTTCAGTTGTTCATCAATCCAATATTATCTCTATGGGGATTTCTGGTGTTTTTCAAGTTGGCGACGCAAAACAGATGGAATTAAAAAGCCGAGCGCTTATTGTACACCGTGAAATTCCTTACTATTTAAAAGGCGAAGGAAAATTAGAGGCTTATGAAATCTTTACAGATGATGAAATCACAATTCCCACCCGATCAACCGATGTCAAAATGAATATTATAAATGAATGTCCCTTTATTGAAGTAGGTGATGTTACGATTCGGTCCTTATTAAATTCTGCTTGCTTTCAAATTGGCTCCGTTGACTACGCATTTAATAATTCACGTATTCTCCAAATCCGCCAATATATCACAGATGAACCTTTGAACAAATAAATCATATAGTAATGTTAAAGAAAAGTGTTTAGGTAGGTGAATAACATGCCCTCTGTCGTTGGAAACCTCGTTGTTCAAAATAGTAATGGCTCTTTTAACTTAGGTGACTTCTATAATGTCTCTCCTAAGGAAAATACAAAGGCATATAACGGTTCAGGAGCATCAAATGTTGCTTTTGTTGTTAATACATTTAACGGTGTCAGCGCAACAAATACATTCGATTCAGATGTTGCGGATCAAGATCAAATTGGAACGGCTTAAAAAAAGTAGGAGAATTGTCTCCTACTTTTTTCGTTCTTTTGATTTTCTTGTTCGCGCTTCAATAAGTGTAATCATTCTTATTGTTTAACCTTTGAATGATAACCCACTTTCCTTCAAAGCAGTTCTAAGTTTAGGTAAAGATGCTGGCCCCATACCGTGCAGTTGTAAAATCTCTTTCTCACTACATTTTGAGAGCTGCTGCAAAGAAGTTATTTCATTGTGTTCCAATGCTCTTCTTGCTGGTGCCGAGAGAAGTGAAAGAAATCCACTCTCTGGTTTTCGTTCTTTCTCACAGATCGGGCAAGAAGAGCAATTGCTACTTTTATAATATTGGTGTCCATTGTTGCAAGTTCTTAAACTTTTTTTGGAAGTAACCATTTTACATACTCCCTTCCTAAAGTTACATCTTTCCTCTGTTTCACATTTATACTTTGATGTATGTTTCACTCACTTTGTTAATCAACATGTACTATGTGATTTCCATCAAAGAAATATAAGCACTTTTCTTTCACTGGATGATGTAAACTTTTCTCTAACGCTTTCGCATATAATGAAAGCTGTACTTTATAACGTTCTTCTAAAATCGGCTTTGCTTGGTCGAATCCACCTGGGAACTTTCCTTCAATTGTATCTGTTTTAAAATCAATTAATACAACTCCGTCTTCCTCTTCTATCATACAATCAATAACTCCTTGGACAAGTACAGATTCTCTGCTCTGATTTTGCCAATCTTGATACGCTTCTTCCGCTGAAAGCATCATCGTAAACGGCACTTCACGTTCTACACTTTTCGCAGCTAACACACGCTTACCAAGATCCGTATCAAAAAACGCTACAATTCGATCAATCGCAATTTCTTCTGCTTGCTCAAATGTTAGTAATTCTTTATTTACCATTTCCGCAATTTGCTCTTGAACGGTTTCAAGCGTGATCGGTTTTTGTAAATTAACATGTTGCATTACGGCGTGAACAGCTGTTCCCCGTTCAGCATAAGTTAACCCCTTTTTCTCCATAAAACGAGGACGCGTTTTTATAGGAGTACGAAGTTTTTTAATAAAGGCATTATCACTTCCATCTTCCGATTGATAATTCCGCTTTATCTCAGTAACAGACTGCTTCGCCCGATGCGCTGTTGCACCTTCATACGCATATTCCCAAGTTAAACGAGCATACACCTCTTCTTTTCGTTCACTTTCTAGAGGAACAGGTTTTTTCTCACGAAGCGCTTCTAACAATTCTTGCTTTTCTTCTTGTACTGGTTCCGGTGCAAGTAAAGTGCTACCATCAATCACTTCCACTTTCCAGCTCGCATCGTATTCATAAATTTCATTTGGTATATTTCCTTGTCCAAGTTCAAGAAGCATTTCGCTATCACGATGTCTATATAGTGACGGTGCAATCCAATCTAAGTAACAAGATGCTCCTGCACGAACGTAACCCGGTAACAACCAATCTGTATGCTCACGTGGGTCAAGCCACTTTTCAATCTCTTTTTCTTTATCTTTCACCGTACCAATTAAAATCAATTTTTCTTTTGCACGCGTTAGAGCAACATATAATACGCGCATCTCTTCCGCAATTAGTTCCATCTTCATTTTACGTTTAATGGCTAGTTGTGATAACGTTGTATATTTAATTCGTTTACGAGGATCAATAAACTGTGATCCAAAACCGAAATCTTTGTGTAATAAGAATCGTTTCATTAAATCTTGTGTATTAAAACGGCGCCCAAGCCCCGCTACAAATACAACTGGGAACTCTAACCCTTTACTTTTATGAATCGTCATAATTCGAACCACATCTTCTTGTTCACTAAGCGCTCTCGCTGTTCCCATATCATCCCCGCGCTCTAAAATACGTTCAATAAAGCGAAGGAAACGGAATAACCCGCGGAAAGATGTTGCTTCGTACTGCCTTGCGCGATCGTATAGTACGCGTAAGTTAGCTTGACGCTGTTTTCCCGCTGGAAGACCACCAACGAAATCATAATAACCTGTCTCACGATATACTTTCCAAATTAAATCAGAAAGAGACTGCTGGCGCGCAAATTCACGCCATCCTTGCAAGAGATTATAGAACCATTGTAATTTCCCATGTAATTCTGCCTCTTCTTCAAGCGGCGCGCCTTGTAAAAAGGAACGCATCACTTCATAAAACGAGCCTTTTTTCTCATGAGCACGTAACATCGCAAGCTCTTCATCATTTAACCCAACAATCGGGGAACGAAGCACAGCAGCAAGCGGAATATCTTGCATCGGATTATCAATTACCCGAAACACATTCATCATAACGGTCACTTCTGTCGCTTCAAAATAACCTGTCGCGAGCTCAGCGTAAACAGGAATGCCTTGTAATTTTAACTCTTCCATAATTTGCGGAGCCCACGGCATCGAACGAAGTAAAATGACAAAGTCACGGTATTTCACAGGGCGCATGCTATCTGTTTTACGATCATATACTTCATAACCTGAATCAACCATCGCTTTAATTCGCTGCGCCATTAAACGTGCTTCAAGCTGTGCTTTTTCTACTTCTACACCGTCTTCTCCCTCTACCGATTCTTCTTCCTCAGACTGATGAATACATAACAGTTCGGCTGCTACATCTTCTCCTTCTGGGTAGCTCGCACCTAACTTTAGTTCAGCATCAGCATCGTAATCGATTTCCCCGACAGTTTCGCCCATAATTTGTTTAAAAATAAAGTTCGTACCTGCTAGTACTTCATGACGACTGCGGAAGTTTTTGGCTAAATCAATCTTCATCCCGCCGTCTATTCCTTCAGGTGTAAAACGTTTATACTTTCCTAGAAATAAGCCAGGCTCTGCTAATCGGAATCGGTATATCGACTGTTTTACGTCGCCGACCATAAACAGATTACCTTCTTGTTCAGAGTCTTTCGTTACAAACTTAATAATTGACTCCTGCACAAAGTTCGTATCTTGATATTCATCGACAAGTACTTCGGCAAATTTATTCCGATATTGAAGCGCAACTGGTGATGGACGAAGCTCGCCATCGTTCGTACATTCACTTAAAATTTGTAAGCAAAAATGCTCTAAATCTGTGAAATCAACCATTCCTTTATCACGCTTTATCGTTTGAAAACGTTCAGTAAATACTTTTACAATCTGAACAAGCTTTTCTAGTACAGGGTGCATATCCTTGAAATCACGTAAAAAGCTTTCTGGTTTCCGGCTAAACAACTCTTCTTGTAGCTTCTTCACCTCATCTTTCGCTTTATTTCTAAGTGAATCTACTTGTTTGACAATCTCTTCATTATAATCACTCTTTTTAATACGCTTTAACGTCTGCCACGAAACATTTTGCATCGCTTCATATACACTTGCCCAAGACTGATGTGCTGCACTAGATAACGTCCCGAGTAACACAAGGTCCGCTTGTAATGTCTCCATGCGAGGCGCTGGCCCATCCGAAAGCATAGCTAACTCAATTGCTTTCCGAATATGCTTTTCAGCAGTTTCCAGCTGAAACTTCACATCTTCTAATAAATAAGTTGCATACGTTAAGTCTTCAATTGATTTCCCTTCCACATCATATGCTTCGACAAGCTTATCTAGCCACTTCTCTGGATCTGGATGCGCCCTCGATTCCGTATGAAGCGCTAAAATCATACGCTGCAGGTCATCATCACTACGATCGCTCGTATATCGGTCAACTAGTTCAAAGAAAATGTCATTTCCTTCGATTCCATATTCCTCTTCTAATATGTCATCTAATACTTCTTCTTTTAATAATTCATTTTCTGTCTGGTTAGCAATGCGAAAACGGGGATCAACATCGAGCATATAATAATACGTTCGAATCACTTGTAAACAGAACGAGTGAATGGTTGAAATTGATGCTTTATTTAATAAGCTGAGCTGTTTCCGAACATGCCCTGATCCTGGCTCATCAATTAATACTTTTTCTAACGCTTCACCAATTCTGTTTTTCATCTCTTGTGCCGCTGCATTTGTAAACGTTACGACAAGCAAGCGATCCACATCTACTGGATTCTCGGCATTAATAATTTTGCGAATAATTCTTTCTACAAGTACAGCTGTCTTTCCCGATCCCGCTGCCGCCGCTACTAAAATATCACGGCCATCTCGGACAACTGCCTTCCATTGATCATCTGTCCATTGACTACCTTCAGGTTTCTTTGGCCAATTCTCTATCATTCTCCGCCAACCTCCTCTCTCATTTTCTCCATCGCTTCACTATCTTTCATATCTTTCAACGTACGAAACTGATTGTCTTCAAGTGATTCATCAAATTGACAAACAGAACGGAAATTACAGAATGTACAAGCTGCTTTTTTCCCCATTTTATACGGTGCGATATCAATAACACCTTCTGTAATGTCTTTCCCGATGTTTTCAAATGTATGATGTACATATTGCTGTAAAGTTGTAAATTCTTGCTCACTTGCAATACTAGAACGCGCACTAAAGCTACCATCTTTTTTCAGACCTGCAGAAATAATGTCTGAACTTCCCGTTGAAAGCTTGTTATCCATCAATCGAACAACATCCGCATCTCCTAGTACGAGACCTTTCATTTTAAATTTCTTTAAAATTTCCTTTTCAATCTCTTCTTCTGAAGCGTCGCCCTTCATCTCCACAATCGGATTATGGATATGGAAATATAAAACGCCAGCAGGTGATGCCGTTCCATCTTTTTTCATCCACGTATTCGCATTTGAAATAACAACGTCTAAATACGTTAACATTTGAAGTGCTAACCCATAATATACTTCTGTTAAATCTAAAGCTTTTGTGCTCGATTTATAATCAATAATGCGAAGGAAGGTACCATTTTCGTCTTCCGCTTTATCTACACGGTCAATCCGGCCAACAACTTCCATTTTCACACCGTTCGGCAACGAAAACTCCATCGGCGGAAGTGAGCCTGTCCCGCCCATACCAAATGGAACCTCTAAATCAACTGGCACAAATCCACTGGACTTCGCATGTTCACGAAGGATAAGTGACGTACGGAAAATGATTTGCTGTAACTTTTGTTTCAAATAATAATTCCGATTAGAACTTAATAAAATTTGTCTTTGTAATAACGGTGCGATTTCTTCAATTACTACGGCAGAAAGATGCTCACACTCTTTTATCGATAAATCAGCCCAAGTACGATTTTCCCTAAGTAACTTGTCTGCAATTTTCTTTAATGCTGCATGGAATAATTCGCCGATATCCGGTGCATCTAACTTGAAAATATCACGCTCTCTCAGCGATAATCCATGCTGCGCAAAATGAGCATATGCGCATCGATTAAATAATTCCATGCGAGAGACGCTTCCTTTAATTTTATCTCCGTATAGATCTCTACTTACAACCGAGCTAAGCTTCTGCGCACGGTTTCGATAAAATAAACTAGATAGTACACGACTACTTTTTTGCTTCCACTCGGGCGATGTAACATAGAAGTTGTAAACATCCCACCAAAAATCAAGGTTCCCTTCAAAACCATATCGTTTCCAATTTTGTAATTGCTGCGTTACATATGACAAGGTAACCTCTGGCGTTGCTACATACGAAATTTGTACCTGACGAGATAAATCATTCACATCATTCGTTACAAATACTTCTTTAACAGAAGGAAACATTCTTTTCACTTTCTTAATAAAGCTAGATGAAAGTAGCGTCTTTCCTTCTTCATCCGCAAGGGGACAAGAAATATACAACTTCTCAGATGCACGAGTTACTGTTTGATAAATAACAAATTGCTCTTCTAATAACGTCTGCCTTGTTGTTGGTGCTAATTCTACACCAGCCGTAACGAGAAATTCCCTTTCTTCATCCGATAACATCCCTTCATCTGAAGGAGCTGCCGGAATGATTCCTTCATTCGCACCAATCACAAAAGCCGCGCGAATATCCGATAACCTTGAACGATCAATGTTCGCAATGAGCACTTGATCTAAAGAAGGCGGGATATTTGCAAATTGAAGTGCCTCAAGTCCCGTTGTCATTACATCGATAAACATTGAACGAGACATCTTTTCCTCACCAAGCATTTCTACAAATGTATCAAGAAGATTCATTACTTCTTCCCAAACTTGATCATGGTCACTTGCAAATAGAAAATCCCCTTCTGCCTCAGCACGCATACGCAAATCTTCCAGTTTTTTAGGAACATCTAATTCTTCTAAAAACAAATAAACCGCTTCACACATTTGTACAACTGAACTTGCACGTTTTAAACGCTTCTGCAAACGAATAATTGGTGTCCTTACCACATCACGAAGGCGGTTTATTTTCTCTTCCATTTCACGTTCGCTATCTGTTTGCATTCCGTTTACTCCATCTAGCGAACGATAACGACGATACGTCCACGGCTCATCTGCCGTCCATCTCTTTCCTTGTACGCCATATGCTAAACAGTAATTTTCAAACTCATCCATTTCTTCGCGCATTGATTCTTTTCTCATATCCAACGGATATAATAATTCCGTTTTTATACAGCGAAAAATAGCATCATAACGCCAATTCCCACTAATGACTTCTAGTGCAGAACGAATGCATTCAATCAATGGATGATGTGACATTGGACGCTTTTCATCGATAAAGTGCGGAATATCGTAATCAGTAAACAATGTTTTCATTACATCATAATAGCTTTCTCCATTACGAAGAAGAACCGTAATATCTCTGTAGCGATACTTCTCTTCCGCAACAAGTCTGCGAATTTCCCTAGCTACACCTTCAACTTCCGCTCGCAAGTTTGCCGCTGTATATAATGTAATGTCTGGTTCACTTTGGAACTTCTTAGACGGACGAGATTCAAACTCAGCTTCTAGATGTGCCAATGCTGGCGAAAGAAAACGTGGCTGTTCTCTCATTGAAATTGTACTTTCAACTGCGATTTTCTCCTCACGTGCCAGTTGTTTTACCTTTTCATACGTAAGTACTGTTTGATAAAACAAATCTAGTTCACTTGTTGGCTGCGATAATGTTTTTTCATCTACTGTTAACGTAATTGTTATTCTTGCTCCGCAAATCATGAGCTGTCTAATAATCTCTAATTCCCCAGGTGAAAATGAATGAAATCCGTCTATATAAATTTCTGCGCCTTTTACATAATCAGAATCCGGAAGCTTTTCTACAAGCAACTGTAAATAATCTTCTGAATCTAAATATTTACCAATTAAAGCCCGTTCAAAATCATCATATAAAAGCTGAAGGTCGTACATTTTATTTGCTAATAATTTTTGCTCATCACCGCTACTATGAGCATCTAACTGTTGCCACATCTCATATACATTCGATGGCGTTACATTATAACGTTTAAACTCGGCAATCATGCTGCCTAAATGTTCAAAAAAGCCATTTTGTTCTGCTGCTTTTTGAAACACATACAATCCTTCTTTACGCGCTTCTACAATTTTACGTAGTAACATATGCACGCCAGCCTCATCAATATGAAGGCGGCTTGCACCACCAACTTCTTGCAAGACCTTCCACGCTAACCTTGAAAAACTAAAAACTTGCGCCCTGATGGAGGCGCTAACTCCTTCATTACCTATTAAAGCTTGCTGCGTTTGGAACGTCATTTGTTCCGGTACAAGATATAAAATTGTTTCGCCTCTTGGACGCTGCCCTAATTCTTCTTGCACTTCATGTAAACAAAATGTACTTTTTCCACTTCCAGCTCGTCCAATCACAAATCGAAGCGACATGTAATCCC
Organism: Bacillus sp. FSL K6-0042; assembly: GCF_038006685.1. Taxonomy (NCBI): domain Bacteria; kingdom Bacillati; phylum Bacillota; class Bacilli; order Caryophanales; family Bacillaceae; genus Bacillus; species Bacillus sp. FSL K6-0042. The sequence goes on from NZ_JBBOVS010000001.1 coordinate 2,036,110, forward strand.
CACCTTTCACTTACATAACGAACGTTAGTTTGCTGTCATCATTGTATTATAGGACAGGAAAAAAGACAAACAGAGGCTGCTTGTCTTTTCCTTCCCTATAAGCTGTAAAGTGAAACTTTAATCAGCCCTCACCAATCATGTTTTTACGGGCAGTTTATCCCCCACCTAGCTTCTTTGATTTCCTTAGAATCTTGAGGGTGGGGAACCTACTGCCCGCAAATAGCGGGATAAATCATTTCATTATCCTTTTGAAAAATTCGTTTGCACTTCATGAATCGGCCAATAGCGTAAATCCACTTTCCCGACAACAGTATCTGCTTTTACAAATCCAAAATGCCTGCTATCCCAACTGCCGAGACGATTATCACCAATCACAAAAATATACCCCTTCGGAACAGCCTTTTCTCTCGTTAATTCTTCTAACGTAAAATCACCTGTCAACTGCCGGCCTTCCGCTTGCCTCTTATATGTTTCCAAATAAGGCTCATCAATAAATTGACCGTTTATATACAATTTGTCATGCTTATATTCAATCCGATCACCTGGTAAACCGATAATTCGCTTTACATAGTCTTCCTTTTTATTCGCATGAAACACGACAACATCAAATCGGTTCAACTCCCCAACTTGATAGCTAACCTTATTCACAACAAGCATATTTCCATCTTGAAGTGTCGGCATCATTGACTTCCCCTCTACAACATACGTTGAGAAGAAAAACGTTCGAAAGAAAACAGCTAATAGCACACCTATAAAGATTGTTCTCATCCACTCTAGGCCTTCTTTTTTCAAAGCTCGCTTCATCTGTCTCTCCCCTCACCCTTTTCTATACTGGAGCCCTAATTATAGCGAAGACTAGTCTTAATGTAGTTCTAGCTTTACCTCAATCTTCTTACCGACATACCATAAAATAAAAATGACACCTATGACAATAATTGTTTTCACAGGCTTATGGATAAAAGAAGTTAAATCATGCCCAATATAACTTAAAATAAGAATCATGACTAACTTTCCAAGCGCTAACGCTAACACAAACTGCCTTATACTAATACGTGATAAACCAGCCACAACATTAATAAGTGCAGACGGCGTAAAAGGAAAACAAAATAATATAAAAATAGGTGCGAATCCTTTTCGCTCAATCCATCCCATCGCTTTACGCACTTTCGGATGTTTATTCACAAACGAGAAGAATCGACTTCGTCCAAAACGACGAATAACTGAAAATACAATTAATGCACCGAGAACCGATCCAAGCCATGAATACAAAAAACCAAACCAAAACCCGAAGGCAACTGCATTTGCCATCACAAACAAAATAAGTGGCAGTGCCGGGATAAGCGCCTCTACCATCGGCAAGCCAATACCAAGGAGTGGTCCAAGTGCCCGATAACTCTCTACAATCTGGTCCATATTTTCTGCTGAAAAATACTCTTTGATTGTTTGAAAATCCATTCTACAATTTACCCCTTTGCTATATTCCTATCCCTACTTTATCATCGCTTATTGGAAAGAGGAAATGGTAGATACGACATATGGAGATATATCTATTAAAGTTCCATAGTTTTATGTAAAAATCCTTCATTATTATTGCGTGATAATCTATCATTATTTGACAGGATGTTACATATTGATAAATAAAGTGCAACTTTAATCAGTGGAGTTTTCTTCACCCTCCACTGATTATTAGCCCTCACCAATCGGGTATTTACGGGCAGTTATCTCCCACCTATCTTCTTCGCTTCTCTCGAAATCTTGAGGTGGGAGTCTTAATGCTCGCAAATAGCGGGATAAATTTATATCCCCCAAAAACGTCCTTTATCTTCCTTCATATTGTAAATTATCAATCCAGTTTTCAACTAAAATCAACAACCGTATTATTATAAATGGGCAAAAATACTATAACAGTGGTTCCTTTCCCTACTTGGCTTCTTATGTTTATTTTTCCACCATGACTTTCACTAATTTGATAACTAATCATAAGCCCAACACCCGTTCCCTTTTCTTTTGTACTATAGAAAGGTTCGCCTTTGGAAAATATAACATTTTGATTATTATCGAGGAGACAGTATGGAACTTTAGTTAAATTATAAAATTGTTCTGTTATGTTCTTGAACTCGTTTATATTTATAAGGTCTTTAAGTGTATATCTCATTATTTAACCTATCTCCTTTTTATTTAATATATTATTATAATTCTCTAAAAATTAATTATTCCGAAAATAAGATGAACACTTTAAACAGTTTCCTAATACAACGATAATTTTGTTCTACATTGTGATTTAGATATTTCACCTGTCTTTTCGTAATGCCTGCTGGTATCTTTTTCTCTTTCTTCGACTCTGCACATAGATAGGCCAGATACTTGTCTAGAGTGATAACATACGAATTTGAAATATGAAAAGACCGCAAAGCTTTCTTGAAAAAGCGCTTTGCGGCCTTATGATCTCTTGTTTTTCCTAAGTAAAAATCAGTTATATTTCCTTCCGAATCAACGGCACGCTATAAAGTGAAACTTCCACCGGTTGAGGGCTTCATCTCCCACTGATGGAAAGCCCTCAACAATCGGGATAAATACATCCATTACCCTGTTACTTTCATATGGATTATTTAATTCTGATTCATACTGATGAACCCAGTTTATAATCGTTGTATACGCATTAGATAATCTATGTTCTCCTATTATCTTCACTAAGTCACTTACTATTAACAAGATAATACCTTGATAGTTTCTATTTGAAATCATTTGACTTTGATATACATAATCTCCAGCCTTTCTAAGTTACTAAGATCAGCATGTCCAAGTCTGATAGATTTCTTGCACCAGAACCAGTTTTTTATTATCTCATTCGTTGACGAGCGAATAGGAATCCACCTAAAACGAACAATACCATACCTCCAATAATTGAAATCATTTCCGTTGGTGTTCCACCTGTTTTAGGAAGTAATGCTGTCGTCTTATCATTTTCTTTAGTAGGTGGAACTTTTGAATCGCTATTTATGTTTGTGTTTGTATGTGTATTTGGATCTTTGTTTGGATCTTTGTTTGGATCTTTGTCTGGATCTTTGTCTGGATCTTTGTTTGGATCTTTGTTTGGATCTTTGTTTGGATCTTTGTCTGGATCTACACCTGGTTCGTCCTTGATTTTTGTATTCGTGATGTCATAACCTTTGACTTCTGTTTGATATCCATCTACCGCTTGTTCTTTTACTTCATACTTGTAGGCTTTTCCGTCTGCATCATAAGCTGCTAAATCTGCAAATGTATATTTCCACCCTGTTGCTTCACTTACTTCTTTCGTATCAACCTTTTGACCGTTTTGAAGTAAGTCTACTTGAATTGTTTTCGGACGATCTGTTGCATTGTCGTCTTTCCACGTCTTCGTTCCTTCTACTTTTGTCTTTCCTACTTTTGTATTCGTGATGTCATAACCTTTGACTTCTGTTTGATATCCATCTACTGGTTGTTCTTTTACTTCATATTTGTAGGCAGCGCCATTCGCATCGTAGGCTGCTAAATCTTTAAATTCATACTTCCAGCCACTTGCTTCACTTACTTCTTGTGTCGCAATGACTTGGCCATTTTGTAGTAAGTCTACTTGAATCGTTTTCGGACGATCTTTCGCATTATCGTCTTTCCACGTCTTCGTTCCTCCTACTTTTGTTTGACCTACCTTTGTATTCGTGATGTCATAACCATTCACTTCTGTTTGATATCCATCTACTGGTTGTTCTTTCACTTCATACTTGTAGGCTTTTCCGTCTGCATCGTATGCTGCTAAATCTTTAAATTCATACTTCCAGCCACTTGCTTCACTTACTTCTTGTGTCGCAATGACTTGGCCATTTTGTAGTAAGTCTACTTTGATTGTTTTCGGACGTTCTTTCGCGTTATCGTCTTTCCATGTCTTCGTTCCTTCTACTTTTGTTTGGCCAACCTTTGTATTCGTGATGTCATAACCTTTGACTTCTGTTTGATATCCATCTACTGGTTGTTCTTTCACTTCATACTTGTAGGCTTTTCCGTCTGCATCGTATGCTGCTAAATCTTTAAATGTATATTTCCACCCTGTTGCTTCACTTACTTCTTGTGTCGCAATGACTTGGCCATTTTGTAGTAAGTCTACTTGAATCGTTTTCGGACGATCTTTCGCATTATCGTCTTTCCACGTCTTCGTTCCTCCTACTTTTGTTTGACCTACCTTTGTATTCGTGATGTCATAACCTTTGACTTCTGTTTGATATCCATCTACTGGTTGTTCTTTCACTTCATATTTGTAGGCAGCGCCATTCGCATCGTAGGCTGCTAAATCTTTAAATTCATACTTCCAGCCACTTGCTTCTGTTACTTCCTGCGTCGCAATGACTTGGCCATTTTGTAGTAAGTCTACTTTGATTGTTTTCGGACGATCTGTTGCATTGTCGTCTTTCCACGTCTTCGTTCCTTCTACTTTTGTCTTTCCTACTTTTGTATTCGTGATGTCATAACCTTTGACTTCTGTTTGATATCCATCTACTGGTTGTTCTTTTACTTCATACTTGTAGGCTTTGCCGTCTGCATCATAAGCTGGTAAATCTGCAAATGTATATTTCCACCCTGTTGCTTCACTTACTTCTTTCGTATCAACCTTTTGACCGTTTTGAAGTAAGTCTACTTGAATCGTTTTCGGACGATCTTTCGCATTATCGTCTTTCCACGTCTTCGTTCCTTCTACTTTTGTTTGGCCAACCTTTGTATTCGTGATGTCATAACCTTTGACTTCTGTTTGATATCCATCTACTGGTTGTTCTTTCACTTCATATTTGTAGGCAGCGCCATTCGCATCGTAGGCTGCTAAATCTTTAAATGTATATTTCCACCCTGTTGCTTCTGTTACTTCTTGTGTCGCAATGACTTGGCCATTTTGAAGTAAGTCTACTTGTATCGTTTTCGGACGATCTTTCGCATTATCGTCTTTCCACGTCTTCGTTCCTTCTACTTTTGTTTGGCCAACCTTTGTATTCGTGATGTCATAACCTTTGACTTCTGTTTGATATCCATCTACTGGTTGTTCTTTCACTTCATATTTGTAGGCAGCGCCATTCGCATCGTAGGCTGCTAAATCTTTAAATTCATACTTCCAGCCACTTGCTTCACTTACTTCTTTCGTATCAACCTTTTGACCGTTTTGAAGTAAGTCTACTTGTATCGTTTTCGGACGATCTTTCGCATTATCGTCTTTCCACGTTTTTGTTCCTTCTACTTTTGTTATTTGTACCACTTTTGTATTTATAATGTCATAACCTTTGACTTCTGTTTGATATCCATCTACTGGTTGTTCTTTTACTTCATACTTATATCCTTTGCCATCTGCATTGTATGCCACTAAATCTTTGAATTCATACTTCCAGCCTGTTGCTTCGCTTACTTCTTGCGTTGCGATGACCTGACCATCTTGTAGTAAGTCTACTTTGATTGTTTTCGGACGTTCTTTCGCATTATCGCCTTTCCATATTTTTGTTCCTGTAATGAATGTAGTTTTCACTTTATTCGAAATCGGCAACTTAACTCCATTTACAGCACCTGATTTAACTTCAAAACTTACTTTTTCCTGAGGATTGAAATCAATATACTCTGGAGCTGAAACCTCTTGCACATAATATTTACCTGATTGTAAATTAGGAATTTCAATTATTCCTTTTTCATCCGTTACATATACATCTCCAACTTGTTCACCTGACTCTTTATACAACTTAAACGAGACATTCGGTATTACTTTGTCTTCATCCGTTCCAAGGTGCTTAACAATTCTTAATGTTCCTTTAGGAGGTAAATCACCTTGAGCACCACCACCAGATGTTATATTTGCGACTGTGGCACTACCCGACTCAGAAACCGGTTGTTTGTATAGAATTTGATAATCAATCTTATAATCATTCTTAAAAGATTCTTGGCTCTTTCCGCTTTCCGTTATAGTACTTGTATAAAAAACGGTAAAAGACCTAGCACTTCCCATATTCCAATTAATCACGACTTTAAATGAATGACCGTCGTCATTAAACTGAACATATCCATAACGTTGATCTTCAAATTGTTTAATTGATAAAGACTCTCTATCATTAACTGTTATTCGAAAACTATCTTTATTAAGTGTTTGACCTTCCTGCAAACTGTCAGACACAACAATATCTCTACTTAAATATTCTTTGTTTAAGTTTATACTCAAGAACCAACGCACTTCATCCGGGTTATCTGGTTGAATATCACCAGTTTTATAGAAAAACGGTTTAGAGCCTGTACCACCACCACTGGTTGGACCGGTAATCGTTACAGTTTGCTTATCTAAAGTTGTGCCTAAATTTGTTTCAACATCTTTCGTTTGATCCGTTCCTACATTAGTAGCTTGAACTGTAAAATTAAAATGCCCTTTAATATTGTGGAGTTTCTCAACCATATCATTAAATGTACATACCACATTACCTGCATTTACTTGACAAGTACCAAAATTCTTACCTTGCTCATCATTTAATGGAATCGCTCCCTTGAATCCTTTTAATTCTGGGGGCAGCGTTAATGTTAGTGTGTCTCCAGACTTCATCCTATTTCCAGATTTATCACTAAAAGTTACATTTATTTTAGCCTGTTCGCCGTAACTTAGTTTTGTTTTATCAATCGTAAAACTATCCACAAATCCTGTTGTATTTAACTCTTGTGCATTTGCTATTATAGGCATCAAACTTTGACCTATTGTAAACATAAAAAGCATTAGAATTGAAAAAATCGAAGTTACTCTTTTTACCATATCATTCTCCTATCAATTATATTTAGATGGCTTCTAATATGAATATGCTATGACAATGACTCAATAGGCTGATGGTATTTTTCTCTTTCGACTGTTATAAGCTTAAAAGCTTGAAAATAGATCTCTATAAATGATTCTTCTACTCTCCATACATCTTCATTTTTTCTAATGTAACACTAAATCTATTAATTTTAATATTTACATTCCTAATATATCGTGATAGTATTACAACTAGGAAAATTATATTCTCTCACCATTCCTATCAAATCTCAAAATCTTAAATTGTATCATATATGCCATCTTATTGTGAGCATAAATTTCTGATTAATAATGTTTTCATTTAAGTGCTATTGGTTTATTTATACTACTTTCCGTTAGTATTAGATTCATAACATCATTATGTCCAAATTTGATAGCACCTTTTTAATGATTCACAATTTTATTTACCAGAACCCTTCACCTCCCTCTTAAAGGCATTTTTCATGCTCTCACTCGTAATATTAGGGCTATTTCAACAATAAAAATAGTTTTTGTAACTTTTGTAACCAATTTTGTAATTAAAGAAACCTAACAGTTGTTCCAACATGGATAAATACCAATTTTGAGATAGACCTCCTATTTTATAGTCCCTCCTATCTGTACCGAAATATCAATTTTTAATGCTGAATATATATAAAAGAAAGAGTAGTAAACATACACGTCAATCAAATGAAAAATAATAAAGCTGAATTTTCAGTCTTTTTATTTTAAAGGAGGATATTTGCAACTACTCTCTCTTTGTGATTATGAGTTTAACACTAAACATAAGGTATAACAAGACAAATATATACAATTTTCTGATAAATTCGACACTTATTTGGAAGTTAATATAACACCACTTATCGTTAATTAATATGTAATACAAAGAGGCTATTTCAACAAAAAACATTTAAACATTAAAATATATCGAAATTAACAAAGAAGGAAAAGATAATATACTTGATATATTTCATATTCAACTAAAATCTGAATTTTATCTCCCACTTCAAACAGTCCGTTAAGTGGTGAGTAGTTTAAAAAATAACTCTTACAGTAATTATCTCATTAAGCATAAAACATTAAAAAAAAAGAACCCTCACTTACTGAAACTCTTGAAGTGGCTCATAAGCGGATTGAGACAACTGGTGTTTCCCTTTCTTCTGATGGTTTGAATCAACATTTTACTTCTCATACCTATATCTAACAAAAATAAACCAGATGCTGAAAAACATCTGGTTTATTTTTGTTAACTTCATGACCATGGATGGTTGTCCCATCCTTTCCACCTATCAATTATCATTCCTTTTCGTCTTCTTCTTTCACAAGATATGCTTTTTCATACGCAGGCTTCAATGTAGATATATATTCCTTATCGACTTGCTTAAAATGAAGCCCCCTTTGTTTATCTTTACGCTCCTCATACTCTGTCCGAAGTTTTGCGGTTCGATTTTGCTGATTCTCGAAACTACTCTTTGATATTTCTAATTTCACTGCGAGGCCATTGATAAATCGAATGATTAAGTTACCATCTGCTAATTCTTTATTGTTTTCAATATGGAAGTGAGACAACCAGGCACATTCCTTTCTAGAATAAGAATACGTAGGAAAAAAGTAAAGTTGATCTGTCGGGCTAATCGCAATGGGTGCTTTGTGCGTAATACGTGTTAACTCTTTTGTACCGTCTTTTCTACCTAAAAAACTAGATCCGTGCTTGCGGCAACTTCGTTCGACAATATCAAGCGGCTTTTGAAACATGAAAAAAGAGTCTTCTACCTCAACCACTCGCGTTACAATACGTTTTTCTCCTAAAATAACTGGAAGTAAGGCCATAGTGTTCTTGTTTACGACATAGTTTTCAACGTAGCGTTCTACTTGTTCACCCATCTTACATTCGCTCCTTCATTATTTTTTCTTACAATCCATAACAGCAGCTGCATGGATAATTGTACCATCCAAAACCCAAAATAGTTAATATTTTCAAATATTTTACATTTTCTTATAAAACTTTAAAAATTCATAATATTCCTTCATATAAATATCTATATAAAATCTCCATATTTCTCTACAGGAAAAAGATATATTGTTATATAAAAACAGAAATTTTCTTTTTTGAAATATTTGTAACATAACAAAATCTCATTTCACATATATGATTCAATAAACTTGTACAAAATTACCTATTCCCTATATATTTCCACACCCATTTACGTATCTCTCTTACGGGAAAAATAAAACTTTTATCATTTTAACCGAGAAGACCCCCTCCTCTAAATGAAGTGAAGGTGGGGGTAGTTCAATAATAAACAGCTTTCCGCACTTACTGACAGAAATCCTTATCAATCAGTCCTTTACGAATAATTTACTTCTCATCTAAACCCTTTACTTTCTGTACAATTTTGAAGTAGAAGTATTACTGTCTACTAATAGAAAATAGATTCACTTGTTTTTTCATTTAATATTTACATGAAAGGTACATGTTCAATATTAAAGATCGTAATATAAAAAGTTATTCTAATATTAAATATATCCATTTGTATTGTTTATTATTTTTTCGGTAGATGTTTTACAATCGTCGGCTTAATTGTAAAGGAAGTTTTTTTGCTACGCTCAAACTCGAATGGAAAGATGATTACAAAATTCTCAACAAAAAAAAGGATGGCATATGCCATCCTTTTTTATCACGTACTATAAAATTATAGTTTTACAACGTTTTTAGCTTGAGGTCCGCGGTTGCCATCTTCGATTTCGAAGCTAACTTTTTCGCCTTCTTCTAAAGATTTGAAACCTTCAGTTGTGATTGCAGAGAAGTGAACGAATACATCGTTTCCGCCTGGAACTTCGATGAAACCGAAACCTTTTTCATTGTTAAACCATTTTACTTGTCCTGTTACTGTCATAATTATTTCCTCCTAAGAAAATATAAGTTTTTTTAGTCTGCATACATAAAAAAAGAATCCACACATTATCAAATACGAAACATAAAACAGTTCTCACATACTTTTTCTCGTTCGTTTTCAGCACTTGATAATATATGGATTGCTTGATTTAGTTATTCAACTGAGATAATCATAGCATATTTAAAATAGAATGTACAATATTTTTTGAAATTCTATTTTTCTAATTTTTGGTATCCCTCATAAAACAAAGCATTACTAGTACAAATTTTACTTCATAATAAAATGAAACTTCCCTCAGCGGGATACATACAAAAGAAAAGCAGGTGCCCTTAAAGGACACCCGCTCCCTCACTTACTTCGTAAACTGCGCCTCTTCCGTAGAACCTTTCAAGGCCGTTGTAGAAGATGTTCCACCTGTAATCACTTGTGCCACTTCATCAAAGTAGCCTGTTCCAACCTCTCGCTGATGACGCGTTGCAGAGTAGCCGTGCTCTTCTGCTGCAAATTCTGCTTGTTGTAATTCAGAATATGCTGCCATACCGTGCTCTTTATAGCCACGTGCGAGTTCAAACATACCGTAGTTTAATGCATGGAATCCTGCAAGTGTTACGAATTGGAATTTGTATCCGTATGATGCAATTTCTTTTTGGAAGTTTGCAATCGTTTTTTCATCTAATTTTTGTTTCCAGTTAAAAGATGGGGAACAGTTATACGCTAGTAATTTCCCTGGATATTTCTCATGAATCGCTTCCGCAAAACGCTTTGCATCTTCTAAATTCGGTTCAGATGTTTCACACCAAACAAGATCTGCATACGGTGCATATGCTAAACCGCGCGCAATTGCTTGGTCGAGCCCCGCGTTTGTACGGTAGAACCCTTCTGGTGTTCTCTCTCCTGTAATAAATTCTTGATCAACTGGATCAATATCACTCGTAATTAAATCCGCAGCATCTGCATCCGTTCTTGCTACAATAATTGTTGGCACGCCCATTACATCCGCAGCAAGTCTAGCAGAAATTAGATTACGTACCGCTGTTTGCGTTGGTAGTAATACTTTTCCGCCTAAATGTCCGCATTTTTTTTCTGAAGATAATTGATCTTCGAAGTGAACGCCTGACGCGCCTGCCTCAATCATACCTTTCATTAATTCAAACACGTTTAACTGTCCACCAAATCCTGCTTCAGCGTCCGCAACAATTGGTACAAAATAATCTGTATCACCGCTTCCTTCCATATGCTGAATTTGATCTGCACGCTGCAGTGTTTGATTAATACGCTTTACAACAGCTGGTACACTGTTCGCTGGATATAAACTTTGGTCCGGATACATGTGCCCGGATAGATTGGCATCCGCTGCCACTTGCCAACCGCTCAAATAAATTGCTTTTAATCCTGCTTTCACCTGCTGCATCGCTTGGTTTCCTGTTAACGCACCAAGCGCATTAATATAATCTTCTGTATGAAGTGATTCCCAAAGCCTCTCTGCCCCGCGGCGTGCTAATGTATGTTCAATATCAATTGACCCGCGCAGACGAATTACATCCTCAGCAGAATAAGGACGCGTTACCCCTTTCCAACGTTCATCTAACTCCCAGCTTTCTTGTAAATTTTGTACTCTTTCGTTTTTCATCTCTTCCATCCCCTTTTCCTTTTATAAAATCTCGTAACCTGGTAATGTTAAAAATGTTTCAAATTCATCATTACGCACCAAATTAGTAAAAAGCTTTGTTGCTTCTACAAATCTACCTTTCTCAAACTGTTCCTTGCCAATCTCTCGTTCTATTTTCGCTAGCTCTTCCGATTTAAACTCTTCTACTAAAGCAAATGTAATCTTGCGACCATCGTTTAGCTTCCCGCCTTCATGACGAATCCATTGCCACACTTGCGCACGTGAAATTTCTGCCGTTGCCGCATCTTCCATCAAATTATAAATCGGTGCTGCCCCGCGGCCACTTAACCATGATGCAATATATTGAATGCCGACGCTAATATTCATACGAAGCCCTTCTTCTGTAATCGTTCCCACCGGTACTTCTAACAAATCCTTTTCTGTTACATCAATCTCTTCACGCTTTCTAAAAATTTGATTCGGTGTTTTCATAATGTGATTAAACACTTCCCGCGCAACCGGTACAAGTCCCGGATGGGCAACCCAAGTCCCGTCATGTCCATCTAAAGCTTCACGTTCTTTATCAGCACGCACTTTTTCAAAAGCAGCTTCATTTGCTTCCGGATTATTTTTAATCGGGATTTGTGCTGCCATTCCGCCAATCGCTGGTGCATTCCGGCGATGGCACGTTTGAATCACTTTTAAAGAATATGAGCGCATAAAAGGAGCCGTCATCGTAACTTGCGCTCTGTCCGGAAGTAGAAATTCGTTATGGTTACGAAAGCTTTTTAAGAAACTAAAAATATAATCCCACCGCCCACAATTTAATCCTGCTGAGTGGTCACGAAGTTCATATAAAATTTCATCCATTTCAAAAGAAGCGTGGATTGTTTCTAATAACACTGTTGCTTTAATCGTTCCATTCGGAATCCCGATATATTTCTGTGCAAAAATAAAAACATCATTCCACAACCTGGCTTCTAAATAGCTCTCCATTTTCGGTAAGTAAAAATATGGTCCGCTTCCTTTTTCTAATAATGTTTTTGCATTATGGAAAAAGTACAAACCAAAGTCAACAAGACTACCTGACATATTTTCTCCATCAACTAACATATGTTTTTCTTCTAAATGCCAGCCGCGCGGACGAACAATAAGTACAGCTGTTTTATCATTTAAACGATATTCCTTTCCATTAGGATTCTTATATGAAATCGTTCCCTTCACTGCATCTCTTAAATTAATTTGGCCATCCATCGCATTTTGCCACGTCGGCGAATTAGAATCTTCAAAGTCTGCCATAAAGAGATGTGCGCCCGAGTTTAAAGCATTAATAACCATCTTACGATCTACTGGTCCTGTAATCTCCACACGACGATCTTCTAAATCTTTTGGAAGCGGGGCAATCGTCCAATCTCCAGCACGTATATGTGCTGTTTCTGGTAAAAAGCTTGGAAACTCCCCTGCATCAATTCTTTTTTGCTTTTCCACACGTTTTTGCAGTGAATTTTTACGGCGTGTATTAAAATTCTCATGCAGCTCTTTTAAAAAAGTAAGCGCTTCCGGTGTCAAAATTTCTCCATACGCCGGTAATACTTCTAAAGCGAGTGTAACCCGTGAAGTTTGCGTCGACATATTAGCATCCCCTTTATAAACTGTTTTATAACAGATTTGATTTTATGTTTTATATTATATAACAAATCTTCAGAAAAGGAAGGAGTTTTTTGAAAATTAATTCTCTTTTATAACATCCATTTATTCAAAGTCGGCACTTTTCTTACTAATAAATGAAGTATCATCGTATTTTGCAGCATATTTAAAGCTCTTACCTGTTACCCTTTACTAAAACAAAACGAGTGCGGTTGTTATATAACAACCGCACTCGTTTTGTTGGTTATGTTTTACTTTCATTTTCTCCTAGTACTACTGTCTTTGTTTTGGATTTTCGAAAAGTAAGTGCCATTCCAGCAAAAATAAGGATAATCCCCGCTGTCTGCATTGTAGTCGGGCGAAATCCCGTAAATACTGTATCCAATAGAATGGCTACACCTGGATCCAAAAATACTAATACAGAAATAAGTCTTGTTGGTAAATCTCTTAAACTATCAAAAAATAAATAATAAACAAAGCCAGTATGAATAAGTCCCGTCGCTGTAATCGCAATCCAATTACTCTCTGTTAACCCTTGAAACGCTCCAAAGTCTACAAATGGTAGTAACAGAAATATCCCTAAAAAAGTTTGCAAAAATGTCATTGCATACGCACTCGTCTGTTTAATCCCTTTCCCTAACAAAGTGGTAAATGCGTAAAATAATGCTGCAAGAAGTGCCCAAACCATCCCGGAAGACATCAGTTTTTCTATAGATACACTCCCATCCATACCTGCGACTAACACAGTACCTACAAAACAAATCAGAATTGAAATAATAGACAGCACTGTTAATCTTTCTTTAAACACGACACTTCCAATGATTAATACAATAATTGGTGCAAGATGATACACAGAAATCGCAATCGTCACTGACATGACTTCAAAAGCTTTAAATAGAAACACCCAGTTAAAAACAAGAAAGACACCACACGCTAATATTTGCAGTATTTCTTTTCGATTCCACTTTTCTTCTTTAAACTGACCTGTTGCAATCCAACATAACGTTAAAAATATAGTGGCACAAATACAACGAACAAATACTAATTCAAATGATGGTAAATTTGTTTTTACTGAAAAAAATCCGATTGAGCCAAAAATAGACATCGATATGATCATTTTTATAGCTGGCAATGATTTTGTTTGGAATAACCTATTTGTGGCGCTCCTTTGAAACAATCTAAACAACCCCCATTAGTTTAAAACGCACATTTACATTTCAAATTTCGTAATATTCTCAATTTTAAATATACACTAAGATGAATGGCATGTAAAAAATCGTAAAGATACTTAAAGCCATTTATTCTCACGAAGTGGCATTTGCAATCCTCATTCCTTTTACAATGTAAAGCATCCTTGTAAAAAATAAAACAAAAATAAAGATGATAAAAGGCAATATAGAAATACTCGTTTCTCCCGTTATAGCCACCTGTATATTTTACCATATTTTACATAAAAATATTTTTTCCTTAACAATCTATTTTGATTTTCTAACATATACATCACGGCTATGTAAACAAAAAGTGACATCCTCTCTTTTGTTTTCACATGGCATGGGGTGAAAATAGGCTCTGACCCTTCTACGTGTGGACGGATCCGTTTGTAGCTTTAGAATAAAGTTTGATCAAAAACATGTTGTTTATTTTAGAATTGACATGAAATTATATTAAGGTTATACTGCCAGTAACATATAACTGTTAACGACAGTATAATGTTACTAACAGTATAATGCTGTTTGGATAACAAAACTATTTTTTACATTTCATTAAGGAGGTTAGATGTTTTATGAAACACACAGGGAGACATACAGGTGCATTTCTTTTACTGTTTTTAACAGAGGAAGATAGTTATGGAGGGAAACTTCTGCAGAAATGTGAGGAAGAGCTTCCCATCAATCCAATTGATAGTGCCATTATATACCGCACCCTAAAAAAATTAGAAAACGAAGGTGCTGTTGAGTCTTATTTGGACACATCTGATCAAGATAAGCCGAGAAAGATGTACAAAATTACTACAGTGGGAAAAAAACAATTAGAAGAGTTTCAAATAGATATTGAAGAAAAAATGAAAAACTTATCATTTTTCTTAGACAAATATAAAGACTGGAAAGAGTCTAATCATGATTAATGGCGCTCTCCTTTACTCTTTAGCCATTATTCTTATCAGTATTTCTTTTGTAAAGGATCGGAATAAAACAAAAGATGCTCTATTAAAGTCATGGAAAATGTTTCGTAATCTTATACCTTCCATGCTATCAATTATGCTTTTCGTTGGACTATCACTATCTATATTAACGCCTTCCTTCATTTCTTCCATCATTGGGGAAAAATCTGGATTCATCGGTATTGTTTATTCAGCAATAATTGGCTCTGTTGCACTCATTCCAAGCTTTGTTGTGTTTCCTCTTGGAAATGCATTAGTCCAAAATGGTGCGGGCCTCCCTCAAGTTGCGGCATTAATGTCTACATTAATGTCAGTAGGAATCACAACTTTACCGATGGAACAAAAGATATTTGGGCGAAGTTTTGCTTATTCTCGTAATGCATCTGCATTGTTAATGTCTCTCATATTCTCGTATATTATTTGGGTGGTGATGGTATGAATGAATTAAAAAGATATCGTTTTTTTTTCATTTTACTATTGGGACTCATTATATTAACTTTTATAAACCATTCGTTGGGATGGAGCGCATTTCAATTAACAGGAAAAAGCATTTTAGATATGCTCTTTCTACTTCCTCCTGTCTTAATATTCGTAGGTTTGCTTGACAAATGGGTGAAGAAAGAAACATTAATTAAATATATGGGGAAAAAATCTGGCATCTATGGCATCTTGTTCTCCCTATTATTAGGAGGAATTGCAGCCGGTCCCCTCTATGTCGCTTTTCCAATCGCAGCACTTTTATTAAAAAAAGGAGCGAGCATACGATACATTGTATTTTTTCTAGGAGTTTGGACAACTGCAAAATTACCGGTTATTGTATATGAATTGGCTTCATTTGGAGTTAAGTTTACACTCATTCATATTTGTTTTGGTCTATTATTTTTCTATTTAATGGGTATTATTTATGAGAAGTTCTACGACCAACGACAATTGTTGAAATATGATATAACTAAAGAAATATAGATCTCGAGGAATGATTTTTTAAGCCTCTCAATCCTAGACCCTTTTGTATTTGATCAAAAAGACTTCATAAACTAGCATTGTAAAATAAAGAATATGGCAAATTAATAAAAACCAGTTGTATCTAAACAGATACAACTGGTTTTTATCCTTCATGGTTCATTATTGATTTAACACATTGTACAAAAAAAATGAATTTAATTTGCTGTTTATAAGTAGTCTATTTTTTCACTTCCATCTTTTTTGGTTTCCACATATAAATCACGGCTACGTAAACAAAAGAGCCCTTCCTCTCTTTTTCTCTTTTTGTTTTCATATCGCATGGGGCGAAAATAGGCTCTGACCGCTTCTACGTATGAGCGGATCCTCTCTCCCATCCCAAAAAGAAAGGTTTTATCTCTCCCCAATTTGCATTCACATAAATAAAGAAGCAGCGTCACCGCTACTCCTCATTTCTTCCGCTTCTCATACTGCTCAAACACATGAATTCTTTCAAAAATTGGCGGATGTGTATACAAGAAAAATTTCACTAACGCCGGTGGATTCACTTGACTTAAACTTGTTTTCGATAAATACTGGAACGTCTTTACACCAGAATTTCCATCCTTCGTCATATCTAAAGCATATTGATCGGCTGCCCGTTCTTCTATACGTGATACGTAGTTTGATAGTGGGCTTACTGCAAAAGACAACACAGAGGAGATAAGAAAAAATAATGGGATAATCGATAAGCACGCCACCTTTGATAGGCGCAATGTATCTCCCCATTTTCTGAGGCACATATTGATAATACGGCTAATCAAATACATCCCTATAAACGTTAACACAATATAACTCGCCACACCCCAATATATATGTTTCATCACGTAATGTCCCATTTCATGAGCCATAATAAATAAAATCTCTTTATCTTTTAACTGCTGGAGCGTTGTATTCCACAATACAATTCGAGAATTCAATCCAATTCCTGTCACATATGCATTTAGGGCCGTTGTTTTTTCAGACATGTTCACTTCATATACATGCTCAGCTGGAATATCTGCCCTGTCCGCAATTGCTAAAATTTTCTTCTCCAAGTCTTTATTTTGCAATGTAGAAAAATCATTGTATAACGGATCAATTACAACGGGCTGTACAAAGGTTAAAAAAATTGTAAACGGTACTGACAAAGCCCAACCAGCTAGCCACCACCGCTTCGGAAATTTATAAATCAGCCATAAAAGAACAGAAACACTGAGAAACATCATAATATAATTTATCCAAAAATCAATTACATGATCTTTTATCCAACTCGCTGTGGATTGCGTTGAAATACCGTAATCAATTGAGATTTGATGCCCCATCCATTGCAGAGGTAATGCAAGAACGGTTGTAAGCAATGATAAATAAAAGAGATAGATAGCAACTTGAATAACCCGTACTTTCGTCGTTTCTTTTGACCATTTTTCAAAACGATTTGATATACCTAAAACAAGCACAAACAATAAAATAATCCATTCAAGAGGCGTCGCTAAAAAAAAGAGTAAATTTTTCACACGCGAATAATCTTGACTTAATGTAAGTTCCTTTGCATTCATAAACGTCTGTGGATCAGCACTCGTTCCTTTATACATATCTGGAATAATTTCATGATTCCATCCAAATAAATACCAATATATAAATAATGCAAAACCAACGTACAAAAAAAGCGACCACTTCACAACCTTCTTCACGGTATCTCCTCCTCTATGCTGCCTGTCTCTTATTATTGTAAGTTCGTTCCTCCTAAAATAGAACAAGCTAATACATCGAATTGTCATGCAATTTTCAATCCCTCCCCATAAATTTTCGGATTTTTCTTATAAAATAAAATTAGGAGGAGGATGGAAATTGAAAAAAATTTATATTACGTTTACATTAGGTTTAGTTATCGTAATTGGAATTGGAATTTACTATTTTACAGATTATCGTAAAGCTTCTGCTGAAATACCACGTGGAATCGTTATGGAGGATGTAAATGGTACAACGTTATCTTTTGATCAACTACCAAAAAAACTTAAACTCGTAGAATTTATATACACAAAATGCCCTGATATTTGTCCCGTTACTACATACAAAATGAAGCATTTACGAGACGAACTAGAAAAGGATAAACTATTTGGTAAAAAAATTGAATTTATTACAATTACCATTGATCCTAAGTTCGATACAAAAGAAATATTAACTACATATGCCAACACATTTGAAATGAAAAAAACGAAAGGGTGGCACTTACTTCGCGGTAATGAAGATGAAACGAAAAAACTAGCAGATACATTTAACTTTCAGTACCGCGATCCAGGAAGCGGGCTCTATATTCATACTTCTAATTCCTATTTACTCGATGAAAATGATCGTTTAATTGAAGTCTTCGGTATGGGAGAACGTGGTTTTAACAGCAAAAAAGTGCTTGAGAAAATTAAAAATGCATTATAAAAACCTCTTCATCATTCGAAGAGGTTTTTCACACATATTATTCTATATAAACTATGCTACGAAACTTTAAACCTATCCATTCTACACTCTCTATTTATCCAGCATTAACGGGCAGTAAAAGCCCGATTGGTGAGGGCTTTTACTCAGCGGGTGATGAAGCCCCCCACTGATTAAAGTTTCACTTTATCTCTCTGTATGTTTCTTCGGCTCATATGTTGGAATAAGAAGCGCACTCGCAATCCAGCAAACAAGACCGAAACCACTTATATATTTCCCGTATTCATAATGGTTTAGATAAACCTTCCCTACAAGAATTAAGATAAATCCAAGTAAAACAACTACATAGCCAACTTGTTTTTTCGACAATGCCAATCAGCACTCCTTATTGAAAAATATTAATAAAAAAACTTAAATCCCGAAAAGAAATGGAGCTATATTTCATAATTCCTTGTACAGCTAGAAGTAGTATAAGACCAAGTACACATATATAATTAATCCCATCTTCACTTCTTTTCTCAACTACAATACCGCCCCCAATGCATAGTAGCCCTAGAAGATGAAGTGCTAAATAAACAAAAAAGTATGCTTCATTCCAGCGAAAGCCTACATTCACTGTTGTAATCACAATTAAACTCACCATAATCACATAAAACAATTTATTTGATTGAATTGTTTCATTCATAGAATCATATCCATTCCTTTCTATATAAATCTTTTTTGATTTTCCAGCATACAAATCGCCGCTATGAAAACAAAGGGTGATCTGCATTTTTATTTTCACTTAGCATGAGGATGAAATAGGCTCTGACCGCTTCTATACATAGACGGATTCTCTCTCCAGCCTAAAAAAGATAGGTATATCTTTTTTATTATTCAATAAATTCTACGTTCTCTAACCTATAACTCTCTCATTTTATTCATATATACTACCGGCACCTCTTTATTCATATAACGACGATTCACGAACAAAAAGACTAGTACTAAATTTAATCCAATGATAAAAATAATAAGTCCTGTAAAAAATGGAGTTTGATTAGAAAAATCCGCAAAGCTTATCATTTCTTCCTTACTGAACATAAAAGATGTAATAAGTACGATTGCATTATTTAACATATGAATACTAATCGGCATCAGTAAGCTTTTCGTCCGAATATATACAATTGATAGTACGATACTAAACATGACAGCACTAAGGAAATCAATATGAAAACATCCAAAAAGAAGCGCTACAATAACCATTGCTTTACCGGTTCCCCATTTCGCTGCAAAACGCTGAAATAGAAATCCCCTAAATACAAATTCACATACAATAGGAGCTACTAGTACGATTATTATAAATTGATATATGTATCCGCCCGCACTCCCTATAATTGGTTCATGTAATATATTTATAATAAAATCCGGTGTAATCCATACAAAGCTATACATATACAATACAAGATATCCATAACTAAAAAGGCATAGCATTCCCGTAATCATTAAAACTTGTAAAAGATTAAATGATTCTCTTCTATTCACAAATAAAGTAAATGGAATACGATGGCGCTTACATTGATACCATAACCAAAGTGATGGAAATATGTAGAGTACAAGTATGCTTGCAAAAGAAGAAATTGATATATGAAATGTATTCTCTAACAATTGTTTACTAATACGTTCAATCAAAACAAGTAGTGTAAATACAATCAAAAAATATCTGGCTCGCATCGAACAAAACGGATTCACACTCATCTCCTCCCCTATGTTACATTTATCATATCATTCGAATCTTATTTTTAAGCAAAGAAAACCTTAAATTTTCCTTAAAAATCCCATAACTTACAAGAAAATGTTATGATATTCGATGAAAATAGGGGGCGATTCAGATTGTATAATGCAAATGTTTTACTTGTTGATGATGAAACGGCAATTTTACAACTATTAACTACTATTCTACAAAAAGAAGGATTTTCTCATATTACAACTGCTACATCCGCAGAAGAAGCTTTACTATTCGTAGAACAAAATCGTTATGATTTAATGATTCTAGACATCATGCTTCCAGGACAATCTGGTTTTGACATTTGTCCAATCATTCGTCAAAAAACAGATTGTCCAATTTTCTTCCTAACAGCAAAATCATCTGATTTAGATAAAGTATCTGGCTTCTTATACGGGGCAGACGACTATATTACAAAACCATTCAATCCGCTTGAGGTCGTCGCTCGTATAAAAGCTCAACTTCGAAGACATATGAAACAAACTACACAACCTATGAAAGAGACACACTTTATTTCATTTGGGAGATTTCAGGTCGATAAACATGCAGCTGAATTGCAAGTAGATGGAAACGTTGTTGAATGTTCAGCTCAGCTCTTTCAACTACTACTCTTTTTCTGTGAACATCCTAATTACGTATTTTCAAAAGAAGAAATATACGAAAAAGTATGGGGGGCTCCTGCTTATAATGGCGATGACAACACAGTTATGGTTCATATTCGAAAACTACGTGAAAAAATTGAACTTGATCCAAGTAACCCACAGTACATCAAAACTGTTCGCGGACTTGGTTATAAGTTCATCGCAAAGTAGGTAACGACGATGAACTTAAGTAGAAGGCTTATTATTCAATTTATTATCCAGCACATTTTCGTCTTGTTTACTCTACTCATTGCAGTCATCGTCGCTTTCGTCTACCTGGGGCATCTTTTTAGTACGACCCTTTATGAACCAAATGTTCCAGAGTTTGATAACTTTACTGTGTCTCAGCATGTTTCTTCAGAAAACGGACGTATTACATTAAGTTCTGAGGTAAAAGAAATGATTGAGGAGAAAAATGATTGGCTTCAAATTGTCGATAAAAATGGAAAGGTACTCTATGACTTCAATACTCCTGAAGATGTTCCTGGTTCTTATACAAAAACAACATTAGTTGCTTATTTGCAGCATCATATACAAAGCCCTTACAAATTTACATATTGGGACATTGAAGTTAAAGAGAAGGAAGCAATTGTGATTTATGGCGGGAAGCTAAAAAGTAATACTTTACTGCAAGAGTTAAAAGAAAAACACAGTTCACCATTATCAGCTGAATTTTCTTTAACAGAAAAAGAAAAGAAACAGTTTACCGCAGAAGGTGCTACGCTGCAAATATTTAACGCACAAGGAGAAGAGATTTTTGCTTATCCGAAAACAAAAAGAAACTCCTTTTCAGCCATTCAAGCTGTACTTTCTGAAAAAGAGCCTTGGAATCACAAAGAAAATATCTCGAGTTTATATAATCCAGAGGACCAAACCTTATTTACCATAACAGTAAAAAATGATCATTACTATCCATCTGATATGAATGAAGATTTATTAACAAAAAAAATATTCATAGGATTTGGAGTTATTATTCTAATCGCTTTTGTCTACTTAGTTATTCTTTCTATTTGGTACGGAAGAAAATTTGGTAAACCATTATTACACACAATGCGTTGGCTCAAAAATATAGCTAGTGGAAAATATGAAGAACCGGTAAGTAAAAAAGGAAGAACAGTTCGCTTCCGGCGCTCAGGTAAAGAAAAATGGTCATTCAGACTGTTTAAAGATGTAACAAATGCTCTAGAGCACCTTTCTATTACACTTAAAAAAAATGAGTCCATACGACAAGTTATTCAACAAACACGTGAGGAATGGATTACTGGCCTCACTCATGATTTAAAAACACCACTCAGTTCCATTTATGGGTACTCTCTATTACTAGAATCGAAACAATATAACTGGGATGATAACGACATTCAACAATTCGGTCGTATTATACGCGAAAAATCTCAATATATGACAACATTAATTGATGATCTAAGCTTAACTTACCAATTAAAAAACAACGCAATTCCCTCTCAGCACGTTAAAGTTGAGATTAATCAATTTGTCCAAAAAGTCTTGTTACAATTTATTAATAACCCGACACTTCAAAATCAAAACATAGAATTTGTTCCTAGTTCCAATGCAATTCATTACTCTATTGAAGAAAAATGGTTCCAACGTATCATTGAGAATTTATTAACAAATGCAGTAAAGCATAATAATGAAACAACAAATGTTATTGTAAAAATCGGACAGAATAAACAATCTTTTACACTTTCTATTTCTGATAATGGAAAAGGAATGGATGAGCAAACGAAAGAGCTTTTATTTGAACGATATTACCGCGGTACAAATACTGAAGAAAACAACGCAGGAACAGGTCTTGGCTTAGCGATTACAAAACAACTTGTTCTTGCACATAACGGTACGATTTCCATTGAAAGTGAAATTGGAAAAGGAACAACCATTAATATGGTATTCCCTTTCTCACCTAATGATAAAAGAGGGTCTTACCATAAATACATGATACAGAAATAGGCATACAAACACGCCTTTTTAAAGAAAAAAGAAGTATATCGTACACAATATGTCAGATTTGAACAGGCAAATCTAGCACTATTTCAATATATTGAGGGATTTTATAACCGCAAGCGAATCCATAGTAGCATTGGTTATAATCCCCCTCAAATAATAGAAGATCTGGCTAAAAAAGCAGCTTAGATTTAACTTTTTTGTGTCCAAAATGTTGACTCAAATCCACTATTACACCTGATTATTTTCTACAACGACGTTATCATCGTAACAATTCAAAAATAATATTGTAAATAATCGTTTCACCGATTTATTTATGTGAATGTTCTTTGGAGGCTTACATCCTGAATCCATTTAATAAGCCATAGGTAAGCCGAAATATAGTTGTTCCTTCCGAAAATTAGAAGGGAGATGATGATTTCGTTTCTATAGAAGAATGTAACATTATACGTCATCATCCTCTAATCGTTTTTTTTGTAAATAGTGAACAAAAGAAAAAGGGATGAGAAAGCAAACAAAAACGACACTTCCTACGAGTAAGGCTTGACTGTTATTACTATGATCTGGACCGAATTTTGCCAGAAATGCAAGAACAGCGCCAACCAATGCAGAAAGGATTACAATTCGGTAATAAGGACGCGGCTTTTTCTGTTCGTTTGCATTATCATACACATCAACAGAAATTTTGAGATTCAGCCAACTTAGAACAGCCACAGTAAGCATAAATACTAACCATAATGGATTATCTGCAGCCTCCATAACCCCTTCTGTTATCGCCTCATAAAGTAAAATTGCAAATATCCCTATCGTTTGAACAATAAAGGCGATCCGAATGTTTTTCAAATTTTGCATTTGTAATCGTTCATCTTTAATCTTCTTCATGTATCTGCTCCTCCTGGCCAATCCAAAATATTTCATCCAACGTCTTATTCACTGCATAACAAATCTCCAAGCACAATTTTAGCGTAGGGTTATATGCGCCTTTTTCAATCAAGCTAATGGTCTGCCGAGTGATACCTACTTTCTGTGCCAATTGTTGTTGTGTTAAGTCTACTTGAACACGAGATATCTTTACTTTATTTCTCAACTATATTATCCCTCCTCAACCCTATTGTAACATGTATATTACATTATTCAATATATATATTACATACCAGGCGTTAAAATTATTGCTATGTAATTTTCTGTTTCATTTATATAATACGATTCATCTGAAATCTCATACAAAAAAGTTTCCTAGAATCTAGGAAACTTTCTCCTCTTCTTATTGTTGTTTCTTCTGCACTGGCAACCAAATCTCAACTTGAGCAAATTCACTCTTATCTTCATGACAACGCTCATCATACAGCTCGAACTCTGTAACGCCCGCATGTTCATACCCTGAATGCGGGAACCATTCTGAGAAAATGCTATTCCATGTTTGCTGGATGGACGATACCATGTCTTTGTGCGGTACTTTTGGTGTTGTAAATACGGCATATGTTGCTTCTGGGAACGTGCGCTGCGCTAATTCATTTGATACCCCATCAAAACTTGTAACTTCCATTCCAATAATATACGTGAACTCCCCTGTTTCCAAATGAAAATCCGTGCACATTCCAAGCTCTACATATTGATCTGTATGTTTACGGTTTGTAATGTTACTCGCAAGATTGTTTTGTAAATAACGGTCCCAAAATGCCGGAATATCTTTAAGGTTTTTCCCTTCTTTACTAGACGTCTTCATCTCATATCCAGCTACAAAAAAAGCTGGTTTTTTTTCAATACGAAATTCCATTTGTATTCCCCCTAAATATGGATTGAACTTCCGCTGCTTCACATTTGCTTTATAATACATCGGTGTCTTAATTCCTTGCCTTCGGTAGCTACTTGGCGTCATCTGAAACAACTTTTTAAAGGCTCGAATGAACGTTTCATGAGATTGAAAGCCATGTTCTAATGCGATATCAAGAATTTTTTCTTCCGTATGAGAAAGCCGATAAGCTGCCCTGGCTAGCCTCCTCTTACGAACATACTCCATGACAGTATCGCCTACTAGTGCTTGGAATACGCGATGAAAATGATACTCCGAGAACCCTGCAATACGAGCCAAATTACTTAATGTTTGCTTCTCCATTACATCTTCTTCAATATAATTAATTGCTTTTTGAATTTGTGTTTCATAGCTTTCCATCTCTGTTCACCCGCCTTATGTATTATCATAAAAGAGAAGACAATTCTTTTCTTGACGTTTTTTGCTTTTATTTTGCAGAAATTTGTAACTTTTTCATATTACATTCGTTGTTATAAGTAAAGGGGGAAAGATTAGTGAAAAAACATGGTGTGAAAGTGTACGGTATTGTCATTACTGGCCCATCGAAAGAATTAGTAAAGTTACAAAATTCTCCTCATGTTCGCGACGCTACTCTTGGAGATATTGAGTTTTGGAATTGGCTTGAGCGTCCAAGTGGTTCTCGTCACTAAAGTGAAAACAACCATTCGAAGTTGAATGGTTGTTTTCATTTTTCCTCACCCAAACGTAACCTCAATCTGAATAACTTCCGACCGGCTACCAAGTCTTAGCGGCGGTCCCCAAAAACCGAATCCAGAAGACACAATCGCATGAAATACACCCTTTTGCACATATCCCCAATCTAGTTCATACATTCTTCTCGTAATAAGATGATTTGGTGCCATTTGTCCTCTATGCGTGTGACCGGATAGTAATAAATCAACACCTGACTCCTCCGCCTGCTTTAATGCAAACGGCTGATGATCCATCGCTATAACGGGAAGTGATTTATCTACTGTGCTCATTAACTCTTCGAAACTTTGACGATCTCGCTCCGTTTTATCTCTTCTTCCAACGAGATAAAAACTATCTTCAATTTTGATTACTTCATCTAACATGATATGAATATCAATTTTCTTCATCTCTTGCAGAAACTCTGGAATTGCCCCGCCGTAATATTCATGATTTCCGAGTACTCCATACACACCAAGAGGCGCCTGCATTTGTTTCATAACTTGTCCCATGTTCTTTTTTATAAATTCTCCTGGATGATCGTCAATGATATCACCAGGTAGTAAAATGATGTCCGGCTCCATTTCATTTACACGGTGGACTAATCTTTTTAAATGTGAGACACCTGATAACTTGCCGAAATGCATATCGGAAGCCATCGCAATGCGAAGTGCTTTCCGCCCTTTCGCTTCTTTTGGTATGTGAATTTCATACTTTCGAACAACTGGACTATAAGCATTGAATGTTCCATAACCAAATATGAAAAGAAACATAATAAGGGTAACAATTCCTGTCCAAATAATAGCTGTATCTCTCGGCACCGCTACCAGTTGTAAAATAAATACTGCTATATCAGCTAGCGGCAGCAAAATAAGTGCATATTGCATTACCGCAAACCAATAGGAACCAATTGTCCTTAAGAACGGAAGGAATTTGAAAACCTGGACGATTACATACGCATATGAGAATAATGCAACTAACAAAGCATAATATCCCCAAGATTGCCAACCAAAACTTGTTTGAAGCCAAACCCATCCATTCCATCCGATGTAGAACATCAGTAATGTATATAGAATCAAAATAGTAACTATATTAAAATATCGACGAATTTTCACAGCGTGCCTCCTTTTCTATTTCTTCTATTATAACTCGGCAGCTATTCAAACTATAAATATTACGTATCATAAACTGCTAACAATTCCCTTTCATTTCATAAAATGAAACTTTAATCAGCGGGGTTTTCTTCATCTCCCCCTAACCTCTTTGCTTTTGCTGAATGTTGTAGTGCTTACTACCCAAAAAAGTTTGCTCATTTTAGGATACGTTTTGTTGAGCAGGGACATTTTCTTTTATTGCAAAGTTTTATTACCTTCTGCTATATTTAAAAAGAAACTAAAGGAAGTGCTACTTGATGAAACAGGCTCTAGTAATCATTGACATGCAAGAAATTTTCTTTAATTATCCCCAAAACTATTTATTTAATAATGAGCAATTAGTTACAAATATAAACGAACTAATTAAGCAAGCTCATGAAAAAAATATACAAGTTATCTTTATTCAACATACTAGTCAAAACGAACAAGACGAACTTTTTGAAGGAAAAGATGACTGGAAACTTCATAAAAATTTATTCCTATCCCCTACCGATAAAATTATCCAAAAATCAAAATGGGATTCATTCTATCAAACTGAACTCTTAGATTACTTAAAGACCAATGAAATAGAACAACTTATTTTCGCAGGAGCACAGACTGAGTTTTGTCTCGACACGACTATTAGAGCTGCCTTTAGTTTAGGGTATCAAAAAAATCTACTTTTCAAAGAAACACATAGTACAATAGATGGTGCTATTTTAGATGCGGGTGATATTATTAATCATCATCAATCTATTTGGAATAACAGATTCCTAACTGTCATTGATGGTAAAATAAAATTATAAATATAGAATTCTATTATAAAAATAAAACGAACCATCCTTATTTACGGACGGTTCGTTTTATTTTCCCTAACAGTTATCCATGTTTTATGCTTGCACTGCCTTTTCCCTTAACGCTCTTCTAAGTAGTTTACCAGTCGTATTCTTCGGCAACTCCTTCAAAAACTCGATACTCTTTGGCACCTTATATTTTGCAAGATGTAAAGAACAGTAATGCGTTAACTCTTCTTCTGTTACCACACCATTCTTCAGAACAACATAGGCGCGCACTGCTTCTCCTAAATTTTCATCTGGAACACCAATCGCAACCACTTCCGCAACCTCCTCATGTTGGTATAATACTTCTTCTACTTCACGAGGATATACGTTATAACCACCTACAAGGACAATATCTTTTTTACGATCAACAATATAAAAGTAACCTTCATCATCCATTCTTGCTAAGTCTCCTGTATACAACCATCCATCACGAAGCACTGCCGCTGTGTCTTCTGGTGCATTATAATATCCTTTCATCACGTTTGGACCACGAACAATTAATTCACCTACTTCGCCTACAGAAACTTCTTCCCCAAGCTCATTCACAATTTTATTTTCCACATGCCAAATATTTGTTCCAATAGAACCTGGTTTACGCGGACGATCTAATGGATTAAAGCAAGTAACTGGTGAAGCCTCTGATAATCCATATCCCTCTGAAACAATAACATTAAAGCGATTTTCAAAGTTTTTCAGGAGAGCAACAGGCATAGAAGCCCCGCCAGAAATACATAGACGAAGTGTCTGAACATCGTCTGCGCTTGCTTCCTCATATAAATATAAATAATTGTACATTGTCGGTACACCGGCAAATATTGTCGGTTCATACGTACGACAAATACGAAATACTTCTTTCGGACTAAACTTTGGTAACATTAAAATCGTTGCACCGTTAACAATTGGGGCATTCACTGCAACTGTTAAACAAAACACATGAAACATTGGAAGCGCAGCAACAACGCGATCATCCGCAGTATATTGTAAATACGATGCTACATCGCTAGCATTACTATATAAATTTTTATGTGTAAGCATAGCGCCTTTTGGCTTTCCAGTTGTTCCTGACGTATACAAAATAACAGCTACGTCTTCTTCAGTTAGCTCAGGACCTTCATAAGATAGATCACCGGTTCCTATAAGACTAGTAAACGTTTTCATTTTTTCAGTTTCTGTATGATTAAAATCTGCTGAGGTTTCACATATGATGATATGTTCAAGAGAAGGAAGTCTTGTTGTAAGAGATTGTATAACAGGTAGAAGAACGTCGAGTGTGATGATTGTTTTTACATCTCCATTTTGTAAAATATAATGCATTTCGTCTGCTGTATAAATTGGATTAATTGGAATGACAGTTGCTCCAGCTTTCATCGTCCCATATAAACCAACTAAAAAATGTGGTGAATTACCAACAATTAATGCGACATTGTCCCCTTTCCCAATGCCCATTTTTGCTAAATTACCAGAAAACCTTGTGACCGTTTTGTTTAATTGGTCATATGAGACCGACTGATCCATAAATATATACGCCGGTTTCTCTCCTTTCTGTTTTGCTGTTTCAGCTAAAGATTGAACGAGATTCACACAAACCCCACCTTTATAAAATTTAGAAAATTTAAAAATTCTAAATACATTATATTAAAAGAAAATTAAAACAGCAAGTAACATTTAATTAACTGCATATAAATGAGCATTCATTCATTTTTTAATTAGAGACTCTATTTCTTGTTTTTATGCGCTTTTTTGCAACAAAATAAAAAACAGTCATACGGACAATATGACTGTTTTTACGAGTTAAAAGAATAACGCTAAGAAATCTTCTTTTGTTATATTACCAAAGTAGCGTTTTACATCTACATCTTCTAAAGCCGCGGCAAAAGCTTCTTTATCAAACTGTACTCCTGTTAAACACTCTTCAATATCATGAACATCTTCCACGCCAAAGAAATCACCGTATACTTTACATTCTGTCACTGTTCCTTTTGTTACCTCTAGGCGAACATCAACTTGTCCAACTGGGAAACGGTGTGAATGTTGTAAGTTGAACTTAGGAGACTTTCCGTAGTTCCAATCCCAATTACGGTAGCGCTCTTCAGAAATTTTGTAGATTTCTTTCCAATCTTCTTCTGTTAATTCATACGTTGGAATTTCTGTTTCGCCTTCAAAAATCGTCGCTAGAAGAAGCTGTTTAAATTCTTCCGTTGTCATTTTTTCATTTAAAAATTCCGTAATGTTCGCTACGCGGCTACGAATTGATTTAATCCCTTTTGATTGAATCTTATCCATTTTTACTTTGAGTGCAGATACAACGTGATCGATTTCAGAATCAAATAGTAATGTACCGTGACTAAACATACGACCTTTCGTTGAAAACTGCGCATTACCTGAAATTTTTCTACCTTCAGCTAAAATGTCATTTCGACCGCTAAGCTCTGCATTTACACCTAATTTTCCAAGCGCTTTCGTAACAGGCTCTGTGAACTTTTTAAAGTTATGAAAACTATCCCCATCATCTTTCGTAATAAAGCTGAAGTTTAAGTTCCCTAAATCATGATATACAGCGCCTCCGCCAGACAAGCGTCTTACGACATGAATACCTTTTTCTTTTACATAATCAGCATTAATTTCTTCTACTGTGTTTTGGTTTTTTCCAATGATAATAGAAGGTTCGTTAATGTAGAACAAAAGGTATGTTTCGTTAATATCTAAATTTTTCACGCAGTATTCTTCAATCGCTAAGTTAATTGTTGGATCTGTAATTCCTTTATTATCAATAAATAACATCATATCTCACCTCATGAATTCCAAACATAACCGCTATGCGCAAGCGTAATGCGGCCGTCAAAAATTTGTTTTGCTTCTTCTACTAAATCAGATGTGTTTCCTGTGTGCGGCAGATGCGTTAACAGTAATTCCTTTACATTTGCATTCTTTGCAATATCCGCTACTTCTGTACTATTCATATGCCCTGCTTTCGCAGCTTCCTGATGTGCATACATATTGCACTCACAAATAAATAAATCTGCATCTTTTGTAAATGGAATAAATTCAGGAATGTAGCTAGAATCAGCACTATATACGATGACTTCATCTCCCACCGTAATACGCATCGCATAGCATATAACAGGATGCACCGTCTTTAAAAATGAAATAGAGAACGGTCCAATCTGTAATGTTTCTTCCGGATTGTACACAATCCCTTTCGTGTGTGGTGCATGTGTTAAGGAAGAGAATCCTTGCACATCAAATCCATGTCCATAAATCGGTAGTTCTGGTAATTGCCCTTTTGCCATGCTTGTAATTAATCTTGCATATTGCAATACCCCAATATCCGCAACATGGTCGTGATGATAATGTGATAACAGAACCGCATCTATATCAGATGGTGTTATATATTTTTGAATCTGTGCTAGTACACCACTACCACAGTCAACAAGTAAACGAAAACCATCGTGTTCAAACAAATACCCCGACGTTGCTTCTCCCACTTCTGGAAAGCCGCCCCAAAAGCCAACAACAGTCATTTTCATATGTATCCATCCTTTCTAAACCACTAGAAATGCAGTATTCTTCCTCTAATGAGAAAGATTTTTACTTACACTCTACATTGTTAACTATAATCCATTTCCTAAACTTTTTCATTATTTTTCACTTTGTTATAAAACAGTTGTTGACATTTTATTTTTGTACTAATACAATGATACTAAGAAATGGAAATGGAGGGATTTACATGATCGATCAACCGATGGAATTTTTCAGAAATTTACCAACAAAAACGTGTGCGCACTGCGGGAAGGAAATTGATGAGCAACACGAAGCATATCATAATAAATGTGACGATTGCGTTCACGAAGAATAATAGTTTGTAAACATAAGAAAAACCTAGCAGACATTGTCTACTAGGCTAGTAACATCGTATTTTTCATCGTTGAACCTTTCACCAAGAGCTCCAGTTCAAACTCATACAACTCTTTTTTGCGATAATTTTTCGTATGGATTTTATCCATCATTAAATCAACAACTTTATGAGCCATTTCATCAATTGGCTGTTCAATCGTTGTAATACCCGGCTCTGTAATCTGTGATAAAATTTGATTATCAAAGCCAACTACAGCTAAATCATCAGGAATACTCCAGCCATGGCGTTTCGCTTCTGCGATAATTCCAGCTGCGACTTCATCGCCTCCTGCCAAAATAGCGGTAGGATTTTTTTTGTCCTTTAATACTTCATGGAATATTCTTTTTCCATCTTCCCAAGAGAAAGCGTTTTCAAGAAAATCAATCGCTTCTACTTCTTTGCTCTTTTCAGTGATTGCACGTAAAAAGCCCATTTTTCGCTGTTGGCTCACTACTTTTGTTTCATTTCCACGGCAAAAAATAAGGTTGCGATAATCTTGTTCTAGCACATGTTTCGCAGCTATGTATGCCCCTTGTGCATGATCAAATTTAACCGTTGGAATATTTGCTTCTTCAATGTATTCATTACATAACACGATTGGACCGTGTTGTAAATATGGCTCCACGTTCTCCCATGGATTCTCAAGTGAACATAAGATAATACCATCAACTTGTTTTGTTGATAACAGTTGTAAGTATTCCATCTCTTTTTCTGGTAAGTATCTTGTTTGGCAAATAATCAGTTTATATTTATGTTCAGAAGCAGCAATTTCAATTGCTTCAATAAATCTACTGAAAAAAGGATTTGTAATCCTTGGAACAAGAACTGCAATTGTTTCTGTTTTCTGTTTACGAAGTCTTCTTGCTGCAGAATTAGGAACGAATCCTAAATGCTTCATCGCCAATTGAACTCTCTTTTTCTTCTCATCTGATACATACGGATGGTTGTTAATCACCCGAGAAACCGTTGTTCTTGATAACCCCGCTAATTTCGCCACGTCCTCGATCGTTGACACGAAATTCTCCCCCTTTGTATGAAAACGTTTTCTTAAGTAGATTATATAGTATATTATTGGAAACTGCAATACGAGTTCGGATGATTTTACTATATTAATATTATACATAGGGAAAAGTCTGTTATTTGCAGGAAGATTTGACTCCTATTTAGAACATCACAATAAGGATATTTATTACATATGAAGGATGATATTTCATGAATCGAACAGATCGTTTACTCTCTATTCTCATTGAGTTACAGAGAAAACAAATTGTTACAGCTCAAAGTTTAGCGGGAAAATTTGAGACGTGTAAAAGAACAATATATAGAGACATGCAAGCACTCAGTGAATCAGGTGTCCCAATCTTTTCAATGCCTGGACAAGGTTATTCTTTAATGGATGGTTATTTCTTGCCGCCCATTCAATTCAAACCAGAAGAGGCAGTAACTCTTCTATTAGGAAGTGATTATGTCGAACAAAATCTCGACTCAGCTTTTTCTATACATGCAAAATCTGCTAAAGAAAAATTAGAAGCAATCCTCCCTTCTGAACAGCAAAAGAAGGTCAAGAAGTTAAGAGGAACTTTTCGTTTCCTCTCCGGTACCTTCTCTCATCAAACATTTGCTCAAGAACAACTAGAGAAACAACTTCTTCTATTACAAGAAGCTATTCAGGAACAACAATGTGTTTCTTTTTCTTATCGTAAACCGAATCAAAGTGAACAAAATAAACGTACGGTAAATCCTTATGGTTTAGTCAATATTTCAGGGATTTGGTACATTGTTGCCCATTGTCTACTTCGGCAACAAATACGTCATTTCCGTTTGGATCGTATGGACAACTTACAGCAAGAGCAAACGTTCTTTACTAAACCGGAGAACTTTTATTTACCAGACTATCAACCTGAAAATAATCGAACCATTATCATTCATTTATTATTTCCATCCCATATTGCACACAAAATTATTGAGTCTCGCTACTTTTTTATAGATTCCTATGAACAAAAAGATGATAGCTTTCATGTATTTTTGAAATCAAGAAATATAGATGAAGTATTTTCTTGGATATTGAGCTGGGGAAGCCAAGTAAAAGTGTTAGAACCGACTATTCTTTCGGAGAAAATTCGAGAAGAAGCAAAGAAAATGCTACAAATGTAATTTTTTCTTTCACTACTGACATAACGGTGTCAACATCATTCATTTATAGTAGTCCTTAAGACCGAAATCTTATACAAGAAAAGGAGTTAATACGATGAATCCAAATGTCATTTTAGAGAAATTCGAAAGTTTAGCAATGTATTACATTGAAGAATTGGAAAAATACTCCCTTGAACAGTTGAGAAGAAAACCGTCCGAAGACGAATGGTCTCTTGGACAAATGTATAATCATTTACTTGCAGCTTCAAATATGCAATTAGACGCCATTGCAAAATGTACAACTGATTCTGCAACTATAGATGGTAAAAAAACAAAAATGGGTGAAAAAGTATATAAGGAAGGTGCTTTTCCTCCGATACAAATAAAGGTACCTAATCGCCCTGGATACACGCCTGAAAATCCTACAGATAAAGAGGAAATTAAACAAGCATTGTTACAGATCATTGAGAAAATGAAAGAGATTGACCCGCAACTCCCTTCAATTCTAGCCAATTATAAAGTGGAACATCCAGGACTTGGGTACTTAAATGCTGTAGAGTGGTTTCAATTGATTTATATGCATTTCTCTCACCACCTTCATCAGAAGGAAAGGCTGGAGCAGCATATTATTCTAAAATAAGTGATACTTTATTACTAGAGATATAGTTGCTCATTAATGTGAATGACCCCTCCTTAACACTCTTACGAGTTGTTTGAAGAAGGGGACTTCTGTTGGAGTGCTGTTAAATAAGAAAAAGGATTCCCTATATTTTAGGAATCCTCTTTTTCATCTGGAACAGAAGTAAACTAGTACACTTAGTTAAAGATTGTTTTCAAATTAATTTAACCCGATTTATCCCGCATTAACAGACAGTACCAATCCTTTTAGGCTAAGTCCTTAGTTACTAACATAGAACGGTTTTGAAGGCCTTTGGAACGCAGACTATACCCGACTACTTTTTTCTTGTATTGTTTGATTACATCAACGTGATCGTCGTAACTGTACACAGAAAAACGAACATCGGTTTTTCCTCTCTTCGTATTAATAACTACTGGAGTCCCACTGCTCTGTGGAGGAAAATAATATTTCTCTAAAAATATCGCTTCATTAAATTGATCAATAATTTGAGCTTTATCTTTACCTTCTAATTGCTTTCCATCGATGGTTACAGTGACAGCCGCATCACTAAGTTTTGGATGCAATTCAAATTTGCTGGAAAGCGACTTCACAACAGAGCTTGGAAGGCTCGTCACTATTATTTTAATACCACCGAGAATAATTAACATAACTATAAAATATGTCGTCATATTGTATCATCTCCATTACGCTCTAAATTAATATGATCACATTATTAATATTACCATAGTGTAAATGGTTATTTTTTGTACATTATGTGAAACTTGGTAAAACAAAGAAACATACTAGGATTAGTCTGTTTTTCTATAATCTATAAATCCCCCCACTTATTCCACGCTTCCTTGGCATTTACATGATACATACTTTTATTCCGATCCATAAATCCATGAATGATGAATTCTCTTCTAATTGTACAAAAATCTTCATGATACTGTTTATTAAAAAACCTAGAGGATCACTCCCCTAGGCTTCTATCGATTTTTCTTCTACTAAATTCCGAAATTGTCGCTTATGCATCCAAGTTAACGAACCAATTGTTCCAAGTGACAACAGAACAATAAAGATCGTTAATATACCTGCGTTTTGCCACATAAACCCGAAGTCTCCACTTGATACAACTGCCTTAAATCCTGATACAGAATATGTCATTGGTAACCAAGCGTTAAAGTGTTGTAAAAATTTCGGGATTAACTCAAGTGGGAATGTACCTGCGCTTGTTGTTAACTGCATAATTAATGTTAAAATCGCAATAAAACGTCCTGCATCTCCAAAAGCTGTTACTAAACATTGAATTAACGCAATAAATGCTAAGCTTGTAAGAATACTAAACAGAATGAAATATGGAACACTCTGTACTTCCACACCTAACCCTAGCAATAGCACTAAATCCGCTACTAAAGCCTGAATAATACCCACTGATAATAGAACACCAAATTTACTAATAAACCAGCTAAATCCTGATTTTGGAACACCAACTGTATCACGTAATGGATACACAATCGATAATAAAAGTGCCCCAACAAATAAACCTAGAGATAAGAAATATGGTGTAAATCCTGTTCCGTAGTTTGGAACCTCTGACATTTTCTCAGTTTGTACTTTCACCGGATCTGCAAACATATCATATGTTTTATCCGTTCCTTTTACTTCATTTGTTTTCTCTGCGCCTTCGCCGAGTTTTGTAGCTAATTCACCAGTTCCGTCGTTTACTTTTACTAAGCCATCTGTTACTTTTCCGGAGCCGTTTGCTAGTTGATTGATGCCGTCTATTAATTTACCAGAACCGTCTGATAATGTATTTAAGCCGTTTGTTACTTTTCCGGAGCCATTTGCTAATTGATTAACACCATCGATTAACTGGCCTGAACCGGCAGATAATTTACCTAAACCACCGTTTAATTTACCAGCTCCTTCTGTTAATTGATTAACACCATCAACTAATTGTGGACTACCACCCGCTAACTCGCTTATACCACTATTTAATTGCTTACTTCCTCCTGCTAATTCACTAGCACCATTCTTCGCTTCTCCTAATTTTTCACCCAATGTTTGGAAGTTAGCAACAAACCCAGTTTTTGGATATGACAATCCATTTGCCAATTTGTTTGCTCCTTCAGCAAGCTGTTGTTGACCACCTTTTAGCTTATCAACACCATTTTTCAGTAAAGCTTGACCATTTTGAAGGTCATTTGCACCATCAGCAAGTTTTTGCGCACCTACTTGAATTTTCCCCGCACCCTCTTGACCTGCAAGTCTTTTTGTACCTTCTGCAATTCCGCCTGTGCCACCTACAACTTTTTTACTCCCCGCTATTAGCTTCTCCATAACAGGTTCTAATTGTTTTCTAGATTCTTCAGGTAAACTTTTAATTTTTTCATTCAATACTGCTAAACCATCATCCACTTGTTTGGCACCATCTGCAGTCTGACTAGCCTTAGTATATAGACTATCTGCGTTTGCTTTCCACTGTGATACACCTTGTGCCAGTTCATTGGCTCTCTTACTAATTTGTTCAGATCCATATGTTAGCTCTGGTAATTTATTTTGCATATCGGTTACACCAGCTAATGATTCCTGTAAACCACCTTTTAAATCATTCGCACCTTTTTGAATATCTTGTACGCCTGCCGCTAACTTTCCGTGACCATCTTGAAGCTGACCAAGACCTGCTTCTAATTTATCCGCTCCTGTTTGCAACTTAGCAGCTCCATCAGAAGCTTTTTGTAAACCATTATTAAATACTAACGACTTACTAGCTAGCAATTGTAAGTTTCGATATATTTCCGAAGAACCATTTGACAATTCTCCAATACCATTTTTCATTTCACCTGACTTACTGATTAACGTATTTAAACCGTTTGTTACTTGACCAGATCCATCTAATAACTGGCTAACTCCATCCTTCATCTCACCAGACTTCCCTTGCAGCGTATGCAAACCATCTGTGACTTTGCTAGAACCATCGTGTAATTCTCCAGCACCATTATGTAACTTATTCGCTCCATCCGATCCATCAGTAAACCCTTTGGAAACATCTTTTATAGAATCAAACATTTTCTCTGCATACGTTTTTGTTAGCGTATTAGAAACTTCACCTTTAATTTTTTCAATAGCTGTTCCGCCGATTTGTGAAGATAAGAAGTTCAAGCTTTCATTTGGAATATATTCTAAGTTTAATGGTCTTGGATTTTCTTTTAACAGCGTTGTCGCATTGTCTGAGAAATTTTCTGGAATCCGAACTAACATATAATATTTTCGATTTTCCATTCCCTCTTTTGCTGTTTTTTCACTGACAAACTCCCATTTAAAACTTTTATTGTCTTTTAATTCGTCGACTAATCCTTTACCAACTTCAATTGGTTTCCCATCAAATACTGCACCTTTATCAAGATTGACTACTGCAACCGGCAAATCATCTAATTGTTCATACGGATCCCAAAACGCCCATAAAAACATGCCCGCATATAAGAGTGGTACAAATAAAACAGCAATAATAGGTATTAAGATTTTTTTGCTTTTTATAATTTCCGTAAATTCCTTACCAAGCAACTTGAATCCTCTCATTATTTCTCCTCCTTCAATTAATGACCAAAATGTTCAGTTGGTCATTTTTAAGTAAATAAAAAGGTTATATTCTGTTATATATATTACCTAACCCTAACTTTTATTCCGCTATTTGCAGACAGTAAGACCTCCAAAACAAAGAAGATATCAACTTTCCATAAAAACCCGATTAGTGAGCGCTAATAATTAGCAGAGGATGAAGATTAACATTTCACCTTATCTCTATACTCTATGCACCTTTTTATTTTGAATGACTATTAAATTCATTTGGTCAACGTGAACGTATTCAAAAATTATCTTTTAACAACCTTACATACGTAATCTGATTTTTTCTTTACATCCTCCTTTTTAAACTTATGACCAATTTGTTCATTTAGTCATTTTTAACTATAGTAAAAGGATTATCTTAGTTTGACAATCCCTTTAACAAATAAAGTTCAAATAATTCTGCAAT
The DNA here is from genome assembly GCF_038006685.1 of Bacillus sp. FSL K6-0042. Classification (NCBI taxonomy): domain Bacteria; kingdom Bacillati; phylum Bacillota; class Bacilli; order Caryophanales; family Bacillaceae; genus Bacillus; species Bacillus sp. FSL K6-0042. The sequence goes on from NZ_JBBOVS010000001.1 coordinate 2,074,157, forward strand.
TCTTTCCTTTTCTAATGGTTCATGATTCTTTTCCCAATCGAAAATAAGTGATACATATAGTCGAAGCATGATAAACGCCGTAATTTCTGGATCACACTTACTAATTTCACCTTTTTCAATCGCAATTTCTAAATAAGATTGAATAACAGATACAATTTCAACATCTACTTGTTGCATAACATCTTGTACTTCTTTTGTTCCCATATCTCGCTCTTCTTGAATCAGTTTAATCATGAGCTGATGTTCTTTTCTAAATTCTAAGATGCTATATAATGCTCTATGTACATTTTCAAAAAATGAAACATCTGGACGAATTGCTTCTTTTGAAACTTGCTTCATTTCAGTAATTAAATTAGAAATAATTTCGCCAAATAATTCTTCTTTATTTTTGAAAAAAGTATAAATTGTTCCTTTCCCTACATTCGCTAATTTTGCGACTTGATCCATTGTTGTCGCCTTATAACCAAATGCTGAAAAAGATTTTGTTGCAGCTTCAATAATAGAACGTTTTCGATCGACTGCCACATCTTCACCTCCAAAAATGACCAATCGGACAATCTAGTCAATTAGTACATTTTTGATATTATCACGGTTTTCCATTGTTTACAAGTTCTCTTTTTATTTATTTCCAAGTATAAAACATTTAAATCTATACATCGACTTTTATTTAAGATACTACTGTCATAGTGTATCAAAAAAAGGGAGAAAATGAAAAGGTAAAGAAACGTAGTAACATACATTAGCAAATATCAAGCAATTTTATTCACTTGAAATTGGAACAATACCTTGATTTCCTTTACAATCGGGCTCTTCCTCTAATATCTATTCGTATCAAAAAAGTGTTCTTATTTCAACATAGAAAGCAGGGTTTTCTCCATTTCTGCCTTATTTAAATCATCATCCATTGTTTCTTTGTATTCAGCTTCACCTCTAGTAAAAATATCATTAACTATTACAATTTGATAGGCACTATTCTTGCCTTTTGCAGGAATAAGTACTTTCATGCCTTTTAATTTACTAGGCGGACTATAAGAAGGAGGCGTAATAAAGACTACTTGGTCTCCTTCTAATTCATATTTTTCTATACCGTCTTCCCAAGGAAGCATGTAACGAAGTGGGTCCTTGTTCTTCTCAAAAACCTGTGATTGATAAAGTGAAACTTCCATCAGTGGGGGGATTCTTCATCCCCACTGATGGTTAGTTGAACAAATCGGGCTTTTACGGGCAGTAAGACCCCCACCTATCTTCCTCGTTTCTCTCTGTATCTTGAGGTGGGGGTCTTACTGCCCGTTAATGCGGGATAAATTGTATAACCATATTTTGGAAATTACTACTATAGTAAATAAAAAATTAAGCAACGAAAACAATATCTTTTATGAATTTTCCCTCTTTTTTAAATTATCAATTGAAAAAACAAGAAAACCTTTACAGTTAATGGTAATATAAAACATAGATATATTTATTAAAAATAGTGGGGGCTCTTTCAATCATGATGCGTGCACTTAGCTTACATATAAAACAAGCCTTTTTAAATAAGATTTCTCTCACTCTCTTGTTTAGTTGGCTGATTCTTGTTTCAATTTATCATTATTTCTATATTTCAAAATATTTAGGAGGGGTACCTGACGAGCTTTTAGCAACGGCTTATAAATGGATTGGCTTTCGTGATGATGAAATGGATGTGTATTTGCTTTTAATGCCTGTACTAGCAGCACTCCCCTTTAGTACAAGCTATAACTCTGATAAAGCTGATAAATTCAAATCATTTGTAAGTAAAGAAGTTCCCTTTTTTCCCTATGTATGTACGAAATATATCGTTACCTTCCTAATCGGGGGGCTTCTTTATATTCTCCCATTCGTATTTTCATTGCTCTTTTGTAAGCTGACAATCCAAGATGGCATTCCTACACCCGCCTTAGGTGTTATAAAAGACAACGGTATGTTTGCATCATTGTATTTCTCTTCTCCAATTACTTATATTTCCCTATATATTGGGATTAATTTTTTGTTTGCTGGTCTTATGGCAGTTTTAGGTTTAGCTGCATCTATATGGTCACAAAAAGATTATATGGCCATTTTATTTCCGTTTGCTGTTACCTCTCTTCCATATGTGATTTTAAATATTATATTCCCTACAATTGGAGGAGCACCTATTCATTTATACGACCCAAAACAGCCGCTCCAAGGAATGTCGCCTTACATTTTAATCATGCAATGCACCTTATTTTTTGGAATTAGTTTATTTATGTATATGAAAGGTGTACAGAAAGATCGGAAGAAATATATGCGGAGACTTCAAAAAAGAATGCGATGTAAAAAATCCATTCAAAAATCAGTTAGTATGTAATGTAAAATATCCCTCAGCAATTATGCTGAGGGATATTTATACTTATGAAGCTTTTTTCAAATCAATTTGAGCCAGTACCGGATCATGATCACTTACACGACCTTGTTCCTTCATAATATTTGAATTTAAATGTACAGGATCTACAACTGTATGAGGTGCAATGTTATTTGTCACTAAAATATGATCTAACACTTGTGCATTTCCTTCATGAATATATGTGTAACGATTTTCTTTCGAAACCGTTTCTAACATATCTTGCATGTTTTCTGCTTTTAATGCTTGCAGTGGTTTCGAGAATTCGAAGTCATTCATATCACCAACTATAACAACTGGTGCATTCACATCTCGTTTTTGAATTCCTTTTACAAAATTGTTTGCTTCTTGCGCGAGCTGAATTCGTTTCTCTTCACTCTTTAATACAAGTGGTTGAATTTTCCCGAACGGCGTTGCATCACCAAGTTTTGAATTTAAGTGATTTGAAACAACGACAATATTTTGTCCTTGGAATGTAAACTCAGCAGCTAACGGTTTACGAGTATTATCAAATAACGGATTGTCTTGTCCTATGCGCATTGGATTTGTTTCTAACAACTTTGGCTTATCTGCTAACTTCACACGTGATGCATTATAGAAAAAGCCAACGCGAATATTCGCTCCAGGTGCCCCGCCATCTTGGTTATTTTGCGGCGCAACTTCTACATATTCATATTTTGGTCCATGAATCTCTTGTACCGCATCAATAATACGCTTTGCACTTAAAGAAGCATCCGTTGTTCCATCATTGATTGATCCATTATTATCTTGCATTTCTTGTACACCAATAATGTCTGGCATCTTTAAATTATATTTAATAGAATATGCCATCGCTTTTACCTTTTCATTAGATGTTTCTTTTGCATTCGCTGAAAAGTTTTCAATGTTATATGTTGCTACTGTTAATTTTCCAAGGCGAGGTTGAATATTTGCCCCTACTTGTTTAAATCCACCATCTGTTACTGATGGTAATTCTGTTACTGGTGAAATTCGATACGCACCATAGTCATACCCGACTACACCTGTTATATCCCCAGTAAACTTGTCTCCTGCTTTCGCTACATAATCACGAGGTACTTTTAAAGATAGACGCTCTGGATTGAATTGGTTCTCGCCTAATAACGGCGTTCCATATTTCGTAGTTACTTTATCTCCACCATTTGCAACTGTTACATATAAATTCCCATTTTTCTGCGGTCCAACAATTTGAGGAGTCGGCATTGTAACACGCATGCCTTCTAAACTTTCATAAAAATCAATTGCATCTTCATTTGGATCGAATACACCAAATGCATCATTATCAATGATTTGATCTGGAATCTTTACGCCTTTTTCACCTAACACAACCGCAGGAGGCAATTGTTGATTATTTGCTTTCACAGCAACTCGACTTGCTTTAATTTCCGTAATCGCCAAATCTGTTTCAAATTTCTCAGCATATCCAGGTCCAATGAACTCTTCAACTTCTCCATCAACTTGCACAAGATCTCCGGTTGCTATATTTGCATCTTTCTTATAAACATAAATACCTTCTGAAGTCGCAGGATCATTATCAGGCTGCGGATCTTCTATATAAAAGCCATACTTATCTAACGCAGTTACCACGCCTTCTACATTTCGCACTTTCTTCCCGTCATAAGGAGAGACATGGGATTTCCCTTGAATATCATGAATACGAACTTGCTCACTTGTTACAACTGTAAAAGAAAAAGTAGCAACGGCTGAAGATGAAAGACCTTCTTTTACTCCAATTGCTTTTAGAACACTGTTTTCATTTAAAACAATCGGTTCATTATAACGAATGCTTTTATCTGTTGGGATTGAGCCATCTAATGTATAATAAATCGTCGCTCCCTCTGTACTAGTTGTTAATGTAACTGCCGTTCCCTTTGCAATTTCTCCACCATTTGGTGATGCAGTAACATCGCTAACACGATTTTCTGTTTCACCTTGAAATTTATATGCTGTTACTGATTTTAAACCAGGACTATTAAAATATAATTCAAGTGTCCCTGTTAATTGAACCTTCTTCCCGACATTTTCAGGATGATCCTTTACATTCACAGCTGTTCTTACGTCACCTTTTGGCAACTGGACAGGCATAATCTTCTCTGGATTTGTCTCATTTGGAGAATCTGCAATCGCAACATTCGTATCTCCAAACTTTGCTGGATCCTTCGTATACTTAGAAGAGCTTTCTGTATATCCAACAATATACCCTTCCACTATCCCTTTACTGCTTCCTTGCTGCTGAAACAATTGAATTGCTTCATTTACTGATAATACACCCTTCTCTTCTGCTTTTGCTGTGATACTTGTGAATGAGATTAGTAGCATCAGTGATAAAAAGATACTCATTAATTTCTTCAAATCCATCTTCCTCCCTTAATTTTATATTCTCTCAGCATGTACTATCATAACAAAATGTTCTCTATAAAGAATCAAATTTCGACAAATTTTACAAAAAATTAATTTCATCCTTTTGTATGAGATTTCCATTCTGATTCTCTACTATTTTCTTACAGTATTCCATTCCTTTTAATGTTCTCTTTTTCTAACCTTTTTTTATATAACGACAAATATAATGGCTCTCGTAAATATCAACCCCTGTAGGCAATTGGGACCCCTGTTTTTCAATTACACCAGTCGGTGACAGTACCACTGCACCCTTTTGTAACTGTGAGTAAAGGTTTCTTTAACTACGACTCGAATTTTCAACATAAAGAGACAGGAGCTCGTTGCCCACTGTCTTTTATGTTGAATTATATATTTAGTTGTATTGCATATTACCGATCCATAGCTAAACATGTTATTGATGTTCTATTCTTCTAAAAAATCACATTTGCACCAGAACTAGATTTCTTCTTTATGATGCTTTGCGAATATTTATTTTTTTCCCTTCTTTACGCCACTCTTTAAATTCAGCTGTTGCTGTGAAAAGTACGTCTGTGGATGAGTTAAGTGCCGTTTCAAAAGAGTCTTGTAAAACACCTATAATAAAGCCTACTCCAACTACCTGCATAGCAACATCAGATGAGATTCCAAATAAACTACATGCTAGAGGAATCAGTAATAAAGATCCACCGGCAACCCCTGAGGCACCACAAGCGCATATAGCTGACAATACGCTGAGGATAATTGCTGTAGGAAAGTCCACTTGAATACCAAGTGTATGAACCGCTGCAAGTGTCAAAACAGAAATAGTAACAGCGGCACCACCCATATTGATCGTTGCACCTAATGGGATGGATACTGAATAACTATCCTTATTCAAACCTAGATTTTCACATAATCTCATATTTACAGGAATATTCGCAGCTGAGCTACGTGTAAAGAATGCTGTAATACCACTTTCCTTTAAGCACTTAAAAACAAGCGGGTAGGGATTTTGACGTATAAATGCGAACACAATGATTGGATTGACAATCAGTGCTACAAAGAACATACAACCAATCAAAACAGCAAGTAATTTTCCATAGCTTAGTAATGATTCAATTCCATTTGTAGTAATAGAATCCACTACTAGACCCATGATTCCTAATGGCGCAAACTTAATAGCCCATGTAACCATTTTGGATACAGCATCTGAAAAATTTGAAATCATCGTTTTTGTCGTATCAGAAGCATTTCGTAAAGCCAAACCAAGGAGTGTCGCCCAAGCTAAAATACCGATATAGTTCGCATTATAAATTGCTTTAACTGGGTTATCAACAATGTTCAGCAGTAAAGATTTGAGAACTTCTACAATACCGCCAGGAGCAGTCACACCTTCAGCACCCTTTGCAAGTGTTAAGGTTACAGGAAAAATAAAACTTACAACAACGGCGATTAATCCAGCTAAAAATGTTCCTAAAAGGTATAGGAAGATAATGGACTTCATATTCGTTTGTTGACCACTCTTGTGTTGTGCTATGGCCGACATAACCAAGAAAAGTACCAGCACAGGCGCAACTGCTTTCAAAGCCCCTACAAATAAAGTGCCCAAAATTACAACAGGTTTTGCTACTTCTGGAATTGTCAAAGATAGAATAATACCAATAATCAAACCTACAATAATTTGTTTTACCAGACTCACTTGACCCCACTTTTTCAGTATACTGTTCATAGATATTCCCCCTTTAGTTTAAGATAAAATTGCAACATTGCTACTATGGAGCTATTCATTTCTCATAACCCTACAATAAAATTAAATCTATTCCACATAGATTCCGTTGAATAATAGAGGACTTTTATTAAAACCAATTTCTATCCTAGGGTTGTGCTTTTGATTTTCTCCTCCCACACTATTTCAGAATATCTCCAAAGTTTTTCATACTAAAAAAATTCAGATAATTTCTTTAATGGATGGCCCCTTCTATCACATTCTACTCCATAAAAACAACTATCTTATCAATAAGTAGTATTATAATGATTCTTTTCATATATAACAATATTATTTACTTTATTTTTGAAAATATCTTAATTGTCAAATTATTACAAGACTAAACAATACATATCAATAATCTCTGCATGAATCATGCTTTCATAGCTAAAAAAAAGCAGTGCTTTACTTATGTAAAAACACTGCCTATTTCCTTCTAGATCATTTTCATATGTTGGTTTGGAATAAAGTTTAATTAAAAATATTAATTGTACTTGTATTGTGCAACAAACAAAAATAAACCATTTTGAAAAAAGATTGATCAAAATGGATTCTTATCCAGCAGGTTATGTTTCGGTTTTATAAAATAGTTTGTTCATTTTCTGCCTGTTTTATTCCACAATCGCGTCCTATAACGGAACAACTCTATGTCACTCAATAATTCCTTAATTCACCTTTTATTCAGATGTTCTTTTTCTTTTAGTCATAAAAAACACCCCTTCAGACAAAAATATCCAAAAGGGTAAAGCTTCACAACTTTTTTCAAAACATCGCGACTTTATTTCAAATCAACATTAGCTTGATAGCGATGTGGTGCTACCCCATATATAACAGCCTATATATCATGCAAAAAAGAGGATACTATGTCCTCTTCTAATTATATAAAATGAATACAACTTTCTATTAAGTTGATAATCTTACTGCACAAGGCTTCACAATATTAAAGTGTCTGTCCATTATCAATTGTAAATATCTGTCCTGTAATAGATTCCTGAGTCAATTGAAAAAGAATCGCCTCCGCAATATCATCTGGTGTTGAAATTCTTTGAAGTGGTAAGTTCCCCGCAAGTTGGTACATCTTATCCTCATTACCTAACCACCATCTCGTATGAACTGCACCAGGAGAAATACTATTTACTCTGATGTCAGGTGCCAATGCAATAGCGAGCGACTTTGTCATTGTATGAATTGCTGATTTTGTTGCTGCATACGGTATAGATGATCCTAATCCAGTTATCCCTGCAACACTCCCCATATTCACAATGGCGCCCAATTTTTTCTCCTTCATATAAGGAACAACAGCTTTTATACAATGAAACATTCCTTTCACGTTTACGCTAAAAAGCGAATTCCAAACTTCATCAGTTACAGACTCTAAGTCATCCATTGGTATTTGGGCTGTTATACTCGCATTGTTCACCAAACAATCTACTGTTCCAAAAAAGTTAACAGTTTGAGATACCATCGCCTCTACTTCTTCTTTTTGTGCTACATTAGCTTTAACAGCGATTGCCGTACCTCCTTGCTGCTGAATTTCATCAACTGTTTCTAACGCTTCTGTTTCTGAACAACTATAATTAATCACAACTTTTGCTCCTACACTAACTAACTTCAAAGCAGTAGCCCTTCCGATACCCGTACAGCCACCTGTTATAATAACTACTTTATCTTTTATGTCCATTTTAAAATCTCCCCACTGTATCTGATTCCATTTCATTTTATCTTCGTTCATTTGAGGAGTATAATACTGAATAATGAAGCCGATATCATTTTAAATGATACCTAGTGGAGGGATCTATTCTTGGAAAGCCATGACTTATGGATTTTTAAACATGTTGCAGAACTACAATCAATATCTAGAGCTGCTGAGAAATTAGGATATGTACAACCGAATATAAGCCAGCGCATTAAAAATTTAGAAGATGAATTAGGCGTTAAAATATTTAAGCGTAATAACAGGGGTGTCACATTAACTGAACAAGGAAAAGTTTTATTAGATTATACAAATCAAATTATGTTTTTAATGAATGAAGCGAAATCAAAAATAAATCCCAAAAAGTGGAGAGAATCTTTAACACTTGGAGCATCTCAAACCATTTCTGCGGTGAAAGTTCCTCAGCTATTCTCCTCTTTTTTGGCATGCTATAAAAATATGGATGTGAAAATAAAAACTACTAATAACGCAAAGTTACAAGAAATGCTTTTGTATGGAGAACTTGATGGAATTTTTTTAAATGGTGCATATAATGAATCACAACTGGATACTGTGTACAGTTATTTTGAAAATATGATTCTCATTTCACCAAAAGATACTCTGCTCGAAAATCAAACTTTACTTGTGAACAGTGATTCAAATTGTATCTATAGAAAGACATTATTAGATTATTGTCATATGAATAGTTTTGATCAAAAAACGATACTGGAATTTGATTCACTTGAGTCTATTATGCAAGCTGCTCATGCTGGACTTGGAATTACGATCATACCTGCTAATGTTGCGTATAGCCGGACAAGGGCAGAAACAATTCATTATGAAGAAATACCTGAAACGGTCAAAATTGATTTTGTAATTAAACGTAGAAAACAACAACCGCAAGGCTTAAAGAAATTTATTCGCTTTTTAAGAGAGTTATAAGTGTAAAACAAAGCCCCTTTCAATTTCGAAAGGGGCTTTTCGAATTCTGCACTCTTTATTTATAACAATGATTCAATTAATTTTAGCAGTTGCTTTTTTGTCTGACTTAAATAATTTCTTTTTTTAGAAGAAATACATAATCCTATCGGCATTTGAGGATCAAATCCTTTAACCTTAAACAATATATTTCCTTCTTTTAAATTAGTCCCCTTAGGAATAATACCTATCATCTCTCCAAAAATCGTTTGTGGAATGAGATGTAGTGCACTACAATTATAGACCTTTTTAAAGGATACGTTATTTTCCGATAAAAAAGCATTCACAGATTGATAATAATAACAACTATTCTCTCCTATTAAAATAGGATAATCAATGATATCTGATATTTCCACTGACTCTTTTTGTAATAACGGATGATGAGGATTATTAACAATAAATTGTATTTGTTCCTTACAAAGTGGGGTGAAGTTCACATTAGAAATATTTTTATTGTTTCCGCAAACTGCAAAATCAATTTTATTTTGGTCTACCATTTGTGATAAAAGTGCTGTATTCCCTACAACAAAATCACAATGTATATATGGTTTCTCCGCATTTAAATATTTTAATAGTGGAGGAATCAATTTTTCTGCAATCGAGTCTAATAGACCAATTCTTACCGTTCCCTTCTCCTCATTGCTTATACGCTGCGCCTGAGATATTGAATACTCCCAATGCATTAGCAAATGATCCACTTCTTCTGCAAATAATGCTCCTTCATCCGTTAACCTGGCATCCCACCCTCGCTCGAACAAAAGAAAACCAAGTTCCTTCTCTAGCTTTTTTATATGTGTTGTTACAGTTGACTGAGCATAGTTTAACTTTTTGGCTGCAAGTGAGAAAGTCCCTTCCTGAGTAATCATTTTGAACGTTTTCAACTCTTTTATTTCCATTTTTACACCTGATCTCTATCGGCATTATTGATAATTATATGATAATTTTTCAATTATCAAAATTAAAATTGTAGGAGTAAAATAAATCCATACGAAAGGGAGTGAAGAAGAAATGCCGTTTGTTACTGTTTATTATCCAGAAAATCAATTGAATAAAGAAAAGTTTAAAAAAGTAAGTAATGGTATTCACCTTGCATTAATGGAACATTTTCAGATTCCAAAAGATGATTACTTTCACATGTTTTTACCCTATCCATCTCATCAATTTTTTTACAATCCATATTATCTCTTAGAGGAGGAGAAAAAAAGAACAGATACAATGATACATGTTTCTATTACATGTGGACCAGGAAGAACAATACAGCAAAAAAGAAATTTGTATCAATCAATCTCAGAAGCTTTTTATAACCATTTAAACATCTCTACAACTAATATTTTTATTACACTAAACGAGACATCTGCTGAAAACTGGTCATTTGGTCAAGGAATAGCTCAAATGGTTACAATGAAGGAGGCAAAAGAATCATGAATGACCGTATCGAACTCAATGTTTCACAGAAAATGAGAGATACTGCTCCCGATTTTGTTGATTATAGTGAAAACGTATTATTCGAAAAAGTATGGAGAGACCCTACTTTAACATCAAAAGAAAGAAGTTTCATTACACTTTCTGCTTTAATTAGTATTGGTAATACAGAACAGCTACCATTTCATCTACAATTAGCCGAAAAAAACGGAATGACTCAGCAAGAAATTGTTGCTTTAATCACACATCTAGCCTTTTATGTTGGATGGCCGAAAGCAGCTGCAGCACTAAATGTAATACTCAACTAAAATCGAATACAAAACTCAAAAAATACTGTAAAATAATATGGTATATTTTTCAAAAGGTGGGGGATAACCAATGAATTACCATATTAGAGTAAGAGCTGGAGCAGTTATTATCGAAAATGATTCAATCCTCTTAATTGAATTTCATGACGAAAATGGCCTTCATTATAATTTACCAGCAGGTGGAGTTGGACCAAATGAAACAGTTATAGACGCTGTACAAAGGGAAGCAAAAGAAGAAGCATCAATTGATGTAGAAGTCGGTTCATTGGCATTTGCTTATGAATATGCGCCACATCTAAACGATAATAAATATGGCCCGACTCATTCTTTACATCTCATGTTTGAATGTAAAATAAAGAATGGTTCTACCCCAAAAATGCCTGCTAATCCCGATCCAAATCAAATGGATGTAAAATGGGTACCGCTATCTGATTTACATAATATTATTCTATATCCAAATATAAGAGATCATATTATTCATTATGCAAAACATAAAAGAAATATAGATATGATTGAAGAGCATGCCCTAGAAGAGTATCCTACAGCTATTAACTGAAGGGAATGACATACATGAAAATTAGAAATTCAGTTAAAGCCATACTTATACACGAAGATACATTATTAGTAACGACTTATGAAGATGAAGACGGCACATATCACCTGCTCCCTGGTGGTGGGCAAGAGATTGGTGAAACGCTAGATAAAACTTTGAAAAGAGAATGTCTTGAAGAAACGAGGATTGAAGTAAAAGAAGGTGACCTCTTATTTATAAGAGAATGTTTTATGGATCCTGAAGTACACAGAGTTGAATTTATGTATTCATGTACACCTGTCTCCTTTACAAATGTAAATTCCAAAACCCTACATATGGACAGCAAACAAACAGGTATTTCCTGGTTACCAATAGATGACTTGCTACGTTATCCTCTGTTTCCTATTGGCATCAGGAAGCTTATTCAAGACTTTCATGCTGGTAATCAGTCAAGTCCTGTTTATATTGGTGAGATCGAATAAATGCTTTCATCTAAAGAATTTCTAAAGATTATTTTTATCCTACACCAATGAAAGTAGCTGAAGGGATATTAGACTAGAAAAAGATTTCATGGCTCTTAGATGAAAAGAATTATGGATTAGATGAGATTATCCCTCACATTTTACCTAAAATTCTCGATAGCTCTAAAAATTTTATCAGCGCAAAATCAAATATATCAGCGATTTTTTGAATATATCAGCGTTTCGACAAAGGATATCGCCCCTCCGACAAGCAACGACAAAAAAACAGGAGCTACCAAGCTCCTGTTTCATTATTGCGCAATTAATTCCGTCTCATCTACTTTTTCCAAATAAGACAACACATGCTTTACAGCCGCCTCCCCTTGATCAATACAATCAGGAAGACCGGATCCAGCATAAGAGCTACCAGCTAAATAAACACCTGGCAATTCTTTATCCATAAATGTTGTTAACTTCTTCATTCGCTCTTTATGCCCCACTGTATATTGCGGCATTGCATCTTTCCAGCGGCTTACAACAGTAAAGTCTGGATCTGCCTTAATATCCATTGTTTTTTGCAAATCTTCTAATATAAATTGAACAATTTCTTCATCTGTTTGCTCTACGATTGCTTCATCACCAGGACGCCCAACGTAACAACGAAGAAGAACTTTTCCTTCTGGTGTTGTATGCGGCCACTTCTTATGTGTCCACGTACATGCTGTAATAGAAAAATCACTATTTCGAGATACAACGAAGCCCGTACCATTAATATCACGCTTGATTGCTTCTTTCGGAAAAGCGAGTGCAACATTCGCAACCGATGTTGATGGAATATTGCGGAAGAAGCGGAACTCTTTATACTGTGCAAACATAGATGGCAATACTTTATGAGACGCAGCAACAACGATGGAATCCGCCTCAATTTCTTTTCCATTACTTAATGTAATATGATAACCATCACCCATTTTTGCAACTTTTTCAATGCGAGTACCCTTCACAACAGTTCCATCTTCTAGCTGCTCTTCTATTTTTTCTACAATGGATTGTAAGCCTGTTTTTAATGTTAAAAAGATCCCTTTCGGCTTTACATCTTTTATTTTCTTCGGAGCCAACGTACGCATACCTAGTGAAATACTACGATATTTTTGCTCCACTTGATAAAATTGTGGGAACGTGGCCATTAAACTCATTTGATCAATATCCCCCGCATAAATTCCAGATAACAATGGTTCGATTAAGTTTTCAACCACTTCATTTCCTAGACGACGACGGAAAAATTGACCAAGTGATTGATCGGAAACAGGTTTTGAACGTGGCAATACAAAATCAAAACCTGCTCTTACTTTACCAATCGGAGAGAACAATCCTGAAAATAGAAACGGGGTAACTTGCGTTGGAATTCCCATCATAGATCCGCGCGGCATCTTATGTAATCGATTGTTCACGAGAACAAATGATTGACCAGTTGCATTGTTTACAAGCTCATCTCCAAGTTCGAGTTCTCTTGCTAGTCTAGCTGCACTCTCTTTTCTTTCTAAGAAAGAATCTGGACCACGCTCAATTGTAAATCCACCTTTTCGAACGGTTTGAATTTTCCCTCCAAGTTTACCCGATGCTTCTATTAACAATGTATCAATCGGCAATCCTTTTTCGCGAATTTCTTTTTGTAAGTAATACGCTGTTGTTAAACCTGTAATTCCACCACCGATGATAACAACTTTCTTCTTCAAAACGGCCCCTCCTTTCCCAAGGTATTACGAAACATCCATTTGTTTCTTTAACACTACATCTGCTAAACAAGAAATAAATGAATCTGATGCATTTGGCATTTCTGGACGATAATACTTTGCTCCAATTTCTTCTGTAACGATTTTGCATTCAATATCATTGTCATATAACACTTCTAAATGTTCAGCTACAAATCCAACCGGTGCATATACAAATGAAGTGTAGTTATACTTTTCATGTAGCTCTCTCGTTAAATCTTGTACATCTGGCCCAATCCATGGGTCCGGTGTATTTCCCGCACTTTGCCAGCCGACCGCATAATTCGGAACCTCTGCACCGCGTGCGATATAATCAGCTGTTTCGTTTAACTGTTCTGGATAAGGATCACCTAAAGCGATGATTTTTTCTGGCAAACTATGCGCAGATACAATTAAAACCGCCTTTTCACGTTCTTCTTCTGTCATACTGCTATATACTTTTTTCACTTCATCTACCCAGTACTGGATAAACTTCGGCTCTTTATACCAGCTATCGATACCATGAATTGTTAAGTTTCCAAGCTTATTTGCTTCTTCTTGCGCTCGGCCGACATATGATTTTACGCTGAACGTAGAATAGTGCGGAGCAAGAACAAGGGCAATTGCCTCTTCAATCCCATCGTTATGCATAGCTTGTACAGCATCCTCAATGAAAGGTTCAATATGTTTTAAACCAAGATACATGTGGAATTCTACGTTATCCTGCATTTCGTTTAAACGTTTTTCTAACTTTTTCGCTTGTTCTAATGTAATAGTAGCTAAAGGAGAAATACCACCAATTGCACAGTAACGTTCTGTTAGATCCTCTAACATTTCCGGACTTGGCTTTCTGCCTCTACGAATATGTGTATAGTAACGTTCAATATCTTCTTCTTTATACGGTGTTCCGTATGCCATTACAAGCAAACCAATTTTCTTTTTCATACACGTATTCTCCTTTACTTCGCTAACTGTGCTTTCGAATAATCATGAATAAACGTCGTCAAGCGTTTTAATGTATCTGGATTTACTTCTGGGAATACACCGTGACCTAAGTTAAATACATAACCAGGCTGCTTCATTCCTTGATCTAAAATTGTTTTTACATGCTCCTCGATAACGTCCCATGGTGCAAGTAAGAATGAAGGATCCATATTGCCTTGTACTGCTTTATGAATGCCGCGCCCGCGCGCTTCTTCAATTGACAGGCGCCAATCAAGTCCGACTACATCAAGAGATAAGTCATTCCATTCATTTGCTAAATGTCCTGCTCCAACGCCGTGCATAATCATCGGAACGCCCATCGTGCGAACTTCCGTGAAAATACGCTCCATTGCAGGTTTAATAAACAAACGATAATCTGCTACATTCACTGTTCCAACCCAAGAATCAAAGACTTGTACTGCTTTTGCCCCTGCTTTGATCTGTGCCTTCAAATATGTAACTACCATATCTGCAAGCTTATCCATTAAAGCAAACCAAGCTTTCGGTTCTGCATACATAAACGCCTTCGTTTTGTGGTAATTACGAGAAGGTCCGCCTTCGATCATATAACTTGCTAATGTAAATGGCGCCCCTGAAAAGCCAATTAGCGGAACATCTAACATCTCGTTTGTTAATAAACGAATTGTATCTAATATGTATGGAACATCCTCTTCCGGATGAATTTCACCAAGTTTTTCTACGTCCTGTAAAGAACGAATTGGGTTATCAATAACCGGTCCAATCCCAGATTTAATTTCAACATCAACGCCGATTGCTGGAAGTGGTGACATAATATCTTTATAAAGAATCGCTGCGTCTACATTATATTGATCAACTGGAAGCTTTGTAACATATGCACATAACTCCGGATTGTGTGTAATTTCAAATAAAGAATACTTCTCTTTTATCTTTCTATACTCAGGTTGTGAACGCCCTGCTTGTCGCATATACCATGCTGGTATATATTCTGTTTGTTCCCCCATACATGCTTTTAAAAATGTCTCATTTATATTTCTTACCAAGACCCTTGCTCCCTTCCTTACCTATACGAACCCTATCCTATTATTTATCTTTTTTTACTATACAGCTTGTAAAAACAAAATGCATAGCATTATGTACGTTGTTCATGAAATTGACACAAACGTTCGTAAAACCGCTTACTATTTTCACAACATTCTTATTATATCACAAGCAAAAATTACGGTTTAGCTACTTTTGTCTTTTCTCCTTCTCGATTTGTTTGTGGATTGTACGGAACTACATAAAAGCTTGGTTTAGAGAATATGTTAATAAACTTTTCCTCATACTCACCAATCCCTTTTACCGTTCCAACGTGAATATGCTTCCCTTGTTCTACTTTATAGATTCTATATACAACCCGTTTATCGGGAAGTGGAGTCCAGTGTAATTTTGCAGTAAACAAGCTAAATGGACTAAAAGATAACTGTGCTTCCACGTTCTCAATTTTACTTAGGCGGATTGGTTTTCCAATTGTTTCGACATCTTTTGGCCGCTTGAAATTTGAATTATCTTGTACATTTGCCTTCGTTAAAATCTTTTTAAATAATTCTGTTGCAGATAGCTTTCCATCATAAAGTTGGTGTTCTTTATCCGTACGATCATACCCAATCCATACCGCGCCTACTAAACTTGGAGTATATCCAACAAACCAAATATCCCTAGCGCCTTCACTTTGATTAGGAAGTGACGTTGTACCCGTTTTCCCAGCTAATGCACCGTTATATACTCCTGCTCTCGCTGTCCCCTCCTTTACAACCCCTTCTAACATTTTTGTCATATACCATGCTGTTTGTTTTGAAAAAACTTTCGTTTCGTTTTTAGGTGATTCTCCAATCACCTTTCCGTGTCGATCGAGTACCTGTTCAATAACATGCGGCTCAATAATTTTTCCATTCGCTAAGAACGCACGGTACATCTTTACAAGTTCAAATGGAGAGACCCCTTCTTTAAGTCCGCCAAGTGCCGTACTTAAACCAGATTCTGCAATATGAATATTTCCCTTCTCTAAATATTGCTTCCCTTGCTCTACACCCATTTCATGTAATAAAGATACAGCCGGTACATTCCCCGATTCTAAGAGTGCATCATACATCGTTACTTCTTTTGAATACCTATGATTATAATTTCGTGGTTCATACCCTTCAAAAGATGTTTGCTCATTTGTTAATAAAGAATACGGATTATATTTTTTCGTTTCCAGCGCTGGTGCATACACAATGAGCGGCTTTAAAACAGACCCTGGCTGTCTTTTCGCAAACACTCTATTAAATCCTCTTGGGACATACTCTCTTCCACCAATTGCGGCTTTAATTCCTCCAGTTGCATTATCCATTAATAAAAAAGCACCTTGTGCCCCGTTTTCTTTACCTGGAAAATTTCGTGCATCTTGAAATTGATCATAAGCTACTTTTTGAATTTTTTCATCCATAGATACAATAAATGTATATCCTCCGCGAAGCACTTCTTGATGTGACAAACCATATAAGCGTGCTGCTTCATCTACAACCATATCCACATACGGTATATAAGCAAGTTCTCGCTCATCTAAACTTTTATAAAGAGCAATTGTCTTTCCTTGGTAACGAACACTCTCCTCAGCTGATAAGTATCCTTGTTTATGCATAAGAGATAAAACTAAATCACGGCGCTCTTTGTTCTTTTCTGGATATAAAAAGGGAGAATATCCATTCGGTGCTTTCGGAAGACCTGCAAGCATCGCCCCTTCTTCAACTGTTAATTTTTCTACATCTTTATTAAAATACAATTTCGCCGCTGCTTGAATCCCGTAAGCACCATGACCAAAATAAATATGATTCATATACATTTCAAGAAGCTGTTGCTTCGTATATTTAT
Organism: Bacillus sp. FSL K6-0042; assembly: GCF_038006685.1. Classification (NCBI taxonomy): domain Bacteria; kingdom Bacillati; phylum Bacillota; class Bacilli; order Caryophanales; family Bacillaceae; genus Bacillus; species Bacillus sp. FSL K6-0042. The sequence continues at coordinate 2,091,678 of NZ_JBBOVS010000001.1, forward strand.
GTTCCAATTGAAGAGCGATTGCCACTTCTTTTAATTTACGTGTAAATGTTTTTTCATGAGTTAAAAAAACATTTTTAACTAACTGCTGCGTAATTGTACTACCGCCTTCCACTTTCTCTCCTGCTAAAATGTCTTTATACAACGCGCGAAAAACAGAAGGATAATCGATTCCATAATGTTCATAAAATCTAGCATCTTCTACAGCTATAAACGCCTCTGCTACATGTTTAGGAATTCGCTCAATTGGTACAAGTTCTCTATTTTCTACATATAACTTCGTAATTTCTTTTCCTCGCTGATCAACGATACGTGATGAAGAGTGGAAAACAAGCCGTTTTTCATCCATTATATAACCACCAGCTAACACAATCAGTTTATAGAATACAATCGCAACTACAAACACTGCTACGCCGCCCATTAGGCTCCACTTTATTTTCTTCATACATCGTCCTTCTTTCCAAATGATGGTATGTTTATTATTTGAAAAACGACTATCTTTATGTATATAATCTTCGAAGTTTTTTGTAAGAGTTGCTATAATGAAATTAAACTCATAAAGGGGGCATTACAATGAAAGCAATTATTTCATACGCAACACCTCTAGAACAACCACATTTCACTGCAAAGAATGATGAGAAAGATATGTTTTATAAAGAAAATACCGAAGAAACTGTAGAAGGATCACTTCAATATGACGTGCTAGATGCTGTCGGGGAATTTAAAGGACAACCTGGCTATATTGTGTGTAACAACATTTCTGTTACGGATGAAGGCCGTCCTGTTTTTGAAAATCGTTTTAAAAACCGTGCAGGCCTTATTGAAAACGAACCTGGTTTCCAAGCAATCCGCGTTCTTCGCCCATTAAGTAACGATACATATGTCATTATGACAATGTGGGAAAATGAACAAAACTTTAAAGATTGGACAGAGTCACGTTCTTTCGAAAATGCACATAAAAAACGCCCTGCACAAACAAATGCAGAGCCGCAAAAGAGCATTTTTTCAAGACCTTCTTTTGTGACTACTTTTGATGTGTTAGCTTAAACAAAAAAGCTGTAACTCCGATTGAGGAGAAGCTACAGCTTTTTTCTCTGTCTTCCACGAACTCATCGCCCTTTTATCTTGAAATACTTTCCACTTCATTTCTACCACAGTAACTACATTGACCTCGTCTACGATAATAATAAGCGATAGAAGCAAGACCTAGCGCTATCCCCCAGAGAATCCATAAAAGCATTGGCCCTATTGAACCCCAAATGTGACTCAGCAACATATTATCTGTAGACACGAGGTGAAGTGTAACCGCGATAAAAGCGAAAGTAAAGGTGAAGCCAGCAGCGGTTACAGCAATCGCTACACACGATGCTGGAATCACCGCCAGCAGGATTGGCACCCTTTTACCGTTAACGAATGGGAACCATCGCGGGAAGGTTTCACCCCATTTCTGGATCAAACCCAGCGTAAGAATACTACCGGCGATACATATTGATCCGAAAGCCCATTCAGTAATATGATGCGCTGGGTTAACATTTGAAAATTCCTGCAAAAACTTCGCGTCAATTCCTAGCGGGATTTTCAATGCCCAAGCATAGCGCGTAATTGCGTATGGAATAGGAGCAAGAGCCGCAAGATAGGTAATCCATCGACTCCATCGCATGAGAAGAGATGTTTTCCCGTCCGCTTTCCTTCCGCAATATTCACATGCATGGCGTATTTTTCTTCGATAAGCTACAGCGAAAAACCCCCAAGATATTCCTCCTAGAACACATATAATTTGATTGAGCATCAGCCAGTCAAATTTAAATTTTAATAAAAAAGCATAAGCCATGGCCGCAATCAGACTGGCATCCGGTACAAAGAGGAGTAAAGCAGCCGCCCACCCCCAGGCATAAATGAGGATAAGCCGCTGTTGGAAAGTCTTTTCCACTGGCTTCCTCATTGAAAATCCAACCAATATACCTATCAGACAAAGAACAACAAATATGATACCTCCAACCTGGGACGGAAGATAAGTAACCTTTCCAGCAAACAAATCCATACCATCTTCATTCTTAAAAGGATACCCCTCTCCTCCAAGCAACCAGTAAAGATGCATCGATCCATAAAGAGCTGACCAAGCAATGGCTATATACCCAATCCAAGATGGCCATCGCTTTAGGCTCATTCCTTCTCTTTTCTTTGGTGAAGGCAATGCAGAATTTGTATCCATGTTAGATTTGTCAATGGAAGTCTTTGAATCCACTCAAAAAACACCCTTTCCTATTATTTTCTTGAGACTGATCTACCCCGTTTTTTTGTATACACATGCATCCAAATTTGACACTAACCTGCTCACAGCCCATTTCTTTTTTAACTCTCATAAAAAATCACCTCGATATCCATTGTATTGAGCGAATGGAAAATCGAGGTGACCTCAGGTTTAAATCTAGTTTAATTTTTGCCTTAAATAATGCCATGTACCTTGCGGAGAACTGGATACCTCCCAAAAAACATCCATTTCCCTGGTCATGAGCGAAACGATGGATAGCCCGATGCCCGCTCCTTTTGCTTCTGAGTGGTGCTCCATTCCCCGCCCTTTATCTCTGATGACCATAAATAAGTCGCCGTCACGATCAATTGTTTCTACACAAATATATCCGCCAGACCTGGCATGCCTAATGACATTTTGAAACAGGTTATCGAATATACTGCGCAGCCAGAGAGGATCCACCTGCCAAATCAATGAACAGTCAGCCAAATGGACATTCACTTCAAAACCTTCTTTCTCAAAAACCGGATACCACTCGGCGACAGCATTACGTAACTCTTCAATCACATCTATGTTTGTCTTCTCTAATGGATACTTTCCAGCTGAAAGTAATGTGTAAGTAAGAAGATTTTCAAGTAATTTTCCAACATCATTTAGTTTGTTGACGATAATTTGTACCGATGCGGTTGCTTTTAAGGATGAGGGGTTATTCTGAATAGAGTAGGCATGCTGTCTAATAACGGTTAAAGGCGTCCGTAAATCGTGAGAGATATTCGCAATCAATTGTTTTCGTAGATACTCTTCTTCCTTCTCGCGCTTCCGGCTGTCTTTTAACTGATCGATCATCCTGTTAAAGGCTTTTTCCAATTGTCCAATCTCATCACTGTTATTGACTGTAACCTTATCAGGTATTCCATCATTTACGGTATCTGACATTGCGCTTTGAAGTTGTACAAGTCTTTTGCGAATACCTAAAAAAAATAGCAAAGATACCACTACAATCGAAACACCTACGACAAAAATAATAAGGATTAAAAAGAGATCTCCATTTACTGGCTGAATCGCAAGCGTCGTAATAGATTTTTGGATATGAAATACCATAAATCCTTGTTCACCATCTTTACCAATCGTAGCTGTCACAGTGAATATATCTTGTTGCTTTTTCCTATCGAGATAGTTGATGAGGTTCAAAGGTGTCCATTGATCAGGAATCTCTACGATACGCTGATTGATCACATGGGTTTTCCCCGCCTTGTCGACCCAAAACAGCTCAGCTTTCGGATAATGTCCTTGTATCTTACCGAGCTTTTCATTGATTGTATTCTCATTAGCTTCATTTAGTTGTTCAGCTTCATGTTCCCACATTTTTTCTATTTCCAGTGGCTCATGTATCGTATCTTGTTTAAGCAAAATGTCAGGTAAATAATAGATTGCTGGCAAAATAGGCCACATGAATAAAGAGGCAAGGATCAATAATAAATATTTGGTAACGAGCGATCTTCGAATATTCATAACTTCAACCGATACCCGATGCCGCGAATCGTCTCGATAATCTGAGGATGACTGGGATCAATCTCTATTTTTTCACGCAAATGACGAATGTGGACCATAAGAGTCCGATCCCCTTTTATATAGGAATCTTCCCACACAGCTTCATATATTTGCTTTTGAGTCAAAATCTGATTTGGATGATTGAAGAGAAACATAAAGATATGAAACTGTTTACCAGTTAAGACAATCTCTTTATTCGTTTGTGAACTCAAAATACGGTTGGCTTTCCGATCAATACTTAAATGGTTCAACTGTATATGATCCAGAGAAACCACACCGAATCGCCTTAAGAGAACATGAATGCGGGCCTCAAGTTCATCAGGATGGTACGGCTTCGTCATATAATCATCTGCAAAAGCAAGCCCTTGCAGTTTATCTTCTATTGAAGCTCTCGCTGTGAGCATCATAATTGGTATTTCAGGGAACTTTTGCTTCATTCGCTGTCCAACCGTATAACCATCAAGCCCCGGAAGCATAATGTCCATAATAACAACGTCCGTTTGTTCCATGTATTCAAATGCATGATGGCCAGACTTCAACCAAATCACTTTATATCCCCGTTCAGTAAAAAACTCACTTACCCATAATCCAATTTCTTTATCATCTTCTATATGTAAAATTGTTAATCCCATCACATTTCTCTCCTCTACAATAAATCTTCACACATTTATTGAGGTTCCCTAACCACAACATATGCTTATAAGTGTCTATTTTTAACTAGATAACGTGAAACTTTAATCAGTGAGGGGCTTCTTTACGGGCAGTTAATGCAAGGGAAAAGAGGTGCTGTTTTCTATCATTTATATTCATCTAATTTGGTTGTCTCTAATTATAATCGCCTGCACTGAACTTCTAATTTCCACCTATCTCTTCCCCCTTTTACAATACTTGCGTCAAAAGCACTTCTATCTTAAAAATGACCATAAAATACATGCAATAACATACAAGAAACCCGAATAATAGAATTTTTGAATTATCCACTACCCGGGTTATATATCTAACTTTCTTTTTTATTTTTACTTATACCATTCATGAATACGGGCTACATCCTCTTCACGCACATGCTTTAATTCATAATGACGTCCCGCAGCACTGCAGGCTACTGCTACAATATACGTATACAACCTATCTTTCCGCTGAAAATACGATTGTTTTTTTGTCATTGCTTGTACATGTCTTCTTTTCACGAATCCTGTATACTTTGCAATGCCCCTGTACACAAGCGTTAACTGATCAGATTTTATCGCATATCCACCAGTTTTATACTTTCCATATCCAAGAATTATAAATGATAAAAATAATGGTACTAATACAAATAAAGCACTATATTGCTGAAAATATACACTCGCTCCTATGATTGGTACCAATGTAATCACAAAAGTAATCCAGCTCATAATCAAGTAGCGACGCAGCGCTGCTTTTGGCAAATGGACAAATTCCTCTTCCATTTCATATGGTAATTGTAAATATGTCAGCAATTGCTGCACATCCTTTTTCTTCATGAGCGGATGCAATATGACATTCATATTATCAGTTTCAATACTTTGAATAACTTCCACTTCAATGGAACAATACCCAAACGGTTGACGAAGGATTCCTTCTTTCATTGTCAATGCCTGAATCCGGTGCAGTTTTAACACAATCTCTTTCTTTTCCAGTAGCCCTTGTGAAATACGAATTTCATTTCCACTTCTCTGCACTGTAAAGTTCGCATGTTTTAAAGCATAGCCAATTGTAGAAATGACCCATGAGATTACAATTAAAATAGCGCCCATATATAACCAATCATATACTCCATTGTCTTTCACATACGTTTCTACTTTTTCTATGAACCATTTTGGAAGAACGTTATCAAACTGTGTATAAAGGACAAACAATCCTGAAAATAACAAGCCAAACTGACCAGATGTAATAGCTGCTAGCAAAATTTCTTTTGGCGTTAACTGATAGACTGTTGTATTTGTTTCTGGTAGCAAGCTTTCCTCTTCTTTTAAAGGTTTCTCGTCTTTTACTTTATTTAATAAGGCGATTAATTCTTTCGCTTGCTCTTCCTTAATGCCAGCTAACGTCACCTCCGGATCCTTTCCGCCACCAGCCGTTTCAATTTTGAGCTTCGTTAACCCAAATAACTGATAGATGATATTGGAAGCTGTACTAATTGTTTGCACACGCTCTTTATTTAAATAGCTTTCTTTTTTGACAAATACCCCGTGTTTTATATGTAAAATATTATTTTCAATCCAATGCACTTTAAAGTACCATTTCACAAACGAAAATATGGCCAAAATCAACAAGAAGCCTAAAATGAAAATGGGAAATAAGTACCAAGGCTCTACTTCATCTTTAGGACCAAATAAAACAATGATAATAAGGGGAAATAAACTAGAAATCCTTATATCAAATAATATAGTAATCGGATGTTGCCTCTTATACATCCTTATCACTCACTTTCGCAAGTTCCCCAATTTGTCGTTTCAACTGTTCTGCCTCTCTCTTTGTTAGTCCTGGAATACTATGAGAAGTCGCTGCCGTTGAAATTTGTAATTCTGCTAGTTCATATTTTCTCATAATCGGCCCTTGTTCAATCGTCACATGCTGAACGCGAATCATTGGAACTAACACACGCTTTACAACGAACATTCCTTTTTGAATTTCAATCTCTTCTTCATCTAATCGATAGCTATAATAACACTGACGTAGTTTCGGAAAGATAAAATAGTCTAGTGGCGTATATATAATCGTGGCAACGACCAATATACCGAACAACCAACCCCACCAATTAAACTTGATCATAAAAAAGAGATACGCAAGAACAATACTTACAAGTACTCCCGCACCAATCAAAGCATGGATCTTCCACACTTTGACCATATTAGGATGAATTTCATTTTCTAACGGCTGCATTTTATCACTCCAAATATACAATTCTATTAAATATATATACTTTGCAATATGCCATAATCATACAATACAAAACAAGGTAAAATAAACATTTTTTGTGAAAATAAAGCTTGTTATTTTCTGAATATGTAGAATACAACCAACAATAGATTTTACGTATTTTACTTTTCCAGTCATTGAAAATTCCCCTGGATTTGAGTCAATATATTTATGATAGGACTGAACCTTTTAACAACGTTAACTTTGAAAATTTAAGTTCTGTTTTTGGGATTATACAAGAAATAATTAGCGAAAATAATGAATAACAATTAAATTTATACCTAACATTCAAAACAACAAATGAGATATTTAATACAAGATAACTCATTTGTTGTTTACTAAAAAATGAAAGTAAACTTTTAAAAATAGATAAAAATAATTTGTTATCCATATCATCCGTAAACATAAAGTGAAACTTGAATCAGTGGGGGTTTTCTTCATCCCACACTGATTATTAGCCTTCACCAATCGGGCTTTTACGGGCAGTTTATCTCCCACCTAACTTCTTTGTTTTCACCGAATTTTGAGGTGGGAGTATTACTGCCCGCGAATAGCGGGATAAATAAAGAGATTAGAGCATCCGTGAACAAAAAAAGAGAAGAAAACAACGTTCCCTCTCTATAGCTTTCTTTATTAGTGTCAGTAATTTAATTGATTCTAATAAAATGCAGTTTACTACTCCTTAATATAAAAATCCTTTGTTTTTACAAATAATACTCAAACATTTTTGCAACCTTTTCTTTCATTTTTTCTTTTATAGATAATTGATTGACGTCAGAGGATGTTACTCGCTTTGAATTTTGTAAGTCTACATTAATGACTGGCTTTATTTTAGAAATATAGACAGGGTCATGGATATAACAGTTCATTTCTTCATTTAAATGAAACGAGCGCGAATCAAAATTCACGGTCCCAACCATCAATACGTTTTCATCAATCAAGAATGCTTTACCGTGTAACACTCCCTTTTTATAACCATATACTTCTATTCCCTGTTTTAATGCTTTTCGGATATATGGATACGCTGCTTCTTTAACTAACAGTGCATCCGAATGAGGTGAGAACAGAATTTTCACACGAACTCCCCTCTTTCTTGCATCTACTAATGCGTTCCAAATAGTTCTGTCTTTTGGTATAAAATAAGGTGTTACTATAATGATGGACTCTTTTGCTTGTTGAAACAGCATTGCATAATCTTGTCCAAGTTTTTCTCCGCTGTAATATGCAGTAAATCGATGCGAGGTTGTTCCCTTTTCCTTTGTCGCACTGTGTATCGGAATCGGTTTCTCTGAGTTTTTTTTCCAGTCTAACACAAATTGGTGTTCTAGATCTTGAACTCCTTCTCCTCGTATTTGAAGGTGATAATCTCTCCAGTGACCGAGTTTTGCTTTTTCTCCTAAATACTTCTTGCCAATATTAAATCCGCCAATGTACCCAATCCTTCCATCAATAACTGAAATACGGCGATGATTCCGATGATCCAAAGAAGCAGAAAGATAAGGAAAAGCGGGCTTATTGTAATACGTAAAATGCACTCCTTTTTTAACTAATAATTCTCTTTCCTTTTTCTTTAGTAAAATTCCTCCTAGCCTATCCACTGCATAATATACTTCTACACCTTCCTGACTTTTTTGCCTCAATAAATCTAGAAACTGATGACTTACTTTATCATCGGCAATAGAGAAGAAGCTAATATGCACGTAATGTTTTGCTTTCTTTATATCTGAGAATAATTGATTGTTTAACTGTTTCCCATCTGTATACATAGTAATATCACTTTGACGAATAGGGTATTGGCTAGGCTGCTGGTCAAATCTCCCACTTTTTTCAGCTGCTGTTCTGTCAATTTCATCCCAAACAAACAAAACAAAACATACGCCGATAAATACAAAGAGGAGCACTCGGAAAATTTTCCCTATCTTTTTCAGCATATCTAATCTCCTTTATATATTATCGTTTTTTTCTGTTAGTTTTTGTTATCAGGACAAAATTATTCCATAGCCATCCATGAAGCTAGTCTTTACCATAGAACATGTAAGTAAATTACGTTCTTACATGTTAGATTTTCTTATGAATTTTCTATTCACGTCAAGTTAACATACCCCCACTTATTGGTATTCAATTAAAACAAATACTACTCAACCGTCTATAATTCCCATATAATTGAAATACCCTATGTATAGAGGTGAAATTATGGATTCTTCTTCGTTTTACTCTATTGTGATCATAATTGCTGCGTTGGTCTTATGGCGTAGAATTAGGGCAATGCATCGTCCGATTAAAGGAAACGGAACCCGTCTCCTCTTACCCATACTATTTTTGTTATTACCCTGCATTCCCATCATCTTAAATCCAAAAGCACATGCCACTGGCTGGGAATGGATTTGTGCAGTTATCTTTGGGTTCCTTTTGTCAATTCCACTTATTTGGACTACTAACTATGAACTCCGATCCGATCTGCATATTTATGCTGTAAGAAACAAGAGCTTTATCATTACCTTTCTCACCATACTTATTATCCGATTTTTACTTCGTGATTATTTAAAATGGCTAGGTCCAGAAACAGAAGCGGCACTATTTATGACTGTAGCGCTGGGATATATCTTACCTTGGAGAATTATCTCTTTCATCAAATTTCGTCAACTATACAAAAGTCGAATCCAAACTAGCGACAACATTGACTTCCGATAACACCACTTATCAGCAGTCAATGTATCTCGAAACCTATAAACCCATAAACCCATAAACCTATAAACCTATAAACCTATAAACCTATAAACCTATAAACCTATAAAGATTCTACTCTTACAAACACAATTAACACAGTTCAAATAAATTGAACTGCGCTACTAAAGTTGTTTAATATTGTTTAACCTAATCCCATTTTGAACAATCGAATTACAGCATTTTATATATTTCAATTAAGTTATCGTCAGGGTCACGAAAATGTGCAACACGCGCTCGCCATTCCTCACGATCATGCGGTTCATTAACAAATTCAATTCCTTTTTCTTTGAAACGGTTATAAGTCTGATCGACATCTTCAACTTCAAATTGAAGCAAGAATTTTGATTGAGACTCAGCTTCTAACGGCTTATTTCCTTCTTCGACCAATTCGGCCATCACGTTTCGAGATACAAGCTCAATTTTCGTTTCTCCATTATTGAAAAGCGCATATTCCATGTCTTCCTCATACCAACTCACTGGAAATTCCAATAGATCTCTGTAAAACACGGCACTTTTCTTAAAATTTTTGACCAAAAGTCTTATTTGCAACAACTTCAAATCAATCATCTCCTAAAAAATATTATCGAAAAGCTAACACCATCGTCATCCATTGAACATTTCGTTACTGATTCGAATATTCCTTCCTGTTTCATGTAACTATCCTGCTGTGTTATCTGTATAACAAATGAAACAGCATTATTATCATTCAACACTTTCTATCGTGATACAGAAAGAATATTCTCTATATGGTTAAGTTTTGAGATTAAAGCTTTAGAAAATAAAATAAGGAAGCATTCTTCATCAATTAAAGTTGCTTCCTCCCCTCCAATGTACCATCAAATGCAGTTGCCTAGAAGTACAGTATATATTAGTTATGATTGTACTTCTTAAGTGCAGCCCCAATAGCCGCTACTATCGTGAAAATTGAATCACTATATATTCTATGTTTAGCTAGTTTTATTGATATATAATATCGAATATTTATTTTGGTTTTGCAACGCCCTCTACGTGAATACATGTACTTTTTCATACAGATATTACTCACCTTTATAGGTTCATCATATCCGTATGTCTAAGCAAGTGTATTAAAGTTTTTGTACCAAAAGATACAGTTTAACGTTTGATGACTTTTAAAATGTCCTGGTATTTCCATGATTTTGAGCTACCTGACTGGATTTTATTTGCTAATTCATTAGTGTAATTTGTTGTTGCTGCCGCAAATTTATTACGATCCCACTGATGATCTCTAGCGATTTGTTCATCAGACAAATTATAGTATGAATACATTACTCGTCCTTGCACATCTGGAATTGGATCATCAAAAGTTGTATCAAGATGGTACCATTTCCCTTCAATTTTCACTTGATTCCAAGCATGTGGTTGTCCATTTCCAGTTCCTGTTACAATATGATTTTCTATTCCAGCCTCTTTTAACAATTGGTACGTTAATAATGCATATCCTTGACAAACAGCAGAACGGTTTGCTAAAGCTTCATACGCTGTATAAGCTTGGAAAGAAGTATCATAAGAGACATGTTTTACAACATAATCATGAATTGCTTTTACTTTTTCGTGTTCATCCATACCAGCTTGAACAATGGAATTGATAATTGATTTCGCTTGTGTCTTTACATAGTTCGTTTGTTCTTTGGATTCACGGTATGTAATCTTTAATGTAAACGTGTAATTTCCTGGAATACCACGGATAGAGTATTGTGTATTTGCGATATTATAACTTAAGTATTCGTTAGATTCGACTGCCTTGTCGTATTCTTTAACAAGTGTATCCATAACTTCATTAATATTAGAGTTTTTGGATGTGTATGTCATTGTTATATTTTCTTCTTGATTATTAATATGCTTTTTTATTTCATTTTGAAATGCGTCTAATAGTTGCCCGTCAGGTCGTGAAACGTTATTTGCATTTGCAGCGTTTGGATTCCAAACACCATTACTTTCAAAGTAATACTTTTTCCCATTATCTTGGATCCAGCCTGTTTGCATTACTCCACTTCCACCAAAGTAGTACCATGCTCCGTTAATTGACTGCCAACCTGTTTGCATCGCTCCGCTTCCACCAAAGTAGTACCATGCTCCATTAATTGACTGCCAGCCTGTTTGCATTGCTCCACTTCCACCAAAGTAGTACCATGCTCCATTAATTGACTGCCAATTTGTTTGCATTGCTCCACTTCCGTTGAAGTAGTACCATGCTCCATTAATTGACTGCCAATTTGTTTGCATTGCTCCACTTCCGTTGAAGTAGTACCATGCTCCATTAATTGACTGCCAATCTGTTTGCATTGCTCCACTTCCGTTGAAGTAGTACCATGCTCCATTAATTGACTGCCAACCTGTTTGCATTGTTCCACTTCCGTTGAAATAATACCATGCTCCATTAATTGACTGCCAACCTGTTTGCTTCATGCCGTTTACATTGTAGTAATTCCATAACGATCCAGTTTGTTTCCATCCTGTATCAGCACTCGCATAAGTAGCTACTGTTGACCCCATAACTGTTAGACCAACTGCCATAGCTAACATTTTGATGTTTTGTTTCATAAATTCATATTCCCCTTCTGTTGACCTATTTATCTATCAAGCATTAACAGTGAGGGCGTTGCAAAACTAAAATAAATATTCAATATTATAAGTTTTTCGTTTTCATAGACAATATTAGCGACTAAACAACAAGATTTGAAGTGTACAATTATAATATTATAACAAAAATTCCAATCATTTTTCATGCGATATTGCATAAAAACGATTGGAAAGAAGATAGAGATTGCCATTCATTGAATATTTCATTACTGATTCCAATATTCCTTCATGTTTCATGTAACTATCCTGCTGTGTTATTCGCATAACAAATGAAACAACATGATTATCATTCAACACTTTCTATCCTAATACAGAAAGAATAGTATTTTTTCGTTTTTTGGGTAATGATTTGCCTTAACTTGATGAGCCCCTTTTTTACATATAATTCGCTGCTATGAAAAACAATATGAACTTGCACTCGTTTTCTCTCTCTGGTTTCACTTGGCATGGAGAAAAAAAGAGCTGACCGCTTCTATCCATGATCGAATCCTCTCTCCTACCCAAAAAGAATGGTTTTCTATCAGTTTTTCATTTTATATAATTTTGATTTCCAACATACAAATTACGGCTATGAAAACAAAAGCAGATCTCCACTCATTTTCTCCTTTTGTTTTCACTTGGCATGGGGCTAAAAAAGGATCTGACCGCTTCTACGCATGGCCAGATCCTCTATTCCCCCTCTAAAAAGAAAAGGTTTGTCTTTTTTCTATTTAGGTTTCTACTTATTCTTATACCAATCTAACATACACTCTGCATCTTCTAAACGCGTATGCTCTAATTTATAATTTGTGGATGCACTAGAGAAAGTCTGCGAACATAAATGCGCTCCACGCTGAAAATAAGATTGCGTTTTCTCGATTGATTGTACATGTCTTCTTCTTACTAAACCTGTGTATTTAGCAATGTTACGATACACCATCGTTAATTGCTCGCCTTCTACTCTATAGCCACCTGCACGAAATGTCGCATATCCAAGTGACATAAGTAATCCAAACAGAGGTAACAGCGCCCAAATTACAAAATATTTTTCAAAGTATATGCTTACACCTGTAATCGGAACTGCTAATATACAAAAGAAAATAAAACTCCCTAACAAATAGCGGCGCAGTGCCGTTTTTGGCAAAGCTGTAATATTAGAGTTTAGTTCATATGGCAACTGTAAATGAGCGAGCAATTCTGCAACGCGGTCTTTCCGAATGACCGGATGGAGTGTAACATTCTCCTCACCTTTTTCATGATTTTGAATGACTTCTACATGCACAGAGCAGTAACCAAATGGTTGACGGAATATCCCTTCTTTTATCGTAATTCCTTGAATACGATGTAGCTTTAACACAAGTTCTTTTCTCTCAAGAAGCCCTTGTGAAATACGAATTTCATCATTTTCCCGATGCACTGTAAAATTCGCATGCTTTAAGGCGTAACCAAATGTGGATACAATCCAAGAAACAACAAGTAAGACCGCAACCATATAAATCCAACCGTACACATCATGATTCATCACATATGTTTCTACTCTTTCTTTCATCCATTTCGGGATATATTCATCTACTTGGGAGTAAATAAAGAATAATAAAGAGAACAACAAACCAAATTGACCAGATGTAACGGATGCTAATAAAATCTCTTTCCACGTCAACTTATATTCCGTCCGATTTTCTTCTGTCAAACTAGCATTTACCGTATCCTCTTCTATTTCTGTATGTTTCTCTGTCGATTCAGTTAACATTGTAATTAATGTTTTTGCTTCGTCAGCTGTAATACCAGCTAAGCTAACCTCAGGCTCACCACCACCGCCAGCTGTTTCAATTTTGAGCTTCGTTAAGCCTAATATTTGATATAACATACTTGAACTTGTATTAATCGTCTGTACGCGCTCTTTATTCAAGTAACTTTCTTTTTTCACAAATAGTCCTTGTTTAATGTGTAGTACATTATTTTCTATCCAGTATACTTTATAGTACCATTCAACAATAATCGAGACGACTGAAATCACTAAGAAGCCGATCGGTACTAAATACCAAAATGGAAATTTTCCTTTTAAACTAAACAGAAAAACAATGAATGGTATAAAGTCTGTTATTTTTAATTCCAATAACATCGTGATTGGATGCTGCCTCTTATACATCCTCATCACTCACTTTCGCAAGTTCTCCAATTTGGCGCTTCAGCTGTTCCGCTTCTCTCATCTTTAACCCTGGAATACTATGAGAAGTAGCGGCAGTTGAAATTTGTAATTCTGCTAAATCATATTTTCTCATAATTGGACCTTGCTCAATTGTAACGTGTTGCACACGAATCATCGGAACTAATACACGCTTAACCGTAAACATTCCGTGCTGAATTTCTAATTCTTCTTCATTTAACCGATAGCTGTAATAACGCTGACGTAATTTCGGAAATAGAAAGTAGTCAAACGGTGTATACACAACCGTCAACCCAATAAGTACATAAAACAGCCAAGCCCACCAATTAAATTTAATCATGAAAAAGAGATAAGCAAGGATGACTAACACACTTATGCCTAGTTCAATTAAAACACGAGCTTTCCAAACTCTGACCATATCAGGATGAATTTCATTTTCCAATGGCTGCATCTAATCACTCCAAATTTAGTAATCTAATATATGAATTCTCTCATTTTACTATTTTACAGAAAATTACATGGAAATAGAAATGTTTTTATTATAATTCTTTCTTTTCATCATCTTTCTTCTCCGGAATGAAATACCCGAACCAAATGAACCAAATGAGCCCAATCAATGCTGTCCAATCCTTGTCACCTTGAAACGCATCAATTACATTCGGCAATTTATAAACACCAATAAACCCAAGGAGGCCTAGCCACCAGTCTTTTCGAAACTTCATACTCTCTGCTCCTCTCTACCGATTAACCGATTCTATCTATTTTCGATTCCAAATATCCACATCTTGGCTATGAAAACAAAAGAAGACCTGCACTCATTTTCTCTTTTTATTTTCACTTGTTGTAAAGTAAAATATAGTCCCATTTTTATTTGATTGTAACGTATATTTTATATCGAGCATTCTAGATATATCCTGAATGATTTTTAATCCTAGCCCCGCACTTTTACGATTCATATCGAAACCAATTCCATTATCCTTAATAGAAACAACATGATTTTCAATGGTTATCTCAAGTTTTTTAGCTTTTGAATGTTTTAACGTGTTCTGGAAAATGTTATCAAATAACCTTTGAATCCACAAATCGTTACTCGTCCATATTAAATCTTTATTTATTGGATTATATATTAATTGAATATCATGAATACTATACAAATAGTCCCACTTTTTAACCATATCTTCCAATAAATCGTGTATATTCACCTCATGATTTAAAACATAAGAGCTTTCTAATGTATCAGTGGATTGTAAGTTAAATTCATTGGTTAATTCAGCAATATACTGTATTTGTTGATATAACGATTCTAATATTGGTGCTTGATCATTATATTGACCTTCTAAATAGAATAATTGTAACCTAACAGCTGTTAAAGGAGTATTAATATCATGTCTTAATTTATTTAAAAGTTCCTTTTTTATTTCCTCTTGCTGTTTAAGTTCTAATTCTCGATATGTAGTTCTTTCAATTAATAAATTTACCGACCTAATGAGTTCCCCTATTTCATCGTCGTTTTTAACATCTAATTTATTCGGGATCTTTTCATCACTAGCTAAATTTCGAATAGTTTTATTTAATATATTTATTTTATTTAATAGTGAATTAATGGATTTCGAAAATAAAAAGGCTAACAATAATAACGATAAAAAAAAGACGCCTAGCATAGTAGGATATGCAAAAGATTCATGAAATGGAATATTATTATTTTTCGTTTTAAAGGCAATATTATAAATGACTGACATAGAGATACTAATCAATAGTAATAAAAATGGTACGCTTATAACAGCAGAAAACAACAATAACTGGTATTTTTTCTTTAATTTCATTTCTTTATATAGGTATTTAATCTATACCCTTCTCCATATATATTTTGAATAATTTCACCCGTGTTATCATTGATTTTTGTTCTTACTTTTTTTATGTGCACATTCACGATATTTTGATTTCTATCTTCGAGTTGCCATAAATAATCAAAGAAATGTTCTTTCGTTAAAATACGATTCCTATTTTCATATAAATAGAAGAATATTTTACGCTCAATCGCAGTAAACTCAATTTCATTATGTAAGTTATGATTGAAAACTTTTTTATGCTCAGCATCAATATATAAATGTTTGATTTGTGTAAAAGTACCATATCGATTATCTAGCATTTTCTGCATTCTTAGTAATAGTTCTCTAGGATCAAAAGGCTTTATCATATAATCCTCTCCGATTGTTAAACCTTGGAGTTTGCTGTCCATATCACTTCGAGCAGATAGAAAAATAATTGGAATATTTAATCCTAGATTTTTTATTTTCTTTGTAATTTGATAGCCATCTTCACCTGGCAACATAATATCCATTATGACTAAATCTATCTCGTGGATGATATCAATAACTTCTTTTCCTTCTTTCTTCCAACATACATAATACCCTTCGCGTTGCAAAATCTTTTGTAATAAATCTCCAATCATTAAATCGTCTTCAACAATTAAAATTTTATATCCCTTCATCACATAGACCTTCCATTTTCAAAATAAGAATCTCTTACTATTTTTCTACTTTTTTATTGATAAAATTCATGGCAAGATTATATATCTCATCAGGCTCATATAAATAAATGCTGTGCGTACCTTGAATTTTTATTACATCTGCTATCAATAGTTGCTCTGCAAACTCCTCATAATCTTTGTTTTTTTGTTTTGTATATTTCGAATTTTTATTTTGTTTAGCGATCGCATCTAAAAATAAAATAGGTGTTTCTTTTGGTATCGGTAGGTTAACTGATTTTTTACCATTATTGTAACTCTGTAAAAGCTCTTGCTCCATATCATTATTAAAAAATTGTTTATATGATAGTGCTTTATACATTTCTTTTTCATGTTCAGTTAAAAAAGATTGCCGGATCACCTCGGGATTATACGTAACAGAAGGAAAAAGACGATGTACACCCATTTTCGTTAACAGATTGAATCCTCTTACTTTTAATGAATCCACTAGGTTCATTTTATGAGTTACGTATTGCTTCGGTAAACCAATATCTAAAGCAATAATTCCCTTCACTTCATTTGGATACTTTTGTGCCCAGTAAATTGCTTCGATACCTGAGATAGAGTGTGGTACTAATACATACGGCGGTTTATTTCCACTTTGTATGAGCGCTTCTCTACTTTGTTCTAACATCGTATCAATATCTCTATCATCGTGAAAAGCCTCACTGTATCCATAACCAGCTCTTTCAATAACCGCAATCTTGTTTTCTTTTGAAAACTTGCTATATAGTCCTTTCAGTTCATAAACAGGAGCAGCTATCCCAGATCCAGACATAAATACATATGTATCCTCACCGCTCCCTTCCTTGTATACATTGATTTTTTTATTATTAAAATTAACTAATGTTCCCTCACTTTTGATTAATGACGATTCTTTACTTAATTGATAATTATGGTATATAAAAACAGATAGTAACACCAGTAAGATAACCGCAATCGACACAATACATATATTCTTTAATACTTTAAATAATTTTCTCATAGAATTCTCCTTTCAAATTATATTGAAAGGATACAATATAAAAATAAATTTCTAATAAATTTTCCTCTGTGTTTCTAGATAGAAGTCATTTGTTCAGCTCGAATGGTTGAAATTATATTTGTTTAAACTAGAGTTTTATCCACTTTTCAACTTCAGATGTTCTTCTTTTAGACATAAAAACCCCCTTTGGTAAGCATAACCAAAGGGGGGATACTTCTGGATTTCATTTCAAAGCCACATATTAAATTGATATTCCCTTCCGCTGAAGCAACCGCAAACGATAACAATTCATCGTCACTTCTCCAAGCCGTTGCAATAATTGATAATTTGCATACGCTCCGACCGGGGCACCAATAACCGGAACAAGCTGCAGCATCTTCGCTAAATCGATATAATCGCGATATTCTTGCTGAAATTTCTCCCAGTCAATATGATTTTCTTTTTGTGTGTCCCACGTTTCAATTACTTTCCATATTTCCTTGCGATGATCATCACTTGAAAAAGCTAATTGAAACACATGGAGAATAAAGAAACGCTCTTCTTCTTTGCTCGTATCAAATCCATACATAGTCGCTGCATCAAATAAAAATTTCATTTTAATGCTGAGTAAAAGCGGGAAATCTGCCAGGCCTAAGAGAAAACCACCCGCTCCCGTTCCTGCACCTTCTGCGGCCGCAACCTTTTTATACTCATCCATTTTCTTTAAAACCTCTGCATCTCTTCTTTCGAGCGACCAGTCTGTTTCTCTTAGCTTCGGTTTTATAAAATTCGATCCGACGCTAATACCTTGCACCATCTTTTTAATTGTTTCCGTTAATACATTCTGCACTTTTTCCGGAATAAGCTGTTGCACTTTCGTTTGTACCTTTTTCGAAAACCGGGTCATCATAGAAGAATTTTTCATGATTGTATGTTTCCACTGCTGCAACTCTTTTATGACCTTCCCTTCATATTCAGTCATAAGTTCATTCCTTTCAGTTTAAACGCTCAATGCGCTTTGCACCGTATTGATAGACAAAACCAATACTAAAAGCTATGCTAGCGGCGAATAAAATACAGGTCATGATGATATCTTTTGTTGCCAAAGCAAATATGATTGTAAATACGATACTGCCTATACATAAAATTGCATTTAACAGACAAAGAAAATCCTTTTTCTTTTCTTCTACGGTCACTGGATATAAATCAAGCCAAAGTTTTAAACGATGATGTTTCCAAAGGCTTAATAGTTGATAACCAATTAAGTATAGAAATACGATACTCATAATGAAACGCCCATATAAAAACGGTATAAAGTAAAGAATTACACCACCAATAGCAAGTAAGCGCATATATAAACCAAAGTAGTTGCCTGATCTTAAAAATGTACGTGTATACAAATATAAATATGTACGTTTTTCACCAATCATGGAAAGTACAAAATCAAGCCATTTCCGGCGTGACACTCGTTCTTTTAATGCTGGTACATCGACAAACATGTTGGCAATGCGGTACAGGCGCATCATTTTCTTTCCTTCTTCTGCAATTAAGTATTCCCAGTTTAACGGTTTTCCTTTTACTTTTTGATGCATGAAGGCAAGATATATAACCATTACAAAGAGAATCGCTCCTATATAAATTACTGAGATACGCTCGACAAGGAAATACACAAATAATCCGTTACATATAAAGCGAACGAACCAATCTGCACGCTGCATGCCTTGATCTGTTAAAAATGATTTTTCCCACGCTACAAATAAATTCCAAGCTTTGACTAAAACAAGCGCTACTACAACCCATATGTAAACCGCTCCTGTTTGCTTCATTTGTTGGAAATATAACGGAGCAAGCGCGGCCGCTACAATTGCTATCACATATAGCTGAATCATAAACGTAAAGAGAAATGCTTTTGTAAAGTATGGTTTTAATTTTTCTTCAACTGGAAGTAAATACACAAGATCCGCTTCTTTTAATAACGTTTGAATAGATCCTGCTGTTAATACAAACCCAAGTAAAACCGCCATAACAAGCGCGGCCGGAAATGAAGGGGTCAATGTTTGTAGCCATTGCTGATAATAATAGGCACCAGCACCGATGATAAATACGAAAATAAATTTCAAATGATCGTTAAAAACATATTTACTATATGTACGAACTTCTTTTAAAAAATGCCTGAATCGCTCTTTCCACAATGCTCTGCTATTCATAATCTTCTTCCTTTGTTAATGCAATATAAATATCATCTAGCGTCGCACCCGGCATGTTAAATTGTGATTGCAACTCAGATAACGTTCCTTTCGCACGAATTTCACCTTGATGTAAAATAATAAAGGAATCGCAGTAACGTTCTGCTGTCGCTAAAATATGGGTACTCATTAAAATACCAGCACCGCTCTTTTTCATCTTGTCCATCATTTGGAGTAATGATTGAATCGCTAATGGATCGAGTCCAACGAAAGGTTCATCGACAATATAAAGTGACGGTTCAACAAGAAAAGCACTCATAATCATCACTTTCTGCTTCATACCTTTTGAAAAATGAGCTGGGAACCATTTTAAACGATTCGTCATTCGAAATTCTTTTAATAATTGTTGTGCGCGTTCTTCATATTGCTTCTCATCTATACCATATGCCATCGCTGTTAACTTTAAATGTTCTTCCAATGTTAACTCGTCATATAATACAGGTGTTTCAGGAATAAAAGAAAAACTAGATCGATACGCTGTCATATCTTCTCGAATTGTTTTTCCGTTAATTGTTACCGTACCTTTTTTCGGTTCCATTAAACCGATAATATGTTTAATCGTTGTACTTTTACCAGCACCATTTAAACCGATTAAACCAACAAGCTCACCTTTATTAACAGAAAATGAAACGTTTTGCAGCACCGGCCGCTTCGTATATCCTCCTGTGACATTTTCCACACGTAATAACTGTCCCATATGACACCACTTTCTTATTCATTCACTTGTGCAAGCGTATTTTTTATAGAATGTATATATCCATCTTACCAAAAAACAAAAGATACTACATAGTACCGAATTTCTTCAAAAGAAATTTAATTTCTTTGCATACCTTTTCCGAAACGGGACATCATAATTAGTGAAGAAGGAACACATTGAAAAAGCAACCACTCAATTGATGAATACAGCTTAGCGAAATCATCATGAAATGGGGTGTCCATAATGGACAAAGAAAATTTACACGAAACCAGATAATTTGTTTCATTTTAGAAACGGGGTGTCTCGAGGAGAGTATATACTGTTTTATAAAATAAACAAGTTCATTTCATAAAGGATTATCATTTCATTGTAAATGGGGTGTCTAAGGCAGAATACGAGCCGAATTGTCACATATTTCCTAAATAAATGAGGTGTCTGCGAACGGTAGATTAAATTAAAATGCTTTTTCAATCCCTCTTCAGAAAACAGGAAGCTGAGTCAGCTTCCTGTTTTTCGTGTTTGTTCTCCTATGTAAATATGGTAAAATACGGCTAAGACTACTTGAAAGGATGAGAATAATGAATCATACAGCGGATAATTGTATTTTTTGTAAAATTATTGAAGGACAAATCCCTTGCTCAAAAGTATATGAAGATGAACATGTGCTTGCATTTTTAGATATTAGCCAAGTGACAAAAGGGCATACACTTGTCATTCCAAAGGTACATAAACAAGACATTTTTGCTTTAACGCCAGAAATTGCATCACATATTTTTTCTGTCGTTCCTAAAATCTCAAATGCGATTAAATCTGAATTTAACTCAGTCGGCTTTAACCTTTTGAATAACAACGGTGAAAAAGCTGGACAAACTGTATTCCACTTCCACCTTCACTTAATTCCACGCTACGGTGAAAACGATGGTTTTGGCGCCGTTTGGAAATCACACCAAAATGAATATACGACGGAAACTTTACAAAACATCGCAAGTACCATTGCAAATAGTGTAAAATAAGGGTAAGAATTCTCTCTATTTTGTACGAATTGTAAACCGTACTACAGAAACATATAAAATACGATTGTACATAACAAGCCTATTCCTCCAAAAGAAATGTACTGCATGGCTTGTTTCTTAACCCAAAATGCTGGAGGATACGATCTTTTTTGCTTTATAAATAACAATAAATGCATAGCACGTACAAGAAAGAAAAGACTTACGATAAAACAAATTGTTGTTACAAGTTTCACTTTTCTCCCCCCTTGTCTTAAGCATATGCATTGTTTTATACATCATGAATATGAACAAAAAATAAGGAGGTTTCCTTTTATGTCAAAAGCTAAATCCTTTGTAACAGGTATCATTTGTGGCGGAGCTGTCGCTGGACTAGCCGTTCTTTTTTCTACTCCTTCTTCTGGTAAAGATATGCGCAATAAACTAAAAGAAAAAGGAAATGGTATTAAAAAAACGCTGGCTGATATTACTGCTGATACAAAATTATTAAAACGTCAAATTGTTGAAACAGCTTCAGAAGGTAAAGAAGTTTTTCAAGAATTGAAAGACGATATGCAGGATACGTTTTCCACATGGAAACAAGATATTTCCCAAAACAAGCTTCATATTGAACAAGAGATTTTAGACATTCAAAAATCAATTGAAAAACTGCAACAAGCAGTTCCAGAAAAAGCGTAAACGATGTTTCATTCTTAGTTTTTGCATATAACAAATATTTTTTATAACTATTTCTCTTCCCGCGACATATCACATAGATATGTCGTGTTTTTATGCATTTACAATATATGTTATCCTCTATTACGTGAAGATAACACATATAGTTATGACACCTAAAACGCTTCCACAGTTATGCATGATTCGTACAAGAATATAATTTTTCCTAAAAATTTTCACAATTCTCACAAAAAGACTTTATTAATTTTTATTTTACTGGCATAATAGATACTAATGAATAAGAATGTAAAAGTGGGTGAGTAAATGAAAAGTGGAGAAAAAGATTATTCGGTAAAAGAAGCCATGATTTTCAGTCAACGCATTGCTCAATTATCGAAGGCATTATGGAAATGCGTAGAAAAAGATTGGCAACAGTGGATTAAACCATATGATTTAAACATTAACGAACATCATATTTTATCCATTGCTTATCATTTAAAAGGGGCCTCTATTTCTGAGATTGCAAAGTTTGGCGTTATGCATGTATCAACTGCATTTAACTTTTCCAAAAAACTTGAAGAGCGCGGCTATCTTGTATTTTCAAAAAAAGAAGATGATAAGCGAAATACGTATATTGAAATTACAGAAAAAGGGGAAACATTGCTGCTGCAATTAATGGAGGAGTATGACCCTGAAAATAATTCGGTCTTTAATGGCGCTCTTGCACTTCGCAATTTTTATGGTAAGTTCCCAGAAAATATCGAGTTAATCGCGATTTTAAGAAATATTTATGGACAAGATTTTATCGATATTTTTGAGAAATCACTAGAAAATATTGAGGAAAATTTTACGGAACACGATCAAAAATTAATTAAAAAATAATATTGATTATTTTTTCGCTGTCATGCGTAAAAATTCTTGCATAATTGGCTGAAATAAGCCCTGTCTATGTAGCGCTTCTGCAGTCTCGTTTACTTCGAGCTGATGTGGAAGCGCTTTTTCAAACTGCTCCAAAAGAGCATCAAACAAAAGTAAGCCTTCTTGTTTCTCTACTATGTATTGTTCGTTCAATTGTTCACAAAGATTCAGTATACGTTCAATATCTTTTTTACGAGCTTTATTCTTTATAATTAAAGAATAAAATGGACACTTATCTTCATCGATCATTTGGAAAAGAAGTTCTACATAATATTCAGCTTGCTCTAGTCGTTTTACAACGTCCATTTTTCCCCTCACTTTCTAACACAAGGTCTTCTATTTCTGAATTTTATAACACGAACAAAATATCGTATGATACAATATATAAAAGTATATGTATTTTGGCCAAAAGGAGGTATCTCCTCGTGACTCTTATAGAAATTGTTTTTGTCACATTTGCACTTATTGTTCTATTCTACACGAATTTCCTGACACATACACTGTGTGTGCGGAAACAACTATCCGAGAGCCGACAAACGAGCGCTTTTCGGGTTATTAATATATGTATTACCATTCTATTAATTTCTAGTTATATAGAAATTATATTTCATGCAAAGTGAGGAAGGAAAGCCCCTTCCTCATTTTTTCCTCTATAAGCAAATTATACCTATAATGACTAATAAAATAAACAGTACAACCAATAAAATAAGTGATGAATTCATTCACCCATCCCCTCTCCTCTTTCCTATATATGCTACACGCGCCCAATATGGTACTCATTCCCAATCTGACAATCTTTATAAACAAATGGGTAATTTTTCTTTATCAATAGGAAAAGACGTCGAAATATGGTATATTAAATTTTGTACATATTGCTTATACTATAGAATAAAATTACCTTCAGCTAGATTTTATCCTCAGCCTCGGTAAGCCCTGTTAAGCAGGCTTTTAACTTTATAAGAAAGCGAAACCAGTGAGACTTAATCGGGCTCTTTTGGACAAGCATCATCTGAAATGAGGACGCTTGCCATTTGTGCGGGATAAATTAAAAATACATAATAGTAGGAGTGTTTATTGAATGAAGAAAGCTATGCTTGCCTTAGCAGCAACAAGTTTGATTGCCTTATCAGCATGTGGATCATCTGACAAAATCGTTACATCTAAAGCGGGTGACATTTCAAAAGAAGACCTTTACAACAAAATGAAAGACAGAGCTGGTAAACAAATTTTACGTGGTATGGTACTTGAGAAAGTACTTGTTAAAAACCATAAAGTCGACGATAAAGAAGTTGACAAAAAAGTTGATGAATACAAAAAGCAACTTGGCGATCAATTTGACGCAGCTTTAAAACAACAAGGCTTTACAAAAGACTCATTTAAAGAAAGCGTTCGCGCTGAATTAGCGATGGACAAAGCTATTGAAAGCAGTATCACTGACAAAGAATTAAAAGAGAATTATAAACCTGAAATTAAAGCAAGTCACATCCTTGTAAAAGATGAAGCAACTGCGAAAAAAGTAAAAGAAGAACTTGGACAAGGTAAATCTTTTGAAGAACTTGCAAAACAATACTCAGAAGATAAAGGTTCTGCTGAAAAAGGCGGCGACTTAGGCTACTTCGGACCTGGTAAAATGGTAAAAGAATTTACAGATGCTGCATATAAATTGAAAAAAGATGAAGTAAGTGAACCTGTAAAATCACAATTCGGTTACCATATCATCAAAGTAACTGATATTAAAGAACAAAAACCATTTGAAGAAGAAAAAGCAAACATTAAAAAAGACCTAGTTGAGAAGAAAAAACAAGATCCTCAATTCATGGCTGAGCTTCAAGACAAAGAACTTAAAAAAGCTGATGTGAAGGTTGAAGATAAAGATTTAAAAGATACCTTTGAGACTCCAAAAGCTGAAAAAGAGAAGAAATAATTTAATTACAATAAGCTGTCAGTCGTCCCTGACAGCTTATTTTGCATTCATTGTGCTCCCATCCTGTCTAAGAAACGAGCTAAAAAAGCATCTAGCAAAAAGCTAGATGCAGATAAAAACACAAGGGAAGATAAAAATCTTCCCTTAACCCGTATGCTATTATAACCAAAAATCATGAAAAAGCATAAAAAATATTGTTTTTATTTCAACTAACATTGCAATTAGGAAAGTAAGGTTTATTTTTCAAACCTCACCAATGTTTTTTCAGGAATAGTAATCTTGTCTATATCAAAGCTATTAAGTTTAAGAGTGATCTCACCTTCTTCCCCAATCCAACAACTATACAGTTCAAAATAATCCACTTATTCCAGATATTCATTCATTATTGCACATAGTCTGTTTAGCTTCTCCTTTGATTCCGTGCAAATCCTTTGGTACGTATATTTCGAAATCTCAATTCCCCAACCAGTTGACACCTCATAAAGTGAAACTTTATGAGGTGGGAGTGTTACTGTCCGTTAATGCGAGATAACTTGCTAAACTCATTCTTCTCCCTCCTTACTATCTTCTCTTCCTACTTTCTCCGAATAAGTAATATTTCCATTCTTTCATCCCAAATTAACCTTACATATCATTTCGTATAACTAAAAAAAGTGCTTAAGGAGGGCATTCCCATTAAAGTAAGATGAAATAAGAATTCATTCAACTAGATTTTTTCTGTTTTGTAAAGAATGAATATAAATCTTAACAGGTTGCATTTTTTGCTACATACGAAATAAACCCTAGGAGGAATCGTAAAACAAAGTGTAAAGTTGCACCTATGTTGACAAAATTTCTTGTATAGTGTAATTTTACACTATACAAGAAAGGGAGATGCATAATGGATAAACAAGCATTTATTGAAATGGTGAATGCGAAATTAAAGCTCATCCGTGTTGAAAATGATTTATCACAGGATAAAATGGCTGAAATCATTGGTTTATCAAAGAAAACATTAGTGGAAATCGAAAAAGGTAGACGCACGCTCACATGGTCAGGTGCAGTTTGTGTTGTAACGCTTTTTGAACATAGTGAGACGATCCAAATGACATTTGGTGATGATGTGAACGAAATTATTAAAATGATTGCTTTTTCACATTACGATATGAGTTTCCCGAAGACTTTAGGAGGAAAAGTATGGTGGCGACAAATAAAGGAGTTAAACGGTTATAAAATACAACAAAATATTCTTTCACAGCATTATAGAATTTTAGACGCTGAAGACTGTAGAGTATGTAGTTCATTTGAGTTAGATGAAATTGAAAAAAGATTTACAGAAGTGACAAAACTGTCGCAGTAAAAAAGATGAAATTGATATGAAACAATGAAAGGAATTGAATGATATGAAAAAAATTATGATTGCAACATTATCCATTGGTATCGTAATGGGGTTATCAACGATTGCATTTGCAAATACAGGTACAAAAACTGAAATCTATAAAGAAGAGCTAGCACATTTCAAAACAATCAATCCCGATATTACAATACTAGAAGTTGATTTAGTGATGAAACAAAGAAAACAATTAGATGAATTATATGAACAACTAGAGAAATTAGAACTGAATTATGGAATTCGTGTTGATAACACAAAAGATCCAAATAAGGAACCAAAACACCTAGATGATTTAACAACAACGCAGCGTGAAAATTGCCTTCAGCTAAATATCAAAATTTGGGATGAAGAGCTTCAGTTTTTAGATGTTCAATATAAAGCTGGTCTCATAAAAGAAGATATGTATAGAACTGAAAAGAAAAACTTTACATATTTTAAAGACGAAAACGTAAAAGAAAAAAATCAATTACACACTAATTAACGCTATAACAGAAACTACTTACATATAAAATAAATCAAATGTTGGAGAGGTATTCAATTGAAAAAAGCAAACACGATTACTATTATAAATACTTTAATGATTAGCATGCTCGTACTAAATTTATTTATTTTCACATCACGAGTTGCAGCTTTACCATGGTTCATTGAGGATGGCTGGGGATATTCAGGATTAGTACTTACCTCTGTTGTTTTCTTATTCATCTTTTTTAAATCTTACCAGCTTCACAAAAATGGAAAAGTAACTACTTTACAGAAGTTCATTCCACTTGTTGCTGCACTATTTTCACTCTTCGTTATGTTAAGTTACTCAACGGATTTTATGACTATATTTGCTCTTATCGTCAATACGAGTATATTAATCATTTATATTTGGAAAATGTAAATAATGCGAGAGAAAAAGAGGTGTTCCATCGAACAACTCTTTTTCTTTCTATTCTACGTATAATAAACACTTACGCAAGAGCTGCCGCTTGCTCTTGCTGATCTACAGGCACGACAGCGTCTCTTAATGCTTTCTCTAATTCAGCTGTATATTTCATTTGTTCTTCTTTACTCCAGCCTAATTTCGCTGCCATATATGCAACGACTGCTTCTTTCCACTCATATACCCAGTGAATGTTAAAGAATACAGCTCCTCTGCGGCGTACGAAGAAGTCGACTGGTTTTGCTGTCATTTCATAGTCCATTGCGTATACAAGCGGTACAAGCACGTCTAACGGCATGTTATATTCTTTTGCTTCTGCTTTATGTTGTTTTGCTAAGTTAAAGAGAATATCTACGTTAGATCCATAGAATTTCGCAAACTCTTCTGCTTGCTTTGCTGTTAAACCATATTTTGTTCCCTCTTGTACTTTTTTCGCAACGAATGTTGGGAATTGTTTTGATCCACTTACATGTCCACCAGAGATTGGCATATGCTTCGTTTCACTTTTCGGATACGCACTATGTCCTTCTTTTTGTAATAATGACGTTACATAATCTACTACCATTTCAGCCATTTTACGATACCCTGTTAATTTTCCGCCCGCAATTGTGATTAAACCAGATTCAGAAGTCCAAATTTCATCTTTACGAGAAATTTCAGATGCGCTCTTACCTTCTTCATAAATTAATGGGCGAACACCAGCCCAGCTTGATTCAATATCTTTTTCTGTAATTTTTACGCTCGGGAACATATAGTTAATCGCATTAATGATATATGTGCGATCTTCTGTTGTCATTTGTGGTACTGCTGCGTCTTTATCATAGAACGTATCAGTTGTACCTACATATGTTTTCCCGCCACGTGGAATTGCGAAGACCATACGCTTGTCTGGTGTATCAAAGTAGATCGCTTGCCCTAGTGGGAAACGTTTTTGATCGATTACTAAGTGAACACCTTTAGATAATTGCAATACTTTTCCTCTTTTTGAATTATCTTTTTCACGTAATGTATCTACCCAAGGTCCAGCTGCGTTTACAATTTTCTTACCGTATACTTCATACACTTCTCCATCTAATAAATCGACGACACGTACACCACATACTTTTCCATCTTTATATAAGAAACCGTCTACTTTTGCATAGTTGACTGCTTTTGCACCATGTTCAATTGCTTCTTTCATAACTTCGATTGTTAAACGAGCATCATCTGTACGATACTCTACGTAATAACCGCCGCCTTTTAGTCCTTCTTGTTTCACAAGCGGTTCTTTTTTCATTGTTTCTTCGCGGCTAAACATCTTCCTACGCTCGCTTCGTTTTACACCTGCTAGGAAGTCGTATACACGAAGACCGATTGATGTACTGAATGAACCGAATGTACCGCCTTTATGGAACGGAAGTAACATCCACTCTGGTGTTGTTACATGGGGACCATTCTCATATACGATCGCACGCTCTTTCCCAACTTCTGCTACCATTTTCACTTCAAGTTGTTTCAAATAACGTAAACCACCGTGTACAAGCTTCGTTGAACGACTTGATGTACCTGCTGCAAAGTCTTGCATTTCAAACACAATTGTTGATAAACCGCGTGTTGCTCCATCTAATGCAATACCAGAACCAGTAATACCTCCACCAATTACGATCACATCTAACTCTTGTTTATTTACTCCGTTTAATACGTCTTTACGTTGTTCACTTGAAAATTTCATGGTAATTCCTCCCTTTGATAACGAAAAAAGAGACCACAAACTCCGCTATAGAATTCGCTTCTATAGCGTGTTGTGGTCTCTCCAAATCTCCTACCGAATTATTAACTTATCATCATTATAACACTGTTTATAATTATTTAAAAGCTTTTGTTGCTTCAATTGCCTTTTTCCAACCAGCATATAGCTCTTCACTTGTTTCCGCTTCCATTGCTGGTGCAAAGCGCTTGTCCATATTCCACTGCGCCTTAATTTCGTCTTGGTTTTCCCAATATCCAACTGCAAGACCTGCTAAATATGCTGCACCTAAAGCCGTTGTTTCATTCACTTCTGGACGCTCTACTGGAACATCTAACATATCACTTTGGAATTGCATTAAGAAGTTATTCTTAACCGCTCCTCCATCAACGCGTAATGTTTTCAGTTCAATACCTGAATCTGCTTCCATTGCACACAATACATC
Organism: Bacillus sp. FSL K6-0042; assembly: GCF_038006685.1. Taxonomy (NCBI): domain Bacteria; kingdom Bacillati; phylum Bacillota; class Bacilli; order Caryophanales; family Bacillaceae; genus Bacillus; species Bacillus sp. FSL K6-0042. The sequence goes on from NZ_JBBOVS010000001.1 coordinate 2,121,299, forward strand.
TTTTGTTTGGTATGCTAATGATTCTAGCGTTGCACGGATAAAGTGTTCTTTCGTTGTTCCGCGCGTTACGCCAAATACTGCTCCTCGTACTTCACTATCCCAGTACGGTGTTCCTAGTCCTACGAATGCTGGAACAACATATACACCGTCAGTAGATTCAACGCGAGATGCGTATTCTTCGCTATCACTTGCATCTTTAAACATACGCATGCCATCACGTAACCATTGAATTGCAGAACCTGCTACGAAAATACTTCCTTCTAATGCATATTCAACTTTACCATTTAAACCCCATGCAATCGTTGTTAATAGGCCATGCTCAGACGCAACTGCTTTTTCACCTGTATTCATTAACATGAAGCAACCAGTTCCGTATGTATTCTTCGCCATACCTTCACCGAAGCAAGCTTGTCCAAATAACGCTGCTTGTTGGTCACCTGCGATACCTGCGATTGGTATATTTTGGTTAAAGAAATGATAATCAACTGTATGGGCATATACTTCAGAAGATTGACGTACTTCTGGAAGCATGCTTTTCGGCACTTCTAACATGTCTAGAAGCTCATCATCCCACTGCAGGTCGTGAATATTAAACATTAATGTACGTGATGCGTTTGAATAGTCTGTTACGTGCGCTTTACCACCAGACAATTTCCATACAAGCCATGTATCAATTGTACCGAATAATAATTCGCCGCGTTCTGCTTTTTCTCTTGCACCTTCAACGTTATCTAAAATCCATTTTACTTTCGTACCAGAGAAGTACGCATCAATTAAAAGACCTGTTTTTTCACGAACCATTTCGCTATAACCTTTTTCTTTTAACTCTTCACAAATTTCAGCTGTTTGACGAGATTGCCATACGATTGCGTTATAGATTGGTTTACCAGTTTCTTTATCCCAAACAACCGCTGTTTCACGTTGGTTTGTAATCCCGATACCAGCAATTTGCTCTGGCTTTACGTCCACTTCACTTAAACAAGTTGCAATAACCGCTAAAATTGATCCCCAAATTTCTTGTGCATTATGCTCTACCCAACCTGGCTTTGGAAAATGTTGTGTAAATTCTTTTTGAGCTGAATGAACAATTTTACCTTCTTTATTAAAAAGGATTGCACGTGAGCTTGTTGTTCCTTGGTCTAATGAAAGAATGTATTTTTTCATAATCGGTTCCCCCTTATGCTACTTTTCTACTATTTGTATTATTTTGGCTCTTTTTACTTGTCATATAAGAGATTGCTAGTACAATCACAGTTGCAATTATCACATAAATAAGTGCTGCATTTTGTTTTCCTTCAAATACAACTTGATGGAATAGACCTGCAAGTGATCCACCTAAAATCGGTCCTACTACCGGAATCCATGCATATTTCCAGTTTGATCCACCTTTACCCGGAATCGGTAAGAAGAAGTGTGCAATACGAGGTCCTAAATCACGAGCTGGGTTAATTGCATAACCTGTTGTTCCACCTAATGATAAACCAATACTTACAATTAAGAAACCTACGATGAATGGATTTAAACCATCCGCAAATTTATTTGCACCAATTGCTAATATACCAAATACTAAAACGAATGTTCCAATCATTTCACTTAAAAGGTTTGCAAATGTATTCGGAATTGCTGGTCCTGTTGCAAAAACGCCTAATTTTGTACCTGGGTCTTCTGTTTCTTTCCAATGAGGTAAGTAATGTAAATATACGATAATTGCACCGATGATTGCCCCAATCATTTGCGCTGCGATATAACCTGGTACATCATTCCATGGAAGCGCTCCTTTAAAAGCAAGTCCAAGTGTTACTGCCGGATTTAAATGCGCCCCGCTAATTGATCCTACTGCATATGCTGCGATGGCAACCGCTAGGCCCCAGCCCATCGTAATAACAATCCAACCAGAATCCTTAGCAAACGACTTCTTTAAACTTACGCCTGCACAAACGCCGCCACCAAGAACGATTAACAACGCTGTCCCTATTAACTCCCCTAAAAATGCTGACATAAAATCCCTCCACAATCAATTTAAATGATTCCAATGTGATAGAGGTAAAATGAATGGCCATTCGTTTTTTTTCAAAAGAAAAAGATCCACACCTGGCATGCTTCTATATAAAAAATATAGAAACAATGAAATGTGGATCTCTTCTTTTCTCCGTCACGTTTATTAACTTATCTATAATGTTAACCTCAAATGAAAGCGGTGTCAATACATTTTTTCACATTTTCGACACTTTTTATTTTTCTCAACATACAAGCCACTGTTACGAGAAAAAGCGGTCTTTCACTCACTTTCTCCCTTTGTTTGTACAAGGCATAAGGCGAAATTAGGTACTGACCGCTTCTATGCTCAGACGGATCCTCTCCCCCGCCTAAAAGAAAGCTTTTTCTATTTTTGGTAATGTTTCCAGAGTTCTTTTTTCGACGTTGTAATCGCCGTCGCACCAGCGGATAACGCTCTTTCTACATCATCAACCGTACGAATAAATCCGCCTGCTAAAATCGGTACGCCCGTCCGTTCTTTCACCTCAGCAATCACACCTGTTAAAGCTCCGGGAAGCACCTCAATATAATCTGGTTTTGTTTTTTCTAAAAGGTTACAACTCTTTTCCATCGCACTCGAATCAATTAAAAAGATACGTTGAATCGAGACAACACCCTTTTGCTTCGCCTTCATAATTACACTTGCCTTTGTCGACAATAGTCCATATGGCTTATACTCTTGGCATAAAAACTCTGTCGCATGGCCATCGCTTTGCAAACCGTGAATTAAATCGACATGTAAAAATACCTTTTTACAATGCTGCTTCGCCAGTTTCACAACACTTTTCAATTGACCGATATGAATGTCTAAAATAACAATATACTCATAAGAACTATATAGTAACTTTTCTAAGTCTTTTATTTGCCGAACAGCTGGCAAAATATTTTGTTCATGAAATTCCATTCAAAAATTCCCCTTCTTTACGTCATCCTACCTTTTATAGTACACAATTTAAGCGAAAAGAAAAGATGGTAGGAGAAACTTTTAGGTCTCTTGCTGCCAGATTTTGTCGAACGGTCGATATCCTATGTCGAAGCGCCGATATATGAAGAGAAACGATCGATATATTTTAAAAATCGCCAATATAATGATGGTGCAAAAAAAGAGTGAATAACCGATTAGTTACTCACTCTTTACTAGGATTAAAGCAACACAGAATCCTTATCATTCTCTTGATTACGTCGCTCTCGTTCTTCCTCTAAGCGCTTCATATATACTTCGCCTTCTTTTTCAATAAACTCATTATCCATCTCTTGCTCTTTTTTTGAAGTATATAAAACCATGTAGCCACTTACGACAATCCCGATAATAACAAGATAAATCCACCATGGTAAAGTTTCCACTTGATTTCCTTCCCTTCCTAAGACAAGCCTTGTTAGTTTCACTGTATGAAGGTAGGACAAGAGTTATGACAATTTCTTTTTCAAACAAGTAAAGCAGTACTCCCATCTACAATCACCGTAGATAGAAGTACTGTCTTTAAAATTCTATCGATGAATCCAAACTGCACCTGCAGACTTGTCTTCTGCTTGGCCTACTACTTCAAACTTTAAGCCTAGTTTCGGTAATTTACGTCCTGCATCTGGAATCATGCTGTTGATATACTGCTTAGAATCATCGAATTTCGCAACGCCTGGTAATCCTTTATAATCAAAGATACCGCGAGCTGGTGAATCTACTTTCCATGCTGGCGTTTGATCAAATGAGAATGCAGCATCTGCAATTTGATAACGCGTACTGCTTTTCACAGTCGGTTGTCCGTTTAATGTACCTACGATTGCCTCTGGATGAGAATCTACTACGCCTAAGAATCCTTCACCTGGATGAACGCCTACCCAGTTATCTGTAAAGCTTTGATCCGCATACCATACAACCATTCCTGTATTAAATACTGGGCCACGCGCATGTTGTAACGCCATGTCAGAACCAGCGTAATTTCTCCACTCTACATAATAGTTATGTTTTTTCTGTTCAAATCCGTTAGACACAGTAAATCCTTTTAACGTCATTGCTGGTTGTCCTTCTGCATCATCAGAGAAAACAACTTTTCCATCTACAGTTAATGCTGCATTATCTAACGCAAATCCTTTATAAGCTACTGCAATATCTGTTAAATATTCAAACTGCAGTTTTACTTTTTTCCCTTTGAATTGGCTTAAATCGTATGATTTATCAACCCACTTACCATCAGTTGTATCCATACCACCTTTTACATCTTTTTCGCCCATTCTATCAATACGTGTCTTCGTTCCATCTTCTGCAATAGCGTACACGTCAAGGAAATCATACTTCGCTTCAAGCTCATAGAATGCCTTATAATCAAACTTAGCATTCGCTGCATTTGTTAAATCAAATACTGGTGTCTCAAGTGTTGTATGAATGTCATTCCCTTTTGTACTGTAATAAAACTTCTTGCCAAATCCCACTTCAATATTTTTAATATCTTTGTCAGGCAAGTTAACGCGAACGATTCCTGGTCGTTTTGATTTTGTAACACTTTGATCTAAATATGTTGCAGCACCGATTCCCGTGCGAAGTTTATCATAATCTACCTCTAAAATATTCGCCCAGTTACCCTTCATATTCTTTTGGAAAAACTCTTTATTTTGTGGTGAAAAACTTGTTGGCTCTGTTCCTGCAATCTTTCCAGCCCAGCTTCCTCCACTCATAATAGACCAAGATTCAACTGGTTCACCTTGCCCAGTGTACTTTGTATCGTACTCATCCGGTAAGCCTAAATCATGACCGTACTCATGGGCAAATACACCTACTGCTCCATCTTCAGGCTCGATTGTATAATCGTATGCAGCCATCTTTCCGCCCCAATTCGGAACAGAAGCTTGTGTTCCATCAATTGCATATGGTTTTGATCCAAGTTTTGAACGATGAGACCAAATCGCATCATCTTTCAGTTTACCGCCGCCAGCTTCTTGTCCTACACCCGCATGAACAACCATTAAATGATCAATAATGCCGTCTGGCTCGTTTTTATTTCCGTCACCATCTTGATCGTACTGATCAAATTGGTCAAAATCAGCTAAGTTAATTCCTTTTGCTACTGCTGCTTTTAATGCTTCTTTCACAAAATCACGTGGCCCTAAAGGTCCTTTATTATCATGACCAGTGCCAGCATCTGAACCGTAATCGGAAGCCTTTCCTGGAACAGTCAACCATTCCGTTACAGTTCCATCAACTGTATAGCTACCACCAGATTGTTCTTCATAATATTGCTTAAACGTATTAATTTTTGACCCATCAAATAGCGTAAATGGCTCATCACCAAATAACATTTTTTGATAATGCTCACGATTAAAATCTTTCGAATACATATAGCCTGGTGCTTGATCAATATTATTATGTTTAAAATCACTAAACTCTGCGAGTAAAACAAGCACTTTATCTTTTCGAACAGCCCCATTATACTCTTCTTGCTTCGCTGGTGCAGTCGGAACTTTTCCATTTAATTTCCTAGGATTCAATCCTGCATCTTGTCCAGCTACTGGTCCTGCTGTTGGCTGCTGCGCCTGTTCATTTTCCTTCATTTTTGCATCTTTTACTTTTTTCATAAAATCAGAAGCTTCTTGCGTAAGACTATCCCCTGCAATTACTTCTTTCCCAGGGTTTTCCCCTTTCTTTTTCTCAACATACTTTTCAACAGCCTTTGATGTCTCAGCTTGTGATGCAGATTGATCAATTACTCCCCGTTGTTTTAGCGCTTCTGCCAAACGCTCCTCCGGTATTAAATGCTCATCTATTGGTAGAGATGATGTTGGTGTCTCAGCATACGCTGCATGACTTCCAAAAGCAAAAGTACTACTTAGCACTGCCGCTGTTGCTAATACTGACAAGGGTTTTAACTTCTTATTCTTTTTCAATGCATTTCCTCCCCGATGTTTGCGAATTATCGTTTTTTTTGTCGATAACAATATAATATTCGTATTATGATGAATATTCAATATTTTTCAATAAATAAAATGTTGAGAAATATTTTTTTATGCAGGGTGAAATACATAAGATAGCAAAATAAAAAAGTTCTGCCCTAAATAGCAGAACTTTCGTTCGAATCATCTTCTTAATTATGAAAGAAGGAACGGGTTTATAATTATAAAATTCTATTCATTGATAGATACAGCATGCTCTTCAAAAAAAGCTTGGACATATTTCATAAACTCTTCCGGCTCTTGACGGAACGGAGCATGATAACCTTTTTCAATAATATGGAATGTACTATTTTTAAATAGTTGATGATACGTTTCACCATTTTTCCACGGAACGCTTTTATCATTTCTACCCCAAATAATTAACGTCGGCACCTTAATCTCATCTGCATCCATCGCAATGCGGCGCTCCCTCATTTTCGTCAGTTCACTATAATGTTCTTTATCATCCCGTCTATTTTTCACTTCATTTTTATCATAATCCGTAATGGTAGATACCGTATTTACATCAACTGATAACTTTGGCTTTTGGAAACCTTCTTTTTGCTGGAAAGATTCTATCCCTGTCGAGTCCGCTAAAATAAGGTGCGTAATCGCCTCAGGATATAAGTACGTTAAATTAAGAGAAATCTCTCCCCCCATGGAATGACCGAGCAGCGCAAACTTATCATAGCCTAGTTTTTTCATTAACTTATAATATAAATTTGCTTGTGCAGGAAATGAATACTGGAAATCCATCGGCTTAGAAGAACGTCCAAACCCTAAAATATCAACTGCAATAATCGTATGATCTTTCGCTAATTCTGGATAAATATCACCAAATCCATCAGAAGAACCCCCAAACCCATGAAGCATGAGCAGCGGTGGTTTCCCTTCACCAATTTGTTTAAAATATATCGTTTGTCCATCTATTTCTGCCATTTTTTCTTTTGTGTTTAATTTTGTTGCAACAGTATTTTTTACTTCTTCTACTTTTGCTGTTGGTTTCTCAACGATATTACAAACCATTAATAATACAAGTGAAAGACCACTAATTATATAGAACTTTAATTGTTTCAAGTTAATTGTCTCCTTTCTGTTACTGTAACTATGAACAAATACACTTACAATAAGCTTTCACTTTTTGTCATTATTTTATAGCCGACACAGTTGTAACCATTTTAGTTACAACTGTGTTAAAAAAATATACTTTCCCTCTAAGTAAGCATTGGGATATTTCTTGTATTTGATTATTTTCGTACTGTTCAACCCTCTTGTAATCATTATAGTTACAAATAAAAAGTAGGTCAATCATTTTTCAAAATTTTTATATACTTATAGAAATGAAGAATAAAGAAAAAAATAAAAGAAGAACGTCCTGTTAGTTAGTTCAGGAAAACGTTCTTCTTTTTTTGATGTAAATTTAATTAAATTTCTTTTGGTGCTGAGAAATCTGCGTGGCTATTAGAAGGTGCTCCACCGTCACCCTTATTATAAGCAGGTGCTCCTCCTGTGTCCCCTTTGTTTAAAGTCACATTGTTAAAATCACTAAATCCAGCTGTAATAGATAACGTAAATGCAAAACCTACTGCTGTTAATATAATTTTTTTCATCATTTTAACGCTCCTTTTTTTATTTGTTTTTTTCTTGCTTCTTTACTCATGTGATAATATTTGCTTGCTTTTTCATGATTGTTTTCATTGTAGAATTTATCAGCTAAACGCTCTGCATACTCTTCAATACAATCAAATAATTCTTCTTTTTCAAAGTACATAATTCCTTTTAAAACAGCCTTTTCGAATGCATTTATATTAGTATTCATTTCTTTTAAAATCATAAAACGATATTGATACTCCTGACTTTTAAATTGATTACAAATATGCAATCCTTTTTCTATTAATGATTCAGCAATATCTGAACGATTTAATTTCAAATTTTCATCAGCTTCTAAATACAATGCTCGGAAATGATTTGGAGATTTCTTTGTTACTTCTGATAAGTGACGAATTGCGGATTCGGATACATTTTGATTTGCATACAGTAAACCTAAGTTATTGCGTACCATGAGGATATATTTTTCATGATTTGTTTTTTGGAATACATCTAATGTAGCATTCAATGTTTCTTCAGCTAACTCAAATTGTTTTAAATCAATACAACATAGTCCGTATATATTTTCACATAATGCAAGATTGATTTCATATCCTGATTGCTTAGAAAATTCCTCTTTTGCTTTTTGAATGAAATCAATTGCTTTTACTTGTTGGTATGAGTGATAATAAAATTCTCCTAACCTATAGTTAAATTCAGCCTTTTCGAATGGATTTGTAATGTATTGTAATAGTTTTTCAGCTTGATCAAACTGCTCTTTTGCTTCTGTATAGTTTGTGATAAGTCTCAAATGAAAGCCTTTAAAAAAATGATAATAATATGCTAGAAGCCCTTCTGTCGGAATTTCAAAAGATTCTACTCTATCAAAACTATCTTCTTTAACCGCAACCCAGTCAGTCAGGACATTGTATCTGAAATTTAATAATGCATAATACAATAATACATCCTGATTTGCTTCTACCTGATTCAGGTTATTATCAATTTCTTCTTTACATCGTGTCGCTTTTTCCACTTGTTGTTGCAACATTACTTGATACCAAGTGTCTAGTGAATGTTTCATTTGTTCTTTCGTTACTACATGTGTGCTCACAACAATTCATCCCCTTCATTTTCATCTACAATAAACTGAATGTTAACACAATTCCACAAATTGTATACAGAATCCCTCTTTTAAGTTGATTGAGAAATAATTGTTAGAATATTCAACTCGAAAGACACAATTAAAACCTACCTCATAAATAAAAAGCATTATACCGATTGGTGTAATGCTTTTTATTGGGGTGAAAAATTTACTTTAGGAAGAATATGCTTTTGTAAACTGTTGCTACTAAATGCACTTACTGTTTGTGTGTTTGGATCAAATTGCAATCCTAATGCTTTAAATATAACCTCTGTTTGTACAGGGGATACACTAAATGATACTGTGTCATTATCTAGGTAAATATTTAATTCAATGCTCTCAATCATTATCTTTCATCTCCAATTTTTTGATTCATTCTTGGCTATTTTTTGTTTTGGAATAGCTTTTTGTTTTTCTCTTAAAACCTCAATGGAATTTAAAGGTTTATCTTCTTCGTAATAACTTAATAATATTTGTCGTTTTGTATCGTTCCCTTTCATCATAATGTTAAGATTTACGATATAAACGCCATTTTGCTTTTTCTTGATGAAGTTGTTTGCTTGTAGCTTTCTCATTAACTTTGCAATAGTAGGCTCAAAAACCCCGACATCACTAAAAAACAAATTAATTAAAAAGTTAAGCATCTAAAATCCCCAAAACCATTGATATAACTGGGTTTTCCCTACTTTTTTGTTTAATTTACTCTCTTCTATAACCAAAGAGGCTTTTCATAAAATACCTTTTACTCTATATGTTTATGACACTAGAAGGGGCTAGCCCCCCGCTTCGATTCACTTCAGCCACTGCGCTCACATCCAAAAACAAAGGGTAATACTTTTATGTTTGATATCCGCCTTATTAAAAATATTTTCCGTATAGGAAGTGAATAAGCTTCCTATACGGAAAATATTACATATTAATACTTTAGGAAATTTTAAAAGTAAAGAGGTGGTTTTTAAATGTATAATGGGTCAATATATTTTCCTTATATAAATTATAATCAATACTTCGATCGTCAATTCCCTGTTCCTCAGATTCCAAGTATACCGGGAATGCCAAGTTTTCCGAGTGCACCAGGTTTTCCGGGAATGCCAAGTTTTCCGGGTGCACCAGGTTCCCCAGGGACACCAGGTTTTCCGGGTGCACCAGGACAGCAAAGTTCACAAGCTCCAACATCTCCTCCTCCATCATTTATTCCTCAACAATCAACTGCTTCACCATTTGCTGTTGATCCAGGAGCAATTTCATTCTGTTTATTTCGAAATACCTATATATGGCTTAGTAATGGTGAACAGTTTTGGTATTATCCGATTTTTGTAGGACCGAGGTCTGTTGCTGGTTTTAGATGGAACGGTAGGTTTTGGGTTATTTTTGGAATTGATACGAGAAGGATTATTTCATTTACATGTTTTTAAAAATTATAGAGTAACGATAAAAGTTTAACTATATAAACAAAAGAGGTATTAGAATGAAAAACTTTCAATCATTTGATGGTACAATCACTATGATTAACGATTTTGTAACAGGATCAAATGAAGAAATAGGATGTAATAAATTAATATCCGTAGATAATGGTTATGGGACTCTAGTAAATTTTGTAGTGAAACCAAATACTTATTTTATTGACTACGCAGCGGTAGTAGTAGGAGATAAAGTAACTGGATTTTACGATGCTAACGTCCCTGTTCCTCTCATTTTCCCACCACAATTTCAAGCAATTGTTATAGCGAAATATATACCCTCTCAAAATGTAAAAGTAGATAATTTTAATGAACAGTTAGAGAGTAGTGATGGAAAATTAAAATTAAATATTTCTCCTTCTACTCAAATTTTATTAACAAATGGCCAATTTTTTACAGGGAATCTTGCGAATCGAAATTTAATAGTTATTTATGGTCTTACAACAATGAGTATACCAGCTCAAACTACACCATATAAAATCATTGTTTTGTGTCAAAAGTGATTTTTATTTTAAAGGGTCTCTCGGTTTATTTGAGAGGCTTTTTTTGTTGCATGTTCAGCTAGTTTTTTCGGTTCATAACATTGCATATTTATTTTAGTTTTGCAACACCCTCGATATAGTTTGTATATACAGTATGCTTGCACTTTTTCGATTCTATCAGGTTATAAAAAATACGAAAAAGTGTTGTTTTTTAAGGAATATTTAAGGTTATATATGTATAATAAAAATAGATATGAAGATTGAGAGTATAATGTTTTTACTGATGCGAGGTGAAACAAAGAAACGAAAAGAGGGAATAAATTGCATTTGGATTTTGTAGCTCAGAAACAAAGAAGAAATGAATTGCGTTTTAATTTTTCTGTTCAGCAAGCAAGAAGGAACCCATTACTTTCTTTCATTATTAGCGGAATGTGGACCATTTTTTTAGAAATGTTGTTTTTTATCACGCTAGGCTATTTCGAATTAGAGAAGACTAAGCTATTTTTTAATGAGGGAATCACATTAAGTATAGTTACTATAATTTTATGGAGTATACTATTTTTTATTGTTTATTTGAATAAAGGGATAACCAATAGACTTAGACCATCTATAAGAATTCATATTTTATTGTTTGTAATAGCTCATTTAATAGCTTGGCTTTATATATTCATACAAGAAAATATGAATTATTCACTTGTGAATAATTGGATTTATTTGCAGTATGCACAGTACCTATTCAGCTTGGTATTCATTTATATGGTGTATATTTTAGTTTATAATTTATTTGGTAAAATTTTACCAAGTGTAATATTAACTAGTTGTTCTTTAATTATTTTAGCGATTGTTAATTATTTCAAAATTATGTTCAGAGGAGAGCCGCTTTATCCGTCTGACTTTACACAAATCGGGCATATGCAGTCCGTTATACCGATGGTTATGGATTATTTTAGTTTGAAAAATATATTGATAGTAATCATTAGTATAGCTTTATTTATATTTGTAGTTTTTTATATTCGAAAACACATTAACTCTATAAAAATCCATATTAGTATGAGGATTGTTTTAATATGTGCATCCGTGTTTATGGTATATTCGTTTAGTAATTACCCTAATACATTTGTGAATAAGTTATTTGCAAATGGGGGGATATACTTCCCTTTGTGGAATCAAAATATGAACTATGGTCAAAATGGTTTGGTTTTGGGGTTTTTAAGTAACTTAGATACAACGGTCATCCAGGAACCAGAAGAATATTCAAAAGAAAATATGCTTCAAATTGCAGAGAATATAAAGAAACAATATGGCGATAATGTGGGAGAACAAAAAAAAGCAGAGAAACCGAATATTATATTTCTTATGAGCGAGGCTTTTTGGGATCCTACAAAACTAACGAACCTTTCATTTAGTGAAGATCCGGTGGCGAATTTACATCATTATATTGAGAGTTTTCCAGGTGGACAAACAATAGCTCCTACATTTGGGGGAAATACAGCGAATACAGAATTTGAAGCGTTAACGAGTTATTCAATGAGTTTGTTAATGCCTGGTTCTATACCATATCAACAAGCTGTTACAGGTCAGAAAGAAATTCCATCCATCGCAAGTGAATTGAAAAAGCAAGGGTACTATGCGAGTGCAATTCATGCTTTTAATCGAGCGTTTTATAAACGGGACGATGTATATAATACATTTGGATTTGATAACTTTAATGCAGAAGATACGATGAAAAATAAAGAATTAGCTGGAGACAATATTAGTGATTTATCTATGAGTAAAGAAATAATAGATGAATTGAATAAGAGAAAACAGCCTACATTTATTCATGCGGTGACGATGCAAAATCATTTTCCATATAATCCAGAGCGGTTTGAAGAAAATAAAATAGAAGTTAGTGGATTAACAAATGAAGAATCAAAAGCAGAATTAGAAATCTATACGGAAGGTGTAAGGCGTTCCGATGAAGCTCTACAATATTTAATAGAACAGCTTAATGGGTTAGAAAGACCTACTTTATTAGTCTTCTTTGGGGACCACTTGCCAGTGTTAGGAACGAATAAGGCTATTTATAAAGAGGCTGGATATATAGAAAATGAAGAAACTTTAAGTGAAAAATTAACTATGTCAGAAACGCCATTACTAATGTATGCAAACTTTGATTTGCCAAATGATAACTTAGGCTTAGTAAGTCCGATTTATTTTTCAAATCTTGTTCTTGATTATGCTGGATTAAATAAATCACCATTCTATCAGTTTTTATCGGAACTACACAAAGAAATACCAGTGCTTAAAGATGATTTAAAGGTCGATAAAAATGGAGAAGAAATAAAAGATTTAACGCATAAACAAAAAGAAATGTTAGAGCAATATAAACTTATTCAATATGACTTACTTGCTGGAAAGCAATATAGTAAGGACATATTATTCAAATAAGCGAAAAAAAGAACTTGTATACGATACAAGTTCTTTTTTTATAGTATTTAACGGGGTAACCAGACAAGCTGGGTTAATTAGGGAGTATTACCTGTACATTTAGTATAAATTAAAATGTAATCGTTTTATTGAAATGAATCTTTAAGCTCAGGTGAATCAGAATAGAATTTCGCTTTTGATGGTTGAACACTGCAAATAAATAGTGTAATAGATACCAAAAACATTATAAATGCTCCTGAAACTACAACAAATCGTATAGATATAAGCTCGGAAGAAATACCAAAGATTGCAGTAACGGTAATAATTAAAAAAGCCTCAATAAACCCGTAAATACTTACAACTCTCCCCATCACATCAACAGGTATATTGTTTTGATAAAATGTGTAAAAACCAGTATTAGAAAAGGCAGTAGCAAATGACAAAACAAAAGCTCCTATAGATGCTATAAAAAAGGTATTAGAGGATGTAAAAACCACATAACCTACTGCAGTTATTAAGGAACCCATACCAATAAGCCATGAGGTAGGTATTTTTTCAATAATTATTGCATTGGATAAAGAACCTGCTAATACTCCTGCTCCAGCAATGCTGACTAAGACTCCATATTCACCTTCAGATAAGGAAAGTATCCTAGTTGCAAAAGCAGCTTCCAGCGAATCTGTAGCTGTCATCATGACTATCATCGCACTAAACAAAAGATAAATCATCATGATATATAGATACTTACGACTAAATCCAATAACAAGCTTCCAATCATCTATTAATAGCTTAAGAGATAATTTTGTTGTATCTGATGTTTTTTCTAATTGTGCAGCGGATTCTACATTAGGCATTCCTACTGTAATTAATGCAGATAAAAATAAAGCTACAGCATTGATATAAATAGCCATATTAGGTGTACCAATTGTAAACATCATTCCTGCTATTGCTGGTCCAGTCAAAAAAGCTCCGGAATCAAGTAGGCTACGCAAAGAATTGAAACGTTTTCTTTGCCCTGTTGGTATTAACTTCGTGATATAAGTTACCGATGTTGAGTGGTACATAGAACTCGCTATTGTAATTAGAAAGACCATAGTATATATAAGCCCTAAAGAAGAGAAGAAAGGTAATAATGCAATTAGAACAGTCTGAAAGACATCTAGTGCTATCATGAGATATTTTTTATTTAAACGATCTACAAGACTTCCTGACCAAATATTAGTAAACAACGTTGATAAAGCCCTAATAATATATAAACCAGAGACAGCAATAGCCGACTCTGTTATGTTAAGGACGATAAGGTTTAGAGCGATAAAGTAAACCCAACTTCCAACACTTGAAACACCAATGCTAAACAATAAGATAGATGGATACCGCCAAGTTTCCAATGTTTTTTTAAAACTCAATTGAATTCCTCCTAAAATATAATCAGATAGAATGCAACACTTAAAACAAAATAAAAAAATCCCACCCCCAAGACTTAAGTGTCTTGAGGACGAGATTTTAGATCCCGGTACCACCCCAGTTTATTAATATGTCACCATATTAACCTTATCAGGTACAACAAAAATACTTATACCCTAGCTCTATAACGGGAGCGCCCGTCACACTATCCCCCTATAGCGGGTTCCAATGTGCTGCTCTGAGCCTTGCTTCAATAAAGAAATTCTAACCCTTTTTCAGCTACCAGGGTTCTCTGTATAGAATTCACTTTATTTACTCTTCTCTTCATTGCATTTAATTTCATATACAATAACATTATTGGATATATATTGTAAATGTTTTTTTATATCTCATATACAAACTTAGTTAACATAACCCTACTTATTGGTAGTAGCCGAAACGATAAAAATGAACTTCATTGCTATAACAGATACCAAATTTTCGTTTAGGGGGTACTTCAAAATCTTAGCTTGATGGCGATGCCACTTTTAAAAATAAAAAGGGCAAGCAACCCCATCTATACGCTAAAATCACTTGCCTCATAAGTATTATTTAGTTATGAAAAGTAGGCTTATAAAACGAACGATTATCAAGCGCAAAGACACGTTCTGTGTATTCACCTGGTTTCGTGCGTCCAAGCGCACGGTCCATCATGTTCATCTTCGCATCTAAATTATCGATGTAATGCAGAATTTCCGCTTCTTTTACTAATGGCGGTTTTGGGCTACCCCATTCAGCTTTGCCGTGATGAGATAAAACGATGTGCTGAAGAATTAATACTTCTTCTCCTTCAATTTTCAGTTCATCGGCTGCTTTTCCAATTTCGTTTACCATGATGGAGATGTGACCTAGTAGGTTTCCTTCCAATGTATACGTTGTTGAAATTGGACCAGACAATTCAATTACTTTACCAAGGTCATGTAAAATAACACCTGCATACAGTAAATCTTTATCTAAAGATGGATATAGCGTAGCAATGGCTTTCGCTAAATCAAGCATCGATACAACATGATAGGCAAGCCCTGATACAAACTCATGGTGATTTTTCGTTGCTGCTGGATAGTCTAAAAATTCACTTTGATGCTTATTTAATAAGTGTCTTGTGAGACGCTGAATGTTTGAGTTTCTCATTTCAAATATGTACTGTGTAATCTTTTCTACCATATCTTCTTTTTTCACTGGTGCTTTTTCAACAAAGTCTGATATATCTGTTACTTCATTCGCATTTGCAACGCGAATTTGCTTCACACGAAGTTGAATGCGCCCTTTATAGTTTTGAATATCTCCAGCTACCTTAACAATCGTTTCTGCTACATATTGTTTCTCAACTTCTGGTGATACATCCCATAGCTTCGCTTCAATATCTCCAGTTTGGTCTTGTAAGATTACTGTTAAAAATGGCTTTCCATTACTCGCGATACCTTTTGTCGCTGTCTTAATTAACAAGAAGATATCGACTTGTTCACCAACTTCATATTCTGCAATTTTCTTTTTCATTCTGATTCCTCCACCAACTTAAGTACTTTTAGTATAGCACATTACACCTTATTTTCTTTACGCTCATGTGTTAATTTTATAATCTGTTTTTCCGCAAAGAATGATAATAGATGGGCATGACATGTAAAGAAAATCACTTGTCTATCCTTCGCAATTTCTTTTATTAACTGGGTTGTTCGTTTTGTTCGTAGTGCATCAAAATGCACAAAGCTGTCATCAATAATAAATGGATAATCATGCTCAAACGTCCGCGCTAACGCAAAGCGCAATGATAAATAGAGCTGTTCCGCTGTCGCTTGACTGAGTTCATGACTATAAAAACGAATACCATCACTCCGTTCTACAATAAACGGCTCTGTTTCTGATGGTGAAAAAATCTTACTATACTGACCACCTGTTAAATATACAAAATACTCCTCGGCCTTTTGTAAAATGCGCGGCAGCTGCACTTCATGATAGTATTGCTTCGTTTTTGTTAATACTGTTTTTGCCGCTGCATACGCCGCCCACTTCTTCACTTGCTCACGTACTTGAGACTTTTTCATTTCCCATTCATGGAGTAAATCACCGTACGTACTACCTTCTTCTAAGTTCGCAATTTCCACACGGTGCTCCGCAATGCGCTCGGTCAGTTCCTTCTCTTGCGAAAGGAATTTTTGTATATGAAGCGCTTCTTGCTTCAGTTTTCCTTCATACCCTTCCACTTGATAGTGTTCCGCTAATGATAAGCTCTTTAAACGTTTTTCTAACATGTCAATCTGAGGTGATAGCCGCTCTACTTGCTTCTCTGCATCTTCACGCTTTTCTGCTCGCTTGCCCGCTTCTAAAAACGTTTCTTCATCAGTAGCTGCTGCCACGTTCCATAGCGCATCTCTTTCTAATGTAAGTTGCTCTACTTGATGCTGTAATAGTGCTTGTTCTTCTTTCCAATCAGCTAGCTTCCCTAAAAGCTGCTCCCTCTTTTGTTTCTTTTCTTTTTCCTTTTGAATACGATTACTGATCATATGAAGATGATCAAAATCTGTATTTTCCATAACGTTTTCTAGTCTATGTTCAAACTGCGAAATCATTTCATATAATATTCCTTTTCGCTCCGCCAGCTTTCCTACCTCACGATATAACTGCTGCATCTTTTCAATGCGTTCAAATGCCGGCAATACATGTGCATATGTATAAAAAGTCGGGAAAGAATAACGCGCATTATATGTATCCACTTGCTCTCCCACATGAAACGTATCTCGCTCCCATTCTTCATATGCAGAAACACCTTTATCATAGGTTCTTTCAATTTGTTGTAATTTATAAGACTCTCGCTCAAATAATTTACGGATTTCTTCATCTTTTTCTAATTGATAACGAATGGATAGCGCCTCTTCATTTTGCCTTCCGCCTGCACTTTGCTGCAGCGAGAGCAGTTCTTCTTGTAAACCATCGGAAGAAGTATCTTTATACAAAACAAGTGCAAGTACAATTAGGACAAAGACGATAACACTCGTAAATAACAGCGCACGGTTATCTAAAAATACACTTGTCAGCAAAATCACTGTATTAATAGCTAACAAAAGGAAACAAACTTTCTGCCAACGCTTTTTCTTTTCCTGCGCATTTTTCATTCTTTCTTCATACTTACTGCTAGTACCTATAAAACCTGCACCGTGAAACGATTTTTCCTTTTCTACAAGTTTTTGTCGCTCTTCATCCGCTAACATCTGCTTTCGAATGTGCCCTACATTCTCTTCCTGTTCTTCTAATTGCTCCTGGGCCACTTTAAAGCGCTCATCAAGCTGCTCTTTCCGATTATCTAATTCTCTTGCCTTTTGCACAGTTTGCGTTATCATTTCTTTCGCTGCAAGGCTTGTATCAAATGAAAGCACACTTTCTTTCTCAAAAGTAGCACCAATTTGCTGCTCAAGCTCTTCTATCTCTTCTTTCATATTTCCAATACTTACTGTAATATCGCGCATTTCTTGACGTGCATTTTCATATGACATATGCTGCATACGAAGTTCTTCTACATAGCTATCCTTTTGCAAGAGCTCTTCTTGTACTTCTACCCCATCCACTTCCGTTTGCACCATTTCCATCCTTTTTTGGATGGAATCCAAGTGCACCCCGAGCGGCTCGAGTTTTACTTTTATCATTTCATAACGTTCTACTCCTCGAACAGGAAACGGATTCTTCTGTTCTTCTAGCGCTTTTTCATATGCATGTTTTTCAATCACAAGAGGTTGCAATGCAGCCAATACTTCATAGTCTTGCTTACGCTTTTCTGCCATCTCTTTTTCATTCCGAATATGAGCAAGACGCCCTTCATTTTCTTTTAACTGCCCCATTAACTTTTCATACGTACCAATCTTCCCTTGCCACGCCCCAAGCTTTTCTTGGAGCTTCTTTATTTCTTGAAGTGACGTATTGATCTCAGGCTTACGACCATTTGGCTTAAAACGCTGCTCCATTTCTTTTTCTAACTTTTTATCTAACTGCAGCAGAGCATCGCTCCCAACTGCACTCGCCGAAAATAAATAATTTCCGATTTCAGCTTCTCCAATATGATGAATATTTTGAAGACCGTGCATATCAAACGAAAAGATAGAATCAAACAGGCTCTCATTCATCCCGCTCAGCACAGTCTGTAACACTTCTTCTCCAGCTGTTTTTCCATCTTCAAAGTAAACCGTTACTTCCCCGGCAGCCGTTTTCGGCAAGCGCTCGATTTTGAGTCTCCCATACTGCTCCGTCATAACAGTCACCCTACCGCCGTACTTTCCGCCTTCTTTCGGCTCATAACGCCTTTGTCCCCTTATTGGGAACCCAAACAAAATACTCTTCATAAACGAACGAATCGTTGATTTTCCTGCTTCATTTTCACCGTACAACACCGTCAGCAATGAAAGATCCATTTCCACATTTTCTAATTTTCCATAACCATAAATATGGAGTTTTTCAATTTTCATTTTTTATCCCTCTCTTGCTGGAATAGTTGCTCTAATATAATATTTTCCGCTTCCTTTTGAATCTCTGCTTTTTCCTCATCTGAAAAGGATTCAATTACATTACGCGCAACAGAAGATGTCCAAATCGTCCTGAGCACCGTATCCATATTCGTAAATGATTCCAATTCTTGCAATACACTACCAACAAAATGATTCTCCTTTTTTAATCGCTGGATTTCTGCAAATGAAACCGTTTCATTCTTCCACTTCATCACATACACAAAATCTCTTCGTTCTTCTCCCGCTGCTAAAATATGAAAAATCTCTTCCACACGTTTTTCATCACGCAAATAAGGAGATAATGGTCCTTGTCCGATGAATACAACTGTCAAAAGAGTTCCTTCCTCTTCCTGACGCCATTCATTCATCACTTCCGTACAAGCTATCATAAGGTCATCAACCGTTTGCAATTCATCAATGCTAATTTCCGTCTCTCCCCAAACTACATCCGCCGCACCGAAAAATGAACACACCGTTCCCTGCTCTGTTATCTCAACAAGATACGCCCCCTTCTCTCCTGTTTCCTTCCGGTGGCGTCCTTGTATATTGCCTGGATAAATGATATACGGCTCCTCTGCTAAAATCTCTCGCTTATGTATATGCCCAAGAGCCCAGTAATCAAATCCCTTTTCTTTTAACTCACGAATTTGAAACGGCGCATAGCGATTATGTTCCGCATCGCCTTCCACACTCCCGTGAAGCATGCCAATATGAAAAGGCGCATCGCTCATTTTTGCATACTGCGCCGTCATATTATCCGTTACAGCCTGCTGCAAATAACTAAACCCATAAATAGATGCAAGCAGTTCACCATCTTTATAAAACGGCTTTTCTTCTACATATGGCTCTGCAAACACATGAACATTTTCAGGAAACTCAATTGCTGCCCAGCTTCCCCCTAAATGATCGTGGTTACCATGAATGATATAAACCGGAATCTCATACTGCGAAAGGCGCTTCATCTGCTCCCTCACAAACACTTGCGCCCTAAGACTTCTCGTTTCCGCATCATATAAATCTCCTGCTAGTAATACAAAATCAACGCGCTCTTGAATTGCTTTATCGATAATACGCTCAAACGACTGAAACGTACTTTGCTTCATTCTCTCCCAAACAGATGACGGCACATTCATTTCCATCCCTTTAAACGGACTATCCAAATGCAAATCTGCCGCATGTATAAACTTTACTTGTTTCACAAATAAACGATCCTTTCTTTATCCGATAAAAGTTTCACTCTATTTTACCACGCTATGTCATATATTTCTTTGCATATTCTAGCGATTTATGACAAAATAGTTATAAGATTCTGATTTTAATTTTTGGAGGGAATTTTCATGGGAGTATACGTTCTAACAGTCTTTGAAAAAGATGGTTCAAAAATGCTAGACGAATCATTCGAGGCGGCAACAGAAGCAAAAGCGAAATCAAAAGGAGCATCCATTTTACAAGAAAAGGGATTGCATAAGCACACACATCGCTGCACATCTTCAGCGGGAAAACTCGTTTTATTCCAGCGCTAAAAAAAGAAGCGTCATCCGCTTCTTTTTCATTCTATATCTTCATCACACCACGTAAATACCACATCTAGAATCCGGTTACCAATACGCACGCGTCTGTTCCACTTTCCAGTTTGAATTTGGCGCTGCAATTCATCTTTCATCTTTTCCGTCCAGTCGTGAATGGTTCCATTCCCGTCGTACGGATATACGCTAGGAAACTCTTCCTGCAGAAGACTCAGGCTCTCTGCATCCAAATGAAAATGGAAATAGTAGTTAGCCGTAAGCGATGGCTCTTGCAATCGTAAAAACGGATCGTCAATTTGCTTTCTATTTCGGTAGAAAGTAAATATATTCACCTTTCCGCTCGTAATTTGGTCAATTTGAATTTCGTGCTTCTCTATAATCACGTCGTGCTCACCTCGTTATATACTACCCTTAGTATATATGTCTTTTGCACCAAAGTTAACCATTTTCAAACGAAATTCATTTCCTTCATCTATTTCCCGTACCTCCAAGTAACAATCAGAACACATAAAAAAACAAATTTGAAGGGGAGCGATTCTATGTATTTCGGTAGCAAAGGTTGGTATGTAAAAGAACTAAAAAAATTAGGTATCCGTACTTATGAAGGTAAAAAACTAGAATCCTATCGTACGCATGTGTTGGCTAGTTTGCTTGAGAGAATGAAGAAAGAGTCGGCTTAATACTAATACAAGGAAGAAGTAACGTTTGTTTTTGCGTTGCTTCTTTTTTATTTTTCATAAAGGCTGTTTTCGTATATATTGGAGACACAAAATCTTGAACGCATTAGGAAGTCTTGGTTTTAATCAATTACAAGGCATCATAGTGAGCGACGAAGCTTTCTTTCGATAATCTTTAAAAGGTCATCGTGAAATCGCTCATAGGAAAGACAAAAAACGTGGTGAGAAAGACAAAAAAACAACTTGAATTAGTCCAAATTATTTCCCCTTAAGAATTGTATAATTTGTCCTTTGTGGTGGTTATCGTGGTCTGTAAATTCCTTAACAATATATATAAGTGAGTAAGGTGCTCCAGTATGCGGACAATGAGTTACACCATTTGCAGTTAATGACTTGCTTAACTTTTCGATTGGAAATTCGTTAAGTTCTTTTATAAGTAGTTCCCTTGTATTTTTTGCTTCTTCAAGAAGTTTTGACTGTGATATTCCTGATTTTGCATAGTCTGATGCCTTTTTATTATGTGTATCAAAATTTGGAAACTCCATTCCCTTTTCATTTTGTACAGATGGGAGGACTTCCTTTAATAGATGATTATCCCAATTCATAATATGGGCTATTATCTCACTTACAGACCACTTACCTTCGGCTATTGGTTTAGACCATAATGTATCATCAATTTCTTCTAAAGTGCTTAACCAAGATGAATAATGACTAAAATTGCTAATTATGTTTTTTACCTCACTCAATTTAATCCCTCTTTTCTAAATTAATTTAATATAATTATAACATTAAACTCACAATAAACAAACATATGTTCTTGTTGATATTTTCAGTTATAAAACCAACAACCTTTGATAAAAAAAGAAACCGATGATATGCATTTCGGTAGCAAAGGTTGGTACTTAAAGAAATTAGGTACCCGTTCCGATGCTTCGCCACATGACTTGGATAGTGATGTAGCAATGTTTACCTTAGTTCTGTATAAACATCTGAATTTGACAACTATAGGATTCTGTATTAAAGAAATCATTAAGTAACTCCACTTCAATAACACTTTTAATTTTTAAATTATTTTCTTTCACATATTTAACTATTTTTCTTCTACGTTCCTCTTCATTCTCTTTACTATAGGCTAAAGTTACATACTTTCCCTTTGGTAATATTTTTATATTTTGTTCAGCTTCTATATTAAACTCCCCTTGAAATCCACTAAAAACATACTTTGGTTCTACATTCCACTCTGTATTAACGTTATAGAGGATTCCTCTTTCCATTGACATTTTTCCTTCCTTCTCTTGAATGATTTTCTCTAAATCTGAATAGGAAAGTAACTCCTGTAAACTTCCTACTTCTTTACATGGCGCTACAATGACATACCGCTCTGCAAAGAACTGAGTAGATATCTCATCATTATTGACTATATCTTTAGAAGTCTCTACCTTCATATGTAAGCTATCAATGGTTTTGATGATTTCTTGCATTTTCTTTATGTTTTCTTCTGCTTCTTCTCTTTTTAATTGTAAAAATTGTAGTAATTGATCCGTATCACAGCCCTTAAAAATCTCTTGAAGTTCTACGATACTAGTCCCTAACTCTCGACAGCTTTTTATGATATCTATATGAATAAATTGATCTATAGAATAATATCTATAACCTGTTGTTTCATCAATATATCTTGGAATAAGTATCCCCTTTTTGTGATAATATCGTAACGCTTTTATTGTAATGTCCTTTATTTTAGCAACTTCCCCAATCGAAAATAAATTTTTCACTATAATCACTTCCTTTATATTTTTTCTTATACCACCGTTGACTCTACCCTTAGAAGAGACTTTATTATCATAATAAGATATTCACAAGAAAATACTATATAAATCCATTTTAATTTCTCGACATCTAAATCTCTGCTACACAGAATAAAAAGTAACCTACGCTCGCTTGCTATTTCTGCTTTTACTTCGCATGTGGCAAAAATAGGCCCTGACCGCTTCTATGCATGGCCAGATGCTCTCGCCCACCTAAGAAGAAAGGTTTTTATGTCGTTTTTTTAATTGGAGTTTATATATAAAGAGGAGTTTATAAACATGAACCAAGTAATATATAGAAACCTAGTTAAAGAAGATTATGAAGCTGTTAAAATTTTAATTGGTGAAGCATTTGGTTTCAATGAATTTATCGAGGATAAAAAATTTTTAGATTCAGTATTAAACATGTACTTGCAAAGTTGTATTTTAGGAAGTTCATTTAACAAAGTAGCAGAAAAAGACAATAAGATTATCGGCGTTATTTTGGGCGATTCCAAAAAAGATAAAAATCGTTTAAAGAAAGCTCATAATACTCTAAGTCTTACCTATAGTATGCTTAAAGTATTCATGGCTAATAAGGAAAATAAAAAATTCATGAAAGAATTCGCAAAGGTTCAAGATGCATATAAAGAGCTTATCCAAGAAAAAGAAGATGATTTTCAAGGGTGTATACAGTTATTTATTGTATCAGGAGAATCAAGAGGCCTTGGAGTTGGTAAGGCGCTAATGAATCATTTGTATGATTATATGAACTGTATGAATGTAAAATCTTTATATTTATATACGGATAACAGATGTAACTATGGATTTTATGACAGTCAACACTTTGAGCGTATCAATGAAAAAGAAATTTATCTTGATTCCATAAAAGCAAACCTTAATGTATTTTTATACTGTTATGAGTTTTAGCGAATGGTAAAACCGTATCCCTTATTAACATGCCTTAAAGTTAATATAGTCATATGGACACAACTTAGTTAAAACCTTACAATATTGTGTCCGTATGACAACGCTTGTACCGAGTCATTTCACGCCATTTCACATAGATAGGTCATCCGTTTAGATCATGTTTATTTTATAAACGGGTAACGTTAGGAAAATGCGGATTTACAACGTTAAGGAAATCTCAATATAAAAAATCCCAATTAGTACTCAAATCATAAAACCCATATTTCGGAAATTTGCACACTAAGGAACCGACTTTTTAGATTAGCTTTTTTACTTGTTTGATACTTTCATCAACAAAAAGTAAAATCATCTATATAACAAGGGCAAGGGAATGCTTGTATATTGAATCTATACTGCATTCCCTTACTTCTCCATTGTTTACTTGTTGTTAAAATGAAACCATATCAACAACAATATATCTAGAAAATCAAAAGAATCTCTTCAGGTCCTATGAAGAGATTCTTCTTTCATGTAATAAATATTATTTAAAGTAAAAAAACAGTATATGTAAAAAATAATAATGGTAAAAAGATAATATTTTATTTATAGTATTAGCCCCACCTACGCTAAATACCATGACAGCCACTCGTGCCATCCAACCCATTATCATTATAAAAGAAAACGCTTTCAATGTAAACGATTTCCTGATTATTTAGATCTAAATACTTTATATGCAATATTACATGAAAATACATATGTATAATCTACTATAATTTACAGTGAAGTTTATAATATACTCCAACATGTGAGAATATACCAATTTAGTTATACCCCTAAACCAAAAAAAGAGATCCTTTTATTTTTTAAGGACCTCTTTTTTTAATAAAATCCATATAAACGATCCATATAGAGGTACCGCCACATCCATCAACTTAAGAATATTTACTACCCATTATTGTTAAAAACGTTGTTCTTTCTAGATTAATAAGAAGGGATAACCACAAAAATCCCCTTAGAGTATGTCTACTCTAAGGGGATGATCCTATCATTTCATGAGATGCTTTTTTTATTTTATATACGTACAGCAGTACCACTTACAGCAACCATTAACATTCCGTCACGAACAACCTCGTAGTCTACATCAACGCCAACAATTGCGTTTGCTCCCTTTTGCTTCGCAAGTTGTTTCATTTCTTCCATTGCAATATCACGAGCTTCTTTTAATTTACTTTCATATGCACCAGCACGGCCACCTACAACATCACGCACAGAAGCGAATAAATCGCGGACGATATTGGCACCCATAATTGCTTCACCATTTACAATATCAACATACTCAATAATTTCTTTCCCTTGAATTCCAGACGTTGTTGTTACAATCATTACTGACACTCTCCTGCAATTTATAATTTTGATTAACATTTCTTATGTCTTTATTATTACATTAAAAAAGGTAATAAACTATCTCATAACCTTACAGAAAGGTGACAGTTTTGTAAGGATTCATAAATAAAAAGAACAGAATCACTTTC
Organism: Bacillus sp. FSL K6-0042; assembly: GCF_038006685.1. Taxonomy (NCBI): domain Bacteria; kingdom Bacillati; phylum Bacillota; class Bacilli; order Caryophanales; family Bacillaceae; genus Bacillus; species Bacillus sp. FSL K6-0042. Next base: position 2,146,697 of record NZ_JBBOVS010000001.1, read on the forward strand.
ATGGACTCTGCTCTAATCATTTTAGTTTATCCCGCATTAACGGACAGTAACACTCCCACCTCAAAATTCAGCGAAAGCAAAGAAGTTAGGTGGGAGATGAACTGTCCGTAAAAGCCCGATTCGTTCAACTAATAATCAGTGGGGGATGAAGAAAACCCCTACTGATTAAAGTTTCACTTTATTTTTCCTATTAAACACTCGCTCTATTTTTTCGAATCTCAATTGTGTATAAACTATAGAGGAGCACTCCTAGACCTAGCATTTTTTCATTCTTAGACGCATTGGAACCTAATGTAATAGTAGGCACATTTAATCCCATAAACCTTTCGCTCCATTCTATAGGCATATACCCTTGCTTACCGATTGCTAATGTACGTCCATCTGTTGTGCGGAGAGTACTTTGAATAAAATCAAACTCGACTTCTACATCGGACAACTTTGTGGCTTTATCAGTCATCAAGGAACCACGTATCATGGTAAATCCTTGTATCATCTTTTCCTTAAACATACCAATCTGGTTATAATTCGAATCATAGATTACCCAATCATACCCGTCCGCTTCAGTATGAAAATATGCAAGAATTTCCCCGGTACTCGTTTCTAATCCATAAACATCTTTATTATTTAAAAAAGGTATCACTGAAAAAAGAATGTTAGATGAAATGATCTTTGTTCCAGCAACATATCCCCCATCAGGATGATATAAACCAAATTGCTTGTTCCGTTTAGGTAATTCTAATACGACAAACGTATCAACATCCCAAAACGTTACATTACTTTTAACAGTATTCTTTTGTATCAAATTTCCTTTTCTTACCTGCCAAAATCCAATTCCGAAAAAGACAGAAGAAACAAGAACAATAAAGATAATCTGTCCCCAATTCACAAATCCCCAAGTCCCATATACACACCACAGCGCAAATAGAAAAATACCGGCTCCGATAAAGAGTTTAAACTTCCCTTTCCGCTTATAATAATCAAATAATTCCATTTCTGCATCTCTACCCCTTATTTGTATTTCCCAACTATTAATATATCAAAAACAACTTATATCCTCTAGAAAAAAATGGCTTCGTTGCAATACCGAAACCATCTTCTAAATATATAATTTTAAGGCCCTTTCTATAAAACTGCCCCTCGCATTACAATAGTTCATTCATTTTATTCCCGTACCTTCAGTAATATCCGAAAATAAAGCATCGGTAATATTTTCAGGATTGATAATATCCTCACCATCTAAACAACAAGGGATAACTGTTCCGTTTGCTAAAATACCCGCTTGATTTCGAAGGTCATAACAGAAGTCCTTCCCATCATCCTCTTCTTCATGTAACGCAAGCCACTGAAATTCGTAATCTTGATTAATGAAGATGTGGTCCGCAATATCGTTCATCTTCATTTTGAGTGACAAATACACCTAGTGCAAATTATAATGAATTTTTGAAAGCGTATTAATTTACGCGAAAAAGTAAGCTACAATAGAAAAAGAAAATAAACTACTATAAAACGAGAAGAAATAGAATTTATCGTCATGAATTTGAAAAACTATAGGGGTATAAGAAAATGAACAATAAACTTCATGAACTCAATAAACAAAAAAAACCACTATTCGTCATTGTGTATGACCAATTGTATAAATTAATCATGGATGGAACATTTCCTCTAGGCAGCCAACTTCCAACAGAACCCGAATTGGCCAAAATATTTGGTGTGAGCAGAATGACATTAAGACATGCTTTGGCACTTTTACAAGAAGATGGATTGGTTAAAAATATCCATGGAAAAGGAAATTTCATTACAAGATTTCATCATAATGAAAGTAGCGATGGCTTAGAGAAGCTGGGGAATCCCTTATATAAATGCTATACGGAAAAAATAGATGATATCGAACTTAATTTCCGAATTGACCTAGTAACGGACTATGCAATGCAAGTATTAAATCAACAGATGACTGCAGTGGTTGCGTTGGAACGCTGGTATAAAAATCACGATAAGATAGTAGCTTTTGCTTTTACTATGATGCCAATAGAAGCCGTTTCCAAATTGAACCTTGACTTACATAACGAGAAGCAAGTATTGGAAATGTTGGAGGAGAAAGTATATGAACTGGCTAACTCCTCTACCATTGAAATTAAACGTTCTAATTCCGCCAATACTCCGTCATTAAAATACCAAATTTTCCACGGGGAGGAATTTGATTTAATTTTAGAAAGTGTATATATCAGCGACAAATACCCTGTGGTTTATAATAAATACTATATACCAATAGAATTTAGTCAAATTAGGATTAAAGCATCTAAATAATCGAATGAACAATCCATTATCTCTTAGAAATTTCCATTCGTGGAGAGCTATAAGCGATAAAGTTCTATATTTAATTTAGAAGGAGCTGCCTCAAAGGTTCTTTTAAATGACTAAAACCCACGGAGAAAATAAATTTTCTCCGTGGGTTTTGTTGTTTTGGAAGTTTTGCCCTCAAACAAGTGCTTCTTTTAATTTCTCCAAATGCGGTATGAAACAACGTGTATCTGTCGGAATTTGGTGAAGAGAGTATCCTACAATAAACTGATTTTCTGTTCCTACTTGCACATTATATCCAGCTTTCAGTTGACCGTTTTTCATGTGGTCTTCTTTCATTCTCATAAACGTGGCATCTGGATCTGTCTTCGAGAAGCTATTACGATCACCGAAAGTCTCTTGATGTGACTCATATTTTTGTAGTCGTGGTAAATAGTCTTCTTTCAGTTTCTTATGTATTTTTCGTTTCTCTTGATACACTTTCTTTTTCTCTTTTTTTGCTCCCTTATCTTGTTCCTGTTCTACTTCCGTTTTCGCTTGTTCCACCTGTTTTTCTACTTGTTTTACCACTTGTGCTAATTGTTCAAAGGTGACCTTTCGAATAGGTTTTTCTGAACTCACTAGTAATCTATTTTTTGTTTGTGTGGTTACTTACAATTATAATGGGTGGGCGATTTTTTTGTAACAAAAAAGACAAATTCCAAAAGAAAGATGGGTTGTGAGCAAAGGAAAGGTATGATATCCTTTTCATTGTTCAGATGTATACAAGTTTTTAGACAACTATACAATATTGTATATCTCAAAGAGTCATCATGCATCGTCATGAAAGCGTAATCAAAAGGTAAGATGTTTTTGGTGTTCATGAAAATGCTTCCTTGTAAGCATCATAAGAAGGAAAGGCATGATATCCTTTTCAATATTCGGGTGCATACAAGTTTTTAAATAACCAGACAATATTATATAGTTCAAGGAGTTATTATGCATCACCATGAAAGCGTAATCAAAAGGTAAGATGTTTTTGGTTGTTCATGAAAACGGTTCCTTTTTAAACCCCATAAGAAGGAACGAACAAAAATCGGTACAACTGTACACAAGGAAGCCTCGCATATGAAACAAAAGGTGTAGAAATTACTGAAACCATCCTTTACAAAAGGATCAATTGGTAGTTAAAGGCCAGACAATCATGACTCAGGAAGAAAATTCCCTGAATAACAAGAAAAGAGGAATATAGCTATGTCTACAATCAATGAAGGTGTGAGCATGAAGAAAACTCAGGAATATAGTGCTAAGAAAGCAGTACCCGTTACCTTACTGTTATTTCTATTATGTTTGGTAATTGACAATTCGTTTAAGATTATTTCTGTTGACATGGCAAAGGATTTTCACATTTCAGTGACAACAGTTAGCTGGCAAGCAACCCTAGCTGGCCTTGTAATTGGAATTGGGGCAGTGGTTTACGCAGCTTTAGCGGATTCCGTTAGTATCAGAAAACTTTTTAGCATTGGTATTATTTTAATATGTGTCGGTTCAGCCATGGGGTATATTTTTCAACACTCGTTTTTACTAGTTGTTATCTCACGAATTATCCAAACTGCCGGTTTAGCATCAGCTGAAACCTTATATGTGATATTTGTAACAAAACATTTACCTGCAAATGAACAAAAGAAATTTTTAGGATTAAGTACAAGCAGTTTTGCTCTTTCACAGCTTATCGGTGCATTAACTGGAGGTTATGTTTCAACATATTTCCATTGGACAACTCTATTTTTACTTTCTTTAGTAACACTTTTCACTCTTCCTTTTATTTTAAAGTATCTTCCTAAGGAAGAAGCGAAAAACAGTAATGTAGATGTATTAGGATTATTTCTAGTTGGAATCATTTCAGCATCCCTACTACTATATATTTCAGATTTCAATTGGATGTACCTTCTCTTGTTTATTGTTGCAATAGCCTTGTTCCTTACTTATATCAGTAAGAACTCAAAAGCGTTTATCGGAATCTCATTCTTTCAAAATAAACAGTTTATCTCATTGCTTGGCGTTGCTTTTGTAATTTACTCTGTACAGTTAGCATACATTTTCTTATTCCCATTCTTGCTTGAAAAGATTTATGGTTTACAGCTAGATACCATTTCCCTACTATTGATTCCAGGCTATATAGCAGCTACTATAGTCGGAGCTCTTTCTGGAAAAGTTGCAAAAGTTATGGGAAGCAAGCAATGTATTACACTCGCTATGTCTAGCATTATCGTCAGCTTACTATTAGGCGGATTCTTTATAAACACTTCTGTTGTTGTATTCGTAATATCTATGGTTCTATTCTCTAGTTCATTTGCATTCATGTATGCACCATTACTTGATTCTTGCATTTGTACAATTGAGAAAGAAAAAACAGGAACAGCAATCGGATTTTATAATTTAACACTTAATGTCGCGATGTCAATCGGAATTGCCTACACAGCGGCAATGATGGACCATTCCGCAATGCGAAAAAGCTTCATAGGGATTACAAGTAATTTGGATGCTTCCATGTTTAGTAATATCCTATTCATCCTCGTACTCGTTACCCTTTTCAGTTTATCTCTGTACTGGGTATTAGTAGGACGAAAAGCGACAAAATAGCTTTATAAAGGTTCTGTTGCAAAGTTACCCAAAACATAGAGAATCTAGGGTTGCATCGTTAAATGGTTATGCAACAATTCCTGTAATTCGTTATACACCGAAAAGGCGGAGTCTATTTGAAGACTTCGCCTTTGTTTGTATAGGGCATGAATGGTTTCAATGCCTTTTATTGTACGAGAATCATGCCGGAGAGTTTGAAATCCCGATGACCTAGCAAGAGGAAGTTTTGCTATGTTTGAACCCCAAATGAACTAGGAGTACCCGTTATCTGTTGATAATGTTTTTCCTTCTGAATTCATTGTTACTCGCTCCTTCTACCATTTTGCTTTTCCCATTTTTAAACGATTCAAACAAACCACTTTCTCTTACACCTTGTAGAGATAGATTACCGTTTCCTTGTAACATACTAGACATAGGATTATCTTCTGCGGATCCAGATGGTTCGATATACTGGAATCCATCAGCAGTTCCACCAGATGCCAAAAGATAATTATAATTTTTAACATACTTTGATTTGGCTAATTTTTCTGTAAGAGGAGTAAATTCATCCTCTTTTCCACTATTCATTAGGCCCATAAAATCAGGAGATAATTCAACATCAGCCCCTAATTTTTTTCTTGCAGCATCAGTTGCTTTTTGAGATGCATGCTGGATTGTGAATCCTGCCAGCACTAAATTTGTAACAATCAAAAAGATTACCACCAAAATGAATGATGTTTCTTTTCGTTTTTTCATACTGAGAATTGCTCGTTTTATCCCGCATTAACGGGCAGTAAGACCCCCACCTCAAAATTCAGCGAAAGCAAAGAAGTTAGGTGGGGGATCAACTGCCCGTAAAAGCCCGATTCGTTCAACTAATAATCAGTGGGGGATGAAGAAAACCCCCACTGATTAAAGTTTCACTTTATAAAATTCATTTTTTCTAACCTCCTTGATAGCTTTTATTCTATATACGCTATCTGGAGTCTGTATGGAGATATTCAGTAGTTTATCTAGAGGGATACGGAGTTTATATGTAGTTATTCATGTATATATTTCTAACGGGTTCTGTTGGAGAAGAAATTACAAAACGTTTAGTTTGAATGAGACAATATAAAAACAAAAAAGGTACCTGCTGCTTCATGAGGCCACTGAAAAAGTCCACTTCATAAAAAAAAGGAGTCCATCACCTACTATATACAGGTGATGAGCTCCTTTTTTTCAACATATTGATAAAATGCGTGTTATTTTTTCAAAGCAAACACTTTTTCAGTACCTACTGCTTCATAAGGTACCTTTTTTATCGGACTTTTCCTCTTTCTTATTTTCCTTCTATTCACCTACACAATTGAGAGTTTCCAGTATCCAGAAACACCAAACTGCCATTATTTTAGGCTGCGAGAAAGCTCCGTAAATATAATCCCTAATGCAAAGGCACCAGCATCAGGATAACCTAAGCTTCTTTCACCAACCGTACCAGCGCGGCCCATTCGAGCGACGATTTCTTTTGTATATTCTGCTCCCTTAACGGCAGCCTCTGCTCCTTTTTCAAAAGCAGTCTTAAAGTCCACGCCAGCTGCAGCACTTTCTGACCAAGAATTGACACAAGGTACAAGCGCATCTACAAGCGTCTTATCGCCTACTTCTGCTCCTCTTCCGAAAGAGCGCTCACCGATAGACTGTATACCATGAAGTGCAGCTTGCAACATTTCAGCAAACTCTCCAACTGTTAATTCCATTTTCCCTTCCATCGCCTTACCTGCAGCTCGGAAAGCTCCACCCCAAATTGGACCAGAAGCTCCTCCGCAATGTTCCATAATCACCATAGAGCACGAATCAAGGAAAGTCCCTATATTTAAACGTTCTTGATCTAAAATCGAGCTCCATTCACGCTTTAATTGTTTAAATCCTTTCGCAACGCTCATTCCAAAATCACCATCACCTGCATGCGTATCCAATTCGCAGAATGGCACTTCGTTCTTAATAATAACTTCGCTCATTTTATCTATAAGATAAATCATATTATTTAATGTGATTACCTCATTTTTAATGATCGCATGTTCTTCCGCTGTTTCCGTCTCAAAGAAAACAGGCTTCTCTTCTTCGTGCTCCGCAATATCAACGTATTCTACACTCTCAATTGGTCCATCTACTTTAAACGCAGGTGTATTACATTCTTTCGATAGCAATGTCTTCAGCTCATCGTCTAGTTTCATCACTGTTAGAGAAATTCCAGCCATATCGATACTCGTCATATAATTACCGACAAACGTTCTATTGATTCGTATATTTCTTTTACTTAACTCTCTCGTAACTGCATTGTTAAACAGATACAGTTCTTGAAGCGGTGTACCGCCAAATCCATTTACTAGAACAGCAATTTCAGCATCTTCATCTAGTTCTAAATCTTTCACAAGGTCATTTGTCATGCGTAAAGCCAATTCGTCTGCAGTCGCAATTTTTTCACGTTTTCTGCCTGGCTCTCCATGAATGCCAACGCCATATTCCATTTCATCTTCACCTAATTTGAAAGTAGGTGATCCACTCGCCGGAACCGTGCAGGAAGTTAATGCGAGACCAATTGTTCGAACATTTGCCGCTGCTTTTTCCGCTACAGCTTTCACCTGCATCAAATCCATACCTTCTTCCGCTGCTGCACCGGCTATTTTATGTACCAACACAACTCCTGCAACACCGCGGCGCCCTACTGTATAAAGACTATCCTCTACCGCAATATCATCATCTACGCGGACATATTCTACTTGAATGCCATCCTCCGTAGCTAAGTGAGCACCATTTTTAAAGTTCATGATATCTCCACTGTAATTCTTAATAATTAGTAGCGTACCTTTTTTACTAGCTGTTGCCTTAATTGCCTGATATACCTGTATTTGCGTCGGAGAAGCAAATACGTCTCCGCATACCGCAGCATCCAGCATTCCTTTTCCTACTAACCCCGCATGTGCCGGTTCATGTCCACTACCGCCACCGCTGATTAAAGTTACCTTATTTTCGTTCATTTCTTTTTTCTTAATGACCTTATACTTTTTTAATAACTCGAGTTCCGGATGAGCCATAACCATCCCATTGCACATCTCCATAACGAGAGTTTCAGGTTTATTTACAATTTTTTTCATTTGTTATTCCTCCTCTATAAGTTTTGTTACATGCTTCGCAAACCAATTCGTATCCACACTTCCATAATTTTATTAATTCATAGGAAATTCCTGCCACGGTACATTCTCTTCTGAATTATGATATATTCGAAAGCGCATTCTTATTAACTATAGTAAAATGAAAGCGTTTTATGGTAAACGGACAAAATGAACGATTTGTCTAAAGACACCCACTTCATTTATAGGTAGGATGTTAATTATTAAAAACGAATAAAGCTGTAGGGATGATTATAATGACCTCTTCTATCATTTCAAAAAAAATCATAGCCAACTCATTAAAAAAATTAATGGAAACTGAACCTTTCCATAAAATATCCGTGAGTGACATTATGTTAAATTGTCAGATGCGCAGGCAAACTTTTTATTATCACTTTAAAGATAAATTTGAATTGTTAAGTTGGATTTATAAAGAAGAAACAAAAGAGAATATTATAGACTTTCTTGATTATGAAAAATGGGAAAATATTTTCGACCTATTATTTGATTACTTTTACCAAAACCAATGCTTCTACCGAAATGCATTTAAAGTAATCGAGCAAAATTCATTTAATTATTATCTCTTTGAACATACGAAAAACTTATATCTCAAAATCATCGATGAACTATTAATTGGCTGTAAATTAGCAATTTCTGCGGTGAAAAAAGATACACTGGCCTCTTTTTATAGTCACGGATTTGTTGGGACAATAAAAGATTGGATTGAGAATCATTGCGCTATTGATCCGTCTATCATGTCTTCGATGATGAAAAATATGATAAACAACCAATTAGTCCTTTTACTAAAGCAATCAGCAGACAAATCATAAGGTGGAAAAACAATGAAAAAAATTATGAATGATGTTCAAAATATTGTTCAAGATATGTTGCATGGTTTTTATTTTGAACATAACGATAGAATATCTTATAACCGAGAACACAACATCATTTATCAGAAAGACCTTGCCGAAATTGGGCAAGATGTTTCCATTATAAGTGGCGGCGGTAGCGGGCATGAACCAGCTGATGTTGGTTATGTCGGAAAAGGCATGCTTTCAGCGGCAGTCAATGGAGAAATTTTCACCCCTCCTACACCAGAACAATTATTAGCGGCTATTCGCTTAGTACCCAAAGACAAGGGCGTCCTATTAATCATTAAAAACTTTCAAGCTGACGTGGAAAGCTTTTTAACTGCTGAATCTTTAGCAAAAGAAGAAGGAAGACTTGTTGATCATGTAATTGTGAATGACGATGTTTCCATTGAAGATGATGCTTCCTTTAATAAAAGAAGACGAGGAGTAGCTGGTACGGTTTTCGTTCATAAAATACTCGGAGCAGCAGCTCTTGAAGGCTATTCATTACAACAATTAACAGGCATCGGCCATTCTGTTATTCGGAATCTGCATACATTAGGAGTTGCGCTCTCTCCAGCAACCGACCCTATCCAAGGAAAGGCTTCTTTTACCTTACAAGACAATGAAGTCTTTTACGGAGTCGGCATCCATGGAGAGAAAGGATACCGAAAAGAAGTATTATCTTCTTCTGAAAAATTGGCAATCGAGCTTATGAATAAGCTCAAAAGTATTTACCGCTGGAAAAAAGGTGATAAGTTTGCCATCTTGATTAATGGATTAGGTGCTACTCCATTAATGGAACAGTATATCTTCGCAAATGATATTCGCCGTTTGTGTGAGCTTGAAGGATTAGATATTCGATTTGTCAAAGTCGGAACCCATCTAACCTCCTTAGACATGCAAGGCACTTCATTAAGCTTACTTAAAATAGAAGATCCACTTTGGGAAAAATGGTTAAAAGCGGATGTTGAGGTGGCTAGCTGGTAGTTTCAATTAGCTTGAAAAGGTGTTTTCCATATGTGAAAACACCTTTATATTGTTTAGAATCCTTTGTTCTTCTTTAAATTGTAGTGCCCATTCTGGTGTATGCTCCTCAATAACAACTTGCTTATCCATAGTTCTGTCTCCCTACTCGTTTTTTGCTTGAATATAACACCAACTTAAGATACATAAAACTATTAGATCCCGTATATACATGAAGCCTACATAACATTTCATTATCAAAATTTCAAATTAACTTTCTGGTCTAAAACTTTATTTTAATAAAAATTCTTTTTCCTAAATAAACACTAATTTTGCCCATAGAAAAATCCCCTCCATAGTAAACAGATTAATGTGCTTTCTTTTTACTGTCTACAATAAGGGGATCATATCATCGTACCACCTTCTTTTTTATATCACTCTTTAATCCCCGCTATTCGTGGGCAGTAAGTCCCCCACTGACGGACTCTTTCTTTCGTTTAATAATATTTCAGTTCACTCTCCGGTGTTTGTACAATCACAGGACTTTTAGCAGGATTTAACCATCTTAAAACAGAAAGAACATTTTCCCGAGATATTGCTGTGCAACCGTATGTATACATATCTGAAATATGGAAGAAAATCGCCGAGCCAGCTCCAGCTATTCGTTCTGTATTATAGTTAATCACAAACCCATAATCATATTGAGGAATATTCATATTTTCGGCACTGCTCCAACGGCCATTTGCTGGTTTTTGCTGCCACGTGTTATATAAAGATGAATTAGAATCATCCACCCAAACATCATTTGATGTAATTTGTCGATATGGTAGTTTTGTTCCTGGATTACCGTAGCGACCAAAAGCTGTTCCAATTGTATATTTACCGCGCGGAGAACTTTTTCCTCCTTCTGCCATTGTATAAGCAAATCCATTACGTCCAATATATCCTTGCATAGCAGCATACACTGGATACCATTTATTATTTCGCTTCTCGAATGTTTGAATTTCTGCCTTACTAGTTCCATAATCATTTGCCGTCACAAGAATAAGCTGTTGATTTTCTCCTATTGTATATAAATAGTCAGCATCATTGCTTGCAACCCATACACCGCTATTCTCAAAGTAATACAATGCCCCGCCTATTTTATTCCAACCAATCTCCATTCCACCATTGCTATTCATATAAAACCAATTCATTCCGTCAAAATACCAATCTGTTTTCATTACGCCATTACTCTCAAAGTAATACCATGTTCCCTGAACCTTTTTCCATCCTGTCTCCATTCCACCATTGCTATTCATATAAAACCAATTCGTTCCATCAAAATACCAATCTGTTTTCATTACGCCATTACTCTCAAAGTAATACCACGTTCCTTGAATCTTTTTCCATCCGCTTGCCGGCACATTATTCACATAGTAATACCAATTGTTTTGTTCAAACACCCAGCCATCTTTTACGATAATTTGCTGATTTCCACCTGTATTTACTCCTGCAAAACTTTGTATAGGTGCTATTAATAAGCTTCCTGCTACACATATTGATGCAATCATTCGCTTCATTACATTTCTCCTCTTTTTCTTTACAGAATATACACTTACATTTTTAAAATATCTAACAAAAAAATTTTCTAGCATCCTATGAAAAATGCTAGAGAATCAAAACCACATTGCTAATTTTTACGAATTTCTTCCTTCTATAATAGAATGGAAAAGAAACAGCTAGCAAGAAGGATTTTAAAACTCCTTTGCATACTAATGATAATAGTGATTTTATTCCTTATTAACAGATAATAAGGAATAAGACCCTTACAGAAAGAAATGATTCTGATACTTTCGTAACATCTTTGTAACACATTCGTAATAAAAGTATTGAATTTGTTTTATTATTCAGATATATTAGTAGTAGAGAAAGGCATTTTTCTAAAAAAGGAGCAGATTATTATGAAAAAACAAATCGTTAGTATGTTATTTGTTGCAGGTATATTGTTTAGCGGAATACAACCTCATGTTTATGCAGAAACAAATAAACAGTCTACTCCAATAACGGGTTGGGTACAAAAACAACATGCATGGTATTACTACATAAATGGAAAAATGGAAACAGGATGGGTAAACACAAATAACAATTGGTATTTCCTTGAAAAAAATGGTGTCATGAAAACTGGATGGTATCAAGAAGGACCACATTGGTATTTTTTAAATAAAGATGGCGCTATGCACACTGGATGGCTAAACCAAGATGAAAAGTGGTACTTCTTCAATAAAAACGGTGCTATGCAGTATGGATGGGTTTCCGACAGTGGGAAATCGTATTTTCTTGGAAAAAATGGTGTCATGAAAACTGGATGGCATCAAAGCTCACCATATGAATGGTACTACTTAAATAAAGATGGCGCTATGCACACTGGATGGGTTCTTGATCAAAACAAATGGTACTTTTTAAATGCAAAGGGTATTATGCAAACGGGTTGGGTACTCGACCAAAACAAATGGTACTTCCTTGATAAAAGCGGTGCAATGAAAACTGGATGGTTTGTCGACGATCGATTACAATGGTACTATCTCGATAAAGACGGTGCATGGAATCCTGATGCAAAACCAACTTCTATTCTATACAACGTTCAAGGAACATGGTCAGAACAAGAACTACCGACGAAACCACCGTATATCGGCCCAGCTTTCACAATGATGAAGATTAGTCCTATTTCTGAAAACGAAGCAGTTGTCGGTGTATCTTCTTATTCCGATAACGCTGAAGATATAGCATATATAGACGGTACTGTAACATTCAAAAATAATAAAGCAACTTTAATTTTTGATCAATTTGGTAAAAAAGGGCAAATTGATATTGAAATCTTAGATGACAAAGCATTGTTAAATATTAAACTTCTAAGAAGTTCGGATGAGTGGAACTTAATTCAAGGGAAACATACATTGCCTATTTATAGAAGATAAGATTTCATAAAAAAGAGGAGAACCAATATATGAACTGTACCCTATAAAATGGACAGTTTAATAAAAAGACCTTTAAAAATTAAGCACTTAAAAGATGGTTCCGGTATTGTACCGGAACCATCTTTTTGAGAGTCCATTGATAACGATCATAATTATAATCTTGTATATAATTCTCGATTACTAGTTGAAGAGATTGAAACGTTTGACAACACTTATAGTCTAATTCATCTTTCATATGACCAAAAAAGGATTTCATTGAGGCATTATCTAGACAGTTTCCTCGGTTTTCTTTCACAGCTTTTATTTTAAAATCAGAACCATAGGTAATAGAACGTTCCTATACCTTCACGACATTTTCATTCTTCTCTAGTTGTTCATTTGTATTTCATTAAAAATAATTTTACTCATTTCCCGTACCTCACTTTTATCCCGCATTAACGGGCAGTAAGACCCCCACTGATTAAAGTTTCACTTTATCATTGTTTCCATTATAACTATTAAAGTATTATATTATGATGACATTTTCTTCAATATTTCTTTAGACTGAATATCTTTTTTAATAAACAATCCAGTGTATAAGAGGAATGTGCCAATTATCACAATGATTCCAATGTAAACGGACATTATCGTAGGAATCAAGAAAGCACCAACGATAATGGTAATTCTTGCAATCAGGTCAGCACCAATATCTGATAGACCTGCAAAAGCTGAATAAGATCCTCTTTTATCAGCCGGGATCATATTAGCTTGTTCTGCATTTCTGACAGGCGAGTAGACAAGTTCACCAACAGTAGCAATAAAATTAAAAATAATAAGTACGTACCAAGTGTTTGCAGATGTTACTGTTACATATCCTACACCATAGAGAACCAGACCTAAGAGTAACGCCTTCTTTCCACTTAAACGATCTGTAAATTTATTCACAATAAACGTCAAACATACCACTAAAAGCATATTTTGTATGTTAAGAATACTCAGCATCCTTACTCCTACTATTTCAAAGTTCCCAACGTTTATTGTATTAAATGTTTCTGAAAGTCGTATACCTATATAGCTATTTAAAGAGAACTCTGCCGCAAATATGCATGTAGATCCTATTACAACTTTTAAAAATGCTACATCTTGAATAGCAATTTTATAGTTTTGGATTAGATCCAATACTATACTTTCATGTTTTTGTTCTAAGAAATTATTAAATTCAGCAACTAACCACAATTTATAGGTAATTGGTAGTGTAGCAGAAACCAAGGTTAGTAATATAAATAACTCTTTTTGGTGATTCATGTATAAAAAACCACCTAATGCAGCACCAATTGCCATCGAAAGATTCATAAGCCAATAGTCAATTGTATAAACAGCCTTTCGATTTTCTGGTGTAGTTGAATCTATTATTATAGCGTGCATGGATGGACGACCAAGACTACTAGATATTACAAAACCTACATAAGCAATTGCAAATAACCAAATCAACTTATCTGTAGGATATAAACTTAAGGTCATTAATAAAAACATTACAGCACTAGAAGAAGAAGTTAACAATAAAACTTTCTTCCGTTGAAAACGATCTGAAATGTAACCTCCAATTAAACTTGAAAAAAAACTTAAAATAACAGTCGAGATTAAAAATAACCCGGCCCATACTTTATTTATTTCTTGAGCAAAAAACAATGCCATGAAAGGCATTACTGCTGATGTAACAGCACGATTAAAAAATGATGTAATTAAGCGTACTTTTATATTTTGCTCAAAGTCTTTCCAATTCATAGTATCTCCTCCTTTTATCTAATGTTATATTAAACTAGACTTATTAAACTGAAAATGGACATATCTAGAAAAATATGTCTACTTATAGAAGGAGATAGGAAAATGGATAAAAATTTATTGGATCTATGGCAATCATTTTCTTCAGGACACATAAAAATAAAAGACCTAGCAGACTTTTTAAGTTTAAGTACAAAGCAAACAGTACGTTACTTACATAAATGGATGGATGAAGGTTGGCTAATTTTCAATTCTGGAAAAGGAAGAGGACACACTTCCTCTCTTCAATGGCTTAAAAATATAGAACAAATCTATGAGTCACAAGTGATGGAGATTATGGATCAACAACCTGTTGAAAAAAGCAGTAAATATTTACTATATAATTGGTCTCCAAACGGTAAACTACGTTTGATGACTAAGTTTCACTCAAAATTTGGCTATATACATAATTCGGATGATAAATTAATTATTCCTAGAAGAAAGCCCTTTTTAACAACACATCCACTAGAGGCTGCCGATGTACATAGTGCACACATTGTCGCAAACGTGTTCAATCGACTTGTTTATATGGATGAAAAGGGGAACATATTTCCTGAAATAGCTCATAGTTGGGATTTAACTCAATCTAAGCTTAGACTATACTTAAAAAAGTCCATAAAATTTCATGATGGATCCATCTTAACAGCGACTGACGTGAAACTATGTCTCTCAAAACTACGGAGTCATAAATACTATAAAGACTTATGGGCACCAATAGAGAAAATAGATATTGTATCACCATTAATTATTGACATACATTATCCGGATGGTTGTAGCTATTGTTTACAAATGTTATGTATGATAAATACAAGCATTTATAAAGAAAATAACGGTCTAATTGTAGGAACTGGTGGTTTTTATATAGGAGAGAATAACCAGGAAAAGACATCCTTGATAGCATTTAATGATTATTTTCAGGAAAGGCCATTGCTAGATACAGTAGAATTCATTCAGGTTCCTCTAGAATTTGATACTATTTATCAATCTTCCAAGCGCAACGAGAACACTTCCACCTTTCAAGTAGAAAGAAATTCTGGCTTTGGCGTTATAATTATGAATGCCTGGCGTAATTCATCTATTCAACGAATCGATGTTCGTAACTACTTACATTATATTATTACTAAGAATATCAATCATATCCATGAATATGACTTTAATAAGATCCCCAACCCTACGAGTTGCTTGAAGGAAATAGATCATCAAATCGATATGCGACAAAAATCACGCCCCACATTTAAAGAACCACTTATTATAAAAGCTACTCAGTATACAGAAAAACTGACAAAGTGGTTAATGAATGTCTTAGAAAAAGAAAATATACCTTTTCTAGTCAAATGGGTTCCTTTTGAAAGCTATCTGAGAGATGAAAAACTTAATGAGCAAGTTGATCTCTTTATTCATGGTGAGGTATTCGAGATGAATCAAGAGATATCATTTTATTATTTTCTAACAGCTAGATATTCACCGTTGGCTAAGATTGTAAAAACAAATGAAACAATAAAAAAACACCTTGATAGATACAAACGTACACATTTTGAAAAGTGGCCCTCATTAAATAAAAACCTTGAAAAAGAACTGATAGAATCCTCTATTATGATTCCCCTATATTATGATAAATGTCAGATTCCTTTTTCATCAGATCTAACGAATATTAGGATGAAATATTTTGGATATGTGGATTTTTCTCAACTTTGGGTAAGGCCTTTAGTTTAAAAGCTACAAGAAATCTGATACACCTGTAATAATTATCACCCAATTTTGGGTACGGAAACATCGCCATCAAGTTAATAAAAATCCTCCAGATGCTGAAAGCATCTGGAGGCTGTGGGGATCTCATTTAGCGAGTCATATTTATAAAAAATAGATTTTTTTTGATGATTAATAACCTTTGTGGCCATGACTGTCAAATGTATAGGTTTTTCCGTTAATTTCAATCTTCGTATCTGTATAAATTGAACCATCCTGTTTAGCATAATACGTAAAGTATCCGTAATAAGGGAAATGATACCCACCACCAACTGAGAACCATCCTATCTTAGCTGCTCCAGATTCATCGAAGTAATACCATTTACCATCGATTTCTTGCCAGCCCGTTTGCATTACGCCTTTATCGTCATAATGGTATATCTTACCATCAACTTTATCAAATCCTGTTAGCTTAGCTTCTCCGTCATGATTAAAATAATATCTTTTTCCATCAATGGTTTCATGTCCATCAAAAGTATAGTGTGCGCCATCTTTGAAATGATATTTCTTTCCATCAATCGTTTTCCAACCAGAATAAGTAGCTCCTTCTTCTAAGCTATAATAGTGGATTGCATCCTTCTCGCTTCCATCCGGTTGAGGGAAAGCTCTCTTTTCAGTCACTCCTAATTTTCTAATAGCACCGTTTTTCTCAAAGGCTAGTTGTTTCTCGTTCAAAATAACAGTTGTAGGAGTAGTTAGTGCGTTTCCATTCAGATCAGAAGCTCTCTCAAGCATGCCTTTATCGGAAAAGTGAAGAATGACACTTTGATCTTCTAGACGCAGTTTATTTTTAGTAGGTTGGTAATTTTGGAAATCGTAAATTTTACCATCGATTTCCCGCAAACCTTCTTTAACCAACGCTCCAGAAGCATCAGAATAGTAATTATCTCTCCATGCTGATCGTTGCAAAGCACCAGAATCATTAAAGTGATAGTACTTACCCTCAATTTGTGAATTTATTCCTGAAGCCATCATGTTAGACTCCGGATTAAAATAATACGTATTCCCCTCAATTTTCTGCCAACCCTTCAAGAGAACTCCTGAAGCATCTGCATAATACCAACCAGGATTTTGCGTACCTTGGTTTACCCAACTATTTTTAATCAATTTTCCAGTAGAATCATATGCAGTCCATATAGAGCTATCACCTTTATCATTACTTCTGAACTCTATTCCGTCATAATTCTGTTTCTCATTTTCTTTCCCAGGGTACCATTCCCTTAACCAGTTATGAATTTCATTGTTAGTTTTTGCAGTGAAACGAATTTCGGATTTGAAACTCCAATCAGTACCAAATTGTTGAACATAAGAATTACCAGCCAAACTTACTCCATTCTTGTTTTTTAAATAGAATTGGAATTTATTATCATGAGAATTACCGGTCTGAACAAGTTCAAACACTTCATCATCACCAATCGAATCAGAATATTGAAGTGCATTTCCTTCTTTCCCTGAAAGATATTTTGAACCTGTTTTTACCAATACTTTATTCGTCCCTTTTTTATAGGGGATAATTTGATAAGGTTTACCGTCATTTAGTATACTAAATGGTAGTGTAATAGGTGTCTCTAGGATTTTTGTAGATTCCGCCAATATATTAGTTGACCGGTTATTAAAATCCGCACGAGCTTCAGGGTTATTCGTAACATAATTAGAAAGAACTTCTCTGCCTACTGGATGTGAAGTCAATGTTGCTATCTTCTTTTCTTCTTCTGTTAAATAAGAGAATAGGTCAGTAAATAAACCTTTAAATCCGTCAAGAGAACGTTCTCCAAATTTTTTCTTATAAAATTCGTCACGAAGAATTACATTTTGACCAGATGTTTTTTCTACATATATAGTATTAACTTGGTTAAGCGCAACTCCCGTTTTTCCTTCATTTAATTGCGCTTGTGTAATATAAAGAAGATTGTGTTCTGAAACAGATTCTGCATCAGGATTTAGATCTACAATGGTACCCGCTTCTGTAAGCTTAAGCTGCTGTCCTGATTTTAATTTATGAATTTCACTTTTTCCATCTGGATAAAGTACTTTAATCTGCTTAGTAAAATTCGAATCATTTTTCGTATGATGCATAGAGATATTGAATTCCCCAGATTTAAAATTAGGAGCTCTGTAAGATACATTCTCTGCATAGGGACCAGTGTAATCAGTTAAGTCGGGATCCCCTGTAGATATTCCAAGTCCTTCATAAATGTCTTTCACTATACCTAATGAAGTAATCGTCACATCGAGTACGGTACCTATCCCTGCGCTAGCCTTGTTTTCTGCAATAGGAGCTACTGAAAAAAGAATACCTAATGCCGCTGCGGTAGGAATGACTTTCTTTCCAATTCCAATTGTATTAAATTTTTTCTTCATTTTTATTGTCCTCTCTTAGTAAGATTTAGCCTAGATTGCTTACATGTAACACTGTGAAAAATAAATATATAAAGACTGTCGTATGTTGATTTAAAAATATAAAATCAATATTTATAAGTTCATCTTAGTTTAAATACCTTTCATTTTTCTTGCGGAAGTGTTACAAAACTCTTTCGTTAGTATCTTATAAAATTCCGAATTTTATAAGATATTCTGTATTTTTCAGCTTGGCCGCTATACAGAAAAACACCCAAGAAATAACAAAGATTCTAATCCCCCTATTCCACCTAGTACAGAAAAATGGTCGGAAATCTCATCGATATGAGAAGAAAACAGTCTTTGATATTATGGGTGTTGTCTATGCGTATGATGGATTGAGAAGACAAAAGAAAGCTGCATCATTTTTAAGGACAAAAAGTATCTTAAGAGTTTTTTAGTTCATTTGAACGAAAATTTATTTTGTTTTCGTTCTTAAGTTAATGGGCATGGGGCATGTACACACATCCATCAACTTAAGGTATATTTTTATACAAAATGGGGTCTTTTCACGTAATATTTTATTATCGTTTATAGATGTTATAAAAGTAGGCATATCAAATAAACCCTGACGGGTTTGAATTTTTTTACTATGCTACCTGATGAGTAGAAGTGGTATACTCATACACAACACCCAAAATGTCAAAGACTGTCTTTTTCTCGTATCGATGAGATTTTCGTCCGTTGCGCTGTAGGAGGTTAAACAGACGAAGGAGAACCTTTGATAGCTCTTGGGTGTTTTTGTGTAATGCTTGGTGAAAAAGTGAAAAATAATCTTTAATTATGTACATCGCTTTATATTCACTTAGCTCTTTCTGTTTCTTACGTAATAGGAGTTCTCTCATCTTAAACATTGTAGAAGAACATAATAGGATACTAATGAGTTGTCCATAAAGATGACATTCTAATCGCTCTTGTTTAATAGATTTACAACGATGAATTTGAAACCAGGATTTCCATATTTTAAATAACAGTTCAATTTGCCAACGTAGTGAATATAAATCATAGATTTTCTCTTTTGGTACCCATTCCGTAGGAATGTTTGTCATATATACCGTAATTCCTTGTAAAAGTTTCGTACGCTCTGTATATGTAATTCCTTTTTTCTTTTCACGAATAGCTCGATCACGTAGGCGTTTTTGTTTTTGCTCCTCCGTACATTTATAAACCACAATGCGAGTAGGTAGTTTGTCTTTGCTCCCTACATATACATCATGTAATTCATACACTTGGCCAGGTTGTAATTGGTTCATAATGTCTTCCAAATGAATTTGTATATATACCGGCCTCAGTTGAGCGGGTTTTGTTTTAAATATGACTGTTTCGAATTCCTTTCTATATATCTTAGTTGGTAACTTAAGACGTGATAAATAATATCCTTGCTTATCTTGAATAGACTTAAAGTCTTGTAAACGAAAATATCCTAAGTCACGAATATATAGTTCATTCTTTTGTGCCATACCTGTTCGAGTCGCACCATACGCTTGATCACTTCGTTTTCCTGGTTCAATTTTCACATCAGAAAATTCTCCACTCAACAAGTCATACTCCAGTTGAATTTTTACACCAGCTTTATGACTACATCCTCCGGCACCAGGATAAGTAGATGCAAATCGATCCGGCACTTGAAATGTTGTAGAATCAAGGATAAGAATACGCTCAAAGTAAGTAGAAAGAGCATGAGAAATCTTAGATAATCCCCCAATTTTAGCTTGTAGAAGTGTAGTAAATACAGTTCGAAAGAAGGCTACAGAAGCCGAGTTAAATCGCCGATTAAGTCCCTCAGGACTTAATAAAATTCCTGTTGAAGTTTCTAATTGACTACAAAGTTGAGTAAGAGAGGTAGTAGCGATTTGTTGATTTAACCATACACACAAAGATAAAAAATGGTGCCCATGGCACTTACGTTTTCGTTTCATTCCGCCTGCTTCTATAGCTAATTGATTAAGTGTAGCAGGAGACATATAGCGATATAACTCTTCGGCAAATAAAGACAACTCTTGTTTTTGATGCATATTCATAAAAAGCACGTCACCCTTTCTCATTAACATAAGAGAATAGTAACGTGCTTTTAACTTCAAGAATAGTCTAAATCCTTAAGTTGATGGATGTGGGGCATGTACACAAGCCTCATTTGTATGTTCTTTCTTACTTTTCAAAATAAGCCGCACCAAAGTTTTCATTAAATCTCTTACACCATATAGAAACCGAACCGTATGTGCTTACATCTATCCCTTCAGGAATTTCATAGTTTTGGTCTCCTTTGTTTCCCTTTAACTTTCCTAATTCAATATACTGATGGTTTTTAACATCTTCATTATTTTTCAAACGATTCGTAGGAACTAATACAACTCGAACATCTGGCCCATTAGAAGTTGAAAAATTTGAAAGTCGTAAAACACGTTTTCCCTCCCCTAATTGATGGATCGTTGCCGTTCCAGTTGTTTCATGAACACCGTTTTGAAACTGACCTGTACTTATTACTCGTTCTTCTTGTTGTTTTGTTTTGTTTGATTGTATTTCTGTTTGTGGCAATGCTTCATTCACTTGCTTATCAATAAATAATTTCTCGGGGCGGAACAATGACCATAAAATTCCCCCAACAATTATGGAACCCCCTATAAGCAATACATATTTTCTTTTCATAAAGTAAAAGCCCTCCTGTAGTATATTGTTTAATGGTATGATAACAAGAAAGTCTTTCGTTTCTATAATATAAATATTACAAAAGTCTTTCAGCAGTCTTATTTTTTTCTGATGTGATGGGAAGAGTAAACCAAAATTCACTTCCCTGTTTTCCATCTGAGCGATCTCTCACACCAATTCCTCCTTTGTGTATTTCAATTCATGATTTTGTAATGGCTAGTCCGAGACCGGAACCTTCAGATTGTGAACTTCTGGATTGATCTGTTCTAAAAAAGCGTTCAAATACGCGTAATTGGTCATCGGGAGTAATTCCTTCTCCTTCATCACGCAAAATAAATTGGACTTGTTGCTTCTGCTTATTTTCCTCTACAATCAACTCAATTGTTCCGGAGACAGGAGAATACCGAATCGCATTATCTAACAAATTACTGATAACCCGAGCTATTTTACACGGCATGATTAAAAGCCGAGGTAATGTATCAGGAACATGCAATTGCAAATGGATCTGTTTGTCCGCTAATAAGACAGAATGTGACTCTAGTACTCTAATAGGGGTCACCATACATCTCCATCAACTTAAGAATTTTATCCCGCTATTTTAGGACAGTAACACTCCCACCTCAAAATTCAGCGAAAGCAAAGAAGTTAGGTGGGAGATGAACTGTCCGTAAAAGCCCGATTCGTTCAACTAATAATCAGTGGGGGATGAAGAAAACCTCCACTGATTAAAGTTTCACTTTATAACGCTCCCAAAATCAATAAGTCTAAAAAAATGGCTTTTTTCTCAAAGGTTTTAGCATAGGAAAGGATACGATTCCCAAAATGATACACAGAATTCCGCTTAATAATTGTCCAATTCCAGAAGCTTGTCCAAGAATCAACAAATTAAAAAGTTTTTTTCTTGTTGGGTTATTCCATGTTTTAAACGCAACTCTTTTATTCTATTTTTCATAGAAATCACCTATTATATAAAAGAATATTTCTATAATTATCAGTAGATCCCCACACTACATCCCAAACTAAGTTTGTATTAGCTGCCAAATGAATAGTATGATATTCATTTTTCTCTGGAGCTGCTGCTTCACTTGAAGGAGCCCAGATAGATAGCCCCATTGCTCCTGCAGCTAATCCTGTCATGACTTTTTTTGATATTGATTTCATACTAATTCTCCCCTTCTTCTAATATTTCTACAAGATTACAAAAAATGATCTGATACTGTACATTGCTTATACTTTTATTGCGAAATAAAATCACTTTTGCTATGTAGAAACTTAAAACTCTTAACTTGATGGGCATAGGATAGCAACAACAAATAGCATTTGGTTGGCGAGATTCCAATTATGTAGAAACCTAAAAAAGCCCCTTTAGTAAGATCTAAAGGGGCTTTGCTCACACAAATGATCTACATATCAAAGATGAATTGATTTGCAGATCATTTGTATAAATAATTGCTGCAGAATGAACTTACATGAATGCTTTTAAAAGTTCTTGAACGAATGGAAGGGCTCCACCTACAAATTTTAAAACCGCCATTGCGATTGTCATATTATTTCCTCCTCTTTTGTTGGTGCTAAGATGTGATTTATCTTTATACCTCTATTATAGTAAACGCTTACATTTTTATTAATACACTCGTATATGCAATATTACATATACGAATGTATTAGGTTCCCTTTGCATTGTTAATAAGAATAGCTTGAATCATAAGGATGACGTTTTTTATGAATCTTTCAATTCAAATTGAACTACAATTATTTGCTGAAGATTTACATAAACAGCTTACTCCTTTATTTTTAGAAAAGCTTGCTAGAACAACGTATTAGGGGGCACTATATCATTTCGGGAAAATTGTACACACTTTAACTAGAAAGAGGAGCTTGACTATATATCTTAGCTCCTCTTATTGGCAAACTATTTAATTACCAAGGATACAATTCCTAAAATGATACACAGAATTCCGCTCAATAATTGTCCGATTCCAGAAGCTTGTCCAAGAATCAATAAATTAAAAAGATTTTTTCTTGTTTGGGTTTTCCCCACAAAAGCATCATCCGTTTTCATTCTATATATACCCCATAAGATTAATACTACTCCAAAAACGATAAGTCCTAATTTTAAAGCCATTTGTTTGCCTCCATTGATTATATACATATTGAATTTTTCCTACTTATTAATCTCAAATTAATGTTCGGAAGTTCATCTTAGTTTAAATACCTTTCAAAAGTCTTGCGAAAATGTTACAAAAGTCTATCGATATAATATATTGTGTCACTAAGTAATGTATGTTTCAGTAAATGCTGAGGATGAAAGTTTTGGAAATTAATAAAGAAGTTTTGAAAGGTCATATTGATACAATAATCCTTTCTTTATTGCATAACAGAGATATGTATGGTTTCGAATTAGCAAAATTGGTACGCGAAAAAAGTAATGAACAATTCGAGTTAAAGGAAGGAACATTATATCTATCTTTAAAGCGACTTGAAAAGAATAAATGGATTGAATCTTATTGGGGAGATGAACAAGGCCCTGGTGGAAGAAGAAAATATTATAAAATCACTTCAATAGGTAAAGATGGGTTCGAAGAAAAGCGTTTAGAGTGGCAATTTGTAAAGAAAATAATTGATTCGTTTTTAGAAGGAGGAAAAAAACTTGAAGGAAATTGATGTATTTATAGATTCTGTTTATCAAAATGTTGGCGGTAATAAAAAAGAGATACAAGATTTAAAAGCAGAGATGAAAAGCCATTTGATAGAAGCTGTTCACGAATTAAAAGCAAAAGGAAAGACTGAGCAAGAAGCGATTGAAATTGCTATTAACCGATTTGGCGGAGAAAAAGTTATATGGAGGAAATGGAATACTAATAATCGTAACGATTATTTTATTGATTACATGTATTATTTTTGTGTGTAATCCACTTATTTTCTCCAATTGGGGTTCAGCCGCATGGGACTGAACCCCTAATACTTTATTTTAATAATGACTCTTTGCATGAAATAAAACTCAGTTATCAGTCTAAACCATTTTTTAGATCTAACAATAACAAGTATGCATTTTTACCTTTCAGATAGTCTCTTTTATTCTAATTTCTTCATTTCTTTCAGCCGTTCTATATCCTTTTCTGAAGCCTTTTCTATTTTATACAGTTCATAGCTACCCTTTATCTCATTTATCACTACAAATTCACTTTCATTCCGAACATAGCTTTTAGTTTTTCCCTTTTTATAACCAATAACATTATCTAATATAGTTTCCCCACTATCTTTTTTATATAAATTATAGCTAACAGGTGGACGACCAATTACATACTTATTATCAGAAAATCCGACTATATCATCCCTCCCTAATCCTGTCGAAACACTCCAGACAAAAATAATCTGAAATATAGAATAAACAACAATACCGCATAAGAAAAAAAATAGGATTGATTTAAAAAATAACTTTAAAGGTATCCTGCCCAAAAAACATTCCCTCCCATTTCATCTTGGGATAGCAAGAACAAAACGTGAATTTTGTACGCTAAGGAACCGAATTTTTTAGATTATTGAACTCAATCCCCCGTCAGTGCTATAAGAAAAAGAGTTACCGCAGTAACCCTATTATTTATAATACACGTCATTGGGAGAAGCTATGGATGAATAAAGTCAATCTATGAAATTTCCCACAATCTTTTAACCTCCACCAATTCCTGTCCATTGAATTCCATTCTGTATATATCTGGTTTTGATGTCTGTAGTAAAAAATTCAAATCATACTTACTGTCATAATATCCCATCACCAAAGTCATAACAGCTCCATGAGTGCCTAATACTACTTTCTGTCCTCGATAGGTGTTTAATAATTCTTTTAAGACTTTTATAGCACGTTTCTGACAGTCGACATTAGACTCTCCTCCCGTTAAAGCAAAGTCGGGGTCTAAGAATGACTTTTTTATCAAAGGGAATAATTCTTTATCCGACATTCGTTCCTCTTCAGCAATAAAAATTCTCTCTTTTAAGTCTTCAAATACTAAAACTTCTTGTCCTATTTGCTTCGCTAACTGCTGAACAGTTAGAATTGAACGATTGTATGGACTTGAGATAACAACGTCAATTCCCTCACCTTGTAATGCATCTGTTATTCGTTGAACTTCTAATTTTCCTTTTTCAGTTAATCCTCTTGTTCTTTCTTTTCCAGCTTTTGGTGAATCTCCGTGTCTCACCATATATATGAAAGTTTTCATAATTACCTCCAATTTTTTTAGGTTTCTTTATTCCATATATAGCTTATATTAATTAAAAAGAACTTTCCCAATGACCATAACTAGTACTCACTATAAATCCTTCTGCATACGATATCTTAAATACGTTTCTTTACAATCCCTTCTCTATATTAACATATATATCCAATTCGGTCCCCTTAAAAAGAACAGAAAACTGTGAATTTGAAATAGAGTCACGATATTTGTAAGAAAGACGCGAAGTTTTCACTATCCTCAGGTATAAAAAAGGACAAACTCTCCAAGGTGAGAAGTTTGTCCAAAACCATGATATCTTTGGTTTAACAACATAAAATTCAATTCCGCTAGGAATCTTTCGTTCTTTTTTCATATCCCACTATTTTTGCACCAGAACCAACAATAGTGAATTAAAATAATGAATTAATACTTGCTAGGACAGTAAGTATACCTATAACAATGACAAATACATTGCTCGCTTTCCCTTTGTATTTAGCTAGTACTGGTACTTTATGGATCGCATACATTGGTAATAGACATAAGATAGCAGCAACTAATGGACCGCTAAGGGCATCAATGATTCCAAGAATACTTGGATTTGCATAAGCAACATACCAGCATGTTAATACGACAAAAGTAAGGATCATTGTCTTAACTGTTTTTTCTCCCATATCTTTTCCGCGTTTTTTACCGGACTTGATAATCATGTCGCGCATTACCTCATATGCTCCTATATAATGGCCAAGGAAGGATTTTGTTATAGCCATAAAAGCAATGATAGGAGCTGCAATAGTGATTATAGGCGAATTAAGCTCATTAGCAAGATATGATAGGATTGACAAGTTCTCTTTTTTTGCCATTATAAGATCATCTGGAGTCAAACTCAAGGTACTGCTCCAAACAAAGAACATAACAACAGCGAATGTCATGATATAACAAGCTTTTTGTATTTGAGCACATTTGGCATCAGTAGCTTCTATTCCATAGGTAGCTCTCTGTTTCATAACAAATGATGAAATCATAGGCGAATGATTGAACGAGAATACTATGATTGGTAGTATCATCAATATCGTTCCGAAATATCCTGTTCCTGTTGAAGCAGTAGAAGCACTTGAAAAACTAAGCATTGACGTATTCCACTGTGGAATCAAAGATATTGCGATAAAAAGTAGAGAAGCTATGAAAGGATATACTAGCATACTCATTATCTTTACGGTGATATCTTGTCCAAAATTTAGTATAGCTATAAGACCGAGTACTAATACAAGCGATAAAATGGCCCTTGGAGGCTCCTGCATGTGCAATTGATTCACGATAAAACTACTTGCAGTATTTGTAAGTGCAACCGAATACATCAGCACGATCGTATAAATTGAGACGAAATATACTATGTTAAAAATTATACTTGCCTTATTTCCGAAATACTCTCTTATTGTACCTGTAATCCCCTCATCAGCAGATTTGGAAGCGTATATCATTTTAGCAAGCGCCCTATGTGAGTAATACATAACAGGATATGCAAGTATGGTAATTAACAGTAATGATAATAAACCACCTGAACCTGCATTAATAGGTAAAAAGAGTACTCCTGCTCCAATTGCTGTTCCAAAAAGGCTCAATGCCCAGGTAGTATCCTGTTTATGCCACTTTTTAGGGTCTAGATATTTCTCATTTTTTACTGCAGTATTTTCAGCTTGAAATTCTATTTTTTTTGCAGTATTCCCATTCATATAATAATTCCTCCTTGTATCCTATTCTTACGTCTCTTTTTAAGGCTTAGGAATATAGACCATTCTTGAAAAATGAATTGCTTACAAGATGCGCCACATCGTGTGTCCAACCTGATGAATTTGTTAGCGTTTACAAAGCATTTCAATTATATATTAGTATACTTTAATTGTATAGTAGTATATTTTAGTGATAATGACTTTTAATATACAGACACCCTTAGGAGAACAATAGAGAATAGAATTGTTAACTATTTCACAATATTTCCAATAACTGTTTATTTATTTAATTGTTTCTCTCCAAAAATTTTACTTTTAATGGCAATCCCTGTAGGTGTGGCTGCAATTCCGCCTAAACCTGTCTCTCTTAATTCGCGAGGCATCTGTCTTCCAACTCTATACATCGCTTCAATAACTTCGTCAGCATTGATGATATTGTTTACGCCGGCTAATGCGATGTCCGCTGCTGCTAAAGCATTTGCCGTTCCAATGGCGTTTCTCTTTACACAAGGAATTTCTACCAAACCAGCGACCGGATCACAAACTAAACCGAGTAAATTTTGTAATGCGGTTGAGAAAGCTTCAGAAGATTGCTGTGGCGTTCCTCCGGCAGCTTCTACCGCTGCTGCAGCCGCCATTGCTGAGGCACTGCCTACTTCAGCTTGACATCCTCCGTACGCTCCGGAAATACAAGCGTTATTTGCGACTATCGTTCCAAATAACGCTGAAGTGAATAGAAAATGGATCATATCTTCATGACTTAACTGCAACGTATCTTTAATACTAAATAGGACTCCCGGGATCGTCCCACTCGCACCTGCTGTTGGAGTTGCACAAATAGCTCCTAATGAAGCATTTACTTCATTAACACCGATAGCACTTTGAATCCCTAACACCATCAAATCTCCAGAAAGAGTTTTTCCATTTTCTCGATATTTTTTTATTTTAACAGCATCACCTCCGGTTAAACCGGTCGGAGAAAATACTCCGTTGCCCTCGATACTTTTATTTACGGAATTTTCCATAGTCGCTAAGTTTTTTTCCATTTTACTCCAAACTTCTTCATAAGAAGTTTTAGTTTGTTCGATTTCCTGTTCGATTGCTAATTCATAAATTGGCTTTTGCCTTTTATTAGCTGCATCTACAATTTCTTTTATGGTCATATACATATTTTTTCACCCCTTAATGTAACTAAAGAATAATGATATTAGCTATACTGCTTAAACTTCCCAATTCCTTCTGAACATCACCAGGCAATAGCGAATCCAAAGCGAATGCATATAAATATTTTCCATTTTCCTTCAAACTATGAAAGGTGTTAATTTCCAGATCATATTGTTTAAAGATCCTGCGTAAGACAAATTCAAAGTCAGCTCTTTCGGAAATCGCAATAATAACTGGCAATGGCCCCTGCAGATCTAAGCTAAATCCGTCAATTTCAACATGTTTGATTTCAATTAATCCGCCGCCGACCGAAATACCCATCGTTCTAATACTTCGACTTTCATCCTCTAAATATACATCTGCCGTATTTGGATGACCAGCAGGACTATCACCTGCCTTTTCAATAAAGGTAATGTCAATTCCTTTAGATTCTGCTATTTTAATAGCATCTGGCACTTTGCTGTCATCGGCAGCAAATCCTAATATCCCAGCAATAATTGCAAAATCAGTTCCGTGTCCTTTATGGGTTTCAGCAAATGATTCATAATACCTTACCACGACTTTTTTTGGAAGACCTTGAAATAATTTATTGGCAACTGTTCCAATAGCCAAAGCACCTGCAGTATGTGAACTTGAAGGACCGATCATTACCGGCCCAATCACATCAAAACAACTTTTGTATTTAACAACCTTTTTTTCTTTAATAGATACTACATTCATGTTCATATAAGCACCCCCATAATTTATTATTTTTAATTGCAGTTGAATCTAAGTTATTAGAATAACCAATTCAAAATAAGATCTGGCTGATAACGCTTCCATTTTCATATTGAATAAATTCCCCTTCTGATCACACACCTTTCTTAGAGTAATCGTATCAGTATGTCCAATTTTAGAAGATTACTTGCAAGGTCTTTAGAATTTTTGCATCAGAACCAGGTTTGATATTTTCTCCGGGGGTAATAGATTATTTCTCGACGCCCTCATTATAACTTGTATATTTATGAGTTTAATATTTTTTTATTTTTAGAAAGATTGAATAAACAGAATCTTGAATGGATAATAAATTACACTTGGCATGTAGCAATTGTGTCCATTGTTTGAAGCTGTATTAGTTAGTAGAAAAGCAAAAATAACACAGCGTTCCTTTGATTAACACATTGATTATATTGGAAAACCATTATAAAGATACTTATATTTTCCTTTGTTGAAACATCTTATTTTAGACGTGAAAGCTGTTGTAATAAATGATTAATGTAGATGGAAAGGAATAAATTAAGGAAATATAAAATCCTTTTTGGATATTTATTATTTACGTTGCGTTTATATACATTTTTCAGAAAAAAGGAACTTCTTTTTTATAAATCTTGGACATACTGATATTATTACTTTACAAAAAGTGTGTGATTAGTATGGAAAAAGAACAGTTATTTAGGCTCTGGTGCAAAAAAGAGAATAAAATGCATATATCCCTAACAGAATCGTATCTTATGCTATAAAGCCCAGTACCAGAGTTCTTGCAACCAGGGGCAAAGTAGCAATTAAGTGTAGAAAGTTAGTCCTATATGGGGGCACCATACATGCCCATCAACTCAAGAGATTTTAATACCCTCAAACACCAAAAAACGTTATCCTTTCTAAACAAGCTAAATTAGAAAGGATGACGTTTTCTTATGAATCTCTCGATTCAAGATGAACTACTACCATTTGCAGAAGAATTATCACGGAATTTTGGTTTGAAATAAGAAATATTGTAATTTCTATAAAAACACAATTGGCCATGCAACTTATGTTGTATAACCAATTGTGTTTTTTAATAAACAAAGAGAACTTATGAAAGTAAACTAATATTCATTAGTTTACTTTCATACTTATTTTATTAATAACTAATTTAGGAATAATTTTCTCAATATAGATATCATACTCACTTACGGTTTTAATATTCAAAATTTACAGAAATTATAATATAATACAATTATGATCGTTATTACCCTTTTGTTCTCTCCTTATGCTAAAGATAAGATCGAGTCTTCGGTCTTATCTTTTTTTCTGTGAAGAAAGTGAATTATAAAAGTACGTTTTAAGGACATAGTTTTTATGATGGGTTTTGGTGATATTTTTTGATTTAAATTAGAGAAAAAGCACTTGAGATATAAATGTCCCAAAAATAATCGTTTTTGAAGCGATATTATAAAGTTATTATTTAGTTGAGTCACCATAATTGAAAGCTCATTTTCCAATAATAAAAACCCGTTATATCTACGGAAAGTGTATGATATAACGGGTTTTTATCAATTTTCTATTTTCATACTTTTGTAAAACTCATACTCATTAAGGGGTACGGAAACGATTCAGGGAATGAGAGGCCTCTTTGGAAAAATATGTAAAGAGAAAATTCCTATTCTACAAACAGAACAAAGCACTTTATAAAAGTGCTTTGGGAAAAGCAAGATCTATAAGTAAAAAATATTCTATATGATAAGATATCTGGCCCATTTAAATGTGGAAAAAGTCGGTATTTTGGATGTTAATAATAGTTAACAAAAAGAAATTGGGTTTGCTTACTGTTATATAAGATACGAGAAATTTGTTATTTGTTGATTTATTACCTAAAGAAAAAGGAGAAAATTAAATCATCTCTTTTCAGTTAGCCTAAAAAAGTATAAATACTTTCTAGATATATAAATCTAATCATGATACGAACTCTGCCAAAAGTCTGAAGATTACTGCGTTTTATTGATTATACTGAGCCTCCTCTTGTTGAACTTCCTGAACACGTGGTTCTAAAGAATCAATAACTGTCTGCGCTTGCTGAGCTGCATTTTGATACAGTTGTTTTGCCTGCTGATTGTCAGTATCAAGAACAAATCCTTCTAAACATGCTTGAGCACTTTTTAATCCAGAAATAGTTTGTTTAAGCTTAGTAATTACTGTCATAATTAAATTCCTCCTTATAATCATGAATTCACTATTTAGAATAGCTATTTTCTACCCAAAATATGATTTCTAAATTTTGGTTATCTTTATAGAATGAATACATTGACTAAGATATAAACGTACAAGATAGAATCCGAAAATCAGCTTCGCGAATGTGAATATTTACTAGAATTCTATTTTGTGTATGTTAGAATTCAGGATGTTCTTGCATTTTCTAATATTTCGTTTGATTTGCTGATTTTCAAAAAAATAAATCTCTGTACCTGACCAAACAAAAACCCAACACATGATGCTTAAAACTCCTGCAATATAGGCATGATTGCTTGAAAGCTTCAAGTATATCAACCCAACAATAATACCAACCACAAACAAAACAATAGCCTTATTGACATTTCTAGCATATGTATATTCCTCTTCGTTCAAGATGTTAGAAAAAGTGTTAAATGTGGCAGTCTTCAGTAACTTTTCGTCAAAATTATTCTGACCTAAAAAAAATATTTCAACTTCTTTTCTTTTGCCACTGCGTAGCTTTGACAAAAGAAAATCTTCAAGGTCAGAGCTTAGGTGAACATCATCTGAGCTATAATATCTTGAAAACGGAGTATCAGTTTCATCTAAATAGATATTTATACTTAATTCATCTTTCATGTTACCCCTCCTTTAACTCCAATGTACTAGTTGAAAGTCAACCTTTTATCAGTATGGTCAAGATAGCAACAATTCTTACGAAAACAGGGAAAGTCAAAGAAAGACTTTTGTAACAATTACGAAAGAAATTTGAAAGAGGTTTAAATTAAGATAAACTTACCGATATTAATTTAAACATGTTGGTAACAGTATATTTAGAAAGTAAGGAACAAAGTCATGAAAGAAAAGATAAAGAGAAGTATTAAAAAAATTTCCCCTGTAGGAATAGCGATGGGAATCTTATTCAGTTTCAATCCAATTACAAAACATAAAGCGAAAGCAGACGTTGATACAAGAGAAACGATTCTTACAACATTTGGAGATACCTATGATACGTTTCTAAAAGAGCCTTTTGTTATTCTTTTATCAGAACAAAGTGCTAAATATGATTATACAGCTAACAATGAAAACCGTTCTTACAAAGCTCCTACTTTTAACAAAGGAGAATTTGGTATTAGTGTGTATGATTATTATAAGAACCAAAACTTTTCTAAAAAAATTAAAGTTTTCTATGAAGATGGGAAAGTTGAATATAAAACGATAAAACATGGTCAACAACTTCTGATTAAGCAAGCTGGTATAATAGTGGACTTAAATCCCGATGCCTCAGATCTATATGAACATGATACGTATTATATTACACAAAAACAATTAGATGCAGGGAATACTGGTATTGCGCTGACGAATTGGCAAACATATTACTTAAAAAGTGACAATAATGGTCAAATGAATGGTCCTTTAGCTCTAAAATATATTAAACAGGAATTTCCAAATATAAAACCAGGTAGTGCTTCTTTTGACCTAAATAAACTTTTTCATGCACTACCGGGAGAGAAGCGAAAACTCGCAACGATAACTTCGAATCCAGTAAAAGCATCTGGAATTTTTAGTTATACCTCTGATGAGCTTGCTGAGATAAAGAAACATAAAGTGAAACTTTAATCAGTGGGGGTTTTCTTCATCCCCCACTGATTATTAGTTGAACGAATCGGGCTTTTACGGACAGTAACACTCCCACCTAATTTCTTTGCTTTCGCTGAATTTTGAGGTGGGAGTGTTACTGTCCTAAAATAGCGGGATAAACTCGCCGTCGTTACACAATATAAAAATGAAAGTCACATGTGAATGAATTCATTAAGAATTGTTACAAAACATTGTTTTTTGGTAAGCAATTTTATGTTTAACGTACAATTAGGACACATTCCAACCGATTCCCTATACGTTAGAGCATTCGTTTTTATACTGAAAGGGTATATGGACTTAACGATCTATTGGAATAAAAAAAACCAGCTCATAGCTGGTTTTGATTCAGTGTACTTTCATATTCCTTGATTATTTTGTAAAAAGTATTTTTCTTCAGTTCTAACAGTGCCATAAATCGAACTCCGGTTAGTTCTCTATTTTTCCACTTAGGATACGATTCTTCTATATTCTATCTATTTACACACGTACCGCTTACAGCCACCATTAACATTCCATCACGAACGACTTCGTAGTCTACATCAATACCGACAATTGCATTTGCACCTTTTTGCTTCGCAAGAACTTTCATTTCTTCCATTGCAATATCACGCGCTTCTTTCAGTTTACTTTCATAAATGTTACAAAAGTCTTTCAAAGGTCTGATGTATTTGCTGATGAAACTAACAAACAAAAAAGAAAACCCGCATGTTCATTAGATTTATATTTCATCTTTTCAATTAAATATATAAAATATATATATATGTAATATTTCATAAAACATTGGTTGTTTATTTTATTATAATATTCAAGGGAAGTAGCCAAAATGCAACATAATAATTTATCAGACGGAGAGAGAATAATTATATGTATCCAAAATTCATTGACAAAATGGCGTTTTCGAAGGCGCATAAAGAGTTATTAATTAAACTGTATAATAAAGAAATTTCAAGAAGCGAGTATGATCAATTGGTAGATGCTTTTTATCGTCCACAACAAAAGTAAATATGAAGTAAGTGTTTATGGTTTTATGTCTTTTATAGCAACAAAATTCATTTTTATCATTTTTGGGGCAAGCTGTTCTGTTAGGTTGATGGATGTGGGGTACCGCCACACATCCATCAACTTAAGAATATTTACTACCCATTTTTGTTAAAAACGTTATTCTTTCTAGATTAATAAGAAAGGATAACACACAAAAAAAGACACCCTCACAGGTGTCTTTTTTTATTATAGAAATATCTTAAAATAGATATCTAGTGACATATATTCAGTTTAAAAGACCTTTTGTTACATCATAACGCCATTATCTTTAAATGAATACCATTTTCCATCAATGAAATGTTTTCCTACTGCCATAGAACCATCAGATTGTAAATAGTACCAATCTCCATTTTGTTGTACCCAACCTGTTTGCATCATTCCCTTTTCATTCATGTAGTACCATAAATCATTAACTTTTACCCAGTCTTTTGCCATAGAGCCATTTTTGTTAAAGTAATACCAGTTTCCGCCAAAGGAACCTTGAAGTTTCTTCCATCCTGTCTGCATAGTTCCATCTTCATTAAAGTAATATGTTTGTCCGTCAATATTTTTCATATACTTAGCCATTACGCCATCTTCATTATAATAATACCATGTTCCTGAATAAGGTCCGCCACCTTTAATTACTTGCCAACCTATCTGCATTGTTCCATCTTCATTGAAGTAATATGTTTGTCCCTTGATAGTTTTTTGACCTTTCGCCATGACACCATCTTCTTCAAAATAATACCAAGAGCCATTGATTACTTTCCAATATTTAGCCATAGTTCCATCTTTGTTAAAATACCATGTTCCTGAATAAGGTCCATCTTTAAATTCTAACCAATCTGTATGCATTGTTCCATCTTCATTGAAGTAATATGTTTGTCCCTTGATAGTTTTTTGACCTTTCGCCATGACACCATCTTCTTCAAAATAATACCAAGAGCCATTAATGTCTTTCCAAGATTTAGCCATAGTTCCATCTTCATTATAGTAATACCAGTTTCCTTTATCTTGAACCCAACCACTCTTTTCTTGAACTTGTTCAATTGTATCCGTATTATTTTGAGAAACTACATTTTCTTCTGCATGAGATACTGCAGGAACGATAAACATTGTAGACATTAAAATTGGTAAAATAATTTCCTTCATTTTCCATACCACCCAAATAATGAATAATTTTAGTTTTTATTTCCACAAACAGAATTATATTATGATATTTAAATGTAATCAATAGTTTTTGTAATAAAAATGTAATATTTTTTATCAAACAGAAACAAAGATTATTTTAATGTAATTTTTATTACCTTTTTGTTATGATTTTATACCATAAATTTTCAAATCATTTATTTCTTTGAGAGATTAAAAGTACATGGAAAGCTAGCATTCTGGAAGGAAGGCGAAATCAGAAATGAGAGTTTATACATTAATAGATTAGAATTAAATCTTTTCGAGCAGATAAAGAGAAAATGAAGATGTTAAGTATAACAGAATCGAATATTATCAGTTTCAAGATACACTTTATATTGCAAACTACAAGAAAAAACATACTAAAACGTGTTTGGTGAAATTTCACAGCTCCCCCAAAACGAAATTTTCGTTTTGGGGAACAACCAATTTCTTAACTTGATGGAAAAAAGACAGGTTGTTTTTAAAGGTTAATTTGCATAGTAAATAACACGCAAAAAAGCTCAAAGTCTCTATATGACTATGAGCTTTACTTTTGTATAAGACTTATTTCATTAAATCCACTCTTTTCCATGTTCACGAATGAACTTAATATCGTTTTGATAATGTTCAAGGTGTCCTTCATCTATCATTTTTTGAAAATTTATATCGCCTTCTTTGGCTTTTCTTTTCATGTATTTACATAATCCTTCTAATCGTAGCAATACCATCTCCAAATAATCTTCTTCCATACCCTCACCGTAGGATTCAAAAAACAATTTAACTCTTTGTCTTATACGGTCGGCATGCTGTAATAAATTATAATAAACTGCCTCACCTGTTTCAGTATGATAAACTCTACTTAAGGGGACACAAGTGTAAAGAGTATAGGCTATGTCCCAAAGTCTTGGACCAGGACCAGCAACATCAAAATCAATAATACCTACTGGTTTTTCGTGATTAAAAATAATGTTGTATATTGCAAAATCATTGTGGCATACAACCTCTATTTTATTTGGAGTATTATCCATTGGTTTCCAATCATCTGATAATGGAAAGTCACTCACAGCATCATGGTAAAGACGGAGCATCTTCGCTATTTCTTTTAAAACATCATTAGACCAAATATATTCTTTTAAAGGATAATTACCAGCTTCTCCTTCAATAAATGATAATATCTCTCTATCTTTTTCATCAATACCTAAAAACTTTGGTGCATAACTAAACCCTTTGTTTTCCAAATGATTTAATAGCTTATGAATTTTGTTACTGTCTGGCTTTAATTCTCGTCGAACAGTACCTTCCGAACGATATACATTTGAGACATTCCCTCCCGTTAGCATTTCTTCGTTTTCGTAGTTTGACATCTGATAATTCCCCTCCATTATTAGAAAACTAGACACTCTTAAAACAAATGCCCATTGTTCAACAATCCTGCTCGTTAACGGAACAGGAACCACTTTGCTTGTCTTTATATTTTAACATAAATTTCCTATTCCTTTTTTCACCACCTCGAATAGCAACTTTAATCGCATCAAAAATAACGAAATGACAATGGTTATGGTCATCCTGATAATTGATGTGCTATTGCACTTGTTAATTCAACAGTGAAAACCGGATAAACCTTTACATATCAACAAAAAAATCGAGTATAAAACCTTTGTGATTTTATACTCGATTTAACCTGCCATTTATAGGGTTTCTTCATGTTATCTGAACTACTTAAAATTAATAGGACTCTTTTTTAGTTTTGAAAGTAAACTTTAGTATAGAAGTTTACTTTCATTACACTTGTTAACTAAATATTTTTCTTTAGCAAAATAAATTGATTTTTTCTATCCCTCGTGAATTTCTTTAATACTTTTTCCTTCTAAAAACGCATGTCCCGTTTTAATTTTTTCTACTGTTTCAAATCCATACTTTTCATACACTTTTTCTACTGTTTCGTTAATTGGGATCACCCAAAGATTATCTAGTCCTCTATTCATTACTTCACTTTGAATAAAGTGAATAAGTTCACCTATTAACCCTTTACCTCTAAACTTTTCAATTGTAGCTACACTTTCCATTCGGGCTTGTTTTTCATGTTCAAAAATACAAGCGATGGAACATGCTACTCCATTGTATCTAAGTAGATAGTGAGTGAATGCTGGATGTTGGAATTCATCTTGAAAAGCTTTTTTTCTAACTTCGCCTCCTAACTCTTTTATACTACATTCAATATCTAAAGCTTCTTCAAAATTTAATTCAGATACCTTTTCAATAGTAACCTTTTCATTTTTATCTTTTTTAGTTAATTTCTTATTCCATAATTGGACTGGACTTATTAATTCTTCAAATCCAAAATTCTTTATTTGTAATTCAGAAATCAGTTTTTCTTGCATATCTAAGTTGTATATATAAAATCTAGGTACTATATTTTTAGTCTTATAGAAATGGACTACTTCATCTACTATCATTTGTGGATTTAAACTTACTACACTTACATGTGCATGATTTGCATCATAATAATATGGGTTACTTTCATTACAAAATATAGAACCCCATGATTTCTCTATTCGGCTAGTAAAGGTTTCAAGATATGCAAAATCAAGCTCAAGAACATTTTTTAAACTAGTCATACGATATTCCCTCTTCTCTATTTATTTCTTCAATATCTCCTGTACTTTATTATACATTTAAATATTTTAATTTTCAGTTTTTTGGTTAAAATATATTTCATACCCTTCAAAAAAATATTTTCAATAAAAATGAAAGTAAACTTTTTTGTTATTAGTTTACTTTCAATATCCCTAAATCATTGACTTTAAACCGAATCCTCTAATATCTTCAAAATACCCAACAAAGGTATACATTCAAAATACTATAAATAAAGAGTTTAGGACATCCATAAACAAAAAAGAAAAAACTAGATCTATACTAAGGATACCTCCAGCATTTCAGAAAAAAACCACGCTAAGCAAATTCAGATAAGAAAAGAGCCGAGTTTTACCCTGTTAAGAGTAAATCGAAAAAGAAGATTGATGGTTCTTTTTGCTATGATAATGAACCTATGATTGATGAATTGATTTAACTAAACATAGTCCCTGCACAATGTGTGGGGATTTTTTCATAAAAAAGACACTCATAAGAGTGTCTTTTCTCATTGTTTTTTTAGCAGAAGCAAGCAGCTCCAACTATGATTAATAATATAAAGAGCACAACGAGTAAGGCGAATCCTCCAGCAAAGCCGCCACTGCCACAACTACCACCAAAGCCCATAATAGTTCCTCCTTTACCTAGGAGGGGAAAACATTGGGTCATTCATGTGTTTTAACGGTTTACATTACCTTATGTTTTTAAAGGATATATGAGCAGGTCCTTTAAAAAAAAGACACCCAAAGGTGCCTTTCTCCGGCTTGAACCACTCTACTTTTAATAATATAAATTGAATTCCCATTCGCTTGCCATTTTACCATATTTATCTATATTCGTTATTGAGAAAAAATAAAAAGCTCCTTAAATCAGATCTTCTATGCTAAGTTCCCTAAATTATTATTTTTTTATACATAATCATCATTCCATGGGGTACCGTTCATATTTTACTAGAGGGAATATATGATTTTCCTGTTTTGCTCATGGGTAAGATATGTATTACTATGAGGGTGTTCACCTGAAAGTGTTATTTTACACTTGGCCCTGCACAATGTGTGGGGATTTTTTCATAAAGAAAAGACACTCTTATGAGTGTCTTTTCTCATTGTTTTTTAGCAGAAGCAAGCAGCTCCAACTATAATTAATAATATAAAGAGTACAACGAGTAAAGCAAATCCTCCAGCAAAGCCACAACCTCCACAACTACCACCAAAGCCCATAATAAATAGTTCCTCCTTTAAGTAAGAGGGAAAAACATAGGAGTTCACATGTAACGGATTCGGTTTATTTTATGTTGTTACGATCTAATTGAGCAGGTCCTTTCTTTAAGAAAAAAAAAAGACACCCTCAGGTGCCTTACTCCAACTTGAACCACTTTACTTTTAATAACATTTTTTCTTCATAAATGTATCTTACAAGGTTTATTTTACTATATTTATATATATTATTTATCGATAAAATAAAAAACACTCTTTCGAGGGCCTTAATTAGGGGTACAGACCGCAAATCGGAAAAAACCACGCTAAGCAAGTTTCAACATGAAAATAAGTGAGGTTAACATAACCCCACTTACCGGTAGCAAACCAGAAAAAAACGGAATCTACATAATGTTACTTGCAACTTTACTGCACTTTTATTAGTACAATCTTCTCCTCCCCCTTGAGTGGTCATACCAATTACACCTTTATTAAAACATTAAATTTTTTATGCGTAAATAGTAGAATTTTGTCGATTATATTCAACAATTTAGTTATAGCGTATTAATGTAAGTGAAAATATTATACTTCTAAAATTATTGTTTAATATCATTCAAGTAATTATAATGGTTACACCTTGATATATCTGGTTAAAAAATAACTATTTTAATCTACAAAAAAACATTAAATACAATTTAAATATTTTTAACATAATTTAATCACCCTCCGTATACCGATTCCCTTTATTTGGATATGGAAAATTGCATATTCAAGTAAAGACGTAAATACGATTTGCTCTTATAAATAACTAGCTATAGAGAAAGAAAAATTATTGTTGAGAGTGATGTATGGTGACCCCTATATCTAATCACATATGATCAACATAAAAAAGAAAGTGATACCATTTCTTTTCATTACTTGCTGCAACTATCTGTTTTACCTCTTGAAGTTCACGCATAACAGTCATAACAGCTTTATCACGATCAGTAACCTGTTGTTTTTCTATAAGTATAAGTAGGAGAAATTGATAAAGTCTTGCCGTGGCCAACGGATTTACCGTCTAGATACAGAGTGCTGAAAAAAAGTGAAGTAAACGTAAAATTGATGAGCATGTGTTGTGCCAGAACCAACTGGAAATGGAAACGGCAAGCGGGTACACTCCGCTTGCCGATTTTTCATAGCTTCGTATGTATTTGAATTCCTTTCGCTTTCTCTTCTTCACCCTTCACGCGTACAATTAAATCATATGATCCGGATTTTGGCGCTTCAAAAGAAAGCAAACCTTCTTTTTGAGAAGTGACTTCTTCTTCATAAATGACCTTATCGTCTTTTGTGACTTGCAATAAAATCGTACCTTCTTCAACGGCTGCCTCATAAGGTATTTCCACATTTCCTTTTTCAGCTTTAATCGTTTGCACATCGTGATACCCTTGCAGGGAGCCAATTTTTAAAGTCGTTTCGCCATTTTTTTGAACCTTTGTGACTTTTGTTGCTGTATTGCATGCGCTTAACAATACAACAAGAGTGAGAATGAGAAATGAACGTAGCAATTTCATAGAGATTCCCCTTTCTTTTTTATCATTATAAAATTTTACCATTGCGGTAACTATTTTATCATTTTTTGATAAGCCAACATACTCATCAAAATTAAAAATTGTTATTTACTGATAACCTGTATGACATCCGCATCCTTTCAGCCTAATAAACTCCCGTAAATTTACTTGAACTACATTTCTTTTTATAAATTTTAATACAGATTCTCTTGAACGTTCGATTTCATTTTTATTTTCATTATAGAACTTTGACACATACGTTATAACAGTCATATTTGTATCATTAACTGTCCGGGGTAACACGCACATTTTAATGTTTTTACACTCTAAGGTATTCTCAAACCTCAATAACATAATTTGAATTGAGATTTTGATTTAAAGATGAGTTTTGAGACAATATTTAAGCTATTTTCAGCACTTTTTACATTGAAGCACCTTTGTTTTAAATACCTACGTTTTTGAGATTGGTGATATCGATTAGAGTAGTAAAATCAACGTTTTTTCATGTCGAAATTTGCTTAGCGTATATTTTAGTTGAAA
Organism: Bacillus sp. FSL K6-0042; assembly: GCF_038006685.1. Taxonomy (NCBI): domain Bacteria; kingdom Bacillati; phylum Bacillota; class Bacilli; order Caryophanales; family Bacillaceae; genus Bacillus; species Bacillus sp. FSL K6-0042. The sequence continues at coordinate 2,187,916 of NZ_JBBOVS010000001.1, forward strand.
TGTGGGCGCAACCCCATCGCCATCAACCTAACGAAATTAAATCCCCCCATAACGAAAATATTGCGATTGAAGGCAACAAAATGAAATTACCTAAACTTGCCCTTGTTCGCTTTGCCAAAAGTCGTGAAGTAGAAGGGCGTATTTTAAATGCAACGATTCGGCGCAACCCGAGGTTAGTTTAAAAGTCGGTGAACAGTTTGACTTGGAACAGGCCAATATAAAAGTAAAGCGCCGATATACTTGTGACCAAGTAAAAAAGCGCCCTGTAAACAGGGCGCTTCACTTTTACCTAATGACTAATATTAGCACTTGGATATAATGTTGTTCCTCCAATTGAAACTTTCATTTCATTTGTTAATGGAACATTTTGTTCATTAATAATTGTTCTCCACCATTCCCATGCAAGACCTGTACATTCTCTTGCTACGACTTTTACATTTTTTGAATTCGGCGGAAGTGGTATGACTGTATTGAAATGAGCAGTTCTGTCTCTGCCGTTTCCTTCCCAAGTTTTATGGGTTAGTACTTCTTTACCATTTTTATCATATGAGAATTCATCCCAAGATACATCAAATTGAGCAACATATCCACCAGTATGATCAAGCGTCATTTTAGCACTAGAATATTCTGTAGTTGTAGTCTCAATATAATCTGTATTGTTATGAACAGCAGCAGTTGCGTTATCTTTTAAGAAAGTGCTTGTATATGAAATTGGGTATGCTGGATTTTTAGAACTTAATTCTGCATTATCTTTAATGATATTTCGGATTTCATTAAAATCTTTTGTAACAACCTTGTTATGCTCTTTTGCATCTCCGCCTAATACTACAGCGGTAAAGGTACTGTCTTCAAAAATGTCTTTGTACTGTCCACTCGCTTCAACGCCTTGACCCTTAATTAAGGCTTTAAAAGCAGTTTGTACATCTTTGCTCTTAGAACTTGTTTCTAATTTCACGTAAATTGTTCTACCATAAGCTACATTAGACACCATAACAGGCGGAGCCACATTGCTTACCCCTTTACGAGTTAACTCGTCAAAAGTAACACTATTATCAAAAAGATCTGATGGATTGTTTGGTAGTTCTGCACTTACGGTATAAAAGATTTGCTTATATGCCGCAACCATTACTTTTTTCTCTCCATTTGCAACAGCATTAAAGTCGATATTCAGTGAATTGTCAAGGTATTTAGCGTTAACATTAAGAGCACTTGCTATTTGAGATTTACTATACACCATAGATTCTGTATACTGCATTCTTGCAGGTAACGTATGTGTTTTTGAATACTTTTCATTCCAAGTAGATACTAATTCATCTACTGCTCCAGACACATTACCATATGTAGGATTTTGGACAGTAATTGTATTGTCTTTTCTCATGCCAGGTAAGTCTATACTAATATTCAAAGGTTTTCTCTTAGCCACTAATAAACTAGGTTGATTATCCGCAAAAGATTTATTTGCAAGTTGTACTGCTCCTGGATAAGTACGATTAGCCACAGAATCAATAATCGAAATATCCACTGGTGAAGTTGTAAGTGATTTTTTCTCACGTTCAACTACTACAAATTTACCATTTGAATTTATACTGTCTTTCGGAACAAAACTCTCTACTTTATCACCATTTACTGCTAAAATATCTCTACTATCATACTTTAAATTTGCTATGCCAGTATTAATGCCACTAGCATTTTTTGTTGTATCAGCTGAATTACCTGTTTGTGTTTCCGCGAAGGAAATAGATGAATAATTAATAGTGCATAAACTAACTAATAAACATGTAAGGAATTTTATTCCTTTATTATTTTTCGTAATTTTCAAGAAAATCAACTTCTTCCTTTTTTTCGTATTAAGGTATGATAATTTTTTGTAAATAATTGCCAAATAGTGAACTTACATAAATGCTTTTAAAAGTTCTTGAACGAATGGAAGTGCTCCACCTACAAATTTTAAAATTGTCATTGCGATTGTCATATTATTTCCTCCTCTTTTGTTGTTGCTAAGATGTGATTTATCTTTATACTCTTATTATAGTAAGCGCTTACATTTTTATCAATACATTCTTATATGCAATATTACATATAAGAATGTAGCAAGCTCCCTTTGCATTGTTAATAAGAGTAGCATTAATCATATTTTTTATACCGATTATGAAAAATGAAAGTGATAATGTAAAGTTGTTATTACAACATATTTTCCACTTTCAACTTAGTTTTCATTAGAATGTTTTTCTACAAAATCAAGGATCCTAGCATTAACTTCGTTAGAGAACTCACCATTGATTGCGTGAGATGCATTTTTCCAGTTAACTATATCGATACCTTTAACATATTTTTTCCCAGTTTCAACTGCTTTTACTGAATTGTGCATTGTACTTTTTTCGGCCATTAATGCAAGCACTGGAACATTGATATTTTTTAAGTCTTCTTTACTAAATAGATCAGGCGCTGGCGTTTTAAGTTTATAGTTACGCATACCCGACTCGATTAATTTAGCAATAGGCTCATCGTCATTTGTTTCTGCTCCTCCAGAAACATAGCTTAACATCTTTTCTCTTATAAACTTAGGTACAATAGGGACGGAAGCTGGAATAGATGCTAGAATCATCTTTACGGGCATTTGCGCAAATACAAAGACTGGGTCCAATAAACTAGCCGAAGCAATATGCTCTGGATTATATCTGGCCAAATTCATTGTTGTCCAACCACCAACTGAGACACCCACGATATGCACTTTTTCTAAACCTAATCCTTCAATCACTTCATTTAACCATTCTGCTTGTTGTTTTTGGTTTTCAATCACCTTCGTTTGCACACTCATTCCAGGTTCACCAAGTAAATCTATCATGTAAACAGGCCTTTCCTCCCTTAGCCCTTCTAAATTGGGTGCCCACATTGGAGTAGATGCACCACGTCCAGGGAGTAAGAGTATTGGTTCCTTATGTTTATTTTCCTCTTTAGTAAAGTAATAAGCACGAACTGTGCCATATTTAGTTTTTATATCTTTCGTATCGTTAGGCTTTGGAAGAAGTGCCATTGATTCATCGTAAGCAATTTGAAAGTCTTCCTTTCCTTTTTCAGATGTAAAGTGACCAATCTTATTATCATCTCTCTTCATTTTAATTCCTCCTTTCGACAAAAATATTGATGAGTTTTATCAATATAATCATGGCAATAATCCATTAAAAATTTATCTTATTCTGGCCAAAACTCACTTTGGTTTAACAATTTAGAAACGGTAATATGATTGCTCGAAAAGCAGGAACAGGGCGTGTCAAAGCCGAAGAAATTGACACTGTGATAGGTGAATATATTCACCCATCTGCTTTGTTATGCACAGATACAGCCACTAACTACAAGAAATTCGCAAAACTTAAAGGATTACTACACGAGACTGTAAATGAACGACAAAAACAACAGCCTTTTAGAAAACAACCTTTAGAAAAAAGAAACAACCTCTACTATAATTGACGTTGTATGAGCTTAGCTTGATAGCGATGGGGTAGCGTCACACATCCATCAACTTAAGAAATTCTCTGTTCCCCAAAACGAAAAAAATAAGATGAACCCTTATAAGGGCATGCCCATCAACCTAAGATAAGTATACTTACCCAAAACAAGTAAAAAGAAAAATTTATGCAGCTAGGATCTTAATAACATCTTTCATACTGAAAGATGTTCAGGCTGTGGAGAAAGTCTTCTCCACAGCCTATTTTTGTGTCTGAGCCTCTTTTTATCTGTCAACACTGATAAAAAAGAGGAAAAGGAGAGATTTCTGATGATGGATGCATTAAAAAATCATCGCGATGAACGCGTATCAGTTTCTGTAGAAGAGTTAGTTCCACACGATCATTTTCTTCGTGCAATTGAAGCCACTATTAATTTTGATTTTATTGAGGAGAAGTTACGTCCCTATTACTGTGAAAACAATGGTCGTCCCTCTATTCATCCTATCGTTTTATTTAAAATGATGTTTATTGGTTATTTTTACGGTATTCGATCGGAACGTCAATTAGAAAAAGAAATTAAAACAAATATTGCGTACCGCTGGTTTTTAGGGTTTTCTTTATCAGATTCCGTTCCAGATCACTCCACAATTAGCTGGAATCGTCGCACTCGTTTTTTTCATACAAACATTTTTGAAGAAATCTTCGATGAAATCGTACGTCAAGCGATGGAACATCGTATGGTGGGAGGACGTGCATTAATGACAGATTCCACTCACGTAAAGGCGAACGCAAATAAAAATAAATTTGTGCACCAGAACCGGATTACGTGTAAGTGATTTACTTAAAATGGAAACGACTGAGGTTTTAAAACTGAAGCGAAAAAAACGGAAAGAATTTAAAGTTAAAGAAGGAAAAACAAAAAAGGAGCGTATCATAAATATTACATCTATTTTTGAGGAAGTATTTCCATACGCTGAAGATCTAAAAAGTACCTGGTTATTTCCTTCTCGAAAAGGTGATAAACCCATTAGTAAAATTCAAGCCTATCGACAATTACAAAAAGCCGGAAATTTTGCCAAAGTAGAATCTATTGGTACTCATACTATGCGTAAAACATTTGGATATTGGTTTTACAAGAAAACAAAGGATATTGCTATGCTACAAGAAATACTAAATCATAGCACACTACAAATTACATTGAGATATATCGGAATTAATAAGGAAGAAAAAGATAATGTACTTGATATATTCCGCATCTAATTTAAATTAGATGCTTTTTTATTTTGTTGAAAATATATGAGGTACTGTCAACAAACGTTAAAATGTTGATGGTACCTCATATAGGGCGGATTAGCATTTTTCTTAGTCCCCTTTATAGGGTGTTTTTTTATAAACTGGACTTTAATTTAAGACTCTTTTTCATACCTCTTTCGGACGGGAACACCAATTGACCATTTGTAATCAATAAAAAACGCTCCATTTGTGGAATTAGTACATGTATGATTTTTATACCATTGGAAAACTCTTTGACTGGAGAATAATAGATAGAAAAATGTTGTTGGTGTAATCGTTCTTGCAGTTCTTCGATGTAAAGTATTAAATTACGTTCTGAAAATCTCGGTAAATCCTCAAACGAAACATAAGTGGCTGGAAATTGATTAAATACGGAACACATATTCATTTCTGCACAAGCATAGTGACGAGGATACGGCTGTAAATGATTCAAAAAATGCTCTCGATGTGCTAGCTCATCACCAATATTTGCAGAAGCGATATGATTCACCTGAATCAGTTCTGTAATACTTCGCAAGATAGCATATTCAGGGTATAAAGATGTACCGAGCCCAAATATACCAGTATGCTTTTTATTTTTTGTAACAGCTAATATAGTTGGAATTGCAACTTCCGTTGTAATATCCAATAGTATAATTTCCTCTTGTAATTCCTCTTCTGCGTGTACAATCGTTTCTTTTAGGGATGGTGGAAGCGTATTTGGATGAATTATCTTTAATGTATGATCTGGCATATCATAATAGAAATGCTGAAGTAGGAATAAAGAAAAGGCATCCCTTTCAATGACTTCATTCGTTGCATGAATAATTGCTTCATGTAAAGTGGAACCAATGGCTGTGCCACTATTAGAACTGTATCGTTGTACTTTCTGATACTGATAAGTATCCGTTTCAATTGGATGTTGCATATAATGTGGATTAGCAATAAAAAATGGATACCATACATGTTCTTGTGTATCATTCAAAGCATAGTATTTTTTACAAAGTAATTGTTGATCTGGTTCTTCTACTATCAATTGCATAACACGCTCTCCGTCAAATATTGGGTTCTTCGCAATATGATGAGAAGAGAAAAAATCACACTCTTTCATTGATATGTTCTCCAGAGTATAATGCTCTAAGGCCTCAAACAATGCGCCTAATTCATTGTACTTCCCTTTTCCTACGCCGAATGATTCAATCTGTTGATTTAAATTAAATAATTCCACGTATGTGGTTTGTATTTTATCTCCAAAAGCTTTTTTTTTCACTGAAAAATTTAATTCTTTGAACGTATCCATAATACGTTGATGCGCAATTTCTTCTAAGGTTTCTCTTTCCCAAGAATATAGCATTCTAATAACCCCCAGTTAAATATAAAGTAAATGAATACAAACTTTCATGGATTTATGTATAGATAAAGAGGACATCATAAGATTGTCCTCTTTATCTTCTTTATTTTTTTTCTTGTAGTTTCTGTAATTCTTTTGTTTCAGACACTGTTAATTTAGGTTCATGCTTTTCACTTGTTACTATAATCCAACGTCCCATAATGAACTCCTCCTTCATTATATAATCATGTGGTACATCCAAATTATAGAGGGGAAATATTGGAAAAACAACCTATTATTATGAAAATTCAAATTTCTCAACAAATTCTATTTCTATAATTACACTTTTGAGTGTAATTATAATTTTTATGTATTTAGTGATAAGGAGAACTCTCAATATGTCCATATAAGTATACCTTTATAAACGATAATGCATTTTCCTTATTTTTGAATGAGTATTAGCAAGTGAATTTTTAGTATAAGGTAGTGAAGTAGGTATCAGCACTCGAAGGGGTTCTTTTATTTTCTCAATAACCGATATAGATAAATATGGTAAAATGGTAAGTGGATGGGAGTCCAATACATATTATTAAGATTAAGATGGTTCAAGTCGGAGAAAGGCACCTTAGGGTGTCTTTTCTTTTTTCAAAAGGACCTGCTCATATATCCTCTAAAAACATAAGGTAATGTAAACCGTTAAAACACATGAATGACTCAATGTTTTCCCCTCCTATTGAAAGGAGGAACTATTATGGGCTTTGGTGGTAGTTGTGGTGGCTTTGGCGGCGGATTCGCTTTACTAATTGTACTGTTCATCCTGCTAATTATCATTGGTTGCAGCTGTTGGGGCGGAGGATTCGGCGGAGGTTGCTAAAAACAATTAGAAAAGGCACTCATATGGGTGTCTTTTCTTTATTTCTTAAAGGACCTGCTCATATATCCTCTAAAAACATAAGGTAATGTAAACCGTTAGAACACATGAATGACTCAATGTTTTCCCCTCCTATTGAAAGGAGGAACTATTATGGGCTTTGGTGGTAGTTGTGGCTTTGGCGGCGGATTCGCCCTAATCATTGTGCTCTTTATATTATTAATCATAGTTGGAGCTGCTTGCTTCTGCTAAAAAACAATCAGAAAAGACACTCTTATAAGTGTCTTTTCTTTATGGGGTCTCGCCACACATCCATTAACCTAAGATTTTAAAGTACCTCCTCCTGTTGGTTTGAATTGAACTACCCCCACCTACCTCTAACAATTGGGGTGCACTTCACTTCGTTTAGAGGAGGGGGTCTTCTCGGTTAAAATGATAAATTAATGCTGGGCTAAAACTCCTTTATAACTATCCATATCAATAATCTTTCAGCTTTATCCCGTTAGCAGCTTTCGCTATCATTTTCGAAATCATCTTAAATTGTACAACCATAATGGTTGGTATACGCAGCATTAAATTGCGAAGAAAGATTTTGAAGTTTGATTTTTCAATCATACTCCCGGCAGCTATTAGTCCTATTTTTTGATTTTTCTCAACAAACTTTCTCATTTTTTGTTCGTAGGCAACAAATGCACGGGCGAAATCGCCATCTGCAGCTTTGAGTTCACCAGCTAATACAAAAGCCCCGACAAGCGCCAGGCTAGATCCTTGACCCGATAGAGGTGATGGGCCATACGCCGCATCGCCTACCAATGTAATCCGCCCCTTTGACCATGTCGGCATGTGAATCTGGCATATCTCGTCAAAATAAAAGTCTGTCGCATCTCTCATGGTTTTGAGTAGATGCGAGGTTTCCCAACCTGTATGGCCTAAGAAGGCATTTTCTACAAATTTCTTTTGAGATTCTATATCATAGCGGTCGTACTTCAATGCCTCTGATTGGAACAAGAACATACCCCTTGCTTCGGTATTGTCACGAGCGCTATACATACCTACTGTTTTGCCTGGTATCGTATAAAGCAGCTGGCGGTGGTCGAGGTTGAGGTAATTCTCGAGGGTGAAAATCGAGATATAACAGCCAAGTGTACGTTTAAACTGTGCTTCGTCGCCAAAAGTTAAGGTGCGCACATTAGAATGGAGCCCGTCCGCACCGATGACCAGGTCAAATGTCTGTGGCTTGCCATGAATAAATTGAACTTCTGCACCAGCTTCAGTCTCATGTATAGCGGTAATCGAATCGCCCCAAATGTATTCAACCGTATCCTTGGTTAAATCGTACAAAATGTTACTAAGATCGTCACGCATGATTTCGATGTCCAGCCCCTGCTGGTTCCCCATACTCGCTTCGCTTATTTGACCTTCGAACTTGCCTTTGCTGTTCACAAAGTAAACACCAGTCAAGTTCGTGTCAGCTGCACGAACTTGATCAAGTATACCCATCCCCTTAAGCACCGTAATGGCTGCACCACGGATATCAACCCCGTAACCACCCGTGCGCAATGCTGGTGCACGTTCTATTACAGTCACGTCGAATCCGTGGCGGTGAAGCCAGTAAGCGAGTGCCGTGCCGGCAATGCTCGCACCAGAAATAAGGACGCTCATCGTTTGTATCATAATTGCTTATTCACTCCCATCCTAATTAAAGTCTTAACATATCCACAGTATATTCACGACCTATTCTACTTATTTACCACAACAAAATAATAGGAATTTAATTATTCAACAAAATGGCCCAATTCAAAAAGATACGTCTTTTTATATGCATGCCTCGATTTTGATTAAAGATTAATTTCAGTAGCTTTCAAAAATATTTAATATAAAAATCGTGTCTCAACTTTCCGCTCAGCTGAGCATATATTCTCGTGGTTTCACTCTTCTCATGACCAAATAAGCTTTGTATTACTTCAAGTGGCGCACCGTTGTTAATCATATGTGTAGCATAGCTGTGACGTAATTGATGAGGATGATGTCACCGAAATAACGTAATAAGAGATTATATTGAAAACAATATGTTTTTAAAGTCAAAGGTGAATATCCCTCAATTTTTTTATCTAATTGATACTGTTCCCAGGCCTCAGATAATAACATTATTCTTCACGCTTCCATTCTATAAATCAATTAATCTAGATTCTATTATATTCAAGGAGAGTCTCTTTTATACGCTAGTTATTCAACAATCGTAGAAAACAAAAAAATTACTTAACTATGAGAACACTTGAAATACAAGAAAAAGACGCTTTCTCTATAAAAGAATAGCGCCCGATAGTTGAACAACGACTACTTAATTATTTATTGTTTTTGGTTTGAGAAATAAGTGAAATATTATTCAGAATCAAGTGCTGAAAAAGGACAAGTCCTAATTGGACCAATATTGAATCAAGTTGATAGTTAAAAAAGAAGAGGTGAGACTAACAGTATGCTTTCTCTAATAAATAAATCAATCTTTCTTTTACTGACTCCCATTCATCATTAATAATACTGTAAAATATATTGTCTTGAATGGTTCCGTCTGCCTTTACTCTATGTTTACGAAAAGTTCCCTCTTTTGTTGCTCCTATTCGTTCAACAGCTTTTTGAGAACGTATGTTTTCTCCACTAACTGAAAATTGGACACGATTTACTTTTAATTCTTCAAAACAATACTTAAGTAATAAGAATTTACATTCTGTGTTTACTTTTGTTCTCCAAACTTTTGGTGAAAGCCAAGTCCAACCTATTTCCACATTACGATTTACTTTATCAATACCACAAATTTGAGTTGTCCCTAATACTTGACCTTTCAGTTTATCCTTAACAATAAAAGGTATATGTTTCCCACCTTTTTTATTATTAACAGCTATCATTAATATTTGCTCTATATCCTCCACTGTGGTAACTTTTCGCCAGGAATATTTCCATACTTCAGGGCTTTTTAAAGCTTCAAATAATTGTTCCTTATGCTTCACCTCAAGAGGAATAAGCGAAATTGAATTTCCTTCTAGAGATATATCTGTTTCAATAATCATAGTATTACTGTCTCCTTTTTAAACAGAATATTCTTTAGTTCATTTGAGTTAGGACAGCACCACAACACATTCCTTCACAGCCTTTGCAAGGCAAGTTTCATTCCATCACCTCCAATAATTTAATGATTTTTACTAGCATTCAAACTTGCGGGAACAACAAAAAAGCCTTTAGAACGGCTTAAAGATAGCTCTTTAAGCGACTGTCTAAAGACTCGAATCTGTATGTCTTATATGATTACAAATGAGAAAATTCAAATAATTCGTACTATAAGTGTACCATTTGATGAAGTCTATAGCAATATTTTAAATTTGCTACTATCCAATTTTCTTTTAAAATGATCCTCCTGTTACTTTAAAATAAAGTTTGATCAAATCGATACTAATAACCTTGATAAACGATCTTAGAAAAGAGCGTTTTTTTTTAAAAGATTGATCAAAACACGCTCTTAATATTTTCAGTTGGTTCATTCTTTTATAAAAAAGTTTGGTCATTTCCTATCTATGTTGCTCAACAATCGCGCCCGATAATTGAAGATGTAGCTTTTGAATAAAGTTTGATTAGAAATGTTTTGAAAATCCTTATTTAGTGAGAACCAAAAAGAATTTATTTTGAAAAAAGTTTGATCAAAAACAGAATAATCATTGTGAATTAGTGTACAAATTTTATAAAAAAGTTCGATCAAAAGTTTTCATAAAACTTGCTACAACAATGTTTTCTTTAAAAATCCCCCTCTAAAACGGTTAAACTTTTTTCAAATCATCGCAACTTTTTTATAAACGGTGCAACTTTCTTCAAAACGGTACGACTTTCTTTTAAATCTACAGAAGATCATTCACGTGATTTTATAATTCAAACCTTTTTGACACTATTTCAGCTACTTCTGCAGCACTCAAATTTGTATTATTAATTTTTATGTAGTTCTCATTTTTAATTTCACCTTTATGGGAGTTCAATCTGTATTTTTCCATTGATTCTCTTAGTTCATTCTCCGACCAAGCAACGTTTCTTTTGGTAGGTTTATGCTCAAGTCGATGCGGACTTTTATTTCTTTCCAGCCTCTCGTCCATATCGGCTTCTAATTCCACAAAATAAATAGTGGCACCCTGGGATTCAAAGATTTCACATGTCTGGTCTACGAAGTCCCAATCCTCTTGTTGATCAAAAGCCCACACATATGTAAAAATCAAACCTTCCAGTTCACTCTCAGCCACTGCCTTGAATATTTCTTTTCTAAATAAAGTTGACACCCTCCACATTTCCGGGCTAAAGCTGAATAAGGGCTCAAGTAATTCAATGGTCATATGGTTATGAAATAGTTTCAATCCAGTTACTTTAGCTAACTCTTGCCCTACTGTCATTTTACCAACTGCTTGCGGACCAAATATAAGTACAAATTTCATAGACTTCCTCCATTAATGATTTTTTATTATTATATCAGTAATTTCAAGTACCCTTTTTCACAAACTTCATACTATCTGAAAAATTTTAGGCTGTTCAGTAAATACATTCCACATTAACGTTTTTAATTTGTTTACCTGAAATAGTTATGCTGTTAAATGGCCCTTTTCATGAAGAAAGACGCTCTCCTTATTTCAGAAAAGCGCCCTATTCTGGAATAAGCTAAATACCCATGTCAGTGTAAAGTTTCCTTATTAAATTAATGTAAAGAAACTTTAGATTCAATTCTAAATGAAACTACTTGATATCAAATTTTTACGTCGATACACACTTAACACGATACCCATTAAAAACGCATTAAATAGAATTGGCATCAATCCATAGCTAATAAAAGGTAATGATATAGAAGCGATCGGTAATAAGCCTATGATCATTCCAACGTTATAAATGAACTGGACTACAAAAAGAGTCATTCCACCAACAAGAAGCAATTTACCATACCGAGCATTTATTTTATAAGATATGACCATTATCCTTGCTACAAAAAGAGAAAGAATCAAAACAAGGATTAGCGCAAACAAATACCCATAATAGTAAGTCAAACTTGCAAACACAAAATCAGTATCTGCAGCAGGGATAGACTTTACATTTCCAGATGTACCAAACCAACCTGCTGATGACATTACCTCTTTTAAACGTATATACATAAACCCTGCGCCACCTGCATCTTGCTCTGGATTTATGTACCCTAAAATTCTAGCCATCCGGTATCCTTTTACTGAGGACCAGGAATAGAATACTCTGATAATAAATAAACAAATTGGTACAATTGTAATGATCCATGCCTTTTTCTTTCCTAATTTACTCCACCAAAGCATAACGAATACCATCGTGATATAGATAAAAATTGGTGAAAGAATTGATATAGTTAAGAATAGATACAAAGAAAATAAGTACAATATCAGAAGATGCATAACTTTTAACCTACTGTTATTGAAAAAAGAAGCCCAAGCTAGAAGAAAGAACGGCACTGCCATTAAACATTCAATTGCGATGGGACCAATTTTTATTAATGGCTCTCCATTCATGGAAGCGTTTTGAAAACAGTATAGCATTAAAAGGATGAGTACTCCGATTGTGTAAAACAGCCATCCTAGTCTCTCTAATTTCCGATAATCAATCAGCATCATCCCAAGAGCCGTTGCAACACCGAGAATAACAAATATCACCTTATTTATTAGTAAATCATTCGTATGTCCAAAAGCTACAACTGGCAAAAAGCCTAGCCCCATAGCAGTCACTAATAAAATAATAATGAACCAATCGACCTTTGGCTTATGAAGTTTGTTAAGTTCTTGACCAAGTTTGATTGGACTTCCCATTTGTTCAACAGCCTTGTCTTCAGCAACTTCCTCACTTAACCCTTTCTCTATCCACATATTCTTCGCCTGTTTCAAGTGAAAATCCAGTTCAGTTTCCACAAGGTTCTTCGCTTCTTTTGATTTAATATGATTGGTAACTTCTTTTAAAAAACGCTCCCCTTTTTTATTCAAATTTGTCTCACCCCTGTACTAATCCTTTTAATATAAATCGTGCCTTTGTAGAATTTTTTTCTGCCTTTCGTAGCATCTTTCTTCCCTTATCATTTAATTGATAATATTTAGCTCCTGAATGATCCCAACTTGATTGGATAAAACGATTCTGTTCCAGACGATGTAATAAGGTGTATAAAAAACCTTCATTTCCTTCGAATTTTTGAATCCCTCTCCCACGCAATAGCTGTGCCAATTCGTACCCTGTTTTTTCATTCATGAGAAGTTGCAAAACTGCTAAAAGGATATCTTCTTCATTTTCGTATGATTGATTAATTTTTTCGTGTACCTGCTTTCGATGCTGATCAGAAAAACTCAAATGTTTAAAAGTTGTATTCTCCATTGATTTTCGTAGGCCTTTTAATCGATCTTCCATTTGATTATTCCTCCAATCCTTTCTTCAAGAGTTCCTTGGCTCTTTTCAGTCTTGTTTTTATCGTGTTTTCCTTCACTTCTATTACCATAGCAATATCTTTGATTGGCAATTCTTCATAATAAAAGAGATAAATCACTTCCCGATATTTTATCGGTAAATTCATTACTGCAGAAGCCAGCCTACGGTCCTCTGCATTTTGAATAACAGTTTGTTCAACACTTTCTTTTTGAATCCCAATATACGTAGATTCATCCTCTGTAACGATTACCTTTTTGTTATACCAACTTTTTATATAGTCCTTACAATGATTAATGGCAATTCTCCACAACCATGTTTTTACATTTGATTTCCCTTTGTATGTATGAAGAGATTTATAACATTTAACAAATATATCTTGCGTTAAGTCCTCAGCGACCTCTTTATTATTCACATATGAATAAACAAGCTGTAAGTGGTGTGTCAACACGAAACTAGACAATTTTTTTAAGGTGCTCCTGCCTGTACTGAACAGGGCTCAAATAGCCTAATGTGCCATGGATTCTAACATTGTTAAACCAGTTTACGTAGTCGTTCAATTCTAAAATCAATTCTTCTAAACTTGTGAAATGACGATCGCGAACGAACTCTGTTTTAAAGATTTTGTAGGTTGCTTCCGCTACCGCATTATCATATGGACAGCCTTTCGCACTTAATGAACGCTGGATTTTGAAGGTCTCTAACGTGTCATGGATCAGCTTGTTTTTGAACTCATTTCCTCGATCTGTATGAAATAAGGTAATCCGATTTAAGTTTGTTTTCACCGTTGCGAAAGCTTGTGAAACAAGCTCGGCATCTTTCTTTTGGCCTGCGCTATGGCCTATGATTTCTCGATTAAAGAGATCGACTAATAAACATACGTAATTCCACTTTTTGTTCACACGGACGTATGTTAAATCACTTACGACTACAGCCAGCTCTTCTTGTTGGTTGAACTGACGATTGAGTTCGTTTGAAATGTTTTCTTCGTTACAGCTAACTCTCTTCGGCTTAAATTGTGCAATCGTATAGTTCGATACTAAACCTTGGTTCTGCATGATTCGCCCAATACGGCGACGTGAAATCACATATCCTACCTTTTTTAGTTCTACTTTTATCTTTCGTGTTCCATAGTTCTGACGGCTCTCTCGGAAGATTTCTTTCACGAGTGGTGACAATTCATCTACTGTATCTTGTGCTTGTTTGGCTTCATAATAATACGTTGCTCTTGATAATTGTAGGACATTGCACATTGCTGATATTGAGTATTTATGTAGGTTATTCTTCACTACTTTTACTTTCGTCCTAGTATCAGCGCTGCTTGCTTTAAAATATCATTTTCCATAAGAAGTTGTTTGTTTTGTTTTCTCAACGCTTCCAACTCTAGTTGTTCAGCGGTCTTATTATCTTTCTCTTTAAACGAGCCAGACGTATGATTTTGATTGATCCATCGATCCAATGATGATGGTGTTAATCCATATTCCTTAATGATGTCTTTCCTTGGTTTACCATTCTGATACAGTTGAACCATTTGGTGCTTAAATTCCGCTGTAAAGGTTCTTCTTTCTCTTTTATTGTTCGTCATAGTAGATTCTCCTCAAATATATTAGTTGTAGTCTACTTGACCTTAATTTTTTTGTCTAGTTCAGTGTAGCCTATCCAAAGATTTCCTGTCCATACTTGTTCATTATCTCATCTATAAGGTCCTCCTTATCTTCTATTTCAAACGCCTCTGCTGTTAATTCATCCACATCAGTTCCTCCTTCCCATTTATTAGACGACGCACTCCATTGAAAAGTTTTATAAATCCCTAAAAAAAAAACGGTTTGCAATGTCCATACCGTTTTTTAAACCTTTATTTCAAGCTTAATTTTTCTTTACTAAAAATAAATCTTTTATTTTAACAAAGGCATATCCCTTTTTGTTTTCTAAATAATTCTCTACTCTAATTTCTTATTTTACTCCATGAAATTCATTATCCTGCCACCGTTCGTTTAATAAGACTTATTCAATTAAATGGCCCAATAAAAGAAGACGCCCTCTTACTTAAGAATGGCGCCCTTTTCTTGAATAAACAAAAAGCTGATATTAACTGGTATTGTTCAATTAAAAATCCTCAACTGTTAGTGATCAAGGATTGTAATCATTCTTGTCCCTTGTAGTAGAGTACCGGCGATCATGTCAGTGCCCTACGACTTTTTGGCGAGTATTGGATCGAGAAACTTAATTCATTGGGCTTCCTCGTCGGCCGAGGGGCCGTAGATGCCCGGCACCGGAATATCGAGAAGTCGCAAATAAACCCCGAGCTGCGCCCGGTGATGAACCATGTGGCTTAATCCGAAGGTGCGGAGCGCGATCGCCCGCGGCTCTCGGAGGATGATATGGTCGCCGTGGCGCAGCGTCCATTCCTCGCCGAGCGTTTTCTCTTCGCATTCGGCGAGCAGCTTTTCCAACTTGCCGACGTTTGCGTCGAACTCCTCCAGAACGTCAGCGCGTTTTTCTAAAGGCTCGCGCCTCAGCGGCACGGTCGAAAGATCAAACTCCGGGTACTGAAAAATCGCGACTTGCCAGTTTAGCAGGTTGATCAGGTGCGTGGCCAGCCCGCCGAGCGTCATCGATTTCTCATGCGGCTTCCACGACATATGCTCCTCGGGCAAGCGTTCCAGAATGCGGCGCGTAGTGGCCAGTTCATACGTTGCGTCGCCGACGATCAGTTTTTTGACCATAAATTCCTCTCCTCCCTTATGGGGTATTGTAAAAGCAATTAACTTATTCTAGCTGCTAATGTTAAATATCATAGAAGAGTCAGATCATTTTAGATCAACAATTGTTTGATTAAAGCTATCTGTTAGCTGAAAGATAGAGCTGTGTAAACAGATCTCGTTCTCAACAAACGTCACCTTTTTGACGAAAAAATGGATTACTCTTCTCTTACCTATTTCTGATGAATCACATTATCAGAATACCAATAAAAAGCATAATCAGTCATAACTGAAGAATCACCCAATTGATGCAACATAGCTGAAATATTCCCTCTATGATAGGTTCCATGATTTACAACATGTAAGATCATTTCAGATAGACTTGTTTCTCTTAAACTTGCCCATGGATTATCCAGCATAATTCTCTTTTCTATATCCTCCTGACTTTTCAAAAAGGATTTAAACCGAGTTGATAAAGTGTGGAATTCCATTTCTAAGTCTTCAATGGGCAGTTTCTCTATCTTTTCTTGAAGTTGTAATGAAAATTGCATTGCTTCGTTCATATTCTGACCTTCGAGGATATTAAGCCATCCATAGTCCACTAAATAGATATGTGACAAAACCTTTGAAACAGAAGAAAAGACACTTTTCATTTCCTTTTGATATTTCTCAGGAGAAAGTGTCTTAAGATGATCAATAATCCGTTGATTTGCCCATACATGATAGTTATATAGATTTTCCACATGATTAACCATACAATCGCCTCCTTATCATCACATTTTTTAATATTCTTTATCAGAATGAATTATGCCTTTAAATATTATTACTTATCTGATGAGATCTTCAACTAAATGGCCCTTTTCATGAAGAAAGACGCTCTCCTTATTTCAGAAAAGCGCCCGATTGTGAAATTGGCAAAGGCAGTCTAATTATCGAATAGCCCTCTTCCTCTCAGATTTGCAGAAACAGGCTCCTTTCCTATTTCACGTGCCCATATAGATATCTGGCCGATATGGTGAATTTCGTGGACAATGACATGACGTATGATCTCTCCGTGTGTACATTCAATGACTCGGCGCCTAATTGGTGCATCTCTAGAGCTAATCGGTTCTTCATTGAAATCAGTTTCTGAAAGTTTCCGAGAATCCATTTCATTTGTCCAAGATGTTACAAATGGCTTCACTTTCTCGTGGTATTGAGCTGAAAGATTTTTCACTTTTTGTAAGTTAGCATAATCTTCAAACAATGGCTTCTCAGGCACTGGTTCACCTCGCAAACCTAAGATCCACATATATTCCACATCTACAATGTGAAATAGGGTATGTAGGATACTGCCGAACCCACCGATCCGTTTCTTTAATAGTTCTTCATCCGGTATGTCTTCGCACAATGTAAACCAATCATCACGAACTTGCCAGTTATATTGAAACAGTTTCAACATCACAGTAACCTCCATCTTTTAGATTAACATTTAATATTCACCAAAAAACTTCAAAATCCCTATTTAAATAATAACTCTAAAAAACCTGTTAAAATCCTCTACAAACTGGCCCTTTTCATGAAGAAAGACGCTCTCCTTATTTCAGAAAAGCGCCCGATTGTTGAAGAAGTGACAATTACTATCGAGTATTTCCTAATGATATTTATTGTATTTTATCTTTGAAATGTGCAATATTATTAATTCCCATTCAAATGATAGATTAGTTGCACAACGCCAGACGAGAACGTTCTGGTATTAACCATTTTTAAATTCAACCTCTGTTTTATATCAATAAACAACGGTCTTCCTTCTCCCAAAATAACAGGATGAACAGATAATCTAAATTCATCAACAAGCCCTAAATTGATAAAAGTTGTAATAAGGCTTGCTCCACCATATATCCAGATGTCTTTACCAGGCTTATTCTTTAATTTATTTACTTCTTCAAGAATATTATCATTTATGAATATTGCTTTATTATCAGTCCCTTTTTGCGTTCTGGAAAACACATATTTTTCTTTACTATGAACTAACTCCCAAATTTCTTTTTCAGTATCAGTATCTTCAATTTCTGGAGTAAATTGTCCCCATAAATCATAGCTTTTTCTTCCATATAAAATAGTATCAATTTGATTTAAGAAATTAATAAATCCCATTTCAGGGTCCATGATGCACCAATCAACTTCCCCGTTTTTCCCTTCAATAAAACCATCTAAAGTAACTGCTAAATCTAAAATTATTCTTCTTGGTCTTATGTCATTGGACATAATTCTTCCTCCCTTTAATCATTTAGATATTGTTTCTCCCGCCAAGTTTTTTTATATTTTCATTATTTACAGCATTTATTTCTGAATAAAGTTACTGATGTTATTAAACTGCTAACCTACCCTTTAACTTAATAACAATCATCTCAAATTCCTATTATTTCCACAATTAGTTATTCAAGAATATGGCCCTTTAGTGGAGTAACTTTATTGCTACTCAACAGTTCCTTAATCCGCCTTTCAGTTCAGATATTCTTTTCACTTTTCATTATAAAAACACACCTTTAGATAAACAAATCCAAAGGGGTAAAACATCGCAACTTTTTTATAAACGTCGCGACTTTATTCAAAACATCGCGTCTTTTTTATAATCACCGTGACTTTATTTAAAAGCGACACCTCCATAACAAAAATTTTATATCTTTGCAGATATATTTGAGTATTAAGCTCATTTTTCCATTTTGTGGGGTGATAAATTACTTAGCTTGATAGCGATATGGTGCTACCCCAAATAGGAGAAATAAAAACAGATGCTGGTTTCTAGCATCTGTTTTTATTGTAAGAGATTTCTAAGAAATAATACTTTACAAACACAACACCTTTAATTAGAATAGTTCATATAATTCGACAAAATACGACGAAAAATAGGGGTTTAAATTTCAGAAAAAGGAGAACATTCACGACTTTCCTGCTGTATCGTCCCTATAAATCTAATAGTTGGATAAGATAATAAAATTAGATACCCAATATGGGACAGTGTTAATGGAATCGATTCCCATAGAGATTTTGAAAAGAATATCGGTAAATTTATCGCATATTTCAATCCCTTATATTGCAAAGTTAATAGTTTTGGGTTAGCTAATATCTATATAAATTTATGTATACCACAAGCATTAGAAGAACATACCTTACTTTTTAAAGGGGATACAGAGAATATGAGTAAGTTATTAAAAAAGAAATCTGTTACACAACTGTTAGAGCATAATAAGAGTAAGACCTTAACGAAAACATTAGGAACATTTGATTTGATTATGTTAGGGATAGGTTCGATAATTGGAACGGGAGTTCTTGTGTTAACTGGATTAGTAGCAGCGAGAGATGCTGGTCCAGCAGTTATTTTTTCATTTATACTTGCAGCGATTGTTTGTGGATTTATAGCTTTATGTTACGCAGAAATTGCTTCTACACTCCCGACTTCAGGTAGTGTATATACGTACTCCTATGCAACAATCGGTGAGTTTGCAGCACATTTAGTAGGTTGGACGTTATTCTCAATATATATCGTAGCAACAGCAGCTGTCGCTAGTGGATGGACAGGATATTTCCACAACTTAATAAGTGGATTGGGATTAGAGATACCCAAAGCTCTGTTAACGATTCCATCACAAGGTGGTATTATGAATCTACCAGCGGTAATCATTACATTGATAATAACATGGATGTTATCACGTGGTACAAAGGAAAGTAAACGTATCAATAACATAATGGTGTTAATTAAAATTGGAATGGTTATATTATTTATTGTAGTTGGTGTATTCTATGTAAAGCCAGAGAACTGGGTACCGTTTGCACCATACGGTTTAAGTGGCGTTGTAACTGGTGGGGCAGCCGTATTCTTCGCTTTTATGGGATTTGATATATTAGCAACTTCGGCAGAAGAAGTGAAAAATCCACAACGTAATCTTCCCATCGCTATTATTATATCGTTAATCATATGTACACTTATTTACGTTATAGTGTGCCTTGTTATGACAGGGATGGTTTCCTGTACCTGAGGCAATGGCTTATGTAATGGAAGCCGTAGGGCAAGGGAAAGTCGCTGGTGTAATTGCTGTAGGAGCTGTAATTGGTCTTATGGCTGTTATTTTCTCGACTATGTACGCAGCAACACGAGTATTCTTTGCAATGAGTCGTGATGGACTGTTACCAAAATCACTTGCGAAGATTAATAAGAAGACTGGAGCACCAACCTTTACAATTGGATTGGCGGGAATAGGAAGCTCTGTGATAGCTGGATTTATTGATTTAAAAGAATTAGCGAATTTAGTTAATATTGGTGGTTTGGTAACGTTCGCACTAGTTAGTGTATCGGTTATTATCCTTCGTAAAACACATCCAAATTTAAAACGTGGATTTAGGGTACCGTTTGTACCCATATTACCAATCATTTCAATTATATGTTGTGTGTTCTTAATGCTAAATTTACCATTAAGAACATGGGTGTACTTCAGTATTTGGATAACTATTGGAGCAGTAATATATTTCATTTATTCGATAAAGCACAGTAATTTAAATGAAGAAACGATTTCAAAAGCACATGATAAAATGGCGAGATAATAGTCACAAGCAATTCTATTAATAATCATATCGATAGTTGAGTAACATAGATATCAATGAAATTTAAAGAAGCTGACTTCTGTTGAATACAGAAATCAGCTTCTTTATGTTACATAACTTTTTTCGAAATGCCCTTTACAAAAGGGACAGATTAGTATTATCCCTTACTGATTTGATGTTCATATAAATAATTTTATACGCAATCACTTTAGAATCCTTCGATAAAAAAAGATAAAGCATCGTATCTTTTTTATAAACATTACAACTTTATTCAAAACATCGTGACTCTGTTTCAAATTCACAGTTGGAAATAATGCATCACCCGAAGGAGTTTAAGCTCCTTTATCCAAATCCAGATATACCTATGTATCTTGCTAAAATCCCTCTAAGGGGTCACCATACATGCTCATCAACTTAAGAATTTTATAACGCCCCCCCCAAAACAAAAAATTGTACATTTTCACCTGGAGATGCCAATTTTCTCGTTTTGGGGTATTTGCTTTTCTTAGCTTGATAGCGATGTGATGGGTTTGAACCAGAAAGGTATATGTTTAACCATAAAAACTATGAAAAAATTTATCCGATGTCACTTGTTGCCTACTTGCTAAATTCAGCAAGTAAAATATTTTTAAAAGGATCAGGACTGTTAGCTCTACCCATACTGTTCAAATTGACGGCCAACGTATGCTTGCCTCCAAGTGTACCTCCAGCAAAAGTAACAAACCCTGGAATGCTACCTCCGTGTCCCCATATTGAGACACCGTTTGGAAGCTTAGTTTCATAGATTCCAAGACCATATCTGCCGAGTTCAGCTTCTCCTGTAGGAACTGTAGTAAGCATTTGCTTTAGTTGCTGTTCCTTCAGTAATTTGCCACTGAGTAAGTGAGAGAAGAATTTGTTTAAGTCGTCAGCAGTAGAAATCATATCTCCAGCCGAGCTACCCATACTTGGGTTATAATAAGTAACGTCTTTTAGCTCACTTGCTCCGTCTGGTAGGAAATATCCACGGGCATGCTTGGTGCCTGGAATAACGCTTGAATTGCCAGGTAGGAATGTATTCGACAATTCAAGCGGTTCAATAATCCGATTTTCAATCTCTTCCGCATAGCTGTTTCCGGTTACTTTTTCAATAAGGATACCCAGTAATACGTATCCTGTGTTTGAATAAGACCAGCCCTTTCCTGGGGCAAAGTCTGGGGGCAGAGAAATCCCCATCTTTACTAATTCTTCAGCCGTATACGATTTTTTTGTATCCATAATATCAAAGTCTTTTGACCTTGTGTATTCAGCGATACCACTTGTATGGTTCAATATCTGCCGGATGGTAATCTGTTTACCATCATATCCGTTTCCTTGAATGACACCAGGCAACCATTTTTCGATGGAGTCGTCTAGATTCAGGCGGTTCTCTCCAGCTAATTGAAGTACAACCGTTGCGGTGAACGTCTTCGTCACGCTGCCAATGCGAAAGCGAAAATCTGTTTCCATTGGTTTCTTGGTGCTCAGATTCGCTACCCCAGCGGCATAACTCCACGTTTTTCCACCCTCGGAAGTTTTAGTAAGTATCCCCGGGAATCCAAGATGCAATGTATCCCGCATTGCTTGTTTGACGGAATTACGATCTCGCTCAGTGCTTGTTTGTAACGAACTAGATACATTTTGATTGGGCTCTGCTTTTACAATTGAGGTGGGCGTTGTGTATAACAGGGAACTTCCAGCTATAAAAAGGGCCAGACTTGCAAATGTAATTTGACTACGTGTTTTCATAAGGCATTCCTCTCCTCTATTCATATTGTATAGGTGGTTGCTTGCTGTTTCATACTAACCACACAGCTATCATCTCCACCAATGACAAAAGGTCAACATTGAATTCGTAATCATCTTCATAATTATTATTTTTACAAACGCCATTCTCTCCTAACAAACGGTAAATCCCTCTTTTTCCACATGTATGTTAACCCCAGAAATTACTTCTTTTCCTTGAAACACTCTTGTTACTGGTTTGTTTTTCATATATAAGTCATATCTGTTCCGCCTTTCACGCCTCTTTATATTTTGATCATACACAATGAAAATCTCTTTTTCCTTACCCATTCCTTACAAATTACTTACGTTCAAAATAGCTTCTATAATAGGGTAGAAGGAGAATCTGTGCCGGAAAGTTCAAAATATTTTCCAATAAATATATGAATCAAAAAGAAACACAGAGGGTTTTTGCTTCTGTGTTTCTTTTTTTCGTCCTTTAAATATTAAGGAGTCGGTTTACTCTTAACAGGGTGAATTCCGGCTCTTTTCTAATGTGATTTTTCTTCTTGTGATACAACACAAATGACATTGTGTTGTATGAAACACTCCTAACGTTGTTAAAATCACTTGTTTCTAATTGGAAATTTATTTAACCTAGGGGGGACTCCATATCCATCAGCTTAAGAAAAATAAACGCCTGGATAGGCTACACTGAACTAGACAAAAAAAATAAGGTCAAGTAGACTACAACTAATATATTTGAGGAGAATCTACTATGACGAACAATAAAAGAGAAAGAAGAACCTTTACAGCGGAATTTAAGCACCAAATGGTTCAACTGTATCAGAATGGTAAACCAAGGAAAGACATCATTAAGGAATATGGATTAACACCATCATCATTGGATCGATGGATCAATCAAAATCATACGTCTGGCTCGTTTAAAGAGAAAGATAATAAGACCGCTGAACAACTAGAGTTGGAAGCGTTGAGAAAACAAAACAAACAACTTCTTATGGAAAATGATATTTTAAAGCAAGCAGCGCTGATACTAGGACGAAAGTAAAAGTAGTGAAGAATAACCTACATAAATACTCAATATCAGCAATGTGCAATGTCCTACAATTATCAAGAGCAACGTATTATTATGAAGCCAAACAAGCACAAGATACAGTAGATGAATTGTCACCACTCGTGAAAGAAATCTTCCGAGAGAGCCGTCAGAACTATGGAACACGAAAGATAAAAGTAGAACTAAAAAAGGTAGGATATGTGATTTCACGTCGCCGTATTGGGCGAATCATGCAGAACCAAGGTTTAGTATCGAACTATACGATTGCACAATTTAAGCCGAAGAGAGTTAGCTGTAACGAAGAAAACATTTCAAACGAACTCAATCGTCAGTTCAACCAACAAGAAGAGCTGGCTGTAGTCGTAAGTGATTTAACATACGTCCGTGTGAACAAAAAGTGGAATTACGTATGTTTATTAGTCGATCTCTTTAATCGAGAAATCATAGGCCATAGCGCAGGCCAAAAGAAAGATGCCGAGCTTGTTTCACAAGCTTTCGCAACGGTGAAAACAAACTTAAATCGGATTACCTTATTTCATACAGATCGAGGAAATGAGTTCAAAAACAAGCTGATCCATGACACGTTAGAGACCTTCAAAATCCAGCGTTCATTAAGTGCGAAAGGCTGTCCATATGATAATGCGGTAGCGGAAGCAACCTACAAAATCTTTAAAACAGAGTTCGTTCGCGATCGTCATTTCACAAGTTTAGAAGAATTGATTTTAGAATTGAACGACTACGTAAACTGGTTTAACAATGTTAGAATCCATGGCACATTAGGCTATTTGAGCCCTGTTCAGTACAGGCAGGAACACCTTAAAAAAATTGTCTAGTTTCGTGTTGACACACCACGCCCTCAAAACGAAAAAATGAGCTGACTTCTCAAAGTAACTACCTGTAGAAAAAGAAAATGTTCATTTAGGGGGTATATTAAAACCTTAGCTTGATAGCAATAGGGTACCGCCACATCGCTATCAAGTTAAGAAATACATTCTTCCCCAAAACGAAAAAAACGAACTAAATTTCTATGGACAACTATGAAAGGATGAAATTTTCGTTTTGGGGATACTTCAAAATCTTAGGTTGATGGGCATAAGGTGCTACCCCTTATAAAAAAGTTTGATCATATCTCAAAAATTTCTTCAA
Source organism: Bacillus sp. FSL K6-0042 (assembly GCF_038006685.1). Taxonomy (NCBI): domain Bacteria; kingdom Bacillati; phylum Bacillota; class Bacilli; order Caryophanales; family Bacillaceae; genus Bacillus; species Bacillus sp. FSL K6-0042. The sequence goes on from NZ_JBBOVS010000001.1 coordinate 2,212,529, forward strand.
TCCCCTTCATTACTTCAAAGGATCCTGAACTTTTGTTTGAAGGTATCGCTATCTTGATTCCTGATTTAGGATAAAAAGCAGAATGGAAGCTCACGCCAGGGTCATATCCCATTACATGATACTTAATTATAGATTTTTCCCTTTTAGTGATCCAAAGTCCATATCCATAATCTACCCCATCTTTAACATGGATTTGCGAATTTAAAAGTATTTCTGTGTATTCTTTACTTAAAAGCTGATGATTTAACAATGCTTCCCAAAATTTGATCATATCTGATGGTGTAATAAAAGCCCCCCCATCAGCTCCACCTTTTATTGGAATCGAGTAGGTATTTGTTCTCCATGTTTCATCTTTATTATCTATGTACCCATAGGCAGTGCTTTTAGGGAGTCGATCTAAAGGAAAATATCCTGAGTCATTCATTCCACATCGTTGGAAGAGATTTGCTTCAATATAGTCGGTAAAAGAAAGTCCTGATTGTTGTTCCACGATTAAACCTAAAACAATAAATCCTGCATTATTGTAGTGGAATTTCTCTCCAGGTTGGAACATCATCTCCCCATTTTGAAATAAAGGAAGAAAATCTTTTGCGTCATTCAAGAGATACATAGGTATTTGTTTCCAAAGGTCTTCAAAGTCATCCATTACTTGTTCATCAAAATAGTCCGGTATTCCAGAACTGTGGGTCAAAAGGTGATGAATTGTTACGCCTTTGTTAAAATGCGGAAATTTTATGTTCAAACAATTTTCAAGACGAGTTTCAAATGATAGTAAACCCTTTTCAACGAGTTGGCAAATAGCAACAGCTGTAAACAACTTACAGCCAGATGCAATTCCAAAACGTGTATGAACAGTATTCAATTTTTTATCCGCCCTGTTCGCATAACCAAATGCTGATTCAAATAAGAGTTCATTGTTAGCCTTGATGTAAATAGCTCCAGAAAATTGTTCATCTATTATGTTATGAATTGCTTTAGTAAGGTTTAAAACTCGATTGCTCAAAATAATCCCCCTTATTCATAGATAGTAATGTATTATTCCCCATTTTAGTACGAATTTCCTTTTACTCATTAATACCAGAAAAGAATAAAGTCCAGTTTTTCAGGACAAGATTTTGAGATGCCCCCATTGCCATCAAGCTAAGATTTTGAAGTACCCCCAAAACAAAAACTTTATCTCACCACAGTTGTCTATGAGAATCCAGTTCATTTTTTTCGTTTTGGAGAACGATGAGTTTCTTAACTTGATAACGATGTGGCGGGACCCCACATCCATCAACTTAAGGATTTAGACTATTCTTGAAGTTAAAAGCACGTTACTATTCTCTTATGTTAATGAGAAAGGGTGACGTGCTTTTTATGAATATGCATCAAAAACAAGAGTTGTCTTTATTTGCCGAAGAGTTATATCGCTATATGTCTCCTGCTACACTTAATCAATTAGCTATAGAAGCAGGCGGAATGAAACGAAAACGTAAGTGCCATGGGCACCATTTTTTATCTTTGTGTGTATGGTTAAATCAACAAATCGCTACTACCTCTCTTACTCAACTTTGTAGTCAATTAGAAACTTCAACAGGAATTTTATTAAGTCCTGAGGGACTTAATCGGCGATTTAACTCGGCTTCTGTAGCCTTCTTTCGAACTGTATTTACTACACTTCTACAAGCTAAAATTGGGGGATTATCTAAGATTTCTCATGCTCTTTCTACTTACTTTGAGCGTATTCTTATCCTTGATTCTACAACATTTCAAGTGCCGGATCGATTTGCATCTACTTATCCTGGTGCCGGAGGATGTAGTCATAAAGCTGGTGTAAAAATTCAACTGGAGTATGACTTGTTGAGTGGAGAATTTTCTGATGTGAAAATTGAACCAGGAAAACGAAGTGATCAAGCGTATGGTGCGACTCGAACAGGTATGGCACAAAAGAATGAACTATATATTCGTGACTTAGGATATTTTCGTTTACAAGACTTTAAGTCTATTCAAGATAAGCAAGGATATTATTTATCACGTCTTAAGTTACCAACTAAGATATATAGAAAGGAATTCGAAACAGTCATATTTAAAACAAAACCCGCTCAACTGAGGCCGGTATATATACAAATTCATTTGGAAGACATTATGAACCAATTACAACCTGGCCAAGTGTATGAATTACATGATGTATATGTAGGGAGCAAAGACAAACTACCTACTCGCATTGTGGTTTATAAATGTACGGAGGAGCAAAAACAAAAACGCCTACGTGATCGAGCTATTCGTGAAAAGAAAAAAGGAATTACATATACAGAGCGTACGAAACTTTTACAAGGAATTACGGTATATATGACAAACATTCCTACGGAATGGGTACCAAAAGAGAAAATCTATGATTTATATTCACTACGTTGGCAAATTGAACTGTTATTTAAAATATGGAAATCCTGGTTTCAAATTCATCGTTGTAAATCTATTAAACAAGAGCGATTAGAATGTCATCTTTATGGACAACTCATTAGTATCCTATTATGTTCTTCTACAATGTTTAAGATGAGAGAACTCCTATTACGTAAGAAACAGAAAGAGCTAAGTGAATATAAAGCGATGTACATAATTAAAGATTATTTTTCACTTTTTCACCAAGCATTACACAAAAACACCCAAGAGCTATCAAAGGTTCTCCTTCGTCTGTTTAACCTCCTACAGCGCAACGGACGAAAATCTCATCGATACGAGAAAAAGACAGTCTTTGACATTTCTTACGATTAGTCAATTGTTTTTTATAGATTTTTCACAGAGTAAAGGCTAGAGAATTCATATCATATATCCATAAATAAAAAGTCATACGAAATACCCCTAATATCTTTTAGTTTTTTTACTAGGGGAGAAATATGTTATGATAAATTAGGCTATGGTTTCAGGTAGTTAACCGATAATCATAGTGTGTATTATGTGTAATAAGGTAGAAGAGGAGCTTCAATAACTTATTTACACATGCGATAGACGCGACTTTATGACACTTGTTATAAGGTTGCGTTTTTAATTTATCATAATACTCGACAATATGGTTCTGTCCGTAACGCCGTTGTTTAATCATGTTCTGGATAATGAGAAAAAGAAGTTTCCGCAAGTGTTTATTTCCACGCTTATTAATCTTATCTTTGAAAAAAGTTTTTCCTGATTGAAAACGGCGTATATCAATACCTGCAAATGCATTGAGTTGTTTGTTATTTTTGAAGCGAGTAATATCCCCGATTTCAGCTAACAAACGTATAGCCGTATTGGGACCGATTCCTGGAAAACTAAGAATAATTGGATACTCTGTGCGACTTTCAGCTAATCGTACCATCTTCTCGATACACTGTTCTTTTTGATGAAGGAGCTCCTGATAGCGTTTTGCGTATGATTTGAGTTGTTCACATAAAACGTCATCCTGACGTACGGCTGGATAGGAATCCTTGGCAGCATCAAGTACTTTCATGGCTTTCTTTTCCGCAATGCTGATTGATATGTTTTTATTGGTATTCGTACGAATCCGATTCTTTATGACCGTTTTGGAAAGATTTTTAATAAGATCTGGGTGAGGGAACAACTGAACAAAGTTTAAAAATAAATCTGATTTAATTGTAAAAATCTGTTCCAATTCCGGAAATGTCAACTGAATGACTTTATGCATACGACTACGAATCACGGATAATTCGTCATCCAGTTCACTGTAAAACCTTGAGAGTGATTTTAATTGATAAAATAGGTGATCTGTACTTACCTTTTCTCTCCGGGAAGCCGTGAAATGAGTGAGAGCTAATTGATGTGCGTCGCTTCTATCGGTTTTATGAATCCGTAAGGAATCACATTGTAATTTCGCTTCTAAAGGGTTCAACAGACAGTATTCATACTTGTTATCTTGCATAAAACGCTCTAGTTGCCTGGAGTAAACACCGGTTGCTTCGAACACAATATGAGGTGATTTTCTATTTTCATTCGTAAGTTGGTCTATTCGTTTTCGTAGTTCCTCAAAATCAGGCTTAGAATGATTTATTTCACTTTCAAAAATACATTGTTTTTGAACATTATAAATAACCATATAACTCTTTCCCATACTAATATCAAACGCAATCACATGTCGCATATTTTGCCTCCTCATGTAGAGTTGAAGTCTTCACCTTACTCTTATCGATTCCCATTTCTTATACACGATCTCAGGGACCAACATACTAAACTGATTCAAATAAGGTAAGTGAAGAAGGTCTGTTTTGGGTACGGATTCGAGATCCCAATATCAAATCGACCTACTCTTCACTTCTACTATAAAAAAATAGTAGTGCAAACCAATGCCTTGGTCTACACTACTAATCTTAGTATGTTTTGGGTGTTGTGTATGAGTATACCACTTCTACTCATCAGGTAGCATAGTAAAAAAATTCAAACCCGTCAGGGTTTATTTGATATGCCTACTTTTATAACATCTATAAACGATAATAAAATATTACGTGAAAAGACCCCATTTTGTATAAAAATATACCTTAAGTTGATGGATGTGTGGCGGGACCCCATGCCCATCAACCTTTTATTATGAAGTAACCCCTGAACGTATTATATTATTGTTTTTTTATTAACAGACATAAAAATGATTCATTTGTTTTATTGATAATTCCCAGACATAATTGTAATATGTTTGTATATATTTAAACTAAATTGATTTACGTTTGATTTTCCAGAAAGAGATGGGAAATATTAATAACAATAAAATAATGGGTATATCACCTACAAAGAGCTGCAAAAAGAACGGAACCAGTACGGAAAAGATGCTTTCGTGAAAAATTTCAAAAAATAAGCATTATTAGCTCTTAAAGAAAAATGACTAGAAAAGTTACAACCATATGGAGAATAAGGTTATACAAAAAAAGTCCTAAAAGGGGGACAAAATTATGGAACAAAGAAAGTATTCAGTAACACCTCAAGATCGAATGAATTATTTATTAGATCTTTATTCTGCAGATCAACAAATTAATGCAGTTCTTTATTTTCCTGTAGGTATATCAAAGAAAATACTTGAACAATCAGTAAGGATAACGTTACAATTGCAGCCAGTTTTGAACAGCCGGTTTGTAGAAAATGATATTCCTTACTGGGAGGAACATTCATCTGGCACTAACTCACCTATTTGCCTTTTTGCAGAAGGAAATAATCAAGAACTTGAAAAAATGGTAATAGATTTTATTAAGGAACCTGGTGATCGTATTCAGGGGCCTATGGTTCAAACAAAATTATTACGAGGCACTACAACAGATATGTTAGTTGTGAAATTATCTCATCTATGTTCAGATGGCACAGGAGTCAAGGAATATATTAATTTGCTTGGAGCAATTTATACTCACCTTTCCTTGGGACGATCTAAGGATCAAATTATAAAGGAATTTGGTGAGGGAAATGAGAGTTTTCGAGATCAATCACATGTATTCAAATATGCTGGAATATCGGACGTAAAAAGTGCGTATCGTCCTAACCAAGAACAACAGGCATCGTTATGGTCTTTTCCATCTCAACCCAACAAAAATAAATCCCCCCAAATGTCCGTACGGCGGTTGAGCCATGAGCAAACTCTACGTCTAACCCAATGGACAAAAGCACAACAGGCTACCTTGAATGATGTAATCATGACTGCATACTTCCGGGCTTTATCACATTTCACTGTGTATGCAGAACCTCGCACCGCAGAAAAAATGATCGGTTTGACAATTGATTTACGTCGATATCTGCCTAATTATACAACTGGTGCTATTTGCAACTTATCCGGTATGGAAATGCCAGTGATTAAAATGGAAGATGATGAATCATTTAATCAGACTCTTGTTCGAGTTAAACAATCAATGGATAAAATAAAGTCTCAAAATCCAGGTCTTTCTTCAGCAGCAGGAATGGAGCTACTGGCAGGTATGAAGCTATCTACGATGAAGGAAATGTATAATCAGCAATACGAACAGGCTTTACAGATGGGGATGGCGTTGCCATTACTGACAAATTTCGGGGTGATCGCTGATGAACCTATTCAGTTTGGTGAAGTTCAAGCTGAGGACGGGTATATGACATCACCCATTATGTATGCACCATTCTTTTCAATGGGTGCAAGCTTTTATAATAGAAGACTTACATTTACGATTGGTTATCATGCGCCGGATACATCAAAAGAAAAGGTAGACAAATTTTTAGAAAGTGTTGTTAATCAACTATCATAAATAAAATAAAAGAGAATATAGCGCAAAAATTTCTAGCGGAATTGTATTTTAGGGGCTCGTCTCATGTACGGCTAATCTCTTTTATAAACTCTATATTTACCAGACAGGTCTTACTCCCGATAAAAATTTATCTTCGCTTGCTTCATAAACTATTTTTGTTAAATCTTCTCTGATCGCACCTATCTTTATGTTTTATATTTATGGAAAATCGTAGTGAAAAACAATTTGCACCGCGAGAAAAACAAGATATATCGGCATAAAAGTACTAAAAAAGAGAAAAAAGAGCTGATTTAAACTACACTTTGAATCAGCTCTTTTTATTATTTTTTTGAAATGTTTCATACATATTACTCATAATAGGAGTACCGTCCATGCTCATCAACCTAAGATTTAAATATATCCTCAAAACAAAAATTTTATATCTCTACAGTTATTTATGAGAATTCAGCTCATTTTTTTCGTTTTTGGGAAGAGCGTATTTCTTAAGTTGATGGATGTGGGGTACCGCCAATATTTCGGGAATTTTGTACGCTAAGGAACCGACTTTTTTAGATTGGCTTGTTCAAGAAAAGTGTACCTTTCAGCAAAAAGCCAAAGGGTACACTTTTGTGTGCAGTATTTTTCTTTTCTTAACCGGTAATGCGTAAGCCTGTTATACGGTAGTTTGCTTATACTCTACGAATCACTTTTTTATTTTTTCCATTTTAAATTGTTTGTTTGAGTGTTACCTGCGATCTAAAAGGAGTTCGAATGAACTCAAAGTGAGGTAATATCTTAAAGTTTGATTAATTTATTTTTTTATCGAATGACTTGTGCGAGCCGTCACAGTTGGGCTGCTTTTGAGATAGTCCACAAGTGCAATCATTTAATCCCTTTCCATTGAGAATTTGCTCGATATATTTTTCAACCCTTGACTCTCGAGTTTTGGATTGTTTGGGTTGAGAAAAATAAAGAATGTATGCTCTTTGCCGTCCCGGCGTCAATGCTTCAAAAGCAGTTTTCAACGCGGGGATTTCATCGAATTTATTTTGAAGTTCTTCAGGAATTATGAATTCTTTATGCTCTTTCATTTTCACTTCTAAACCGGTTTTTTCAACTTCAATGGCTTCATAAATATAGGCTTTTAAGATGGTTTCCATTTCAACTATTTCTTGAACATTGGTGAACCGAATCTGGCGCGCCGCCTGTACATTCTCCGTTTGTTGGATTAGAATCCCATCGGCATCCTGCAACAAGGCACCTTTTTGAAACAGAAGCGCACAATATTCTTTAAATCCATGTATTAAAACTATGTTTTTTTTCTCAAACGTGTAACAAGGATGCATCCACTTAAATTCTTCGGTCAGCTCACAGTCAAGAACGATATTTCTCAACTTCTCATATTCTTCCTTCCACTTTTTAGCTTTACTTAAAAATTCATCAACTTTAGGATTCATTTCACTATTTGTCACCAAGGAACACCCCTCTTCAATTTTTCGATTAGCTGACAGTCAAGAATGATCATGCTCAATTTCTCCAATTCTTTCTGTCACTTTTTGACTTTAGCAAAAACAAAATACCATAACAAATACTAAATATCGTTTATGGAACCTTCTTAACGTATGGTAAAATCAATTTTTTTAATTGATGTATATATAGTTTAAAATTCTTTAACAAATTCATTATGAAATTCTACACCCTAAAAGTTGCATCATATCTTCACAGAGTCATAGAATTAATCTGTGGTCGAAAGTATGTAAAGAGCTGCTAGAATTCATTACTGAGAATACGAAGAATAAAGGAAGGAGCCGAAGTAAAAGCTAAAAAAATTAGAAAAGGAAAATGGAGAGATGAATTAAATGTTAAAGATCATCAAACATTTAAAACCATTTGTTGCCTCAATCATTGCAGTTATATGTCTATTATCCATACAAGCCGTATGTGATTTATCACTGCCAGACTATATGTCTAACATTGTAAATGTAGGTATTCAACAAAAAGGTGTAGAAAATGCAGTACCTGGGGTTATCCGTAAAAGTGAGCTCGATAAACTTACACTCTTTATGAATGAAAATGAGAAGAAAAAAGTAGATGACAACTATGTACTTTTAGATAAGAACAATCTTTCTCAAAGTGAGCTGAAAAATGACTTAAAAGATTATCCGCAGCTTGATAAAGAACCGCTTTATAAGCTACATACAGAGGATAAAAATACAATTGACAAACTTAACGATATATTCGGGAAACCAATGTTAATTACACAAGGAATTGAAAAAGGCGGCTCATCTGCTTTCACTGCGCCAGGTAATAACAAAGCACCGGCGAAGCTTCCGCCAAATACAGATCCGTTTGCAGTAATTGCTAAACTGCCTCAAGATCAAATCGATGCAATGAAAGAAAAGGCGGATGAAAAGTTTAAGAATATGCCAGGCAGCATGGTAACACAGTCAGCCGTTTCATTCATTGAGAATGAATATAAAAAGATCGGTATCAATACAGATAAGCTTCAATCCAATTATATTCTTACTTCTGGCGGAAAAATGCTGCTTTTATCCTTAGTAAGTATGGCAGCTACCGTTATCGTGAGTTTACTTGCTGCAAAAGTAGCTGCTGGATTAGGTAGAGACCTTAGAAAGAAAGTATTTCGGAAGGTTACAAGCTTTTCTAATGCAGAGTTTGATAAGTTTTCCACTGCATCTCTAATCACAAGAAGTACAAATGATATTCAACAAGTGCAAACACTTATGGTTATGCTGCTTCGTATCGTATTCTATGCACCGATTTTAGGCATAGGCGGAATTATTAAGGTACTTACTACAGACCTTTCAATGGGATGGATTATCGCAGTTGCAGTTATCGCGATTTTAAGCTTAGTCATTGGTCTATTTAGCATCGCGATCCCCAAGTTTAAGAGTATCCAAAAGTTAGTAGATAAAATTAACTTAATCACTCGTGAATCTTTAACAGGTATGCTTGTGATTCGTGCTTTTAATAATCAAAAGCATGAAGAAAAGAAATTTGAAAAAGGAAATCAAGATTTAACAAGAACCAATTTATTTGTAAGCCGTTTAATGTCATTTATGATGCCGATGATGATGCTTATCATGAATGCCGTTACTGTACTTATTATTTGGGTAGGATCACACCAAGTGGATATGGGACATATGCAAGTTGGTGATATGATGGCGTTTATGCAATATACAATGCAAATCATCATGGCCTTCTTAATGATTTCTATGGTATCCATTATGGTTCCGCGTGCTTCTGTATCCGCACAGCGCATTGCAGAAGTTTTAGATACTGACCTTTCTATTCATGACGCAGCGGAGCCAAAAACATTTGCTTCTGACAAGAAAGGCTACGTTGAATTTAAAAATGTTAGCTTTAAATATCCAGGTGCAGAAGAAGATGTGCTTTCCAATATTACCTTTACCGCAAAACCTGGAGAAACGACAGCTTTCATCGGAAGTACAGGTAGTGGTAAATCAACATTAATCAACTTAATTCCACGCTTTTACGATGTCACAAGCGGCCAAATATTAATAGATGACACGGATATTAGAGAAGTATCTCAAAGCGAATTAAGAGAGAAAATTGGTTATGTACCGCAAAAAGGAGTTCTATTCTCAGGTACGATCGAAAGTAATTTGAAATACGGTAAGAAAGAAGCAACTGAAGAAGAACTCGCAAAAGCGGCAGAAATCGCGCAAGCTATGGAGTTTATTAACGCGAAATCTGAAAGCTTCCGTACAGAAATATCACAAGGTGGTACGAACGTTTCAGGTGGTCAAAAACAAAGACTTTCTATTGCGCGTGCTCTTACGAAAAAATCGGAAATCTTCATATTTGATGATAGTTTCTCAGCTCTTGACTTTAAGACAGACGCAGCCTTGCGGAGGGCTTTAAACAATGAGATTGCGGGAAGTACTATTCTACTTGTTGCCCAAAGAATAAGTACAATCATGAATGCAGATAAGATCATTGTACTTGATGAAGGAAAAATAGTCGGAACTGGTACTCATGAAGAGCTTATGGAAAACTGTGAAGTTTATAAGCAAATTGCTTTATCACAGCTTTCAAGAGAGGAGTTGTCATCATGAGTGATAAAAAAATAGAAAATAACAGACAAGGTGGCACTGGTCCTGGCGGCGGTCATATGGGCGGCGGCATGAGAAAGATTGAGAAGGCAAAAAATTTCAAGGGAACGATGAATAAGTTACTTCAATACCTAAAGCCATATAAGTTCTCGATCGTAATCGTCATTATTTTTGCAATCGGTAGTGCGGCCTTCGCAATCGTAGGTCCAAAGATTTTAGGTAAAGCGACAACAAAACTTTTCGAAGGACTCGTAGACAAAGTAACAGGCGTGCACGGTGCTGCCATTGACTTTACCTATATCGGAAACATTGTCATTTTACTCCTTGGATTATATATAGCGAGCACTGTGTTTGGCATTATCCAAGGATATATCATCTCAGGAGTCGCACAAAAGGTATCTTATAACTTCAGAAAAGAAATTGATGAAAAGATCAACCGTATGCCGCTAAAGTACTTTGATAAAACGACACACGGAGAAGTATTATCTAGAGTTACGAATGACGTAGATACTGTGAGCCAAACTTTAAATCAAAGTATGTCGCAAATCATCACATCCGTTATTACAATCATTGGTGTACTCATCATGATGTTATCCATAAGCTGGCAAATGACATTAGTGGCGCTGTTAATACTGCCAGTATCCATGATGCTCATCATGGGAGTCGTAAAGAGATCACAAAAATACTTCAAATCCCAGCAAGAATATTTAGGGCACGTGAACGGTCAAGTTGAAGAAATTTATAGTGGTCACAATATCGTAAAAGCCTTTAACAAAGAAGAAGCAGAAGTGAAAAAATTCGAAGAGGTGAACGATACTCTTTACCACTCCGCATGGAAGTCTCAATTTTTATCCGGTATGATGATGCCAATTATGATGTTTATCGGGAATATCGGTTACGTCGCTGTCTCGATTTTAGGCGGCTGGCTTGCGGCAAAGAGAACCATCGCAGTTGGAGATATTTTAGCCTTTGTGCAATATGTTAGAAACTTTACGCAGCCAATCGCTCAAGTAGCTCAAATCGCGAACGTACTCCAATCCACAGCAGCTGCTGCAGAAAGAGTTTTCGAATTTTTAGAAGAAGAAGAGGAAATGCCAGAAGCAGAAAATCCAGTGAGGCTGCAAAAAGTTCAAGGAGAAGTTACATTCAAGGATGTTCAATTTGGGTATAATCCAGATAAGATTATCATCAATAATTTCTCAGCTCATATTCAGCCTGGACAAAAAGTAGCAATCGTCGGACCAACCGGAGCAGGTAAAACAACAATCGTAAAACTGTTAATGCGTTTCTATGACGTAAACAGCGGTGCGATCTGTATAGACGATCACGATATAAAAGACTTTACGCGAGAAGACCTGCGCAGCATGTTCGGCATGGTACTGCAAGACACTTGGCTATTTAACGGTTCCATCATGGAAAACATACGTTACGGTAGACTGGGTGCAACCGACGAAGAAGTGATTGAAGCAGCGAAAGCAGCTCACGTTCACAGCTTCGTAAAAACATTACCAAATAAATATCAAATGGAACTAAACGAAGAAGCAAGCAACGTATCCCAAGGACAAAAGCAACTACTAACAATTGCCCGCGCCCTTCTAGCGGATCCGAAAATACTCATACTCGACGAAGCAACAAGCTCCATTGACACTCGTACAGAAGTGCTGATTCAAAAAGCCATGGAAAACCTCATGGAAGGCAGAACAAGCTTTATCATTGCTCATAGATTATCAACAATCCGTGATGCAGATTTAATCCTTGTCATGAAAGACGGGGATATTGTAGAACAAGGTAATCATGAAGAGTTATTGAAGGCTGATGGTTTCTATGCTTCGCTTTATAATAGTCAGTTTGAAGGTGCGGATGCCTCTTGAGTTAGGTGGGATTAGGGTGTCCCAAAAGTCCATTTAAATGACTAAAACCCACGGAGAAAATTCATTTTCTTCGTGGGTTTTTATCATTGTAATCACTTTTTCAGTGCCTTCCTATGCTATGCATAAGTGTATTTTGTTATTTGTTATTCACATACGTATCAAACCATAAATGAATATATCCAGCTGTAATACGCTGTGCTTCCATTAAACGTTTTCCTGTTACCGGTGTTACTTCAGCACGCCATTTGTCAGCAGAGTCTTGTGATACCGTTGCTTTTAGGAACCAATTTTTTGTATTATCATTAACAATTGATGGAAAATCAGCCTTTGCTGCTGATGCTGATGCATGAACCCACTCTTCTGGATTTGCACTTTTCCAATTCCAATAGCCATCTCCATCTGTTACTCTATAATTGTCCTTCACTGTATCAACGAAGTTTTCATATTTTGAGTGGAAGCCAAATGGATGCGAAATGTTAGTAAAGTTTGCTGCATGCATTGGTTGGTTGACATCCCCTAAATAATGAAGTGATAATCCTAAATAAAAGAATGCATTTTTCATATCTTTATTTTGATAAGCTTCACCAGCTAATTTAAAATACTTTGCTCCTGTTTGCTTTGCTTGTTTAGCAAATGGAATATACGTTTTTCCTGAATCAGGATCATAGAAGTGTGAAGCGAATGTGGAATGATCATAGTATGGGTTTTTATAATCTGCAGAATAAATACCTTCCTCTAGATTAGTACGCCATTCATTTAATAGAGCTGTCTCATTTTGCTTCACTACAGTCGTATTTTGGGACATAATATCAATAGCTCTGTTGACAATCCATAAATGAGAACTTACTCCTTCATTATGTATAGATTCTGCTGACCATCTTTGAGCAATAGGTGGATCAAATTGCCCATCATTTTCATGTGCGAACGCCACGCTCTGAACAGGAGCTGTTAAAGCAATTACAGAAGCTATAGCAAAAATTTTTCTTTTCATAAATATTCCTCCATTTGATATATAATTTAAATTTATTTCATAGGGTCTTCTCTTACCTTACTGAAAGACACATTACATATTAATAAGTACAGTTATATAAATCTAAATGTAATAGATGCTCTATGGTAAAGGTACTAATTCATAACCAGCAACGCTTTTAGGAGCAGAAATCGCCCACCTTTTCTCGTGATCTGAGCCTGGGTATTGTGCTATCTGTACTTGGAAAGTTGATGTAACCCCATAATAAGAGTTCTTTGGATCTGCACTGTACCAATCACAAGGTCTACCAAATTTATCTCTAAGAATCTCGGTGGTGCCTGTTGCTAAGTTTATTTCCTTCGAATTTACTTTCTGAACGATTAACTTGCTTTTTGATTGGTCGCTAAAATAAATCCAGCCAGCATCCTTTGCATTTATATATTTTTTTACTCCTCCTGCCTCAGCATTTGGTCCACCAATCCACATTGACATGGTAACTGGCGTATTATGTCTTATATATCCATCACTGTTTAATCCATCTGGAGTTTCAAAACTTATAGGTGTACCATAGTACTCATTGCCTTTTGTATCTTTATGTATTTCCGCTGATCCATAATAAGATGCTTTTCTATACTGAATTGCATAATGCCAACCAGCGTACTTCTCATAAGTTACTCCAAATCTATTCTGACCTACAGGTGCTATACGTTGTGAAGGATGAACTCCCACCACGTCCAAGTACTTATTTATTAATATATAGTCTTTATTTGTAGTAATTGGATCACCATAAATATCAAGTATACGATCTTCTTCCTCTGCATAAGCAGAATTTGTAGGAAAAACAGTAACTATCAAACTAAATATTAGTGCTAAAAATGCAAATATAGACAGTTTTCTTTTCATAAACATACCTTAACTTCTCCTTATTTTCACTAATGGTTTTACTATCTGCGCGCATCTTCTACTAGTAGATAAGCCTCATCCTAGCTAACAAATCTTTCATTTCTCTTTCATAAATGTTACAAAAGTCTTTCAAAGGTCTGACGTATTTGCTGATGAAACTAGCACACAAAGAAGGAAACCTGCATGTTCATTAGCTTTATCGTTAATTTATTTAATTATATATATAAATTATATATAATTATGCAATATTGCATATCGAAATGTATTGATATTAATGTAAGCGCTTACTATAATAAAAGCATAAAGATGTACCACATCTTAACACATAAAAAGAGGAGGAAATAACATGGCAATCGCAATGGCAGTTTTAAAATTTGTAGGTGGAGTACTTCCATTCGTACAAGAGCTTTTAAAAGCATTTATGTAAGTTTATTATTCCGCAATTATTTATAAAAATTATCATACAAATGATCTGTATATCAAAGATGGATTGATGTGCAGATCATTTGTGTGAGCAAACTTTAAACAAGAAAAAGAATCCCAAAAGGAATTAAGGGATTCTTTTTTATTTAATTCAATTTTTTCTCGAATATTAAATTATTCTTTGTTAAACAGATGAACAAGGAATAGCAAAAGTCTCTTATTCATTACTTTTCGTCGTTATATACGATTAAACGAATTTACTTTACTAATAATGAATATGTTCCCTTTCTGTTTTCCTCTTCAAAAAATGCAACTACATAATACTTCCCAGGTTTCGCTTCAAATTTCCCTTTCATATTATTTCCATCCGCTTGACCCGTAATGACAGGATTTCCTAAATCTGATTCGTAATATACATCCCATTTTATTCCAATTCCCTGTTCATCTATAAAGGAAATATCTACTTCTTTTGGAGATGTAACATTGAATGTGTACATATACGCCATATTAGGCATATCCATATTTCCTTTGAAAAGCTTATTAAAACGAATTGCCTTTGCGCTGTCATATCCATGACCTACTGGCTCATCCTTTTTTACGGTAACCGTTGTTTGTCCTCGGCCTACGTTTCCTTTATTATCTTTCACTGTTAGCCTTGCAGTATATGTTCCCTCTTTTCCATATACATGAGTAGGATTTGCTTCTGTACTTGTTGTACCATCGCCAAAATCCCAGAGATACGAAACAATTTTTCCACCTGTGCTTTCTGTACCATCGCTATGAAACTCAACTTTTTCATTTAACATCTCATTGTATGGTCCATTCATATTTACTTTAATCGTCTGTTTTTCTTCTTCTCCCGTTGCAACACCATGGAATACAACATCGTATTCAAATTGATTGTTCGCATTCACACGATAATTAACAAAATACGCTGTAACTGTTTTGTAGCCGCTCCATTCTTTTTGCGCTAACTGTTCTAAAGATTGATTGATTTGCTTGCTCATCGCTTTCCAATCTTCAGATTCTCCTTTTGTTACGCCACCTGTATATGTTCCTTCTAATGTAAACGTATCAAAGAATTGAGACTTATGCTTTGTCATTGTTGCATCTTTTATACGTGCCACATTTTCAATTTCTTTCTTTACATCAGCTAGTGGCTTTGGTGCATGTTCAGCTAAATAATCATCTGATACTTGTGGGGTATTATATGTATCTTGATTATCAATTAACTGCTTCATATAGTCTTGGTATTCTTTATTTAAATTTGGATCCTTACTTAAAGCTTCACGATATGCATCGTAACCCTTCACATCATTTGCACGAATTAAATCTTGAATCTTATCGAAAGTTTCAAATTGATGAGTATATAAGTAAGACTGCAGTGCAAAAGAATAATTATAAAAATCCCATGATCCATATTTCGAAAATAATGTTCGTTCTGCTGTATAACGTTCTGCAGGATTAGATGATAATCCTTTAATTACACTTTTGCGCGGAACAACGTTATTCGTACGAGTAGATCCCGCAAAAAATTCTGCATTTCCTTCATCAAACCAAGTCATACGTTCATTTTGATATAATTCTCCTTGTCCCCATGCTCCTGGAACTTCGTATCTTGCCTGTAAATAGTGTGTAAATTCATGACGGAACAATTCTTCTAAAGTATAACTACTTTGCTGTGGTGTACGTTCATATGTAAAGAACGTTCCTTTTCCTTCAATGTAAATGCCACCATTATTCGTATCATATCCATATAGTTGGCTATTTCGTTTATATTCATATGGATCATTATAAATTACGATTGTCAGTACATCATCAGCTTTCCCTGATTCTAACGCCGCATCATTTCCAATTACACGATGATATTGCGCTTTTACTTCTTTAGCAGCCCAATATAATCTCTTAACCTTTTCTTCCGTTACTTTATCTCCTGTTTTAAATACAATAGAACCGTCATCGAATGTATACGTTTTTGGTAAGTATTGCTGTTGGCCTTCTTCACGTATTTTCTGTAAATCTACTGTATTTCCGTTATAATCTTTTCCACCATAGTTTGTTGAAATTTGCTCTACCGCATTAAAATAAGCTTCACTTAAACGAGGGTACATATGCATTGCTTGTGTAAGTACTTCTAAAGGTTTATTTGGATTACTATGGAATTTCCCTAGACGACCAGCATAATAAACACCATTATTAATTAACCAGCTATTTTCTGGTGTTACATGATTCAGAAGAGCCATTCGACTGATTTCATTTATGAAACTATCAATTTTCCCATACCATATTGTTTCATCCGCTTTTTTACGTGTCTCATTCAAGTAAGACTGCATATCATCATCAATCCCTTGTATGAGATTATACATGGCAGCCCCTTTGTTCGGATCACTTACATATGTAGAAATATTATCGTTATATTGTTTTAATATATTCCCTGCATATTGAACTGTTTCAGCATCACAAGAAGCGTTATGAATTAATTTACCATATGCAGATACCACTTTATCCTGTTTATCTGTACCAAGTTTAAAATTCGGATTTCTTCCAATTTCTTTTAATGCCGGTAAACATTTATCATGGAAGCTTCGCTCATTTAAATAGTTTAACTCTTTATTATTAAAGCCTAAATAAAAACCGCAATATAATACTTCAACAAACGTCTCAATCCCTTTTGTATCATCTTTTGTAAATGTGCTTCCACGGCGACCTAATTCATCAATAATAACTTGTATTCGCCCTTTATTTTGATAAAACGCTTTTGTTTCTTGATTAAACTGAGATAAATCTGTAATTTGATCCCAACTAACATTTGCCAATGTATCAATTAATTCGTCATCACTCATTCTATTCAGCTCTGCCACAGAATACTTTTGCTGAAATTGTTTTGCCGCTGCTCGTTTCACGACCGGAGCTGGACGTTGTGAAAAATCGCCTACTTTTAAACGTTCTTCATAAGACAACGTTTCGTCTGCTTTTGTAGAATGTGCAATTTCATCCGTTGAAGTTTCTATCCCAATTGGTTTCTTTTGTAACACATTATAAGGTGTATTTTCTTCCGCTGATACTTGTGTTTGAATACTTCCAAATGATAAGGCCACTGTACTAATGCCGAGCATCATTTGGGTAAACTTTGATTTCTTGTTCATAACATTTCCTCCATTTATAAAATCCTTAAAAACACATTATTAATATAACATAATATAAAATATGATATTTCATATTATTTCTGTACACTAGAATACTATATCAAAAAGAAAATGATACGTTTTGATATAATTCGAACAAAAAAAGGCACTCTACTGAGTGTCGAATGAGTACCTTTCTGTGGTTTATAATCTTATTGTTTTAAATCAAATTGAATATGCTAAATGATAAATATTTTGTAAATTACTTGAGCCTTTTGTAAATTATTTAATCCTATAGATTTAGTACGACCAGGTTCATTGTAGTAATATAGATCAACAATATCATATCTGTATAGGAATCTACCAGGATAATAAAAGTTATCTCTATATGCTAGTGATAATGAAGCTGAGCTTGATTTTCTGTTTTTCACTTAGATATAAGAGTTAATAAAATACCTACTGGATAATCATATGTTTTTCTTAAATTAGATTTATGCAATCTCTCCCTTTTTTTATCATCTCTACATGAATACAAAAGATGAAATTATACTATACATTGCTAATACTTTTTACTTCCGACTGAAATAAAATCACCTTCGACATGTACATCTTAGTTTAAATATGTTTCAAATGACTTTCATAAATGTTACAAAAGTCTTTCAAAGATCTGACTTCTTTTCTGATGAAACTAATAAACAAAAAAGGAAACCTGCATGTTCATTACCTTTAATGTTATTAATATAATTCAATCACACTCTGTATATAGATTCCCTTTATTAGGATATGCAAAATTGCATCAAAATATAGGTTTAAATAAGAGGCGCTCTTATAAATAACTAGCTGTAAAGAAATTTTTTTGTTTAGGGTCTACTTAAAACTCTTAAGTTGATGTAAATTCATCTACAATTCTATTGCTCTAACTGGTGCGATTCTGATGATTTAATTTAAAAAACAAAAAAGGATGTAAATAATAATTCACATCCTCTTTTGTAACTCTAATTTTCATTAGAACACTGCATTCTATTATCTTCTTTCAAACAGATTTCTATGAATTCAAATAAACCTTTTGCCTCAACAGAACGTTTTCCCCAATCATGCCAAAAATATAGCACTTGTCCTACTACTCCAGATTCTGATGGATCTGTATCAATACAAAGATAATCCCCACCACCATTTTCTGCAATTGGAATCCACTTAGAATTCCAAAGAACAGGTTTAAGTTCATTTTCAATATTCGACTCTAAATCATCTGGATCGAATTCATCCTGTAGAAATGTCCAATTGTCTATAATTTGAGAAGTTGGGGAAAGAACCAAATTTCTTACAAAAGATTCAACCCCAGGTTCCCAAATTTGTCCGTTATACACCCTGTAAAAACTTTTCATTTCTTTAGGAAGTGTAATACCCAGTGTAGTTTCAATTAACTGAAAATCTTCATCACTTGCACCCGGTTGGAGGTTTAATGTTTTTTGAAAGTTCACTTCAAGGCTTGAACCTCTATTAATTATACGTTTCCATAGTAATTCAGCTTGATTTATCATGTCTTTTCCCCTCCGCTTATATCTCAAAAAATCCAATATAAAAAACACACAATTACTATTAATCTAAGGTTTTGAATTATCCCCATAACGAAAACTTAATTAATCGGTATATACTTCTTGAATCCCTTACTTATAGTGCCATTATAACCATTTTTAGAAAAGAATTTATGTGCTTCTATTCTATTTATACTACTTAATAGGATAATTCTTGTGGATTCCCTTGCAATTGATAGCCGTTCTACATGTTTTAGTAACTTTTCACCTATCCCATTACCTCGAAAATCTTCATTTACAATCACATACTCTAGAACGGTATATGGTCTAAATTGATATCCAGGATCAAGACAAAAAGTCATAAATATACTTCCTTTAACTTTACAATCTTCCTCATACACAAATAAGAAATTATTAGAATCATTCCTTATCTGCTCAATTCTTTCTGGTAAAACCTTAATGTTTTTACTATGTGGTGCTAATTTTTTATATAGATTTTCAATTACATGACTGTCTTTTGGTTCAGCTTCACGAATCATATAATTCCCCCCTCTATTAACATAGATATATCAACGATTCGATCTATTCTAATAGTTCATCTTTTGACTCTATTGTATCCTAAAACAATGCTTTTTTAGTACAATTCAGATAATAAGATGGTAAAAAAAAGAGAATAGAAGGGATGGCATTTTTGCTTTGGGGTATTTGTTTTTCTTAACTTGATGGGCATGCGGTAGGACCCCTAATGGAAGGTAGGAATTAGAATAACTCTCCAAACAGATCTTTTAGATTAACCTATGTATTTCCGCGGTTAATCTATTACCTTCTACCTTCATAAAGATCTGTACCAGTACATTATTCGCATTTTCAAATACTAAATCGAAATAAGGATACGCTATAGTTGCATCTCTGCCTATAGGTACATAGCCAACTGGCTTTGAATGACTATATCTTTCTATCATTTTTAATCCCGCTTGATCCGCTGCATTATAAAGTGTAGAAGAAGTTTGACAAACCCCTCCTCCATAACCATCTACTAATTTTCCCGCAACGATTTCTTTTCCAAGCTGATATCCTTTATCAGGTGTTGTATCTCCTATTAAAGCATTAAAGGAAAAACGATCACCTTTTCCTAATATTACACCATTAATAGTATTTGCCGACAAACGAATGTTTTCTATCTTACCATTAGCTGTGCCAACTATGTCCGTCACATATTTTCCAATTACTTCGCTATTTCGATTTGCATCTTTTGATTGAGCAATAGGCCGTTTCTTAACAATTGGCAATGCACGGGAACGTTCCCACATTCCCACATCCATTAAATCCTCTACTAACTCTTTTTCAAATAATTCATATGAAGGCTTTCCTTCTTTCCATATTCCATCACTAGTCATACGAGAAGGTATCATTTTTTGATCAATCTGTTTGCCTATTTCATTAGCGATTTTTTTAATATTTAATTTATATTGATTTTCATCTTGAAAATATCCTAATGAAGTTAAATTTATTTGTTTGACCATTTTTCCACTAGTAGGATCTACTAAATTTATCTGTGTATCCCCAATGTCTTTTATTCCTATAGATTTCTCGCCTATATCACTTACTAAAGATGCTTCTTTAACCTGAGATTTACATCCAACTAATATAATGGCGCAGAGAGCACTAAGCACATACAAATGTCTTTTACGTAACAATTGATTCCCCCATTTCATTATAATGTTTTCTCGTTTTTAATTATTTGATTAATTATTTTTTATATTGTGTCTGTTCATCGATTCTATAAAAAAAGACATCCTCAAGGGCGCTTTCTTTCAGCTATTTGCATGAGAACCCAAAATAATACAACTAAATACCACAATTAGAAATAAAATTACTAAACATATTGAGAAATATTTCATAAGAGACTCCTTTTTGATATGATGTGCAAAATATATTCTCATAAATTAAGTCAGGAAATAACCACAAAAAAGAATTATTACCCCTATATTCTTACGTTTAAAGTCCTATTACTTTTACTTATTAAAGCTACTAACTAATCAATTCCATTGCTACCTCTTTCGCTCTGAACACTTTTTTGTATTGTTTAAATTCTTGTTTATCAACTCGAAATTTTTCACCAGTATCCATGTTTTTTACTAGATATGTTTTAGCAGTATATTCCTTTATTAAAAAATAAAAGAAATATATCCAGAAAGATAATGTGAAAGTCGAGAGAGCTAAGAATACTCCCGTAATAAACATTACAATTTCCAAACCTGAATTTACTCGTTTTAAAACATCTTTTTGTCCTGTTGCTGCTTGCTGTAGTCGTTGCATGCGTTGTAAAGATGAAACAGTATCATAGCTCATGAAAAACCTCCTTTAAACGAAATGCTATTTAGAACTTTGATTTGTCTTTAGGGATGAGGAGGCAAGATACTTAAATTGATAATTATTTTTCTTACTTTTTCTCTTTTATTTTAATCTTCGCGTCTTCATAGAATTTTAGTTTTCCCTCATTATACTCTTTAGTATATTGATTGAATTTTTCTTTTTCTTTTAGCGTTTCCTCGTTTAATGTATTGATAGTTTTAACTTTCTCACCAATCTCTTTTAGTTTTGTTTCTTTACCTTTTAACTTTTCATAAAGTTCTTTTTCAGCTATTAATTCCTCTTTATAACTATTATTTATTTTTTGAAAAACTTCATAGCGATTTTTATAAACTTCTTCTACTTTTTCCGCTTGATTTTTTAACCTTTTGTCCTCAATTTTATCTATATAACTATGAACTGATGCGGTTTCTTTTTGGGCTTTTTCTAATACATCCTTTTCATCTTTTACCAATTTTTCACGTTCATTTACAGTTGCAATGGCTTGCTCTATTTTTTGTATTACTCCCTCATTTTGCTCTTTCCCTTCTTGTATAATTTGATTATACAATTCCTGTTCTTTTGTTTCTAACTGCTCAAATGTTTTTACATTATCAAATAATGCTTTTTCTTGATTTGCTGCATTTTCAAAAGCTACATATAATTGATCTTCGGGTTTTGCCCCCAAACAACCACCTAGAAATCCAATTGATAAGATTCCTATTAATACCATTTCCCTATAAATCAATGTTAATTCCTCCTATGATGTTATATACGTTTATCATGCCAAAAATTCACTGAAAAATGCTCGTCTTCATGATACGCTTCAAACTCATATCCTTTTTCTTTTAATCCTTTTATAATAGCTAGTACCGCAGCAACAGATTGTGGATGAATATCGTGCATTAGAATCACTTCTTTGGACTGGTTTGCATTTGTTAGGACATTTTGAACAATCTGAGATGAAGCGGCATCAACTGGCATCTTATTATACTTCCAATCTAAAGAATCAATAGTCCAATCCCATACTTTTAAATTAGCTTCTACTGTTCTATTTCGAAGTGCTTCATTTAATCCTGGCATGGATCCATATGGAGGACGAGTTAGTTTTGGGGATTCTTTAATAATATTTGCTATTAAACCTTGATCTTCTTTCATTTCATTTACATATTCGCCACTTGTATATAATTTTTTAAAATCATGTGTCATACTATGCATGCCCACATAATGCCCTTCTTCCTTTTCACGTTTCACCAACTCTGGAAACTGTTTTACATTTTCGCCAATTAAGAAAAATGTTGCTTTCACATCATTTTCTTTTAAGATGTTTAACAAATCAGCCGTATATTTACCTGGTCCATCATCGAAAGTAAGATAAACAACCTTTCTCTCCTTACCATTAAAATGGGTTGGTGTTGCTTTTTTTATTTTAATTTTTGGTTGTTCACTTGCTAGCTGTACAGTATTTTCTTGCTTGGCCACAGCTTTTGCAGGTGAATTAATCGATTGAAACATATAATAACCAATTGCTATTGCAACAATTGCTACTATTGTAATTATTATTTTTTGGGTATTACAAAAATTTCTCATGAATCAAATCCCTTTCTTGATAAATCTCTATATCAACATACACACATACATAAGTGTGTATGATATCTCCAATCACTTTTAGCTAACAATACATATGATGTAACTTAAAAATTTTTGAGTTATTTTGTTGCGATATAATTATAAAGTGCTTTTTTCTTTTTTCTCATCGTGTAGAAAAAAGAAAAAAGCAGCATCCTTTTGTGGAATTTCACAAAAGGATGCTGCTACATGAATTTTTGTAACTTAAGATCCAAGTATAGAACCATTTTTTGATTCGGATCTTTTAAATCGATTTCACTGATTTCACAGATTCTTTTAAGTCTATAGCTTAGTGTATTGACGTGAATATTTAAAACTTTAGCTACTTCGCTGGTATTACTGTCATTGTTTAAAAATATTTCCAACGTTTCAACAAGATTACTATTATATTTACAATCATACTTATGGAGCTTCTGCAATGCTTGGTTTTCATACTCCTCCTGCTTTCTTTGCTCAAGTAGAAGGTCAATTAATTGATAAATCCCCATGTTTTGATAGCCATGAATATTAGCTGTGTCGGAAGGAAATTTTTCCTTTATAGATAATACGATTAATGTTTCTTTATAAGCTTTACTGATTTTTTGATAATCACTATATACACTGCTGAACGCTGGTTTGATAGATTTAATTTCATATCGTTTTTCCATCGTGTTAACAAATCTTTCGACGAAATTGTTAATTTCATGAGAAGGTTGACTGAGATTATCTAACGAAGTAAGAAGAATTAACTTGTTACGATCAATTGTATAAAGTAGAATTTTCAAATGTTCGCTTGTTTTTAACAAATAAGAAATTTGTTTTTCTTTTTCACTCGTAATTTCTTGTTCAAAATGAAATACGACAACGTTAAATAAGGAAGCCGGCGTAATATGAAGTACCTGAAAGTTTTCAATAATTTCCTCATTTGTTTGTATATGATTAGTTAGTAGCTTCCAAAAAAATTCTTGTGAACGTTCGTCCTTTTTATTTTTTCTGGTTTGGAGCTGAAGAAGCTTACTTTTTACAGCTTCAGCAGATTTTTTCATCAAGGCATAATCTTGTTCAGTTAAAGAGCGCTTGATTTCTAAAGCCCAAATGAATCCCAGTACGTCCTCTTTATTCCAAATGGAAATCGCAACTCTGTCACCGAGGCCAATATTATCTATCTTTTTTACGTGAATAGGTTCACGACTTTTTAAAAGAGTAGGAATAACCCCCTCTTTCCATAAGTTATTAATTACTTTTTCAGGTACACGCCTACCCATAATAGTTGCAATTCTTGCAGAGTCTGTTCTTTCGTCATGGGTACTATATGCAAGGAGACGATGATTTACATCTTCTACTGTAATAGGGCATTGCAGAATTTCACTGATTATATCAGCAAACTCTTCCAAATTATCGAAGGTGACTTTAAGAGAATTATTTTTCATATATGTCAAGATCCATCCGTTCTATTTAAAATATATTTTCGTATTTACTTTAAAAGAAATTATCTCTTGTGTAAATTACTAAAATAATAACATAATCCCGTTAGCTTTTTGCAAATGTAACGAGACCGGGTTTTATTAACATGATTTTTTCAACAATAGCAATATTTCTATTTGTTTTATTGTGTAGGATTGAACTTTATTCTTTTTAGATTTGAATTGAGGAATGTCATTCTGCTTCTTAAAAAACGTAAAAAAGCAACTGCGAGGTTTCTCAATATTGACACCTCCAGGTGAAAATGTACAATTTTTTTGTTTTGGGGCGTTATAAAATTCTTAAGTTGATGGGAATGTGGTGCTACCTCTGTAATACTATTTGCTTTATATATTTCCAATAAGGATTCAATGATACGAGTAGATTACGTTCTAGGCTACGTAATGATAGTTTTGTTTTTCACTACGATGTTCGGTTTGAGGATTGTAAAGAGATTTGACCAGTAATCGTGAAAAAGGAACTACAATTTATTTGTAATGATTTATATAATGAGGTGTTGGTATTATGACTAAAATTCAAATAAGCGAACTTCCTAAATCTGTTTAGCACGTACTTAGAGTAATGCGTGGCGAAGAAAAATTAAAACAACGACAACGGATCCAGCCAGTAGATTTTCATTCTTATAAAGCTGAAGAGATATTCCCAAATAGTCCTGAAATGCAAAAATTCTTTAATAAACAAAAGAAAATGAAAGCCATCAAGTAAAATAAGCTTGGTGGCTTTCATATTTTGTCACGGACAAGAAAGAAGCTTCTTTTGTAATCATCAGAAGAATGTTAAAATTAAGATAAAAATGTAAAGGTTGGTGAAAAATGAGAATCGTAATAGGATATCTTCTATTAATCATTAATTTTATTCTGTTATTGCCATTATTAAATCGGATTATTTTTGAAAGAATCAGCCCTTGGGACACCATTTCTTTTTTCTGTCCACTTATAACGGTGTTAGTTATAACTTTTCTGTTAGGAAAGAATAGAGTCCGAAACATTCATTGGAGAGTCAACCTTATAGGACATATTATCATCGGTTTAACCCCAATTTTCTATTTCTTGTATATTTTTATGTTGCTCAGCTGATCAAATCTTCCCAAACAATCCGGAAATGCAAAAATTCTTTAAGGGGTAGCACGCCATGCCCATCAAGCTTAGAAAAACAAATACCCCAAAACGAGAAAATTGACATCTTTAGGTAAAAACATTCCACATTATATGTGATAAAAAGAGGATAGATAAAGTAGAAACCTTATCTATCCTTTTCTGTACTACAAATACTTAAGTTTGCTACCCCTTACAGAAAAAACTGAATGAGTTTTTAAATGAGCATAGTGACAAATAACGATAATGAGTGAGCATAGATGAAAAAAATAGGTGAATATTACAAAATTAATACGTTATAATAATTATATGTCCTATGTGACAATGATATCATTTATTGGAACAATAGATAGTTTATTTATAAGTGAAATTATGAAACTAGTTCCATGTAGTTTATGTTGGTATCAAAGGATATGCTTATATCCGATTTTCATAATGTATATTGTATCTTTAATAAAAAAATATTCTCATGCAAATGAGTATATTAAGTATTTCTCTGGGATAGGATTACTTATTTTTTCGTATCAATACACAATACAGATGACGCATACCAAAAGTGCTTTTTGTCATTTGTATGAAGATTTCTCAGCTGTTGATTTTATTTTTCAAAAATTTATAACCATCCCGTTTTTAGCAATATTAGCTTTCTTGTTAATATTTCGTCTCACGTTTTTTGTGAAAAATTCAAAATGAATTTTAATCTAAGGAGGTATTTATATGAGTTTAAGAGAACATGCAATGCAAGAATTTCAACAGAAAATGTCTTCAAATGAGAATATACAAGGTATGATTTCAGCTTATTATGAAATGCAAAGCGGTATATCTGGCTATGGGAGTTCTACACCTATGAGAGGTATTCTAGCTTACACGGAACGACAGCTTTTATTTTATAGCGAAATATTTGGCGAGCTTCCTATTTCATTACAGATACCTTACCATAAAATTCATAAAATAAAAGAGAAAAAACAACCTTTTGCCTTTTTTAAAACGATTCCTTCTATTGTTGTTTCCCATCAAGATCAAGATGTTTTTTCAACCCGCGGAAATGAAGAGGAATTTATACACTTAAAAGATTTTTTTGAAAAAGTAAAAGCTCTGTCCAATTAATGGGGTAGCGTCAGGATTTTGTGCTTTTACAACGTTAAGCATATTTTTCTAGCAATTATCCCAGTTACTGTAACCTGACTACTTATAAATCCTTTTATTTATATGTATAATTATATAAAATTACAACATTTTGAATCGAGGTGACAATTATGAGAAGTTTAGGTTCATTAGTAACCTCTACTATATGTTCAGTAATCCTTATAACTTGGAATGCCTATACCTTCTATGACAAATTCACAACCGGAAATACATATTTTTGGATTAGTGGCATCATAGGTATAATGTTCCTTCTATTCTTTATCAGAGACATGCGAGATATCATCAAGAAGAACTATAGAACTTCAACAGATTAGGAGCGAATACATATGTGGAAAGAGCTTAGTAATTACAAATATCATTGTATGGGGATTCGTTTTATCTGAAAACATAGTAAAATGAAAGCGTTTCGAAAATAAATCCGATTATGAAACATAGAAAAACCCCCTGCTTTTTGAACAAAAAGCAGGGGGTTTTTCTATTTATTTCTTCTCCATCACAGCAAAGTAATTCTCTTCATGATCCGCAAAATTAAACACTCTACCGGAAGGCATATTTACAATTTCTCCGACTGTGATATTTTTATTTAATAAGTTGCTACGTAATTCATCAAGATTTTCTGTGAAAAACATTAGAGAAGGTGTACCAAGATTTAACCCAGGTGACATTTTAGCAACCAATTCCTTATTGTGCAGAATGATGCTTGTTTCTGCGCCCTTTGTTGGAGCAATTTCAATCCATCTCATTCCTTGACCGTTATTTTCTTCAGAAACTACAGTAAACCCTACTTTTTCTGTCCAAAAATCCACTGCCTCATCTTGGTTATTTACATACAACATAATTTGACCAACTTTATGAATCATAGACTTCCCCACTCCCTTATATAAGTAAATACCAAACCCGATGCTTCTAATTCTTTCCATCGCCAAGGTTTCTGAAACCCCGTGACAACTTAATAGATACGCCAAGAAATGAAAACTTCCTTCTAAAAGAAACGGAGCATTTTCGTTTAAGTAGGAGATTATAAAAGAAAGATAGAATATTAACAAAATATTTTATAAGGGGGTATATAATTGTCAATTTCAAAAGATACTGCCAGCTACATGATTCGCACAGGAAAAATAGAAGATTCCGAGGCCATTTTAGACATACAGAAATCCGTTGTTTCCGAAGGCAAGTTTCTCATTTCGTTATCCGAAGAATTTAATAAAACGTCATCCGAGCAAAAGGAATGGGTACAAGGCGTATTGGAGAATGAAAGAGAAACATTACTTGTTGCTGAAAAAGATGGTGAAGTGGTTGGCTGGATCGTTTTCCTTAGCGAAAATAAAAAACGATTGTCTCATACAGGTTCCTTTGGAATCATGATCAGTAGAAATTACAGAGGACTAGGAATTGGGACAATGCTACTACAAGCTTTATTAGACTGGGCAGAGAAAAATCCTCTCATTGAAAAAGTAAGTTTAGGAGTTTTCTCAACAAATCATAGTGCAATATCGTTGTACAAAAAGATGGGTTTCATTGAAGAAGGACGTAAAATTAAGGAATTTAAAATGAATGATAATGAATATGTAGATGATATTCTTATGTATAAATTCGTTTAGTGAAATTTTAACCACAAGACAATCACAGGTACCACGCAATAAAAGCCGTTCTCCTATAAACTACGGAAATCGGCTTTTATCATTTATATTGAACACCTTTATTCATGTAAAAAGATTAAGATTTATTAGCGATTATCATAAAACGTTTTGAATTTGTACGGATTCCTTTTTCCGTTTTATTTGTTATGATGAATTTTTCCAAAATACCAAAGTCCTCTTTCTCTTCACCAAATCTTGGTATGATAGGTGTGTGTGTTAATAGGAATAAGAGGTCTTCAGGTGTTTGGTAATAATCAATCGCATCATATTCTAATATTTGCACATCAGTAAAGCCTGCAGACTTCAACTCTCGAACATACTTTTCTTTTAATGTGCCGTCTTTTTCCCCTAAGCATTGTCCTCTTCCAAACGCTGCTTTTAAGTTCCATTTATCATGTTCGCTGACTTGCTGCGTCAAAAAGATACCACCCTTTTTTATTACTTTTGCTACTTCTGCTGCAACAAAAGGCGCATGACAACAAGACACAATGTCAAAAAAAGAGTGTGGAAACATCAAGCCTTCGGACTCCATTTTGAAAAATCTAACGTTTGATACACTTGCTTTTTCCAAATTAGACTGTGCTGTTTCTATCATTCCACTTGAATTATCAATCCCAATCATGAATAAGGCTGCCGGTGCAATTCTTAATACATTCTCTCCCCCGCCTGTACCAATATCCAGCAAAACATCTGAGGGTTTGCATCTCTCTATTACTTCTTCATAAAACTCCCACATCGCACCTTCAGTTACGTATTTCAGTTTACTAAAATCCCAGCCGTTTAATTTTCCAACTTTATCATAAAAATTTTTGTAATCTAATTCATTCATTTTGTATATCCACCTTCCAAAAGAGTGTAAAAACTAAGTTTCTGAGACTTGTTAATGAAATCGTCCAGTCCCTTAGCTTGATAAGAACAGTGACTACCGAAACAGATTCAAAGCCTATATTTCCGAAAAAGGGCAGACTTCTCCCTTGATGGCTGGTACGCGTTTTTTTCCAACCCGAAAACTAGTTACTTCGAACAATACGGAAAGTCATCTACTTCACCTCATTTGAAAGATTATATTTCATTATACGCCATAACAATTTTTGTATATATCGTGGAATGCAGACTATTAGATGAATTCTATTGAAACGTATTTTTAATTCTATTTCGCACTATTAATATAATTCCACCTAAAATTGATAACATCCCTAAAGGCATTGTATTGGATTCTGTACCTCCGGCGTTAGGAAGTTCCCTGTTATCGTTTTTCATTTTAAGAGGAGTGTTAGTTTGTTTCGTCTGTGTTAATTCAGAGACTTTCTTGTCTACATTTTGCTTTGTCTGTGTTAATTCAGCTATTTTCTCTTCTACATTTTTCTTCGTACGTGTTAATTCAGTTAATTTATTTTCTACATTTTGCTTCGTCTGTTTCAATTCAGAGACTTTCTCTTCTGCTACATTTTGCTTCGTACGTGCTAATTCAGTTAATTTATTTTCTATAGTTTGCTTGATCTGTTTTAATTCAGATACTTTCTCTTCTATATTTTGCTTCGTACGTGCTAATTCAGTTAATTTCTCTTCTATATTTTGCTTCGTCTGTTTCAATTCAGAGACTTTCTCTTCTGCATTTTGCTTTGTCTGTTTTAATTCAGACAATTTCTCTTCTGCATTTTGCTTGATCTGCTTTAATTCAGATAATTTCTCTTCTGCATTTTGTTTCGTCTGTTTTAATTCAGACAATTTTTCTTCTGCATTTTGCTTGATCTGCTTTAATTCAGATACTTTTTCTTCTGTATTCTGCTTCGTCTGTTTTAATTCAGAGACTTTCTCTTCTGCATTTTGCTTCGTCTGCTTTAATTCAGAGGCTTTCTCTTCTGCATTTTGCTTCGTCTGCTTTAATTCAGAGACTTTCTCTTCTGCATTTTGCTTCGTCTGCTTTAATTCAGAGACTTTCTCTTCTGCATTTTGCTTCGCCTGTTTTAATTCAGAGACCTTCTCTTCTGCATTTTGCTTCGCCTGCTTTAATTCAGATACTCTCTCTTCTGCATGTTGTTTCGCCTGCTTTAATTCAGATACTCTCTCTTCTGCATGTTGTTTGATAGAATCGTGTATTTTGACGGTATCAGGAACTTCAGCATTAATGGTATCAGCTCCTGTTATCATTGCTAAAGCTAGTGTGGATATTGCTACTGTTTTTTTCGTACTCATCATTTTGTACCTCTTTTCTTTCATGAGTAATGAACCATTATGTATAAATCTAAAGATGCAAATATCATAATACCAGTATAACATTATACCAAATGTTTACAAACAAAACTAGAATAGTAGGTCTATGTGTAATTGGAGCCAGTATAGTCATGTGGACATAATGTAGTTCAGTCTTTACAATGGATTTCAAGGAGAAAGTGTCCGTATGGCAAATACGAAATTTCAGGAAAAATTCACCACATTAACTATCCCGTAAGAAAGGAAGGTATACATATGACAGAGATATTGAATTTATCTTTATACTTCATTTTGTTTATCCTAATTATATCCATAGTCTGTTTCATCTTATTAGTACTCATGAAGATTTTCGGAAAACAAATGAATAATCGTCGCTCTGTTGAAAAAGAACTAAAAAAACATTCTTCAATAACAGATACAGCAGGACATAAAGACTCAAACATAACTACCAAAGATGCTGAAGCAGATTGGATGAATGCAGTGATGACAACATCTTTTCTTGCTGCAGCTATGAAAAATGCTAATGAAGATTCAAATATCGACCATGATTCAGGAACTAGCAACGATAGTTCCGATGCAGCAAGCCATACTGATTCATTCGATAGTGGGGACTCATAGGGTGAATCACTATGAAGAATACTTAGCTTTAAATGATAACATCCGCTCCGAGCTCTTTAAGGAAAACATGATTTACAGAGCTAGCGGTTGTTGTGACATGTGTACCAAATGCTTTCGCAATCAGAATCGCAAAACTCCCGATCCCGCCTGCTCCTGCATGAATGAACACTCGATCACCCTTTTGAATTCGTCCATAATCCACTAAGCTTTGCCAAGCTGTTAATCCAGCAAGAGGAACAGAGGCCGCCTGAACAAAGCTAAGGTTCTCAGGCATCTTTGCTATATGTTCTTCTTTTGCAATCACATATTCTGCATAAGAACCCTTACCTACATTCGCTAGTTTTGTATACACTTCATCACCAGGCTTATATTTTGTTATATTTGTACCTACTTTCACTACAATACCTGAAGCATCTAATCCTAAAAATAATAGGGAATGAAAAAGGCAATTTCTCTTGTAATTCTCCCTTTCTCGTTTTCCAATCAACTGGATTTATCCCGCATTAACGGACCGTAACACTCCCACCTCAAAATTCAGCGGAAGCGAAGAAGTTAGGTGGGAGTGTTACGGTCCGTAAAAGCCCGATTGGTGAGGGCTAATAATCAGTGGGGGATGAAGAAAACCCCCACTGATTAAAGTTTCACTTTATAGCTGCCGCACAGCATATCAAGAAAATTGCCAACTACTTAGCCTAGCTAGGCTAAGTGGTTGGCAGGCCTTTTTGATTCTTTTTTAGTTTAGCGAGAATGCTTTGTGAATAGATGAATTGCTTTTTCAGGTACATAGAATTTCCCATTGCTTTCTACAACGATGCTTCCTAATTCATAATCTTTTCCATCGATACGGATCATATTTTTATTAACAAACAATTGAGCCTGCGCTTTATTGTGTTTTACTACAAGCACCGGGTTTGCTACATCTTTTTTGTCAATCGTTACAGTTGCACCAATTTGTTTAAAGGCTATTTCAGCATCTAAGAATAATTTGTTTGTTAATTCTCCTAAGTTAAAGCCCATTGCTTTGGCCATTGTCTTCGCAATGTCCGTATTTTGGACGAAACCGTATGGCTTCCCGGGGCCGTAAGAGTATAAGAATACATCTTCACCCGTATGACCACCTGTTGTAAAACCGATGTTCGCACGGTTGGCCAATAATTTAGTAAGGATTGGACCTACATCGGCTTTCTTTTGTGCAGCTTTTAACTTTTCTTTTTCATCATCAGTTAGGTTGTCTAAACCGTAAAGTGCAGCTACCTCTTTTATATTAGATAAATCATCTTTTAGTTTATTTGTAGCACCTTCAAGTGTCATTTTTGCCTTTTTCAGTGGAGCAATGTAGGCAGATACCGGTGTGGTATCATATCCTTTTGTAGTATTTTTATTACCAATGGAAATACCGCTATTACCATGGTCCGCTAAAGCAATGACCATCGTGTTCCCATCTTTTTTCGCAAACTTTAACGCTTCTGCAACCGCATCATCAAATGCCAATACATCGCTAATCATCCCGATTGGATCATTGACATGTGCTGCCCAATCTGGCTTACTACCTTCTACAAATAAGAAGAAACCATCTTTATCTTTTGATAATGTTTGAATTGCTTTTCTCGTCATTTGGGAAAGTGTTGGCTGCTCAGGGTTGGTCGCTTCACGATCCATATCAAACGCAAGTGCAGTATTTGAGAACGAGCCCCAAATTTTATCGGATTTAGAGTTTAACAGGGCATCCTTTGTTTCCACAAAGTCGTACCCTTTGTCTTGAATCACTTTTATTAAATCTTCGTTGTCTTGCCGGATTCCACTGCTTGCCGCAGGCTGAAGTACTGCCTTTCCCCCGCCTAACACGACTTCCATATTTTGATACACTTGCTGCTCACCAATCACCTCAAAATTTTTGCGAATAACATGGTGAGCAGAAAAACCAGCCGGAGTTGCATGCTGAATTTCCGATGTAGCAATGATTCCTGTTGCGCGGCCTGAACGCTCTGCGCCTTCTAAGACGTTGGCAACTGGGCGACACTTGTCTTCTTCTTTGATTGGTTCTAAGCCAGGTGAATTCACAACAGAAGGTAATACACCCACGTAGCTTGAATTTGATTTATTTCCTGTCGCTAAAGCTGTTGCTGCTGGCGCTGAATCCGTAATGGCTGATTCTGCCGAATAAGTACGAACACCTCCTGATACGATTTGATCTAGTGCAAGAGGTGCACCTTTATACCATCGAGCCAATGTTGTGGCTGAAGAGCTTGTCCCATCCATAACCATCATAATGACATTTTTGGGTTGCTTCCCTACTTTTTTTGCCTCAGCTTTTACCTCGTTATCGTTCATCATGATTCCTGCACCTAACAAACCTAGTGCTACCGTTCCAGCTAATGTTAGTCCCATCATCTTTTTACGAAAATTAGTCATTGTTGTCCCTCCATAGGTTGTTTTCGACATCCCCAATCTAACATTCGTATGTAAACAAGCTTTTGATTTTTTATTAAGTTTATGCAAGCTTATATATTTTCTTTTGCTTTTTGTTAGTAGTACCCTATTGTCACGAAGCTAACACTTGAATCCCCCCCACCCTTGCATAATAGCAGGGAATTTCTTGATGATGTAGAAAAAGGTCATATGCTATACGAATCGTATAGTGAATCAAATGATATAAGGGGGGAGTTATTGTGTTAAGAAAACCAAAGAGATTACAACCAGGAGATCGAGTCGCGACAATTAGTCCTTCTTGGGGAGGCGCAGGCGATCCGGAACTTAGATGGCGTTATGAGCAAGGGATAAAAAGATTAGAAGAAGTTTTTGGTCTTGTGGTTGTACCTATGCCAAATAGTTTGAAAGGTTCAGATTATATTTATGAGAACCCACAAGCTCGTGCAATAGATTTAATGACGGCATTTCAAGATAAAAGTATTACAGGCATCTTTGCGAATATTGGTGGCGAAGATAGTATTCGCTTGCTTCCTTATATTGATTTTGATGTTATACGTGAAAACCCAAAAGTTTTTATGGGTTACTCTGATGTGACAGTTTCACATTTATTTTGTCATAAAGCAGGCATTTCTTCTTTTTACGGTCCAGCCATTTTAACCGATTTTGCTGAAAACGTTGAGATGGATCCATATACGATTGAAATGGTAAATCGAACACTCTTTTCAAATGAGATGATTGGTGAAATTGGACCGGCTAAAGAATGGACAAGTGAGCGTTTAGAATGGATAGAATCGAACAAGAATAAACGGCGGACCATGCAGCAGAACACTGGATATGAACTACTTCAAGGCTCCGGTATTGTACAAGGCCGTTTAATTGGAGGTTGTATTGAAGTACTGGAATTCGCAAAAGGAACAGAACTTTGGCCTGAGAAAAAATATTGGGAAAACAGCATTCTGTTCTTTGAAACATCTGAAGACAAACCAGATCCAACTTATATAAGATATTGGTTACGAAATTATGCTGCGCAAGGCATTTTACAAAACACGAATGGACTCATTTTCGGCAAACCGAAAGACGAGAAATATTATGAAGAATATAAACAAGAAATTGTAACAGTTATGAAAGAATATGGTTTAGAAGATTTACCGATTCTTTATAATTTAAACTTTGGTCATACCGAACCTAAGTTTATTTTACCTTATGGTGTAATGGCAGAGATTAATTGTGAAAGGAAGACATTTTCGATTTTGGAGAGTGGCGTGCAATAGAATTGCCAATTCTCCTTTGCTGATGGGTTTCAGGATATATTTTTACAACTGAAAAAGGTTCCTTAACATTTACACTTCGTTTGTTAAGGAACCTTTTTATCATTTATTATTCCTGTTTACTCTTTGCCTTTATTTGTTCCTCATACACAAACTTAGCAGTCATAAAATCATTAGGAAAATCACCTAATGCTTTTTTCATAACATTTAATTCCTCTTGTGATTTAATTTCAACACCATTTAAGAAATCGAAAGCCTTAGATTGTTCACCCGCAACGAAGTTCTGCGTCATGTAATCATCTGGGAAATCTTGTTTTGCTTTTTCTTTCACTTTATTCATAGCACCTGCCTTATCAATGCTTTTCATAGGATTTGTGAAAGCACCTGTAGCTTGTTGCGGTTCCTTTTTAGGTTCTTCTTTCTTTTCTGGTTGCGCAGCAGGTTGCTTCGCTTCTTGTTTTGGCTCTTCTTTCTTAGGTTGTTCTTGCTTTGCAGTTTGAGCCGCCGGAGTTTGGACATTTGCCTGTTCTTTCTTCGCCAATTCCTCTTTTAATTTTTTCACTTGTGCATCAAGAACTTTATTTTCTGATTCTAATACAGAAATATCCCCTTTTAATTTTTCTTTAAAGTGCTCATCTACTAATTTATTATACTCCGCTTCCGTATACGTATTTTTGCTACTTGTTGTTGAGTTTTCTGTCGTAGTAAAGATAAAGATACTACTAATGCCAATAATGACAATAAATGCAATTACAACACCTAGCACACCGAAAATCAGTTTTTTATTCATCCTAAACCTCCCAAAATGTAAGATTTCCAAAGCGATCCTAACAGATTGAATTACAACTTTTTCGTCATATTATGTCGAATAAAAAACAAAAAGAAAGGAGATAGAATATAACATTAGTAAATTATATACATGTATTGAATATGTTATGTATTTTAGGAGATGACGTATGCTAGATGAAAATGAAATTAGATACCTTGTTACATGCTTTTTTCTCCTATTTTGTACGGTTACAAATATTAATGAATCGAGGAAATCACAAACAGTTTTACACAGAGGATAGTAAATATTCTTAAGTTGATAGGCACATAGAAAATACTGGGGTATCAACATTTCAAAGTTCTATACATGTGAACGGGCACGTTGTCACGGAAGATATTTTCCTTCCGATAACGTGTTTTTTTATTTACATAATGTTCCTTGGTTTTAGAAAAAGATATAATATAAATCTCGAATATACATTGAATTCTTTATATTACAGCTAAAAAAGGAGAGTGCATGTTGAAAAAACGAACAATAATAATAGGTATTACTGCATATGGCTTGTTATGCATGTCATCTGTGTATATATATACAAAACAGATCGCCAATCCTGTTATGAGTGATGTAGGTAAATTACTTCCTACAAAGATTAAGCGGGTTGAAAATGCGGAGGATGAGCATGCCTTACAGAAGCTAGTGAAAGATGCGAATACTTCAGGTGAGAAGATTTCAATTGCCGGAATGCAGCATAGCCAAGGCGGACAAACTTATTATCCAAATGGTACGGTGCTAGATATGAAAGGTTATAACAAAATATTAGAGTTTGATCCAGAGAAAAAGAGAATTCGCGTGCAAAGCGGTGTGACATGGGATGATATTCAAAAGAAAGTAAATCCATATGGTCTTGCTGTGCAAGTGATGCAGTCTCAAAATATTTTTACAGTTGGCGGTTCGCTAAGCGTAAATGTACATGGACGTGATATTCGTCATGAAGCACTCATTGATACAGTAGAATCATTTCGATTGTTAATGGCAGATGGTACGGTTAAGAATGTAAGCAGAGAAGAAAATGCTGATTTGTTTCCTTATGTTATTGGAGGTTACGGATTATTCGGTGTGATCTTAGATGTGACGCTTAAGCTAACGGATGACGAACTATATGAAATGCAGACAAAAACGCTAGATTATAAGGAGTATACAGCATATTTTAAAGAGAAGGTGAAAAAGGAAGAGAATGTTCGAATGCACCTAGCGCGTATTTCCGTAGCTCCAAACTCATTTTTAAAAGAAATGTATGTAACAGATTATGTTGTAGCAGAGAACCAAAATAAACGGGAAGAATACAGCAAACTAAAGGAAGAAAATATTATTGCTGCACCGAAATTTTTCCTTGGATTATCAAGGTATAGTGACTGGGGAAAGAATACGTTTTGGGATATACAAAGGAACTACATGGAACGCATAAATGGAACATATGAAACTCGAAATAATGTGATGCGATCAGATAGTACGTTTATGGAATACGAAAATCCAAATCGAACAGAGGTTTTACAAGAATATTTTGTACCTATCGATCACTTTACAGCGTATATAGATGATTTGCGAAATGTATTAAACAAAGAAGAATTAAACCTTCTTAACATTACGATCCGTTATGTAGAAAAAAATGAGAATGCGGTTTTATCCTATGCAAAAGATGATATGTTTGCACTTGTGCTTCTTATTAATCAAGGACGTTCTGAGAGTGAAATAAAGAAAACGAAAGCAGTGTTAGGGAAGATGATAGATGTTACTTTAAAGCACAATGGAAGTTATTATTTACCTTATTATTCCTATCCGACGAAGCAGCAGCTTGAGCAAGCATATCCTCGTATAGAAGAGTTTCTTCAAAAAAAGAAGGAAAGTGATCCGCAAGAACGTTTTGTAAATTTATTTTATAAGGAGTACAGTGAATGACATATAGAAGATTTGTAACTTCGCAAAGTATAATCATGATGGCCGGTAGTATGGTATTCCCCTTTTACATACTACTGCTTCGAAATGTTGGAGATAGTTTCTCTCAATTTGGTTGGGCATATGGCTTATTTACGTTAACTTCAGCTTTAGTGTACCCACTAGTTGGAAAGATATCTGACAGGTTTGGGGATAAAAGGCTATTAATTGTATATGCTTGGTCTATGGCGGTATTAATGCTCTTTTTTCCCATTGCTACAGAAGTTTGGCATGTTTATATTCTGCAAATTATAATGGGCTGCTTAGGTGCCGTGCAACGCAACACAGAAAAAACATCACTTGCACGAAAAGTAGAAAGTAAAGAAGCAGGCTATGAAATAGGAAAATACCATGTATGGACTTCAATTGGTGGTGCAGTAGCTGTTATTGCAACAGGGTATCTAGTAGATTTTTTAACGATTGGTACCATTTTTTATATTGCTTCAGCTTTATATATGGTGAGCGGTATTGTAATAGGGAGGCAGAATAAATAAATAAATAAATAAAAAAAGAGCATTACTAATGCTCTTTTTTACAGAGTATTGAAAAACAATTTTGTCATGAACAAAATCGTTTTATTTCTTGCTAAATCGGCGTAATCCTTACGCTATCCCATTATATCATGTTTATTAAATTATACTTTATGGCATATTGAACAAGTTCACTTTTTTTAGAAAGATTAAGTTTGTTCAACATTCTCGTCTTATGAGTATCAACCGTTTTTATACTGATAGTTAATTCTCGAGCAATTTCAGACAATGAAAAACCTTGCACAAGAAGTTGCAATACCTCTCGTTCACGTGGACTTAAAATTACATACGGATTTCGAGAATCTGTTTCGTTTTGCATTTTTTTAAGCATCGTTGAAATTTCCTTTGGGCGAAGGTATATGTACCCATCCATAACGGAATCAATGGCATTGTATAACTCTTCATCCACAGCTGCTTTCGGGACGTAACCTGAAGCTCCCGCGTTCATGATTGATGTTATATAATCCTCATCTTCATGCATGGTAAGCACTATGACTTTCGCTTGTTCATAACGTAATTTAACCTCTGTTAGAACCTGAATTCCATCCATGCGTGGCAAAGATATATCCAATATTAGAATATCGGGCCTTAAAATGCCGTAAAGTTGAAGTGCTTCGAGTCCATCAGAGGCTTCACCTACAACTTTTAAGGACGGTCTTTTTTGTAATAGTAGTTTTAAACCCGCTCTCATCAAAGCGTGGTCATCAAC
Source organism: Bacillus sp. FSL K6-0042 (assembly GCF_038006685.1). Classification (NCBI taxonomy): domain Bacteria; kingdom Bacillati; phylum Bacillota; class Bacilli; order Caryophanales; family Bacillaceae; genus Bacillus; species Bacillus sp. FSL K6-0042. The sequence continues at coordinate 2,251,505 of NZ_JBBOVS010000001.1, forward strand.
TAGCATTATGCTGATTGTCTTTTCCATCTTGACACCCTTCTCTCTGTTTTAATGGGATAGACACCATAATCTCAGTCCCGCCGATATTGTGCGTTCTGATAAAAAATGAACCACCTAGTAATTCTGCTCTTTCTTTCATTCCATATATTCCGATTCGATTTTGCTGGCGAGCTTTTTCAAAATCGTTCTCATTTATACCGTGACCGTTATCACGGATGTTCAACAAAGTAGAACAATCCCTTATCTCCATGTTAATCACAATCTCAGTGGCTACTGTATGTTTCACTACATTGGTAAGACTTTCTTGAACGATTCGGTATAGCGCTACAGCAATATGACTATCTATGACAGCAACATCGTCATTAGGAGCGTGTAGAATTACCGTAAGAGCGAATTTTTCTTCAAATTTTCTTACGTATTTCCTTAATGCCGGAATTACTCCCATATCATCAAGGATGGGTGGCCTTAATTCTACTGCTAAATCTCTAATTTCTCGTAAAATACCTGCCGCAGTCTCTCGACTTACATTAAGTAACTCCAGTTGCTCGGCATCTTTAGCTTCATTAGCCAAAATACGCATTGTAACCATTAGAAAAGTAAGAGCTTGGCTTGTTTCATCATGAAGTTCACGAGAAATTCTTTTTCTCTCCTCTTCATGAGCGGATAATAATTTCAAAATCAACGTATCTCGAAGGGCATCCTTTTCTTGAAGTTCCTTCAATAATTTTTCTACTGCAGTCCTAGAACTAATTAGATTGTCAGCCATTTCATTAAAAGCACGCGCAAGTTTTCCAACTTCATCGTCACCCTCCGCTTTAGCCCTTAAGGATAAATCACCCGCTGTTATACCTGCTGCTGTATCAACTAAACTATTGATTGGTCGAGTAATGATACGAGTCACATAATAAGCTATACCTGCCGCTCCCATACAGACCAAAAATGTAGCAACAACCAATTCTATTATTTTAGTAAAAATATAGCTTTTCGCCTGCTTTTCTGCCATTCCAACTCTAACAAATCCTACACCTCCCTCTTCGATTGGAACCAGTATGTCATGGATATTTCCTTCATCTGAAGTTAGGATAGCGTAATTTTCAGTATTGATACCATCAGGCTTATGTGCGTTTACTATTCCTTTCGGCAGGTGTTTGGAGAATGTATTTCCGACAAGGACATTATTATTGTTAATGACCAGTATATAACGCACATCTTTGTTGGCTTCCTGTGCCCGGGTAATGAGAAGATGAATCGAATAGTAATCGTCAGTCAAAATGTAATCCGAGGACAATGCCGCAATATTATCGGCAATATTTACACCACGTTTTTTTAGGTCCTCTGTCATGATTTTTGTGAGTGATTCCCAAATGATACATCCTAATACTAGGGCGAGAAAGAGTAGCGAAACGAATATAGCTCCAAATATCTTCTGGTTTATTTGTAATTTATTCAGCCATTTCATAGATGACCCTCATATAACCTTGGCTCAAATGGAACAAAACGATCAATAAACAGTCCCTGAAACGCTGGTTTTATTATTTCTTGTTCGTGCATAGAAATGAAACTTTCTTTGATAATTCGCTTCTCTTCATCAGGTAAATTACTGTTGATGACAACAGGACCGGTACCAATCGGTTCCGTTTTTGCAATAACTTTTAAATCCTTAATCAGTTCTGGATTTTTAAGTTTGGTACGCTCAAAGACTAAGCTATCAACAGCTGCAGCATCAACAACCCCATTTATCACAGCACTTAGGGAGCTTTCATGATTATATGTAAAAACATAACGACTAAAGAAATGTTCTGGCGTTTCACTTAATTCAGCTAATTTTTTCCTCACAAAAATATATCCGGAATAACTGGTTGGATCGCTAAAAGCAATGTTTTTCCCTCTTAAATCATATATACTAGATATTTCTTTTTTGCTGTGTACGACGACATAACCATAATAATATGGAACCCCCATTCGCTCTTGCATGGCAATTGCTTCTAGACCTTCAACATGTCTGTAGGTAATATATGCTCCTGTTGAAAGTATGGCTATATCAGCACCTCCATTCATCATCAACATACTAATCTCATTATAACTCTTGCGCTGAATGAGAATTACAGGTCTATGGAGCTTCTCTCCAATATAGTTAGCTATTTTCCTGTAGTACATAATTGTATCAGCCTTTGATAACACACTTGAAATTGCGATTCGTACAGGAGAGGGCTTGTCATCTTGTGAACCAACAGGCGTGGTGTCAGATTCGGAGAAAACAATTTGAGGGCTTGAACGCTCATGCTGACATCCTATTAAAAGTAAAGTAATAAGCAATATTAAAAAAAGCCTCAAACAATTTATCATACTTTCCTCCATTCTTGTAGGCGAGGAATTTATCCCCCTATTCCTTTTGGATCCTCACCTCAACATCGAGAGACAAACAAAGAAAACAGATAGGGATAACTACCCGTAAAAACTCGATTGGTGAGAGCTTTCCATAAGTGGGAGATGAAGCTCCCACACTTATGGAAGTTTCACTTTATGTATTAATCCGATTTACTGAATCATGCTTGATTCAATGTTTTTGAAGTTTATATTTATATATTACTTCAGAACAATCTATGAAATCTACGGAAGATCGTATACAACACTACTTTTCGTGTCAGAGCTGTGACAGAAAAGTAGTGTTGTATACAAATAAAAAACGATGACTTTCTTTTTAGGGAGAGCAGAGCAGTTATCTATGTATATATAAATACAAATTGATTTTTCAACATATAAGTCGCTGCTATGCAGAACAAAACATGACCGCTACTTGCTTTCTCCCTTTGTTTTAGACTTTGCACGTGGCAGGAAAAGGAACTGACCTCTTCTATGCATGGCCAGTTGCTCTCGTCCTCCCCTAAAAAGAAAGTGGTTTTTATGTCATTTTTTCAATTTGTATTTATATATTGTTGAAAAATTAAAACAGGTTTATATAGCCATGAATATTGTTTGTAAGATAATTTCTGACAGACTCTACTATTTTATCTTACATAAAATCAGATATTTACTGATAGTTTAACGAATTGCCATATAAGATAATGTAACCAAGGAGGTATATAACACAAGTATTTTTGAAAACGTCTCCACCAAATTGGCACTCTATTGAAATGCTAAATTTCATGCTAATCTAAGTTTTTTCTGTAAATCAAAGTAAAGAAATCGAGGTAGATAGTATGTTCTCATTTTTGAAACCTAAAATCGCTACTACAAAAATAGCACCAGATCAGGTTCAAACAACCTATAAGCTTTTCCGGCTTCAATCTTTATTAGGAGTATTCTTTGGTTACATAGCTTACTACATAGTACGCAACAATTTCGCCTTATCTACTCCTTATCTGAAAGAACAACTCAATCTTAGTGCTACAGAAGTAGGGCTATTAAGCAGTTCCATGCTTATTGCTTATGGAATTAGTAAGGGCTTGATGAGTAGTATAGCGGATAAAGCTAACCCTAAAAGGTATATGGCGCTCGGGTTGCTTCTGTGCGCTATGGTTAATATTATGATGGGATTCAGCACCGCATTTTGGATGTTTGCAATTCTCGTTATTTTCAATGGATTTTTTCAAGGAATGGGAGTTGGACCTAGCTTTATTACTATTGCAAACTGGTTTCCTCGTAAGGAAAGAGGAACTATCGGTGCCATATGGAATATTTCTCACAATATAGGTGGAGGTATCGTAGCACCTATCGTTGGTATGAGTTTTGCTATGTTAGGCTCCAATCACTGGCAAGCGGCAAGCTATCAAGTTCCGGCTGCTATAGCCATTGTTATTGCACTAGTAATACTAACCCTTATTAAAGGCTCACCGGTAAGTGAGGGCTTGCCTCCGTTAAGCGAAATCATCAAGGATGAATCCGATTCGAAAATGCAACAAAGCGCTGACTCAAAACCGCCAGTAGACATGAGTGCCTGGCAGATTTTTAAGAATTATGTTTTATTTAACAAAAATGCATGGTTCGTTTCCTTCGTAGATGTTTTCGTTTACATGGTTCGTTTCGGCATTATAAGCTGGTTGCCTATTTATTTGTTACATGTAAAACATTTCACTAAAGAAGAGATGAGTGTTGCCTTTTTATTCTTTGAATGGGCAGCTATTCCTTCTACTCTGTTGGCTGGTTATCTATCAGACAAATTATTCAAAGGACACCGCATGCCGCCAGCAATCATTGCTATGACAATGATACTCGTCTGCATCATTGGTTACTGGCAAAGTACATCTTTACATTGGGTAACTATCTTCGCTGCCATTATTGGATGCTTGATTTACATTCCACAGTTTCTAGCTTCAGTACAAACTATGGAGGTAGTTCCATCTTTCGCTGTTGGCTCTGCAGTTGGCTTGCGAGGTTTTATGAGTTACATTCTAGGTGCATCTTTAGGTACTACCCTCTTTGGTGTAATGGTTGACAAAGTAGGATGGAATGGTGGTTTCTATGTATTACTAGCAGCAACCGTCTGCTGCATCATATGCTGTATATTCGCCCATCGAGGAGCAAAAGAGCTGGAACTCAACAGAAAGCAGGGGCTCCAATCCTAAGATAACTATATTCTGAGGATATTATAGACAAAAAAAGATTGCTGTTTAAGCAATCTTTTTTTCAGGCTGTAGAGAAAGCCTTCTCTACAGCCTGTTTTTGTGTCTGAACATCTTTTTATCTGTCAACACTGATAAAAAAGATGTAAAGGAGCGATGTTTCATGATGGGAGCACTGAAAAATCATCGTGATGAGCGTGTAACAATTTCTGTAGAAGAGTTAGTTCCACACGATCATTTTCTTCGTGCAATTGAAGCCACTATTAATTTTGATTTTATTGAGGAGAAGTTACGTCCCTATTACTGTGAAAATAATGGCCGTCCCTCTATTCATCCTATCGTTTTATTTAAAATGATGTTTATTGGTTATTTTTACGGTATTCGATCGGAACGTCAATTAGAAAAAGAAATTAAAACAAATATTGCGTACCGCTGGTTTTTAGGGTTTTCTTTATCAGATTCCGTTCCAGATCACTCCACAATTAGCTGGAATCGTCGCACTCGTTTTCTTCATACAAACATTTTTGAAGAAATCTTCGATGAAATCGTACGTCAAGCGATGGAACATCGTATGGTGGGAGGACGTGCATTAATGACAGATTCCACTCACGTGAAGGCGAACGCAAATAAAAATAAATTTGTGCACAAAGTAAAAAAAGAGCGTCCTAAATTATATATAGAAGAATTAGAAGCGGCAGTCATGGGAGATCGGGAGAAACACGGAAAAAAGAATTAAAACCAAGAAAGGAAAGTGATACCCCAATCAAAAAAACACGTGTAAGTACAACGGATCCTGATAGTGGCTTTTTAATGAGAGATGGAAAACCAAATGGTTTTCATTTCTTAGACCATAGAACAACTGACGCAAAATATAATATTATTACAGACACTTTTATTACGGCTGGAAATGTAGCGGATGCCAAAGAACTACATGGCTATCGATACGCGCTCGTTTTCAAGGGCTGAAGTCTGTCCAAATGCAGGCTTAGCTCACCGCAACCTGCCAAAATATGGAAAAAATAGCCCTTCACCCGCCAAAAAAGGGTCAGGTGAAGGGCTATTTTTCTTATTTCTATCATTTTTTAGTGTTTTTCACTCATTGGAAATTCAATTTTTACCTACTGAAACTTTCATGTTCATTAGCTTTTCCGCACATCGAAAAATGCTGGAGAATTTCCCTTTTCCATTATAGCAATAAAACCAGCTTATATCATATGAAATATTGCATACGAGAATATATTGATATAATGTTATGCGCTCACTATAATAAGAGTATAAAGATTTACAACATCTTAATACTCAAAAAAGAGGAGGAAATAACATGGCAATCGCAATGGCAGTTTTAAAATTTTTAGGTGGAATCATCCCATTCGTACAAGAACTTTTAAAAGCAGTAATGTAAGTTCATTATTCCGAAATTGCAATTATATGTAAAAAAATATCACACAAATGATCTGCACATCAATTCATTCTTGATATACAGATCATTTGTGTGAGCAAACTTTTAACAAGAAAAAGAATCCAAGAGAAATCATAAGGGATTCTTTTTCTTTATGTAGAGGTTCAGCCGGATACGTGTAAAACCAGGTCATAGAAATACATTTTTTACCAATAGTTATTTATCGAGGATATTTGTAACATAAACGTTCATATTCTAACCGTTGAACTAGCGTAATCAACCCATAAGTTTGAACCAGTCTTTTCATAAAAGCATATGTCGCTTGTGTATCTCTCTTTTTACGCAGTTGAATATCAAGCGTTTGTTCCTCTTTGTCAATGGCGCGATATAAATAGTACCACTTTTCGCTTCCTCAATTGAGTAATAAAAAATGATTCAATGTGTTTTCATATTATATAATTTTTAAGTTCTTCCCAAGCTGCATGTACAATGAATTCCACTTCTTCTTCTGAAGAATAGGTTCCAATGTTTAGATACGTTATTTTATCTAAATAACAAGACAATCTCTCTTTTCTAAATGCACCCTTCATATCATCTTTTATAACTAAATGTAAATTCCACTGTTCATTCCCAGCGTTTTCAATGAGATAATCTGAAGGATGAATCTCTTTATCTTCGAAACCTGATTGATTCGCTTCCATCAATTTCATATCTATTTTCTCCTTCAAATGCATTTATTTTTATCGTTGCAGTTCCATTTATTTCTTATTCTATTTCTTTCTTATTCCATTTCTTTATATACAATAACAACATTACTCATTAAATATAATATTGTTATACATTCGTTACTATCTAAATACATGACAAAAAGCTTACAAATGTGTAAGAAAACGAAGCGTTTATGCCGCGAAATATTGGTGCTACCCCATGCCCATCAAGCTAATATTCTGAAGTGTCCCCAAAACGAAAATTTTATTATTTTACAGTTATTTATGAGAATTCAACTCATTTTCTTCGTTCTGGGGAACTACCAATTTCTTAAGTTGATAGTAGCTATGCAATATTTATACGGGAAATAAGAACAATTCTGAGAAAACATACGTAATAAAACAAGAATGTATATATTCTTGCATAAATCTTTTAAAAGAGAAATAGGTCTAATCCTTGATGAATATAGAGCTAGTCTCTGTGTTTACTGCGTATAATGATGCGTTATGTTAACTTCACATGTATAGAATATACAAAAGAAAAAGTGAAGAAATGTAGAATACCTCACTATTTATAATGGTGAAATTTGTTACATATGGAGAGGAGAGAGATTTTATGATGATCTGGATACCAATAGTTACAGGAATTATAATTGGTTTGGCGATTTTAGGAATCACCTTTTTACTTAAAAAGATGTTTAAATCAAAAGTGATTTTATTTTCACCTGCAATTTTATCCATGTTAGGTTCAACCTATTCGATATATTATGGTTTAGTAGTAATTAGGGGGTTTGAAGGCGTAGCATATTTATTTATAGTTTTTCCAGTTTATTTATGTGCGATAGATGCAATTGTTTATGCTACTAAAAACAAAAACACCTAATTCAAGAATTACTTCCGATAACACTGATTATGTGAATGGAAGGTCCCTTCAGTACTTGAAGGGACTTTTAAAGGTTTTGTGATACTTTATGTTAGCGAAAAGTGCTTTCATGTGCAGAAAACACCTTTTCAGTCTACAACTATTTTTTAACAGTCTAATACTTTTTTCTATAGTCTAAAACATTTTTTAATGAGACAGAAAGAACTAGCAAAATATATAAATTACTACAACAACAAACGAATTAAAGCAAAACTAAAAGGCATGAGCCCTCGTACAATACCGAACTCATGCCCCAAAATCCGCTTAATGAAATGACATGTCTAACTTTGTGGGGTCACTTCAAAGGAACGAGGGATTCTTTTCTGTTTTATCTTTTTATCAGAACCACATTAAATAAAGAGCTTTCTACTAATAAACTTATTCATAACGAAGGGCTTCAATTGGATCTAATTTTGCTGCTTTGTTCGCTGGAATCAACCCGAAAATAATACCAAGTGTCATAGAGAATAACACACCACCAACGACTACTTGCCATGAAACAAGTGGTGGCCATTCTGCAAATGTTGACACAATATATGCACCGCCATAACCAAGGCCAATTCCAATTAGTCCTCCAAGAAGCGTTAACATAACAGCTTCAATTAAGAACTGTAGTAAGATTTTACTACGCGTTGCCCCAAGTGCTTTACGTACCCCAATCTCACGAGTACGCTCTGTTACAGATACAAGCATAATGTTCATAACACCGATACCACCAACGACTAGTGAGATACCAGCAATACCACCGATAATCATCGTCATGATATTTGTCATTTTAGAAATACCCTCTTGAATTTCTTTTAAGTTTAGTACCTCATATTTACCTGTAAACTCACTTGGCTTACGACTATTTAATACATCAGCTGCTTTCTTTCCAGCGGCATCTAAATTATCGACTTTTTTCGCTTGAACAGAAATACTTTGAATTTCATCTGTTCCATACAACGTTGGCCATAACGTTAATGAAATTAACGCCTCGGAATCTCCCATTCCCATAAATCCGCTTGCCGCCTCATATACACCAATGATTTGCATTGGCTGGCCTTTCATTTCGATGATTTTTCCAATGGGATTCTCTTTTTCAAATATCTTTTTTTCTAAACCAGTGCTAATCATGACAACATTATTTCCTTGTTCAATATCTGTATCATTTAAAGAACGACCTTTTTTTACCTTAACTTTATTTACAGCAAAGTATTCATCGTCTAGCCCTTTTATATTTACCATTTCTTTTTTATCATTAACATCAAGTGTTTCCATATTTGAATTTGTCTTAATTACATGTGCAATCTCTGGAATCTTCTTAATTTCAAAAATATCTTCTTCCGTCAATTTTGGTTGTCCTATTGATTCCATACCGGATGGATCATTCATGTCGGCCTTATAATGAATAGAAATCACACCATTTCCAGAACCAACAAATTGTGATTTTAATGCAGCTTCCCCGCCCTGCCCAATCGCAACAACGGTAATAATAGAACCTACACCGATAATAATCCCAAGCATTGTAAGGGCTGAGCGCAGCTTATGAGCTAGAATAGAAGATAGGGCAATTTTGATACTATCTAGTAAACTCATACCACACACCTTCTGTCTTCTGTAATTTTTCCATCTCTTAACACAATACGGCGTGAAGAATATGCAGCAACTTCCTCTTCATGCGTAACCATAACAATCGTCGTACCTTCTGCATTTAACTTTGTAAAAATATCCATAACTTGTTCCCCTGACTTCGTATCAAGAGCACCAGTTGGCTCATCGGCCATAATAAATGTTGGATCATTCGCAATGGAACGTGCGATAGCAACACGCTGCTTTTGCCCACCTGAAAGTTCGCTTGGCAAGTGATGCACACGGTCGGATAATCCGACTTTCCCAAGTGCTTCAAGAGCTCTCTCGCGGCGCTCTGCTTTCTTTACACCACCATATATAAGTGGAAGTTCTACATTTTCTACTGCTGAAAGACGTGGCAATAAGTTGAAATGCTGGAATACAAAGCCGATATATTCATTACGAATGAGTGCAAGTTTTGACTCGTCTGCTGTTAAGATATTCACAGCGTTCAATATGTATTCACCCTCTGTTGGACGATCTAAGCAACCGATAATATTCATAAGTGTTGATTTTCCTGAACCAGAAGGCCCCATAATCGACACAAATTCACCACTTTGAATTGTCAAGCTAATGCCATGTAAAATCGGTACCGCAAGCTGCCCTTGATAATATGTTTTATGAATGTTATTTAACGTAATCATTTTTCTTTCACTTCCATTCCGTCATACACGTTGTCGGAAGGATTTTTAACCACCTTTTGCCCCACTGTTACGCCTTCAAGAACTTCTATCCAGTCTCCATCAGTAGAACCTTTTTTCACATTTTGTTTACGAAGCTTTCCTTTTTCTTCTACATAAACAAATGCATCTTCGCCTTTTTCTACAATGCTCTTGCTAGGAACAGCAATCATATTCTTGTTTTCTAAACTGACTTGTAAGGATACATGATAGCCTGGAGACAATCCTTCTTGTCCATCTAAACTAGCTTTATATGTATACTGAGACATATTTTGTGTTGCTTCACCGCCTGCGCCAGCTGCTGCCATTTCTGCACTCGTTGGGAACTCACTTACTTCTATGATCTTCCCTGTCCACTTCTTCTTACTATTCGTTTTTGTAGTTACAGTGAATGTTTGATCTTTTTGAATTTTTGATTTTTGAATTTCTGTTAATGTCCCTTGAATTTGGAATGGATCTTTAGAAGCAATTTGTAAGAATGCTTTTCCTTGTCCGCCCATTGCTTGCGCTGAGCTTTGTGCTGCATCTTTATCTAGCTTTTGTACAACACCCGAAAAATTACTATAAATAGTAAGTTCATTTTGTTTTTTCTTTAACTGCTCTGTTTGTAATTGACCTTTTTCTTTCTCTAGGCCAGTTGTTTTTTGCTGCATCTCTAATTCACTTACTTGTTCTTCTAAAGGGTCTGTTACTTCTTTGCCAGCACCGCTATCTTTTGCTTTCTTAATCTCTTTATTTAGTGACTCTATTTTCTTTTCCCCTTGATCATAGCGCATACTTGCCATTTTTTGATCAAGCTCAGCCTGCTTCAATTGTAGATTAATTTCTTCATTATCATAGGAGAATAATTTCGTTCCTTTTTCTACTTCTTGCCCTTCTTTCACCACAATATCCTTTACTTTTCCTTTTGTCGGTTCTGCATAGAAGCTCTCAATATTCCCAGGCTTTACTTGTCCAGAAATCAATTTTGTATTATTAAGTTTACGTTCTGTTACTTTTTCGAAGCTAACAGCATCTGCCTTTGCCTCACCTTTTTTCTTACCTTGCATCACAAAAATATTGATGGCTGCAATGACAATAATTAATGCAATAACCCCAATGATAATCCATTTCTTCTTCTTTTTCTTTGGAGTACGAACGATATTTGGTAACATAATTTATCTCCTTTTTTATTAGTCTATATTTTTATCGTAAATTATTAATATAACATGAAGTAAATATAAGCACATTATGTAATATTGCATAATATGGGTTCTGGTGCAAAATTGTTAGTTAGAAACATACGAAAAAGCCAAGGCTTTCTTGAAAAAGCGCTTGGCTGCTTGTGTATCTCTTGATTTACTTAGGTAAAAATCAATGGTATTTCCTTCTGAATCGACTGCACGATATAAGTACATCCATTGATCTTTTACTTTCATATAGGTTTCATCGACTCTCCACGAGTCATTTGTTGATTTAAGATGATGTCGTACTTTCTCTTCTAATTGAGGTCCATATTGATGAACCCAGCGCATAATCGTTGTGTGAGTAATTGATAATCCTCTTTCCTCCATCATTTCCACCAGGTTACGGAAGCTCAAATTGTACCGTAGATACCACCTTACTGTTAATAAGATTATTTCAGGCTGATAATGCTTCCATTTAAACAAATTTTCCTTTTCCCTACTGATCACGCACCTTTTTTAGAGTCATACTATCAGTATGTCCAAGATTAGGAGATTACTTGCAAGAGTCTTGGGATTTTTGTACCCGAACCCTTTTTCTTGTTTAAAGTTTGCTCACACAAATGATCTGCACATCAATTCATTCTTGATATGCAGATCATTTGTATGATAATTTTTAAAAATAAGTGCGGATAATTATATTACATGAATGCTTTTAGAAGTGTTGCTACTAATGGAATTACTCCACCTAAGAATGATAAAACTGCCATTGCGATTGCCATATTATTTCCTCCTCTTATTTTGTATAGTAAGATAACAAACTTACATTACTGCTTTTAAAAGTTCTGCTACGAATGGGATGATTCCACCTACAAATTTTAAAACTGCCATTGCGATTGCCATATTATTTCCTCCTCTTATTTTGCATAGCAAGATAACGAACTTACATTACTGCTTTTAAAAGTTCTGCTACGAACGGGATGATTCCACCTACAAATTTTAAAACTGCCATTGCGATTGCCATATTATTTCCTCCTCTTATTTTGTATAGTAAGATAACGAACTTACATTACTGCTTTTAAAAGTTCTGCTACGAATGGGATGATTCCACCTACAAATTTTAAAACTGCCATTGCGATTGCCATATTATTTCCTCCTCTTATTTTGCATAGCAAGATAACGAACTTACATTACTGCTTTTAAAAGTTCTGCTACGAACGGGATGATTCCACCTACAAATTTTAAAACTGCCATTGCGATTGCCATATTATTTCCTCCTCTTATTTTGTATAGTAAGATAACGAACTTACATTACTGCTTTTAAAAGTTCTGCTACGAATGGGATGATTCCACCTACAAATTTTAAAACTGCCATTGCGATTGCCATATTATTTCCTCCTCTTATTTTGTATAGTAAGATAACGAACTTACATTACTGCTTTTAAAAGTTCTGCTACGAATGGGATGATTCCACCTACAAATTTTAAAACTGCCATTGCGATTGCCATATTATTTCCTCCTCTTATTTTGCATAGCAAGATAACGAACTTACATTACTGCTTTTAAAAGTTCTGCTACGAACGGGATGATTCCACCTACAAATTTTAAAACTGCCATTGCGATTGCCATATTATTTCCTCCTCTTATTTTGTATAGTAAGATAACGAACTTACATTACTGCTTTTAAAAGTTCTGCTACGAATGGGATGATTCCACCTACAAATTTTAAAACTGCCATTGCGATTGCCATATTATTTCCTCCTCTTATTTTGTATAGTAAGATAACGAACTTACATTACTGCTTTTAAAAGTTCTGCTACGAATGGGATGATTCCACCTACAAATTTTAAAACTGCCATTGCGATTGCCATATTATTTCCTCCTCTTTTGTTAGTGCTAAGATGTAATTTATCTTTATGCTTTTATTATAGTAAGCGCTTTCATTTTTATCAATACATTCTTATATGCAATATTGCATATAAGAATGTAGCAAGTCCCCTTTGCATTGTTATTAAGAATAGAATTAATGGTTCTGGTGCAAAAACTTCAGGGTAATTACAAGTAATCTCTAAATCTTGGACATACTGAAACTATGACTTTAATAAAGGAGTGTGATCAGTATGAAAACGAAAATTTGATTTTTTTATAGTTATTTAAGAGAAATGCTCTTATATATTAAAAGAAATTACTAATTTCTTAACATCAAGAAAATCTATTTTTCACACTCTCAAATTATGTTTGTAATTGAAATCTATATAGAAATGCTCTTATATTTCGTTTCATTTCCATATATAGGTTAAATAATAAAAAAGCTAGCATTTTGCTAGCTTTTTCATTATTTCGAAGTAAGAGCAACTAAAACATCTACTGGATAATCAACTGATTTTTTCACTTTATATTCTACTGCATTTCCTTTTCCAAAAGCGTTAGACATTTGATTTAAAAGATCATTTGCAGTTCTATCAGACATCCATTTTTGTAATCCTGCGCCTGGAACAACAGAATAGTTAGCTACTTGTTGATATAATGCAGTTCTATATTGGTCATATGCATAATCAGACTTTGGATTAAAATCAAATGTCTTCGTAACTGTACTTTCTTCTGAAATTGTATTTTGATAACCAAAACTCCAAGTTAATGAAGCTGACATTTTAACAATATCTCCAAAACCTGCTTCCATCCCAATTGTTTGAGATAAACCTACAGATATATTATGAGAAACACCACTTGTAACAGCTTTACTCCAGTGATAACCTGAATTTTTATCTATTACATTTGAATCAATTAATTTCCAATCTAGTTCTTTTTTTAATTTCGTATCCGCTACTACTGGATCCGTTTTAGGAATTGCTATTGAATATAGTACACTTCCTTCACTTCCTGCTACTGGAATTTTTTCGCCGGATTTAAACCAAGTACCATCTGGTTTTACAGCCTTATATCCTGATAAATTTAACACATCTCCTGATGTATTCCCCTTAGCAACAACATCTACATATGCATAATCAATTAACTTTCCCTCATCTGTAGAAACATGCCATTGACCAGGGAATTCTTCATAAGGACCCGTAGGAACGTAAGGAAGTTGTGTACCATTTTGAGCAACTTGTTCTGCTGACATAGGTGCTTTTCCTTCTTGAGAACTGATTACTACCGGAAGATTTCCTACATTCGTAGTATCAGTAGCTGCCGAAGAAAATCCTGGGGCTACAAGTAAAGCTGAACTTAATACAAAAGCTGCGGGAATGATTTTTTTCATACGTTTCATAATATCTCTCCTCTTCTTCCATTATTTCTACAAGATTACAAAAGATGAAATTATACTGTACATTGCTTATACTTTTGCTATGTAGAAACATAGAATGCCATTTTTTTATAAATATGCTACTTTTGTGATTCTAAATTATCTCCACGCTAAATAAACTGATTATTGAAATAATTAACTTGACATAATGTTACTTGCAACTTTACTGCACTTTTCTTAGTACAATCGTCTCCTTTTTTAGTGGTCATACCAATTACACCCTTATTAAAACATTAAATTTTCAATGCGTAAATAGTAGAATTTTGTCGATTTCATTCAATAATTTAATTATCACGTATTAATATGAGCGGAAATATTATACTTCTAAAATTACTATTTAATATCATTTAGGTAATTAAAATAGTTTCAACTTGATATATCTGGTTAAAAAATCACTATTTTAATCTATAAAAAAATAATAATACCAATTAAATATTATTAACATAATTTAATCACACTCTGCACAACGATCCCCTTTATTTGGATATGCGAAATTGCATTAAAATATACCCTCTTGGCAACCTTAGCTTGATGGTGATGGGGTCACGCGAATTTCGTACGCTAAGGTACAATCGAGCTTGATTCCCTTCTTAAAAGCACAAGTCGTGGAACAAGCTATTCTATCGTATCGAAGAAGTTAATTAGGAGTTCCTTATCTTGTTTTATTGAAGCGTTCGTTCAATAAAACATATAAAAGGCAGACCATTTTACTGGTCTGCCTTTTGAAGTATCATTTAAGCTTTCTCGTTTTCCCAATCTTTTCTAAGTAACCCCATAATATGAATGTCATGGTAACTACCGAACCTAAATAATTCTTCTTTTAAATTCCCTTCTACGGAAAATCCGCATTTTTCATAAGAAGCGATAGCTCTTTTGTTGTAACTAAACACTTGGAGCTTGACTTTATTTACATTCATATAATTGAAAATAAAGTCAACCAGTATTTGCATTGAATCAGTTCCATAACCTTTCCCTTGATATTCAGGACCTATTGAAACGCCAACGTGACAAGTACCATTCTTCCAGTTCACTAAGTAAACAGCTATTGTCCCAATAAAGATTTTTTCATCTTTAAGTTCAATCCCAAACATGTAATCCTCTTTATCAGAACTTATTTCATTAAGGAATTTTTCATGGTCACGTTCGGTAGGAGGAAATGGTATTCCATCATTCATTAATAACCGGCTCTCCATTATATCTTCAATGTTAAAGTAGTTTCCGTAATCCTCTTTTGTTATTTTTCGTAGAGTGACTTTATTTCCTGTTAAAAATCTTTTACTATATTGCTTAATCAAATTAATATCCCCCAATTAATACGCAGGGGTATGCAGTAAGGGTTATTTTACTGTACCCTTGCGACGTTTTTTTGTTCCTTTAGTTTTTTTAAAACATCTACTGCAATGCTCGTTAACATAGGCTTATCTCCCTTTTCTCAAGATAATAAAAGTATATATTGTATTATAAGAATTTTCAATCATTTGATCGAGGCTAATGAAAGAAGTAAACATTAAAGGGGTAGCTAAAAAAATGATTGTTCCTAAAAACGACCGTTTATGGTACTTTATTTATTTTTAACGGAACTGACAGAAATACGCTCAAAAACCGGTTCTAAAACTCATTACAAAAAAAAGTACCATAACAAACATTAAAAATCGTTTATGGAACCTTCTTAACGTACAGTAGAACCAAGTTTTTCAACTGAAAAATTCCTTAGCGTACGTTTAGATACTATTTGGACACAAATTAGCCGATTCCCTGTGCGATTAAGGAATCGGCTATTTTTTTTACATAATTCTGGTTAGTGAACATCGCCATCAACCTAAGATTTTGAAGTACCCTCTAAACGAAAATTTGGTATCTGTTATAGCAATGAAGTTCATTTTTATCGTTTCAGATACTACCAATAAGTGGGGTTATGTTAACTTTCATTTTTTTCTATGTACATGCATGTTAAAAAATGAAAGTATAGACTGCAACAAAGATAATAAATCCTGATGCTAAAAATAGTGTATATGCTGAAGCTTTTCGATTTTCTTTTAAGTCAGAAAGTCCTGTCATTAAAATCATCAATCCCATAAATAAAGACATAAAAGGCATTATTTCAAACTTATCAGTTATTAAAGAGTAAACCGCTAAAATACAACTAATTAATCCAAATATAATCTTTAATAATGTCAGCAAAGAACAACCTCCTTAGTTAAGTCTAATATAAGTATAGAAAATATTTTATAGGATACCATCATTTTTACCATTTATTAACACATAAAAGGGAAGGAAGAGTATTAATGTTGCTTTATAAAAAAGTTTGATCAAAACGGATTCCTTTTTTGTAATCTAGTATTCGTTTTTTACAAAAAAGTTTGATCATTTTATGCTGCGTTTTAAACAAAGAAATGCAATCGTTAGTTTAATTAGAAATGTCTTTCCTTTTAGCCAAGAAGTAGGTGCTACTACCCATTATCATACCTCCAACAACACCCATTAATGTGCCGATTATAACCCAATAAGTGGATAGATATATTCCTAACATAAACAGTATTAATCCAATAAAAAACAAAATTATCCCTTTTTTCATACTTATCCTCCATTCTCGATATATATATCAGTATTTTTTGATGCCAAATCATTCTCCTTGTTTATTAATTTCCTATATTTCGCCATATCCCCTGAATTAACCTGCCCCGTAAATTGAAGAAAAATCCTGTATTAAACAGGATTTTAATCAAACTTTATTACAAATCTACAGTTACAAAACATTTATAAACGGTTATTAAATCTATATGACCTTTATAAATTTCTTAGCGTACAAAATTCTCGAAATGATATGGTGACCCCATGCCCATCAAGCTAAGGCAAATCATTACCCCCTAAACGAAAAAAGCGCTATCCTTTCTGTAATATGATGGAAAGGATGGTGCTTTTTATGTCTCGAGATGTTTCAGATGAACTGAACCTCTTTTCACTGGAATTGCAACAATCTTTGTCTCCTTATGTCCTCAAACAATTGGCCAAAAAGGTAGGTTTTGTTCAGAGGTCCAGTAAGTATCAAGCGAAAGATTTAGTTGCTTTGTGTGTATGGTTAAGCTAAAAGGTAGCGTATACGAATCTTGGACTCTACTACGTTTCAACTTCCAGATGCTTTTGCTTCAACTTACCAAGGATCAGGAGAAAGTAGTCATACAGCTGGCGTGAAGATCCAATTGGAATACGATCTTCTCAGTGGCCAATTCCTGCATGTGCACTCTGGCCCAGGTAAACAAAATGATCGAACCTCTGGTTCCACGTGCTTACAAACAGTGCAAACAGGTGACTTAGGATATTTTGACCTGGAAGATCTCCATCAAATGGATGAGAAAGGAGCCTGTTATATTTCTCGCTTAAAATTAAACACCCGAATTTATCAGAAGAATCCTAATCCAGAATATTTTAAGGACGGACGAATGAAAAAACTGTCGGAGTATGTTCAATTAGACATGGAAGATCTCATGTTGCAGCTACAACCTGGACAAACCCACGAAATTCATAAAGCCTATACCGGATTGTATCGAAAGCTTCCAACTCGAGTGGTCCTACATCGATTGACAGAAGAACAAACACGAAAACGCTGGGAAAACCAGGCGTTAAAAGAGAAGAAGAAGGGCATTGTCATGAAAGAACGAAGTAAGCGTTTAAGTGCGATGAACGTTTGTATTTCAAATATTCCATTTGTTTGTAAAATTATAGTTTATCGTTTGGTTGCTGGTTCTGGGCCTAATTGCTTGAGGAACTAAAATATAGTCGTGTCCAAATTGGTCACAGGGCTTCAACCTTAGGATTTCTCCACCAGTTGCCTGTCAGCTACGAGGCGACTTGGCTCTTACCTCGGTTGGACTTTCACCAACTAACAATTAACGGCTTGCTGGGCACACAACATAAAAAACCGCTCCTTTTCGAGCGGTTTCCTCTTAGAATGAAGGTTATCCATTCTATGTGGCAATGTTTGCATGAAAACAATAAAAATTAATAATTTCCTACACAAAAAAACAGAAACAGAAAAACACTATCCAGCATTACGTTCCATTACGAGAACCAAACAACCCTTTTCAGACCATGGTTCATGTTCTGTATTAGGTCCATAACAGAGATAAGAACCTGCTCCATACTCAACATCATTGCTGATAAGAGCTCCATCTAATACGAACAATTCCTCGGTATCCTTATGCGTATGTTGAGGGAATTTTGCCCCCGGTGCAAATCGCACGACATAACGCAGTTCACCATTCTCATCTCGTAATGGAATTTGTTCTATACCATCCATAACAAATTTCCACTCACTGTTTGTGATATCAACGGAAAATAAATCTTTCATGTTATCATCTCCTTCTATACAAATAGTAATTTACGATGATATATTAGTCAATATGAACAAAAATGAACTATTCTTCAGGAGGAATGAATTATGGAAATTCGTTTGTTACAGACATTTCAAGCTGTTGTCCAATGTGGTAGTCAGATAAAAGCAGCAAATCTGCTGCAATACGCACAATCTACCATCACCCTACACATCAATCAATTAGAAGAAAAACTCGGCATCGAACTGTTTGAGCGTAAAGGAAAACAAATGGTGCTAACCGAAGCCGGAAGACTTGTGAAAGAACAGGCAGATATTTTATTAAATCAAGTGGATGTAATCACCGAAACCGCAAAAGAATTTTCAATCGGTCAGAAAGGACTTATTCGGATTGGAGCAATTGATTCCATTGGCAAAACAAATTTGATTTCCGTACTAACAACGTTTATGAAAGAACATCCACAAATTTGTCTTTCCATCGAAAGTGGCGTAACCCAACAATTTAGTCAACGGATTATCGCTAACGAACTTGATATTGCCTTATGTCCCCCTCCATCACCAGAATTAAATCTTGAATTTTAT
The DNA here is from genome assembly GCF_038006685.1 of Bacillus sp. FSL K6-0042. NCBI lineage: Bacteria > Bacillati > Bacillota > Bacilli > Caryophanales > Bacillaceae > Bacillus > Bacillus sp. FSL K6-0042. The sequence continues at coordinate 2,270,765 of NZ_JBBOVS010000001.1, forward strand.
CCGCTATATGAAGAAAAGCTTTGTTTGATACTGCCAATCGACCATCCATTATCTACACAAGAAAAAATTCACATGTGTGATTTGGAAGATGAAAGTTTCATTTTAACTGGACAATTGTGTGATTATCGGCGAAAAATAGAGCATGTTTTTCTTCATCATGGCTTTCATTTACACTCTAATTACGATGCAGCAAACATGGAGATGGTTTTAAATCTTGTATTACAAGGGTTTGGTATTGCTATGCTACCTAGCAATTTCGTTGCCAATTCACATCAATACGCTATTCGTGACATCGATGATATTTCATTCGCTTTACCTGTTGGATTAATCCGCAAAAAAAATAAAGTCCTCAGCCCTGCTACAGAAAAATTGGTAGCTAACATATTTTCATCCTGCTAAACAAGCACAAAAACCAGCTAATGTTTGTCAAGCAGATCTGCCTTGGTACCTAAAAGATTTTTTGTGATAATGTTTATGGAAATGACAAATAAACCTCCATCGGCGTGGAGGTTTATGGGATTTATTGGTTATGTGCGATAGGGCTCGCCTCGGGTAAGGATGGCATAAACGTGATGTAGAAGCTTGTTGGCGCAGGTGATCACGGCAACCTTGTAGGGCTTGCCCTCTTTCTTTTTCTTGTCATAGTAGGCCTTGATCCGCTCATTATTTCCTTTGCGCAAGCCACACTGCACTGCTATATATAAAGCTCGCCTTGCTTCCGGATTAAAACAGTCAGCTATCGCGAGAATTGAAGGCGCTAAAGTAATTCCGCGTATCGATACAATACAATTACTTGCAAAAACTCTGGGATTGAAATTGGATATTGTTGTCAATGAACAAGCTTCAGCATTAGCTATGGTATAAGAATGTTAAAAAAGTAGCCATGTGGTTTATTAAAACCATGTGGCTACTTTTCGTATCACGCAATATGAACTGTTTTTGTTGGCCAGCTCGAGCATCTGCAGCTCATGTTCCTGGTGTTTCTGGAAGAAGTGCAACTTTGCGATCATTGTTTGCAAATAATAAAGTTATAGACGGGGTACCGACCCGCATCCATCAACTTAAGAAATTGGTAGTTCCCCAGAACGAAGAAAATGAGTTGAATTCTCATAAATAACTGTAAAATAATAAAATTTTCGTTTTGGGGACACTTCAGAATATTAGCTTGATGGGCATGCGGTGCTACCCCGGCATTAACATTTTCGCAACAGAATCGGTTTCTTTTGAAGCTGAAGGCAATTTTAAGAATATGTTATTATTCACTTCCCGTTAGTTTGATAGCGATGTTGTCGTAACCCAATTACACGAAAAATGACATAGAATATGAATTCTATGTCATTCTTACAAAGTGATTTCAAAAATAAGGGGAAGGGGGCGCTCAAGCTTATTTTTCTAGCATATCTGAGCGAATTCATTGTAAATCATCTGTTTTAATTTCACCTGTTGAGGTAGATGAAACTATAAGGCAGAAGATTATACTGTACATTGCTTATACTTTTTACTTCAGATGAAAATAAAATCACCTTCTATATATTTATCTTATTATACAAATCTTTCAATTCTCTTTCATAAATGTTACAAAAGTCTTGCAATCATCTTATTTCGTTTCGGATGTAACGGGAGCGTAAACCAAAATTCACTCCCTTGTTTACCATCAAAGTTTTGAATCTTGTAAGGTAAGTCTCCTTTTTCTTTTTTGATAGGAATTTGGGATTTCTATAGATTTTCTTGCTGCTACTTTAAAGATAAAATCTTTTGCTAATACCCTGTCATCCACCTTGAAATTTGTTTGTTGATAATCAACGAGAAGAAACATTTTACTGAAGAATCTTATAAAGAACGACTATATTTTTCTTCATCCTTTCCTTTCCTAGTTAAATACCGCCCAAGGTTTATGCAGGGTTTTTCAATAAATAGATACCCCAATGAAGATAGTAAAAAAGAAAGAGAAAAGGAAAGAAACACTATTAGTATGGTAGGTAGTTTATCATAAAATAAATACATAACTGAGAATAAGGAAACAAGATGATATAAATAAAGACTATAAGAAATCTTTCCAAGAAAAATAAATACTTTCGTTCTTAATAACGCACTCAATGTCCATGAAGCGACACTCATAATCATTACTATACAAACCCCAAATGAGACAACGTAGTCTCTCAATATATAATTGTTCAAAAAATCTACTTCGCCAATCATTCCTTCATACATAAAACAAATAATCGCAATCAGCAACAATGCAATTTTTACCACTTTTTTCATATTTAAAGCGTAATGAAAAATTAAAGAACGATACTTGGCTAATAGAGCTCCCATAAAAAAAAGAGTGATATAGTGAAAACTTAAAAAAACACTAGTTATGCTTCCACTAGAGTTAAACAAATATACCCCCATAGTCGAAGAAAAACTTAAAACAATAAACCACAGTAAGGAACATCTGAGCCTTTTGCCTATAAAAAAGAAAGTCAGAAATGGAAATACAATCGAAATTCTCATTTCATGAACAAGAGACCATATAACATTGTTATATGCGTCTGTGTTATACTCACCGATAAAAACAAGATGTTGTAATAATAAAGTTAGTGTATCTGCAGTGGTCCATGATTTACTAAACCAATCACTAATAAATGGCATATCATTACGACTAAAAAGCATTTTAGCAATAATAGAAATGCTGATTGCTACTAAATATGGTATATAAATTCGGCAAATCCGTTTTATTATGTATGTATCATAATGAAATTTCTCATTATTAATAGATAAATACAAAACAAAACCACTCAATACAAAAAAGAGAATAACAGATTCGTTGCCGCTACTAAAAAAAAGACGTAAAGGAGTTTCCTTGAATAAATAAATTATGAAGGGACTGTTTAACTCATACTGATAATTTTCATACGCAGGCAATAGCATCATATGATGCCCGATTATTACAAGAAGTGCTGCTAATCCCCTTAGAGAGTCAAACTCCTCATATCTTTTCATCATATTACACCTACTAAAAAGATTTTTATTAAAATACAAGGTGACTTCAATCTTGTTGCTTACAGAATTATAATGTTACTTACAGTTGCAGGAGAATAATGGCGTTCTAAAATGCGTTCTATATGTACTCATTTCACTTTGATACATACGAATACTAGCCACCCATCTCTACGGTGATATGGGGCGAATGATTACGTTTGAAAGTCTTCGTTTCAATTACGTGGAACAGCTAGATCTTACATTTTCCCATATTTTGTATCGATTATTCGTTGGTAGCAGTCATTTCGATTATTTGCTATGTCTCCCTACACATGCGAATAAAATTGGTACATCTCCTCTTTCTTGTAAAAATTTTTATACTTTTCCGGTTTCCTATATAAATTCATTTGTAGTGCACTCTCATTCATTAAAGAAGGGTACTTTTCTCTTAATTTGTTGAGTCCTAAATCCCCCTATATTTTTCCTATTCGCAAGATAAATGTATTTACACAAAATATTTTATGCTACCAAATATAACATGAATTGGTAATAAATGAAAATACAAAATGATTATTTTTTAATAGACAAATAAACAAAGAACAATATTGAGAATTCCACCCGATCATTCAAATGGTATGTAGAATCAGAAAGATTTAACATGAGTAAATACAAATCATATGACATATCTTTGTTAGGCAAAATAATTAAAACTGCACCTTTAGTTAGGCTTTATACTGGAGTCAAAGAGCTCTATAAAAAATAAAAGAGAATCCCCCTAAGGAATTCTTTTTTATTCCGAACATTCATTTTATCCTCCCTAAGAAGGGAAACATGAAAAAACAAAAGTTTCTTAGCTATCGCATTCTATATATATGCCAAAGTATTACACGTATCTTACCTAACTGTTAAGATATCAAGCCTATATCACGGTATGTTTTTCGCGATATTGTCTAGGAGTCATGTTACATATTTTTTTGAAAACTCTTGTGAAATAACTTTGATCATAAAAGTTAAGCCAAGCACAAATATCTGATAATGGATATGTAGTTAATGTTAATAGTTTTTTTGCTTCTTCTACTCGTTCCCTTTGAATATATTCACTTAAAGGAATTCCTACTTCTTTTTTAAACAATTTAGATAAATAAGTAGGATTAATGTCAAGCAGCGTAGCGAGATTATTGAGAGATATTTCATGGTAAATGTTTTTGCTAATATGATTTAAACATGTAGTAATTGTATTCGAATATCTTTGAATACAATATTCTTTAACGCGATCAGCAAAAGCGCATAAAGCGTCCTCAATTAATCGATTGACAGAATACATGTTATCTAGTTGTTCAATGGTCTCCATATAGAGAGAACTAAGCGAAAAAGCAATTTCTGGCGGGAGATTCCCCTCTATTGCATAACGAGTAGCTAAAGTAATGGCCATAATTCCATTATTTTTTTGATTTCTTAGTTGATTCCTTTTTGATGAAATTGCAGCATCTTCTTGCGGGAATGCATATGCATATTTTATTAATTTTTCTTTGTCTCCTTCTTTAATGCTTGTGAAAAATTTCCGTTCTAATGCTATATCGTAATGATCAGGATTATTTTGACGACGGGCTGAAATATATAAGTCAGGATTCGCAATTTCATAGGGAGTTTTCTCCAATAACTTATTTTCTCTCCAAACAGCACTTACATCTAACTTTTCTTTAAAAATCATGTAATGCAATAAAATTCCTATATCAATTAAAGTTATTTTTTTTATCACAGGTATGGAATGATAGTATTCAATTCCGTCTCGTATTCTAGCATTTTCCCCAAATTCATTCATAAGTCTAATGGCCATATCTTCTGATACCTTTGGATATGTAGAAGGTCCAATAACAAAGGTTCCTTTTATATATTCATGATCTACTATGCGAATGAAAACGAAATTTTCCAGATAACTGTTTCCTCTCATAAGCGGAAAATTATAGAGATCATTTTCTTGAAAAAGCTCACTAAGCTGTTCTTCCTTAGAAGAATAAAAAGGACTGCAAATATCATTAGAAGTAGATTTATATAAGATTTTTTCATCTGCAGATAAAAATTGAATAGATATTTGAAATGTTTTATATAAAATATCACACAAATATTGTATATCCATAGAATGATTCATTATATTCTCCTTTTAACTAGATAAGATTATAAAGCTTCATATAAAAAACCAAACATTTTAATTCATACATTTATGTAATACATTTGTGGATTTATAAATAAATTCATGAAGAGTTGAATCTGCCTAAAAATTGTATTTTTTTCAATAAAATACAATTTATATCAAAATATTACCATAAATTTTCAGAAAAAACACTTATTATTTAAATTTATAAGAACAATAGCATAATGATCGACTTCTTTATTTAAGTATCCATTCGATTAATTTATTTGTTATGCACACCTTTCTTGTAGTTATAGAAATTTCAAAAAACATACTCACATATACCCTCTTGGCACTCTTAGCTTGATGACAATGTTGCTATTCCCTACATAGTAAAAATTTAGGAAGAAGAATTCTGTTCAATTTTTGTTCAGGTGCTAGGTTTATAATTTTTTCACCCTAGTATAAATGTTATAAGGACCTTTTCAAAATCAAAGGTGATAATTCCCATTCGGAAAATCACGCCAAAACTCTACTATTAAATTGAAAGAGTGGTGAACTAGATGAATGAAAAAGTAAAGATAAAAGAGTTTATACAAATTTTAAAAAGGCGACTCTTAATCATTATACTTACGACAATTTGTACTAGCGGGTTCATTATTATTTCATCCATGTACCTTATGAAACCGACTTATCAGTATTCCACCCAAGTTCTTGCTGGATCTTTAGGCGTAGAAAAAGAGGAAAATCCAGTAAATAGAGTGCAAGATAACAAACAGCTAGCTCTTTCATATATGGATATTATAAAAAGCCCATATATCATGATAGGCGTAAAAGACGAGTTAAACCTGACCCGTTCAAGCTATGATTTGCTTAAACAGGTTTCCGTTACCAATAGAAATGATTCACAGATTATTACGATTTCAGTGAAAGATTCTAATCCACAATTAGCTAAAAAAATTGCACAATCTGTCGTAAATCAATCCATATCTAAATTTAAAAACTATGCAAATGAAAATCGACTTAATATTCTTAATAATTCCGTGACAACAGAAGAAGCTGAACTACTTTTTCCAAAACCTAAATTCATTATAGCCATTTCAATCATAATCAGCCTTTTTGCCGGAATTGGCTTGGCAATTCTACGGGAACACTTTGATAATTCAACTTACAACAATCGAGAACTCGAACATCTTGGCCTCCCATTATTAGGAAGAGTGAACTTAAATACCAAAAAAAGAAAAAACAAACAAAAAACAGCTTATAAAAGCTTACCTTCTATGAAACGAGGTGAACATAATGACTATCAAATTTAAGAGGAAATATTTCTTTAACCCATACGATATCACCATCAAAGAACGGTTTTATAGCATATGTAACAATATTGAGCTAAACCTTCAAAAGGAAAAGCCAATATTAATGATTTCTTCACTTGTACAAACACAAAATATAACCAATGCTACTGCTTATTTGGCCCTAGCTTTTTCAGAACAACGAAAACGAGTGTTGGTAGTGGATGCGAATCTGCGTCAACCTTCTTTACATCATGTGTTTAATATCGATCATTCATTTGGTCTAATCAACTTACTCTTAAGAGAGCAAAATAAAGATACTACAATAAAAATAACGGATTATCTATCTTGTTTATCTACAGGTGAAGACCTTTATGAGCCAATGACATTGTTAACATTAGAGACTTTCCCAGTCCTAATTGAGGAGTGGAAAGAGCATTTTGATATCATTCTATTTCACACATCCGATTTCCTAAACGCACCAGATGCACAAATTGTCGCAAAACATTGTGATGGCGTTGTTTTAATGATACAGGAAGGCCGTGATAAGTCAGAAAGAATTGCAAATGCAAGAAAGCAACTCGAACATAACAAATGTGAAATACTCGGTGCAGTCATTATTTCATAAAGGGGGGTAACTTTTGGACCCAAAAATAAAGATTGATAGTCAGGTAGAAATACAAGTAAAACCTCTATCAACTTCATCCTACCTTCTTGTTAAACGACTTATAGATTTTGTTGTTTCGCTTTTCATGCTGTTACTTTTATCACCCATTTTAGTTCTTTTTTGCATCCTTATCCCAATTGAATCAACCGGTTCTCCCTTCTTTTATCAACAGCGCCTGGGGAAAAACGGAAAAGATTTTAAATTAATAAAGTTACGCTCCATGTTTTTAGATGCTGAAAAAAACGGTCCTCAGTGGGCAAGTAAAGAGGACCCTAGGGTTACAAGAATAGGTGCGTTTATAAGAAAAACTAGAATTGATGAAATCCCTCAAGCTATTAACGTGTTAAAAGGAGATATGTCACTCGTTGGCCCTAGACCTGAAAGAGAATATTTCTATAAAAGGTTTGATAAGTCATTGCCTAATTTTAAACATCGTTTACTTGTAACGCCTGGAATAACAGGATTGGCGCAAGTGAATGGTGGATATGATTTAACTCCCGAAGAAAAATTAGCATTCGACTTATACTATATCCAGCATAGATCATTCGCTATGGAAATCAAGATTTTATGTCAAACATTGGCCATTGTATTTACTGGAAATGGGGCCAGATAAATATTGAAGGGAAGAATAAAAAATGAAGAAAGTGCTCGTAACGGGGGGCTTCGGATTTATCGGATCCCATATTGCAGATAAATGAATTCATAATAATTATGAATTGGCTGTGTATGATAACTTATCCACCGGATCCGTAAATAATGTCCATTCGAAAGGTATAGCTTTCTTTGATAATGTAGAAGATGAAAGATCATTAGAAAAAGCGATGAAGGCGTTTAAACCTGACTTTGTAGTTCACCAACCTGCAAAAAACGGTAACGTCAAAGAAAGTTTGCTTTGTAATAAAAAGAGTATTCAAAAATTAGGTTGGCAACCTATATATGCATTGGAAAAAGGTCTTGCGAATACATATGATTATTACCTTAAGCAAAAAGACTCTATTTTACCTAGTGGAAAAGAACCTACATCTGTACTTAAGTGACTTTACAGTTGTGAATTGGGAGAGAAATAAGTGAATAAGAAAACAAACTCAATTATTAAAAATATATTCCACTTACTTTACAGCACGATTTTAGCTAATGTTTTAAATGCAGGTACGCTCATACTATTGGCAAATTACTTTAACTCAAAGAACTATGGAATATTTAGTGTAGCACTAGCTCTTTCCATGGTCATGCATTTTTTTACAGATTTAGGAGTCAGTAATACGTTCCTTCGAGAAGGAGCAAAAAAGGAAAACCTCGACGCTACATTTTTTTCTTATATAAAAGTTCGAGTGGCATGTTTACTTTTAACATTTGTTATTTTTTCTTTCGGTATCCATGTCTTTTATCATGAACAACAAATTCTTTATATGATGTATAGTTTAATGATTCCTTTAATCATCGGCCTAGTGCTACAGAGCATAGGAATAACCTACTTTCAATTATCTGAAAGAATGCAATTTATTGCATCCATAAAAATCTTCTCGGCCATTGTATTAGTCACATTAACTATTTTGTGTATAAGCTTAAAAGTGAATATACATGTAACAGCTTTTTTATATGGTTTTTCTTATTTAGCCGGGGGTATTTACTGCCTGTATTTACTCAGAAAAAACATAGAATTTAAATGGAAATTCCCTTTTCAAAAAAATTTACTGATCAATATTAGTCCGTTCTTAATGAGTGGGTTATTTATTATATTGACTCCTCAACTAGGTCCATTAGTATTGGAAAAAACACTTCCCTTAGGGCTTGTTGGGCTCTTTGCAGTAGCTTACCGAATCCCCTCAGCCCTCTATCAAATACCAGGGGTTATTGCAGGTGCATTTTTCCCACTGTTATTTAAGAGTTATAGTCATGGGGAGGTAAAGAAACATACACAATTAAATATCCTGCAAATGAAATTTATGTCCTTGATTGGAATGTGTATGACAATAGCTTTATTCTATTTATCCCCCTATCTGATCACGCTTTTATTTGGAGATAAATGGGGATCTGCGGTTCAGCCTTTAAAAATATTATCCTTTATTATTGTCTTACAAGGATTTAACATCGCCATTGCTGATGGTCTCACAACAAGAGGACTGCAAAACCGCCGTACTATGGTTCAATTTATAACCATCTCTATTGGCTTAGTGTCTTTTTATTATCTGAGTGTTACTTATGCAATAGCGGGAGCAGCTTTTTCTGTTTTAACGATGGAAATCGTATCATTTATTGGTTATATATTAGCTAATCCAATCAGAAAAACAGTATTAACCAAAGTCGTTGTTCCATACGTATCCTACTTTTCGGTAAGTTTTATCCTATTACACTACTTATTATATAAGTTTCCTTTTATAGCCATGTTTTCTACCATTATCTTAATGTCTACGATGGTTTTACTATTTGATCAAGCCACTCGGGACTTGATTAAAGATTTTATAAGAAAGAAAAAACAACAGAATATTAACCATTTAAAAGACGGGAGACAACGAGGAAATGGAAAGATTACAAATTAAAAGAAATACTTCTACTTTAGAAGTCTTTCTTTTATTATTTTTCATTACACTTAGTAAATATAATTTGTCCATCGGTTTTTCATTAAAAATTTATATGATTTTTTTAGTCATTTTTTTCTGTATTTATTTTCGAGACTTTTACTTTCGTCCCCTTTATCATTATGAAATTTTATTGCTTTTATTTTATTTTACCTATTGTCTAAGCGGTGCTTTTTCACAGTATCCAGAATCAAGTATTCGCGTCATTCTAGGAGTAATACTTGTCCTTATTTGTTATTTCATCATGAGATATATGTTGGAGCAAGCTTCAATTCCTGCTATTGAGGCTTCCATTGCAAATGTCGGGATACTATTTAACATGATTAGTTTGTTATTATACATGATTGGACTACAGATAACTGGGGGATCCCCAACAGGCGTTGAGATCACCTCTTACGGATTACTATTAGATAGAGATTATCCAAGATTAATTGGACTACTTGATGACCCAAACATCTTCATTTTTTATAATACCTTGTTTTTTTCTTTTTATTTAACACACTTAAAAGGATTTAAGCATTCATTTGGATTCATCTTATGTATAATTACCAACCTTCTTACTTTTTCTCGAGGCGGTATTGTCGCCCTAATACTCGTTGTCATTTTATACATAATATTAGCGGATTTTCTAAAAAAGGTAAAAATGATACTGATTGCTCTGTTATGCCTAGTTGTAATCTACGCCGCATGTTCTTTTATGCAAATTGATTTGAATCAAATCATTTCCAGCCGCATCAATGACTTTTCTTCTGATAAAGGAAGTGGTCGATTTGAATTATGGGAACAGGCGATTAACTATTTTATGTCTCATCCCCTTTTGGGAATCGGTGCCTTTAATTTTTCGGATTATTACGCATTTGAACATAATGAAAAACTATATGTTCATAATACATATCTAGAGATCTTAGTAGAGGCAGGAATTATTGGTTTTCTTTTTTACCTTTCTTTTTTATTCCTGTTCATTATCAAGCTCTTTAAAACGAAATTGCATAATAAAGAACCCTTTATTATCCTTACACTTTTTGCTTTTTTATTGCAGATGGTATCTCTTTCCCTCATGATTAACGAAGCGCTTTTTTCCTTTTTAGCAATTGCTTTAAAATATATTTCTGTATATGAAAGAAAAGAGGCTGGTTTTTATGATATACACCAAAAAAGATAGCGAATCATTAGTTTCTGTTATAACTCCCTCTTATAACAGCTCCCCTTTTATAAAAGAAACCATTGAATCCGTTCAGGCCCAATCATATTCTAACTGGGAAATGATTATCGTTGATGATAAGTCGACAGATGACTCCGTTCATGTCATCAAACAATATATAGAAAAAGATCCACGCATTAAACTTATTACTTTAACTCAAAATGTTGGCGCCGCTAGAGCTAGAAATATAGCATTAAAAGAAGCTCAAGGAGATTATATTGCCTTTTTAGACAGCGATGATCTCTGGTTACCTACTAAACTAGAAGAACAAGTCGCTTTTATGCAAAACGGGAATCTTGCTTTTTCTTTTACCTCTTATTCTTTAATTGACGAACAAGGCAATTCAATGAATATTAAAGTTAATGCACCGAAAGTTGTAGATTATAAATATCTGCTGGGAAATACGACGATTGGCTGTTTAACCGTGATGTTAGATAGGCATCAATTGAAACAAATTGAAATGCCCGTTATCCAGCCTGAAGATACTGCCCTATGGTTAGCATTATTACGGCTAGGATATCAAGCCTATGGCTTACAAAAGATTTTATCTAAATATCGTATTGTAAGTAACTCTACTTCAAGGAATAAATTAAAAGCTGCCTACCGATATTGGAAACTCTTACGAAACCAAGAAAAGTTAAACTTTGTAAAAACCAACTTTTATTTTAGTCAATATGCCTATCATGCATACAAGAAAAACAGAGGAGACCGACCTCCTTCTATGACCAGTGGAGGGAAATAAAAAATGAACAATATTCTACTATTAACCGATAAACTCATAACAGGTGGCGCTGAGATGTATTTTTGCAAATTAGAAAACTATCTCAAACATGAAAACATGACGTTTTATTCAGCAGCTGCCACAGGTGAGTTGTATCATCAAATTCATAATAAGCATCATTTTATTCCTTTAAGTTTAAAAAATCATCCTGCTAACCTCTATACATTAAGTAAACAAGTGATGAAATTGGACATTGATGTTATCCATGCAAATAGTTTCAGAATGTTACTGTATTCCATTGTAATAAAAAAAATTACGGGAAGAAAAATTAAGCTAATTTATACAAAACATAATGTTACAATACTTGAAAAAAAGTTTCCCGCGCTATTTAAAAAAGTGTTAAATCAACATGTTAATCAAATTATCGCAGTGAGTAACTTCGAGAAAGAGAGATTACTGCAATTAGGTATAAGAAAAGATCTTATTCGAACGATTTACAATGGTGTTGATGTAAAACATTTTTCTTTTCAACAAATACAACCTAAAGAAATCCTCAATATCGGAATTTTAGCCCGATTATCAAAAGAGAAAAACCATGAACTTTTTTTAAAAATTGCAAATGAGTTAAAAGATGTACGTAACGTAATGTTTTATATTGCTGGAGATGGACCTGAACGGGATTTGATTGAAAAAATGATTCGTGATTTCAAGTTAAATCATAAGGTGACGCTTTTAGGTAATACATCTAATCCATATGAATTTATTTGCAGTATGGACTTGCTGCTTCTAACGTCCCTAAGAGAAGTGTTTCCAATGGTAGTCCTTGAAGCAATGGCTTCTGGAACACCTATTATTTCTGTAGATGTTGGTGGTATCAAAGAAGCCATTATAGATGATGAAACCGGCATTCTCATTTCCCATCATTCTGAAAAAGAATTTGCAAAGAAAATCCAGTTACTTCATGACAATCAAGACTTCAGAAAATGTTTAGGAAAAGCGGCAAGAGACAAAGTAGAAAAATCCTTTTCCCTCTCAAATATGATTCATTCTACACTTAAAACCTATCAATTTTAAAAAACAAACGAGGCCATCGTTTGTTTTTTCTTTTATATATATGCTTTTTTTCAAACATGCATATTATATAATATCCCACATATAAGGAGTGTTATAAGTTGACAGAACCTCTTAATTTTGCTGAAGACTGCCAAAATCAAAGTGTTGTTAATATTGATTGTTTTGGTGCCAGTCCAGATTTACTCGATAATTCCCAAGCTATTCAAGAAGCCATTAATTATTGCGCGGCCAACAATTATTCCAAAGTTGTCATCACCGGGAAGAAACAATATACTATATCCTCTCCTATTGTTATTAAGTCAAATGTACATCTTGAAATGGATCCCACTGTAACATTAATCGTCAAAGGGGATTTCCAAGTGTTTGAGCTTCAAAAAAACACTTCAATCTCTGGTGGTTCGATTGAAATTGTGGATAATAACTTTAACTCATCCGTTCTTTACCTTTCTGGTGCCCAACAAATAGAAATTCATAATCATACTTCTATATCAAATATCAATATTATAAACCGTACAACAACTTACCAAGGTATCGCAATTCATCTATCCTGTAAAAAGGCATGGGATTTCATAAGTTTCTTTAAAGCATACTCAATCCAAATCACAAACTTTCATACGGCTATCTATTTAAAAACAGAAAAGCTTGCGGATATAAACAATCCTTGTTGGATGAATGCAAACTCCTTCCATTCTATTTTTATAGATGGTTGTCAGTATGGTATCGAGATTATAGGAAATGGTGCATTACCTTACGAAATTTCAGGGAACACCTTTGCAGGAATCCAAGTTCAATGCCGGAAACAAACAAAAAAAGTAATCCGCTGTTCAGGTGCCTATAATATGTTTGAAGGAGTAATATGGGACGTCTTTCGTATGGATGCTGCTCCCCTCGTTATCGAATTCTCTTCCACTTCTCATCATAACTACCTATTCTCAAATCAAGTTTCCACATCTATTCTCGATCGTGGCCTATACAATCGGTGTACCTCACCACATGAAGAATCCCTTCCTATATTTCCTCCTCTTGCATTAGGAAAAGCACATCTAGCTGGGAATCAAGATGATATATTAGTAAATGCAAATGTCCGCTACGCAGTGCGCCAACTTTCTGGAAAAGCCCCTTATGCAGGACATATTAATAATTGTTTTAACCTGCTCGATGAACAAAGTGTGAATTACGTGGATGTTCCTAGTACTCAACCAATTGTAATCGAGTTAGATTTTTCTAAGCAGCCTATTAACATGCTGAATTGCATCGGTATCTATTTTGGATGGAATGAAAGCCCAAGTCGTATTTTAATTGAATATCAACAGAGCCTAAATGGACCATGGGAAGTGGCCAAAAATCTCCCATTTAATGTCGGAGACACTGTGATTTCAGAAGTAAGATCAGAAATGTTGTATAAAGTTAAGCTAACACTAAGCGGATATACACAAGATCACAAACGATTTCGGATAAATCGAATATTCGCAAAATCATCTTTACAGCATGGCTCCTCATGGTTGCCAACTACTGGTGGCACATTATATGGGGATTTAGAATTTCAAAAAGGGAATGCTGTGACGTTGACTTCTCCAAATGGAACAAAATGGAGATTGAGTATAAATGATCAAGGGCAAATTAGCACATCTAAACTATGAAAATAGTACAAATTAAGATTCATTTACTTCCATTAGTAAATATTAAAATGCTCCCCTTCGATATCTTCAAATGTTAACGATTCAAAAAATTTTGCGTAGCTATCACCTCTTATACAAAAACACGAAATACTCTAACAATTAAATCCACATCATCATGCCCCCAGAAGATAAATTTCAACTTATACGTTATAATTATCGCAGTCTCGACATGAATCTAGGGGGCTCCTCCTAAAAAAGCAATGTCCGATTGCGAGAACCTTACAGTTACTGCTTCACTTTATTTGCTTGTCCCCTATCAGAGATTCTGCTCGTAGGCATAGAAGAAATATCAATGGTCGTATCCATACTCTTATCCGTAAGCTCAACAATAGTGTTTCCATGATTGATTTGGTTCAAATCCCACAACATCCCATGAAACTCATTATGTTGCCCGCTCACCGTCAAAACACTTTTTGTTTTGCTTGAAGGTTGTATCTGTAAATTGGTAAATTGATTCCCACTAGCCTCATTCGGTATCGTTGAATGACTATCCATGTAAATCATGTTTACACAATCCTCTAAAGAAAAGTTCAGAAACCGATTAGCATTTATCCAAGCATATCCAGAATCCGGTTTATCCACTTTTAACTTTACTCCATTCTTCATTCCTACTACCTTAACGTTTTCGAAGTTAACAAAAGAAATCTCATGTTCTCTTCCACCAGCGTATAACGATATCCCTGTCCCCTTGTTCGTTTCAGACCAATTGATGATATTTATATCCTTTATATGTGTTTTGTTCCAAGTATTATAATATTTATGTTTACCATCTAAATAGATCACTTCCGAATTAAAATTCGCATCATCAATGGCAATATAGGCCCCTTCAATGGAAGCATTCTTCTCAAGTTCAATCACCCTGAAGTCACCATCAACAATAAACTGTGTTCCATACCCGAATAACAACTTAACACCTTGCTTCACAACGATAGGGGAAGTAATCTTGTACTTTTTGTCATCAAGCAAAACAGTCTTTATTTTATTATCCTTTGCTTGATTGATCGCTGATTGAATTTTATCAGAATCATTATCCCCTTTGAAATTCTCAACGTATATCTTCTCTTCTCGATCTGAATTAAAATGATTCTGATAGTAAAGAACAAAAACGATTAGTACTATACCTAAGAAGATTAAACCAATCATTTTTTTCATCGTACTCATCCTCATATTTAGTTTCCTTTCTTCGGTTCGTTATATATGAATACTCTATCGTTGTCTTCAAATATTAATACTGTCATGAAACAAGATTAAAAGATAAAGTGAAACTTTAATCAGTGGGGGTTTTCTTCATCCCCCACTGATTATTAGCCCTCACGAATCGGGCTTTTACGGGCAGTTGATCCCCCACCTAACTTCTTTGCTTTCGCTGAATTTTGAGGTGGGGGTCTTTCTGCCCGCGAATAGCGGGATAAAAAAGACTACCATACATTCTTTATGACCTGATATTATCTCACCTAAGCAGGAAGTATAAAAATCCACCTTTTTATAAAGTGGCTTTTAAACTTTATTTATAAGGGATATTTTACTAAAAAGATAATAATTGGGCTTTATAGCATTATTTACAACTCTTACCTCTTTTATTTTCTTGCAGATAGATGTTTTTTGCAAGAAAAAGGTGTATAGGTTTACCATTTTCTTTTCCTTAAAGATCTACGTCCGAAGTATCAGCAGAAAACATATGACTCAACCGATCACTTTCTCTTGTAAATGCAATAATCTGAGCATGGTGGACCAACTAGTTCACCATATATGCTAGATAAAGTGAAACTTTAATCAGCCCGACCAATCAGGCTTTTACGGGCAGTTAATGCGGGATAAAAGATATCATTTCAATAAAAAGACACTCGATGAAGTGTCTTTTTTGTATTCCTAATATAGACCTCAATTCGATTACATTACCTACTGCTTGAAGAAATTTTAATTAGCAACCTCTTAATCTTATCTAAACTGTTTGAAAAAAGAGTCAAGATTATTTTAGGTATGGAACTCACCAGGCTATTTTTAACCATCCTCTACAAACTTCCCAAACTCCTTCAAAAACCTTAGCTTCATCCCTCCAATAGGCCCGTTCCGATGCTTCGCTATCTGAATTTCTGTCACATCTTTATTCTCCGTCTCCTTATCATAATAATCATCCCGATACATCAGCATAATGACATCCGCATCCTGCTCAATCTGCCCCGTCTCCCTTAAGTCAGACAAAAGCGGACGCTTATCTTGACGTGACTCTACCCCACGAGACAATTGCGACAGCGCTACGACGCACACGTTTAAATCACGTGCCATGAGCTTCAGCTTACGAGAAATTTCACTCATTTCTTGAAACCTGTTTCCCCGATATTTCGAATCACCTGTAATGAGCTGCAAGTAATCAATAATCACAAGCAACTTTTTATCCTCATACTTCCGTTTCAGCTTCCGCACTTGCACCCAAATCTCCTGCGTTGTAACGCCTGCCTTATCATAAATCTCTAGCGGCAGATCCCCAATTTCTGCAAATGTCCGGCTCGTTTTCCCCCAGTCCTCTATCGTAAAACGATGCTTCGGATTTTTCAGCCTTTTCCCAGATACCTCACCCAAGCAAGAAACCATTCGTTTCAATAGTTGCTTGTTGCTCATCTCCAGAGAAAACAATCCAACTGCCGCATCCGATTTCGCCGCATGAAGCGCAATGTTTAAGGCAAACGCCGTCTTTCCCATCGAAGGCCGTGCCCCAATCACAACAAAATCCCCTTCCTGCAGACCACACGTCATCTTATTTAAAGCTGAAAAACCTGTCTCAATACCAGTAAGTTCTTCTGTATCTTGATGCAGCTCTTCATAAAGATCGACTAACGTATCCTTCAAATCAAAATCAAGTGTGCAATCCACCTCTTCCAGTTCACAAAGTCTTGTAATCGTCTCTCCGATTACTTTCTCATCCTTCTCCGCAAGAAGCCGTTCACACATGCTGTGCGCCATACTTCCCGCCTGATTCATTTTCCAGGCATTCCGAACAAGCCCCTCATAATAGGAGAAATTAGCAGTAGTAGGCACACTCTCAATTATATTTACAAGGTATTCCATACCACCAATTTGCGCCAAAAAAGCAGGTTCCATTTTTGAAACAAGCGCAACAAGATCCAGCGGCTGTCCTTCCTCCTCTATTTTCCGAATCAACTTAAAGATAGCTTGATGCACAGCCGTAGAAAAGTGCTGATCGGTCAGCCTACACTCCTTAATCAGTTCACCATCAAGCAGCAAGGACCCTAATACCGTCTGTTCGGCCTCAATATTTTGAATGCTCATGGCCGCCAGCCCTCTTCCTTGAGGAACTTCTGCAGCTCTTCTTCAGATGGCACGTTTTTCTTCCACTCTTCACACTCCTCTAGAAACTTCTCAGTCTCATGCATAGCAGTCGGATCCTTCTTCCGAAACTTCGCTGCCGCTTCCTCTACTTCAATAACCTTCGTATATCCCTTACCGTGCCAATCCCGTAAAATCCCCTTCACATAAGCAAGCGTCCGCTTATTATTTTCAAAAGCGATCTGGAGCGCTTTTAAGACAAGCTCCTCCGATAAATCTGCCATCCACTCACTTAATTCCCCCGCCGCATAAGACGACAAACTACCGAAAGTTTGCTCATAAAACATGAATACACTGCTGCCTGGCTCCGTCTCTTCTACTTCCTCATCCTCTTCATAACTTTCAATAGATGCTTGCGGAATCATCTCAGACAACTCACCCGGCATACCGAAATGCTCTAAAAGTAGCGGAATATTCATCTCTTCCTCCAAACATTTTTGCAAAAACATATGTACAAACTCTTTACTTTTCACCGTCTTCAGCTCACGTAACACACACTTCTCCATATTCGTATTCGTAACCGGGTTATAGCGCAGCCAATTTAAAATACATAACTCCTTCGTTTCCGCATCATATAATATCTTTCCATACTCGACAAAGCGTTGCAGCAACTTCTCAACAGTCTCCCGGTTATAACCTGTCTCCATCTCCGCCAAACGCTTCGGTAACGGATAAATCCCGCATTGCGTCGTCTTCGAACAAGTCAGCAAATAAATATAAAAATACCGCTCCTCCGGTGTTAAATCGAGTACAAAATCATCCTGCCAAAAATTCACCTGTACATTACGGTATACTGCCATGTTTATTCCTCCTATCCCTTAATGAAACATATGTAATTGACGGTTCCATCATGTATATAGGGATAAGGGAGGAAGTTTGGCGGAGTGATTTCATATTTTTTACGATTACTACGACTACTGTTTTTTTTTGAGGGACTGCTTGTAGTAGTTTTTTGTTTTTTATTTTGTTTCTTTTTAGTGATTTATTTGTTGGTAGGGGGTTGTAAGGGGCTTGGGAGGGATTCTTTTAATCTGTACATGGCCGACTTCCGCACTTATGAACAAGAAGTACAGTGTATCATTGCATGTAGCAAAGAGCATGCATTTTTAAATTGTGTTAACTTAACAAAATTTTAGTTTGGGAATAGTTAGTTTGAATAGGTAACTACATGTCCTCTTTTTTCAATCATTACTCTATTTTTTTGTAAAGAATGAATAGTAAGAAAAATATGATATATTAGTGCTATCTAATCATTTTTTTAGGGAGATGGGGCAAATGTCAATGAAAGATGAAACAGTTAAAAATACAGAACTAACGATTTTTAACCACACAGGGAACACCATTGTGACAGAAGACAGAGAAATACAAATTATTTCAAGACTAGAAGAGCCTCTTATTGTCGTTTTAGCAAATGTATTAAGTGATGAAGAGTGTGAAACGTTAATTGAAATGTCTAAAAATCAAATGAAACGTTCTAAAATTGGTGTTTCGCGCAAAACAAATGACATTCGGACGAGCAGTGGCGCATTTTTAGAAGAAAGCGAGATTACTACTAGAATCGAAAGACGAATCGCTTCGATCATGAATGTTCCTGCCCCACATGGAGAAGGGCTGCAGATTTTAAAGTATACAGTTGGCCAAGAATATCAAGCGCATTATGATTTTTTTGTAGAAAATAGTGCGGCAGCAAGTAACAATCGTATGAGCACACTTGTGATGTATTTAAATCATGTAGAAGAAGGTGGAGAGACCTTCTTTCCAAAACTCAACCTTTCCGTATCTCCGAAAAAAGGAATGGCGGTATATTTCGAGTATTTTTATCAGGATGAATCAATAAACAAACTTACTTTACATGGCGGTGCACCTGTTATCAAAGGTGAAAAATGGGTTGCGACGCAATGGATGAGAAGAAGAGCATTGTTGTAACAAGTAAATTTTGTAAAATTCATTGAAAATATACAAACAGCCATCGTTTCATGGAATGATGGCTGTTTCTATTTACCATTATACATAATCTTAACTTGATAGCTGCGTTATTTATAACAGCCAATCAATCCCCCTCCTATACAATAGAAAACATCAGATACACTCCAACAACGAAGAAAACAGCAGCCGTCTTAATTAAAGTAATACCAAAAATCTCTTTATAAGCTTCTCGGTGCGTTAGCCCTGTAACTGCAAGCAAAGTGATAACTGCTCCGTTATGAGGAAGAGTATCCATACCGCCTGCTGCCATTGCGATAACGCGATGCAGCACATCTAATGGAATACCGAAGTTCGCTGCTGCTTCAATATATTTGTCTGCCATTAAACCTAATGTAATACTCATTCCTCCTGATCCTGATCCCGTCAGCCCACATAATATATTCGTCATGACCGCTCCACCGATTAAAGGATTGGAAAATGTCCCAGTCAAATAATTTTGAATCATAACAAATCCAGGTAAAGCAGCTATAACAGCACCGAACCCATACTCGGCTGCGGTGTTCATCGCAGCTAAAATGGAACCACTTACCCCCACGCTTGTAATCGATTGAAACTGTTCTTTTACCGCTTGGAAGTTTAATAATATAGCGCTCAATATACCGATAAGAAGTGCCAATTCTACTGACCAAATACCCACGACTTGTCCCATATCAATCGTTCCGTACTCCTTCAAACCGATGGATGCAAAATCAAATCCCTTTGTATACCAAACGGGGATGAATTCTGTAAAGACTTTATTCACCACTCCAACCAGTACAAGCGGTAGAAAAGCCATCCAGTAACTAGCTGGAATAGCATCACTTGAAACAATTGGCGTCGGTGCGGCTTGCGTGCTAGTTGTAGCGGCCATTTCAGAAGTAGCATCACCTTTTCCGAAATACCCCTCCCCTTTAGCTGCCGCCTTCTTCCTACACCTTTCCAAATACAGCATGCCGCATGTAAAAATAAACAACGCTCCAATGATCCCTAATATAGGGGCTGCATAAATATTTGTTTTAAAAAACGTAGTTGGAATAACATTTTGAATTTGAGGCGACCCAGGAAGTGAATCCATCGAAAATGTGAATGCACTAAATGCGATTGTCGCTGGAATGAGACGCTTCGGAATATTTGCTTCACGAAATAATTGCGCTGCAAATGGATAAATCGCAAATACCGCGACAAATAAACTGACGCCGCTGTATGTAAGAATCGCTCCCATTAACACGATGGAAAGAATCGCTCTTTTCACACCTATAAAACGGATGATAATTTTCGCAATTTTTTCTGCGATTCCAGTGACTTCTACCACTTTACCGAATATCGCTCCAAGCAAAAACACAGGAAAGTATAATTTTATAAATCCGACCATCTTCACCATAAAAACATTGGAAAAGAACGGTAAAACTTGCGCTGGCTCCGTCAAAAACACAGCCAGCAAAGCACATAACGGAGCGAATAAAATGACCGAGAACCCTCGGTAAGCCACAAATATAAGCAAGCCGAGCGATAACAACACAATCAATAAATCCATATCTGCAATCCCCCCTTAATAAAATGGACTTTCTCAAATTTGTTTTTCATTCTTTTATGCTTGCATATATTGTTACGATGCCTACCAAAGGCAGACATCGTATTCTTTTTATTTATGATGAAAAAGCGGCACTCTCTTTTCTATAAAAGCCTCCACTCCCTCTCTTACATCACTCGTTTGAAATACACGGCCAAAATTTTGAGCTTCTACTTTTAGCCCTTCCTCAAGAGAAAGAGATAACCCCTTATTGATAGATTGCTTCATCAAAGATAAAGCAGGAAGAGAAAACCGAGCCATCTTCGCGGCTAATTCCTTCGCCTTATTCAATGCTTCACCGCGCTGAACAACATGATTCACCAAACCAACTCGCAGGGCTTCTTCGGCAGTGAGCGGTTCACCAGTGAACATCATTTCTTTTGCCCTTGCAGTTCCTATTAAGCGAGGCAAACGCTGCGTTCCTCCCGCACCTGGAAACAAGCCTAGCTTTACTTCCGGAAGTCCAATTTGGGCATGTTCTTCTATAATCCGTAAATCACACGATAAAGCTAACTCACACCCGCCCCCAAGCGCCAATCCGTTAATCACAGCGATTGTAGGCTTCGGCAATCTTTCTATTTTATTTAATGGGTTCTGAAGCCACAATGATTTTTCTTCTGCATATTCACTCCCTTTCCCAATCCATTCTGGAAATGACTTGATGTCCCCTCCGGCAACGAAGGCTTTTTCTCCAGCGCCAGTTAGAAGTACAACAATGACTTCATCATCCCGTTCAATTTCATCAACCGTGGCCGTCAGTTGCTCAATCACCGCATAACTCAGTACATTCACAGGAGGATTATCAATGCTAATAGTCGCGATTCCTTTTTCTTTAGACCATGAAACAACCCGCTTATTTTCCAATGCAATCCCTTCTTTCTAATATGTAATGAGACAATCTTCAACTCGTTCTTTTAATGACATACCCCGCCTGTTCGCGATCCCAAGCAGTACCGATTCCTTCTTCCTGCAACTTGAATTTTTGAATCCGTTCCGTTGCTGTTTTTGGGAAAGATTCACGAAACTGAACGTATCGCGGCACCATAAAGTAAGCCATACGTTCTTGACACCAATCTATAATCTCTTCATGAGACATCATTTCTCCTTGCTTTACAATCACATATAATTTGACATCCTCTTCCCCCACTTCTGACGGGACACCGATAGCCGCTGATTCAAGCACTTTCGGATGATTATTTACGACCTTTTCAATTTCCCAAGAAGAGATGTTTTCTCCACGTCTTCTAATACACTGTTTGATCCGATCGCAAAAATATAAGTAGCCTTCCTCATCTCGATAACCGCGATCCCCTGTATGGAACCATCCTCCCTCCATCGCTTCCTCTGTTTTATCTGACATTTTATAGTAGCCTTCCATGAATGTTTGTTCTTGTAAGGAACGGATGAAAATTTCACCGATTTCACCTGTCCGTACTTCATTTCCATCCTCATTGACAATCTTCGTCTCTACGTAGGAATACGGTTTCCCAATAGAAGGCGGCTTATTGGCGTTCAATGGATTCGTTACACAAAATCCTGTCGTTTCCGTTAATCCGTAGCCTTCCACAAGCTGGACGCCAAACCTCTCCTCAAACGGCTTCCAAAATTCCTTAGGCGTAGCAGCACAAGCCGTCACCCTTGCCGGATTTTCATAATCGTTTTCCTTTTCCGGCTGCTTGCAGAGAATAGGAATCATCGATCCTAAAGAATTAAAAATGGTTGCGCCATGACCCCGAATTTCATCCCAAAAACGAGAAGCACTAAACCGCTTTCCAAGAGCAATCGTCGCATTGGAAGAAATGGCACCGAGCACTGTATGGGCCTGGGCATTAATATGAAATAACGGCAGCGCTGTAAATAAAATATCTTGCGAATTCGCACCAACCATATAGGTAGCGAATGACTGTGCAGAATTGACATAGGCAGAATGACTTAACATGACCCCTTTAGGCAATCCTGTCGTTCCAGAGGTGTAAAGGATACTATTAATAGAAGAGGAGGAAACAGCTTCATTTGGAAGATAGTGATCATTTGCATGCAATACATCTTTCAATCCGATTACCGGCCGTTCTTTACCATCATCTACAATGATTACGCTTTCATTATTGTCGTGAACAACAATCCCAATTTCCCTTTGTATAAATGGTAAACAAGAAGCAATTTGAGGAACAAATTCCTTATCAATGATCATTATCTTACAATCAGAGTGGGATAAAATATACTGCAGACCTTCTCCTTTTAAATGCACATTAAGAGGCACCGCAATTGCTCCCATAAAAGATAAAGCAAACCATACATCCAGATATTCAGGGTTGTTATGAAGCATAATACAAACCTTGTCACCTTTTTGGATACCGAGTTCACAAAATCCCGCTGCGGCCCTTGTAATCCGATGATAGAGCTCCTCATACGTAACCCTTTGTTCTTCAAATTGTAAATACACCTTATCAGGCGACTTTTCGATACTTTGCATAATAAAATGCGGCAAACTATGATTCTCCAGCACTAGATTCCATCCCCTTCCTATTAAAATTCTTTTTATTTATATAGCAAGAAACATGCCAAAAACCGACTCATTCCCTATTCCCTTATTCCTTCAGGGACATGCCCCGAGTCTCCCTTACATGTCCACCTTCACATGTCGCATTTGCGCTACAAATGATAGCGATCATGTCGCATATATAAGAAAGTGTCGCAAAAACACGATAACATGTATTACTGCAAACCAAACAAAAAAAGGGCCTGTTTGCCCTTTACATCCCTTCATCACATTCCGTATCTTTCTATTTTTCGATATAAACTGGCCCGATGAATTCCAAAAAGCTCAGCTGCCTCTTTTCTATTTCCAGCTGTTTTTTCCAAAGCTCTCGTAATCACCCGTTTTTCAGCGGATTCCACTTCCGTCTGCAGTGAATAGCTCATCTCATTCTCCCCTTGATCCGCTGTAAATATTTCATGATATAACTCTTCTTCCAAATCTTTTTTCCGCAAATAAACAGGAAGGTGATGCACTTGAATAATCGTTCCTTCCACAACATTCATCGCTCTTTCCAGCACATTCTCCAGCTCCCTAATATTCCCTGGCCAATCATGCTCCATGAATATATCCCTTACTCTCTCATCTAATAAAAGAACGTTACTACCAAGCTCCTCATTCAATTTCCGAATTAAAAATTCCGTTAAATGTACGATATCTTCCTTTCGTTCTCTTAGCGGAGGAATATCAATTGCAAACACATTTAGCCTATAATATAAATCCTCTCTAAATTCTCCTCTTTGCACCATTTCACGGAGATTCCGATGCGTTGCCGCAATAAAGCGGACATCAATCTTTTGAGTTTTTGTGCCACCGATTCTTTCAATCTCTTTCTCTTGCAGCACACGAAGCAACTTCACCTGCATGTCCAAAGACATATCACCGATCTCATCTAAAAACAACGTTCCCTTATGGGACAACTCAATCTTCCCAGGCTTACCTCCTTTTTTCGCTCCTGTAAAAGCACCCTCTTCGTATCCGAACAATTCAGCCTCCAAAAGATCCCTCGGAATCGCAGCACAATTCAAACGAATAAATGAACCCCTAGCACGCGGACTCGCATGATGAACCGCATTGGCAAAAAGCTCCTTCCCCGTTCCGCTCTCTCCTCTTATCAAAACCGTAGACCGACTTTTCGAAACCTTCAAAGCCATCGTTTTCACTTCTTCCATTTTCGCACTCTCTCCTACAATACTTTGAAATGAAAACCTCCCTGCTTGCAGCCGCTGTAATTCAGTTTGATAGTAAGATAACTTTGATTCCATTGCACGAATCTGATCCCCCAAAGCTTTAAATTGTTGGATATCATGGAACATAATTTTACCGATCGCACCAGTAACCTTACCGTCCTTAACAATAGGTATACGAGTTGCGATAATATTCTGATTATTTATATGTTGAATATGCCCAATTTCCACCTGTCCCGTCTTCACGACAATATGCATCCTCGTATTCTCAACAACTTCCGTACAATGCTTCCCAATCGCTTCCCTCGGATCATCAATTCCTAAAAATTGCGCATAAGCACCACTAAAAAAATTGATGATTCCTTGCTCATTCACCCCTAGAATACACTCCGACAGTAAATTCAAGGCATTTTCATACCGACTAATAATCGTTTCCAAGGACTGCACGCTTTTTTCCTTGTTTTCCAAAATGACAATCGATCCTTCTTCTTTCCCACCCTGGTACACATAAGATTCATTCACGATGAACACTTGGTTGCCAATCTTACACTCGTACTTATGCAAACCATCATTTTGATTCATTACTGGCTGTTTATGATTAGGAATAATCATCGATATGTGCTTACCCGTTATTTCATTTTCTCTTTTGTTTAACATGCTGCAGAATGATGGATTGCTGAACATAATCGTTCCATCATGACTTGTAACCGCAATCCCGTTATTCATTACCTGAAGAGCCTGGCTCGTTAACTGCAGATTAATCCCTTCATCTATATGCATTTGGAAGCCTCCCTATCAAATCGTGCTCTTTCTCGCATGTCATATATATCTATTTTATAACACCTTGTGAAATACTTGGAACTTCTAAAGCAGTTTAGAGCAGATATATAATCTCGAAGTTCAACTAAAACATAAGAAGGGTATTAGGTGAAAATATCCAATTGATAAAGTAATTAATAAAATCTCCAAAAATATTATAAAGAATTTAGGTGCTACATGTATTGAAAACGTTATTTGGTATATTTCTCTGTATATTAGGAGCTTTTTTAATGAATTTAACAGTTAATAGTCTCGGAGACATAGGTAACATCCTAATGAGAATAATAGGAGTTGTATATGTTGCATTAAGCATCAAAATAATAAGAAACAAGGATAAAAAATGAAACTCGACTGTTCAGGAACAAGACTGTCAATAGACGGCCTTATTTTTATGATTTCATTGTCATAACTAAAAAGATTCGCTCCTGAAAACCACCGTGTTTTTCTGCTTTTTGTTTCCGTACTTTTTCCACATCTTCAAGCGTTACACCTTCATACTGTGCTAGTGCGTTTATGAGTTCTAATAAATCTGCTAGTTCTTCAACCTTATGGTCTTTACTTTCTGCTTCTAAATACTCTGTTAACTCTTCCCCTATTTTCTTACCTATTTCTTCTATGTATTCTTGTTCGTCTAGTATTCTTGTTATCGGTGTTTTTCCGTTATGTTCGATTATTTCTGGGATGCGATCACGTACTAGTTTGTTGTAGGTTGGCATTTGAATTCCTCCAATATTTTCGGTTTGATTTTATTATTATATTACACGAAAATCCCCTATTCTTTTGAAGTGAATAGATACGAATTACACATCTTCTCCAAAAATATAAGGAATTCTTGTAATGTACTGAAAATAGAAATCGAATGTATACTCCAATTACTACAAAACACAAATATTGATCTACTTTATAAAAGTCATGGCTCGATTTCTGAACAAGGGGATTTCACAAAATGACTCATCAAAAAGTGATGGCTAACGATAAAATCGATTTTATCGCAAGGCCTCCCGATAATATAAAAAAACTCCGTCAACTGTTAAATGACAGCGATATGTTAGCAGACAAAGAAAAATACAGCCAGATCTTAGACTGTTGGGAAAAAGGGGATTTCTCACAAGCTGTTGAGGAGCATAATGACATGTGGGAACGAGCAGGTGGAAGCACGAATGGGAAGGCGTACCGTTTAGCTACTCCAGAAGAAGAGAAAGCATATCTTGAGGAACAGAGTACAAAGGAACAAAATAAAGGAAATAATTGAAGCTTCTACTTCAGAGAAAATTTATCAGGTTACTTTTTCAACATTATATACCAAAAACAAACTCTGATTAACCTTATATTTTTTGAATATTTTGTATTTTGTTGAAACATTTTACAAATCCCCTCCTATTTCCATTAAATTCTGCTATCCTATTATTAAAAGAGAGTGCACGATAAATATAGGATGAGGAGGAGTATTATGGATGTTTCAGTTAAAGATAACAAGATGATACTAGATTTACTGAATAACTGGTACGTAGCAATTCTTGCAAGGCGTATTGAAGATGCACATCAGCTAAAAGAAGAAGTTGATTCTACAATCAATGGTACAACACATGATCAAAACATACTGCTTTATTATGCACTTCTAGATTTCCGATATCAATATATCGTTGATAATCTGGGAGTTTCTAAGGACAGTTTTGATAAAGTTGAAGCTTTTGAGATTCCTAAGAATAGTCTTTTAACATACTATTATCATTTCTTCAAAGCTATTCATGCTAGTACAATTGGGAATTACAATATTGCTAGGGAACATTATGAAAAAGCTGAGATTCTACTTGATACTGTATCAGATGAAGTTGAACGAGCTGAATTTTATTATAAGCTTGGTGCATTTTATTATGATATTTACGAGTCCCTTCAATCCATTAAATATACAGCCAAAGCAAGAGAAATATTCTTACAAGAAACTGAAAAAGAAGGTAATAAATTCGAACGAAATATAGGATTTTGTGAGAATCTTTATGGAATGGCATGTACAAACTTAAGAGAGTGGGTATTAGCAGAAGAACATCTTGTTAAAGCGATGGATATATTCCAAAAACTTAAGGAAGAGAAGTTCATCTTAATGGTTCGTCATAATCTAGGATTGTTATATGCAAGTCAAAACTTATCAGAACTTGCTATTCGATATTTATCAGAAGTCTCCGAAAAGAAACCTAACCATTACAAGGCAATGTATGTTGAAGCAAAAGAGCACTTGAAATTAAAAGAATATGATCCAACAGCGTCATTAATTGCCAAAGGGCATAAAATATGTACTGAATTAGGAAACGAAGAATATCATCACCATTTTGAGATTTTAAATGCTCTTAATGAAGGTATACCAGCTGAAAAGCTTGAAAAAATTATTTTAGCAGGAATTTCATATTTCGAAAAAGAAACACTATATGAGTACATTCAAGAATGTCAGGAGCAATTAGCGAAAAAGTTCTATGAAGAAGGCAATCATATAAAATCAAGCGAGTACTTTTATTTGAGTACACAAGCAAGGCAAAAAGCTTTTGATAAGGAGGCATTAAAATGAAGAAAATAACATCTAGTTTAATCGGTATTATTACAGTTTTAACCTTAACGTTTGGTGTGCAATCTCCTACCCATATTCAGGAAGCCCCTGACCTTGTTCAATATGCACACGGAGACCACGGTGGTTGATATTAACTCTGACCCAGAATATATTTCTGGGTCTTTTTATTTATAAATAAGGGGGATAGGTTTATATAATTTCGATTCATAGACCTTCCTTTACCTCTATAGCCGTTGCAAGTAGCGCCTTTTAAAAGGACAAGCGCTCAGAAAAGAATTTAACTTTGGTTTAAAAGAGTTAATTAAGCACTGAGAAACCTCACTGTTTTATTAAGTTATTTTCTTTTATATTCCTCACTTTGTGCTTACTTTTCTCAATATAATTCATCTAATCTACTAAAAGTATAAAAGAAAGATACAGAACTACTGTAATATACCTAAAATAGTGATCAAATGTATACGCCGATTACTATAAAATGCAAATATTGTTCGATTTCTTAACAAGGAGGGATTCAAAACATGAAGAGACGGGCAAAATTCTCAATAATCACAATTGGCACCATGCTATTTGGTGTATTTGTAGGAAGCATGGTCGGGACTTCTTTAAATCCCGGAAGTGACAACAAACAAGTCGCGAAAGGTGAAGAAATTGATGATGTAACTAACGCTGAAGGAATTATCATCGACTCTATGCACAAAATGACTCACCAAAAAGTAATGGCTAACGAGAAAAACGGTTTTATCGCAATGTCCCCTGATAATATAAAAAAACTCCGTCAACTAGTAAATAACAACGATATGTTAACAGACAAAGAAAAATACAGCCAGATTTTAGACCACTGGGAAAAAGGGAATTTCTCACAATCTATCGAGGAACATAATGACATGTGGGAACGAGCAGGTGGAATCACGCATGGGAAGGCGTATCGTTTAGCTACTCAAGAAGAAGAGAAATCGTATCTGGAGGAACAGAGTGAAAAGGAGCAAAAGAAAGAAGATAATTAAAATATCTATCTACTCGCTCAAAAGGCCCACCCTGATCTACTACTAATGCATCACGATACCTGTGCATCGTGTTAATGTCTTCTTCCATTGGACCAGGAGTTCCATACTGTCTTTTATAATGTGAACTACTTTTAGCAAAATCGATTCGGTATTTGGCGTCAAAAATATATTGATATTGATAGTTTTTCCCTTTCTTCTCAATCGCAAGCATTGTATCTGGCTTTTGAGTGACAGTTGGTAATGCTTTATTTCTTTTTTGAAAATAAAGCTCAATCACTTCATCTGTTTCAGGGTGCCTAAATGTTCTTTTTGCAGTTTTACTTTCATCAAGTGTCACATATAATCCATCTTGCCGAACTTTAATAATATCTTGATTCACCGTTACGTACTTTTTAGATAAAATTTGCCCCAGCTTTAAATACGTCCAATATTCATATAATCTCGCGACGTCTTTAACAGACATTTTGAAAATCTGTCCTCTTAGTGTTAGACCTCTCGATAACATTAGAAAAATTCAATACGCATCCCTATAACCAGATGCCATTTGAATGACAAGCGAAAAGACGGAACGATCCAGTTTTCCGATCCCATTCCAAAATGGATCATTCAACTCATTTTTCATTCGAGATTTCATTTTTCTTACGTTTTGAATAAGACCGTCATCAATTGGTAAACTCTTAAATCCAGAATCCTTTTCCAAAGATTTAAGTAAACCATCGATTTTATGTACCACTCTCTGAATCATCCACTTAACAAACCGATTTTCCAATGTATCGTAGGATACTTCCTTATAAGCTGTGATTCCTTTAGATGGAACCATATTTGCCTCTACCCCTTGAAACAAGTGAGGCCTTTTCCGTAAGTAATTCATTCCAACAGAATCAAGCCTACGAATCTTCTCTCCTTGTACGAGCTGATGACGCGTAGTAAGCGTATGATGCGGCTGTCTTTTAATATGAGAAATTGCCTTCATAAATCTATGAAAAGAGTCATTTAAAATTCGATAAAACTCACTTTTAGATGGACTAGTCGCATAGATTGTTGATGCTCCTAAGTAAGTCCTTTTCAATAAATGAAATGCCAAATTATAAATTTCATCGTTTACTTCTTCCAATAGCGCTCGATAGTCATCTTTATAATCAAGCTTTGATGGAAAAATCTCTAATGTGACTGTTAGTAGCGATTTTTTATTATCACGAATTTCAAACGTTGTATAACCTACTTCATTTGGAAATAAAAGATTTCCCATTAATATTTTCAATGAACCCATTTGAGTAGAGCTGATTGCCTTTCGAAGAGATGGATGTTCATGGTAAAAAGACAATTCTTGATCATTTTTAGGAACGATAACGAGCTGATAACTTCTATTCTCGAAAAAGATAGGAGGGTGCTCGGTTAATTCGCTAAGCTTTTGTAACCGAGCATCATATATCATGACAGAATCACTTGTCCCAGACACATGAAAATGCATCATTTCATCTGAAGCAATGGATTGATGTTTTTTTAAGCTTTCATATTTTTCATGATAGGGATTCCCTTTGAGAGTCAATGACAAATCTGCTGTCTCAATCTTAACTAGTTCTATATCGCCGTTAGATCCAGAAAGAGGTGAAGCCATCATACTCGAACCTCCTTAACATATGAGACAGCTTCTTAGCAGAACGAGGATACTTCGCATAAGACATAGCATCTTCGTTATCAAACTCTTGATTTGTACATAGCGTATATAATTTCTTTAATGCCTCTTCTGTCCGTCCATCACTTCCTGCAATACGCGGTAAGATCTTTTGATACATCTGATAGTCTAACGCCTCATCAAACGATAATAGTTCACTTTTTTCATTGTAAGCCATGTAAAAGCAAATTTCGTCACGTATCCGGTACCCCACTTGTGCTCCAATCGGTTCAAGAATTTCATTGATTTCAATTAAAATATGAGATACTTTCTTCACGAGATCTTTATTGAGCTGAAAACATTCTTTTAAATGAAGAAACGTGGCTGTCAAGGAATTATTAGAAACACGCTTTGCCTGCACTTCTTCTGCATCCATTAAAAAATCAAAGGAATCTAACTTCACTTGATTAAATTCAATCGTATTCGCACGATCCAGTACTTTTTTACTTAACGGATGTGTTGTTTCATCCATATTGACAGTTCCAATAACGTACACATTTGACGGAATCGTAATTCGTTTCCCAACAATCGATTCAGGAAGAACAGCCGATGTAACAATCTCTCTCCCTTCCCATTTTCGGCTTTCAATAACACTTAGAAAATCACTGAAATAGTACTCTACACGTGCTAAATTCATCTCATCAAGCACAACAAAATAAGGCTTGTCCGGATTCTCTGCTGCTTTTTCAAGAACTTGAATTAACGGTCTTTCTTGAAATTCCCCTTGAATATTCACATAGCCAAGTAAATCCGAACTATCACTCCAATCAGGCCGCACAGGAATCAACGTGAACTGTCCATTTTCCTCAGTTGCCCCTAAACTTTCAGCGAACCACTGAACAATTTTTGTTTTTCCTGTCCCTGAAATACCAGACAAAATAACAAAAGGCTTCGTTTTTAAAGAAAGGAAAAAGTTAATAATATCTTGCTTATCGTAATAGAAACCTTTGCTTTTCATATAAGAAGATACATGATCTACAATTTCCTTCCCATTCAAATCCATTTCTTTTTGCTGCTCGTAAATCATTGCACGATTATTCCCTTTCTCTCTAAAGGCAATGTATCCCTCATAATAGCTAAGCATTTCTTTTAAATCTTCCACTAATTCTGCTTCACTTGGTATTTGATTACCATCATATACAATGTATGCCGCTGTTGAATTTGCATAGCCTTTTGCTTTTGGACTTGTACCCAGGAAAATCCCATCATCTTTTTTCACTTTTGTAGACATATGTATATGTTGACGGATTTCTTGTTTAATTTCTTCCATTTCCTCTTTAGAAGTTTCAGTTACTCCTTGCGCTAGCGTTAAATATAATTGTTTCATATCTTCGCTAAATAAATAAACGATATAATACCCTCGCTGCGTCGATGTCGTAATGTCTTTATTCATGATAGCAAGCCATGGCACAGCGGCCCAATTCCCTTGTCCAACTGAGCCCGTAACAACGTACTGATTATGATCGATAAAAGATAAACGAGTTATCTCCGTTGTTATTTCATTTCGAACAACTGAACCAAGTTTATGACCTGCAAATTTTTCTGTTCTCGCTTTTAAATATTCATGCATAACAGTTAAAAACTTTTCACGTAAGTTACTATCCATCATATCGTCCTCTTTACTATTCTCTTCTAAATATTGTTCAACTGGAACCCAACTATCGTTAATTAATCCTACCTTCTCAAGCCACATTAACAAATTATGAGTGCGTTCCTTGGCTACTGATTCAACCATTAAATTATCCCCTCGTGAATTTCGAACAATCTTCATTCCTAAATTCACTAAAGCCTCTTTCTTTTCAACCTTTGAATAACTACTTAAAAGTTCGAGTACAAATAGGGCAATTTGAAAATATTCCTGTTTCAAAATCAAATTGCGAATAAAAGCATCCTTATTTTTTGATTCAATATATTCATTTAATATAATTGTATTAATCTCATGATCATCATTTAAAAAACCTAACAATCTTAAGTCTTGACGTCCACGAGATTTCACTCTATATAAGTTCCCATCAATTTGGTGACTGAGATTTTTCGGATCATATGTATTATCCATTACTTCTTTTAAAAATGTGATCACTTTATGACATTGCTCACATGGTAGATCATCTGTTTGAAATTCTTTGAATATAATAGCTTTCGAATTATTAATCGTTGTTACATTTACAAAAGGTAATTCTGCAAATAATGATATAAGAAAAGCATTACGCTCCTCTTCCTGCACAAAATCCGTAATGTTTATTACTCGGACATTTATGAATTTTTGACAAGCTTGTTGAAGAGCTTCATAATTCACACTAAAGTGTGAAAACTTCTCCGATCCTTTTTCAGGTAAGTATTCTCTTTCAGCATATATCTCTTTTTCACCTATCTTCGTACTCCAACTAAAGTCACTATCAACGATATCAGCAATTCGCAGTCTAATTTTGGCAATTTCAATGATTATTTTATCTAGCATTTTTATCCCCCGTAGCGACAATTAATTACAATTACTGTTATTTTATCAAACTATCATAAAAGAAAACATCATTCGGATAAAATGATATCATCCCAATAAATATATCGACTTTCCAATACATTACTCCCTAATATTAATCATTTAAACAAGTTATTTACTCAAAGGTACTAACAATACCTACACTCTTATATCCTGGGAATTTTTACTTATATGGTGAAATTAATTCATAATTTGTATTTATTATCTATAGGAGGAGGACCTTCATGCTGAACATTGATAAGTATGCTCCAAGAAAAATATTTAAAAATAATCGGAAAAAGTATTTTTTGATCCGATAAGAAAGAAGCTTATTCTACAAACACCAGAAGAGATAGTTAGGCAAAAGTTTGTCCAATATCTAATTTTAGAAAAAGATGCACCAAAAGATATGATTGAGTTAGAAGTACCAATGTCGTATTTTGTTCCAAAAGCAAAAGGGCGGGCAGACATTATAGTCTACACCTTAGAACATAACAATCGTGTTCCTATTTTAATAGTCGAATGTAAATCACAAAATACTCCGTTGATAGATGACGTATTTGATCAAGTATATAACTATGAAGAACTTCTATATGCTAACACTGTTGCAGTCACTAACGGTGTTGAAGTTTTTGTTGAGGCGTGGAATGAAAAATCTAAGTGTTACATGCCGTTAAAAGAATTACCTAATTACATAGATTTAGTTAATGCGAATAATTTTAAATACATTACTAATGAGCCCTTTGTTTATCAAAAAAGGAAGTTTGAATATTTCACCCAAAAGGATGTTATTGATTTTTATAAAGGGCATTTTGGGGGAATTGCAAATGAAAACCTATATTCCTTTATTATTAATCTTAATGAATTACTTTGGGATGACACTGTGAAAATTCCATACAAAGAGCTATATGGAGTAAAGTATCTAGAAGATGTTGGTATAAGATATACAAAATTCGGGAACGTAGCAGGATATGATTGGACTGGCCAATACCGTTCGATAATAAATGAAGATACCAGCCATTTCTATATCATCACGATAAATACGAATCATGTGCTCTTTTACTTCTAATACCTCAGCCAACTCACTAATCTTCATTTTTCCTCTTGCATGAAGAAGTTCAATCATGCAAAGACAATTACTTAGTTTACTCATATATTTCCTTCTTTCTATTCATAGGTACTTATTTCTACCGTACCGTAGAAACCACTATAAAAATTAGAAAAAGAGAACGAAACTGTTCTCTTTTCAAGAAAGACTTTTAAATTTTCACGCTTTAAATCAACTAAGGTACGCGCTTATTTATCTTTTCATCAGAGATATCAAACAAGAAATAAATCCCTATATTTTGTAACACTTCTCTGCTCACAGATTCTTCTAATTTATTACGTAATATTTAAATGACTTTAGCAATCCGACTTGTAATCTATAATACTCAGACGCTCGTATCATTTTCAATTAACTTTGTCACTTTATTTTCTACGTATTGTTGTGTATCAATAGAATATTGTTTTTTACTTCAAATGATTATAGAATAAGCCTGTTGTATATAAAACGGTTACTCCTATTTTATCATCTTTCTGAAATTTTTTATTTGTTATCCTCAAGCAGAAACTCTACTACCAACACCGAATGATCTGAGTATCCAAGCAACCGCTCCCGATGCGAAAAATACCCTTCCAAAATTGCATCCTTTAAAGAAGGAGACACAAAAGCGTGATCGATACGGAAACCATTTCCCTTCGTGCTATACCATGAATATCCGGCAAACGATCCATGCGTATGTCGCCACACATCCCTCCAGCCAAGATCAATCAGTTCTTTCATATACTCGGCACTATAAAACGGAGCACCTTGCGCATCTTCCGGCAAGCCGGTGTTAAAGTCTCCGATAATAATAGATTTCGTATTACTGTGCTCCCTGGCAAATACGTTGACTTCCTTCCAAAAGTCCAGTTTCTCTTGCGGGTTATGGTTGTTCGTAGGAATGTGAACGGCAACGACATGCAGACCCTGTTTAACGAGTTTAATTTCCAACCAGCGTTCTTTGTTCATTTCTCTTTTATAAAAAGAAGGTACGACTTCAAATTGGTGTAAAGATGCAACAAGGATGCTGTTTTTCTTGAATTGCCCACCGCTTGTCTTCATATACACATATCCAGCATCTCTCAATAGCTCCTGCAGTCTGTCACCTTTTTTTCCTTCCCAATACTCCGTTACAACCAAAACGTCAGGTGCATGTTTCTGAAGCTGCTCCGCAATTTGAGGTATGCGTTTCTCAGAGCCGCCTTGTCTAATGTTCCATGTTAAGATTTTCAATGGTATTCTCCCTCTCACCCATTTTATAGAAGGTTACTTTACAACTTCCATCCTTTTTCTCACAACCTCACCCAAGCACCTTACTCCCCGCTATCTCAGTTAATAAACTTATAACACCCTGACATTCCTCTTGACCAAACAACTCATTCATCACACCCACTACTTCTTCGTCATTTGACCAATCGGAAATATTAAACGTGCTCGTATAAATCCGTGTATAAGCCGCTTCCGGCTTTTTAGCCCTTGCACTTATTTTTATCCCTCTATCTTCGAGCCTTGTTAGTAAGGCTATTCTTTTATGAAATTCAAGCGGGCCAATTTCTATTGTGAATTTCAATCTGTTATCTTTTAAACGTTCAAACCACATAACGACACAATTATTGAACCACCAATTCCATTTTGGTACACCAAATTGTTCTTCGAGTAAACGGAACTCTGGCATAATGAATGATGGAAGTCTATGATGGATATTATAAAAGTCTCCTTGAAAGCCTTGTTGATGAACGAATAATTGAAATGCATTCGCTAAAGTATCCTTTTCTGTCTGATTACTTTTCAATCCTGCATTTTCTGAGACAGGATCTTCCTCATTCTCCTGTTCATATATGATACCCTGTATCGTTTCCGATACCGCTGCGATGACTTCATTGAAGCTACTGTCATTATACATTTCATTCATTACACGAAGAATTTCATCTTGATCTGCCCAATCACTTATCTTTTCATATCCTGCATAAATTCTTGTGTACATTGATCCAGATTCTTTAGATCTTCCTTTAATATTGATTCCGTTTTCTTCTAACTTACATAATAACTTTAATCTCTGTTTGTATTCTAACGGCCCAACTTCAATAATAAGTTTCATGCGCCCATCTGCTTTTCTTTCAAACCAAGTAATGAGAGCGTTATTTAGCCACCACTCATGAGTTGGGACGCCGACAACATCATCAAGTTGTTTCCATTCTGGGAAAATAAAAGAAGGAATTCGAATATGTTCGTGATAGCAGTCATTCGGAATTTGATTTTGATCTACAAATTGTAAAAAGGACTCTCTCATTACACTATTTCCTGCCTCACGTATAAAGGTGAGAGTTTCAGCGTAATTCATATAAATTTTACGAAGGTCCTCTTTCTCTTCCACACTTAAGCCTTTCACCATATCTAACAAATTATTATTTGCAAACTTCCCAGCTACTTTTCCATCACCGCTTAGGCATAGAAAATCAACGGCATCTTTATGATTTTTATATATAGTTAGCGCTAGTTCAATATCTTCCTCATCGCGAACGAGTTCGCCTTCTAATATATCAATATAATAGGAAAGAAAATCTTTAATCGTACTAGACGTATACTCGCTGTTAATTTCTAGTTGGCCTTTCAATATATTTAATATATCTCCATAATCTAAAATAAAATATTCCTTATGACTTGGAGTGCTACCATCTAAACTTAAAAATATTGGAATAATAGTATATCCTTCATATTTATCATTAACAAAATCTAAGTAATTCTGTAATTGTCCATCTGATTCCGATGACTTATATTTATTTTCAATCAGAATCACAATCTTTTGCGACTCTGATATTGCTAAAATATCAATTCGCTTATTTTTACTCGTCTGTACTTCGCGAAAAACTTCCAAATCTTCAAGGGATTGCTTATGTAATTTAATGAAATTATACTTACTAATTAAATCTTCATTTTCTATTTTTACAAACGTTTTAGAAAGCAACTTATTTACAAAGAACGAACTTAAATGATGATTTCCCTTTGGATCAAGTAACCAAGAAATCATGTTAGAATGCCTAATCTCAAACTTATCTACCTTTAATATTTTAAAAGGATTAAAACGATTAAACTTACTATGCAACTTCTCAAACTCAATGGAATTATCTAAAAGCGATAAAATCTCAAAATTGTAATCCATTTCTAGCACCACCATTTATAAGATTATAAAACAAAAGAGTTATTATAACTGAATTATACCTTACAATGTGGCACTATCTACGTCGTATATCTCATCTTTTATATTACTCTTCAAATATATCAGCAATTCAATATAGAATAGTAATCACTCAACACACTCCAAACAAAAAAGCCCCCCTCAAAAGATAACCACCGAGAGACTCACTCGATCCACCACTAGATCTACCATGTTTCCATGCAATAGAATAGCCGTAACTCTGACACCAGCATACGTTGAGACGATGTCTTTTTCTATAAGTTCTGGAGATTAAGCTCTACAGGATTAATTCCAAACACTTTACTTAACTAAAAATAGAGTTAATTTTCATTATATTGAGACTTTTTGAACAAAAGGATATAATTTATTTATATTTATACGCTTTCATTTTTTATTCCGTAATAATGCTTTCCAAATCATTTCAATCAAATAAGGAGGTCGATAGATTAGCAAAGACCAACGCTAGCACGAAACTAGAGCGTACACATACACAATAGTTTTCAAGTGCAGGAAAAGAAATTTGTTCAAAGGAGGGTTTTTATAATGTCTCAATCCACCCAGCGCGCAAATACGCGACGCATTACAGGTAACATCTTTAAAGGTTCAGTTGGAAATCTGATTGAATGGTACGACTGGTACGTCTATTCTGCTTTCGCCGTGTATTTCTCAGCAGAGTTCTTCCCTAAGGGAGATTCGACCAGTCAACTGCTCAACACAGCAGCAATCTTTGCCGTTGGCTTCTTGATGCGCCCGCTCGGAAGTTTGTTGATGGGTCGTTATGCGGATCGTCACGGACGCCGTGCTGCATTGACGCTTTCTATCACTGTTATGGCTAGTGGTTCTTTAATTATTGCCTGTACCCCAAGTTATAGCACCATTGGTATCATGGCCCCTATTATTCTAGTTCTCGCACGTCTGCTTCAAGGGTTGTCATTAGGTGGAGAATATGGAACTTCGGCTACATACCTGTCCGAGATGGCCAGCAGCGGCCGCCGCGGTTTCTACTCAAGCTTCCAGTATGTAACACTCGTTGCTGGACAGCTGGTAGCACTAGGCGTTCAGATCGTCCTTCAGCAAATACTCAGCGAACCGGATATGAAATCTTGGGGCTGGCGTATTCCTTTCATTATCGGGGCAATGGGAGCAGTAGCTGTATTGTGGCTGCGTCGCACGATGGATGAATCGGAGCAATTCTCAAAAATGGGTTCTGAAAGCCGGGAGAACGCTGGAACCATTCGGGCTCTAATGAAACACCCTAAGGCAGTGCTGACAGTGGTCGGACTAACGCTCGGCGGAACTGTTGCCTTCTATACTTACACGACGTATTTACAGAAGTTCATGGTGAAT
This sequence comes from Bacillus sp. FSL K6-0042, assembly GCF_038006685.1. Lineage (NCBI taxonomy): Bacteria > Bacillati > Bacillota > Bacilli > Caryophanales > Bacillaceae > Bacillus > Bacillus sp. FSL K6-0042. Next base: position 2,309,837 of record NZ_JBBOVS010000001.1, read on the forward strand.
ACTGTAGGCCTTCCTAAGGAAGTTGTCAGCTGGATTAACTTTACCGCCCTATTGGTATTCGTCGTACTTCAACCGCTCGCTGGTATGTTATCCGATCGGATTGGACGACGTCCGCTATTGATTGGTTTCGGCATCCTCGGAACTTTACTGACAGTGCCACTGTTCCTAATCATGGAGCAAACGAAATACCCTATCGTTGCTTTCTTACTTATGATGGTAGGTCTCATTATTGTCACCGGTTATACTTCCATCAATGCGATCGTGAAAGCCGAGCTCTTCCCAACTGAAATCCGCGCCCTTGGCGTGGGATTCCCCTACGCAATCACTGTTGCAGTGTTCGGCGGGACAGCGGAGTTCATTGCGTTATGGCTGAAGAGCATTGGACACGAGTCGCTCTTCTACTTCTATGTAGCTGGTTGTATTGCGATAAGCTTCATCACTTATTGGCGTATGGCTGAGTCTTCGAAAACTTCTCACATTGAAGCCGAATTGGATGATGAAAATACGCTAGCTGCTCGCAACTCTGGTTCAAGGCACTCATAAGTATCATAAATGTCTATTTTAAAACAAAGATTCACCCTGAAAAATCCCTTGATAAACAAGGGATTTTTCAGATAAGAAGTCTTTCTCTAACATATTCGACTGACTGAACTTTATTGTTACCTCAACAGATAACCTCTTTATAGAAGAAAAGAATCCACACTAACGAAAAGAAATACTTTCTACGTAGAAAACATCACCCCAACAAAAACCCCTGCTGTAACGGATCTCTCGGATCCATTACAAATTGATGGAATCCTGTAATAAATGCCTGCCCAGTAACTTTTGGAACAATTGCCTCATATTCATCTACTTTTGTCACGGACAATACTTCACCGATAAATTGTCCGTCAGTGATACATTCATGGATGAAACTTTCTTCCTTCTGCAAGGCACTCTTTTCAAAAAGAGTGGCAAGTCTTGCGGAAGTACCAGTTCCACAAGGAGAACGGTCTACTTGCCCATCAGCAAAAATGGTCACATTTCGTAACGTTGCATCTTTTCCATTTGGCTCATCTGAAAAGATAACGCCGTATATTCCTTTTAAATCTTCTTCAAGAGGGTGTGTTACATCCATTTGGCTTTCAATGTAGTGTTTAATTTTCCCACCCCACGTTTGAATAGCTGATAAATCTTTAAAATTCACTTTCAAATCAAGTTCTTTACTGTCGACAACGGCATAAAAAGCCCCTCCAAAAGCAATATCTACTTGAAATTCATAGCCATCAATTTTTATCGGAATATCTTTCTTGTAAACAAAAGAAGGAACATTTTCAAATGACACGGATTCTACTTGGTTTCCACTATATGTTGCGTACGCAATAACCTCTCCTGCAGGGCTATCAATAATAAACTTTTGCTTTTCGCCTGTCACTTCGAACATACCCGTTTCAATTCCTACTGTGACGACAGCGACAATTCCATGGCCGCACATTGTACTCCAGCCTTCATTATGCATAAACAATACCCCAAAATCAGCATGAGGACTTGCCGGCGGTGTAATGATACAACCATACATTCCATGATGCCCTCTTGGTTCATATATCAAAACTTCGCGAAGATGGTCCAAGTGCTCCATACAATAAGCTCTTCTTTCTAATTGCGTTTTTCCTTTTATCTCTGGCACTCCGCCTGTAATAATACGTAATGGTTCCCCCGCTACGTGTGCGTCAATTGTTGTATATATTTTGCTAATCTTCATTTCTATCTCCTCCGTGTTTGTATTTTAAAAGTGTCTTGCTTTTTTATTAGCAAGTATTATGCCAACGTAAAAAAACGAATATTCAGTCATTTTATTTACATTTCTTTTCAAAAGTTGTATCCTTTTAGCGACAAAACTGTCTACAAGTGTCTACTTTTGTGTACGACTTAAAGGGGGATTCTATGAAACAATTTGATTTTTTTGCGGGGCCTACTTTACATACATTACTCTCTTATGTAGAAGAAGCGATTTCTATCGTAAATACGCAAGGTGTGATGCTGTATTGGAATGAAGCGGCGGAAAAAATGTATGATATTAAGAAAGAAGAGATTATCGGAAGGAATGTTCAAGAGTTTTTCTTAAAAGAAGATATTATGAATTTAAAAGTTTTGAAAACAGAGCAACCGGTTCGAGATATTTATCACTTCCCGCGGCCAGATAAGCATGTATTGATTAGTACAACTCCCATTTATGATGAAAATAACGAACTGATTGGCTCGATGTCCGTAGAAAAAGATATTACTGCGACGATTAAATTAAACGAAAAGTTATCCTCTACATCTGAAGAACTCCAGCAACTCAAACAACAAATGATTCAAAATAATCGAGACGATCCCTTCAGTAATATAAAAGGAAATAACTTGGCAATCCAGCATATCATTCACGACATGAAAAAGGTAGCGAAGACAGATGCGACGATTTTAATTACTGGGGAAAGCGGTGTTGGAAAAGAGATTTTTGCACAAGCGATCCACGAGGCAAGTTTGAGAAGTAAGAAAACATTTATTCCGATTAATTGCGGTGCCATTCCTAATGCTTTGTTTGAGAGCGAGTTATTTGGTTATGAATCAGGAGCATATACCGGAGCTGCTAAAGGGGGCAAACCTGGAAAAATAGAATTAGCAGACGGCGGTACTTTATTTCTAGATGAGGTAGGCGAACTCCCACTTGATATGCAAGTGAAACTACTGAGAGCTTTACAAGAAAAAGAGATTTATCGAATCGGAGGACAAACACCGAAAAAAATTAACGTCAGAATTATTGCCGCAACGAATCGTATATTAGAAGATATGGTATTAAACGGAACGTTCCGGTCTGATTTATTTTATCGGCTCAACGTATTTACTGCCTGTATTCCGCCGCTTCGGGAACGAACGGATGACATTTCTTACTTAGCTCATCATTTCTTCAGAGAATTTTCGTTCAAATATAACAAACCAACCCCTTTCGTTCATCAAAAGGCAACTGAGCGATTACATGCATATTCTTGGCCAGGTAACATCCGCGAGTTACGTAATTTCATAGAACGACTGATTGTTCTTCACGAAGGTAGCGAAATATACGAATCAGACATTCTCAAGCTACTGCCGCAAGCAAAATCTTTTTCAGAGCCCGTTAGCCAAGCTACACTTTCACTTACTGAAGAAAGAGAAAGTCTAGAAAAAACACGCATTCTTCAAACGTTACAAAAGACTTATGGGAATAAGAGTGTTGCGGCGAAAAAATTAGGAATGTCACGGGCTAATTTGTATAAGAAGATGAAGAAGTATGAGATTACTTTTGATAAAACGGATATTTAATATATTAATCCCCGAATCATAGGCTTTTTTAAAGCGCCCTTTTATGGAATAACTGAGTAACTTCTATTAGCTGAGGCTGAGGGACTACGGGGATACCTAATCAAATAGAAACCTTAGTTATTAACCGTATAAAAAATAGTTTCATAAGATACTTTGTGACAAATAACTAAAAGGTGTGATTCAAATGATTAAGGAAGAAGTTCAAAAGCTGCTTAATAATTTAATTCAACTCGAAAATTTATCGTCTTCCATCTATTTAGCCATGTCTGCCGATGCGAATCGTAAAAACTATACTGGTATGGCACATTGGCTAAAGCTTCAGTCGGACGAAGAGCGAAAACATATGTTGAAGCTTATTGATTACTTAGCAGGAAAAGATGGAATCGTACAAATACTTGCAATACCAGCACAATCTGCAGATTTTGGTACACCACTAGAAACTTTTGAGAAGGCGTTAGAACATGAACGTTTTGTAACAAACGCATACCGGCAAGCTTATGATTATATTACTCAAGTAGATTCTCAAACCCTGATTATTATTCTAGATTTTTTAAGGGAACAAATTGAAGAGGAAAATCAAACCTTAACCATCGTAGAACGGTTAAAAATAGCAAAGGATAATCCAGCTGCTTTATTGTTATTAGATCAAGAGTTGGGACAAAGGAAGAACGGTGGAGCAGTAGAAGCAAACGGATAAAAATCAAATCTTTCTTTTGAACATTGGAAATGACTCAAACTTCATGCCTAAAGATGCATGCAAAACTAATTTAAGCCAATTGAAGAATGTGTATATGGAGTATCATCAATATTTTGACATAAAACCCTCCCTAGAATTATTAATGGAACATAATACTGTTTAAATACATCAAGAGATACCATAACAGCCAAACGCTTTTTTGAAAAAGTATTGGCTGTATGGATTATCTTCTGATAAATTTAACCAGGTATCCTTTAATGATTTTAAACTGGCCTTTTTTCTCCGTATGCAATCGATTAACTCAAATAAATCCTGTGTACTGCGAGTGATTCGAGTTAAGTCTGTAACATAAATAATGTCATCTTCCTGTAAATCCTCTAACATTTTTTGGAGTTGTTCGCGATCCTTTGTTGCTCCAGAAACTTTTTCTTCAAAAATAATATCCATTCCGATTTCGTTCAGTTGCTGAAATTGTCTTGAAGGATTCTGGCTAGTAGAACTGACACGTATATAACCGATTTTCCGCAAAATATCACCTCATTTTTGATACAAGTCTTATGAGACACTCCTAACTATGATTTTTTCAGTCTACTTCATTTATATCAATAGAGTACACTCTATTGATACAAGTCTTTCAAACCCTTAATATGACTAGGTTTGTTTCGTTATCGTTGTAAATCCGCATAATCCTGACGCTACCCCATTTATGAAATCTTACAAGATTGTCATATTTATGTAAGGTTATTAGATAGTTCATTTACTATTTCAATGTGATAATAAATGTATAAGAAATACATAAAATCACTTATTTTAATATCAAATAGCTCTTACATGTGGAGGTTTTAAAATGAAAAAATATATTTTACCTTTAATACCATTTATCCTAGGGATAGGATCTCTAGTTAGTTATAATACTATCGGATCTAAAGTTGCATCGGATGGCACTCTTGTAGAACCATTCTATTTACTACCAATGGGTTATGTATTTTTAGCTATCAGTATAATTAGTCTTTTGGTAAGTAAAATGAAAAAAGTTAACAAGTAGATAAAAAAAGATCCTTAATAAGGCTCTTTTTTTATGTTTCCCTCTTGTTTTGAAAGTAAACTTTTAAATATTTGTTTACATTCAAATACCTGAAAACATTGACCCCATCTCAAATCTTCTGATATCCTCAAAACACAAAACAAAAGTATACATTCGAAATGCTGTAAATAAGCAAGTTATGGATACATACTACTAGTTCTCATAAAACAACTTATCAGCAGCCAATCTATCTAGAAACCTAAAAAAATCCCTTCAGAAGATCTGAAGGGATTTTTCGTTCATATAATCTGTATCATTAGTAATTACTCACTATTATTCTTCCTATTTTTTGTAAAGTCTCTTCAAGGTGATACCATTCAACATCTGTATCAGTAGTTTTAATTAGACCTATTACAATAATCTTTCTATCTTTAAATTTGAAATATCCTATGTCATTACAGACCCCATCGAGACCACCAGTCATATGATACCAATTATAATGTTTATTTAACTTAAAACCATCTTCATCATTTTGTTGTTCTAAGCTCTTTATAATCAAATGATTAGAAATACTGTCCAAAAGTTCTCCTTCTAATAAAAGTGACAAGATTTTATATATTCCATTAGGAGTACCTAAGTTATTGGCTATGTCTTTATTATCATCATCAACTTTTATTTCTATATTTAACTCTACAAGTTGGCGATTTATTTCTTCACTTGATATTTTTTCCAATAACCTTTTATAAGAACTACCGCAATGCTTACTGATGGCATTAAAAATATCTTCTTTTTTTATATTGGCATTTTTAGCTAAAGCGAAAATGGCTGTAATTAATTTTGAAACGCTTGCTAATGGAAACCAATCATTTTCATTTATCACTATTTGCTCTTTTGTTTTAGTATCTAGTAAATAAAACCCTAATTTAACATTTGACGGTATTAACTGTGTGATCTCACTCTTTAAAATCATTGCTCTCTCCTATTCCAACTTCTATTTTTTACGCAATGCTTAGAATCAATATATTTTTTAGTTCAGTCGGATAAGCGAGGGGCATCACTGCCTCTAACTCTCCTAAGAACCGTACGTGACAGCTTTCCCGTCATACGGCTCAAGCCTTCTTTTTATCCAAACAACTTCTTACTTGACGCAAGGTACATGTACTAGCTTTGTAACCTTATTTGAGTGTACTGGTAAATCACGTATAATAACCTTTTCTCCATTTTGTAGTGGTTGTCTGCATAACGCACAACGATACCCTTGTTTTTTCGCCAGTTTAATTCTATCTAAGGTATTAGTTCCATCAAAGACCTTACGGTCTCGCTTTTCCCAGTATTCTTTAAGAGTAGGGTCATCGGGACTGTTCTTATATAAGACCATCACATGCCGTTTGATTTTAAACCAAGGCATTTGTAAGAGCTGGATATTTGTTAGAGGACAGGTCGGAGTCCAAGATTTCTTGCCTCCGTGATGAGGCTTTTTGAAGTAAGTCTTCTTTATCCATTTCCATGATTTCTTAGGGTGCAATCGGATAAGATGTTTACATATTTTCTCGAAAATATAATGACCGATTTTATCATATGTCTTTTGAGATACGACATGTCTCCAATATTGTCCATACCCTCTAATAATTGGGTTTAACACTTTAATGAGTTCCCTAATAGGCTGTCCTCTCATGATGCGGAACGTATCCCTTATCTTTTCCTTTGCCTTCTTAACGCTATCTTTGCTGGGTTTAATCAGTAATTTATTCCCTTGCCACGTTTTGTACTGACGTACGGAAAAACCTAGGAAATCAAATCCCTCTTCAATGTGAGTCACCTTTGTTTTTTCAATACTCAGCTCAAGTCCTCTTTTATTCAAGTACGGTTGTATCTTTTCATATATGGATTGAGCCTGTTGTTTCGTTTCTGTTAAGACAACGAAATCATCCGCGTATCGAACAATCGCTATTTTGCATTTAGGATGAATTGTGTAGCTTTCATTGAATTTATATGTCTTTCGATATATAACGCCAAGTTCCTCCTCCATTCCGTGTAATGCAATGTTAGCTAGAAGCGGGGATATAATTCCTCCTTGCGGAGTTCCTTCCTTTGTTTCAGAGAAAGAATGTTGATCTATATATCCAGCCTCCAACCATCGCTGAATCAGTGTTTTTCCTGGAAAACTATAAGTTTGTTTTCGTATCCAATGATGACTTAGATGGTCAAAGCATCCTTTAAAATCACCTTCAAATATCCACTTTTTCTTACTGTTTGTGTTAATCTTATTAAAGATATTACTAATGGCATCGTGTGTACTCCGCTTCGGTCGGAACCCGTATGAGGCGGGTTCAAATCGTGCTTCCCATTGCGGTTCTAGCGCCGTTTTCACCATATTTTGATAGACTCTGTCTTTGATAGTTGGAATACCGAGAGGTCTCAGTTTTCCGTTTTTCTTAGCGATATAGGTTCGTTTCGCTGGCTTGGGAAGATGTTGAAATATACTGAGCCTCTTTAGCTGTCGGTATAATTCGTTTCTTTTGCCAGAATGAAGTGCTGTATAACCGTCTACTCCAGAGGTACGCTTTCCATTATTCTGTTGTGTTACTTTTCTAATGGACAACAGTAAGTTAGCTTCACTCCGTAGGAGTAATCGTTGAAGTTTCCTGACTCTTCTAAGTTTCTTTTGTTGTTCGGCACGATAAATTCTTTGTCGTAGCTTCATCACATACTTTTGGACTGTATGCCAATCTACTGAATTCCAATTTGTATATGAAGCGTGCGCCGACGCTCTTTCTGAGGTGTTCATAACTGCACGCTCCTTTTCATCAGAAGTTAACCACAAATGTATTTATGTGTTGAAGACCTATGGGAAGTGGGCCCTCTTTCAAGTCTGTCATAATGTGTCCAAAAGGACGACAGTATCCGTTCAGTTATACATTTTTTGCTTTCCTGTTACCTTTCGGTATAACGGCATTTGCTTTCTCCCATATCCCATACCCTCTGTTACATCGTTTGACCTTTCGATCTCTCTACTGTTTATACAGATAACATAGGGCTTACCAAGTTCCACATTCCACAGATGCGATAGGGTTAGGCAGGTTCTTTACTCCGAGCAAGATGCGGGACGCAGCACAGTAGTATTATGACCCTACTTTTCCTCTTGCCAATACCCAAGCAAAGCCATGCATTATCTTGAGCTAACGTTTACGAAGCTTACAAACCTTCACTCTCGTTTACCATACCTATCTTCTCCTAGCAGTGTTCCGGACCATGCATTTGTCCTCTGTTTCCGCATTTCCTCATGCAACCTACATTCCCGTTACCAGAAATACAGTTTCGGATGGAGACCTTCTTTGCGTCTAGAGGGGTAGCGTAAGCTACACTGTGGGAATGCAACTTCTTGTCGCACCATAATCATCGTTATTGGTAGTTAGGCTTCTTTAGTTGAATGGGAATGTTTTGATCCAGTAGAAGAATGCAAAACCTCCAGCTACAAATAAAGCAGCTAAAATGAATGTTATTAGAGGTATTTTATTTTTCATGCTTTTTCCTCCAATGATTTAATCTTAAGCTAATTTAGTTAATATAACATGCGTTATTGGAAGTTGTAATGTGGTCTCTTGTTTTAAACGGTTAACTAACTTTAAATTTTTTCCATTTTGACGACATGCTCAACGCCGCGAAAAAATAAGTTTATTTTCTGTTCCTGAAAGTAACCTTTTTATATTTTCTCTATGCTTGAAAATAACTATAAACGTCATTAGGAAAGCAAATATATAAAAATATATGGTATTCCCAAAAATTGGAACGAATGAGATAGCTGCAAAAAGCATTGTAGCGCATATTGTGCCTAAAGAAACATAACGGGTAAAAACTACTATCATCACAAAAAAACAAATGCATAAAATGGCCATAACCCAGTTGATCATAAACATCACAGCTACTCCCGTAAGTGCTCCTTTGCCCCCTTTAAAACCAAAATATATCGGCCAGTTATGCCCTATAATCACTCCTGCGCCTGCCGCTAAAAGGCTTACGCAATCTTTAGCCTCTTCTGAATAAAAGTAAACGCTAAGGAACAATCCTATAAAACAGGCAATTATCCCTTTTAATATATCTCCAGCAAGAACAAATACTGCAGCAGATTTACCAAGTACCCTCAGGGTATTGGTAAGCCCGGCGCTTTTGCTTCCATGGTTTCTTATGTCCTTTCCGTATATTTTCCCTACAATCACCGCTGTATTAAGGCTGCCTAAAAAGTATCCCAAAGCTAAGGCCGCAAAAATTTTAAAAATATCAATCATCACTCTACTCCCTTTAAATTATTCTAATTTTCTTTTATTTCATTTTATCAGAATATAGTATGTAGCAAACTATGAATATCGTATACATGCTTGGTTAACATAACGTCTCATTATCGGTAGTATCCAAAAAGGCTCGTTATTGGTCAAAATAACCCTCAGCGCAAGAAAATTCTGGCATCTTAATAATAATTGAATTAGTTACAAAAATTATGGTTTTTGGTAAATATCTATTAAAATCATTGCTTGAATCATGCGGAATCGAATGGGTTATTACATTTTATGTAAGTTACTTTTCACTTCACGGTACGATTGCTCCTTCTACCCCTATAATAAGAAAAGGAGATTTATTTAATTATATATAAGTGTAAAACAAGTGTCCGACGCTCGTTCCACACTATAATATATGCTGTCCTATTCAATATAGTGCAATGAATTTTAAGTAATCTAATTTAGTTTTTCTTATTTCAAAATGAGAAAAATAACTATTATACAAGCCCGCACACAAATAGATATATTAAATATCATATTAAAGTAGGTATGGAAACACTCAAAAAACAAAAATAAACGGAGGTTTTTTAATTGAGTGAACAAGAAAACAAAAACAATCACCATAAAGATTGTAAGGTTAAAGCGGAAACACAAATTCCATTCAGTGATACTCCAGCAACGCCTCTTCTTACAAGAAATCCAATAGTTAAAATTCCAGTTGTATTAGCAGAAAGAACACTTCAAATTGTAGTAGAAGCAAATATCCCACTTTGTCCACCAGCAGTAGAAATTAAAAGAGTATTAAAAGATGTATTTTTACAACAATGTAAACTAGTACCTGTTGAATATGAACCAATTGATGGAACAGGGTATTTACGAGTAACAAGAGCAAAATTATTTGTAGAAGGTTTTATTCGTAAAAATATTGAATATGCTGCTAAAGACTGCAATGGCGTGATTCATGATAAAATTGCAAAGGTTCGATTCTCTGGTTTTGCTGACTTAACTCGAAATGACTTTTCTTCTAACCCAATCATAGCTTTTTCTTCAGAAAATAAAGCTCGTTTTATTAATCCAAAAAACACTGATGTTCCTCGTTTAGACAAATTCTTCTTTGAAAATAATGTTTTCTATAATGAACAACCATTTTGTGAAATAATTAGTGCAGAATTTTATGAGCTTGACTTCTCACCATGTCATAATGATCATGATAAACATCATGGAGAATCATGTGGTAAACCTCATGAAAAAGCATTTGACCACTTACGTGAAAAAATCGTTCTTGATCTTACTTTGAAAGTATTACAAACTCAACAAGTAAGAATTGGTGGAACAACTGGACAATCTAGCTGCTAATTAAAAATTCCCATTAATATTCTTAAATCAAGTCAGTTATTTTGCAACATTTCATGCACTAAAAAAGGAGAATCCCATATTCTTTTTGGGATTCTCCTTTTTTATTTAAAGATTGCTCACACAAATGATCTGCACATCAATTCATCTTTGATATACAGATCATTTGTATGATAATTTTTATAAATAATTGCGAAATAAACAACTTACATAAATGCTTTTAAAAGCTCTTGTACGAATGGAATTACTCCACCTACAAATTTTAAAACTGTCATTGCGATTGCCATGTTATTTCCTCCTCTTTTTTCGTATTAAGGTATGATAATTTTTATAAATAATTGCGGAATAATGAACTTACATTACTGCTTTTAAAAGTTCTCCTACTAATGGAAGTACTCCACCTAAAAATGATAAAACTGCCATTGCGATTGCCATATTATTTCCTCCTCTTTTTTGAGTATTAAGATGTGGTAAATCTTTATACTCTTATTACAGTAAGCACTTACATTTATATCAATATATATTTATATATATTTATATACAATATTACATATAGAGGGCAACGAAATATCACATTTTCGCATTAAGACATGTATTGGAAATTAATTGTTCCCTAAAACAAAAAAATGAACTGAATTCTCATAGACAACTGTAGTGAGATAAAATTTTTGTTTTGGGGTACTCCAAAATATTAGGTTGATGGGCATGGTATTTTAAAATCTTAGCTTGATGGGTATGCGGCAGAACCCCTACAAGAACAGAAGCATCCTTAACGAATTGAATCGTAGGTAGTAGGATACTGTACATACCCCTTACACGGTTTATAGCATGTGATTTGAAAATAAGACGCTAGTTTGTTACATATAACTTTCCGCCAATCGCTTCGTGTTTTCTAAAAGGACTATATTTATTTTTTTTCATACCAAAGTCTTTAAAATCAATAATTGCATTCGCTTTCCGCTCCATAACAACTCTTTCCCCTTTAAACAAATCCTGTTGTTCTAACTGCATCACTATCCCCGCCCTTTCCTTTCAAATTTCACATTTTTCTACACAACTTGATTATACTCATCTTTTTCCATTTAGAGAGTATAAATTTTAAGCTGAACAATAGAATCAAACAAAAAATTTCATATAATTAAAATGAACGAAACAAAGTGAAACAGAATAAAGAGAAAGGTGACTTTTCGTTCAAAATTGAATGAAAAGTCACCTTTCTTGTTTTGTATTCAGTGGCCTCCTTTAATAGGAGTCTTTTTTTATATTGAAAATTCAAACAATCATTATTACAATTGTCTCTCTGCTTCAATTTCCAGAGATTCTTCATGCCACCAAAGTGCTTCTTCTGGGTCTTGCTTCGCTATTTCGTGTGCTTCTTTTTTCGTTTCTACAGTCGGGTACGAACCTTTCAATGCACGACCTGACGTTGTTATAAATAGTAGGCTAAATACAATTAAGCCGATTAAGCTGACACCAGTTAAATAAAATGCGGGTGCAAGTGCATTTCCAGTAGCATGAACTAAATATGAACATACGAGCGGTGTTGTTCCACCAAATATGGATACGGAGATATTAAATGATATCGAGAGTGCACGATAACGTACATCTGTGAAAAAGAGAGATGGTAATAAGGAAGGCAATGTTCCTTCATAAAAACTAAGGAAGAAACCTAAAATAAAGATACCTATAAAAATAGCCACAATATGTCCATTACCGATTAGTAAAAAGGCAGGAATTGAACATAATGTCAAACCCAGTAATCCGAATTGTACTACACGTTTATTACCAACTTTATCGCTTAATTTCCCGAAATAAAGCGCCAGTGGAATCATGAGTGCCATCGTAATTGAAATAATGATTAAACCAGTCGTTTCTTTGATTTTTAATACTTGTGTTAGATAAGAAGGAATATAAGAAAGGATCATATAGTTTGTAATATTAAAGAAGGCAACAATTACTGTGCTTAAAAGAAAGTCTTTTTTATGATATTTCAAAATATCAATAAACGGAATTTGTTCATCTTCTTCAGAGTCTCTCTGCGCTTTTTCCATCTCTTGGAATATAGGAGATTCATCTAAATGACGGCGTAAATATAAACCGACCAAACCAATTGGCGCAGCAATTAAGAACGGGATACGCCATCCCCAGCTAAGCATTTGTTCATCTGTTAACACTACCGTCAAAACGGTAACGATTACCGAAGCGGCGATGTAACCAGAAAGCGTCCCAATTTCAAGACCACTACCGAGTATACCACGCTTCTTATCGGGGGAAGATTCAGCGATATACACCATCGCTCCTGAATATTCGCCTCCTGTGGAAAATCCTTGAACCATACGAGCAACTAATAATAAAATCGGTGCCCAAATTCCAATTTGTTCGTAGGTTGGTAGTAGCGCAATAAATAATGTGGAAAGTGCCATTAAAATAATAGTTGTACTTAACACAATCTTTCGGCCATATTTATCACCAATTCTACCGAAGAAAATACCACCAATCGGCCTAACTAGAAAGGCGGCAGCAAATGTACCAAATGTAAGTACAAGTTGGAGACCACTATTGTGGACACCAGAGAAGAATAATTGACTTAAAATAACCGCTAAATACGCATATAAGCCAAAGTCGAACCATTCCATTGCATTCCCAATACCAGTGGCAACAACAGCTTTCCTAGCTTGTTTAGGATTAACAATATTAACATCTTGAGGTCCAAAATCTAAATCGTTTTTTTGTTGCATATAATAAAAACAGCTCCTTATTTCATTTAAAATCATTAAGCACACTTTCTCTTATAGAATAAATTCAATACGAAGCACTTAAGGAAAAGCACCCTCTCCTTACCTGTTATTATTGTTTCATAAAATTAATTCCCTGTCTAACGACATGGATTGTAGGTTAATGAATAAAGCGCTTTCATAGAGGGATTTACACCTCATAAATATTTCGAAAATATCCGTATACCTCATATTTCATACAGAAATATTGAGTATCCTTCTCCTATACCATTTATTTTCCAAATATATCGCTTGTTTCTCAACATATATCCGTAATTCAACAAATTTTGTTATTTACAAAAAAAAAATAAAAAGCTACTTCAAAAAGTAGCTTTCGACAAGGAAATTCGGTCCACAATCACATCCGGCACTTTACTTACAATCTCCTCCCCAATCTTCAAACTAGCCGTTGCCGCTGGAGACGGAGCATTACAAATATGCATAAAGTTTATGCCCGGGATAATACAGAAGTCATCTACCATGTTTCCATTGGATAGAATGGCCTGTGCTCTTACGCCGGCATGAGTCGGAACGATGTCTTTTTCTGTAAGTTCTGGTATTAGGTGCTGCAAGCTTTTGAGAAAGGATTGTTTGCTGAAAGAACGAATCATTTCCTTCATGCCTTCTTTCATGTTTGGCATTGCCATTTTCCAAAAGCCGGCGTATGTCATTGTTTCCATGAAGTCTTTTATGTCAAAGTCTTTTTTTGTGTAGCCTTCGCGTTTGAAACTTAGTACTGCATTTGGCCCTGCATGTACGTCCCCATTTATCATTCGTGTGAAATGAACGCCTAAGAACGGAAAGTCTGGGTTTGGAACAGGATAAATTAAGTGTTTTACAAGATGGCGCTTTTCTGGAACGAGTTCGTAATATTCGCCTCGGAACGGGACGATTTTCATGTCTGTTAGTATTCCTGTTTTTTTGGCGATTCGGTCGCTATGTAATCCGGCGCAGTTAATGAGAAATCTTGCTTCAAAGACGCCTTTGTTTGTTTCGATTGTAACGAAGTCTTTTTTCTCAAAGATATGTTCTGCTTTTGTGCCTAAGTGTACTTCTCCTCCGCTTTCTTCAATAAAACGTGCAAATGTATGACTGACTCCTTTATAATCGGCGATGCCGCAAGAAGGAACGCGAATAGCTCCTAATCCTTTTACGTGAGGCTCGATTTCCGCTAGTTCTCCTTGGTCGATTTTAGAAATGTTCAGCTCATTTTGTAGACCTCTTTCATACAAGTTATGTAAAAGAGGAAGTTCTTCTTGTTCTGTTGCGACAATCACCTTGCCGCACATGTCATAGGCGATGCCATTTTCTTTGCAGAACTCAACCATCGCTGCGTTTCCCTCTTTCGCAAATTTCGCTTTATAGCTGCCCGGTTTATAGTAAATGCCGGAATGAATGACACCGCTATTATGTCCTGTTTGATGATGCGCAAGTTCGTCCTCTTTTTCGATGACTGCGATTTTGGCATGAGGAAATTTTTTCGTTAACGCCATTCCAGTTGAAAGGCCAACAATTCCTCCGCCGATAATTAGAAAATCATACATATAAAACTTCCCCCTTATGTTTGTATCCCCTATATTAGGAAAGGCAGGCCTTATTGTAAGACCCGCCGCATCTATTATTTAGAAAAGCAACCACGCTGACGCATAAGCTCTCGATATAAATCTTTGTTTTTCTCAAAAGGAGCGCGCCCGTGCATCCAAAATAGATTGTTTAATAGAACTAAATCTCCAACTGGTAATTTTAATGCATGCGTTGCTGGAGAGTTCTCCACAGAGTGTGATAATTCCTTCAAATATGTTGCCTGTTCAATATTGTCTGGATAAGCGAATTGATCAATAAAGCAAATACACGGTGCATTGTTTACATCAAAAAATGTTTCACGATAGACGATTTCCTGCGCGTTTTTACTTGGAGGTGCTTTGTACGTGATTTTGACAGATGCGAGTGGATGTTTTCGAAACTTCTCAAGTCCTTCCCAATCATCTAAATGAAGTAAACGTGATTCGCCCCCTACCGCATTCTTTTCCTCAAATTTCATCATAAGGAGCCAATCTGTCGGTTCGTCAACAAATGTCCCGTCTGTATGAAGAGTAAATAATCGATATGCTTGGCGAAGGTAAGAATCACTGCCATCTGTATCTTTCACATTAAACCTCGCGTAGTACGTTCCTGTCATTGCATCAAAATTAGGTGTACCAATTAAATGTGTTAATGCCGTTGCAAATTTCACGTAGTCTCCTGCATCTATCGTTTCGCCTTGTACACCAATTGTAAACCCGCCCGTTTCCCGGTCGTGAATAATACCACGAACATTTTCCATAAACGATTCACCAAAGAATTTTTTCATTTGATCAGCAAGGATAAAGCGAGAATACGGAATATATTGTAAGGATTGCTCCGAATGTTCTTTTACCTCTGCGAAAAATTGTTGAAGCAATTGCTGATCTAATACAATATGATACAACCGTTTATGTTCTGGATGAGGAACAATTTCATACCCCTCATATTTCTTTGCAAACTTCATCTTCACTTCTTGTTTCGTAATCACTGACATTTTATTTCCTCCTTTAGTTTAAATAAACGAAAAAGCCAGTCATACGCATCTACAATGTAAAAAATGTAGAAAACGTACAACTGGCTTTAAATTACGAGTGTTCTTTAATCTCTTAAAGTACAGTAATAATAGACAGTTTTTTTATGAAAATATGTGCAAAACAGAAAATGAAGATCGGATATAGAGAAGGCTAATTTCTCGTATGGATCTTATCATTTTATAATTAAATGATAATTCAAAATATTTACACTGTCAATATGTTTTTATCAGTTATTTTATCGTTCGTGTACTGTGTAAAAATAATAAAGTCGTTGTTTAACTCTTATCCACCTAACACTTCATTATCCATAATACTTAATTTCAGCGTTTTCTTTCTTTGCTCGAATCGTAATTCTTCCAGTGAATTGTGGTGGATTTTCATAATCTTTTTCAACTTCATCAAACATGGCTTGTAAAATTGATTCCAACTCACCTAATGTAGTATCTTTTGATAAACCATTTACTCTTGCAATTTCAATACTTTTATAAGCACCATCAACATTTACTAGCTCTTCTTCACCGAATCCTTTAACTTCAAACTCTACTTTCATTTTCTCCATATCATTCCCTCCTTCTGAAAACTGCCCTTTAGTAGAAGAGCAATCCTACTTTTATTGTATATGAAGCGGTAAGAGCTAGCACTATATTTATTTATTATAATTCTTGTATTTTAAAAACCTTTCTTCTCCTTTGACATGTACTTTTCATTTTCTTTCTCCCGGCCACATGCTTTACACATGTTACAAGGTTTCACCACACCATTTTCCGTACATCTTCTTTTTTGTTTTCCACCTTGATTTAACTTTGACATTTTTTAGCCTCCTCATGTTTTAAAAATAAAAAGCCAGCTATATTCCGCTCACCAAATAAGCAGAAATATAACTGGCTCTCGTTTATGAACGTTCTTTACAAAGTAAAGTGCGATACAGTGAAACTTTAATCAGTGGGGGATTTTTCATCCCCCACTGATTATTAGTTGAACCAATCGGGCTTTTACGGGCAGTTTGTTATAGATTTGTTTCTTCATATTCTTCTTGTGGCTTTTCGCCGTTTACATAGCTTGTATATTGGCGGTACAAATCTTTTAACGCGCTAATAATCGCATTTTGTGCTTTTCCTTGATAATGATACGAGATTTCTTGCGTGATCTCTTCAATGCCATCTTGTAAACTATGTCCTCTTAACATTTGAGCAATAAAGTCTCTCCCATGTTCAGTAGCAAGGGTACATGACGCTTCAATAATAACGTGATATTTGAGATCTGCCTCTATTGTAATTGTTAATGTTTCATAGACACTGCGTACAGCCATCCCTTTCGGAAGTCTTGAGTGTCCTGCCATGAAAAAAGTACCTTTACGCATGTTCATCCCCCATTATTATGTGTTTATTCTATAACTCATACTTGATCGATATATACTGTCTTCACTCGTGTATAAAATTCTGCAGCTGTTTTTCCTTGTTCACGCGGTCCATCGCTAGAATTTTTCATGCCGCCAAACGGAACTTGCGGCTCCGCTCCTGCTGTTTCTGAATTGACATGGACCATTCCAACTTCCATATCATCAATAAACTGCTGGGCTAGGCTGAGATTATTTGTACAAACAGATGCACTCAGTCCGTATTCTGTATCATTCGCTAAATGAATCGCTTCTTGATAATTGTTCACCTTAAACAAACAGATAACAGGACCGAAAATTTCTTCTTTCGCAATTCGTGCATCTTGCGGTACGTCTTCAAAAATAGTCGGTAGAACATAATATCCTCGTTTTAACTCATCTTCTTCTGGTGCGCTACCTCCGCAAAGTAAAGAAGCCTCTTTCTTTCCTACTTCAATCATCGCTAAAACAGAGTGCTGCTGGTTCTCGGATACGCATGGCCCCATAAACGTAGCATTTTCTAATGGATTTCCAACTTTAAGAGCCTTTGTACGTAACAGGAGCTCATTTCGAAATTCCTCATAAATGTCATCTTCAATAATTACTCTGCTTGTCGCTGTGCATTTTTGTCCTGTTGACATAAATGCACCTCTTATCACAATATCGACTGCTTTCTGGGTATCAGCATCCTTTAATACGACTAATGGGTTTTTTCCTCCCATTTCTAACTGCACCTTTTTCCCGCTTGCAATCGCGGTTTGCTGAATGGTTTTTCCGACGCTATTCGAACCAGTAAAGGATATCGCTTTTATATCAGGATTTTCTGTTAATTCCGTTCCAACGACTGAACCTTTGCCAAACACACAATTGATAACTCCAGCAGGAATTCCTGCCTCGTGAAAAGCATTCACAAGGTGATAGACTGATTTCGGCGTAATTTCAGCTGGCTTTATAACAACCGTATTTCCATAAATCAGCGCCGGAGCCATTTTCCATGCTGGAATCGCAATTGGGAAATTCCACGGTGTAATGAGTCCCACTGGCCCCACTGCGACGCGTTTGCTGTAGAGCATCGTTTTCGGATTTGCAGAAGGAATCATTTCTCCTACCGGCTGATTTGCTTCCCCCGCATAGTACTCCAGAATACTGATTGCTCGCTTCGTCTCCCCGATTCCTTCGGCAAGTGTCTTTCCTTCTTCACTCGTTAAATCTTGACCAATTTCTGCCACTCGTTCTTTTAAAATCGCTGCTGCTTTCCATAAATAACTTGCCCGCTCTTGAAACGATAGCCCTTGCCAATTTTGAAAAGCTTCTTTTGCAGATGCGATAGCTGCCTGTGTATCATCTGCTGAACTTAGTGGAAATTCCCCTAACACGTCTCCGTTATGCGGATTATAATTTTTCGAATATTGATTCGTAGATGGCTCTTTCCACTGGCCATTTATATAATTTAAAAACCTCATTACTCTGCCTCCATCATCGTTTCCTATTTTGATAGTTTCGCAATTGCCGTTTCAAGAATATGAAGCCCTTCTTCAAGCTGTTCATCTGTAATAACAAGCGGCGGTAAGAAACGAAGGACATTACCATAAATACCAGCGCTTATTGTGATTACACCTTTGTTATGTGTTTCTTGCATAATCGCTTTTACTTCTTCTGCTGCTGGTTCTTTCGTATTTCGGTCCTTTACAAGCTCGATCGCCGTCATCGCCCCAAGGCCTCTCACATCTCCAATACATTCGTATTTCTCCTTCCAGCTATGGAATACTTCCATCATCCGGCTTCCGATTACCTCAGCACGTTTTACTAACTGCTCTTCTTCAATTACATCTAAAACAGCAAGTGCAGCTGCGCAAGCAACCGGGCTTCCCGAAAAAGTGCCGCCAAGTTGTCCTGGCCCAGGCGCATCCATCAATTCCGCTCTTCCTGTTACTGCGCTAAGCGGCATACCTGCAGCAATTGATTTTGAAAATGTCATTAAATCAGGAGCAACGCCAAAATGATCCATTGCGAACAAACTTCCAGTACGAGCAAAACCCGTTTGAATTTCATCAGCAATCATGATAATTCCATATTTATCACAAAGGTTTCTGACGCCTTGTATAAACGTTGCACTTGGAACAATAAATCCACCCTCACCTTGAAGCGGTTCCAAAATAATGGCAGCGATATTATCACTTGCCACTTCCTCTAACATAAAACGTTCGAAATACGCTAAAATTCGCCCATCTACTTCTTCTTTCGTCATGCCGTCTTCCGCGCGGTAATAATACGGATAAGGCAACTTGTATACATCTGATGCAAATGGACCAAATCCATGCTTATAAGGTTTTACTTTACTCGTAAGAGACATTGTCAGAAGTGTCCGCCCGTGATATGCACGTTCAAATGAAACAACGGCACTGCGCCCAGTCGCTTTCCTAGCGATTTTTACAGCATTCTCTACTGCTTCAGCCCCGCTATTTGCAAACATTGTTTTTTTCTTAAAATCTCCTGGCGTTAATTCATTCAATCTCTCAGCCAACTCAATATAGCTTTCATACGGCGCTACATGAAAACAACTATGAATAGAAGATGCCACCTGGCTTTGAATGGCTTGTACTACTTTCGGATGACAATGCCCGACATTTTGCATACCAATCCCGCCTGCAAAATCTATTAATTCATTGCCATCTACATCCGTAATGATTGCCCCTTTTGCCGACCCGACATATAACTGCGTAATATTATAAGGACCCTCAGGCACCGCATTGTTTCTTCTCTCATGTAGACTATCAGATTTTGTCGTTACAATATTTTGCTTTTCTTTTAACATGGAACATTCCCCTTTCTTACTCCTTCTCTAAACTAACTTTCGAATCTTGTATAATCGTAAAATCTTCTTTTATTGGCACTCGCTTATTTCTATCTCTTAGGAAATAGATTACGATTACTACGGCAGTCGCTAACATCGTCATATAAAATTGCATACGCATATCCGCTATAAACGCTTGTGCAACAAATATCGTAATGATCATCGCAAGTGTTGCATATGTGAGATAAGGGAATAACCACATTTTCACCTTTAGTTTCCCTGGGTCTTCTCTTTCAGCTTTTCTTCTCAACCTGATATGAGAAACGGCAACGAACATATACATCAGCATCGTAACGCCGCCTGAGCTATTCGCTAAAAAAGCAAATAGTTTATCAGGAGATATAAACTTTAGCATGGCACAAATGAATGCGAATACGATACTTGCATAGATCGCCCAAACTGGTGTCCCTCTACTATTTAACTTGGAGAACATTAGAGGGGCATCTCCTTTTTTCGCAAGTGAAAATAACATACGAGAACTCGTGTATATTCCGGAATTCATAACCGAAAGGAGCGATAGAAATACGACCCCATTCATGATTTCCGCAGCCGCAGGGATTCCTGCCATCTGAAATAAACTTGCATAAGGCAATTTCAATAATTCTGCATTGTTCCACGGCATAAAAATGACCAAAATCGATACAGACCCTACAAAGAAAATCATAAGACGCCATACAACACTGTTAATCGCTCTTATTACATTCTTCTCTGGATTGTCAGACTCTCCGGCCGCAATCGCTGCTACTTCACTCCCCGATAAAGAGAAAGAAATAAACACAACGCTAAGTAGTACTGGCATAATTCCTTTTGGAAAAAAGCCCCCGTTTTCAGAGATGATTGAAAGATCCGGTCTATCTACATTAGGTACAAGTCCAAAAATCATAGAAACTCCTAAAACTAAAAATGCAAGAATCGCTACCACTTTAATAAGCGCTAACCAATATTCAAACTCCCCGTATAACTTCACTGAATAAACATTTGTCATTGTCATCATGATAATCACGAACAAACTCGCTAGCCATGTTGGTATGGAAGGAAACCAATTATTGATCATCACTCCTAACAATACCGCTTCGATTGCGATAATAATGAGCCAATTGAACCAGTATAACCAACCGATTGTGTACCCTGCCCAAGGTCCAATTGCCTTATGTGCATATGTTGAGAATGAACCACTATCAGGGTTTACCGCAGCCATCTCCCCGAGCATCCGCATCACAAGTACAACCATTAAAGCGCCAATGATATAGGACAAAATGGCCGCTGGGCCGGTTGATTGAATAATTGTCCCACTTCCTACAAATAATCCGCCCCCGATCACCCCGCCAATTGAAATCATTGTGATATGCCTGGTTTTCAAGTCTTTTTGCAGTTCCTTTTTTTCTTTCACCAAAAAGATCACCAACCTATAAGTATTTATTTTCATAAATCCTTCTATTAGAGTGAACATACATAAGATCGAAACATCGCCCATGATTGATAACGCTTTCTTAACATCTTCTTCTAAATCGGTCTTCTAATAAGCATATGTAACGCTCACCCTTTTCCTATTTATAGGAAAAATAAAAAGAGCCAGAAAAACAATGTAAAGAATTACATTGGATTTTACTGTCTCTATCCTTATGGCTCGTCTTCCTGCTAAGGAAGTTCAAGTGGAAAGAAGCCAATCATCCTCGATTAAATTGAACGAAATCATATCCGGGCATGCAGAGAGGCTAATCACTGTCATCCGATAATAAACTAATAATAATACAAATAGACTGAATATTCAACATTTATTTTAAATTCAGTTATATAGTATAAAAAAAGAAATTTATAAATTCTAAAACATATACTGTTTAAAAGCAAAAAGGAAGTGATCTCCATGTATTTTGGAACAAAAGGATGGTACGTAGCAGAACTAAAAAAATTAGGAGTTCGTTATTTGGACGGAAAAAAATTAGAAAGCTATCGTGCCCATGTTTTACGTAATTTATTAGCGGAAAAGCAAGAAGAACTCAAAGAAAAGTAATCTATTATGATTCATCAATAAAACGATATCGACTGTTCTTTCGAATATATCGACCGTTTCTCACCATATTCGGAATGCGTTTGTCCCGTTTGGCAACAATCAAGCAGAGCGTGACTTGCGAATGGCCAAGGTAAAGGAAAATATCTCTGGTACCTTTCGAAACGAACAGGATGGCGTTGTATTTTGTCGCATTCGCAGTGTAGTTTCTACGATTAAAAAACAGAAACAATCCGTACAAGGCAACAAAAGAAGGCATGCCTCCTTTTGTTGCCTTCCTAGTAAACTATCTAACACTAGGCTAAGCAGTTACTACAAAGCTTAACAAGTAAATACCCTTAATCCTAGAATAGAAGATTTAACAATTCCTTTGAGTAATAAAGAAAAAAGTGATTGGCATATATACCAATCACTTTCCTTTTTTCATTACAAAAGACTTTCTCTATTCACAAACAAGAATTTCCCTAGAAAATGTCCCTTTTTTAGCTATACAGCGGTCTGTAATTTCAAATCCAGCTTCTTTAATCATGTGATCCATTGTCTCAATGGTTACAACAATTACTTTTTTCGCAAAACGACGCGCATGTGTAAGAATTGAGAATTGATCTTCTGGTGTCGCATGTGTAAATAAATTGTACGGCATATCGATAATTGCTACATCGTAATTAGTTGTGACATCCGCAATCGGCCCTACCGTTACGTCTCCTTCAAATCCAAAATGCGCAATATTCTCTCTAGATCCAATTACAACAAGAGGATTTATATCCCGGCCCACGATGTCAATTCCCATGGACAGTGCCTCTACCAGTACCGTCCCTATACCACAACACGGGTCAATCGCCTTGACTCCATCAGGATTTGGCACAGCGATATTCGCAACAGCTCTCGCAACACGTGTGCTAAGTGACGTAGAATAGCTGCGTGGTTTTTTCACGTGATGATACCAAACAGCTTCACTTTCAATATATTCTCCAAAATACCAACGACCACCAAGAGGAACAATTCCAAATACACGCTCTGGATGATGCACGTCCGCTTCCCCTTCAATCTGCATGCCGATTTCTCTCTCAATTACACGCCGCTGTCCGTATTCTATTTTGTTCGATTCATTGAGATCATTAATTTTAACAAAAATAACTTTGAATGTAGCTCCTGCCAAATCAATTTGTTCTACTTGTTCTAAAATATTTGCCAAGTCGTCTCCTTCATACATCACTTCGATTCGTTCTTTCATAAACGGACTTCGACTCGGCTCAATTTTGACCTTACTTTTCAAAATGTTAACATGAGACTCAACTCCAAAAAGAGAGCGCATCTCCATATAACATAAAGATCGTTCATCTTCGCGGAATGCATACGTATATATAAATGCCGGTGTTGTGCTGTGATTATTCAATCTGTTCGCATCCTTTATCATTTTAAATTGTTCTTCCCTATCATTCTCAGTAGCACCATATAACATGAAATATATGAAAAAGGGACGAATAAGCCGAGGCAACTTTGTCTCTTTTTATTAGTTCTTTTCATCGGATTCTTTACTTATTAAAGAATATTTTATTTCTAGGAATTAGCTCGTATTCCTAACTCCTTACAATCGCTCACATACTTTTTTAATAAAGTTAAATGATATCATATGATTCAAACAAAGTGAAACTTTAATCACACTCACCTATCCTCTTTGCTTTTGCTGAATTTCGAAGCGGGAGTCTTACTGCCCGCGAATAGCGGAATAAAAAAAGTATTTCTTTCTACTAGTCATACAGAGAGAAATACTTTTTTATTTTGGAGAATTGGTTACTGGACATCTATAGTAATAATTCTGGCGTTGCCTCTCTAGTTATTAGGATATCTTTTCTTAATATATACATACTAAACATACTATAGAAGGCACGTAGAAAGTGAGGGAGTCATGGCTAAATTTCTGAAACGGTTAAAATATAGAGGTAATCCTAAGTCATTTTCAATACAAGACAATACTCATTTTTCGAAAAAAAATATAGAGGCCTCCCTCTTAGACGCTGATTTATCGAAAAACATAGCTGATATTCAGAATGTATTTCGTCAAGCACCTGATTTAGTGATTCGTCGGTTTCAAATGACAGCAGATGGATTAGAAGCAGCTTTAGTGTATTTGTCTGGATTAACAGATAAACAATTGATTCAACATCACGTTCTAAATCCTTTAATGAATAGTGCTTTTGATACGAATACGGAACTTCCAATTACATTAGGACAGATTAAAATTATTAATACGTGCAGTCAGATTGAAAATGCTATTTTTGGAGGAGATAGTGTTTTATTAATCCACGGCCGAACAACAGCGCATCAATTGGATACGAAAGGATGGCCACAAAGAAATATTGAAGATGCTCATAACGAGATAGCTCTAAAAGGTGCGCATCAAGGATTCACAGAAACTGGAAGTCAAAATATCGCAATGATTCGAAGATATATTCCTCATCGCGAATTAATGATAAAAGAAATAATAATTGGTATACGAAGCAAAACGAGGATTTCTATTTTATATTTGGAAGATGTAGCTTCTGAAGATGTGCTGAAGGAATTAGAAACACGGATTCAAGATATTACGGTCGACGCTATTGAAAGTACTGGTGAACTTATCGAATTCATTGAAGATAACCCGTACTCACCGTTTCCACAATTTATGTTAACTGAAAGACCCGATGTGGCTGTATCTCATATTCTCCAGGGAAGATTTGTGATTGTTGTGGATCATTCCCCTAGTGTATTAATTGCCCCGACAAATTTTATATCTTTTTTTCAAGGAATTGATGATTACGGGACACGTTGGTTAGTTGCCTCATCTATTCGTATACTTCGTTTCGTCGCTTTTATGATTGCTCTATTTTTACCTGCGAGTTATGTTGCGTTTATTTCCTTTAATTTTGAAGTCATTCCTGTAGAGCTTTTTTTGTCTATTGCGGAATCAAGAACGCGTGTACCATTTTCTCCAGTTATGGAAGCACTGCTTATGGAAATGACATTGGAAGCGATGAGAGAAGGGGCTTTACGGCTGCCTACTCCGATCGGTCAGACAGTTGGAATTGTGGGCGGAATTATTATTGGACAGGCTGCTGTTCAGGCGGGAATTGTAAGCAACATTATGATTATCGTTGTTGCTATTACAGCCATCGCTTCTTTTATTATCCCTAATTATGATATGGGAGCGGCAGTCAGACTTTTACGCTTTCCAATGATGCTATCAGCTTCCTTATTTGGAATTGTAGGACTTGTTATCGGGTGGATGACATTAATTGCGCATCTCATCAGTCTTGAATCGCTAGGTACCCCTTACGGAACTCCGTTAGCACCGTTTCGCTTTGCAGATATGAAGGATGCTTTTGTACGCTTTCCTTTATGGGCGATAAGAAGTCGTTCTAAAGGTACGGGAGCCACTCAATCTATTCGACAAAGAAAAAACCATAATAAAAGGTGAAACTATGAAAAAATATGCCTATAATGACATCACTCTTATGCAGTATATTTTTTTAATCAATGGAATGCAGGTGGCCACTGGAGTTTTATCTCTCCCACGATTGCTTGCAGAAAAAGCTGGAACAGATGGATGGATAGCTATACTTATCGGCTGGGTATTCTCCACAATATCAGGTATTTTTATCGTGAAAACAGCTGCAAGATATCCCGAGGACACGCTTTACGACATTCTTATACGATTATTCGGAAAAATAGTAGGGAAAGCACTCGTTATTATTTACATGATATATTTTGCCTTTTATTCCGGTACTATTCTTGTGAACGCTATGCTTTATCTTAAGGGATGGCTTCTTCCGAAAACGCCTGACTATATCATTATCTTTTTGTTTTCGATTCCTACCTTTCTTGTTGTACGCAACGGCCTTCGTATTATAGGGCGGTACTCTGAACTTACTTTTTATATGATGCTTTGGATTCCGCTGTTTTTTTTGATACCGCTAAAAGATGGCGGAAGCCTGATGCCCTTCTTTCCGCTCTTAAAAGAAGGGTGGAAACCTGTATTAACAGCTGTACCGACCACTATTTTTGCTTATTTAGGGTTTGATATTGCGTTCTTTTTATATCCCTTTTTACAAAAAAAACAGTATGCAGTCCATGGAATGGTTATTGCAAACACTTTAACGATGTTATTTTATTTATTTGCTACTATTATTTGCTTTTCCTATTTTAGCCCCGATAGCATTACACAATTTAACCAACCGGTACTAAATTTACTTAAAGTAATTGAATTTCGTTTTTTAGAACGTTTTGACATGATTTTATTGGCTGTTTACTTAACCGTTGTTTCCACAGCCTGGATTCCTTGCATATACTGCGCTGTATTTTGTTCGAGCCAATTACTTGGGAAACAAGATCACAGCTCTCATGTCGTTGTTCTATTATTGCTCATTATCGGCTTCGCATTTTGGACTCGTCCTAGTTGGAATCAAGCCGAAACTTGGCAACAGGTAGTATCGAATGCTGGATTAGGATTGACGTATATATCACCTATCATTTTATGGATGTATAGCTGGGTATATGAGAAGTCTCGCTAGGGGGGGATACATTGAAAAGAAAAGTACTATGTTGTATTTTGTTATCGGTGTTCATGATGACTGGATGCTTTGATCAGACAAATGTTGAAGATGTTTCCCTTACCCTTATCCTTGGTATCGACTTAGATCGTAATAATAATTTATTGGTATATATATCAAGTCCTGTTTTTAATAAAGAAGCAAAAGTAAAAGAAGAAACTACTGGTGTGAAATCTGTTACAATTCGAAATTCTAGAGACAAATTTGATGCTACAGTTATGGCGCTAACCTCGGGAAGTAAAACACAGGTTATTTTAGTTGGAAAGCGGCTAATGAAACAAAAAAACTGGGAAAATTACCTCGATCCATTTTATCGAGACCCCAAAAATACAGTTACCACACGAGTTGTTGCTGTAGATGGACCTGTTTCGGACGTCATCTTTTATCACCCAAAAGATAAGCCCCGACTTCCTTTATATTTAACAAAACTAGTTGATACCGCCTATTTAAGAAATATCGCAGTAAAAACAACTCTTCAAAAATTACATGAACAAGTAGCAGACAAAGGGATTACAGCAAGTATTACTGAGATGAAAAAAAAGAATAAAATATGGGTGACAGGTACAGCTTTGTTGGATGAAAAAGGAAGGTATAAATTAACGCTAAAATCTGATGAAAACAAACTATTACGCATTTTGCAGCAAGAAACGAAAGGTGAGTTTCCATTTACAATTGCAATTAAACTAATGTCGGATAGCAAGGATAAAGATTGGATAAGCTTTAGTGCCCAAAATATTAAAGTAAAGACAAAGGTTAAGTATAATAATCATTTTATATTTAATATAGATGTAAAGATGAGAATCGGTATTACAGAACGACTTTTTTCGTTCAATACAAGAAAGGACGCAGCAAAATTACAAAAAGCTATTGAAACTAAGCTGGAAGCTGATTTCAAGCAATTAATAAAGAAAATACAAGCTACCAAAATCGATCCGATTGGGCTTGGGCTATATGCAAGAACTTACACGTATCCAGAATGGAAAAAAGTCCAAAATAGATGGAATAAGGCATTAGCAAAGGGCGATGTAAACGTCAAGGTAAATGTAGAAATTGGTGGGATGGGAACGATTAAGTAACATGAGCTCAACTAAGATTCGTACCAAAATTGCAAGCCCCTTCAATTTTAGAAAGGTTAATTTCTTTACTAGCTGTTTTTTCATAAAAAAACCTTCACATGTAGTATGTAAGAAGATTCCCTCATAAGTTATTTACAAATTGTAGGTGAGGAATATTTGATGCTTACTCCGACAACATTCGCCATACAAAAGAGGTTACCCGATACCAGGTAACCTCTTTTCGTTATTCTCCAATCAACTCCGACATTACATAAGCAAATACAAGCGCCTCCGTATGTGCAATCGAACTCTCATGTGTACGCTCAAATGCATGAGAAGAATCAATTCCCGCTCCAATTAGTGCGTGTTTCACATCAAATCCTGCGCAGATTGCTGCGGATGCATCTGATCCGTAGTATGGGTAAATATCTACTTTATATTCAATGTTGTTTGCTTTCGCAAGTTCAACTAAATGCTTGCGTAAACCGTAGTGGTATGGCCCGCTAGAATCTTTGGCACAAATCGATACTGTGTATTCATCTGATGCTTGACCATCTCCTAATGCTCCCATATCGACAGCTAAGTATTCTACTGTTTCTTCTGGGATGTTGGAATTACCACCATACCCGATTTCTTCATTATTAGAGATTAAGAAATGTGTTGTGTATGGCAATGTAATGTTTTCATCTTGTAATCTTTTAATTAATTTTAGTAGAATTGCCACGCTTACTTTGTCGTCTAGGTGACGTGATTTTATGTAGCCGCTCTCTGTAATTTGGACACGTGGGTCGAATGAGACAAAGTCCCCTACTTCGATTCCTAGTTCACGAACTTCATCTGCTGAAGATACGCGCTCATCGATACGAACTTCAATATTTTTTTCATCACGTTTTGCTTCACCTGCGTCTTTGTATACATGGACAGATGTTTGGTGCATTAAAATTGTACCCGTATATGTTTTTCCGCTCGCTGTTTCGATTTCGCAATATTCTCCTTCAACAGAGTTCCAGCGAAATCCGCCAATCATCGATAAGCGAAGGCGACCGTCAGATTTTATTTCTTTTACCATTGCACCTAAAGTATCAACGTGAGCAGTTAGTAAACGATGCTGCTCATCGTTCTTCCCTTTTAACGTTAAAATAAGAGCACCTTTATTGTTACGCTTCGTTTCTACATTCCACTCTTTTACGTGGTTTTCAATAAAGTTAATGATTTTTCCTGTATTTCCAGATGGGCTTGGAATGGAAACAAGCTGTTTAATTAATTCCATTGTTTCTTTTGCATGATGTGCCAATGCAGTCCCCTCCACTTTGTTTTTCTAATATTCAGTATACCTAAATTATTACAAAACCTCTACTAATAACGATGGAGATTTTTGTATATTTTACTTTTACAATTACATAATTATGGTAAAATGTTTTATAGTACATTTAACAAAGGGGATTAATTATAATGAAAGTAACGAAAAAACATGTAGAAATTGCATTAATTTGGTTTTTATCATCTTTGCTTTGTTTACAGGTTTCTTATGTTCTTCATACCTCTACTGCGATTACAATTGGATGGATGCTAACCGGAATATTTTTTATCATTGGTCTTTTTGTAACGAAAGTAAAACTAGCAAAAGCAAAACAGCAAAAAGCTCAACCTTTCTAGAAAAGGGTGAGCTTTTCATCTATATATAGTTATCAATTATCTTAACTACTTATTTTCCTGCTCTACTGGCTTGCTGAAAAAGTCGTTTAACAGCCGATCGTACAATTTCGTGTTTTTCGGTATGTTATACAATTCTCTATTCCCGTCAAGTTTCATTTGTAAAGCCCCTGTTTCTGTGTTTAGCCATAGACGATAATCCCCAACTTGATACAAATGTTTGCTGTTTTCCATGTAATGTTCTCCCTATCTAAAATAGATACTCTCTATCAAACTACTCCTCCGAAACATCCAGCAAATAAATTCCTCTTTGGAATCCACCGCGTTCTTCTTCTTTTTGCTTACGAAGACGCTCAATATCTTCAAATGTTGCGCCTTCTGCACGCGCTAGTGAGATGATGACTTCTAGTGCATCAGCCAGTGAATCTAATGCGTGTTCACGTTCTTTCATTGAGGCGAATTCACGAATTTCCTCTGTTCCGATTTTCGCTAATGCTTGTATGTATGCTTGACCAGTTAATTTTTTTGAAGTATATGTTTTTCCAGACATTAAAATCTTTTCTGGAACGAGATCTCTAACTAGTTTATTATAAGTTGACATAGTTCTACCTCCACCAAAATATCATACTTATACTATAGCATAGCTTCTTCCTCTATTTAGTAGCATCCGAGCTCTGCTTGATAGAAAAACCATCTCTTCTTTACACACGCACTAATCATATCAATCCCTGTTCCATGAGCTTGTACATGCGGAAAGAAGTAATGGTCTGATTCATTATTTTCTGTTCCATACAATGTTTGATAAGCTGCAGGAAGTGCTTCTTTCTCTATATTTCTTTCTTTCGTAATCTCCCCTCCTATAGCGACCTTTGGATACCCTTCAAAGAATAAAGCTGTGCGAACAGCAAGCGTTGGTGTGCTATGTAGAGCAAAATAAATAAGTGGTAGTAAACTGATTATACATATAATTTTTCTTTTCATCTTTTCCCTCATTACTTAAAAAAGTGCTAACACAATTATACTAAAATGTGTTAGCACTTTCTTCCTTTTTTATTCCCCTTTAAACACTGGCGGACGTTTTTCTAAAAATGCAGTAATTCCTTCTTTATGGTCAGCTGTTTTTCTCATCGCGTATTGTCCGCGCTTTTCAAGCTGAAGCGTTTGTTCTAAATTCGAACGATTGACTTCACATAGAATTTGTTTTGTTTGAATCATGGATTTAATTGGTTTTTGAAGCCATTCATTTATTTTTTGTTTCACAGCCCCTTGGAAGTTTTCTCCGATAACTTCGTCAATTAACCCAAGCTCTAGCGCTTCTGTTGCTGGTAACTTTTTACCTTCCCAAATGATTTGTTTTGCCATATTTTCACCAAGACGTTTTTGTAAGAAGAAATGCCCCCCGCCGTCTGGTATTAAAGCGATTCCAATAAAATTCATCGCAATGATAGATGAAATGTCTGCCAATACATAATCAGCTGTTAACGCAATACTTAAGCCAAGCCCCGCAGTTGGGCCATGAATTGCACTGATCACAAGTTTTGGCATTGTATATAACGTTACAACAACTTCTGAAATAGTATTCATAATACTTTCAAAGCGGCTTTCATCATTACTTGAAAGCATAGATTTAATGTCTCCACCCGCAGAAAAGCCACGTCCATTCCCGCATAATACGACAATATGCACTGAACTTTCAGCTACTTCTTTCAGCTTTGCTAACAATTCTTGCAGCGTAGGTTCATCTAACGCATTTAATACTTCTGGGCGATTCATCATAATCGTTGCTACTCGTCCTTCATATTTCACAACTACAGACTCGGCTTTGCTTTTTACTTCCATTATATATCCCTCTTTCTTCCTTAAAGATTATACTTATATAATTAAAGAAAAGAGGTGTAAAACCCTTCTTTTTTCGTAATTTTCTGTCTAATGCACTCGAAAATTTATATATTCCCTATTATAATGAAAGAAAATAACTTCTTTTCAAGAGATTTTCCGCATAGCCTCGTCTATTTACCATTATAATAAAATGGTGTATTCTTATGTTGATGTATCAAATAGACATAGAAATTCGTTCATCCAATCACGCGAAAATGAAGAAATGGAGGAAAACATGGTTAACAAGTTGAAACAAACGAATAACTACTTCCCACATTTCCTGTTACTATTCATCGTGTTGCAACCAATTTTAGATTTATTAACATCTTTCTCTATCTATACATTACATATGAGTGCGACAGTCGGAATTGTAGTAAGATTTGCCTTTATGACTCTCGCTTTAGGATATCTACTTTTCAATTGGAAACAACCTGGTAATAAGAAATATATTTTCTATCTAGTCTTGCTTGGTATCGTACTTGCTGCTGGGCTTGTCAACAATATGATCGTCAAGCACCCCGTTTCTTTTGGCGAGGAAATTAAATTCATTTTGAAAAGTACATATCCAGTCGTTTTATTGTTTGGATATATTCTTGTATTTAAAGAACTAAAAGATAAACAGTATGCTTCTGATAAACTCATTACATATTTCTTATATGCAACGTTAATTGTAAGTATGGTTATGATTGTATCTATAGCATCCGGAACAGATTTCTCAAGTTATTCATACGAAAAAACCGGCTCTAGAGGATGGTTCTTCGCGGGAAATGAATTGAGTTCTATTTTAGCAATCACGTTCCCAATGGTTGTACTCTACTCTGTACAGAAAACAACTTCTTTTTCTAAAGTATACTACTGGATTCCAACAATTTTAGCGATGTATGCCAGTATTATGGTCGGAACAAAAGTGGGCTATGGAGCAATTATCCTTACACTAGGCGTTGCACTTCTCTTTTCTATTATTGAATATATGATGCAACGTAAAAAAGTAGGTAAAGGAATTACACATCTTGTTAATATCTTTGTTGCTCTTGTTGTACTAGGTGGTTTATTGGCAGTCACACCACTTACTCCTATTGCAAAAAATATGGGCATTCATTTACAAATATATGAAGATAAAAAATTAGCAAGCGAAGAACAAGCAAGAAGAGAAGGTAAAGTAATTACAGAGGATCCTGAAGAAGCCAAAAGACGTGCAGAAGGAAAATTAACAAGTGGAGAAATGAATAGTTTAATTTATAGTGACCGTGATAAATTCTTACAAGTGTATAAACAATACTATAAAGAGGCCCCTACATCACAAAAGTTATTCGGTATGGGATACGCAGGAAACTATAAAGATAAAGATGCAGTTAAACTAATTGAAATGGACTTTCATGATTTATTCTTTTCATTTGGAATCATTGGTTTTCTGCTTTATCTGTTACCATTTGTTTATTTCGGCATTCGATTATTCATTCGCATCATTACGAATTTCAAATCCATTATAACTGTAAGATATATGCTCCTTGCCAGTGTGCTAGTACTAGCACTAGGTATTGCCTTTACGGCTGGACATGTATTAACCGCACCAGCTGTTAGTATTTTCTTTGTCGTAATATTAGCCTATGTCATTGTTGATTTGAAAGCAGATTAAGAAAACTCTACAAGCAGCATCCAATTATGTGGATGCTGCTTTTCATCATTACAATTCTACTTTTCTTTCACCATTTGTAACTTTTTTCTTTGTTCATCATTTGCCAAACTTAGCAGCGTCTTTTCAACATGCGGTTGTAAGCGCTCAAGCGTTACACTTGCACCCATTTTCTCCGTATGATCCACAAAGTTTAATAGCGCCATCGCTCCTGAAGTATCCATATACTGCACGTCATTCAAACGTAATGTCAAATGAGATTTCACTTCTTGCAAAGAAGAGAAAATACGGTCAACAGATAAAAAGGAAAGCGGTCCCCGAATCATATACATTGCCTCTTGCCCTTCTTCTTTTATAATAGAAGCTTTTCGTTCTTTACATTGCACCATATATAAAATGAAGGAAAGCACTATGCCAAACGCAACCGCAATCATTAAATCAAATTTCACTGTAATCACCATCGTTAAAAGCATAACGACAGTATCACCTTTTGGGGCTACACGCATCTTTTTCATGCTATCCCAGTCAAACATTCCGATACCTGTCAAAATTAAAATACCCGATAGTACTGCAAGTGGAATATATTGTACAACTGTACCAAGCCCCATAATGAAAATAAATAAAATGATGCTATGCATACAAGCTGACAATGCTGTTTTCCCGCCACTTCTTATATTCACAATCGATCTTACAGTTGCTCCTGCTCCTGCTAATCCGCCAAATAATCCACTCATGATATTCCCTAACCCTTGGCCAATCAATTCTTTATTACTTTTATGGCGCGTACCTGTTACGTTATCCATCACAACAGATGTTAATAAAGAGTCAATTGATCCTAATAAAGCAATACTAAGCGCTGGAAAAATAAGTTCAAGAACTACTGATCCACTAAAAGGTGGTAAGTGAAGAGAAGGCACCGCTTCTGGAATTGCTCCAATTTTTTCAATCATCTTGTTTAGCGGAATCGTTCCCACAATAGGTAATTGAATCGTAAGTCCTTGTAATACATGCGAAAATAACGGCAACGTTGCTGTAACCCCAACTAATGCAACTAAGCTCGCCGGAATCGCTTTAATCCACTTTCCTGCAACAAGCATAACGAGAATGGTCAAAAGAACCAGTAAAAAACTATTCTTCACATGCTTCATTTCACCTAAAATAATAATAAGTGCAATTCCATTCATAAACCCTGAAACGACGGAATATGGAATATAGCGTATATAAGATCCAAGCTTGCATACACCAAATAAAATTTGAAACAACCCGCCCATCATAAATGCGATAAAACTCGCTTCGAGTCCATGAGTTGCGATAACTCCTGTCGCAATCACCGTAATTGGACCTGTAGGACCTGTTACTTGCCCTGCTGTGCCACCAAACAACGCTGCAAATAATCCCGCAAAAATCGCACCATACAATCCGACTAACGCCCCTTCAGATGTCCCCGTTGCGGCAATCCCAAATGCAATTGCGAGCGGCAGTGCAACAATCGCCACGGTAAAACCCGCTAAACATTCTTTTGCTATTTTTTGAACCATAAAAAAACCACCTCTGTATAATGTCCACGTTCCATTGTAACGGGAGAAAGGCGCATTCGTCAGTACCTTTTAGAATAAACTCTTTACAGTATCGTGAAGTAACCGCCTTCATTTTTCACATTCCCTTCTCGCTAACGCTTTAGAAAAAAATCCCCCTATGCTATAATGAACGGATTAAATCTTTTACTATATATTTGGAGGCAATATGCTAACTTTTGAAGAAAAATTATCGATTATCGAATCTTTCCCGCAATTAGAAAGAAAAAATGTATCATTAAAACGTGTGAACTTTCACTTTGAAGAAAGTCGCTTAGACAAAAAGAACGTTGTTTATCATTTACATCCAAATGGGAATGGTTTCGTATACGCTAGCGGCATTCGCGGCTATAAAACAGACGATAAAGGCATGGTTAACATCCGTGAATTTTCAGCAGACGAACTACGCTCATTAATCCAAAAATCAATTGAACTTCTATCCCAAGAGCCCGAAGAAGTAGTCGCACAGGCTGCACCTACTAAAGAAGAAGAATGGCATAATGAAGACGGCCATATTCTTACTCTTATCCAAGAAGACGATATGTGGAATGTGTACGCAGGTAATAACTTAGACGGAACATTCAATTCTTATCCAGAAGCTGCAGAATACCTTGATGAAGAAGGTTTCTCACGCAAATAAAAAAATGCCTTTCCAAATTGGAAAGGCATTTTTTTTATTGTTTAGCACCTTTTAATGACTCTCTAAGTACAAATTTCTGTAGCTTCCCACTCGCATTACGAGGAAGTTCATCTGCAAATACGTAGTGGCGTGGTCGTTTATAGTCTGCTAATCCATCACTTTCTTTACAATATTTTTCTAAATCTGCCGCTGTAATATGTTCATCCTTTTTGACCACTACCGCAACAACACGTTCACCCCATAGTTCATCCGGTTCACCAAGTACTGCAACATCCAGTATACTAGGATGACTATGCAAGAAATCTTCAATTTCACGCGGATAAATATTTACTCCACCACTTATAACCATATCGTCAACACGATCTGCTACATATAGATAACCATCTTTGTCAAAATAACCGAGATCACCTGAATGGTACCATCCTTTATACATAGACTTTGCTGTTGCTTCTTCACGATTATGATATCCTGCCATCATAGTTGGTCCACGTGAAATAATTTCTCCCACTTCATAAGGTGGTAACACGTCATCTGGTTCTGCCGGCCCCTCTTCGTTCGGTTTTACAATTCGAATTTCGTGACTAAAACAAGGCGTTCCAGCTGAACCAGCTTTCGTAATTTGATCTTCTTCTACTAAGAATGCAATAACGGGACCCATCTCTGTCATTCCATAAATTTGAACAAGATCGATATGCAGACGCTCTTTACATTCTTTTACGAGCGCTGGTGCCATCGCAGCTCCGCCATATACTCCAATTTTCATCGACCGTAATTCATATTGTGATAAATCCTCTTGTAACAGCATATTCCACATCGTTGGTGCTCCAAAAAATGTTGTAATCTTTTCCTTTTGAATTGTATGTAAAACCGTCTCTGTATCAAAGTGATGTAAAATGATATTTTTCCCGCCAACTTGAATTCTTGGTATGATACCAGCATTTAATTCACCGCAATGGTACAGCGGTGCTACTACAAGGCCAATACTATCACGGTTATATTTTAAGAAATACGTACAAATCATACTATGTTCAGCCATATCACGATGACGATGTAGCACCCCTTTTGGATGACCCGTCGTACCGCTCGTATAGAGCATCGAACAATAATCTGTTTCCTCAACGACAATATCCACTGCCTCAGATGAAGCTGCATTTACCTTTTCATGATAAGAAGCAGCGTATGAAGGCGCGTCATCTTCTATGTACCAAAAAGAACTATTTGGGAAATCCCGTTCAATGGCAGCAACTGTCTGTTCAACGTCTTTTTCAAATACAACGACTTTTGAGGATGCGTCCATGAGGATATAAGCTACTTCTTTTGCTTTTAAACGGAAATTAATCGGATTGAAAATCGCACCGATTTTAGCACAAGCGAGATAAACGTTTACAAATTCATGACAGTTATATAAATAAACAGATACAGTATCTCCTTTTTTCACACCTTCTGCTAATAATGCTTGCGCCGTCTTATTGATCTGTTCATCCCATTCTTTATATGTCCAACGAATGTTCTTTTCTGGTTCTACTAACGCTTCTTTATTTGCATATTTCCCTACCGTTAAATCAAAAATCCTCCCAATCGTCATATACATGTCAAAATATGCCCCCTTTTAACTTTCATAATTCTATCATTTCGTCTATAAGTAGACATTTCCTCTACATTTTTACCTTCTTTTTCTGATCATTCTCGACATCGTTTTACAAATATATATCCATTTTGATTTGTAGGCATACACGTATCTGCTATGAAAACAAAAGGAGTTCTCCGCTCATTTTCTCCCTTTTCTTTTACTTGGCTTGGGGCTAAAAAACAATGATCTCTTCTATGCATGGACGGATTCTCTCTTCCATCCAAAGAATGATTTTGAGTTACTTGTTAACAAATTTGGACATTCACTTGACCCGTATTTTCCAAAAGATTGGGATGAGCGACTTAAACTTTTTAAAATATTATTTAAACAATAGCTCATTTATATAAAAAAGAGACTGAAACCTAAAAACTCGCAATATGCGAACCTTTAGGCCAGCCTCTTACCCCGCTTTAACGGGCCGTAATACTCCCACCTTAAATTTTAGCAGAAGCCAAGAAGTTAGGTGTGAGATAAACTGCCCGTAAAAGCCCGATTGGTTCAACTAATAATCCATGGGGGATGAGAAAAACCCCCACGGATTAAAGTTTCACTTTAAGAGAATAGCTCTTTTAAAATTTCAAGCTTATCCTCTGTATATTTGATATAACCATCATTATATGATTTCGGATCTTTCGGATTTGCAAAATGCGTAATTGCTCCTGTCTCTGGATGAACAAATTTACTTGATGCACCGCAGCCAAGACCGATAATAGATTGTACTTCTTCCATAATCACGATATTATAAATACTTTCTTGCGATGGCATCGCATAGCCAACATTTTCTAAGTTACCTAAAATGTTCTTTTGGCGGTATAAATAATATGGTACGTAGTTATGATTCTTCGTCCACTCTTCAGCCTCATGCATCATCGCTGTAATTTCTTCACGACCTGCCACTTTATATTTACGCTTATTTTGCGTCATTTCAGAAGCACGCTTAAATGATAATGTGTGAACTGTTAATGATTCCGGCATTAACTTTTCCGTTTCATCTAACGTATGTTTAAAAATATCTAGCCCTTCACCTGGAAGACCAATAATTAAGTCCATATTGATATTGTTCATTCCCATTTGACGTGCTAAATGATACTTTTCAATCGTTTCTTCCACCGTATGATGGCGCCCGATTGCTTTTAACGTTTCTTGATGGTACGACTGTGGATTAATACTAATGCGGTCGATATTCCATTTATTTAATACTTCTAGTTTTTCTGGCGTAATCGTATCAGGACGACCTGCCTCAACTGTTACTTC
Source organism: Bacillus sp. FSL K6-0042 (assembly GCF_038006685.1). NCBI lineage: Bacteria > Bacillati > Bacillota > Bacilli > Caryophanales > Bacillaceae > Bacillus > Bacillus sp. FSL K6-0042. The sequence continues at coordinate 2,348,020 of NZ_JBBOVS010000001.1, forward strand.
GCGTACTTCTTTCACATCCGGGAACGATTGGTACATTTCTTCATACAACATGTCCATCTCTTCTGCTGTAATACTTGTTGGCGTACCGCCTCCGTAATAAATCGTTGTAACCTTAACACCTTTTTCTTTTAGGAACTTACCAATTTCACGGACTTCGTAGTGTAAGCCTCCTAAGAAAGAATCAACCGATCCTTGACGTCCATTAATCGCATACGCTGGGAATGTACAATATGCACATTTTGTCGGACAGAACGGAATACCGATATAAATACTTACTTCTTCTTTCAAACGATATAAATCTGGAACAACTGCTAATTGACAGTCCACGATGCGCTGCAGAAGTTCAATTTTTTCTTCATGAATTAAATAGCTTTCACGAAGTTCTTTATGCGCTTCTTCTTTTGACATGCCATTTTGAAGCATTTTATGAAGAAGTTTCGTTGGACGTACTCCTGTTAAAATCCCCCAACTTTGCTCAATTCCAGTTAGCTGTTGCAAGACAGAAAGATACACATATGAAACAACATGTTTTACTTGTTTCACACGTTCTTTTTCTACTGTGAAGGAAGATAAATCTTTTTCAAACGTTTCTTCATATACATTTCCAGTTGCAACGTCTGTTAAACGTGCTGAAGCTGTCACGTTTCCTTCTATCTTTATTTCAACAATAAGATTCGCATCTTCTTTCTCAAATCCTATCGTGCTTTCTTCAAAAAATAAGCCGCTAATATTTTGTAGCGGACGTAAAAAACGATCATCTTGTAACGTTTTTATTGAAATTAACAACACTTATCACCTTTTCATTTGTAAACTCTCTTTAGTTTACTTGAAGGGTGACTAGAGGTCAATATAGAAGCTTTTCCTCATTTTCCCGGAAAGACAAACACTAAGAAACGCAGCTTTCAGGCTGCGTTCTTTCGTCATCTTGTCACCATTTATGAACCTGCGAGTGATTTTTTAAAAATGGAAGTGGAAATTGCTTTCGAAAATGTTCCTTAATCATATATTCCACTCCGTTTTCACTATTGGAACGTGTAATCCAATCTGCTGCTTGCTTCAATGGAATAGGTGCATCTCCCATTGCAACTCCTAATCCAACGCCCGCGATGACATCTAAATCTTCCAAACTATCTCCAATTGCCACCATTTCATTCAATTCAATCCCAAGGTGTTCCCCTAATAATTGCAATCCTCTTAATTTCGATACATGAAGCGGAAGAATTTCTACCCTTCCCCCATCGGATTCTATATACTCGACATTTTCAAATGCTTTTTTCAACGTTTTAAGCGCGCGTTCTCTTTCTCCTCTACTTGCAAAGACAACATCAATTTTCGGAGCTGTAACAGGTTGATCACGCAGTACGTCACCTAATGAATCTACAAATTGAACAGGATAAAATAACGGATCCGAACTTGATAATACAGTGCGCGCAATTAAGTTTGGTGTATTCCGCTCACGGTTACCAATAGAAAAACGTTCATGTGAAATACGGATATTACATTCAAAATGTTCAAGCACTTGCACGATATTAAACGTTTTTTCCTCTGATAATCGGTTTTGAACGAGTGGTTTATCTAATGAAGCAGAAATAAAAGCACCGCTATGCGTAATTAATATAGAATCTAGTTTTAATGACTTTGCTATTTTATGAGCCGATTGAAAGTGCCGACTTGTAAACAGCGTAACATATACACCTTTTCGTTTGACAAAATCAATAGCTTCTCGTGTTCCTTTTGATATCTTCCCATTTTTCTGCAGGAGCGTCCCATCTATATTAAGAGCCAACAAGCGATAAATCACGTCGCATTCCTCCTCTTAGCTGCTTTTACTCTATCCATAATTTATGAACTAAATTTGTTAATTAGAACGAGTTAGAATTTCGTACACAAATTTGGTTTAATATATACGTATATCATCAGTAAAGGAGATACCAATATGAAAGCACCTCCTTCCTTTTATGAGGGCGATACATTAGAAATTGCTAAAAATTTACTTGGTCATAAACTTGTACATATAGTAGATGGAATAAAACGAAGTGGATTCATTGTAGAAGTAGAAGCGTATAAAGGACCAGATGATAAAGCGGCACATAGCTATGGAGGAAGACGAACCGAGCGAACGGAAGTTATGTTTGGCGCACCAGGACATGCTTATGTATATCTCATCTATGGTATGTATCATTGTTTTAATGTCATTACAGCTCCAGTTGGTACCCCGCAAGGCGTTCTGATTCGGGCATTAGAGCCAGTCGATGGAATAGAAGACATGAAAATGGCACGTTACGGTAAAACAGAGCTTACGAAATCACAATACAAAAATGTAACGAACGGACCTGGAAAGCTATGCCGCGCACTTGGCATTACTTTAGAAGAACGTGGCTTATCCTTACAAGGTGATGAATTATATATTGAATTGGTGCCAGAAGCAGAACACCTATCTTCTCAATATGAGATTGTAACAGGCCCACGCATCAATATTGGCTATGCAGAAGAAGCTGTTCATTATCCTTGGCGGTTTTATTTTAAGGGACATCCATTTGTCTCTAAATGAAAAAGAAGCCAAATTGGCTTCTTTTTTTACTCTGCACCTTCCGCAGTCGCAATATCATTTTCAAGATTTTCTCTAGATAAATCAGCTGCCATAAAATCAGCTGTTTCTGGAAGTGCTAAATGCATATGTGCTTTTTGACAAATTTCGATCGTACAGTTTTCTACAGTAAAATCAAAAACATGTCCGCCTCCGCTTCGTTCATCATCAATATAATGTAGATGGAAACCGGCTACTCCAATACCTTGCGCATAATCTGGTGTCCAAAATCCTGCCATTGTTCCTTTCGTATGAGAGAAAGAAAAAATCGGCTGTGATTTTGTCACTTTTACAAGTGGTGTATATGGTTTTTCTTGACGCGGAACGGTTCTTGTTCTTACTTCACGGAATGTTCCATCCATGCGAATACCATAAAATAAGTTTTTACTTGGCATTAATTCCTGTAATAAAGATTCTACTTCTTCACGATTCATTGGACGATCAATTGTATAACTCATTTCTTTTTCAAAAAATGTTACAGTGGCAAACGGTGTTGTTTCTTCCGGTGCTACCATTTCTGCAGAACCATCGGAACGTAAATGGTAAAACTCCCCATCAAAAGCAATCATTTCACCATCTAATTCATCAAACGTACCGATGCCAAAATCGCCGTGCTCTTTTAATTTATCAAAGTTGATAATGCCATCATATATACCATCCAATAAAGCTAGCATTGTTGATGTTTGATATACCTCATTATTCGTTTTCATCTTTTTCGCATCAATATCTAATAATTGTGCAATACTCATGTCTATTCTACTCCTTTACCATTAGTTCAATTGGTTTGGTAGTAATTTTTCACTTAATTTAATGTTATCGCGGTAATCAATTGGAATATCAACAATAACAGGGCCTTCTGCTTTCAATGCTTCTTGTAATACCCCTTCTAACTCTTCTGGAGAATTCACACGAAGTCCAATAGCACCGAAGCTTTCTGCATATTTTACAATATCAACATCACCAAATTCTGTCGCTGATGTTCTGCCGTATTTCATCATTTGTTGGAAGGCAACCATATCATATGTACCATCTCTCCAAACAAGATGTACAATTGGAGAATTCAAGCGTACTGCCGTTTCTAATTCCATTGCAGAGAATAAGAAACCACCATCTCCAGAAACAGAAACAACTTTTTTACCTGGTTCCACCAATGTCGCTGCAATTGCCCAAGGAAGTGCAACACCTAACGTTTGCATACCGTTACTAAACAATAAACGGCGTGGCTCATAAGAACGGAAGCATCTCGCCATCCAAATGTAATGTGAACCGATGTCACATGCAACAGTTGTTTCATCATCAATTAACGAACGAAGTGTACGAATGACTTGCAGTGGATGTGTAAGCCCTTGTGAATCGCGAACTGGCACTTCGGCTTGCTCTGATAATTTCGCACGTAATTGATCTAAAATAGCTTCTGATTTTGTTGACAAGATAAGTCTTGGTAATTGCTCTGCAATGCTATCTACCGTTAATGCAATATCACCAATTAATTCACAATTTGGTTGATAGTCATGGTCAATATCAGCTTGATGATCGTCAAGATGAATAATCGTTCTGTCCCCTAACTTATTCCAAAACTTCGGATCATACTCAATTGGGTCATAACCGATAGATAGAACAAGATCAGCCTCTTCTAATAAAATATCGCCTGGTTGATTACGGAATAACCCAACGCGTCCAAAGAAATGACCTTCTAATTCACGTGAAATTGCTCCAGCTGCTTGATACGTTTCAACAACCGGCAATTGTGTATCAGCAATTAACTCACGAACTGCTTTCGTTACTTCATTTGTGCTCGCTCTCATACCAAGTAAAATAACTGGTAATTTTGCAGATTTAATTTGTTCTACAACTGCTGCAATTTTATGTGTGGGAGCGATACCAAGTTGCGGCTGAGAAAGCGTGCCAATAGATGACACGGACGTTTCAGCAGTCATAACATCTTGTGGCAGACTAACAAGCGTTGCTCCCGGATGAGTAGAAGTTGCACTGCGGAATGCATTTGTAAGTGCTTCTGGCACATTATCAGGATGCTCTACTTCTACGCTATATTTTGTGATTGGTTCGAATAGTGCAGCATTATCCATAGATTGATGCGTACGTTTTAAACGATCTGTACGCGGCACTGCACCCGCTAAAGCAACAACGGGATCACTCTCTGCCGTAGCAGTAACAAGACCTGTCGCTAAATTTGATGTCCCTGGTCCCGATGTAACAAGACATACCCCTGGTTTCCCTGTCAATCTCCCAACAGCCGCTGCCATAAATGCTGCGTTTTGTTCATGACGACAAACGATTAACTCAGGTCCACGCTCTTGCAACACATCAAACACAGAATCAATTTTTGCACCTGGAATACCGAAAACATGTGTAACTCCTTGTTCGATTAAACAATCGACAACAAGATCGGCTCCTTTTGTTGTTGTTTTCACGTTGTTTGCTTTTACTTCTGTACTCAAACTAATCATCCCTTTATGTCAAAATCGTGTACAATAAAGCTAGTTATTATGTAAATCACTCATATATTACATATTGTTAATTAACTTGGTGTAATATATCTTGTTGATTATTATATTATAAACGTATTACTTTTCCAACAATATGAATTCGAAATTATTTTGACAATAAAAAATGAAAACCCTTACATGCATCTTCTTATATCAAAATAATATTTTTTATAAATTTTTCCATTTATATTACATATTTTTAAAGGTTTTCTCAACAAATATTCCTTGCCCTATCTTTACTTTATTCCCTGTAAAACTTTCTTTTTATGCAATTGATTGAGAAAAGGAACTTCTGCGAACTCCATAAAAAAAAGACGCTTCCCTCTCAGGAAACGCCTTTCTCATTAAGCTTGATATGCAGTATATAATTCTTCAAGTGGCTTCATAATAATTTTGTTAATATCGCCGATTACAACATTTAAGCGTTGCTCTGCTTCCATTAACTTTACGATTTTTGGATCTTGTTGAATAAGCGCTACAACTTCTTGTGCTTTTTGGTTATCTTCGTCTGTAATTTCTTGTCCTTGCATCATCTTTTGTTGTAAGCCCATTTGCATTGTACGGAATTGATCAAACAGTTGTTTTGATGCCGCATCCCCTTGTACTTCTGCATAACTTGCTTTTAAAGCTTGGAAATCTGTATTTTCTGCAATTGCTTTTTGTAATTCATATGCAACATCATGAATGTTTTTTGTCATTGTATTTTTCCTCCTTTAACGGGCTTGGTCTATTGTCCCCGCCCTTTGAGTGCCTTTTGATACGCACCTTCTTACAATAACAAACTATGCACGAGATGTGAAGAATTTTCACTTTATTTATTAGTATGTATAAGTACAAATTGAAAAACAGATTGAAAACCTTTCTTTTTAGGGTGGAGAGAGCATCCGCCCATGCATAGAAGCGGTCAGTTCCTTTTCCTACCCCATGCCAAGTAAAAACAACAGGAGAAGGCGAGTGGACATCTCCTGTTGTTTTCATAGCCGTAACTGAGATGGTGAGAAAGCAATATATATTGAAAAAACCGATTGAAAACCTTTCTTTTTAGGAGTGAGGGCGTCCGTTCATGCATAAAAGCGGTCGGCCCCATGCTATGTGAAAACAACAGGAGAACATAAGTGGATGTCTCCTATTGTTTTCATAGCCGTGATTTGTATGTTGAAAAAGTAACATGGATTTATATAGACAAAGCGTTACATTAGAAAAAGCAACACTATACCTTGAATCAAACCTATTGTTCCCCCTAACAACGCTCCCAAATATGTAATCATCTTCAATTCACTCTTCGTAATTGATAACACAAGATCTTCTAATCTCTCTGTTGAGAATGTAGATACTTCTTGTTGTACGATTTCAGCAAGACGTAAGTTTTTCAAAATCTGTTCAGTATTGTTTATCCCCCATGCTAAACCTTTTTTCACTAAACTTGGAATCATTGTTTGTACAACTTTTTCCCGAACTGGTTCACACACTTTTTGAACAGACTGATTGAAAAATCCTCTTACAGTTCCCTCTATTTTAACTGTTGATAGGATTGACTTTACAATCGTTTCTTTCTCTATAAAGGAATCTAGTTCCTTCACTTCTCTTCCCTTTAATTTCTCCCACTCTTTTTGCAGTACATCACTTAAAAGTTGCTTCGTTCCTTCTTGTCCTAAAAACTTAATCACTTCTGGCTGCAGACGATCGACTAAACTTACATTCCCTAAAAACATACCTACTAAATTTAATAATGTACCTCGTGAAACAAAAAAGTCATCAATCATTTTGGCAAGACGCTCTTTTCCCTCTTCACTTTCAAAAAAGCTTTTACCTCTTTCTAAAATAAATGATGCTACATTCGGAAGCATTTGCTCCACTTTTTCATGAACAGAACTAGGCAAAGCTTGTTCCCACGTATATGTATAATATTGTGATAAAAACGTCTCAATTTTTTCCACAATCATACTTTCAATTTTTTGAATTGTCTTCCCTTCCACATGCTCCAAGCCCCATTTTTCTAAAACCTCTCGTAATGATTGCTCATTCACCAAAATTTTATCTATCTCTACTTGTCCCCACTGAATAAGCTCTTGCTGAAAGTTTTCATCTGTTAATTTCTTCCCGATCCCTTCCGGTGTTAACAAATGATCCACGACCATTTTTCCTAATTGAACAGCAAGTTCATCACGACGCTTCGGAATCAATCCTGGTGTAAACGGTACTCGAAACTTTCCAATATAAATAGGGCGATGCGGGCGAAATAACATTTTTATCGCTAAATGATTCGTATACCCACCAATTATTGCTCCTAATCCTGTCGTTGTTAACATATTTAACCACATATTCATTACACAATACCAGCCTTCCATTTCTCCAAATATATATATCTTACTACAACCTGTTACAAAAACAATACACAACCAGCCATTTATCTTGAGATACACTGATTTTCTCCATCCATCAGCTACCTTTTGCGATTTCTCACGGCTTAAGATGCAAACTAACTACCACAATTCCCCAAAACCCAATCACTGCCATGACGAACAAAAGATGACCTCCACTCGTTTTCACTTGGCATGGGACCGAAAAAGAATCCGACCGCTTCTATCCATGGACGGATCCTCTTTTCCCTCTAAAAAGAAAGGTTTTTCCATTTGTATGTACATAAATCCATTTCGATTTTTCCATACATCAGTCACTGCTATGAAAACAAAAAGTGACCTCCACTTATTTTCTCCTTTTGATTTCACGTGGCGTAGGGCTAAAAAAGGCCCTGACCGCTTCTATGCTTCATCGGATGCTCTTACCTCTAAAAAGGAATGTCTTTCAATTTGGCTTCTCTCGTCCTAAAACATAGATCATCCAAAAATAGAATATCGTTATCCGGACAACAGTATAATGATATGGAAGCATGTTTGCAATGTACTGAAGCTATTCTCGCAATTGCACAATAGAAATACAAAACAATTGAGCAGTTCTCTCTTCTCTTTTTACATAATGGATAAACTAGAGCACTTAGGATTATATATGCGAATGCGAAAACAGCATGATTATTCACTGGCCGAAGAAGCTTCCCACGGCCCATTACGGTTTAATCGATTTACACCGTAACTGAAAAAGGAGTGACTATTACATTGAAAGATCATATTTACACATTACAAATTTCTATCGATCATCCAAGATCGCTAACATTGCCCTATATATTTTCTAGTACTTCTCCCCTTACATTTCTTTCCTTCGGCACACGAAATACGACATGTGAAAATATTGAAATTCATTATACTTATGCTCACGAAATTATAATTGGCGAACAAATTGCGAAAGAACTTTATCTTCCATTTCCAACTACCGTGCATGCTTTCATTCAAAATCAAACACTTATATTTGGACCATTGATTGGTATTTTCACAACAGGTTTTACAGAATCAGCTGCTAATCCAATTGGCAATCGTTCCATCAGTTTCAAGGAGTTACTGATCCCACCTCACTCTTTACATCCATTTGTTTTCTTATTTGGTGCACAACATATAAACTGGGATGAGGAAACAATTGATGGATACTTTTTTAAAGGGGAAAACTGGATACAATATAAAGTTCCTTTTCCAAACGTTATTTATGATCGGCTACCTAATCGAGAAGCAGAACTTTACAAACCTATTATCAGAACAAAAAAACGATTACAAACGAAGTACACCATTCCATGGTTTAACCCAGGTTTTTTTAACAAATGGAATATACACCAGCTGCTTACAAATGAAAAAACAGTCGCTTCTCTGTTACCTCAAACAGAAACATTTCAGCACTTCGAGCAAGTAGAGAATTTCTTATCATCATATAAACACATTTATATGAAACCTGTGCATGGTAGTTTTGGACGAAATATTTATCAAATTTTTTATTCCACTTCAGAAAACAGTTATTATTGTCGTTACCGCGAGGCAGGGCAGAATAAATTACGAAAGTATCACTCTTTAGAAACACTTATCAATCATGTTATGCAAGGCCATGATTTAAAAACATTTATTGTTCAACAAGGAATTGTATTATTACGTATAGGTGGGCAGCCAGTAGACTTTCGTATTCATACAAATAAAAATCGTTTTGGAAGTTGGAGAGTCAGTGCCATCGTTGCAAAAATCGCCGGGAAAGGCAGTATGACAACTCATATAGATAGCGGCGGAGAAGTAAAACTACTCCAAGATATTTTTTCTGATGCAACGGAGCGTGTTCGAATCACGAATAAATTGACAGATGCAGCCTTGCGACTAAGTTCTATTTTAGATCAGCAAACGGAAGGAAATATTGGAGAAATTGGTTTTGATTTAGGCTTAGATAAAGATGAGAAGATTTGGCTATTTGAAGCCAATTCCAAACCTGGAAGAACTATATTTCAATCCGAAACACTACAAGAATATAGTGAACTGACGAGACAGCTATTTTACGAGTACGCCATGCATTTAACAGAACATCATCTTTCTCGTCCGAAAGGGCTATTACCAGAAGATAAAACTTCCACCCTATAATAGGTGGAAGTTTTTTTATTACACCAGTTTCACCGTTAATTCAGTTTGTGTACCACACGTCCCGCAATAGAAAACATGAACACAATATTGCTGAGAATTCTCCCCTGTTAAACTGTCTACCTCTATTAATAAATCTTGATCCATATATGCGCTATAAGCATCTGTATAATCTACAACTTTTCCATAATCTTGGAGTACATTCAGGCAACTTTGACAAGAATATACTTGAGCTTCCAGTGCATTGCAAAGTGGACATATTCCCATTTATAACTCCTCCAATCCTAGAGGTTTCATATTTACGATTAGTGTGACCTTCTTTTAGAAAAATACAAATTAAAAAAACGAAATAAAATCCTTCTTTTTAGGTGAGAGAGAGCATCCGGCCATGCATAGAAGCGTTCAGATCCTTTTCCTGCCCCATGCCAAGTGAAAACACAGAGAGAAAAAGAGTGCAGGTCACCTTTAGTTATCCATAGCTGTAACTTATATGCTGAAAAATCAAAATCGGTATATATTTTTACAAAATTTACAAATTATTAACTCGCATATCTTTCTACGTAACATCCATACTATGAGTACATTCACTTCAAACGATGGATTAGCGCCAAACGAGGCGATAATCTGGTTCAACTCCAGCTAATCCAACCAAAAAAATTTCTATACTTTAAGGAGGATATATTCCTATGGCAAACCAAAACAATCCATTAGTAGTACCAGGTGCAACAGCTGCAATCGATCAAATGAAATATGAAATCGCTCAAGAATTTGGTGTACAATTAGGAGCAGATTCTACAGCTCGTGCAAACGGTTCTGTTGGTGGCGAAATTACAAAACGTTTAGTAGCAATGGCTGAGCAAAGCCTTGGCGGATACCAAAAATAAATATATATGGCAAAAAAGGTCTCAAGCATTCGCTTGAGACCTTTCTTTCTACCCTAGCATTTGTAAAAATCGCTTCGTTCGTTCTTCTTTCGGATTTGTAAATACCTCTTCTGGCGTACCTTCTTCCACAACAACGCCACCATCCATAAAGATAACACGATTCGCAATTTGATGAGCAAAGCGCATTTCGTGCGTTACAATCACCATCGTCATTCCTTCTTGTGCAAGTTCCTTCATTACCTTTAGGAACTCTTGTACAAGTTCTGGGTCTAACGCTGATGTTGGTTCATCAAATAATAAAACTTCTGGTTCCATCGCAAGCGCACGAGCAATTCCAACGCGTTGTTGCTGGCCACCAGATAGTTGGAATGGATATAACTCCATTTTGTCACCAAGTCCAACCTTCTCAAGGAAATATGTCGCTTTTTTCTTCGCTTCTTCTTTCCCTACTTTTTTCACTGTAACAAGCCCTTCCATTACATTTTGGATTGCTGTTAAATGAGGAAATAAATTATGATGCTGGAACACCATACCTGTTTGTGTACGAAGATTTACAATATCTTTCTTCGTTACTTTTTTAGAGAAATCCAGCTCTTTGTCACCAATGCGAACAATACCTGCATTTGGTGTTTCTAATACATTCAGGCAACGTAAAAATGTTGTCTTACCAGATCCAGATGGCCCAATAATGACAACAACTTCACCTTTCTCCACTGATAAATCAATATGCTTTAGTACCGTGTTATCACCGAAACTCTTTTGTAAATGTTGAATTGAAATCATAAAAACAAAAACTCCTTTTATAAAAGGATTATTATTTAAGCGTATAACGCTCTGAACGTTTTTCTAATATTTGTTGCACGATAGATAATAAGAAACAAATCGCCCAATAAATAAGACCTGCTTCAAAATAAACAATTAAAAATTCATAGTTCATTGCTGCAATTTCCTGTGCTTTTCGAAACAGCTCTGTTACTAAAATTAATGATGCTAATGAAGTATCCTTCACTAAGCTAATAAACGTATTCGAAAGCGGTGGAATCGATACACGTGTCGCTTGTGGTAAAATAATGCGTTTTAGCGCCTGTGGATATGTCATCCCAATTGTATATGCTGCTTCCCATTGCCCTTTTGGAATAGACAAAATAGAAGCACGAATAATTTCAGATGCATATGCACCAACATTTAATGAAAAACCAATAATAGCTGCTGGATATGGATCAATCTCAATGTTAAGAGTTGGAAGTCCATAGAAAATAATAAACAATTGTACAAGAAGTGGTGTTCCGCGAATAATAGATACATAGATACGAGCAATCCATTGTAGTAGGCGGCTACTTGAAATACGTGCTAAAGCAGTAAATATCGCCAATATAATACCGATCACAAATGTGATAATCGTTAATGGGATTGTCGTGAAAAGAGCACCCTCTAGCATAGGCATGAAGGATGCTTGCATAATATCTACCCATGTAGATAATCGATCTGTAATCAATGCATTACTTAGATACATTTTCACCGAACCATTTTTTCGTTATTTTGTCATACGTACCATCTTTTTTCATATCTTCTAACGCTTTATCTACTTCTTGTACAAGCTTATCGCTACCTTTACGGAATAAGAACCCACTTTGTGACGCTTCTTTTTCTGTTGCTGCAATTTTAATGTTTGCATCTTTTTTCGTTTGTAAATAGTTTAACACTGATAATTTATCATTGATTGTGAAATCAACGCGACCTGTATTAAGTAGTTCTACTGCTTGACTAAAGCCTTCTACCCCTTGAATCTTCGCACCATTTTTCTTTGCAAGATCCGCATAGTTACTTGTTAAAGACTGTGCTGCTGTTAATCCTTTTACATCTGTAAATGAAGCAGGTTTATCTTTATCCTTTGCAACGACAAGTGCTGCTGAAGAAGAAATATACGGTTTAGAGAAATCATACTTCTTTTGACGATCTTCACGAATTCCGACTTCATTCGCAACCATATCGAAACGTTTTGCATCAAGCCCTGCAAGCAAGCTATCCCATTGTGTTTCTTTAAATACTGGTTTCACACCGAGACGTTTTGCAACTTCTTCTGTTAACTCAACGTCAAATCCAGTTAATTTTCCACCTCCATCATGGAATGTAAACGGTGGGTATGTACCTTCTGTACCAACAACGAATTCACCGCTTTTTTTAATTTGTTGCAATGCATCTTGACTAGTAGCTGTATCTTTTTTCTCTTCTTTGCCACAGCCCGCCACAATACCGACTGCTAGTGTAGCTACTGCAAGCACTGAAAATAATTTCTTCATGATATTAGTCCTCCAAGTATTCTGATAGGAATTTAAAAACTATATTGATTGTATGCAATCTTGAACAATTTTTCAATGAAAATGTTCGTCATTAGTGTATCCTTTTTTTTCATAATCAAACAACATGATATAAAATCGCCACATACAAAAAATAAGTAACATTTTTAAATATAGCACTTCTAAGAAAAAAGGTAAAACAATACTTACTTTAAAACAAAAAACCTTTCTTTTTGGTTGGGAGAGAGCTTCCGCCCATGCATAAATGCGAGCAGGGCCTTTTTTGCCCATGCCGTGTGAAAACAAAAGGAGAAAATGAGTGAAAATCTGCTTTTGTTTTCGTAGCACCGACTTATTTGTTGAAAAATCAATATGGATTTATATATACAAAAAAGAACTTGCTACCATAGCAAGTTCCTTTAAGAGTCTAATACACAATACCCGATCATTCCGCACAGTAATAAAAAGAAAGCAATGTTAAACGTCACTGATAATTCTTCCATCTCTATCTCCCCCTTGCTTCCAACATATCACATGGATAAGGAAAGAGATGGGAGCATTTGTAAACATTGCTTTAAAGTTTTCTGAACATTTCGTGAAAGTTACGCACTTTGACTTCCTTCTATTTGCGTTTTATACATTTCATAATAACGACCCTTTTTCTGCATTAATTCTTCATGTGACCCTTTTTCAAGAATCGTGCCCCGATCGAGCACAATGATTTGATCTGCACTCTTAATTGTGGAAAGACGATGTGCAATGATAAATGTTGTTCTTCCTTTCTTTACAACTTCTAGTGCCCCCTGAATCATCGCCTCAGTCTCTGTATCAATACTTGAGGTCGCTTCATCTAACACTAAAATAGCAGGATCAAATGCTAACGCACGCGCGAAAGATATAAGTTGGCGCTCCCCAGTCGAAAGTGTGCTTCCTTTTTCCGTAATTTCTTCTTCTATATTGTTAGCAAATCGCTCTGCCCCTACATCGTGCAGTGCTTTTACAATTCGAGCCTTTGAAATCTTTGGATGTTCTAAGCTTACATTCGATGCAACTGTACCACTAAATAGAAATGGATCTTGCAGTACAATCCCCATATGCTCACGGAGTGCCTGCTTTGGTATCTCTTTCACGTCACGCCCATCAATTGTCAGTTTTCCTTTTTGAAACTCATAAAATTGGAAGAGTACATTCATAATAGAACTTTTCCCAGATCCCGTATGACCAACAAGGGCCACCGTCTCTCCTTTTTTTGCCTCGAAAGAAATATGTTTTAACACTTCATCTTTCCCATTATAAGAAAATGAAACATCATCAAATCGAACATTTCCATTAAGACGTGGTATACGTTCCTCTTCCACTACTTCGCCCTTTTCATCCAGCAGTTCAAATACACGTTCCGATGCAACGCGCGCTTGCTCTAAATTCGCAAGCTGGTTTACCATATTTGTAATTGGTGAGAAGAGCCTTGTTAAATAATCGACAAATGCATACAGTATCCCTAAAGAGATAATCCCAGCAGCGCTCAAAGAGGCACCGCCAAAATACCAAATAACCGCCGTAAAAGCAATGTTGCGTAAGACACCTACTAAATTATGCGATGTCGCTGCATTTAAATTTAAAATTTTATTTTGGTACTTAAAGTAATCTTCATTTAATTCTTCAAATTCTTTCTTTGTTGCACGTTCTTGACGAAATGCCTGGATGATAGGCATTCCTTGGATGGATTCATTCACTGTTCCATTAATATCTGATAACCGAGAGCGCATCTTATGATTGTACACAGAGGCATATTTTCTATATACAACAGCCCAAACAATTAAAATTGGTACGATAATTAAACATAACAGCGCTAATTTCATATCAAGTAAAAATAAAGCAATAAAGATTCCAATAATATAAATAAAACTAGAAACAAATGTCGCTAAAACTGTTACATATAACTCCCGAATGGCCTCCGTATCATTCGTTACACGCGATACAATTTTCCCTGCTGGTAAATGGTCGAAATAACGAATCGGTAATGTTTGAATATGAGAAAAGACATCTTCACGCATAATTTGAATGATTTTATTAGATGCTTTCTGTAAGAAAAACTGTTTACCATACGCAAATAAAGATACAACTAACAATAGTGCAAAATATCCTCCGCCAAGCAAAAGTAATCGTTTCATCTCAGGTTCATAAAACGAATACACTTCTTTGGTTGTTAACATTTTCGCTTTATACACTTGCGTTGCTTTTCCACTTTGAACTGTAATAATATCTCCCTTTACAGAACGTGTTCCCTCTGCTGCAACCTTATTAGGTACAAAATAATAAGTGAAACCAACTTGTATAATACGAACTTCTTTTCCTTTTTGTTCACCTTGTTCAAAGCGGTCGCTTCGCTTATACCAAGCTCCGTTATAAAGTACGGCATCGTCCCCTTGCACTGTTTCATGCCATGGTTTCTCAATACCGACAATATGATCATCAATCATTGTCTTTGCTACAAATGGGCCTGCAAGCTCTGCAATAACGAAAATAAATAACATTGCCAGTGCCACAAAAATGGTTCCCTTTACTTTCATAGCGTATTGAAATAACCGTTTTCCAACACTCATATTTTTACCTCACCCTCTACGTTTTCGCCCTGCTGTCTTTCAAACTGCTCCGCATACCAGTCACCATTCAAAACGAGCCTATCATGTGTTCCCTCTTCGATAATTTCACCATTATCCATAACGAGAATCCAATCAGCATGCTGCACAGCTGACAGGCGGTGCGTTGTTATAATTGTTGTTTTTCCGCTTCTTTCTCTTCGTATATTTTCAATAATTGCTGCTTCCGTCCTGGCATCCACAGCTGATAATGAATCATCTAAAATTAAAATTTCTGGATTTTGAATAACTGCTCGTGCAATCGAAATTCGCTGTTTTTGCCCACCAGATAAAGAAACACCTTTCTCTCCAACAAGCGTCTCTAATCCTTCTGAAAGGAACTCCAAATCTTTTTTGAATGCTGCGATTTCAATAGCCTTTTCAAGTTCCTCCTGACTTGCTTCCCTGTTTCCAAATAAAATATTTTCACGTGCTGTTTTTGAAAATAGAATATGCTCTTGTGGTACATACCCAATCCAGCTTCGTACGTTTTCAGTCGAAATTTCACCTAGCGTAACGTCTGACACTGTAATATCCCCTTCTCCAAGTGGATACTGGCGAAGAAGCTGACGAACAAGAGTCGTTTTACCACTTCCTGTTTTCCCAACAATGCCAAGCGTTTCTCCTTGTTTTAATGAAAAAGAAACATTTTTCAAATTCAGCTCAGGTGAAGCCGGGTACGAAAAGGAAACTTTATCAAAGTCGATATACTCTGGTTCGTGTACACGCGTCGGTTTTTTCACGTTCTTCACGTCAGGCTCATACGCCAACGTTTCATTGACACGATCTAACGAAGCATTTCCGCGCTGCATGACATTAATTAATTCACCAATCGCAAACATTGGCCAAATCATCATCCCAAGGTAGACGTTAAAAGAAACAAGTTCGCCAAGCGTAACCTTCGATTGGAAAACTAAAAACGCTCCATATACAAGACCAATCAAATAACTAAGACCAACTAGCATCTTCACCGTCGGCTGAAACAGTGCATCAATTCTTGCTACTTTCATATTTTTTTCATATACATCTGTTCCTAGTTGATGAAATCTTTGCTCATCAGCTTTTTCCTGTACATATGCACGGATAACACGCACGCCTGCAATCGATTCAAGTACTTTATCATTCATATCTCCAAAAGCATCTTGAGCAATCGTAAAGCGTTCATGTAACTTCTTCCCATATATATTCATCGCATATGCCATAATCGGCAAGGGCAGAAGTGCCGCAATTGTAAGTTGCCAACTGATTGAAAATCCCATCATAAAAACAATTGTGAGCATATATAAACTAGAATCAACAAGTGTCAAAATCCCAAAACCAGCAGTCATAGCAATCGCCTTTAAATCATTTGTCGCTCTCGCCATTAAATCACCAGTACGATTTTTGTGATAAAAGGTCGGCGTCATTTTCAACAAGTGCCCCATAAATTTTGAACGCATCGTTTTTTCAAGCACGAATGCACCGCCAAATAATTGGTGCTGCCATACGTAGGTGAGTACATACCCACCAACTGCCGCTCCAAATAAAATCCAAACATACTGTATAATCACTTCGTTTGTTAAAGAACCTACTTTTATATGATCAATTGTTAACCCAATTACTTTTGGAGGAATTACCTCTATTACATTTACAATTAGAAGCACTCCAATCGCGATGCTATACCTCTTCCAATGTTCTTTAAAAAACCATGTTAACTTTTGTAATACTGAAAACAATGAAATCTCTCCCTTCTCGATCTTGTTTCAGTCTATTTCTGTTATCCACTATCAAAAGCCCCTGCTTTTACACCGTACCAATTGTACTGATTCACCATATCTTCTCACCTTCCGTATTTTTTCTACCCCGCTATTTGCGGGCAGTAAAATCCCCACCTCAAGATTCAGCAAGAAATGAGAACGATAGATAAGGGGATAACTGCCCGTAAATGCCCGATTGGTTCAACTAACCATCCGTGGGAGATAAATCCCCCTTACGGATGGAAGTTTCACTTTATCGAAACCATACAAAGTATGGAAACAACCAAAATAGAGACAAAAAAACGCATACCGCCGCTTGACGATATGCGAGAAAAACGCATAAAAGCGTACGTTACGAAATACGCAACGTACGCTTTTTTTGAAAACAAAAAAGCACTATCTTTCCGTACGGGTTGCGTAATGATATGAATGTTTTCCACCATGTAATCCAACTAAGCCAGTCATATTTACCATTACAATCATTACGCGCACCCCCTTCATTTATTTTCCATTTTTAATTTTATAACTTTATCAACTTTTCTGTCAATTGTTTTTTTCATTATTTTACAAAACAAACTTTTATCACAAAAAATAAAAGATATACAATACCACTTCGATACCCGAAAAAATTATCTATCGATATTATTATGGATAATCCTATATTTCACTTACAAATAAGGTAAACCCCTTTAAGAAAGGGCATACAAAATAAAAATCACATAAGAAATCGTTTCCATAAACATTTTGTTTGAAAAATATTCTCAAACCCCCTACAATCACCATATACTCACTCTTACAAGTTGCTATTTTAGGAGGACAAATCATGACAACTAGCAATACGTACAAATTTTATTTAAACGGTGAATGGAGAGAAAGCTCTTCTGGGCAAACAATTGATATTCCATCACCATATTTACACGAAGTAATTGGTAAAGTACAAGCAATTACTCGCGGGGAAGTTGACGAAGCAGTTAAATCAGCACAACAAGCTCAAAAAGAATGGGCGGAAGCTTCTCTTCAAGATCGTGCAAAATATTTATATAAATGGGCTGATGAGCTTGTAAATATGCGAGATGAAATTGCCGATATCGTAATGAAAGAAGTCGGTAAAGGTTATAAAGATGCGAAAAAAGAAGTTGTTCGTACAGCGGACTTAATTCGTTACACTGTAGACGAAGCACTTCATATGCATGGCGAAAGCATGATGGGTGATAGCTTCCCTGGTGGATCTAAATCCAAGCTTGCAATCATTCAACGTGCACCACGTGGTGTTGTTTTAGCAATCGCACCATTTAACTACCCTGTAAACTTATCTGCTGCAAAACTTGCACCAGCTCTTATTATGGGGAACGCTGTTATCTTTAAACCAGCAACACAAGGCGCAATTAGCGGTATTAAAATGGTTGAAGCTCTTCATAAAGCAGGTCTTCCAAAAGGACTTGTAAACGTAGCAACAGGACGCGGTTCTGTTATCGGCGACTACTTAGTAGAACATCCTGGCGTAAATATGGTATCGTTCACAGGTGGTACAAACACAGGTGCTCACTTAGCGAAAAAAGCTGCTATGATTCCGCTTGTATTAGAACTTGGCGGTAAAGACCCTGGTATCGTACGTGAAGATGCTGACCTAGGGGAAGCTGCAAAACATATCGTTAGCGGCGCATTCTCATACTCAGGTCAACGCTGTACTGCAATCAAGCGCGTGCTTGTACATGAAAATGTAGCGGACGAGCTTGTTAGCTTATTAAAAGATCAAGTGGCTGAATTAACTGTTGGTTCTCCAGAACAAGACAGTACAATCGTGCCATTAATCGACGATAAATCTGCTGATTTCGTTCAAGGATTAGTTGACGATGCAGTAGAAAAAGGCGCTACAATCGTAATTGGTAACAAACGCGAGCGCAACTTAATTTACCCAACATTAATTGACAATGTAACAGAAGATATGAAAGTTGCTTGGGAAGAGCCATTCGGCCCAATCCTTCCAATCATCCGTGTTTCTTCTGATGAACAAGCAATTGAAATTGCGAACAAATCAGATTTCGGCTTACAAGCAAGTGTCTTCACAAAAGACATTAATAAAGCATTTGCAATTGCAAACAAAATTGACACTGGTTCCGTTCAAATTAACGGACGTACAGAGCGTGGTCCTGACCACTTCCCATTCATCGGCGTAAAAGGTTCTGGTATGGGAGCACAAGGTATCCGTAAGAGCCTTGAGTCTATGACACGTGAGAAAGTAACTGTATTAAACTTAGTTTAATATTTTAGAAGCTAGTCTACAGCTGTAGATTAGCTTCTTTTTATATTCTTTCATTCTCCTATTCACTTATCTAATATGCTTTAGGATCACTGTTCATTAACCAATCCATTACATTCTCAAATAAAGTTACAGAATAATTATGTTGTTTTTCTAGATTCAAGTGAGACAAAATATCAAAAATATTTTTTTCATTAGTTTAACACACAGATTAACAGAGCCTATTTCTAAAAAAACCCCTCTTCTTTTAATGACAAATTGTTCGCTATAGTCTGATTATTACTATATCCATTGACGTATAAAAATTCATTTGTTACCCTTGATTATGTTAATTTAATACATAAATCCTCATTCGTATCTCGGTGAGGTAGAGGTTGCAGTCATTAAGAGTATCATTTCAGGAGATGTAGTGGCATCGATGAATGAATGGGAAAGGAATGGTTGCCGAAGTAAGAAATGCCCACTGTGCATTCTTGCTGGGTCTGCTATTTAATAAGTGCAGAACTGTCACAAACAATTTGTTTGTGGAGAGCTATCGAGAGGTATGTCGTGGGTTTCCTATAAGATAGAAAGCACGTAGCGACAATTACACGTGCTTTTTTTGTTTTGTATGAAGCTTACCTTTCTTCCCTTTTTGGAAGACATACATATCTCCTCGCTTGACTTGGTTATACTAACTTTGGAGGTATTTTTTATGCAACAAAAAAAATGGGGTTTTTGGGTACTGACAGCATTTGTTGTTGGTAACATGGTTGGCGCTGGTATTTTCATGGTGCCAAGTACGTTAGCACAAACAGCAAGTCCTCTCGGTGTCACTTTAGCTTGGTTAACAACAGGGTTTGGTGTTTTAATGCTAGCTCTTGTTTTCGGTAATTTAGCAATTCGTCGTCCTGATTTAACGACAGGACCACAAAGTCATGCATATGCACTATTCTCATCACCAAAAAAGAAAAAAATGGCTGGTTTCAGTATGGTTTGGGGCTATTGGGTTGCAAACTGGGCAAGTAATGTCGCTATTATTACATCTTTTGCGGGATATTTATCACTCTTCTTCCCGATTATGAAAGACACACGCCTATTATTTTCGATTGGCTCTTTCGATATAGAAGTTGGAAAACTAATTACATTTTCTATTTGTTCTGTCTTACTATGGGGAACACATATGATTTTAACAAACGGTGTAAGCGGAGCTGGGAAGTTAAACTTCTTAGCAACAACAACAAAGGTGACTGGATTCCTTCTATTCATTGTTGTGACTTTGTTTGCATTTCAAGCTTCAAAATTTGGACAATGGTATACACCAATGATTGATAAAGAAGGCGTGTCACACGGACTGCTTTCACAAATAAATTTAGCTGCACTTACAACACTTTGGGCATTTATCGGTATTGAATCAGCTGTTTTATTATCAAACCGAGCTGTTTCTCCAAAAACGGTAAAACGAGCAACTGTAGCAGGTTTATTACTAACAGTTGCCATTTATTTAGGAATTACCATTTTAACAATGGGTGTTCTGCACATTGATAAACTTCAAACTTCTGAACGTCCATTAGCTGATGCATTAAATGCTGCAATGGGCCACGGCGGTGGGAAATTAATGGCACTACTTGCTCTTACTTCCCTATTCGGCTCTATCTTAGGCTGGATTTTATTAAGCTCAGAAGTACCTTATCAAGCGGCGAAAGAAGGATTCTTCCCTTCCTTCTTTGCAAAAACAAACAAAAAAGGAAGTCCAATTTATTCACTAAGACTGACAAATATTATGTCGCAAGTCTTCCTTTTCTCAACTTTATCAGGGACAATTGCTGAGGCCTATACATTCGTTATTACTGTCTCAACCTTAGCTTACTTAATCCCTTATCTCGTTTCACCAATCTTCCAATTAAAACTCGTTGCAACTGGTGAAACGTATAAAAACGAACCCGGTTCACGAATTATGGATGGTATTATCGCAGTCATTGCACTTTGCTATGCACTGTGGGTCATTAAAACTGGATCCTCAGATATAAAAACATTCCTTCTTGGAATTGGCTTATTTGTAATTGGCTTTGCATTTTATCCATTAATGAATCGCGATAAGAAAAAAAATGAAGAAAATAAAAACGAGCAAATTGCTTAAAGCAATTTGCTCGTTTTTATTTTTGTATAAGAAAGAAACCTATATAATAGAAGACAGAGGTGAAAAAACATGTCAATCGAAACACTATGGAGCACTCGTTTCCAAAAGCATATTCAAAACGTCATCATGTACTTTGCGCGCATGATTAGCGGTCTACTATACAGTTTCATCTTCGTCTCATGCATTGGTGCGTATTATTACGCCAAGTTTCTTAAAACATCTCCTTCTAAAGGCATTTCATTAATCATCATTATATCTCTGCTTACCATCATGATAACGAGATGTAAGGTTCGTACTTTTATCCAAAAGCCTGACGCTGTCTATTTACTGGCACTCGAAGAGAAATTAACATCTTATTTCAAACAGTCTCTTCTATACAATTATGTCATTCAACTTTTCCCATTGCTATTTACGTTTCTAATCATTACACCGCTAGCAATGCAAACATTACAGACAACCGTTCCATTCTTATGTACAATCTTTTTCATTTTAATGTTAATAAAAGGTTGGAACCTATATATCAATTGGATATGGCGTGATCAATATAACAGTCAAATCTGGTTTATCATTCGCTTCACTTGTAATGCACTCATTCTTTACACGCTCTTTCAGTCCGTATCAGTTGTTCTATTAGGTGCGATGCTATTACTTCTTGTCTTCCTACTTGTTTATACAACAAAACAGCCAACAAAACGAATTGGATGGGAATATATAATTGAGCAAGAAGAAAAAATGGACATGCACTTTTACCAATTTGCAAACTTTTTCACCGATGTCCCGCAGCTGAAAAAACAAGTAAAACAAAGAAAATGGCTAACAAGTTGGCTAGAACCTATATTACATAAAAAACAATCTACTTTTTTATATTTGAACACTTTATCATTCTTACGTGCGAATGATTATTTTGGTATATATATTCGATTGACTAGTATCGGTTCTTTTATTTTATATTTCGTACCGAATGTATTTGCAAAAGGCGCTATTACTTGTTGCCTCTTATATATGAGCTCTATGCAATTGCGTGCCTTATGGAAATATTTTTCAGGAAATAATATTGTAGCATTATATCCGATTTCATTTGAAGAAAGGGTACGTCAATTTCTTAACCTTGTATTTTCATTAGCAATCGTTCAGCTAGTGTTATTTTTCATTATTATATTCGCTGCACTCCAGCAGTTTTTACTTGTTCTTTCAACTATTATAGTCAGCATATTTTTTATCAAATTTATTATCTTACCAAGAACCAAAAAACAAATTTCTTCATCGGAAATTTAAATGAATGATTGTGTATTCTGAAAGAAAAAAACAGAAAGTTTAGCTAAAGAAGCTACTAGTAAAAAAAGAGAGCAGATTATCTGCTCTCTTATGATGCCTCATTATGTTCAGAGGAATGCTTAACACTCCCCATTCTCTTCAGTTTATTCCATCCTACCGCTACCCCTCGAATAGATGAAAATACAGATTTAATTACAACATAAGTCATAAATTGACGATAAATAAAGCGTTGTAAAATTAACCAGGCTAATGGTTTAGGATTCTCTTTCTCTAATTTAAATGCAAAAAGAGAAGCGAGAAGATCCATTGCAAAGAACACAAGATAAAACCCTAAAACTTTTAGAGGATTACTACCAAATAGCCCTATAATCATTAATATATCTGCTAAAGGAGCAATGAATTGCAGGACATATTGGAATAACCACATATTAGGTAATGCAACAAACCCTAATGTTTTATGCTTTGGGTTAAACAGTGCTTTTCGATGTTTCCAAAGACATTGGAGTGTACCATACGACCAACGATATCGTTGTTTAATGAGGCTTTTCACATCTTCAGGTGACTCCGTATAAGCATATGCTTTTTCTTCATATACAATTCGATGTCCTTGACGTAAGAATGTTATAGTAAGATCCGTATCTTCTGCCAGTGTATCTTCGCTTAAATATCCAGATTCAACTACATTCTTTTTACGCCATGCTCCAATAGCTCCAGGAACTACCGTGATACAATCCAACTCATCAAAAGCTCTGCGTTCTAAATTAAATCCTGTAATGTATTCAACATGTTGCCAAGTAGTTAACAAATTCCGTCTATTTCCCACTTTGACATTGCCTGAAACTGCTGCTACATTATGATCTTCAAAGTGTCTAATCATTAGAGAAATAGCATCTTGCGCAATAATAGTATCCGCATCTAAAGTGACAATGATTTCTCCTCGTGATTTTTGAAATCCTAAATTCATTGCGGATGATTTCCCACCATTTTCTTTCTGAATTAAACAAACTTTAGGATGTTTATGGAATGCTTCTTGAATTACTTTTGACGTACCATCTTTCGATCCGTCATCAACAACAATAACTTCAAATTCTCTATAATCACTATCCAAAATTGAGCGAATCGTCTTGGTAATAACCTTCTCTTCATTATATGCTGCTATCACAACACTAACGAAAGGTTGATAAGACGAATTAGTAAATAAACGAGATCTTGTTTTCCTTTTTTGCTTGAATGCAAAATAAATTAAAAATAGGAATCGGAAAATACCTAATCCAATAGCAATATAAAAAATAGTTGTTAATATATGCTTAGAATACCCCGCTCCTGAAAAAACAGCTTTGTTGTAAAGTAAATATTGCTTACCCTCAGAAGAAACGGGAGGCATTACTTCATCTCGTTCTTTATCCATTAAATCTGAAATTGTTACAAAACTATATCCATGTTTTTTAAGGTCTTTAATAATAATTGGTAGCGCCTCTACTGTATGGGTACGATTCCCTCCTGCATCATGAAGAAGAATAACATTTCCCTCCCCCTTATAAATGGGATTAAGAGCACGCTTTACCAATTCATTTGTTGAGGGCGTCGCCCAGTCCTCAGGATCAACTTTTTCTGCCACCATTGTATAGTTCATATTTTGTGCACGCAAAATAGGCAATATTTCATTTGATGAATCCGGATCAGCACCCGCTTCATATGGTGGCCTAAATAAAACCGTAGAATGTCCAGTTATTTCCTGAATCAGGCGCTGAGTTGTATTCAGTTCTACTTTTGTTCGTAGTAAAGACGTATCAGCTACGTTAGGATGTTTGAAGGTATGATTGCCAATTTCATGGCCTTCATCGTATATTCTTTTAACAAGACTAGGATTTAGCTGGGCGTTTTCACCAAGTACAAAAAAGGCTGCTTTTATTTTATACTCTTTTAATATATCTAGAATTTCCGGTGTGTATTTAGGATCTGGCCCATCATCAAATGTTAGTACTACTTGTTTTCCTTTTGGTTTTCCGTAGCGCTGCACTTGATATGCAGATGGTAGTGATTGATATACTTCATCTGTAAGATAGCCTTCTTTGCTTACTTTAAAATCTCTCAATCCATTTTTCTTTGCATTCTTAATCTGTAAAATTTCTCCTTGTCCAGAATATTTTACTTCATCTAAACTAGCGATTTTATGTAATGTGTCAGAATTTTTTTGTACCTCTATAGGATCTTTTAAAGCTTTCCATACAGTAGGATCTTCTGCTCCTAATCTCCATAATGCAACTCCCTTTGCATTGTTGTTCATTGCAATTTTTACTTGATTATAAAGAGTAACACCATCTAAGAACCAAGCAGTATGTTCTTTCGCTCCTTTTTTATATCGAAAATAAGGATTTCCACTAATCTTATCCCATTGAATTTTTATATTTGAATCATGAGCCATTGTCATAACTTCTGAGAAAGTTAAAGACTTCGCAGGTTTTTTGCTATTTACTTCCCAATCATATCCATAGTTACCGAAAGCAACTATAAGTTTCTCAGAGGGAATGTTTAGATCATTGAGCGTATGTTCAAACCATTTATTTGAAGCAATTGGTCCTGGTGTCCCTGCTCCATAGTGCTCATCATACATCATTACAATCATACGATCTATTACTTTGGCTAATGCACCATAATCAAAGGCTTTATCATTAGCAGGGACATCTTGCGTTACGAGCAAATGATGTTTGTGAAAGACCGTAGTAAGTTCTTTCATGAAATTTGTTAATTTATCTCTATCGCCTTCAGGTATTGACTCAAAGTCAATATTAATACCTGCAAATTGATTCTCTTCAATTCGCTTTACTAAATCATTAATAAACTTTGTCTGTACATTAGCTGGATCATTCAGTAACTTATGAATAAGTTTACTATCAGGACCAGAAGCTTCTTGCGTATAGTTAGTAAGCAAAGGCATAATTTTTACATGATTTTTTTTTGCTAACTTTACAATCTCAGGTTTAATCTCACTACTAATTGTTAAGTTTGCTTTTAAGTGATACCATTCTGGTACTAACATGGTTAATGAATCAATATTTTCTTTTAAAGAAGCAGTACTATTTTCATCCCAGTTTACATAAAAACCATAAACTTCTTTAGGTTGTTCGCCATTGCCTGTTGAATTTTCATTATTGCTTATTTCGGTATTAGAAGATTTGAATTCTCCCTTCTTTAACTGCTGGTCGCTGAGTTTTTGATTAATAGGTACAAGTTTAGTATCTTGCTGTACAGAAGGATTCATATTTGGAATTTCTGGTGTTGAAAAAATACTTCGAAAGAAAAAATAAAATACAATACTTATGCTAACTATTGAGATACATAGAAACCAACTGAAAGCTATTTTTCTTCTTCCTTTAGGATCATAAAAAACGGGTTTTGAGTTATCTTTCTCTTGTTGAATTTTTTTCTCCATTATTTTTTTACATACTCCTTTTCTTGTTATTCTGAATACAAGAATAAAATATTTTATTCTAAGTACAACGCAAACTATTTTAATAGATAGACTTCTAGGGTTTTGGTGCGAAAATAACTTAATAGGAATATAGAACAGTAATTTCCTGTTAACTTTGAGATCAAACGACTAATCCAAATAACTTATGAATGACTTCAACCTCATTTGGGGCAAATTTCACCCTTTGTTTGGTGAAGTTGCCCTTTTTCATCATATGCATGGCTTCGATACCTCTCAAAATCAAGGTTGCTGTACGAAATGACTTCAATCCTAACATGGAACGAACCCTCTTCTTCAATATTCTATGGATTTTTCTTTTCTTTCCCCTGATGTTGCGTGTCAGGAACGTTTTTGTCCTCTTTTTTATGCCCGTTGTTTTCGTTTATATTGCCTTTATTTTCTTGCTGAGACTCTTTATTTTCTTGTTTATATCCTTTTCCGTTGTTTTCTTGCTGAGACTCTTTATTTTCTTGTTTATACCCTTTTCCGTTGTTTTTTTGCTGAGACTCTTTATTTTCTTGTTTATACCCTTTACCGTTGTTTTCTTGCTGGGACTCTTTATTTTCTTGTTTATACTCTTTACCGTTGTTTTCTTGCTGAGACTCTTTATTTTCTTGTTTATACTCTTTATCGTTGTTTTCTTGCTGATGCCCATTATTTCCTTTTGATTGCTGGGGTTGCTGTTCCTGGGATTGCTTTTGTTCTATTTGCTCTTGCTTCTCATATCTTTCTTCTTTTACAGGAGACAAATTCGATGATGCATCGGGTGATGACTTTGGTTGCGAATGTATCTCCTGAGGGTGTTCCTCCTGATTAGACGGCGGTGCAGGAGGAGTAAGCGATTTCTTCTTCTCATTCTCTTGCTTTATATAGACACCTGTGCCGACTCCTGCTTTCTTGGCATTCTCTCGCACTTGCATCGTACTACTTTGATATACGACTGTAACATGTTTTGTCTCATACTCTTTCTTTAATTCTTGCATAGCCTTTTCCAACTGTGGTTCTAGCGACTTGTCCTTTGTAACAGCTGTTAGCATAATTTGCTTGTCATTCGTTAAGTATCCATCCTCTTGACTTTGCTTTACAATGGTACGTACTACGTCTTGCAAAAGTTTACTTTTCCATCGTTTCATTTCTTTTAAAATGCGCTTTCCATCATCATTACAAGCTCGCAAATCTATAACACGAAGATCCTTTGTTACGCTCGCCTCTAAACTTGGATTAATATCAATTGAGACATAAGCGAGTGCTTTTTCTTCCGGTTGGTTGTAGAAAAACAGAAACACACATAGAAAACAAGCAACAAGTAATGATGCAGGCTTTAAGAAAGAAGGGATTGAAAAACGCGGTACTCTTTGTTCTTGTTCGTTAAACGAGATTTCCTCTCCAATCATATAAGAGTGCGATTTTCTTTTAAACGTAATAAACTCTCCATCTGGAGTTAAAACAACTACGCTATGTTTTTTTATATCCATCACAATCCCTTTATTCATCATGCTTCCCCCCTCTTATATAATCAAGAATATATGTATAGTTGTTTGCAAAGATAATACACATTGCAATAATGTATTTTCTATGCCGCTCCAACGTTTTACGACTTGCCCTAACACGCGGTTCAATGTGTTTAAGCGGTAACTTTTTCTTTCGAAACAGCTCTTCCATCATTTTCTCTTCTTTTATAATAATCTTTACAATTTCTATTAAGTGCTCACGCGTATCACGATGCTTTGGAGATTCCTTAGCAAGCTCTGAAAATGTGATTTTAAACTCAGCTAGTACAATTTGAAAATGAAGAATCTCCTCCTTACGGTTTCTGTTTTCCATCTCTTTCATATACTCCGTAAGCGATACCTGCATTTCTACCATTTCCTCTTGCTGGTCTTCTTTTAAAAAGACGAGATTATGCTTAGACTCCTTGCGTATATAGTCAATTACATCCCTTTTTATAAGAAGCTCAGCAAACGCTAGAAAAGATTTTCCTTTTTTATATGAATACTGTTCAATTGCTTGATTAAACGCAAACAATCCAATGCTGTATTCATCATCCTGCTCCGTAATATACCGGCGGCAGACAGACGAGATTGATTTTCGAATAAAAGGCCGATACTGTGCGATAAAAGCTTCCTTATCTCCTCCGTTGTTTTGTATGTTAAATACGATATCTTCTATTTTCGGTTTTTTTATGATCTTCATCACTAAACTCAACACTAGTAATCCCCCTCCCTCCTTTTGCTTCAAATAGCAAAATGGTCACTAAAGAAGTGACCATTTCATCACATTTTCTTACTACTTTTCTTTGTGCTTGTCTTCTTGCTGTTGTTCATGTTTTTCGTGACCGACTTTTTTACCGTTGTCTTGATGATCATTCTTTTCTGTTTGACCCTTTTGGTTTGATTGCTCATGCTTCTCATAAGAAACAGCCGGTTTATGTGCTGGCTGTGTTACTTGTTCTGGTTGTGCTGGAGTTACTTCTGTATTTTGATCTACTTTTTTGTTTTCTTTTGCAATAGCGTCCGCTTGTTTTTCTTGCTCTTTTTCTATTTTAGCTACAATCTTTGAAAAACTCTTCTCTATATTTTTGGTAATTGCAGCTTTTGCTTTCCTTACTATATATATTCGGGGGGAATAAAAATTTTCTGGGGGTCAAAAAAATATTTTTTTATAAAATAGATAAACAATTTTTTCCAAAAATAAAAAGCTGACAATTTCATCAACTTTTTCATAGATTCATATGTAAAAATACTCGCATTCATTTTATCTCGGTTCTGGTGCAAAAATGTTTGATCACATATATAAAAGATGGGAGCCCTACGATGAACAACACTCAAACTTTAACGCCCCCAAGTAACTCTGAGGAAAACCAAAGAAATATTAGTTTGCAAACATTAAGGGTCATTGGACTCATTGTATTAATTAGTGGTTATACCATTGTCACACTCTCTGAAGTAGGTGAACTGAAGAACCTTTTAATGAACCCAAGCACTAGCAATACATTAGCTGAAGTAGACGTTTTTTAGAAAAAAATGGTATATAAAAAGCGAATCATTATAAAAACGATTCGCTTTTTGTATATGTTCTTATCCTATATGAGGTATGTTTTCTTCACGGTATTCTGTCCTATTAATTGCTTTTCTAAATAATAAAATACTACTTACACCAATTAAAAAATAAACAATACTCATTCCCCATGATGCAATGAATGAACCAAGCATAATTCCTAATGCTCCATTCATTTTTGCCACCTGGAATACCATACCATTGATTGCCATATAAGAGCTCCGTGCATCATCTGGAACCATATCAGCCATAATGGATTGACGAACTGGCACATACATCATCTCGCCAACCGTTTGAAAAAGCCCCGCTATTAATAAGATCCACAAGCTACTACTTGATCCAAGTATTGTAAATCCAATTGTATAGATAAATAAGCCAACATATAATATTTTCAAATCATTAAAACGCTTCATCATTTTAATCACAAGTGCTGAAAATAAAACAATCAAAATCGTATTCTCCGCAGAAATCCAGCTTAGCATGCGGATACCTGTTAAATCAAAGGTTCCGTGATTTCCAAATACGAAATGCACCGTTTCAAATTCCTTTTGCAAGCGTACACCTAAATAATTATTGATCTGAAATTCTAATGATAATGTACCTATACTGGCTATACAAAAAATTAAAAAAGTTCGATCTGTCATCACAACTTTATAACTTTCAACCATTTCCTTTAGTACGTGCTTCTTTTTTATAATTGGCCGAGCGACATATACTTCTTCCATATATACAGCAATTAAATATAGCGTCAGCAGTGCTACCACTGTTAATAATACAAATAGTTGCAAACGATAATGTTCAAATAATAGACCACCAAAAATCGCTCCAATTGCAATAGACAAGTTAATTGCCCAATAATTAATACTGTACATTACTTTTCTATTCTCCGGTGTACTCACATCAATTAACATCGCCTCTGTTGCCGGATTCATAAGTCCTGAACCAAGGCTATTTGTTAGCATAAACACAAAAGTGAGCCAAGGTGAATCTACATAATTTGAATTCGCAATTCCCATACAAGCGATAGAAACTACTTGTATCACTTGCCCTATAATCATAACCTTTTTTCGTCCTAATCGATCTCCAATATAACCACCATAAAGCCCAATGACGAGTGCCGCCATTACGTTTATTAGTAATAAAACACCTGCAAGGACACTCCCGAGCTTTACTGAAAAATAAATCGCCATAAACGGGAAAATCATTGTTGATACAGTGCGTGTTAAAAATGATGTTATAATTCTAATTTTTATATTTCGATGCATACTCCAAAATCCCATTGTTTCTTCCCCCTTATGTGTATTCATTTTACTTTGAAAAAGTGGAAGAAAAAGGTTAGAATATTCTAAAGAATTTCCCCTTTTATTGGGAAGGAGTCGTTTAAACATGAAAGTGATGGACTATTATATTCAACTACGATTGCATGATCCAGAAAAACAGTACATGCAAAATAGCTTGCAAGAATTAGCCAATATTTTATATTGCAGTACAAAAAACGTAAAAATTTTACTTAGAAAAATGAATGAAGAAAAATTAATTACGTGGACACCAGGACGAGGACGGGGAAATAAAAGTGAAGTTCTCTTTCTCCATACCATTTCAGAAGTGGTTATGCTCTATGCGGAATCTCTCTTACAGCAAGATAAATTAAAAGAGATATTTCTTCTTTTAAAACAACCATTTCCTGCTTCCCTCCGAAAAAGCTTAGAAGAAAAACTACAGCAGCATTTTGGATACCAACCTTTAAACGATATGTATGACGTGCTAAAGATACCTTGCTCGCGAAAAATACTGCCACTTGATCCAGCATTTGCAGCTGTAACAACAGAGAGTCATCTCATTAGTCAAATTTTTGATACATTAGTGAATTACAACTACAACACAGAAGAAATTGAGCCACATCTCGCACATACATGGGAGGTTAGTGACGATCAACTTACCTGGACCTTTTATTTACGAAAAGGCATCCATTTTCATCATGGAAGAATCTTATCTTCTAAAGATGTTCAATTTTCATTTGAAAGATTACAACGTGTACACTCTCCTTATGCCTGGTTAACTGAAGAGATTGTGCAGATTGAAACACCATCACCACTACAAATAAGCTTTCACCTCCGAAAGCCGAACTTGTTTTTTCTGCATTATGTAAGTTCAATGCAATTAGCCATTTTACCGCATGATGTAGAAATACAAAATCATTATTATATGGGGACGGGACCTTTTAAATTACATAGTTATTATGAAGATCAAGTTGTATTAGAAGCATTTACAAATTATTTTAAAGAGCGTGCGTTACTTGATCGAATTGAGCTTTGGCGTATTCCGGAACATGCACAAATACATACACATTATGAACTACCAAATACTAAACATACAAAAGAACACGAAGTACAAATAGAAGAAACCGGGTGTATATATGCCGCATTTAACTTTACAAAGCCTGGTCCACATCATGATATTTATTTTCGAAAAGCTTGGAGAGAAATATATGACGTTGAATCGATTATTCGTGATTTAAAAGGTATGCGGACTATCCCCGCATCAAGCTTCTTTCCAAGTCGAAGCCGAGAAGCAATGAAACAATCTTATTCTTTATGCAAAGCAAAGGAATACCTGAAAAAAAGTACATATCAAGGTGAAACTATACATATTTACTTTTTCTCTTTTAAAGATAGTGCTCATGATGCAATTTGGCTAAAAGAGCGTTGCCAAAGCTTAGGCATACAAGTGGAATTACACCCTTTTCCTGTCTCAGACTACTCGGATCGTTCTATTGATCAAAACGCCGATATTATTTTAATGGGAGAAGTTTTTGCTTCTGATTTAGAAATCGCCTTTTTAAATGTATTTAAAAATAAAAGCTGCTTTATCAATCGCTTTATGCATCCTCACTATCAAAAACAGATTAATTGTTTACTAGATACATTCTTAGCCGAAGAAAATAAGGAACATCGTTATAAACTTATATACGAAATTGAAGAATTCCTTCGAACGGAATATATCATTTTATTTAATTATCATGTTCTAAAAAAGAAGATCTACCCATCTTCTTTAAAAAATGTAACGATCGATTCTTTTGGCTGGACGGATTTTTCAAAGCTCTGGATTCATCCTACAGAATCAGCTAAAGAGTATTGAAATCAAATTACTTAACCATTTATATATATTCATTTTAAATTTCCGACATATAAGTCGCGGTTATGAAAACAAAGTAAGTTCTTCACTCATTTTCTCCTTCTGTTTTCACATGGCATGGAGCTAAAAAAGGAACTGACCGCTCCTACGCATGATCGGATCCTCTCTCCCGCCTAAAAGAAATGGTTTTATGTCGGTCTTTCAATCCGCATCTCTATAATATGGATAACTTGCATAACCGTAAAACCTCAATCTTCAGATTGAGGTTTTACTAGCTATTTATTTTTAAAATTTAGGAAAGGTTTACTACTTCTTTTAAATGTGTTTCCAGTTCTGCTAAAAACATATCAATATTAGGATTTTTGACTACATCATAGCACGCAAAACTCTTTAAAGGACTCATACCAATAAATTTCTGTACTCGGTGCAAATGACCAATTGCTTCTTCTAAACTCTCACCTTCAAAGAATTGTGTGGAATTCTGAAATGCTGTTTTAGGTGCATTCCATGTAGTGGAAAACATGTATTGTTTCTCTGTTAATAATCCTCCTGTTCCGTATTGATCTCCTCCTTTAAAAAAGAGGCCGTACTCATATACTTCATCCATATACGTTTTAAATAATCCTGGTACACTAAACCAATAAATCGGTGTTTGATAGATGATAACATCCGCCCATAAAAACTTTTGTTGTTCTTCCTTAATATTGTATCCATCTTGAATAATCGTTGTTTTCACATGATTCTTTTCACTGAGTAAACTGACCATGTGATCAACCAATGTTTGATTTAATTTCCCTCCGTCGGCACTATATTTTTGATGACCATTTATGATTAGTATGTTTTTCATAGTTTTCTTCCCCTTTATCTGTTATTGATTGAATTGCATATATCTAAATCCACATTTTTTCGTACCGCTATCATTTAATTCTCAGCTACTACTCCAAGTTGTTGCATAAGAGTAAGATTGTCCTCTAAATGCCAGTCTTCCGTAATTTTCCCATCCTTAATACGTAAAATATCAATGGCAAAAAAGCTAATCGGCTTTCCATTATGCGTTCCTGTAAAGGATAGACGAGCTGTGACCTTATCACCAACCACTAATAAATCCTCAATCTTGCAATGTATATCCGGAACGACTTTACGAAAGTTTTTTGCAGCAAATGCTAAGCCTTCAGGACCTTGCGGGCGCCCTTTTGGCAACGTATTATCAAAAAATTTCTCTGTAACGGTTTGTGGAATAAGCTCCTCATTGCCAGTATCCCAAAATGCATAAAAACGTTGGGCTGTATGAATCATTACTGTAGCTTCTTTTTGACTTAATGAAGGATCGATTGTCATTGTTTTAGGTTCTGGCGAGCCTTTCAACAATTGAATTTCACTTTTAGAAGCAGACGTTTTTGTATTACTGCACGCAGTAAGTATGGTACCGATTATAACAATACAAATTACGAGAAAACTAAATGACCACCATAACTTTTTTGTTTGATTTTTTATTTTCATCATAGTCACCTCCTTCGTTTAGAAATCATTTGTGGTTCCTAACGCTATTTTATATGCAGTAATTTTCCTTTTGGAAGTAGTGATATTTTTTTCATATAGTTACTAAAAAGATAGTTTTGTGATACTATAAAGCAAATCAATTCAAAAAATTTTTATGGAGGCTATTTCCATGAGCAATATAGATCCGATTGTATTAACGAAAGGTTCACCTGATATACCTTGTCCTATTGCAAAAACACTCGACGTAATTGGAACAAAATGGACATTTTTAATTATTCGTGACCTTCTTATTGAAGGAACATTGCGCTTTAGTGATCTACTAAAATCAATGGATGGTATCAGCCCAAAAACACTCTCACTTCGCCTTAAAGAATTAGAAAGTCAAGGTATTGTAACAAGAAAGGTTTATCCTGAAGTTCCTCCTCGAGTGGAATATACCCTCACGGATAAAGGGAAACAATTAGAAGGTATTTTTATCGAATTAAAGCGCTTTGGGCTAACTTTATAAAGTGGAACCTAACTTCTTTGCTTGCACTGCATTTTGAGGGGGAAAGATTACTGCCCGCAAATAGTAAGATAAAATAAAAAGGAGATGATCGCCTATACACAAATATGTGGCGGTCAATCTCCTTTGTTATTTATCTTTGGATGATAGGGATGCTCAATCGCTGGATATACAACATTCAAAACTAT
This sequence comes from Bacillus sp. FSL K6-0042, assembly GCF_038006685.1. NCBI lineage: Bacteria > Bacillati > Bacillota > Bacilli > Caryophanales > Bacillaceae > Bacillus > Bacillus sp. FSL K6-0042. Next base: position 2,382,680 of record NZ_JBBOVS010000001.1, read on the forward strand.
AATCGGCATTATGAATGCAAATCGCAAATGAGGGATGTTTTTTGATTTGTATAGCATTCTTGAAAAGTGCAAGTGTTAAACCGTTTTATATTTTGAACTTGGATCTGGTAAAGTAATCCATGTTTTTATTTCCTCTCTATATCGTTTTTTAACTCGTATTATCAATCTATCACTATGTAATTTACACAACACATCAAACTTATTATTTTAAAAAGAGACTACAAAAGTGAAAATTTATTACAGCTCTTTCTATAGATTTATAAAAGCTCCTTCAAATTTCGAAGGAGCTTTTTTCTTATTTTTAAGATGTATTTAAAAATGTAACTCTACTTATTTTTTATTTCGCTAAACTTTCTACCATTTGCTTTTCTTTCCACATGACTGTAATACCGATGCCAATAGCCATAATAAAAGCAGAGAAAAGATACGGATAGTGGATGTTTACATCAAATAGTATTCCTCCCATAGCCGGCCCAACAATATTACCTAAGCTTGTATAGGTTGAGTTCATTCCCGCAACAAACCCTTGCTCTTTCCCAGCTGCTTTTGATAAAAATGTTGTTAATGCCGGACGAAGTAAATCGAATGCGAGAAAGATAAAACAAGTTACAGCTAATACTACCCAAAAATTAGAGATTAAGGTGGATACCACCGCTAATATTGCACCTGTGATTAAACATACTTGAATCAAGATTTTTTCACCAAGTATATCTACTAACTTTCCAAACATAAATATCTGTACAACAACACCAAAGATTGAGCTTATTGTAATAATGGTGGCAATATCCTTCGGTGTGAAACCAAATTTATGATCAGAAAACAGACTAAAAACAGTTTCATATGCTGATAACCCAAAAGCGAGTACAAATACAATAACAAATGCGATAAAGTAAAGTGGATTTAGTGATTTTTTTAAATCTCTAATAAAGTTTGTTTGCTTCGTATTAGCAGAAATTTCTGCTAGCTGTTCCGTTGTTAACGGCTCTTTAAGAATAAATATTGAAGAAACGCATGCGAAAAAAGCAATGGCTGCCGCAAAAAAGAATGGTATGCGCACACCATATTCTGCAATAAAACCACCGATGCCAGGTCCGATAATAAAACCTGTACTAATAGCAGCAGAAAGATATCCCATCGCTTTTGGTCGTTCTTGAACTGATGTAATATCTGCAACATATGCCGTAACACCAGGCATAATAAAGGCTGCACTAATTCCTCCTAACATCCTTGATATATAAAGCACCGATACATCCGTTCCCAAACCAAAGATAAGTTCTGAAGTACCAAAAATAAATAAGCCAATTATGATAATTTTCTTCCTGCCATAACGATCAACCCATCGTCCTGTTAATGGTGACATAAGTAGTTGTGCCACTGCAAATACGGCAACAAGATAACCCATCGTTTTTCCTGATAATTGCATGATATTCATAAATGACGGCATAACTGGGATGATGAGACCAATTCCGAGAAATGCAATGAATACATTACTTAGAAGAATGAGTAATACCATCTTTTGTTCTTTTATTGATTTCTTCATGTATTAACACCTCTTTCTGTAAAAATCATTGATGTGAAATTCTTCCCGACAATAATACCCAAGAGGTTTTTATTAGCGAAGATTCTTCATCCCTACAAACAGCAAGACAAAACAACATCACAAGTTATATCCTCTATATGGATTGAATGATGAGATTTATTTATAGTATTTACCTCTTACCTTATTTTTCATAAAATCCCTACTCGAAATGACTGACTATCATTCATTTTTAAACAAAATGAACCCATCTCTTTACTAGTAATGGATTCACCTAACTGTTTATTCCCGAATGTCCAATGCATGTGTTAAAAAGTCTAGTACTTCAGCTTTCTGGAGATCAGCCTGATCATCCTTTTTATGATCATATAAATAAACCTGTTCCGCTGCAGATTCAACCAAAGCAATAAATAACTTTGCAGTTCTTTCAGCGTGAATAGAATTACGAATTGCACCTGCATCTTTTGCTTCATTTAAGAATTGATTTAGCCACATATAAAGAGGTTGATATACAGTTTCCCATTCTTTTATATGCTCAGTTGATGCAAGACCAGCATACATTAATGCTTGTATTTCACGATATTCCGCTATAAAGTCAAAAACAGCATCTATCACTTGCATAACTTTCTTTGAAAAAGGTTCATTATTCTGTACTCGTTCTTTTACTGCATGTATCATCTTTTCAACCATAACTTCTGCTATTGCAGGCATAACAGATAATTTAGAAGGAAAATACAGATAAAAAGTTCCTTGAGCAATACCAGCCAATTTTACGATATCAGAGATCTTTGTTTTTTCAACGCCTTTTTCCTGAAACACTTCAATAGCTGCATAGACAATTTTCTCTTTTTTATTCATGATCTGAGTCCTTTCACACGCGTATTGAATGACCGTCACTCATTCTATATGAAAAATTATTGTACTGTCAACAATAGAGTATAAGACATTACTACTCCTCCTATACGATCTTTTTAACAAGCTTGTTCTATCTTTAAGAAAGAGCCTTTAAACCTGTCACTCCGCATACAATAAGAGCCACACTAATCATACGCGCCTTACTTTTTGATTCTCCAAAAAAGAACATATTTAACAAAACAGCTCCGGCTGTTCCTATACCAATCCAAACCGCATAAGCTACACTTATCTGCAAAAATAGGAAAGATGTATATAAAAATGCGAAAGACATACCAAATCCACCTATATAAATCGCTCCATGCGTTACTGTTTTATCCTTACTATACATTTTAAGACCTACTACACCAACCATTTCACAAATTGCGGCACAAAGGACAAAAATCCATCCCATCCTTAAGCAGCTCCTTTCATAACTTCTTCTTCTACTTCTTTGTTATCGGCTAACTTCAGGCCAATAACGCCAGCTACTATCATAACTATGAAAAATAATTTCCCTAGACTAAAACTTCCACCAAAAAGAAAAACGTCCATTAAGAAGGTTCCCACAGTTCCTGCTCCAGCAAAAACGGCATATACTGTTCCTGTCGCAAGATGTTCACATGCTTTAGAAAGCATATGAAAATCAACAACAATAATCCCTAGAATTATTGCCCAATGCCACCATACGTGAGCAGTATTAAAACCAAACACCCAAAAAACTTCAAAAATACATGTTAATATTACATATAACCAAGCTTTATTTTTCATATATTCCCACCTCTTATGACTGAATGTCATTCATTGTTAGCTTGAATTTATCCATCTTGCTATAACCAATGAATGAATATTTATTTTCTTATATCCAATGCATGCGTTAAAAAATCCAAAACTTCAGCTTTTTGTAAATTAGCTTGATCCTCTTTTGTATGATCATATAAATAAATTTGCTCTGCTGCTGATTCAACTAAAGCAATAACAAGTTTTGAAGTTCTTTCAACATGAATAGAATCCCGTATAACTTTAGCATCCTTAGCTTCTTCTAAAAAGCCTTTTATCCAAATGTAAAGAGGTTGATATAGATTCTCCCACTTTTTTATATGTTCGGTCGATGCTAAACCGACATATATTAATGCCTGTATTTCGTGATGTTCTTTTGTAAAATCAAAAATCGCATCTACAATTTGCGAGAATGTATCTAAGAAAGAAGAGCTAGCTTGTACTTTTTCTTCAACTGCACATATCATCTTCTCAACCATAATTTCTGCAATAGCAGGCACTACGGATAGTTTTGAAGAAAAATATAAATAGAAGGTTCCTTGAGCAATACCAGCTGATTTCACAATGTCCGAAATCTTTGTTTTTTCAATCCCTTTTTCCCTAAAACATTCGATAGCAGCATATACAATTTTTTCTTTTTTACTCATTATCTACACCCTTCCACGAAATAAAATGACTGAATGTCATTCATATTTATTGTACATTGATGATTTATAAAATGTCAATCATCCTTTTTTTGATAATTGTTCTTGTTCATACATATATTTAAAAATTCCATAAGGTGAAACTTTAATCAGTTGGGGTTTTATCCCTCACTGATTATTAGCCATCACCAATCAGGCTTTTACGGGCAGTAAGACCCGCGAATAGCGGGATAAACAAAGATTCTAGGAGTTTTTAATTAAATCCCTGAAATTAAGAGCATCCTGGAAGGGGCCTCTCATTATTTAAAATAAATTTGTCACTGGAACTACTCTTCATGTTGAAGGTGGACATACATTAATTTAATTAACGAGGAGGCTATCCCCTCCTCCTTCTGTTTATCTTAATTATCTATTTCATACTAAACCTCAAATAACATACCGAATCATCGCAACTTCATCACAACAATCAAATTTCGGACAATGCCGACAATCAACCCATACTTTTTCAGGTAGCGATTCCTTATCAACAAAATCAAATCCACATTTCTTAAAAAATGTAGTTTGATACGTTAAAGAAATAACTCTTTTCACTTTTATTTTAGTAGCCTCATTCATGACATGATTCACCAACATACGGCCTAAACCTTGACCCGCATATGTATCCAATACAACTAATGAGCGAATTTCTGCAAGATCTTCTCCTAAAACATGTAAACCAGCAACTCCCAAAATTTCTCCTTCCTCTTTCACAACATACAAACACTGTAGATATTGGTAAAGGGACAAAAGTGAACGCGGCAGAACAACTCCTTCTTTCGAATATATTTCTATTAAGTTATATATTTCTTTCACATCACTTGTAATCGCGTTAGAAATTTGCATAATATATCTCCTTAACATAAATATTCATAGCTTATAATGTATAATAATTCATAAATTTATATAATAATACGCCCACTTCTTAAACACGTCAATTATTATTCTGAATTTTTCATATAAAAATAAATACCGATTTCTTCTATATAACCAAGTCAAGTTGGGGCCATTTGCTTAACATACTACTAAAATATTGATCTAATGCGGGTTAAAGCCAAGTTTGAGATGTAGAAAGGCATATATGATGATTTCAGCGTGTCAAAAATCTAATTATAATACGGTTAGAAATGCATAATAAAAGACCTCAACTAGAGGTCACTTTGAAACGATAACTTGATTTTTACTTTTGAGTAGAAAGAAAATCCACCATACGAATAAAAACAAATAACCTATGGTCGTGAATATAGACCAAATAGCTCCTTGTTGTAATTGATTTATTAAATGTTCAAATTCATCCATTCCTTCCGCTCTTCCAATACTATTTATCAAACTAATTATTGGAACTGTTATAGCAAAAACAATGGCTAAAATGGATAAACTTTTCATTTTCTTTCGTATAACACAAAATATTGCAGCCCCTAATGTTATTAATAAAAATGAATAATATATTGCCCAAAACCAATTAGGAAGAGTCTCCCAATACATTTCCCCATCCCCCCTATTTACATTATTTAAGATCCTATTTATTGGAAATAATATAGCATATACATCACGGCTATGAAAATAAAAGAAGACCTCCTCTCATTTTCTTCCTTTGTTTTCACATGGCATGGGGCTAAAAAAGGCCCTGATCGCTTCTATGCATGATCGGACCCTCTCTTCCATCTAAAAAGTGGTTTTATATCTCATTCAGTACTTGTTTTCGAATCTCTTATTGGTAATACTGTAGAATACTTAATTTCACGCAGCGCTAAACTCGTTTGTATTCGCGTAATCCCAAGCTTATTTAACTTTCTAATAAAACGCTCCAACTCTTTACGATCTCTGTTTGCGACCTTTAATAGGTAATCATACTCCCCTGTTAAACAATGACATTCCAATACTTCCGGCATAGATTCCAGTTCCCTTTCCAATACTTCAAGCTTTTCAGATTGATGAATATTTGTACTCATAAAAATAAAGCATAATAAATCAAATCCAAGTTTCTCTTGATTTAAAATCGCGACTTGCTTATCAATAAACCCTTCCCCTTCTAGCCTCTTTATTCGTGCATGCATTGCAGCCGGTGATAAATTAACACGACGCGCAAGTTCGGCATTACTTACTTGTGATTCCTTTTGTAAAATATCTAAAATTTGTACGTCCAAATCATCTAACACTTTAATAACAGATGACTCCATAAAAATCCCCCTTTTTTCTTACCGACGATTCTTCGAAAAAATGCATAATAACCCTAGTGAAATTAAATAAAATTCCGTAATTACAAACCTAAACAAAACATTTTATTGAATTTTCACCATTATACAAAAGAACATATTAGATAACAAAGAAAAATGCTAAAATTATTTACAATCCATACGATATAAATCCATTTTGTGTTTTCAACACATAAGTCACTGCTATGAAAACAAAAAAGGACATACACTCATTTTCTCTTTTTGTTTTTACTCGGCATGGGGCTAAAAAAGGATCTGACCGCTTCTATCCATGGACGGATTCTCTCTTCCCCCAAAAAAGAAAGGTTTTTTATCAGTTTTTCAATTTATACACTAATAAAAGGAGTTCCAAACTATGCCTTATTTTTATGTCTTTTTATTATTGCTAACAAGCTTACTATGGGGGGGAAACTTTGTTGTTGGAAAATCACTTGTCGATCATGCTTCTCCAATGACGCTTACAAGTTTAAGATGGCTGATTGCGATTGTTTGTCTCTTACCGATTGTTTGGTTTAAAGAAAAGAAACTTTTTCCACCGCGCGCTACAATTCTTCCCTTACTACTTATGGGAATCACCGGCGTTGTTCTCTTTAACATTTTTCAATTCTTAGCGTTAGAACAAACATCCGCAACAAACGTTGGACTTATTTCTACGTTAAACGCGATTTCAATTGCACTATTTTCGTCTTTATTCTTAAAAGAAAAAATAAATATGCTTCAAATCTTATCTATGATTCTTTCTTTTTTTGGTGTAATTCTCGTCCTTTCAAAAGGAAATATCGCACTGTTATTTTCATTACATTTTAATAGTGGGGATTTGTGGATGATGGCTGCGGTTTGTATTTGGGGTATCTATTCTGTTTGTAGTAAATGGGCAACAAAAACAACTACGCCAATGATGGCAACTTTATATTCTGGTATTTTTGGTGTCATTATATTGCTTCCATTTAATATACCAAGCTTTACTGTTTCCAATATTAATGCTTCATTTATCACTTCACTACTATATACAGGCTTAATTTCAACTGTAGTCTGTATGGTATTTTGGAATATTGGTGTTCAAAAATTAGGAGCAACTACATCAGGAATTTTTCTAAATTTTAATCCAATTTTCACTGCCATTTTAGCGTTTCTTTTCTTAGGAGAAGAACTAACTTGGATCCAAATCTTTGGGACTATCACTGTTATTACTGGCTGTTATTTATTTTCTCACTTTAAAACAGTTGCTCATCAACCTAGCCAAACTTTAGTACGGCAGCACTCTTAATAGATCAACATCGCCATTATCTTTAACATAATGGCGATGTTTTTACATTCTTCACTTTTTACTTCTCATTTCTTTTAAATACTGCTGTTCTTCTGCTGGTGATAAACGTTCTGTTGCCTTTCCAGTATCCCCGCCTTGAATTTTCCACAAGAAGTTATGTTCCTCAACTGTTTGCGAAAAATCCTCTTTCTCCCAGCGGTCTAAAATAGCAAGTAGCCTTGTTTTATTATTAAAATTTTTACTACTCTCTACAGCCCTCTTCGTATTATGAATTTCCTTTTTCGTCATTTCAATAAATCCCCATTTCTCAGAGGATTTTACTTTTTGATGTACCATCTTATGCATAATAGATATAATTTCATCTTCACTAACTCGCGGCGTTTCTTCCACTACCTTCTTTTCCTTTTGAGCAATTACTTTCTGCTCCTTTAAACGTTTATCCTCTACTTCGACATACTCAAGAAATTTATAAGCGCCAAATATAACACCCATTACAATTACGATAGTCGTAATCGTCCCTATTATCCATTTTTTCATATTATGTATTTTGATATCTCCTCTAATTGTTACTAAAACAAATGGAATCGCCTACAAATAGCCGATTCCATTTGTTTATCATTTTTAAGCTTTCATCGCTTCTCTAACAACGTGACTATCCACATATTGCTTGAACTTCACGATTTTTCCATTCTCAAGTTGCCATACATGAACGAACTCTGCTTCAAATGCTTTTCCAGTTTCTTTATAGACTCCTGAATACACACCTTCAGCAATAATAACGTCTTTTCCTTTTACTTCATGGTACGTATTTACATTCGCTTTATAATCATCCCATTCTGATCCTAAACGACTAAATACATTTTCCATTACTGCATCTACACCAATATACGTTCCACCATATGGAAAACCAGCTGCCTCTGTCCATTCTACTTTTTCAGAAAGGGCTTCTACTAGATGTTTTGCATTTGAAGAAGATGGTCCTTCATATGTGCTTCGAATAATCTCTAAATTTGTTTTTTGTCCCATTATTTTTCCCCTCCAAACGCATTTTCTGCTAAAACAAGTCCAATTTCCCGTTCCTTTACATTTGGAAACCGTTCCTTCATTGCAGTTTGAATTTCTTCACTTGAAGGATTCTTCGAAGGTACTTCATCAAATGGCACTAAGTATTTACGAGTATGTTCAATTGCATCTTTCTCTCCATAAATAATCGTTGATGTAACTTGAAAGGCTTGTTCAGATCCTGTAAAGACTTCTACATGTAATTTTGACATGTTGTTTCCTCCGTTTTTCTATATACATTTACACTTTTATTATTTTATATTTCCTTACTTGTTATAATCACTCTATATTGTAACTAAAGTAGTTACAAATAAACCAAAAAAATATGCTATCTATTTACAACTCATACTTCATTGCTAAGTACTTAGTTGTAATCATCATAGTTACAACTAAGTGCCAAGTCAATACTTTAATATCAAAAAAATTCCCCAGCAAAATAGATATATACAAAAACACTGTTCTTTTCATAAATCTTCTTCAGAAAAGAACAGTGCTTTATATAATAATTTATTTTGCTTTGAGTACTTTTCCTTTTAAGAAACGATCTACATACCCTTCTGCTTTTACAACAAATAAATAGGCACCCATTGCTAATAATGCAAGATCTAATTCATATCCAGGATTCTTTCCGTCTCCTAATAAACCAGCTGCTCCGTTTACCTTTACAATTGCACCAACTAAGATAAGAGCAAATAATAATCCCACATATCTAACACCTAAGCCAATGATTAATAATAGACCACCAACTAATTCAAATGTTGCAACCCCATATGCGAGACCACCTGGTAAGCCAATGCTTGTAAACCAACCTGCTACATTATCAATACCTGATTGAAACTTTGCTAAGCCATGTGCAAAGAATGTAACTCCTAACACGATACGAATAATTAAATTACCAATATATTGATTCATTCTGAACTCCCCTTTTGTTTTGTTGTACAAAACTTTTTTTCACAAGACAAAACAATACATTGTTTCTTTTTATTCGTCAAATACTTTTTTTAAAGAAAATAAAAAAACATTACCCCTTTCACGGATAATGTTTCATAAAAAATAGCGCTCCTTCAAGGCTTAACATGTGGAAATGCATTCGAAAAAACATCAATGATTTTCTATTCTTTCGAGATAAGTTCAAATTTCTTTCCTGCATTTACGTAAGACAATAATGATAAATCTTCTTCAAAAACCGTTCCAATTACATTCACCTTTTCATTTTCTGGTAAATCATTTATAACAATTTGCATTTCACCTGCATATCTACCGTACAGTTCATTATCAATTGTAATACTCCCTATCTTTCTTTGAACTGTATTCATCGCTGGTAAAATAACAGTATGTCCTTCTCTTGATTCTACAGAACGAATGACATCACGCGCTGGATCAAGCCTATTCGTATGTACTCGCTCTACTGTTTCTAATACTTCTCTTTCACTAATCAGCAGTTTATAACGTATTGGAATAATCCCTTTATTTGCACTCGCAATTTCTTGTACACTTTTTAAGCTCCCACTTATATCTCCAATTAGTACTTTATCAACGAAGCAGTCTTCCACAAGTTCCAAATATGCCTCAAGTGGGCGCATATATCGGTGTTTTTCTAATGTAGGAAGCCCTTCATATAAAGGTCCTCTTTTTTCACCATCACCTGGAATAAATGCCATTGTTTTTATACCGCATTCACGCAAAAATTGATTTTGCTTTTGTAAAAATGATTTAGCAAGCCCTGTTTCAGGACGTGGATAAAAATTATGCCATGCTTCTACACAATCTACTCTCACACTTTCCTCAAGAAGCTCATTCCAAAATGATTCAGTGATTGTACTAGCATTTAATGCAATCTTCATCTTATGTGATATACGTGCAATTTGTTTCGGGTCTATACCATAATCAATGCGTAAACCAGTAATTCCCCACTCTACTAGCTGTTCCACATTTTCATACGTAATCCCTAAATAGTGTAAAGAACTTGGTGAAACGTCCACCATCAGTTCCATCTCATATTTTTCCGCTTGCTTCCCAAGTATTTGTATTAACTCCTTATAAGCCCTAGGATCATCTTCCGGAATGTGAAGAGAAGTGAAAATAGAAGAAAAACCGTATTTCCTTACCGTTTCCAACCATTTTTCTTGCTCTTCTATCCGGTCCTTTGAAAGATAAACAGATACTCCAATCATAGCAATCTCTCCTTTTGTCTCATACGAAGAAAAAGAGGAGGAAAACCTTCCTCCCCCTACAGATGCTCCGCCATTTCTTCTTTAAATCCAAAGAAATACGTAAAGATAAAACCAAATGCATAAGCAATAACAAGACCAAGAAAATATAGTAAATATTTATTATCAGCAATTAACGGAATTAATGATAACCCTGATACACCGATTCCGAGTGAAGCCGTTTTCATAACTGCCTGGAATGCACCGCCAACAGCTGCCCCTAAACAAGCCGTAATAAACGGTTTACCAAGTGGTAATGTGACCCCATATAATAAAGGTTCGCCAATTCCTAAGAAACCAACCGGTAGTGCTCCTTTAATTACATTACGAAGACGCTTATTTTTCGTTTTTACATAAATAGCAATCGCTGCCCCAACTTGCCCCGCTCCTGCCATCGCTAAAACCGGTAGTAATGGTGTTACATGAGTTTGATTAATAAATTCCATGTGGATAGGTGTTAGACCATGATGCAGTCCCATCATAACGAGCGGTAAAAATGTTCCTGCGAGTACAGCTCCTGCGACCGCTCCCCCGACATTTAAAATTGCATTAATACCACTTGTAATTCCATCAGATAGGAAACCAGCCACTGGTTGAATTGCTAACATCGTTACTAAGCTTACAACTAGTACCGTAATAAGCGGAGTCACTATAATATCCACTGCATTCGGTACTGCCTTTCGTACTTGTCTTTCCACTACAACCATAAGCCATGCTGCAAAGATTACAGCGAATAATCCACCGCGCCCCGGCACCATTGCTTCACCAAATAGTTTCACATTTGCCATAGCTGGGTTGAAAATTAAAATACCTGCAATCGCTCCGAGAACCGGAGTTCCGCCAAATTCTTTTGCCGTATTCCAGCCAACTAGAATACCTAAGAATGTAAAAATACCACCGCCAATTAAAAGTAACATTTGCAGCCATGTTGCATTTGGATCTGCCCCCGCATTTTTAGCAAAGTTAGCGACACCATTTATAATTCCTGATGCAACAAGTCCAGGGATTAACGGAATAAAAATACTCCCTATTTTTCGTAAAAAGCTTTTTACCGGTGTATTATTTTTTTTCTTGATTGCTGATTTCATTTCTTGGCCAAGATCTTCAAGATGCTGATCAGCAACTTCCCCAATTCGTAACCCTGTCAAAGTCTCCATTTCGGCTGCTACTTTATTCACAGTCCCTGGCCCAACTACAACTTGCAATGTTTCATCTTCAATCACACCCATGACACCGTCTACTTTTTTCAAAAGTTCCATATTCACTTTACTTTCATCATGAAGTGTTAGACGTAACCTCGTCATACAATGTGCAATACCACGAATATTTTTCGTTCCCCCAAGTTGCTCTGTAATCTCTTTTGCCATCCGCTGTTCTTTCTTCATTGTAAAACCCCCCTCCCCACTTTTTATAATGCCTTTTTCACAAATCCTTTCGCATCTGTTAATTTTCCAAGTGCTTCCCCATATTCACACTGTAGTAATATCATGACAATCGCAGCTTTCACATTACGATCTGCTTTCTTGTAATAAATCTCTGCTTCCTTATAAGCTATTCCTGTCGCTTCCATAATAATTCGTTTGGAACGCTCGACTAACTTTTCATTTGTCGACTGAACATCAACCATTAGATTCTTATAGACTTTCCCTACGCCAATCATAGAAGCAGTTGAAATCATATTCAGTACTAACTTTTGTGCGGTTCCGGCCTTTAAGCGTGTAGATCCTGTTAACACTTCTGCACCTGTCTCTACTTCCACACTAATTTTTGCAAATTTACTTATCTCTGCTCCCTTATTACAGGAAATGCTAGCTGTACTTGCTCCCGTAGAATTTGCATATTTTAGTCCACCAATTACATAAGGTGTTCTACCACTTGCAGCGATTCCAATAACAATGTCCTTATTACTTAACTGAATCCCCTTTAAATCATCTACTGCAAGATCTTCTCGATCCTCTGCACCTTCCACAGCCTTAGTAAACGCTTTCGATCCACCTGCTATAAATCCTTGTACCTGTTTCTCATCTGTTCCTTTACTTCAATTTCCGTAATCGCACTGCTTCTTCTCTTGTTTCTGTAAATTTATCCAATACTTGATTACCTATTCTATTAAATGTAATCACATACAAAGCATCAATTATATTAAGTTGCGTCATTCTTGAAGCAATACTTGCGATTCGATGATCCTGCTCTACGTCTGGCATACAAAGACGTATGGATGACTCTTTATATAACGGAGACGATTGATTGAGTGTAGTAATAGCAATCACAGTTGCTCCTTGTTTATTAGCATACTGCGCCATTTCTAGTACATCCTTCGTCCGGCCAGAAGTTGAAATGGCGACAAAAATATCCCCTTCTTCTAGATTGGTCACAAGTGGCAACATCATATGAAAATCAGATAGCATCATAGCCGTAAACCCTAGACGAGTAAACTTATACGCTCCATCCATTGCTGGCGTAGCTGATCCACCCACTCCATAAAATAATATTTTCTTTGCTCCTAAAATGGCATCTGCTGCTTTTTCTAACTCTTTTTTATCAATAGCAGTAATACTCGCTTCAATCGCAGCCTTATTGACATATGTAACTTTATTGAATAAATCAAACGGTCCGTCTTCTGTATTCATCACCGAAAAATCATTAATATTATAATCAGCAATTGTTAATTCTCTAACAAGCGCTAACTTAAAAGCTTTAAAACTTCCTATACCAATCGTTTTACAAAAGCGTACGACACTTGCTTCACTGGATCCTGCATTATTAGAAACTTCTCTTGTCGTTAAATTAGGAACAATTTCTGCATTCTCCATAATATACTGAGCAACCTTTTTTTCAGCTGGTGAAAATTGATCCATGTAATGTTCAATTTTAAATAATAGTGTTGACGGTTTCACCATTCATCCCCCATTCTTTACGGTTGCTTTTATTTTTCATATCCTAATTCCATATCTTGCGAATCATAAAGATAATAGACATCTTCACCAGGAGGATGAAACACATTTACAATTCGATCTCCTTTTTGATAGACCGTCCTTTCTCCTTCCGACCACTTCTTTTCCCATCCATTTATCCAAATTGCAGCATCAGGCAAAAAGGAAGTGTATCTATATCCTTTCAAATCATCTCCTGCAATATAAGAAGAGAAAACAGAAACAGGAAAATCTTTAACTTTTGATTCTTTTCCTAATGTAAATGGTAAACACATTAAAAGAATTACAACTACACATATAACTTTTTTCCATGTAATCTTCATTCATTTTTCTCCTTCCAGTACTAAAGCACACATAAATTTTAACACGATTATTACTTCGCCACTCTACACTATTACTATTTTTTATATTCATAAAAAAAGCTTATCCACATGAGATAAGCTTTCTTACCTTAGATAAAATACTTCTTCAATAACGGTGGTGTAATAATCGTAGTGAGTATAACAACAATTACAATGGCTGTGAAATTTTCTTTCGCCAATAAATTCGCTGCAAGTCCATTTGCTGCAATAATAAGTGCTACTTCTCCACGCGATACCATACCAGCCCCAATGCTAATAGAAGACTTTAAGCTAAAACCTGTTAACCTCGCCCCTAAGCCAGATCCCACTAATTTTGTAATAATAGCAATGATCGTCATGATGACAATAAACCAAATTTGGTTTCCAATACCTTGAAATGTAATCTCCATCCCGATGCTAACAAAAAAGATTGGTACAAAAATCGCATAGGCAATCGGCTCTATTTTATGTTCTACTTCATGTTTATATGTTGTTTGTGAAATGGCAATCCCTGCAGCAAATGCACCAATGATACCAGCAATCCCCATTTGCTCACTATAGTAAGCAAATGAAAAACAAATAATAAGTGCTGCACTAATTAACGCCTCTGACACACGAAGCGGCACCAACATTTTCATAATCCACGGAACCACTTTCCATCCAATGAAAACAATACTTACGAAAAAAATGATTTTCTTAGCGATAACAAGTGTAATACTCACATCTTGTGTGCCTAAAAAACTCATAACAAAGGCCAATAAAATAACAACGATAACGTCATCAAATACAGCAGCCCCTAAAATCGTTGTACTTTCCCTTGTATTCATTTTCCCTAAGTCTCGCAATGTTTGAACAGAAATACTCACTGATGTTGCACAGAGCAGTAATCCTAGGAAAATGGCATGTGATTGTAACATCCCAAATGCGAGTCCCGCCAAATACCCGCCAAGGAAAGGAAAAATGATACCTCCCATCGCTACTGCGAATGAAGATTTCAAATTACGATTTAATTCCTCCAAATCAGTTTCTAATCCTGCCATAAACATGAGTAACAAAACACCAATTTCACTAAGTTCATCAATAAGTTCAGAACTATTAATAATTCCAAAAACAGCGGGACCAATAATAATTCCAACAATTAATTTTCCTAGTACCGATGGTTGACCAAGTCTCACACTAATATCACCAGCTAATTTCGTACAAAGTAAAATAACGACAATTTCAAAATAAAACAGCATAATATCTTCTCCTACTTTATAAAATACATCTATTTTTGGTGTTAGTTTTTCCTTACATCTAAGATTTTATTTGTTACGTTTTTATTTGACAAAATATTCTGAATTGTAATAAAATTACTACAGCAATTCTATATTTTTTATCAAAGCACACAACTGTACCTCTATTCACTTATAAACTATTTTGTAGTGGGCTCATATTATATTCGCAGTTGTGAAGATTGAAGAATGAAGGGAGAGTCCAAGTGAAATCATTATTACGAAAAAAACCACTTACTACTGAATCACCACGACAATTAGAAAGAACGTTAACCGCATTAGATTTAACCTTTTTAGGAATTGGAGCTATAATTGGAACAGGCATTTTCGTCTTAACAGGTATTGTTGCGGCCAAACATTCTGGTCCTGGTATTATGCTATCTTTTCTTATTGCCGCATTTACCTGTGCATGCGTGGCCTTCTGCTATGCAGAATTTGCTTCTTCTATCCCTATTTCAGGAAGCGTTTACACATATGCGTATATGACAGTTGGAGAAGTCGTTGCCTTCATTGTTGGCTGGTGTTTAATGCTAGAATATTTACTGGCAGTTGCGGCGGTTGCTGTCGGATGGTCAGGATATTTACAATCGTTACTTTCCGGATTTAATATTCATCTACCCGCCATTATCGCCTCGGCCCCTGGAATGGGAAAAGGCGGAATAATCGATTTACCAGCTGTATGTATTTTACTTTTTATTACACTGCTTCTTAGCTTCGGTGTACGCGAAAGTGCTCGCATTAATAATATTATGGTATTAGTTAAATTAGCAGTGATTATTGCCTTTATCGTAGCAGGTGCAAAATACGTCAAACCGGAAAATTGGACACCGTTTTTACCATTTGGATATGATGGGATTATTACAGGTGCAGCAACAGTATTTTTTGCTTTTCTAGGATTTGATGCCATTGCAACAGCTGCTGAAGAAACGAAAAAACCACAGCGAGATTTACCAATCGGAATTATTGGTTCCCTTCTCATTTGTACGGTACTCTATATGATCGTATCCTTTGTTTTAACAGGGATGGTTCCTTATACACAACTAGACGTTTCAGATCCAGTTGCTTTTGCGCTTCATTTTGTTGGTGAAGACACAATTGCTGGGTTATTAGCTGTCGGTGCAATGACTGGAATGACGACCGTTCTTTTAGTCGTTATGTATGGACAAGTTCGCGTTTCCTATGCAATGAGCCGTGACGGGCTACTTCCAAAAGCATTAGCTCGCGTAAATCAAAGAGTTAAAATACCTCTATTAAATACGTGGATTACTGGCATTGCAGCAGCTTTATTAGCAGGATTACTAGATTTACATCTACTTGCAAATTTGGTGAACATCGGTACACTAACAGCCTTTACATTCGTTTGCTTTGCTGTACTTATTTTACGCAAAACACACCCAGATTTAAAAAGAGGCTTCCGTGCACCATTCGTACCTATATTACCAATCGTTGCAATTTGTTGTTGTCTCTATTTAATGATTAACCTTTCTGCAACAACTTGGAAAGGATTTGCTGTTTGGCTTGTCATTGGACTATGTGTATATTTCTTCTACTCTAGACGTAATAGCCATTTACTGACCAAAGAAAATAATGGTGAACAAAAAAAAGCATGAAAAACAGCTCGCTATATTAGCGAGCTGTTTTTCATTCGAGTTTGTTTTTTGTTAACGTTTGTAGAATGAAAAATATGCCGATGCAAGCTGTAAACCAGGCCCAATTTCCTATTGATGACGAGTAATTTACAATACCAATCGTAATTACAATCATCATTACGATTCGTACACAAGCTTCCATTTTTGCATATCCATTCTCCTTTATTATTTTGTTTCCTTCTTTTTCTTTTTCCATGCAGTTACACTATCAAAGAAAAAGTTAATGAACAACGCTCCTAATCCTGCTAATAGAAAAGTCATTAAAAACAGAACCCATTTGCTTTTATCTTTCAAAAAATAATATCCAACAAGGAGCACAACTGCAATCCATACATATTCAAGAATTCTTTTTAGCTTTTTCTCTTCCAAATCTTTCGCCCCTTTATGTTTCATCTCTCTTTATTGTAACATGAAATAATATATCGGCGGAATCGCTACATATATCGGCGATACGACATAAATTCCTACTAATAAAAGAAGCTCGCCCAAGGCAAGCTTCCCATTCTCTTACTCATTTACACTCTTTTCAACAAGCTGCATCGCATATTCTAATGTACGATTCATTGTTTCTACATACTGATCTTTTACTTTTGTATCTTTTACTACAGATTCTGCTACTTTGATTTTTTCTTCTAATGCTTTCACTGGACTTTCTTGATATTGTCCTGGTTCTTGCCCTACTTGAACTTTCGCTAATAAAGCTTTTGCTGCATCGATTGTTTTTTGTAATTTCTCTTTTGGCGTTTCTGGTTTTTGGTCAACTACTTTTGATTGTATAAATGTTTGATGTGCTGTTTTTAAACTCTGATATGCCCCAACTGCTTGCTCACCTGTCGTCACCATATTTTCAAATACTGCTTTTGCTCCATTATAACTTGTTTGTAATTCTGTAAAGGCAGCTTGTGAATATTGGCCCGGTTTTTCACCGAATTCATAAGAACCGGCTAATGTTTCTTTTGCTTTACCAATCTCTTCATATAAAGCATTTAATTCTTCTAGTTTTGTGCGATTTGTAAACTCATTGTATGCCGCTACTATTTCAGATGAAGTAAGTGCTTTACTATATAATTTTGCAAGCGCAACTTGTCCATGTAATGGAACTCCACCGTTACCATCGCTTGTTGGATCTGCACCAATCGCGAATGGTACATTCGGATGATACACTTTACCTATCACTGGCTGACTATTTACTTTTTTTCCATCTACATAGATTGCTAATTCATTTCCATTATACGTTCCTGTTAAATGATATGTTTTATTTGCCTCTAATTGTGTACCTATACGTTTATAGCTACCACCAATATGAGCCCATAATTCTACATATCCAGTTCCAGTAGATTCAAATCCAATTCCGCCGCTCTCTGTATTTTCCATAATAGCTTGACCGCGAATTTCATTCATAGAAAATACTGTTTCTAATGTAAATGTATTCGCCACTTTCTCTTTTTGCGCTGCTGAAAACGGGATATAACCAAATGTATTTGCTTCACCATTTAATTTCATTACATGCTTTTTCAATGCTTTATCATATTCAATTGATACATTACCTTTTACATCGCCTTTACTTCCAAATGGTGAGTTGTCTTTAAATATACCATCTAAAAAGTTAACATCAAATACATCCGCCTTTGGCACTTTCACATTAGGATCAATAATTTCTTTTTTTGTTGTTACTTCTGCTTGTAATGGCTGTTCACTTTCATTTTCGAATGAATCGATCGCAACTGCTTCTAGCAGGTATGTTTTTCCACTATCTAGCCCACCTAATGTAAACGTAAGTTCTTTCGGCACTGGATCACGATAAAACTCTGAGAATGCTAATAGCTTATTTTTGATTTCCCCTGTTTCTTTATCTCTTGCTTGCAGGCGATAAGAATGAACAAGTAGATTATCTACTGCTTGCGGGAAAGTCGCTGTTACTGAACTCTCAGTTACATTTGAAACTTTTAACTTTGCATTTTGCTCGAAAGATGGTTTTTCTTTATCACGGTTTTCCACATGTTTAAACGATTCTTTTTTAGCTGGTAATTGAACTTTCCACGGTTCACCTGTCCAAGAATTCGTGTGGAAATCACGACGATTAATTGTTACTTCTTTATCGTCTACCTCTACTAATAAACCTTGGCTTAAATCGCTTGCACCTGGCGGAATATTACCTTGAACTTTCCCGCCCTCTACTTCCATATAACTTACTGAAGATGTTCCAACAGATGTAAAGTCTTTTTGATGAATGGATCTTGGATCATCTAATGGATAGTGCGAATGACTAGAGAATGTAATTGCTTGCGGATAATCTTTTAATACTTCATTAATTTTTGCACTGTCCTTCGTTCCCCATTCATGACTACCATACACAGTTTCTTTAATGTGTTGGTGCAAGAACACGAAAATTGGTTTTTCTGGGTCATCAGCTTTTGCCTTTGCAATTTCTTCTTTCAACCAATTAATTTGTTTATCAGAATAATATCCATGTGTCGTTCCATCTTCTGGTGACATAACAAGGAAGTGATATCCCTTCACGACTTTATGATAATAAATAGATTCCATTCCTGTCTTTTCTAAGAAACGTTTTTGTGCATCCCCTGCCAATAAACCATTCCAGTAATCATGGTTTCCAAGTGAATTCATTCTCACTGCATCTTTATTTGCATATTGATTATACACTTGCATAAAACGATCATATTGCTGATTAGACCCTGAATCTGTAAAATCACCAACGATAACAAATGCGTCTTGTTTTGGCGCAAGTGTATTAAACTGCTCAATCGCTCTTTTCCAACGGAACGTATCATCTGTTCCGCTATTTTTAATATGTACGTCACTTACAACCGGAAAGACAAGTTTTTTCTCCTGCGGTTTTTCCTCTTGTTTCTTCTCTTCCGTTTGTGCGAAAGTGTTCCATGGAAACGATACAAACGCTAAAATGAAAACTGCTAATAATCCAATAAGACCTGTTACCTTCTGAAACATATTCCTACTCACGTAAATCCTCCTCATATGTTTGATTCAGTACAAGGATTATTGTATCTAACACATATTAACCTCGTTTAAATGAATAATGAAAAATATTACATCTTTGTAAATATACAGTCAGTTTCCTGTAAAGTTCCACAACAGCTATATAAATACAAATAAAAAACGACATAAAACCTTTATTTTTAGGTGGGAGAGAGCATCCGGCCGTGCATAGAAGCGGTCAGATCCTCTTCCTGCCCCATACCAAGTTAAAACAAAAAGAAAAAAACGAGTGCAGGTCACCTTTTGTTCTTCATAGCCGCAACTTATATGTTGGCAAATCAAAATGGAACAACTATATATCACTCATATATAGTTGTTCCATTTAAATCTCTATTAGACTAAATAGTAGATATGATGTCGATTAGCCCTACATGAAATATACAAAAGGATTTAACTTTACAATCTAGAAAAAGTATTATGTGATAACCAAAAGATGTTTGGAGGATAAAATTTGATTTTCTTTGATATTGATGGCACTTTACTAGATTATGATTATGCTGAAAAACAAGGCATTATAGACTTTTTTCATACACAAAGGGAATTTTCACACTTAGAACCAAAACCATTGATTGAACTATGGAACAGGATATCAAGTGAGTACTTTCAATTATTCCTTGATGGATCCCTATCCTTTCAAGAGCAAAAACAAAAACGGATGAAAAGGATATTTAAAAAGGTTAATCTAACTATTTTAAACGAAGAAGCTGATCAAAAATTCGGACTGTATCTACAACATTTTCAACGTAATTGGACTGTCTACAATGATGTAAGGAAATGCCTAGATTTTTTGAAGAACAAAGGGTTTGAACTAGGAATCATAAGCAATGGTGATTACAACCAACAAGTTCATAAACTTAAACAAATAGGGATTCATCATTATTTCTCTCATATTATTACATCTAGCCAAGTTGGAGTTGCTAAACCAGATTCGAAAATATTTAAAGAAGCAGCAATTAGAATGAATCAAGACACTAAGGAATGTTATTATGTAGGAGATCGCTTAGATACCGATGCAGTTGGAAGTAAAAATGCTGGGATGACAGGGATATGGATTAACCGTATAGATGATAAAAAGCATAAGGATATTATTACCATACATTCGCTATCACAATTGGAGAAAGCTATAAAAGTAGATTTTAATCACACAAAAAGATAGTCTATGTTAACAAAAGGTGCTTTCTGTATATGAAAGCACCTTTTAAGTCCCATACTTTTTCTATCGTCTAAAATACCTTTAATCAAACAATAGTCTCATCATCTTTCACATTGACTCCGCTTTATTTTTCTTTTTCAAAAACTTGAAAATAAACATTCCTATCACAATGAAACAAACAACCCCTAGTATCGGTAATGTATATTGTTCAACAATTGCCTCTGCCTTTTTCCAATGAGGTCCTAATTTCAATCCCACATATACATATAGCGTTGTGAGTGGCAACATCGCTACAAATGTGTATATGTTAAATTTCCAAATGTTCATTTTGGCGATTCCACATGGAACTGAAATAAGTGTACGAACCCCTGGAATAAATCGACCAAGAAACGCCACAGCCGGTCCATATTTTCCAAAGAAATGATCTGCTTTTTGAATCTGTTCTTCCTTTATAAAAAAGTATTTTCCATATTTCAGTAATAACGGTCGACCACCATAATAACCGATTGCATATAGTGTTAGCGGCCCCGTCGTTCCTCCGATCGTTCCAGCTAATACTGCGAGCCAAAAATTCATATCTCCTTCGTATACCCAATATCCAACAAGCGGCAACACAATTTCTGCTGGAATAAACTCAAATGTTAATGCTAGAATTACACCAAAATAAGAAAACTGCTTTAAATACTCAATCACATCTAAAATAAACTGCTCCATTTATGAACTCCTATCCTTTATTTAAATTATATTTTTCTTGTAAGTGCTTCGGTGCCATTTTCACAATTCGCTGTAAAATAAATAAGACAACAGCAATATCATCTAATCCCCCAAAAAACAGTAGAAAATCAGGGATGAGATCAAATGGAAATACGACATACCCAATTAAAAAAACAATGGATAGTATTTTCTTCTGCATAGCGACTTCTTTTGATGTAAAAAAGTCATATAAAAATGGACCAAATCGACGAAAATGAAGCATAAATCGAAATCGGTTTATAAACTTTTTCATTTTTCACCTCTCCTTTTTCTGCATACAAAAAGGACCTTTACCAAATATAGTAAAGGTCCTAAAAAAGACAATAAGGGGCCTTTACCATTGCTGGTAAAGGTCTCACTAACAACAAATCGTTGCCAATAAAGCCGAGGGTTTCTCCCTGTAATGACGACTTTATTGTGACAAGTTACTCCCCTTTATATACGCAATTTTATAAAATTACCTTAAAATATTTGATAGAACTTGTCAATCTTTTTCTATTGTTGAAGTAACTGATACATACTTGCTATCGCTTGTATTTCAGAACTTGGTGCTGGTGATAGCTGATAATACCCTTTCTTCACCATATACTGCCAAATGTCATAAGCATGGTGACTACTATTTAAAAAGGTATTTTCTAAAAGCGTTCTTAGTTCTGGATTCGCACACTCTAATAAAGAACCTGCACAATTAAATGCAGAAGATTTTTGATTCAGTAAATATCCAAGTGCAATTGATCGATCATTAGGAGGCTGCGCAGCCATGCTTGGTGTAACTGGCAAATACTTTTGTGAAGGTGCCTCTGTATAAGAAGCTAATACTGGTTTTAATTTAGACGGCTGAAACTTTGATATATTTGGAGTTGTCTCACCTTGTATAAATTCCACCTTCAAATTATAATCTTGCACATGAAGAGGAAGATGATTCTGTAACATTTGTTTCAACTCATCATCCTGTGCTTGCTGTATATATGTAGACATCGTATTAATCGTATTATAGTCTCCTGCTATCAGTTCACTTAAGTCACGTAATTCATGCGTTGCTAATTGCATATACTATTCCCCTTTCTACAATTCTTTTCTAGCATCTCCTAACAAAACAAAAATACTATATAAAAATCCACATCACTGCGGATTTTTATATAGTATAAATTAAAGTGGATTACACTTCGGCATCTCTAATCCTGAAGCTTGTGCTAATTTCAATAAATAATAACATTCTTCCCTTGCCATATGGTCTGCCATTCTTCCAGATATTAAGCTTAATACTTGATTAGATAACTCTAATTCTTCTAATTCGTGAAGAAAACGGGAGAATAGTGTTAATTCTAATGAAACATCTTTTGTAAATTTTTTTAGAGCTGGAAAAGAATGTAGTTCCGCCCGTAAGTAACCTGTCATTTCCACAGCTTTTAAATAAAACTGTTCAAAATGCTTTTCATATTCTTCACTCTTCTCTTTCAGTCGTTTCTCGACCAGATCTAATCCACCTGAAATGGCACCTGCATGACCCGCTGCATCCGTTAGCCAAGCAAGATGATAATGCAATTCATGAAAAACAGGTGGCACTTCTCCTTTTATTAAATATTCTAATACCATTATATACTCTTCCACTTCGTTCACCATATGGTTAATAAAAGTTGGTGTAAAATGAATGACAATTTTTCCTTCCAATTGCTTTTGTATAATATTTAACTTAAATTTTCTAATTTCCTTTGCTACTTTATGTGCATCTTTCGCAAATGCAATCAAATTTACCGTATGAATATTACTGAGAAATCTATCAAATGTTTGGACAAAATACATCGCTTTTTGAATATCTTCACTTTCATTTTGAGCTAAAGCATCTAAAAGAAACTGCGCATGATCGCCAAGAACCTTCAACCAGAATTTATGTTCAAACAACGCGATTTCTTCATACGTACTATTCATCCGGTTAACTCCCCCTTATCTACTCTTTCGGCGCAATTAGAATTCTATACTGGTCAGGATCATGCACAATAATACCTCTTTTCTCCGTTTTACAGCTCTCTAATTCTTGAAATGACACACAATAGAATTCTAATTTTTTTCGTACTTTTTCCATATCACAAAATGGCAAACTAAAATTTATATAAGAAGGCACTTCCTCACTGAAATCCCCGCCTTTTTCCCTATTTAAAACGAAGCAAATTCTTGTTGCACCAACATCATACCAGACGCCAGGCACATGTAATTGTGGTCGGTGTCTACTCGGCTGAAATCCCAAGATACCTTCATAAAAATATAATGTTTCCTTTAAATTTCTTACTTCTAATACAATGCAATTTGTAATAGTCTCCACGTACATTTCCTCCTTGACCCTACTAGTTTTTCTATATGAGTCATAAATAACAATTATGTCTGAATACAATACATAGTGATGAATGTTTCACTTATAAAGGAGGTTTGCATTATGGACAAATTTATGAAATCTTACACACCTTACCATAGTCCAAAAGATCCTTGTCCGCCGATTGGAAAGAGATTTTATTCAACCCCTCCTCATTTATATATGGGATTCCAACCAACTAATTTACCACAATTCCCTCCAAGAGACGCCTTACAAAAAGGCACTTTATGGCCTGCTCTTTATGATTATTATGAAAGCCCCCATAAGAAAGGAAGGTGACAAGAATCGTGACTCAAACACTGCCAGATGAATATTATGAATGGATAAAAGAGTTGCAAGAACTCGATTTTGTATTAGTTGAACTTACACTTTATCTAGATACTCATCCAGATGATGTTACAGCGATAAATCAATTTAATGATTTTTCCTATAAAAGAAGATTGCAAAAGCAAAAAATTGAAGAAAAGTATGGCCCACTCCAACAGTTTGGTAATAGCTACTCTAATGCTCCGTGGGAATGGAGTAAAGGTCCTTGGCCATGGCAAATATAAAGGAGAGAAAATATGTGGATATATGAAAAAAAATTGCAATACCCTGTAAAAGTAAGTACTTGTAATCCAGCACTTGCAAAATTATTAGTTGAGCAGTACGGTGGTGCAGATGGCGAATTGGCAGCTGCTCTCCGTTATTTAAACCAGCGCTACACGATTCCTGATCAAGTAATAGGTTTATTAACAGATATCGGTACGGAAGAATTTGCTCATCTTGAAATGATTGCAACAATGATTTATAAATTAACAAAAGACGCGACCCCTGAGCAGATGAAAGCAGCTGGACTAGATGCTCAATACGCTAATCATGATAGTGCACTATTTTATCACAATGCAGGCGGCGTTCCGTTTACAGCCACATACATACAAGCAAAAGGTGATCCAATTGCAGACTTATATGAAGACATTGCCGCAGAAGAAAAAGCAAGAGCAACTTATCAGTGGCTCATTGATTTATCAGATGATCCTGATATAAATGATAGCCTCCGCTTTTTACGTGAGCGCGAAATCGTTCATTCCCAGCGTTTCCGCGAAGCTGTTGAAATTTTAAAAGAAGAACGCGATCGAAAAATTTATTTTTAATTTTTTCAGCTACACATATCCTATTGATATGTGTATTTTTTATTGTCCATCTATCTTTCCCTAACTTCCATACCAACGTTTTTCCAAAAAGGCATAATTATTCAACTTAACGCATTATTTTTAAAATTATTTAAAATTCCCTGTTGCTTTCTAGTCATCAGACCTTTAAAATTAAAACAGTTACTCGACAAATTATTTGAATTTTCGACAAAATAACATATAGGAGGATTTTATATATAATGCGTACAACTTTAAAGCCATCGCAAATTCTCTCCATTAGCTTATTGCTATTTGCAGTTTTTTTCGGCGCTGGTAATATGATTTTCCCACCACTTCTTGGGCTTTCTTCAGGAGAAAACATGTGGGTTTCTATTTCAGGATTTATTATTACAGATGTAGGATTATCTTTATTAGCAATTGTCGCTGTTGCTCTTGCAGGTGGTAGTTTTAAAAGTTTAGCGAGCCGTGTTCATCCAAAATTTGCAGCAGTACTAGCTATTATTATTTACCTTTCAATCGGCCCACTATTTGTTATTCCACGAACTGGATCTGTTTCTTATGAAATTGGAATCGCACCGCTTTTTCCGGACCAATGGTATTCCATGTTACTATTTAGCTTTCTTTTCTTTACTGTTGTTTACTTCTTATCATTAAACCCATCCAAATTAGTTGATCATATTGGGAAGATATTGACACCAATCTTACTTGGTATTATTGCAATTATGGCAACAAAAGTGATTCTTTCACCAACAGGTTCGTTTGTTCCTCCTGTTGGCGACTATAAAGAGATTCCATTTTTCAAAGGGTTTTTAGAAGGATTTTTAACATTAGATGCGATTGGCGCTCTTGTTTTGTCAACAATTGTCGTAAATGCGATTCGTCAAAACGGTGTAACGGAAAAAGCTTCTATCGCAAAATACACAATTATTTGCGGAAGTATCGCTGCTTTCTTTTTAACAGTCGTTTATTTCTTACTTGGATACATCGGGGCATCAAATGGAAACCTAGGACAATTCGAAAATGGTGGTCAACTATTAGCGACTGTTATGTATCAATTATTTGGGACAAGCGGTAATATTTTGCTAAGTGTCGCAATTATATTTGCTTGCTTAACGACAGCTATTGGTGTAGTCAGTGCATTTGCCAACTATTTCACAACCGTATTAACAAATGTTTCTTATAAAAAGCTTGTATTATATGTTTGTATTTTTAGCTTTATTGTTTCCAATCTAGGACTCAGCTTATTAATCAAAATTACGTTACCTGTGTTAATCATTCTTTATCCAATTACAATCATCTTAATTTTTGTATCATTTATTGATAAATATACAAAGCGTAAACCATCTGTATACATCGGTGCAATGATCGCTGCATTCATCATTAGCTGTATTCATGCTCTTGATAATATGGGAATGATGCCAGCTGCTATTACATCTATTGCAAGCACAATTCCTTTGTATAAATTGGGAATCGGTTGGATTGTCCCAGCAATTATTGGGGGTATTGTCGGATACTTTATCCCGCAAGCACAAACGGAAGGTGAAGTTTCTACTAAATAAAAAGAAGCAAGCATTACACAAAATGCTTGCTTCTTTTTCATTTTCTATCACTTAATACAATGTTTGTATAAGAACGAACGGTTAACATGTAATAACAGTTTCCTAGGCTCTTTACATCGTATGTTTAAATGTAAATAACTCTTCTTTAGGAAGTGAAATAGACTTTACTTCTTCTACTTCTTCGTCTTTGTTCATTTCTCCTAACCTTACTTTTGCTATCGCATCCTCTATACTTCTTACAATCATATTCCCTGAGAAGATAGTGAGTCCAAAAAAAGTAATTGGTACGAGCGGGATCCATGGATGCACTGATAGAGAGCGAAAGTATACACCTATTAAACCAGACCATTCATGCGTATAAGAATCTAGTTCTTTTATCATACCTCCAAACCCTACGGTCCCTCCAAAAAACACTTCAAGTAATCCTAGATGTAGAAAGATAATAAGTGTTTGAATAAATTGTTGCATCAATACAAGTACAAACGTCATATATAAGTGTGGAAACAGATGTTTCACAACAATACGCCTTCTACTTCCGCCTAATATACGAGCAGCATCTATAAACTCTTCCTTTTGTAATTTCCGCACTTCATTTGCAACATAAAGAGAAATTGTCGGAACCGCCAGAGCAACAAGCAATATGACTTGAAATGATGCTCTCTCAAAGAAACTAGTCGTCTCTTCTCCATTCACAAAACTAGTTGCAAACTGAAGAAAGAAATATGCAATCATAACAGTTGGAATAACTGTAAAGCTATCAAAAAACGCTTCAATTTTTGAAAACCCTCTTTTTACATAGGTTCCTAATATAACACCAAAAAAGACACCTAAAACCACCCGCATCATCGCAATAAAAGCGGATATACCAATAGTCCACTTCGCCCCTTCAATGACTAAATGTAAAAGATCATAACCTTTTCGATCTGTTCCTAATAAAAATTTTGATGAAGGCGAAAATGGTGGAGCTTCTACATTTCCTTGCGCGTCATATTGCAGCGAAACTTGGCGAATATGCCCTCCATTCCACAATGTATTCCCAATGCTAAGTCCAACTAACACGACAAGAAATAAAATACTAAACCAAAACTTTTTATCACGCTTTATATATTTCCACATCTCTTACGCCCTCTCTTTCATCGCATCTGGAACGAAATAATGAAATGACTTAAATAGAACAAAGATCGGGATATAAATAAGTAAGATGCTCATTGTAAAAACTTCAATCGGTTGATAATTTTTAATGAATACAAAAATACCATGTGTGTTAAAAAGCCATTCTATAATATACAAATTTGATAACATAAACCAAATATTTGTTTTCGCAAAAAACAATGTACTAAGCAACACATTCCGCAATACATGACGATTTAAAATATAGAAACGATCAAACCCTTTCGCCCGTGCAAATAAAACATAATCCTTTTCTAATTCTGTTTCAAAGCGAAGTAGTAACAACTTTACAAACATAATCGTAGTGGGAATACTTAAACAAATAATAGGTAAACCCCGAATGGATTCTCCACTTAACGCAGCAATTTTGACAGGTAAAAACCCTGTCTTTTGAAAAAACCATACGACAAGAATTTGCGATCCGATAATAAGAAGAATGTCTGGGATGGACTCAAGAAAAAGCAGAAATGTTTTAATGCGCCGCTGTATATGCGAACGACTTCTCATCATCATATATACAATGCAGAAAGCTATACATAATGAAATAAAAAATGAAGCTAAAAAAATAATCATCGTTTCTTTATAATGAATAAATAGTTGTGGAAATAACGGTCGATTCATCCCATACGTTAAGTTTGGAACATCTATCAGTTTCATAACTGACATCTTTAAAGCCTGTACATACTGTGAAAAATTAATATGTAAGCCTTCGAATAGTTTTGGAAGAGCACCTAAACAAATAATACCAATAACAGAAAGAATAAATTGCACTGTAATCTCTATTCCATTTGAAATCACCTTTCTTGTCATTTTCCCCCTTCTCTCTATACAAATTTCCATTCTATTGATACTCCGCTTTATTTTATAAATAATTTTCAGAATTGTAAATATTTTCTGCGAAAAAAGAATCACTAGATTATGATCCCAGTGATTCTTTATGCACGCGTTTTTCATTTCTAACAAATGGCATATACAATAATAAGCACCCTATAAACGCAGCGATTTCTAATGAAATAATATAGTATGGATGCGGACCTAACATATCAAGTAATGAAGCTGTTTCTGGTTTATACGCCAAAAACATATAATTACCACCGGTTTTATAATTCACAAACGAAACAATTGGAATCAATATGTTTAAAAAAATCATCGTACGCTTGATTGATTGAAAAGTCGGCCTATATCCTTCTACCCATGTCATAAAGAGCGGTGCCAAAATGAGTAATACATGTGCGATGAAATATTCTATGAAGCGAAAATGCGGAAAAGCATATTGTAAGTTTGGAGTTAAAATAGCTTGTGATGCCCCAATAATCCCTGTAAAAAAGACAACTTCATATACTTTATAACTTTTTGTAATAACCATTATTGTTGCTAATACTAAACTAATGGTACATAACTCAAATGGTAATGATGTACTCAACTGAAAAATTCCAGCTTTCACTTGCCACACATCAAGTCCAATTTCACTTCCGATAAATAAAAAGGCAATCGCATATCGTACAGCCATATTCCATTGTTGCTCACGGAGTATGTCTTGAAAATGATAAAGAAAATAAGCTCCTATACCGATAAGAAGTAGTATAATGACATGTTGTTTTGAATACGGAACAAATGGCTCCACCGGAAATGCTCCAAAGTACGTTTCCATATTCCTCACTCCTTTCCTTCATAAATATTATTGTAAGAAAGAAAAGGCTCGTCAACCAATCTGCTCTCCCTCTAAACGAAAAGGCTCCAGATATACAAATTCTCAACCTTATTTCTCTCCATACGCTAACCTTACAAAACTGTAATGTTATTGTAAGCTAAAACGATTTGTCATATTTTCTCTCTCTTCTATACTGAAAACAGATACAAAAACGAGCGAAAAGGTGATAAATAAATGAAAAAGAAAAATAAAGTAATCATTACTGGGTTAGTAACAATTGGAATTGCAGCAGGTTCATATTTTGCTCTTGCTGGCGGTGGCGATGTAGCGAAAGCTTACAGCAGCTATAAAGTATCAGAAAAGCAAATTGAAAATGCACAAAAATTTGGTGGCGAAGTCATTCCAAATGGTATTGAAACAATCGCATTTGATCCTTCAAAAGGAACCTATGAGCTAGCTGTAAAAAAAGGTGATGAAGTCAAAAAAGGACAGCTACTCTTTAAATACAATGATCCTACTATGAAGCTAGGTGTAACGGAAGCAGAAATGCAAAAGAAATTAGCTGATAAAGAAGTAGCATTACTCCAGAAACAAATTGATACAGCAAAACAAAAATTACAAAAAGATAAAAATGCCGGTTCCCCTGGGGAGATGCTAAAAGCAACAGAAACTGAAATCGCACAACTTGAATCACAACTTGAAATAAAAAAATTTGAAGTTGAAAAAGCTGATCAAATGATTCAAACAAACAAAGAAAAACTCACTACACTGTCTGTAACAAGCCCAGCTGATGGCATAATTGAAGAGATTACAAAAAATGCGGATGAAAAAACAGGTATGAGCGGTATTACCCTTCGCACTGCTGGCCCTCTAAAAGTAAAAGGCCAACTATCAGAATATGAATTAGCTCACGTCAAGGTTGGGCAGGAAGTAACCGTTACATCCAAAACTGGACCAGGGAAAAAATGGACTGGTAAAGTCACAGAAATCGGTACAACACCAGCAAAGAGCATGGATGAAAACAAGACAGTATCTAACTATCAATTTATCGTTACATTAGATAATAATGAAGAGTTACAAACTGGATTCCACGTATACGTAACAAGCAAGTCTGGTGAAGCAACTGGTACAGTTATTCCAAAAAGCAGCATTGTGAAAAAAGGTGATAAAAATGTTGTATTTATCGTGAAAGACGGTAAGGCAAAGGAGCAAGCTGTTACTGTTGAATTTGAAACAGATGGTGAAGCGAAAGTTTCTGGCGTAAAAAAAGGTGACCAAATCATCTCTAAACCAGAGAAAGACTTAAAAGATGGTATGGAGGTTAGCGCCCAATGATTGATTTAAGAGGCATCACGAAAGCCTTTCAAAACGGTGAAGAAACAGTTCAAATCTTACATGGTATTGATCTAACACTTAATCAAGGCGAATTCACTTCTATCATGGGGCCGTCTGGTTCTGGTAAATCAACATTAATGAATATTATCGGCTGCTTAGATAAGCCGACAAATGGAACTTATTCGTTAGCTGGACAGAACATTTCAAACATGTCTGAAACGGAGTTAGCTCATATTCGTAATAAAGAAATCGGATTTGTATTCCAAAACTTCATGCTTCTCCCACGTCTCAATGCACTACAAAACGTAGAATTACCTCTTATCTACGCTGGAGTAGATAAGAAAGAACGACGTGAACGTGCTTTAGCTGCACTAACAAAAGTAGGTCTAGCAGATCGTGCCACGCATTTGCCAAATGAATTATCTGGTGGACAAAAACAGCGTGTTGCCGTTGCTCGTGCAATTGTAAATAATCCAAAGTTCATTTTAGCTGATGAACCAACTGGTGCGCTTGATACAAAGACAAGTAAGCAAATTATGGATCTCTTTTACGAATTAAACAAGCAAGGCTCAACAATCATTATGATTACCCATGATCGTGAAATTGGGGAAGCGGCAGCACGCCAAATTGTAATTCGTGACGGAAATATCGTCCAAGATTGGAGAGGTTAATTTTGAACACAAGTGAAAATATACGCATGGCCCTTTCCTCTATCTTCGCTCATAAAATGCGTTCTATTTTAACGATGTTGGGGATTATTATCGGGGTTAGTGCGATTATTACAATTATCTCAATCGGAGATGGAACAAACGCAAAGTTCCGTGAACAAATTGGCAAAGAAAAAAAGAATCAATTTTCAGTAAACTATACAACAGAAGATTATTCGGATATGGATGGGAAAATATCTGCAAGCATGTATGACAATGTCTCAAAAATTTCTGGTGTTCAAGATGTATATCCTGGTGTTAGAGGAAAAGAGAAAGTATATGCCGGAAAAAAAGAATTAGATATTGATATAACTGGTGTAAAAGGCGATTACTTTGAAGATACATCTCGCTTCAAACTTGAGCACGGCAGGTTGTTCACTGCCGCTGATTTAGATAAACCTGAACATACAATCGTATTACACAAAGATGCATTTGATAAATTGTTCCCTTCTTGGGAGGAAGGTTTATATGTTGATATAAAAGGTACTCCTTATAAAGTAGTGGGTGTATATTCTATCAAAGCAATGATGGGTGGCATGGAGTTTAAAGAAGGTGCTATCTCTGCTGAAAACTGGCCTGTTCTATTTGGGAAAAATAATTATGACGGCTTAACAGTAAAAATTGCCCCAGGTCAAGATAAGCAAACTGTGCAAGATGCAGTTGTAAAATCATTAAATGATGCGAAAAAACCAGAGCATACTGGGAAATTCAAAGTACCAAATCCACAAGACGATTTAAAAGAGATTGATAACTTCACAGGCATATTAAAAAGTGTATTCGGTGGTATTGCAGCAATTTCACTTTTAGTTGGTGGTATTGGTGTTATGAATATCATGCTTGTATCAGTAACAGAACGTACGCGTGAAATTGGTATCCGTAAAGCACTTGGTGCAACGCGTGGGAAAGTATTGATGCAGTTTCTCATTGAATCTTGTATCTTAACAGCATTGGGCGGATTCATTGGATTTGTGCTCGGTATTTTCTTCGCTTGGATCGTTGCAATATTCGCTGGATGGCCACTTGTTGTTTCCGTAAAATTAGGTTTAATTTCAGTAGCATTATCTATGTTAATCGGTATTCTATTCGGGTTACTGCCAGCTAATAAAGCTGCGAAACTTGATCCGATTGAATGTTTACGATATGAATAATAGAAAAAGGTTGCCCATCATAAGGCAACCTTTTTTATATTATTGAAGATTCCATACCAGCTCTCAATCTTCTCATAAACTCACTCTTACTATTCTCGTGGGCAAAGGCATGTTTAGGAACAATATTTGCACTCATCGAGCTAACATAAATAAAAATGTATGTCTCATTTTCTTCTACCTTCTCGATTCCTTTCCAATTTAGCTTTGTCTCTCCACCATTATTTGTTTCAATAATTCCTTCATCTATTATTTGTACATTGTGCTTACCTATTAAATTGTCATAGCTTCCTTCCCGAAGAATTTTCTTAATATTTCTCTCAATAAGTTTATAGAAACACTTAGGATAAAACACGATCCATATAACCCCTGCTAGTAAAAAAATAAAAGGTAAATCCATCGATTTATAATCTGGTGGTCCAAATAAAAAAACACTAAGTGAAACAGCAAACAGAATAATAGCTACAATATAATGCTGAAGAACTAAAGAGCGCTTTACCATTTTAGAATGTCTTGCATAATGCAGATTAAATGCAATAAAATCTTGTTCTGTTAACGTATATTCTACCTGCATTTTTCGCCCTCCATCTCTAACCAAAACTTCCTTATATTGTATCATTTATCCATTTTAATTTCTCTAGTTTTTTTCACGTCAAAGAAGCCACCATATTCATGATGGCTTCTTATATAAACATATTATTTCTTTAATACAAACCCAAACTTATCCCACGCTTGTAAATAATCCAATAAAAAAATCTCTTCTTCTACAACACGGCCAACTACATTTGTCTTCCCTGTATTCACCATATCTTTTAAAGCAATCTGTAATTCCCCTTTATACTGGCCATACTGTTCATTATCAATGAGAATATCGCCACGTTTAATCGGTCTTGTGTTATGAGGTTTAAACTCTTCTTTTTTATATTTTACACGGCTTTGTGTTGAACGAATCATATATTCAGATACATCCCCGCGATAAAAATGCGGTTCTTCTACTACAATCTTTCTTTCTAATTCTGTTGTTGTTTCATAAATTTCTACATCAAACGTTTGCTTTTCTTTATTTACTTCTCCGAGCACCTTTAATTCTTCTTCTGATGCATATGCATTCGCAATGATTACATCATCAATCAATTCTGTTGCAAATAAATGTTTCGCCTGCGTTGTCATTGGCAATTCACGATGTTGTTCGATTGTACATAACCCTTCCGTTACTGGCCATGGTCCATATGTCGCATCAAATGATGTAATAAAAGCAGCAGTTCTCATGCCGTAATCTTTAAATTGTTTTGAGCATTTCATAAAATGATCATACGAAAGACCAGAATAACGATGCGGGTAAAAATTATGACAACCAATTAAATTTTCACAGTTCGGGCGATGACTCATAATATTATCAACATATTTCGTACCGTTACTCATATTAATCTCAATTTTTAATCCATATGGGTTATATGTCATAATGGATTCTTCTAATCCTGAAAAACCAACATCTAGACGAATACCATATGCACCTAATTCATGGAAGAATGAAAGGTCGTTATAAGAAATACCAAGCTGTTCAAAAACAGCTGGACTAATATCAACAAGTACTTGGAAACCTAATTCATTCGCATGCGAAATCGTTTCCTTAAATTCTTTAACAATGTTCTCTTTTTCTCCATCCACTGATAATAAACATGTGAATACACGTGTAAAACCATATTGATGTGCTAATGTTAAATATTCCTTATCTTTCTCTACTGTAGAATGTTCTGGATAAATAGAAATACCTAATCGTCTCATGCATATACGCCTCTTTCTTCATCATCATTTTGTAAACCCTTTCAAACATATATAGTAAAGTAGTAGAAATCCCCTTCTACTTTACTATCCGTTTGAATCCGCTTTCTTTTCAGAAAAAACATCTCTATCAATCTTAACAACCAGCAGACTATACATCTATACTTTACCTTTTTTAAGAGCATTTGTGTATCATTTACACAAATTTGTAAATTTTTTCTCCCGAAAAATTGTTACATCATTTTAGTTCACCTTTCTTGACTGTTACATTAACCTCTACATATACTCGAAAGAACAGAGAAAAATATTTAGGGGATGAATATATGGGAGAAGCAGCACTCGTAAAACGAGAACCATTATGGACAAAAGAATTTATTGCGCTCATTTTAGCAAACTTATGTATGTTTTTAGGTTTTCAAATGTTAATTCCAACATTACCTGTTTACGTGAAAGAAATTGGTGGCACGAGTTCAAACATCGGATTTGTTGTTGGAATGTTTACTGTGGCAGCTTTAATTATTCGGCCGCTCACTGGAAATGCACTACAAAAATTTAGTAAAAAGCTGATTTTAATGACTGGTACTGCAATTTGCCTACTAGCGATGGGCAGCTACCTATTTGCCTCTACTGTCTTCCTCCTTCTTGCTGTTCGCATTTTACACGGAGCTGGTTTTGGTATTACAACCACAACATATGGAACTGTAGTCTCCTATTTAATTCCTGCAGCCCGCCGTGGTGAAGGTATGGGATATTTCGGTCTCTCTGGAACGATCGCTATGGCACTTGGTCCTCTTATCGGACTCTGGCTTATGCAAACTTATAACTTTACGATTCTTTTTTTATGTGCACTATCTTGCACAGTCGTTTCATTAATATTAACAAAGCTACTCAAAATTCAAACTACTGAGAAACCAATTCAACAAACACACGAAACGTTTTTAGATGGATTTATCGAAAGAAAAGCTTTACTTCCTTCATTATTAATATTGTGTATTACATTAATGTACGGAGGAATTGGGAGCTTTATCACGTTATTTGCTACGCAAGTCGGTATCGCTGATATTAGCCTTTTCTTCTTATTTAACGCCCTTGCCATCGCTGTAACACGCCCCTTCTCAGGAAGACTATACGATGTAAAAGGCCATGCATTTGTTATTATTCCCGGTGTTATCTTAACATTCGCAGGGATTATCCTGTTATCGTATACAACAACAATACCAAGTTTAATCATTGCAGCAAGCTGTTACGGAAGTGGATTCGGCGCTATTCAGCCGGCCTTACAAGCATGGATGATTGACCGTGTAGCTCCGCATCGCCGTGGCGTTGCTACCGCAACATTCTTCTCGGCATTTGACCTCGGCATTGGAGCAGGTGCAATTATCTTCGGATTCATCGCACACTTTACAGACTATGCAACTGTATATCGGTACTCTTCTGTGTTACTTATCGCGTTTCTCTTTATTTACATTACAAATGTACGGAAACAAAAACAACTTAATAAAAAAAATGAAAAAGCTGCTGGATGATTCAGCAGCTTTTCATTTTATCTATACACTGATTTCAAATGTACATATTCCTATGGTTCTTTACATACCACCATTAAACTTCCACTTTTTTGCTCAGTGCGTATTCTCATTTAATACATACACATAATATGACTATTACAAGTAATTTGTACAGAATAACATTACATTTAAGCTATAATTTCCCATAATATAAACGGTCTTTTTTTAAAGTTACGTAAATTTTTTAAAGCTTTGTAAATTTAATGTAAAGTTTACATTGATATCATTTACACCGCCTCAAATTTTAGTTAATAATTACACCGTACATGAAATTTTAAGGAGTGAAATGTGTGGAATTTAATGTTCAAGACATGATCTTCCAGTTTATTGGTGGATTAGGTATTTTCTTATTTGGGATTAAGTACATGGGAGACGGTCTGCAACAAGCAGCTGGTGATCGCCTACGTGACATTCTCGATCGTTTTACAACTAACCCACTTATGGGCGTACTAGCAGGTATGTTAGTTACCGTACTGATTCAATCTAGCTCAGGAACAACCGCTTTAACAGTTGGACTTGTAAGTGCTGGATTTATGACGCTCAGACAAGCAATTGGTGTTATTATGGGTGCTAACATTGGTACGACCGTTACAGCATTTATTATCGGAATTAAAATCGGAGAATATGCTCTTCCAATTATGGCAGTTGGGGCAATCTTACTATTCTTCTTTAAAAATAAAAAAGTACAATCTCTTGGACAAGTCGTATTCGGATTTGGTATGTTATTCTTCGGTTTAGAATTAATGAGCACAGGTATGAAGCCACTACGCTCTTTAGAATCATTCCAAGAATTAACTGTTAGTATGAGTAACAGCCCAGTCCTAGGAGTTATCGTAGGTACAATCTTTACATTAATTGTACAAAGCTCAAGTGCAACAATTGGAATCTTACAAGAATTATTCGGCCAAGGTGCAATCGATTTAAAAGCTGCTCTACCTGTACTATTTGGTGATAATATCGGAACAACAATTACAGCTGTATTAGCAGCGATTGGTACTTCTATTGCAGCAAGGCGCGCAGCATTAGTACACGTTATCTTTAACATAGTTGGTACCATCATCTTTACAATTTTATTAGTACCATTTACAAACTTAATTCAATATTTCCAAACATCGTTAAACTTAAATCCAGAAATGACAATTGCTGTTGCGCATGGAACATTCAACGTAACGAATGCGATTATTCAGTTTCCATTCATTGCAGTTTTAGCGTGGATTGTAACAAAAATTATTCGCGGAGAAGATGCCGCTATTGACTTTAAACCGCAGCATTTAAATCCAATCTTTATTGAACAATCTCCTGCTATCGCCTTAACAGAGGCACAAAAAGAGATTATTCGTATGGCAGAGTTCTCATTACACGGCCTAAAAGAAGCAACTCAATTTTTAAATACAAAAGAAAAGAAACATGCTGATATGGCAGCTCAACTAGAGGGCGCTATTAACAACTTAGATAGAAAAATTACGGAGTATTTAGTGTTACTTTCTGAAAAACCACTTTCACCAATGGATTCCGAAAAACATTCTGTCTTAGCATCTGTTGTCGGAGATATTGAACGCGTTGGCGACCATGTAGAAAACGTTGTAGAACTTGTGGACTCCCAAATTTCTAACCGTGTCACGCTATCAGATGAAGCAATGGCGGA
Source organism: Bacillus sp. FSL K6-0042 (assembly GCF_038006685.1). Taxonomy (NCBI): domain Bacteria; kingdom Bacillati; phylum Bacillota; class Bacilli; order Caryophanales; family Bacillaceae; genus Bacillus; species Bacillus sp. FSL K6-0042. The sequence goes on from NZ_JBBOVS010000001.1 coordinate 2,420,504, forward strand.
ACTAAATGAAATGCTTGAACTAACAATTTCAACATTACAAAATGCAATTGGCGCTTTAACAAACTTCGACACTGAACTTGCACAAACAGTCATTACGAAAGAACGTAAAATTGACCAAATGGAACGTGTATTGCGTAAGCGCCACGTGCTACGCCTGAATGAACGTAGTTGCTCAGGTGATGCAAGCATCATCTTTGTTGATATGGTAAGTAATTTAGAGCGTATCGGTGATCACGCTGTAAATATTGCAGATGGAGTTTTAGGGGAACAAGGAAAAGTTGCATTAAAACAAACACTATAGTACAAAAAAAGACGATCTGGATGAAGTGCACCCCAATTGTTAGACACAGTCTAATAATTGAAGGTGCACTTCATGATGATAAGGTCGTCTTTTTCTATAAATACAATTTAAAAAAACAAATATAAACCTCTCCTTTTTGAGCGAGAGAGAGCGTCCGGTCTTGCATAGAAGCGGTCAGGGCCTTTTTTAGCCCCATTCCAGGTTAAAACAAATGGAGAAAGTAAGTGCAAGCCTCCTTTTGTTTTCATAGCAACGACTTATATGCCAGCAAATCAAATTGCTCGAAATGATGCATGATTCATTATGTCTATCTCCTTTACTCTTAACAAACAGTATTTCTACTTCATTATATAAGACCTATAGAAAATGATATAATCTTCCTCTTGAACATATTTCAACAAATCTTACTTCTTTATTATTTTTTCATAATATGTATTTCTATTTCTAATACGACAAACTATAATTGTTCTATTGCTTATTCTCCTAAAATTAACTTTGCGAAAGGCGGAAAAATCTGACTTTTCGTAAAATAAATCGGATATTAGCGAAATGTAAATGATTTGTAATGTTCTTTTTCGCTAATATTCATTATAATTAGGTGATATGAGTATCGTATTTCAATCCAAATGAAGGAGTATATGAAATGGATCAAAACCCATCTTTGCAAGAAAATATACGAAATAATAAGAAAAAAGGAAAGAAAAAAACAAAAATTATTATAAGTGTCCTTTTATTATTTTTAATAATAGGAGGCAGTTATACTTGGTTTTTAGTAAATAAAGCATCCTCTGCTGTTTTTAATGCCGCCCACGATTTAGCACGCGGTGATAAATCAGATTTACGTGATAAAGCAGTTAAACCTATTTCTAATAATGTATCTGTATTAATCATGGGCGTTGATGAAAGCGATGTACGTGGCAAAGAATACGGTGCTGCTATAAGAACAGATGCAATGTTACTTGCAACTTTTAATAAAGATAGTAAAACTGTAAAACTTTTAAGTATTCCACGAGACACATATACTTATATCCCAATAGAAAAGAAAATGGATAAAATTACGCATGCACATGCATTTGGTTCGGCTAAAAATGGAAAAGCTGGTGGCCCGCAAGCTAGTATTGATGCGGTAGAAGATTTACTCCACGTTCCTGTTGATTACTTTGTAAAATTCAACTTTAAATCATTTATAAAAATTGTGGATGATTTAGGTGGTATTGAAGTAGACGTTCCTGTTGAATTTACTGAACAAGATAGTAACGATAATGCAGGTGCAATCCACTTGAAAAAAGGCGTTCAAAAATTAAACGGTGAAGAAGCTCTTGCTCTTGCTAGAACACGCCATATTGATAGTGATGCAATGCGTGGTCAACGTCAACAACTTGTTATCGAAGCCATTCTGAAAAAACTAACAAACATTGATTCTGTAACAAAAGTAGGAAATATTATTGATCACATTAATGGACAATTCGTTACAAACTTAACATTTGATGATATGTTATCATTCTATAAATACGGTTCAGATTCTTCACTTGAAAAATTACAAATTAATGGTGAAGATTGTTATATGGAAGCCGGTGATGATACATGCGGTCGTCCTAACGGCAAACGTACTTATTACTATATGCCAGTAGAAAAAGATTTAGAAGATTTAACAAAACAACTTCGTACTCATCTTGGACTACCTGAGTATAAGAAAGTTGATTCTGATGATAAAGAGAACAAGAAAAAAACAAGCTCTGAGAAAACAAAAGATACGAAACAAGATAACGATAATCGTCAAAATTCTACTAACCAAAAAAGTAACAATAACGATGAAAACGTAAAGACCAAAACAACATCGAATGAGAAAACAAAAGATACGAAACAAGATAACGATAATCGTCAAAATTCTACTAACCAAAAAAGTAACAATAACGATGAAAACGTAGAGACCAAAACAACATCGAATGAGAAAACAAAAGATACGAAACAAGATAACGATAATCGTCAAAATTCTACTAACCAAAAAAATAACAATAACGATGAAGACACAGAGACAACATCGAATAAAAATTAATATGAAACCCAGCTCTATAGAGATAGAGCTGGGTTTTTTATACACCCTAATATAATTTTGAAAACAACAAAAATTCTAACTTTTTTAACTATCAATTTCAATATCTTTAAATTATAATAAAAGGTAGAGTTATATTCTAATTAACAGGAGGCACAAACATATGAAAGCCGCAGTAAAGCATAATGTTTCAGACTTTAAAGATTATCTACAATCCAATGAAATACATATGGAAGAAAACATAGATGAGAATGATGGCTCTGTATTTTTTTCAGTAAACTTAGAAACAGAGAGTGGTGCAAAAGTTCGTCTTATCGCTGCCTTTCATAACGAGCATCCTACTGTCGATATATATTGCTTCAATGTCGCTCAAGTTCTTGATTCAGCTAAGAAAAGCGAAATATTGCATGTAATCAACGAACTAAATACAGCATATAGATTCGCAAAATTCACAATTAGTAACAGCGACTCCATTGATATTTCAACTTCCCTTGTATTTACAGAACCATACTTTAATCCTGCCCTTGTATTTGAGCATACTAGACTATTATATAAAGCTGCAAATGATGAATATGAAAGATTAATGAAACTTATTTGGGCTTAATAACTTGAACGCCACTGGAGAATCAGTGGCGTTCATACTTTCTATACTAGCCTTCTTCTTAAGGTATCTATATACTACTCTGTAATATCAGATAACAACCTTCCAACGAATCATATTACAATGCGATATCCATCCAAATTTTAATAGATGTTGAAACAATCAAAATCGCTAATATCCACTGCAATACTTTTTGATTTAATCTCTTCCCTACACTTGCCCCAAGTGGTGAAGCGATTAAACTTGCAATAGCAATCATTATAGACGGCAGTACCACTACTTGTCCTGTAGTTACTTTTCCAGCCGTAATACCGATAGATGAAATAAAGGTAATTGCTAATGAAGTTGCAATTGTCATATGTGTAGGGATTTTAAGAATGACAAGCATAATGGGCACAAGAATAAATGCCCCTCCTGCTCCAACAATACCAGAAGAAGCACCGACAATAAATGCTAACATACTAGCTAATCCTTTATTATACGTCAGTTCTTCTAAAGGAAGCTCGCTGCGATTTTTTTTCGGAATAAACATCATAATAGCTGCTATCGTAGCTAAAATAGCATATACAATATTAACTTGCCCTGCATCTAATACTCTTGAACCTAGACTCCCGACAAAACTTCCCACTAAAATACTCGTTCCCATATATAATACCAATGTTTTATTTATATAACCGCTTTTCCGATAAACCCATATACCTGCAAATGTTGCGAAAAACACTTGAATAGCTGTAATACCACTTACTTCATGTGCCGTATAACCAGTAAACCCTAATAGCACCGGAATATATAAAATCATCGGATAATTAATAATGGCACCGCCAATACCAACCATCCCTGAAATAAATGAACCAACAAAGCCAATAAGAAAGATTACAATCATAAAACTGAAGCTCATCTTTATTTTTCCCCCTTCTAAAAAGAAGGCATTCTTTAATTACCTTTAAATAAATAGATTCACATTTCCATCAGAAGCATCTGCTAAATAAGCTGCCACACCAGCGAATTCAACATCTTCCATAATCTCTTCTTCTTTTAGCCCTAATAAATCAACTGTCATTTGACAAGCTACAAGCTTAACACCTTGCTCTTTTGCCATATCAATTAAATCTGGAAGTGGCATAGCATTGTGCTTTTTCATAACATGCTTAATCATTTGAGGGCCCATACCGGCAAAATTCATTTTAGATAAGCCCATCTTATTTGCACCGCGAGGCATCATCTTTCCAAACATTTTCTCTAAGAAGTTTTTCTTTACTTTTACATATTCATCTTTTCGAAGTGCATTTAACCCCCAAAACGTATGGAAAATAGTCACCTCTTGATCATACGCCGCTGCACCATTGGCAATAATATAAGCTGCCATCACCTTATCGTAATCTCCACTAAACAAAACAATCGTTGTTTTTTTCTTTTTCTCCATGTTAACTCCCTACCTCAATATACCTATACGGGTATTTTGTGAAATATACAAAATCCTTTATTTATAAAAGAACTCTGCGTCGTACTCCATATTATTCTATTTTACCTTCCCAATCTAACATACCACCAGTCATATTTATAACCCCAAAACCATAGCTTTCTAAAAACTGAACAGCTCGTGAACTTCTCCCACCAGAGCGACACACCATAATATATTCTTTGTTTTTATCTAATTCATGCATGCGAAATTCCAACAGACCAAGTGGAATATGAATAGCTCCCGGAATTTTTCCTTCCATCACCTCTTCCACTTCACGAACATCAATAACGTGTAATACTTCATGATTCATCAATTTATTTTCTAATTCTTTTGCTGTCATTTCTTTCATTTTTCATTTCCTCCTTAATTCCAAGCATTCATACCACCTGAGACATTCGTAATATGTTGAAAGTCTAATTTTTTTAACATTTTTGTTGCTTGTTTACTTCTCATTCCACTTTGACAAATTACAATTACTTCTTTGTTTTTATCTAAATGACTCGCTTTTTGTACTAACTCATTTAATGGGATATTCTGAAACCCTTGAATATGATTCCCTCTAAATTCACCGGGTGTACGAACATCAATAAATTGTTTATTTTTTTTATTCATCTCCGTCTTTAGTTCTTTCCCGTTTATATTTTTAACTCCCTTAACGGGTAAAAAGCGAGAAATGATAAACCAAGCAACAAGTATAGTTAAAACAATATTGAATACTACATTTGCACTCATACACCATCTCCTCCAATCTTTCTCTATACAATTCGTATCCGTAGAGCAGGCCTTTTTGTTTTACGCCTTTTTAATCCAGAACTTCAGCACACCATTTTCCTCCATATTTTGCAATACTTCGTGTCCACCTGTTTTTGACCACGCTGGAATATCCTTTATCGCGCCTTTATCTGTTAAGTGAACCTCTAGCACTTCTCCAGATTGTAAAGCTTCCATAGCTTTTTTCGTTCTTACGATTGGCATTGGACATGCTAATCCTTTTACATCTAATACTTGTTTTACGTTCATATTCTATACCTCCAAAATATTTTTTAATTTTTACTTAATCATGTACCGCACAGCGATTTGGACCAATTTCCATTTCGCGCTCTTCTTCTACACTTGGATTGATTTTCCCCATATTCGTTTGACGAATATCTTGATATGCATTCGGCTGGGGCGGTAGATTTTCTGTAACTGTTTTTCGAAACTCCAACTCATCTTCAATATTTAATCCTGCATTTCGTTTAAATAGATCTTTCAGTTTTGCATGAACCCGCCCTTGCTCATTCATCTCACTTACTTTCGAATAATGTGCTGGTAAAACAATTAAATCTTGAGATAATGTTTTATAACGTGTATATAAAGTGTTACGTAAATCACTTACCCAGTCTTCCGCCTTACCTGCAAGGTCTGGGCGTCCAATGGAATCTACGAATAAAATATCACCTGATAGAAGGTAAGCATCGTCTACAATGAATGATGTACTTCCAATTGTATGTCCTGGTGAATAGATTGCCTCAATATCAATTTTCGTCTCTCCTACTGTAATTACTGTTCCTTCTACAAGGGGTTCATAAGAAAAGACAACTTCCTCAGCATCTTTTGGTGGCAACCAATACGTACCTTTCACCTTCTCTGCTAACTTACGACCACCAGAAATATGATCGGCATGTAAATGTGTATCCATAACGTTTGTAATCATAGCACCTTGTTCTTTTGCAAACTCCTCATATGCTTCAATTGTTCGCATAGAATCAATGACTACAGCTTCCCCATTTGAAATAACCATATAGGACAAACATCCTTTTCCAAGACGGTTAAATTGATACACGCTGCCACCATCTTTTAAATCCCCTACTTTAATCGGCTTCACATATTCACTCCAAGCTTTCATACCACCAGCTAAATAATAAACATTTTTCAAACCAGCCTCTATAAGTTGCTCAGCAACAAACTTGGAAGATCCTTCTTTGGCACATACAACAAGAATATCTTTTTCCTTTGGCAACTCTTCCAAGATGCTTTCTACGCCTTCTAACAAATCAAAGTATGGTTTATTAATGGAAAAAACTTGTTTCCCTTCCATTCTCCAATCCATATAATCCGCTTCATTACGAACATCTAAAATAAATAATTCTTCAAATAAAACTTTCTCAGCAACATCTTTCGCTTGTAATCCTATAGCATCCACTACCTTACCCCCTATGGTATAAATTTTGTTAAAAAAATTAAAAGTTAACTGCCCTACTCAAATTTTTTCTTATTCTTTTTCTGTATTAGCTTACTATTGTAGCAATTAACACACATATACCTGTATGGGTATATTAAAATGTTTTTTAAAATCTGTCAACACATTCGTTTGACAGATTATCTGCTTTTTACAAGCAGTTGTACAGCCTCTTTAATTAAATCTTCATTTGATGTATCGCCTTTTTCAAATTGTTCTCGCAAACAGTTTTCCAAGTTCGTTCCTACAATTAATCCAATTGAGCGATCCATAGCAGAGCGTGATGCTGTTAATTGTGTAATAACCTCTTTACAATCTTTTTCTTCTTCAATCATTCGAAGTACACCGCGAATTTGTCCCTCAATTCGCTTCAACCTATTTTTAATATCTTGATTATATTCCAACGTACTATCACCTCAATACTTTAATAGACATGCTTTATCTAAAAAAATGTCTACTGCACCAGATTGTAATAAAATTCTTATTTGAATTTACAACCTCATCATATACCCTTCAGGGTATTTTGTAAAGCCCTATTTTCATTTCGCCTTATCATAATCAATAGGGCTTTACTTTAAACCTATTTATATACAATCCGGTCTGGCAAAGCAGTTGCATACAATTTAAAACCACCATCTACATTCTTCACCTTATATCCTTTTTCCATTAACATACGTGCAGCAACATAGCCTCTCATACCTAGCTGGCATGTAATATATATTTCTTCATTTACTGGAATTTCATCCAATCTTTCACGTAATTCATCTAATGGAATATTAACTGATCCCTTAATCATCCCTTGTTTCAATTCATTCGGTTCACGAACATCCATTAAATATCCACCTTTTGGGGCAATATGATTAATTTCATGCCACTGCACTGTATCTACAAGCCCTTCAATCATATTACTTGCAGCATACCCCACCATGTTTACTGGGTCTTTTGCAGAAGAATACGGCGGTGCGTATGCTAATTCTAAATCTGGTAAATCCATTACCTTTAGCTTAGCTTTCATTGCCGTCGCAATTACATCAATTCGTTTATCTACACCGTCACGCCCAACAGCTTGTGCACCATAGATTTCTCCTGATTCTTTATTAAAAAGCAATTTTAATAAAATTGGATATGCATTTGGGTAATAACCCGCATGAGAATTCGCCTGTACATGCACTACCTCATAGGGTATATTTAAACGCTGCAATACCTTTTCATTTACTCCTGTTGAAGCAACCGTTAATTCAAATACTTTTGCAATTGATGTTCCCATCGTCCCTTTGTATACAGACTCTGTATGCCCATGAATGATATCCGCTAATAGACGACCTTGTCGATTTGCTGGCCATGCTAACGGAATCATTGTCTCTGTTTCTGTTACAAAATCTTTTACTTCAATCGCATCACCAATGGCATAAATAGATGAATCAGACGTTTGTAGTTTTTCATTTACTTTAATTGTCCCGCGTACTCCAAGTTCTAGTCCTGCTTCTTTTGCCAAGCTACTCTCTGGCTGGACACCGATAGACAGAATTACCATATCAGTATTGATTTTCGAACCACTTTTTAAGCGTACGACTGCTCCGCCTTCTTCAAAAACATCTACTCCATCTTCCAAAATGAGCTGAACACCATGCTTTTTCATATGTTCGTGTACATATGCTGCCATTTCATAATCAATTGGCGGCATTACTTGATTTGCCATCTCAACAAGCGTCACATCAATTCCTTTTTCTCTCAAGTTTTCTGCCATTTCAACACCAATAAATCCTCCCCCGATGACAGTAGCATGACGTGGTTTCTGCTCATCAATATACCCTTTAATACGATCTGTATCTGGTACATTTCGTAATGTAAACAACGCTTTTGCTGTTTCAATTCCTGGAATAGGCGGTACAATTGGCTTAGATCCTGGTGAAAGAATTAAAATATCATAAGACTCTTCGTATGTTTCATTTGTCATTACATTTTTCACAATAATTGTTTTTTCTTCTTTATTAATTTTTATCACTTCACTTAAAACACGAATATCTAAATGAAATCGCTTTGACATCTTTTCAACAGTTTGCACTAACAACTTCTGTCTCTCTTGAATCACACCACCAATGTAATATGGTAACCCACAGTTTGCAAACGAAATATATTCGCCTCGCTCAAACATAATAATTTCATCCTCTTCACTTAAACGACGAAGACGTGCTGCTACTGATGCTCCTCCCGCAACTCCACCAACTACAACAATTTTTTTGCTCATCTTTTCATAACCTCCACGATTATTTTTACTTTTCTTCTTTTTACTTACTACATATAAATATACCGGATGGTAAATTACATATACCCGTATAGGTATATAATAAACACAAAAAAATATAATGACAATATATAAAGCTCAAACTTTATGCTTGTTCACAAAATTGAAACAAACTTGGTATGAAAAAAGCCACTGGTTTCAGCGGCTTCACACATACTTCCGATGTACCATCTTCCCATCATATGAGAAGACAACACCTTTATTCTCAACATTAGATTCCATATGCACCGTTCTTCCCCATAACTGATGAATGTATGGCAATACTTTTTCTAAGTATTTTAAATCTAGCTCGATTCCTTCGTAACTATGTTTAATATACAGTTCCCCATTCTTTAAGTAGTCACCATCTTCTACTACTAAATACGGGAAACCTCCATTTGTTCTCATATTAACAAGCTGATCACGAACATGTTCCCACTCTTTATCAATTACCTTATACTCTTTTCCTTGGCGCTGGAATAAGTACATATCTTCTCTCATAACCAATTCTTTATTTAAGTAATTCCTTAAGAAGGATACGTCCCATTCAATTTCCCGTACTTCAAAGATTTTGTCACGGCCTGATCCAGGTTTTACACCACGACGTTTCATTTCTTCAGTTGGATTATTATAACGTTCTTCAATATCTTCGAACATTTTAATGCCAAGGTAGTATGGATTAATACTTGTTTTTGACGGCTGTACGACACCTGCGTTAAGCTTCGCAAATTCGATTGCTTCAGAAGATGTTAAGTCCATTTCCCGGAGTATACGTTGATGCCAGTACGAAGCCCAGCCTTCGTTCATGATTTTTGTTTCTAGTTGCGGCCAGAAATATAACATTTCTTCTCGCATCATCGTTAAAATATCACGTTGCCATTCATCTAGTTCCCTACTATATTCTTCAATAAAGAGCAGCAAATCTTTCTCTGGCTGCGGCGGGATTTTCTTTTTCTTCCGCATATTTGGTCGTTCTCGTTTTTTATTTCTATCATCTAAATTCCACAAATCATCATACTGTGAAACTCGTTTCTTTTCTACTTCTTCCTCTTCTAAGTCATCTATGCTCCAAGCTAGCTTCGGCCGCATAAGCGATGGATCAATATGTTCTTGAATGGCCAAAACAGCATCTAAAAACGTTTCTACCTCTTCTTTTCCATATTTATGTTCATATGCTTTAATTCGTTCTGCCGTCGCTGCCATACTTTCAACCATATCGCGCTTTGTATTTGAGAAGCGGATATTATTTTTAAAGAAATCGCAGTGTGCTAATACGTGTGCTACAATCAACTTATTTTGAATCAATGCATTTGTATCGAGTAAAAATGCATAACATGGGTCAGAGTTGATGACAAGCTCATATATTTTACTAAGTCCCAAATCATAATGTAGCTTCATTTTGAAGAATTGTTTCCCAAAACTCCAATGTGAAAACCGCGTCGGCATGCCATACGCACCAAATGTATAAATAATTTCCGCTGGGCACACTTCATAGCGCATCGGATAAAAATCAAGTCCAAACCCTGTTGCAATTTCAGTAATTTCAGCGATTGCATATTGTAGTGCTTTATCATCACTAGTTCTCATTATTTTCCCTCCTTACACTTTCCCTTAAGAAAGTGTATGAGGGGAAACGAGCTTTCATGAGAAATGATGAAAAATAGATACTCTACCCTTTACTTTAACCAGTAGTCCTCTTCATAATCATATGACAGATACTGCTCTTCATAACAGCGTTGGCACATATTATAAGGGTAATCCCCTGGCATATATTTTTGACAATACTTGTACCTTTTACGATGGTTTAGCAAGTGTTTGCTTACATACTCATCAATTACTGCAATATAAAAAAGTACTAGAAAAGCACAAAAAAGCCGGATACAAATTTCACATCATTTGCATCCAGCTTTCCACCTTTATCTATTACCCCTCAATAACTTCAAGCCTCTCCATAATCGGCGTGCGCTCTTTTCCTTCTGGCTTCTTATCGAAATAACCAATATGAAGGATTCCAACAATGCGTTGTCCTTTTGTTAATCCAATTCCTTCTATAAATAAAGGATTATAATTCAATCCGCCTGATTTCCAAACACATCCTAGTCCGCGCTCCCAAGCGAGTAACTGAAAGTTTTGTATAAATGCACATACTGCTGCGTAGTCTTCGTCGCGCTGGATTTGACGTGGATCTTCATCCATATACACAACGATTTGAGCTGGTGTACTTAGAAAACGATCGGATAAAACTTTACCTCGTTTTGCTCTGTCTTCTTCTGTAAAAGAATTTAATACAGCATCTACTAATTTTTGACGGCCTTCTCCAATAAATAATTTACATTTCCATGGCTCACGATGCTGATGGTTTGGTGCCCACGTTGCATCATTTAATAGTTCAATTAATAATTCTTTTTCTACTGTTTTATCTGTAAATGTACGAATGGAGCGTCTTTCTTTAATGATATTTGCAATGGAAGTATATGTAGTCATATGTTTCTCTCCCTTATCCTCATCTATATGTATAAGTTTATTACTGATATTGATTTTCAATTTCGATTATAACTCAGTTTTCTACCATTAATCAATGTTTTATGTTGTAAAACTAAGAAAATAATTTCTCGTGAATTATGGAAAAAAACTTGTAATGTTCACAAGTTCTTCACAACTTCTCCACAACTTTGGGAAACTCTATAGATAAAGTTTCCCATTTTATTCAATTAGGAGGAATATATGTATGTACAAAAAAGTAATAGCAAGCATTTTAGCAACAGGACTTTTATGCGGAATAGTAGTCTTCCCTGCTTCTGCTGCCTCTCAAAAAGAATTCACAGCGCATCATCACAAACCAATCTCAGATGAACAACTACAATCTTTAGAAAAACAAGGTTATAAAAAACATGAAATTTGGAAAGCAGCACACATTGCAAAGATTAGCAAAAAAGATATTAAAGATGTTTTATCGTACTATAAACAAAATAAATCTTGGAAAGAAACAGCAAAGCATTTTGGCGTGGATCCAAAGAAACTGCATAAACATCATATGAGTAAAGAAATGAAGCAAGCATTGCTGCAAAAAGTAGCCGAAATGCAAAACTCCACACCAGAACAAATGAAGAAAATAATGAAAGATAATAATATTCGTTTGCATCACCTTACAGTTTTAACCATCATTGCACAAAAAAGCAATACACCATTCAATGACGTATTAAAAATGAAAAAAGATGGCATGCATATTAAACAAATCGCAGAAAAATTAAATGTGAAAAAAGAAGATATAAGAGCTGAAATGATGAAATTAATACAGTCTGTGAAAGAAAAAAAGACAAATTAAACATAAAAAGGAAGAAGTATTTATCACTCTTCCTTTTATATACAAATATTAAAAAAAGCTGTTCAAAAGACAAACATTGTCTAACTTTTGAACAGCTTTTTTGTGTTTCCTGTATAAAATTTGTTCTTCCCAAAAAAACTAACGAGAGCATTCCATATAAGGGAAGGAGTGAAAATTATTGTTTAGCTTACCACGAAAAAATTCTAAAGCAAAAAACAAAAAAATGAGCTGTACCATTCCAGAATTTATTCATACGATGAAAGAATCTACTGATTTTGTTTCTTATAGCATTACAGAAAACGATGCACTATGTCTTTTTTATTATAAATCTGTCGTGGAAGAGCTCATAATTAAACGATTTATTTTGACACCTATTAAAAAGCAATTAGAACAAATCCAAAACATTGCAGACTTGACAAACATCGTCTTTATTGAAGACATTATTATCTCTCCCTCCATTGATGATATTCGTGAAAAGTTATTGGGTGGGTATGTACTCATAGAGTTACAAAATACATCCCATGCTGCACAGTATGCTTTAATTCAAGCAGAAAGTACCGTTCTTGGTAAGCGTTTATATAATGATACTGAAAATGAATATAGTGTAATTGGACCGAAAGTTGGTTTTGTGGAGAGCATTGATATAAATATTCACTTGCTACGTCGCGGCATCATAACAGAGCAACTCATTTTTAAAGAGATTATTGTCGGCTCTATGTCCAAGACACATGTTACCATTGCCTATATAAAAGGACTAACAAATGAACAACACATTAATACAGCGACGCAGCGTCTTCAAGATATTGATTTTGATGTTCCTTTTGATGCGACAATGATTGAACAATTTTTGAGTGATAATAGTAACTCACCCTTTCCCGTTTTACTGCCAACTGAGCGAGTTGATCGGGCTGTATTCGCTCTTATCACTGGTCAAGTATTAATTTTAACAGACGGATCACCGTATGCATTAGCCGGACCAACAACATTATTAGATTTTTTTGTTTCTCCAGAAGATTATTATTTACCATGGATCATTGGCTCTTTCTTCCGAGTGATTCGCTTTTTTGGGGCCTTATTTTCTCTGTTTTCTTCTGCCATTTATACAGCTGTCTTAACATTTCATTATCAAATGATCCCATCAGATTTGTTAGGACCTATTATTTTTTCTAGAGCCAATGTACCTTTTCCCCCAGTTTTAGAAGCACTCTTTTTAGAAATTACAATTGAATTACTTCGTGAAGCTGGGGCACGCTTACCTACAAAGGTCGGTCAAACCATTGGTATTGTCGGTGGAATTGTTATTGGACAAGCTTCTGTTCAAGCTGCTTTAACGAGTACAATTTTATTAATTGCTGTGGCTTTATCTGCATTAGCTTCTTTCACCATACCAACAGTGAAGATGTCTTCGACCATTCGTTTGCTCCGGTTTCCACTCATCCTTTTAGCCGGTGCCTTTGGCGGACTTGGTCTTATTGTTGGATTTGTGATGATACTTACGCACTTAATTCAGTTAAAATCACTTGGATCACCTTACTTAGTACCTTTGTATCCATTTCGTGGTTTAGCTACATCTGAAGGTTTTATTCGCTTCCCATTTAGCCACACAGCGCAGCGTCCTTCTTTTCTACGTCCAAAATCGAATTGGCGCTATAACCCAATGAAAGCAAAGACAAAACGTGATGGTGAAAAGACATGAAAAAATTTTTAACTGTATGGATTATTGGGGGATTATTTTTCCAATCTGCTTGCACTCAAACTCAAATTATTGATACACAAAGAATTATTCATGTTGCGGGATTCGATATAAACAAAAATAAAGAAGTTCAAGGAACGATTTTGTATCCCGACTATACCCGTGGTGTACAGACGAAACCAAAAATTCAGTCAACATCGGCAGATTCGATTGAAACAATCGCATCTCGTATGAATGGAAAGTCCCCTCACAATGTTGTTGTAGGACAAATGCGTACCGTGTTATTTGGGAAGTCTTTTGGTACGTATGGAATTGGTGATATTGTGGATAATTTACACAGGGATCCTAATATTGGAAGGGATGTACAATTCGCATTTGTCGACGGCTCAGCAGAAAAGCTGTTAAAACATATTGCGTCAAATGGTTCATTATATCTCTCTGACTTGTTGGATCAAAATATGATGAATGAAAATATTCCTCGTGCTACTTTAAATGTTTTTTTATATGATTACTATTCATATGGATCCGATCCATTCATTCCTTACATTCAAATGAGTAATAATAAAGCGGCTACAGTAAAAGGACTTGCATTTCTCAAAAAAGACAAAGTAGTTATGTTTACCGATCAAAAAGATTCATTTTTAGTAAAATTACTGACTCATCCTACTAAAAATGGTCGTTATGAAACGTCCATCCAAAAAGATGGCCATAAAGGGCTTATAGTCACACAAAACTTATCTGGAAAAAGCACCTATTCTCTTGATGGAGATGGTGAGATTCCGAAAGTAAACATTCATTTAAAACTAAATGGTTTGATAAAAAACTCTCCGAGTTGGCTTAATTTAACGAAGCCTCAAAATATAGCTTATATCAAAAAACAAATCGAGCAAACGATGGAAAAACAGTCTAAAGCTTTGATTCAGCAATTTCAACAAAAACAAATAGATCCGTTAGGAATACAGGATCAAATTAGAAGCCGTACGAGAAAATGGAACATACAACAAATACATAAAATGTATCCATCTGTAGATGTAAATATTGATGTAAAGGTTAATGTTGTGCAATCTGGTATCGGAGAATGATGAGGTGACGATATGAATACCAGCAGCAAAGAACTAACAGTATCTCCTTACTTCGCTTTCTTTTTAATTCACTCTCTTCAAATCGGAGTAGGAATTTTAGGATATCAACGTATCCTGATTAAAAGCGCTGGATATGACGCTTGGATTTCCCTTATCCTTATGGGATTTGCAACTCACATTGTTTTATTTTGTACGTTAGCGATGCTAGAGAAAGATGACGACTTAATCAATATACATACAACATGCTTTGGAAAGTGGATCGGATCTTTCTTTTCTCTATGCTTTACTGCTTATTTTCTTTTATTTTGCCTTACCATTCTTCGAACATATATTGAAGTCATTCAAGTTTGGGTATTTCCTACAATTAAATTGTGGAAGTTGAATATGCTCTTTTTATTCATTGTTTTTTATGTTATTAAAGGTGGATTTCGCTCTGTAACCGGTATCTGCTTTTGGGGGATCGTCATTCCTTTTTTTGTAATTCTTTTTTTAATTTTCCCAATGAAATATGCCCATTTCCGTAATGTTTTACCTATTTTGACGCATTCACCTTTACAAATTTTTCAATCAGCAAAAGATTCTATATTAGAATTTCTCGGATTTGAAGCATTGCTACTTGTATACCCACTCATTGAAAAAGGAAAATCTCTAAAAAGATGGGCACACGGTGGAATTGCTTTAACAACCATTATTTACGTTATCTTAGCACTCATTTCTTTCATGTACTTTAGTGAAGGACTTTTACAGCGTACAATTTGGGCAACCTTAACAATGCTTAAAATTATTAAAGTTCCTTTCATTCAACGATTTGAGTACATCATTATTTTTGTTTGGTTTCTCATCATTTTACCTAATCTTTGTGTAACGATTTGGTCTTCTTGCCAATCCATGAAACGATCGTTCCATATTCCGTTTAAGTTTACATTGCCTTTTTTCATTTTCATTGTGTATATCGCGTCTTTATTTATTATAAACAGAGAACATATTAATACATTGAACACGCTCCTATCTCGGGCTGGTCTGTATATTGTATATGTCTATATCCCTCTCCTTTTTCTATGGCATTCCATTCGCTGGCGGTTGAAAAATAAACAAAATAAAACTTCACCATAGGAAATCACTAGCGAGTTTGGTACAATTTTACTAATACAAAGGCAAAGGGGATATGCAGATGAAAAAATATCTATTCTCTCTACTTGTAATAGGCAGTCTCGTGCTTTCTGGATGTGGTGCAGCGGAAAAAAAACAATCGTCTGAACCGAAAGAAGAACACGCTTCTCATTCTCAGCAAGGTGATATACAAGAAACAACAAAAGGAATCGACACGCTACCAACGTTTCTGGACAAACTAGACCCACAAATGAAAGAAATCTATACAGTTGCAGGAAAAAATGCCGAATTATTAAATTGGATACCTTGTTACTGTGGATGCGGAGAAAGTGTGGGGCATAAAAATAATAAAAACTGTTTTATTCGTGAAATTAAGAAAAATGGAGAAGTTGTTTGGGATTCTCACGCAACGACCTGTGTAAACTGTTTAGAAATTGCGGTCGAATCTGCATCTATGCATCAAAAAGGAAAATCGACTCTTGAAATTCGAAACTACATTGATAATAAATATAAAGAAGGCTACGCAAAACCAACACCTACCCCAATGCCAAAAGCGTAAAAACGAGGAATTTCCTCGTTTTTTACTTTTTACGTAACATTTCCCTTAGCAAATTCTTTCAAGTGTTTTTCTTCTCGATTGACGTACACTATATGTAACTCCTCAGTAAGGAGGGTACACAATGCAGACATATAACGACTACGATAAAGCTCTCTATTACACGTATTGTTGTAATTGGGACAAGTTGCTTGTTTTAATGGTGCAAACTGATGATCAATTACTTTCTAAACGAATCGAGCATTTTTTACATGCTTACAAATATGGAAAAGAACTACCAGAAGTAGATAAACAACTTCAACTTCTATTCCAATATATCGACCATGCTTCACAAAAGTCGCATATAGAAGAAATAGACCAAGTACAAATGTAAATGAAGCGCTATTCTCCCTTTGAGAATAGCGCTTTTTTGAATATTTTTCCATATATTTGTTCATAATACACATATCAATAGTGGACGGACGTGATTATTTGTATAAATCCTTGTACGTATTTTTCAGCATGATGATACTGCTAATTGGTTGTGAAAAAGCGAATAATCCTCATTTATTTCAAGGGGTAAAACAAGAGAAAAGCATATGGAATATCTTAATTATCGGTAGCGATTCACGAGGTGAACAACAAGCCCGTGCTGATACAATTATGATTGCCCAGTACAATAAAAAAGAAAATACAGCAAAGCTCGCTTCAATTATGCGGGATAGTTATGTAGAAATTCCTTCTTATGATAAAAAATATAATAAAATCAACGCTGCCTACTACTATGGCGGCCCTGAATTATTACGAAAGACGATTCAACATAATTTTGGAATCGATGTTTCTCATTACGTTACGATTGATTTTGAAGCGTTTGTTAAAATTGTGGATACCATTGCACCTGAAGGAATTGAAGTGAATGTTACACAAACAATAATCGATGATATGGGACTACATGTAAAGCCAGAAATACAACCTCTTCACGGGAAAGATTTACTAAAATACGCGCGGTTTCGCCATGATACTGAAAGTGACTTTGGCCGTGTGAAACGACAACAAGAAGTACTCCGGGCATTGAAACAAACCCTTACTGATAAAGTTCACTCTATAGATGGGGTACTAAATTTACCAATAATGGCACATGAACTCTCTCCATATATAAAAACAAATCTAGATATACCAACGCTCTTTTCACTTGGGAATAATATTTTGTTTCAACCCATTGATAAAATCGAAACGATGCGAATTCCAATTGATAACGAATATGAATCTGCTCTTACCAAACACGCTGGTTCCGTATTAAAAATAAATCCAGAAACAAATAAAGAAGCAATTCAAAAATTTTTCAATGCTACAAAAGCCGTAAACACCCCCTAAAAACAAGGTTCATGGACCTTGTTTTTTTATTTCCAAGTTTTCCTCTTATAAAACTTTCCTTGATAAAAATATTTTCTCTTTATTTTCTTGTCCTCTTCATACTATAATTTAGTATGTAACTATTATAAGAGAGGTAAAAAACATGAAACGTGAGAAAAAACAAGAATATGCATTGTTTACTGCTTGGGGAGCTTCTTTTATTGCTACACTTGGAAGCTTATATTTTTCTGAGATCATGAAGTTTGAGCCTTGTGTACTTTGTTGGTATCAACGCATTTTTATGTACCCATTTGTTTTATGGCTTGGTATTGCAGTTATAAAAAAAGACTACCACATTGCTACATATTCTTTACCAATCGCAAGTATTGGTGCCTGTATTTCGTTATATCATTATGCCATTCAAAAAGTTTCTGCATTCTCAGCAGCAGGAGCAGCTTGTGGACGTGTGCCTTGTACGGGGGAATATATAAACTGGTTTGGATTTGTCACAATCCCATTTTTGGCACTTATCGGATTTGTCACGATTGCCATTTGTAGTTTGATTGTAATTAAAAATAAATAAGGAGATGACATAATGAAAAAAATGCTTATCTTTGGCGGTATTATTATCGTCTTATTTGCAGCTATGTTTGCTGTAACACAGATGGAAAACAAAAATACAACGAAACAAGAAAAAAATTACTATACAAATAAAATCTCTTCTTCTGATATTCGTAAAAATAACGAGGAAAAGAAAGAACAAACCATTTACTTCTATCAAACAGGTTGTCACTACTGTGAAAAAGTCTCACCTATTGTTGTACCAATGGCTAAAGACATGAACATTGATATGAAAGTCATTGATATTTTCAACGATAACCCAACTTGGGATGATTATAAAATTGAAGGAACACCAACAATTATTCATTTCAAAGACGGAAAAGAAGTAAGCCGCATTAATGGCGAACAGCCAAAAGATACTTTTGAAAAATGGTTTAAAGAAAACAAGAAGTAATAAGAAAAGGAAACTCCTTCTATACATGAAAGCTGTGTAAAATCCCACACTAATGTATAAGGAGGGGGTTTTATGCCAGAGGTACGCTGTTCTGTGTCCAATTGTTCATTTTGGGGACAAGGGAATTTTTGTCAAGCGAATTCAATCTTTGTCCAGCCTGATGATCAAAACACGAATCAATCAAATGAATCTTATACAAACTCGGCCTTAACAGATGAAACACTTGAAAGCTCTGCGTCAACAAGCGTTGAAACATGCTGCCAAACATTTAGACCGAAATATTAACAAGCAAATCTCCACCTCCTTTTGAGGTGGGGATTTTTCTTTTATACTATGTACAAATACAATGTTTAAGAAGCAAAGCCATTTTGTTTCTTTTACAAATAAAATAAGTGCGGTAACTTGTACCAATCGCGAGCAATCGTTTCTCTCCTAACACTTAAAGATGTAGAAACATACAGCTAAAGGTATGCTTCTACATTATAACAACCCCATATTTCCATGCATCATGCATTATCGTCATATACACAATCAATATAAAAACTGTTCCAAACAATGTTATCCTGCGATAGATTCCATCTTCCCCTTCTCTCGCTTCAACAAAGGACCAAATAAAACCAACGAAAAGTAATAAATCAATATAGGGAATATACAGATTAAACATAAATGAAACATACAAATAAATAATAAATAAGCAATTCGTTAACAAAAAGATTTTAAATGCAAATTGGCTATTCCCTTTTCTCATAACACGCCCGCCCCCAATCTGTACTGTATTATATTCACAAGAACAGAATAGTTGCGATTGGACCAACTAATTACACTTTGCTATATAAATTCGCTGCTATGAAGAGTAAAAGGTGACCTCCACTCATTTCCTCTCTTTGTTTTAACATGGCATGGGGCCAAAAAAGGCTCTGACCGCTTCTATCCACGGACGGATCCTCTCTCACATCCAAAAAGAAAGGTCTTTCGCTTTTTATTTATATAACAAATAAGCTATCGCCTATTTACGATAGCTTTACTGTATATTATATTTCCTCTTATATATATTACTTAAAATGGAATAAGGCACTTGCTCATAACGAATTTTCCCGCCTGTTTCATCCATAATATACAAATTATTACCTATATAATAACTTCCATTTTTCCCTCGAGAATAAACAGCATATCGTTCATTCGGCAATACTGTTTTTACTTTCGTAAATTGACCATTTGGTTCTTGCCAATATATATTCATACGATCCACAAGTGTTAACATTCCAATTTGCTCTTCTTCTACTATACGTCCATTCCAACTTGTAACACGATATCCAAGCTTATGCGCTGCATATTCTGGAGATGTATAAAACTGAGAAATAATTACTTTTGTCCGTAACGATACTCGGTCATATAGCCATTGTATATCTCGATCATGCATGCGAATGCAACCGTTTGATTCTCTTCTTCCAATCGTCCCTTCTCGATTTGTACCATGAATTGCATATTCTTTTTCATTTAAACCGATCCATCTTGTTCCAAGTGGATTATTCGGTGCACCACCCGGAATATTTTTACGGTGATATTCTTTATTTTTATATTTATTAATGATACAAAATGTGCCTTCAGGGGTTGGTGTGTTACGCTTTCCAGTTGTAACAGGAAACGTCCTTACATATTTTCCATTTTCAAAAAAAGATAATTGATTTGTAGTAAGGTTAATAAGTATTAAATGATCTGCACTAGCAAAAGTGCTGATTGGTAGACAGAAAAAGAATATCACCATCAAACATATCTTCTTCATTCATATCCCCCCAGTACCATCATCTACGATGGTACCATTAGCTTTTACTATGCACTCAATTCTTATGAACAAAAACACAAAGATTCTTCAGATTTAACTTATCCATTCACAATTACACCACCATTTACGTGAATGATTTGTCCGGAAACATATGTGGAATCGCCTGAAGCTAAATATACATAAGCAGGTGCTAATTCATACGGCTGCCCTGGTCTTTTCATCGGTACATTACTTCCAAATTCCGATACCTTCTTCTTATCAAAACTCGCTGGAATAAGCGGTGTCCAAATCGGGCCTGGCGCAACACCATTTACACGAATTCCTTTTTGAACTAGTGATTTTGCAAGTGAACGTGTAAAAGCAACAATCGCTCCTTTTGTTGCAGAATAATCAATGAGTTGCTCGTTTCCTTCATACGCAACGATCGAAGCTGTATTTATGATTGTATCTCCCTGCTTTAAATGTGCGAGCGCAGCTTTTGTAACGTGAAAATAAGAAAAAATGTTAATGCGAAATGTTTTTTCAAGTTGCTGCGCTGTAATGTATTCTAAACTTTGCTGCGGGTATTGCTGCGCAACATTATTCACAAGAACATTTAAACCACCTAGCTTTGAAACTGCTTCCTTTACGATGTGCTGACAATGTTGTTCACTACTTAAATCACCTGGGAGTAATATGCATTTCACACCTTGCTTTTCCACAAGTCTTTTCGTCTCGTTCGCATCTTCAAGTTCATCTAAATACGCAATCACAATATTGGCTCCCTCTTTTGCGAACGCAATTGATATCGCTCTTCCAATTCCACTATCCCCTCCTGTAATAAGCACATTTTTCCCTTTTAATTTTTCACTACCGCGATAATTAGGATCTTCGTACTCTGGGAGAGGATTCATCATCGATTCAATCCCCGGTTGTCTATTTTGATGTTGTGGTGGTAACGTTAAAAACTTTTTTTGCTCAGGCATACACATTTCAGCTCCTTCTCATTTCTCTTTCTTATGATGTACACATTTATAAAAAGTACTTATACATTAAAAGCCGAAACGTAGGAGCTGTTCTGTGATTAATATTCGAAATTAAGACATAAAATAGAAATTGTTATAAACTTTTTTGTGCGAAACTCTTGCAATAGAACCAAAAAGCGAATATTATATATAACTGTTGTGGCAATCATTCGTAAACAGAAAGGATGTTTATATGTTTAACCTTTCAAAACATAAAACTTCTATTAAAACTGAAATTATGGCAGGTATTATTACCTTCTTAACAATGGCATATATCATTGTCGTAAACCCTATCATCCTTGGGGATGCAGGTGTTCCATTTGAACAAGCATTTACAGCGACAATTATTGCCGCTGTTGTTGGAACATTATTTATGGCAATCTTTACAAATTTACCAATTGCAATCGCGCCGGGTATGGGACTTAACGCTTATTTCTCTTACTCTGTTGTAAAAGCGCATGAAGGAATGACCTTTGCAATTGCATTCTCTGCTGTATTTGTAGCAGGTATGATTTTAATTTTGTTATCATTTACATCTTTCCGTACAAAATTAATGGAAGCAATTCCTGAAAACTTAAAACATGCAATTACTGCTGGTATTGGCTTATTTATTGCTTTTATCGGTTTACGTCTGACGGGCATTGTAACAAAACATCCGTCTAACTTAGTTGGGCTTGGAGATCTTCATTCGCCTCCTGTACTACTAGCGTTAGCTGGACTTGGAATTACTCTGATTCTTATGTCCTTAAATGTAAACGGCGCATTATTCATCGGAATGCTCTTAACAGGAATTATCGCTTATTTCACAGGTCAATTAACATTTCCAAACGGTATTACATCAATGCCTGGATTACCAGAAGGAATTATTGTTTCAAATCCAATTACTGCTGTTTCTGATGTGATTCATTACGGATTATACGGCGTTGTATTCTCACTCTTCCTTGTTACACTATTCGATACAACAGGTACACTACTTGGTGTTGCTCAGCAAGGTGGATTTATAAAAGATGGTAAACTTCCAAAATCGGGACGAGCTCTTCTATCTGATTCTTTCTCAGCAACAATCGGGGCTATGTTCGGAACAACACCATCAACAGCATATATTGAATCATCTGCGGGTGTTGCAGCCGGTGGACGTACTGGTTTAACAACAGTTACAGTAGCTGCATTGTTTGCCGTTGCTGCATTCTTTGGTCCTCTAGTAGGTGCTGTTTCTGGTGTTTCAGCAATTACATCTCCATCATTAATTATTGTTGGTAGCCTAATGATGGGCGCTGTACGCCACATTGATTGGGATACATTCGACGAAGCATTCCCAGCATTCTTAGTAATCTTAAGCATGCCGCTTACATCAAGCATCGCAACAGGTATTGCACTTGGATTCATTTCGTATCCACTTATGAAAATGGCAAAAGGACAATTCCGTGCTGTGCATCCACTTGTATATGTATTTGGTATTTTGTTTGCTTATCAATTAGTTTTCTTACCGCACTAATAAAAAAGCCTTGGCTCACAAATTCTGTGAACCAAGGCTTTTTCTAATATTCCTTATTCATTTGCAATTCTTTACTATACTTTTGAATCAAAAATGAAGAAATAAACATCACCATTCCTGCGCTAAAACCAATTAGTTGATCTAATAAAAGTTCATCATGAATCAGAAAGCGTAATAGAAATACTCCACCAAAAATAAACATTGCCGTATATCCCATACGTCTAAGTCCCTTATATACATTTTCCATATGTATCATTCCTCTATACACTTTTACCCAAATTATACCACAATTAGCTCTTAATAGATTTTATATTCAGTCTATTACAAGAACAAAAACCCCTGAAAGAGGTTTTTCCATCCATTACCTTTGTAAAAACACCTGTAAATCCGCAAATTGTCTTGCTGCATCTTTATAGCCTTGTTCATATAAATTTTGCAGCTTTTGTGGATCTTTTTCCATTCGATCCACTTGAAGTGGTACTTCTGGACGAATGACAAATAGATTTCCAGCTAACTCTTCTTTTTCAATATAATGAAGTGTCTCATTGTATACTTCATAACGAGAAAGCATCGTATTGACAAGATTAGGATATTTTTTATAAGCTTTTGCTGCAATCCATCCAAATTTTGATTTTTTCTTCGCATATCCATGGTTTCTCGTTAAAATAACAATCGATTTCTCATAACCATCTTGCTGTGCTTTACGAACTGGGATTGGATCCGAAATTCCGCCATCCAATAATTGTTTACCACGATAATTTACAACTGGTGCGATAAATGGCAATGAGCTAGAAGCTTGTAATAAAGTCAATGCATCTTCATTTGTTCCTTCTTTTTCAAAATACATTGGTTCACCGGTTTCACAATCTGTCGTTCCTACTAGAAAACGCTCTGCACTATTAAAGTATGTGTCAAAATCAAATGGCACGTGCTGTTCTGGAATTTCACGAAAAATAAAGTCCATATCAAATAACTGACGTTTTTTCCATAAATTTTTGTAAGATAAATACCTCGGATGTGTTGCATAATCAATATTTACTGTTTTATTTCGATTTCTTTGTCTTGAAATATATGAAGCCGCATGACATGCTCCTGCTGAAACACCAATAATATAGGGAAAATATAAATCCTGCTCCATAAAGTATTCTAGTATTCCACCCGTATATACACCGCGCATACCGCCGCCTTCTAATACTAAACCCGTATTTTCAAGCATTGTTTTCTCTCCTCTTTATATACATAGACTCTTTAATTATTCATCTTGTTAAATATCTCTTTCTATTATATAAGAGTCTTCACAAAAACCATATTCAGAAGGCTTGGTGCGAACGAAAAATTATTCTTCTACTTCTCTAAATGGGATCCTACATCCTTTACAAACCTTTGAATCAATGATAATTCCTCTTCTGTATACTGATTTAAAAGTAACAACCACTTCTCTTCAGCTTGTTGATGCAATTTCTCATGCGCCATGTAAATTTCATTTCCGTTGTCTGTTAAACGAAAAAATATTTCCTTTTGATTATCTAACATTCTCATCTTTTCAACAAATTGTTTATTAAACAATTTTGTACAAATTTTAGAAATTGCTCCCTTTGTCATCCCCATCTCTTCAGTAATAGCTGTTACATTCATTAATCCTTTTTTTCCTATGCATTGGATCACATGTAATTCTGATAAAGACATGCCACTTACCCCTGTCTCACGAAGAAAACGCTCATCATTTCCTTTCATATGCTCTTCTTGTTTATGAAAAAGTGTACGAATATCCGAAAGTATTTCTATTTGCCTTACTGTACGGTCCAAGTCGAATCCCCTCCATGATACTTCATAAGTTTCCACAGAAACAATTTAATTATATACCATTTCAAAATAAAAATTAAATTCATTTTTATCTTTACAAGTAAGAAAATAATGTTAAAATTATTTTAGTTTCCAAGGAAACTAAAATAAGGAGGTTTTCTGATGAATCACTCATTATCTTCATCAAAATTAAAATCTATTTTGTATATCGTTTGTATTAGCGCTCTATTAGGTTCCTTTGCTCAAAACATTTACACGCCCCTCTTACCAATGATTCAAGATTCTTTTCACACCTCTCTTTATCTTGTGAATTTAACTGTCTCTATTTTTACTTTTGTTCTTGCAATTATGCAGCTTGTTTATGGACCATTAATTGATACAAAAGGACGCAAATATATTCTTCTTCCCAGTCTATTCATAGGTACAATCGGTGCAATTGGTTGTGCTTTTACAACAAACATTTATTTATTTCTTATTTTCAGAGCAATTCAAGCATCAGGGATAGCTGCGATACCTGTTGTAGCGGCTACTATTATTGGGGACTTATTCGAAGGAAAAGAACGAGGGAAAGCCATGAGTCTTTATCAAATGCTACTTTCCATTGCTCCTGCTGTAGGCCCTCTCATAGGCGGCTATCTTGGAAATATAAATGGTCACGTATCTATTTTTCTATTCTTATCTACGATTGGCATAGCCCTATTAATTGTAAATATTGCATGGCTACCAGAAACAAAACCGGTTATTCCTAAAAAAGCTACAACAACTAATAATTATTGGAGTATCTTAAAACACAGAACTGGTTCTGCTATTGCGATCATTGGATTTATGCAGTTCTGCATTTATTTTTGTTTTCTTGTTTTTTTACCAGCAATATTAGCCAATTTAGTTCATTTCAACACAAGTAAAATTGGGCTTATGTTTGTACCAATGTCTCTATGTATTATGCTAGGAAGTTATTGCTACAAGTTTTTACAAACATTACTTACAACAAAACAAGCTTTACTTCTCACCAGTTTTCTCAATATCACATGCGTTATTCTATTTTCTTTCACATATCATATAAATATCCCAATCCTTATCATTGCAACATCCCTATACGGTTTTAGCATGGGACTATCAATTCCAACCCATACAACTCTACTAACAGAAGAATTTGTAAGCGAACGAGCAACTGCCATTGGTATCTACAACTTTATCCGTTATATCGGAATGGGTACAGGACCAATCGTAGGCAGTTTTCTACTCTTTAATCAAAATTACTTTTGGATTTTCTTTGTAGAGGCAATTGTTTTTCTGATTGTGGTCTTATATTCTATGAAAAAGCTAACTTCTCATCCTGTAAGAAAAGCTAGAATTCAAAAAGCTAAATAAACATTTATGTATATTACAAACAAAAAAGAGAATGTCCGAAAACAGCTATTTTACTGCATTTGGACATTCTCTTTTTTATACTCTCTGATCTGCCACAATATGAATATCAATATGCTTCGTCTGCCTCATAATTTCATTTACAATGGATCCTTTTCGAATTTCTTCCCATCTTGTTCTTGCTGATTGACCAAGTAAAATTTGGGTGACCTGTAATCGTTTTGCCACTTCAATAATGACATCAGCTGGCTTTCTTCCTTTCGCTTCTTCCAATACGAAAGTAGCATGAAATTGATTGGTTAACGATTGCCACTCCTCAATTGTTTGCCTTTTGCTTGCCGATATTAATTCTATATTTTCTCTTTCAACATTTAATACATACAATTCAGCGTTTAATCGATCTGCCATACGCCAACCACGCCGTATTAATTTCTCTGCTGTTGAACTATATTGCACACAAACGAGAATTTTTTCTTTTACACCTATTGGTTCTGTCACTGACTGACTAATCTTCTCGTCCATATCGTCGGCAACTTCACGAAGTGATAACTCTCGTAAAGCTCCTAAATTATTAACCGTAAAAAAATTTTGTAAGCTTTGCTGAATTTTTCCTTCTTTATATATCTTTCCATCTGTCAATCGTTTCCTCAAAACTTCAGGGGTTACATCAACAAGTTGAATTTCATTTGCTTTTTGTAAAATAAAATCAGGAATACGCTCTCGTACTTTTACATTCGTGATTTGTTCCACAATATCATGAACGCTTTCTAAGTGTTGAATATTAAACGCTGATAATACTGATATCCCAGCGTCCAATAATTCTTCTACATCCATATAACGTTTTTTATGTTTTAATCCAGGTATATTACTATGTGCCAATTCATCCACAACAACTACTTGCGGTGCTCGCTTTATAATCCCCTCTACATCGAGCTCATAAAATACTTTTCCTTTATAGTTTATTTCTTTTAACGGTATTCTTTCTAAATCAGCAATTGCTTCTTCTGTTTCTTTTCTTCCATGCGTTTCAATTAAACCTATTACAATATCAATATTCTCTTTTTTCATTTCTTGCGCATCAAACAACATTTTATAACTTTTCCCTACTCCTGGAGCAGCACCTACATACAGCTTTAATTTCCCGCGATTTTGCTGGCGTATATATTCTAAATATTCTTCTGGCGTTCGTCTTTGAAACGTCGGTTTATAATCATCTGCATACATTACGCGCACAACCTTTCCTAGTAAACAACGCTACCTCAATCGATTGGATTGAGGTAGCAACAATACTATTTCATTATTTTCTGTAATTCCAGATTTAATTTCAAAACGTTCACACGATCCTCTCCAAATAATCCTAGTGCAGCACCTTCTGTTTGAGACTTAATCATTTGATTTATTTTTCCTTTCGGAATATTCGTTAATTTCGAGATGCGATCAACTTGTACGTAAGCTGCCTTTGGACTAATATCAGGATCTAATCCAGAACCTGAATTCGTCACTAAATCCATCGGTACTTCCGTAACTGAAACAGTCGGATTTTTATCCTTCCAATTTGCTACACTTTCTTCTACACGTTTTACTAAATCAGGATTAGATGGTGCATAGTTATTTGATCCTGACGCTTCTGCTTTATATTCTATACTAGAGACGCGTCCATGAAAATAACGTGGGTCTGTAAAGTTTTGACCGATTAACTTTGAGCCAATCACTTCATTTTTTTCATTATATATAAGACTTCCATCCGCATTATCCTTCATCACTGCTTGCGCAATTCCAGTTACAAGCAGCGGGTATAAAAGCCCACAAAGAACAAGAAATGTAAAGGTAACACGAATGACCGGTGAAAGTATATTTTGTTTTTTAGCCATTTTCTTTTCCCCTCTTCCTTATATGAACAATCCTACAATTAGATCAATTACCTTAATCCCAATGAAAGGAACAATGACTCCTCCAAGTCCGTAAATTAATAAGTTGCGACCAAGCAATGCATTGGAACTCATCGGTTTATACGCAATCCCCTTCATTGCTAATGGAATGAGTAATGGAATGATAATCGCATTAAATATTAATGCTGATAAAATAGCTGAAAGTGGCGAAGTTAATTTCATTATGTTCAGTGCTTCCATTTGCGGAATTGCTAATGTAAACATCGCTGGAATAATCGCAAAGTATTTTGCTATATCATTCGCGATACTGAACGTTGTTAATGCACCACGCGTCATTAGCAGCTGTTTACCAATACCTACAACCTCAATAATTTTTGTTGGATTGGAATCTAGATCAATCATATTAGCCGCTTCTTTCGCAGCTGTTGTTCCACTATTCATCGCTAATCCAACATCCGCTTGCGCTAACGCTGGTGCGTCATTCGTACCATCGCCAGTCATTGCCACAAGTTTTCCTTTATCTTGTTCTGTTTTAATAACTGCAATTTTATCTTCTGGCTTACATTCTGCAACAAATTCATCTACACCTGCTTCTTTCGCAATTGTTGCTGCTGTTAATGGGTTATCACCTGTACACATGACCGTTTTGATTCCCATTTGGCGAAGTTGTTCAAAACGTTCGCGCATACCAGGTTTTACAGTATCCTTTAAATAGATTAAGCCATAAATACGATCATCCACTGCAACTACAAGTGGTGTCCCACCTTCTTTTGAAATTAAATCTGCCTTTTGATTCACATCTTTTGGAATCGTACCACCTTGCGCTTGTACCCACTCAATAACAGCACCAACTGCACCTTTTCTTACTTTTGTACCATCAAGTAAGTCTACACCACTCATTCTTGTTTCTGCTTTAAACGGAACAAACTCTCCTTGCTCAGCAAGCTCACTGTTATATGATAAAGCTTTTGATTTTACATATTCAATTACAGAACGACCTTCTGGTGTTTCATCTAAAACTGATCCTAATGCAGCCCATTTTGCTAATTGTTCAATTGTTTCGTTTCCTACAGGAAGTAATGTATGTGCCATCCGGTTTCCAAAAGTAATAGTACCCGTTTTATCTAAAATAATTGTATTAATATCACCCGCAGCCTCTACAGCTTTACCTGACATTGCTAATACATTAAATTTCGTAACACGGTCCATTCCAGCAATCCCAATCGCGGATAATAATCCTCCAATTGTTGTTGGAATTAAGCAAACAAGAAGTGCAACAAGTACGGCTGTATCAATCTTAAACCCTAAATAATTTGTGAAAATTGGTAGTGTTACAACTACAATTAAGAAAATAAGAGTTAAACTTGTCAGTACTGTATTCAAAGCTATCTCATTCGGTGTTTTTTGACGAGCAGCCCCTTCTACTAAAGAGATCATTTTATCTATAAATGACTCACCTGGATTGCTTGTAATCGAAATTGTAATCTCATCACTAACAACCATTGTACCGCCTGTTACCGAACAAAAATCACCACCTGCTTCTTTAATAACAGGAGCAGATTCACCTGTTATTGCTGATTCATCCACCGATGCCAAACCTTTAATGACTTCACCATCACTTGGAATCATTTCCCCTTGCTTTACAATTACAATGTCACCTTTTCTCAGCTCAGTCGCTGAAACTTGAACGATTTTCCCATTCTCTTTTATGACATTTGCAAATACATCTTTCTTCGATTGTTTCAAAGAATCTGCTTGCGCTTTCCCACGCCCTTCAGCTAATGCTTCTGCAAAATTCGCAAATAACACTGTAAATAATAGAATGAGAGAAACTGTTATATTAAACCAACCTGGTATACTACTAGATTCATTGGGAAGGAATGATAAAATCAAAGTAATAATAAATCC
This sequence comes from Bacillus sp. FSL K6-0042, assembly GCF_038006685.1. Lineage (NCBI taxonomy): Bacteria > Bacillati > Bacillota > Bacilli > Caryophanales > Bacillaceae > Bacillus > Bacillus sp. FSL K6-0042. The sequence continues at coordinate 2,450,789 of NZ_JBBOVS010000001.1, forward strand.
AATTTCCACTACGAACATAATTGGGTTTTTCACCATTACTTTCGGATTCAGCTTCGCAACTGATTGTTTCATTGCATGTGTAACAATATCACGATCCATCGTTTTCGCTTGTCTAACCTCATCTTCTACAACATGTACCCGTGATTGATTCGCTTGTTTTTCTTTTACCACTACAGGTCTCATCATTTACCCTCCATTACTTCAATGTAAGAAATTCTGCAATTGGGCCTAATACTAACATTGGGAAGAATGTTAACGCACCGACAATTACAATTGTCCCAATGAAAATTCCACCAAATAAACTATTATCTGTTCGGAATGTTCCGACTGTTTCTGGTACTACCGTCTTCTCTTTCAATGAAGCTGCAACAGCTAACATCGTAATTAAACTGAAATAACGTCCTAAAAACATAACTAAACCAGTTGTAATATTCCAAAATGGTGTATTATCTCCTAATCCCTCAAATCCAGATCCATTGTTGGCAGCAGAAGATGTATACTCATATACAACTTGCGTTAAACCATGAAAACCTGAATGAGAAATCGCATCCGTCCCTAAATGAGTTGAAAGGGCCAATGCTGAAAATCCTAAAATAAGCAATGGATGAAATAATATTGTTACCGCAATTAATTTCATTTCTTTTCCTTCAATTTTCTTACCTAAAAATTCTGGTGTCCGTCCAACCATCAATCCAGATATAAAGACTGCAATAATTGCGTACATAATGATATTGACAAAACCTGCTCCAACACCACCAAACACTGTATTTAACATCATGTTTACAAGTGGTACCAATCCACCAATCGGTGTTAACGTATCATGCATTGTATCAACTGCACCTGTTTCGGCTGCTGTTGTTACTGTCGCATACAGTGAAGAAAAGACTGTTCCAAATCGTACTTCTTTTCCTTCTGTACTGCCTTGCACATGTTCCATACCCATTTGATTTAATACTGGATTCCCATGTAATTCAGATGAAACAATCGTTACAAACCCAATTAAAAACACCATAAATAGGGAAACGAAAAGGATACGTCCTTGTTTCTTATTGCCAACCATTCGTCCATACGTAAACGGTAAAGCTGTTGGCAGTAACATCATGAGCATCATTTGTAAGATGTTAGTGATTTGTCCTGGATTCTCAAATGGATGTGTGGAGTTTGCTCCGAAGAATCCGCCACCATTGTTACCAAGTTCCTTAATTGAAACAAATGAAGCTACAGGACCACGCAAAATACTTTGTTTCACACCTTCAATTGTTTGTGCTGTAACTGCTCCGTCTAAAGTTTGCGGTACACCAAGCGCAACAAAAATCAGTGCTGCAACAAATGCAATGGGAAGAAAGACCCTTGTTAAAGCTCGAGTAAAATCAACGAAAAAGTTCCCCAGTTCCTTGCCTGCTAATCCTCTTATAAAAGCCATAACAAGTGCTAATGTCGTTGCCGGTGCAGCAAACATTAAAAATGTGATCCCAATTAATTGTGATAAATAAGATAATCCGTTTTCGCCGCTATAATGCTGTAAGTTTGTATCCGCCATAAAGCTGATTGCTGTATTAAAAGCAAGCGTTGGCTCCATCCCTTCAATATGAGCTGGATTTAATGGAAGCACGCCTTGTAAGCGAAAGATGAAGTATACAACAACGATCATGAAACCATTGAGTGCAACTAATGATAGTGCATACTGTTTCCAAGTTTGATTGTACGACTTAACACCCGCAATTTTGAAAATAAGCTTTTCAAAAGGGCCAAATACTTTATCTAATTTTCTACTACCTTGAAAAGCTTTCTCTAAATAAATCCCCGTTGGCTTTGCAACAAGAATAAACAATAACATTGTGATGACAACTGCAACCCAAATCATAATGAATGATTCCCCCTAATTAAAACTTTTCTGGATTTAATAACGCATAAACTAAATACACAGTAATCGCTGCAACAATAACCGATAAGGCAATCATCATGATTGCTTCCCTTCTTTCACAACTTTATCTGACCAGCTCGCTAGCCCTATCATAGATGCTACCAATACAACACAGATTCCGATCATCACAACATCAAGCATTATAATCCCTCACTTTAAAATGTTAAATTTTACCATCTACCCATCAAAAAAAGAACACTGAGGCTCTACTCAGTGTTCAAAAATGAACAACACAAAAGTAAACCTCCTCTCCAAACGCTTACGAGGTTAGCTGTCGGATTCGGGCCTAAAGAGTAGCCCTACTTTCGTAATGAAAGATTCACCCCAAGTGACAATGCACAAAATTGGTTCCCCCGCTCCATTTCTGGACTCAGCGATATCAGGTTGTTTTTGGAAATATTTATGAACAATTTATGAATGTAAATATACTCCTCTATATTTAACTTGTAAAGAGTAAAATTACCTAAAATAAGAAAATATTTCATCATTTAAACGCTTACATTGGTTAAGATTAATATTTTATCATCTGTTTCCTTGTCTTTTCTTTCTTTTTCATTGAAATCAACTTTTAATATAAAATAAAAAAGAGCGAATTATGTTAAGTACTTCTTTTAGCACTTAACACTCGCTCTCTTCCTCATACTAATTTTATCCCGCTATTTGCGGGCAGTAAGCCCCCCACAGAAACGAAGAAGTTTCACTTTATTCTCTACGCAAAAATGAACGTAAATTTCTCCCGCGAACAAAGACTTGTGTCAGCTCCACATGCATTTTTTCATACTCAATGATATCCGTTTCTAAATATAAACTATCTTCTGACGGCAATATCATATACGGCTTTGGAAACATAGGATCCATTGCTAATTCTTGAACTCGCTCTACTGATACTGCCCAACGATTCGCTATATCCTCGCGTAATAACACCTTCATCATCACTTCCCCCGCCCTATTCAAAAAATAAAAAAGAAATGTTATCACAATTTGTAAACACTACAAATGTAGCTCCAATTGTTTGATAGAGCCTTACTGGATATCTTTTATTTCTTGTGACAACTGTAATAGGTGCTTGAAAAGAAAATCGAATACGCTCGGTAAAAAAGCTAACTGTTGGAAGCTCATCTCCTAGCAGGATTACTTTTTTAATCCTCTTGCCAATATTAGTTACATTCTGCTCACCATTGCAACAATAAGTTGATTCAAATCCACACGCTCGCACTTCAGCCGCTACATGTTCAGTTGCGGTAAAAATAATCATATCTTGTTGAAAAGGCACTAATTCTCGTAAACTGTTTACTTTTTCCTCTTCCCCTACACAAATGAGCGTTACCTCTTTTTCCCCATCCATGTACATCATCCTCCTTAGCATAAAAGAATTCAAATATAGATTGATATTCTCCTATACTAATCAGACCGATGAAGTGATGTATCCATCCATGCACCATCCTCTCTCAAGACGCTTACGAAGTTAGCTGTCGGATTCGGACTTTGAGAGTAGCCCTACTTTCATCATGAAAGATTCACCCCTAGTGACCATGCACAATTTGGTTCCTCCGCTCCAAATGAATCGGACTCAGCGTTACAAAAACAGATTCTGGCTGATATAATACTCCTAAATATGGAAAAAGTAAACAATAAAAAAAGCCAGTTATAAAACTGACTTCCCCATCAAGACTTGAATATTTACGCACGAGTTTCTTGACGTTTACCCCGCATTAATAGGCAGTAAGATCCCCATCTCAAAATGCAGCGAAAGCAAAAACTACTAGATGGGGGACCAACTTCCTGTAAAAGCCCGATTGGTTCAACTAATAATCAATGGGGGATGAAACTCCCCACTGATTAAAGTTTCACTTTATATGCAAAATGATTCGTTGGGCCATGACCACTTCCAATATTCAATTGCTGTTCAATTGCTATGCTAATAAACTTTTTCGCTTCTCGAACCGCTTCTTCGATTGGATACCCATTTGCAAGTCCTGCCGTTACAGCAGACGCAAATGTACAACCGCTACCATGCGTTTGTTTGGAGTCTATTCGTTCACTTTTATACTCAATAAATTGTTCACCATCAAATAAGAAATCAATAACTTCATTTCCTTGATAAGCGGCATGTCCACCTTTCATAAGAACGTACTTAGCTCCTAATCTATGCAATTCCTTCGCAGCTTCTTTACTATCTTGGATGTTATGAATCTCCATCCCTGTTAATACTTCTGCTTCCGGTACATTCGGAGTCACAACTGTTGCAATTGGCAATAAATGTTCTTTCAATGCTTGCACTGCTTCTTGCTGTAATAACGATGCACCACCTTTTGCAATCATAACAGGATCTAGTACAATATTATTCCAGCCAAACTTTTTAATATTTTCTGCAACGACCTTAATAATTTCACTACTAAATAGCATGCCGAGCTTAACAGCATCTGGTGTTAAATCAACACCAATTGAATTTAATTGCTCCTGAATCCCTTCAAGGGTAACAGGATATACTCCTTGCACACCAAGTGTGTTTTGAGCTGTAATAGCTGTAATAGCTGTCATTCCATATACACCAAGCTCTTGAAATGTTTTTAAATCTGCTTGAATACCTGCACCACCGCCGCTATCTGATCCAGCAATTGTTAAAGCTTTATTCACTTTCATCTCACTCATCCTTTTCTATCCAAAATAGCGATGATAAATCGTTTTTGCTTCTACTATATCTTTTGTTCCATGCACAAGTACGCGTCCATCTTGAAAGGCAACTAGTCGCTTCCCTTCAACTGAAAATGATAATAAATAGGGATTTACCATTAAATCTGCTACGCGATCGCGCAGCAGCTCTTTATATCGTTTAAAATCTGATTGTTCTTTATAAGGAGGTCTGATTTGAACTGTATTTCTTCCGCATAAAACTGCAGTTTTCGATGTATTCTCTTTACTTAAATATGGGTAGAGTGCTTCCCCACCACATGATGGACAATTCGGCTTTCGAAGCTTTTGCACATTCATACATGAATATTCGTTTTTCCATACATCAAACGACACAAGTCCATCACGAAGTGCTTCATAATCCTCTACTAAAATTTTAATCGTTTCCGTTACTTGATAAGAAACAACGAGAGATACAGCAGGTGAAATAATACCTGCTGTATCACATGTTGCTCCGCCAAGCGGAATAGATTGTAATAAACAAGATAAACATGGCGTTTTTCCTGGTAAAATCGTATAAGAAAGGCCGTAACTTCCTACACACGCCCCATAAACCCACGGAATTGAATTTTTTTGTGATATATCATTTACGATAAAACGTGTTTCAAAATTATCAGTCGCATCAATTATTACATCGACATTTGTAACAAGCTGTTCTAATTCCTCTGCTGTCACATCTTGAACATATGCTTCTACAATTACATTGCTATTAATCGCTTGCAAACGTCTTTGTGCTGCTACAGCCTTCGGAAGATTACTTTCTACATCCTCCTCACAATATAGCTGCTGACGTTGTAAATTGCTCCAATCAATATAATCGCGATCCACAATCGTTACATGGCCGACGCCAGCTCTTACAAGCATCTCTGCATTCGCGCTACCAAGTGCCCCAGCACCAATGATTAACACATGCTTTCCGCCTATTCTTTGCTGCCCTTTTTCACCAATTGGAGAAAATAACTCTTGGCGAGAATATCGATTATTCAACTACGCTCATTCCTTCTAACGGGCTACTTGCTGTCGCGCAACGCTTACGTGCAATACGTCCTGCTTCAAATCCTAAACGTCCTGCATGAATACCTAATTTCATTGCTTCTGCCATTTTAATAGGATCCTTCGCTCCAGATACAGCTGTATTTAATAGCACACCATCCGCTCCTAATTCCATCGCAAATGCTGCATCAGCTGGACTACCAACACCTGCATCCACAATTACCGGTACTTTTGCTTGTTCAATAATAAAGCTTAAGCTTAATGGATTTACAATTCCAAGTCCTGAGCCAATTGGTGATGCACCAGGCATAATCGCATGAACACCAAGTTCCTGTAATTTACGTGCTAATACAACATCATCAGATGTATAAGGAAGAACAATAAATCCTTCTTCTAACAACATTTCAGAGGCTTTTAAAGTCTCCACTGGATCAGGTAATAACGTTCTGTCATCACCAATAACCTCTACTTTTACCATGTCACAAAGCCCTGAAGCTTTTGCTAATTTCGCAATACGAACTGCTTCTTCAGCATTTTTTGCCCCTGCTGTGTTTGGGAGTAATATATATTTTTTTACATCAATTTTTTCTAATAAATTGGGTTGGTCTGCATCAAATATATCCATACGACGTACTGCAAATGTTAAAATTTCTGCCTCTGATACTTCAATTGCTTTTCTTTGTACATCAAAATCAGAAAATTTCCCTGTTCCTAATAAAAGTCTAGAATGAAATGTAAATGGTCCAATGTTTAACATAATCAACCGCCTCCTACGAAAGTTACAATCTCAATTTGGTCTCCATCAAAAACAGATGTATCTCGATGGTCTTCTTTTTGCAAAATATCTTGGTTACATTCCACCACAACAATTTTTGTATCCAATCCTAAATGTGTAAGCAATTCTGCTACTGTCTTAACACTCCCAGGTACCTCTACTTTCTTACCATTAATTTTCAAATTCAAACTTCCATCCCCTTTCTATATAAACCTTTCTTGTTAGGTGGGAGAGAGCATCCGAACATGCATAGAAGCGGTCAGATCCTTTTCCTGCCCCATGCCAAGTAAAAACAAAGAAAAAAAAACGAGTGTAGTTCAGCCTTTATTCTTTGTCACATTGACTTACATGTTAAAAAATCAAAATACATTTATATAAAGTGAAACCTTAATCAACATGTGTTCTTTTTATCCTCCATCAATCAGGCGCTTACTGCCAGTTAATGCAGGATAAGTTGATTTAGAAACCAATGAATCTAGCAAATAATTCCCTTGCTTTCCTTCTATTAAATTTGCCATATATTGACCAGAAACGGGACTTAATAAAATACCGTTTCTGTAATGACCGGTACAAGCATATAATCCTTTTATTTCCTCATGTGCCCCCATATAAGGAACCTCGTGATTAGATTGCGGGCGTAATCCCGCCCACGTACTTTCCCATTCAGCTTCTTTCAAAGCCGGCAAGATTGTATAAGCACGTTCTAATATCGAAGTAATACTTTCTGGTTGTACAGACTTATTAAACGTATGAGGCTTCATCGTTGCTCCAATTACATAGCGTCCACCACGTTTTGGCGCGATATAAAACCGCTCTTGGAAAATAGGAGATTGCAGCAATGGTTTACGGCTCTTTACGGCAACAACTTCTCCTTTTACAGGATATGTACCCCACTCACTATGAAAATGATGAAGTAGTTTTGTACTCCACGAACCACCAGCAATTACTACCTTTTCACATGTAATCATACCTTCATTCGTAACAATTCCTACTACTCGGTTGTTTTCTATTTTGATATCAAATACTTCTGTTTGTTCATATATATCAGCACCAGAAATGGCCGCAGAGTGTGCAAATGCCTTTGTAAGTTCCGGTGCAATAACATGACCATCTTTTGGATAATATACAGCCCCAATGATCGATGAAGAGAGGAATGGCTCTTTTTTATAAAGCTCATCTCCTGTCAGAAAATATGATTCTTCACCTGTTTTCTGTTGCCAGTCCATAATATCTAGTATTCTTGTCTTCTCATCTTCATTTTGAGCTATACGATATATGCCTTTCTCTTCATATCCAATATCAATACCCGTTTTTTCACGTAAAGCTACTGCAAGTTGTGGAAATATTGTACGGCTTTCTCTAGCAAGCTCAAATAGTGGATCGTACGCATCCCACTCCGCCTGTACACCAAGTAAACCTGCCGCTGCTTTAGAAGCTTCAGACGCAATCCTTTGTTTCTCAACAATTGCAACTTGGTATCCTCTTTCCGCTAGAAAATGTGCAACTGAACTCCCAATCACACCGCCGCCAATAATGGCTACATCATACTTCTTACTCATGATTTTTCGCCCACTTTCTTATTTTCTCCTTGTACAACCTTGCCTGCTCATACGGATTACTATCACTTACAATCCCAGACATAACAGCAATACCACTCACGCCAGCTCCAAGAACCTCTCCTATATTTTTAGGTGTTATCCCTCCAATAGCTGTAATCGGTATCGTTAACCGCCTTGCTATATCTGAAATCTCTTCCAACCCTCTTGCCGGAACATCTTTCTTACAACTCGTTGAAAATACATGACCATAAACAAGTGAATCTGCTCCATTTTTGAACGCTACTATCGCTTCCTCTAAAGAATGCACAGAATAACCAACATGCAAATAAGAAAACTTTTCCTTTACAGACCTGACATCAGCACTTCGATATCCCAATTGTACGCGAGGAATATTTAATAGAATTGCAATATCGATTCGATCATTAATCACAAGCTTAGATGCCGGAAAGCCTCCTTTTAGGAGACCTTCCACACCTTCATATAACTCTTTCGTACTTTTCTCTCGCTCACGAATATGCAAATAATCAATCTCACTCTCAATTTGCATCGCTACATTCGCTAACTCTTCGAATGCCATCTGGCCATTTGAGATAACGTGGAGCTCATCTTTCATATTCACTCGCCTACTTTAAAATATTTTCGAATAATTCATTGGCAGGAACAATCTCTTTTGTCATGCCTTTTTCTTTCAACCATTTATTTTGTTTTTCCCATGACTCTTTCGTATCTGATAAAAATGGCTCATCTTTCGTTTCCATTTTCTCTAACAAAATTTTCATACTTTCTTTTTCAACTTCTGGAACAAGTGGGAAATTTTCCTTTTCTTGATGATTTAATAAAATACCCAGTGCTTCGTCCGGATTCTTTTTCATAAATTCATATCCTTTTTTCGCACCTCGTAAAAAGGCTTGCAACGCTTCTTTATCTTTTTTCAACGTTTTATCACCTGTTACAAAAACAAGTTCATGATAATTTGGTACACCATAGTCAGCTGGGTTGAAGTACGCTGGTTCATGGCCTTCATGACGCATAACAGGAACTTCATGGTTAATATAAGCACCTGTGACAGCATCTACTTTTTTCGTAATTAACGCTGGTACTAAATCAAATCCAACATCTACTACTTTTACAGTATCCGGATTGCCACCAGCTTCTTTTACCATCGTTTTTAAATACGCTTCACTTAAAGGTGTTCCAGAATAACCAACTGTCTTTCCTTCTAAATCTTTTGGTGAATTGATTCCCTCTGATTTTAATGATACGACGTGATTTAATGGTGAACGGACCACAGCTCCGATTGATTTCACTGGAATTTGTTCATTTGCTTTTGCAATGACAACATCTGGCTGATAATATAAACCAACTGTTACTTTCCCCGCTGCTGCCAACGTTAATGGATCGGTTGGATTAGAAGGGAATTTAATATTTACTTTCACGCCTTCTTCTTTAAAATATCCTTTTTCAATCGCCGCATAGATAAAACTATGGACTGCATTTGGATACCAGTCGAGCATAACTGTTACTTCTTTTTCAGCCTTTTTCTTTTCTGATGATGAATTGCTGGAACACCCTGCAATCATTGCAACTAATAATGTAAACACAAAGATGCGTTTGAATAATTTCATGAATGTTTCCTCCAACTAATGAATTTCTTTTCTAATATAGAAACAACTAAAACAAATAAAATAGCTAGTAATGATAGAAGCACAATCGGTGCAAACACACCAGCTCCGTCTAACTGTGTCATCATTCGTTTACTAAAGTATCCTAAACCAACTTGCGCACCAAGCCACTCACCAATTGCTGCTCCAATGACACTAAGCGGAACAGCAATTTTTAAAGCAGAGAAAAAGTACGGAAGTGCAGATGGCAACTTTAACTTTAGAAAAATATCTTTTTTCGTTGCGCCATATGTCACTAAAAGCTCCTCCCATTCCTTTTTCGTGCTGCGCAATCCATCATACGTATTTACCGCAATGGGGAAAAAGGTAATCAAAACTGTCACAACGACTTTGCTCCAAATTGAATAGCCAAACCATAAAACAAATAATGGTGCTAAAGCAGTAATTGGAATCGTTTGTGAAGCAACTAGTAACGGATAAAAAGCTCTTGCTACCCATTTACTCGCATTCATAGACATCGCCAGTCCAACACCAAGTACAATAGAAATAACTACGCCGATTAAGACTACATATAAGGTTGCTGGCAAATGAACTGTAAGTAATATGTCACGCAGTGCCCACATTTTAGCTAGAATTGCAGTAGGAGATGGCAAAATATACATCTCATCTACAATTCTAGCCCCCACTTCCCAAGCTATGAGTAGTATGCCACTTAAAATCAGTGCAGGTAGTAACTCTGTCACACGTTTCATACGAGCACCTGCCTTTGCAGCATACCGAGTAACTCATCTTTTAGCCCTAGTATCTCAGGCCTATGCAAATCTTTTCTTGAGCGCTCCGTTCCAAGTGGTACAACACGCTCCGTTAAAGTTGTTATAGGTTGCTCTGTCACTATTAAAATCCGATTAGAAAGAAAAAGTGCTTCTTCTACATCGTGTGTAATAAATAAAATGGTTTTTTGCCACTGTTTCCATTGCTCAAACAACCATTCTTGCAACGTTGCTTTCGTTAATGCATCTAATGCGCTAAACGGCTCATCTAACAATAAAATGTCCCCGCCTGTTAATAAAGTTCGAATAAAGGACACTCGCTGCCGCATACCACCTGATAAATCTTTCGGATATTTGTTCTCGTATCCTTGTAAACCAAATTGTTCTAACAGCTCTTTTGCCTTTACATGTGCTTCTTTTTTCTTTATCCCCTGGCACTCTAACGGCAATGCCGCATTTTCAATAATCGTTCTCCACGGCAGGAGCATATCTTTTTGTGGCATATACCCTACAGGATGACTCGAGGTTTCTGTAAGTTGAATCGTTCCAGCCGCTACATCTTCTAATCCTGTAATTAAACGAAATAATGTACTTTTGCCACAGCCACTCGGTCCAATGATGCTAACAAACTCTTTTTCTTGTACAGAAGCATCCAGACCCTGTATAATTGGCTTTTCATCATAATGAAAGGAAACATTATGAAACTGTAGTATGCTCTTGCTCCTCAAAGCCCCACATCTCCTTACGATACGCCATATCCCAGAATAAATACTCAAAGCGGCTGGAATATAAGAAAATCTCTTCTAATTTGTCTAACTCTTGTTCAGACTTTCCTTCAGCTAGTTTATTTAATAACTCCATTAGCCAAATGCAAAGGCTTCCATACTCTTCTGAGCTATATCCTTGAATCCACTCACCAAAAAATTCATGATCTCTCGCTCCTGGAATATCATTTAAACGTTTTCCAATCTCCCAGTAGCTCCACATACATGGAAGCAGAGCCGCAATTAACTCTGCAAGCGTACCATTTTGAGATACTGACATCATATAGTTTGTATACGCTAAATTTTTAGCAGATGGTTTTGCCTCTTCCATCTCTTGTACAGAAATACCAAGGCGTTTTGCATACTGTTTATGGATCGTCATTTCTCCATTTAAAATGCCGTCTATTTGTTCTGCAAATTTTGCCATAACTTGCGGATTAGTCGCTTTCACAACCCCAATTGCATAAACCTTCGCATAATCTAGTAAATATAAATAATCTTGTATGATGTAATATTGGAATTTATCTTTTTCTAATGTACCGTCCCCCATCCCAGTTACAAATGGGTGATTATGACTTTTCTCCCAAACCGGCTGCACAGTCTCAAATAACCTCTCACAAAATCTCATTTATATTTCCCCTTCTTTCATATCTATTTATCTAAATAAAAAAGCCACTTCTCTATATAAGAAGTGGCTACAGCAAATAAAAATACATTTATTCGTTGTTCCACTTCCCTACGCTAGCATAATCTAGATCAGGTCTATAAGGGTTAAGGATTATTCCTCTCTCAGCACATAAAGCACCCCTAGTGGTTTTCACTATAAAATTGTCAAATAAAAAAGCCCTGTTTCTTTACGCAAAGAAACAGGGACTGATTGTTAATGTCCGAATCGCTTCCCTACGCTAGCATAATCTAGATCAGGTAATAAAAGGATCAAAGACTCTCGGCCTTACTCTCAGCTGGCAACACCAGCTCTCCTAGCATAATATGAAATTACCATAGTCAGTATAACACTGTCATGGATCATCAGCAACTGTTTTAACTTATTCCAATCCTATTTACGAGCCATGAATCCAATACAAAGTAAGAATTCTTTCCATCAAAGTTCTACTTATATAAAATATGAAAAATAAATATATATATCCATTTTGATTTTCCAACATATAAGTCGCGGCTATGAAGAATAAAAGGTGACCTGTATTCATTTTTTCTTTTTGTTTAACTTGGTACGGGGTAGGAAAAGGATCTAACCGCTTCTATGCATGGCCGGATGCTCTCTCCCGCCTAAAAAGAAAGCTTTTCTGTCAGCTTTTCAATTCGGATTTATATATCTATTCAGAAAATACCAATTATCTTTAATCCATATTATAATGATTATTAATCTATTATTCTTTTAATATATTTCGATTCCATTAAAAAATTGTTATTTTTCTCATTTCGTATTACAGTTATGTGAATAGTGCACAAAATATTATATCTTTATACTATAATAGGGGATGTATTAACACATCTATGGGGGGCTAATATTAGATGAAACAGAAAGCTACAGCTTTAACGGCAACTACTGTCGCAGTCGCATCTCTACTTCCATCCATAACTCAAGTAGATACATGTACTGTAGCAGCTCAAGAATTGCCTACACAAAACACTCAATATATAAAACCGAATCTAAAAATATTATATTCGAATAATAAAATAAAAGCAAGGAATAATGCTAGCTCCGTAAAAAATACAAATATTTCTACATCTACTAAACGGAAAAACAGTTATATTGTAACTGTTGATGATCAAGTTCAGACTGGGGAATTGTTAGGACATATAGGAAATACAGGCCATTCACTTGGGCAGCACCACCATTTTGAATTACATAATGGTGAATGGAATTTTGAAAAAACAAACGCGGTAAATCCACTGCAGTATTTAGTTCGGTAATATTATATGCCACGTAATATTCCCTTAATAATTGAGTATTTTGCTTTTCTCGGTTTAATTTGTTGTTTAGTAATTTACAATACTAACATTGTTTTTTTGAGTATTGTTATCTTATTTGTTACTATCGAATCTTTGATGGAAGCATTCAAGATCCGACTAAAGAAACACATTTCTCATATATATACTGCATTTGTTATTATCGGCGGTTTAATAACAAATATTATTTATAGTGGTTTTCACCTGGCTGCTATATTCCCTGTATTTTTTATAGGGGTACTACTCATTATTTCCCAATATATTTACATTCCTGATCACCGTAAGAAACAACAAGAAGCTTAGAATGGACGTATGTCTACTTCTCATTTACGACTAAATAAAAAAAGAGTCTCACTTTGAAGTGTGAGACTCTTTTTTTATTTATTCATTATATAGAGTGAACAAGGGAAAGCACAAAACTTTTCTTTATCCACACGCATATCGTTCATAAATAAAACTTAAATTATATTTCTTCTCTAAGCCCACTCGTTGTTCCTCATCACACCAGTAAAATAAAATATCATGAATCGTTGCATAACGCTTATTCTTTAGAAATTGTTTAATAAATGACGGTAAACAATCATGTAATTGTATAAATATATAATTCCGCAAAAGTTCTTCCTTATGTTCAATTCCTTTACAAACATACATCAACTCTTCACAATAATATGCATGTTGCGGAACTTGAATCATTTCAAAAAATGGTACATATGATAATAGTTTTCCAATGAAATGCTCATATCGAGTCATAAATTCAAACGACATGTGCTCCATCATTTCTTTCATTACATAAAGATAATCATCCACATGCGTGGTTTTTAACGGATTAAGACGATCAGAAATTTGAGCAATTACAGCCCTTTGACATGCAACAACAGAACGACTCGGTCCATAATATGTTAAAAAATCCGTACACTTACGATATTTTTTTAATAAGTCATATATGTATAAGTCATAAACGTATGTATTGCAGTATATTGCTAAATTCATCATCTCTTGATCTAATTCTTCTTTAGACAATAGTTTTGCCTGTTTGCAAATATAAAAGAATGTAAGTTCCATTACTTCCTTATGAGATAATAGCTTCTCACATTTTTCAATACACTCTGTATTAAATTTAATTCTTTCCCATATCATTACATCATCATTTTCTAATTTACCAATTCGATATTTTACAATTAAGTAGTTCCAAGCCACAACTTGAGTTAAAATATCCCACGTTTCATATTCCATAGATGTATGTACAAATTCATCTAATCTTTGGTTCACCATAAATGTATACGCTTCCTTATACCAACCGATTTTCTGGCATAAACGAACAATACGAATTAAAGTTGGTATTTCATCCTTATGGAACTGTGGCAAGTCCTGCACCTTATTCATTCCATATAAAATAAACGGAGCCAAGTTTTCTTGTTTATAAAATTCTTTTTCTTTCCAGGCTAAAATTGTCCGTTCTTTTCCTTCGCCTTTTGGATGATTTGGTACAAGTAAAGAAAATAAATCCGCAAAATTATTGGGTTCTACATAAACATCTGTAACCAAATTCCAATTTGGATTACTTTGTACATCCCTCATATCATTTCCCCTCCATTTCTATTTATATATAAAATCTTTGATAGATTAGTAGATAAACATAACATTATAAATATTAATATATTCAAAATAAATTATAAAACTTATATTTATTATTATATCATTTTTTAACATAACAAAAATTAGCAATAGGAATTTTTAACCAAAAATTCAAATGAAATTAACATATATCATTCTTCATATATACTTAGTTAAGCATCTTTACACCTTATATACATCTATGCCTAACATTTTGGATACGTTTTAATAACAATATAATTTTGCTTACAGTATTAATAAAGTGAAACTTCCATCAGTAGGCATTTTCTTCATCCACCACTGATGGAAAGTCCTCACCAATCGGGCTTTTACAGGCAGTTATCCCCCACCTATCTTCCTTGCTTCTCTCTAAACCTTGAGGTGGGGGGTCTTACTGCCCGTTAATGCGGAATAAAACGTATCCAATCTTACCTATTCTCTAGCATCTAAATCCACTGTATTTTCTACCCTAAAAATAATCTGCATCTACTCGTTATTCTGTATGCTCGGAAATCTCACTTAAAGCAAATCCAGCTTGATCATCAGCTTTCTCTGCTATTGCTAAATCACCTAGCGCTAACATCCCAACAAGCTCGCCATTCTCAACTACAGGTAGTCTTCTGATTTGATGCTGCGCCATTAACTCTGTAGCATTTTCAATAGGGTCATCAGGAGATACGGAAACAATTTCTGTTGTCATGACATTTGTAATTTTATTAGACCCAGGGTGTTTCTCAGCAATTCCACGAACAACTAAATCACGATCTGTGACAAGACCAACCACTTGATTGTTCTCTACAATTGGAATCATCCCAATGGCCTCTTCTTTCATTTTCACAGCAGCTTCATATACATTATCTAGCGGTGTACATTGCACAATATCGGTACTCATAAATTCTCTAACTATTGTCATGTAGCTCTATTCCCTCCTTTTTATACATACTATAGTTTTTCCAAAATCCCTCTATTTATTTCATAATAAATAGAGGGATTTTGGATTGACGATATCGTATATTAGAAAAGAACGTAGCTTCACATTATATTTTTCACAAGAAAAAAAGAGCCAGCAAATTGCTGACTCTTTTGTATGACCCGTACGGGATTCGAACCCGTGTTACCGCCGTGAAAGGGCGGTGTCTTAACCACTTGACCAACGGGCCATGGCTCCGCAGGTAGGACTCGAACCTACGACCGATCGGTTAACAGCCGATAGCTCTACCACTGAGCTACTGCGGAATATGGTGGGCCTAAATGGACTCGAACCATCGACCTCACGCTTATCAGGCGTGCGCTCTAACCAGCTGAGCTATAGGCCCATATTTCTTACAGGGGCAGTAGGAATCGAACCCACACCGGAGGTTTTGGAGACCTCTGTTCTACCTTTAAACTATGCCCCTAAGTGGTGCCGGCTAGAGGACTTGAACCCCCAACCTACTGATTACAAGTCAGTTGCTCTACCAATTGAGCTAAGCCGGCTTGTCAAAAAAAAAAGATGGCTCGGGACGGAATCGAACCGCCGACACGAGGATTTTCAGTCCTCTGCTCTACCGACTGAGCTACCGAGCCTTTATGTAAATGGCGGTCCCGACCGGGGTCGAACCGGCGATCTCCTGCGTGACAGGCAGGCATGTTAACCACTACACCACGGGACCATTTGGTTGCGGGGACAGGATTTGAACCTGCGACCTTCGGGTTATGAGCCCGACGAGCTACCGAACTGCTCCACCCCGCGACGATATTATATTATTAAAAAAATGGAGGAGGTAGAGGGATTCGAACCCCCGCGCGACTCTCGCCGCCTGTCGGTTTTCAAGACCGATCCCTTCAGCCGGACTTGGGTATACCTCCATGAAGTAAATATTAATTATATCTTTTAGTTATCTTTGTACATCTAATAGTTTTTATTAACTATCCAATCATTCCATTTTAATTATTATAAAATGGAGGAGGTAGAGGGATTCGAACCCCCGCGCGACTCTCGCCGCCTGTCGGTTTTCAAGACCGATCCCTTCAGCCAGACTTGGGTATACCTCCAATAAATAACTAAAGTGGAGCCTAGCGGGATCGAACCGCTGACCTCCTGCGTGCAAGGCAGGCGCTCTCCCAGCTGAGCTAAGGCCCCATGTTTTAAAAATATCGGGAAGACAGGATTTGAACCTGCGACCCCCTGGTCCCAAACCAGGTGCTCTACCAAGCTGAGCCACTTCCCGTTAATAAAAGCGCGCCCGAGAGGACTCGAACCCCTAACCTTTTGATCCGTAGTCAAACGCTCTATCCAATTGAGCTACGGGCGCATATGGTGCCGAGGGCGGGGGTCGAACCCGCACGGTGGTCACCCACCGCAGGATTTTAAGTCCTGTGCGTCTGCCTGTTCCGCCACCCCGGCATGTCATATTGAAAATTGGAGCGGAAGACGGGATTCGAACCCGCGACCCCAACCTTGGCAAGGTTGTATTCTACCACTGAACTACTTCCGCAAGACATGTATGAGATATTTTATTAAAAGTGCGGGTGAAGGGAGTCGAACCCCCACGCCAAAGGCGCCAGATCCTAAGTCTGGTGCGTCTGCCAATTCCGCCACACCCGCATATTTTTTAAAAAAATGGTGAGCCATGAAGGACTCGAACCTTCGACCCTCTGATTAAAAGTCAGATGCTCTACCAACTGAGCTAATGGCTCTTAATGGCTGGGCTAGCTGGATTCGAACCTTCGACCCTCTGATTAAAAGTCAGATGCTCTACCAACTGAGCTAATGGCTCTTAATGGCTGGGCTAGCTGGATTCGAACCAGCGCATGACGGAGTCAAAGTCCGTTGCCTTACCGCTTGGCTATAGCCCATTAATTAAGAAATGGTGGAGGGGGGCAGATTCGAACTGCCGAACCCGAAGGAGCGGATTTACAGTCCGCCGCGTTTAGCCACTTCGCTACCCCTCCGACATTATATGGTGGAGGATGACGGGATCGAACCGCCGACCCCCTGCTTGTAAGGCAGGTGCTCTCCCAGCTGAGCTAATCCTCCATTTGCCTGGCAACGTCCTACTCTCACAGGGGCAAGGCCCCAACTACCATCGGCGCTAGAGAGCTTAACTTCCGTGTTCGGTATGGGAACGGGTGTGACCTCTCTGCCATCATTACCAGACTATATTCATTTGAGACAAACACTATTATACTTTATTGATAAAAAAAGTCAACACGTTTTTTTATGTTCTCTCAAAACTAGATAACATTTGCTTCATATTATATGGTTAAGTCCTCGATCTATTAGTATTCGTCAGCTCCACATGTCACCATGCTTCCACCTCGAACCTATCAACCTGATCATCTTTCAGGGATCTTACTAGCTTACGCTATGGGAAATCTCATCTTGAGGGGGGCTTCATGCTTAGATGCTTTCAGCACTTATCCCTTCCGCACATAGCTACCCAGCTATGCCCTTGGCAGAACAACTGGTACACCAGCGGTGCGTCCATCCCGGTCCTCTCGTACTAAGGACAGCTCCTCTCAAATTTCCTACGCCCACGACGGATAGGGACCGAACTGTCTCACGACGTTCTGAACCCAGCTCGCGTACCGCTTTAATGGGCGAACAGCCCAACCCTTGGGACCGACTACAGCCCCAGGATGCGATGAGCCGACATCGAGGTGCCAAACCTCCCCGTCGATGTGGACTCTTGGGGGAGATAAGCCTGTTATCCCCGGGGTAGCTTTTATCCGTTGAGCGATGGCCCTTCCATGCGGAACCACCGGATCACTAAGCCCGACTTTCGTCCCTGCTCGACTTGTAGGTCTCGCAGTCAAGCTCCCTTATGCCTTTGCACTCTACGAATGATTTCCAACCATTCTGAGGGAACCTTTGGGCGCCTCCGTTACACTTTAGGAGGCGACCGCCCCAGTCAAACTGCCCACCTGACACTGTCTCCCGGGTCGATAAGACCCGTAGGTTAGAATTTCAATACAGTCAGGGCGGTATCCCACCAGCGCCTCCACCGAAGCTAGCGCTCCGGTTTCAAAGGCTCCCGCCTATCCTGTACAAACTGTACCAAAATTCAATATCAGGCTACAGTAAAGCTCCACGGGGTCTTTCCGTCCTGTCGCGGGTAACCTGCATCTTCACAGGTACTATAATTTCACCGAGTCTCTGGTTGAGACAGTGCCCAAATCGTTACACCTTTCGTGCGGGTCGGAACTTACCCGACAAGGAATTTCGCTACCTTAGGACCGTTATAGTTACGGCCGCCGTTTACTGGGGCTTCAGTTCAGAGCTTCGCTTACGCTAACCCCTCTCCTTAACCTTCCAGCACCGGGCAGGTGTCAGCCCCTATACTTCGCCTTACGGCTTCGCAGAGACCTGTGTTTTTGCTAAACAGTCGCTTGGGCCTATTCACTGCGGCTTTCCGTTAAGAAAGCACCCCTTCTCCCGAAGTTACGGGGTCATTTTGCCGAGTTCCTTAACCAGAGTTCTCTCGCACACCTTAGGATTCTCTCCTCGCCTACCTGTGTCGGTTTGCGGTACAGGCACCTTTTATCTCGCTAGAAGCTTTTCTTGGCAGCGGGGAATCAAAGACTTCGCTCCATAAGGAGCTTCCCCATCACAGCTCAGCCTTCACGATAAGCGGATTTGCCTACTTATCAGCCTAACTGCTTGGACGTGCACAACCAATCGCACGCTTCTTCTATCCTTCTGCGTCCCTCCATTGCTCAAACGATAAAGAGGTGGTACAGGAATATCAACCTGTTGTCCATCGCCTACGCCTGTCGGCCTCGGCTTAGGTCCTGACTAACCCTGAGCGGACGAGCCTTCCTCAGGAAACCTTAGGCATTCGGTGGACGGGATTCTCACCCGTCTTTCGCTACTCATACCGGCATTCTCACTTCTAAGCGCTCCACCAGTCCTTACGGTCTGACTTCACTGCCCTTAGAACGCTCCCCTACCACTGATACCATAGGTATCAATTCGCAGCTTCGGTGGTGTATTTAGCCCCGGTACATTTTCGGCGCAGAGTCACTCGACTAGTGAGCTATTACGCACTCTTTAAATGGTGGCTGCTTCTAAGCCAACATCCTAGTTGTCTAAGCAACTCCACATCCTTTTCCACTTAATACACACTTTGGGACCTTAGCTGGCGATCTGGGCTGTTTCCCTCTTGACTACGGATCTTATCACTCGCAGTCTGACTCCTAAGGATAAGTCATTGGCATTCGGAGTTTGACTGAATTCGGTAATCCGATGAGGACCCCTAGTTCAATCAGTGCTCTACCTCCAAGACTCTTACACTTAAGGCTAGCCCTAAAGCTATTTCGGGGAGAACCAGCTATCTCCAGGTTCGATTGGAATTTCTCCGCTACCCACACCTCATCCCCGCACTTTTCAACGTGCGTGGGTTCGGGCCTCCATTCAGTGTTACCTGAACTTCACCCTGGACATGGGTAGATCACCTGGTTTCGGGTCTACGACCACGTACTAAACGCCCTATTCAGACTCGCTTTCGCTACGGCTCCGCCTCTTCAGCTTAACCTCGCACGGGATCGTAACTCGCCGGTTCATTCTACAAAAGGCACGCCATCACCCATTAACGGGCTCTGACTATTTGTAGGCACACGGTTTCAGGATCTCTTTCACTCCCCTTCCGGGGTGCTTTTCACCTTTCCCTCACGGTACTGGTTCACTATCGATCACTAGGTAGTATTTAGCCTTGGGAGATGGTCCTCCCAGATTCCGACGGAATTTCACGTGTTCCGCCGTACTCAGGATACATTCAAGAGAGAACGAAGTTTCGACTACGGGGTTGTTACCCTCTGTGACGAGCCTTTCCAGGCTGCTTCGTCTACCTCGTTCCTTTGTAACTCCGTATAGAATGTCCTACAACCCCAAGAGGCAAGCCTCTTGGTTTGGGCTAGATTCCGTTTCGCTCGCCGCTACTCAGGAAATCGCATTTGCTTTCTCTTCCTCCAGGTACTTAGATGTTTCAGTTCCCTGGGTCTGTCTTCCATACCCTATGTATTCAGGTAAGGATACCATACCATTACGTATGGTGGGTTTCCCCATTCGGAAATCTTCGGATCAAAGCTTACTTACAGCTCCCCGAAGCATATCGGCGTTAGTCCCGTCCTTCATCGACTCCTAGTGTCAAGGCATCCACCGTGCGCCCTTTCTAACTTAACCAAACTAAAATTAAAAAATATGAGCTACACTGTTATCTAGTTTTCAAAGAACATACATTTATTTCTGAGAGATAGTTCTCTCAAAACTGAACAAAACGAAACACGGAAACTTATATTGATGAACAGCGTTCATCAATTCTCCATAGAAAGGAGGTGATCCAGCCGCACCTTCCGATACGGCTACCTTGTTACGACTTCACCCCAATCATCTGTCCCACCTTAGGCGGCTGGCTCCAAAAAGGTTACCCCACCGACTTCGGGTGTTACAAACTCTCGTGGTGTGACGGGCGGTGTGTACAAGGCCCGGGAACGTATTCACCGCGGCATGCTGATCCGCGATTACTAGCGATTCCAGCTTCATGTAGGCGAGTTGCAGCCTACAATCCGAACTGAGAACGGTTTTATGAGATTAGCTCCACCTCGCGGTCTTGCAGCTCTTTGTACCGTCCATTGTAGCACGTGTGTAGCCCAGGTCATAAGGGGCATGATGATTTGACGTCATCCCCACCTTCCTCCGGTTTGTCACCGGCAGTCACCTTAGAGTGCCCAACTTAATGATGGCAACTAAGATCAAGGGTTGCGCTCGTTGCGGGACTTAACCCAACATCTCACGACACGAGCTGACGACAACCATGCACCACCTGTCACTCTGCCCCCGAAGGGGAAGCCCTATCTCTAGGGTTGTCAGAGGATGTCAAGACCTGGTAAGGTTCTTCGCGTTGCTTCGAATTAAACCACATGCTCCACCGCTTGTGCGGGCCCCCGTCAATTCCTTTGAGTTTCAGCCTTGCGGCCGTACTCCCCAGGCGGAGTGCTTAATGCGTTAACTTCAGCACTAAAGGGCGGAAACCCTCTAACACTTAGCACTCATCGTTTACGGCGTGGACTACCAGGGTATCTAATCCTGTTTGCTCCCCACGCTTTCGCGCCTCAGTGTCAGTTACAGACCAGAAAGTCGCCTTCGCCACTGGTGTTCCTCCATATCTCTACGCATTTCACCGCTACACATGGAATTCCACTTTCCTCTTCTGCACTCAAGTCTCCCAGTTTCCAATGACCCTCCACGGTTGAGCCGTGGGCTTTCACATCAGACTTAAGAAACCACCTGCGCGCGCTTTACGCCCAATAATTCCGGATAACGCTTGCCACCTACGTATTACCGC
Source organism: Bacillus sp. FSL K6-0042 (assembly GCF_038006685.1). Classification (NCBI taxonomy): domain Bacteria; kingdom Bacillati; phylum Bacillota; class Bacilli; order Caryophanales; family Bacillaceae; genus Bacillus; species Bacillus sp. FSL K6-0042. The sequence goes on from NZ_JBBOVS010000001.1 coordinate 2,472,797, forward strand.
GGCTGCTGGCACGTAGTTAGCCGTGGCTTTCTGGTTAGGTACCGTCAAGGTGCCAGCTTATTCAACTAGCACTTGTTCTTCCCTAACAACAGAGTTTTACGACCCGAAAGCCTTCATCACTCACGCGGCGTTGCTCCGTCAGACTTTCGTCCATTGCGGAAGATTCCCTACTGCTGCCTCCCGTAGGAGTCTGGGCCGTGTCTCAGTCCCAGTGTGGCCGATCACCCTCTCAGGTCGGCTACGCATCGTTGCCTTGGTGAGCCGTTACCTCACCAACTAGCTAATGCGACGCGGGTCCATCCATAAGTGACAGCCGAAGCCGCCTTTGAATTTCGCACCATGCGGTGCAAAATGTTATCCGGTATTAGCCCCGGTTTCCCGGAGTTATCCCAGTCTTATGGGCAGGTTACCCACGTGTTACTCACCCGTCCGCCGCTAACTTCATAAGAGCAAGCTCTTAATCCATTCGCTCGACTTGCATGTATTAGGCACGCCGCCAGCGTTCATCCTGAGCCAGGATCAAACTCTCCAATAAAGTTAGTTTGTCTAGCATCTAAAATAAAAATTGACGTTTCACGTTGTTTGTTTCGTTCAGTTTTCAAAGAACTCATCCATCGCCGATTAGCGACTTCCTTATGTTAGCATCTTCATTTTTCGATGTCAACTAAGTTTTTTTAATTTCTTTTTTCGCTTTCTGCGTTTCTCGCATCAGCGACGTTTATTAATATACCACCCTCATTTTAAAATCACAAGTGTTTTTTAAAAATAATATAAAAAAATTTCCGCTTAATAATTCCACCTCTTTATTTCATATTAAATGGATCTTCTTCCTCCTGACTTCAACAGAACTTTAAAAGGCTAAAATACCCAACCAACTCTCTAGCCCTTCCTTACAAAATCCTATTCACTCGCTACTTAAGAATAATTTTAGAATTTTTTTACATTTAATTAATGAAAGATATCCAGATTTTGTTATATAGTAACAAAGTAGGCTAAAAAACAACTTAAACGGAGGAATCATTTTTATGGATAGGTTAACAAAATTCTCATTAAAAAATCGAGCCGCTATCATCATCATGGTTTTTCTCATTTCTGTGCTCGGCATTTATTCCGGCTCCAAATTACCGATGGAGTTTCTACCCAGCGTTGATAATCCCGCAATAACTGTCACTACAATGTCTCAAGGGCTAGATGCTGAAACATTGACAAAAGAAGTAACCGAGCCGCTTGAAAAAAAGTTTCGAAATTTGGAACACGTCGATACAATAACTTCTTCTACTTATGAAGGCTTATCTCGTATCGATATTGCGTATACATCTAAAGCTAATATGAAAGATGCTACACGTGAGGTCGAAAAAATTACCAACAACGTAAATTTCCCAAAAGAAATTACAAAACCCGTCGTCAGTCAACTTAATACCTCTATGATTCCACTCGCACAGATTACCGTTCAAAAACAGAATGGTTTTACAAAAGCAGATGAAAAACAGATTGAAAAAGAAATCATCCCGCAACTTGAAAATATCGACGGCGTTGCTAACGTCATGTATTACGGTAAATCAACATCTGAGCTATCTATCATATTAGACCCAAATGAAATGAAAAATAAAAATGTGACACCACAGCAAGTATTAGCCGCTTTACAAGGAAAAGAAACTTCCACTCCAGTTGGTCAAGTTACTGTCAATAACGAAGACCACAGCCTACGCGTCATTGGAAATGTCAAAAATGTAGATGAAATAAAAAATATGTCACTTACCCCTCAAATCAAATTACAAGATATAGCTCAAGTAAAAATAAAACAACATTTTGATACCGTTTCACATGTGAATGGCGAAGAGGGAACTGGATTAGTTATTATGAAAGAACCTAGCAAAAATGCAGTTGCAATCGGAAAAGAAATTGATAAAAAAATAAAAACTATAAGCAAAGAATATAAAGATACTTATACAATTAAATTAATATCCTCTACTCACGAACAAGTCGAAAACGCTGTTACAAGTATGGGAAAAGAAGTAATCTTAGGAGCAATCGCTGCAACATTTATCATTTTAATCTTTTTACGTAGTATTCGAACAACACTGATCGCTGTCGTTAGTATTCCATTATCCATTTTACTAACACTATTTTTACTTGATCAATCTAATGTTACATTAAACATTTTAACTCTCGGGGGCTTAGCGGTAGCGGTTGGTCGACTTGTTGACGATAGTATTGTTGTCATTGAAAATATCTTCCGGCGCTTACAAAAAGACCATTTTTCAAAAGACATCATTCTAGACGCCACAAAAGAGGTAGCCGTTGCGATTACCTCTTCTACTTTAACAACAGTCGCTGTCTTTTTACCTATCGGTCTTGTATCAGGTACAATCGGTAAGCTAATGTTACCTATGGTATTAGCCGTTGTATACTCTATACTTTCTTCACTAGTGGTGGCCTTAACCGTTGTTCCACTTATGGCATTTTTATTACTGAGAAAAACAAGGCAGCGTACACCGAAACCTTCAAGAAAGTATACAGCTACTTTAAAGTGGGCCCTTTCACATAAGTTTATTATTTTATTTTCTTCTATCTTATTATTTGCCGGATCAATTGCTGCTTATATATTACTTCCAAAAGCAAATATAAAATCAGAAGACGATACGATGCTTTCAATTCAGATGACATTCCCAGCAAATTATGATTTTGAATCCAGAAAGCAGACAGCCTTTGATTTTGAAAAAAAATTACTTTCTAACGGCGATGTAAAAGATTTTATTTTACGAATGGGTTCCAGTGCTGAAGATGCACAGTTTGGATTTACAACTAAAAATAACCTTGCATCTATTGCTGTAGTCTTCAAAAAAGGAACAGATATCGATCAATATATCAAGAAACTAAAAAAAGAGCACGCAGACTTTAAACCAGCCGAATTCGATTATACAAAAGCAAGCTATTCTAGTTTTGGCGGTGGAAACAGCTTGCAATTTAACGTGACAGCAAACAATGAGACGAATTTAAAAAAAGCTGCTGATCTCGTTGAAACAAAACTAAAAAGTATAGACAGTCTTTCTAAAGTAAAAACAAATCTAGAAGAATCAAAAAAGGAATGGCAAATCGATATTGATCAAAAGAAAGCGGAACAAGTTGGATTAACTCCGGAAACAGCAGGCCAACAAGTTTCATTCCTTATGAAAAAATCACCAATCGGGCAACTGACAATTGATGATGAGAAAACAACTATTATGCTCGAACATAAACAAGAAAAGATAAGTAACAAAGAAGATATTCTTAACACAAATATCTTGTCACCTATAGCAGGATCAATTCCTTTAAAAGATATTGCAACCATTTCAGAAAAACGATTACAAACAGAGATTTTCCATAAAGACGGGAAAGAAACCATTCAAATAACTGCCCAAGCGACAAATGAAGATTTAAGTAAAGTAAACACTGAAGTGAACAAAGCTATTTCAGAATTAGACCTACCAAACGGCGCGAAAGTTAAAATTGCTGGTGCAACCGAATCAATGCAAGAAGACTTTACAAATTTATTCAAAATCATGGGTATCGCAATCGGGATTGTTTATTTAATTATGGTCATTACTTTCGGGCAAGCACGCGCCCCATTTGCGATTTTATTCTCTTTACCACTAGCTGCTGTTGGGGGGATTTTAGGATTAATCATTTCAGGAACACCAGTCGATTTAAACGCACTCATCGGCGCATTAATGTTAATTGGTATTGTTGTTACAAATGCCATCGTACTAATAGAACGTGTTCAACAAAATAGAGAGCATGGCATGACGACGCGGGAAGCTTTACTAGAAGCAGGTTCTACAAGGCTACGACCAATTATCATGACAGCTATTACAACAATAGTAGCGATGTTACCATTATTATTCAGTCAATCACAAGCAGGCAATATGGTATCTAAAAGTTTAGCGGTTGTCGTCATCGGTGGTTTAGCAGTTTCAACTGTACTCACACTAGTTGTCGTCCCGGTTATGTATGAGCTATTAGATAAATTCGGCAAAAAACGAAGCTCACGTAGAAAAGTAAGCTCGTCTATAGATACACCAAGAACTTAACAAGAAAAACGTTATCTTCAGTTTTGAAGATAACGTTTTTCTTTCTACTATTATTATACTATCACAGCATTTCAATTACTCATTCATGTATACCATTACTTTATCTATATAATCTTCCAAAGGTTTTCCAGAGTCCACAATAAGATATGTAAAATCAGACGGTCGTTTACTACCATCTAACCACTTTTTAAACGCTTCTTCAGATTCCACTTCCTCAATTTGACTTATCATTCGCTTCCGTTTCTTTAACCTATTATTAATTTCTTCTATATTATTAAGATAGCATTCAACGTATTTGTATTTCACATTATACTTTTTAGACAACTTCATTCCCTTTTCTAACATTTCTGTATAAAGACACGGGCTATCCAATATTACACTATGCCCCTGGGATAAATGAAAATCTATTAAGGCCCATTCGATTTCATACGAAATTCCACCAGCGTCCGTCGTTTCAATTTGACGAGTTTCTAACGACTCTAGTAAGGCCGTTTTTACAATATCATGATCAATCACAATTGCACCTGTGCTTTTTGCTATATGTCTAGAAAGCGTTGATTTTCCCGAACCTGGAAAACCTGACATTTGAAGAAAAAACATAAAAAAGCAAACCTCCCTTATATTTCATTTTCTATTCCACAATTTATTCATATATTTACATACACATCATTTTACCATAGGAACTATCCTTTTTAATCGAAGAACTCTCTCTACTACTTTCCTCCTACAAAACAAAAAAAGCTCTCTGCCTATTTAAGCAGAGAGTCCTTTATCAATATAGGGTACAAGCATTTAAGCTGCTTTTGCTTTTGTTGTTTTACGAGATTTTTTCGCTCCCGTAAAACGTTTATGAAGTACAGCTGCCGTAAAACGAGCAATAACATTAAACAGTAATACCATAATAATTAATACTGCCGCTGATTTTGTTGCAATTAACTTCGCATCTGGAATAATCCCTTCAGAGTTCAATTTCCAAATATGAACTGCTAATGTTTCAGCTGGTCGAAATGGATTCAACGGATGTGCAGGGCTTGAAAAATCAGCTGCAGAATTTAAAATCGGTGATGTTAATCCCGCTGTATAAATTAACGCCGCCGCCTCACCAAATATACGACCCGCAGCTAAAATAATCCCCGTAATAATTTGCGGCAATGACGTCGGAATAATAATTCGCACAATCGTTTGCCACTTTGTTGCACCAAGTCCAAGACTCGCTTCTTTTACATTAGACGGAACTTCTGTAATTGCACTTTCACAAACACGCGTTAGACCCGGTAAATTTAAAATCGTTAAAGCGAGCGCACCACCCATTACCGTATAGCCCCAGCCTGTCATTGTAACAAATACTAATAAACCAAATAAACCAACAACGATAGAAGGCAATGATGCCATCGTTTCAATACATAAACGAACAAACCCTAAAAACCGTCCTTGTTTCGCATATTCCGCAAGATAAATCCCTGCTCCTAATCCAAGCGGAATTGAAATGACTAAGGTAATAACAAGCATATAAAAAGAGTTGAATAATTGCGGACCAATTCCACCTCCAGCTCTTGTATTGCTTGGTTCTCCGAATAAAAAACTTGGATCCCAAAATCCCCAACCCTTTTGCAGAATTTCGTATACTAAGAAAACAAGTAAAGCTACTACAAATGCTGCAACTGCATATAAAATACCCGTCCAAATATTATTTACTTTTCGTGCATTCATCGTTATCGTTCACCTCTTTGACCAATTGCTCGAATTACTAAAATAAATAGGAATGAAATAACAAGTAATATCATTGCCAATGTCCATAAAGCATTATTCCAGGCGGTTCCATTTAACGTATTCGTCATATCCATTGTTAGAATACCTGTCAATGTTGCCGTTGGACTATAGATCCCTTCAGGCAATTTAACAGTATTCCCTATTACCATTTGAACCGCTAACGCTTCGCCGAAAGCACGAGCTAGCCCTAGAACAATCCCTGTTAAAATACCTTTTTTTGCAGCTGGAACAATAACACGGCTAATCGCTTGCCATTTCGTCGAACCTAAACCATAAGAGGCCTCCAAGTAATCAAATGGAACCGAACGTATTGCATCGGAAGCAATACTAGCAATAGTAGGTAAAATCATAATACTGAGCACAATAATACCAGCAATTAAACTAAAACCAACACCACCGAATGAATCACGTAAAAGCGGAACTAAAATGGTAACCCCTAATAAACCATATACTACTGAAGGAATTCCAACTAATAATTCTAAAACAGGCTTTAATACTTTATTCCCAAACTTTGGTGAAATTAAGTTCATAAATATCGCAAGAGCAAGCGCGATTGGCGCACTAATAACGACCGCACCTAATGAAACAAGCATTGAACCAACAATAAAGATAACAGCACCAAACGATCCCTGATCAGCATTCGGATTCCATTTTGTTGACGTCAATACCTCAGAAAATGAAATGCCACTTTGCGTAAAAGATTGAATTCCTTTCCCGCAAATAAACGCAATAATTGCTAATGTAACAAGAACAATAAATATACCGCAAAACGTAACAAGCGTTCTTCCGATATATTCACTTTTTACATAATTAATTTGTTTTTTCCCCTTCATCACAGGACACAACCCCACTTCATAGATTGAAATGAACAAGGCTGGCCTCGCAGCCAGCCCTGTTAAATGTTTACTTATTCAGTTTAGACATTGGAATATAACCCATATCTTCAACTTGTTTTTCGAAGTCTTTACCTTTTACATAATCGATATAAGCTTTTGTAGCTTCTTTCGCTTCCCCTTTTGTTACCATGTACTCATAAGACCAGAATGGATATTTGCCCGCAGAAATATTTTCAACTTTTGGCTCTGCACCATCAATTTTTACAGTTTGTAATGCACCTTTTTTATCGCCTACCATATAAGACATTGCAAGATAACTAATAGAACCAGGAGTAGAGTTAATTGCTTGTTCTACCGCACCGTTAGAATCTTGTGTTGTACCTGTTCCATCGTTAATCTTCGCATCTTTCATAACTGTTTTTTCAAATGTAGCACGTGTACCAGAAGATGCTGGACGGTTTACCACATTAATTTTCTCATCTTTACCGCCTAGCTCTTTCCAGTTTGTAACTTTTCCAGAGAAGATATCTTGTACTTGTTTCACAGTTAAGTTATCAACCTTCACATCTTTATTTACAACAAGTGCAAATGCAATACCTGCCACTTTGTTATCTACTAATTCCTTCGCTTTTGCTGGATCTTTTATTTTATCTGCAGCTGGAACATCAGAGTTACCGATTTGAACCGCCCCAGAAGCTACTTGGTTAATCCCTGTTCCACTACCGCCACCTTGAACTTGAATAGAAACTTTCGAATTCTTTTCCATGAATTTTTTACCCGCTTCTTCAGCAAGCGGTTGAAGAGCTGTAGAACCAGCTGCCGCAATTGTACCCGACAATTCTTGTTTTGCATCGTTACTACCTTTAGCAGTTTCTTTGCTATCTGTGCTTTCTGATTTGCCGCATCCAACTAAAGCACCAGCAACCACTAATGCCGCTAACGAAAATTTAATACCTTTTTTCATAACCATGTCTTGTACCCCCATTTGGATTATCGCTTTTTCACATTCATCTACTTCTTTCGAATACAAATTCATTGTAGGACAATAATATTATGTTAGTGTTAAGCAATTTTTAATTTTAAGTAAAGAGAGGCAGCATACCGCAAAACCTATATATCTCACCTCTTTTTATTAAAAAAACCAAAAGAATCCACACCAAATAGCTCGTATTGTAAATTTACTTTTAATAATGTAAATTTATCGTAAATAAAATTCTGTTTTTCACTACTAATGTTAAAAATATATTTACAAATCCCTTCATTTTTTGGACTTTATAGATGTTACTCCACATGTATCCCACATAATTTCAATAATATTTTTCTGTACAACAAAATAAATTGGAACAATTCTAAAAATAATTGAATATTTTTAAAGTACCAATTGACAACATCATCCAATGTATTCTACTATATTAGTAGCAAAAAGTTTCCCTCGGCAAACTTTTTAAACCAAAACTAAAAATATAGAAGAGAGGTAACTTTTATGGTATCGGCTAATATCAAACCCCTTTCAAAATTCCAAACAGGGCAGTTTGTACAAATCGAGAAGATACAATTAGAAGGAACTATGAAACGTCGTTTATTAGATTTAGGCTTTATTCCCGGAGCTACTATTAAAGTATTGCAAAGAAGCCCGCTCGGAGATCCAATCGCTTATCAAGTGAGCAATACGACCATTGCACTGCGTAGTGAAGAAAGTTCCCTTATTTTCGGGAGATTAATAGGAGATGATTTAGTATGAAAAACCATCGCATTGCGCTAGCAGGAAACCCAAATACCGGAAAGAGCACATTGTTTAATACGTTAACAGGATTAAAACAACATACCGGAAACTGGACTGGCAAAACTGTATTAAAAGCAGAAGGTGAATATGAACATAACGGAAGTGTATATACCGTAATTGATTTACCTGGAACATACTCCCTATATTCAAACTCTGCCGATGAGGAAGTTGCACGGGATTATATTATTTTTGAAAAACCTGAGGTAACAGTAGTAGTTGTAGATGCAACTGCAATGGAAAGAAACTTAAATTTAGCATTACAAGTGACTGAAATGACTAACGACGTTATAGTGTGTATTAACTTAATCGATGAAGCAGAAAAAAAAGGAATCATCATTGATGAAAAGAAATTAGCAAAATCACTGGGTGTACCTGTAGTCAAAATTTCAGCTCGAAACCGCGTTGGAATCGGACATTTGCTAAATGTAATCGCTAAAGTGGCTAGCAGAAAATTAATTCCTACACCTGTTCAAATTACTTATAATGAACAAATTGAAAATATGATTCAGGAATTAGAACCTCAAATTTATAAAGTGTTCGGTGATACATACCCTGCACGCTGGGTTGCACTACGAATACTAGATGGAGATAAAAACTTTCTAGCTACACTTCAAAAACATCATAAAGAGCCGCTGATAAGGGAGGTCGTAATAAATGGAATCTCACTCAGCCAGTAAGACCCTTCCATTAGATTATATTGTTCAACATGCACAAACACTTACAAAAGATGATATACGAGATGATATTGTAGGTGATATTTACCGAACTTCCGCAAGTATATGTAAAGAAGCTGTTCAATACACGAATACTGATAAGTTATACCGTTCAGAAAGGCTAGATAAAATTTTCACTTCTCCTATATTTGGATTCCCAATTATGCTCGGAATTTTATCTATTATTTTTTATCTTACAATTGCAGGAGCTAACGTGCCATCTGATATGATTGCTGAATTTTTCGGGTGGGCAGAAGGTCATTTAACCGCTTGGTTTCAAGCGATGAATGCACCGACTTGGGTACATGGCATCTTAATTCTCGGCTTATTCCGTGGTACTGGAGCTGTAATTAGTGTTATGTTACCACCTATGGCTATTTTCTTCCCCATGTTTGCTTTATTGGAAAATTACGGATACTTACCACGTGTTGCTTTTAACATGGATCGTTTATTCAAACGTTCTGGCGCTCACGGAAAACAATCATTAACAATGGCAATGGGGTTTGGTTGTAACGCTGCTGCCATTATGTCAACACGTATTATCGAATCACCACGCGAGCGTATGTTAGCGATTTTAACAAATAACTTCGTTCCATGTAATGGACGTTGGCCTACATTAATATTAATGGCATCATTATTCATGGCCGCTGGATATACCGGCAGTATGCAAACACTTGTTACGGCAGGTGTTGTAATCGGAATGGTTATAATTGGGGTTATTGTAACATTAACTGTATCTTGGGTATTATCAAAAACCGCTTTAAAAGGCGTCCCAACTCACTATACGTTAGAGTTACCACCATACCGTAAGCCGAAAATTTGGAATACCATTGTACGTTCCACACTTGATAAGTCATTATATGTTTTAAAACGCGCAGTTATCGTAGCTGCACCTGCCGCTATGCTAACTTGGGTTTTAGCAAATATTTATGTTGGTGACACAAGCATACTTATGTATTTTGTGAATTTCTTAGATCCATTCGCTAAATTACTCGGTCTTGACGGATTTATTCTAGCTGCATTCATCCTTGGATTGCCAGCCAATGAAATTGTCATTCCGATTTTATTAATGTCTTATTTATCAACGGGTGCCTTAACTGAAATAGATGATTTAAATCAAATTAAAAACTTGTTCTTAGAACATGGCTGGACTTGGTTAACTGCGTTAAATACAATGTTGTTCTCTCTTCTTCATTTCCCATGCGGAACAACATTAGTTAACATATATAAAGAAACAAAAAGTCCAAAATGGACATTTCTATCGTTTGCAATCCCTACCGTTATCGCCATTGTTGTTACATTCTTCACAGCGCAATTGGTACATTGGTTAGGGCTTATATAAAGTGAAACTTCTATCAGTCGGGAGTTTTCTTCATCCCCACTGATAGTTAGCCCGCACCAATCGTTCTTTTACGGACAGTTATTCACCACCTATCTTCCTCGCTTTCATTTGAATTTTGCGGTGGGTAGATTACTTTCCGTTAATGCGGGATAAAGTGAGACCAGGCATCAATAGAGGGAATCTCATTAACGCTTCGTTGATTATCAAAGGAAATCTGAGATTTATTCAGATTTCCTTTTTTGCTTATTCTTTTGCCACGGCTGTGCACCATACTCCATAATTTTCTTATGAAGAAAGTATACTGTATATGGGAGAATTGCTATTAATATCGTACATATTATACTCAATTTGGTAAACAAGATAAAACACCTCTACTCCACTCGAGTTGGTAATGAAGAACCTGAATGCTCAATTGTCGGATGCACCCGAACTACGATGTCACAATTACTAAAATAATTTTTACCTTGATCCCAATTCTTTTTTATTTTGCTCCACTTTTTATAATCATGACGTTTATATTCTTCTCCCAATCCTAATACATCTACCTTATAATCTTTTTGTACAATTTTTATCGTTTTTTGAATACGTTTTTCTATCTCTTTTGCAATATACTGCTTTAGTTTCTTCTCTCCCATAATTTGGTCATGATCACTAAAATGCAGTTCCGCCAAAGTTCCTTCTAACGATAAATCAATAACAAACTTTGGCTTAGTAGCATTTGTAACGGACGTAGTAATTTTACGCCGCATTTTATGAATTTCATATGTAACAAATTGATTCCCTTTACGAATCGTAAAAAAACCTGCCATCTTCTCTCCAATAATATAATTTAATCCTAGTGTGTTTTCTCCACTCAACCTACCGACAAGCTTATTATCCTTCCCTCTAAATAAGGCTGCTCCATTCATTTGCACCCCTTGTTTTGTCAATCCTAAAACAGGCAATACAAAACTTCTTTTGGCTGTAATTTTCCCCTGGACATCACCAATCCGAGCCGCTTCTATCATCTGTGCATTTTTCGAAGCGTGGTCAACTAACATATCAATATACTTTGCAGGTAAATTCTCAGGTTTTGCACTTTGGTTTAATATATCCTCTGCTTTTTTTTCAGAAACAAAAATACGAATGTTCCGTCTCATTTCATGGTCACGAACATATACATCCAATGTATTTTCTAACACATACGGTTTTGCTAACAAATCGTTAGAAAAAATTAGCACTTGTATATGAGGGAAAAATAGTGCACGACTAATTTTTTTAGCAACGATACGAATTTGTTCAAAAACTCCATCTGCTACCGCACTAATGTTAATATAATTTTTACTCCCCGCATTCCCTTGTGCTCCTTGTGGTGTTAGCGTACGGGGCAAAACCATTTGGTATGTTCCCTTCATAACCGGATTGGACTTTTTTTCTTTTACAAGATCGTACGCTGCCCCTACAACAAAGCCTCTTTCTTCAATTTCTTGTTGTTCGGAGCAAGCACTGAGGTAACATAACAAACTAATCAGATATATGAATTTAAGAAGGCGTTTCATTTCTACCAGCCCTTCTTTTTATTTTATATACAATTAGAACTAGTAAGGGCACCAATAGGATACACCCCATATCTATCCAAGCTAAATATGTACCATAATTCGATAACTTTCTCACATCTCCTGGAACCATATTGATCCAAAAAATAATAGGCGCACTTATAAAAATAAAAATATGTTTATTCACTTTAGAAAACATTGCACAAAACAATAGAGAAGCAAGGTCATAATACATAGCTGTTGTGTTATAAACCGTAATAATCCAAGTCGTAAAGAAGATTGCGTCGAATCGTTCTAAAAATCCTCCTCCAATTTCAATTTCCTTTCCTAGTTCAATTGTAGGATACGTTAATCCCCTCGTTGTCATATACGTAAAAACACTAATACAAGTCACATAAATTAAAATATACGACATAACGGTTACCATTACGCCTTTCGCTACAGCCAAAGGAGCTTTTTTTATATCCCCCTTTAACATCATTGAATAAAAAAGAGCAACTTCAAATCCAATAAAAGTGAAAATAGAATCTTTAATTCCTCCTGCATATTTACTTACTTTCGTTTGAAATACCGGTAATAAGCTATTTACCTCCATTAAATTTATATTTAATAAAGACAAGAGCACTATAGCTAGTAGAACAATCGGCAAAAATAATACATTCAGTCTTAATAATGCAGCTCTTGATCCACTCACTCCGTAAATCACAACAAGTAAAAAGAAAAAAGAAAGCCATTGTATAGACGTATCACTAAATAAATAAGTTTGTGAAATAATAGAAATCGTTCTGATCTCATACGCTGTCAACGCAACAAATGTCAAAATCAAAATAACACTAAATACATAAGTAACTGGTTTTGTTAAATGAGCACTTGTATATTCAACAAAATTTTTTTTTGGAAATAAAATCGCAACTTTTGTTACAAACCAAGCAAAAAATGCACATATAATTCCACCCGCTAATAAAATGATCCAACCATCAGAAAACAAAGTTTGTGTAGCAATGACCCTTGGCATTGACAACGCACCGGTACCAATAATGGTTGAAGATACTGCAAAAGCGAGTTCACGCGTTCCAATTTCTTCATCCCCGTACTCAAACGGTCTCAATTTACTCTCGCTCCTTTGGACGTAATGTATCATCCTTCGTTTGCAAATATTCTGGTCGTTCCTTAAGCATTGATTTTGGTAAGCGAATAATTTCTTCTTTCCAATCTTTATAGAATGCTGGCGCAATAGGCGTAGTATAAGGTACCCCCACACTCTTTAAATTTGTAAGGTGAATTCCTAGGGCAATTAAAGCCAAAATAATACCGTATAATCCGAATACTGTAGCAGCTAAAACGAATACAAATAATAAAATTCGAAATGTAATTGTGATGCTATATACCGGAAGAGAAAAAGTAGCAATGGCAGTTACAGCAATGATAATTACTAAAAAAGGATTTACAATCCCTGCACTTACTGCCGCTTCTCCAATTACAAGCCCACCAACAATTCCGATTGTTTGCCCCATCGGTTTTGGTAGCCTGATACCGGCCTCTCTTATCAGTTCCATCGTGAGCGCCATCATAAACGTTTCAATATAAGCTGGAAATGGCACCCCTTCTCTCGCTCCAGCAATAGAATAAGCCAATTTTGATGGAATCAGCCCTTGATGATAAGAGACAAGAGCTACATACATAGCTGGCAATAAAACTGCAATAATACCAGCCCCCATTCGTAAAAACCTTAGTAACGTTCCAATTATCCAACGTTCATAATGGTCTTCTACAGATTGAAATATATCAACAAATACCATTGGAGCAATCAGAGCAAATGGAGAGCCATCTACCAAAATGGCAGCTTTTCCTTTCCCCAACGAAGCGACTACATTATCAGGTCTTTCTGTATCCAAAAACTGAGGGAAAGGCGATAAATTATTATCTTGAAGTAGCTGTTCAATTGTTCCTGTTTCAAAAATAATATCTGTTGCTATCGATTGGAGTCTCCGATCTAACTCTTCTATAATATAAGAATTAATAATATCTTCTATATATACTAAGGTTACTTCTTTTTGCGAACGCTTCCCCATGATATAAGATTGAAACCTAAGCTGCGGATCACGTAAGCCACGACGAATTAACATTTTATTTACGTTGATATCCTCATTAAAACCAATTCTCGGCCCACGAATTAGAGCCTCTGTCACTGGAGATTCTAAACTTCTTTTTTCCCACGCTCGACTGTTTATAACTACCGCAGAAGGAATGTCATCAATTAGTAAAATTGTATCTCCAGCTAAAAGGGCATTAATAATATCCGGAAACGTTTTTGCAATATTCACCTCTGCAATAGAAAGGAAACGATCCAGTAGAGTTTGAATGATTGCAGCTTGTTTCGGTAATTCTTCATATTGAAGTGGCCTGATAATAAACTTATAAATATTATCTTTATCTGTTAATCCACATAAAAACACAACCGCACAACGTGTAGAACAACCGGCAAGTGTAAATTCTCTAACCGTTAGATCATTAGGTGAATCTAACTTTTCTCGAATTTCCTTTGTAATTTTAGATAAGTTAGCATCTAACTTGAACAAACTTCCCACCTAACTTTCTTTTCAACAAGTTGTAGTTAGATTTCGCCAATAGAAACAAATATATACAAAAAGAGCTATCTCTTTTATAAGATAGCTCTTACATATGAATTATTTATCCCGCATTAACGGACAGTAACACTCCCACCTCAAAATTCAGTGAAAGCAAAGCAGTTAGGTGGGAGATGAACTGTCCGTAAAAGCCCGATTGGTGAGGGCTAATAATCAGTGGGGGATGGAGAAAACCCCCACTGATTAAAGTTTCACTTTATCTACTATCTCCTTTGCTCATAAAATTCAAAACAGATGAAACAAAAACTTCTACCCCAATCGGCAAAGCATCTTCATCAATTGTAAAACGAGGATGATGATGTGGATACAGAATCCCCTTCTCTTTATTCCCAGCACCAATAAAGAAAAATGTACCCGGCGCTTCTTGTAAAAAAGCTGAAAAATCCTCTCCGGCCATCGTCGCCTGTAACCTTACTACTCGTTCCCTTCCGTAAAGCTCTAATGCCGTATGTTCAACAAGTTGCGTAACCTGTTCATCATTTACAACCGGACGATAGCCGTACTCATATGAAAATGTATAATTCGCGCCATAAGATTCCGTAATATGTTTAACAAGCTTTTCAATTCGCTGCGCAGTTTGTTCTCGTAATTCATGCTTTAAACTTCTTATAGTTCCTTCAATCTTTGCTTGTTCTGGAATTACATTATGTGTTGTTCCGGCATGAAATTGCGTTACAGATAAAACGAGGGAATCTAACGGATTCGTAAGACGGGATACGATTTGTTGAAGCTGCGTGACTACTTGCGTACCAATGGCAATGCTATCCACTGTCTCATGAGGAATACCAGCATGCCCACCTTTTCCTTCTATTGTAATTTTAAATACATCAGGTGCTGCCATCGCTGGACCATAAATTACACCAACTTTACCCACTTCTAAAGAAGCCCAAAGATGTGCTCCAATAATATAATCAACATTTTCCATCACTCCTGCTGCAACCATTTCTTGTGCACCACCTGGAAAATTTTCTTCAGCATGTTGAAATAGAAAACGAATTTCCCCTTTAATTTTTTCCCTTTGCTCTACGAGCGCATATACAGCACCAAGAAGCATCGCAATATGTCCATCATGCCCACAAGCATGCATCACTCCTGGATAGTTAGAAACAAATTCAAATTGATTTTCTTCTTGAATTGGAAGGGCATCCATATCAGCGCGAATTGCAATTACTTTTCCAGGTTGTTCACCAATTAATCTTGCCATAATGCTGTACTTTGTCGGCCTTGAAATTTCTAGATGAGGAATTGTTTGAAGTATGTCGTATATATACTGAGATGTTTTTTCTTCTTGAAAAGATAACTCTGGATATCTGTGAAAATGCCTTCTCCATTTTATTAATCGTTCTTTAGAAAGAACAATTTCTTCAATTTCACCCATCTATCCTCTTCCTTTCTTCACTAAGTTAAACGTTATTATAGCTCGAAGTAAAAACAAAATAAATAATATTCTGAATATTTAACTTACAATAAAAGCTACCTGACATTAGATAGCTTTTATTTTTATAAAATAGTAATTGCTTGTTTTCCCATTTGTTCCCACGCTTTTTCAAATTCAGAACGTGATACTTTTTTATTCGGATTGTTAGCTAACGGATCATTCATATATACAAAGTTTTGATCGTATCCAACAACTACTGCACTATGCTCATAATATGTAATTTTCACATCACCGTTATTTGTATTCCAGGTTTCAAAACTATCCTCAGCTAGCGGCTGAAACGTTGTATTTGCAATTACCCATACTGGTGAGCCTGAACTAATGACTTTATATATATCTTCAATCTCTCTTCCAGTTAAATCAATCGTTTTTTCAGGTACATATTTTTCTGCAAGTTTAAAAATCGGCCCATGATAAACACCGTAACCTGGTTCAGATTTCGTGTAAATATTTCCAACAAATCCTTCATGAGGATTTCCTCGAAGATTATTTTCTTTAAATGAAACATGATTGATTTCACTTGCGAGTTGCATCTTATCCACTTGCACATTTTTATACTGCAATAACATCGCTAAACTCGTAACCTCACAACCTCGCTGTAATTCCGGAAGTTGTTTTATAAATGGAACATTTTCAATCATAGCTGTTTCTTTCATATCAAACAAAAAATTCACTCGTAACGCTTGTACTTTTTGAAGAATTTTATTTTTCCCTACAAAAATAGCACCAACAAGTATAACCCCTATAATACATATATATTTAAATTTCTTTAACATATGCAAAACTCCATTACATCATTATTTTCATCAAACACTATCCTTTTTATTGTACCTTTCTTCTACCTAGTTTGCTAGAAAGATTATATGAATTATTATTCAATTAAATTGTTTTAAAATTCTTATTCTTTGTAATAAAAAGAAAAATAAATATACATTTTCAGAATATTTTGCTAGAATTAAAAATGTTTAATGTGGTTAAAGAAAAATGTATTTCTTTCAATCACAAAACGAAAATCAAGGAACACTAATCATTTCGTTGTTGTTTTTTATTACTACTCAAGCACCCAGAAAATATACGTAATCCATTCGTATAGGAACATAAAGAAAAACTACAATCAGTATGTTTTTTATCCCCCACTGATGATTAGCGAAACGAAGCAAGCTCAATATTCATTGAGTAAAACAAACAAGAGAAAAGTACGGGGTGAAGGGAATATGGATCAAACAACTACAGAACAAACTAGTTTAAAACGTACAATGAAAAGCAGACACCTTTTTATGATTGCGCTCGGAGGTGTCATCGGTACGGGATTATTCATGGGATCAGGACAAATCGTCCATAATGCCGGACCTGGTGGGGCAATCCTTGCATTTTTAGTTGGTGGTTTCGTCATGTATTTAACAATGCTCTGTCTTGGCGAATTATCCGTTGCCATGCCAGAAGCAGGTTCATTCCAAAGTTATGCAAGCAAATTTATTTCACCTGGTTTTGGATTTGTCGTTGGCTGGATGTATTGGTTAAATTGGGCTGTTACAGTTGGGGTAGAGCTAACGACTGTTAGCATTTTAATGAAGCGTTGGTTTCCAGACGTATCTTCATGGATTTGGTGTGTTACATTTGCAGTAATTCTTTTCCTTGTAAACGCTTTATCAACAAAAGCATTTGCAGAGACGGAGTTTTGGTTTTCCAGTGTAAAAGTCTCAACAATTGTTGTCTTCATTATACTTGGAGGCGCTGTTATGTTTGGGTTCTTAGATTTCAATGGGCAACCCGCACCAATGCTTCATAACTTCACCGAAAATGGTGGATTATTTCCAAATGGTGCCTTAGCCGTTCTTCTTACAATGATTACTGTAAATTATTCCTTCCAAGGAACCGAACTAATTGGAATTGCTTCAGGTGAAAGTGAAAACCCTGAAAAAACAATTCCAAAAGCAATTAAAAATACAATTTGGCGTACTTTATTCTTTTTCGTACTAGCAATTGCTGTTGTTGTTGGTTTACTTCCATGGCAGGAGGCTAATCTTGTAGAAAGTCCATTTGTACTTGTTTTTGATACAGTTGGTATTCCATATGCGGCTGACATTATGAACTTTGTCATTATTACTGCTGTACTATCAGTAGCAAATTCAGGATTATACGCGAATTCACGTATGCTTTGGGCTATGTCAAAACAAGGTATGGCAAGTCCTGCATTTGCGAAATTAACAAAAAAGGGAATACCTCTGAATGCTTTGATTTTCAGCTTAGTCTTTGCAAGTCTCTCGCTTTTAACAAGCGTATTTGCAGCAGATACAGTCTTTTTAGTACTAACATCAATTGCCGCGATGGCAGCAGTTGTCGTCTGGATGTCAATTGCTGCTTCACAATTCTTCTTTCGAAGAGATTTTATAAAGAATGGCGGAAATATAAACGATTTAAAATATCGTACACCGCTTTATCCAATCGTTCCAATTGTTGCTTTTTCTTTAAATTTCATTACATTCGTTAGTTTAGCTTTTATACCGGATCAACGCATCGCACTTTATTGCGGAATTCCATTTATGATCATTTGCTACATCTTGTATCAAATTAAATATAAAAAAGTTGTCACATTTGAACAGCAACGAAATATTACACAAGAAATAAACTAAATATATAAAATATTCAACTATCTTATCCTATGATAAGATAGTTTTTTTCTATTTCTTGGATATGTTGGTATAACTTTATTTATCTTAAAATTTTTACAATCATGTTTTCATCAAAAAAATAGTTTACAATGTTATCAAGTTACAAATGATATTCACCGTAAAAAGTGTGCATTTGTGTCTATTTTTTAACAATATGACAAAAACTATTGCCTTCTATAAATTAATAGGTTTATATTGTTTTATTGGCATAGTTTCAATCCAAGGAGAAAGGAGATTTTCAATCGTGCAACTGAAAAAAAAATTTTGGAAGTTGGCTTCGCTTCTTCCACTATCACTACTCTTGTTCCTCGGTGGCTGTGATAAAAAACTTGCAGTATTAAATCCGCAGGGGCCTGTTGCAAAAGCACAGTATGATTTGATCATTTGGTCATTCATACTCATGTCGTTGATTATTGCAATTGTATTTATCTTGTTTACAGTCATCTTGATTCGTTACCGTGAAAAACCGGAAAATATGGACTATGAGCCACCTGATATACACGGTAATACTCTTTTAGAGGTTATCTGGACTATTTTCCCTGTTATCATCGTGATTGCATTGTCAATCCCAACAGTAAAAGCAACATTTGCATCGGAAAAGCCGCCAGAGCAAACAAAAGATATGAAACCAGTTGAAATTTACGTTACATCTGCCAACTGGAAATGGTTATTCAGTTATCCAGAGGAAAATATTGAAACCGTTAACTATTTAAATGTACCAGCAGGTGTACCAATTCAATTTAAGCTAACTTCTGTTGGTCCAATGAATGCCTTCTGGATTCCAGAGCTTGGTGGTATGAAATACACAATGGATGGCATGATCATGGACTTATATCTACAGGCTGATAAGCCAGGTTCTTACATTGGCCGTAGCGCAAACTTCTCTGGTGAAGGATTCACTGACATGGAGTTTGAGCTTGAAGCAAAAACAAAAGAAAAGTATGACAAGTGGGTAAAAGAAGTTAAAGAAACTGCTAAACCACTTACAGAAGAAAAATACAATGAAATCATTAAACCTGGTGTAGTAGGGCGTATGACATTCTCTAGTACACATTTAAAATACGTAGATCCAAAATCACTTGAATATTGTGATTACAACTACTACAAAAACAAAAAGTAATAACGAATATTCCGACAGATTGGAGTGAATATAGTGAAGCTTGATGAATTTTTTGTCACAGGCGATCCGATTATCTATGGAGCGGACGTATCTATTGTTCTTGTGACGTTAGCGATCCTTTTTGTGCTAACAAAGTACAAAAAATGGAGATGGCTTTGGGATGAGTGGTTAACTTCTGTTGACCATAAGAAAATTGGGGTTATGTATATCATTTCAGCAATTGTAATGATGTTCCGCGGCGGTATGGACGGATTAATGATTCGTGCCCAGTTAACGTTCCCTGACACAACATATTTAAACGCTGAACACTATAATGGTATATTTACAACACACGGTACGGTTATGATCCTCTTCATGGCAATGCCGTTTGTTATGGGACTTATGAACGTTGTTGTTCCTCTTCAAATTGGAGCACGTGACGTTGCATTTCCTTTCTTAAATGCATTAAGTTTTTGGTTATTCTTCGTAGGTGCTATGTTATTTAACATCGCCTTCGTTATCGGTGGTTCTCCAGATGCTGGGTGGACATCATACTTCCCAATGGCTGGTACAGAATTCTCACCTGGAGTAGGAAATAACTTCTATGCAATTGCATTGCAGATTTCAGGTCTCGGGACGCTGATGACAGGGATTAACTTCATGGTAACAATCTTAAAAATGCGTGCACCAGGCATGAAGTTAATGCAAATGCCAATGTTTACTTGGTCTATTTTAATTACATGTGTAATCATTATCTTTGCTTTCCCAGTATTAACAGTTGCTCTTGCATTAATGACATTCGACCGTCTATTTGATGCTCACTTCTTTACAATGGCAAGCGGCGGTATGCCAATGCTTTGGGCGAACTTGTTCTGGGTATGGGGTCACCCTGAAGTATATATCGTTATTTTACCGGCATTCGGTATTTTCTCTGAAATCGTAAGTACATTCTCACGTAAACGCTTATTTGGATATACCGCAATGGTTTATTCAATGGTTGCAATCGCAGCTCTAAGTGGTCTTGTATGGCTGCATCACTTCTTTACAATGGGTGCAGGACCAGCAGTTAACTCATTCTTCTCGATTTCAACAATGGCGATTTCGATCCCAACCGGTGTTAAAATCTTTAACTGGTTGTTTACGCTTTATAAAGGTCGTATCCGTTTTACAGTTCCAATGCTTTGGTCATTGGCATTTATTCCAAACTTCGTAATTGGTGGAGTTACGGGTGTTATGCTTGCGATGGCAGCAGCTGACTATCAATACCATAACAGCTACTTCCTAATCGCTCACTTCCACTACGTATTAATCGCTGGTACAGTATTCGCGATGCTTGCTGGATTTACATTCTGGTATCCGAAGATGACTGGTCATATGCTAAATGAACGCCTTGGTAAATGGACATTCTGGATCTTTATGAGTGGATTTAACATTTGTTTCTTCCCAATGTACTTCTTAGGTTTAGATGGTATGACTCGTCGTATGTACACTTACTCTGCAGACCTTGGATGGGGTTGGTTAAACCAAATCGCATCTGTCGGTGCAGTAATGATGGCAATTGGCTTCGCCTTATTATGCTACAACGTAGTTTATAGCATTCGTCATGGTGAGCGCGATGTAACTGGAGATCCTTGGGATGCTCGTACACTTGAGTGGGCAACACAATCTCCAGTACAACATTACAACTTCGCAAAATTACCAGAAATTAAGTCTAGCGATGTATTCTGGGAAATGAAGAAGAACGGCGAATCTATTACACCAAAACCTGAAGAGTTGAAACCAATTCATATGCCAAGTACTACAGGCGTTCCAATCATTATGTCTTGTTTTATTGGTCTTGCAGGTTTTGCATTAGTATTTAGCTGGTTCTGGTTAGCAATTGTCGGTGGTATTGGTATGTTAGGTTGTATGATCTGGCGTTCGTTTGATTACAACGACGGATATTACGTTAGCGTAGATGAAATTAAAAAGACAGAACATGTTGCATGAGAGGTGAAACGAAATGGCGGCTTTAGATAAAAGCTTACCTCTAGAATATCAATCCGAACAAAGCAGATTGAATATTTTAGGGTTTTGGATTTTTCTTGGGGCTGAAATCGTGCTGTTCGCAACACTTTTCGCCTCTTATCTAGTACTTGCTGGTCGTACGGCTGATGGCCCTACACCAGCTCAGCTGTTTGAACTTAAAACCCTTTTAATTCAAACGCTCCTACTTTTAACAAGTAGTTTTACATGCGGTATCGCAATTCATGAAATGCGTAAGCACAACCAAAAAGCGATGTTAGGATGGTTCATCTTCACATTAATTTTAGGTGCAGGCTTCCTTTTCTTTGAAGTTGAAGAGTTTATGGCTTATGTTGCAGAAGGCGCAACAATCCAAACAAGCGGATTCTTATCTGGATTCTTCGTTCTTCTTGGAACGCATGGTGCCCACGTAACAGCTGGTATCATTTGGGCAACTTGTGTTGTTATCCAAATTTTAAAACGAGGTTTAACACCAGTTACAGCTCGTAAAGTATTTATTATCAGCTTATACTGGCATTTCCTTGATGTTGTTTGGATCTTCATTTACACACTAGTTTACTTGAATGGGATGGTGGCGTAATAATGGGACAAAACAATACACAAGCAAACGCACATAGCGGTTTTCCATGGTCACACGTTTTCGGATTTATTTTATCGCTTGCATTAACGTTCCTCGCTGTATATGTAACGTTATATACAAGCTTGCCACTTTCAACAATCTTAACAGCCATTCTTGTAATGGCAGTGGCACAAGCAGCATTGCAATTTGTTATGTTTATGCACATGACAGAAGGCGAAGGAGTAATACAAACAATCACAATCGTATTCCACTTTTTCATCGCTGCAGTAACGGTTGTTGGTACAGTTTGGATTTTCTTCTCTATGTAATGAACATGAAAAAGACTGCTGAGGTAATCTCAGCAGTCTTTTTTTATTTCCCTTCCCCTTTTCATCCACATTACGGAAATTAAAACATAATCATGAAACCTATACTTATTATGACAAATGTTAAGAAAACTCTTTCTTTATGGAATCGAGTTCACATGCATTGCTTTTCTTCCTATAATATGGCTAAAATGAGTACTATATTATTTGAAGGGAGAGAACGCAGTGGAACACCATTCCTCAGTCCTATCACTTATGATTGTTGTCGCAATCGCGTTTTTCATTCCCCTTTTGTTACAACGCTTTAAACTAAAAGCACTTCCTGTCGTTGTTGCCGAAATTATTGCAGGAATTTTTGTAGGAAAAAGTGGATTTAATATTATCGAGCCAGATATGTGGCTACAAGTTTTATCAACACTAGGATTTATCTTCTTAATGTTCTTAAGCGGTTTAGAAATTGATTTTTCTATATTTAAACAAAAAGGGAAAAAGAATAAGACGAATGAACCCAATACGTTCCAAGCAGCAAGCATTATCTTCTTATTTATTTTCATCTTATCCTATGCCCTATCACTTATATTTGTATGGCTTGGATTTGTAGATAACGCGATGTTCATGACATTGATTATCTCAACGATTTCTTTAGGTGTTGTTGTCCCAACACTAAAAGAAAACAACTTAGGAAAAACAGCAATCGGTCAAATTATTTTGTTAGTCGCCGTTATTGCAGACTTAGTTACAATGATTTTACTCGCTGTTTTCGTTGGATTAAACTCCGAAAGCGGTCAGAGTATGTGGCTTCTTCTCGTTCTATTTGGGGCAGGTATTGTAATTTACTTTGTTGCAAGACGCTTTAAAAATATTCCATACCTGGAAAGCCTAAAAGCTGGTAGTGTACAAATTGACACACGTGCTGTTTTTGCGCTTATTTTAATACTAGTCGGATTATCTGAATCTGTTGGTGCAGAAAATATTTTAGGAGCCTTTTTAGCAGGTGTACTCGTATCCTTATTATCACCAAATGAAGATATGGTTGAAAAACTCGATTCCATCGGATATGGTTTCTTCATTCCAATTTTCTTTGTAATGGTTGGTGTTAATCTAGAAGTATGGTCTATTTTTAAAGAGCCTTCTAGTATGTTAATGATTCCAATTTTAATTGTTGGACTCTTTATTTCAAAATTATTACCATCACTCGTACTGCGAAAATGGTACCCACATAATATCGTATTAGGAAGTGCGATTTTATTAACATCTACACTTTCCTTAGTTATTGCCGCAGCACAAATTGGTGAAAAGCTAAATATTATTAGTCCGAGTCTGTCTGCTTCCCTTATCTTGAGCGCAGTTATTACATGTATTTTTGCACCTGTATTATTTAAAAAGATGTTTCCAAAAGTGGCAACACCAAAACCAAGAGTTTCTATTATTGGTGCAAGTCGAATCACTCTTCCATTATCACTTGATTTAAAACGCGAAGATTATGATGTAACACTATACATGATGCGTCAAAATAAAGTAAATGCCGAGGAAGCGAAATCTCATGACTTCCCAATCGTAAAACTAAATACAATTACGATAGAACTATTAGAAGAACAAAAAGCCTTCGATGCAGATCGAGTTGTCGTCGCAACAAGTGATGATGAGCAAAACTTATTATTAGCAGAACACGCAAAAGAATTAGGCGTTGAGCATGTCATTGCAAGTGTAGAAGATCCTCTTTTACAGGAAAAAGCAACGCAAGAGCATATTGCTGTATTCTCGACGATTAACTCCACACGCATTTTATTACGTGCACTCATTGATAAGCCGAGTCTCGTTCGTTTAATTACGACTGCGAATGAAACGGTTCGCGAAGTAGAATTACGTAGTAATACATACAACGGTTTACCGCTTCGTCGTTTGCCATTCCTAGGTGACGTACTTATCATCCAAATTTACCGTGGTAACAAAGCATTAATACCACATGGTGATACAAAATTACAAAATGGTGATACACTTCTTGTAACAGGATCAAAAGAGCACATTGATACAATGAAAAGCATATTAGAATAGCAAAAAGTCCCCTTTCAAAATTGAGAGGGGACTTTTTAAATCGGCATGTAAAAAATAACACAAAACAATTACTCCTTGTTTCCCTAAACCATAATACTTTTAATTTTTTTCTTAAGATTCTTACTTCCTTATGGTAAAATATTACTATCATAAATTATAAGGATGAATCACACTATGTCTATTTCAACTTTAGCTCTTTTATTATTAGCAGAGGTACTTGTAGCCATTATTCTCATCGGTATTAGCATTGAAATTTGCAGCTATGGGTGGAAGAAGCCAAATGGAACGAAATACTTTTGTCTCTTTCTTTCCCTTATTATTGGTACTTGTAGCATATTAGGCCTTTGTGTCGCGCCGGCCTATTTCTTTTTACAACTGATAGAAAAATCTTCATAAGAAAGGTGAATTATGTATGGTTACAATTAAATGTATTGACGCCTCCGAAACATACGAACTACGCCAAAAAATTTTACGCCCAACTCAACAGTTGGACGATTGTAAATACCCATCTGATTACGAAACAAATTCCTTTCATCTTGGTGCCTTCTTAAATGATAAACTTATTAGCATTGCTTCGTTCTCTCATGAAATACCCCCTTCCTTACAGGGTAACCATCACTATCGTTTACGAGGCATGGCTACAGTACCTACCTTTCGGAAACAACATGCCGGTAGCTCATTAATCCAACAAGCTGAAGTAATCTTAAAAGAGCGTCAAGCAGAGATATTATGGTGTAATGCTCGTATTACCGTTACAGATTACTACAAACGATTAGGATTCCTTGAGCATGGTGAAATATTCGATATACATCCGATTGGACTTCATAAATTAATGTATAAAACATTATGAATTGAACTACCCCCACCTACCTCTACAATGAAGTGCACCCCAATTGTTAGACGCAGTCTAACAATTGGAGGTGCACTTCAGCTTGCGGTGGGGGATTCTACTGTTTTTGTCGCAACAAAAACACTTCCTCTCGATAAAGAGGATATCCTCTTTATTTCACAATTCCGCTCTCTCCTTGTAGCTCTTTTAAATACTCTTCTTTCTCATCACGGTAAAATAAATTATACGTATCAAATGGAATAATCCTTCCATCTGGGTGTACAATATGAACACATGATTTCTTTACCGAACGTATATCTAGATCATAGTTGTCCATAAACTTCATAATTAACACACGAAATACATTTTCATAACCAATCCCTGTTGGAAGACTTACTTTTGGCAAGCAACAGAGTAATTCTTTTAATGAATCCTAGCCACTTTCTGGTGAATGATTCAAGCTAAATAACTTAAAATTTTTCCCTTTTAATTGCTCATCACTTTCAAAAACAATCGTATTTCGATCAATCATACTTGTCAGCCGAAAAATAGATCCATTCAATTTTAGTCCATATCCCACTCCTTTTATGACATAACGGTAAAAAACCATACATAATATCACAAGGTTTTGTAAAACAAATGCCATTCTAGTATGTTTTAGTCCTTGAATCATTAAGCGTTCATCTTTCACGATCCTCATCGATATCCTTCACTCCTTATCCTCCCAAAATAAATCATTTAATGTTTGATTTACGGCATAACAAATTTTTAAACACAAATCTAAAGAAGGGTTATATTTTCCTTTTTCAATTAAACTAATCGTTTGCCGTGTAACTCCTACTTTTTCTGCTAATTGTTGTTGTGTTAAATCTAACTGAACACGAGCGACCTTTATTTTACTTACAGCCAATCTATGCCCCTCCTTCACTATTAATTGTAACGTATATATTCCATTATTAAATTACATTATTATTGAAATACAATTTCTCTCTTCATAACGAATTATCCATTTCTACGAATAAAAGTTTCACCTTATTATACACGAAAAAAGGCACTCCTATTAAAATGTACCCTATAGAATAGACACTTAAAAAAAAGTCTATTCTATAGGGTATTTCTTGTATAATAGGAGAAAAATTAGAATCGGAGAAATTTCACAATGACGAAAAAGCTATTTACAGAAAAAGAGGTTCAAACGCTATCAAAGAATCCATACGTAAAATCTATGAGTGAGAAAGGAATTACTTATACAGACGACTTTAAGCGCATATTTATTGAAGAAAATAGAAAAGGAAAGTTACCACGAGACATTTTTGAAAAATATGGTTTTGATATAGATATGATCGGAATGAAGCGTGTTACGTCGGCAAGAGATAGATGGTGTGCCGCTTATAGAAAAAATGGTGTATTAGGATTACGTGATACACGTAAAGAAAACCTAGGGAGATCTTTAGAGAGAGAACTTACTTTAGAGGAAAAGTATGCGCGTTTAGAAGCTGAACGGAACTTACTAAAAGCTGAAAATGAGCTGTTAAAAAAGATCAAACTTATGGAAGGGAGGATGAAAAGGAAATAACGTTACTACCTAGTAAAAAATATATCTTGATTCGTTCTGTTATCGTAAAATATAACCTAAGAAATATGGTGAGTCACTTATGTAAGATAGCTGGCGTTTCACGTTCTGGATATTATAACTATTTCTCTTTGAAAGCTAGAGAACAACGAAAACAAATGGATAAAAAAGACGAGAAAGTGAAGAGAATCATATTAAAAGCTTTTCATTTTAAAGGACGTCAAAAAGGAGCCCGTCAAATAAAAATGACATTGGAGGGGCAATTTCATATTGTTTACAATTTGAAGCGTATACGAAGAATTATGAAAAAATACAAGATTGTTTGCCAGATTCGGAAAGCGAATCCTTATAAAAAAATGATGAAAGCGACGCAAGAACATAGAGTGGTCCCAAACTTATTAAAGCGAGAATTCAAACAAAACATCCCGGGAAAAGTATTACTTACCGATATCACTTATTTATTTTACGGAAAAGGAAAGAAAGCGTATTTATCGACTATTAAGGATGGATCAACCAATGAAATTTTGGCTTACCACGTTTCTAGTCGAATTACGTTAGATTTAGCCATAGATACACTTGTAAAGCTAAAGAAGAATAGAAAGGTAAAGTTAGCCGAAGGAGCATTTATTCATTCTGATCAAGGCTCTCACTATACAAGTCCTATTTATCAAAAGTTGGTCAAGAAATATGGATTAGGACAATCCATGTCAAGAAGAGGAAACTGTTGGGATAACGCCCCACAAGAATCATTTTTTGGTCATTTTAAAGATGAAGCATATATAAAACCTTGTGAGTCTTTTGCACAATTAAAAAATGAAATTAAGAACTACATGACGTATTACAATCATTATAGATATCAATGGAATTTAAAAAAGATGACTCCTGTTGAATACAGAAATCATCTTCTTGATGTTGCATAACTTTTTTTAAAAATGTCCTTTACAAAGGGTACAGATTATATGAGGAGTACCTTTTTCTATCTCATTATAAAAATAAATGACATCCAAACAAAATCGCAAAGAAATAAAGAAGCGGATGAACTTCCATCCCTTTCCCTTTCACAATCTTTAAGATAGGATAGATTAAAAATCCAAGTGCAATTCCATTCGCAATACTAGATGTTAATGGAATCCCTACGAAAATTAAAAACGCCGGTAATGCATCTTCAATTTCATTCCAGTTAATATCGCGAATACTTTGTGCCATTAGACTTCCTACAATGATTAATGATGGAGCAGTAATTGCTGCTACACTTGATAAAGAGGCAATAACAGGACTGAAAAATGCAGTAACTATCGTTAAGCAGATTACTACAATACCTGTTAATCCTGTTTTACCACCTGCCGCAATTCCCGCTGATGATTCAATCGTTGCTGCTGTCGGACTTGTCCCAAATACTGCTCCCGTTGTACCACCGATTGCATCAGCAATAAATGCTTTACCGAAACGTTTTTCAGTGTTATCTGTACTTAAACCAGCTTGTTTAATTAAACCAAGCAAGGCACCGGTTGTATCAAATAACAGTACAAGTAAAAATGAAAACACAACTCCGTATAATCCATATTCAATCACATCAGATAACGCAGTCATCGGATTTGAAACAATGATCCCCTTTGGTAAGTGAGGGATAGCTGCAATTTTATCCTCAAACTTAAGTTGACCTGTAAAAAAGGCAATGATGCCCGTCACAATCATACTAATAAATAGTGCACCACTCACACGTAATGCCATTAACACTGCTGCTAACACTAAACCAATTAGTGTTAAAATAACAGCTGGTGAATGAAAATCTCCAATTGTAACTAAATTAGATGGATGATCAACGATAATCCCAGATAAACGAAGACCAATGAAAGCAATAAATAACCCAATTCCACCTGCAATAGCCTGTTTTAAACTATCTGGAATTGCTACAATAAGCTTTTGACGAAATGATGTGAAAGATAGTAAAAGAAAAATAATACCTGTTACAAATACTGCTGAAAACGCAATAACATATGTAATGCCTTCTGCTTTTTGTACAACAGAATAAGCAAAGTATGCATTCATCCCCATGGCTGGAGCAATGACGATTGGATAATTTGCAAAAAACGCCATACATAATGTTCCGACAACTGTCGCAATAATGGTTGCCGTAAATGCTTGATCAAAAGGTACACCTGCATCAGATAATATTTTCGGATTGATGACAAGAATGTACGCAAATGTAAAAAACGTTGTGATGCCAGCTAAAATCTCTTGCTTCACAGAAGTGTTATACTTTTGTAATTGAAACATGCTTAAGTACCCTTCCTACACAATGAATTATTATCACACATTCTTATTATTATACGAGAAAATGTAATACTTAATCTTACCAATCAATAAAAAGAAGAGTCAATGTATTCAATAATAGTTTGAATTTTAAGTTTAGGTCTGACAAATATAGATATAGTACAGCATACACCGACAATTTTTGTAGCATAACAGAAAGAAATGTTTTATAATTTAAAATAGTTTCACTTTTATGCAAACGCATTCAAACTTTTTCATCCTATAAGGAGGCTTTTTATGCAGCACACAAACAAATCAGGAAATTTAAACCGCGGTCTAAAACAACGACACATCACGTTGATGTCTCTTGGATCCGCTATTGGCGTAGGACTATTTTTAGGATCTGCTTCCGCTATTAAATTAGCTGGCCCTTCTATTCTGTTAGCCTATATGATTGCTGGACTCGTTATCTTCTTCATTATGCGCGCTCTTGGGGAAATGGCAATTGAACAGCCTGTTGCTGGTTCTTTTAGCAAATATGCACATGATTATTTAGGACCGTTAGCAGGTTATATCACTGGTTGGAACTACTGGTTTTTATGGGTTGTTACTTGTATGGCAGAAATCACTGCCGCTGGTATTTATATGGAGTTTTGGTTCCCAGATATCCCGCGCTGGATTTGGGCATTAATGGCTCTCGTATTAATGAGTGCATTTAACTTTTTATCTGTAAAAGTATTCGGGGAACTTGAATTTTGGTTTGCTTTAATTAAAATTGTCACAATTATCTGTATGATTGTAATTGGGACAGGCATTATTTTATTTGGATTTGGAAATGATGGTATCGCCACTGGTATTTCAAATCTTTGGTCACACGGCGGATGGTTTCCAAATGGTTTTTCTGGGTTACTTCTTTCCTTACAAATGGTTTTATTCGCTTATCTAGGAGTCGAGCTCATCGGTGTCACAGCTGGTGAAGCACAAAATCCAAAGAAAACACTCGCAAAAGCAATTGATAACGTATTTTGGCGTATTTTACTGTTCTACGTTGGAGCCTTATTTGTTATGATGGCAATTTATCCATGGAATGAACTTGGCGATAAAGGAAGTCCATTTGTATTAACATTCCAACAAATTGGTATAGCAAAAGCAGCAGGAATTATTAACTTTGTCGTCTTAACAGCGGCTCTTTCTTCTTGTAACGGTGGTCTATTTAGTACGGGACGTATGTTATTTACATTGGCGCAACAAAAAAAGGCACCTGAAAAGTTCGGCCGTTTGAATAAAAATGGGATTCCAAGTAAAGGAATTTTAGCAACTTCTTTCGTCCTACTAGCTGGTGTTATTTTAAACTATCTTGTTCCTGCAAAAGTATTTACATGGCTTACTAGTATTTCAACGTTCGGCGCAATTTGGACATGGGGGATCATATTAGTTACCCAAATCCGCTTCCGAAAAGGATTACCAGCACAAACTAAGCAAAATTTAACGTATAAAATGCCTTTGTATCCATTAAGTTCTTATTTTTCACTCGGTTTCCTTACATTAGTATTAGGAATCATGGCTTATTCAGAAGATACACGAATCGCATTAATTGTTGGTCCAATTTGGTTAATTGCATTGGTAGTTGTATATTACTTAAAAGGATTTCATAAGATAGATGCTGTAGCAAATTCAAAAATTAGTTAAATAAGAAACCCCCTTCCCGATAGCGAGGAAGGGGGTTTCTTATTTTTCACACAAATATTTATCAACAAAATTCATGTTATTTTTACAAATTTTTTGTATATTTTACATTTTCCATCTTTATTTTCATAAAAAAATCCATTACATTATTAAGGGACATATATTTATTATTAGGGGGATTCTTCTATGAAGAACAAAAAATGGCTTAAACTTTCTTTAGCAACAGCAATTACACTCAGTATCGGAAGCACTTATATTCCACCTGCTTTCGCCGAAAGTTCTACAGATCCAGCACCTGAAATTGCTGCAAAAGTTGTAAATCAAAACAATGGGAAGAAAGTATTATTTGATAATACACATGGGCAAACAGCAGGTACAGCTGATTGGGTCATTGATGGTGGTTTTTCCGATTTTGGAAATGGCATTGCAAAAAATGGATATTTTGTAAAAGAGCTTCGCCAATCTACACCTATTACATATGAAAATTTAAAAGATTATAATGTGTTTATCGTTCCTGAAGCAAATATTCCTTATAAAAAATCTGAACAAGATGCTATGTTACAGTATGTTAAAAATGGTGGTAGTATTTTCTTTATCGCAGATCATTATAATGCAGACCGAAATAAGAATCGCTGGGATTCTTCAGAGGTATTTAATGGATACAGACGTGGTGCATGGGACAACCCTGCAAAAGGTATGCCTAATGAAGAAGCAAACTCACCAGTAATGCAAGGAGTAGAAAGCTCCGATTGGTTATCTCAAAACTTTGGTATTCGCTTTCGCTATAATGCGCTTGGAGATGTTTCTGCCAAAAATATTGTATCACCTGAACAATCCTTTGGTATTACGAAAGGTGTTTCATCAGTAGCTATGCATGCTGGTTCTACACTTGCCATTACAAACCCTAAATTAGCAAAAGGAATCGTGTACCTTCCAGAAAACCCATCAAAATGGAATAACGCTGTTGATAGTGGTGTTTATAATGGTGGCGGTATTGCAGAAGGTCCTTATGCTGCTATTGCTAAGGTTGGCCTTGGAAAAACAGCATTTATCGGCGATTCTTCTCCTGTTGAGGATGCCTCACCAAAATATGTTCGTGAAGATACAGGACAAGCAAAAAAAACATATGATGGGTATAAAGAAGAAAATGACGCTATCTTATTGGATAATATTGTTAATTGGTTATCTAAACAAGAAACCTATACAAGTTTAGATCAAGTAAATGGCTTACAACTTGATAACCCAACACCTTTACAAACATTTGAGCAACCTAATTTATCAACTGAGCCACAACCAGAACCTTGGAGCGCCCCAAATCAAGGATATAAATGGTTCAATACAAATACATTTAAGCCAGGTTCATATGGATACAGCAGTACAGTAACTACACCTGTAAATAATTACGTAGTTACGCATCCTAGTATCCTGCCAAACAATGAAGTATTCCAAGTGAAAATTCAATTAAATAACTTATTACCAAATACAACATATAGTAATTATTCTCTAGGAATTTTTACAACTGGAGGATCACAAGTTGCGAAAATCCAAAATGAAAATGGTACTTGGCCGTCTAACTTTGGATATAGTAATACATTCTCTTTCATAACAAACAGTCTAGGTTTTGCTGAAAAAGTAGTAAATGTACAACTCGCACCAAATACAACTGGACAAGCCACTTTGCGTCTTCGTCAAAATACAACGACAAAATATAATGAAGCTGTCACTATTAATAATAAATAATAAAAAAAGCAATCCTAAATGGATTGCTTTTTTACTACTCATCTTTTTCTTTTGAGAAAAACATTCTAGAAATAACAATTCCTAGTCCACCAATAAGTAAGAATAATACTGCACGAATCATCATTGATACTTCTGGTAAATCTAAGAAGAATAACTTACTCACTGTCACAACTAACACCACTAGCCCCGCATACAGTATTTCATTCATTCTTCTATTACGCCCAAACCAAACTGAAACTAAAGCATATATCATCCATAAAAGAGAGACAGGTACACTAATGATACTTCCGCTTGTTGAAAGAACCTCTCCTATTCTAGTAATTGTAATAAATACAAGTACCATAAAGCCGTACAGTGTAATTGAATACACATGTTTTCCAAACCGTTGTAACATTGGTTTCACTCTCATCATGCCATAATAAAATGTTCCAAGCAAAATGAAGTGAGCTACAAAAGAAGCTGACATAAATGCTTCAAATGGACTAACGAGCGTTTGAAGCATACCAATCGCATAAATGACAACGCTTATATAAAACTTAATTTCTTGTTTCAATTTAACAGAAGTAACAACACCTAAGAATCCTTGTAACATTAAGACAATCGATCCATTTACTAAGCTGAACTCATATAAAATTGCTAAACTAAACGATCCCATTGCAAATCCAAATAAAAGATCGGTAAATAATGATTTTTTATTTTTCGTATATTCAGCTACAAACATTACAGCGTGCACAATTGTACTAATCAATAGTCCCCATGTTGTAAAGTCTGGAATTTTTACAATTGTCATAATAAAGAAGATTGCATTGGCACTAAATATCCCACTTCTAGGCTGATAAATAAATTTTCTATCATTAAACATATGCCAAAAAAGTGTAATATGAATGAATCCATAAACAACTGTTAATTGTACATTTAAATTTCCTAGTAACGCTGTCATAATCACAAAGAAGACAAATGTTACAAGTACAGAAACACAATAAGACACCATATATAAATATTGATAACGGTTCTTATACGCATACCATAATAAACTAATCGTTAATATTGCTTCATATCCAAAGAAAATGTAAGAATTAGGTGCTGTACTATTTAATAAGAACGGTACAAAAAAGGCACCCACAGATACAAATATAGCGAGATACTCTGATTGATATCGCTTAGCAAGATAAATGCCAAGTATAATCCAAATAATATTAAGTATAAATGCAATGCTTGCTGGAAAGAAATGATACAAATAATGTGCAGCAAATGTCGTTAAAACTATCCCTGTAATACTCCCCCCAGCTAATACTAACCCTAATGCTTGACGTTCCTGTTTTATTTGCATATCACCTACATAGTACAAACCAACTGATAATACTACGCCAAATATAATACGAATTGCTGGAGTAAGTAATCCCGCATCTACTCCCGCTTTAAATAGCCAAATTACCCCAAGTAGCATAATTGCAACGAAAATACGTGGTAGCCATGTTTGACAAAATTTTATAATGTCAAATGGTTCAGGCTTAAACGCAGATATATCTACTTGTTTTACTTCTGATTCCTCCACACTTTCTTGACTAACGACTATTTCTTCTTGCCGTACATTTGGCGCGGGGATGCTGACTTCTGGTTTCTTTTCAATAAGCTCCTGTTTGTTCAGCTCTCTTTCTTGCTGAACTTTTCCTTCTATTTCCCTTTGCTGTACCTTTAATTCATAGAGCGCCTCTTGTATTGTATCAATTGCTGTTTCTAGAGCTTCTATTTTTTTGTTTAAATCCTCTTTCATTCTCTCCCCCCTCTAATCTTGCTGCTAAAACAGGAATATACCTATAATTGGTGAAATTACCAATTACCTATATCATACTATTAGTTTATTCATTTTTTAAGAGAATTTTCCTTAATTCCCTCCAGTTTCTGCTATTATAGTAATATAACAGTATTCCACCTTTTATTTTTTAACTACAAAATGTTGTTTATGAGGTGTTGCTTTGAAACAATCGATTGGGGACAATGGCTCAAAAAAGAAAACCCGTGGTCTACGGCGTGCATGCCGGAATTTCTTGCAATATACGACTATGCATACAAGCTCTTTACCAAATGCTAACAAACATTCTGCTTTAGATTGCTGGTCTATTCCTCTTCCCTTCAATCCTTCTTATATGCATTCAAAACGTAAATCAAACGCGATTAAACAATTTTATTTACAGACAGCAATCAATCGAGTAGAGCATTTAATCCGTATAAAAACTACAACTGAAAAAGAGTATCGTATTTATTTTGTTGTCTCTTTCCCTAATTTACACGCTTCTAATATCTTAATTGTATGTAGTAAACAAGGAATAGCACGATTTTTTGAAGGCTTTCTAGGTAGATACATGGACGGACCACAGTGGATTCCATTACCACAAGAACGCGATATTGAAAGAGAATGCGGCTTACATATACCTAACGAATTACAAGTAAAAGGATATACAGAAATTTTTACTGATTCTGATTACAATGACAAAGAAATCTGGTTTATAGGTGAATTAGATTAAACAAAAAAGGCGTTTTCCAGTATAGAAAACACCTTTTTCTTCTAATCCTTTTTATTCATACAAGCACTTACAATCATTCCTAAACAGCCACCTACAATCGCTGGAATAATCCATCCTACTCCTTCTGTATATAAAGGAATGTGTTCTAATATAGATGTCCATTTTGAAAGTAGCACGTTACGATTTAAAATATCTATTCCACTAAACACCGCTACTAGTCCAATAGTCACTGGATATATATACGTATACTTACCGATATACTTATGACATATTCCTAAAATAATAAGTGTTAAAGCAATCGGATAAATAAACCCAAGAATAGGGACTGATACTTTTAAAATTTGTGTTAATCCTAAATTAGCAAGAATCATACTAACGACACTTAAGACAAAAGCCCACACTTTATAAGAGACACTTGGAAATACTTCTGTAAAAAACTGACTACAAGATGTAACAAGTCCAATCGATACACACAAACAAGCAACTGTAAAAATAATTCCTAATAATATCATACCGCTTTGTCCAAATAATGTAGTCATCACATGAGCTAATACTTGTGCACCATTATCAAATTTTCCAAGTGAGCCACTTATTGATCCGACATATCCGAGAATAACGTAAATAAGAGATAATAATAGACCAGCACCGATACCTGCCATACTCATATACTTTGCTAAGCCTTTTTCATCTTGTACTCCTTTTTCACGCAAAGCATTTGCTACAACAATTCCAAAGATTAATGCTGCTAAAGCATCCATCGTTAAATACCCATCTAAAAAACCTTGAAACACCGCAGATTTCCCATAGTTCCCTACAGGTACTTGAACATCTCCCACTGGTGTAATCATACTCTTTATAAAAATAAGGGAAATCATACATAATAATAAAGGTGTTAACAACTTTCCAAACAGCCCTATTAATTTCGATGGCGATAAACTTAACCAATATACAATACTAAAAAAGATGATTGTATAGACGAGTAGGAATATACCACTAGCCTCTGGAAGAAACTGGCCTGGTCCCATTTCAAAAGCTAAACTTCCTGCACGTGGTATACCAAGCCCAGGACCGATAAACAAATAAATTAAACAAGGAAAAATAATTGCAAAAGAGGAATGTACACGATTTGCTAGTCCTTGGAAACTTCCGGCCTTAGCAATTGCCATTACACCTAATATCGGAAGTCCAGTTGCTGATATGATAAATCCAAACAACGAAATCCACACATTGTCCCCTGCTTCATATCCAAGGAAAGGTGGGAAAATAAGATTTCCAGCTCCGAAAAACATGGAAAATAACATCAGACTCATAAGTAAAATTTCTTTTTTCTGTAATGATTTCATTTCTTTCTCCTTTTTTACTTTCAAATAAGGTGGAATCCTTTTCACCCTATATACATTTTGTTTGTTCAACATATAAATTGCGGCTACGCCTAACAAAAGATGATTCGCACTCATCCTCTCTCTTTGTCTTCACTTAGCATGAGACAGAAAAAGGATCTGACTGCTTCTATCCATGAACAAATGCTCTCTCCCATTTAAAAAGAGAGGTATATAACTCGATTTTGATTTTCCAACATATCAGTTGCGGCTTTGAAAACAAAAGCAGACCTCCACTCGTTTTCTCCTTTTGAGCCCCTAACCGCTTCTATACATAGTCGGATGCTCTCTTCCATCTAAAAAGAAAGGTTTTACATTGTTTTTCAATTTTCACTTATACGCTAAAACAAATATAGTCCATAGTCTACCACAAAAGAAATCCCCATTCTATATCCGCTCTGTTTTCCAATTTCTTCTGAAAAATCGACCTTTATTGACATCTAATAGTTAATAAAGTAAACTATTAAACATACAAAACTATTAACCTTGTTTTCGTTTGTGTCAGGAGGAAACTTAAATGGAATCAGCGATACAACTTGAGAAAAAACAACAAAAAAACAAGAAACATCCTCCAGGTTTATACTTACTCTTCTTCACAGAAATGTGGGAACGATTTAGTTACTATGGATTACGAGGATTATTAACACTATATTTAACAACAGCTTTAGTAAGTGGTGGTCTTGGATTTAGTCCCGGGTGGGCACTTTCTATCTATGGTTTTTACACTGGAGCATGTTACTTTACTCCAATGATTGGTGGATACTTAACTGACCGATTTCTTGGAAGACGCTTAGCTATCACGATAGGTGGCGTGACAATGGCAATCGGTAACCTTACGCTATTTGCCCTGCAAAACCAAATCGGCCTATACCTTGGACTCGCGCTTATT
Organism: Bacillus sp. FSL K6-0042; assembly: GCF_038006685.1. Lineage (NCBI taxonomy): Bacteria > Bacillati > Bacillota > Bacilli > Caryophanales > Bacillaceae > Bacillus > Bacillus sp. FSL K6-0042. The sequence continues at coordinate 2,510,542 of NZ_JBBOVS010000001.1, forward strand.
ATTATTGGTAATGGTTTCTTCAAACCAAATATTTCTACACTTGTTGGACAACTGTATGAAGAAAATGACCCAAAACGTGATAGTGCATTTACCATTTTCTATATGGGTATTAACGTCGGTTCATTTTTAGCTCCACTCGTTTGCGGGTTTTTATCAGAAAATTTATTCAAAACAACAGTAGATGGCGTTGTTCATTACGGCTTCCGTTACGGATTCTTAGCTGCTTCAATCGGTATGATTATTGGACAAATTTTATTTACAACATTGTCTAATCGCTACCTTGGTGATATCGGTAAAAGACCAACAAGAGATTTACAAGCAGCATCAGGGAAACAAACAGCTGGTAATACACCACTCACTAAAAAAGAAAAACAACATACAGCAGTTATTGTTATTCTAACTTGCTTCGTCGTCTTCTTTTGGGCTGGTTTTGAACAGGCTGGTAGCTCGTTAACGTTATATACAAACACGTTTGTTGATCGTTCTGTATTTGGATGGGAAATCCCAACATCTTGGTTCCAATCAGTCAATCCACTATTTATCATTTTGCTTGCTCCTGCTATTTCAGCACTATGGGCTAAGCTTGCTACAACAAAACGTGGAGATTTAAAAATCCCAACAAAAATGGGACTCGGTATGATTTTACTTGGAATCGGTTATATCGTTCTTGTTATCGCTACATTAAAAACAGGTAGTGATGAACACAACATTACAGAGCAAGCAAACCTATTATTTATTGTTTTTACTTATCTTTTCCATACATTAGGTGAATTGTTCTTATCACCTGTTGGATTATCAATGGTCAGTTCCCTTGCACCAGTAAAACTTGCCTCATTACTAATGGGCGTTTGGTTAGCTAGTTCAGGGATCGCTAACATTTTAGGTGGCCAACTCGCTAGTTTTACAACTTCACTTGGATATTCAGAAGTATTCACAGTTATAGGAGCAGTCGCTATTGTTTTAGGATGTGTTTTATTACTGCTTTCTAAAAAACTGGTAAAATGGATGGACTAAAAAAAGCTGAGGGAGCAATTCCTCAGCTTTTTATTTTCTTCGTTTTTACAAATTCCCCAGTAACAACAAAACGCTTGGAGTTATCTGATACAGATACACATGTAATAAGTGTAACTTCCGTTTTCCCGTGATCTTCTACTACTTCCCATTTATCAGGCGTTACTTCTGATACACCAGTAACAGCATACTCATATTCATTTTCATTATCATATAAATAAATTTTATCGTTCTTTTTTAATCTTGATACATCGCTGAATAGAACGCCTTTTTTTGACATGTTATGTCCTGCTAATGCATAGTTCCCTTTTCCCATCTCTTGCTTCTCTCTTACAGTCGTCGCACCTGATAATAAGTTTTTCTCAGTTGAACTATTTAAAACTGGAAGTTCTAATGAAATACTTGGAATAGACATACGTCCTATTACTTGTTTTTTATCCAACGATGCATTCGCAACTTCCGCTAAATTTGGTTGCTCAATTTTAGAAGCATCTACAAATTTTGTTTCATGTTTTTGGTATTCCATTTTCTGAACAGCCTGTGCATTTGCTGTTTGCTTATTCCCTGCCTTATATTCATCATAAAATGGTTTTCCAATTAACACACCACCTACAACAAATAAAAGAATTGCTAGTATACTATATATTCTTCGCTTATTCATACATAATCCCTTTCCTTTACAAAATCTTACTTCTATATAAGATGATAAAGTAAGATGACTATATGTACAAGTATGAGACGAAAAGGAAAAGAAATTTATTTACTTATACGATAAAAACTTAACACTCCATCTACTTCATCCGCACTCACAAACAAATCTCGACCGTTTACTTTATGAATTCCTTCCGGTGCTGCCCCAGCTGATGGAGCAAGTCCAATATAAACCGGAAACATTGGAATTGTCATATCGAAAAATAATACAGCATTCGCCCTTTCAGCAGCCACTGCTAAAATAGGATTTCCTTTTATCATACCAGTCGCTACATTTTCCACTTCACTTCCGCGATTCTCACTTCTGCTATCAGGATATAAACCCGCAGCCGCTACTTTTTCATCAATAAGATTCATACTATCATACACAAGAGATCCAGCCTGACTCCATACAGAAATGTTTCTCCCTCCTGATTTCACGCCATCTTTAAATTCATTTTTACCAAGATCCCCTTCATTAGCAGTAATGAGAAATCGCCCAGACGGATCCCATGTCACACCATCTGGTTCTAATCGTGCAGTTATCTCATCTTGAAAAGATACGGTACCATCCTTTTTTAAATCCGCCTTGTGTGTTGTCGTGCCCAGACCAAATATATTTTCAATTCGTTTTTCTGCGATATTTACAATTGCTACCGCATTATTTTCTTGCAATGTAACAGCCGCTTTATCTCCTTTTGGGCTAATCGCTACATACTCCGGCTGTGGGTCATGTTTATATATTGCTCCATTACTAATGTTACTCATATAGATTGGAAGCTCAATATGTTCCCCGCGCATGACATCACCGTCAGGAAATGTAATCATAGAAATACTTCCTGGTCGTTTTGTTTTTTTCATATTCACTTCATTTTCATCATTTGGATCGTTTTCCTCATCTTCATTACAAATAATAAGTGTTCTTCCATCTGCTGTTAACGCTACTGAATCTGGTCCTACACCTACTTCATACGTTTTTACAACTCTCTGCGCTGCTAAATCCACTACCGCCACTTGTCCCTTATTTGCATAATATAAGTTATCTCCAGTTCGAAAAGCAGCCAATGCGTACTTTCCGTCTGGTGTAACCGTTACACTCGTTACTTCTGCTTCTGAATGAATTTCTTTAAAACTCACATTTCCTAATACTTTTATATTCTCTAAATCTGCAATTGATAGAATCTGAATTTGTCCTAAATCTGCTTCCGTAACAACAAGTGTATTCCCATCAGGTGTTGATGCTGTAATTTCAGCCTTCCCATTTGGCATTTGAAATGAGGCGATTCGATTAACTTTTGTATCCTTATGTTTTTTACCAATAAAGTCCGTCACCATCTGTTCCACTTTCCCGCGATACGCTGGGTTAGATATACTTCCCTTTGGTAACGTCTCTATTTTATTCACAACCTGTTGTTCGTCCTTGTCTATTGTTTCTGCCCTCACATCATTTCCTGTCCATAATACGCTTACAATGATCCCACCGTATAAGAACGCCTTTTTCATTTCCCCACTCCCTTTATTCAATAAGCCCAATTTCTATCATAAAAAACGTTTGTAAATCTTCACTTCGATATACGTTAATTTTTTGTAAAAAATAGGATGTTTATTACAAAAAAAGACGTGCACGTGGCACGTCTTCAAGCAAATTTATTTCGATAAAGTGAAATATGGAATACAGTCATTTGTATAAAGAAGATTAAAAACACAACATATAATGGGTACGCAGGAATATACGGGGTTACAATCGGATATATAACAAGCAATGCAGCTGCAGTCGGCATAACATACCAAAGCGCCATAAAAGTCGTACGACATGCTTTTGCTGTAATGATTTCTTCCCGCTCATCATCTTGTGGAAATAAAAGAGGAAACATCCAAAAAGATAATTTCTTATATTTCTTCTTTTGAACTTTATAAAAAATAGTTGATACAACAGCTACAATCAATAACAATAAAAACGGTGTGATGCTCATCGATATTTCAAATGGCACTTTCTCTGTTTGAATGATATTTGCAAATTCCACCTCAAAATAATAGAGTTCAATAAATGCCCAGCTAGCTAATCCGATAAATAACACATTCACCACATAAGACGAAATGATTCTATTCACCTTTTTCTCCCTCCTTATTTAAAACAAACACATCCTCCATCTTCAAACCAAATACATCACAAATCGTTAGCGCTAATAACAATGATGGAACGTAATCACCCTTTTCAATCGCTGCAATCGTTTGCCTTGTTACGCCAACTTTTTCAGCTAATACGCTCTGCGTAAAGTTAAAACGGGCTCTTAGCTCCTTCACTCTATTGTAAATGGTCAATTTTACCACCTCTTACCATTATTGTATGCTAAACTTTACAAAATGTAAACTCAACTTAACATTTATTTCGTAAAAAAATCCAACTTTACCAGATGTAAAGTTGGATTTGATTTTAATTTAAAATTGTAACTTTAACCGTTCTGCGTCCCCAAGCGCTAGAAGAAGCTTTATCTGGCATTAATACATCAATTCTATGACCTTTAATATCTCCGCCAGTATCCCCGGCAATTGCTTCACCGTATCCTTCAACATATACGCGAGATCCCAATGGAATAACCGCATCATCTACAGCAATTAATTTCATTCCTGGGTTTGCAGTTAAGTTATGACCCAATTTAGATTTTACAGTTTCACCTGGTTTATTTCCATTTTCAGACGGATCAGCTGTATAAGCAGTTGCCAATACATAAATTTCACGACCACCTTTAGCCGGCTTTGGATCTGGCTGAGGAGTAGGTGTTGTTTTTCCACTTTCAGCTTGCTTAGGCGCTGGTGCTGCTTGCTTAGCCGCGTCTGCTATTGCTTTTGCTTCTGCTTCTTTCGCAGCTTTTGCTTCTGCTTCTGCTTTTGCTTGAGCTTCCGCTGCTAATCTTGCAGCTTCTTGCTCACGAGCAATTGTTTCTTGTACTTCTTTCATACTTGATTCAATTTTTGCTTTTTCTTGTTCAGCTAAATTAATTTGACTTGCAATTTGATTATATTTTGCTTGCACAGCTTGTAAGTTTTCTTGACGCTTTTTCAAGTTTTCTTGTAAATCCGCTTGTGCTTTTGCTAATTTTTGTTTGTCTACTTCTAAAGACGCTTCCTTTTCGTCAATTGCTTTTTTGTCTTCTTCAATTTGACGAAGATCTTGTTCTTGCAGACGTAAAATCTCTTTATCTGCATCTAAGATTGTAGATACTGCATTCATACGTTGTAAGAAATCAGCAAAATTCTTTGATTCTACTACAACTTCTACTACTAAACTCGTATTTGAGCTATTTTGAACAGAAACCATACGTTTTTTCATAATATCTTTACGAGCAAGTACTTTATCCTCTAAAACGATAATCTCTTGCTTTTTCTGTTCAATTTGTTTATGCGTTTCATCGATTTTACTTTGAATAGCAGCTTGGTCCTCTTTGTTTTTTGTAATTGTATTATTTAAATTATGTAGTTCATTTTCAATACCTTGTATTTCTTTATTAACAGCTTGCTTCTCTTGTTCTTTTTGCTGAATATCATTGTTATTCTGCTGCAATTGCTGTTGCATGTTGTCCAGTTTCTCGTCGTTTGACTCAGCTTTTACAGCGACTGTACTAGAAAGACCAATAATTCCTGCTAATACTAGACTACTGATTCGCTTAAAATAGTTCATAATCCGACTCCCTTCTCATACAGTTATACATGATTTATTTTACAGTTTGTTTACAAACTCATTAAATACACTTTATTTTTCATGACAAAAAAATGAAAACAAACCATAAAATGTAATGCACACTTAACTTTTAACAACTTACTTTCATACAAATCTTACAAAATGTAAATTCGTATATTAGAAACAAAAGATTACACGACATTAAAAATATTGTCAAATCTTGTAGGAACCCTACTGATACAAAATCAGTCTGTTGACAACATATGACAACCCTCTACAAATTATATAAATCCAAATTGAAAAACCATCATAAAACCTTTCTTTTTGGGCGGAAGAGAGCATCAAGCCATGCATAGAAGCGGTCAAATTCTTCCCTTGCCCCATACCAATCTAAAAAAGAAAAAAAAATAAATGCAGGTCACTTTTTATTCTTCGTAACAGCGACTTATATATTGAAAAATCGAAATAGATTCATATGGTTTAACTCTCATTTTTTCCTTACATTTGATGGCGAAAGGAAATTTAAAATATTTCTCTTTTTATTGTGTCATCGTGGGGATACTCACCATTATTTTCCTATAAGAACGAAAGAGCTGTACTAAAAAATAGGACAGCTTTTCTTATAAAGTGAAACTTTAATCAGCCCTCACCAATCGGGCTTTTACAGGCAATTGATCCCCCACCTAACTTCTTTACTTTCGCTGAATTTTGAGGTGGGGGTCTTACTGTCCGCGAATAGCGGGATAAAAAATTTGTCGTCTTCCTTTTATTTACTTCTAATTTTCAGAATAGCATAACATTAAATGTATATCATGTTTTATAAAATGAATTTCGAACGGGATGAATCGATATTACAAACATGCCCTAACCTTGTAAGAATAACAGGAGGGATTGCACATGTTATGACTAAAACAGGATATTCACTCTAATTTCTTATTACTAATACAAAAGGGGTGCAATCATGTTTATTGTTACAAAACTTATTCATATTAAATTTGGCTATGAAGAAAAAGTAATTCGTTCCTTGCAACAATACTATCCAAACCCTGGTACATACGGGTTTATTAATCTAGAATTTTCTCGTACGAAGCGTACTGAACATGAAAATGAGTATATGATTCGTATATTATGGAAAACGCAACAAGATTATCACGAGTGGATTTCTCAAAAAAAGGAGACCACCACTTTAACATGGAAGCAACAATTCCAAAGCTATATTCTCTCATCAAAATCCAATGCTACGCATGTTAAATATCCCCACTAAGAAGAGCTTTCTGCCAATTTGCAGTAAGGTTCTTCTTCGTATTCATATAAAAGGTGAAAATGAACGAATTACAATTAAAGAATTATTGATTCGTTACGGTCTTTTCTATTTTATTTTAGGAGGAATGAACTATATTCTCTCTAGTAGTTCCATTTTAAATCGTGCCGATACTTTAATTCTACTTGTTACATTATTATTCCTATTCGTAATTAACGGTCTCTTTGTTATCCACGTTCTACTGCACGTATTTAGTCGTGATAAATTACTATTTTACGAGCGAATGAGTCATACACGAAATGCAATTACACTCCAAAAAGCTGACAAATAATTTGTCAGCTTTTTTCATAAACAGAAAACATTTTTGCTACATATGGATTTAAAAACACTCCCATTGGATCTACCTTTTCTCTAACTTCCAAGAAAGAGTTTAACTTTGGATAAACACATTGTAATTGTTCATATCGCATTGTATGCATTTTCCCCCAATGTGGACGCCCTTCGTATTTTTGAAAAATATGTTCTATCGCTGTAAAGTAAGCAGCGTATTTCATTCCTTTATACATATGCACAGCGATATACGCTGAATCTCTTCTATAAGCAGGACTTATCCATATATCATCTCCCCTTACATAACGACATTCAATTGGAAAATGAACTTGGAATTTCTTCTTTTCAATGAGGTTGTAAATTTCCCCTACTACATCTTTCATATACTGCGCTGGGACACTATACTCCATTTCATAAAAACGAACATTACGAGATGTAGCAAATATTTGATAACTTGGACCAATTGTTTTTGCATTCGGTACTGCCTTTGCTGACAGTCTACTAACTCCTTTACTTATAGAAGGGAGTAACTTGCATCCTTTAGACAATAATGAAAAAGCTATATTTTCAAGTAGTTCTGTCTTGAACTTATGCCACTTTAAATCTATCCCTTTAACTGTTGTTTCATTTGTAATTTTCACTTGGACATCATCTGAATACGGAAACACAAAAAATTCAAAATGACGATGTTGCTTATATTTCTCTAGTTTGTTTATTACAGTAGAAAACGATTCCTTTCTGCTTTCATAAATAAGTGAATAAGCTGGAATGACTTTTAATTTAACTTTTACAATAATTCCTAGCATGCCAAGAGATAACTGAAATGCCTTCCAAAATTCAGGATTCTCTTTCTCAGAACAAACAATAATTTCTCCAGATGCCAACACAGCTGTAACTTCTACTACTTGTGTTGCCAAACTACCAAATTGAATACCTGTTCCATGCGTCCCTGTACTAATTGCTCCTGCAATAGATTGTGAATCAATATCTCCTAAATTTTCCTGTGCGTATCCTATGTCTTCCAGCAGTTTTCCTAAGTTATACAACTTTGTTCCGCCCCATACTTCTACTATGAATGATTGTGAATCGACGTCTACTATCCCTTGTAGCTTATCTAAAGAAATTAGAATTTCCTCTGTTTGCACAAGAGGTGTAAAGGAATGTCCTGATCCAACAACACGAATTCTCTTTCCCTGTTCCTTTGCAAACTTCACTACTTCTATTACATCTTGTATACTTTTTGGATACATCGTATATTGTGGATTTCCTTCTACATTCCCTGTCCAATTTCTCCATTTCTGCCCTTTTACAGAAAGCATTGACCATCCCCCCGGTATGTTGAATACTTCCCTATCACTTTGTTACCTACAATACGATGTAACGATGAGAAACGCTCACATAGTTCTCCGGCTTTACTATGCCGAAATAACATGGCATCCCCAACCGTTAGATGTTCTGAACCATCATAATAAACGGGCGTTTGTACTTCTCCAGCTCCTTCTAAAGCTAACAACTTTGCCCCACTTGGCTCCCAAATCTCAGGCTGTTTGTCTTTCCCAACTGCTCCTGAAGCAATATATCCGCCACCGAGGCAAGTATATATATGTTGGCTTGGTTGTCTAACAATCGGCAACGCAAAGCCAACAGCTGGTTCAAATCTAATATCTTTATAGTAATCAAAGAGCTTGGGAGAGTAAAAAGCAGAACCTATTGTAATCTCTGTAACGGATTCATCTTGCATTGTCGTTTTTATACTTCCTGTGCCTCCTCCATTTACAAAACGAAGTGTAATTCCTCGTTCTTGCAACACGCGAACAATGTCTTGTCTACGTTTCATCACTTCAAATACAGATTTTCTCTTTAAATAAGCAACTATTTTATTTTTAAAACCTTGCTTTGGTACAGCGTCCCCAACTCCTGCAATCTGTGCCTCATATCCCATTACACCGTCTATTTGTAAAACGGAAGATTGAATTGCTTTTTCAATAACGTTTAAAGCCTCAGAAGTAGTACGTATAGGAGAACGTCTAACACCAAAATGAAACTGAAAAAAATGACTACTCATATCGATATCAATACAAATTCGAAAGCGTCCACCTGTTTCTATTGCAATTTTCTCTAAATAAGCAATATGTTCTATGCAATCTACCATACAAGTGATTATAAGTCCTTGTTTTGTAAGCAAACTAATTTCTTGAAGTGCTTGTTCATCATGTATAGGGTATCCAAGCAACAAATCATTAAATCCTTGTTTTATTAAGAATATTACTTCTCGTGGTGAAAAACACATAATGCCTTGAAAACAACTATTAGCGGCTAAAATTTTCTTCATCACTGGAACAGATCGTAACGATTTACTAGCAATACGAACTTTCTTTCCTCCGCACAATTGCACAATTGACTCTATATTTCTTTCTAACGCTTCTTCATCAAGAAATGCGCATGGTAAGGGAACCTTTTGAAATATGTTACGCTCCACATTGTTCTCTCCCCTTCTATATATATGTCTTATACATATTGGAACAAAACTATCATTTTCCTGTGTCTAAACAAAAAAAGTTTCTTCTTTACGAAGAAACTTTTTAACTATTTCAATAGAAGTGATTGCCTGTACTGGATCATGAATCATTATACGTATATGTTTTTTAACTAAGAAGTAACCAAGCGTTCTAGCGATTTACATACGTATCAAACCAAAGCTGAATATATCCCGCTGTGACACGCTGCGCTTCTACTAAACGTTTTCCTGTTGCTGGTGTAACTTCTGCACGCCATTTATCTGCATATTCTTGTGAAACTGCCGCTCTTACGAACCAATCTTTTGTAGTGCCATTTACAATACCAGCATAATCTTGCTTAGCAGCTACAGCCGCTCCATGAATCCAGTCTTCAGGATTTATTCCTTTCCAATTCCAATATCCATTTCCATCAGTCACTTTATAATTATTTTTTAGTGTATCTACAAAATTTTCATATTTGGAGTGGAAACCTTGTGGATAAGAAAGATTTGTAAAGTTTGCTGCATGCATCGGTTGATTTACATCTCCTAAGTAATGAAGCGATAATCCTAAATAGAAGAATGCTTGTTTCATATCTTGCTTTTGATAAGCTTCACCAGCAAGTTTAAAGTATTTAGCTCCGGTTTCTTTTGCCTGCTTAGCAAAAGGAATATACGTCTTCCCTGTATCGGGATTATAGAAATGAGAAGCAAATGTACTATTATCATAGTAAGGGTTTTCATAATCAGCAGCATAAATACCATTCTCTAACTCTGTACGCCATTCATTTAATAATGCAACTTGATCTTGTTTTACAACCGTTGTATTACGAGACATAATATCAATTGCACGATTGACAATCCATAAATGGGAGTTTACACCTTCTGCATGTTTATCTTCAGCAGACCAATATTGAATTGCTCTTACCTTATCTCCGCCCTCATTTTCATGGGCAAATGCTACACTTTGCAATGGTGCTACTAATGTAATAGCTGCTGCTAATGCTAATACTTTCTTTTTCATATGAAAACCTCCGTTTATATTTAATTTACTTGGAATATGTAATTCAAATCCTATGGTTAACCTACGATTAGAATATCCCACCTTTCTACTAATTTCTATTGAGAAAATAAATGATGCGAATATTCACATCATTATAATTCTATGGATAATATGTTTCATTTGCATTATAGTAAACGAATATTAATTTCCTGCAAAGAAACAGCTAAAATATTGTAAAAAATAGAAGCAACCAGGTGCATATCCTGATTGCTTCTATTTTTTCTTTCGCCCTGATAATATACTTGATAATTGAACATTTACTGCTAGTTTATGAATAAACCCAAACACTAAACCAATTCCAATGAAAATATAAAATATAGTAAAGATTTTCCCGAAATCTGTTTGCGGGCTAAAATCTCCATAGCCAACTGTCGTTAATGTAACAACGCTAAAATATAATGCATCAATTGTACGTAATCCTTCTACCGTACTGTAAAAAATAGTCCCTGATAGTAACGTTATAATCGTTAATACAAATAACACTTGAAATTCTTTATCTTTCCACGCTCTTGAGCAGGCTTTTAGCATTCGTTTCAAAGTTAGTAAAAATGAAACCTTATAACTCTCCCTTCCTACTTAAACAATTTAGTCAAAGGAAAGTCTATCACCTTTCTATCCACAAAAAAAGTAGCCTTCTTCTATTTCTAGAAAAAGACTACTTTCTTCTATATTATATATTATTTAGGTGAAACAAGAATTTTCACTTGTTTTTTATCTTTTACAAGCGCTTCAAATCCTTCTTCTACAACTTGATCCACTGTAATTTTTTTCGTAATTAATTTCTCTGCTTGAATTTGACCAGAGCTAATTAATTTAATAACAGATGGGAAGATGTGACGGTATCCAAGAATACCAACAAGTTCTTTTTCTTTTAATACTAAGTTGTTCGGAGTAATTGTCGCGTCTTTTTCCCATACGCTGACAATTACTGTTTGTCCTTCAAATCTTGTGCTTTCAATTGCTTGACGAAGTACAACTTCAACTCCTGTTACTTCGAAGCTAACATTTACACCTAAACCATTTGTTAAGTTACGGATTTCAGCTAGCACATCTTGTGTTGCTGGATTTAATACGTAATCAGCTCCTGCCAATTTTGCTAACTCTTGACGTTCTTTAGAAAGTTCAACTGCGATAACAGGTGTTGCACCTGCGGCTTTAGCAGCTTGGATAACAAGAAGTCCGATCGGTCCACATCCAAATACAGCTACAGCTTCGCCTTCTTTTAATTTACTTTGACGCACTGCATGAACTGCAACTGCTGCTGGTTCTACAAGTGCACCTTGTTCATAAGTCATTTCATCTGGGATATGGTGAACCATATCTGCTGGTACTACAGTATATTCAGAGAAGCCACCGCCATCTCCACCAAGACCGTGGAAAACAAGTTGTTCACAAACGTTATAATGACCATGTTTACAAGCTTCACATTTACCACAAGAATAAATAGGTTCTACAACAACGCGGTCCCCTATTTTATGATTCGTAACGCCTTCACCGATTTCAACAACTTCACCACTAAACTCATGACCTAAAATAACAGGTGCTTTCACATGTGTTAGTGGATGTTCTTCTGTTGGAATAAAAATAGGTCCTGCTAAATATTCATGTAAATCTGTTCCACAAATACCACACCATTTAACTTTGATCTTCACTGCTCCTGGTCGTACAGTTGGTTCTGGAACTTCTTCTACTCTTACATCACGTTGATTATGCCAAAGTAATGCTTTCATTTTATGCATCCCTCTCTTGTATATATACTTAACCTGGTGAAGTTTACCAATCTATTATAGTACTTCTATCCATATTTTTCAAAACCCCAATCTGAATTCCACTAAATTTTAACAAAAAAAGTTCATTTTTTTGTCACTTTGTACTTTTTTCCACATCTGTTAATTCAATTTCATTGCAGGTGAAATTCGCATTATGCCATAATAGCATAGGAGAGGTGAACATCGCTTGAAATATTTCATTTATTTTATTGTTATCGTAGCGTTTTTAGATACATTTTCACAATTACCTATTATGAGTACTTACGCGCAAAGTCTTGGGGGAACTCCTCTTATTATTGGTCTTGTTGTAGGGATGTACTCGTTTTCCAATATGATCGGCAATATTATCGCAGGTGCATCTGTTGATAAATTTGGAGCAAAGAAAGTACTCTATATGAGTATGGGAATTACGAGTTTCATAGTATTATTGTATACCGTTGTTCAAAGCGGGGAACAATTACTTATCGTTCGCTTTTTACACGGATTTAGTGATGGTTTCTTAATCCCTGCAGCCTTTACTTTCCTATCTAAACAAACGAAATCTACAAAACAAGGAAAAGCAATGGCACTATCTGGTGCTGCTGTCGGAACAGCGGCTATCGTTGGTCCTGCCTTCAGTGGAATTATGAAAGCAACCGCAGGTGTAGAGTGGGTCTTTGTTACGATTTCTATCTTAATGGTACTCGGTACTATCGTAGCCCTTGTCTTGTTACCAACCAATGTGACTAGAAAAGATACATCACGGACGCAAATGATGAACAAAGAAGATATGGTAGGATTACTAAAATCCGAACCATTATTACAAGCATATATTGGTGCTTTTACATTAATGTTTTCACAAGGAATCGTCACATATATGTTACCGGTAAAAGTAGAAGCACTAGCACTCAAAGCATCTACAACAGGCATGATGCTAAGTGTATTTGGAATCACTGCCATCCTTTTCTTCTTACTACCAACAAATCGTATTTACGATCGCTTTGACCGTTCAAAAATGATGCTGATCGGTATTGCGGTCATGGCACTTGCCTTATCATTACTTGGCATATTTACAACAAAAAGTATGCTCTTTGTTGTGATGATGATTTACGGAATTGGATTCGCCATCCTCTTCCCATCTATTAATGCTTTACTCGTTGAAAATACAACTGAAGATAAACGAGGGAAGGCATTCGGATTATTTTACGCATTCTTCTCATTAGGCGTCGTCGCAGGCTCTTTTACAGTGGGGGCAATCGGTGCATCACCGAGCGTAAGCTTTGTAATTGGAACTGCATTCTTACTCACATTTGCTGGAATGATTTATTTCAGGGGAAAAATAAAAGAGACAATGATGAATTAACTCATCATTGTCCCTTTTTTTAATCAACTATTTACTATAAATCCTCAACATATAAAGGATTAGCAGTTATATAGTTTCCTGATTTTAGCTTGTACATTTTTGAACCATTTACAGTTAACGTTTCCACAACAGTGAATACATCACCTTTTTTCACAGTACCAGCCTTTGCATTCCAATCAGGTTGATTATAATAATATAATTCTTCTACTTTTACACGAATTAAGGATGTTTTTCTCTGTAATCCAAATGCCTTTACTAAACCATTTACATGCCCTCTTGCAAGTTGCTCTCTAAATGTTGCATTACCTAATTTTTGGGCATCTTCTGCTCGATCAATAAACCCATTTTCAGTTAATACTGCTGGCATATTCGTTTCTCTTAACACATGGAAATTATTCGTTTTAACTCCTCTATCAGCAAGGTTAGTTGTTTTCATAATTTCTTGATGAATTACCTTTTGGTAAGTCGTAGTTGGTGCTCCTGCATTTGGATAACTATAATCTTCATAACCAGTGCCACCACCACTATTAATATGTACAGATAAGAAAAAGTCTGCTCCCCAATTATTTGCATCAGTTGTTCGCTGTGTTAGCGTAGGATATACATCACTCGTACGACTCATTCTAATTTCATGCCCTGTATATTCTGCATTTAAAATGTTACGAATACGTGTTGCAATATCTAATGTTAAGTCTTTTTCTCGTAAACCATTTCCAATCGCTCCTGTATCCGTTCCACCATGACCTGGATCAAGATAAATCTTAACTGTCTCCGCACTTGCATGTGCAGTTGGTATAGCAAAATACATACATGCTACACATAATAAAACAATACTACTTTTCACAAAAGCTGATAATTTTTTCAATGCTGTCAATTACTGTACTCTCCCTTTATATATAAATTTACAAATATCTCCTACACTCCAAGTCTATTAGACTCTACATTCCCTTCCTAAAAAAGGTTTTCAATTAAACTACTAAACTATCACTATTCTAAATAATCCTTTTGAATTTCACTCAAAATAAGAAACAAAATCAATATATAATTTTGTTTTTTATAGATAATTATTTTTTAAGATTAAAAATTAGTAAAACCTTAATCAGCCCTCATCAATCGGGCTTTTATGGGCAGTTGATCCCCAAAACTCCCTTCTTTGTTTCTCTCTGAACTTTGAGGTGGGAGTCTTACTGCCCGTTAATGCGGTATAAATATCGACTATACTTCGACAATTTCCCTGGAAATATTTCTTTTCCCTACACCATTTGATAGACTGTATATAGGTAAACAATGTATTACACAAAATAAAATAATAGCTTAATGTATAAATAAAAAAGTACGTTCTTTCTACGAAGAACGTACTTTTTTATTTTATTACTAATCTATTAACGACGAATCCAAATAGCTCCTGCCGACTTATCATCTGCTTGCCCAACAACTTGGAATTTCAGCCCTAATTGCGGTACTTTTCGTCCCGCATCAGGAATTTGAGTGTTACTGTATACTTTAGAATCATCAAATGTTGCAACACCTGGTAAGCCTGGGTAATTAAATTGTCCACGTGTAAATGAATTTACGTTCCACGCCGGTGTTTGATCAAGTGAAAATGCAGCATCTGCAATTTGCAACCCTGTATTACCGTATACTGGTTTTCCATTTAAATTTCCAACAACTGCTTCTGGGTGAGAATCAACAACACCAAGGAAGCCTTCACCAGGATGCCTGCCAACCCAGTTATCTTTAAAACTATCATCTGCATACCAAACAACAAGACCAGTATTATATACTGGACCTCTCCCTGCTTTTAACCCTTCATCTGAGCCAGCATAGTTTCTCCACTCTAAATAATAATAATGTGGTTTCTTTTCTGTTCCATCAGAAACGACAAAACCATTTAACTTCATTTTCGCTTGTCCTTCTGCATCATCTGAAAATACCACTTTTCCATCGACTGTTACATTCACATTATCCATTGCAAATCCTTTATATGTTAAAGCAGGATCTGTAATATAATCAAATTGCAATTTCACTTTCTTCCCTTTAAATTGACTTAAATCATATGATTTATCAATCCATTTTCCTTCTGTCGTATCTTGGTCACCTTTTACCACTTTATCGCCTAGTTTATCGATTAATGTTTTTGTTCCATCTTCTGTCACCGCATGCACTTCAATAAAATCACATTCTGCTTCAAGTTCATAGTTTGCTTTATAATCAAATTTCGCATTAGCTGCCTTCGTTAAATCAAACAATGGTGTTTCTAATGTTGTATGCATATCATCGCCTCTTGTACTGTAGTATGCATGCTTGCCAAATCCAGTTTTAATTGTTTCAACACTTTTCTCAGGTAAATTTACACGTACAAGACCTGGACGATTGGATTTTGTAACACTTTGATCAATATATGTAGGGAAACCTACTCCACGTTTTATTTTATCGTAATCTACTTCTACAATTTCCGCCCAGTTTCCACCCATATTTTTTTGTAAGAAATCTTTATTTTGCGGTGAAAAACTTGTTGGTTCTGTCCCTGCGATTCTTCCTGTCCAGCTACCACCACTCATTAATGACCATGCTTCCACAGGTGATCCAGCTCCAGTATAGTTCGTATCATATTCATCTGGTAAACCAAGATCATGACCAAATTCATGAGCGAATACGCCAACTGCACCATCCTCAGGCTCAATTGTGTAATCATGTGCAGCAACTTTTCCATCCCAATATGAAACTTTTGACTTTGTCCCTTCAATTGCAACTGGATCTTGTGCTAATTTAGAACGATGTGACCAGATTGCATCATCACCTAATTTACCGCCACCAGCTTCTTGACCAACCCCAGCATGAATGACCATTAAATGATCAATTACGCCGTCTGGTTCATTTTGATTTCCATCACCATTTGTATCATAACGATCAAACTGGTCAAATTGAGATAAATCTAATCCTTTCTCTGCTGCTGCTTTTAAGGCTTCTTCCACAAGGTCACGTGCCCCTTTAGGTCCTTTATTATCATGGCCAGTCTTACCATCTGCTCCGTAATCTGCCGCTTTCCCAGGAACCGTTAACCATTCTGTTACATAACCATCTGTCGTATAACTACCACCAGACTGCTCTTCATAATATTGTTTAAATGTTTTTACTTTTGAACCATCGAATAACGTGAATGGTTCATTACCGAATAACATTTTTTGATAATGCTCTCTACTAAAATCGTTCGCATACATATAACCAGGGCTTTGTTCAATATTATTATGTTTATAATCACTAAACTCTACAAGTAGTACAAGTACTTTATCTGTACGAACAGCTCCGTTATATGGAGCCTGCTTTGCTGGAGAAGTTGGTACTTTTCCATTTAACTGTTTTTTATTTTGTGAAGGCGTTTGCTCTGAACTAGCATTTTCTACAGACTTCTTCACTTTTTCCTTTTCTTCCATCTTTTTTTCTTTTACTTTTTTTACAAAATCAGATGCTTCTTTAACAGGATCACCCGGAAGAATTTCTTTATTTGGCTGATCACCCTTCTTTTTTTCAATATATTTCTCTACAGCCTTTTGTGTCTCTTCTTTTGATGCTGATCGATCAATCGTTCCACG
This sequence comes from Bacillus sp. FSL K6-0042, assembly GCF_038006685.1. Lineage (NCBI taxonomy): Bacteria > Bacillati > Bacillota > Bacilli > Caryophanales > Bacillaceae > Bacillus > Bacillus sp. FSL K6-0042. The sequence continues at coordinate 2,527,777 of NZ_JBBOVS010000001.1, forward strand.
TTCTTTTAAAGCTTCAGCCAAACGTTCTTCTTGAATTAAATTGTTATCAATTGGAGTTGTTGAAATACTTCCTTTTGACTGAGATGTTGTTTCCGCATAAGCTGATGATGTACCAAGTACAAATGTGCAACCAAGCATTGTCGTGATTGCCAAAGATGAAAACACTTTAAACGGTTTTTTTCTTTTCATTACTATTTCCTCCCTTATTAATTGTAACAAGACTTAAAATTCAGATAATTAATAATATGAAATGCACAATATATATAAGTTCTATAATATAGATCTATCCCCCCTTCTATATACATAAAAAAGACATAGTTCTATAATCATGGAATAGTGATTATCCCCTTATAGAATCATGCCCTCCAGTTCTCTGGTCAGACCCTGTGTTGACTACTTACCTCGTGTCGAAAAAACTCACAAAAAAGAGTTATTTATTATATATTAAATAACTTAGATAGAAAATTTAAAAGACAATATGCACAATTGCATGAAAATTCTTTTATTCATTATTTTACAAACAAAAAAACCACCAAGGTTAGCGTAATGCTAACCTTGGTAGTTTTTGTTTCCCCCTCATAAACGGGGACCAATCCTTCACAGATGGAAGTTTTACTTTATTTCCCTTGTGTTTTCTCCCAATCAGCTAAGAACTTCTCAATTCCTTGATCTGTTAACGGATGTTTCACTAATGCTCCAATTACATTTGCCGGAATTGTTGCGATGTGTGCACCGTTTAACGCTGCGTCTGTTACGTGAACGCTATGGCGTACAGATGCTGCAATAATTTCTGTTTTAATGTCATGAATTACAAAGATATCAGCGATTTGGCGAATTAAGTCCAAACCATTATGACCGATATCATCTAAACGACCTAAGAATGGAGATACGTACGTTGCGCCAGCACGTGCTGCAAGCAATGCTTGTACCGCAGAGAATACTAACGTAACGTTTGTACGAATTCCTAAATCAGAGAATGCTTTTACTGCTTTTAAGCCCTCTTTTGTCATTGGTACTTTTACAACAACGTTTGGAGCAATTTTTGCTAATTCTTTTCCTTCTTCAATCATTTTATCTGCTTCTAAACTAATTACTTCTGCACTTACAGGTCCTTCTACAACGCTGCAAATTTCACGAATACGTTCATGGAAATCTACGCCTTCTTTTGCTACAAGTGATGGATTTGTTGTTACACCTGCTAATACGCCTAAATCATTTGCCTCTTTAATTTCATCAATGTTTGCTGTATCAATAAAAAATTTCATTTGTTTTTCTTCCTTCCTAAATGTAAGTTTATATTTTATTTTTTCTTAATAAGCTCTAATTCAATCGGAATGAATTTTTCCACTTTTTTACCTTGGTTCACTTGTCTTGCTGTTTCCATCGCTTTCTCTCCGATTAATTCTGGTTTTTGCGCAACAGTTGCTGTCATACGTCCGTCATTAACCGCTTTCACAGCATCATCTGTGGCATCAAATCCAACAACAACCACATCTGTTTTCCCAGCAGATTTTAATGCTTCAAGTGCCCCTAATGCCATTTCATCGTTATGAGCAAATACTGCTTTTATATCGCTATTTGCTTGTAAAATATTTTCCATAACTGATAATCCTTTGGCACGATCGAAGTCTGCGGCTTGCTTCGCAACAACTTTTAGCCCCTTATCGGCAACTTTATGGAATCCTTTCCCACGCTCGCGAGCAGCGGATGATCCAGGAATCCCTTCTAACTCAGCAACATTTGCACCTTCACCAACAAGTTCACGAATGTAGTCACCGGCCATACTTCCGCCTTCTACATTATTTGACGCAATGTGTGAAACAACTTTTCCTGAGTTTGCAACGCGGTCTACTGTAATAACAGGGATATTTGCTGCATTAGCTGCACTTACTGCTGAAGCAACTGCATCTGAATCTGTTGGGTTAATGACAACTACATCAACGCCTTTTTGAATTAAGTCTTCAACATCATTCGTTTGCTTCGCTGCATCATTTTGTGCATCAACAGCAATTAACTCAATGCCACTATCTTTCGCCTTCTTTTCTGCCCCTTTTTTCAACGTGACGAAAAATGGATTGTTTAAAGTGGAGACAGAAAATCCAACTTTAATAGTTTTACTTCGACCTTTATCGCTAGAATCCTTTGCCCATTCTGGTGGTTCCATTGAACAACCAGCAGTGATTATCACTATGAGTGCAACGAGTACAAGTAACCATTTTTTCATGAATTGTCCCTCCATTATGCTTCTTTTCGACGATCAATTAATACAGCAAGTAAGATCACAAGTCCTTTTACAACTTGTTGGAAGAAAGAAGATACGCCTAATAAATTTAGACCGTTATTTAGTACACCGATAATCAGTACACCAATGAATGTGCCGACAATCCAACCTCTTCCACCAGAAAGACTTGTTCCTCCTAATACAACTGCAGCAATTGCATCTAATTCATAAGCAGAACCAGCAGTTGGCTGGGCAGAATCTAAACGTGATGTTAACACGATACCTGCAAGCGCTGCCAAAATTCCGGAAAGACCATAAATCATTACTTTTATTCTTGTTACATTAATACCTGATAATGCCGCTGCTTCTTCATTTCCACCAATTGCAAAGGTCCGACGACCAAACGTCGTTTTCTTTAAAATAAAGTACAATGCAGCAAAAGCCATCATCATCGTTACAGCCGGTACAGGAATACCAAGGAAGTAACCACGACCGAACATTTGAAACATTAAGTGATCACCAAGGCCAGTGATCGGACGTCCGTCCATATAAACAAGCGTCAGCCCACGAAAAATGGTCATTGTTGCTAATGTCGCAATAAATGGTGCCACTTTTCCCTTCGCAATGATGACACCGTTTATAATTCCCATTACAAGACCAGCCAATAATCCAACCGCCATTGCAAGGAACGGATCCACACCACTTGCCATCATTCCAGCAACAAGTGCACTTGATAATGCTAAGATAGAACCTACCGATAAGTCAATACCCCCAGTTAAAATAACGAAGGTCATTCCAAATGCAATGAGTGCATTAATAGATACTTGGCGTAAAATATTAAATAAATTTGGTATTTCAATAAATGCTGGATTTAATGCTGTAATAACTACAATAATCAGTACCAATCCAATTAAAGAACCTAGCTGCTGCAATATATTCCCCTTTTTAGCCATAACTTACTCTCCCCCTGTAGCTAATGCCATAATGGACTCCTGTGTTGCTTTATCTTTCTCTAAAATACCGCCTACTTTTCCTTCATGAATAACAAGGACACGATCGCTCATTCCTAAAACTTCTGGAAGTTCGGATGAAACCATAATAACTGCATCCCCCTGCTTTGTAAGCTTGTTCATAATAGAGTAAATTTCTTTTTTTGCTCCAACATCAACACCCCGTGTTGGTTCATCTAAAATTAACAGCTGCGGATGGATTCCTAGCCATTTTGCAATAACAATCTTTTGTTGATTTCCACCAGAAAGTGATTTGACGGCTTGTTCACCATTTGCCGCTTTTACATTGAGAAGCTTCATCATATCCTCTGTGAACTGTGCTTCTACTCCTTTATCCATCACACTACCTTTTGAGAGACTCTCTAGATTTGGCAATGCTAAATTTTCACGAATAGAAAAATCTAAGACAAGCCCTTCTGATTTTCGATCTTCTGTAATAAAGGCAATTCGTTGCCGTATTGCATCAATTGGGCTATCAATTTTCACTTCTTGCCCATTCATAAATATTTGGCCCGAATCTAACGGTTCATGTCCAAATATCGCCTTCATAATATCAGTACGGCCAGCTCCCATTAATCCAGCGACACCGAGAATTTCACCTTTTCTCACTTGAAACGAAATATTTTTAAACTTTCCTTTTTTCGTTCCGTTACGCATTTCAAAAATAACTTCACCGATCTTCGCATCGCGCTCCGGATAGCGCTCACCGATGCTGCGACCAACCATCATACTCACTACTTCATCAAATGATGTTTCTGGAATTAACCTCGTTCCAACATATTCCCCATCACGTAAAATCGTAATAGCATCACAAATAGAAAAGATTTCTTCCATGCGATGTGAAATGTAGACGAACGATACGCCTTCTTTACGTAATTTATTAATAACCGTAAAAAGTGTTTCAATTTCGCGGTCCGTTAAGGCTGCTGTCGGCTCGTCCATAATAATAACGCTCGCATTTGTCATTAAGGCCTTACCAATTTCAATAATTTGCTGCTGTCCAACTGATAATTCCCCAGCAAGCATAGCCCCTTTTACGTGAAGCCCAAGACTTGCTAATTGTTGCTGCGCTAACCCATTCATTTGCCGTGTACGTAAAATGCCTGTTTTGCCGTACATCAACTCTTTCCCAAGAAACATATTTTCAGCAACTGTTAAGTTCGGTAATATGTTCAGCTCTTGATGAATAAAAGCAATTCCGTATTCCTCAGCTTCTTTTGCGTTTTTAAATGTCCGGTCTTGCCCATCAATCGTGACTTGACCACTATCTTTCGTATATACACCCGTTAAAATTTTCATGAGCGTTGATTTTCCCGCTCCATTTTCCCCCATCAGTGCATGGACTTCTCCTGTTTCAATACTAAACTGTGCGTTTTTCAAAACAGGATTACCATTGAACGCTTTTGAAATATTTTGCATTTCAATACGCATTCTCATCACATCCCTTTATTAAAAAATCACGCCTGCATGTAAAATAACATTCGCATATGGCGTTGCTTCTCCCGTACGAATAACTACCTTGGCTTGTTTTGTACGTTCTTTAAACTGTTCATGTGATACATATTCAAAAGCAGCTTCTTTTAAACGTGCTTCGACTTCTCTGTTTACTTCTGCATTATTGATCGTAATCTCTCCTGCTAATGTTAGTTTTTCAACTGCCATGTCGTCTATCACAACTTGTAATACCTCTAGAAACGATGGTTTTCCAAGTTCTACCGCTAAATCAATTCGCTTTACACCATCTGGAATAGGTAAACCACAATCAGCAATCACAATTGTATCCGTATGTCCAAGGGAAGCAAGTACCGCAGCAATTTCACTATTTAATACACCATGCTTCTTCATCCAACAATCACCTGCACTTCTCTTACCTTTTCTCTTGTTGGCATACCACCTTGTGCCCCTAGCTTTGTTACAGAAAGACCGCCGGCAATGTTTGCAAAGCGGATTGCTTTTTGTAATGTCTCACCTTCGGAAAGCGCAACCGCTAATGCACCGTTAAAAGTATCACCTGCTCCTGTTGTATCCACTACTTCAACATCAATACTTGGTACATGAACAATCTCTGTACCATTATGGAAACGAACACCTTTCCCACCTTCTGTCATCAGTAATTTATTTGGATATTTCGCAAGTAACTCTTCAATTGGTGACGTAAAATCATCTAATACAATGCGGCATTCATGTTCATTCGGTGTAATATACGTCGCCTTTTCTAAAATATCTACTGGCAATACTTGTGCCGGAGCTGGATTTAACATAACCGGAATTTTGTGTTCTTCACAAATATCAAGAACGTATTCCACTGTTTCTAGCGGAATTTCAAGCTGAAGGACAACCATATCAGCTTTTACAAGAAGATCTTTCGCACGATCAACAATTTGTTCATTCACAAGACGATTTGCTCCTTGTACAACGACAATACTGTTGTCTTCTTCCGCTAAAACAATATGAGCAATTCCTGTCGTTCCATCTGTAACCGGTACCACACAGTCGATAAAAATACGTTCATTCTCTAAATTTTTTCTAACTAGCTTACCATAATCATCATTTCCTACAGCACCTACCATTGCCACATTTGCACCTAATCTAGCTGCGGCAACAGCTTGGTTTGCTCCTTTGCCTCCAGGCACTGTATGAAACGCTTCTCCAATCACTGTTTCTCCTGCTTTTGGTCGCTTTTTTGAAACAGCGACTAAATCCATTGAAATACTGCCGACTACTGCAATGTTTGGCATATATCTCATCTCCTTACTTCGTTGTATTTCGTTCTATAATTTCAATCGGTAAACGATAATGTTCGGTTTCTAATTGATTTCCTTCCATTTGCTCTAGCAATAATTCTGTTGCAATTCGTCCCATTTCATAAATAGGTTGTGCAACTGTTGTAAGAGATGGATACATCATTTCTGTTAAAGAAATACCATCAAATCCAATAATTTGTAAATCATCTGGAATGGAAATTCCTTTTTGTAATGCCGCTTTCACTACCCCAATGGCAATCAAATCATTTCCAGCTACAATGCCATCGATATGCGGATACTCTTCTAACAATTCCATTGCCACACGTTCGCTATCTGCTGGATCAAACGTACTTTCTGCAATCATATAAGAAAGCCCATATTGCGTAATAACATCTATAAAACCTTCAAAACGCTCATTTGCTGTACTCACATCGCGCGGTCCACGAATATGCGCAATATGTTGACACCCTTTTTCTAACAGTAACTTTGTTGCTTCTTGACTTCCCGCATAGTTATCTGCATATACCGTCGGAATACGTTCATTAAACATGCGGTCAATTGCCACAACTGGCACAGACAAGTTCATGTAATTCATACTATTTTGTGGGTTCGTAGCCACAATAAACCCATCAACATTATTTTGTCTGAGCACATCAATATATTGTTTCTCTTTCTCTAAACTTTCATCAGAATTACAAAGTACAACTGTGTATCCTTGCTTATGTGCTACATCCTCTACGGCACGTGCAACTTCTGGAAAGAATGGATTCACGATATTTGGAACAACCAAACCAATTAAGCGAGATTTTTTATTATATAAAGAACGTGCTACTGTACTAGGCTTATAATCCAACAGTTCAATTGCTCGTTCCACTTTTTTTAATGTATCTTCGTGAACATATCCGTTCTTATTTAACACCCTGGAAACGGTCGCAACAGATACTCCCGCTAATTTCGCAACATCTTTAATCGTACTCATTCTCTTCCCTCTCCATTTCATGTAACCGTTTACAGAAAATAATATAACTCATTTACAAAAATACGTCAATCATTTCTAACTAAAAAAGCTTACATGTTATACTCATAATAAAAAAGCATCGCTATATAGCGATGCTTTTTTATTATGAGTACGATACGTTTGTATCCTTTTCCTCTTCTGCTACAGCAGGCTCTTCTGCACCTTTTTTACGATCAGACAGTTTAATCTTCTGTAAGAAAATCGTAAATACAGCACCTACTACAATAAACACTAATCCTGTTAAGAATACAGTATGAAGTGAATCCACTAAAGAATTTTTCAAAATTGGTACGATGCTGTTAGAGAATGCTTCTGGCATTTGTTTTAATGCTTCTGGACTAAAGAGCATAGAATATAAACCTTGTGGGTCCGTATGAATCATATCTTTAAACTTCGTTACCATTTGTCCCGCTTCTTGTGGGAACGTATCCAATACAGGTACTAATTTGTTTGTTAATGTTGTACCTGAAGTATTATTCATAATAGAACCTAAAATCGTAATCCCAAATGTACCACCGATTTGACGGAAGAATTGACTAGATGATGTAACAACGCCAAGGTCTTTTTTCGGGAAGCTTTCTTGCAATGCTAATGTTAAAGTTGGCATAACAAGACCCATTCCTAAACCGATAACCATCATATAAGAAGTTGCGAGAAGCTTACTTGTATGCATATCCATTGTCGTTAGTAGCCAAAATCCACCGGCCATAATGAGCATACCTGTAATAATTTGTGGTTTCACACCAACCTTTAATACAAGCTGACCACCAATAATACTCATCACAATCATCGTAATCATCATTGGTGTCATAATTGTTCCAGATTCAGCCGCACTTACCCCAACAATTCCTTGCATAAAGAATGGTACGAACATAATTGCCCCAAACATTCCAATACTCATAAAAAAGCCGATTGCATTTAATAATGTAAATGTACGGTTTTTAAAGAAATGCATTGGTAAAATTGGTTCTTCCGCCTTTGTTTCAACAATGATGAAGCTTACTATACCAATGATAGCAAGTGCAAATAATCCAATGATTTGCCAAGAATCCCAAGCATAGTCTTTCCCGCCAAACGTTAATGCAAGTAATAAACTCACAACACCGAGAATCATCGTGAAAATACCAGCAAGATCAATTTTAATTGGACCTGTTTGTTTATGTCCTTTTAATCCCATTGCAATAAAGATTGTCGCCAAAATACCGACTGGTAAGTTGATATAGAATACCCATCTCCAGTTGACAGCATCCACAATCCAACCGCCCACTTGCGGTCCAATTACGGAAGCAAGACCATATAACGCTCCAAAGATCCCTTGCCATTTCGCACGTTCTTTACCTGTAAACATATCCCCGATAATAATCATCGCCATTGGCATCATAATACCGCCACCAAGACCTTGAATACCACGGAAAATAATTAACTCAGTCATACCGTTCGCCATACCGCAAAGTGCTGAACCAACCATAAAAATGATTAACCCTGTAATATATACGTTACGACGTCCTAATAAATCCGCTAACTTACCTGCAATTGGTACAACTGTCGTTGAGGTTAGCATATATGCTGTTGTTAACCATGTCATTAAGCTTAATCCGCCTAGTTCTCCAACAATACGAGGCATTGCTGTACCGACAATTGTTCCGTCTAATGCAGCAAATAACATCGCGATTACTAAACCGATTAACAACAGCTTTCTATTCTGATTTTCTTGTTGTTCCATGTAATCTCCTCAATTCTATTTAGTTTGTCTCTTTTTTCTCAGATTCCCCGCAAATAATTGCTTCTAACTTTTCAAATAAACGTAATAAATCTTCTCTCTCTTGTAATTCTAACTGTGAGAAATATTTTGCAATATGCTCATTACGAGCAGACATTGCCTCGTTTACTACATCTTTCCCCTTCTTCGTCAGCTCAATTACAACAACACGGCGATCCTCTTTGTCATGGTAGCGCAGTACCAACTCTTGATCGATTAACCGATCAATCATCACTGTAATTGCACTTGGTTTCACATACATTTTCTTTGCCAATTTTGTTGCTCTTGATGCACCGTAATGGTCTAAAATTTTTAAAATATAAAACTGCGGTGGTGTAAGTCCTGATGCTTGCATTTGTTCTAGTAGCTCCGTTTGCATTTTCTTTCCTATAGAGAATGTTAAAGCCTGAATTCTATCAATGTGAGTCATATCATTTGGCATGTTATCCACCTCTTATTTAAACAATGAAATATTTAACGTATTTAAATATTAAACCCTATAATTAATTCCGTCAACAATTATATTTCACGAAAACGTTTACATTTTTATCATAAAGTTGTATAATTTATGACGACATTAATAGTGAATGTCACGGAGAGTTAGCGTATACGGCTATGGAACATAGAAAGAGTGCCTTTCTGTATTTCATGGTCTTTTTTATTTTCCATGATATAAAATGTTTTCAATAAAACTTCTATAAAGATAAAATAAAATTTTACTTAGTGGGAACAAAAACTGAAGTAAAGAAATAAAATAGCTCCTAGCATTCAGATATATGCTAAGAGCTATTTTTTATTTATGTCTAGTGATATTGTCTTGCCAACTATAACAATCATTTCCCTTCTATTTACAACATTACCTTTATTAAAACATCTACTGAAACATTTTCACAGCAACAGCCAACAGCACCGAACTAGCAAATCCACCTAAACAAATCAAACTTACGCTCTGACTATATGATAAGTTTTGAAATCCTTTCATTTCTTTCTTCCTCCCATTCATTCCCTTTGATGATTTTATTGTATCAATGGAAGAAATTCTATAACATCGATTTTCCTAACAACTGTCTTACAATAATGTAAGGTTCCTTCCTCATCAAAAAAACAGACAGCATTTCTGCTGTCTGTTACTTTACGATCATCACCGGACATTTCACTCGTTTTGCTATTTTATGACTTACACTTCCAAGCACCATTTCTTGCAATGTATTTAATCCTCTGCTCCCCACTATAACAAGATCAATGTCTCCTGTATTTACATATTGCACAAGTGTATTTCCTGGATCACCATGCAAAATCGTAATCTTATAGGAGACCTCTTCTTGCTGTAATAAAGCTTCAATTTCTTTTAATCTATCTTTTCGACTAGCTGAGATTGTCTCTATATCTGTTTGTCCGTGTATAATATCTGATTTTGCCGTTCTATTGTCTACAACATATACAACTTCAACGTTTACTTCCTTACTAAATTTAGCAATATATGCGGTATGTTTTGCTGCACGTATTGCATGTTCTGACCCATCACATGCTAGTATAATTTGCTTGTACATATGCTGAAGCCCCTTTCATCATCATACTCGTATTATAATACAAAAAGAACCCTTTCGGTCCTCAGAAAAGGTGCTTCCTATTTAACGAACAGCTTGTTTCGCCAATTTTGTAACAAGCTCTGAACTACACTCATTTAATCCCGTTATCTTTACTTTTACACCATTTCGCTCATACTTCATCACAACTTTATCAACTGCGCCTACAGCTGAATCATCCCATACATGTGCATGTGTGAAGTTAATTTCTATTTCCTTTACATCTTCTTTAAACTGAAATGCATTTATGAATTCTGTAGTAGATGCAAAAAAGAGTTGTCCATGAATGGCATATACTTTTTTCTCACCAACATAAGAATGTTTCACGTGAATCTTTGCCATGTTGAATGCAAATAAAACCGCACTTATTACTGTACCAATCATAACACCAAGAGCTAGATTATGTGTAACAAGAACAATTGCAACTGTTACAATCATAACAAATGCATCGCCTTTCGGAACTTTATGAAGAGTAAATACAGAGTTCCAATCAAATGTCCCGATAGCAACCATAATCATAACTGCAACTAATGCTGCCATTGGGATATTGACAACATAGTCACCGAGAACGAAGAGCAATACAATTAAAAATCCACCTGCTACAAATGTTGATAAGCGACCACGACCACCGGATTTCATATTAATAATAGATTGTCCAATCATTGCACACCCTGCCATTCCACCAAAGAAACCAGCAACAATATTGGAAATTCCTTGTCCACGCGCCTCTTTATGCTTATTGCTAGGTGTATCTGTCATATCATCTAAAAGAGATACTGTTAATAGTGATTCTAGTAAACCTATAACAGCTAACATAATCGAATACGGTAAAATAATAGCTAATGTTTCTAATGTAAATGGCACATCTGGAATACTGAAAAACGGTAATTCAGTTGGTAAACTTCCCATATCACCAACTGTACGTAATTGAAAACCGCCTAGCAGCGCAATACTTGTCACGACAATAATAGCAATAAGTGTAGAAGGCACTGCTGTTGTAATACGTGGAAATAGATAAATGATTGCGAGTCCTAATGCTACTAACGCATACATCTGCCAGTTTGCACCTTGAAAGTGTGGCAATTGTGCTGTAAAAACTAAAATTCCTAACGAATTTACAAATCCACTCATAACAGAACGCGGAACAAATTTCATAAATGAACTTAGCTTTAACACTCCAAAGATAATTTGAACAACACCGGTTAAAATTGTTGTAGCAAACAAATACTGCAAGCCATAATCTTTTACAATTGTCACCATTAACAATGCCATCGCCCCTGTTGCAGCAGAAATCATTCCCGGCCTTCCGCCAACAAATGCAATTGTCACAGCAATACAAAAAGCAGCGTATAATCCAACCATTGGATCTACCCCTGCAATAACCGAAAAAGCAATTGCTTCAGGAATTAAAGCTAATGCGACGACAATACCTGATAACACATCCCCCTTCACATTGGAAAACCATTCAGTTTTTATAGTTTGTAACAAGATAACACTCCTCTACTTTTCTTATTTTTTGATTTTCTCCGTAAGAAAATCGGGCCGATTGCACGAGTGCTATTATATAACGAATGTCAGATTTTTTTCTATGAAAAACTTTCCCAAATACAAAAGACGCTGCATCATGCAACGTCTTTTCTCTTAATGTCCACCGTGTCCCCCACCACTTTCTTGAACAATCTCTAACTTCTCGTCAAGTATTCCTTGCGTTTCAAACGAGATATTCTCTGTATTTCCTAATAGGAAACCGTGGTTATATGGCCCGAGCGTTGGATCATCTTTAAATTTTGGTTGAATCGTAGCTAATAAATCATATACTGGCTGTGAAAACGGCGCTCCAGCAATTGCTAAATCGAGAGTTTCTGTTGAAACAAATGATACGCCGTGCCCTAGTTGGTTCTCTTTGTGAGTCGCTGGCCATATTGTTTGTGATGTTAATATTGCCATTTGAACGGTATCATTCGTATTTAACCTTGTTATATTTTTTAAACTTGTTGTTAATAAATCATTAGATGCTCCTGCATTCATTCCTTTCTGTGCCATCGCTCCATGATCCATCTTCATATCTTTCTGGTGCTCACTCTTCCTTTCTTTTGTATCTTCATTCTTTTTTTGTTCCGTACTCGCTTGCCCACACGCCGCAAGTCCAAGTGCAGCAACTATTGTCATACTCAAAAATTGAGCTGCTTTTTTCACTATACCGCCTCCATATTCGTCACGTTTAAGCCTATATACTTTACCGAAAAGTGAAGTAAATCAAGGTTCTTGCTTTACTATGTCATTGCCAATCAGTATGTGAAAAAGCTTAAGAGAATTTCTCTTAAGCTTTTTCGCACATTATTTTCTCTACAAAAGTTTATTCACCAATTAACTCAATTGTTTCCGTAATTTTTATACTATCCTTCACAGATTGAACAATCGTACAATTCTTCACCGCAAGCTCTAACGCTTTTTCTAACTGTACCTGTGTAATTCCTTCTGCTTTTATTTTATAGTGCAAATGAAGGCTTTCTACCGGCCTCGGTAAAACTTCGCTTCTTCCAATTTCAGTTTCAATTGTAAACGTATCGTATGTAATACGCTTCTTTTCTAAAATTGTCCGAAATACAATTGCACTGCACCCTGCAATAGAGGAAACGAATAACTCTAACGGTGTATATCCACTTTCTTTTCCAATAGACAATTGACCATGTGAAAGTTCTGCCTCCATATCATCATGCTTGATTGTTAGTTTCATACGTTGTTCCCAACTCCACTTTCGTAATTTGCTGCCGCTTCTTATTTATATAATAATACACGTAACAGAAAATGATAAATGGAATGCCGCAATATAGCGCCATACGCTGTTCTGGAATGAATGCTAAACTAATAACAACAATGCTGTTTGTAATTAACGCTAAAATAGGAACAATTGGATATAACGGTGTTCTATATTTTAAATCTTCTACTTTCCCGCCTTGCTTTACATACTGACTTCTAAATCGAAGTTGTGATAAAGCAATGATAATCCAACTTGCAACTGCAGATAAACCAGCAACAGATAATAAGTAAATATATACTGTATCCTCTGCCAAAAAGCTTGTTAGTAAAGATAATGCCGCTACTGCAATTGTAACTACTAATGCCGTAATCGGAATACCGCGTTTATTTACCTTTTTGAAGGAAGTTGGTGCCATTCCTTCATTTGCAAGTGACCATAGTATACGCGTCGCCGCATATAATCCTGAATTTGCTACAGATAATAACGCAGTGATAATAACGAAGTTCATAATATCTGCTGCATATGGAATACCGATCTTATCAAATACAACAACGAATGGGCTTTCAATAATCCCTGCATCTTTCCATGAAATTAAACCTACTAAAATCGTCATTGTTAAAATAAAGAACAACATAATGCGCCATACTGTATTACGAATTGCACGTGGGATTGTTTTTTCCGGTTCTTGACTCTCTCCTGCTGCAATCCCTATTAACTCTGTTCCTTGGAAGGAAAAATTAACTGTAATCATTGTAAGAAGCACAGCAGCCAGCCCATTCGGGAATAATCCACCATCGCTCACAAAGTTAGAAAAAAGAGGCGTTGCTTCTTTTCCGTCATACGGTAAAAAACCAAATAACGCACTACCACCAAGAACAACAAATGCAATAATTGTAATTACTTTAATACTTGAGAACCAAAATTCTAATTCAGCATAACTCTTTGCTGAGATAGCATTTGACATATATAAAATAACTCCAAATACAAGACACCATACCCAAACATCTACAGTTGGAAACCATCTTTTCATCATTAAGCCGATAGACGTTAACTCTAAACCAACTGTAACTGCCCATCCAAGCCAATAAAGCCATCCAATCATAAATCCTGTTCCTGGACCGATAAACTTTGTCGCATATTTTTGGAAAGAACCAGAAACCGGCATCGCCACCGTTAGCTCACCAAGGCAAAGCATTGTTAAATACATAATAAATCCACCGACTAAATAAGAAAGGATCGCTCCTCCTGGTCCTGCTTGGTTAATGGTATATCCTGATCCAAGAAAAAAACCTGTTCCGATTACACCTCCAAGTGCAATCATAAATAAATGTCTACTCTTCATCGTACGATGTAATTTCTCATTTGTTGTTTGCTGCATCGTAATCCTCCCCTACAACTACCCTCTATCTCTTTTTAAAATTTTCTGATAATAAAAATATACACGAAAGCGGTTACAATTTCTATATAAAATTAAAACTTTTCTGATAAAATATAATGTTTTTTCATCTACCTTACAATTACACTACTAAAAAAAACGAATATCTTCCAAATCCCAACTTTTAAACTATGTAAAAAACATAAAAAAACTCTCACATCTTATTTCATGTAAGAGTTAACGGCTTTCTAATTTCCTAGATACAAGTGATAAACTGTAGTTGACAACAAAATACATACAAGCAACAAGTAGTAATGTAGGAATCATATAGTTTACGTTTTGTCCATTAATAATTTGGGCATTATGCATGAGTTCTGGCAAGGAGATAACAACCGCTAGTGACGTATCTTTTAATAACGAGATAAATTGACTGACGAGCGGTGGTACCATTCGTCTCAATGCTTGCGGTAAAATAATATGCCAAAGTGCTTGTATATATGATAATCCAGACGCGCGCGCTGCTTCAATTTGTCCTTTTTCAATCGATAATAAACCACTGCGAACAATTTCTGATATCATCGCTGCTTCAAATATCGTTAAAGCAACAATTGCTGCCGTTGTAATCTCTAATTTCAGCCCAGCTTCTGGGAGTGCAAAATATGTAAAGAAGATGATTAAAAGCAGTGGTAAATTTCGAATAATTTCAACGATAAAAGCTAGTAACTGTGATACGACTGGTATTTTTGCATATCGTAAAGTTCCCACTATACTACCAATAATAAAACTAAGTAAAATCGCTACAACAGCTATTTCTAATGTAACAAGTAGCCCTTTTAATAAAAATAAAATATGATCGCCTGTATAAGCACCTCGAAAATCCATTTACACCGCTCCTTTCGCTAAGCGTTTCTCAAAATAACGCACAAGCATACTAAGCGGTACAGTCAATAGTAAATAAAACATACCAACAAATATATATACATCAAATGTAACAAATGTTCTTGTTGAAATCAAATCCCCTTGATACATCAAATCTGCTCCAGCAATAATGCCAAGGATAGATGAGTTCTTTACTAAATTGAGAAATTGATTACCTAATGGCGGAATTACTATTTTAATAGCTTGTGGTAAAACGATATAATACATCGCTTGCACGTACGTTAAGCCAGAAGAACGTGCTGCTTCCATCTGTCCTTTCGGAACTGACAAGATTCCAGCTCGAATTGCTTCTGCAATAAATGCGGCTGTATAGATTGTAAGTGCAGCCGTACCAGCAATAAAACCATTTAATGTAACACCCATTACCGGAAAAGCAAAATAAAATATAAACGCAATTAAAACAAGTGGAATATTTCGAATGAATTCTACATAAGCTGCGCCAAACCAATTCAAAACTCGAATGGGTGCAATTCGCATCACTGCCATAATCGTACCAAGAATGAAACTCCCAATCAGTGCAACAATGCTGGACATCACTGTATATTTAAATCCTTCTAGATACAAATCAAGATTGTTTGTAAGAATAGAAAAATCAGGCAAATGCTCCCCCCTCTTTCTTTACAAGAAGAGGATGAGTATCTCTCATCCTCTTACTCTTTCTATACTTTACTTCTCTGGCTTTTCACCAATCCATTTTTCATATAATTTATCGTATTCTCCATTTGCTTTCATCTCTTTTAACAAATCATTAATTACCTTTGTTAAATCTGTTGCTCCTTTTTGAACAGCAATTCCATACGGTTCATCCGTGAAAATTTTTCCAACAACTTGATAATTTGTATCTTGTTTTGCCATACCGTATAAAATCGCATTATCTGTTGTAAGGACATCACCTTTCCCTGCTTTTAATGCTGTAAATGCTTCACTATAATTTTCAAATTCTAGCACCTTTGCTTCTGGTGATTTTTTACGAATATTTTGGGTAGAAGTTGATCCCTTTACCGCCAATACTGTCACACCGCTTTTCACATCATCAATACTCTTGATTTTGCTCCCTTTTTTCACAAGTAACGACTGTCCTGCTTTAAAATATACATCTGAAAAATCAACTTCTTTTTTACGATCTTCTGTAATTGTCATCGTTGCGATAATCGTATCAATATCGCCGTTTTTCAACATTGGAATACGTGTTTTAGACGTCACTTCTTTTAATTCTACTTTACTCTCGTCCCCTAGAATTTTTTTCGCAAGCGCTTTGGCTATGTCAACATCAAACCCTTCTACCTTCCCTGTTGCAGGGTCTTTCAATCCAAATAAGTTTGTATCATTCTTAACTCCGACTACTAATTTCCCACGCTTTTTAATTTGATCTACCACTTTTCCGCCCGAAGTTTCTTTAGAAACTTCTTTGGACGTTTCCTTCCCGCAACCTGCTACGATCAGAGTAAATAAACATGAAAATACAATTAAAACGAACAGTTTCTTCATCTTAAACATAAAACCCCTCCTCTAATGGTTTAACACTCGACTTAAAAATAATCGTGCTCTTTCTTGCTCTGGGTTTGCAAAGAAGTTCACTGGCTTTGTATCTTCAATGATTTGTCCTTCATCCATGAATATAATACGATCTGCTACTTCACGTGCAAATCCCATTTCATGTGTCACGACAACCATCGTCATCCCTTCCTTTGCTAAGGTTTTCATAACATCGAGCACTTCACCAATCATTTCTGGATCAAGTGCAGAAGTTGGCTCATCGAATAACATAATTTCTGGTTTCATTGCTAATCCCCTTGCGATTGCTACCCGTTGCTGTTGTCCTCCAGATAGTTGCTGCGGATACACATTCGCTTTCTCTGGAATCCCTACTTTTCCCAAATAATACATTGCTGTTTTTTCCGCTTCTTCTTTTGAGATATTATTTACTTTTATCGGTGCAAGTGTAATATTTTGGAGCACTGTTTTGTGTGGATATAAATAAAAATGCTGAAATACCATTCCAATATTTCGGCGTAATTGATTCATATCTGTTTTCCGATTATGTACTTCCACATCTTGTACGACTAATTCTCCTTCTGTAATTGTTTCCAATTGGTTAATGCAGCGGAGCAATGTACTTTTTCCAGACCCTGATGGTCCAACAATTACAACTACTTCACCTTTTTGAACTTGTAAATTAATATTTTTTAAGACTTGAAAGCTACCATAAAACTTATTTACATTACGAAAGGCAATCAATTCTCTTCCTCCTTTCTTCTCTATTTCTACCGTATTTTAACTTGGGGCGATTATTTATAAAGTGAAATTTCTCTGCTTCAAATTTTATTCGGCCATGCAGATAGAAATTCCCATTATTTGAACAATAACGAGCAGATATACTGTCCGTTATTGTTCTACAAGTACCTTATTATGACACTTCTTCTTTCTTATCTTTTCCGTATTCATGCTCCCAAAAATCAGCATTTTTGATTCCTAGCTCCTTTGGATCAAATACAGGATCTTTCCCTTCTTTTTTCTGCTTTTCATAGTCTTTCAGTGCTAGCAGTGCCGGTTTTTGTAAAAGTAAGATTGCAATGATATTGACCCATGCCATAATCCCTACACCGATATCACCAAGAGCCCAAGCAGTTGCTGCTGTTTTGACACATCCGTAAAATACAACGCCTAAGAAAACAATTTTTAAAACAATTGACATCCATGGACGATCTTTATCACGATTTAAATAAGTAATATTCGTTTCTGCAATGTAGTAATACGCCATAATTGTTGTAAAAGCAAAGAATAATAGGGAAATTGCAACGAAACCGTTTCCAAATCCAGGGAATACAGATTCAACTGCTGCCTGTGTGTACCCTGGTCCTGGTTCTGCACCATTCAATTTATTTACAATGAAATTTTTTCCGCTTGCATCAAATACGTTATACATGCCTGTAATAATCATCATAAATGCTGTTGCTGAACAAACAAATAATGTATCAATGTAAACGGAAAATGCTTGCACAAGGCCTTGCTTTGCTGGATGAGATACTTCAGCAGCAGCAGCAGCATGTGGCCCAGTTCCTTGACCAGCTTCATTCGAATAAATACCACGTTTTACTCCCCAAGAAATTGCTAAACCGATAATTCCTCCAAAAGCAGCTTCTAATGCAAATGCACTTTTTATAATTAACATAAATGCTTCAGGCAACTTTTCAATATTCATAAACACAATTACGCAAGCAACAAGTATATATCCAACCGCCATAAATGGCACAACAACCTGTGCTACGTTAACAATACGCTTAACCCCACCAAAAATAATAAGTGCTAATACAACAACTAATACTGCTCCTGATACAGATGGATTAATACCAAAAGCTGTTTCCAAACTCAAAGCAATACTATTCGCTTGCACACCTGGGAGTAACATTCCTGTTGCAAGAATGGTCGCAGCGACAAACACGAGTGCATACCACTTAACCCCTAATCCCTTTTCAATATAGTAAGCCGGGCCACCGCGGAATTGGCCTTGATGCTTCGTCTTGTATATTTGAGCAAGTGTCGATTCCACATAAGCAGATCCTGCCCCTAAAAATGCTACAGCCCACATCCAAAAGACAGCTCCCGGACCACCAAATGCAACCGCTGTTGCTACACCAGCAATATTCCCTGTTCCAACGCGCCCAGATAAAGAAAGTGCTAACGCTTGGAAAGAAGAAACACCTGCTTCTGATTTTTCTCCTTGAAATGTAAGTCTCACCATTTCACCTACATGCCTAACTTGTAAAAATCTCGTTCGAATTGAAAAATATAAACCTACTCCTAAACATAGATAAACAAGTGCGGGACTCCATACAATATTATTTAGCCAAGTAACGAAAGCTTCCAATCTATTCCCCCTCCTTTTCATTTTATAAAGAATATTCAGAATATATGAAAATTATAAAGGTATCTAAAGTCTATGACAATATTATTTTGATAAAACAAACATATTTTTGTATAAAAAAACAAAGTATATATTCGAGTTATATACTTTGTTACGTTGCATGTGTATTATATATTCACAATTACTTCCTGCTTTATAATTCTTACATAAATGGCATCTGCTAGTTTTTGAAAATGTACTGGCATTTCTTTTCCTTTGAATTTTTTCTGAATCGTACCATACAAACCAATATCACGAAGTCGCAAAAATAGTGGTAGCGATTCATACCAACTTTCCTCTAATTGATGTTCTAACTCGTAACCTTTTCGTAGTACTTGCAGTTGTTTACGTGCAAACAATGTTTTCTCTTGTTCAGTCCATGCGGTTGAAAGAACGGAATAATAGATAACCATCGCCAAATCGTGAATAAAGTAATTATAAGTCGCGTCATCAAAATCAAAAATCGTTAACTCTTTCCCATCATAATGAAAATTCCCTTGATGAATATCACCATGCATAAGACCAAACGTTCTTTTTTCCATTGGAAGGGCCTTTATCTCTTCCATTAATATATAAGCTATATTTTGCACCTTTTCGTCATCTAGCTCATCAATAATTGCTTTTTCTTCTACTTCCCACGTATCTCGATATTCCGTTTTTGGATAATCAATTGTAAGACGATGAAGTTGACCAATCGCTTTTCCCCATGCCTCAAAAAGTTCGTTTTCCCAATAAATCGATGTATCTCCTTTTACTCGTTCTCCTTTAGCATATGCAAATAAAGAAGCGTAAAAGAAAGTTCCATCTACTGTTCGTATTCCTTCTACAAGTTTTCTAGATTCTGAATAATATGGTCCAGCAATCTTAGCCCCATGCTCTTTGAGATACTGTAAAAAGTCTAATTCTGCTTCCACTTGTTTTTCAGATCGATGAGAAGAATGCGTTAATCTTAATACGTAAGATACTCCACTTTCATCCTTTGCATGAAAAATATAATTTTCAAAATCACCAAGCTGATTTTCTTCAACTGTAACATTAAATCTTCTTGCAGCTTCTTCTAGAATTTTATTGGTAAAAACTCGTTCTACAGCTATTTCCATATGTAGCCCTCCTTTATGTATCTCTACATTTAATTCGCCATAAATATGGAAAATACTTCTATGAATATAATTAAAAAACTCTGCCGCTACCTAGAAATAGAATCTACATCTTTCAAAACAGTCCCTTCTTTCTTGTAGAAAATATATTTCCTCTATTATCCAACAAAAAACCGGCACTGGTAAAATGGAAGAACTTCCACTAGCCAATCACCGGTTATGTACTACACCTAAAAAGGCAAGACACAATACTAGCATAAATCGCCTTTCATAAACTTCCTATTCATCAAATGGTGTAATTGTACATACCATCGGACGTAACCTTTATAGTACAAAAGGTATATATGAATGGTGAAATTTACTCCTGAAGTAAAAATAAAAATGTTATATAGCGGTATTTTAAATTAAAAAGAGGTTGTATGCTCTGGGCATACAACCTCTTTTTTCAATCATTTAGTAAGTCGATACACAATGGATTCATACGGTCTAAGTACAAGGTTTCTAATATCTTCACTTAAATCCTCATAATTTGATATTAATATTTCTTGCTTCATTCCAGTTAACTGAACATCTGGTACGGAATATGTGAGTGTTTCCCCATAAAAATTATTTACAACCAACAATACTTCATTATCTAACGTGCGTGTATACGCCCAAATATTAGGGTGATTTACATCTATAATTTCATATTTACCCTTTGTAATGACATCGTATTTCTTTCTAAGTTTAATTAGCCTTTTATAGTGATAGAAAATAGATTGTTTATCTTCAAGCGCCTTTTTTACATTAACTTTTTTATAATTATCTGCAACTGAAATCCAAGGTGTATTTGTTGTAAATCCCGCATTTTCTTCTTCATTCCACTGCATAGGTGTCCGCGAATTATCACGAGATTTTTGCTGTAGGATACCAATGATTCCTTCATTTGACATCCCTTCTCCCCACTTCATTTCATAAATATTTAAAGATTCTACGTCGCGATACTTACTAATATCATCAAAGTCCGGATTCGTCATCCCAATTTCTTCACCTTGATAAATATAAGGTGTCCCCTGTAACATATGCAGCGCTGTTCCTAACATTTTTGCAGATTCATTTCGGTACCGTTTATCATCACCAAAGCGAGAAACAATACGTGGTTGATCATGATTACACCAAAATAATGCATTCCAGCCCCCACCCTCTTGCATCTCGGTTTGCCACTTCGACATGAGTTCTTTTAATTTCACAAAATCAAAATCCGCTTTCGTCCACTTGTCACCATTTGGGTAGTCTACTTTTAAATGATGAAAACTAAATGTCATACTTAATTCACTGCGCTCTGGATTTGAGTATTTAATACAATTATCGATTGTCGTCGATGACATTTCTCCAACTGTAATGACATCTTTTTCGGCAAATACTTCATGGTTCATCTCTTGTAAATATTCATGAACACGTGGTCCATCTGTATAATATTTACGTCCATCACTTGTAGCCGATGTTCCTTCATCATCTAAAAAATGCTGTTCTTTTGAAATTAGGTTAATGACATCCAGCCTGAATCCTCTAACACCTTTTTCAAGCCAAAAACGCATCATGTCGTATACTTCTTTTCGTAGCTGTTCATTTTCCCAATTTAAATCAGCTTGCGTTTTATCAAATAGATGTAAATAATATTGCCCTGTCTTTTCGTCATATTCCCAAGCAGAACCGCCAAATTTAGATTGCCAATTATTCTTTTCATCGCGCCATATATAAAAATCACGGTACGGGCTATTTTTATCTCCGCTTGCCTCTTTGAACCATTTATGCTCTGTTGAACTATGATTTACAACGATATCCAGCATAATATCAATCTCACGTTTTTTCGCTTCTGCTAGTAGCTCTTCAAATTCCTCCATCGTTCCATAAGACGGATCAATAGAATAATAATCACTTACATCATAGCCATTATCATTTTGCGGTGATTGGTATACCGGTGTTAACCAAATGTAATCCACTCCGAGTTCTTTTAAATAATCTAGTTTCTCTGTGACCCCTTTTATGTCACCGGTCTCTGTGTTGTAGTAACTATTAAAGCTTTTCGGATAAATTTGATAGACAACGCTTTTATGCCAATCTTTCATACTAAACTGCCTCCTACTTCTGTTTTACTCGTTTTGCAAATAACCATGTTAAAACAAATGGAACCACTACCGCAATTACCATACCAACAACAAACATTGGAATCGATTTCGGAATGATAGAAATAAATGCTGGTAACCCGCCAATTCCGATAGCTGGCGCTAATACACCATTTAACGTGATAAACACTGCTGCAATCGCCGATCCCGTAATAGCTGCATAAAACGGAAATTTATTTCGTAAGTTTACACCAAACATCGCTGGCTCCGTAATACCGAAGTACGCCGAAATTGCTGATGTAGACGCCATACTTTTATCATTTTGATTTTTGGAAATCCAAAACATTGCAAGCGCTGCACTACCTTGCGCAATGTTAGAAAGTGCAATCATTGGCCAAATAAATGTACCACCACTTTGCGAAATTAACTGTAAATCAATCGCAATAAACATATGATGCATCCCCGTAATGACTAACGGTGCATACAATGCGCCAAATAATACTGCTCCCAAAGCAGGAACTGTTTCGTATACACCAACTAAACCAGCTGTTAATAAATCACCGATATGACGTGTAATTGGACCAATAACTCCTAACGCTAATACACCAGTTACAACAATTGTTGTAATCGGAACAACTAATAATTGAATCGCATTTGGTACACGTTTCTTAAGGAAAATCTCAACTTTACTTAAGACAAATGCCGCTACTAAAATCGGTAAAATTTGTCCTTGATAGCCTACTTTTTCAATTTGGAACAATCCTAAAATATTGAAGTACTCAATTTTTTGTCCATCTAGCCCTGCAGCTGCTTTTCCATAATTCCATGCATTTAATAAATCAGGATGTACTAACATAAGTCCCATAACAATCCCAAGTATCGGACTGCCGCCAAAACGTTTCGTTGCCGACCAGCCAACAAGTGCTGGTAAGAATACGAATGCCGTATTGGCCATCATATTAATTAAATCCCACAGTCCCCCTAAGTTTGGGTATACTTCTAATAAATTTTTGCCATCAAAAAATAAATCCTTTGCACCTAATAAGTTATTAATTCCCATTAATAAACCAGCTGTTATAATCGCCGGTAAAATCGGCATAAATACGTCAGAAAATACTTTGACAAACTTTTGAAGCGGATTCAATTTTTGATTCCCTGAATCTTTTACATCTGCTACCGTGGATTCTTCCATACCTGCAAGCGTTATCAATTCAGCGTATACACGATCTACATCTCCTGGACCAATAACGATTTGAAATACCCCAGCGTTATGAAACGCACCTTTCACTAAAGAAACCGCTTGCAGTTTTTCGCTATCTATTTTACTTTCATCCTTCAAAGCGATGCGTAGTCTTGTTACACAGTGCGCTGCTTGTTCAATATTTTCTTTCCCACCAATATATTGCAGCACTTCTTCTGCTGTCTTACGATAATCCTTCCCCATATTCCGTCCCTCTTTTCTTTTTTTGATACCGTTTACAAATACATATTAACTGGTATATATAAGTTAGTCAACACTCGTATATACGAGTTGGTGGAATTTTTTTCATTTGGTCTCAAAATATACAAAATAAAGAGATGAAACACTGCACTGTTTCATCTCTTTATTTTCTCCGCGCCACATCAGAAAAATGAAAAATATCTAAACGGTGACGTGATTCTGTATATTCAAATTGACTACCATCATAAAGATGCGTAAAGTTTTTTACAACAACAACATAATCTGTTCCATTCAAATCCAAATAATTCCGATCATCATCTGTACAAGGTTGCACTTCAATAACACGCTGTGCATAACTAATATGTAATCCTAATTCCTTCTCAATGTATTTATAAATCGATTTCTCAGCAATTTCTTTCGTTAATCCAGGAATATGTTCAGATACGAAATAGTTTACATCTAGAATCACGTTTTCCCCATCAATATTTCGAACACGTTTAATATGATCTACCTTCGTTTTCGTCTTTACATTTAATAATTTAGCTATTTCTTTCAGTACTAAAAATTGTTCCATCTCTACAACACTTGTTATACATTGGCGCCCTAAACGTTCATTTTCCTCTTGAAAACTCACAATACCACCAAAGTTAAATTCAATATTTTTTCGCTTTAAAACAAAAACGCCTTTGCCATGTATTTTCTGTACATATCCACGTTCCTGTAATAAATCGACTGCTTTCCTTACCGTCCCTCTACTTGCTTCATACTGCTTCATCAATTCTGTTTCAGATGGGATTTTACATCCCTCTTTTAATTTACGATTATCAATTGAATCACTTATCTCCGTATAGATTTGTTCATACTTACTCATCATTTTGAATAACCCCTTGTCACCTTCTATTTCTACTTGTATTATAGCATGACATAAAATCATTCCAATCTCTCACTTATTTTCCAGTACAAGAAATATCTATATAAATATTTAGTCATCAATCCGCATTTTTATAAATTTTTTTCATATTTTTCTTTTCATTCTAAAAAACATGTAGTATACTAACTTCAAAATCAGAGGAGAAAGGGAGCAAAGAACTATGCTTACAAATAATACAACTGTAGTTACATTTGCACAAAAACATCATCATCATACGTAAACCCTTGAAACCTAGCGGAAAAATTCACGCGTAGGTACAAGGGTTATTCCCATTGTACCTACGCTTTGGCAAAGAGCCATGTAGGTATTTTTTATCTACATGGCTCTTTTTTATTTTCAAAAAACGTTAGTAAAAAGATGATGAATAAGCAAAACTACTACAAAGGAGATAGACAAACATGGAAACGAAAAAATGGGGTTTATGGATTTTAACAGCATTTGTTGTGGGAAATATGGTTGGCGGTGGCGTATTTATGCTCCCAGCAAATTTAGCGCGAATATCAGGTCCGATGGGATCGACACTTGCATGGACGATTACAGGACTTGGTGTATTTATGATTGCACTTGTATTTGGAAACCTTGCAGTGCGTAAACCGGAGTTAAAAGCTGGCCCACAAAGTTACGCACAAGCAATGTTTACCTCTCAAAAGGCAGGTAAAGTTGCTGGATATAGTATGGCATGGGGATATTGGGCTGCTAACTGGGCTGCAACAGCTTCTGTTATTATTTCATTTGCAGGATATTTGTCTACATTCTTCCCAGTTTTACAAAGTAAGCAAGTTCTTTTTTCACTAAACGGGTTTTCACTAGAACTTGGAAAAGGTTTAACATTTGCTGTATGTAGCATCATGCTATGGGGAATTCAATATATCCTTTCTCAAAACATCGATAGAGCGGGCAACATGAATCTCCTTGCAACGATTGCAAAGATTATCGGATTTACAATGTTCATCGTCATTACATTATTTATTTTTAACGCCTCTAATTTTGGTGATGGCCAAACATTTATGAATGGGGCTGGAAAATCGATTCCATTAGGCGGACAAGTAAATGCTGCTGCTATTGCAACTCTTTGGGCATTTATAGGAATTGAGTCAGCAGTTATGCTGTCTAATCGCGCAAAATCACAGCGTGATGTGAAAAAAGCAACGATCTTTGGATTAATTATTGCACTTCTTATTTACATGGCAATTACCCTACTTACAATGGGTGCTCTTCCGCAAGATGCCTTAAAAGAATCACAAAAACCATTGGTGGATGCACTAAACCTAGCAATTGGTAATAAAGGTGCTTACATTATGGCACTACTTGCACTTGTATCATTATTCGGATCTACTGTAGGGTGGATTGTTGTTAGTTCAGAAGTACCTTATCAAGCAGCGAAGAATGGACTTTTCCCTAAGTTTTTTGGAAGAACAAATAAAAAAGGAAGCCCTTCAAAATCATTGCTTGTTACAAATATTATGACTCAAATTTTCTTATTTTCAACAATCTCTGGTACTGTTTCAGAAGCATATAATTTTGCCATTGTTGTTGCAACTTTAGCCTATTTAATTCCATACCTTGTTTCTACCTTGTATCAATTAAAACTAGTTGTTACAGGGGAAACATACGATATAACACCAGGATCTCGAGTAAAAGATGGAATCATTACCGTACTTGCATTTCTATATTCTCTTTGGGTTATTAAAACTGGAACAGCTGATTTAAAAACATTTTTCTTAGGAATTGGATTATTTGTATTAGGACTTATTCTTTATCCCATTTTGATGAAAAATTCGTCTACTCCCGTTTCAGAACAACCAAATAACAAAGCAAGCTAATACGAATACAAAAGAAGCTGTGAGAACCCTCCAAATACACTGGATTGTTCGCTGACAGCTTCTTTTATTTCTAAATAATTATTAATTACTTTTATGTTGCTCCATATGATAGACTTCATAAAAATAAAAAAACAGACTGCAATAGTCTGTTTTTTACCATAGTTTTTTGTATGCTTACCTACGTCTTTTATTAAAATCCCCCATATGGAGGATATGGATACTGCGCTGGATAGGTTGCTGGGTAAGATACTGGATATGGCGCTGGATAGGATACCGGATATGGTGCTGGGTAATATCCGCCACCGCTCGTTAAAGCTCCTGCTGTAAGTCCCCCTACCAAACCACCCGCAAAACTTCCTGGAAAAAATGTGCTTCCTCCCCATCCGCCACCATGATGATGACCGCTATGATGATTGTGATGATATCCTCCATGATTTCTTATGTCATGCATTTTATCTTCATCTCCTTTTATACTGATTATTTACTACTATACGCAGAACAAATGAGGAAAACATGAGTACTTGTTCTTCCGCGTTCATCAATATGTGCTGTATGAATAATAAGGATAGTCCTGATAATCCGTATAGTATGGATAATCTGAGTAATATGGATAACCATATCCACCATAACCAAACCCACCAAACGGACGACTTACTCCGTTCATGTCATTCACACTCCTTTTTATACAAAAAATGGAACAATATACCTTATGTAGGACAAATGCGGAAGGCATGGGCAAAATGTCTAGATTGGTACAAAAAAATAAAACGTTTTATAATAGAAATGTTAGATTACAGCTTCCATATAAGAATCCTATATTTAAGAAAGAATAGGTGAAATGTATACAGATGAAAAATCCTATCGTTCAATTATTATTTGTATTTACACTTGTATCCATCGTTCTGTTACTTATGGATACATCTATTATCTCACTATACACTTTTGTCGGCGTACTATGGTCTATCACAATAGTAGGAATTTCCTTCGTTATTTTTATTGAAAACCGTTCCCCGCAAAGTACGTTAGCATGGTTTTTAGTATTAGCACTTCTTCCTGTTGTCGGTGTACTTTTGTATTCTCTTTTTGGCCGAAGTCGCTGGAGAAGAAAGAAGCATCTACATCGTTCAGAAGAGCAAAGAAAATTATTCCGTGAGATTTTAGAAGGAAAGCGTCTAGATTTATCATTCACTTCCTCATTAAGTGAGCGCTCTACTTATTTAACACAGGTTGTACAAAAATTCGGTGGTGGTCCTGTTGCCAATAATACAACAACAAAACTCTTAACAAATGGGGATCAAACCTTTACAGACATTATACAAGTTATTGAAAATGCTACACATCATATACATATTCAATACTACATTTATCGAGCAGATGAAATCGGTACAAAAATTCGAGATGCATTGATAAAGAAAGCAAAATCCGGTGTAACCGTACGCTTTCTTTATGATGGACTCGGAAGCAATTCATTACGAAATCGTTTCTTACAGCCCATGAAAGATGCAGGAATTGAGGTTGTGGAATTTGATCCCATTCTTTCATCATGGCTACTTGAAACAGTAAATTATCGTAACCATCGTAAAATTGTCATTGTAGACGGAGAGATTGGTTTTACAGGTGGACTCAACGTTGGCGATGAATATCTTGGTCGTTCCAAAAAATTCCCAATTTGGCGTGATAGCCACTTAAGAATAGAAGGAAAAGCATTGTACAAATTACAGGCAATATTTCTAGAGGATTGGCTCTATGCCTCTAGTGGTTTAAATACTTATTCTTGGGATCAATTTATGAATACAAAATACTTTCCGGGTAAAGAAAATTCTCATGCAGAAGGTGCTGTTCAAATTGTAGCAAGTGGACCAAGTTCAGATGATACAAGCATTCGCAATACTTTACTTGCTGTTATAGGTTCTGCCAAGAAATCAATTTGGATTGCAACACCCTACTTCATCCCTGATCAAGAAACATTAACATTACTACGTTTAAGTGCAATAGCTGGAATAGATGTCCGCATTCTATATCCAGGTAAAAGTGATAGCATCATTAGTGATCAAGCATCTCAATCATACTTTACACCACTCCTAAAAGCAGGAGCTTCAATTTACAGCTATAAAGATGGTTTTATGCACGCTAAAATTGTACTTGTTGATGATAAAATTGCAACAATTGGCACAGCAAATATGGATGTCCGCAGCTTTGAACTAAATTATGAAATCATTAGCGTACTTTATGAATCCAAGACAGTTCTTGATATTAAACATGATTTTGAAGAAGATTTTAAGCATTCAACTGAAATTAGATGGAAATCATTTCAAAAAAGAAGTATTCGAAAACGTATACTGGAATCCCTAATGCGTCTCATATCACCTTTATTATAATTACAAAAAAAGTAATCAAAATAAATTTGGTTACTTTTTTTCTTTTATTATGTCACCTTCCTCCCCCTCTCCTTTTCTTTGCATACCATATTAAAACAAGTTATCATAAGATGTATTGTTTACTTTATGAAAATAATGTTAGGTGGGAAATACATGTTAGAACAATTTCATATACATGCTGATTTAAAACAGCAATTAGCAACGATTCACGACAAAAATAAGCAAGCAGCTGGTGAAAATACACATTTAATTGGAACAAAAATGTACAAAGC
Source organism: Bacillus sp. FSL K6-0042 (assembly GCF_038006685.1). NCBI lineage: Bacteria > Bacillati > Bacillota > Bacilli > Caryophanales > Bacillaceae > Bacillus > Bacillus sp. FSL K6-0042. The sequence continues at coordinate 2,557,141 of NZ_JBBOVS010000001.1, forward strand.
ATCGGATAATAGCATTATTGAAGATGCAATTACAGCACTTCTGCTTGGTAAAAATATTCTACTGAAGGGACCAACCGGAAGCGGAAAAACAGTCCTTGCAGAAACTCTATCTTCCTTATTCCAAAAACCAATGCACAGTATTAACTGTTCGGTTGATTTAGATGTGGAAGGTATTTTAGGATACAATACATTAAAAACAAAAGACGGGGCATCTGAAGTTTCCTTCGTTGACGGTCCTCTTATGAAAGCAATGAAAAATGGGCATTTCCTATATATCGATGAAATTAATATGGCAAAACCTGAAACACTTCCACTTCTTCACGGTGCATTGGATTACCGTAAAATGATTACAAATCCATTTACACAGCAAGTTGTATATGGTGATGAAGAATACCGTGTAATTGCTGCAATCAACGAAGGTTATGTTGGAACAAGTGAATTAAATGAAGCATTAAAAAACCGTTTTGTTATCATTGAAGTTCCTTATATTCAAGGCGATACATTAAAACAACTATTATTATCCGAATCAAAATTGAAAGACATTGCAACAATTGAAAAGTTTGTGGCATTCGTAAGTGACCTCATGCCACTTGCTCGTGATGGACGCGTAAGTGAAGAAGCAGCAAGTATTCGCGGAATTATCGACGCATGTGATTTAGGCGTATATATTCCTGTTATGCGCGCAATTGAGCGAAGCATTATTGCAAAATTAAATGATGAAACAGAACAAATGACTGTCCGCGAATTAGCAGAAAGCTACTTTTTTGAGGGATAATTCATGAGACAAATTTTTAGTGACAAAAAAATTGATGCGTCGCTGTTTCTTCAAATGGAAAATTTAATGTATGCCCTTCTAAAAGAAGACGATGCCTACCTTGAGTATGGCTATAAAGCATACTACGACGAAATAGAAAAAAAGGTTGTCATTAGTCACTTTTGGGATGATCGAAAAGAAGAAGATACCGTAATCGGATTAAAAAGCGAAGTGTTTTTAAAAGCACTTGGTAATAAACATTACTCGGACATGACTTTAATTCGCTCTTATGCAATTGAATTACAAGAATCTCCTCTTAAAAAGTTTTTAACACAATTATTTGTTTTATTAGAAGATTTACGTGTTGAGGAAATCGTGAAAAGCTTACGTCCTGGCACAAAACATATTTTTAAGCGCCGAAAAGAAATGTATCGTAATTACTTCGGCTCACAAAATGAAATAAACCGCGTTCGTAATTATCACGGTGATCGTCTATTTTGTTTATGTTATCTTTCATTAACGAGCGATAAATATGAAATGTTCAACAATGAATATTTCGAGCAAATTGAAACGATTTTACACGAAACATTCCAAGCACGTAATACGGAAGATATTATGTACGTCGTTGAAAAAATTCGCTATCGTCTAGAAGGTCTTCTGGAAAATGATATGATCAATAACTATTTCGGACACGCCCCACTCTACTTATCTGTCATTGCAGAAGAAAAAGATGGGCGCGTAGAAGATTTAGCAAATGATGATACTCAAATCGTAGATGATGAGAATAAAAATAAAATTAATGAAAGCTTCTCGACATGGCATCGTGAAAATAAAAATAACGAAAACGAGAACTTTTTACGCTTTGAATTAGAAAGCGGAACAAAAACAAATATGATGGGTGATACTGCTCGTGAATCAGAAGATGGCGATCAAGCACTTGGTTCTGTACAAGGGACTTCTCAAAAAAGTACGCAATCTAACTTTGATGGGGCTGATACAGAAGAAGCAAGAGCTTCCCATGCTTCTAGTCAAAATGAAGGCATATACGGTAAATATAATGTTGGTGCCTCTCATACATTTAAAGAAGCACGCAAGCCAAATCCTGATGATAAAAAAGATTATCAAGCCATTAAATCTGTCGTTAATAAAGATGTAAAAGAGTTAAAGAAAATCATTGAGAAGACGATCGAAAATAAAACAAACGCAAATAGTGATAAATATTACGGAAGACTTCGTAAGAAATTCCTTCGTATTTATACAGAAAAACAGCCGCGCATGTTTTATAAAAAGGGACAAGAATCACAAGAACTTGACGTTGCCTTTCAACTATTAGTCGACTGCTCTGGTTCTATGTATAACAAAATGGAAGAAACGAAGAAAAGTGTTGTTCTATTCCATGAAGCATTAAAATCATTAAAAATTCCACATGCAATTAGTGGATTCTGGGAAGATGCTTCTAGTGCGACACCAGAAGATAAGCCAAACGTAATTCATGAAGTTGTAACATACCAAAACTCAACGCTTCCAAACGTTGGACCAGAAATTATGCAACTTCGCGAAGAAGAAGACAATCGTGACGGTTACATTATCCGCATCGTTTCAGAAAAACTTGCAAAAAGACCAGAAAAACATAAATTCCTACTCGTATTTACAGACGGTGAACCATCTGCTTTAGACTACCAACAAGATGGTATTTTAGACACACATGAAGCTGTTAAACTCGCTCGTAAAAGCGGTATGGAAGTCATCGGTATCTTTATCGAAGAAGGCGAGGCAAAAGAAGCGACATATCAATTGATGAAAAATATTTATAACCATCATTTCTTAGTTGCAAACCACGCTGAAGATCTACGCTTAAAGATTAAGCCGTTATTGAAGAAATTATTGCTGAAGACGATTGAATAGGAAACAGGAGCTGATTTTGCTCCTGTTTTTTAGTTGTAATTTGTCGAACCCTCGATATATGTATATATTTGAAAAAGCGCTGATAAAAGGAAATGAAAAATTCATAGAAATCTTTTTGGGTATATTAAGGAAGAAGTCTACTATCAAATATATTTGAAAGGATGTTTCATTTGTCCCAAAAAAAGGATGAACAATATACGGATGTTACAGCTGCTGAAGCAAGACATCAATATGTCATTCCCGAAGAGTTTCCTGAGGGTCCTTACGGTTCTTCCACTAACAGAAAGTTAGGAAAATCGACTCCTTGGGAGAAAGATCAAAAAGCGCATAAAGCATTTAGCTACGAATATGAAAAACAATATGAAGAAACGGAACAACAATATCCTGAAGCTAGCGCCGAATCAGGAAGTCTAGATACGAATAAGGTAAAGTCTATATAACGAGAAAACTCATTTCTTCCCTAGACTAAGTTTAGGTATGCTGACAAAAAGAACCGATTCAATCGAATCGGTTCCCTTCATTAACTAAGTACTAACTCAGCTGTTAACTTTTTTTTTAACTTGGCCAGCATATCAGCTGTCATTTTATCTAAATCATACTCCGCTTTAAAGCCCCACTCTTCTTTCGCTGCTGTTGCATCAATTGAGTTTGGCCAGCTGTTAGCAATGGTTTGACGAGCTGGATCCACAGCATAATCCATTGTAAACGTCGGAATATGCTTGCGAATTGCTGCTGCAATTTGTTCTGGCTCGAAGCTCATTGCGGTAATATTAAAAGCGTTCCGATGTATCAACTTACTTGGATCTGCTTCCATTAATGAAACAATTGCTTGCAGTGCATCTGGCATATACATCATATCCATGTATGTGCCTTCCGCAATGTAAGAGGTGTAAGCACCTTTTTTAATTGCTTCATAATAAATTTCAACTGCATAATCAGTTGTACCGCCTCCTGGAGGAGCTACATAAGAAATTAAACCTGGGAAACGTACACCGCGCGTATCAACGCCAAATTTTTGATGATAATAATCACATAATAATTCTCCTGCTACTTTGTTTACCCCATACATCGTAGTAGGACGCTGGATTGTATCTTGTGGTGTATTATCTTTTGGCGTTGTTGGACCAAATGCACCAATAGAACTTGGCGTGAAAAATTTACAGTCAAGTTCACGTGCCGCTTCTAATGCATTTACAAGTCCACCCATATTTAAATTCCAAGCAAATAGCGGATTTTTTTCTGCAGTCGCTGAAAGTAAAGCTGCTAAATGAATAATTGTATCCACTTCATTCCGTTTCGCAATATCATGTAGTTTCTGACCATCAGTTACATCTAATGTTTCAAATGGACCAGATTTTACAACATCACTATCTGTTTCACGAATATCTGTCGCAATAACGTTTGATGCACCGTATACATCGCGAAGTTTCATTACAAGTTCAGAACCAATTTGCCCTAAAGAACCGGTTACTAGAATTTTTTTCATTTTCCCCACTCCTCATTTGCAAGCTTTCAAAAGATGTAATTGTGTTAAATGATTCCCATTTCTTTTCCCACTTTTTCATACTTACGAATTGCTTCATCAAGCATCTCTTTCGTATGAGCCGCTGTTGGCATGTTACGAACACGACCTGTTCCTTTTGCTACAGTTGGGAACACAATTGATTTTGCGTATACGCCTTCTTCATTTAAACGTTTACTAAACTCTTGTGTTAATACTTCATCGCCAATAATACAAGGTGTAATTGGTGTTTCACTTTCTCCAATGTTAAAGCCTAGCTCTTTTAAACCTTGTTTTAAATAACGGCCATTTTCCCATAAACGGTCATGTAGTTCTGTACTTTCCATTAAAATTTCAATAGACCTCATACAAGCCGCCGCATCCGCTGGTGTTAAAGCTGTTGAGAACAAGAATGGACGTGAACGAACTTTTAACCAATCAATTAGGTTTTGCTTCCCTGCTACATATCCTCCAATTACCCCAATTGCTTTTGATAATGTACCAATTTGGAAATCTACCTTATCAGAAAGACCAAAATGTTTTACAGTCCCTGCACCTTGTCCAAGTACGCCTGAACCATGTGCATCATCTACATATGTCATTAAATCTAACTCTTCTGCAATCTCAACGATTTCTGGTAGTTTCGCAACATCACCATCCATTGAGAAAACGCCATCTGTAATAACCATTAATTTATTATAAAGACCGGATTCTTTCGCTTCGATTGCTTTTTTGCGTAAATCTTCCATATCAGAATGTTTATAAACGATAATTTTTGCTTTCGATAAACGGCTACCGTCAATAATAGACGCATGGTTTAATTCATCAGAAAGAATCGCATCATTTTTATCCATAACAGCTGAAATCGCTGCCATATTACAGTTAAATCCTGATTGATATGCAATCGCTGCTTCTGTATGTTTAAACTTTGCAATTGTTTCTTCTAATTTGATATGCAAATCAAGAGTACCATTAATTGTACGAACCGCCCCTGCACCAACACCATATTTATGAATTGCACCAATCGCTGCTTCTTGCAGACGATTGTCTGTTGCTAAACCAAGATAGTTATTTGAAGATAAGTTAATATATTCTTTCCCGCCAATTGTAATGATTGGTCCATTTGGACTTTCTAGCGGATCAATTACGTTATAAAGCCCCTTTGCTTTTAAATCCTCTAAATTTTCTTCCAAAAAGTTTGCGAGTGTTTTACTAGACATCGTGAAGCCTCCCTATCGTTCATGTAAGCGGATTATTATCTTAATAATGCTAATAATCCCTCTACTAGCTTAACACGTTTTCGAAATTTATTATAGAAAAATAGCTTGAAGAAAACGCTTACAACTTTTAATTATATAGGATTAAATACAAGAAATCTATGATTTACTTCGATTGTTTGATAGAATAAAAAAAATGTTTTTAGGAGCTGAGAAAATGGCATTTACAGAATCTGAAGTATATAATAACGATTCTTTTTTTGAACAGTACATGAAGCGTAGATATCGAAATGATAATCCAAATGATACAATCGAAAAACCAGCCTTATTGCAGCTCATTGGTGATGTGAAAGAAAAGACAATTCTTGATCTAGGATGTGGTGATGCCCAGTTCGGTGTAGAGTTATTACAAAAAGGTTGCTTATCCTATACCGGTATTGAAGGCTCTCACCTTATGTATACAGAAGCTATAAAACAACTAGAAAATAAAAGTGGAATCGTCCATTTTATAAACCTCAAAGACTATACATACCCCTCTTCTACTTTTGATCTTGTTACATCTAGACTCGCTCTGCACTATATTGAACATCTCGATATTATTTTTCAAAATGTTTATCAAACTTTAAAAAACGACGGCATCTTCACTTTTAGCGTTCAACATCCCGTTATTACCTCTTCATTCGAGAGTTTACAAACTAGCGGTAAGAGAACAAGTTGGCTTATCGACAATTATTTCAAAACTGGAGAGCGTATTGAACCATGGATTGAACAGGATGTCATTAAATATCACCGCACCATCGAACAATATTTTACACTCTTACAACAAGCTGGATTTACAATTACAGATTTACGAGAAGCAACACCAAAACGAAACCATTTTCAAAGCGAAGAAGAATATACACGCCGATTGCGTATTCCTCTTTTTCTCTTGTTTTCTTGTAAAAAATAAAAAAGCGATGAAATTTCATCGCTTTTTTCATTTCACTACCTGCGCTGCTTGTGGAAGTAAACATCTTCCTCTTCCCTGCGGAATACAAAGCGGCGTTCCAAATAACGGATCGGTTATGATTTGACAATCCATCCGAAATACATCACGAACTAATTTACAATCAACAATTTCTTCTGGTTTACCTTGCGCATAAATTTGTTTATCTTGAATGGCTACAATGTTGTCTGCATAGCGGCACGCTAAGTTTAAATCATGTAGTACCATAACGATTGTTCTTTCCTCTGTTTCATTTAATTCAAATAATAAATCTAGCACTTCAATTTGATGTGTCATGTCTAAGTATGTTGTCGGCTCATCTAACAGAATAATATCTGTATCTTGTGCAAGCGTCATAGCAATCCAAGCGCGCTGACGTTGTCCACCTGAAAGAGCATGAACATCACGTTCAGCAAATTCCGTCATACCTGTTGCAGCAAGCGCTTTTTGTACCATTTCCTCATCTTTTTCTGACCATTGCTTCAGCCATGTTTGATATGGGTAACGTCCTTGTTTCACAAGTTGCAGTACAGTAAGTCCTTCTGGAGCTTGAGGTCCTTGTGGTAAAATTGCCATTTGACGAGCAATTTGCTTCGTTTGCATATTTTGAATTGCTTTATCTTCTAATAAAATATCACCCGATGTCGGTTTTAATAAACGAGCAAGTGAACGTAATAAAGTGGATTTTCCGCAGCCGTTAGAACCGATAAAAATCGTAATCTTTCCTTTTGGAATCTCTAAATTCAACTCATTAATTATAGTTGTTTCACCGTAAGACAATGTTAATGATTTAGTCTCTAGTGCTTTTTGCATGTTCATGTTCATCTTCCTTTACCCCGTTTTTTATAGACAGAAAATCATCTATGTATTTTTTTACCTTTATGAATTTCGACTTTTATAAAGTAAATAAATAAAATACGGAGCACCGATTGCTGATGTAAATACACCTGCTGGAACTTCAAGCGGAGCAAAGACTGTGCGCCCAATTAAATCGGCAGCAAGTACTAAAATCGCACCGACAATAGCTGCTACTGGAAGTAATGCACCATATAAAGAACCAACTAATCTTCTTGAAATATGCGGCGCCATTAAACCAACAAATCCGATTCCACCTGCAAAGGCAACCGCTCCCCCAATTAACGCCGTACTTAGGAGTAGCAGGAAAAAACGTGATTTTGTTAAACGAATCCCAAGTCCGGCAGCAATATCATCACCAAGTTCTTGTGCATTTAAATGTCTCGCTGATATAAATGCAACCACTGTTAAGATAAGAACCCAAGGTGCTAACACCCCTACGTTTTGCCAGGAAGATCCGTAAACAGTACCGGTAATCCATACATTTGCTTGGCTCGCTTGATAGATTGGCGCTAACAGCATAAATAATGTTGTCGCTGCCTTTGTCAGTGCCCAAAATCCGACACCTATTAAAACAAGACTAACTGCTGATAATCCATCATTTCTCCATGCGAATAAATATACAAAAAATGCGACGACAGTTGCACCAATAAATGCTGCTAGCGGCATATAATGAATGCTTACTGTTAATGCATTGTTCTTATCACTAAATAAAGCAAGAAATAGTACAACCGCTACACTTGCACCACCTGTAATTCCAATAATATCAGGCGAAGCAAGCGGATTTCGAACGAGTCCTTGTAAAATACAACCTGCTACAGCAAGAGCTATTCCTACAAGAATTGCAATTAGAATACGTGGCATACGAAATTTATTGACAACCATATTTGACATTGCATCACCGTTTCCAATGATTGCTTGCCATACATCATATGGAGCTACTTTCATCTCCCCCATACCCGCACTTGCAAAAAACAAGCCAGTTAAAATGACTAATAAACTGAATAAGACGAGACAAGCTCGTTTATACATTAAAAACGAGAGGCCGTCTTTTCCTATACGAAACGGAATATACTTCTTCATTTGCTAAGCCCTCTCTTACGTGCAATATAAATAAAGAATGGTGCACCAATAAATGCTGTCATAACCCCTACTGGAACTTCTTGTGGCATAATCACATATCTCGCAGCAATATCTGCAAATAATAGTAGAATGGCACCTAGCAAACCACTATATGGAACTCTCCAGCGATGATCTACACCAACAAGAGCTCTTGCGAAATGAGGGGTAATAATTCCAACAAATCCAATTGGTCCTGCAACAGCAACAGATCCACCTGACAATAAAACAATAATAAGTAGTACAAATGCCTTCATCATCACTGTTCGTTGTCCTAGCCCTTTTGCTACATCTTCTCCCATCATTAGCGTATTCACTTTCCCTGCCATTAGGAGAGAGGCAATCCAACCAACTAATAAATATGGAAATACGGATTGTAATACTTCTAACTTTCTGCCTTGTACGGAACCAGCAAGCCAAAACAACACTTCTTCTAACGCTTTTTCATTTAATACAAGCAGTCCCTGTGTTAAAGAAGAGAATAGGGCACTTATCGCTACCCCTGCCAACGTTAACTTAAGAGGAGTTGTCCCTTCTTTTCCTAAAGAACTAGAAACAAATACAAGTGCTGCAGCAACTGCTGCACCTAAAAAGGCGATCCACGTAAACGCTGACAAAGATGTTATCGAAAAAACAACAATGGCTACAACAATAAAAAAGGCAGCACCTGAGTTTAATCCAATAAAGTCTGGAGCAGCAAGGGGATTCTTTGTTAAAGTTTGCATAAAACAACCAGCGATGGCTAAACTAGCACCAACACTAGCAGCGATAAGCGCACGTGGAAGACGTACGTTTTGAATAATAATATGTTCATTCGAACCATTAAAATGGAAAAAAGCATCGAGTGCTAACTTCCAACTCGTATTTGTATATCCGAAAATAATACTCCCCCAAATACAAGTAATAACTGCAATGATTCCAACAAATAATCCAACCCATTTTGCTTGATTTGTTTTTAATAACATGCAGCGTTTCTCCTTTAATGCATAATGATACGTTATTAGTGTATTGTAACTTAATTCGCATTGTCAATGATAGTGATAATTATTTTCATTTGTAGTAATAATGATTGTAAATTATTACTATTGACAATATATTTATTAAACCGTAATATCAGTTTTGACAATGAAAACCATTCTCAATATGTAGGGGGATACATAATGAATTTCATCAAACAAAAATCGTTTGCGTTATTTGCATTCGTACTATCATTTTCACTCCTTTTAGGTGCATGTAGTAACTCATCTAACAAGGCAGAACCTAAAAAAGAAGAAAAGAAAGAAATGATTACTGTCGAACATGCAATGGGTAAAACAGAAGTTCCTGCTAATCCAAAACGTGTTGTTGTTTTAACAAATGAAGGAACAGAAGCTTTACTTACTCTCGGTGTAAAACCGATCGGTGCTGTACAACCACCAACTAGTGACCAATGGTATCCACATATGAAAGATAAAATGAAAGATGTAAAATCTGTCGGTAACGAAAGTCAAGTTAATATCGAAGCAATTGCTGCTTTAAAACCTGATTTAATTATCGGTAACAAAATGCGTCAAGAAAAAGTGTACGAGCAGCTAAAAGGTATTGCTCCTACTGTTTTCTCAGAAACACTACGCGGTGAATGGAAAGATAACTTTAAATTTTATGCAAAAGCATTGAATAAAGAAAAAGAAGGTCAAAAGGTATTAGCTGATTACGACAAACGTATCAAAGACTTAAATGGAAAGCTTGGGGATAAAGTAAATCAAGAAATTTCTATGGTACGCTTTATGCCTGGTGATGTTCGTATTTATCACGGCGATACATTCTCTGGTGTTATTTTAAAAGAACTTGGCTTCAAACGTCCTGGTGATCAAAACAAAAATGACTTTGCAGAACGTAACGTATCTAAAGAACGCATCCCTGCAATGGATGGCGATATCATCTTCTACTTTACTTACAATCAAGGAAATGAGAAAAAAGGCTCTGAACTTGAGAAAGAATATATAAATGATCCTTTATTCAAAAACTTAAATGCTGTAAAAAACAACAAAGTATATCAAGTTGACGATGTGATTTGGAATACAGCTGGCGGTGTAATGGCAGCAAACTTAATGCTAGATGATATTGAAAAACGATTTGTAAAATAATATTTTTCAAAAACAGCTCCCCTTTCGGGAGCTGTTTTCATTTCGCTCACACAAAAATGTCACATTATTTCATTTTGTATTTTTATTCTCAATATGTTATATTGTAATAGTAAATAAAATATAATTTCTGTATATCGGAATAGTTGTTTTAATCTAAATTTTCTGATTAATCATTATTTTATTTTCTTTTGGAATTCAAATATTACATTTGAAAACGCTTATTATCTAGTTTTCAGGGAAAAATACAATAACGGTCGAAGCTTCAATAGATTATTTTAAAAATTTCCTTTCTATTCCCATATAATTCTATTGACTTCTAAATATTTTGTAAATTAAAATGATTACATAAATATCCGTTATACAGGATTAGGGGGAAGCAAAAATGGATGCAGCTTTAAAATTAAAAAAAGCTGAAGAACAACAATCACCAAAAAAACATCCACCTGGATTATATTTGTTGTTCTTAACAGAAATGTGGGAAAGATTTAGTTACTATGGAATGCGTGGCCTTTTAGTTCTTTATTTAACAACAGCTGCTGTTAGTGGCGGTTTAGGATTTGATAAAGCAGACGCTGTGCAACTTTATGGTACATTTACAATGCTTGTATATTTTACACCAGTTATTGGCGGATGGTTAACTGACCACTTTATCCCAAGACGTCTTGCAATTACTCTTGGTGGTATTATTATGGCAATTGGTAACTTTGTTCTATTTTCAATGAATACAACAACTGGACTTTATTTAGGATTAGGATTATTAGTTATTGGTAATGGATTCTTCAAACCAAATATCTCTACTCTATTAGGTGAATTATACGGTGAAAATGATTCACGTCGTGACAGTGCTTTTACAATTTTCTATATGGGTATCAACGTAGGGGCTTTCTTTGCACCACTTATTTGCGGTTTCCTAGCAGAAGATTTCTTTAAAACAAGCGTTGATGGCGTTATGGTTATGGGTTATAAATATGGATTCTTAGCTGCTTGTATCGGTATGATTATCGGTCAGATTTTCTTTAACCTATTAGCTCCTCGTTACCTTGGTAAAGCAGGAACAACAGTTATAGGTAAAAAATCAAAAGACAAAAATGCAAAAGTAATTGAGAAAAAACCTTTAACAAAACAAGAAAAGAACCGTACTTGGGCAATCGTTATTTTAACTTGCTTCGTTGTCTTCTTCTGGGCAGGCTTTGAACAAGCAGGTAGTTCTTTTACTCTTTATACAGATAAGTTTGTTGATCGCACTATTTTCGGATGGGAAATTCCAACATCTTGGTTCCAATCTGTTAACCCAGCATTTATCGTTTTATTAGCACCATTTGTATCTGCATTATGGGTTAAGTTATCTAAAACTAAACGCGGCGATTTAAAGGTTCCAACAAAAATGGCACTTGGGATGATTTTATTAGGAGTCGGTTATCTTGCATTAACATTAGCAGTTCTAAAAACAGGAAGTGACGAAGCTCATATTACAGCAAAGGCTAACTTACTGTTTATTGTTATCACATATATGTTCCATACAATAGGTGAATTGTTCCTATCACCTATCGGTCTATCAATGGTAAGTAACATTGCACCTGTAAAATTAGCTTCTTTATTAATGGGTGTATGGTTAGCTGGTAGTGGATTTGCTAATAAGCTATCCGGGATGTTAGCAGCTTACACACAATCTTTAGGTTATTTAGAAGTATTCGCAAGTATTGGTATTATCGTAATTGTACTTGGGTTAGTACTTCTTATGTTCTCTAAAAAAATTGCACATATGATGGAATAAAAAAAGCGGAGAAAATTCTCCGCTTTTTTTTATTCCTCTTCTAGCGCTGTAACATCTACTTGTACTGTTTCATTTGGTGTTTTCACATCATATACATTTGCAATCCCACGTCCCTCATCACAACTTTCAATCCAAACCGGTACACCATGATAAGTTACATCGATTCTACTCGAAGATGATAAAATTTGTTTTACGCGCTTTACATCCATCCTTCATTCCTCCTTTTACTTATTACACTCTTATTTATCTTCTCATTTCTCTTTGAAATATATTCCGTGAAGACTCTCGTCACTTCTCTCCTTCAGATCTTGAAGTGGAGTTTTCACACCTATTTTTAAATAAAAAAGACGTGCATCTCTGCACATCTTTTTCCATAATATTCAAATTTTATGAAAATAGCGTCTTTACAACTTCACTTACTTTCTCATTATGCACTTGATAATATACTTCTAATCCACGTCTTTCAAAACGAACAACTTTATTCTGCTTTAATTTCGTTAAATGCTGTGAAACAGTAGATTGCGGAATTTCTAATACTTCCTGCAATTGTGTTACGTTACAAGTTCCACGCCCCATAAGCTCCATTACAAGGCGAAGACGGAGCGGGTGAGCTAACGCTCGTAGCATTTGTACATCCTCTTCTGAAATACGACAATCAAATTGATTTTGATTCATAAAGTTCCCCTCATTTTTTCATTTTTATTTTCACTTTATTTATTTTTATATATTTGTTTTTATATTTCCTGTTACGACACAACTTTATCAACCTAAAATAAAAAATTTTTTCCTCCTTTTATCAACATACAATTAAGGGCAGAAACCCCTGCTGATTTTGAATATTATACTACACGGCTTAGTGAAAAAGCAAAAAAATACAGATCGGAATACTTTGCTTCTAAATGCTGTTTTCTCAACCTTTTTGTTATATTTTTTCACTCACAATATTTACCGTAATAATATTGTAAAATATTGTTCTTAAATGATATGTGAATGTAATCTTTTTAGTTATTCAACCTATAAAAATTGCTTTGTTACGATGGGAAGAGTTAAATTTTAGTAAAAAGGAGGATCCACAATTAAAAAGCGGTTAATAATAGTCTTAATTAATATTGCACTTGACTATACAATTATCCAAAACTTCCTCCTTTATTCTTGATGACAAAAGAATTATTCATTTTAAACATGTAGGACCAATGACATATGAACATATGGTTGCGTATATGGAGAGCCCATCAGTGGGGTTTTCTTCATCCCCCACCTATCTTCCTCATTTCCCTCTAAATCTTGAAGTGTGGATCTTACTGCCCGTTAATGCGGGATAAATTAGGAATCGTGTACTTTAATATACACGATTCCTCTTTTTGTCTAGTTTATGAACAAAATGTAACGAAATTTTTAAAGTTAACACTATTATGGAATAATTATACTTTTTTACGTTGACAATAGTGTTGAAGAGGAATATACTTAGCGATGTAAGTTGATTGTGAATTGTTTCACAAATAATGTGAATGCCTTCACATATTATAGATAGGAGTTGTCATTATTATGAGTACTTGGACACAAATTTATGACCCGTTAAACAACATTTGGTTATCAGCACTTGTCGCTGCTCTTCCAATCTTATTCTTTGTTCTTTGTTTAACAGTATTTAAGATCAAAGGATATTTATCAGGACTTTATAGCGTAATTTTAGCAATCATTCTTTCCATATTCGTTTATAAAATGCCTGCAACAATGGCAGTATCATCAGCTGCATTTGGTGTAGCAGCTGGATTTTATCCAATTTGTACAATTGTTATTGCAGCAATCTTTCTTTACAAATTAACAGTAAAAACTGAGCAATTTAATGTTATTCGCGACAGTATTTCAAGTATTACAAGCGACCGTCGCCTTCAAGTATTATTAATCGCTTATTCTTTCGGTGCTTTCTTAGAAGGTGCAGCTGGATTCGGTGTACCGGTTGCAATTACAGCAGCATTACTTGTAGGTATGGGATTTAACCCATTAAACGCAGCAGGTATTTGTTTAGTTGCAAATATTGCTGGTGGCGCAATGGGAGCAATGGGAATACCAGTTACAGTACCTGCTCAATTAACTCAAATGGATGCATTAACTGTTGGTCGTCAAGCTGTAACATTATTACCTTTCATTAGCTTTGTATTACCATTCTTACTTGTTGCAATGGTAGATGGCTTTAAAGGAATTAAAGAAACTTGGCAAGGTATCCTTGTAAGTGGTGGTTCTTTCGCTATTACTCAGTTCGTTGTAACATACTACCTTGGCGCAGAATTAACTGATATTTTCGCTGCAGTTGTCAGCATGGTTGCACTTGCATTATTCCTACGTGTATGGCAACCAAAATCTTCAGCTCAAACTGAAGAACAAGTAGAAAAACATAGCTACACAATGAAACAAATTTTATACGCTTGGTCACCATTTGCATTCTTAACTGCATTCGTAACAATTTTCAATTTAAAAGCAATCAAAAGTTTATTCGCTCCAAACGGTGCGTTAGCAAACTTAGTATTTAATATCCAGATTCCTGGTTTACACAATCACGTTATTAAAACAACACCAATTGTAAATGCCGATACACCATTTGCAGCAATCTTCAAGCTAGATGTATTTTCATCTACAACTACTGCAATTGTACTAGCAATTATCGTATCTTTACTTGTATATCGCGCAAAAGGCCAATTGGTTAAAGAACTAACTATTGAAACATTAAAAGAGCTAAAAGCTCCAATTTATACAATTTGTAGTGTAATTGCATTAGCATATGTAACAAACTACTCTGGTATGTCTTCTACTCTTGGACTAGCTTTATCATCTACTGGTAAGGCCTTCCCAATCTTATCTCCAATCTTAGGTTGGATTGGCGTATTCTTAACTGGTTCTGTAGTATCAAGTGGTTCATTATTTGCACCACTTCAAGCAGTAACTGCAGCACAATTAGATATCGTACCTTCTACACTTGTTGCTTTAAACGTAGTCGGTGGCACAATGGCAAAAATGGTATCACCACAATCTGTAGCAGTTGCTTGTGCGGCAGTTGGACTAGTTGGTAAAGAATCTGTCCTATTTAAAACAGCAATGAAATATAGTTTGATTTTCTTAGTCATAATTAGTTTACTTCAACTTAACTCTATATTTAATATCTTTTAAAAGATGAAAACGATCCCTCACGTGGGATCGTTTTTTTATCTTCTTCTTTCTAACCATTCACTCATTCTTATACTTTGGTATAAAAAAATCCTAATACACACAGTATCAGGATTTTTTATTCTTCAATAGCGACGCACCAGCAATTTCGGGATGTGTCATTTCATATGGATCCAAAATAATATCAAGTTCCTCTTCTGTTAACACACCATGCTCTAAGCAAAGCTCACGAACAGATTTACCTGTTTCAATCGCTTCGCGAGCAATGCGAGATGCCGCCTCATATCCAATATGAGGATTCACCGCTGTAATAATCCCAACGCTTTTCTCAACATATTGTTTTAACAATTCTTCATTTGCAGTAATACCTTTAATACAATACTCACGAAATACGCGGAATGCATTATTCATAATACTAATGGATTGAATTAAATTAAATACTAACACCGGCTCCATTACATTTAGTTCTAATTGTCCTGCTTCTGATGCTAAACATATTGTATGGTCATTTCCAATAACTTGGAAGGCCACTTGATTAATTACTTCTGCCATAACTGGATTTACTTTTCCTGGCATAATAGATGATCCTGGTTGACGAGCTGGTAATTGAATTTCAGCCAATCCGACACGTGGGCCAGATGCCATAATGCGCAAGTCATTTGCAATTTTAGACATATTCATCATACATACTTTTAGTGTTGCTGATACTTCTGTATACGCATCTGTGTTTTGCGTTGCATCCACTAAATGTTCTGCACCAACTAGTGGAAATCCGCTAATACTGCGTAAATGCTTTACAACTTGCTCAATATAAATTAGATTTGCATTTAATCCGGTCCCAACCGCCGTTGCGCCCATATTCACTTCATACAAATGTTGACGAGACTGCCTAATGCGTTTTATATCACGCTCAAGCACTCGGCTATATGCTTCAAATTCCTGCCCAAGACGAATTGGAACTGCATCTTGCAGATGTGTACGCCCCATTTTTATCACATGATCAAATTCTTTTGCTTTATCGGTAAATGCACGATGAAGTGCATCCATTGTAATAAGAAGTTCTTCTAGCATCATAAGCGCCGCAATATGAATTCCTGTTGGGAACGCATCATTTGTTGATTGCGCCATGTTCACATGTGTATTCGGGCTAATGATTGCATAGTTTCCTTTTTCATGCGCCATTCTCTCAAGTGCACGGTTTGCAATAACCTCATTTGTATTCATATTAATAGAAGTCCCTGCCCCGCCCTGAATTGGGTCTACAATGAACTGCTCATGAAACTTCCCATCAATAATTTCCTGAGCCGATTTTGCAATTTCTTCCCCAATATTTGCGTGCAAATAACCTGTTTCCATATTTGCAAGTGCTGCAGCTTTTTTAACCATTGCCATTGCTTTAATTAATGACGTATGAATACGATATCCTGTAATCGGAAAATTTTCTACTGCTCGTAATGTTTGAACACCATAGTAAGCTGCATTTGGTACTTCCTTTTCTCCTAAAAAATCTTTTTCAATACGTATCCCTTTCGTTGCTACCATTTTTCATCACCTATACTTTTCATTCTAATCGATGACCTAAAAACGATTTCTATAAAAATATGATTTTTGTAAGAGATATATTTCTATATCTTCCTTCAATATATAGCACCTTTTTTGAAAGCGCAAACAATACTGTTTTTCTGCAAAATCGATGACGCACTCATACTTCTAATTTATAAAGATTACGCAATTGCTGTATCTTCCGCTTCAACTTTCTTTATTTCTACTCGTTTAATTTGATGCACATCTTTTTCAAGAACTTTGAAAATCCAGCCATTCGTTTCAATGACATCACCTTCAACAATTGTCTGTTTTTGCATCATAATCCAACCACCAATCGTATCTACATCGTCAGCAAACAAATGTAAACCGAGCAAATCATTCACTTCACTAATGAGTACTTTTCCATCGATAATTTTATACGTTTCGCTTATATGTTCGATGGGTGGATGTTCATCTTCATCATATTCATCCCGAATTTCACCAACTATTTCCTCTAAAATATCTTCAAGTGTTGCAATTCCCGCCGTCCCCCCATATTCATCATATAAAACGGCAAGGGGAATTCTTCTTTTCTGCATTTGCAGTAACAAATCATGGATTGGGATATTTTCCAAAACTTCAATTACAGGTCTCGTATACGGAATAATAGAACATTCTTCGTTTTGTCCACCATCCATATAGCGAATAAATAAGTCTTTTACATTAACCATCCCAATAATCTCATCTTTATCCTCTCCAAATACAGGATACCTTGTATACTTTTCTTGTCCAATCACTTTAATATGTGTTTCGAACGGTTCATCTTCATATAAACCAACTATTTCAGTGCGTGGAACCATAATTTCTTTTGCTAACCGATTATCAAATTCAAAAATATTATTTACATATTTAAATTCCGCCTGATTAATTTCTCCGCTTTTATAACTCTCCGATAAAATAAGTCTTAATTCCTCCTCTGAATGTGCAACTTCATGCTCAGAAGCAGGGGATAATCCAAATATGCCAGTCACGAGGCGAGCTGAGCCATTTAGAGCCCAAATAAACGGATACATAATCCGGTAAAAATAAATGAGCGGCTGAGATAGTAACAAACTTACTTGTTCTGCTTTTTGAATAGCAAATGTTTTTGGTGCTAGCTCTCCAATCACAACATGCAAAAATGTAATAACAGCAAATGCAATAATAAAAGAAACAGTACTCGCAATCGCAGATGAAAGTTCAATTTTTAAAAATATCGGTTCTAATACATGCTTTATCGTTGGTTCGCCTAACCAGCCTAGCCCTAGAGCTGTAATTGTAATTCCGAGCTGACATGCTGATAAATATTCGTCTAAATTTGAAATCACTTTCTTAGCTGCTAGTGCGCCACGTTTTTTTTCTCCTACAAGCTGATTAATGCGACTACTGCGCACTTTTATAATCGCAAATTCAACTGCCACAAAAAAACCAGTTAATGCAATAAGAATAACAACCATAATTAATTTAGCAATTTCCAAAGAACGCCTTTAGCTTTTCTTAGCTAAAGTTACACCTCCTTTTTAAAAGAAGTTTTCTTTCAATCAAAGAAGCTGATTGAAAGAAAAACGAATGGAAGTTTCACTTTGTTCTTATTCTCTTCATTTGTCAAAAAGCAAACCTATATAAATTTCCCCAATTTTTAGTTCTCATATAACTCCAATGGTAAACAATCAGGATCTTGAAAAAACACAAACTGTTTCCCTGTTATTTCATCAACACGTATTGGCTCTGTCTTTATTCCACATCGCTTTAGATGCCCCACTGCTTCGTGTATATCCGTAACTGCAAATGCTAAATGTCTAAGACCAGCTGCTTCAGGAAAACTTTGCCGCTTTGGAGGATTTGGAAATGAAAATAACTCAATTTGATACTATCCTCCTACACATAAATCTAATTTATACGAATCCCTTTCTTCTCTGTAAACTTCATTCAACACTCTAAACCCTAATATATTAACATAAAAATTTTTAGATGTTTCGTAATCAGAACAAATGATTGCAATATGATGCACTCTAGATATATTCATACTCTACTTCATTCCTCTCTTTACCTAACATGCATATTCTCCCTTGAAATGAAAAACCTATATAACAGAACACATCATAAGGAGGCTTATTATGAAGTTTGTTACTTTTTTTCTCGGTCTTGCCGTTGTTTTCTTTCTTGCCTTCATTGCAAGTAACAATAAAAAGCATATCAAATTCAAACCGATTTTCATTATGCTTATTATACAGTTAATTTTAACCTTTTTACTATTAAATACAGAAATCGGCCTCATACTTGTAACCATGATTTCTAATGTATTTACGAAATTATTGGCCTATGCTGCATCTGGGGTAAACTTTGTATTTGGTGGTATTACGAATAAAGGTGAAATGCCTTTCTTCTTAAATGTACTCTTACCAATTGTCTTCATCTCCGTCTTAATTGGTATTTTACAACATTTTAAAATATTACCATTCTGTATTCGTTGGATCGGTTTTTTCCTTAGTAAAATAAATGGACTCGGAAAGCTTGAATCTTATAATGCTGTCGCTTCTGCCATTGTAGGCCAATCAGAAGTATTCATTACCGTAAAAAAACAGCTTGCGCAAATTCCAAAACATCGTCTCTATACACTATGCGCCTCCGCCATGTCGACCGTATCGATGTCAATCGTCGGTGCTTATATGACAATGATTGAACCAAAATATGTAGTAACTGCTCTTGTCTTAAATTTATTTAGCGGCTTTATTATCGTACTTATTATTAATCCATATGATGTTAAAGAAGAAGAAGATATTTTAGAAATTAAGGGTGAAAAGCAAACCTTTTTTGAGATGCTTGGAGAATACATTCTAGACGGATTTCGTGTTGCTATTGTTGTCGGTGCTATGCTGATTGGATTTGTTGCCTTAATTAGCTGTATCAATGATTTATTCCATATTATTTTTGGAATTACATTTCAGCAATTACTTGGTTATGTTTTCTCTCCTATCGCTTTTCTTATTGGTGTGCCAAGTAACGAAATTGTCGCAGCAGGAAGTATTATGGCTACAAAGCTTGTAACGAATGAATTTGTAGCCATGATGGATCTCAGTAAGCTTGCAAACAGCCTCACTCCTCGTACAGTAGGCATTATTTCAGTTTTTCTTGTATCCTTTGCAAACTTCTCTTCTATAGGAATTATTTCTGGTGCCGTTAAAGGATTAAATGAAGAACAAGGGAATGTCGTTGCTCGCTTCGGTTTAAAACTGTTGTACGGTGCGACACTCGTCAGCATTTTATCTGCAATTATTGTAAGCATTATGCTATAAGAAGGTAAAATTTGATCCTTTTCTTATTCATACTTTTTGTATACAATACGAATAGATGTCTCATAAATACTCGAGGCATCTATTTTTTTATACATGTACAACAACATCTATTTAGCGTACAATATCTTTTTATGTGTCTCACCTATGCATTATAAGATAATATACAAATTGAATGATTTAAAGGAGAACTAAATAATGAAATCTGATATAGAAAACACGAATAGAACCTCAAAGAGGCGATTTAAAAAAAGACGCCTACTATGGTTTATTCTCATTCCATTACTTATTGTAACAATTGGTGGCGGAAGCTATTCCTTCCATATATACAGTAAAGCAAAATCAATTGTAAATAATGCATATTCTAAATTAGATAGAGGAGATAAATCGGATAAACGAGAAAAAGCTGTTAAACCGATGACGGACAATGTTTCTGTCCTTATTATGGGTGTTGATGAAAGTGACCTCCGTGAAAAATCTTACGGCAAAGCAACGCGTACCGATGCATTATTACTTGCCACAATTAATAAAAATGATAAATCAGTAAAACTTGTTAGTATACCACGTGACTCTCGTGTATATATTAAATCACGCGATAAACAAGATAAGATTACGCATGCTCACGTATTTGGGGGCGTAGATAGTACGATTGATACAGTCGAGAACTTTTTAAATGTTCCTGTTGACTATTATGTTAAATTTAACTTTAAATCCTTTATAAAAATTGTAGATTCCCTTGGTGGCATCGATGTTGATGTTCCTGTTGAATTTACAGAACAAAATAGTAAGGACGAACCAGGTGCAATCCATCTAAAAAAAGGGCGTCAGCATTTAAATGGTGAAGAAGCACTTGCTTTAGCTAGAACTCGTCATATCGACAGCGATTATATGCGTGGTCAGCGTCAGCAACTTGTTTTGGAAGCAATTGCTCAAAAAGCGCTATCCATAAATTCCATTAATAAAATTAGCAGCTTATTAGATGCTGTTGATCATGATTTAAAAACAAACTTAACATTTGATGACATGATGACAATTACAAAGAGCACAATGGGCTCCAATCTAAAGATGGATAAACTCCAAGTAAAAGGTGACGATAAATATATAAGTGGCATCTACTACTACATTCCTGACGAAAAGAGTGTACAGGACATATCTAAAACATTGAAACAACATCTCGATGTTACGAATAAAACTGAACATAAAAAATTATAATAAAAAGGCTGCTAGTGGTCTTATCCCTGTCAAGTAGACAGTATTAAAAAGACTAAGCAGCCATCGAGACTCGATATTCTATCGGAGCTCGATGGTTGAGTCGTTTTTGGAACCGTTTATAGTTATAAAAGTAAATATATTCTTCAATTGCTTGTATTAAATCCGCTTCTGTTTTAAAATGATTCAAATACAACATCTCCGATTTAAAATGGGAGAAAAACGATTCGATACAGGCATTATCATGGCAGTTTCCTTTGCGAGAGTGGCTGCCAATGATACCTAAATCAAAAAGTCGTTTGTTGTAGGCATGAGATGTGTACTGGAATCCCTGATCTGAATGGAGAATGGTTCCACGCACATCTCTTTTTTGTGCCAACATTTCAATTGTATCTAATACAAGTTCATTATCATTGCGCTTGGAAATTTTCCAAGAAATAACTTCGTTATTATAAATATCTTGTACAACAGAAAGATAGCGGAATCCCTCTTGAAATCGTAGGTAGGTAATGTCTGTAACAAGCGCTTCATTTTGTTGGCGATCTTTGAATTCACGGTTTAAAACATTTGGAAAAGTATTGGAATAATTCCCTTTAAAGAAGCGACGCTTCTTCCGAATAATAGACTGAATGTTGAGCTCACTCATTAAGCGATATACCTTTTTGTGATTTATAAAATAACCCTCTTCTTGTAAAGCGATTTTCATACGTGGATAACCATATTCCTTGTGCTTTACGTGAATAGATTGTATTACCTTTTTTAATCGTTGATCGGATTCTAGTCGCATGTTTTTCATACTTTTTGTATGAATCCACTTATAGTAACTTGAACGATGTACACCCGCAAATTTAGTAAGCCATATAACTGGAAATTTTCTCTTTAATGATTCAATGATATGATATCTCTCTTTATATTTTAGTACGCCTCCATTTACAGATTTGGATACTGCTTTTTTAAATATTCAACCTGAGCCTTATAGTAGTCACGTTCCTCTTCAACAGTGTTGAAATGAACACGTTTGCCTTTTAGAGGGTTTGGTATACCTTTCATTCCACTATTTTTCCCACGAGTATCTGTAATCTCACCACATTCTTTAAATTTTTTCACCCAATTTTTAAGTTGGGTAGAACTTCTAAGCTGATATTTTTCCTTTATCATATTGTAACTTCCTTCTCCGTTTAAATAACTTTGAACAGCTGATAACTTTAATTCTTCTGAATATGTATTAAAAGTTGAGCCTTTTTTGGTCATGAAAAATCCCCTCCAAGTAATAGTGTAACATCCATGTGTGCACATGGTCTTTTTTACACTGTCTACCTAAAGGGGATAATACCATAGGACTTTCCTAGCAGCCTTTTTATTATAATTTTCAACAAAATACTTTCATTTTCTTTCGCAAATAATGACAAAAAGAGACAAATGTTACAGAAGTGTAACGTTTTTTATAAAAATATTACACCCGCAATTAAAATAATAGTATACTAGTACATACATAATACTATTTTTATCATTCATACATAAAAAATGAATACATATGACCTTATATATTAATTTTTTGGGGGGAAGTAAATGAAGCTACGTAACTTACTGATTGGTTCTGCTGTCACTGGTGGAATATTACTATGTGCAGGTGGGATTGGTGGTTATCAATACGTGTCTAAATTGAATAAACAGCTTGATACAAATGTATTACCACATACTACATTTGAAGGCACTTCTCTTGATGGCAAAAGTAAAAAAGATGTTCAAGAAATTATTCAACAAAAAATTGATGAATCAAACAAAAAATCTCTTAACTATACATTCCAAGGCAATACACAAGCTTATACGTGGAAAGACTTAGGTGTTGAATATAAAGAAACGGAAATTAGCGAAAAAATCTTTAAAGAGCAAAAAGGAAATGTGATAAATCGCTATAAAATGCGAAAACAAGCTGAAAATGGCGAGTTAAAACGTGAATATAAACTAACGCCACAGTTAAATACAGCTACTTATGAAGCCTTTATAAAAGAAAAATATAACGAAACCTTAAAGGAACCTGTAAATGCTGAATTAAGTGTTTCCGGAACAACAGTAAATATTAGTCAAAGTCAAAATGGCGAAAAAGTTGATAAAGATAAATTAAAAGAATTAACAGCAAAAGCAATTACTGCTGGTACACAAGATATTCAGCTCCCAATTGCCTCCATAAAGCCCGAACACTCTACAGAAGATATGCAAAATATGGGGATTACACAAGTGATTGCTGAATATTCTACTCCTATGGCTGGTCGAAACGGGAGCCAATCCTTTAATGTAAACAAATCTGCTAATACTTTAAGCGGAGCAATTGTAGCACCTGATGAAACATTTAGTTTCAATGAACGCGTTGGTATTACAGATGCTGCGCATGGCTATAAATCTGCTGCTGTATTCCTACAAGGAAAAGTTGTCCAGAGCGCCGGTGGTGGGGTTTGCCAAGTGAGTAGTACTCTATATGGGGCAGCATTACGTGCTGATTTAGGAGTTGTTGCTCGTAGTAACCACTCTATGCCTGTTCATTACTTGCCACTTGGTCAAGATGCTGCTGTAGCAGACTATGGTCCAGATTTAAAATTCAAAAATAATACTGGTAAATATATTTACATTCAAGCGTCTTCCAATGGTAGCAGCATAACTACACGTATTTTCGGTACACCTACTGGCAAGAACGTAGAAGTTTCATCAAAAGTAATTGGCGAGACTGAAAATAAAATTACGGCTGTCACATATAAAAAAGTAACACAAAACGGTCAAGTCATCTCAAATGGCCAAATTTCAAAAAGCGTATACAAAAAGGCGTGATGATTCACGCCTTTTTATTTTGCAATAAACGCACAAATGTCCCCATATGTTCCCTCGTCTCTTCTAACGACCATATACGGCTTCCTTGTTTAGCTACTATTGAACAACCTTCTTCCCATGCCTCTGTCTGCTTTATATGTAATAACTCGCTTTTTAATTTTTCAATTGTTTCCTGATCCTCTTGTTCTAGAAACTCAGTCATTACATTTATTATTTCATCCTCATACACACTTAACGTGCAATATGCTCTTAAGAAATATTGAAGTGTCGGATACATGCTCCCCCCCCCCTTTCTTACTTATCTGATGGATAGGAAGTAATGATTTTAAATCCTAATGCCCCTGATTTATCTCTCGCCAGAACGGTAACTGTATTCATAAGCTTATCTTTTACACTCATATCTCGCTTTAATACCGTTTTTCCAACAGGAAATGAGTGCTTCGCATTTAATACAAGACGATTTTCTTTGGAATTCTTTAACCATTTCTCAATTTCCTGCTCATGTTGCTTTAAGCTATCTTTTACAGCTTTTGTTGCTATCTCTTTATCATAATATGTACTTGCAGCTGATACTTTATCTGTCTGCAACCGCTTCTTTAGCTCATCTTCTGTTTTCCCAACATGTCGTTCTATCGTATGGCCATTTTTCGGCGGTCCTTCCATTTCATCTAAAATCGTATCTTTAATTTTTTCTACTGATGTTGAATTACTTTCTTTCGGGTTCGCTTTTTTTTGCTCTTGTCCCGCACAACCGCTTAAGATAAGAACCATTGCAAACAAGCAACTCAAGAAAGTACCCCATAATCGTTTCATCATATCACCTCTTTCATGATTATTATCGTAACTTCACAAAAAGTCAATTTCACATATAAAAAAGCGTGTAGAATTCTAAAACCCTACACACTTTGTCTTATTTTTTCTACATGAATATTTGCCTGATTGATAACAATTTCACTTTATACAATATCGTATCCTTGCTCTTCAATGGCATCTTTTAACTGCTCTATATTCACTTTTGCTTCATCATATTCAACAGCCACTGTGCCCGCTTGCAATTCAACTGCTACGCCATTTACTCCGTTTAGTTCTTGCAATGCATTTGTCACAGCCATTTTACAATGATTACATGTCATTCCTTGTACATTCAATGTTACAGTCATTTCCAATTCCTCCTTAATTATAAATCTTTTATTTATTATTTATGAGCAGCATAACCTATAATAAGGTGCATTGCTCGTAAAAACATTGGCTTCACTTTATATTTTAACACGCTTCAAACGCAAAGCGTTCGTTACAACCGAAACAGAACTAAATGCCATCGCCGCTCCAGCTACCCAGGGTTCTAATAAGCCACTTGCCGCAATGGGGATACCAATCGCATTATAAAATAATGCCCAAAATAAATTTTGACGAATATTTTTCATCGTTTTTTGGCTTAAATCAATTGCTTGTGGAATATGCCCTAAATCTCCTCCAACCAATGTAACATCAGCTGCTTCAATTGCTACATCTGCACCTGTTCCAATCGCCATCCCTATATCCGCTTTCGCTAGTGCTGGAGCATCATTAATACCATCACCAACCATTGCTACTTGCTTTCCTTTTTGCTGTAATTGTTCTACAATATTTGCTTTTTGCTCTGGCAATACTTCTGCATATACATGATTGATACCAACCTGTTTTGCAATTGCTTCAGCAGTTCGTTTATTGTCTCCTGTTACCATATAAACATCAATTCCGGCAGATTGCATCGTATGAATAGCTTCTTTTGAACTTTCTTTTATCGTGTCAGCAACAGAAATCATCCCTGCAAACTGACCCCCAATTGCTACAAGCATAACCGTTTTTCCGTTTGCTTCATGCTCATTCATTACATTCTCATATTCCGCTATATTAACGCTGTGTTCACTCATTAATTTTCGAGTCCCAATGATAACTGATTTCTCTTCTATAATCGATTCAATTCCATGCCCAGGTACTGCACGAAACGTTTCTACAGGTAGTAAAGAAACTTGATTTTGTTTTCCATATTCTACAATTGCAGAGGCTAGCGGATGTTCAGAAACGTTTTCTGCAGAAGCCGCAAATAAAAGCATGTCATCTTGCAGGCTCATTACGTCTGTTACTTCTGGTTTCCCTTTTGTAACCGTACCCGTTTTATCTAATAAAACAGCATTAATTTTATGCGTTGCTTCTAAATACTCTCCACCTTTAAAAAGAATGCCTTTCTCTGCACCTTTTCCTGTTCCAACCATAATAGAAGTTGGTGTTGCCAGTCCCAGTGCACAAGGGCAGGCAATTACTAATACTGCTATAGCTACTTCAAGAGATTGCGGTAAATTTTGCGGAGTAATGGCAAAGTACCAAATTAAAAAGGCAACTGCTGCAACAACAACAACGATTGGAACAAATATACCAGAAATTGTATCTGCCATACGCTGAATTGGCGCTTTAGACCCTTGCGCTTCTTCCACAATTTTAATAATATTTGCAAGGGCTGTATCTTTTCCAATTTTTTCAGCACGCATTGTTAACACACCGTTTTTATTAATTGTTGCACCTATTAAAGCATCACCGACCTGTTTATCCACGGGGATTGATTCACCGGTAATCATTGCCTCATCAACTGACGAAATACCTGATAAAACAATACCATCTACAGGTATCTTTTCACCTGGTTTTACAACAATGGTATCACCAATAACAACACTTTCGATTGGAATTAACATGTCACGTCCATCACGAATGACCAATGCCTCTTTTGCTTGTAGACTTACTAATTTTGAAATCGCTTCCGTTGTTCTTCCTTTCGCAACAGATTCGAAATATTTTCCAACAAGAATTAATGTGATGAGCACTGCACTCGTTTCAAAATACAGCTGCGATGAATACGATGGATTTTGTAATGTTTTCAAACCTTCATATAAGCTATAAAAATATGCGGCTGATGTACCAAGTACAACAAGCACATCCATATTCGCACTTTTATTTCGTAAAGAACGGTATGCACCAATATAAAATTGTGAACCGATATAAAATTGTACTGGTGTTGCAAACAATAATTGCACCCATGGATTCATTAAAAAATGCGGCATCCATAGCCCCGTTTCAAATGGCATATGCGCTACCATTGTATAGACAAGCGGTAATGATAACAGAATAGAAAGAAATAGCTGTTTTCGTTTCCCTTTTAAGTTGTCTGCTTTTTTATTTGGTTCAGTCTCTTCTTGGAGTTTCCCTTTGTAACCGAGTTTCGTTATTTTTTCTAAAATAGATTCTATAGTAATAAGGCCATCTTTATATACGATTGTTGCAGTATTCATCGCCAGATTAACAGTAATACTCTCGATTCCCTCCATTTTTCCAATTACTTTTTCAATCCGATTTGAACATGCGGCACATGTCATTCCATCAATATCTAGACTTACCTTTTTCGTCCGAACTTCATAACCAAGTTTCTCAATACGATTTGTGATTGACTCTGCAGATTGCGCGTCCACATCGTATTGAACCGTTGCTTGTTCCATAGCTAAATTTACATTTGCTTCTACACCTTCTAACTTATTTAACACCTTCTCAATTCTGGCTGAACAAGCTGAACATGTCATCCCATCAATACCAACCGTGATCTGTTTTGTCTGACCCATACAGTTCGTCTCCTTTCTATTTTGAGAACTGTTTGATGACTTTCATTAACTCTTGAATAGATTCATCTCCATTACCTTCTTGAATCGCTTTAGCGACACAATGATTTGTATGTCGCTCTAACAATGAAAAACCGACTTTATTTAACGCTGCTTGCACCGCAGAAATTTGAATCAATACATCTACACAATAACGATTTTCTTCAATCATTTTTTGTATACCGCGCACTTGACCTTCAATCCTTTTTAAGCGTTTTACAACCTTCTCGATCTCTTCGTCCGTTCGCGGAACCATCTTTTCTTGATTTGAACAATGGTCCATCCGTATACCCCCTTCTCTATATACATTATACCCGTAAGGGGTATAATGTTGCAAGTTTTTACT
Source organism: Bacillus sp. FSL K6-0042 (assembly GCF_038006685.1). NCBI lineage: Bacteria > Bacillati > Bacillota > Bacilli > Caryophanales > Bacillaceae > Bacillus > Bacillus sp. FSL K6-0042. The sequence goes on from NZ_JBBOVS010000001.1 coordinate 2,585,456, forward strand.
GTGAAAATTTATATTTTTTAATTAAAATCCACACTTGCCTATATTGACCAAATATGGTGTAATGCTAAAAAAGACAAAGGACTATAACTATATGCAAGAAATGATTCACAATTTACTCACAGAGCATCACACGATTGCAATTCCACTCAGTATTCTATTCAATATCATCATCAGCTTGGCAGGATTTATTCCAAGCATATTTTTAACAGCCATCAACATACAACTTTTCGGTTTAACAGATGGAACAATTATTTCGATCGCAGGCGAAGCATTGGGAGCAATTGTCTCATTTTATTTCTATCGACTAGGTTTTCAAAAATTGACTCATAACAAATTAAACAACTATCCAAAAGTAGAACGCCTTCTTTATGTACAAGGTAAAGAGGCATTTTTACTCGTTCTATCATTTCGACTTGTTCCATTTATTCCGTCTAGCATTATCACCTTATTTGCAGCATTAGGAACAATATCGTTATTCGCTTTCAGTATTGCAAGTACACTAGGAAAAATACCGGCATTACTCATTGAAGTGTATTCTGCATACCATGTCATGAACGGAACAAGTGAAGCAAAGTGGATTATCACGATTGCCGGTTGCATCGGAGTATTATATATATTGAAGAAGTGGAAGAAAAAATAAAAAGGAGCATCTGCTCCTTTTTATTTTTTCTAAAGAAGAATGAACCCTATTTTACACCAACTGCATCATATGACTGCTTCACCGCTGTAACTTCAGCAGAGTTCGCACCATATAAATCCGCAGCTGCTTGTACTAAGCCAGCACGCGCTTGACTAAACGTAGTAGATTCAGTGAAATATTGTGTATTTGCACGATAATAGATTGCGCCTGCTTTATCTTTACCAATACCATTTACTGTTACACCGTAATGCGTACCACCATTTGCTAGTAAGTAAGCCGCTTTATTAATAATACCACTGTTCGTATGAACACCACCGTTATCACTTGAACCAGTATAACGTTTAGAATAATGATCTGGATCGCCATATTTCGTTGGATCACTCATAGAGCGAAGCGAATCTCCCGATTGGCCAGGCGTATAAATATCCTCACCAATTTCCCAATCTGGATTACGATTATCATAGTATTCTACTAACGTACCAAAAATATCAGAAACCGCTTCATTTAATGCTCCTGACTCATTTTGATAAATCAGGTTTGAGCTATATTCGGTAACAGCATGCGTTAATTCATGCCCAATTACATCTAATCCACCCGATAATGAAGTAAATGTATAACCATCCCCGTCTCCATATACCATTTGTGAGCCATTCCAAAATGCATTGTTATAATTACTTCCATAGTGAACTGTTGATTTCAATGGCGCTCCTGCATCATTAATGGAGTTTCGATTAAACGTATTTTTATAATAATCATATGTTACACCCGCATAATAATGAGCATCTACTGCAGCTGCATCACGGCTTGCATTGAAAACATTATCTGTATCTGTCCATAATGTCCCTGGCAATGTAGAGCGATTTTTCGCATCATATGTGAAAATCGTTGCTCCACGTGTATTATCTTGTAAATAATAAGTAGATCCAGATAGTGTTGTATTAATAGATTTTGTATCTCCTAGTACACCTTTACCTGTTCCAACTTTATTTGTCCCTGTAACAGGTTTTACAACTGCTTTACCTTCCTGTTTAGCATTTTCTTGCTTAAGTGGTGCTTGATTTTCACCATTTACATGATCAATTGTATTGTATTTATTTAATACTTTACCGCTTTCTGCCTCAATGAAATAATAATAGTTTCCTGGTTTTGGCTCTAAGAAGTTTAATTTCACAACATATGCATAAGTTGTGTCCTCACCATTTTGATATACATATAAATCTGCTGATGGCTCTACCTCATATTTTGGAGTTAATCCTAAGTCTTGCTGTGCAATTGCAATTGCTTTTTTACCTTCAATCTTATTTTTATTTTTTAATTTTTCCTTTTTATCTAAATCAGGTACAACTGTTCCAGATAAAACTTTCAATGAACCATCTTTACTAACATGAGCTAGTTGAGTAGACCCCCATACTGGTGTACCTTCATATACTTGTTGCATACGTACCACTGTTGCATCAGTTGCAGAATCTTTTTTCACTTGTTTCACTTTGAAAGAATCCTCTGCACTCTTTTCCCCTAACTTATACTCTCCTTTTGCTGCATTTAAATAATCAAATACAACAGATTCTGCTTTCTTTCCAGTTGCTCCAGTCAAATCTCCAGAGATAAACTCAGGTGACTGTACTGCTTCATTGTACTTTTTCGTAGAGAGCACATTCTTTGAATCTGCAAACGCAGAGCTTGTCCCTCCAAATGTTGTAACTGCCATTCCTGCCGCTAATACAAATGCTAAACTCTTCTTTTTCATATAACCTTCCCCCTAATAAAAAATTTTTTTGAAAAAGAGTAATTTTATATTAGCATTAGGTTTCCAATATTGATATACTGAAAATTCAAAAAAATCTTTTCTCAAGTTTTGTAGAATTTTGGCGAACAATTATTGAGAAAGGCCCTTTCCGTTTGGAAAGGGCCTTTTTTGGTAATTTATTATACATTTACTGCTTCTGCTGCATTCGTTTCTTGACCATAGTTATCTGGTTTCCAAGCATACTGCACATCGAATGCTACCGCTAAAACCGTTATAATTACAAAGGTTCCTAAGATTATCTTTTTCATACTATAACTCCTCCTTCTTCTTCTAACAACATAATTGCTAATTTATAATATCGATTACTTTCTTGAAATTCCGATGATTCTTCAAAGTATTCCGCTAATTCTAAGTATACCTTCTTTAAATCTTTCATATTTTTTTCACCCTTAAAGAAAGGCACTGCTTCTATTTCTAAAAACTTCTTATATACCTCTTTTTTTCCATAATACTTATATTGAAGAATTAATAATAAGTGCAACATACTTTTATATCTATCATCTTTTCTTGCAGCAGAAATTCCTTTTTCAATCCAACCTCTCGCTTCTTCAAATTCTTTTAACTGAATACATTGCAAAGAAATCTCATACATAGCATCAATATAATTTAAATCTTCTTCTTTTTTATACTGTAGACCCTCCAAATAATATTCTTTTGCTTTTTCATAATTATTTTGACGATAATATAAGTACCCCATATTATTCAAGGCAATTGACATGATATTATCTTTATCTGCAAAAGAATCAGCCTCTCTTAAAATATGATTATAAATTTCCATAGCTTCACTATACTGTTTTTTTCGTATATAACTGAAAGCGATTAAAAGTTGACAGTTGATTACATGCCGAAACTTATATTCATTTCGGAAACCTTCTAACGCAACATTCGCAAAGTACAATGTCATATGATCGATTTCCATCTGACTATACGTAAGTGCTAAATTATAATATATCCCCGTTTCATAATAACCTTGTTCTTTCGCCATAGACTCTGTTTTTAACAAATGCTCTAATGCCTGTTTATATTTATATTGGATGCAATATAATAAAGCCCTACTATACGTATACAGCAACTTCTGAAACGGAGAATACTTCTTATACATCTTCTTTAATTTCTCTAGTTCTTCTTCAAGCGCAGGAAGATCTCTTTTCATAATCAAATAACGTGTATACAGCAGATTATAATAATTTATAATTTCAAAATCTAAGACATTTTTCATTTCAGAATGTAATTCGTTATATATGCGCTCAACCTGTTGCTTGTCCAAATGAACTAATGCGTTTAGCCACTCATCCAATTTCTCTTTCACTTCTTCTTCTACATCTCTCAAATCCGACACAGCAATCTCTAACCTCGCGCAGAGCAACTGCAAGATTTCCTCCGATGCTTCTATTTTTCCATTTTCAATCTTACTTAAATATGAGACGGAACAAATGCCCTGACATAATTCTTCTTGTGTCATTTTTTGCTGCAGTCGCTTATAAAAAACTTGTTTGCCGATTTTTTCTAAAGTTTGTTGCATTGTCCTCCTCCATTCTCATTTACCCCCACTACTTTAATAATACATAAAAATGCCAAAAATATAAATTGATAAATGTAAATTTTCTAAAAGTTTTTTCGATAAATTTGTTTTATTCCACTTGAAGTAACTAAATTTTATGCTAAAAACATGTTATATCACCTTCACTCTTTCTTATTAGAAATGGATTCTTTGGCATAAACTAGAAAAAACGATATAATATAACCAAATTACGGAGGTGTTTTCACAATGAATCATTATAAAGATGATAGTTACGCCTTACATACAGATTTATATCAAATCAACATGACTTATACATATTGGAAAGACGGCATTCATAATCGCCGCTCTGTTTTTGATTTATATTTCCGAAAGCTTCCATTTAAAAATGGTTATGCCATTTTTGCTGGTCTTGAAAAAATTATAGAATACATAGAGAATTTTCGTTTTACCGAAAGTGATATCACTTATTTAAAAGAGCTACAATTTGAAGAAGAGTTTCTACAGTATTTACAAAACATGAGGTTTACCGGAACAATTCGCAGTATGCAAGAAGGAGAAGTTGTTTTTAATAACGAACCATTATTGCGCGTTGACGCACCGCTTGGTGAAGCTCAAATTATTGAAACCGCCTTGTTAAACATTGTGAATTACCAAACATTAATCGCTACAAAAGCAGCTCGCATGAAACATGCAGCGAACAATGATGAACTATTAGAATTTGGTACACGCCGTGCTCATGAATTTGATGCGGCCCTTTGGGGTACACGCGCAGCCTTTATCGGTGGATTTTCTTCTACAAGCAATGTCCGTGCTGGAAAACGGTTTGGTATTCCAGTTGCTGGTACGCATGCTCATTCCTTTGTCCAAGCATACCGTGATGAATATATTGCATTTAAAAAGTATGCTGAAACACATAAAAAATGTGTTTTTCTTGTCGATACATACGACACATTAAAATCCGGTGTACCAAATGCCATTCGCATCGCGAAAGAATTTGGTGACCGCATTGATTTTTATGGTATTCGTCTTGATAGCGGCGATATGGCTTATTTATCAAAAGAGGCACGAAAATTACTTGATGCAGCTGGATTTACAAATACAAAAATCATCGCTTCCAGTGATTTAGATGAATATACAATTATGCATTTAAAATCACAAGGAGCAAAAATTGATGTATGGGGCGTCGGAACAAAATTAATTACATCATTTGAGCAACCTGCCTTAGGAGCTGTTTATAAGTTAGTTGCGATTGAGGATGCGAATGGCACATTAAATGATACGATTAAAATCTCTTCTAATCCTGAAAAGATTACAACGCCAGGATTAAAACGAATTTATCGAATCATTAATCGCGTTAACAATCATGCAGAAGGTGATTATATCGCTTTAGAATCAGAAGAACCTGAGCAGGAAGAGCGTTTAAAAATGTTCCATCCTGTCCATACGTACATCAGTAAATTTGTGACAAACTTTGAAGCACGCGAGCTTCATCATAACATTTTCACAAATGGTAAAAGAACATATGAATTACCTAACATATTAGACATTCAAAAATACACAGAAAACAGCTTAGCACTATTTTGGGAAGAATATATGAGAACACTAAATCCCGAAGAATATCCTGTAGATTTAAGCCAAGAATGCTGGGATCATAAAATGAATTACATTCAAACCGTACGGGATCAGGTTGCAAAAAATATACAAAAATAAAAAGAGAAGCCTTCGCTTCTCTTTTCCCCCTACTATTTACAGGCAGTAATACTCCCACCTCAAAGTTCAACAAAAGAAAAGGAGTTAGTAGAGAGATAAATCGTCCATAAAAGCCTGATTCGTGAAGGCTAATAATTAGTAAGGGATGAAGTCCACCACTGATTAAAGTTTCACTTTACTTTACAAATCTTTCACTCTAAGCACACGCATCGCATTTAATACAGCAAGTAGCGTAACGCCCACATCTGAGAAAACAGCTTCCCACATTGTTGCAATTCCAAATGCACCAAGTAATAAGACCAGTCCTTTCACACCAAGTGCAAAGATAATATTTTGCCATACAATGTTCCGTGTACGTTTGGCAATTTTGACAGCCGTTGCGATTTTAGAAGGTTCATCTGTCATGATTACAATATCCGCCGCCTCGATTGCTGCATCAGATCCTAATCCACCCATCGCAATCCCGACGTCTGCTCTCGCTAATACTGGTGTATCATTAATACCATCACCAACGAACGCAACTTTTTCTTTCGCTTGTTTTGCACTATCAATTTTTTCAATTTCTTCTACTTTTTGTTGTGGCAATAATTCAGCGTGAACCTCATCTAAGCCAAGCTCCTTACCAACAGCCTCTCCAACTAATTTCGCATCACCTGTTAACATTATCGTTTTCTTAATACCAAGTTCTTTCAACTTTTGAATTGCTTGTTTTGAGTCCTCTTTTACTTCATCTGAGATGACGATATAACCAGCGTATGCACCGTCTACAGCAACGTGAACAAGCGTGCCCACTGTTTGTGGCTGTTCAAATGTAATATTTTCTTTTTTCATTAATTTTGCATTGCCCGCAAAAATTTCTTTACCTTGTACTTTTACAACTGTACCATGACCGGAAATTTCACTATAATCCTCAATCATATTTTCATCAATTGATTTTCCATATGCACTTCGAATAGATTGTGCAATTGGATGATTTGAATAAACTTCCGCAAATGCAGCATATTCAAGGAGTTCTTCTTTTGTAGTTGCTCCATTCGGCTCCCTCTTCGTTACCTTGAATACACCTTTTGTTAATGTTCCTGTTTTGTCAAAGACGATATGTTTCACATCATTCAGTGCTTCTAAATAGTTACTTCCTTTGATTAAAATACCGCTTTTAGAGGCTCCACCAATACCGCCAAAGAATCCAAGTGGAATAGATACCACTAATGCACATGGACAAGAAATAACAAGAAACACTAATGCACGATAAATCCAATCAGAGAATGTAGCCCCTTCTAAAATAAGAGGTGGAATAAACGCTAATGCCGCTGCTGTAATAACTACGACCGGAGTATAGTAACGCGCAAATTTCGTAATAAAGTTTTCTGTTGGCGCTTTTCGGCTACTTGCATTTTGTACTAAATCTAAAATTTTCGATACAGTTGATTCACCGAATTCTTTTGTTACCCCAATTGTTAACACACCATTTTGATTCACAAAACCACTTAAAACATCATTACCAACTTCCACTTCACGTGGTACAGATTCACCTGTTAATGCTGAAGTATCTACCATTGATGTTCCTTCAACCACTTTCCCATCTAATGGTACTTTCTCACCTGGTTTAACAATGATATAGTCTCCGATTTGCACATCTTCTGGCGAAACTTGTTTTGTTTCATTTCCAACTTTCACGTTGGCATAATCAGGACGAATATCCATTAACGAAGTAATCGATTTTCGAGAACGATTCACCGCAATACTCTGGAATAACTCACCTACTTGATAAAACAGCATAACCGCAACAGCTTCTGAATATTGCCCGATTGCAAATGCTCCAAGTGTAGCGATTGCCATTAAAAAGTTTTCATCAAATACTTGGCCGCGTGTTATGTTTCTCACAGCTCGCCAAACAATATCTCCACCAATGAGTAAATATGCGATAACGAAAAGTGGAATGGTTATCATTTGTGGTAATCCTGCAAGTGCAGCGACTCCTGTTAAAACACCACCAATCGCTAAGCGCCACAGCATTTTCTTCACATTTCCTTCACCGTGATCGTGACTATGTCCATGATCATGACCTGTTTTTTCTTCACGGACAACTTTTACATCTGGTTCTAATTTATGAACAATATTTTTAATATCTTGTACTGTCGTTTCAAGCTCTTTTTTATTTGCCACTTCTATTTTTAATTTCTTCGATACAAAATCAACAGTCGCGTTTGACACGGAAGGCATTTCCTTTACCTTTGTTTCAATCTTCATCGCGCAATTCGCACAATCTAATCCTTCTAATACAAATACTTCTTTAGCAACTTTTGTTTTTTGTTCTTCCTGTACTTTAATATGCGGTTCTAATTTCGTAACAAGTTGTTTTGCCTCATTAACAACTTGATTTTCTTTATTTTGTTCTGTTTCTAAAGTCATTGTCTTAGTTGCGAAGTTCACGGAACAAGAGGAGACACCTTCTAATCCTCCGACCCCTTTTTCAATTTTCATTGCACAATTCGCACAATCTAATCCTTCTAACACAAGTTTTCGTTTCACTAATGCTTCTGCCATCTTTCTCCCTCCTTGTGTTCTTTTATTCTTCCTCGTTTACATGCTCAAATGCTTGCTCAAAAATACCGATTACGTGATGGTCCGCTAATGAATAATAAACGACTTTTCCCTCTTTGCGGTTTTTCACAAGTTTCGCTTGTTTTAATACACGAAGCTGATGTGAAATAGATGATTGTGTCATTCCTAGTAAATAGGCTAAGTCACACACACACATTTCAGCTTCGAATAATGCATGTAATATTCTCGTACGTGTACGGTCACCTAATACTTTAAATAATTCTGCCACTTTACTTAAACTTTCGTCAGCTGGAATCGTTTGTTTTACTTGATCAACAACTTCTTCATGGATAATTGTTTGAGAACATGCTTCTTGACATGTTTCTACTTTATTTTCAGCCATTATAGCTCACCTCTTCATTTGAACATATGAACAACTATTCATATGTCTTATACTTCCATTATATGAGCGCCCATTCATATGTGTCAATAAAATCCGCAACAAATTTTCCGAACATTTTGTCCACATTTAAAAACATATCACTTATTTTCCACATCCGTTATATTCTTCATACAAAAAGGATGTACGAAAGTTTCTATCCTTTCGTACATCCTTTTTTCTTCATTTATTCACCTTTCACTGCATCAACAATTAAAGAAACGAACCCTAACTTTCCATCCTGATTTCTATGATCAAAGCGTTTAGACCGATAAATAAATCCTACTTTTTCCTCCTCTGTACAAAAGAAAAAGCCTTGCGCGCTCCCTAGGCACACAAGGCTTACAATTCATTATATCCCCTTAATTAGCTTTTTCTAAGCTATCTTGCGAACTTGTATCTTCTTTTAAATGACTATGTTTTTTCGAGTAAACAAAGTATACAACTACTCCGATTGCTAACCAAGCACCAAAGTACAGCCATGTTGTTAATGGTAAATTTACCATTAAGAATAAGCAACATACGACTGAAATAATCGGTAAGATTGGCACAAGCGGTACCATAAATCCGCGCTTTAAATTCGGATGCGTTTTACGCAGAATGATAACCGATACACCAACCATCGCAAATGTTAATAACGCTCCAATATTCGCTAAATTCGACAATTCTTTTAAATCGATAAATCCGGCAATTAAAGCACTACCAATTCCTGTTAACCAAACTGAAAATGTTGGCGCTTCTGTCTTCTTATTAATTTTCGCAAAAGATTTTGGCAATAAACCGTCACGACTCATCGCAAAGAATACACGTGTTGTTGCATAGATGTAAGCAAAAATTACAGCCATAATACCAATTACAGCTCCAACTGCGATTACACCAGCTACTTTATCCTGCCCTACCACTTCTAGTACATAAGCCATCGCTTCTGGTACATCTAATTCTTTATAAGAAACCATACCAGTCATAACGAGACAAACTGCAACGTAAATGATTGTACAAATAACTAACGAAGTAATAATACCAATTGGAAGGTCACGTTGTGGATTTTTCACTTCTTCTGCTGAAGTTGCTAATGCATCAAAACCTAAGAAAGCAAAGAATACTGCTGCTGCTCCGGAAAAGACTCCGCTTACGCCGTACGGTGTAAATGGTACCCAGTTCTCTGGTTTTACGTAGAATACACCAACTGCAATAAATAAGACAACAATACCAATTTTAATTAATACCATTGCGTTATTTACGCGTTTACTTTCTTTCGTACCACGTGATAATAACCAAGTTATTATTAATGTAATAACCACCGCCGGCAAGTTCACAATACCACCTTGTGATGGAATCGTTAACAGTGCTTTTGGAATTTCTAATCCAAATCCACTTATCAGGTTATGGAAGTAACCTGTCCATCCGCCAGCTACCGCTGCCGTTGTTAAAACATATACTGATAGTAACGTCCATCCCATTAAATGGGCTACAAACTCCCCGATTGTTGCATAAGAATATGTGTACACACTACCTGAAACGGGCAGTGTAGATGCCACCTCTGCGTAACATAGCGCTGCAAATCCACAAACAATTGCCGCAATCATAAATGAAAAAATAACTGCTGGACCAGCATCTCTTGCTGCTACTAATCCAGTTAATACAAGAACTCCTGTACCGATTATCGCACCAATCCCTAGCATTGTTAGGTCAAATGCCCCTAGCGTTTTCGTCAAAGTTTTACTTTTACTTTCCCCTAACAATTGCGTAACGGATTTCTTTTTAAATAGGTTGGCCACGATGTATGCCCCCTTCGACTAAGAAGAGCTAAGAGGTCTTCTCTCTTAGCTCTTATCATGTTGTATGAAATATTGTTCGATTGTTATTTAGTAAAATGCTGCTATTAGCAAGATACTGTTTCTGCTTCTAATAATTCTTTTGCACCTTTGTATTCTACACCGTGAGCTTCTGCAACTGCTTCGAATGTTACATAGCCGTCTAATGTGTTAATACCTTTTAATAATGCAGAGTTGCCTAGGCAAGCTTCTTTATAGCCTTTGTTTGCAATTTGTACTGCATATGGCACTGTTACGTTTGTTAATGCAAGAGTTGATGTACGTGGAACCGCACCAGGCATGTTTGCAACTGCATAATGAACAACGCCGTGTTTTTCATAAGTTGGGTTATCATGAGTTGTAATGCGGTCAGTTGTTTCGAAAATACCACCTTGGTCAATTGCGATATCTACTACAACAGAACCTGGTTCCATTGATTTAATCATTTCTTCTGTTACAAGTTTTGGTGCTTTTGCACCTGGAATTAATACTGCACCGATTACAAGATCAGATTCTTTTACAGCTTGTGCAATATTGTAAGGATTAGACATTAAAGTTTTCACTTGGTTACCGAAAATGTCATCTAATTGACGAAGACGTTCTGCACTTAAGTCGATGATTGTTACATCCGCACCTAGTCCAACTGCAATTTTAGCAGCATTTGTACCAGCTTGTCCACCACCGATAATTGTTACTTTGCCACGTTTTACCCCTGGAACGCCTGCAAGTAAGATACCTTTGCCGCCTTTGTTTTTCTCAAGGAATTGTGCACCAATTTGTGCAGACATACGACCAGCTACTTCACTCATAGGTGCAAGTAATGGTAAAGAACGGTTTTCTAATTGTACTGTTTCATAAGCGATAGAAACAACTTTCTTTTCAATTAATGCTTTTGTTAATTCTGGTTCTGGAGCTAAGTGTAAGTATGTGAATAAGATTAAACCTTCGCTAAAGTGTTTGTATTCACTTTCAATTGGTTCCTTAACTTTCATTACCATATCCATGTTCCAAGCTTCTTCAGCTGTATCAACGATTTTTGCACCTGCTTCAACGTACTCAGCATCTGTAAAACCAGATCCTATACCTGCACCCTTTTGAATGAATACTTCGTGATTGTTACGAACTAAATGTACAACACCAGCTGGTGTCATTGCCACACGGTTTTCGTTGTTTTTAATTTCTGTTGGTACCCCAATACGCATAATGAAATGCCCCCTTATAATTAACAGAAAAAAGGAATTCTTTTTTCTTTTTTAAATAATTAATAACTTATGTCCTTATTCTAGCATAACTTAAAAGCTATGAAAACGCTAACATACTAATTTAAAAGAAGTTTTTATATTGGGAATAGTGTAAATATAAAGAACTTTATTTTACAAGGGGTCTTCATGTTTTTTTATTATCTATCATTCTTTTCTTATGATCTATCATTCTATTTTCATTATAACCACGGAAACTACACATTCCTTATTTATTATTTGACAATAATATAACAATGTGAAAAAACAATACAAATCGCATACATATGCAATTAAAATCCCCTGTAACATTTTAGAAGTATATTCTTTTTTATATAAATCCATTTTAAATTTTCAACATATAAATGACTGCTATGAAGAGAAGAAGTTGACTTTACACTCGGTTGTTCTTGGCATGGGATAGGAAAAGAATTTGACCGCTTCTATGCACGGTCGGATGCTCTCGTCCACTTAAAAAGAAAGGTTTTATATCAGTTTTTCTATTTGCACTTATATAGTAAAAAACAGCTACCGATATTTAACCGGCAGCTGGATAACCTATGAATAACTTTGAAAATAAATCTTCCGTTGTTTCTGTAATTTTATCAAACATATCTGTTTCACTTTCTTCTTGCTCTTTCATCATTTTAATGGTTTTTTGTGCATCCACAGGATAGTCTGTAATAATCCCATCGACATTAAGCTTATAATATTTTTTAAAGCTTTCCATATCATTTACAGTCCATACATAAATGGGTTTATTTAATTTTCTTGCTGCTTTTACTAGGCGTTTATTTAACATATATTCTTCTGCCACATAGAAATCAGCCTGAACATATTTTAAATCCGCTCTGCTTGCATATAATATATATCCTACCTTTATATCTGGGTTTGCACGCTTAAATTCTTTAATGAGCGGATAGTGCAATGTTTGAATGACACATTGCTTTTCAAAGTCGTTTTCCTTAATTGTTTTTAATACTTTCTTTACAAAATCCTTTTCATTTCCATGTAGTTTCACTTCTATATTCAGTTTTATCTTGTTTTTTGCAAGCTTAATCATCTCATCAAGTGTACTAATTTTACCCGTAAATCCATCTTGGCTGAGAGTCAGTTTTTGAAGCTCATCCATCGTTAAATCTGATACTTGTACATTCGCATTCGCAAGACGCTTTAATTTCAAATCATGTATTACGGCCAATTGACCATCTTTTGTTTGTAATACATCAATTTCAGCATACTCTGCTTTTGCATCAATCGCACCTTGTAGGGCCTCTTTCGTATTCTCTACTCCTTTGGAAACATATCCACGATGTGCCATAATAACTGGCTCTTTATATGAATTCGTAATAAACGTCACAATAAAAGCAACAACCATGCCCACGGTGAAAACACCAACAATATATACACCAATAAACTTCAAACGATGCTTTTTAAAAAAACATTTATTCGCTTTTGTTTTGGAATAATCTAAGCCTTCTTCTAATAAAACATCTACAACTGGAACCTTTTGTAAATAAAGTCTTGTCAATGCCATAATATAAAACGGAGTTACAATAAAGCTAAATAAATACAATGTACTCGTCAAAAATACAGATAGAGTAGATTCTGCTAAGAGGGCAAATGTCCCTTTTGGATTCGTAAATTCATATACACCCCATAAAACTAATAAGTACATTCCCATTAATAAAACAAATACAATCCCGATCGAGATAAAAAATCCAATTAAAAAGAACAAGACTTTAAAAAAGCTTCCTTTTACCAAATTTGCACTTTTACGTGCAGCCGTACGAAATGTTTTTTCTTCTAAAACAATAATAGGTAAAACAAAGATCCACCTAAGATTCAAGTATGCAACTACAGCAAAGAAAGCATAGTAACCGACTTGTCCCATTGTCGTTTTAAACAATTCTCCTGTAATAAAATTAGGAATTTGAATTTCAGGAATTAGTGCAGATTTATACCCCATGCTTAACAGAGGTAACAATACAACCGCATACAAAACAAATCCAGGTAAGCAATATGTAAACAGAGAAGGCAAATACGTTACCGTTTTATATAAAATAGGTCGTAATTTCACCTTTTGTCGTTTATGTGCAAAATATGAAATAATAATAAGCACTGCAAACTCCGTAAAAATGAGAAAAAGTGCTAATATCGATAAAATGAAAATAGTTGCGATACCATATGGAGTTTTCAAAAAAGCTAGCAATTCATCGTTTGTCGCATTTGCATAGCCACCAAAATACAACAATTTATTAAAAATAATACCGAATAGCGGTATAAATACAATGGCTGCTAATAATTTATAAACAAGCTGAAACGCCAACACATTCCAAAAAGCAAATTGCACTGTTTGAAAGGAATGTTTCATGACTCCTGGTATAGATAGTCTTTTACGGTGTAGCATAAATCCCTCCAAATTCTAACGCTATATTTGAGATGGATTCCATATTTCTATTTCAAATCCATCTTTTTTATAATAATATATTCCGCTTAATATGAACACTCTTATACATCCCAAAAAGAGTGACAGGCACAACCCCATCACTCTTTCTCATTTTTACCACACTATTGACGGGCAGTAAGACCCCCCACTGATTAAAATTTCACCTTATTTTTTCCCTAATCCTTGTCCAAATGCTTTTAAAAAGCTAAATCCAAAGGTAATCGCTCTATTGATATCAGGATCTTTTAATACTTTAAAGAAGTCCATAACCTTTGTTTTCTTACCCTTTTTTAATTCGTCTGTTGCAAATTGTAATCCTGTAACTAAACTCGATGTCACCTGTTTTGTTACTTCTGGATCAACAGAAGATAGCGCTTCTCCTGCCCCCATCATATTATTTAATGCATTTTTTACCGGTTCACGATTTAATTGCTGGGCAGCAATTTTAGAAACATCTTCTTTTGCAGCAAGCAAACTAATTGCTGCATCTAATATGCCAGCTTGTTGCAACTGTGCTAACAATTGCATCGTCTCTTCTACCGCTTCACGATTCTCAGCTAATTGGGTTAGCAGTTCATCTGATAACTGTTGTTTCTTTTCTGCTTCTGTAATGACCTTTTTCTGAATCAATGTAATTTCTTTTGCCACGTTCTTCGCCCCCTAGTTCTGATCCACAAGTGATACGTACTGCTTTCTCTGCCATTTCTGCTGAATTTCAACACCATTTTGCGGATGACGCTTTTTATCTCTTGGGTTTGAAGCAGGAAGTGGACGATTTCCTTTTTCACGTAGTACACGCATTTTCACCATCGTTTGTTTATAAGCCGGTGTACACGTATATAGGTCTGTCGCTGTTCCTGTTAAAATATTAATCGCTTCTTCATTTACTGTCGCATGCATCGGTAAATATAACTCGTTTCCAGTCACACGATCTGTAATAAGTGCCTGTACTTTGATTTTCCCAAACGGTGATGTCAGTTCTACAAGGCCACCATCTTTCACATTCCGCTCAGTAGCAAGCTCAGGTGAAATCTCAACAAACACCTCAGAAATTTTGGATAGAATCCCCACTGATTTATTTGTCATATTTCCTTCATGGAAATGTTCTAACATACGACCATTATTTAATAATAAATCGTAGTCTTCTGGCGCTACAACTGGCGGCACCCATTCATCTAGTGAAAGACGGGCTTTTTTATCAGGGAAATTAAAACCATCGACATATAATAACGGTGTATCACTACCGTCATGACTTCCCCAGCATAAACTGTTCCATCCTTCTAAACGATCATATGTTGCTTGTGAATAGAGCGGCGCAAGTGATGCAATTTCATCCATAATTTCACTTGGGTTCTCATAATTCCAATCCCCACCAAGTGCACGTGCTACTTTTTGTAAAATCCACCAGTCTGGTTTAGAATCACCAAGCGGTTTAATAACTTCATATAAACGTTGAATACGGCGCTCTGTATTTGTAAATGTTCCCTCTTTTTCTAAACTTGGTGCTGCTGGTAAAATAACATCCGCAAAGCGCGCTGTTTTTGATAAGAACATATCTTGAACAACAAGAAAATCAAGATTTGCTAAAATATGCTGTACATGATTTGCATTTGAATCTACTAAAGCCATTTCTTCTCCCATAACATACATACCACGCAATTTTCCTTCTTCTGCTGCAAGTAGCATCGCAATGTTATTTAGCCCTGGCTCTTTCGGAATCGTAGTTCCATATGCTTTTTCAAATTTCGCACGCATTGCATCATCCGATACCGCTTGATAACCTGGAAGCCAGTTTGGTAATGTTGCCATATCACAAGCACCTTGTACGTTATTATGTCCGCGGAGTGGATATGCACCTGCACCCGGGCGACGATAGTTACCTGTTACAAGAAGTAAGTTTGAAATCGCTGCAGATGTTGTACTTCCTCCTGTATTTTGTGTAACACCCATACCCCAAAGTATACAAGTACCATCTGCTTCATATACCATACGAGCCATTTCTTTTAATGTATCTTTAGAAATACCTGTAATACTTTCCGTATAATCAAGTGTATATTTTTCTAACATCTTGCTATATTCATCAAAATTCTTCACATTTTCATCTAAGAATTTTTTATCATACCAATCTTGATCAATAATATATTTTGTCACACCAGCAAGCCATACATAGTCAGTTCCTTGGCGCGGATGAACAAACAGATCAGCACGCTCTGCCATTTCATGTTTGCGAAGGTCCGCTACAATTAGTTTTTGTTCATGTAGCTTGTGAGCACGTTTTACACGTGTTGCAAGTACTGGATGTCCCTCTGTCGGGTTTGCACCGACAACAATGACTAGTCCTGCCTCAGCAATATCTTTCACTGTCCCAGCGTCACCGCCCATACCAACAGTTTTAAATAAACCATCTGTTGCTGGCGATTGGCAGTAACGAGAACAGTTATCCACATTATTTGTTCCATATATTTGACGAGCTAACTTTTGCATTAAATAATTTTCTTCATTCGTTACTTTCGAAGAAGAAATAAAGCCAAATGCATCGCTACCATGTTCCGATTTAATATGTTGCATATTGGACGCAACAACCTCTAAAGCTTCTTCCCATGATGCTTCAACGAACATATCCCCTTGACGAATCAACGGTTTCGTAATACGGTCTTCACTGTTTACAAAGTCCCATCCGAACTTTCCTTTCACACATGTAGAAATTCCGTTTACTGGTGCGTCTGATACAGGTTGTACTTTTAAAATTTGACGATCTTTCGTCCATACTTCGAACGAACAACCTACACCGCAAAATGTACACACTGTTTTCGTTTTATTAATCTTCGTTTCACGCATTGCAGATTCAACTTCTGAAACTGCTAAAATACTACTATATCCAGGCTCTACATCCTTTACAAAATCAATCATCGGATCTAACACATCCGGTTTCAACCCCGTCATAAATCCTGCTTCCCCAAGCATAGATTTTTCCATTAATGCGTTACAAGGACAAACTGTTACACATTGTCCACAACTAACACAAGATGAATCGTTAATACTCACGCCATTATCCCAAATAACACGCGGACGATCTAAGGTCCAATCAATTGATAACGTTTCGTTTACTTGTAAGTTCTGACATACTTCTACACACTGCCCACAAGCGATACATTGGTTTGGATCATAACGGTAAAATGGATGAGTCATGTCCACTTCTTTTGCACTAACTTTCGGTTCATATGGATATTTCTGTTCTTCAATTCCCATCATATGTACCGTATTATGAACTTTACAATTACCGTTATTATTATCACATACTGTACAATACAATAAATGGTTCTCTAATATTCTATCCATTGCTTCCGTTTGTGCTTCTTTAGCACGTGGTGAATTTCTTTCGATATGCATACCATCTTCCAATTTCGTTGAACAAGCACGCAATAGCTTTCCATCTACTTCCACAATACACGTATCACAAGTTTGAATTGGATCCACCTCTGGTACATGACAAATTTGTGGATGTTCTAAATTACTTTCGTTAAATAATTGCAGTATCGTTTCTTCACCAGATGAAAGAAATTCTTTTCCATCTATGGTTACACGAACTGTTTTTTCTGCCATAGTTTCCCCTCTCCTTACAACCAACTGTACAACACAGTTTTGAATCCGTTTTCAAAACTGTGTTGTTATACATATTTTTTGAAACACTCTGTTGAAATCCTATCTTAGAAGTCGATTCTTGATGCTATAAGGTATAAAAAATGACACTATTCTACTACTCTATTATATCTTACATATACAATAATAACCAAATAATATATAGAAACTGAAAAATAAACATAAAACCTGTCTTTTTAGGTGGGAGAGAGCATCCGGCCGTGCATAGAAGCAGTCAGTTCCTTTTCCTGCCCCATGCCAAGTGAAAACAAAGAGAGAAAACAAGTAGCGGTCATCTTTTCTCTTCCTAGCAGCGACTTATATGTCGAAAAATCAAAATGGATTTATATAGATAACAGATGCTTTTATTTTTTCAATGTTTTATGATAAATAGGAAGAAAAATACATATGAAGGGAAAAATACTATGGGGTCTGTCCAAGAAACATGTAAAATGGTACGTTATCAAGCTGGAATATTCCTCGAACAAGAAGATGAAATTGTCACGGAATATCCTGTAACGATTAAATTAAACGGGGAAGAATATGTAACAGTTGTATGCACTCCAAATTATATTGAAGATATGGTAATAGGTTTTTTAATTTCTGAAGGAATTATTGCTTCTTATGAGAACATTGATGAGTTATGGATACAGAAAGACAAAGGGGTTGTCCATGTAAAAACATCACAAATCAATCCACTCTATCAAACGCTATATAACAAACGATATGTCACTTCTTGTTGCGGCAAAAGTAGACAAGGATTTGTTTTTGTAAATGATGCAGCAAAAGCAAAAACTTTACATGATATACATGTAACAATTACTCCAGAAGAATGCTTTCATTTAATGAACTCCTTACAGCAATCTTCCACTACGTTTCGTCAAACAGGCGGGGTTCATAATACCGCCCTGTGCGATCGAAATACCGTTCTCATATCAAGAATGGATATTGGACGACACAACGCATTGGATAAAATATATGGCCATTGTTTACGCAATCATATCCCCATTAAAGGGAAAATTATTGTATTTAGTGGCCGAATCTCATCTGAAATTTTGCTGAAAGTTTCTAAAATCGGTTGCGAAATTGTTCTTTCTAAATCAGCTCCAACAAAATTAGCATTACAGCTCGCTCATGATTTAGGCATTACGGTAGTTGGGTTTATTCGTAATGACTCCTGTAATATTTACACTCATCCAGAACGAGTTGAAGGATATATAATAGAAACAAAATGATTCCTGCTAAAGGAATCATTTTTTAGTTATAAAAATGTACTATATTTATTTGTTGAATAGTTAATAAAGTTAATATATAATTTCATTACATAAAGTGAATCATAAAAAATGCCTGAAGACACATGTCTTCCTCGCATATATCTACTTATTCTTTTACAAATTAAGAAAGAATAAGTACAAAATATGTTTATGAATACACAGTAGATGTTCTATCAATATAATCATCAGACTCTTACGGATTACAATCTCCTGCTTTACATAATAAAGCCGAGGATCTATTTCCCTATAGAGTGAGATAAACTGAGGAGGTTACAGCTATGGAAATTCGCTTATTAACAAAAGAGGATGCAAAAATTTATTTAAAAGTTTGTATGGAAGGATTAAAACAAAATCCAGAAGCCTTTAGTTCTTCTTATGAAGATGTGCTAAAACATGAGGATCCAGTTGCTGCAATGGCAAAACGTTTATCTAATCCTGATAAATATACCCTTGGTGTCTTTAAAGATAACGATTTGATTGGACTCGCGACTTTAGAAACAAAACCATTTATTAAACAAGAACATAAAGCAAAAATCGGCTCTGTTTACGTCTCTCCAAAAGCTCGCGGTCTTGGGGCTGGACGTGCATTAATAAAAGCCATTATTGAAAATGCTCATAAATTACATGTAGAACAACTCATGCTTGATGTTGTCGTTGGAAATGTAGCTGCAAAAAAATTATACGAGTCACTTGGCTTTCAAACATATGGTGTACAAGAACGTTCTTTAAAACACAATGGACAGTATTGGGATGAGGAACATATGGTTTTATTTTTGAATAACTAATCATACAACATATATAAATACAAATTGAAAAACCGACATAAAACCTGTCTTTTTAGATGGAAGAGGGCATCCGCCCATGCCAAGTAAAAGCAAAGAGAGAAAATCACCTTTTGTTCTTTATAATCGTGACTTATATGTTGAAAAACCAAAATATATTTATATAACTTTTCACAAAAGTACCTTTTGTGATAAAGGTGCTTTTTTCTTACAACAATGTAATGTTCCCGTCATCTTATTGAATGGTTCTATTCCCTCCTCTTCGCTATACTAAAAGTACGAAATCACAGCCAAAAGACATGAGAGATGAAAAAATAATAGAAGTAATAGAATGAAATCAGTAATTGGAGGAATAACAGATATGAAACAGCACAAACATCTTATTTTGTTCATTTGTGGTACAATAATCGTCACTTCAGGATTAGCAATTCTTCCTTGGTTTATTGTATAAAGCTTCCGTCATTTTTTGGTTCCTTCCTATACAAAAATCCCCTGTACATAGCATACAGGGGATTTTTACGTACAAATAAAAAAGCTTATTGTTTCTCAAAATAAAACAATGAGCTTTTACATTTATTATAGAATTCCGAAAAATTTATTAGTACATGTCACAATGATTAGCATAGATACGGCAATACACATCACAATAGCATTGCGCTCTTGTTTATCTTTTTGTAAACGTTCTTCTTTTTTACTCACGTGTATAGTCCCCTTTATAACAATAAAAAAAGTGTGAGATAGGAGATTTTCCTTATCCGATGCGAGGTGAATACGAAATTTCTCACTATCTCACATACACAATAGAATGGAATTGTCATTTTATAAATAAAATGACATGACGTTATGTCGCAACATAGGGTATTTTGTGTCGCTACGCTTTCTATTATAAAAAAGAGTTGTGCAAAAGTAGTGCATTTTTTATGTCAATTGCCTTAGTAGAAAAAATACACTACAATTCAATCACGTAAACAGAGTTTTTTATTATTTTCATGTAAACTATACAAAGTAGAATGAATGTTTTGAGGTGCACAAGACTATGATTAAAATCTTATTAGTAGACGATGAAGAACGCATGTTACGATTGTTAGATTTATTTTTGAGCCCACGTGGTTATTTTTGTATGAAAGCCAATTCAGGTATAGAAGCTCTTGAACTAATTCAACAAAAGAACTTCGATATCATTTTATTAGATGTGATGATGCCCAATATGGATGGATGGGATACATGTTATCAAATCCGTCAAATCAGCAATGTTCCAATCATAATGTTAACAGCTCGTAATCAAAACTACGATATGGTAAAAGGACTTACAATGGGAGCCGATGATTATATTACAAAACCTTTTGACGAACAAGTACTAGTTGCACGAATTGAAGCTATACTGCGCCGAACAAAAAAGGATGGTTTTATAAGCTTCAATGGTATTGAATGGGATAAAACCAAACATACTGTCACTGTTTACAACGAGAAAATCCCCCTTACACCTATCGAATTTTCATTACTAGGACTGTTTTTACAAAATACGAACCGAGCATATAGCCGTGATGATTTAATTGAAAAAATATGGGGATATCAAACGGATATTGAATATCGTACTGTCGACTCACATATCCGCAATATCCGTGATAAATTACGAAAAAAAGACTTTCCTGTTGAAAAATACTTAGAAACCATCTATAAAGTGGGATACAAGTGGAAAAGTGAATAAAAACAAATAGTATAGTGAAACTTTGATTAGCAAACATTTTTTATCCCCCTATTCGCTGTACTTTAAGGTAGGGGGCTTACCGTCCGAGAATAGGGGGATAAAAATTTGATAAGTGGTGAGATACCTCCCTCTAGCTATTAATGTGAAATAAAGGTGTGGTAAAAATGAATAAACTTTCCCTCAAGATCGGTACATACTTTTTAATATTAGCTCTATGTATTGAAACAATTGCTTTTGTATCTTTTTATACAAGTTTGTCGAACATGCGTATCGAGGAAGAAAAAGCCGCTCTTTTAGAAAAAGGGAAGCGCTATAGTAATTTTATTTCAAAACGTTATGGTCCACGAGCTTTTGAACATGCTGCAGCAATGGAATCACATTCTAATTCAGATACAAAGTTAGTCATAACAGACACCAATGGGCAAATCCTTTCTTCTTCTGATCCGATAACACCAGAAATGAAAAAGCAACTTGCTTACAAAATACATTGCACTTCAATAGATGGAACTTTGGTTGAGAAAAATTGGAAAACATCGAAATTTATTTCAACAGCAACGCCAATTATCATTCATAAACAAATTACTGGATATGTACATATGTTTTTAGATACCGCATTTTTAGAAAAAATGATTCTTCGCTTAGCACATCAATTTATTATTATCGGTATATTAACTCTTGTTTTAACAACAATTTCTGTATTTATCTTTTCTCGTGTCATTACCGATCCTCTTATAAAAATGAAACGTGCAACAGAAAAAATGTCAAAGCTAAATAAACCGATTAAATTAGGAATTAAACGCAATGATGAACTCGGTAGTTTGGCCAAAACCATTGAAGAATTATCTAGTGAATTAGCCTACATGAAAAAAGAACGAAATGAATTTCTTGCAAGTGTAGCCCACGAACTGCTCACACCTCTCACGTATATGAAAGGTTATGCAAAAGTGGCTAAAAGAGATTCTCTCTCTAAAGAAGAGCGTGAAGAATATTTACAAATTATTGAAGATGAGACAGATAGTGTAACAGAACTCGTTCAAGATTTATTCGATCTTGTTCAGCTAGAACAACATCAATTTATTATAAAAAAACAAAAGATTCCTTTACAGCCTTTTCTAGAACGCATGATTGAAAAAACCAAACCAGCACTTGCTAAAAAGCAAATAAAAATTAAATTTCACTGCACAGATAACCCTAATGTCTGTATGGATGAACGCCGAATGGAACAAGTGATGCTAAATTTATTACACAACGCCTATCAGCATTCTTATGAACAGTCAGTTATTACTGTACAAGCATCGCAAAATGGGAATACTTTTTCTATAAGTGTGCAAGATGAAGGAGAAGGTATTCCACGAGAAGATATTCCGCATATTTTTGATCGTTTTTATCGAGTTGATAAATCAAGAACTCGAGCTACGGGTGGTAAAGGAATCGGCCTAGCTGTTGCAAAAGAAATTGTTGAGTTACACAGCGGCTCCATTCAAGTAAAAAGTGAATTAGGAATGGGCACCGAATTTATTATTAAATTACCAATTGAATAATCTATACGTTAAATCACCAGTAGTATTCTTACTTCAAAACTGCTGGTGATATTATGTTAATAGCTAATATGTATTCGCAAATTATTAGTAAACCCATTAAAATGCTAATGGTACAAGCTGACCTTTTGAAATTATTCTTATTTCAATATAAAATGGAAATACAACTGTGAAAGATTCGGAGGGTGATATAATTGGAAATCCATGTATTAACAAAGCAAGAGGCAGAAATTTACTTAGAACTTCGTGTAGAAGGATTAAAACAAAATCCTGAGGCTTTTAGTTCTTCTTATGAAGATATTATTAATAAAGAATGTCCGATTGAGTATAAAGCACAAAAATTAGCACAGGATGAAAACTATACACTAGGTGCATTTAAAGACGGAAAATTAATCGGAGTTGCAACCCTGGAAACGAAACCATACGTAAAACAAGAGCACAAAGCGAAAATTGGTTCCGTATATGTATCTCCAAAAGCGCGCGGACTTGGAGCTGGAAAAGCACTTATTAAAGAGTGTATTGAACTTGCCAAAACACTAGAAATAGAACAAATTATGCTTGATGTTGTTGTCGGAAACGATGGTGCCAAAAAGCTTTACGAATCATTAGGATTTAAAACCTTCGGTGTACAAGAGCGTTCTTTAAAATATAACGGTCAGTACTGGGATGAAGAGCATATGGTTTTATTCTTAGATGAAGAAAAATAATAAAAAATCCTCACGTATATGAGGATTTTTTTATTATTTTTTACGATAAAAACCATGCTTTATATAACAATTGAATTGCCTCTTCAATCTCTGCCTCTGATAAAATAGCACCCCCAAGTAAAACTGTATTTTTTGGGGCGCTTCCTTCTTCATAGTACGTAGAAACCGGATATATTTTTATATCCTTATCAGATGCCCTCTTTATTAATTCTTCTTCGAACATTCCATTTCGAACCTTTAATAAGATATGTAGGCCAGAATCTTCTCCTATCACTTCCACCTTATTAGAAAAGTACCTTTCTATCGCTGAGACAAGAGCATCCCTCTTTTTTCGATAAACAACTCGCATCTTATGAATATGCTTTTCCCAATGTCCTTCGTTTAAAAACCTTCTAATGATTTCTTATAGTACAAAATGTCAAAAGAGGTCATACTAAACTTATGACCTCTTTTTATGAATTAAAAGGAATTGTCCTGTCTTCTAGCAAATACAATTACACTAACTATGAAAAATAGGAGTGTGGCAAGATGAAAAAAATTGGAACCGTGCTACTTTTCTCCTGTATCATCACTGGCTGTACCTCACTAGGGCAAAATTCCAAGGAACCGATAAAAGAAATAACCGAAATCTCTAAACCTCAAAATAATGCACCTACCTTTTTTCACCTTAGCGTCTTAAAAGATGTTTACTGGCAAGAAAGTCCATCCTTTGTAGAAGGAAAGATGCCGTTAAAAGGCATTGAAGGAAAGATTGCAGTTGCGGATAGTCCTTTCATTGCCAATGAGAAAAATAAACAGATGTGGTTCTTCCTCGATCCGCAAATGCCATCTGGAAAATTATCTATTATTGCTTTAAAACAAGGATCTACAGCACCCACTCCCGTACTCTTTCAAGATGAAACTTCCGAACAAACTTGGACCACTCCTACTCCCATTCATTCAAGTATAAAAGAATTACCTCTTCTTATGTCACTGCCTTCTCCTGGATTATGGGTATTAAATGCGTATATTGACGAGAAATATTATGAACAAATCGTTATTCATGTAGAAGAAAGTGACAAAGCTTAATTTCTTCCTTACAACAATGTAATTCTTATGTCATCTACTTCGATAGTTGTATCTCCCTCTCTCTCTTATACTAAAAATAAGAAATGCAACAACAAACAAGGAGAGATGAGAGATGAAAAAAGTGATGGATGTTGTAGTGGCAATGGTAGAGGTTTTCGTAAATGGAAAGCAAGTTGCAATGGAGTTGAATAAATAATGCAGAGCGAAATATTTATTACTAATAATATAAAACAATAAGCGGGAGTACGATTTCTTTATTGTTTAGATCTCTTATCTCACTAAAAAAGCAGCGCCCTTCTAAGAAGATGGCACTGCTTTTTTATTATTATTTCGAATAACTTGGCATTTTTGTAATTTGCGCTACTCCTGATTCAATTGCTGCTTTTGCTACTGCAGCTGCAACACTTGGGACAACTCTTTTATCTAGCGGATTCGGAATTACATAGTTTTCATTACGTTCTTCATCAGTAATGATGTTAGCGATCCCATATGCTGCAGCTAATTTCATTTCCTCTGTAACATCTGTTGCACGTACATCTAATGCCCCACGGAATATACCAGGAAATGCTAGCACATTATTTACTTGGTTTGGATAATCAGAACGCCCTGTTCCAACTACAGCAGCACCAGCCTTTAGTGCATCCTCTGGGTATATTTCTGGGATTGGATTCGCCATTGCAAACACAATTGGTTTTTCACTCATTGTCTGTACAAGTTCTGTTGTTAACACATTAGGAGCAGATACACCGATAAAAATGTCTGCTTCATGAATCGCTTCTTTTAATGTTCCACGTACATATTCGCGATTTGTTTTCTTTGCAATCTCTATTTGTGCCGGATTCATCCATGATTCATCCTCACAAACAATTCCTTCTAAACTTACTAATGTAATATGCTGCGCTCCAGCTTGTAACAGTAATTTAGCAATTGCTATCCCTGCCGAACCAGCACCATTAATGACAATTTTCACTGCATCCATCTGTTTATTTACAACTTTTAACGCATTAATAATCGCAGCTAAAACAACAATTGCTGTTCCGTGTTGGTCATCATGGAACACCGGAATATTTGTTTCTTCTTTTAAGCGCTTTTCAATTTCAAAACAGCGCGGCGCTGCAATATCTTCTAAATTAATACCTGCAAATGTAGGTTCTAAATTTTTAACAATGGTTACGATTTCATCTACATCAGTCGTTCCAAGACAAAGCGGAAATGCATCTACATTCGCAAACTTTTTAAATAAAATACTTTTTCCTTCCATAACAGGCATAGCTGCTTTCGGGCCAATATCACCTAATCCAAGTACTGCTGTTCCATCTGAAACAACTGCAACCATATTACCGCGCGCTGTATAGTCATAAGCTGTTTCTTCATCTGCAGCGATCGCTTTACAAGACTCAGCCACTCCTGGTGTATATGTCAAACTTAAATCATCTGCTGAATTCACTTCTACTTTACTTGTAATTTCAATTTTCCCTACCAATTCTTTATGAAGTAATAATGAACGTTCATTAATTTGACTTTCTAACATATAAATAAGCTCCTCCTAATTTGACAAGCTAGCTACGTTTTTACATAGCTAGCTTGTATGATAATAATTTACGAAAACATTTTTAATAAAATTGTTGCTGTTACGACCATTGCAGCACCGCCCAAACGCGTTGAAATTTGCGCAAATGGCATTAATTCCATACGATTTGAAGCTGATAAAATCGCAACGTCTCCAGTTCCTCCTAATCCGCTATGGCATCCTGTTACAATCGCAGATTCAACTGGGTACATTTTCATGACTTTCCCAACAAGGAAACCAGTCGTGATCATTGTTAATACTACTGATGCACACACCACAACATATCCAACTGAAAGAACAGCTGCTACATCTTTTAATGGAATATATAACAATCCTAAACCAACCATTAATGGCCACGTTAAGCTTGTCGAAATAAATTTATATAAGTGATATGCACCTTGCTCCATTTTTGCTGGCATTAATTTAAAGTATTTTACAAGTGCTGCTGAAAAGATCATAATGATTGCCCCTGGAATACCAATAAATTTAGAAGCAAATCCACCGAAAATAAAGAACGTACATGCAATTAATAAACCTGCTCCCATTAATGAGAAGTCAATTGGTTTTTCTGTATTTTGTTCTTTTAATAATTCATCTTGATCACCTGTTTTTACCAATGCACCATTACCGCTAAGCTCTGGTTTTTTCTCACCTAAGCGCTTCATGTATCCAGCGCTTACAATCGCAAACATATTTCCGATAACCGCTGCTGGAACAAGCTGAGATACAAATGTTGCTGATGATTGATTTAAAATGTCACTGTAAGCTAAGGAAAGTGGTAAAATACCTTCTCCGATACCACCGCTTACAATTGGTACAATGATAAAGAAGAACGTTCGCTTCATTTCAAATCCAAATAATGATCCAACTAATAATCCAACTGCAATAGAAGCGAGTGTTCCTACAACTAATGGAATAAACATGCGAACAAACCCTTGTACTAACACTTTACGGTTCATTCCTAAAACACTTCCGACTACTAAACAAGAAATATATAAATATAAAAAGTTCGATTTTTTCATTAGCATCGTCGCTGCTTCCATTGAAGCTGGATTCATCCAATTAAAAAACACTAGTAAAGATGGAATAAATAATGAAAGAATTGCTGGTCCACCAATATTTTTTAAAATCGGAATCCTCATCCCAATATCACCTAAGAAAATCCCCATGATCATAATGACTGCAAATCCACCAATCATATCAGCAGGTAACTTGTTATATACAGATGCTCCATAAATAATAGCTGCTAATACGATATATAACGGTAAAGGTATAACACCAATTTTAATATTCATGATTTTTGAAACAAAAGATTTTTGTTCCACCTCTGCTGCTTCCACGGATGATACCGCTTCCACCTTTTTTTGAATCCCCATATAGGCACCCCCTTATATTCTTATCTACAATATTAAAACGCTTTCAATAGTAAAAATAGTTTTTGTAAGTTTTGTAAGTAGTTTTGTAATTAAAAAAAGTATAAGCAGCTTATATAAGCCGCTTATACATACAAACGTATTTTGTTTTCATCGATGCACTTTAATTTACTTACTGGTCTTCCCACATGTTGATAAACCATTTTATTTTCTAAAACTCCAATTTCAGTTAAAAACATTACATACTTTCGAATAGACACCCTTGAAATTCCAACTAATTGAGCCATTTCATCTGTTGTAAATGCTTGTCCATGAAGTGATTCTATTTGCTTCCAAATTAACTGTAATGTTTGTCTTGTTAGCCCTTTTGGCAGCTCTTTATTCACATGAGTTTCTACTTTTTCTTTTTGTAAAATCAACGTATCTAATTCAGACTGGCTAATTTTTTGCTGTTCTTTCATAAAGATAAATTTTTCTCGATATGCGGTTAATGCTTCCTTAAACCTTTCAAATGTAAATGGTTTAATCAAATAATCAACAACCCCATATTGAAGTGCTTTTTTAATACTTCCCATATCATGCACAGCTGAAATCATGATAACATCAATTTCTTTTTCTTGATTCCGAATATGCAGTAGCAATTCAAATCCTGTATCTACAGGCATAAAAATATCAAGCAATATGAAATCTATAGACGATTCCTTTAATATCTCTACTGCTTCTTTCACAGAATTAGCTATATGAACAAGTTCAAACCCTCCTACTTGCTCTAAATAATGCTTATTTAACATCGCTACCATTGGATCATCTTCTACAATCAAAACTTTGATCATGTCCCTATCTCATCCCTACTTTTGTATGGTATTTCAATGGTTATAGTCGTTCCCTTCCCTAACAAAGACTCTACCTGTATATCCCCATTTATTCGCTTTAAACTATCCTTTACAAGATATAAACCATATCCTCGATTTTCTCCTTTTGAGGAATACCCTTTGACAAATAATTTGTCAATTTCTTCTTGCCGGATTCCAACTCCTGTATCTTTGACTGTGATAATCATCTTATCCTGATATTGAATAGAAATATCTACTCGCTTATATTGACAATTTATCACCGCATCTAATGCATTATCAATTAAATTTCCTACAATTGTAATGAGTTCATGAATAATACTTTCATCATATGGCTCTGGTAAGTAAGAATTTTCGCTTACAATGAGTTGTATACTCTTTTCCCTTGCGTAACTAAGTTTACCAAGCATAAATCCTGCAAATACAGGATTTTTTATTTTTCGCATCACACCACCAATTTCATATTGATGCTCCGAGACCATGTTACTAATATAGGTCTCTAATTGTTCATAATGCTTCATATGTGTAAGCCCTAATACAACATGCATCTTATTCATAAACTCATGAGATTGTGCCCTGAGCGCTTCTGCATAAAGTTGAATATCCGTTAATTGTTCTGCTAATTGCCTAATCTCTGTTTTATCACGAAATGTTGCAATAGCACCAACAATTTCTCCTTTAACATATAAAGGAACTCTGTTTGTAACAATGGTAATTCCATAAAGATTTTGTTCCTCATACAATTGTGCTTTCCCCGTTTGTAACACTTCTTTTATACATGAGTTGGGCATATACTTCTCAACATCTTTACCAATAAAATCTTCTTCGAGACCACTTTTCTTAAATAACCGTTTCGCTTCGTTATTAATTAAAGTAACTCTCGCATCTTTATCGACAGCAATAATTCCTTCTTTAACAGATTGTAACATCGTATTCCGTTCTTCTAAAATTTTTGCGATTTCGCTAGGTTCAAGATCAAATAAAATTTTCTTAATATGTCTAGCTAATAAAATAGCACCTATAATTCCAACTAAGATTCCAACACCGATACCGATATAAATAATGTATCTACTCTCTTTTATCCTCTCATGCACATTATCAGCTGAAATTCCGACAGCAACAACCCCCATTTGTTCTCTCGTTTCAGAAAAAACAGGTACAAACACTCGCATAGAGATTCCCAATGTTCCTTCTGCCATTGATACATGTTCTTTTCCTTTTAAGGCTATCCCTTCATCTCCCCCTACAAAGTGATGGCCGATTTTTTGAGGATTTGGGTGAGATTTGCGAATGCCATTCATATCCATGACCACGATAAATTGAACATCTGTATTTTTTAACAACCGATTTGTATACGTTTGAATTTCAGATATATCTTTTCTTCCTGCTAAAGCATCTATTACAAGTGGTGAATTTGCTACAATACGCGCGATTGTTTTTGCTTTTTCAGCTTGACTTTCTTCCGTCGTACGTTCGACATTATGACTAATTAATATATCTGTTACAAGTAAAGAAAGTAAAATAACAGTACACACCAGCAACGTAATCGTTTTCCATAAACTTAACAATTTTTTTCTTTTTCTCATCCCTTTATTGTCTCCCTTATTTCCTCTTTACTACACGCGAAATCTATCTTACTTATTCTTTTTTATGAATACAACACTGAACTTTAATCATGCCTCAGCAAACGGAATTTTACGAGGATTTTATCTCCCACCTATTTTTCTTTATTTTTACTGAATCTTGAGATGAGAATATTACTGTTCGCAAATAGTTAAATAAATTAATAATAAAACGAGAAATATTCATCATTGTTTTTCTCTCCTATCTCCCGATGTATAACGAAACAAAAACAAGAGAAATTCAGTATAAGAAATTATGCTGAGTTCCTCTTGTTTTTGTTAAATATAATCATCACTTTCTCTTCTTAACCCCATTTCTGTCCCATTCACTTTGAATTTTGCACATAACTAATAGCTTGACTTCCCATCTGTACCCATGCCTGTTCAAAGCTTTCGCGTGGAACACTTACACTTGCAGTATCACTAAGCGGATCATGAATATAAACTAACTCCTTATCATAACCAATAAGAAGAATACAATGTTCATTGTACGTAATAGAGACATTACCTGCATCTGTTTCCCATGTATCAAATTCATTTTCATCCAAAGGAGCATATGTTGCATTTGTAATCATAACAACTGGCTTGCCCTCTTTTACAGTTTTATAAATTTCATTTATATTTTCACCTGTTAAATCAACAACTTGATTTGGCAAGTATTTATTTGCTAACTGAAAAAGCGGTTCATGATACACACCATATCCTGATTCAGAAAAAGTATAAATATTCCCTACAAACCCTTCATGTGGATTACCGCGTACACCATCATTTGAAAAGGCAACTTTCTGTATTTCATCTGCCAGCGTCATCTTACCTACAGAAACACCTGCGTACTGTAACATCATGGCTAAGCTAGTTACTTCGCAGCCTCTATCTAACTCTGGTAACTGCTGGATAAAAGGTACATTTTGCAATAATACTTTTTCTTCATCTGCATTCCCCAGCGTCTTTTTCTTTTTTTCTTGCGCAACTGGAATGACAAGCTGATTCTTACCGCTTTCCTTTTGGACAAATTTGTTTGAGACGATTCTCTTTACATTTTCTACACGTTTAGTAACAGGCATTATGCCGCTCCTTTTCATATATACACTACTGATAAATATCCCTAATACAATCAAACATATATACACCTTCCACTTTCGTATCATTCTTCTATCTTCACGTCCTTTTTAATTCGTTAAATACGAATAAAATGCATCCGCATCTGTTTGAACCATAGGTAAAAAGACAAGTTCCTTTCCCTTTTCAGGTTGTTCCTTTTTTATTTTCTCTGTTAACTGCTCGATATTTGTATTTGTACTATCTATGCCAAGATCGTCTGCAATTTGTATTACTTTCTGCTCATTTATTTCTCTTAGCACTTGGTAAATATCTTTACCATATAAATCAATATGAAGTTCTTTTGCTTCGGCCTGAATTTTCCCCTCGTATACTTCTTGTGCCAAATCTTCTATACCTTTTCCTTTTTGAGAAATTCCAAGCTTTTCCGCTTCTTCTTTTACCTTTGTTCCATAAACCTCTTCAGCAACTTCATCTATTTTTTTTCCTTCTTTTGAAACACCGAGTTTATCTGCTTCATCATTTATTTTGATTGTATTAATTTGATTGACTAAATCGACAATGGATGTATTTTCGATCGGTATTCCTAATTTTTTTGCTTCTTGTTTTATTTTTGTTTCATAGATTTCTTCTGAAAGAGCTCCTACATCTTTTCCCTCAGTAGAGATTCCTAACTGTGTCGCTTCTTGATCAACTTCTGTTTCATGAATCTCCTTTTCTAACGTAAGCTGCTCTTTTCCATCCGTTTCAATTCCTAGTTTTTGCGCTTTCTCCTCTGTATAGGCCACATGCGTTTCTCCGTTATTCAGTTGTTCATTACTGCACTGCGAAAAGTTAGTTTTACCTTTTGACGTTGTAGAAGCAGACGCCCCTCCCATTACGCTTAAACTCATCATGCCAATAACAAATAATGACACTATCTTTTTCTTTTCCAAATTCCTTCTCCTCCTTTATGTTTTTCGTACGATCTGCCTTCCATTTTTTCCATATTATCGTAAAAGATACGCTCAATTCGGCTCGTATTAAAATCACTCATGAATATAACTATCTATCCGCAAAAAGAATACAAAGTGATTACTTTTTCTCTCTTTTGTCCTTCTCATTCTGTGTAAACTCTATTATGAAAAATATTTCTTAACTTTCCCTTAACAAAAAGACGACCTTGTAAAAACAAGATCGTCTCTAATTTCTTTATATTCTTTGATTTTTAGGTAAAATTACTTCAAAACAAGTACCTTCATTCATTTTACTCTCTACTTTTATTTTCCCATGATGTTTTTCTACAATCCAGCTGGCAATTGAAAGGCCTAAGCCAGCACCTTCTGCTTTCGTTCTTGCCTTATCTCCTTGATAAAAACGATCAAATAACTTTGGAATCTCTTCTTCTTTTATTCCAATTCCATTGTCTTTTACCTGAATCGTAATTGAACTATTGGTTTGCATGCATGCTACTTGAATCGTTCCACCCACATCAGTATATTTCATCGCATTGTCTAATAAAATTACCACCATTTGATGAATTCGTTCTCTATCACCAATAAAAGATACTTTAGATTCGATTTCCAATGTCATCTTTTTCTCTTGATACGCAGCAATCTCTGCATAAGGCTCTACTACTTCTGTTAATAATTCATCTAATGCAAATTTCTTTTTATCCATTTCAATTTGATTTGAATCCGAACGAGCTAATAATAATAAATTGGCAACGAGCTTCGATAACCTTCTACACTCCTTTGAAATTGTAGAAATATCAATTGCCTTTTCCTCTATCGTAGCGGAAGGAGACTGAAATAGTACATCCGTTTTAGATTGAATGACCGCTAGTGGCGTTCTTAATTCATGAGATGCATCAGAAACAAACTGTTGTTGCTTTTCCCAAGAATTACGAATTGGTACAAGAGCTTTTCCAGCTAAGAAAAATCCCATCCCAATTGCGCATAAACTTCCTATACTGCATCCCGCTATAAGAATTAGTAATAACGTATGCAACATATCCCTTTCTGCTGTTGTATCGCGTACAAATTGAACCGTCATTTGTCCAAATTCAGTATTACGCTGAAAAGCCAACGCTCGAAAACTCTTCCCATTGATTTCAATATCCTGAAAACCCTCTAATTGTTCTGGGAAAAACGCTAAAGCATTTTCTTCAAAAACAGGATCAACAAATTTAGGATTCTTATCTATTAGGGCTACTTTTTTTCCATGCCATAACAGTACAGTAATCCTCGGATCTCCAATACGAATATCCTTAACGGACCCTTTTGGATTAGACTTAGAATGTTTCTTCTCTTTTGCTTTAAACATTTCTAGCGAATTATCTACTCCACTATAAATACGATTATATGTATAGCCATAGATAATACTCCCTAGAACTCCAATTAATATAATAAACACTAATGAATTTAAAATTGTAAGGCGAATGCGGGTTCTTTGAAACATACTCTTATTTTTCATTGTTCTTTTAACATATATCCAATCCCGCGAACGGTTTGAATATCTTTTTGATAACCAAATGGCTCCAACTTTTTTCGTAAATGATGAACATACACTTCAACAATGGCTACCGTTGTATCTGAATCGAATCCCCAAACGCGATCAAAGATTTGTTCACGCATTAAAATCTTTCCACTATTTTGAATGAGGTACTCTAAAAGTTCATATTGCTTTAATGTTAATTTAATTGCTTCTCCATCCACTTGAATATCCTTGTCCTTTCCGAACAACTCGATTCCACGGTAGTTAATGGTTTGCTTTGTTGTTAAATTACCACTTCTTCGTAATAAAGCTCGAATTCTCGCTTTCAGCTCGGGAGCTTGAAATGGCTTTATTAAATAATCATCCCCTCCAAAATCTAATCCTTTCACACGGTCTTCCAAAGAATCTTTAGCAGTCAAAAATAAGACAGGTGTTTCAATTTTGTCATTCCGTATTCTTTGAATTACTTCAAAACCATCTATCACCGGTAACATTACATCAAGAAGTATTACATCATAAATATTTTGTAACGCCAAAAACAAACCGTCTTCTCCATTCATTGCTGTATCAACTTCAAACTCATCACATAAAATTTGTGTAATTGATTCCAATAAAGGTGCATGATCTTCTACAACTAATAAGCGCATCCCACTTTCTCACCTTTCATCAAATATAAAGTGAAACTTTAATCGGTAGTGATTTTCTTCATCCATCACTGATTATTAGTAGCCCGCGAATAGCGGGATAAATAATTACTGTTACCATTTTTCATAATAACAAAAGAGAGCAGCACAACATACTTATCCTTACTTCCAAACGATTTCCAGTCTTGTATCCGAATACTTCACCTTGCCTTGCTCCCTCTAAATCCTACGTACTTATAATAATTATATATCATTGTCTATGTAGACCTGTCATAACATGAATCATTTTCTTGCTCATTTACCATCCGTTTATATATGTACTTTATTATGAAAGCTATTCCTTAACTTTCCCTTAACAAAAGAAGTTTCAAAAAGGAGAATTTGTACCCTTACAACACCGTAATCCTCATGTCACCTAATTCGATAGTTACAAGACTTGCTACCCGCTATACTTAAAGTAAGAAATGAGACAACAAGCAAAGGAAAGATAGGAAAGCCGTATCTTTTTTACAGATACGGCTTTCTTTTATTTTTGATTTGTACGGTTCGAAATACTAATTGCCCGATCTGTTGTTTTTGCTGCTTCATCTAATGCTTCTTTACTATTTTTTCCATCATACATTGCTTCTAGCGCTTTTACAACTGCATCGCGGGATTCAGGAAATACACTAATAAGTGCACCTTGTGTTGCAACAGATGGTTTTGTTGCTTGTAACTGTTCTACCGTTACTTTTAACTGTGGATATTTTTCATATTGTTGTTTTACTAAAGGCTCATTATATGCATCTGGGTTAATAGAGAAATAACCTGTTTCCGTATGCCATTTTGCTTGTACATCTGCTTTTGTTAAGTATTTCATAAAGTCCCAAGCACCTTTTTGTGTTTCTTCTGCGACCATATTCGTCATCCATAGTGATGCACCGCCAATAACAACTCCGTTTTGTTTCACATCTTCTGGATATGGGATATATGCTACTCCTACATTAAATTTAGACGAATCAATCACATTACGAACACCTGCTGAAGAATCTAAATACATCGCAACTTGTCCAGATTGGAATGCGGCACGAACATCATCCCAACTCGCCCCATACTTTCCTAATGTACCAGCTTTATTCAGTTCATCTAATAAACCAAATACTTTTTGTCCTTCTTTTCCGTTAAATACAGCTTTTTTCGCTGCACCTTTACGCCCATTTTCTTTATCAACATATAACCCACCTTGTGTTGCCAAAAGCTCTTCAAAGAACCATCCGTAATTTAACATTGAAAAACCGTACTGTTTTACGCTTTCGCCTTCTTTAACAGTTAATTTTTTTGCTGCTTCTTTTAATTCAGCGTATGTTTTCGGTGCTTTTTCCGGATCGAGCCCCGCTTTTGTAAAGGCATCTTTATTATAAATTAATACTGGTGTAGATGAATTAAATGGCATGGAATACATTTTCCCATCAACTGAATAGTAATTCGTAATCGCTTTTTCTAATTTCGATATATCATATTTATCCTTTTTAATCCAGCTATCAATCGGCGTAATCTTTTTACTATCAATCATATATTTCGTTGTAATTTCGCTAGATTGAACGAGAGCTGGTGATTCTTTTGAAGCTGTTATATTTTTAAACTTCGTTAAAGATTCTTCATAGGAACCTTGAAATTCAGCTTTCACCTCATATTTATTTTGTGACTTATTATAATCTGCAACAATTCCATCCAACACACCTTGCGTTTTTCCACCCATTGCATGCCAAAAGCGAATAACTGTTTTATCTCCATTCTTTTCTGCGGGAGCTACTTTTTCCTTTGCTTCAGATTTCCCCTCTGTTTTACTACTTGAACAAGCTGCAGCTGATAAAGCCATCGTTGCTGCCATTATAATAACAGCACCTTTTTTCCAAAATCTCATCTCAATCCCACCTTTTCATATGTATATTTATTTAATTGCCCCTTTTGTTAAACCTTGTTGCAACTGCCTCTGACCTAAAAATAATAAAATTAAAGTCGGAATCACAATAACTGTAACTCCTGCCATCACACTGCCCCAATCTGTTGCAACTTCCTGAGATTGAAGTTGTTTCACCCCAATTTGTACGGTTCTAATTTTCTCATCATTCGTAACTAGGAGGGGCCATAAATACATATTCCATGTTGTTAAAAAGCTATATACACCTAGTGTTATAAAACTTGTTTTACAATAAGGAATGACAACACGGAATAAAAACTTCACATGGCCAATCCCCTCGATAAAGGCAGCTTCTTTTAACTCATTTGGAAGCGTCATAAAATGCTGACGTAATAAAAAGATTCCAAAAGCAGTTGCAAAGAACGGAACCGTCATTCCAGTAAATGTGTTAATCCATCCAAATTGTTGTACCGTTAAAAAGTTCGGTACCATCGTTGCTTCCCATGGGATAAGCATCGTTGAAATAAACAGAAAGAAAATAAAATTTCGTCCTTTAAAATTTAAAAATACAAATGCATAAGCAGCTAAACTTGATACAACAAGCTGCCCAATCATCACTGCTGTTGAAACTATCAGACTATTGTATAAATAAGAAAACAGCGGTACTTTCTGAAAAATATGTACAAAATTATCGAATGTAAATTGTGTCGGGAACACCCTTCTCATTTGAATGTCTTCTGGCGTCATGAACCCTAGCAAAAATGCGTATAGAACTGGAAAAAAGACCATCACTGCGCTTATGGTAAGCAGTATGTATAAAAGAATATGTTGTTTCCACTTATTCGTAATCATTTATAATGCACCTTTCTCTCTGCAAACTTAAATTGAAGTAATGTGGCAAGAAAAATGAAAATAAATAATACCATTGCCTGTGCACTCGCTGTACCAAATTGATGATTCGCAAAAGCTTCTTTATAAATAGAGTACACAATTAAGTTTGTTGCATCGTTCGGTCCACCGTGCGTTAAAATATCAATCTGTCCAAAGCTTTGAAATGCACTAATTAAAGTAACTGTTATAATAAAAAATAATGTAGGAGATAGCATCGGTAATGTAACGCGCCGAAGTTTATGTAAATAGCTAGCACCATCAATAGATGCACTCTCGTATAGAGTCGTATCAATATTTTGCAAACCACCTAATATAACTAAAAATGCAAACCCGGTATTTACCCAAACTGTTGTAACTGATACAGAAAATAATGCCCAATCTGGACTTGTTAGCCATGCAATTGCAGGAAGATTCATCGAACCAAGTATATTATTGAATAAACCGACACTCGGATGGAATAAAAATAACCAGATTACTGCGCTAGCTGCTACTGAAATTCCCATTGTTGAGGAGAATAAAACTCGAAACAAGCCTATTCCTTTTATTTTTTCGTTTGCAATTAAAGCAAGAAACAGTGCAAACAAAATACTAGTTGGAACTGTATATAATACAAAGAGTAAAGTAGATTTTATACTTTTATAAAAAGTTGGATCAGACAATAAATATTGATAGTTTTCCAGTCCTACGAAAAGATTTGCCTCACCATGAACATCTGTTAAATAAAAACTATAATAGATAGTACGAAATAATGGATAAAACAAAAAAATTGTAAATAATATGATGGAAGGCGCCAAGAATAACAAGCCTGTGCGCAAATCTTTCGTACGGCCCCATAATGCCTTTTTTCTTGAAACTTCTGTTTGAACAGGTAAATTTTCTACCTCAATCATTATTTCGCCACCGCCTTCAACTCTTCTTCGGCAACGAATCGAATCCTTTCATTTGTATCGTTATGAAAGAAACATAGTTTCTGTACTGGAAATTGCAATTTAGCTTTATCACCTTTTTTCAAAATAAGTTGTCCGATTACTTTTGCACTCCATGTTTTTTCATTTACTATAAAATTTAAAATTGTTTCATTTCCTAATACTTCTACAGATTGCAGTGTAACTTCTTGGCCATCTTCAGCTAATACGATGTGTTCTGGACGAATTCCTAAGCGCACCTTTTGTTCTGAAAACTGTTGTAAATGCCCCGAAGACAACGGGATTTGTAATCCATCAACATGTAATCCCCCCATACCTTTATCTACGATTCCATTACCAATATTCATGGATGGTGAACCGATAAAGCCTGCAACAAATTCATTTGCAGGATAGTTATATATATCGAGCGGTGTGCCTACCTGTTGTATACTCCCTTTGTTTAACACCATAATGCGATCCCCCATTGTCATTGCCTCAATTTGATCATGGGTCACATAAATCATCGTAATACCTAGTCGCTGCTGGATCTCTCTAATTTCAATGCGCATTTGTGCACGCAACTTTGCATCCAAGTTAGAAAGGGGTTCATCCATTAAACAAATTGGCGCTTGACTTACAATTGCTCGCGCCAGTGCAACACGTTGTCTTTGTCCACCTGATAATTGACCTGGTTTCGACTTTGTATATTCCGTAAGCCCTACCATTTCTACTGCTTCTATCAATCGTTTTTGTCGTTCCTCTTTTGGAATTTTCCGTATTTTTAATCCAAATAAAATATTTTCTTCCACCGTCAAATGTGGATATAAAGCGTAATTTTGGAATACCATTGATAGATTTCGATTTTTCGGTTCTAAATCATTTGCAACATTTTCGTTAATAAGTAACGCCCCAGAAGTAATTTCTTCTAAACCTGCAATCATTCGCAATAATGTACTTTTCCCACACCCAGAAGGACCAACTAGAACAAAAAATTCACCTTTTTGAATCTGCACCGACACATTTTCAACTGCTATTTCCTTTGAATTCTTATAAACTTTTGACACATCTCTTAGTTCAATCATCAGTTTGCGCTCCTTTTTTGTTCTTGTAACCATACTTCACAACGGCTTATTAACCTGCTTTACCTGCAATCTCCGCCTCTTCTTACGTTTGAATGAAGCTTCCTGCAATAATAGGAAAAGCCACCTTCTCTACTAGTTATTTTATAAAGGAAGGGTTCCTGAAATATTGATTTCCCTCAGCTTTTTACGTATTTCTAATATGCATGCAGGCAAATTTAAAACACCAATCTACATAGAACAACCTTCTTCTCGCTTAACCCCTATAAACTAGAGTAAATGTAAGAAATATAAATAGATTGTTATATGTAAGCAGGTGTTCTCAAATGTTCTCTACCCTAGTTACGTTGTTACCTTTACTATATTACTTATTTATTAAGTTAGTTTTGATGATTTGTTAACAAGATGTTAATCACATGTTAATATTTTTTTGTTTTTTTTTACAATTTTCACCACATTAATTATTTATTTCTCACTATAAAGTTAGTTATTTCTTTTCTTACAGCGACACAAATTAAATAGAAATAATTTATAAAAATACTAAATTTCCCAAAAATACTTTTTTCCATATTTTTTCTATAATAATATATAATATGATAGAATTTTATAAATTTATGAAAAGATTAAGAGGCGATATGGGATGAAAAGGTATATTAAAATAAAAGGTATTGGTGTATATGTTCCAAAACGAAAAGTAGATTCTTTTGAAATAGATCGTATGTTAGGAGTCTATGAAGGCTGGACTTTAAAAAAAGCTGGAGTGAAAACGAGATACTTTGTCGATGAGGAAACTTCTTCTTATATGGGAGCTGAAGCTGCAAAAAAAGCTGTAGCAGATGCGAATTTAACATGGAAAGATATCGATTGTATCATCTGTGGAAGCGGAACAATCCAGCAGGCAATTCCTTCTACTGCATCACTTATTCAAGAACAACTTGGGCTACAGCATTCTGGTATTCCATGTTTTGATATTAACTCAACATGCTTAAGTTTCGTAACAGCACTTGATACAATTTCTTACGCAATTGAATGCGGGAGATACAAAAATGTGGTTATCATTTCTTCTGAAATTTCTTCTGTAGGATTAAATTGGGGACAAAATGAAAGTAGCATTTTATTCGGCGATGGCGCAGCGGCCGTTGTTGTAACCAAAAGTGATCACACTTCTTCCATTATAGCTTCTCATATGGAAACGTATAGCTCTGGCGCACATCTATCGGAAATTCGCGGCGGGGGAACGATGATTCATCCTAGAGAATATAGCGAAGAACGAAAAGAGGATTTTTTATTCGATATGAATGGCAGAGCTATTTTCAAATTGTCCTCTAAATATATGTTAGATTTTATCGAAAAACTACTTATGCATACAGGTTATTCGTTAAATGATATCAATTTAATTGTTCCACACCAAGCAAGTGGACCAGCTATGAAACTAATTCGTAAAAAGCTAGGTGTCGATGAGGATCGCTTTATGACTATTTTTGAAGACTATGGGAATATGATTTCTGCATCCATTCCGATCGCTCTTTTCGAAGCAATTAAACAAAAGAAAGTGCAACGCGGAGATAAAATATTATTACTAGGTACTTCTGCTGGGCTTTCTATCGGAGGCATTCTCCTTGAGTACTAAGAAAACAGTATTAATTACTGGCGCACGCGCACCAGCAGCATTGCATTTATGCAGGCTGCTTAAGAAAAACGGACATACCGTCATTATTGCAGATAGTATTCCTTATCCATTAAGCAAAGTTTCAACGAGCACTGATCATTTTTATGAAATTCCTTCTCCAAAATGGAAAACAGATGAATGTATCTCTGCACTACAATTAATTATTCAAAGTCATGATGTAGATTTACTTATTCCTACTTGTGAAGAAATATTTTATATATCCAAACATAAAGAGAAATTAAGCCGATTTTGTCATATATTTGTAGACGAATTTCAAAAACTTGCATTACTTCATAATAAGTGGGAATTTATTCAGTTCGTAACGAAATTAGGTTGGCCAGTTCCTGCAACATATAGAACAAATAACGAACAAATCATACAGGAAATGATTCAACAAACATCACCCGCCACTCCTTTTGTGTTAAAGCCTATTTTCTCTCGTTTTTCTGACAAAGTAGCGTTTATT
Organism: Bacillus sp. FSL K6-0042; assembly: GCF_038006685.1. NCBI lineage: Bacteria > Bacillati > Bacillota > Bacilli > Caryophanales > Bacillaceae > Bacillus > Bacillus sp. FSL K6-0042. Next base: position 2,626,839 of record NZ_JBBOVS010000001.1, read on the forward strand.
ACAAAAGAAGATATTGAAAAAGGCATCACGATGGACAAGCAAAATTATATCATTCAAGAGTTTATAAAAGGAACGCAGCATTGCTCCTACAGTATTGTACAATCTGGGAAGGTATTAGCTCACTCTGTTTACAAAACGGAATTCACGGCGGGCTTAGGTGCTACTATTGCTTTCGAGCATATTAACCATCCAAAAATTGACCAATTTGTTGAACATATCGTAAAGGAGCTAAATTTCTCTGGGCAAATCGCCTTTGATTTTATCATTCCAGAAGATGGAGACGCTATTCCGATTGAATGTAATCCACGTACCACAAGTGGATTACATTTATTCGACGAAGAAGTAGTATCCGCTTTTTTTGCTAAAAAGGTGAACAATATGCGCATTCCTAAGCACAACTCCCAATGTGCAATTCGATTAGCAATGCTTTTATACGGAATTCCTTACTTAAAAAGCAAACAAACACGTAAACGATGGTGGAAAGTCCTATGTTCCTATCCAGATATTATTTATAGTCGCTCTGATAGAAAAACATTTTTTTATCAGTTTTATAGCATGTATAAATTATGGCATGAAAGCTATAAACATGGACGGACTATTTTGGAGCAAACAACATATGACATATCATGGGACGGTGAAAATTTATGAAAACGCTAGTAACTGGAGGAACTGGTTTTCTGGGACAAAAACTTGCTTTTCGATTAGCGAGTATGGGTTATGAAGTAACAGCAACCGGGAGAAATAAGACAATCGGAAAATTATTAGAGCGAAATGGAATTGAGTTTGTCTATTGCCCTCTTGAAGACAGGCATAGTGTTCTACAAGTTTGTAAAGATAAAGACTATATCTTTCATAGCGGTGCCCTTTCTTCTCCTTGGGGCAAATATAAAGATTTTTACAATGCGAATGTATTAGGAACAAAGCATATTATTGAAGGAAGTCAAAAATCTGGTATAAAACGCCTCATCCATGTATCAACACCGAGTATTTATTTCTATTATGATGAACGACAAGATGTAGTAGAAAATGCGAAACTTCCTGATACATTTGTAAACCATTATGCGAAAACAAAGTACTTAGCTGAGCAATCTATTGATCAAGCATTCAATCATGGTTTACCTGTTATCACGATACGCCCACGTGCTTTATTTGGTCCAGGAGATAACGCCATTCTCCCGCGCCTTATTAAAGTATGTGAAAAAGGCGCTCTACCAAGAATCGGTACAGAAGATGTACTCGTCGATATTACCTATATCGATAATGTTGTAGATGCCTTACTTCTTTGTATGCATTCACCTAAACATACATTAGGTCAAAAATATAATATAACAAATGGTGAACGTGTAAATTTATATGAAGTAATTGAGAATGTGATGAAACGCCTTGGTAAAGAGGTTCAATATAAAAAGATTTCCTACAAAACCGCTTTTACAATTGCCGCTATACTAGAAGGTATTTCAAAAACCATTTTACTTGGAAAAGAACCTATTCTCACAAAATATACGGTTAGTGTACTTTCAAAAAGTCAGACTTTAAGCATTGATAAAGCTCAAAAAGAACTAGGCTATGCTCCGAATATCAGCATAGAAGAAGGAATCACAAAATTTGTAGAATGGTGGAAAACACAATGAAAATCAAATCTTTAAAGCTATACGATACAGGATATTGTACACACCCTGAAAAAGTTGCATATTCCAAGGGAAGTTGGAGACAAATTCGCTTTCCAGCTACAGTGGGGTTACTTCAACATCCAAGCTTAGGTTATATCTTGTTTGATACCGGATATGCTCGGCACTTTAAAGAAGCAACAAGAAAATTTCCTTACTCTGTATACGCTAAACTTACCCCTGTTCATTTTACAGAGGAGCAATCTATTAAACAGCAACTACTTCTTGATGGCATCCAGCCAGAAGAAATTAAATATATTATTCTTTCTCACTTTCACGGTGACCATACAGCAGGGCTACCTGACTTTCCGAAAGCAAAAATACTAACCTTCGCGAAAGCTTATGAAGATATAAAAAAGAGAAGTAAATTTGGTGCTCTATTAAAAGGTTGCTTAAAAGACACATTACCAATTGATTTAGAACAACGGCTGACATTCATTGATCAAATCCCGCCATCAAGCTTACCTCCTACATATGGAAAATTTGAAGAGGCTTATGACGTGTTTGGTGATGGTTCATTGCTCGCTGTTGATTTAACGGGACATGCAATTGGACAATTTGGTGTATTCGTCCATTTACATAGTAATAAAATTGTTTTTCTTTGTGCAGATGCAGTGTGGCTAAGTAAAACGTATGAAAACCTTGTATTTCCAAGTAAGATCGCCAATCTTTTAACTGGGGATGCAAAATCTTATCGTCTCAACATTGAAAAATTACATCATTTATCGCAAATATCACCTGAAATTGAAATTCTTCCAACTCATTGCGAACGCACATGGAATCAAATTAAAGCAGGGGTGTACTATGAATAAATTACGAATTCTCCAGCAATATTTGAAAACAAAATATCGCTTACGATTTTCAAATCGCGAACAATTGGAACAATTTCATAAACAACAAATAAAAAAACAACTTTTGTTCACTCTAGAGATGTCTCCTTTCTATCGCCAGTTATATACACCTTTTTCAAAAGAAATCGAAAAAGGGAACTTGGCTGCACTCCCTCTCATTAATAAAGAGGTAATGATGGAAAATTTTGATACATTAAATACAGTTTCTATTTCAAAGAAAGAAGCCTTTCATGTGGCATTTGAGGCTGAAAAGACCCGGAATTTTTCTCCGACTATTCGCAATATAACTGTTGGGCTATCATCAGGCACTAGTGGAAATCGCGGAGTTTTTCTCGTTTCTGAGGAAGAACAAACGATGTGGGCTGGTTCTATTATCGGTAAAGTACTTCCTTCTAGCATTCTACATAAACACACTATCGCTTTTTTCCTACGAGCGAACAGCAATTTATATGAAGCGACAAAAAATAAGCGAATCTCATTTCATTTTTTTGATTTACTAGATTCGTTTCAGCAACATATCGCTCGACTAAATGAAGTAAATCCATCTATTTTAATTGCACCTCCTTCTATGTTGCGAAAAATCGCTCATTGGCAACAAGAGGGACTTATTATGATTTGTCCCAAAAAAATTATCTCTGTAGCAGAAGTACTTGAAGATATTGATGGAGAGTTTATCAGTACAATTTTTCAACAAACAGTACACCAAATTTACCAATGTACAGAAGGCTTTCTTGCTACAACATGTAAACATGGTACATTACATATCAATGAAGACCTCGTTCATATTGAAAAAGAATACCTAGATCAGGAAAGAGGGATATTCGTTCCTATTATTACTGATTTCATGAGGAAAACACAGCCTATAATCCGCTACCGTCTCAATGACATATTAATTGAGAAAAAAACAACATGCGCCTGCGGCTCTCCCTTCTTAGCCTTAGAACGAATTGATGGTCGATGTGATGATATATTTATTGGGATAAGTGAATTGGATAAGAGTGAGATATCTATTTTTCCTGATTTCATCCGAAGAGCAATTATGTTTGCATCTAATGAAATTCAAGAATTTAAAGTGATTCAGCACAGCACAGACAAAATTGAGATTAAACTTAAAGTACCACCTGAACATTTCAAATCATGTAAATCTATCGTAATACAGGAGCTACATACACTATGGGACACTAAAAAATGTGTTGTACCACACTTTTTCTTTTCACATTATGATATTCAGTTATATGATAAAAAATTAAAAAGAATAGAAAACCTTATAAAGCATGGTGAGAATATATGATTAAGCTACATGATATTCATTCTCTACACAGCATTGACTGGACCACAAAACGAGATGGAGCATATGTAAGAGACAGCTTCCTACCACTCTTACAAAATGGCATTACAGCATTTATTGAAAATGTTAATACTCAACTTTTTCTATTAGAAATTGATGATCTTGTATTACCAGTTACTGTTAATCATGAGGAGTTTGATAATTCATATGTATGTTCTCCTTATACACATTACATATCCTATGCGCTAGAAGAGTTATGGGAATTAAAAAAACCGTGGTTAGAGAAGTTACTAACCTACCCAATTCATCTTATCGGAAGCTGGCTACGACGAACGAATATTAATAAAGTAATTATAGTAAATAATTGGATGCTATCAACAAATCTTTACCATTCTATCAATAAACAACAAATCGAACAGATTACGAATTTACTTATTGAGAAATTTCCAGAGCATACAATTTTATTCCGTTCTTTAAATAGCGAATTATACCCTACAATTACACAAGCATTGTCTACTGTAGGTTACAATAAAATTATGTCTCGTTCTATATATTTATTTAATCCAAAAGACTATAAAAAAATGAACCGAAAAGCACGAAAAGACTTATTAAATGATAAAAGTTTATTAAAGAAAAGTAATTATGAAATAATTACGAATGAGGAGTTAACAAAAGAGGATATTTTACAGATTTCCGAGTTATACAATCAACTATATATCGAGAAATATTCCGATCATAATCCAATGTTTACACCAGCTTATTTATGGAATGCACTTCAGCATCATTTATTTGAGATAAAAGTTATAAAAAAAGAGGGGATAATTGATGGTGTCATTGCTTACTTTATTAGAGATGGAGTTATGACAACTCCTATACTTGGCTATGATACAAACTCTGGTCAGCAACAAGGCTTATATCGTATTCTTTCCCTCCTTATTACAATGGATTCTATCGAAAAAAATTTAATTTGTCATTGTAGCGCTGGGGCTGGAGAGTTCAAACGAAATCGTGGTGCAAAACAGCAGATTGAATACAGCTATATATATAATGACCATTTGCCACATAAACAACAAAAAGTCTGGAGAATCTTAAGTTGGATATTAAATACATGTATAGAACCGATGGCAAAAAAACATCAGTTTTAAACACAAAAAAGAGATAAGATTTCCTCCTTATCTCTTTTTTCACAATCTATATAAATCCATTTTGATTTTTCAACATATAAGTCACGGCGACGAAAAACAAAAGATGACCGCTACTTGTTTTCTCTCTTTGTTTTTACTTGGCATGGGGCAGGAAAAGGACCTGACCGCTTCTATGCATGGCTGGATGCTCTCTCCCACCTAAAAAGAAGGGTTTTATGTCGGTTTTTCAATTTGTATTTATATATATTATTCTGTAGGTTGCTTGATAATTTCATTTGCTCCTGCTACCCTTAGCATATTTGCGATTTCTTTAAAACCTCGATTTTCCGCATGCTCTAGTGGCGTAACGCCGTTTCGATCTGCCATATTTACATCTGCCCCATGATCAATGAGTAACTGAACAATTTGTTTATGATTTTCACTGCCATTTCCAAGAACAATTGCTTCTAGTAATGCCGTCCAACCAAGATCATTCCTATAATTCACATCGATATCCGTGCGACCTACTAGCTCTTTTACAACTTCCACATGCCCTCTTTCAGCCGCTGGAATGAGTGCTGTTCCACCATGACGATTCGTTTCTCTAATATTCGTGCCTGCATCAATTGTTAGTTTTACAATATCAACATAGCCCTCTTTGCTCGCATAAAGGAATGGATTTTCTTTATTTTCATCTGGAAATTCAATGTCTGCACCTGCATCGATCAATGCTTTCACTGTCTCAACATGATTATGATATGTCGCTGCCATTACAGGTGTTTCTCCTTTATCCCCTGATACATTTATGTTAGCTCCATCTTTTATTAATTTCATAACTGTTTCTGTATCGCCTAGTGTTGCAGAAAGTAATAATTGCTTATCCATTAAATTCATATTCTTTTTCTCTTTGTTCTCTTCTTCCTCTTTATGCGTCTTCTCTTGTTTTTTTTCATTTTTCACTTGAACCGGTTTAGATTCAACCTCTTCTTGCTTCTCACAAGCTACTATCATAATGAAAAGCCCTAATAACATAAATAATAAAAAATTTTGTTTCCTCACAACTACAGCTCCTATGAAAGATAATGTTTTTTTAACCATCCCTTCATCACATGTAACAACTCTTCTTCAATAGATTTATCCATAAGCCCCTTATATTCCTTCATTAATCGAATCATTGTATGCTTATGTTCATAATTTCTTAAAATATGGTTCATGTTCGGAATGATATGCCACTCTGCTTCACCATTAACATATGAAGCAATCAGTTTAGCATGCTCGGGTGGCACTTGTATATCACTGTCTCCCGTAATTGCTAAAACAGGACATGATACTTGCTCTAAATATGTAACTACATTATATTGTAACTGTTCTCTTAGCCATTTTGCATTCACTTTCGTACCTTTTATCCATATAACAGCTTTTGTTGAATGTTGTACCTTTTTCACCAGTACTTCATTTTGCTTTCTCATACGCCGCGGGATTTTCAACATTTTAGATAAACATCCTCTGAATCCTGACGCTATTTCTAACTCGTTAGCAACTTTATCTATTTGTCTTTCTAAGAGCGATTTAGATGGTTCTGCTGCACCAGCAAGTAATATTAATCCCGCAACTGATTCTCTTACGTAGACAGCTGGTGCAAGCAAAGCTCCCTCACTATGCCCCGCGATAATAACGCGTTTCGGATCTATTTGCGGATGATCCTTTAAAAATCTAATCCATAAAGCAGCATCATCAATAAAATCTGTTACCCCTGCTTTATAGTAATTCCCCTTACTTTTATGAGTACCACGTTTATCATAACGAAGCACTGCAAATCCTAAAGAGGTAAAATAATCAGCTAATTCCTTATATAAGTTTAACTGTAAACGACCTGTATTTCCATCACGATTTTCCTTCCCAGTACCACCAATCAACATAATAACTGGATATGTTTCTGAATAATATGTAGGAATTGTTAATGTTCCTTGAAGTGTAAAAGTACTTTCAATTGTCACAAACAGTTCTTTCCCCATTTCTATTCGCCTCTCATTCTTTTTCAGGAATGATAATCGTTGCAATCGCTCTTCTTTCCTACTATATTCTATGCCTATATTATCAAAAGTAAGAACAGGTATATAATCCAAACAGCTGTTGAATCATTTTCAACAGCTGTTTGGATTATATGAAAAAAATCTATTTTATTACTTACGATGAAGCTGCAATAATTGTAATATCAAGTTTTCCGTATTTCCATCATCTCTTATTTCTTGTGTAACCTTTCCATCTTCCATAAAGAGAATCACATCTCCAATATCTGCTGCTACATCCATCATATGTGTAGAAAAAACAATGATTGTACCACTTCTCTTTATATCTTTTAATAATGTAACAAATTCATTTACCCAATATGGATCTAAACCATTTGTTGGTTCATCTAATAGTAGTAATTTAGGCTTGGCGAGCCACGCTTGTCCAAATAAAAGCCTTTGTCTCATTCCTTTTGATAGTCTGTGTAAACACTCGCTTTGCTTCTCTTCTAATCCAAGTAATGCAATTACTTCCTGAACTCTCTCTTTTCCAACCTTTCGAAAAGCTGCATAGAATGATAGAAACTCTTGTACAGTCATAGATTGTTGCGCATGAAAATCATCTGGCATATAACCAATTTCAGCTACATATCGCCTTCTATTTTTATGCAATTCTATGTCCTGTAACCTTACTGTTCCAGATGTAGGTGAAGAGATTCCTGCTAATATATTAAGGATCGTACTTTTCCCCGCTCCGTTTCCACCGCATAGTACAATACATTCTCCATCTCTACCGTATAGCGAAGTAGGAAATAATGCCGTTTTCTTTTTATACTGCTTACAAATTCCATCAATTTGCAATACCGTCATTGGTTTCTTCTCCTTTCTAGTCGCCAAACAGCTAATAATAAGAAGATTACTGTATAGATCACACTATACATAAAAAGAATGATAACTACTGTCCCACTCTGAAAAAACATCACAAGCTGATCATAGGATTGTCCAAATACTGCCCCTCCCCCTAATTGAATAACAAATATGATTCTTAGCAGTTCAGCCGGATTACAAAACACAAAAACTTTTATAAGCGACGCTATCATCGTATATGGAACAAGATTAAGAATACTAATTACTGCCGTAGGCCACATCATAATGAGTAAAAACCAAACTGCAATTGAAATTGCTAACGCTTGCCACCTTGTCAAAGAAAATGCACCAATTGTTATACCTAAAACTATAAAAAAGAATATGAGAATAATAGAAAATAAGTAAATTGCTAGTATCCAGCTACTTTTAAACATACTTCCACTTAATAATCCAATCATTACACTACTTCCAAAGCTAAGTGTAAAAAGAATAATTTGCGCTATAAATTGACCAGCAATCTTTCCTATTACATATGAGGATGTAGTTAAAGGATATGTACACAGAAGCCGCCATTGTCCATTTTCCATCTCATTTGCAATTGAAAATGATCCTGCGATTAACATAAATAAAGGGATAATGTATAAAATTAAGTTTAAAATTGTTCCCATTGTGTTCGTATATCCCGCTAAGGATGGTACATTCCGTTCCATCAAAAATAATAAAGAAAGTATTACAATCCAAAGTAATAAAAATGTATACGAAGACTTTTCTCTTACTGTTCTACGCCACTCTGAATAGCATATATTCCACATATCATCACCCTTTTTATAGAAAAAGACAACCGCCTAAGGTTGTCTTTTATCCAGCTATTTGTAGGCTATAAAGCCTCTTTCCATTTTATTTTATATTAATGGGAGTGCCCTGAGTTATTCTCTTTCCCATGTTCCTTCTTCATTTTCCCCATCATTTCTTTATTCATTTCCCATTTATGATCCGTTAACTCTTTATATGAAAAGACTTTTCCAGCATGTTTAGATACAAAGTTTTCAGCATCTTTTTTCTCTTTAAAAGAAATTACATTGTATGCCATTGGCGTTTTAATTGTTTTATCATACACATAAGTAGCTTTATCTAATGAAATCCAATCCTTTGTATGATAATCTCGAACAAATTTTTCTTGTGTTTTTTCATTTTTATGTTCGTCCATCCATTTATACATACAACCAATGTCATCAAATTTTAGCGCTTTACCATTTTCTAAAATAACTTCCGTTGCGAATTGATTATCCATTACTGCCATATTACAAACATCACACTTATCATTTTTTTCATCGACCGCGACTGGCTCTGCGCCCTTCTTTCCACACCCTACCACTGCAAATACTAGGCACATACACATAACAAATACAACATGTTTTATTTTCATCAATATTTCCTCCCTAAAAAGAATAATATACTCCCCATAAGCAACATACTTACACTAATAATCCAAGCTTCAAATTGACTTTCTGTACCTCTTTCTATCTTCGAAAACTGCATACTCATACTTGGTTTATAATCAATTAACATCGATTCATCTGGAATTTTGATTAAATTTTGTAAAACAAGCATCCCAGGCGAATGAAAAAACAACTGGTATTCAGGAATATCCTGCGTTAAAACTAAAAAAAAAGAATCAGCCTTATAAGGTAATGCACTAATACCTGTATGATTTAAATCTACTTTTAAAGCACCATCCCAATAATTACGATGAATTACATTATTCGTGCTTTTCGTAGCTTGTGATCCATTGATATTACTTAAAAAGGTATTCTCAGCTATTTCATTTTCATTTGCATTTTTTAATTGCACTCCAATAAAGTTATTTGTAACGATGTTTTTTATAATTCGATTATCTTTCGCCTTTTCAACATACATTCCCACTCTATTGTTAGTAACTTGATTCTGCATAACTTCCGTTTCTATCGAATCGTACAAAAGTAATCCTTGCGCATGAACATTTCTTCTATTATTGATAAATTGATTTCCCTTTACAGTCGTTCTTTTCGTACCCATAATCATCGCACCAGTTATATTATATTGTGATATATTATTGCTCACATTCGTACCATCAGAATACATAAGGTGAATACCATAACGAGATTGCCTAATGGAATTTCTTAATATTTGATTATTATCACTTTGCTCTAAATAAATCCCATCCCTTACATTTTTCATTCGAACATTTTCAATTTGATTCCAATGGGACTTCCATAAATCAATTCCATTACCGTTAGCTTCTCCTAGAATACTGCTATTCTGGATTTTCGTATTTTGAGTACCTTCCAACTTCATCCCAATTTGCTGTGTACGAATTTCTAAATCAGTGAAATTATGCCCGGTTCCTGCAACATATACAGCGGCTGTTCCCTCTCTTTTCTTACACTGCTCTATTTTTAGTCGTTTAACAGTAACATTTTCCCCATTCACCTTAATAACAGGTTTATTACCACAAAAACGAATCTTCGTATTTTTCTCTCCTTCCAACGTAATAGGTTTTGATATTTCAATCGTTTCATTATACATACCATTTTTTAGCTTTACAGTTCCGTACGCAGGAGTATCATCAATTTGTGATTGAATTGTTGCTTCAGCATGAATACGAAATGGGATACAAAGTAATACAAAAAATAAGAGAAAAGAAAATCGAATCATTTTCATATGTAATTCCTTTCTCTATCAAATTCTATTCACTTACTCATTTAGGAGAATACCAAAGATTTGTGTGAAATTTGTGTGAGATTTGTGAAAAAACAATGCATCTTTTGTAATAAATGGAATTTCCACTAATAAAAAAAGATGTGCAGCAATTTCTACACATCTTCTATCATTCGCAGCCAGTAATCAATAAATCATCTTCTAACTTAAGTAACAATGTATCCATATCAATTTCCTGACCAACCTCTATATTTACAGATCGTATATGACCACTAATTCCCACTGCTACTTTCTCCAGTGTTCCGTCATTTTTTCGAATCGTCATTAATTTTTCCCATTCATATACGTAAGAGGATTCATCAACGAAAATCTCTTCAACTCTTCCTTTATATGAACTATAAATCTCTTCAATCATTGCTTTCATTCAAAATCTACTCCCTACTTCACGCTTCTCTATTTTCTCATCTATTCTATCACTCCTGCAATAAACGCATTATATTTTTAAAAATTCAAAATAAAACTCATGAATAAAATGAACAAAATAACGATTATGCGTTTAATAACGTTATTTTCCTAATTATTTACCATACATACTCCCTTTCTTCATCACTACTATCTCCCTGATTCAGCCAATAATCCCCATCCACTAAATCAAACATTTCAATAGCAGTTATTTCCTGACAATTAGCATGTTGCAATACCATTTTCATCGGCTGTAAATCATCATCCCAATTAAAATGTAATACAAAAGCATGTAACAATTCCGGCGTATTTAATTGAGTCAAATAAGCATTTACTTCAGCAGGTTCTCCTTACAAATAACCTTTTTTACAGAAAATACTGATATCTACAAATAGATTAAGCTCTTTATCAGTAAAAAAGGATACCTCACAAAGATCAATTAAGCTTATTCAAATGTTAAAAGCTAAGTAAAACTAACATATTTATTGTACTCGTATATCTACTTCCTACACAAGAAATCCCAACTGAAATGCTGTATTACGTTATCTAATTCTATACTTCCTTCAAGCCGGTTCTCTTATCTCTTTTTCTTATTTACAGCATCCCATATAAATACAAACGCTAAATTTTATTTATTATAAAATACCAAGTAAAATAGAAAGACACGGTTATAAGAAAGTAGGGCGAAAAATGGAGTCAAAAGAACTTTTATTACAGGAAATCGCAATCATTGAAAAATGGGAGAAAGAACAGGAAGATCTTTGGTTCTTTGAAAAGTGGGGGAAAATCCCATTTACTATTCTTGATAAGTTAACTCCAAAGTTTATCCATAAAAAAATTAATATTTTACTAGATGAGCTCATTCAATATCTCAATTCTGGAAGTAAATATTTAATTCATCCACAAACAACAATAAAGAAATTTGAAAACGCAGCTTCTTTAGCAGATGTTCAAAAATCCCTTTTAAGTGAGATGGATACAATCGTTGATAAAATTATCGAAAATAGAAAATCTGTCGCAACTGCACAAGGGGCCACAACTGGTTTTGGTGGCATTTTCACCCTCGCAATTGATATTCCAGCTGTTTTAAGCATGTCACTAAACATTTTGCAAGAAATTGCAATTTGCTACGGTTATAATCCTGAAGATATTCAAGAGAGATTATTTATCGTAAAATGCTTACAATTTTCCTCGTCTGATATTGTAGGGAAACAAACCATTCTTCATGAATTAAAACATTTTGATGCTCGTGTCAATCACGACAATAGTATGTCCCAAATTAAATCATGGCGCGAAGTGTTTACTGTATATCGTGACAATTACGGTTGGAAGAAGCTATTTCAGATGATTCCCATTGCTGGTATGGTTTTTGGTGCTTATTTAAATCGAAAAACGATTGAGGAAATTGCTGAAGTAGGTAAGATGCTTTATAAGAAAAGAAGGGTACTAGATAGACTAGAAGGAATGAAATACATTTCTAAATAGTGTCTAAAAAGGTTGGCTGGTGCAAAGATAAAATAAAAGGGAATATACTATAATTGGAAATATTAACGGTATAAAAAACACTAAAGTAACTGAAAGAAAATAAGATATTATTTCCTTTCAGATGTTTCACCTTTCTAATTTTATAAAAAAGAAAAAGCACCTCACTCTTAACAAGGTGCTTTAGCAATTATACTTTTTATCCCGCATTAACGGGCAGTAAGACCCTTCGGAAAAAGCAAAGAAGTTAGGTGAGAGCTGAACTGCCCGTAAAAATCCGATTGGTGAGGGATGATAATCAGTGAGGGGATGAAGACCCCCCACTGATTAAAGTTTCACTTTTTTATACACGTACAGCTGTACCACTTACAGCAACCATTAACATTCCATCACGAACGACCTCGTAGTCTACATCAATACCAACAATTGCATTTGCACCTTTTTGCTTCGCAAGTTGTTTCATTTCTTCCATTGCAATATCACGTGCTTCTTTCAATTTACTTTCATATGCACCAGCACGGCCACCAACAACGTCACGAACAGAAGCAAATAGATCACGTACGATATTTGCCCCCATAATTGCTTCACCGTTTACAATATCGATATACTCAATAATTTCTTTTCCTTGAATAGTTGAAGTTGTTGTTATAATCATCACTGACACTCTCCTATAATATCTAAAAATTTACTAGTATTTCTTATACCTTTATTATCACATTGAAATAATAAATGGACTATCTAATAACCTTACATAAAGATGACAGTTTTGTAAGATTACATGGGTGAGGACTGATAATCAGTGGCAAACTCTTCATCCCCACTGATTATCAGTCCTCACCAACCAGAATTTCACAGGCAGTAATACCCCACTCTTTATTTTTAGGCAGGAGTATTACTGTCCGCGTAAATAAAGAGATACACTTAACTTTTATTAATTGTTACCGCACGTAGCTTTCAAATATGCATAGGTCGCTAAGTTTTCTAGATGAGTTAGAACATCTACTAGTAAGATTAACTTCATCATAGCTAACAAATCTTTCATTTTTCTCTCATAAATGTTACAAAAGTCTTTCAACCGTATTATTTCTTTTCTGATGCAATGGGAAGAGTAAACCAAAATTCACATCCCTGTTTCCCATCTGAACGATCTTGAACACCAATTTCTCCTTTGTGTATTTCAACTAGTGATTTCGCAATGGCGAGTCCAAGTCCAGACCCTCCAGATTGTGAACTTCTTGATGGGTCTGTTCTGAAAAAACGTTCAAATATACGTAATTGATCATCGTAAGAAATCCCTTCCCCTTCATCACGCAAGGTGAATGTAACTTGCTGTTTCTGTTTATTTCCCTCTACAATTAACTCGATTGTTCCAAATGTAGGGGAATGCCGAATCGCATTATGTAACAAATTACTAATAACCCGCACTATTTTACATGGCATAATCCAAAGTCGTGGCAATGTATCCGAAACGTGCAATTGCAAATCGATACTTTTGTCCTTCAATAAGATCGCATGGGAATCTAGTACTTCTAATAGAATGCTGTCCACATGTGTTAAACTGGGGTGAAAGGCTCCTTGTCCAAGTTCTAACTTAGAAAGCTCAAACAAATTATTAATTAATCCACTTAATCTTTGAATTTCGTTTAGGATTGTCGTTAGATACTGCATTTTCATATTAGGATCTTCAATTAAACCATCTTGTAACGCCTCTATCATCAATTGTATGCTAGCCATAGGGGTTCGTAAGTCATGGGAAATATTCGCAATTAGTTCTGTACGTGCTTTTTCTCCTTGTTCTAACTTAGTAAAGCTTTCTTCTAATTTTTTAGCCATTTGTTGAAAAGCTGTCGCTAATTCTTTAAACTCTTCTGGTTCTTTCCCGATTATATACATCGTTTCAAAGTGTCTATCACTAAATTGTTTCGTTAATGCAATTAAATTTTGAATAGATCTCATAATAGGACGTGTCATTAACCAGTAAATAATCGTTGAAAGAATCATTGCTACCATCACAATTCCTATTAATAATTTTGTTTGTTCCGGTCTAAGTAACATTCGCCTTTCACTGTACCAAATAAAAATTAACATGATACTTGTACTTAATAGATTCATCAATAACAATTGATTACGTAATTTCATGCTTGACTTCCTTCCTCTGGCTCAAAACGATAACCAATACCCCAAACTGTATGAATCCAACGGTTCTTTGTTGTATGCTTCTCCAATTTTTCACGTAGACGACTCATTAATACAGTTACTGCATTTGTGCACCCTTCATACTCAAAATTCCATATCTGTTCCAAAAGTTGAGATCGTGAAAATACTTGTTTTGGATGTTTTGCCATTAGATAAAGCACCTCAAATTCTTTCACTGTTAACTCAATTTCATGTCCACAAACAAATACACGTCTTTTCGTTGGATCAATCTTCAAATCTAGGAACTCTATCATTTCTGATACAGGTTCTTTCTCTTGTATCGTTGCTTGATTTCCTCTTCTTAATATAATTTGCACCCTTAATACTAATTCACGAGGTGAAAACGGCTTTGTCACATAATCATCCGCGCCCATTGTTAATCCTAAAATCCGATCTCTTTCTTCTCCTCTAGCGGTTAACATAATAATAGGGACATTAGAGTATTGGCGAATTTCCTCACATAATTCCCAGCCATCCTTTTTCGGCATCATCAAATCTAAAATAATTAAATCTGGTTGATATTGCTGAAATGCATTCCAACCTTCTGTTCCGTTTACAGCGGTGTATACTTCATATCCTTCTCTTTCCAAGTACCGTTTACATATTTCTCGGATATTATCTTCATCTTCTATGATTACAATTCTTTTTTTCATACATTAACTCTCCTCTGTTCCTTATAAAAACTGCGATAACAGCACACTAAATAAAGTGAAACTTTAATCAGTGGGGGATCTTACTGCCCGTTAATGCGGGATAAAAATACATGATTTTTATTATACTTTTACGAAATAATGCTGATATAAATAGCCTTCCTAAGATATTTCTCGCTTCTTACCATCTTTAAAGAATGTTAAAAATAAAAATGGAGTTGCACATAATTTTTATATCACATTAACAATTCTGTTTATATAACTATAAAAATCATCTGAGTTACGCTATACACAACAGTCCATCCTATTTGTAATCTCACTTGAATAGAAGTAGCTTTTTCAAACGCTATATGAAGTTCAAATTCCCATATTAAATTAATTCCGTTTCTCTAACGCTATTTTCAATCCTTTTTGAAATTGTTCGATATCAGGATTAATTCAAAATACTTCCTCCATTGAAATGAGCTTGTTTAGTAAAATATTAATCTTTCCATACTTGTATATCTTTGCTTTCAATTTCCTCATCTTTCTAATCCTCCTAATGTTCCTGTAGCAAGTTGTGTAACGAATTATAATTAAACACATTTTAATGTAGTTTAACACACAATCATTTCTCCATTAATCTAAATTTACTTTATTTCAATTAAATTTAACACATTGAAAGAAATAACATAATTGTATGCAACAGAAAAGATATCTTTAGCCTTGATATTATTCAATTTCTTTATTTTTAGGAATCGATCTTGTTGTTCCTATAATGTCTTTTTATATGAATACGTTACAATTAATTACTGATATAATGAAATATTGCTACATTTACATTTACTCAATTACTAACACCTCCTATCACCGGAATATATATACAGATAGGCAGATAGATTCAATCAAAAATTGATTATACTGGGGTTATCTCTTTGTTCTTCATCTGAATCTTTATTTGAATTTACCAATCATATATGGGGATTATTTCTTTCCAAAGCATTAGGTGGCATGAGTGCGGCATGTATGATGCTAGCGAGATTCTGGTGCGAGAAATTTATAAAGCCTTGACATACTGATACTATCAATCTAAAAAAGGACATGATCAGTATGAAAAAGAAAAATTGATTTACAGAATCAACCTGTCCAAACTAGAAAGAATTCATCCATCAATTGTTTGCACTTATATCATCAAATATAATTCCGCTAGAAATATATGCGCTATTTTCGCTTTGCATTAGAGCCTAAAAAGGCCCCTAATACTAGAGGCCTTCCTTCGTTATTTTTCACTTTTCTCGTTTTCTTCCACTACTTGCACAACAGGCTTCTCAATCACCGCCTGCTGCACAGCACCTTTTCCAGCAAAACTTTCTAATAGTTCTTTTAAATCAATACCAGAAGAAGCTTTTAATGTTTCTTGCATCGTTGCCATTAGATCAGTCGCATATCCTGCCACTTTTCCAGCTCCGCTGTTTTTGCCACCGCCGCCTGTATCCACAACAGTAATCTTATCAATGTTACTAAGTGGGCTTGCAATTTCTTTTGCGTAGCTTGGAAGCATTTTAAGAACCATATCCATAATTGCCGCTTGCCCATATAATTCGAACGCTTCCGCAATTTTTTGCTTCGCTTCCGCTTCTGCTAAACCTTTTAACCTAATAACATCCGCTTCCGCTGTACCTTGCGCTTTTTGAACTTCTGCTTTTGCTTGCCCTTGTGCCTTTTCAATTTCGGCTTTTGCTAAACCTTCTACACGCACCTCTTCCGCACGTGCTCTTGCCTCTGCTTCAATCTTATATTGATCTGCATCTGCTTTTTTTATTTGTTTTACTTTTTCCGCTTCCGCTGATTGTTCAACTGCATAACGATCTGCATCTGCTTTCTTCTTTACTTCCGCGTCGTATTGTTTTTCACGACGCGCAATTTCTTTTTCTTCTAATTCAATTTGCTTTTCACGCTCAATGATTTTAACGCGCATTTGCTCTTCTGTAACACCTTGTTGTGCTTTTGCTTGTTGTAATTCATAAGAAAGGTCCGCATCGGCACGTGCTTGCTCTTGCTCTCTCTTATATGATTGTACTTTTAATTCTTTATGCTTTTCAGCCTCAGCAATTTGTGCATCACGTTGATATTCAGCTTCTTTTGCTTCTTTCTCCGCACGAGCTTTTTCAATACGTGCTTCTTTTTCACGCTCTGCATTCGCAATTGTTGCATCACGTTTCACTGTTGCGATTTGCGGTTGACCTAAAGCATCTAAATAACCATTTTTATCCATGATTTCTTTAATCGTAAAGGAGACAATACGAAGCCCCATTTTCTTCAAATCTGTCGAAGCAACTTCATGTACTTTTTGTGCAAATTGCTCTCTATTACTATAAGCATCCTCCACTGTCATTGAAGATAAGATAGCACGTAAATGGCCTTCTAATACTTCTTTCGCTTCAACTTTTAACTCTTCCGTTTCTTTCCCTAAATATTGTTCAGCTGCTGTAGATACTTCTTCAATTGTTGAACCTACTTTAATAATAGAAACACCATTTACCGTAACTGGCACCCCTTGCTTTGTATACGTATCACGTGTTCCAACTTCTAATTTATAGTTTAATAAACTAAGAAGTTCTGCTCGTTGCATAATTGGTACAACAAACGTACCGCCACCACGAATAATTTTAATTTTTTTACCATCATCTGTTGTGACAACGTTTTTCCCGTCACCAAGCCAGTTCCCTGTTACAATCAGCGCCTCATCAGGACCAACTGTACGATATTTTGTGATAAACACCAAAATAAGTAAAAGTAAGATTGCAAGTAATATACCACCGATAATTAATGGAATCATTCAAATTCCCCCTTATAACTTTGGTTTTTTTAAAGAATAAGCGATGTTCTGTACAAGCAAAACACCATCTTGAACTTCCTCAATCATGACCTCGGTTCCTTGTAAAATATCTTTCTTTCCAATTGTCTTAGCTGGTATCGCATTACTTCCAAATTGTGAAGAAACTAATACTTCTCCAAATCCTTCTTTCGGGATGGTAATAATCACTTCTCCTTTGCATCCAACAAATTCATCCATACGTTGCACTGTATTTTGTTCAGCTTCTGCAATTGGTTTTAAAATCAATATTTTCATTAGAAAAACTCCAATAAAAGATATGCCGAAAGAAAGACTAAAAATAACAATACTATTCCAAGTAAATAAATACTCTCCTATATAACTAAAACCACAGAGCATGGCAAAGAAACTGAGCAGCAACGTTACAATAGATGTAGATCCACCTCCGAAGCTAAATATGGATTCAAATATATCTCCAAAAAAGATGTAAATAACAGTAAGTACGGTAGCAATAATAAATCCATATAAATAAATTGTCTCAAGCGGATAACTCAACAATGTCATGCCTTATCCCCCTTTCATCATTACCTCTCTCTTTGTTATATGTATGCCTCACCTCTTCCGAATTATTTTTCCTAATTTTCAGTTATTTAATCTTTAAAGAAAAACCTGTACGACAGGCTGCTTAAAAAAGAACAGGAGGAGCCTATGGTGACAGGCTCCTCCTAGAAAATAACCGTTATATTGTATATTTATATAATATACTATTTTACATAAAAAGTAAAGTTATATAAATATTTCTACTTCAATTTTTTCCCTTTTATTACACATGAATGAATATTCTATTAATAAAAAACCCCTTAAAAAAGGGGTCACGCCATTCTCTCACCCGATTCTTCTTTAAAGAAGCTCTTCATTGCGTGGAATACATCAGCCTTTTGCTTTAAGATATAATATCTAAAATTCTCATCTTTAATATTTTTATAGGCTGACATAAGCGTACTGTGACGATTATACTGGTTTAGTTAGCAGGGGTATACCCGGACAGTTTAAACATTAACTCTTGACGATATGGTTTGTCTTCTAAAATTGTTTAATGCATTGTTTAAATTCTGTGTCACTACACTTTCATTCCAAGTCCGCCAAAATCTAACCGATTCTGAGTTTGGTTTTAAATGTGGCTCTCGAATCTTAATACGACTTGGTAACAAGCATGCATCTCCCACAACTAGTCCTTCTCCAATTCCTAAAGTAGGCAGTATATCTTGAATACCTCCTAAATTTTCAGGTAATAAATTACATACAGCATTTTTATCCGCTTGATTTGCCAACCTCAGAGCAATCACATTACTACATTGACTCATTATCGTCGTGTTTAACTCTGAAGGTCGTTGACTTACAATTATCAAACTTAAACCATATTTTCTTCCTTCTTTTGCAATTCTCTCAAAATGAGCTAAAGCTCTTATTCCAGCTGCATCTGCTAAATTCCTTGAAGGAATATACAAATGAGCTTCATCACATACTAATGCAATAGGATGTCTTTCTTCATAAATCGACCATTGTTGAATTTGAAAAATAAGTCTAGCTACCAAACTAATAACTATCGGCAAAATATCTGAAGGGACTTCTGAAAAGTCGATAATTTTAACTCCCTCATTCCCTTGTCCAGTTGGTTTCATCAATTTATCTACTAATTGATCTAAATAATTTGAAGACAATTGGTTATCCCTTAAATTAAATAAAAAACCATATCTTCTATCACTTATTTTTGATTCTAGTCTAGGAATAAATCTATTAAACTTACCATGAAATGGCCCATTTACTTCCCGATTATTTGCCCCTGTTACTTTTTGAGTATTCAGTTCTTTCAATTTGCTAATAACATCGTTTATTCTATAAGCTACCGGACTATCGATTGTAAAGGTTGCTAACTCTTCTTCCATACCTTCTTCTTGTAAAACCTGTTTTTTTGCCTCAATAACTGTATTAGAAAATGCCATTGACTGGTTAGGAGCATTTTCATCACTTCTGTCTAAAATCAACGCCAGCATATCTTCATATCCTAATAACCAATAAGGCAAATACAAAAGATTTTCATCAGAGGATTGAAGATCTCCAGGTCCAACTATTTTCAAAAACTTAATATTAGGATGTCCTGACAACGGACTATATTCCCCATGTAAATCAAAAACAACCATGTTAGATGAATTTAGCATGGCAACTTGCTCAATAATTTGAGCCGTTGTCCAAGACTTACCTGAACCTGTAGAACCAACTATCATAGCATGCCTTTGAAAGAAAGCATCTCCATCTAAAATAGCATTTGCATCTTGTGCCATTGTATACGTACCTAATGTTAATGGATTTTCAACTGAAGTCGTTTCATCTGCAATTAACCCTGTAAATGCTGATAATCTCTCTCCAATAAGAAGAAAACATTTAGCCCCTATTTCTGGTAATGTCTCAACAGCCCTACTAAATGTGGCTCTTTCTCTTCCCCCACCTGGTCCCTTTAACGTTCCCAGAGCATTTATATGAACTACATTATCATGAAAAACAACATATTCATCTTCATCATCATCTAAAGGTTCAAAATTAGCTTCAGAGCTTAAAACCCTATCTATTCTTCCAATTAGTCTTACATTAGCGTTAGATGTATGTATAATAACAAATCCATTTACATTGATTCTTTGCAAATTTCCTTCATCAACTACAGATACTGTTACACTATAACTATCAACCTTATTCACACTTCCTATACTTTCTTCCTCTTCAATATTAAAAAGTCTTTCATAAGCCATTTTCTTTTTCACTCTCCCCAAATAGTTTTAAGTAACCCCTTTAGAGACCAGATATCGATATGGTCATACGTTTCCGGCTCAACTTTATCACTAATAATAAAACTTCCTTCTCCACTTTCTTCAATAGCCATATAATTTCTTATTTCTTTTTGTTCCATCATTTCTTTAAAAGAAGGGGTTAAAGATTTAGTCAAAATTAATTTTGGTATAGTGCTATTTCTTAGAATAGGGGTAAATTTCCCCTGAATATGGATATCATTGAAACCAAATCCTAAAAATACAATAGCTTTCACTTTTTGAATACTTTCTTCCATTTCAACAAGTACACGATTATATGGCTCAAGATGTGTCTCAAGATATTTCCCTATTCCAGGAGTTACAATTACTGGTGTTATACCCATATTTATCAATAAAATATCATCACTAGGAGCTAAATTTGATAATTTTACAACTGATTTATCAGGAAGTTTAAACCAACATAATGAACCATGAGGCTTATAAATTTTCAAATGTTTTATGCTATCAAACTTTGGAGTCCTTCCTCCTCGAATAACCCTCTTCATCTTAGAACCAAATGTTTTAGAATCAATTGTTCTAGAGAATGAACCACTATTAAATCCATCCCAAACTTCCCATCCTGAATAAGCAGCAGACCATTCAATTAAATGATCATAATTAGTTGTAATAATATCAATACAATTATTAGTTGAATGCTTATATCTCTCAAATACTCTAACAAAACCTATTAAATCTTCATTACATATAATTTTTAATAATGCTTCACGTTCATCATTAGAAATACATTTCCAAGTAGTCTGGACAATTGCATTTGTTAATTTTTCTGGAACATTTCCTCCTAATGATTGCAAAGCCTCTTCTAAACCTTTATCGTCTTCCAAGGAATGAACAAATGTCTCCCATAGGGCATTCTCTTCATCTCCAAACTCATCTGTACAAACATGCTTGATAAGGTATTGTCCCAACTGCCACATTCCAGATATACCAGCACCACATGATGTACCACTACCAACAACAAAAAGAGGAGCTTGTTCAAAGACATCTTCTACATATTTGGTGTACTCCATCTCTCTAATTCCTCTCTCTTAATTCTCTATAACACCGAATTGATATTCGTACAAAAAAATAATTATCTATAACAATATTTTATCCATTTATTTTCAAATATGATAGTTATTTCTAATGCTTACATTTTTAATAAATACAAATTTTTTATGACTATGTACCCAATTACCGAAATACTTCATTCTCAACATATTTTTTTACACCTTATTACCGACTATGTTTACTTCCTAAAATTAATGTACATAATAATAAACAAAAACAAACCCTTTATCCTTAAGATATAGGCTCTTTCACAAGAGCCTCAAACTCGGTGATTGGGGATGTGTGGTATACCACTACCTCCCAATCACCGAGTAAAAGCAAAATTTCTATCTACAGTTCCACCTAAAAACCGATATCACAAACAATAAAAAACAGCCACCAATCTTGATAGCTGTTCTACAAAATCAAGCTGATTTGATTCTTTACATCACGTTTCGAAAAATCTGTGCGTAATTGTAATGAAATATCATACTCATTACGCTTTTTATTCTCTTTAACAGATACAGACTGAATTAGAGGTAGTAAAAATCTTCTTTTATCCATGTCACTTATTTCTTGAAGTTTTACATCATCTTGAAATACTTCGTTCAAGGTATGTAGCCATGTTTCTTTACTTTTCTCAACTTTTTCTTTGAGAGTAATTTGCTTTTTAAACTCGTTTATTTGCTGTGTTATTGTATCTAATTTTCGTTGTACATCTAAACGATAAATAGCTAAAGACTTCAAAAGACGCTTATCATCATTATTTTTCATACGTTGTTTGAGTTCTTCTGTAATATTTTGAAGTTTGATGGTGTAGTTTTCATACAGTTGTTGATGCTTTTGAATGTTGTGGTTTAATTCCTTTATTTCATGCTGAATTTTTTTTTCTATAGCACGATACACATTATGAAAACCACTTACTTTCACATCAGTAAGGGTTTGATTTACTACTTTATCATGAAGGAGGTCTGCATCTACTCTTACTTTACAGTTAGAACAGAAATAAATTTTTCCACCATATTTTTTATTTGTAGAACTTACTGTCTGTTGGTTCTTTGTTCTCATTAATGCATGACATTTTTCACAAGAAAGCAATCCTTGAAGTAAAAAACTCGTTTTGTAATGTTTAGGTACCATATTTCCACTACGTTTCTCTGAATATATACGCCAACATGCTTCCCATGTATTTCGTGGAATGATTGGCTTTACATAATGATTAGGTGCTTCAATCCAAATATCTCGCGCATTTAGTTTTCCATCGGTTTGTCTTCGCCATGATATCAAACCACAATAAAAAGGATTTAGCACAATCGCCTTTATATTTTCTTTACCCCAACCTTTTCCACGGCGGGAACCCTTAGGAAATGTATTAGCAATGTACTGAAAACCGTGACCTTTTAAATATAAGCTGAAAATTTCTTTTACATAACCAAGCTCTTCGGGGTATTCAATAAAATGCCCACTATTCTTATCATATGTGTAACCAAATGGTGGTTTTCCACCAAGCCATTTTCCTTGTTTTGCTTTGTTTTCTAGTCCCGATCGTGTTCTTGCAATAATGGTATCTACTTCATATTTAGTAAAACCATCTTCCATGAGTTTTACAATCAAATCATTATCAGTATTGTACACACCCTCAGTCGAACTAATAATAATAGGAATACCAAGTGTCTTCATGACAATACGAATGGTTTGATGTTCAAGAGGATCTCTGGCAAGACGATCACTTTTATAAACAATTACAAAATCAAATTCTTGTCGTTTCGCCGTTTCGAACATGTTTTCAAGTTCTTTTCTACTGGTGAGTTTATTTTTACGAGCTGAAACAGCCTTATCAAGAAAGGAATGAGTATGAATACAATCATATTTACGAATCACTTCCATAACAGAATTCATTTGCATATCCATGTCTTGTTTATCTGTAGAATGTCGTCCGTAAAAAGCAGCCTTCATATTTGGCTTTAATATATGGGAGAGCTTCATGGTGTCAACACCTCTTGAGTTCGTAAAAATGGGTGTTTAAAAATAATTTCACATTGCTTCCCATCAATATTTACTTGTTGTATTAAATCTTGAAAAAAGAAGCCTAATTGCTGATTATCCTTTATCTCGTCATAGGATAACGCCATAGAGCATTCATACTTGTTTATTTTTTTACGTAATTGTTCTAAATTACTTAATTCTTGAATGACCTGTTCTTTTTTTTGCTTGTATTTTGCAAGTTCGTCATACAACGTCATGATTTCAATTTCATTCTGTTCCTTACGTTGTATTTCTATTTCGTGATACCACGTATCTACTTTAGCAATCAATTTTTCATTTATAAACTGGATTTTCTTTTCAATAGTTTGTATTTTTCGATTCACTTGTTTCTTAGCATTTTGTTCATATCGCTCAAATAACTCATGAAAATGGGAAGTAAGTAGGCTATGAAAATATTCCTTACAGCGTTCAAAGACTAGCGGTTCGATTACACTTCTCAGAACATAAACAGAAGAATGATTTAAGCATTTGTATTTTAAGTTTTCTTTTTTTCTAGCCCTAACTTTTTGTAATGATCCATTGCATTCCGAACAAATTAGCAATCCCTGTAATGGAAAAAATACTTGTTCAAATACATAATCTTGATTAGTTTTTGGAGGAGATAAAATGGCAACAGTACTACATGCTTTCTTCCATATATCTTTATCAACAATAGAAAGTTTTTCATATTTAC
This sequence comes from Bacillus sp. FSL K6-0042, assembly GCF_038006685.1. Taxonomy (NCBI): domain Bacteria; kingdom Bacillati; phylum Bacillota; class Bacilli; order Caryophanales; family Bacillaceae; genus Bacillus; species Bacillus sp. FSL K6-0042. The sequence continues at coordinate 2,651,574 of NZ_JBBOVS010000001.1, forward strand.
TAGTGACGTCTTCACCAAAAATAGTCATTGTGCGTAATCCAACATATGTTGGATTCAATACAATTTTCCTAATATCCGTAGAGGTCCAAGACTTTCCATTTCCCTTTAACCCCAGCACATTACAAAGTTCTTTTAGAGATTCATACTTCTCTGCTACAAGTTCTTGAAAAATCATTTTTACTATTTGTATTTGTTCATCAACTAGTTCAATTTCTTTTGTTTCTTTATTCCATTTGTAACCATATGGAAGACGTCCAGGATTTTTCCCACTTTGAAAATTAGTTTTTAATGTTTGCTTTAAACGTTCAATAATTTGTTCACCTTCACGTTGAGCCATGCCCGCCATAATTAATTCGAGATATTCACCAATCGGTGTATAGTACATCGGTGGCTCATTTGGTGCAGTTAAAACAACATTTATATTTTTATTTCTTAGTATTTGGTAAATTTCATAATACTCCATTACATTTCGAGCTAGTCGATCTCGTTTAAATAAAAATAAGGTTCCTACATTGTTATTCTTGATATCTTGCAATAATTTTTGTAAAGCTGGTCTTTTTTTCAAACTTACTTTTCGAGCTGATATTGCTTCGTCAATATACTCTTCATCAATAATCAAAGCCATATCGATGGAGCGAGTAAGAACTGAATTTTGCTGCATTTCAATAGAATTTTCTTGTAAATCAATTGAACTTCGATAGTATGCAACGGTCTTCAATTCAAGCCCTCCTCTCATGGTGTTCTATTTACACTGTATGTATAAAAAATGTTTGCTAGTCCTTTTCGACTGCTTTTGTTAATTCTTTCTTAACAATTTCTATATAGGCTTCAAACCATCTTTTTGCCGATTCTGGATCGTGAACATAACTAACTGATGTGATTGTAATTTCTTTTTTCTTTTTCATTATTTTTATCCCTTTCAATAAATTGTCGGAGGTTAATTTTATGATAAATGAACTTGGTAAACACATTCGTACACTTCGTAATCAAAAAGGAATTGGATTGAACACATTTGCAAAACAACTTGGTGTATCACCTGCTTATTTAAGTAATCTTGAAACAGGAAAGACAGATACTATTCAACTTTCACTACTACAAAAACTGCAAGACGAACTTCATCTCATTACAATGGATAACTTTTCATTAATACAGGATGAAACAAAATATAGAATTGCTCGGGCAAGCGCTCTCTTACATATCTTGATACAACAGAATGAAGCATTTGGATACTATCTATTAGAAACCTTAGAAAAAGGTATTTATCTATCTCAGGTATCACCTACCTCCAATAACAATGATCAGGATTATTATTTACAAAACTAAAAAGACTATTCACAATAAAAAACAATTGTTTATGTTAATGAATAATTTAAAACAAAAAAGAAGAGCATATCTCTTAAGAAAAGAGAATGCTCTTTTTATTTTTCATCTTCTTGGCAACTTACTGCCGCTTCAACTATAGACTTTAAAATTGGATTTTTCTTTTCCCATTCTTGTTGGAACCATTCTTTTTGTTCTTCTTTTTTCATTGTTGCAAGTGGTGAATGAATAATGACTTTTGTATTACCAAATTGAAATTCTTTCATCATATCCCCCCTTGCACTATATGTATGCAAGGCAAGAAAAAAGACGAACTATCATTTTCATAGGACAAGTTAGCTATACATATTCATAACAATAATAATAGACAAGCTGGTAGGTGAAACGAATGTACCGTCCACAAGAACTTGATGTATTCATCTATTTACGTAAAAGTCGAAAAGATCTTGAAGAAGAAAAAAAGGCAATGGAACATGGACAACATTACGATACACTTGAACGTCATCGTACTCAATTATTAGAACTCGCTCATAAAGAGCATCATAATATAATTGATATTTTTGAAGAAGTTGTTTCTGGTGAATACATATCTGAAAGACCTATGATGCAAAAACTTCTTCGCGAAGTAGAATCAGGTATCGCTGATGCAGTTTTAGTAATGGATTTAGATCGTCTTGGTCGGGGGGATATGGTAGATCAAGGAACTATTTATCGCGTCTTTCGCTACTCAGAAACATTCATTATTACTCCAACAGAAATTATTGATCCCAATGATGAAAACCAAGAGTTAACCTTTAGTATAAAATCTTTAATTGCTCGAGAAGAATTAAAAACAATTGTTAAACGTATGCAGCGTGGTAGAAGTGTTTCTGCAAAAGAAGGGAAATCTATCTCTCGCGTGCCAGCTTATGGATACTTACGGGATAATAACTTAAAACTTTATCCTGATCCTGAAAAAAATTGGATTATACCAAGAATTTTCGAATTAATGGCAAATGGAATGGGAAGACAGGCAATTGCTCAAGAATTAGACCGATTAGGTATTTCTCCTCCCGAAGGTGAATATTGGAATCCTTCAACTATCTCATCTATTACAAAAAATGAAGTCTATCTGGGTCACATCATTTGGGGGAAAATACGCTACACCAAACAAAATGGAAAATACATTCGTAAAAAAGTACCAAAAGAAAGATGGCAACGACACAATCATGCTCATCCCCCACTTGTATCAGAAGATCTATTTCAAAAGGCTAATATGGCTCATAGTAAACGCTGGAGACCTCCTACAATAAAAACAAAAAAGCTTTCTAATCCATTGGCAGGCATCTTATTATGTGAACTATGTAGTCACTCCATGCTTTATCAACCACGAAAAGATCGTCCTAATCCTCAAGTTCGTTGTGTTCAACCATCTTGTAAAGGTGTTCAAAAAGGGGCGTCCTTACTACTTGTTGAACAGCGCATACTTAATGGATTAAAACAGATTATTGAAAGCTTTGAGATACAAAAAAACATGGTACAAAAAAAGAACTCAAAAAATAATATTCTGCTACAACAAAGGGCTTTAGAAAAAAAAGAACAACAAATTAACGATTTACAAAAGCAAAAAAATAGACTCCATGATTTATTGGAGAATGGTGTATATGATATTGAGACTTTTTTAGAACGACAAAAATCAATTGTAGTACGTTTAAAAACTACCCAAGAAGAAATTGAACAACTTAAGCACGAAATTAAGCATGTATTAGAAAAAGAAAAACATATACATGAGTTTGTTCCCAAAATTAAAAATGTATTAGAAGCATACTATGCGACCGAAGATATAGAAAAGAAAAATCGCCTTCTTAAGTCAGTGCTTGAAAAGGTCACATATTTAAGAAAAAAAAGTTGGCAAAGAAAAGATGAATTTGTAATTGAATTATATACGAAGATATAAGCAAAACATCAGACTATTTCACACAAATATCATTTATCTTTTTGAACGTTTGAATTGAAATCTGTAAACAAAAAGGAAATTACAAAATTCAAATTCTATTGTGTGTATCATTTTACTGTTAACAGAATATTCACCGATAGTTCCTTTACTTTAATGAACTTTATTTTTATATTAACTGTATGTATTGTTAAAAGCATAGCATTAACATACCTAATAATTGAATCGAGATCCTGTTAATTAAGGATTTTTGTCAAACACTCGTAATATACTTCCTAGTCCTTTTTGTGAACATACTTTTAAAAATGTCAGACTCTCTTATACTAAGTGAATTCAAATACAAAAATAGCCAAATGCCTATACTTTAAGGCATTTGGCTTATATTATTAACTAAATTTCTTCTTAAATAACTAGGTTGATTTATAATTAGTGGCTTTTGTTTCATCGATTCTTTCTTGAATTTCTTTTAGAGCCTCAGCATAATTTTGTTCACCTACTATTTTTTTAATCTTTTCTTTATTACTTTCTGATATTTTATTATTGTAAATAAGAATCATCTTTTCATCTTTCACAGGGATTCCATTATCATCAAAAGAAACACTTATATTTGTACTCTCAGTTTTATCAAATCCAGGATTTAATTTTTCTGGAATGAACGAAGTATCTGAATTTCCATTCTCTTGTCTTAAATACACAAAATAATGTTTGTTCGTGTTTATATTTTTATTATTTGTTTCTGTAATTTTATTCTCATTAGGTGTTTTTGACATTTCTTCTTGTATGTCAGATGATTTTGTTTTTCCATTTCTTTGCTTCTCTTTAGTATCAAAGAAAAAATATCCTCCTAAGAATACAAAGCTCAAAATCACTAAACCACTTATTAAAATTAGATGTTTTTTTTGTAACAAATATATCCCCACTTTACTTAACTCAATTTATTTTTCTATTAATATTTGCTTAGTAATTTTATATTCACTTAAAATTAACAAAATACTCATTAATAAAATATCACAAATAGCTAGCACTAAACTAATTTTGAATAACAACCAACTATTGTTAGAAATAAAGAAACACGTTGTAAAGGACATTTGCCAAAAGGCTAATAAGGCAAGATAAACAATATTATGTTTTTCAAAGAAACTGTATCCAAAAATCCATTGTAACGCAAGCGATTTTTTAAACATTTCCAAATAATATATGGCAGAGAAAAAGAGTAGTACAGCCATTAACAGTAATAGTAAAGTACAATTAATGATAGTTAATTGCATCTTCTCAATATCATTTTGTACTTTCATCTCCACATTTGAATATGCAACAGATATAGGACTCCAAATACTATCAAATTTATATTTTCTAATCGTTTGTTTTGTTTTTTCAAAAGGATTATCCTCCGTACTATTTTTAGTATAGTACCCATATCCCATAGCAATTGTACTAGCTATATAATTTTGTTCAAATTTATTCGTTAAAATCACAGAAATTGGATCTGTAATTTCATAATTTGTATCTTCAGCCATTTGTGATGTAAATGTAAAATAAGATTGATTATTTTTGACATATAATATATTTACGTCAACTGAATCAGGATTCTCTTTGTTTAACATCTTTGAGTAATCTTTTTTTACTGTTTCTTTTATCTCTTTTTGCTGTTTGGTATATCTTTCAGGTACTAATACTGTTATTTCAGATTTGTTTGGTGATGGCAATTTTATTTTCTTATTATGAATATCATATATTGGATTTAAGGATAAATAGTTATTATTAATTACGACCTGCCTTCCTTCAGTTCCCCAAGGATTAGGATCTAATTCTGGAATTTTTTGATTTAGATAATAATTGGATGGGGATATATATATGGCTCCTTGAGTTTCTAGTTCTTCATATAATTGCTGAAATCGAGCCAATCCATTCTCATCGTTGATGTCAATTGTATTATCAGTACCGGCCTCAATTCCTAGAAATGAATAATTCTTCAGTATTTTCCATTTGCTTTGTTGATCAATTGTTTTTTTCAGTTCTATAAATGTAGCAATACCTTGTTGTAAACCTAGAATTAGAAATATAGCTAATAAGAAACGAGTAACAAGATTGGTATAAAAAAATAATTTCATAGGCTTTTTATTTTTTATCATTTGCGAGATATTTATAGTTTTAGTTCCAATCCAAGTAATAATTAAAATTACTCCTATAATTAAGAATAGGAACATAATATTTTTTATCCAAAAATTTAAAAATGGTATTAGTTTTTGATATTCATTATAAGATTGTAGATATATTAATAATCCTATACTTACTAGAATCCAAGAACTTAAAATGATTTTTCCGTATCTTTGGAGTAAATACATTCCAATGTGGAAAAAACTATCTCCATGCATAGATTGAATAGCAATAGCCTTATAATTATTCATGACGTCATAAGTTATAGAAAGTAATAGTAACAAACATAAAACAAAGCATGTAGTGTATATCATACTTTGATATGGATATTCATTGGAAGAAGTAGGGGAATTTTTTTTTGTTATTTTTAATGAAAATCCATAGTCTGTAGCAATTTCTTCAAATTTTTTAACACTTTTAGTATTACTTAGAGTATATACGCCTTTAATATCTCTTACTTTTTCTGCCGCAATCATTGGACGAATTTCTATTGGATCGAAGTTGTGGAAAATTTCCAATTGACCAACTTGATTTTTGTCGTGAGTTGGTATAGTAGAAAGGAACACATTTGAATCACTATTTTGATCTAAAAATTTTCCTTTCTTTAATTTCATATTTTGAAAATATGTATTGGAATCATATAATGCGACATAATATACAAGTTTCTCTTTTTTATTTGCTCCAGTCTCTTGTGACATTCTTTGTAAATTCACCTTAGCTTGCTTAGAAATCTCGGTAAGCATTTGAAAATTTTCTAATTTACTTTTAGAAGTGTTGCCTCCTTTTATCTCCACATCCCAATTCTCATGAGAATGATTTCTATCATAATTAAAGGATTGGAACTCTAAATATTCAAACTGCTTAATCGATAAAAAGCTCACAATTGTAAAAGTAATAGTACATAGAAGAAATATTAATTTTTTCATATTATAACCTTTCTCTTATAATTGAATGATTCTTGAAAATAGATAAGATAAAGAAGTATCATGCGTTACTACAATAATTGTTTTTCCTTGATGATGTAATTTTTGAAATAAAGAAACAATAATATCACGATTTTCACTATCTAATGAACCTGTTGGTTCATCCGCTAAAATGATGCTGGGATTTTTAAGTAACAATCTAGCAATTGCAATACGTTGTTGTTCCCCTCCGCTTAAGGTATGTACTTTTTTTTCTCCATACTTCATAAGCCCCACTTCATTTAATGCGGAATATATTGCTTCTTTTTTTTGTTGCTTACTCATTTTCTTATGTTTTAGTGCAATTTCTAAATTATTATTTACTGTTTCATTATCTATCAACGCATAGTTTTGGAATATAAATCCAATCTCGTTGCGCAATAAATGCCTTTTAGTCTTTTTAGAGTCTATGCTTCTGCCAATTATTGAAATTTCTCCGGAATCTGGTTTTTCCAATGTACCAATTATATTTAATAATGTAGTTTTCCCCTGACCACTCTTCCCATATATTCCAATAAAATCACCTGCTTTTACTTCTAAATTAAAGTTATTAAAAATAGTCTTATCAAGAAAAGTTTTATTCATATTCTTTATTTGAATCATTGAATTACTCCTTAAATAATAGTTTTAAGGGGATTTATATGTTTATATAAATCCCCTTGATAATTAAAGTATTATAATTTAGTTAATATACTTTTGATAAGTTACATTATATGGGCCATTATATGGTAGATGTTTTACAGCAGCTTTTCCAGGAGGCGCAATTGTACTTCTATAATTTACATTCGCACGTGTAATTCCTGAAGAATGATTAAAAATACTATGTCCATATACAGAATAATGAAACATTCCATCCTTATTATAACCATAAGACCAACTTTCCTTAGCAGATGCTGTAATAGGTACTAATGCTCCTACAGCTAACATGGATGACAACGCAAAAGTAATCGCTTTCTTTTTCATTTTATTTCCACCTTCCAATTTTTGTATTTTCCATTTCTAGTATATAATAACATAATTTTATAATATTACAATATATTAATTATTTTTTCCTAATTAAAGTGCTTTTATTTAACTACCAAATTACATTCAAATTTTTTCTTGTATCTGTTTATTACCTCTAATTAAGTAGCTGGTAATCTAATTTCATAAGCTAACACAGAAATTCATCAAACAACTAAATTTTACGATAAATGGTATATTATAACAATGTCATTATTCTAAATATGCAGAATTGCATATTTAGAATAATACGTATAATGAGCTCAATCAAACATTGCTACATAAAAAAACTAGCTCCTCTTATAGGAACTAGCTCCTTATCCACATTCATAAAAACATATAGCTTATTAAACTGTCCATTTTATAGGGTACAGTTCATCATAGGAAATAGCCTTTATATACATTATTATAAAGTTTTACTTTCATCCCAGGAACCATCTACTCTAAGATAATAAGATTTTCCATTGTCAGTAATCCAACCGTTTGCTAACATCTGACCTGAGGTATTCATATAATACCATTTATTATTATCTTGAACCCAGCCAGTTTTCATTACACCCGATCCATCCATGTAATACCAATTTCCTTTATCTTGAACCCAACCAGTTTTCATTACACCCGATCCATCCATGTAGTACCAATTCCCTTTATCTTGAACCCAACCAGTTTTCATTACACCCGATCCATCCATGTAGTACCAATTTCCTTTATCTTGAGCCCAACCAGTTTTCATTACACCTAGTGACTCATAAAAACGCCATTGATTTTTACCATCTAAAATCCACCCCATTAAATCAACGCCTGGAATAACAGAATAAAAGCTATCTATATCAGGAGTCCATACAAGATAATGGTCCTGTGGAGTTGCTAACCATTCATCATGAACAATCGCTGTACGATACCATACCTTTTCTGCAGGATCAAATATTTCTTCATAACCAACGCCTGTTACAGCATGATTATTGTAAATAGGGTGTGTTTGAGTTGTGATAATTGCCGGTCTATTTTTATCAATTTCTTTTTTATATTCTTTAAAAATGTTTGGATTTACAGGTTTATTCTTATATTCTTTAATCGAAATAGAATATTTCCCTGTTTTGTTCCAATATTCTTTCGCACCAGCTATACCATTATGACCAAATGAATTTCCTTGAGCATCCGTTTTCATTAGTTTCGGGAAGGTATCAAGAATATAGGTTTCATAATCTGTTCGATTGCTTTTTAAACGTGGAAATCCATTGTTTGCCCAATAAACAGTAACATTTGCATAGGCTGTAGGTAAACATCCGTGAGTCCATTCAAAGTCTGGAACATTTGATATATATTTATGGTTAAAATTAGGTATACTCCCTTTTTGCATTAGATTGTTTGCTTTATACAAGCTTTTGTTTTTAGTAGAAATAGATTCTGAATTAGATAATACATTAACGTTTTCAAGAGCTTCTTGACTTAATTTTTTATTAGTATTTAGGTCTCTATATGAGTTTTCATTAGTAGCTTTCTGAAAATACGAAAGTGGTCCTACATAAATACTATTCCCTTTATCTACACCGTAATAAGGGTTATTCCCCTTTCTTGTAGACTCTAATACACCTGGAATTTTATTATTCGCACTTACAATAATAAATCCATTCTCCTTTTGAGATTGATATACAACAAACAAATACGCTGTTAATTGTTTATGTGTATCATATAAGGCGCGATCTAATAGTAATTCACTATCTTTCCAATTTGAATCCGAATTTTTTTTAATAATTCCAAAGTAATTCTTTGCCTGCTGAGTAGCTTTCTCTAGAGGAACAATATGTTCATTCTCTTCAGCATGAACATTTATCACAAAAAAGAACAAAACAGCTACAAACATTAAAATACTATAAATTTTTTTTTGCAACTTAAACATAATAAAACTCCTTTTCTATTGATTTACAATTCTCGAATATAATATAACAATTTTTAGAAAAAGAGCAATTATTTTTATATACAAATTTACATATAAAGAAATATGCATTATAAATATATAGAAAGAAAAAAAAGGAGGGTATGTATATGTGGAAAAGGTTATTCCTTATTTCTTGCATCTTATCAATGTTTTATTTATCAAGTGGTGGTACTGCTTTTGCACAAACTGTTCCATCAAATGAGATGACTTCAAGTTTTTCTTATATTTTAAAAAGGAATGCACTGATTATGGCATATGCAGCTGAAAAAGCTAAAGAAGAGGGAACATTTCCTACAAGTGTAGGATTAGCCTTTGCAGAAAAAGTAAGACCTGGTGGTGAATGGGATTATAAAACCAAATTAGGAAGAAAAAAACAATATATCTTTAATGGTTATTTGATGAAAGGTGAAGATTTAGGAAATATACATTTTGGATATGTTGCAAGAGCAGCTACGATACCAATCGAATTAATAGCGACTGCAGAAGGAGCGGCACTTATATATCATGGCGATAAATATAAAGGCTGGGCTGATTCATATTTTGATCAACCAAATGATGAAGCCGGTAGAGCACAGGGAGTAATGTTCTGGGATAACAAGACACTTCCAGACCCTTACGGTCCACCACCACCACCTGTAAAGCCTTTTGAATCGGCTAAAGAACAACCAAAATTTAAAGCTCTAACTATCAAAGAAAAAACTGAAATTAAAGCAGATATACAACGTATATCTAAAGAATTGTTGAAATAAATATAAAAGTTTGTTTCTAAAAACTATATATTACTATACAAAAAGCTGGTTCCTAATTTAGGAGTCAGCTTTTTGCATAATAATCTTGGATGAATTACATCTCCATAAATATGCAATTATGCATATTCATGGAGATGTAATTGCTATAATATACCATTTTACCTAAAATATTATTATATTATGAATAAAGGAGATACGATATGAAACCTATTATTAAAGGATTAAGTATGGGAGTTTTAGCAATGAGTCTCTTTCTACCTTCTAGTACCAGTTTTGCAGCACAAAATATTGAAAATACTGGTGCATTACTAGATGACCCATATAAAGATACTGAGGAAGCGAGAAAATTATATGAACTGGGAAAAGAAGCAGATAAAAAGATACAAGAAAAAGAAAAAAAACAACTTCATCGTATGAAACAACCAAATGATGATTATGTTATTCCAGTAGAACAGAATAAACAAGTAAAATTTTATTATTGTGGACCAGCTTCAGTACGACAATCCTTAAGTTTTCATAAAACAGATAGTGGTATAGGTCTTTCTCTTCCTTCTCAAGAAAAAATTGCTTTTACTGCTGGAACAGACAATATGAAAGCTTCTACATCAGCGGGACTTGCAAAAGCCATAAATCAGTATAGGCATGACTTTGATTTTGCCGATACTCCTTATAAGCTAGGAGATATAGAAGGTTCATCCAATCCTATTGGATTATTAAAATCCCGTGTTAAGGCATCTATCAGCTCCCGAACAAATGCCCCTATTTTATTAGTGGAAACAGAAAACATGAATCGCTATAGTAAGGCACCGAAAAATTATCGTCATTATGTTACTGTTAGTGGGTATTTTGGCTCAAGAAATGCAATGCGAATTGTAGATGCAAATCATATTGTTGCTAACGGAACTGCTTTTGGCGGAACTTACGAGGAAAATATCGGAAATGGAACTACTAAAGGTGTTGGAAAGGCTGTTCTTATTGCAGATAAAAAGGGCGGTAATGCTGCAATGTTATGGTAAAAAGAAGTCTTTTTTTATCCATTAGTTTAATATGCTTTACAATATTGAGTGCATGTAATGTAACTAAAGATACTTCTAAAGGTATTAGCAAAATAGAACAAGAAAAAACAGGAATATTCACAAAATTTTCACCTGATTACAATCGTTTTTATTTACCATCTAGTTCCAATAAAGTAATGTATATGACTGTTGATGATGGCAGTAAGTCCGGTATGCCAAATAAATTAATAGAATATGATTACGTAAATAAAGAGGTAAAAGAAGTCTTCCAATCGAAATTAAAAAGTCCTAATATGCAAGGTCAGCAAGCTAACAAGGATTGGATATTATGGACTGATACGGATGAATTCGGTAGTCAATCCATTTTATATGTAAAAAACATACATAATGGTAAACACAAAAAATTATATGAAACAAACGCACCAATAGATGCTAACTTGTATCAACATTTTGTAACTTGGACAGAAATTGATCCTATTAAAAAGTTAGGTTATATAAAAGTATATGATTTGAAAAATGATACAGTAAAAACGATTGCTACGACAAATTCGTATGATTCAGCTTATTCCGTGAGTCATATGAATCAAGGGAAATTAGTGTATTCAGATGGAGATGGTAATACAACTAACTTATACTTATATGACCTTAAAAGTGGCGAAACACTTGTGTATCCTATTCCTCACAAATTTATTAACAATATTCGAATTATAGGAAATAAAATTTTCTATGCTACTTTTCCATCACCAGATCAGTGGTATCCAGAATCCTACTTTATTGTGAATATGGAAACTAAAGATGTTAAACCTTTTCAATTAGATGGAATTGATGGCGATACCAATAATAACATTGGACTAATGTATGCATTTCAAGACTATATGGTTTTTCAAACAAGTACTCAGCAAGTATGGATATACAAATTACAAGATGAGGGATATAAAAAACAGAAGTTAGATGTTTCCTATCCATTTCAAACGTCGATGTCAGAAGGACTTGACATAAATATTATATGCGAAAAAAAAGGAAGCGATTCTCGTTATATTATGTCTCTTGCAAGTAAAGATGTAAATACAACATTTCAAAAACTACCTATAGAACCGTATAAAACCAATTAATCAAGATTAATTGGTTTTATACTCCTACTTCTAAGGTTATGTTTTGATGCAAAAAATGAAAGAGTATAGGGAAGTACATCTTCCTAATAAATTAATCTTTTTTTATTATATATATTAATTCTATTCTTACAAAAGGGCTACAACTGTGTCAAAAAATCTTTATCATTAGGTATAAATCTTAAAACATCTTCATAACAACGAAATAGATATAATGAAACACCAAAATAAGCTATCCTTTCTATAATTATGCGGAAAGAATAGCTTATTTTAATATTTTCAGGTGCAATACTCCATTTTCTCAAAAAATCCAAACCTCCTGATCTCCTATCTGCCTTTCAATAACTAATAGTTAGATGTACATTTCATTTTCTTTACAAAAAAACTTTTTGAGACAATTAAATACATCTCTCTTATTCTTCAATATATAATACCTAAACCTTTCATCAGTAATGTCTTTATAAACAGAAAAAAGGGTAGATGATGAACGATTGTACTGGTTTACTTCCCCATACCCAAACATATTACATACCTTCATCAATTCTTGCACAAGCTTCACACACCGAGCATTATCTGATGTTAAGTTATCTCCATCTGAAAAATGAAATGGATAAATATTATAGCGTTCCGGTGAATACTTGCCATCTATAAGCTCAAGTGCTTTTCTATAAACAGAGGAACAGATTGTTCCACCACTTTCTCCTTTTGAGAAAAACTCTTCTTCTGTCACGACCTTCGCTTCTGTGTGATGCGCAATAAACTCTATATCTACCGTTTCGTACTTTGTACGTAAGAATCTTGTCATCCAAAAGAAGAAGCTACGCGCCATATACTTTTCCCAAATCCCCATTGATCCGCTCGTATCCATCATTGCTAATACGACAGCTTTGGAATCTGGCTTCAACACTTCATTCCATGTTCGGAACTTCAAATCTTCTTGACGAATTGGATGAAAAGCAGGCTTTCCATTCATCGCATTTCGTTTATAAGCTGATATCATCGTCCGTTTTTTATCAATATTTCCCCATAATCCTGTTTTTCTAATGTCATTAAATTCAATATGTTCAATACGATTTTCATCCATTTCTTTCCGCTTTAAATTAGGCAGCTCTAGCTCTTTAAAAAATACTTGCTCTAATTCTAAAATTGATACTTCTGCTTCATAATAATCTTCTCCAGCTGTATCCCCTGCACCTTGCCCTTTTCCTGGTCCTTTTTGCTTTTGACCACCTGACCCATCTCTTGCAACCACATCGCCAACTTTACTATCACCAGTTCCTTGCCCAACATGTTTATTCTTATCGTAGTTATATCTAATTTTATATTCATCTAAAGACCGAATTGGTATTTTTACAACGTCCCTACCATTAGACATCACGATATTTTCTTCTGTCACAAGGTCTGGTAAGTTATTCTTAATTGCCTCTTGCACCTTTTCTTGATGGCGTTTTTGATCGTCATGTCCTTTGCGATGGAGGGACCAGTTTTCCTGTGAAATTGTATAATTTGGTTGATTTTCTTCGCCCATCTTTTTCCCTCCTTACTGTAATTTTCCTTATTTTCTCTAATAAACAGTAATATACGAATTTGAGGTTATGATGTAGCAACAAGAATCGTTAAAAAGTATCTGTTCATTAGAACTTACTTTTTCCATAATCATAAGGCACCCATAGCTTTTTTACGTATTGCTCCGAACTTCCTTAACAAAAACTTTGACATTCACTTTAAATTGAAATTTCTTTAGCTGATAAGAAAGAAACACAATTCATTGTTGCACACTTTTCCACTCTGCAACATATTGTATTGTGTTGGCTTTTTCTATATGAATGGTTGGTTACTCTATCATATGCGTATTGTAAAAATAATTGACAATAAATTCATGAAATTGCACCTTAATTTATTATGTTTGGACAAGTCCATACATAAAACGAGGCGTTCACTAGTAAAATCCCATTACTTCAATTAGATATATAAATTCACTTTAGTGTTTCGACATATAAGTCGCTCACGCGAAGAAGAAAAGGTGAATTCACTCGTTTTCTCTTTCTGTTCTTACTTGGCATGGGACAGGAAAAGGATTTGACCACTTCTATGCTTGGCTGAATCCTCGCTCCCAACTAAAAAGAATAGGGGTTATGGCGTTTTTTTAGCCTAAATTTACATAGATACAAAAACGCTGCCTCTGCTTTCATTAGAGACAGCGTTTTATTATCAAACTATCGATTCAACAAGCTACCTACATAGCGAAGTAATTCATTTGCTGATGAAGAATTATAGCCATGTTCATCGATTAAGCGTGCTACAACATCATTAATTTTCTTCAGCTGATTTTCATCTGGTGTTTTCGTGGATGTTGTAATTTTCACAATATCTTTCAAATCAGCAAATAATTTTTTCTGGATTGCTTCGCGAAGGCGTTCATGTGAGTTATAATCAAAACGTTTTCCTTTACGAGCATAAGCAGAAATGCGTATTAAAATTTCTTCTCGGAACGCTTTCTTTGCATTTTCTGAAATACCAATTTGCTCTTCAATAGAACGCATCAGCTTTTCATCTGGACTCATTTCTTCACCTGTTAATGGATCACGTAATTTTGATTTATTGCAATATGCCTCAACGTTATCTAAGTAATTATCCATAAGCGTCTTAGCTGATTCTTCATACGAATACACGAATGCTTTTTGTACTTCTTTCTTGGCAATTTCATCGTACTCTTTCCGTGCTAATGAAATGAAATTCATATAGCGCTCCCGATCTTCATTACTAATAGATGGATGTTGATCTAACCCATCTTTTAATGAACGTAACACATCAAGCGCATTAATCGATGGTACTTCTTTTCTAATAATAGTAGAAGAAATACGGTTAATGACATAACGCGGATCAATACCACTCATACCTTCATCCTGATATTCACGCTGCAATTCCTCTACATCAATTGCATTGTAACCTTCTACCATTTCTCCGTCATACAAACGCATCTTTTTGATTAAATCAATATCCGGGCGCTTCGGATCCTTCAAGCGTGTTAAAATCGTGAACATTGCTGCGACGCGAAGTGTGTGCGGCGCAATGTGTACATTGGCAACATCGCTTTCATGAATCATCTTTTCATAAATATGTTCTTCTTCACTCACCCGTAAATTATATGGAACCGGCATTACAATAATCCTTGAATGTAACGCCTCATTCTTCTTGTTAGAAATAAAGGAGCGATACTCTGTTTCATTCGTATGGGCTACAATTAATTCATCTGCTGAAATAAGTGCAAATCTCCCCGCTTTGAAATTCCCCTCTTGTGTAAGAGATAATAGATGCCATAAAAATTTCTCATCACATTTTAACATCTCTTGAAATTCCATCATACCACGGTTTGCTTTATTTAACTCTCCATCAAAACGGTATGCACGTGGATCTGACTCTGAACCATATTCTGCAATTGTAGAAAAATCAATACTCCCTGTTAAATCTGCAATATCCTGTGATTTTGGATCTGAAGGACTAAATGTACCAATTCCTGTCCGGCGATCTTCCGAGAAGAAAATACGTTCTACAATTACATCTTCAATTCTTCCTCCATATTCTTTTTCTAAACGCATCACATTTAATGGTGACAAATTCCCTTCAATTCTTACACCATACTCACCGTAAAAATCATCACGTAAATGATGTGGTATTAGGTGAAGAGGATCTTCATGCATTGGGCAACCTTTTATCGCAAAAACGGCTCCGCGATCTGTACGCGAGTATGTCTCTAATCCTCGTTTTAACATAGTAACTAACGTTGATTTCCCACCACTAACTGGCCCCATTAATAATAAAATACGTTTTCTAACATCTAAACGTTTCGCAGACGGATGAAAATATTCTTCTACAAGACGCTCTAATGCTTCTTCTAATCCAAATAGCCGATTGCTAAAAAAATTATATTTTTTTCTACCCTCTACTTCTTCAATGCCAGCATCTTTAATCATATTGTAAATGCGAGAGTGTGCAGTTTGAGCCACCCATGGTCGTTCTTTAACAAGCTCCAAATATTCCGCAAACGTACCTTCCCATTGTAAACGTTCTTCTGCTTCTCGATGCTGTTCAATTTTCTTTAGAATATCCATTATAGCTCCTCCCCCATCTCCTTGTTCAATCGGATTATTATAAAAGGTATGCGAGGATGTCCTTAAACATTCTTTAAATCAAAATGAAATCTTCTACAAACATTATAAATTTCATCCCAAAGTTAAAAGAAAATTCGGTATAATAAAAATACCGGGGAACTTGTTCTCCATTCTTACAGGATATATCTTCTTTACTTCCATAGAATCTACATAAACTTCAGATCAAAATTATTTTAAATAAAATATGAAGAAGGAGGTCCCACATGAAATTATTATTAATTTTAGGTGTCTCACTTACATTTCTTACTGCAATTTTCACTTCAGGATATAATGATAAACCAGGTACAAACAAAAAGTGATGGGCCTAAGCCCATCACTTTTTGTTTGCTATTACATTTAAATTTTAATATACAATCTCTAAATCTAAACCTGGATAATTTTGTTGGCGGAATGCCTCATAAATTAAAAGCGCTGCTGTATTGGATAAATTTAAAGAACGCACTTTGTCAGTCATTGGAATACGTAAACAATGATCGAAGTTTTCTTCAATTACGTTTGCTGGCAATCCGTTTGTTTCTCTTCCAAATACAAAATAATAATCTTTCTCTACCTTACTATAATCAAACGCTGTATGTGCTTTTTCACCATACTTTGTTAAATAGAAAAATTCACCGTCTTTATTTTTTTCATAAAACTCTTCAATCGAATCATAATACGTAATTTTTACGTGCTGCCAATAATCTAGGCCGGCACGTTTTAACATTTTATCATCCGTTGAAAATCCTAATGGCCTAATTAAATGTAATTCTGTCCCAGTAGCTGCACAAGTACGTGCAATATTCCCTGTATTTGCTGGAATCTCTGGTTGATATAAAACAACATGTACTCCCACGTTATAGTCACCTCAATCTTTTGTCTACTACGTATTATACCACTTGAGTGAAAAATCTCTACCCATTAATAATATGAAAAAATTTATATTTCATTTGCGGCGTATATTTGCTGGAATCTTCATAATTCCAATAACGCATACGACTATTAGCAGAATGAGCATTTACAAGCGGCATACCGTCCGCATCTTTTGCTACAACTATCGTTGTATGATTCCATCTACCATCATCTTCAAAATCATAGACAATTACATCACCCAGTAGAAGATCTCCTGGACTTTCTACCGCTTTAGCACGTAGTCCTGTTGTAGCCCCTGATAAATACCAATAAAATGAATGAGCAACTGCCCAGCTCCAGCTCCACTGATTCTCCCTTTGCCACCATCCTTTACGAATGTTAGGATACCCAGTCATTGGTGTTTCACCAATATGCAGACACTGTGAAATGAAATTCGTACAATTATCAGGAAAATTACGATACGCCGGGTTTCGATCATCCCACCAACGCTCCGCATATTTGACAGCTTCTAAGCGATTATATTGATACGAATCATACTTTCCTTTCGTTATCTCACGCTCTAACATTTCCCCTTGGACCTTTTCTTCTTTCACTGTAATATCTTTATCTTCTACAATACGCCCATCTTTCAGATAAACACGCCGTTCTAATTGTTCTTCTTCCATGTAGAATAATTCATGATGATGAACTAAATATTTCAAATGAACTTGATAATCTACTTCTTGATATTGCTTACTATTCCATTGTCTTATAAAAGATACGTCTGCTGTTGCCTTTACAACCTCAGCATCACGTTTTTGAAACAAATTTCTTTTTCGCTGTAATACTTGTAGTAAATCAGCAGGAATCTTATCGACACCTACACGTTTATTTGTAATATACGCTAAAAATTGTTGCATCTGTTGTTCAAGCTGTTTCTTTACCAACATAGGCCTCTCCCCCCCATATTACACAATATGAAAAAAAGAGGTATTATCTACTGTTTTTTCTCAGCTAACATTTCAAGACCACGATTCATTTCATGAAGAACTTCTTCATCCTTTTCACGTTCCATCGCCTTTTCAATCGCTTCTCCTACACCTTCACCACCGATTTTCCCTAGAGCCCATGCTGCTGTCCCACGAATTACGGGTCTTGGATCATCTTTCATAACACTAATTAAATCCGGAGTTGCTGTGGTTTCCTTGAAATGAGCAAGGGCTAAAATTGCATTTCGTTGCAATGGTTTTTTCCCGCGCCATGACCCCGACATAATACCGTATTTTTCTTTGAAATCTCGGTTACTTATCGTTAATAATGGCGTTAACAGTGGTTTCACAAGCTCTGGATCGGGTTCCATTTCTGGATGATTATGAAAATCCTTCCCTCTGTTCTTTGGACAAACTGTTTGGCACGTATCACATCCGTAAATACGGTTTCCAATTTTATCCCGATATTCTTCTGGAAGAAATCCTTTTGTTTGTGTTAAAAAAGCAATACATTTTTTTGAATCTAATTGTCCTCCTTGTACAAGTGCACCAGTTGGACAAATATCAATACACTTTGTACAGCTTCCGCACTGGTCTTCTATTGGTTGATCCGGCGGGAATGGTACATTCGTAATCATTTCTCCTAAATACACATAAGAGCCAAATTCTGGCGTAATAATGGAACAGTTTTTACCACTCCATCCAATACCAGCACGCTCTGAAACAGCACGATCACTCAATTCTCCCGTATCTACCATTGATTTCACTTCTATATCAGGAAGCTTCTCAATTAAATACGCCTCTAATTTTTGCAAGCGATCCCGCAAAACAAGATGATAATCTTGTCCCCAAGATGCCCGGCAAAAAATACCACGTCTTTCTCCTCGTTTACTTAACGGTGCATTTTTCAACTTTGATGGATACGCTAATGCAATTGCAATAATTGATTTTGCTCCCGGCAATAGTAACTGTGGATTTGTTCTTTTTTCAATATCAGGTTCTTCAAAACCAGACTGATAATTTAATTGTTGCTGCTGAATTAAACGCTGTTTTAATTCTTCAAATGGTGAGGCACTCGCAAAGCCTATTTTATCTATTCCAATTGTTTTACTATACGCTATAACATCTTGCTTTAATTGCTCAAAATTCATGCTTTGCCTCCTTCTACGATGAATACATATCCTCATCAAACAAGTAATCACCTACTGATGGTTAGCAATCCACTTCGTAATCATAGTCCTTAATTCTATTTTCGCATAAAATCTTCATTTCCAAACATTAAAAAACGCAATGCCTCGTTTATCCTAGAAACGAAACACTGCGTTGATCACAATTTATTATGAGAATATGAAATAATATCTGGAGCGGGTGAAGAGAATCGAACTCTCGACCAGAGCTTGGAAGGCTCTTGTTTTACCACTAAACTACACCCGCAAATATGAAAAAACATAAGATATTGAAATAACTTATGTAAAATAGTATAGCATGTAATAAAAGCCCAAGCAAGAATTTTATCGAAAAAAGTCGAAAAGTGATGAATAATCATCACTTTTTCAATTCTTTATCGATTGCCTTTTTCATACTATCATAATCAGGATTTGAAAGATTCCCATTTACATATACTGAAGGAGCACCTTGTACTTTTAATTTTTGTGCACGATCGTAATCCTTACGTACTTTGTCTTGGGTTTCTTTGCTATGTAAATCTTTTTTAAACTGTTCTATATTAACTTTCGGAAGTTTTTCCTTCACTATATTAAGAAGCAGTTCTTCTGTAATCCATTCTTCAGTATCTTTCTTCTGAATTTGATAAATTTCATCATAAAATGTCCAGAAAGATTCTGAGTCTTGTTTATAAATCGCTTCACCAGCCGCTGCACCTAAATTAGAATCTTTTCCAACAAACGGAAAATTAATGGAATAAAACTGGACTTTCCCTTTATTAATATACTCCTCTTTTAAACGAGGTAATACTGTCGTATCCCAAGTTCGACAAGCTGGACATTTAAAATCCCCAAATTCAACAACCTTAACGGGTGCATCTTCCTTACCTAAAGATTGCTGCGTGGAATAAGCAAACATTTCATTCCCTTTATCTTTTTTGTCATTTATGATACTGTACGCAACTGTTCCAATTACAATTAACACTGCAATAGAAAAAACAATACCAAGAGCCATGATTTTATTTGATGATTTCATATACATTCCTCTTTAAATTCATATTCTGTATACATTGTTGTACACATTACACATGATATCAATACTTTTATACATCATGCAATGAACACGCTCACATAATTTCCGAAAACACAACAAATGTGTCAATATTGTGTCTCTTCTTTGGCAGTCTTATTCAAAAAAAAGTGAAGTTCCCCTATGGAACTTCACTTTTAACTTACCGCTTTTTCACGAGCTACTTTTTGCAATGAATGCTGAGTTAAAATGTCATGACGAATTACTAATTTTTCACTAATTGCTTGCACATATTCATCATGACTAATATATCCTTCTCGTTCCATTAATTTCAAAACAACATTTCGTCTTTCTACTGCTTTGTCATAATTTTGAGCAGGAGAATAATAAGCAGGAGCTTTCACAACAGCAGCCATCATTGCACTCTCACTTAATGTTAATTGATTTACCGTTTTGCCAAAGTATAGCTTGGATGCTTTTTCAATCCCCCATGCACCTTCTCCGTAATAAATATTGCTTACATATAATTTCAAAATCTCACCTTTAGTAAATGTTCGCTCAATTTTTTTTGTATAAAAAACTTCTTTCCATTTACGAGAAAATGTACGTTCATTAGATAAAAAAGCATTTTTGGAAAGCTGCTGTGTAATTGTACTTCCGCCCTGTACAATACCACCAGCTTTTATATTTTCAATAGAAGCTCGAACAATTGCTATATAGTCTAAGCCGTTATGGTGATAAAACCTTTTATCTTCTGTCGCAATAAATGCGTGAGCCAGAGATTCTGGTACCTCTAATTTAGCAGGTACATGTAGCTTACTAATATCACTTCTTTCAATCATTACATTTCCTATGAATAATAATGTACAACTAAGTAGTAATAATAAAATAATAGCTTTATAAAGAAACTTTGTAATTGGATTGAATGAAACTTTTTGATGATAGTTAACTTTAGATAGTACTCGTTCTTTCATTATGCACACCTCTTTTCCTTACAACCATATAATCTTTACATTAAGAATACTGTTTCTCAAAGCAATCCCCAATTGATTTCTCTTACACTTACCTTACAATGTTGTAAGCTATAAAATACATATTCTAGCAGAAAAAGTAGCAAACTTCTATATACATTCAACTTAAAAAATGACATAATCCTCTTCTTTTTAGTTGGGAGAGAGAATCTGATCATGTATAGAAGCGGTCAGTACTTTTTTTATCCCCATGTCACGTGCAAACAAAGAGAGTTTGTTTGCATAGCCGCGACTTATATATTTGGAAATCAAAATGGATATATATATTCAGATGAATCGCTTTAAAAATCACATATCCATCCTTCTTCTATTATATCACCTGGCATATTTTCAGATTTAGCTGGTTCCCCCCTAAAATTTTTCTACAGCATTTCTAAAGAAATTAATACAATAATACAATTTGAGCAATATAAACATATTACCAAACAAACGTTCCTGTAATCAATATGTATTTACTATATATATCCTACTACCTTACCTAGTTTCACCGATTACACATCATACTAGACACTTTTACTTACATAATATAAGAAAAGAGACCTTCTGTTATAAATAACAAAAGGTCTCTTTTTTATATATTATTCACCTAAATCAACATTGTGGTACACTTGTTGAACATCTTCTAAATCTTCCAATGCATCAATCATTTTTTCAAATTGTACTTGTGCATCTTCTGGAAGTGTTAAATCATTTTGTGCAAGCATTGTTAGCTCAGCAACTGTAAATTCAGTAATACCAGCATCCTTAAGCGCTGCTTGTACCGAATGGAACTGATCAGGTTCAGCATAAACGATAACTGCTTCCTCTTCTTCTAGAATATCACGCGCGTCTACATCTGCTTCCATTAATATTTCAAGCACTTCATCTGCTGTTTTTCCTTCAAGCCCAATAACAGCAGTCGCATCAAACATATATGCTACTGATCCATTCACACCCATGTTACCGCTATTTTTACTAAATGCAGCGCGTACATCTGCTGCAGTACGATTCACGTTATTTGTAAGTGTATCTACAATTACCATTGATCCGTTTGGTCCAAATCCTTCATAACGAAGTTCGTCATAGTTTTCTTCTGAACCACCTTTTGCTTTTTCAATTGCACGGTCAATAATTGTTTTTGGTACACTGTACGTCTTTGCACGCTCTAATACCACTTTTAAAGCTTGGTTTGATTCTGGATCTGGTTCACCCTGTTTTGCCGCTACATAAATCTCACGTCCAAATTTAGCGTATACGCGGCTTGTATTTGCATCTTTTGATGCTTTTTTTTCTTTAATATTATTCCATTTACGGCCCATACTGTTCCACTCTCTTTCACGTTTAAATCTACATAAAAATATTAATATGAAATACAATGTTTATTCAACACTTTTTCAAAATAAATACAAAAAGTTCATTATTGATTCGCATTACTGACATAATATAAATCAATATAATTTTGTTCATTCACCAAATTATATTATACCTTAAATTCATAATTCATTACGAATTTAACACTCAAATAACATGATTTGACAATGTACATGAAAAAAGCCTCCTAAAATGGAAGCCTACTTTTACAACCCATTATTTTGGTTCTGAAAGGTCTCCAGATTTCGTTAATAATCTAGCAATTCATCTCCAAATTTATTTAATACAAAGTGCGTTTCCTCATAATGCGCATGATTTGGTTCATCGGACTCTCGGACTCACTGCCGATTACGATGCACGGTTTTAATGCGTGGTGCGAACGGTGAGAATTGCTCGTAGTGTTAACTTTTGTTCAGTTAGTACCGATAATGGAATGACTGATACTATAAGAGGTTTTCTTTGTGTTTATAGCAATACGTAAATAAGACCGCCTCTTTTACAAGAACGGTCGTACAAAAAACATTTGCTGGAGGTTGCTACGAATAGCTTAAGATATTTTCTTTAGTTATTGTGGACAAGAATTTTTACGTTTATTCGCAAAAAAAGCAGGCAACTGATTAAGTCCCCCGTTACGTTCTTACACGACACGGAGGAGAGATTGCCCCGTTTTGAAAGAGTGAAGCCGAAGGGAAGTCGGCTTGCAGATAGTATACGCAATACAAAAAAAGATTATTCAAAGAGGAGGAATTAGAATAATCTTTTTATCCTCCTTCCTTATTCTGAAATTAACGTCCGGTCCACATATCCTGTACAATTCCGTTTTTGAATAATTCATATGGAAAATAACAATACCCTTCATCTCCCCATTCTGTCCCCCAGCTGTTTCGAATAATCACAACTTTTTTATCATCATCATACCCAACAGCACATACAGCATGTCCTGCTGGGTGTCCATCTTCTATAATTACATCATCAGTTCCTGAGATAGGTACGATTCCAGTATTTCTTACCTCATCAGAGTGATAAAAGGCATTTGTAACTAGAAAACCAAGAACTACTGGAAGTCCATGCGCCAGTGCAGATTTTAATCGTGGTAAATCTTGCACACGACTATATTGCCCAATCCGATAAAGTAATGCATCATTTTCCGATTTCGAGGATGGTGTATCACGAAAATGCTCTATTTGGTAAGGGTAATCTTTCTCAGGACAGACTCCCAGCTTTTCAAGTACACTCATCCCATCTCGCAAAATAGCTCCATTATCGTTTTGAATGTCTCCCTCTATTTCTCGTTCATGATAATATAGATATAAGCGTGATAATAGAACAAATGGGCGTCCCGATTGTTTTAAGAGATACTCACGTAATCCGGATACAATAGCGTTTGCTGTACAAGAACCAAGTTGACCTTGCTGTACAACATCTGACATTCGCTCTCGAAGATCCACTTGAGTTGGAAGATCCTCCTCATTACTAAAAAGATAACTTTGAAACATTTTATCTCGTAAATCGATAGGGTCTTTCCTTACATTTAGGTATTTAACAATATCCTTATTACTAGTAAGGCTAAGAATTGATTCTTTTGAATTCATATTTAAACATTCGTCCTTTCCTTATAGACAAAGTCATTCAATATATATCCTTAACATATACATTGGAAAATATGTATCCTATAAAAGAGAGTCTTGGTTATACTTTGACTTCCTCGTATAAAAAAAGACGAGTAAAGCCAACGAGAATGGTGGTCACTTACGATAATTAAACGCGGGGCTCCGTAGGATTCTCTACTGTGAACAACAGATAATTCGCGATCATTTAACACGTTCCTTCGTCTTACCACAACTACGCCTCCACACTCAACGTAAACGATTTGCTCGCACGATTCGAGTTAATATAGTCATCTAAGAATTCAACGTCTATAAACACAAAAAAAGCACTCCTTACCGAAGTAAGAAGCGCTTAATATGTACGATATAATCAATCCGAAGACAAATAAAAAAGACGATTACTCGTCTTTTTGATACCGATGGTCGGGGTCGAACCGACACTCCCGAAGGAACACGATTTTGAGTCGGTTTTTTCCGTTATATCATTATTTATTATCATTTTTCACAGTCATATTAAGTAATTCTACAGTTAATTGCAGGGTGTTACAGTTAGCCTGTTCACACGACTACTATATACTTTACAGTATAGTTCTAGCAGGCGAGATTTTCAATATATTTTTTCTACTATTATATAACCACTCTTCTCCTTATATATCTGTTTCTAATGTAAGTTGATAAGTGTTGGAAGCTTTCCCTTGTCCTACCGTAACAGACAGTAGCCCCTGTTCTTTCAGTCCTTTTATTGCCTTTGATGTTGTATTACGATTAGCCCTTAAATAGTCCTGTAACTGGTTATAAGATAACTTTACTGGTGCTTTATCAGCTTCTAATTCTTTCATGATATATAGTAACAATAGTTCTGTTTTATCTAAGTTAGTCCGTTTAAAAAACCCCATTAACAACTCTTCCCTTTCCTTTTTCCCATAAATTATAATTAATTGTAAAGTATATTAATAAATTACAGTATTTATGGTACAAATTAATTACTATAAAATCAACAAAAAAATCAAAACCTCTTAACACTTTATCTTCTTCCTTCTTTTAATTTACTCAAGTAAATATTCAAACAAATGTTGAGAAATATTGAAATTCAATTTCTATTATATTTTATTCTTGCTATCATTATTTATAAGAATATTCAAAAAAGGAGAGGGGATTTCATGAACATTCAAATGAAGGGGAATGAACAAATTTCAAAGCTACTAAATGACTGGTATCAGGCTATACTACAGCACCAAGTAGAAAAAGCAAAACCATTTAAACAAGAGATTGAGGACAAACTTTCCAATAAACAGGAAGACGAAAATTTATTATTATATTATTCATTATTAAACTTCAGATATAAAGTACTGGCAGATGGACTTAACATTACAAAAGATAGTTTTAATGAAATTAACTCCTTTGATATACCTGATAACAGCTTTCTATCCTATTATTATCACTTCTTCAAAGCAATTCACAGCACCATTCTTGCAGACTACAATGAAGCAAAAGAACATTTTGAGAAAGCTGAAAAATTTTTAATGTATGTACCTAATGAATTAGAGAAAGCTGAATTTAATTATCGTTTAGCTTCATTTTACTATCAAATCTATAAACCGCTTTTAGCTATTGACCACATACGAGTAGCAAAAGATATATTTTCTAAACATGCGGGCTATGAAATCAATGTAGCTTTATGTGATAACATTTTTGGGTTATCTTGTATAGATTTAAGACAATTTGAACAAGCCGAAGAAAACTTTAACGCCGCCATAGATATTCTAAAAAATAAAAATGAAAGAACATTGTTACTACGTGTTAGAAATAACATCGGACTATTGTATGCAAATCAAAATCTGTCTTCTTTAGCAATTCGTCACTTATCAGAAGTTACGGAAAACATACCAAATCATTTTAAAGCCCTATATTTACAAGCAGATGAAAATTTAAAATTAGGTGAAACAGAAATTGCATCTCAACTCATTGAAAAAGGTTTAACTATCTGCAATGAATTAGGGAATAAGGAATATCAATACCGTTTTACAATTCTAAGAGAAATGAACAACACATCTAACACTACAGAGTTAGAAACTGCTGTATTAGCAGGAGTTTCATACTTTAAAAAAGAAGAATTATGGGATTGTATTGAAGAATATGCAGAACGACTAGCGAATAAATTTTATGCAGAGGAAAATCATGCGAAGGCTAGTAAATATTTCTACATTAGTAATGAAGCAAGAAAAAAACTATTAGCTAAAGGGGCGTTAAAGTAATGAAAAAGATTGGATTAACAATAACAGGATTAGCGTTAGCTGGAATTATGACTTTTAGTGTTAACAACATTCCAGGATTTTCGGCATTAAACAAAGGTGACACACCCGCACCACAAAGACCTGATTTAGCATTAAATATAGGTGATACTCCTTCACCTGCCGATAATAGAGGTGATGGTGGTTCATCATCTTACGCAGATGGAAATACTAGTATTGTAAGTAATGAAGCTGATGGCGACACTGGTGCATCTGCCTATGACCACGGAAGACCGCCTGCACCTACAAACACACACGGCGAAACAATAATTTAATTAAGTAAAAAGAACGTTACCCTTAAAAGTGCGTTCTTTTTTATCGAAATTTAACCTTGAAAGGACTGAACAACGAAAATGTTTGACGGACTAACAATAGAGACAATAGGCAAGTTTTCACCTGCATTCACTACAATTATAACCACCTTACTTATACCAGCTGTATTATATAGTTTTAATCAAGTTTTAATAGCGGCAACAACTAAGGAAATTGATAAATTGTATTTAAATAAAGCCGCACAAGTAAAATTGAATTTTTGGAATGTGGTTTTATCTACATTGTTAGGTGCTTTTTTATATCTATTTGCTGCTGTGTTTTTTAACTTTGGAGTATATGATAACCTTAATAAAACTTGGAGTAACAGCGAAAAAGTTTGGTACATCGGAGGAACTTTAATTATTAGTGTTATTCTATTATTTGTACTATATTTTCTGTTTTTGTTTTCCCTGCATAAAAACAAGAGGTTTAATATTGTTCTTAAGGTTTTAATTTTCCTTCAAACCATAAGTAGTGTAATTATTTTTTCCTATCTCATTACTACTCAAATTTTTAGGAAGTGGAATTATGAGATGATACCTTCCATAATACTTCTTATTTTAATTTTTGCATGTATACAAACCACAATGAATAACCTTACAAGAAATAAGAAACCTTCACAATATATTATTAATATAGTAGCCGAAGAAAAGTTAGAAAGTTTAATCCACGGTTATGCACTCGATGAAAAAAGAACAGTGTGTTTTGTAGAAGGTATAAAACCCGATGAAGTTTTTTATGTATGTGATTTTTCATCAAAGGTTTTTGTAAAGCATACAAAAAAATCTGAAGAACATGTGACTGCTAATCAAACAACGCCTATTGCCACTAACAGCACTACTTTGTAAACAACATATTTCCTCTCACTAAAGAGTACTTCCAAATTTTCAATAAACAAAAAAGGGTACAAGCCGTTAAGCCTGTACCCCGTTTTATTTATTTTCGTTTTACACATTTCAGTATTTTATTTGTTTATTCTACTACAAATTCCTTTAAAGACCATTGAGTATATAATTTTTCGACTTCTTCTTATAAATAAATACCTTTTTCATTAAAAACCTCCCATAGAAGCCACTGTTCATCAGCTTCTTTTTCATTTTCTTTATGTGCGGCTACCAATATCATAAATTCTCTGAAGTGCTTCTCGGCTTGTTTAAAACATTTATTAGCTTCTTCTTTCAAACTTTCTATAAACTCTAATTTTAGAACTTGTACAGATTTCCCGTTAATTAATTCAAATAGTCCTTCTTCCTTTTCTTCCCATTCAATTTTGTTAAACTCCATTTTTAAGTACCCCATTTCATTTTGTTTGTTATAAATAGGTAGTACCGTATTGTCACTAAATTAGGACAAACAAAAAAGACACCCGTTAAGGTGTCGTTAATTTAAAAGTGTCTTTGCTTCTGCACATAGCCCTGCGTCAATAAGAGTAAGGAACTTATCTATTAATTGATTCTTATGTGATTCAGGTGCTTGTTCAAGAAGTTCTATCATACTCTTATACGCATTGCATACTTCCGTAAGTGTATATAAAACTTCTTCAGCATTCATACCCACCTTTTGTGCTTCTTCTACTATATCGTCCACATAAAAAGAAGGGTCTTTGTCCTCCATTTCATATAACATATCAGCTAATGAATCCCTGTCTAGTACTGTTTCATTATCAAGATTGTAAACGGGGAAATTAAAAGCTGCTGCTACTCGTTCTTGAATTAAGGTAACTATAATCTTGTTTATCATGTAATAACCTCCCCTTTTTATTTTCCATAAGGCTGTTTTCGAAAAGATTGTTGCTTCTAGTTTGGCTATCTTCTTCAACTAAAGCCCCGTTAGTTCAATAAGAAAAAATTATCTGTGATTATTAAAGTGGCCCACCTTCAAAACCAATAGGCCATCCATCGTCTTTAAATTTTACTTTATACTGAAACTCAAAGGGACCTTCATAAATAAAAGCTAAACTAAACCCTGAAAATATATAATCGTCAAAATTAACCATCTTTCCAAAACATATTGTGGATAGATAGTAGTTCTTCATTTCTTGATTAGGGAAAAATTTCTGTAAATATTTTAATGCACAGCTTATATGTAGATGGAGTTCATCGAATATTTTTTCTGCCATTTCGATAATCTCCACATCAGGATTTTCATTATTCCCTTGAATAATAATCCCCACATCTTCCCATTCTCCGATATTAATACTGTATAACCACTGTTCTTGAATGAGATACTTCTCATTTTCGTATACAGGGGGATTAACTAGGTTTAATTTTTTTACCTCATCTTTAGTTAACGGTTTAGCAAGAATAAGCTTTTTATGCAAAATGTCTTTGATATTAGAGACAATATATTTAGATTTATTTAATTCTAAAGAGTCCATTTTCCACCTCATAAAGTATAAAATAAAGTAAATTTCCAATTAATTATAACATCATCCTTCTTCAACTATCCTGCACCGTTAGTTGAATAGCAACAATCTTTTCGAAAACAGCCTTCCATAATTATCTTTTCTTTGTATTCCTCTTTTAAATTCATTTACTTTTTCTTATGCTTTATTCAATTTTTCAATATGTTATAAAAAGTCATCCGCTTTTTTCTTATGACTTTTCATTCATTATATCCCTTGTTTTTAATTTAATGGTAGTAAGATGAAAATATCCTAGCTAAAGAAGCAATTACATTTTCCCAAACATCCGCCATTCCGAGGTAATCAAAATTACCAAAAATGTTGTATGATTTTTTAAAAGAGTCGCTAAAAGCGAAATACAAAAAACTTGAACCACTCTTCCTCATTACTATAAATCTTTATTAATCTCTACTAGCAACTGTTAATAATTTAGAGAAGACTGCTAAGACGGCATAAAAATAGACGTACAGCAATTCGACCCTTGCCGTACGTCTTTCCGTTCATTATGCCGATAGGACTTTTTTAGATTTAACGGCATGAGGTGAACAGTGCTAACGCTTAAAGAAGTAGCAATTTTATTATATCCAATATGCAAAATACTTACCAGTCCAAGTTTCCCAACCGATTTCTATATGTATAAAGCACAAGACAGGCACATATAGAGGGCGGCGTCCCCCTGTGTACCCCTTCCTTCAAAATAAAAGAAATATATTAATCATTAGCATTCAACCTAACGTATCTAACATCTTCATACATTGGCTTCAGTGTTATTTCATGTTTACTTTATTCTTATTATCATGCTTATACATTGCCTTGCACTATGTGTGTCTACTTGTATGCCTATGCCTGACTATAGTACTAACTTTGTGCCTTGTGTAACATACCTATTGTCTACTGTTGTCCTTCTTCCTCCTACCTTGTTTATCCTTCCTGTGCCACTATGTGTGTGTATCAAGTACTACGGCTTTACGATACTGATAGTATGGGAATTTTATCATTGCCTACCACACATATGTATATGATTAATTTCCCTACTGTATAGGTAGGGTACTTAACTAGCCTAGCATAATAGCCCGTCACTCCTGTAACGAAAGGTATACTTACCGCACACTTTTTTCTGACAATTATAATCCTAGTAAATACAGGACTTTCTTTAAAAGAAAAGTGTAACGAAAGGTTGTAACGAAAATAAAACAGTGTTACTATAGGTGTAACGAAATAAATACATAGTAATTACGTTACACTTTAGGGGGCTATAAAAAATGGATAAGTTAACACAATCTGAAGAAAAACAAGGTACTGTATACGGCTACGCCCGTGTTTCTACAGCAGGACAAAACTTAACTACACAACGCCAATTATTAAGACAGTACGATGAAAATATTAAATTAGTAGAAGATAAATCTACAGGTAAGAATACGAAACGTGAAGGACTACAAAAATTAATAAATACGTTACAGGCTGGGGACACCCTTGTAATTACCCGTATTGATAGAATAGCCCGTAATGTAAAAGATTTACTCACATTAGCGGAACAGCTAGAAGAAATGGGGATAAACCTTGTTATTTTGGATTTAAAGGGGGATAGGGTTAACACATCTACTACTATGGGGAAATTTATGTTAACCGTATTAGGGGCTGTTGCTGAAATGGAAGTAAATATGTTAGATGAAAAGCGTAAAGCTGGTATGTTGGCAGCAAAAGAAGCTGGTAAACACATTGGAAGAAAACCTGATTTAGATATAAACAATGCAAGTGTACAAGAAGCTATCCGCAAGTATAAAAAAGGCACACTTCCAGTAACACTAATTTGCGAACAGCATAATATTAACCGTATGAAATTCTATAGATTGCTTAAAAGGCATGGAATTACTAAGGACTAGGTGACAATAGTGACAAATATTATAGCCCCTCTATTTTTGTGTAGGACGGTTTTCTCGTGTTTCAGTAGTACTTTAATTACTAATACCTTATTAATACCTTTGTTCAGTTATTTTAAGAAGACAGGAACACATATTGTGATTATCCTACTTATCACAGGGGACGTAAAATGCCCCTAACACGAATAGCAGCAAGCCTTCAGTCACCTATAATTCCTGTGAAAAAATTATCAATCTTCACAATAAACGGTGTACGCAAGCAGTTTTAATTTAATAATTTCAGCTGTTATCCTTACTTTATTTGTCAATAAACAATTACTTTTCATAGAATACTTAATATTTTTCAGTACAAATAGTTTCCATGTGCTTTCTTTTTTCTGTAAATGTCACTTCATATGCTTGTGCACTTTCACTATAGTATTCACAATGTTGTTGGATTTTTCCTGAATCTCTCCATTGAATATATAAATACTCTCCTTTTGGTTCATCTTTAAATACAACATACGCTACAGTTCCTTTAATCCTATCCGTATTCCTTTTCATATCATACTTTGATTCGATGGACATAATATCAACTTCCTTGTATCCCTTTTCTATAAGATATTTTTTAGTGTCCTTTACCATTAAATACTTACTAATAGGATTACCATGCAATACAAAATAAAAGATAATTGGAATAATAACGATAATAATAATCAAAGTAATTCCAATATTTTTTTCATTTACTGCCCCTCTTCTATATTTGATTTTACACTTCAGTAAATATATTCCACTATTAATAATTGCATTCCTTTTTGTGTTTCCATTAATGCTTTTATACATAACCAATAAAAAAATGCCCTTTCCATTAAAGGAAAAAGCATTTTCATTACAGTATATTCAATTCTTCCAGTAATTCAGCTTCTGATTTTTCTTCTTTTACTACTGCACTAACTTCCTGCTTATCTACCAATAAGCCATATGTTTTTAACAGTAACTCAAGATATTTAACATGGCTGCGTGTATTCCCGTCTAATGCCTTCTTACGTAAAATATCTAATGTTTCAACTAAATACTCACCATGAACAGATAACGCCAACTGTTGCTTATAGTCTATAAACTCCTTATTCTTCTTCCAATTTGTAATGGTATTAAAATGTACTCCTACTTCTTCAGCAATACTTCTTAATGTTCGTTCTGGCTGATATACCCTTAATTCTACTGCTTGTTTTTGTTTATCACTTAATGGCATTGTTTTCCTCATAAATAAACCTCCCAATGTATGTTTCTTTCCATTTAAATAAAAGACTTTGTTAAACTTTGGTTTTGATTTTAATCAAAGAAAAAAGACCGAAATGAGTCAGTCTTTTTGTATGCCTTATTAAACTAAGCACCCTTTAGTAGAACAAGAAGAAATTAGCTTCTGTTTGAATCATCAATGTCTGAGTTTAATGAACTCTCCCACCAAGCATCTTTTTTCCCATTTAAGTAATTATTAATTAGATTCCTGAACGGATAAGGTTGTAAATTTCTATCATCTAAATCTTTTCTATCACACCAGAAGAACTCAAGGTGTGATTCAATAGACTCTGGATTAGAATTTATAAGCACCTCATTACTTTTAACCTCAAACACTTGATTTATTTCACAATGTAATACTCCGCCTTTCTCCCATTTGTGTTCAACTACTCCAAGAAAACTCCCTACTGTACAATTTATGCCTAATTCTTCTTCAACCTCTCTTATTAATGCATCTTTAGCACTTTCGCCAAATTCTATATGACCTTGGATAGGCTACACTGAACTAGACAAAAAAATTAAGGTCAAGTAGACTACAACTAATATATTTGAGGAGAATCTACTATGACGAACAATAAAAGAGAAAGAAGAACCTTTACAGCGGAATTTAAGCACCAAATGGTTCAACTGTATCAGAATGGTAAACCAAGGAAAGACATCATTAAGGAATATGGATTAACACCATCATCATTGGATCGATGGATCAATCAAAATCATACGTCTGGCTCGTTTAAAGAGAAAGATAATAAGACCGCTGAACAACTAGAGTTGGAAGCGTTGAGAAAACAAAACAAACAACTTCTTATGGAAAATGATATTTTAAAGCAAGCAGCGCTGATACTAGGACGAAAGTAAAAGTAGTGAAGAATAACCTACATAAATACTCAATATCAGCAATGTGCAATGTCCTACAATTATCAAGAGCAACGTATTATTATGAAGCCAAACAAGCACAAGATACAGTAGATGAATTGTCACCACTCGTGAAAGAAATCTTCCGAGAGAGCCGTCAGAACTATGGAACACGAAAGATAAAAGTAGAACTAAAAAAGGTAGGATATGTGATTTCACGTCGCCGTATTGGGCGAATCATGCAGAACCAAGGTTTAGTATCGAACTATACGATTGCACAATTTAAGCCGAAGAGAGTTAGCTGTAACGAAGAAAACATTTCAAACGAACTCAATCGTCAGTTCAACCAACAAGAAGAGCTGGCTGTAGTCGTAAGTGATTTAACATACGTCCGTGTGAACAAAAAGTGGAATTACGTATGTTTATTAGTCGATCTCTTTAATCGAGAAATCATAGGCCATAGCGCAGGCCAAAAGAAAGATGCCGAGCTTGTTTCACAAGCTTTCGCAACGGTGAAAACAAACTTAAATCGGATTACCTTATTTCATACAGATCGAGGAAATGAGTTCAAAAACAAGCTGATCCATGACACGTTAGAGACCTTCAAAATCCAGCGTTCATTAAGTGCGAAAGGCTGTCCATATGATAATGCGGTAGCGGAAGCAACCTACAAAATCTTTAAAACAGAGTTCGTTCGCGATCGTCATTTCACAAGTTTAGAAGAATTGATTTTAGAATTGAACGACTACGTAAACTGGTTTAACAATGTTAGAATCCATGGCACATTAGGCTATTTGAGCCCTGTTCAGTACAGGCAGGAGCACCTTAAAAAAATTGTCTAGTTTCGTGTTGACACACCACCTCCTGGTAAAAAAGTGTTTGTATATCCTCTAGCTTGTGCAAGCAATATTTTATTATCTTTTAAAAAGACTCCTCTTACTAAATGGTGAAATGGTTTTTGCAAAATATATTCCCTCCAACTCATAATTTATTATGTAAATATATTTATTCTTTAAAAACACTCAAATACCTGTCTTTTTCTTATTGAATTAACCTGCCCGTTAGTAAAAATGAGTATCAACATTCACCTTTAACATCACCAAATAAACAAGGGCGGTGGAAATTTCCATACTCCTAATATAGTTAATTAATGTTATAGCGGTATATTCCGCCCTAACGGGCGTGACTGCGGATACGGCTTCCGCCTTCACCTTGTCTACTATTTGATAGTTTCCTTAGCTAATATTTCTAGTACTACTATGAATAGTGCCGCTATAACAGGGAAAGGGGCGTTAGTCCCTTTCCCTGTTATGCGGTATGTTTTTTGTTTTTATTTTGGTTAAGTACAGTAAGTTAAAATTAATGTGAAAGACTAAGAGATAATCACACTAGTAAAAAGCACCTCAATCCCTTGTGGCAGTAAGGTTCAACCTCTATTTAACATGGTGTACAAAAGGCATAGTATATCATTAAAAAGGTGCACGAAACGCATAGTATTATTTCTTACTCTTCACAATAAAATCAGCAATTAACATTTCATGTACTTGTAAGCTGTGTTCCCTTTCACTTATTCTTCGCATTAATAACAGATTAGCCTTGAAGTGATATTCTTTGTCACCTTTTCTAACTTGTGCGAATGCGTATAGTGTCCCGTATTTCTCATGTTCAAAGGTAACTCGTCTGATTTTTTGTAATACTTTGTTGGTATCAGCTACACCAATAATTGTAGATATTTGTTTCAAGTTAAGCGTGTCAATCTTTTCTAGCTGTCTTTCATTTGGATTGCTAGCAAGAATATTGTGTCCATATGTTACATAAGGCAATAAAAAATAGACCGTTGAGAGGTCTTTTGCTTTAACTTTTGCGTCACGTAATGCACGTATGCTTTTTATGATTAGCTTAATATTATCTTTCACCTGACTGCGTGGCACTTTTCCTCTAAAATGGTAGATAGGGTTCATGCAGTAAACTTTATCTTCATTTAGACATAGCACGCCCTTTTCAGTTAATTTACTGATAACATCTTTTGTTTTACGTGCCTTTAAATTCAAAATCCCTTGAAAGTCTTTAACCTTAGTAAACGGTGTTTTAGTTGTTCCTAAAGTGCCGTCATATCGTAAATACGACTGAATTATGAGTAGATAGCCTAATGTCGTATCGTCCATACTTTCAATTAACTTTGTAATTTCTTTCATGTTAGTATTGGTAAAGCTGTCACCTTCAGATTTGAAACTTTTTTTATCATGTTCACGCTGTTCTCTCTTCAATGCGTCTAAATTTGCTAACTCACGTAAGCGTGAATTTGTAGTAGCTACGTGGAAAGCTTCACTTAAAATTGTCATTCTAAAATTCCCCCTTAGTTGTAAACAATGTCGTGTAGTACGAGATAGCAAACATTCATATATGGTTCATACAGTTGCATTAATCCTAAATCACATAATTCTTCTGCTACTTCAATTAACTTTTCTAACGTGTCAACAAATGCAGAGTACTTCCCTTCTTCTAGTGTTACTTCCTCTGTAAATACAGAAATAAAGTTAATTTGCTTTGCGAAAGATTTCAGGTCTTCAAATGAATAAAAACGCCCTTCAGTCTGTTCCTTGTGCAGAATTTCAATAAGCAAGGTCACGTGTGTGTCGCCAATATCGAAACGATTTTTTAAAGATGTTAGATTTTTCATGAATAGTCCTCCTTGTATAAAATGTTTTGCTAAATAGGTAGTACCAAAGTCACAGACGTTTAGGACACAAATGTATGTGATTAATAAAAAAAGACAGCCCTCGCAAATGGCTGCCTTCATTGT
This sequence comes from Bacillus sp. FSL K6-0042, assembly GCF_038006685.1. NCBI lineage: Bacteria > Bacillati > Bacillota > Bacilli > Caryophanales > Bacillaceae > Bacillus > Bacillus sp. FSL K6-0042. The sequence goes on from NZ_JBBOVS010000001.1 coordinate 2,687,751, forward strand.
GTTACGTATAGAATTATTTTTAATCGTTACCTTCTTCACTCGGATTTCTACGATTTACGGCACCTAAAGAAGCCGCAGTTGTTTCAGAATGTTGTAACATTGTAGTAGGTAGGGTGTTAAATGGAACTTTAGGACTTTCTAATACTCTACCATACCCTAGAAATTCATTTGTGTGCTTACCTACCATTTTATAAGCATGGTCACGTTTCTGTGCTTCAGCCAAAATAGGGGTAGCCCTTTCAATTGCTTCTGCATGTTGTACCTTCATTTCTTTATTTACAGCCGCAATAGCTGTCAACATATCATACAGTGTTTGCTGAATATCCTGTGTCATATTGTAAGCTGCATGCATAGCCAACTTATCTTTGCCTTCAGATTCTTTTAATAATGGAAAGTATTTTGCTTTCACGTCTGCAATTTGCTTTTCAGTTTCTTCTAATACAGTGTTAATTGTAGATAATTCCATAACTAGTACAGCATAATCCTTCTTAGCTTCAATAAGTTGTCTAGCGGTTGCCTTCTCTTCTTGCTGTTTTAACAAGTTTTCAGTCATTAGCGTTTGGTACTTTGTTTTTTCATCTAACAATTCCGCACGCTGTTCTTCCAACTTCTTTACTTCAACTTCATATGCCTTTAAAACTTTTTCAGTTTCCTTGTACAGTTTCATACCCTTTACTGCCGCTTCTACACCAGCCGCATCAACTTTTAACAATGTCATTAATGTTCCTCCTTAAATTTTGTACCCACGTACTTTTTTTATATCAACCGCCCGTTTGAATAACTCGATTTCCTCATTAGAAATTCGTAGGCGTCTAAACCCGTCCTTCAATTTACTTTGCAAATTAACCGTAATGTCCATATATCCCGATTCTAGATGTGCAATACATGTCTGATGGACACCGCAAATATCCCCAAATTCTGATTGAGTCTTGTTTCTAGACAACCGTGCTAATTTAATTATTTCTCGTGTAATTTCATGGTTGTATGTACCACGTTTCAATGCTTACGCCCCCTTGTACTATTGATTTAATAACCGTATGCAAAAGAAAAAGAGGACGGTAATAACCGCCCCCTAACTAAAAGGAGAAATACAATACTTCTTTAAACATAACAGCCATGGAAGGAGAAAGTACCAAGCTGAAGTAATCCAGTACCTTATTCCTCCCTTCATTTATATAGGTATGAAACACCCTCCAATTACAGGCTGCAATTAATAATTTATTAAATAAAATTACCGCACCTCATAAACAATAGGGGTTTCTATGTCCCCTTCTGTCAGGCGTATTTAACCATATCAGTGGTCTTTTCAGGTTCTAAGTTTATTCCATTAACTGCGTGCTACTTTTCTTATTCAAAAAGTATTTTGTTGCTTTATAAGTCACTGGAATACCAATCATTAAAGATAACACACACAATGCAAAAACTTTCGTTATGTAGTAAGCCGCCTGAATAGATAAGGAAACGCATAATCCTGTTAATATCTCGTTACGCTATTCCCCCGTTTAAATACGTTCTTTTAATTCCTTCTCATTCATCATCAACACCTCATTTTGAAGCAGCATGAGGAAAATTATTTTTAACATAGTTTTTAATACATGACTCCGAACAAAAGAAAGGAAAACTTTTAGAACGAATGTTGATATAAGTTGAACTCAACGAATAATAATAGCCGCCATCTTTACTACTAATCTTTTCGTCGCATTCTACACATCGGAACGACCAGTTCCTTTTTAAGTTCTTCCTGAACTCCGATTTATGAATGCTACTCATGCAATCGTCATACGCTTCTTGATTATGAAATTGTTGAGTTTGTATATTAACCTCTTTAATAATATCCGAACCAAATTCCGCCATGTTAAATAATCCCTTAGCCAATTCCTTTAACTTTTCAGAGGGCATTGCATAGCCTAATCCATCTCGTAAGCATACTCCATTTATTTCAGGTATAAAAGTAAAGTCATATTGTTTCATCATAAATACTTTTGTTTCACACTTTTCCATGTTACCGTTCTTTCCTTTTACAAGATAACGGTTTGTATCTGATAGCAGGTCGACATTTACGTCCATCGGCTTTTTGTTATTCATGATAAATTTTTCTCCCTTGCAAATCTTTTAGCTTCTCATTAATGACTGTATTATGCTTCTACTAATTTTCGTAAATAAGTTGAGTACTTCCATTCCCCAGTTTTACCAGTTTAAAGAATCCTTGGTTTTCAGCCTTTCTAACTGCGGACTGTATTTGAAATTCTGTCGTTTCAGGGTGTTTTCCTATAATTTTTTTTATAATTTCATCTTCTGTATATATACCTTTATACGCATAAGTCATAAGCATTACTAATATCCCTAAATCAGTAAGAGAAAAACCATACTTATAGTAATTATTCATTAATTCGGTTGGTATAGGCGTACTTCCTCCTTTATCTAACTCACCTTGTCCAACCAACTCTTTCCCTCGTTCTAATTGAGATAGTAAATCCTTTGAAAGCAAGTAAACATCAATTATTCCTTTTCCTAAGTCCGTAATGTAACTTTCTTTCTCATACAAACTATTTAATGCATCCTTCACTTTCTTTTTTGAAAGCCCTGTACGTTTACTAATCATGTCTACTCTTATTTTCACATTAGAATTGTTAGAAGTGTGTGCAACATAGCAAAGATACGTATACACTAGTAACTCATCTATTTCTATACGTCCTCGTTCAAAATCAATAAATGGTATAACTGGCACTGAGAATGTTTTACCTTTAGTAAAATTAAATTCTATCTTATCGCCCGATTCATCAATCATACTGTTAGTACCATGTAAAATATATTCTGTAAAGAATAGTAACAACGTTTTCTTAGCATTACTACTCATTCTTTCATCTGAAAAAATCCCCTCACTTAACTCACCAGTAATATTAATATCCTTAACTGTCACTAACTTTCTCCCCCTATAAACCATATTTACCCTTTACCATATTTACCCTTTACCATATTTACCCTTTACCATATTTACCCTTTACCATATTATACCTCCACAAAAGATAACTTTCAGTATATTCTTTCAATAAAAACCTCCTTGATTTATGCCGTCTGTCCTTCATCATGGGATGAGGGTACAGGACAACGGCTAGGGCATAGAATGACTACCTTATATCACAAAAACAAGAAAGTTAATGTGACATAAAGCAGACGTTCATTGTCACTTCTCATGGTCTATCGGGTTAAGGAATCCGTATAGTAACACCTCGTTTGAACACTAGATTTTCACCTACAACGAACTTTTAACACGTCATGCTTGTCCAACATGCTGAAAAATTTAGGAAAGGAATTGTACTGCTGACATATCCTTAATTACTCGTAACCTAATATTATCTTTCTTATTCGTTGCTACCTGTACCGTAGTACTCCAAGCAACCACCAAACTGATTATGTGCGTTCTCCACATAGACTAGACACAAGCAAACGAGGAAAGCTTCTAACGTGCCTACGAACCCATTTTCTGACGTTGGCTGGTTCTCACCTGTTCAAGTATTTATCGTGGTGTTAGGTCATTCCCACTTTCGGAAATTACCTCCATAGTTCTTAAAAAAGACAATAAGAAACTAAACCTCTTGTACACCAATTTTAAAAAATGGTATAATACAAGGGCTGAATGAAGGATTATCCGTTATTTAGTTTTACAGCTTAAATTTTAACTTCGGTCACCTATTGCAGTAGGTGGCTTTTTTCTTTATATATACCGTTTATTAAGTACCTTTAACGGCGAAAATTCTTTATGTCTTTCCCTTACGTCATTGCCAAATAGGTTAACATATGTTTTAACAATCTCCATGTTGGTGTGTCCTAATATAGCTTGTAATTCAAATATATTTGCCCCTTGCTGTACGCTTAACTTCGCAAACGTATGACGAAAGGTATGTGGACTACAACGCACATCTTTTATTTGTGCCATGTTGCCATATATAGATATTCGCTGCTGTATTCCCCTTCTAGTAAGCCGTGTACCATCAACAGTGACGAATAAAGCATTACTTTCAACATAACCTCGAATCGCAATATATTTTTTCAACTGGTTTTTCATATCCCTTTGTATAGGCACTTGTCGTTCCCGATAACTTTTGGCATTACGAATTACAAGCAAACTATCTTCCCAGCGAATATCCTTTACTGATAGCCCCACCAGTTCATTTACACGTATTCCTGTTTCAAGCATTAACATCATAATTGTGTAATCCCTAACGCCAGTAAACGTCCTTAAATTAGGCTGACGAAACAATTTATTAAGCTGTTCCTTTGAAAAAGTGGGAATGATTCGTTTTCTGTCTTTCAACAACTTAATGTTTTCCATTGGATTTCTAGGAATGTGCTTCTGTTTGTATAAGAAGTTGTAGAAAGCACGTAATGCACGTAAACGAGTGTTAATAGAAACTACCTTAATTCCCCTATAATTTTTCATGTAAAGTATTACGTTTTCTTTAACATGTTCTTCTGTCATGTTGTAAGGCTTTAGAATAGAAGCGTCTATTTCTTGTTCTGTTAATAAATTTAGAAAAGCTTGTAACTCATTTAAATAATATTTAATGGTAAACGGTCTAAGATTTCTTAATTCACAGTCCTTCACAAACAAAGTGATAGCTTCATCAAACGTTTCAACATAAGATTTACTTTGTTTTTTAATAACAGCTAATTCACTTTCATCTAAAGTGTTTTTTCTTCTAGCCAAAAGTTAACCACCTTTCTTTACCTGTGAACACGACCAATGAATACGATTTTAAAAGTGGATTTTGCAGTAAAAAACATCTCTGAAAACACAAAAAAACGCCTTCCTACAAACTGTAGAAAGACGTTTTAAACGTTGCTATTACTTAATTCTTCTGTAATTTACGATAAACATTTTAGATACCGATGGTCGGGGTCGAACCGACACTCCCGAAGGAACACGATTTTGAGTCGTGCGCGTCTGCCAATTCCGCCACATCGGCATAATAAGAAAGGCGGCAACCGGATTTGAACCGGTGGTAAAGGTTTTGCAGACCTCTGCCTTACCACTTGGCTATGCCGCCATATTAAATTAATTTGGAGCGGAAGACGGGATTCGAACCCGCGACCCCAACCTTGGCAAGGTTGTATTCTACCACTGAACTACTTCCGCAAAAATGGCTGGGCTAGCTGGATTCGAACCAGCGCATGACGGAGTCAAAGTCCGTTGCCTTACCGCTTGGCTATAGCCCACCGAAGTTTTAATTCATTATATGCAAGTATTAACTACTTTATTTACAAACGTTAAAAAATAAAAATGGGGCGACTGATGGGAATCGAACCCACGAATGCCGGAGCCACAATCCGGTGCGTTAACCACTTCGCCACAACCGCCATGTTATGTTTTGGCAGGGGTAGTAGGAATTGAACCCACACTGGAGGTTTTGGAGACCTCTGTTCTACCTTTAAACTATACCCCTATATAAAATGTAAATGGTGGAGGGGGGCAGATTCGAACTGCCGAACCCGAAGGAGCGGATTTACAGTCCGCCGCGTTTAGCCACTTCGCTACCCCTCCGAAACTTACATGGTGCCGGCTAGAGGACTTGAACCCCCAACCTACTGATTACAAGTCAGTTGCTCTACCAATTGAGCTAAGCCGGCATATTTAGTTAAAATGGTGGCTCGGGACGGAATCGAACCGCCGACACGAGGATTTTCAGTCCTCTGCTCTACCGACTGAGCTACCGAGCCAGAAATAAATGGCGGTCCCGACCGGGGTCGAACCGGCGATCTCCTGCGTGACAGGCAGGCATGTTAACCACTACACCACGGGACCATTTGGTTGCGGGGACAGGATTTGAACCTGCGACCTTCGGGTTATGAGCCCGACGAGCTACCGAACTGCTCCACCCCGCGACGATACTATTCATATGTTATATATGGTGGAGGATGACGGGATCGAACCGCCGACCCCCTGCTTGTAAGGCAGGTGCTCTCCCAGCTGAGCTAATCCTCCAAAAGTGGTGACCCGTACGGGATTCGAACCCGTGTTACCGCCGTGAAAGGGCGGTGTCTTAACCACTTGACCAACGGGCCAAAAATATTATGGCGGAGAGCAAGGGATTCGAACCCTTGATACGCTTGTGACGTATACACGATTTCCAATCGTGCTCCTTCGGCCAACTCGGACAGCTCTCCAATCATGGCTCCGCAGGTAGGAATCGAACCTACGACCGATCGGTTAACAGCCGATAGCTCTACCGCTGAGCTACTGCGGAATAATATTAGCCTGGCAACGTCCTACTCTCACAGGGGCAAGGCCCCAACTACCATCGGCGCTAGAGAGCTTAACTTCCGTGTTCGGTATGGGAACGGGTGTGACCTCTCTGCCATCATTACCAGACTACATTCACTCGAGACAAACATTATTATACTTGATTGATTAAAAAAGTCAATAAGTTTTTTATGTTCTCTCAAAACTAGATAACATTTGCTTCATATTATATGGTTAAGTCCTCGATCTATTAGTATTCGTCAGCTCCACATGTCACCATGCTTCCACCTCGAACCTATCAACCTGATCATCTTTCAGGGATCTTACTAGCTTACGCTATGGGAAATCTCATCTTGAGGGGGGCTTCATGCTTAGATGCTTTCAGCACTTATCCCTTCCGCACATAGCTACCCAGCTATGCCCTTGGCAGAACAACTGGTACACCAGCGGTGCGTCCATCCCGGTCCTCTCGTACTAAGGACAGCTCCTCTCAAATTTCCTACGCCCACGACGGATAGGGACCGAACTGTCTCACGACGTTCTGAACCCAGCTCGCGTACCGCTTTAATGGGCGAACAGCCCAACCCTTGGGACCGACTACAGCCCCAGGATGCGATGAGCCGACATCGAGGTGCCAAACCTCCCCGTCGATGTGGACTCTTGGGGGAGATAAGCCTGTTATCCCCGGGGTAGCTTTTATCCGTTGAGCGATGGCCCTTCCATGCGGAACCACCGGATCACTAAGCCCGACTTTCGTCCCTGCTCGACTTGTAGGTCTCGCAGTCAAGCTCCCTTATGCCTTTGCACTCTACGAATGATTTCCAACCATTCTGAGGGAACCTTTGGGCGCCTCCGTTACACTTTAGGAGGCGACCGCCCCAGTCAAACTGCCCACCTGACACTGTCTCCCGGGTCGATAAGACCCGTAGGTTAGAATTTCAATACAGTCAGGGCGGTATCCCACCAGCGCCTCCACCGAAGCTAGCGCTCCGGCTTCAAAGGCTCCCGCCTATCCTGTACAAACTGTACCAAAATTCAATATCAGGCTACAGTAAAGCTCCACGGGGTCTTTCCGTCCTGTCGCGGGTAACCTGCATCTTCACAGGTACTATAATTTCACCGAGTCTCTGGTTGAGACAGTGCCCAAATCGTTACACCTTTCGTGCGGGTCGGAACTTACCCGACAAGGAATTTCGCTACCTTAGGACCGTTATAGTTACGGCCGCCGTTTACTGGGGCTTCAGTTCAGAGCTTCGCTTACGCTAACCCCTCTCCTTAACCTTCCAGCACCGGGCAGGTGTCAGCCCCTATACTTCGCCTTACGGCTTCGCAGAGACCTGTGTTTTTGCTAAACAGTCGCTTGGGCCTATTCACTGCGGCTTTCCGTTAAGAAAGCACCCCTTCTCCCGAAGTTACGGGGTCATTTTGCCGAGTTCCTTAACCAGAGTTCTCTCGCACACCTTAGGATTCTCTCCTCGCCTACCTGTGTCGGTTTGCGGTACAGGCACCTTTTATCTCGCTAGAAGCTTTTCTTGGCAGCGGGGAATCAAAGACTTCGCTCCATAAGGAGCTTCCCCATCACAGCTCAGCCTTCACGATAAGCGGATTTGCCTACTTATCAGCCTAACTGCTTGGACGTGCACAACCAATCGCACGCTTCTTCTATCCTTCTGCGTCCCTCCATTGCTCAAACGATAAAGAGGTGGTACAGGAATATCAACCTGTTGTCCATCGCCTACGCCTGTCGGCCTCGGCTTAGGTCCTGACTAACCCTGAGCGGACGAGCCTTCCTCAGGAAACCTTAGGCATTCGGTGGACGGGATTCTCACCCGTCTTTCGCTACTCATACCGGCATTCTCACTTCTAAGCGCTCCACCAGTCCTTACGGTCTGACTTCACTGCCCTTAGAACGCTCCCCTACCACTGATACCATAGGTATCAATTCGCAGCTTCGGTGGTGTATTTAGCCCCGGTACATTTTCGGCGCAGAGTCACTCGACTAGTGAGCTATTACGCACTCTTTAAATGGTGGCTGCTTCTAAGCCAACATCCTAGTTGTCTAAGCAACTCCACATCCTTTTCCACTTAATACACACTTTGGGACCTTAGCTGGCGATCTGGGCTGTTTCCCTCTTGACTACGGATCTTATCACTCGCAGTCTGACTCCTAAGGATAAGTCATTGGCATTCGGAGTTTGACTGAATTCGGTAATCCGATGAGGACCCCTAGTTCAATCAGTGCTCTACCTCCAAGACTCTTACACTTAAGGCTAGCCCTAAAGCTATTTCGGGGAGAACCAGCTATCTCCAGGTTCGATTGGAATTTCTCCGCTACCCACACCTCATCCCCGCACTTTTCAACGTGCGTGGGTTCGGGCCTCCATTCAGTGTTACCTGAACTTCACCCTGGACATGGGTAGATCACCTGGTTTCGGGTCTACGACCACGTACTAAACGCCCTATTCAGACTCGCTTTCGCTACGGCTCCGCCTCTTCAGCTTAACCTCGCACGGGATCGTAACTCGCCGGTTCATTCTACAAAAGGCACGCCATCACCCATTAACGGGCTCTGACTATTTGTAGGCACACGGTTTCAGGATCTCTTTCACTCCCCTTCCGGGGTGCTTTTCACCTTTCCCTCACGGTACTGGTTCACTATCGATCACTAGGTAGTATTTAGCCTTGGGAGATGGTCCTCCCAGATTCCGACGGAATTTCACGTGTTCCGCCGTACTCAGGATACATTCAAGAGAGAACGAAGTTTCGACTACGGGGTTGTTACCCTCTGTGACGAGCCTTTCCAGGCTGCTTCGTCTACCTCGTTCCTTTGTAACTCCGTATAGAATGTCCTACAACCCCAAGAGGCAAGCCTCTTGGTTTGGGCTAGATTCCGTTTCGCTCGCCGCTACTCAGGAAATCGCATTTGCTTTCTCTTCCTCCAGGTACTTAGATGTTTCAGTTCCCTGGGTCTGTCTTCCATACCCTATGTATTCAGGTAAGGATACCATACCATTACGTATGGTGGGTTTCCCCATTCGGAAATCTTCGGATCAAAGCTTACTTACAGCTCCCCGAAGCATATCGGCGTTAGTCCCGTCCTTCATCGACTCCTAGTGTCAAGGCATCCACCGTGCGCCCTTTCTAACTTAACCAAACTAAAATTAAAAAATATGAGCTACACTGTTATCTAGTTTTCAAAGAACATACATTTATTTCTGAGAGATAGTTCTCTCAAAACTGAACAAAACGAAACACGGAAACTTATATTGATGAACAGCGTTCATCAATTCTCCATAGAAAGGAGGTGATCCAGCCGCACCTTCCGATACGGCTACCTTGTTACGACTTCACCCCAATCATCTGTCCCACCTTAGGCGGCTGGCTCCAAAAAGGTTACCCCACCGACTTCGGGTGTTACAAACTCTCGTGGTGTGACGGGCGGTGTGTACAAGGCCCGGGAACGTATTCACCGCGGCATGCTGATCCGCGATTACTAGCGATTCCAGCTTCATGTAGGCGAGTTGCAGCCTACAATCCGAACTGAGAACGGTTTTATGAGATTAGCTCCACCTCGCGGTCTTGCAGCTCTTTGTACCGTCCATTGTAGCACGTGTGTAGCCCAGGTCATAAGGGGCATGATGATTTGACGTCATCCCCACCTTCCTCCGGTTTGTCACCGGCAGTCACCTTAGAGTGCCCAACTTAATGATGGCAACTAAGATCAAGGGTTGCGCTCGTTGCGGGACTTAACCCAACATCTCACGACACGAGCTGACGACAACCATGCACCACCTGTCACTCTGCCCCCGAAGGGGAAGCCCTATCTCTAGGGTTGTCAGAGGATGTCAAGACCTGGTAAGGTTCTTCGCGTTGCTTCGAATTAAACCACATGCTCCACCGCTTGTGCGGGCCCCCGTCAATTCCTTTGAGTTTCAGCCTTGCGGCCGTACTCCCCAGGCGGAGTGCTTAATGCGTTAACTTCAGCACTAAAGGGCGGAAACCCTCTAACACTTAGCACTCATCGTTTACGGCGTGGACTACCAGGGTATCTAATCCTGTTTGCTCCCCACGCTTTCGCGCCTCAGTGTCAGTTACAGACCAGAAAGTCGCCTTCGCCACTGGTGTTCCTCCATATCTCTACGCATTTCACCGCTACACATGGAATTCCACTTTCCTCTTCTGCACTCAAGTCTCCCAGTTTCCAATGACCCTCCACGGTTGAGCCGTGGGCTTTCACATCAGACTTAAGAAACCACCTGCGCGCGCTTTACGCCCAATAATTCCGGATAACGCTTGCCACCTACGTATTACCGCGGCTGCTGGCACGTAGTTAGCCGTGGCTTTCTGGTTAGGTACCGTCAAGGTGCCAGCTTATTCAACTAGCACTTGTTCTTCCCTAACAACAGAGTTTTACGACCCGAAAGCCTTCATCACTCACGCGGCGTTGCTCCGTCAGACTTTCGTCCATTGCGGAAGATTCCCTACTGCTGCCTCCCGTAGGAGTCTGGGCCGTGTCTCAGTCCCAGTGTGGCCGATCACCCTCTCAGGTCGGCTACGCATCGTTGCCTTGGTGAGCCGTTACCTCACCAACTAGCTAATGCGACGCGGGTCCATCCATAAGTGACAGCCGAAGCCGCCTTTGAATTTCGCACCATGCGGTGCAAAATGTTATCCGGTATTAGCCCCGGTTTCCCGGAGTTATCCCAGTCTTATGGGCAGGTTACCCACGTGTTACTCACCCGTCCGCCGCTAACTTCATAAGAGCAAGCTCTTAATCCATTCGCTCGACTTGCATGTATTAGGCACGCCGCCAGCGTTCATCCTGAGCCAGGATCAAACTCTCCAATAAAGTTAGTTTGTCTAGCATCTAAAATAAAAATTGACGTTTCACGTTGTTTGTTTCGTTCAGTTTTCAAAGAACTCGTTTGCCGCTCAATGGCGACTTCCTTATGTTAACATCTTCATTTTTCGATGTCAACTAAGTTTTTCAATTTCTTTTTTCGCTTTCTGCCGTTTCGCATCAGCGACGGTTATTAATATATCATGCAGTTTATACATGGTCAATACTTTTTATAAAAAAATTTCACATCCCGTTTATTTCTTTCTTTCATCATTTTAACAAACCCCACTTCTTTTAAATCAAAAATTCGAAATTTTATGTTATATTATTCCTATAGGAGCGTGATGGGAATGGGGATTAAATATTCGAACAAAATCAATAAAATTCGAACCTTTGCATTAAGTTTAGTATTTATCGGACTCTTCATTGCATACTTAGGCGTGTTTTTTCGCGAAAATATTATTATTATGACCATTTTTATGATGGTTGGCTTTTTAGCAGTTATCGCTAGCACCGTCGTTTACTTTTGGATTGGCATGTTATCTACAAAAACCGTACAAATCATTTGCCCAAGTTGTAACAAACCTACCAAAATGCTCGGCCGAGTAGACGCATGTATGCATTGCAATCAACCCTTAACGCTTGATCGTAATTTAGAAGGAAAAGAGTTTGATGAGAGGTATAATAAAAAGAGCTATAAAGCATAAAATGGAGTTTATATAACAAAGAAAGAGGTCGACGGTTACGTCGACCTCTTTCTTTGTTATATATTACGCCTTATGACATTCTGGACATACGCCATAAATTTCTAAACGATGACTATTAATAACAAAGCCGGTTGTTTTCGCAGCTTCATCTTCAAGTTTTTCCAAACCTCCATAAGGAAAATCAACAATCTTACCACATTTTTCACAAATTACATGGTAATGCTGACTTGTAACATAATCAAATCTACTTGAAGCGTCTCCATAAGTTAATTCCTTAACAAGCCCAACTTCTTTAAATACACGTAAGTTATTATAAACCGTTGCAACGCTCATATTTGGAAACTTACCTTCTAACGCTTTATAAATTTCGTCCGCTGTTGGGTGCGTCATAGATTCCACAAGGTACTCTAAAATAGCATGACGCTGTGGAGTAATGCGTACACCCGTATTTTTCAGCATTTCTAGCGCTTCTTTTAATTCTTCTTCGACCACCGTCATGCACCCCGATTCTATACGGATTATTATTTTATAATTCTTATAAAGAGTGTACTCCTTTTCTTGTCAATCGTCAATATTTCTACTATAACTGTGAAGTTTATTTTTCATCTAACCTTATTCTTATGTATATTTGTCCCTCCTTTATACATTTACATAGAAAAAAGTGCGAAATAATCGCACTTGGAATACTATCATCTGAGGAGGTATGCCCTACCCTTTTAATGTATGAAACATCAGCACAAGTGTATAGACATATGCCTCATATTAATTACATCATAATAAATTCCCCTTCAGTTCTTGCTTATGCAGAACCTTAATCTAAATAAGAAAGGATGTCTTCGATATGCCCTTTTACTTTTACTTTACGCCATTCTTTTACTAGTTCACCATCTTTATTAATAAGAAACGTAGATCTTTCAATTCCCATGTATTCTTTTCCGAAATTCTTTTTCAGCTTCCATACATCATATAGTTCCGCCACTTTATGATCTTCATCTACTAAAAGTAAGAATGGCAAATCATGCTTTTCAATAAATTTCAAATGTCTATTCACTGGATCTGGACTTATACCAAGTATAACCGTATCTTTTTCTTGAAATAATCCGTATGCATCTCGGAAATCACACGCTTCTGTTGTACAACCTGGTGTCATATCTTTCGGATAAAAATATAGTGCTACATTTTTCCCGTGAAAGTCCGATAGCTTAACCTGCTTTCCGTTACTTCCTTCTAGTGTAAAATCCGGTGCCATCTCTCCTACTGCGACCATCTTTATCACTCCTTGTCTTTTCCTTCTACTATAACAAATGTTATCTCATTTTTCATTGTCTATCACTGTTCGAACTACGAATGCAAACGGCAGTGTATATCCAATCAACGCTTCAATAATTGCAATCCAGCGTCCGATTCCAACAGGAGTTACATCACCATATCCAACAGATAATAAAGTAACCGCACTAAAATATAAGCATACTTCTACCAGTTGGAAAGAATGGACAGTTAAACTTTCTCCGTCTTCTCTTAAGACGGCAAATCCACTTTCCTCTAATACAACATAACTTAATCCAAATGCGATAAGCACCGTTGTGTAAATTAGAAATAATGAAGTTAGGTTATACAAGGAAAAGAAACGCTTCGAATCTGAGTATGAGCTCCATAATATTTGAATACTCCTTAACACAGCAATGGCTGAAATTAATAAAATAAGTCCCCATAACATGTCCTCCACCTCATCCTATATGTATGAGGACAAAGAATAATTTATCCCACAGTAGATGAAACTTGTATATCCGTCGTTAGTTTCCCGCACCGCGGTATTTCTTCACTCCAAAATTCCAAAACGTGATTGCAATTGTAAAACAAATTACACCAACAAACGGTGTCGCAAACGCATAACTGTTCCATTCTGTCTTTCTAAGAAAATACGCCGCTGGATATACACCAACAAATGCAAATGGTAAGACAAACGTTAAAACAAACCGGATCACACGGTTATAAATATTTACAGGATATCGCCCATAATTCCCAATGTTATACATCAATGGCATAATAGAGCTTTTCGCATCTGACCAAAAGCCGATACTTGCAAGCGTCACAAATATCCCGCCATATACAAGGGCACCTCCAGCTACCATGACCAAGAAAAGAAAGAAATCGTACCAATAAAAGGATAATTGAAGCTGCACTGACGCATATCCCATTACAATAATCCCAGTAACTGCACCAATCAAAGACTCCAGTTCCATTCGCTCTAATATAATTTGGAATAAACTATGAATCGGTCTTGTTAAAACACGATCCATTTCTCCCTTAATAATGTATCGATCATTAAAATCCCATATATTAAAGAAAGCAGAAAAGATAGCAAATGGTACTAAGAAAAAGCCATAAATAAAAATCACTTCTTCTCGACTCCATCCCTTTAATGCTTGTGTATGTCCGAAAACAACAAGAATAAAAATTAAGTTAACAGCTTGGAGTAGTAAATCAGATACTAATCCAACGATAAAATCGCCGCGATACTCTAGTTTAGTTTTTATATATTGGCTTGCATATTGCAAAAACAGTTTTATATACAGCATCTCATCATCCCCCTTGTACAATTAGGCGTTTTCTCGCCGTTTTCCACATCAGCACAATTGGAACAATAAGTACGACTGCCCAAATCATTTGAAATAATAAAGCCTGATACAACTTACTTCCTTGTATTCCTTCAGAGAAAATCATACTCGGAATATAACTGATTGCTTGAAATGGCAAAAACACCATTGCTTTTTGTGCCCATAGAGGATAAAAGCTAATGGGTAGTAATAAACCTGAAAATAAATCAATAACCACACGTTTTGCATACATAATTCCACTATTATTAAATAAGAAAAAAGTAAGCATGCCTGTCATTAAATTAATTTGCGTATTAATAATAAAACTGAAAACTAACGACAGAAAAAAATATAACCACGTTTGAAAATTGGTTGTAATTTGCAATGAGAATAAAAGTGTAACAATGATCATACCGGGAATAGAAAAGAATGCAAAACGGAAGATCCCCTCTCCAAGACCTTGCATAACTTTCATTCCTAAGTAGTTATATGGACGAATTAATTCAACAGCTACACGTCCCTCTTGAATTTCCATCGCAATTTCTCTGTCAATATTATTAAAATAAAAAGCGCGAGCCATCCACGCGATGGCAATGTAGGTTGTCATTTGAGAAATCGATAAACCTTCGATATTCTCTTTCCCACTGTAAATAGCTTGCCATAAAAAATAATACGCTCCGATGTTAATCGTATAAATTAAAATTCCACTATAGTAATTTGTCCGATAAGCAAGCATCATTAAAAAACGAACACGAATCATTTCAATATACTTACCCATGAATCATACCCTCTTCATAAATATTACGGATAATTTCTTCTGTCGACACTTCATTAATTTTTAAATCTTTAATTTGAAAAGCTTGGACTACTTTGGAAATAAGCATAGAAATTATAACTTCTTCATTGGGTATTTTCGCAATCCATGTATATTCTTCTTTCCCTTGTGACCAAACTACATGATTATCCGGCATTAGCATTAATAGTTGTTGATATGAAACTGGTGCTGTAAATTGAAAATGTATTTCTTTTTCTGCTCCCCACTGCGAACGAAGCTTTTCTAATGATCCATCATACATAATGCTTCCTTCATCCAGCATAATGACGCGTTCACATAACGCTTCAATATCAGTAATATCATGTGTTGTTAATAAAATTGTTGTTTTATAACGTTCATTCATTTCCTTTAAAAACTCACGGATTTTTAATTTTACGAGAACGTCTAGCCCAATCGTTGGTTCATCTAAAAATAAAAGCGGTGGATTATGAATTAACGCTGCTGCTAATTCACAACGCATTCGTTGACCAAGCGACAATTTACGCACCGGTTTATCTAGCAATGGTCCAATATCTAGTGTTTCAATGACATGCTCCATATGTTCCTTATACTGCCTATCAGATACACCATACACTTTTTTTAATAAACGAAATGATTCTTGTACCGCAATATCCCACCAAAGCTGTGAACGCTGACCAAATACAACACCAATTGTTTTCACAAACTCTTCTCGCTGTTTATGTGGATTCATGCCATTTACTGTAATTTGACCAGACGTCGGTGTTAAAATTCCGGTTAACATTTTAATTGTCGTTGATTTACCCGCACCATTCTCACCAATATAACCAACCATTTCACCTTGATTTATAGTAAACGAAACATCATTCACTGCTGGCACTATTTTATAATTACGATTTAATAAATCGCGAAACGCACCTTTTAAACCAGAGCGGCTTGAATATGCTGTAAATTCTTTACGTAATCCTTGTACTTCAATTACCGATTTCATAATCGGGCCCCCTTCCTCGATACCACAACGAATAGTTTACCCAACTGCCCTTCCTATCACAAACAATACGTCTTTTTGAAAAACATGTTAGAATAATACATAGATTTTTGTAAGGAGATGAATTGTAGTGAATTTCACAAAATCAGAAGCATTACATAAGGAAGCGTTAGAACATATCGTTGGTGGTGTTAACAGTCCTTCTCGTTCTTTCAAAGCAGTTGGTGGCGGTTCACCTGTTGCAATGGAACGCGGAAAAGGTGCTTATTTTTGGGATGTAGATGGTAACAAATATATCGATTATTTAGCAGCATACGGTCCAATCATTACAGGACACGCTCATCCTCACGTAACAGAAGCAATTAAAACAGCAGCTGAAAATGGTGTTTTATACGGAACACCAACAGCACTAGAAGTAAAATTTGCAAAAATGTTAAAAGAAGCAATGCCTGCTTTAGATAAAGTTCGTTTCGTAAACTCTGGTACGGAATCTGTTATGACAACAATTCGTGTGGCTCGCGCTTATACAGGTCGTACAAAAATTATGAAGTTTGCTGGTTGCTACCACGGTCATTCAGACTTAGTTCTTGTAGCAGCTGGTTCAGGTCCTTCTACTCTTGGTACTCCTGATTCAGCCGGTGTACCCCAAAGTATCGCTCAAGAAGTTATTACCGTTCCATTTAATAACGTAGAGACATTAAAAGAAGCACTCGATAAATGGGGACATGAGGTAGCAGCTATTCTTGTAGAACCAATCGTTGGGAACTTCGGAATTGTCGAACCTAAACCTGGCTTCCTAGAAAAAGTAAATGAGCTTGTTCACGAAGTTGGCGCACTAGTTATTTATGATGAAGTAATCACAGCTTTCCGCTTTATGTACGGCGGTGCTCAAGACTTACTTGGTGTAACACCAGATTTAACAGCACTTGGTAAAATAATTGGCGGAGGTCTTCCAATCGGTGCATATGGTGGTAAAAAAGAAATTATGGAACAAGTTGCACCGCTCGGCCCTGCTTACCAAGCTGGTACAATGGCTGGAAACCCAGCATCTATGGCAGCTGGTATTGCTTGCTTAGAAGTACTGCAACAAAAAGGTGTATACGAAAAATTAGATGAACTTGGAGCAATGCTTGAAAAAGGAATTTTGGAACAAGCTGCAAAACATAGCATCGATATTACAGTAAACCGTCTAAAAGGTGCGTTAACTGTATACTTCACTACAGATACAATTGAAGATTATGACGCTGCTCAAAATACAGATGGAGAAATGTTCGGTAAGTTCTTCAAGCTTATGCTCAACGAAGGAATTAACTTAGCTCCATCTAAGTATGAAGCATGGTTCTTAACAACAGAACATACAAAAGAAGATATCGAATATACAATCGAAGCTGTCGGTAGAGCATTTGCTGCTTTAGCGAACGCATAAGAAAATACATACTCAAAAGAAAAAAATAGAGGCCACCCTCTATTTTTTTCTTTTTTCTATTTCATAAATTACACATCAATAGTATAATTATTCATAATTATCTGTTTTATATTGGGATTCATATTAATTATTCTGTTGTTTATAAGGCAATATACGCCTCGAATAATTAGATTATTCTTAACTTTATAATAGAGGGGGGATTGACGGATGCCTAACAATACAAATAAATGGACACCGTCTTTATTTCGAAATTACGCAAATGCAGAACACGATGCGTGTGGAATCGTTTCCGTTATGGAAAAACAAAATGTTCCAACAAAAGAAAACATCGATCTTTGTATACAATCACTGGTAAAAATGAATCACCGTGCTGGCTTTATTAATGGAGAAGGCGATGGTATTGGTGTTCATATCGACTTACCGAAAGCCCTTTGGAAAGAAAAATTTAAAAATAGTGGATATAATCCAGCGATTGTGGACCATCCCCACTTTATCGTTGGACATTTTTTTCTAAACAAAAAAGAAAATCCTACTCTTTTAAAGAACAGTATTCGTAATAAATTAAACAATAAAAATTTCACCGTTCTCTTCGAAAGTGATGATGTTATAAATTCTGATGCACTTGGTCCTCTTGGCAAACAAGAAGAACCTTTATTTTGGCAAATTGCCATTCTTTCAGAAACAAAAAATGAAGCCATCGATCAAGTACTATTCTCTTTAACAATTGAAATTGAAGAAAATACAGCAATTCATGTTGCTTCATTAAGCCACGACCATGTTGTATACAAAGTTCTTGGCGCTGGCGATACACTTGTTGCCTACTATGATGATTTACGGCATTCACTTATTGCATCAACAATGACACTTGGACATAATCGCTATTCTACAAATACATTATCTAATTTTTTTCGCGTGCAACCATTTAGCATCCTTGGACATAATGGTGAAATTAATACAATTTCCAAGTTACGTGATCAAGCCGAAATGATTGATGTACCACTTACTGCTGGAGGCAGTGATTCTCAAGATTTAAACCGCACCTTAGAAACACTTCTCGTTCACTACAACTACAGTCTATTTGAAGCAATGGATATATTATTTCCACCAATTATTAATGAGATTAAATTATACGAGCCACATATGCAAGATTTATATACGTATATTCGTGAAGCATGGGGACATTTCGCCCAAGGGCCGGCCGGCATTATTTCACGTTATAAAGATGAAGCTGTTTTTAGTGTAGATTCACTTGGTTTGCGACCAGTTTGGAAAGTAGAAACAGAAAGTTCCTATATCTTTTCTTCTGAACCAGGTGTCGTATCACCATCTGAATATGTAGCAGAACCAAAGTCACTTGCTCCCGGAGAAAAAGTAGGTTTGAAGTGGAATAAACAAGGTGCCCTCGTTCTCTACGAATATGAAACATACCAAGAAGAAGTATATAAACGCATGAAACAACGTATTAATTTTTCAGATTATCATTTCAACTTATCTATTCCAGCTATGGAAAAGGTCGAAGGGCTATCTAACCTCTCTCAAGTTGAAACAGAACAATATGTAGCTTTCGGCTGGGATCGCGAGCATATCCAACTTCTTGAACAAATGGCAACAAAAGGTGTTGAACCAATTCGTTCACTCGGCCATGACGCCCCTCTCGCTGCACTTGATACAGACAGACGAAACATTGCCGATTTTATAAAAGAAAGTGTTGCTGTTGTTACAAACCCAGCAATCGATCGCGACCGAGAAATTGAACACTTCTCTACACGCACAGTACTAGGAGAACGTCCTAGCTTGTTTAGTGGTGAGCAGCAAACTTTTGTTACCGAACTTTTGTCACCGATTATACTAGAAGGTAATTTAGCACAATCAATTTCAGAAGATTTAGAAACCATTTCATATGAACAACTTGTAAATCTATTTGCAATTCATAGCACAGTTTACAAGTTATCTGTTACCTTTCCAGCATCAGAAACTTTACAAGATGCATTAAATCGAATTAGTGCCGAAGCTACAGCAGCTATTAAAAAAGGTGCTTCTCTCTTATTACTTGATGATGCAAAAGCTCATCAAAATGAACACTTGTGGATCGATCCACATTTGATTACAGCTAAAGTACATCAAGAACTAACTGAGCACAAATTACGCCGAAAATGCTCCATTGTTATAAGATCCGGCGCTCTCCGTTCTTTACACGATATTGTTACACTGTACGGACTAGGTGCAGATGTTATTAATCCATATTTAATGTTCGCAACCGTAAATGATGGGACAACGATACCAATTTCTAATTTATATAAGGCGCTAAACAAAGGTCTTGAAAAAGTCATTTCAACTATCGGTATCCATGAACTGCGTGGTTACGGCCGTCTCTTCTCTTCAATTGGTTTACACGAAGAAATTGCAAACATACTACAAATTACAAACTTTTTAGGATCACGTACTGTAGCATTTTCACTTGAATCTTTAGCAGAAGACGCTAAAATCCGGGCACTTGATTATAACAACCCAAAAGTTAGAATGCGAAAAACGTTTCATATATTCCCTCGCATTTGGAAAGCAATTGGTGATGTGGCAAAAGGGAATGCTTACGATAATTATCGGGAGAAATTAGCTGAGGTAGAAGATAAGAATCCGATTGCAATTCGTCACCTTGTCCAAATGAAAGAAGCCGAGCAACCAGTGCCGACTGAGCATGTTTCAATTGGTGTAAAAAATCATGACTTGCCGTTTATTATTAGTTCGATGTCATTTGGATCTCAAAATGAAATTGCATTCCGTGCTTATGCAGAGGCAGCAGACCGTCTCAATATGATTAGTTTAAACGGTGAAGGCGGAGAAATTAAAGATATGATTGGTAAATACCCACATACACGCGGCCAACAAATTGCATCAGGACGTTTTGGGGTGAATGCTGAACTGTTAAATTCATCAAATTTAATTGAAATCAAAATTGGTCAAGGAGCAAAACCTGGTGAAGGGGGACATTTGCCTGGATCAAAGGTAACTTCTAAAATTGCAGAAGCTCGTAATGCAACAATTGGTTCGGATTTGATTTCTCCTTCCAATAACCATGATATTTACTCGATTGAAGACTTAGCACAAATGATTACTGAAATTAAAACAGCCAATCAACTTGCAAGAGTCGCGGTCAAAGTTCCAGTTGTCCCTAATATCGGAACGATCGCTGTAGGAATCGCAAAAGCTGGTGCTGATTTTATTAATATTAGCGGCTTTGATGGTGGAACAGGTGCCGCTCGTATTCATGCACTGCAACATGTAGGCCTTCCAGTTGAAATCGGAGTAAAAGCTGCACATAACGCTCTATTAGAAGCAAATATGAGACACAACGTAGAGATTTGGGCAGATGGTGGTATCCGCAGTGTAAATGATGCACTTAAAATTATGCTTCTTGGTGCAAACCGTATTGGATTCGGTACTTTATCCATGATTGCAATCGGTTGTACAACGTGCCGGGGCTGTCACTTAGATACATGCCATGTTGGTATTGCAACACAAATCGAATCCGAAGCGCAGGCAAAAGAACATGGACTACGTCGCTTCGTTCCGCGGCAATTTGAAAATGCTGTAGAAGGTTTATTGCACCTATTTACTACTTTCGGAACAGAACTTAAACGTTTAACAGGTGGACTCGGTTATACGAACTTACAAGAAATTGTTGGTCGCTCTGATTTGCTAGAACAAACGCGAGGCACAGAACTATTAGATTTACAAAATTTATTACAAACATTAGACAGTACATCCTACATGATAACAGGAGCAGCCCAGCAACAACATTATGCAACAACTGATTCTTTCCAATCAAAAGAGCTAGTTGGTGTTGGTGTGGAGCAACGCGTAATGGGTGGTCTTGAATCATGCTACCGAGTCCGCAGTAAATTATATGACAACAATACTCTGGAACCAATTACACTAAAATACACAAATGGTTCCGTTCCTGGAAACGGATTAGGTGCCTACAATAGCGAAAACTTATTTATTCACGTCAATGGTGGTGCACAAGATGGCATCGGAAAAACCTCATTTGGCGGTGGCATTTATATCACAAAAGCAAGAGGAAAAAATGGAACATACTATAACGGTTCTGTCGGAAAAGGATTCGGGTATGGTGCACAAAAAGGAACTTTATATGTGCAAGGTAACGCTGATGCACGTGCTGGCATCCGCTTATCTGGAGCAGATATGATCATCGGGGGAAGAATAACAAAACCACTTCGAGAAAAAGAACACGGGAATCTCGGTGTTCATGCAAATATTAAAGGCTTTGCTTTTGAATATATGACAAACGGTCGCGCACTCGTTCTTGGTGATCCTGGCCCATGGATTTGTGCAGGTATGACTGGTGGTGTCGTTTATTTACGCCATCAACCTAAACTTGGTTTAACAGAAGCTGCTTTGCGAAGAAGAATTGCAAAAGGAGCGAATGTAACATTACGTGAACTTAGCAAAAACGGGGAATCAGACATCACAGAATTATTATTAGACTACGTTCGTGTATTAAATGAGCATAAACAATATGAAGAAGCTGCTCTCTTAACACCATTATTAGAGGACATTCAGTCTCACTTTTATGAAGTCATTCCGAAAAAAGAGCAAGCAGATCCATCTATTTCGACTGAATAATTTCCATTTGCTTAAAATTGACTAAGTGAGCATCACATAGTAATCTATAATAACAATTTGAAAACCTGCTGAAATTCAGCAGGTTTTTTCACTAAAAAAGGAGGATAAAGAGAGCCGAGCAGTTCGAGGCGCGGAAGCCAGGAGGATACGGAGTGTAGCTTATACTACATGAGTACCGGACTGGCGACGTAACGAAGAAATGCGACAGCTATCTTTACCGGACTTTTTGAACATCACTAAAATATGGGTTCAAAAAGGAGGATAAAGAGAGCCGAGCAGTTCGAGGCACGAAAGCCAGGAGGATACGGAGTGTAGCTTATACTACATGAGTACCGGACTGGCGACGTAACGAAGAAATGCGACAGCTATCTTTACCGGACTTTTTGAACATCACTAAAATATCACTTGCTAACATATTGTAATGAATGTATAGTATCATGTTGTACATTCATTATGACAAGAGAGAAAGGATATTAAAAAGGGTATGAAACTTGGTGCTCGCATTTTAAAAACGGGTATTGCCATTACATTAGCTTTATTTGCTTGTACTCTGTTCCAATTACCGAGTCCAGTATTTGCGGGGATTTCAGCAATTTTTGCTGTACAGCCATCTGTATACCGCTCGTATTTGACAGCACTCGAACAAATACAAGCAAACGTAATTGGTGCAGTATTCGCTATCGGATTTGCATTTGCTTTTGGACACAATCCTTTTATTATTGGATTAACTTGTATATTAGTTATTGCTCTTACACTACAATTACGTTTAGAAAATACAATATCAATTGCTTTAGTGACGGTTATTGCGATTATGGAATATCAAGGTGCAAACTTCTTTGACTTCGCTCTGCTTCGCTTTGCAACCATTATGGTCGGTATTGTCGCGGCTTCACTTGTAAATTTAATGTTTATGCCGCCAAAATACGAAACAAAACTATATCATCGTATCGTTGATAACACCGAAGAAATTGTGAAATGGATTCGTATGAACAGCAGGCAAGCTTCTGATTTTACAACACTAAAAACAGATATTGATCGTATGAAAGAAAAAATGATTAAATTAAATCATTACTACTTACTTTACAAAGAAGAAAGAATCTATACGAAAAAAGTACAATTTGCAAAAATTCGTAAGCTCGTCTTATTTAGACAAATGTTAGCAACAACGAGTCGTGCATTAAGTACATTAAAAGCATTACATCGCACTGAAAACGAATTACGATATATGCCTGAACCATTTCAAGAATCCATTCAAAATGAATTAGATTCATTAACACACTATCATGAACAAGTTTTGTTAAAATTTATTGGCAAAGCGAAAAAACAACAGTCTGTTGAGATGCTTGATGAGGTAGAAACTGGTAAGCAGGAATTAATCGATATATTTATGGACTATCAAAATAAAGATGATGAAGAATCCTATAAAATATGGTTACATCTCTTCCCTCTTATTTCTTCAATTATTAATTACAGTGAAGAAGTTGAACATTTAGATTTACTTGTAGATAGTTTTTATACGTATCACAAACCAGAAGACGAACTACAAATTGATGAAAAAAAAGAAGATGAATGAAAAAACAGCCCCTTTACGCCAAAGGGGCTGTTTCTTCTATATGTTGAATTTGATATAAATTATAATAAAATCCTCGTTTTTGCATTAATTGTTCATGAGAACCCTTTTCTTTTATTTCACCATCTTCGATATATATGATCGTATCCACATGTGTAATAGTTGCCAATCTATGAGCAATGATTATTGTTGTACGGTCCGCAGCTAATGTTTGAAGAGCCTCTTGAATATGTCTTTCGTTCTCTAAGTCTAAAGCCGATGTTGCTTCGTCTAATATAAGTAAAGAAGGATTTTTCAAGAAGACACGTGCAATCGCTACACGCTGTCTTTGTCCACCAGACAGCTTTACGCCTCTTTCTCCCACAACTGTATCGTATCCATCTGGTAGATTCATAATAAAATTATGAATCTGCGCTGCTTTTGCAGCCGCAATAACTTCCTCTTTCGGTGCTTTCGGATTTCCATATAAAATATTAGATTGAATTGTATCACTAAATAACAGATTATCTTGCAAGACAATACCGATATGACTACGTAAATTTCTTACATTATAATCTCTCACATTCACACCATCTACATAAATCGCACCGCTAGAAACATCATAAAATCTTGGAATTAAACTAGCTAAGGATGACTTTCCACCTCCACTCGCTCCAACGAGGGCAATCTTTTCTCCAGAACGAATTGAGAAAGAAAGGTCATGTAGTACATCTTTTTCATCAGTATTATACCGAAAAGAAACTTGATCAAATACAATTTCACCCGAAAGCCTTTTTGGTAAAATTGCGTTTGGAGTATTTACAATATCATACTTTTCATCTAACAACTCAAACACTCGATCCATTGATGCAAATGATTGCGTGAGTGTTGTAGAAGAGTTAACAAGGCGGCGCAATGGACTATATAAACTATCCATATAGCCAACAAAAGCAACCATCGTTCCAAGTGTTAAAGAGCCTTGAATCACTTCATATGCCGCAAACGCAATAACAAGTAACGGTCCTAAATCCGTTAACGTATTCACTGTAGAAAATGTCCGTGCTGTCCAGCTTGTATGTGTTAATGCTTTTGTTAAAAAATCATTATTTTTCTTTTCAAACTGCCCTTTTTCATACTCTTCTAATGCAAAACTACGCGTCACTTGCATCCCTTGGATACGCTCATGTAAATAACCTTGCATCGTTGCCAATGCTTGTGAACGCTCTCTCGTTAATTTACGAAGACGCCCGAAAAAATATTTCACTGCAACTGCATAAATCGGCAAAATTAACAATGCAACAAGCGTTAATTTTATATTCATAGAAAACATAACTACAATTGCAATAAAAATTGTAGCTGTATCAAGCCAGACATTCATAAGTCCTGTAATAACAAAATCCTTCGTCTGCTCTACATCATGAATCACACGCGAAATAATTTCACCTGTTTTTGTATTTGAATAGTAGCGTAAACTTAACTTTTGCAGATGCCCAAAAATATGTTTTCGTAAGTCGTAAAGTACTGTATTACCAATACGCTGTGCAAAATATTGACGATAATATTCAACAGGTGGTCTCAGTACACCAAAAATAAAAAAGGCAATCCCGATTGCTGTTATCAATTGTGATGTTTTTTCCTGAAGTGATCCACTGCCTTGAATAACATCATCAATAATATACTTTAATAGCCACGGCATAATAAGCGGAATACCAAACTTAATAAGTCCGATAATAATTGTAATTGTAATAAGCCACCGGTACGGTTTTACAAATTGTAAATATCTTTTTATTCCCTGCATATACTTCCCCCTTTACTAGAACAAACCTGCTGGGAATTCCCCTGCAGGTTTGTTCTAGTCCCTATACATTAAATACCGTTCATACCACATATCAACAAAATCTGGCGCAAAAGGTCCTTTTCTTTGATGAATCCACTGTGTTAAATACTCCACATTCCGCTTTAGAATCGTATCAATTACTGGTGGATAATTCATCATCTGACTATGCTTTTCGTACTCATCTTCATCTAAAAGCGTATATGTCATATCTGGATATACCTTAATATCCAAATCATAATCAATATACTTTAATGCTTCAGAATCATATGCAAATGGAGAACTTAAATTACAATAGTAGTATACTCCCTCTTCTCTTAACATACCGATTACATTAAACCAATAATTTGAATGAAAATAACAAATTGCAGGCTCACGCGTAATCCATGTCCGGCCATCTGATTCGGTTACTACAGTCCGGTCATTTGCACCAATTACAAGACTTTGTGTTCCTTTTAAAATTGTAGTCTCTTCCCACATTCTATGAATGGAGCCATTATGTTTATAACTATGTATTTGTACTTTTTCTCCTTCTTTGGGAAATCCCATACGTTCTCCCTTCTTTCACTGTGAATGCTCTTCTAAAGTTGTCCCAACTAGTATCGTTTCTTTTAAAAACGTATTGAGCCGAATTCACTTTTTTTCTATTATAACTTTTTTGTCAAAATTTTAAAACTAAACCGACACAATCCAACTTTCGTAAACACTAACGAATTACTCTTCCTTGACAAATCATGTTGCGACAAAAAGCCCTTCTTCATAAATTTAAAAAGGGCTTTTCCAACTAAAGCATCCGGATACATCACTTCTTTAGTTAGAAATTATTTTTTCAGTTTCAAAAGAGTGAATCACTTCATTTGTTTGTTGCTCAAATTTTTCATGCAAAAGCTTCAATGCTTGTTCCGTTTTGTGTATTTCTTGACGAATAAAATGCAACTCTTTTTTATCGTCTTTTTTTTGTTCACTTGTTTCGATCTGTTGGTACTTCTCTAAATGTGCTTGTAATTTCAACAACTCATCCATTGTTTGCAATTGCTCTCCTACCAACTTATCAAATGAATTCATCATTTACCCCCTGTTTTCAATAAATTCCCATCACCTATTCATACAGGTTACATCGCTACTAAATATTTTCTAATGTCCTATCCCCTTCTCCTTTGACTACATTTGTTGACTTATTAGAAGTTATGTCGGCTCTCTCAATAAAATTTTTAAAGCAATCGAATTGAATAACATTAGACCTTTACTAGTAAAATTCTTTGTTTCGTAATCCATTACCAAACAAAGAAAACACTTCTCTTGAATCGAGAAGTGTTTTTCTTTGTTATTGATTCGTGCTAGAAGATTGTGATTTTTTTGCTGCTGATTGTGCATTTTGTTGTTTCACTGCTTGTACATCTGTGTCAGTTGCAAACTCTGTACCATAGCTAGCATTTGCACTTTGAACACCAGCGCTAGAAGCCTGTGATTTTTTTGCTGCTGATTGTGCATTTTGTTGTTTCACTGCTTGTACATCTGTGTCAGTTGCAAACTCTGTACCATAGCTAGCATTTGCACTTTGAACACCAGCGCTAGAAGCCTGTGATTTTTTCGCTTCTGATTGTGCATTTTGTTGTTTTACTGCTTGTACGTTTGTCTCAGTCGCAAACTCTGTGCCGTAGCTAGCATTTGTACTTTGAATGCTAGCACCAGAAGTTGCTTTGTTATAACCTTGTTGTTTTTTACTCATCTTTCTCACCTCCACAATCAATAATGTAACCAACCCTTTCAAAAGATATCCGCAATTTTATTTTTTAATTTACGCATACATCTCCCTAGGCTCATTCAAACTACATATGATGGAGGTGTACACATGTATGTTGGACGCGATATGACAGAACTATCTATGATTTCGAAAGAAGAATGGAAACAAGATGAATTAGCTTATTTTCACCATTCCTTGCAACAAATCATGCCTTATTTAAACGTAGAAGGCCAAACGATTTACAAAGAAATTATAAAAGAGATCGAATCTCGAGGTGGTCTTCAAAGAAGCGACGCGGATTGGACGCACGGTACAAAAGTTTCTTATGACTAAAAAACGTGTTCCCTAATTTGGGAACACGTTCCATCTCCAACCTTTTTTACCTGTTGTAAAGGACCAAACTGGTGAAGTCACTTGACCACCATATCGGTCTTCGACTTTTATATACCATTGATACGTCGTATTTTCCTTTAAATTCTCCAATTTTACTTTTGCGTTGCGCCAATTCGCCACAAAATTATCTTTACCGATTACTTCATTCGTGTACACGTTTACTTCTACATAGTCTGTTGCGACTTGTTTTATCGCAGGTTGTAAATCAACGTCTAATTCAAATTCATCTTTTCCTGGATACTCTTCTGGTTTATAAAAATTATACTCATTTAAATATGGAGAGTACGTTTTGACATACATTTTGTTCGCAGTTGTATCAAATTGTAAAAGTCGCATATAGCCTTGTCCCCCTTCTGGGCCACCTTGATAATCCGCCAGCATTTGATATACTTTACGATCTACGATGCCGTCCCCATTCTCATCAATTTCATCAACTAATGTCTCACTATCGTGATAATGTCCACTCAACACAGCTAACACATTCTTATTCGGTTTAACTACTTCATTAAAAATTTTGTCACCAATCGGACTACGATTGCCTGATACAAGTAAATATTCATGGAATGATAAAATCGCTTTTCGATTCGGATATTTCTGCAATACTTCCTTCATCCATTGAATATCTTCATCTGTAACGCCCCATCCCATATACAGCATAATAAAATCGTTACCTTTTACTGAAATCAAATCATAATGTCCGCGGTTATCCTTATAACTTTCGCCATAAAATGGCTTATCTTTAAAACGCCAATCCCCAAAATATTTCGAGTATGCTGTATAGTCTTCATCTTTATGATTTACATCATGATTCCCGGCCAACACACCATACGGTACTTTCGCATTCTCAAGTACTTTCATGTATTCATCTGCGCGCTGCCATTGAAATTCTTGATATGACTTATCAACAAGATCCCCTGTATGGAATACATATTTAATATTTAATGGATCCTTTTGTGCAGCAATCCAGTCAACCTGACTTTTGTAAATATAGGGATAACTTTCAGAGTAATACTGTGTATCCGACATCCATACAAATGTGTAATCAAACTTATTTGGTGAACTTGGAATTTGGTCTTGCACAATTACACTTACTTTTTGATCTTTTACATATTCTTTCGCTAATACAGCACCTTTTAATTCAAAGTCCTTATCCCCAGCAATTTTCGATGTAAGTTCTGTCCACTTATTTGTCATGTAGTTCCAAGCATACATCGTAACTTTTCTTCCTTCTAGAGAATGTCCATACCATTTTACTTCTACCGTATCATCGTTTTTCACATCATCAGCAACCGCTACATCAAAACGATGATATGGAAATTTCTCTGTTGATTCCGTTGTATAATATTTCCCATCTTTTTTACTAACTTTACTTAGCTGATCTTGGTCAAAACTTTTCTCACCATTCACAGAAAAAGCTTGTGGTGGTTCTTGTTCTATCGAATTTTCGGTAATTTTCATACGATCCGTTTCATTCGGCTTATACGTATATCCTTTATAAAATGTTGCCTTCATTGCGTCATTTGTTGGATCAGTTACTTTTGCTTCAAGTGTCGGATTCGTGCTCACATTTTTTTCTCCATCTTTAGGTGCAATTGGAGTAGGATCTGTTGGATTTTCTGCCCAAGTTTCAAACATAATTGTCTTTTCTTCACGATTTCCTACCTGATCCTCAGCCTCTACATGTAACTCATGCTTTCCTGCTGCTAATTGTGCAGATGATGTTTCATAAGGAGTTACAATTTCCTTACCATCCAATATAACTTTTTTACTTTTCACTCCTGCTACATCATCTGTAACCGTTACATCAATTGGAATTTTCCCTTTATATTTTTTCTCGTTCTGTACCGTAGTTGAAATCTTTGGTGGTGTATTATCAACTTTTACATCTGCAACGACTTCTTTATTCACACCATCTTGCACTGCAATTCGATGCTTTCCATCCTTCACTTGTTTTGTATCCCATAAATATGCATTCGAAATAAACTTATCCTCTGGAACTTGGAATCCGAACGTAAATACTGGTGTTGATGTATCTCCATCACCAATTGATAACTCCTGATTTGGATTTGCAAAATTCGGATCATATAAAGTCGTTCCATCCGCTAATACAAGGCGAACATTTTTCAAATAAAAATCATCTTTATTCTCTTCAACTCGATTGTCAAATGGTGACGTCTTTGTGCCAGATCGAATATCAATTTTGAACGGCTCATTATATTTAATTTTTGATTGATCAATTTTTACAGTTAATGTGACATAATCACTATACGTATCATCAAATATACGTAATACTTCATTCCCAATTGTGACTGCGTTTTTAAAATACAAGTCAGTTTGCTTCACATCGAAAGCAAAATAAGCAGGCTTCTCTAACGAACGATATGTGTTCGTCTCAACTTTCTTTCCATCCACTAAAAGAGCAAGTCGTTCAGCCCCAACCGACGAAGAGGTTCCTTTTAATAAAACTTGATTTGCAACCACTTCATCATCTTTTACATTAAGACGAAGAGGTCCTTTATCTTTCTCCCCAGCTATTTGCACTGAATACATATCACTTTTTACTACATTGAAGCCATCAGAAGCTTCCAAGTAATATGTCACTTTCTCTTTTCCAATTAATTCAGGTGAATAAATGGTATAATGATATTTTTTATCTACACGATTCTCTACTAAATTTTCAGCCTTATATTCTGCATTCGGATTCGTTTTGTAATATAATTTCACACTCTTAACACGTTCGTTATCAAGAACAGAAAAACCCAATTTATGATCTTGAAATTCAGAAATTAGCCCTTCTGCCACTTTATGTGAAATCGTCGGTGCAATCGTATCTTCTTTCAAGGCAACTCGTTCAGCTGGTACTTGTCCTTCGAATATAGTTCCAGGCGATGCATTATGTTCTGCACCACTGACCTTTTGCATAGTTTGCGAGCCATCTTGAGGATAGCGATATAAAATTCCCTTATTAGCTTTCACATCTGCTTGATTTGCTTGATCATTATAGTAAGCAGATGCAATTTCTGTCCCCGTCTTTGTTGCAACGACAATGCCACGTGCACTTCCATTCGCCATTCCATTTGAATATATTCTAACAATATTTTTATTTTCTACTAAGTTCACACCAAATTGTTTATTAAAGTCAGCAACGTTTTTCTCATTGTTTTCACCATTTATAATCCAAAATACGAGAGACTGCCCTGATGGAATTACAACATCATCGGGAGTAGATCCCCAAATGAGATCACCTTCTGGTCCTTCAGATGGATAACGATATCGAATTGTATAATCCTTAAAATTAAGATCTTGTGTGCTATTGTTATACACTTCAATAAATTCATATCCATCTGCTTTTCCAACATTCGTCGTGTCCGGCGTCACTTCGGTAATCAAAAATGGCGGTACGCTTTGTGGATCTATTTTTTTATGCTCTATTTTTGTTTCATAAGATTTTTCAATGGTTTCTTGATTCCCTTGCACGACAATTTTATAGAATAATGAATTTCTCCATAGCTCTTTTTGAGGAATTGTCACCTTATAAACATTGCTATTTCCTTCTTTATTCATCTGCAATTTTTTGTGTGCTAACTTGCCATCTTGGGTATACAAAACTGCTACATTCTCTCCGCCCTTAATCGTTGCAGTGATAGTTAAATCTTCTGTTACTATATGAGCAGGTAATGCCGTATGCTCAATCGAAACGCCTACTTGATCTGATTGTTTTACTGGCTCTAGCGGTACTTGAAATGGTATTTGCACACCAGGTGTTCCTTTTTCAAACCAACCTACTTTTTGCATTTCAGTACTTTCGGTTTTGTATGCATACGCCATACTCTGACCAACCTTTACATCCTCTTTCCCATATGTTGCAGATGATAAAACTGTTCCGTACTGATCAGCAAATTGAATGGTTCTCCCAGCGCTATTAGACATTCCATCCACTTTAAGTGGAAGAACTTGTTCCTCGGTTATATTCCCACCGTATGCTTGAATAAAGTCTTGTTTTGATAATGCTGCGTTTCCTTCATTTTTAATCCAAAACACTTTCGTTCCTTTTGATGGAATTGTTGCATTTTCTGTGAAATTCCAATCTTCACTTCCAGTTTCTGAATACTTATAAATAAGTTTATAATCTTTCAACTGTATTGCTTCACTAGAATTATTGTATATTTCTATAAACTCATATCCATCTTTCCCGTTCACATTTATCGTATCTGGCATTAGTTCAGTAATCATAACTGCCCTATTCTTTGTATAATCCTCTACATGACGCTCAACAGCACTTACATATTGTTCTTTTTCTGGAAAGGTAACAACCTTTCCATCCTGTTCAATTTCAAACCAATATGTAAACGTATCAGACCAAACATCTAGCTTTGGAACAACAGTAGAATACAAATTATTCTCACCTTTGTTCATTTCCAGTTTTTTCACTAACAAACCGGACGCACTACGATATACAAGGTTTACTTTTGCCTTATCGTATACACTCGCTAACTGAAGTTCAATCGGTAAATCTTCATGTGCATTAATTTTCATTTTAGGTACATGCGCTGTTTCTTGTAATGACTTTTCTTTTTGATTATTATCTTTTTGTGCAGGCTGCTTTTCTATCGTTTCTTTGGAGTTTGGTTGTGTGGGCTCTAGTTGTTTGGAGTCTGGCTGGACTGCCTCTTTTTGTGTGGGTTCTGTAGGTGGTTTTTCTTTTTTATGCGATTGGAATACAGTGTAAGTCCCAGGTGATGGTATTTCATTTTTTATTTCTTTCTTTGTTTCATTCCAAAAAGAATGAATTGATACATCTTTATTCTCTTTTCTTGTTTCAATGACATCTACCGTTTCATTTTTTTCAGTCGTTACTTCAATCCTAATTTGTTTATCACTTAAATCCTCAGTAGCAAATAAAACTTGTTCTTCTTTTATTTCCGTCTTATAGCGCTCATTAATCTCATTAACTGTTTTATTTCCAAATACGATTAACTTCGTTTCTTTTGGTTGTACAGATTGCTTTTCATTTTCATCTTTAAGTTTTAGCACTTTTCCATTGACCTTCAGTTGAACATTCTTCATATCCATAACTTTCGCTGATGGGTTATACAATTCGATATAGCGTAGATCGTCCGTATAATGAGCTTCTGAAATGAGAGCTTGCTGATTTTGTTCCTTCTCCTCAGCAAAAGTGACATGGCCTGGCCCAGTCAACGTTTGAAGTAAGAAAGTCGCTACAACTGCTGAACGGATTACTTTTTTAAGCATTTCCTATCCCCCTTTAAATTTTTCATTACAACTTTCATTGTATTTGTCATTTGTTAAGGGAATATGAAATATTTGTAAGTAATTATTATGTTTATGTCGAAAAAACTTCAACCATTAAGGCTGAAGTTTTTTAACACATTCTTCATAAATCATACGATGCGATTTAGAAAAAGGTAATTTTTCAAATTCTTCTTTAGATACAACTTTTAATGTATCTGTTTCTTTAATAGCACTTGTTACCTTCCCATAAAATACAAATACATCCCATGTCCGATGAGTAAAAGTATGTTGCACATTCATTGCATACTCATCGATGGAAATAGAAATGGAAAAGTTCTCTTTCATATAATCAGTAAGCTGTTGTTTCTGATTTCGAATCCCTTCGCTAATTTCAACATTTGGGAATTCCCACATATTCGCAAGTAATCCTGTACTCGGCCTTTTGTTAATTACATAATTTCCATCTTCTGTTTGCAGCACACCCGCAACAAGCGGCACCATTTTAGGAGCTTTCGCCTTACTTTTGACCGGCAACTCTTTCTGTACACCTTCTGCATAACCACGACAGTGTTCCCGAACTGGACAAAGTAAACAAGCTGGATTTTTCGGAATACAAATGAGCGCACCTAGCTCCATTAATCCTTGATTAAAATAAGACGGATTTTCCTTTGAAATGATTTCACGTACAATCTCTTCAAATACTTTTCGCGTCTTAGGTTTCGCAATATCATCCCAAACCGATAATATACGGGATAAAACACGCATTACATTTCCATCTACAGCTGGCTCTGGTATACCGTATGCAATACTTAAAATTGCACCTTTTGTGTATGGACCAACACCTTTTAATTTTTCAATTTTTTTCACATCACTTGGTACTTTTCCACCATATACTTCTTTTACTTCCTTCACCGCTGCATGTAAATTCCGCGCTCTAGAATAATAACCGAGGCCTTCCCATGCTTTTAATACCTCTTCATCATCTGCCGATGCCAACGCTTCTAATGTTGGGAACTTTCCCATAAAATTTGCGTAATATGGTTTTACAGCTTCCACTCTTGTTTGCTGCAACATAATTTCAGAAACCCAAACGCGATACGGATCTTTATTTTTACGCCACGGTAAATCACGCTGTTCTTTTTCAAACCAACTAATTAAATCATGTTGAAACTTCTCTATGTTAAAATCATCTAATATTTCAAGTGCCAAGCTTGATCCCCCTCATTTTTTGCATATACGTACTATTATAAAGATTTTAGGAAAAAATTTAAGTAAGATGATATAGGAAATAGAAGGCAAATGCCTTGAGATATCGAATAAAAAGAGTTACATTAATAAAAAACGGAGGTGTATTTCCATGGACACGGCCACTCACCTTGTTATGGGCGTCACATTAGGTGGTTTAGCAACGTTAGATCCAGCCATTAGCCAGAGTGATTTCGGACCACAAGCTGTTATGCTTGCAACGATCGCTGGCTCCAATATTCCTGATATTGATACCGTCTTAAAATTACGTAATAATGCAAAATATATACGAAACCATCGCGGGGTTACTCATTCCATTCCTGCTGTTATTCTCTGGTCTTTCCTTATAAGCGGAATTTCCTTTGCCTTCTTTACAGAAGCTCCCTATTTTCATCTACTACTTTGGTCATTTATCGCCGTCTTTCTTCACGTGTTTGTTGATATTTTTAACGCCTATGGTACACAAGCGTTGAGGCCTTTTACAAAAAGGTGGGTTGCATTAGGTGTAATTAATACATTTGATGCTGTTATTTTCTTTATCCATATACTCGCTATCGCTTGTATGGTTGTTGGCTCCCATAAAGGATATACTGCTTTAGCTGCATATATATTAATGTTTGTCTACTATGTCGGTCGAATTATAATGAGACAAAATGTAAAAAGTGTAGTTTACAAACGATTTGAAGATGTAGAGGAAGTCATTATTTCTCCTTCTTATCGCTTTTATCACTATCATTTGGCTATTGTAACAAAAAAACACTATTATGTTGCGCGTTGGCACCGCGGCCATATTATGGTGCATGATAAATTTGATCGTATTCCACTTCCGGATAATAAAATTATGCGAGCTGCACAAAGAGATGAAAACATTTCTGCTTTTTTATCTTTTTCACCCGTATACCGCTGGGATATTTTTGATTACGACAACTATTATGAAGTGCGTTTTATCGATTTACGGTACCGTAGTAAAGACTATTACCCATTCGTTGCAATTGTCCAACTGGATCAAAATTTAAATATTATTAGTTCCTATACTGGATGGATTTTTAGTGAAGAAAAGCTTCGTAAAAAATTGGAATTGATTCCGCATTAAAAAAAGCGACCAACTTCGGTCGCTTTTCTTAATGCTTTAAATGATCATCTTGATTAATTAAATGACTATATTTCGGATTATTCGTGCGGATTTCATGAAGACGCTCACCATGGTTATTAATCCATGTTCTTACAATTTGTTCCGTCATTTCTTCACCTTGATAACGACCAGACTTTGCATACGTTACTTGGAAGTCCTCCCATAATAACTCAATCCATGCACGAGCCTGAGAATAAGACAGAAAGCTATTTTTTTCAAGTAATTCTTTTGTTAATACTTCATACTTATCATTCATTATTTATTTCTCCTTTTATTAATTTCGTACTTTATTTCCAAACCTCATTACCACATCAAAATTATAAATGAACAAAAGGATACACGCATTCATGAACTTCTTCCATCGCCAACAGAAGTTTCATTTTATGTTCAAGCATAATTTTCTCTATTTTGCACATTCTATTAATGATACTTCTTAGTAAGTATCATTTAATAATGAGGGGGCGTTCTTCTTGGGTAGACAAGCCGAATTTTGGTCTGAATCAAAAAACAACAGCAAAATCGAGGGTCCAACGAAAGCAAAAGCTCGTTTTGCTTCGAAAAGACCTAACGGCACAATTAACACGCACCCACAGGAACGTATGCGTGCCGCAAATCATCAGGAAGAGTAAAAACAATAGTCCGTTCTAAAGAGTTATTGCAATTAACTTCCTACATGAGGTGATAAAGATGAGCTACCGTAATCATTTAGATCGTCGTTCTGAATTATTCAACCCTACCTGGGCACGTCCGAAACATGCAAAAGCGCAAGTAAATGGACAGACGCAACAAACCCAGTCTCTCATTATTTTGGCGAATGAGATGAGAAAACGCCAAATTTAATTGCCTATCTCCTTTAACAACTACGAAAAATGAAAACCAGAGCAGCCAAGGCTCTCTGGTTTTTTATTTCTCTTGTAATAGCGAAATAGGAATACCAATTTCCTCTGTCTCATTTTGTTTATGTCCCCAAGCAAATACCCCATTGAAATACGTAATCGTAAAGAAGACACCCGGTTCTTCTATAAGTTCATACGTTTCACCAATCTGAAATGCGTTTACATCTGTCATATAAGCACGAGCCATTGCCATTTTTCTCATTAATACGTCAAACTCATTTACTATACCAAGCTGCTCTGCTTTCACAGCCTGTTCTTTTAAAATGCCAATTTCCTCTCTTAACTCATGTGGTGTCATATCACTATAACGTTTTGGCATATTCAGCATATTCTCTCATCCCTCTTCACGTTTCATTTGTAAAAATGTCTCTATCTCATCAATAGAAAATCCTTTTCGATATAATGCTTGTTTCATCTTGTTTTCATATGTCCATCCATCATGCTTTTTATGCTTCTCATGATACTTATTTCCATGATATAACAATGCAGCTTGTTGCTGCGTATCATCCTTTTCCTCTTTTAATTCTTCTAGACAAATTTGAATTACATCACGATTATATCCTTTACGGACTAACATTTCTTCTAGCTTTTGTTTCATTTGTAAAAAAGAATGCTTTTGATAGGACTTTTTCTTTTTTTCTACAAGCTCAAAGGCATTTTCAATTTGTTTCTCTTTCGGATATTCTTGTAAACTATGAGTAATAATTATATCTTGGACACCTTTACTAAAAAGTTCCCGTCTAATAATTGTCGGTCCTTTTTGATTCACGTTACTATGAGTTCGCACATACGAAATGGCATACTCTTTATCATTAATATAGTGATCATGTAATAATTTCGAAATAACTTCAGAGATGACGGCTTGTCCAATTTCTTTTTTTCGTAAGTATTCTTCTACTTCCTGTTTCGTCCGCATTTGATAGGATAAATAAGAAATTGCTTGCAAATATGCTTTTTGTACTTCTTCATTGTATAAAATATTTGCTAACTCTACTTCATCGATTTCTAAACCCTTTTGCAAACCGTGCTTGATTAAGGTTACTTGATTCACACTAAATCCGTATTCTTCACCTTGTCCTTTATCAATATAAATATTAAATCGTTCTTTCGTTCGTTTTTGTACTTCTATTTTTGTAATGACAGCCATATTCTTCACCTCGCTACTATTTTAACATAGTTGCGGAACAATTTTGCTTTTCATGAATATATATAATGAGGAGGAAGTTCAGTTGAAAATTGCAATTTCTGGGGGAACTGGTTTTATCGGTAAAGCATTAGCTACTTTTTTAGACCTAAAAGGGTACACCATTTACATTCTCACCCGAGAAAAAAAAGAGACCCCTTTCAACTCTAACATTCACTACGTCCAATGGGATAAATGCTCACCTAAATTCCCTCTCACCTCTATCGATGTTGTTGTTAATCTAGCTGGAGAATCTATTAATAACGGTCGATGGACAAAGAAGCAGAAAGAAAACATTATAACGAGTCGTCTTCATACAACAAATAGTCTCATCAAACAATTACAAACATTACCAAATAAGCCCCATACTTTTATTAACGCTAGCGCAATTGGCTATTACGGTACAGCTGAAACAAAAATTTTTACAGAACAGAACAAAGAACATGGCAGTGACTTTTTAGCAACTACAGTAAAACTATGGGAAGAAGCAGCCTCTCATGCAACTTCTCTCGGAATTCGAACCGTCTATACACGCTTTGGAATTGTTTTAGGAAAAGAGGGTGGTGCCCTTCCTAAAATGTTGCTTCCCTACAAATTATTTATTGGTGGAACAATCGGTTCAGGTAATCAGTGGCTGTCTTGGATTCATCTAGATGATGTCATCCGCATGATTGATTTTGCAATAGACACAAAAGAAATAGAAGGCCCTCTTAACATTACAGCACCAAATCCTACAACAATGAAAGAGTTTGGAAAGACACTTTCATTTATCATGCATCGCCCACATTGGCTTCCCGTTCCAGCATTTGCACTACATGCTTTACTTGGAGAAATGAGTATGCTTGTGCTACAAGGACAACATGTATTGCCTAACAAAGCAATACAGCACGGATACCAATATTCGTTTCCTACATTAAACCATGCATTACAAAATATTATATTGCATACACTGTAGTACTTCTGAAATAAACCCATTAAAATTGTTCTATTTACTAATTTAAAGGTTATTAGCCAATGGAAATGAGGTATCTATGAAAACGCTATTTAAGCAGGCCATTGTATATCCCATTACTTCTTCCAAATTTCAAGGAGATGTATTGGTTAAACACAATCAAATCGCTGCGATAAAACCACATATTGAGCCCTCTCAAGATATGACTGTTATTGATGCAAGAGCCCTTCACCTCTTACCAGGATTTATCGATGTGCATACTCATCTTGGCCTATACGATGAAGGGACTGGATGGGCTGGAAATGATGCCAATGAAACATCTGAAGTATTAACACCACATATTCGTTCTTTAGATGGTATCCATCCTTTTGATATTGCTTTTCAAGATGCGGTTCAAAATGGGGTTACAACTGCCCACGTTATGCCTGGAAGTCAAAATATTATTGGCGGGACAACATGTGTGATTAAGACTGCCGGAACTTGTATCGATCATATGATTATTCAAGAACCTGCTGGATTAAAAATTGCATTTGGAGAAAATCCAAAACGAGTTCATAGTAATGGCACAAAAGAATCGATTACTCGTATGGGGATTATGGGATTGCTTCGTGAATCTTTTTACGAAGCACAACATTATGGAAACGAAGCAGATTTTCGAATGCTCCCTATTCTAAAAGCTTTGCGCCGAGAAATTCCAGTACGTATTCATGCTCATCGGGCAGATGACATTCTTTCCTCTCTTCGCTTTGCAAAAGAATTCAATCTTGATTTACGTATTGAACACTGCACAGAAGGACATTTTATTGTAAAAGAACTTGCCAATCAAAATTTAAAAATATCTGTTGGTCCGACATTAACACGCCGATCAAAAATTGAACTCAAAAATAAATCATGGGATACTTACCATACTTTATCAAAGCATGGGATAGAAGTTTCGATTACAACAGATCATCCCTATACTCCCATTCAATATTTAAATGTTTGTGCAGCCATCGCTGTCAGGGAAGGATTAGATGAAAGAATTGCATTAGAAGGAGTTACAATCATTCCCGCTCGAAACTTACGTTTAGAGAAAAGAATTGGAAGTATTGAAGTTGGAAAAGATGCCGATCTTGTATTATGGACACATCACCCATTTCATTACTTAGCCAAGCCCGTACTAACTATGATTGACGGAAAAATAATTTACAAAAAAAATAAAAAAAATTAGTTTATTTTTTTGACTAGATAAAGTATTATACGATTATAAACTGAATGAAACCATAATCAATTTGTGTCGTGATTTTTCATTTCAAATTGATGAATGGGGAAGGCAAATGGTGCGCCACCAGCGTTATAGACTGGTTCTAGTGGGTTCGATTCCCACCCCGAAATTTTTTAAAGGTTGATATAAAAATTTCGAGGGTGGGGTGTTTTTTCGTCATGCTACCCTCATGTGAGGAGGAGTTAGTATGTTAAAAAAACGCGACTTACACGACAGCCACGTTCTATACGATTTAATGGTGGATCCTGCTGTCTTCCCTTTTGTGCGTCAAAAAGCTTATTCATACGAAGAGTTTTTATTTTTAACAAAGCAAACAATAGAAGCAGAAGAGCGTGGTGAATTAATTTCACGCACAATTTTAGATGAATGGGGAAACCCTATCGGCACGATTACTTTATTTGATGTGCAAGAAAAAGCTGGTTTTCTTGGTACATGGCTTGGAAAACCGTATCATGGCCAGGGGTATAATAAATTAGCAAAAGATGCTTTTTTCAGCGAGCTTTTCTATGAGTTAGATATTGAAACAATCTTTATGCGTATTCGCAAAGTAAATATTCGTTCGATGAAAGCAGCTGAAAAACTACCATATGTAAACCTAGCAAACGAAACTAGAAAAGCTGTTTATGATCAAATTAACGCAATCGAAGAAGTATATAGCTTATATGAAATTCCAAAAGATCAATATACTCTTTCTACAATGCGTGATACCACATTCCAAGATACTCATCATTTAAAAGAAGCGTAGTATGTCACTAATTATAAAGTGAAATTTTAATCAGTGGGGGCCTTACTGCCCGCGAATAGCGGGATAAAATGAATATACTTGTTTATTGTGTATACCTCTTTATGTCATTGGAAATGATAGATAATAACTTTATGACACGAGGTGATTTGTAATGGATAGAAAGAAACGTGAAAAAGCAAGAAATACATTAAATAGTACACAAGAGGTTCTTTATCAGCGCGAGTTTCGAAGAGCAGATCGTGCAGCGGGATATCGTCCTAAAGGTGTATAATTATAAAGTGAAATTTTAATCAATGGGTGCTTTATCCTTCACTGATTATCAGCCCTCACCAATCGGGCTTTTACGGGCAGTTGATCACTTAACTTCTTTGCTTTCGTCAAAGTTTGAGATGGAATTTTACTGCCCACAAATAGTGGGATAAAGTGAAACTTGAGGTGATTTTTTTACCCTCTCCTACCATTTACTTTTTGGATGACAAAGTAAAGATTTACCCCTTATATTATAAGGGGTATTTTTTGTGGAAAACTTTATCCACAGAATTAATAGAATTGTGTATAAATTTATCGATTCTTTTGGATTATTATAAACTTAATCACAAATATCATGTTTATTTTGTGGATAATTTTTCTGAAAATTGTGGACAATGTGGATATCATTGTTAATATTCCGACTTTACCGTCTATTGAAACCACATTCTTTTGTGGATAACATACAACCAAAATATAAAGTGAAACTTAATCCCTCACTGATTATTAGCCCTTACCAATCGAGCTTTTATGGATAGTTAATCTCACACCTAATTTCTTTGCTTTGGCTGCGCTTTGAGATAGGGATCCTATTAAAGCTTATGATTTTATTAACTGCCGATGCATATATACCTTCTTACTAACTCTATTCATTATACTGAATTCCTACAAAACAACAAAAACCCCTCTTTCAAAATAAAAAGAGGGTTTCATATTACGTAAAAGATTGAGCAAGGGCTGGTGACTTGATTGGCATATGATTAGGCTGCACATGATTTTCTTCTAAGATTGTATCAACAATGTGACAAGCCGGCTCCGGACGATAGATACCTTTCATCGCTTCTTTCATCTGTAAAAGCTTCATATCATCTTCTAATAGTGCCTTTGTTTTCGCAAAAATGTCCTCATCTTCGCGAATTACAAGTGCAGCTCCTTTTTTTTCAAAATACATTGCATTTTCATTTTCTTGTCCCGGTACTGGTTTATATAAAATGACAGGTACTTGTAAAGCTGCCGCTTCGCTTAATGTAATGCCTCCTGGCTTTGTAATCATACAAGAGGTAATACGGAATAACTCATCGATATTCTCTACATAACCAAATACTGTTAATGCCTCAGGCTTTTGTTCCTTAAGCCCTAATAACTCTTGTTTTAAGGCTTCATTTTTCCCACAGACAACAGCTATTTGAAGATTAGGAACTGTCATAAATGATTGACATAATTCTTTTACATTTCCTAATACACCATGGGCACCTGCTACAATAAGTAAAATCTTTTTCTCACGAGATAAGTGATATTTACTATACAGAATTTCTGGATTAATAGCTCCCTCGAAGCTTTTACGAATTGGAATCCCAGTTTCTACGATTTGCTCTGAAGGTACACCAATTTCAACCATTACTTTTTTCACATGATCTGTCGCTACAAAATAACGATCTACTTCACGATGAATCCATATTTTGTGTAAACAAAAATCTGTTAACACATTATAAACAGGAATTGAGAAACCTGTTTGTTTTTTCAATTCCGGTACTGCAATAATTGGAAATGTATTAATAACAATGTCTGGTTTTTCTGCATGTAATAATGCTTTTAAGCGTTTTCTCCCAAAATTCGCATACCACGATGCAATTTTCTTATCGTAAATCTTTTCTACACCATAATAAAATAAGCGATATAGCTCTTTACCTATTGTATAACTTTTCAAGTATAAATATTTTGTAATATCCGTTATGACTGGATGTGACTCTCCAAATAGGTCACACACAATCACATCCTCAATTCCTTTTTGACGAAATGTTTGTGCTAATGTTTTTGCTACTTGCACATGACCGTTACCGTAATGTGCAGTTAATATTAAAACCTTGGGGTTTTTTATCAAACAAATCCACTCCTAGCTTTTTCGCTTTTCCATATTGCATATACGACAATAGGAAAAACATTTTCC
The DNA here is from genome assembly GCF_038006685.1 of Bacillus sp. FSL K6-0042. NCBI lineage: Bacteria > Bacillati > Bacillota > Bacilli > Caryophanales > Bacillaceae > Bacillus > Bacillus sp. FSL K6-0042. The sequence continues at coordinate 2,730,371 of NZ_JBBOVS010000001.1, forward strand.
TAAAAAAAATTACATGTTTGGATTCCAACACTTTCATGTTAGCTATGTACCTGTCGTGGATATGCAAAGCATATAAGATTGACCCCTTAATCCTATCTGTGCTCATATCTTTACATTATACTTTCCTATCAGAGCTTTCGCAATAACTTACAAATGATCATATTTCATGATACTCACCCTGCTACTTCTTAATTCTTGTTACTATTTGGTTTTCCCTTTACAATTATGTAAATTTATCCTCTTATTTCTTTACAAAAATATGGATATTCTACTTTCAGTATACTCTTTTCTATAGATATACTCTAGATTTTATTAAAAGAAAGCAAAAAGCCTAACCCACCATCTGGATTAGACTGCTTGTAAAATATTTTTTGCCTTTTGAACACTTGTTTCTGTTGGAGGTTCTACCCCTTCAAGAGGATACTTATGTCCAAGTGCTTCCCATTTATATACACCAAGCTTGTGATATGGTAAGACTTCAACTTTCTTTACATTAGAAAGACTTTGAATGAAGCTAGATAATCTCTGCAAGTCTTCTTCACTATCTGTAACACCGGGAACTAATACGTGTCTTACCCAAATTGGTTTTTGTTTATCAGATAAATAACGAGCAAATTGTAGAATGTGTTCATTCGTTTTACCAGTTAATTTACGGTGCTTTTTAGGATCGATATGTTTTAAATCTAATAATACTAAATCTGTATAGTCCATTAAGATATCTAATTTTCTTTGGAACTCTGGCTCTTCAGAATAGCAACCACCTGAAGAATCAATTGTCGTATGAATTCCGATTTCTTTACATTTCTTAAATAGCTCAATTAAAAAGTCTAACTGCAGTAATGGTTCCCCACCGCTCACAGTAATGCCACCACCGGAAGCTTCAATAAAGGGAAGGTAACATGTAACATCCTGCATCACTTCTTCAACTGTTATTTCTTTTCCTTTACCGATTTCCCACGTATCAGCATTATGACAATATTGGCAGCGTAATAGACACCCTTGTGTAAATATGACATAACGAATTCCTGGGCCATCAACAGTACCACAAGACTCTACAGAATGAATTCTTCCTTTTACCATGTTAACTTCCTCCTTTATTGAAACAGCCTCCCTCTGCTTTTATTACAACAGAGGGAAACTTTTTACTTACATACTTTCATGCATTGTACGGTTAATTACATCGATTTGTTGTTCACGAGTTAGTTTAATGAAGTTAACTGCGTAACCAGATACACGAATTGTTAATTGTGGATATTTTTCAGGATGTTCCATTGCATCCATTAATGTTTCACGGTTAAATACGTTAATATTTAAGTGATGGCCTTCTTTTACAGCATATCCATCTAGCATAGATACTAAGTTGCGTACTTGTACATCATCTTCTTTACCAAGTGCTTTTGGAATAATTGAGAATGTATTAGAAATACCATCTTGTGCGTCTTCATATGGTAATTTTGCAACAGATAATAGTGATGCTAGTGCACCTTTTGTATCGCGTCCATGCATTGGATTTGCACCTGGTGCAAATGGCTCACCAGTACGACGACCGTCTGGAGTGTTACCAGTTTTCTTACCATATACAACGTTAGATGTAATTGTTAAGATTGACATTGTATGAACAGAGTTACGGTATGTTTTATGTTTACGAAGCTTGTTCATAAATGTTTTCACAAGGTTTACTGCAATTTCATCTACACGGTCATCGTTGTTACCATATTTAGGGAAATCACCTTCAATTTCAAAGTCAACTGCAATGCCATTTTCATCACGAATTGGTTTTACTTTCGCATATTTAATTGCACTTAAAGAATCAGCTACTACAGATAATCCAGCGATACCTGTTGCCATTGTACGAAGAACATTTGTATCATGAAGTGCCATTTCAATGCGTTCATAGCTATATTTATCATGCATATAGTGAATTACATTTAATGTATTTAAATATAAACCTGCTAGCCATTCCATTGTCATATCAAATTTACGCATAACTTCTTCGTAATCTAATACTTCAGAAGTGATAGGTGCAAATTCAGGTCCAATTTGTTCTTTTGATTTTTCATCTTTACCGCCATTAATTGCATATAATAGTGTCTTAGCTAAGTTTGCACGAGCTCCGAAGAACTGCATTTGCTTACCGATTCTCATTGCAGACACACAACAAGCAATACCGTAATCATCGCCATACTCTGGGCGCATAATGTCATCATTTTCATATTGAATTGCAGATGTTTTAATAGACATTTTTGCACAGTAGTTTTTAAAGTTCTGTGGTAATTGTTTAGACCAAAGAACTGTTAAGTTTGGCTCTGGTGCTGGTCCTAAGTTATCTAATGTATGCAAGAAACGGAATGAGTTTTTCGTTACTAATGGACGACCATCAAGTGCAATACCACCAATAGATTCCGTTACCCAAGTTGGATCACCAGAGAATAATTCATTGTAATCAGGTGTTCTCGCAAATTTCACAAGACGTAATTTCATAATGAAGTGATCCACAATTTCTTGTGCTTCTTCTTCTGTTAATGTACCGTTTACTAAATCTCTTTCAATAAAGATATCTAAGAAAGTAGACGTACGGCCAAGACTCATCGCTGCACCATTTTGTTCTTTAATCGCTGCAAGATAAGCAAAATATAACCATTGGAACGCTTCTTGTGCATTTGTTGCTGGTTTAGAAATATCAAAACCATGAGAAGCAGCCATTTGTTTTAATTCTTGAAGTGCACGCATTTGCTCAGATAACTCTTCACGTAAACGCATTGTCTCTTCGCTCATTACACCGCCAGTTAAATTTAAATCTTCTTTTTTCGCTTCAATTAAACGATCAACACCGTACAATGCAACGCGGCGATAGTCACCAATAATACGACCACGGCCATATGCATCTGGAAGACCTGTAATAACGCCTGATTTACGAGCTGCTCTCATTTCAGGAGTATAAGCATCGAATACACCTTGGTTATGCGTTTTACGCCAATCTCTGAAAATACGGCTAAGTTCTTTATCCATTTCGTATCCATAAGCTTCACAAGCTTGCTCTGCCATGCGAATACCACCGTATGGTTGTAAAGAACGTTTAAATGGTTTGTCAGTTTGAAAACCAACTACTTTTTCAATATCTTTATTTAAATATCCTGGGTCATGCGATGTAATAGAAGAAACAATTTTTGTATCCATATCAAGGACGTCGCCATTTTCACGTTCTTGTTTTGTTAAATCCATAACTTGATCCCAAAGTTTCTTCGTTGCTTCTGTTGCTTCCTCTAAGAAGGTTTCATCACCTTCATAAATGTTTACATTATTTAAAATGAAATCGCGAACATCAATCTCTACTTTCCACTTTTCACCTTTAAAGTTTGTCCATGAATTTTTTGCAGTTTCTAATACTTGAGTCATCCTAATCTCCTCCATTTTTTGATTAGTACAGGACTAAGATTTTTTATATAACAGCTTACACATTTAGAATACTACTTTTTTTTAAAAAGCGAATGAGATAGTTGTGACACGTTTGTGAAATATTGAACAAATTACTATACACATAGTGTTAACTTCATTTAAAGCTCTTTTAAATTAACTCTTTCCTTAATTGTATTTTTTTGGTATTCTTATAAACGAATCCTATTCTGTAGTATAAAGGGTCATACCCATTTTAAACTGTAATACCTTTACCTCCTATTCTGTTATAGTTTTTTTAGAACAGAATAGAAAGAAGTGTACCTGTTTGGTACACTTCTTTTCATGATTAATTTCCCCTTTACGATCAAGTTGAAACAATTATAGTTACAACGAAGTTTAATTGTCAACTCTATACTTTTCCAATAAAAGAGGCATCCTACTACGATGTCTTCTAATTTTTAAAGGTTATAATTGTTGTTACCGCATAGTATACCGCTTTTTCAAAATCCGCATGTTCAGATACCGATATCGAAACAAGTGACCCGCCACTTGCTGAAAAATATTGAACTGCTTCTAGTGGAATGCCGTCTTCTTTTACATCAATATAAGTTCCATCTTGCCACTTTCCCTTTTGCATCGTTGTCGATAAATCTCCTGTAATTTTCCCAACTTCCTGTCCATCCACTGATAAAAAACACCATTCCCATTTTGTTAAACTTAGCAATTGGTTCAATTCACCAATTTTCTCTCCCTTTATGCTATGAAATGAATACGAATTCCGTATGCCCCTTTTCTTCTTGACTATTAACAGCTCTTCTCCTAATTCATTACATAAATAAAATTGCTGCTCATGCATTCCTTTAAAGAAAAACGATAAGATACATTTCCATATCTTTTGAATCTGAGAATTATATCTTTCTTTGAGCACTCCTATTGTATTTCCATCTAATCCAAAGTATGTAACTGTCTTAAATATACCTGTTTCTCTACGGATAACAAATCTCCGCTGCTCCAACAATAAGGAGATTTCTTTGTCTTGAATTACCTGCTCTATCCCTTTTGCTCTACTTCTTTCTATCAAACCATAAATTAGTAGAATACATGCTGATAACATAATACTTATTGATTTTAGAGTATCCTTTTCCGAACTAAAAACTGTTCCTTTTCGATATTCCACTACAAATCCAATCGCAATAATAACCCATACAATAATAGCTACAAACAATGTTCGCCTCGCATTACGTGCATGATGCTTATAAATGCTCATAACATCCCCCTTTTTCCATTTTTTTCATTATCTCAATAAATATATCCCTTCTCAACTTACACGAAAAAAAGACTACCTCAAAAGATAGTCTCTTACACTTCAATATGCTGCAACATCGTATAAATATCATTATTAACCGTACCAAATGATTTAATATTATTTTGAATATTAGATAATAAAATAACATACGCATTACCACTTCTACTAAATCCATTTAAACAATTCCATCCCGGCATTACACCGTGATTAGAGTAACTTCCCGGATTTACATACCATCCAAATCCATAATCTTTTTTAAATGCTGTAAACATTTGATTGTAGCTTTCTTTGGATATTAGCTTCCCAGAAAATAGCGCTTCGTTAAATAAGTATAAATCATTTGCACTCGTATATATGTCGCCATTTCCATATAATTGTGACATGCTCGGGATAGCAGGTACTGTCATATTATTATTTACAATCTTGTAACCAGTAGAAGGATACTTTGTTTTCTCTAATTCAGTACCAAAGCCCGAATTTTTCATGCCTACAACATCAAAAATATGTTGTTTAATATATTCTTCTAACGGTTGTCCACTAACTTTCTCAACAATGTAACCAAGTATTGAATAATTGGAATCCGAATACTTCCATTTTTCACCTGGATTAAATAAAGGTTTTTGTTGTCCAATTCGCTTCAACAATTCCTCATGAGAAATATCATCTGCCCCTGCCTCATATTCAGGAATTCCAGATGTATGTGTCAATAGATGAACTAACTTAACTTCGCTACCTCTTGGAAAACTAGGAATATATTTCGCTATTGTATCCTCTGTTTGAATTTTATTTTGATCTTTTAACTGCATAATCGCTGTCGCTACGAATGCCTTTGAAATTGAGCCAATATAAAATGTTGTTTCTGAATTATTTGGTATTTGTTTCGCCTGATTTGCCAGCCCGTACCCTTTATTCAAAAGTACTTTTCCATTTTTCACAACAACTGCTGTTCCACTAAAATTTTTGCTCTTTAAATACTCATCTAATTTGGCATTCTCATTAATTTCTTGTGGTGGTCCTTGGACAGGTTGTTCCACTTCCTTAGCTTGCGGTGGCACTTCCGGAGGCTGTTCTGCTTGTTTTTGTTCTGCTTGTTTTTGTACCGTTTCTTTCTTTACTTCCCTAGTTGCTTTTAACGCATTCTCTTTCTTATTATGTGAAGTAATTTTTGTAAACACAAAATATACAAGCGAAAACAATACAATGAGAATGACCGTTCTTTTTATGTATGTAACCGGTCGACGGGCTTTCATACTGACGCTATCCTTTTCTTCATTCATGGTTCTTTTTTCCCCTTATTTATCAATAATTTAATCCATTCATAAAAAAGATACCCTCTAATTTCTCCTAACTAATGGAAGTTTTGTTTTATACCATCCCTACTTTATCATGTGACGAACGTATTACCAACAAATATGTACAAAAAAGAAAAAGAAAATTTTCAAAAGTAAGATTCCCGATAATATTTCTATAAAAAAAGAGGATGTCCTCAAAAAGATCAACTTTATCGACCTTTTTGAACATCCTCTTTTACAATTATTTATACATGTTTTTTCATATCATCAGCTACAGATTCAACGTTTGTACCTACGATAACCTGCACGCTTGTATTACTTAATTTCATAACACCTTTTGCACCGGCACGTTTTAATGCTGGCTCATTTACTAAGTTTGCATCTTTGACTTGTAGGCGTAAACGAGTCGCACAGTTATCAATAACGGTTAAGTTGTCTTTTCCGCCTAATGCTGCTACGTAAGTTTCACCGATAGATCCTGCAACTGGTGCTTCACCTTCTTCTACTAACTCCTCATCATCTTCACGACCTGGAGTTTTTAAGTTAAATTTCTTAATTAGGAAATAGAATACCACAAAGTAAATTGCTGCATAAATTAAACCAATTCCCGCTAATAATAACGGTTTTGTTGCAATACCTAAGTTTAAGAAATAATCAATCGCACCGGCACTAAATGAGAAACCATCGTGAATACCAAGTTTTGTTGTTACAAATAACGAAATACCTGTTAATACAGCATGAATACCATATAATACTGGAGATAAGAACATGAATGAGAATTCAATTGGTTCTGTAATACCAGTTAAGAACGATGTTAAAGCAAGACCAACTAACATTCCTGTAACCATTTTACGTTTTTCTGGTTTAGCAGCCGCAATCATTGCGAAACATGCTGCTGGTAAACCGAACATCATAATTGGGAAGAAACCAGTCATAAACATACCTGCTGATGGATCTTGCGCAAAGAAGCGTGCGATATCACCATGAACAATATCGCCTGCTGCATTTGTAAAGTCACCAAGTACAAACCAGAAATATGTGTTCATTACATGGTGTAAACCAATTGGAATTAATAGACGGTTTAATAAACCGAATAGACCAGCTCCGATTGCATCTAAGTTTACAATACCGTGTGCTACTGCATCAATACCGCTTTGAATTGTTGGCCAAACTTGACCGAATACTAATCCTAAAAGAAGCATGACAACAGAAGTAATAATTGGCACGAATCGTTTTCCTGCAAAGAATCCTAACCATTCTGGTAATTTAATCTTATGGAATTTGTTATATAATAAGCCAGCGACAACCCCGGCGATAATACCACCAAGTATAGCCATATTTATCTTCGGTGTTAAAGCCGATGCTTTTGAAACTTTTGTCATTGTATCCGCTAACTTACTTGGATCAACTGAACCGAGTAAGTCTTGAACACTTTTTAATTTATCATTTAATTCTGCTGTTGAATAACTAACACTTAAAGTATTAGTTGTATTCTTCATAACTAGATAACCAATCGCACCTGCAAGACCTGCGGCACCACTACCATCAACAGATAAACCGATTGCAACACCAATTGCAAAAATAAGTGCTAAGTTATCAAAGATTGCTGCACCGGCCTGTGCCATAACAGGAATATCAAATACGTCTGGTTGACCTAAACGAAGCAATAATCCTGCTGCTGGTAACACTGCGATTGGAAGCATTAACGCTTTACCAATACGTTGTAGAAACTGCAACATTGTAATTCCCCCTATTCAATTTATGAAATCGTTATCATTATAATTGCACCTTAGAAAACGCTTTCTATTACATAACCATATTAACATATAGTTGTATAGATGTGTAGCTTTTATTTGCGGGCTTTTTATGGATATATTCCCCATTTCCAAACTGTTATATAAAAGGGGAATTCTCCTTTTATTACCGACTAAAATGAAAGATACGGCAACTATACAGCCATTTTGATTTTCCAACATATAAGCCACGGCTATGAAGAACAAAAGGTGACCTGCCCTCGTTTTCTCTTTTTGTTTTACTTGGCATAGGGCAGGAAGAAGATCTGACCGCTTCTATGCATGGCCAGATCCTCTCTCCCAACTAAAAAAGGGGTTATATTGTTTTTTCAATTTTTATTCAAATAGAAGTTTCATTTTATCATTCCACTTTTTCATGTTATTATTTATTTCCAAGTTTATAGGGAACAGTAAACTTAGTGAAAAAGGAACAGGAGCGGTGGTATTATGCAGTGCATCGAAACAAATAACTTACAACAGCTGTTAGAACAAGTAAAGCCATATACAAAAAAAGGGAAACTTGCTACTTATATCCCCGAACTAGGAAATGCAAATCCAGACGATTTAGGGATTGCTATCTACCATAAAGAGACAGAATATATCCATGCTGGTAACTCACAAACACTCTTCACCCTTCAAAGCATTTCAAAAGTAATTACACTTGCACTTGCTCTTCTAGATCGCGGTGAAGAATATGTATTCTCTAAAGTTGGAATGGAGCCCACTGGTGACCCATTCAATTCTATTATTAAGCTAGAAACAACTAGCCCTTCTAAACCTCTTAATCCAATGATTAACGCTGGTGCGTTAGCTATTACAAGTATGCTTACAGGAGATAGTAACGAAGAGAAGATGGAACGAATTCTCCGCTTTGTACGTGATATTACAGACAATCCTACAATTAACTACTCTTCAAAAGTAGCCATCTCTGAACTAGAAACTGCTTACTTAAATCGGTCTCTTTGCTACTATATGAAGCAAAATGGCATCATTGATGGCAATATCGAGAAATTAATGGATTTATACACACGTCAATGTGCTATTGAAGTAAACTGTATTGATTTAGCACGTATTGGTTTAATCTTCGCAATGGATGGCTACGATCCATATAAGAAAAAACAAATTATTCCAAGACATATCACAAAAATTTGCAAAACATTTATGGTAACATGTGGCATGTACAACGAATCTGGTGAATTTGCAATCCGCGTTGGTATTCCCGCAAAAAGTGGGGTGGCCGGTGGTATTTTTGGCTGCGTAAAAGGCGAAATAGGAATCGGTATTTTCGGACCGGCTCTAGATGCAAATGGAAATAGTATCGCTGGATTTAAAATATTAGAGTTACTCTCCGCTCAGGAAAGTTGGAGTATTTTTTAAAAAGGTTTCTTAATGACAGTTTTCTTCATTACCTATACTTAAATTTCAAATTCCACCAAATAAAAAAGTTATCCTGCCCCACTTAAATAGGATAACTTTTTTTATTATGCATATTTGTTCCCCCCTCCCGAATAATATAGTACAACCTAACGCTATACGGTGGAGGTGTAAAAGAAATGAAACTTATTTTTCAAATGGAGGAACAGCCTGTCCTAGAAAAAACCATCCTTCTTTTTATACTCAGTATTGTAGAAAGCTTAAAATTAAAAGTTGTTTCCCCCGATGAGGCTTATCGGTACATATTCAATGTAGAAGTATTGGAATTATTAATGGATCGAAATATTGATGATCAAGTACTAGAGCTTATTCATTTTGGAATGGGACTTGAAGACATTCATCATGTCCTCCCCGAAGAACTTGAACCAAGTATTGAGGAATTAAAATGGCGTTGTATTCAAGTTCTAGGTGAATATGGCATGTATGAGGAATCACAACAATTAATTGAAGACATACGCTAAAAAAGCACCTACATAGGTGCTTTAATGTTTCTTTAAACTATTTTTATACGTTTCAATATTAACAGGTAATTCTTCCTCTTCTAATGTATGCTCATTTACATCTTTATGAATATAAGCACCTTTAGGCGGCTGATGATCATGACCTTTTTTCTTATGATCAAATGCTTTACCACGCCCCATACTCATCCCCCTTTCTTTAAAAGAAATCACTGTTAGTATGAAGAAAAACACGTCGATATATGCAGTACTTTGTTGTATTTCCAAGGAAATATTCGAATATTGTTCTCCCAGCTAAACTTACATCAATTGATCAATTCCAATAAGAATCAGTAACATGCCAGCAATAATTGTTGCCCATTTCCCTAAATATTCCGCTAAAAATCTCTTCCCTATATAGGAAAAACCTCTAATACAAATAAAACTAAATACACCTGAGATAATCGCAGTCCACCAAAGGTTCAAATTGGTTACTCCCGCATCAAATCCCCCTGCAATATTATTAATTGATAATGCAACACCTAGTACAAGTGCTTCAGAAAAACCGATTGTTTTAGAGTCATCAAAGTCAGCATTCTCCGGATTACGTAATATCCCCACCATACTTCCATCTTTCTCTAAAACCTCCTCTTGCTTACTAAGTAAGGGCTGACATAAAACAAACACCCCAATTAGTACAAGTACAAGTGCACCTATTAAATTTGCCATAAAATCTGAAATAAACAATGAAATCCAACTTCCAAAAAAGCCAGCCAATAGAGTAAATAAGAAACCAAAAAAGGCGATGATAAAATTATTAAACCAAGAAATTCGAATCTTGCAAATCCCATACGCAATACCTACACCTGCATTATCTAAATTAGAAGCAATTCCAATCAAAAAAATTGAAAATAAACCCGCCGTACTCATCAACATTCACTCCTTCTGTTCACTTTTCATTGCATATTATGCAAATGTTGAGCAACTGTGACTGTCAGCTTCATATACTTGTAATAAAAAGCTCCACATTTTTTCAACACCTTAGAAAAAAAGGAGTGCCAAAACTATGTCTATTCAAAATCCAAATGATAAACTTGGTACCTTATTAAAAAAATTGTTAAAAGAACGTGCCTTATCTATGCGCCAATTAGGAACACTTACAAACATTGATCCCTCCACAATTTCAAGAATTATAAATGGTAAACAACAAGCAAAACAAAAACACCTGCAAAAATTTGCAGAATGTCTGCAAGTTCCTATGCAAGTTTTATATGATTCCATGCATACGGATTTTCCCTATGAAAAAAAAGAAAAGACGGATATGTACACATCCATAGATGCAATTCAACAAACATTACAATCATCTAACCTATTTGATTACGACTACACAACAACTCGTGTAAAACAGGAACTCGAAAGTTATGAGCGATACGCTCAAACAACAGAAGGACAAAAACGTATTCATGAAAGCTTCTCAACAAAACTGCAACAAATTGATAGCACAGGACCTTTCATTGAGCAATTAACAGATATGTATCATCAATTTTGCAAAGAATCCATTCCTTTCCAAGAACGTGCTATCATCGGGAGTGCCTTATTGTATTTCGTTTTATCAACAGACATTATCCCTGATTATATATTTCCAATTGGCTATTTAGATGATGCTATCGCAGTGGAATTAGCAAAAGAGAAGTTGGCTGAAATGAGAAAAAAAACGTAGAGGATTTCTTGGAGAACATATGGAACTATTTCGGAAGCTTAGCTTACCTAGATTTTGAAATAGTTCCTACTAAAAAAATCGTACAAACATAAAAGCTTGTACGATTCCACGACAGGTACCTTTCATATTACATAATGTACCTTATCTCTTTATTATGAAAACCTTAATTTTTTCTTATTTTTGTGTATGACACCACTCGTATATAAAAGCCACAATAACTTTCCTAAACTCAATTAACTGGCTAATTTCAACTTTCTCGTTTACAGAATGCGCTTCCTCTAAAGTCCCTGGTCCATAAATGACAGCCGGAATATTGAACTCACTAAACCCCCGCCATCTGTTACTGTTGCTGACATATCTAGAATTTCCCTACGGTTGATTTTGTATAACACTATTACTCATCTACATAAAAATCAAACCTAAAATTCCATCATAAACTTTTTACTTCTATTGTGTCCTTCTTTTCAATGTGTTCCATTGATTTTTTCTTATTTTTTGTAACACGGTAAAACAGTAAACAAACAATCATAAATGGAACACCACAATACAATGCCATACGTTGATCTGGAATAAAAGCCATGCCCACGATTACAGTCATATTTAATCCGAAACAAAGAAGTGGCACAAACGGATACAACGGCGTTTTAAATTTCAAATCCTTAATATCCCCGCCTTGCTTTACGTACATTCTTCTACTAAGAAAATTTGATAAACCAATCGATGCCCAGACTAGTATTCCACCGAATCCTGCAATAGAAAGAAGCCATAAATAAACTGTATCCTCTGCATATATACCAGATAATAAAGAAAGACAACCAAAAATTGTACTTGTAAGTAATGCATAAATAGGAACACCCTTTTTAGATAACTTCCCAAAAATCGGACTAATCATCCCTTGCTTCGACATAGACCAAAGCATACGAGAAGTTGCATATAAGCCCGAATTTGCTACTGATAACACCGCTGTAATAATAACAAAGTTCATAATATCTGCGGCATACGGAATCCCAATTTTATCAAATACAACTACGAATGGACTTTCTACTAATCCCGCTTTTTCCCATGGGAATAACCCAGCGAGTATAAACATAGAAAGTATAAAGAAAATGAATATACGCCAAGCTGTATTTCTAATTGCTTTCGGAATGGTTTTCTCCGGGTTTTCACTCTCACCGGCCGTAATCCCAACAATTTCGGTCCCCTGGAAGGAGAAATTAACGGCAATCATGGTAATTAGAATCGCTTTCAGTCCATTTGGGAACAGTCCCCCGTGATCAGTAAAGTTTGAAAGCATCGGTGCTGCGTCATTTCCTTTCATATGTAAAAATCCAAACATCGCTGCCCCGCCTAAAATAATAAATGCAATAATTGTAATTACTTTAATGCCGGCAATCCAAAACTCAACCTCTGCAAAACTCCGTGAGGATAATGCATTAATCGAAAAAAGAAGGACTGCAAACACGACGCACCATATCCAAGATGGTACATGTGGAAACCAGCGCTTCATTAAAATACTTACTGCAATCAACTCAATCCCTATCGTAGCAGCCCAGTTTAACCATGACATCCAACCAACTACATAACCTACCGCAGGCGAAATATACTTTGTAGCATACATTTGATAAGATCCTGCATTCGGCATAGCAACAGCTAACTCTCCAAGACAAAGCATCGTTAAATACATAACAAAGCTCCCAACAAGATACGCTACAATCGCACCGCCTGGCCCTGCTTCATGAATTGTATAACCTGATCCTAAGAAAAGACCTGTGCCAATAACCCCTCCAAGTGCAATCATAAATATGTGTCGACTTTTTAGCTCTCGCTTTAACTCCTGATTTTGCTTTTCCATATGAGCCCCCTAGCAGAAATGTAAACGCTTTAAAAAATAATATAAAAAAATAAAGTGCATACTCATGATTACGATAGACTTGTAACAAGAGGGAGATTTTTCAAAAGAAAATCTCCCAATCCAAGGAAATACTATCACACGATAAATAGTTGTTACTAAAATTTTTTTATAATTTTCCACAATTGTTTAAAAGATCCTTAGAAAACGGTACATCATCCAGAAGGACTATATTAATCACTTCCTGTAATCAATAAATCATCCCTGACTGTTATTAATAATGTTTGCTCCGTGATAACTTGTCCTTCTTCTACTTCTAGCAATTCCACATAACCGCTGATTCCCACTTTAACTTCTACTTTCCGTTCATCCATTGTTTCAATTAAAGCTAATTTCTCCCACTCATATACGTAGGAACTTTCATTAATAAATAATTTTGTAACTCTGCCATAGCAAGGGCTGTACACGTTTTCTATTACTGTTTTCATCTTTTAAACCCCTCTTTCTTATTAAGTGCGCATGTAACTCTTTTCCCCACCTCCAAATTTATAAGATTCAACTACTATTCATGCAAGATATATACCAACCTAATTTCTTACTTAGGATTAAGAGATAGTACTGAAAAAATCTGAATTCCACGCAATATCTTTCTTCTCTTTTAAAGATTTTTCACCTTAAACACGCAAATTTTTTTTGCATACTCGCAAAAATTTTATTAAAATTAAGAAAAATCAGTCTTCATAAGGTATAACAAGGAGAAGATGAAACATGTATACAGAAGAAATCAATTTCAAAAAATTAGTTGAAATGAATATGCTATATGAAACTTTACTGAATGAAATTGATATTGGCATTCACATGATTAACGAAGAAGGTAAGACGATCATTTATAACCGCAAAATGATGGAGATTGAATCGATGGATCATAAAGATGTACTATATAAAAATCTTTTAGAAGTATTTGTTTTTGAAGAAAACCAGAATAGTACTCTTATAGGAGCATTAACACTTGGAAAAGCAAAGAAAAATATAAAACAGACTTATTTTAATAATAAGAGGCAAGAGATTACAACGATTAATGACACCTTCCCTATAGTGAAGAATGGAAAAATCAAGGGCGCTGTTGAAATCGTAAAAGAATTTCCTCCATTAAGGCAAACGAGTAAAGGAGGCGCGATTCGAGGGCATCATACGAAATTTACCTTCAATCATATAATAGGTAATTCAGGTGCGATTCAATCGGTTATTACAGAAGCAAAAAAAGTAACGCGTACCTCTTCCTCTATACTGATTGTGGGAGAAACAGGAACTGGAAAAGAACTATTTGCACAAAGTATTCATAATGAAAGTCAACGTGCTGGAAAACCTTTTATCTCACAAAATTGTGCTGCCATTCCTGAAACTTTAATGGAAAGCTTATTATTCGGTACGAATAAAGGAGCTTTTACAGGCGCAATCGATAAACCAGGCTTATTTGAAGAAGCCCATGGTGGAACTTTATTGTTAGATGAAATTAACTCGCTAAGCCCTGCACTTCAGGCCAAATTATTGCGGGCAATACAAGATAAAACAATACGAAGAATCGGCGGATCACAAGAAAAAGAAGTCGACGTTCGAATCATAACTACCATTAATGAAGATCCGATTGAAGCTATCACGCATAATCGCCTGCGAAAAGATTTATATTACAGACTAAGCGTCGTCACTTTATTTCTCCCACCTTTAAGACAGCGGAAAGAAGACATCTTACCGCTTCTTCATAGCTTTATTGAAAAATATAATATGCAGTTTGGTTTACGAGTACAAGGTGTGGATGACAGCGTAATAAATTTCTTCTATAAACACGATTGGCCCGGCAATATACGCGAATTAGAGCACATAATTGAAGGGGCTATGAACTTAATTGAAGATGAGGACGTTATTACAACATCCCATACCCCAGCTCGTTTTTATGAGCTAACAAAAAACGAATTCCCTATTCAACCTCCTCTAGCTAGATGGGAAACAGATAAATTAGATCATACATCGAAAACTTTAAAGAACACAATAAAAGAAATGGAAAGAGAATATATTATTCAAATTCTTAAAGAACATAATGGAAATATCTCGCAAGCCGCAAAATACTTAGGATTAAGTAGACAAAACTTGCAATATCGATTAAAAAAGTATGGGCTAAATACGTAATCTTAGAATGTTCTATAAGCACAAAAAATAAAGGCCGTTCCGAAAGGACGGTCTTTATTTTTTCCTAAAAATCAACCTTCTCCAAATACAACCCACTCGCATCCGCAAGACAATTAATTTGATTTCGTTGTTTCGCTTCTAAAATTTGTGGGATCACTTCAGCATCTAACTGACCTAATCCAACTTCTACTAACGCTCCAACGATTTTTCTCACCATATTGTGAAGAAATCCATTTCCGCTCACTCTAATTTGGATGAAACCTTCACTTTCCACGACATCGAGCATATATATTTCACGAACCATAGATTTTTTTTTAGATTTAGCATTAGAAAAAGCAGTAAAATCATGTGAACCAATTAAATATTGCGCTGCTTTTTGCATGTTTTCAATATTTAACTTTTTCCCAACATGCATGCTGTATTTACGCATAAATGGATTCGTATGTTCCTCATTCCAAATTTTATATAAATACGTCTTCGCTTTCGAATTGTAGCGAGCATGGAAACGTTCAGAGACTAACTCCACATCCTTAATACTAATATCGTTTGGTAAGTATTGATTTAAATACTTCTTAATTTTCGGTTCTGCTAATTTTTCATCGACCTTGAAGTTCGCTACTTGATTCAAAGCATGTACACCAGCATCTGTTCTGCTGCATCCCATGATTTCTATTTCGTGTCCAACCATTTCTGATAATACACTTTCGATTTTTCCTTGAATCGTATTATCATTATTTCCAAGACGTTGCCAGCCTTTATAGCGGCCGCCGTCATATTGAATTGTTAATTTGTAATTGTTCATTGTTTTCTGCTATTAAAAACATAGACATTTGCCTATTCATGTTTTTATTAACAGACTCACCGCCTTTCTTTTTCCGTTACATAAAACAAAAATTTTAAGCATTCTATGATATTTTTCGTAATCTTCTTTTCATAGTAACACAAGATAGCTCATTTAGTGTCTACTTCTGCCAATGTATTATGCGCATGAACTATACATATGAAATCAATAGTGTACAATCTAAGTCACGGACGCCACCCATGTTCCGTTAAAAACCTCCGTAGCTCTTCTTCAGACGGTACGTTTTTCTCCCATTCTTCACAATCATTTAGAAATTTCTCAGTATCATGGGCAACAGACAGTTCCTTCTTCCGAAACCTCACTGCTGCTTCCTCTACTTCACTAAGCCTCGTATATCCTTTTTCATGCCAGTCCCGTAAAATGCCCTTCACATAAAGTGAAACTTCCATCAGTGTGGGGGGGCTTTCCCCCCACTGATGGTTAGTTGAACCAATCGGGCTTTTACGGGCAGTTATCCCCCACCTACCTTCTTTGATTCTCTTTGAATCTTAAGGTGGGGTCTTACTGCCCGTTAATGCGGGATAAGCAAGCGTTCGCTTGTTATTTTCATAGGCAATCTGGAGTGCTTTCAATACAAGTTCATCTGACAGATCATCCATCCACGCATTCAGTTCCTCCATCGTATGTGGTGACAAGCTATCAAAGTTTTGTTCATAAAACGTGAATACATTACCTCCCAAATCAATTTCCCCATCTGTTTCACAGCTTTCGGCATCATCTTGAGGAACAGCTTGAGACTCTTCAACCGGCATACCAAAATGCTCCAATAACAGCGGAATGCTCAGCCCTTCCTCCAAACATTTTTGAAGAAACATATGTAAAAACTTTTTGCTTTTCACAGTCTTTAGCTCACGCAACACACATTTCTCGATGTTCGTGTTCGTAACTGGGTTATAGCGCACCCAGTTCTGGATGTATAGCTCCTTCGTTTCTGCATCATATAATATTTTTCCATAGTCAATAAACCGCTGCAGTAGCTTCTCAACAGTCTCCCGGTTATAGCCTGTTTCCATCTCCGCCAAACGCTTCGGCAACGGATAAATGCCGCATTGCGTCGTTTTAGAGCATGTCAGCAAGTATATGTAAAAGTATCGTTCCTCCGGCGTTAAGTCCAATACAAAATCATCCTGCCAAAAATTCACCTGTACATTCCGGTATACTGCCATATTGATCCCTCCCACCTTTTACGGCAAATATGAAATTGCCGTTTCCTTAATAGATATAAAGACAAGTGAGGAAATTGGGTAATTTAATTTTATAAAAAATTACTACTACGTTTTTATTTCTTTCGGGGAGATTCTTGTAGTAGTAGTTTTTTGTTTTGTTTTTGTAATGATTTATTACTTGTAAGGGGCTTTTAAGGGGCTTACAAGGTGGATGGAAGGGGCTATTCATTGTGAATCGAAAGAATTTAGCTATCATTTAAGAAGGATTTGGGGTATACAATTCTATATGTCATTCTCTATGTGCTACAAAATAAGCCTGTTATATGTAGGACTGTTGTGTACATTTTATTGCCTTTCTCCCTTTTTTTCCTATCGCTAGGTTACGTTTAACGAGGCTGCAAAGTTCACTTTCGGTTATTGTAATTTATCGCGTCATTTGACTTTCACATTGTCATCGTATTTCAAATTGAAACACCTCTTGTCTTACCAAGGAGGTGCTCTTTCTTTCCTCATCTTACTTACTCTTAAGATATATTTCTAATTGATTAATACTCCTCAAACTTGTATGGATAATATATCCTAATTATATAATATAACTGCCTAAAAAAAGGATTAAAGAAGATAAATTATGTGAAACTTTATAATCCCTTTGGTTTATCTACTGGTTATTAACACGTTCATTCTATGAACAAAAATTCAAATTTGACCAACTCAATACTGTAAAATTTGGTAAAAAAAAAGTGAAAATTTAAGAATAATAAGGTACACTAATCATTGGTTTTGTTTTGGATGCAAAAACACTAGTTTAAAGTCGGTTGACTTTGATACTGGGATTATATTAGGTATGTGGAGGAAATATTTATGAACAACAACACAATAAATGAATCGGTTGAAGAAGTTGATAGAAAACGGGTAAACTCAAGCAAGCGTTTTAAAAATTGGAAGTTTATCACAGCGGGTGGCGTCGTTATAATTGCACTTCTAATTGGGGGAATGAGTTATTATCAGGCAACCCGTTTCAATTCACATGTTACGATTAATGACACAAAAGTCGGCGGTCTGACTGCTGATCAGGCAATGCAGAAATTAAAAGCATCTGGATTAGAGAACAAAGTCTATGTCGGCCAACAACAAATTTTAGATGAAAAAGATACGCAAACGGAACTTACGGAAGAAGATTTGCCTAAAGTTAAGAAACTATTAAAAAGCCAATGGACATTTTCCCCTTCCTCAAAGGAAAAAAATTATTCGCTGCTACCAGAAAAGGCGGATCAGTATCGAAGTAAAACAATGAAAAAACTTGTAGAAGAAAAGCTCTTATCTATGAATAAAGATTTAAAAGCGCCTCAAGATGCTATGGCGAAGCTCGAACAGGGCAAAGTTGTTATCTCAAAAAGCATTGATGGAAAACAGTATGATGTCGTTAGTCTATTAAAGGATTACGACAAGCAGAAGTATAAAAGTGAAATCCATCTGAAGCCTGTATACATACAGCCTATTAAAGAAAACAATCCTATTGTAAAAAAAGAAGAGAAAGCACTACAGGATCTTCTTCAACAAACCATTGATTATAAGGTACAGAATGAAGTTTACTCTTTAAAAGCTAAAGATCTAATTAAAAATGCCTCTATGTCAAAGGATATGAAGGTTACAATCGACGCGAGCGACATTAAGAACAAGATTACTGAAATTAATAATTCTAAATCAACATTAAATAAAGACTTCACATTTAAAACCCATTCTGGTTCGGTCATATCAGTAAAAGGACAAGGCTATGGCTGGGCAATAGATGTTGCAAAAGAAGCAAAACGAATCCAAGAAGCCTTCGAAAAAGGGGAAAAATCGCTTTCCGCTTCTAATATTTACGGAAATGGCTGGAATAAAGAAGGCATCGGTTATGAAACAACAGCGAATAATGGCATTGGAGACACGTATGCGGAAGTGTCGATTGCAGAACAGCAAATTTGGATCTACAAAGATGGAAATTTGGCAGTCACAACGAATGTAGTGACAGGTAAACATAGTACGAGTGAAGATACATCACCGGGTGTGTGGTATATCCTCTATAAACGATCACCGTACACACTCAAAGGCAGCGCAGTAGGTAAACCTGATTATTCCGTTAAGGTAGATTACTGGGCTCCGTTCACAAACGGCGGACAAGGGTTCCACGATGCTGGCTGGCGGACAAACTGGGCAAATAATGCCTATTTAACGGGAGGTTCAGGCGGATGTGTCAACCTCTCTCCTAGTGTTGCGAAAACCGTGTATGATAATCTCAGTACTTATGAACCGGTTGTCGTGTACTAGCTAATAGCAGTCTCTCAAGTATTTTCTTTATAAAAACAAAGAAGCAGGAAATCCTAAGTGATTTTCTGCTTCTTTGTTTTTATTATTTATGCTCCGTACTTCTCCTGTGCGGGGTGGAAAAACAGTTATATACTTAAACCTATTTACTTATAGTATTGTTCACCGTTGCACCTGCAACGGAGGCCATTTTATTTATTCACCTTTAGTACTAACTCTAACTATTTTTCAACTTCCTTTATATATTCCCATGTTTCTCCTTTATCTTTTGATTGATAAAGTGCGCTACTATCGCCATTATAATCTCCGTCTGCTCCTTGTCCAACTAACATATTAAAAACTCCATCTTTCTCATAAGGCATACCTGGAGAATCAAAAGGACTTATTATAGACTGTGTATGATCTAATTTCACTTCATGAGGCGGATAATTTACTTTTTTAAAAGATAAGCCCCCATCATCTGTACGATATAACTCTCCCTCGTTACCAGAAGGTCTGACTGCTCCTAAAAATCCAAGTTTATCATTTATAAAGGTTATTCCTGATACACTACCAATTCCTCTGTTAAATGGGTCTGTATTTATAACCTCCCATGTTTTACCTCCATCAGTAGTCTTGCTTAGTGAATAAAAAGCACTACCTAATGCTTTCTCTGTCATATTTAGTTTATAACCAACTTCTTTTGATAGGTAAAACTGTTCCTTGCTATTCGTTAAATCTTGTTGCTTCTCTTTAGAACTCTTTTGATTTGGTTTACTCCAATTCGGGTCACCTATTAAGTTATATCTAGCCGGTACTAACTCTTTCTCTTTTCCAGGGACAAATATAGATACAGTGTATCCAATGATTTCAGAAGTTGCTTCTTTAAGATTATGCTCCGTACCATCCTCATTAATATTAATAATTCCCTCTGTATTGTATCCCCAATTCCTTTTTCCATAATAGACCAATTCATACTTACTTTCATTCCACTTACTAACTGTTTTCTTAACTGGAATAGCCTTAACCGTTTTAATTAGAGGTTCTACTAGTTTATCTTCATCATAATCAGGTTTTGCATATCCATTTCGTATTATAGTAATATCTTGTGACTTATTTTTATTATAAGTTATTAAGTAAGTTTCCTCTTTCCCATCAGCATTTTTCCCATAAACAAATGTATCAAACGCTGTGATTGTTCCATCTGAATGAAATGTAAGATCAAAATCAGTTGCCATATATAATTTCTTTGGCAAAGTATATTTTTTATTTATATCTTCAAAAATGCCTTCTACCCCATATTCATATATATTATTATGTTCAAATTTAACTGATCTTTCATTTTTTAATCTTTCTATAAACCATGCAAGTTTGCCTTCATAATTTGTTGCACTTTTATAAATCTTTACACCATAAAATGATGTGATTACAACAATAATGATAATAGAAATATATTTCCATGCATTTAAATTAATTAATTTTTTAGATTCATATTCTTTATCTTTTATAATTCTCATTGTCGTAAATGTAATTACAGATATAAAAAATACTATACATAATAATAAAATATAAATATTATAATTCATTCTTCCATACATACAGAATAAAGCTAACTCATAACAAAAAATCCAATATCCAATTATTAATATTGGGTTTGTTAATAATGATATAAGTATCCTTTTTGCATTTTGCTTAAATATAAAAATCACTCCTAATTAAATCAATTATATTTATCTATATTGAGTATACTTTGTTTTACCCAATATTTGTATAATCCTTTAATCATCATATTATTTAATTACATACGAATTAAAGTTAAAGTAATCAGAGTTGATATAGTAATAAAAAACAAATAAAACAGCACTCCATCATACAAAGATCAGTGCTAATTTCTTAATTCTAATTTTTATCCCGCATTAACGGACAGTAACACTCCCACCTCAAAATTCAGCGAAAGCAAAGACGTTAGGTGGGAGATGAACTGTCCGTAAAAGCCCGATTCGTTCAACTAATAATCAGTGGGGGATGAAGAAAACCCCCACTGATTAAAGTTTCACTTTATTAAAATTATTCCGATAGACCTAAAATAAACAATTCACTTTTAAAATCAAATCACTATCGGTTACTTATAATGCGGTTCAGGGTAATTCATCCTAAATAAAAATTAGGCCTTATCGATTTTTCGATAAGACCTATCTCTCACTGCCACACCTTTAATTTTCTTTTCTAACAAGCTTTACTACATTTTCCACATGCGCCGTATGCGGGAACATATCAACCGGTTGTACATATTCCACTTCATAACTCTTCATTAATGCTTTCACATCACGCGCTAATGATGAAGGATTGCAAGAAACATAAACAACTTGCTTTGGTTGTACTTTTAAAATTGTTTCAAGCAACTTATCGTCACAACCTGTACGAGGAGGGTCAACTACGATTACATCTGGGCGCCAGCCTTCTTTCACCCATTTCGGTAGCCATTGTTCTGCTTTTCCAGCTTCGTACCTTGTATTTGTAAATCCGTGACGCTTTGCATTTGTCTTTGCATCTTCAATCGCTTCTGGAATGACATCCATACCGCGCACTTCTGCTGCATCATTTGCTAGCCAAAGTCCAATTGTACCAACGCCACAATATGCATCAACGATTTTTTCTTTTCCTGTTAACGCAGCAGCTTTTTTCGCTTCGTTGTAAAGGACAACAGTTTGTTCTGGATTCAACTGGAAGAATGCACGTGCTGATAATTCAAATGATAAATCACCGAGTGTTTCTTGAATGACTTCTTTTCCAGCTAAGTTGAATGTTTTGTCACCGAAAATAACAGATGTTTTACGCCAGTTCACATTTTGCATAATCGATTTGACTGTTGGCATTTGTTTTTGTACTTCTGCGATAAATTGCTCTTTATTTGGTAATTCTTCTTTTGTTGTAATTAATGTGACTTGTACTTCCCCTGTTTGAACTGCAGCACGTGTCACAATTGTACGCACTAGACCTTTTTGTTTTTTCTCGTTGTAAATAGAAATGTTCAATTTTTCTAATATACGTCGTACAACTTTTGTCGCTTCGTTTGTTGCTTTATGCTGAATCATGCAGTGAGAAATATCAATTAATTGATGTGAGTTCTGTTTATATAATCCTGTAATCACTTTTTCATCTTTACGTCCTACTTGTAATTGACTCTTATTACGATAATGCCATGGGTTGCCCATACCAAGTGTTGGACGAATGTCAGCTTCCATGCTTCCGTTCATATACTTTTCAAAGGCTTGTACAACAATATCTCGCTTTTGATTCAACTGTTCTTTATAATCTAAATGCTGCAATTGACAACCACCGCATTCATCATATACTGGGCATGGCGATTTTACGCGATGCGGTGATGCTTTACGAATTTTTTTCACTTTCGCTTCAGCAAAGCCACGCTGAATTTTCGTTGTTTCCGCAACAACTTCTTCTCCTGGTAATGCTCCTGGAATGAAAACAACTTGTCTCTTAAAATAACCAACGCCTTCTCCGTTAATCCCTAGACGCTTAATTGTCACAGGAAACGTTTGACCAACTTCTAACTTACTCTCATGTTGCTTTTGTACCATTGTTACACCTCTACTCTATACTTTTCCATAAATACAACGCTGCATAACTGCAGTATGGTTCACACTCTTGTTTCATTTTTTCTAAAAATGCATCATCTGGTTTATTCTCTAATTGAAATATACCTTGAAGTGCACGCTGAATCCCAATATCTGCTTTCGGGAACATATTTTTCCGTCCGAGCCCAAACAGTAAAAAGTTTTGCACCGTCCATGCACCAATACCTCGCACTGGTAACAATTGTGCTGCTACTACTTCTTCTGTTTGTTTTTCTAGCTCCACTAAATTTAACTTACCTTCCACAATATGTTTTGCTAGTCCTACCATATATTCAGCTTTTCGTTGACTAAATTTCTGATTTCTGAGCTCTTCTATTGAAATATTCGCTACCCTTTCTGGTGTTGGGAAAAAGAAAACGCCATTCTTCTCTGTTCCATATCGCTTTACAAATTGTTCTGTAAGAGAAGTAGCAAATTTCAAATGAACTTGTTGATGAATAATACAACGAAGAAGACAAGCAAAATAATCAAACTCTAAAACAAGTGGTGTATAGGCATATGTTTCAAAAAGTGGACGTAATGATGTGTTTCTAAAATGGGTTTGTATATCTTGAAAAGATTCATTCCATTGAAAAATGGAATAGATGCGTTTCATAACCTTCTCTTGTTTACCTGTCTGACTTGAAACCCAAAATTGTGGGTTTTGAAGTGTACCAATTCCTTGTACGCGGACAACAATTTGTTCTTCATCCATAAGAAGTGGGACATAAACTATTTTCTCTTCTAATTGAACAACATTGAGTGGATCAAAAGACAAACGCCTGAGTACCTCTTCAAAATGGTACGAATCCTTTAACGTAACATGTTCGCTCCACATACGTTTCCCCATCCTTTTTACACATCATTATAGCATGAGAAAACCGTAAGCATACATGCTTACGGCTGATTGCTTTTTACTAAATCATCCAGGCTTTTAAAATGATACCCTTTCTCGCGCAAATCATCAATGATTTTCGCAAGCGCTTCTGCATTATCTTTTGATATAGCATGAAGTAATATAATGGATCCTGGATGAATCATATTCATTACATTATTATGGGCATATTGCCATCCTCTTTGCTGATCTACTTTCCAATCTAAAAATGCAAGCGACCAAAATACGTTATAATATCCCATTTCTTTCGCAAGAGCTAGCGTACGCTCACTAAAAATCCCACGGGGAGGACGTACATATTTCACTTCTTTTTGTCCAGCTACTTTTTTAATTTCATCTGTTACACTTTGTAATTCTTCACGAAGTTTCTCATCATTTACAGTTGTAAAATCAGGATGGCTTCGAGAGTGGTTTCCAATAATGTGACCTTCATTTTTCATCCTTAATAATAACTCTTTTTGCGTCTTTATATAATGACCCGTTACAAAAAATGTTGCTGGCACTTTCTTTTCTTTTAGCACATCCAAAATTTTTCCAGTATACCCATTTTCATATCCATTATCAAATGTTAAATATATATCTTTTTTCTTCGTGTCGCCTAAATAAAAACCACCATTACCCCGGAGTAGATCAGTAAATTTTTTCCCTGCATCTGGCGGAGTCTCATTTTTTGCTCGCGGAATCCCCCAGTGATTTGGTGCGTTCGTATACGCGAAAGCAGAAACTGGAACAAGTGTCATTATAATTGAAAAAATGAGACCTATATATAACCATCTATGCTTCATAAATAGTCTCCTTTCCATATATCATCGTACCTGTAGTTTCTGTTTTCAATATTTCTTTCATTCTAAACAAATTTTTCTATATGTACCAAAAAAATGCACCTCGAATGATTCGAGATGCATTTTTCCACTTACTTAAATACCGGTTCTTTAAAGCTTGCTAATTTTTCAAATGATGTTTTATCTACATCTGCATGTAGGCTATTACCATGAGAGTCCATTGTTACAACAGCTTTAAAGCCGTCAATACGTATGTGCCACATTGCTTCTGGAATACCAAATTGTAAGAAGTCGACATCTTTCACTTCTTTAATACATTCTGCATAATACTGCGCAGCACCACCGATTGCATTTAAATATACACCACCATGTTCTGCTAGTGCCGCTAATGTTTTTGCTCCCATGCCGCCTTTACCGATGACAGCACGAATACCAAACTTCTTCATAATGTCGCCTTGATATGGCTCTTCACGAATACTTGTCGTTGGACCTGCCGCTTTAATTTTCCAATTGTCATTTTCATCTTTCACTACAACTGGACCACAGTGATAAATGATTTGTCCATTTAAATCTACCGGGCAATCGTTATCCATTAAATGCTTATGAATTGCATCACGGCCTGTGTACATCATCCCGTTAATGGTAACGACATCTCCAACGCGAAGTTCACGAATTTGCTCCTCGGTAATTGGTGCCTGCAGTACAATTTCACGCTGCTCACTTTTTGCGTGCTCCGCTTCTTGTTGAAGTGTATTTTCACCTTCTTGATATAACCAATCGATAATCTCACCTGTTTCAGGATGAATTGTTACACCAAGGCGACGATACGCCCAGCAATTATATGCAACAGACACATAGAAACTAGCTGGCAGACGATTGTATACTCCAATTTTACAACCAAGTAAAGTTGTTTCTCCACCAAATCCCATCGTACCAATGCCAAGCTTGTTCGCATTCTCTAATACGTATTCTTCAAGCTTCTGTAATTCAGGAATTGGATTCACATCATCTAATGTGCGAAATAGCTGATTTTTTGCCAACTCATAACCTGACGTACGGTCTCCCCCGATACCAACACCGATTACTCCTGCACTACACCCTTGTCCTTGTGCTTGATATACCGCATGAAGAAGGCATTTACGAATCCCTTCTAAATCACGACCTGCTCGTCCAAGTCCTTCTAATTCACAAGGTAAGCTATACTGAATATTTTTATTTTCACAGCCGCCCCCTTTTAAAATTAAACGAGCATCAATATAATCTTTCTCCCACTGCTCAAACTTAATCACAGGTGTACCTGGTCCTAAGTTATTACCGCTATTATCTCCGAAAAGAGAATCAACAGAATTCGGACGAAGTTTCCCGTCCTGTGTCGCCCGCTCAAGCGCACTGTAAATTGCTTCTTTTATTTGTAATTGATTTACGCCAACTGGTGTATAAATTTTGAAGGTTGGCATCCCTGTATCTTGGCAAATTGGAGAGATGTTTTCATCTGCCATTTTAATGTTATTTGTAATGGTGCCAAGCGCCATTGCAGAACGAGTCCCTGCATTTTCTCGTTCTTTTGCTCGTTGAATTGCACGACGAACATCTTTCGGTAAATTCGTTGATGTTTCAACAATCAGTTGATACATACTTTCTTGAAGCTTTTCCATTGTTACTTCCCCCTCAATTGTGAACGCTACCAAAACGCTACGAGATGAAATTTTTACCCTTAAGTCTCTAGAGTCTTTGTTTTTATTTTATGACTCTTAAGATCAAACGAAATTTTTCACAACTTGATTATACCCTTTTTTCCATAGTCCTTCTATTTAATCGGGCAGGAAATCTATATATTTTCTAATAAAACAGCGCATTTACAGAAAACGGCTACCAATATATAATTGGCAGCCGTTTTATATTATTCGTCTTTTTTAAATTGCTCACATTTCAGTTCTAATTCATCTAACATCGCAAGAAGACGATCTACATCTTCTAATTCTACCTCTTCTGGTTCAATTGTATCAATTACTTCGATGAACATATTTAAACGTTCTTTTAAATATACTAATTGTGAATCTTTATCTTGAATTGCTTTTCCCACAAAGGCACTCTCCTTTTTATTCGAGTTACTCTTATTATACCGCAAAAATGATTATCACGAACATGAATTTTCATCATTTTTGCCACAATACTTGATTACATACAAGCAGACATTTAATTTACTTCCTCCATCACTTGAAGTGAAATCAACAGATGAAGAATTCTTGTTACAAAAAGTTTCACTTTACCCCGCATTAACGGGCAGTAAGACCCCCGCCTTAAAACTCAGCAAAAACAAAGAAATTAGTTTGGGGATCAACTGCCCATAAAAGCCCGATTGGTTCAACTAATTCTCAGTGGCGGATGAAGAACCCCCCACTGAAAAAAGTTTCACTTTATAAAACGTCCATATTCTTCTATTATAGAGGATGGACAAATTGTTATTTCAACAGTCAAAGGAGTATTTCAGATGAGTATATCACAAACAATGAAGCCGATTACTCCTTCTTACGATCCATGGGAAGCGTATATGGACCTTGAAGAGTACGGCAAACTACTATTAACAAACGTTGAATTTACAACGACAACGTTATGCAATATGCGCTGTGAGCATTGTGCTGTTGGTTATACATTACAGCCAAAAGATCCAAATCCGCTTCCAATGGAACTTTTATTAAAACGATTAGATGAGATTCCTCATTTACGTTCTTTAAGTATTACAGGCGGAGAACCAATGCTCTCAAAAAAATCCGTCGACAACTATGTAACACCACTCTTAAAATATGCCCATGAACGAGGCGTTCGCACTCAAATCAACTCAAACTTAACTATAGATTTAGCCCGTTATGAACAAATTATTCCTTATTTAGATGTGTTGCATATTTCACATAACTGGGGAACAATTGATGATTTCGTTGAAGGTGGATTTGCAATGATGGAGCGCAAACCTACTTATGAACAACGTGCTAAACTATTTGAACGAATGATTACAAATAGTAAAGCTTTATCAGATGCAGGTGTTCTCGTGTCAGCAGAAACAATGTTAAATAAACGTACCCTGCCACATATTGAACACATTCATCGTCAAATCGTCGAAGAAATGGGCTGTAAGCGCCATGAAGTACACCCTATGTACCCAAGTGATTTTGCTAGCAACCTTGAAATTTTAACAAAAGATGAAATTCGAAGTGCAATCGAGCATTTATTAGATATTCGTGATGAAAATATATGGATGTTATTTGGCACACTACCTTTCTACGCATGTAGTAATGATGAACGTGACTTAGCTACATTAAGAAAATTACATTTAAGCAAAAACGTGACGGTTCGTAACGATCCAGATGGGCGTTCTCGCTTAAATGTAAATATTTTTGATGGCAACATTATCGTAACAGACTTTGGTGATATTCCACTGCTTGGTAACATTCAAACAAACACATTACAAGAAGCCTACGACAGATGGTGTAGTTCGAAAACAGCGAAATCACTAAGCTGTCACTGCCCTGCTGTAAAATGCCTTGGGCCAAATATTCTTGTGAAAAACAGCTATTATCCAACCGAGGATTTCTTAACAAAAGAAACAAATATTACACTGTAGCAAAAAAACGTCAGCATATTTAGCTGACGTTTTTTTGCTATTGTGGATAAGGCGAAGAAATAAATTTAAAGGATACATAATCTTGTATAGGAATAGATGCCCCAATTCCTTGTGAAGTAATATTTTTAATGACAAGCCTCTTCTGATTTCCTTTTAAAACAAGATATACTTCTCCAAATGTAACTTTTCCTTTTTCATTTACCGCTGGTGTATATGCATATAAATACCCAAGTTGTTTTGGGCTGATATTATATACACGCCCATTCCCAGTACCATAACCAATTGTTGTTTTAAAAGAAAGGGGAAGCTGCACCTTCTCCATCGCCTTTAAAAGAATCATCTTTTTCACATCATCTGTATCTTTAATATAGGCTGTTAAACCACCTTCTATCGTTTTTTGCGATTCTTGTTTGTACCGAAGCGGATATAACCGCTCCACACCACGGTTATCATATACATTACGATTTACTTGCTTATATTCCCAATTTATCGTTGTATCTGTTGATTCATAATTTAACGGCCATTGACCTAAATAAATTTTCGCCCTATAGCCAACTGCAAGAGGTGCATTTGAAATCGACGTTTCATTAAACATCCGAATTAAATCTGGGTTTTCGATTCGAATGGTCGATGTTTTCAGTAATTCTTTCGCTAGTTCACTTGGCTGCAAACGCGGTAAATCTTGCACTTCATTTGGATACGTATTGTCCTTTGAAATATTCAAAACAGATGAAGGCATCTTTACGTTTATTGTTGTCTTTGCAGAGCTACTATAAGGAAATAATAAAATAAACGAGACCATAGTTGAAAGACATATGCTGTACACTCGTTTCACCTACTTTACCCCTTCCTAATTTAAGAGTGTATAAATCATTTAAATAGCTATTAAATACAAATTGAAAAACCGACATAAAATCTTTCTTTTTAGGTGGGAGAGAGCATCTGGTCATGCATAAAAGCGGTCAGATCCTCTTCCTGTCCCCCCATGCCAAATGAAAACAAAGAGGGAAAACAAGTGCAGGTCACCTTTTGTTCTTCGTAGCAGCGACTTATATGCCTGCAAATCAAAATGGATTTATATATTAACTATCTCTATTATTTTCTCTCCGTAATATTGTTATCCCAATTTTTTATAACAAGTAAAAGCCAATTCCCATAATGAGATAAGCGGCTAATAATGTTCCTCCTTCAAACCAGTTCGTATCTCCATCATTTGAAATTGCAATTGTTAAAAAGACCGCTGTAATCATGGACACAAGTTCCGGCATTGTAAATACAAGGGGCATTTTCACCGTAAAAAACATCGAAAGTATGATGAGAACAGGGGCAACGAACATGGCAACCTGCAAGGTTGAACCGACTGCAATTTCAACTGCAATATTCACTTTATTTTTATAAGCCATAATAATTGCAGAGGCATGCTCCGCGGCGTTACCAACAATCGCAACAATGATAACCCCGATAAATAATTCCGACCATCCAAATGATTTTGCTACCGTTTCAAATGTATGAACAAGCGCCTCGGATACATAAGCAACAGCCGCTGTTGCAATCGCTAAAATAAGTAATGCTTTCCCTTTTGACCATTCAGGCTCTTCCTCATGTTCTACTTCATCGCTTTTATGCTGATACACACCACGATGCGTAACCAGTTTAAAGAATAGTGCGGCTAAATACATGACAATCATGATGATTGAAACCCCAATACTTAATTGATATGTTTTGTCTATACTCATCTTCATTGAAAAAACTTCTGGAATAACAAATGCTACAACAACTGCAAATATTAGTAAGGCCGAATTATGCCTTGCATCATAAACATTAAAACTTTGTCTTTTATACTTGAGCCCTCCTACAAAAAAAGAAAGACCTCCAACTAACAATAAGTTTCCAAGAACGGAACCAGTTAGTGAAGCAAGTACGACTTCAGTTAGCCCTGCTTGTAATGCAAAAACTGAAATGATAAGTTCAACCGCATTCCCGAAGGTTGCATTTAATAGCCCACCAATTCTTGGTCCAGAAACAATAGCTAAACTTTCTGTCGCTCTTCCCATAAAAGCAGCGAGAGCAATAATTGTAATGCAATACACAGCAAACATAATTGTTTGTGGCCAATGCAACGTATTTCCAAGAATAGAAAGCGGTACACCAGCAAGTGCAAGTATTAAGAAAATTTTATTAAACATATTTTCCATCCTTCCATCGTATGTATTTCCCCCACTATTATCATTATTCTTCTCCTAACTTGTCCCATTTCATCACAAATACGTTTAAAAAATACGATTGAAGAAAAAGGTATAAAAGAGTGTAAAAAATTTTAAGCAACAAGTTTTCACAGAATACAATTACGGATAACAGAAAGGGGCTCAAAAAATGAATTTAAAAGAAAAAATTGCAACTATTATTGAAGGACAAAGAACAGGTGTATTAGCTACCATGCGTGAAAATAAGCCACATAGCTGTTTTATGATGTTTTTTCATGAAGACTTTGTATTATATGTCGCAACAGATCGTAATTCCAAAAAGCTAGTAGATATCGAACAAAATTCAAATGTACATGTGCTACTCGGAAGAGAAGGGAAGAAATGGGATGAAGATTATATCGAAGTAGAAGGCACCGCTTCAATTGAAGAAGAGCAAACATTAAAAAATAAATTTTGGAACAACAACTTAAAACGCTGGTTACTCGGCCCTGAAGATCCTAACTATGTACTTATAAAGATCAATCCAAATACAATTTACTACATCGATAGTGCTGGTACGACTCAACCAGAGTTTTTACGACTATAATTCGAAAACAAGCCCTTTAAAAGGGCTTGTTTTGTCGAAAAGTTCTTATCAAAAAAAAGATAAAAAAGATGGAACTTTCTAAAGATTCTGTTATATAATAGTATCAACTTAAATAAACTGTATTAAAACAGATTGGGAGGAAAAATAAAATGATGAAAAGAGAAGAACGGAAAAATATGATTGAGTTTATTGAAAAGAAAAAGGGAATTGAGCGTGAAGAGCTTTTATTTATGACAGATGATGAAGTAGAACACATTTATAATGTAACGTACTTTTTATATGAAGAAATTGCAGAATAATAGTAAAGGCCCATCTAACATAAAGATGTTAGATGGGCCTTTACTATTTTCATAGTTATATTCAAAACATCCTCTTGCTATCCGTTATACTTGAGAATGATTTTCATGTATAATAATACAAGACTGGAGGAATTTTACTATGAGTTCATGGCTATTATTCGCATTATTATCAGCAATTGCTGCAGCACTTGTATCCATTTTTGGAAAATTTGGTTTAGAAGGAATCGATGCCAATGTGGCAACAACTATCCGTTCAATCATCATGGCACTATTTATGATAGGCGTAATTATGATACAAGGAAAATTTCAAAATATTGGTGACGTTCTAATGAATAAAAAAGCACTGCTATTTATCACTTTAAGTGGTATAGCTGGTGCCTCATCATGGCTGTTTTATTTTCTCGCCTTAAAAACAGGAAAAGTTTCACAAGTTGCTCCTGTAGATAAATTAAGTGTTGTATTTTCAATTATTCTTGCAATAATTATATTAGGCGAAAAATTAAACTTCATGACTGGAATGGGTGTTGTATGTATTACAGCAGGTGTTCTCTTCATTGCTTTCAGCTAAAACCCGCTTAACTAGCGGTTTTTTTTCTTCTTATGTAGAGCCACACAATAAGTACAACTACTACTGAGATAATTAAAATCCACATTCCATAATGATGCAAACTATATTCAACAAAGCGCCACTTCTCTCCAAGTTTCCATCCAAGTCCAATAAAAACGCTAATCCAGATGAAAGCACCACCGTATGCGTATAGACAAAATCTCCAAAACGTTAAATTCGACATACCAGCAAAATATGCAGTTAAATGACGAACTCCTGGTATAAAATATCCAATCATTATTAAAAAAGGACCATATTTTTCAAACAAAACATGCGTTTTTTCAATTTGCTTTTCTTTAATTCCTATCTTTGGACCATATTTTTGTAATACAGGCAGTCCAAGTTTTAAGCCAAGTATGTAACTTAAAGTAATTCCAAGTACCGCACCAGCCATTCCACTAAAAAAAGCAGCTGTCCCTGACATAGTTCCTTTCGAAATATTATAACCAACAAACGTCAGCAAAAACTCATCTGGTATTGGCAGACCTACTATTCCACCCGCAAGAGCTATAATAATTCCAAAATACCCATAATGTGAGATTAACTCACCAATATGTTGTTCCATTTGGATGACACATCCTATGCACAATCGTTATTCCATATTGTACCCTCTCTATCTTTTAAGCAAACATGGTATACATATTCACTATACATCGTTTTTATAATGAACTCTACTCCTATTCATCTTACCTGTAATGAAACTTTTTACTACTTTTAATCTTCATTTTTCGGAACCTTGAGGTGTGAATGCATATTGTTCACGAATAGCGTGATAAATCCATACTTCACTTCATAATTATAAGAAAATCCGACTTCACAAGCGTGATTTTTGTTACAATAAAGAAAAGTTACATTTAGCATCGGTTTGACTCTCAAGAAAAATGATATAGGCAGTAAACATATATTTAAAAAGATTACATGCATCTTCCATCCGTGTAGAGTACTATGCATCCTTTTACATAAAAATCATTTTTCTAAATTATACAGGGGGAAAAAACATGACCATAGAAAAACAATTGATTCAAAAGGTATACTATGAAACATTCTTAACTGAACAGGATTCTGTTCAATCTCCTCAAGTACTTGGGGAAGCATATGTAAATGAAGCTGAAAATGAATTTTCCAATATCGCTAACATTCGTTTCGCGCAAGGAGAAGTTTATTATCATCATAAAGATTTCGAAACAGCCATCTTCAAGTGGGAGAAAGTAAACAATGATCTCTCTCTATGGGCAAAAAAAAATATAGCAGACGCTTATTTTGAATTAGGATTGCTTTCAATGGCAGAAGAAATCTATACATCGATTCAAACAGAAGACACAACACTGACAATGGAAGTTTCATTGCAACTTCTTTCTCTGTACATCGAACAAAATCGTTTGGGACTTGCTTTTAAGGTCATTAGTGAAGCAGTTTCATTCCAACCAGACTATCCAAATATCACTGCCATTGCTCGTTCCTTTTATGAGAAGCAGCAGGATTGGAACAATGCTCTTGACCTTGCTGTTCAAGAAGGAATTCGAACGAAATCATTACATTGGTTTGAGATTTTAACAAGTTATGTGAATCAAGGATTCACAAAACAAATGAAACCAAAATATTTTTATGAAGCATTAAAAGTTTTATATACAATCGATTCCGTTCAATTTAAGCAACTTGTCTCATCACTTTGGAAAATCTATCAAGATGAGTCAACCTACTTATTATGGATTCAAACAATCAATCACCTTTTTTTACACGTCGAGGTAGATTCTTACGACTCATGGGATGAAATTGTTACTCTTTATCAAGACACCTACTGTGAATTAATTACAGGACAATACTTGATGCATGAACTACAGGAACTTATTCCAGACTTGTTAACAAATTGGTTTAGCTTAACAAAAGCAGAACATTCTCTATTTGTTTCTGCTGCAACGTTAGCATGGAATGAGATTTCACCTAAAAGCCTTGATACATTACTTGTAAAAAGCGCTGAAACACTCCTTTCTAGTTCAAAAATAGATAACACAGTTGATCTAGACAAGGTTTCAAACTTATTTGAAACTATTGTCGTATGGGCAGAAAAAAATGATGTAGACTTAGGTCATTCTTTCACATGGCTTGTTCGAGAACTTTCCGACCTAAATGTACAACAAGTTGTCGTTACAGGTACGAATGATGATAGTAAATCATCCTTTATCAATTCTATATTAGGGGAAAGTATACTAAAAAATTCTCCTGGAGCCGCTATCATATTTAAAGATAATGCGCAGACAGAAATTACAGAACTCACAGATTTAACAATAAAAACTACTTCCAATTTGGATGAATTTTACGAAATGATGGCTGTTCCTCCAAAATCAGAATCTGAGCAGAAATGTATTGAGTTTAAATTACCATGTAGGTTTTTACGAAAAAATAAATTCTCATTTATCGTTACACCAGGTTTTGATGGAAATGGCAATAAAGAAAATACAAATCTTGAATACTTACATGCAACCGATAATCTATTATATGTTCTTAATACCTCTTCGCCTTTACTTGATGAAGAAATCGATACACTACTGTACATACGAGAACAAATACCGACTTTACAAGTTCATTTTGTTTTAAATACAATCGATACAATTTTTAGTGATGAAACAGCAAATACAATGCTAAATAAAACCGAGTCTAAAATACGTGTACATTTTCCAAATGCACGAGTATTCCCTTACTCATCTTTAGAGGAGAGCAGCGGGCAACTAAGTGATTTAACAGAATCCATTACTTCAAACTTTAATAATAGAAATATAGAAACCGAACGCACGGAAAAACTATTATGGTTTATTCAAAAGACCATCACGTATCTCTTAAATGAACGCGTACAATTAGAAAATACGTTAGTAAGGTCAATCCGTTGGAATAAACACATTTTAGTGAAATTAAATGGCTTCATTAATAACCTGACTGCTATTGAAAAAGATAAGACTCGCTCTATTACAGACTCATATCGTTTAACGAAAGATGAAATTATACATGATCTTCATGATCAAATTCCTGAATTATTGCAGAGCTGTTCCGATTTAGTTCATGAAGATAGTGACTTTAAACAAGTTCCTGAAGAATTAAATGCAGCAATGAATGAAAGAATTCAAAAACATTTACAACAAATGATATT
Source organism: Bacillus sp. FSL K6-0042 (assembly GCF_038006685.1). Lineage (NCBI taxonomy): Bacteria > Bacillati > Bacillota > Bacilli > Caryophanales > Bacillaceae > Bacillus > Bacillus sp. FSL K6-0042. Next base: position 2,765,865 of record NZ_JBBOVS010000001.1, read on the forward strand.
ACCTAAGTTTACTCAATCTATTCAAGAATGGATTGAAAAAGTCCATAATGAATTTATTCAAAGTCAATCTTATTTAGATGAAATGAGTGAAACATTTAATAAATTATACGAAGAAGAACGTATGAAACTACCATGCGATTTCCAACTACTTGATGATTGGCGCCGCGATGTTGCAAGGATGACAAACCGAATCAAAGTTGATGATGTAAATATTTTACTACGCTTTACACCAACACAATTTCTATTAAAAAGTGCTGGAAAGCTATTCGGTAACATGCAGAAAAATCAATCCATGCTTTACAACAAATATAAAAATTATATCGAGACCGAAGACTATACAGATGTAACAACAACTATTTCTGAACAGTTCTTCCTTCAATTTGAATTATTCGAAAGTGCATTAGAACGTGATATTATGATGTTCTTTAAAGAACCTCTTAGCATATTAAAGCAAACTGTGGAAGCTGCACATCTCGAAATAAATGAGGATGAAAATGCATTAACGAAACTAAGAACAAATCCAGAAACATATCATGATCCTTTAACACTGTTTAAATTACAGTTATTGCAGTACAAATTCATGCTAAATGAAAAAAACGATGAAGCCCCTTCTTTGAAAATAGCAACGAACGAGGCACCTACAATTTAGGTAAATACAAAAAACCAAGCAAATTGTAACAATTGCTTGGTTTTTTACTTATATTCTATTTCACATATCCCAAATAACATCATTAACCTTTGCATCAATTTTCACACGCTTAATAAATTTCTTTCTTTCATCTTCTTTATGAATTAACTTATGTATATAACGACGTTTGCTTAATACATCCCTGCATGCTTTATTATAATTTAAAATTTCCTGGCAGCGCTTATCCTCATATAAAACCTTGAACCATGTATACCGCTTCAGTTTTTCTATGTGTCGCTGCACTCTTTTCTTTTTCCGTTCTTCTCGTTCCGCTAATCTTTCTAATGCATGCTCTACCACTTCATCTAACATAAAGTCTCCAGCGACTCTTATAATACTAACAGTCCCTCTTACAATCCCTTTACCTGCATCAACACATATTTCACCTAATGCAATTGCTGCGCGACCAACTCCTACTAGAATGTGTCCAATAATATCCTCCATATTGTCCCTTCTTTCTAGTTCACAATTTTCATATGATCAAACGGATAATAGATTGCAGTTAATGTGCCAAGCACTTCTGTTTTATGAATCAGTCCTAAGCCGTTACGGCTATCTCTACTCACTAAACGATTATCTCCCATGACAAAAATTTTATTTTTCGGAATCGTAATAGGACCAAAGTCTTCAGTTAAATTAATAAGAAGTTGTTTCGCTTGTTTTTTATTTTTATCTAAATAAGGTTCACTTTGCACTTGATGATTTACGTATAATTGATCATTTTTCATCTCAATTACATCTCCTGGCAACCCAATAATTCTCTTTACATAAAAATTATCAGTCTTTACTACAATAATATCTTCACGCTCATAGGTTTCAAATCTCTTTGCTAACTTATTAATAATTACTTTATCCCCATCTTGCAATGTTGGCCTCATAGATGCTCCCTGCACAGTTGTTGGAAAAAACACAAAAATTTTCACTAAAAAAAACAACAAACACGCAATAGCTAGTATTTCAAAAAGCTCACGAAAGCGACTTTTCTTTTTCATTTTCCATCTCTCATTCCTCTCCCTTTGTTACATTTATTATAGATAGTTTCTACTATTAATTTCCACAAAATTCCGAAAGAATAAGATAAAACCTATAAAATTTTCTAAAGTGAAACTTTAATCAGTGGGGATTGAAAATGGTTTTTAATTATCTTAATTGCAAGTGCTTTTACATTCGGATTTTCTAATTTAGTTTTCTGCTTTATTTATAACAAAATATACATTAATGAGCTATTATCTCAAGGTTATAAAGCGGCTGACGAATATAGTCTTTCCGCTTTACAGCAAAAGAACATCGTAGCATAATATATAATCAAAAAAGAGGATATCCCAAAAGTAGCTAAATAGCTACTTTTAGAGATATCCTCTTTTATATTCCAACATATACAATACACATCTGTGCAGCAACATATGTTACCCAGATCCAAAGTGGATCATACTTTACTTTGCGACCACCAATATCCGTTACACCAATAATAAAATCAGAAATCACAAATAACAATCCACCAAGCGCTGGAATCCACCACATTTCGTTGTTTGCATAGTATAATGCAAATGCAAAACACGCCATTCCCCCAACCCATAAACCATATACGAGCGCACCAATTGTAAACAGCCTATCTTGTTTTTGATTGCGAATAAAAAAGAACCAACCAATTATTAAAAATAAACCGTATGCTACTAACCCAATCCAGAACCCATTCCATGAGATACCTGTTTGCAAAAATGCTGTTACATAAAAACAATGCGCAATTGCAAAGGTAACCATACCGCCGATTAACCGATGTCCAAATGGAATGATTCCTGCCATAAATAAATCACCAAGCGTAGATAAAGTCATACCAATTGCAGCCCACTGACGATACTCTACAGATGGATCTTGTAACCAAATCCAGATCGCACCACCAGTTAAAGAAAAACTAAGAATAAGACGAATCAATAATGGTAAAGGCTCATTTTCTCCCGTTTGCTTTGTCTGTGCTATTGCATAAACCGCACCTACAACAAATACAATGACCTGTCCAATTAATAATATATAAATTTCATTCATAACATGTTCTCCTCAATAAATGGATATTAATATTTCTTCGTGATATAACCTATTTTCTCCTGTTTTTATCATATAAAATTTCAAAAGAAGAGGAACACTCCTATCCTTTTTTCTAAAACTAAAAGAAATTAATCCTACTCTTTTTATGCCGCTTGTTTCTCTTGCTCCGTTTTTTGCATATTTGGTGTCCGATTTACTACGATAATACCCGCTGCTACACATGCTAATCCAAATAAAACAAATGAATGAATTGCTTCCCCTAAAATCATGCTGGATAATAAGACTCCAAATACTGGTATAAAGAACATATACATCGATACTTTTCCGACCTTGTTATACTTCATAACTGTATTCCATATACAGAACCCCGCCGCTGATAAGAAGGATAAATAAAGTAACATAGATAGTGCTTTCATATTGAATACAAAAGGCATAAATCCAACTTGAAAAATACCAATACATAATAATCCGATAGATCCAAAAATCATCTGATATGCTGTCATGTACCCAACATCTAATGTTTTACTTCCTTCTTTTGCCAATATATTTCCATATGAATACATCATCGCGGCCCCAAGAAGCAATAATTCACCAATTCCAAAATGAAACGCCATACTTCCATCACTTGGAACATTCACAAGAATCACACCACAAAAACCGATAGACACGCCGATCACTTTTCGAATATTTAATGCATCATCTTTATACAAAAAATGCGCAATTAAAATTTGAAAAAAAGATGATGTACCAGAAATAATAGCACCTTCAATTCCAGAACTGTAACTCATACCAATATAAAAACATACATATTGTAGAAATGTTTGAAATAAACCAATTTGCACTAATTGCTTCCCTGTTTCTTTTTTGAAATGCATATCTTTTCCTATTGCTTTAAAAAAGAATAAGAGCATCACACCAGATAAGAAAAAGCGATAACCAGCAAATAATATTTGCTCGCCAACTTCATGTGGCTGAATTCCGAGTTCAGCATAACTTAGTTTAATAAAAGGAAATGCGCTTCCCCATAGAAATGTCGCTGCTAGCGCTGCAGCAAACACACCAATTGGATGGGTAAAAAATTTCTCTGTCTTCACTTATTGTCTTCCTCTCCGACCTTTTTACGAACAACATTCATATATACCAAAGGAAAAGAAAAAAAACAAGTTTTTCAATTTGATATATAAACAAAAACATATTCTCAAGTAAAAACATATGATATAATATAGAATAATTACAAGATAATAACTGATAAAATTTTTCAATAGAAATGCTGCTATCCGTATGGATGGCAGCTTTCGTCGTTTTATGGGGATTTCGATTTTGATTCTTTTTCTCAATAAGAATTTGGAAGGAGCGAGTAATAATGAACTCAGAAGTAAAAGCATTACCATCAAAAAAGAATATGTCTAACCCATCTTGGATTCAATCATTCCAAAAGCATTATGAACTTATCTTTGCAATCCTATCTGGTGTTTTCATTTTATCCGGTTGGTTATTCACAAAAAACGAAGCAACAACTGCTGGGATAGTTTTTTATATCCTCGCCTATATAATTGGAGGATATGCGAAAGCGAAAGAAGGCATCGAAGATACAATAGAAGAAAAAGAATTGAATGTAGAAATGTTAATGCTCTTCGCTGCCATTGGTGCCGCTATTATCGGATACTGGGCAGAAGGTGCCATCTTAATATTTATCTTTGCACTAAGCGGTGCAATGGAAGCTTATACATTAAGTAAAAGCCAAAAAGAAATTTCAGCACTGCTAGATTTACAACCTGAAGAAGCCTTGCTCATTTCACATGGAACAGAAGAACGTATTCCAGTAGCTCAGTTAGAAATTGATGACATCATTTTAATTAAGCCAGGTGAACGCGTACCTGCAGATGGTACAATTCATAGCGGTGAAACAAATATCGATGAAGCTGCTATCACTGGGGAGCCTATCCCAAATGAGAAAAAATTTGGTGATGAAGTATTCGCTGGAACCGTGAACCTACGCGGGGCTATTGAAGTTAAAATTACAAAAAGAAGCGACCAAACATTGTTTCAAAAAATTATCCGTCTCGTTCAAAACGCGCAAAGTGAAAAATCACCATCGCAACTTTTTATCGAAAAATTTGAAGGAACATATGTAAAAGGTGTACTTATCATCGTTGCTCTAATGATGTTTGTTCCTCATTTCCTACTAGATTGGAGCTGGAACGAAACATTTTATCGTGCCATGATTTTACTCGTTGTTGCTTCTCCATGTGCACTTGTCGCATCGATTACACCAGCGACATTATCTGCTATTTCTAACGGCGCACGAAGCGGTATTTTATTTAAAGGTGGTATTCATTTAGAACGCCTTGCCTCAGTGAAGGCAATTGCCTTTGATAAAACAGGAACATTAACTCAAGGAAAACCGACTGTAACAGATGTTTACGTACGTGATGAAATAACAGAAAAAGATGTGTTGTATATTACAGCTTCTATCGAAAGTCATTCCACACACCCACTCGCAGAATCTATCGTCAAGTACGCAAAACATGCATATGACATTACATTAACGAAACCCGAAAGTGTAGAAGATGTCACTGGATTTGGCTTAAAAGGAATTTTAGAAAATACAGCTTATAAGATTGGAAAGGCCGATTTTATTGGCGAAGAAACAAAAACTTTTCATAATGGTATCGCTACGACACTCGAACAAGAAGGAAAAACTGTTGTCTATATTAGTAATGAAAAAGGAATTCTTGGACTTATTGCTTTAAAAGATACACTTCGCCAGGAAACAATTGCTGCTATTCGTGATTTACAAAGCATTGGTGTTGAAGCTATCATGATCACTGGTGATAACGAACAGACGGCTAAAGCAATTGCGACTGAAAGCAACATAAAAGAATACTACGCATCATGCTTACCAGAAACAAAAGTTGAAACGGTGAAACAACTAAAAGAAAAATACGGTACAGTGGCAATGGTTGGCGACGGTATTAACGATGCTCCTGCACTCGCTACATCAAGTATTGGCGTTGCTATGGGCGAAGGGACAGATGTTGCCTTAGAAACAGCAGATGTCGTTCTAATGAAAAATGAACTCTCTCGCCTTGCACAGGCCATTCGTTTATCAAAACGAATGAACCGCATTGTAAAACAAAATGTTATTTTTTCATTAGCAGTAATCGCAATGCTCATTTGCTCTAATTTCCTACAATTTTTAGCTCTTCCATTTGGCGTTATTGGCCACGAAGGAAGTACAATCCTTGTAATTTTAAACGGCTTACGTTTATTAAAAAGAAATAACTAAACGGGTCCCCAGAGGGAACCCGTTTTTTTAATGATAGCTATTATGTCCATTGGCACTGCTACTCGTTTTATGTTTTGGATGTGAGCTACTATTTTTTTTACCTTGGTTTTTATTATTGTGATTTTTTTTATTATTACTCATTTTGAATCCCCCCTGTTCCTCTTTATTATGGAACAGAAAATTATTTTTCATCACGGAAATTATTGTCACTTGTTCGATAAAAATGTAGTAATCCATTAATTTCTCCGCCAAGTAAAATGACCCAAGCCGTTAAATAGAACCATAACATTAAAATGATAATACCACCAAGACCACCGTATGTATTCGCATAATTTGCAAATTTATCCACGTAATAGGCAAATGAGTACGATACCACAATCCACCCAACCGTTGCAAATAATGCCCCTGATATAACTTCTCTTCTCTTTAACTTTCGATCAGGTGCAAATGTGTATAAAAAGCTAAATAAGGCAAATAACACTAAGAAGCTGGCTACTAGCCGTATAATACTCCATACGAAAGAAAAGCTTTCTGATAAACCAATTGCTTTAAAAACAGCTGCTCCAATTACCTGTCCAAAAACAGGAACAATTAACGCGAAGACAATCATAAAAATCATCGCTAGTGTAAGCACAATAGACAAAGCTCTCGTCGCGATAAAAGAGCGCGTTTCCTTTACATCATAGGCTCGGTTAAATGCATTCATAACTGCGTTTACACCATTTGATGCAAACCATAACGTTGATAATAAACCAAACGATAATAAACCACCATTTTGTTCATTTACTACTTTATCTACGTTCACTTCAATTAAGTTCATTGCATCTTCTGGCACATAAGCCTCTAATAAACTGAGCACATCCTCTGTTTGAATTGGAATAAATCCAAGAAGCGTAATTAAAAAAACAAGTCCAGGAAAAATAGCAAGCAAGAAGAAATAAGCGAGCTGTGCTGCTAGGCCCGCTACGTCATCTCGCATCGTTCGGTCATATAGATCTTTCCCAAACGAATAGACACGATTTCCCCTTGCTTTCTCTAGAAATTTTTTCATATTTCTCTAAACGCTTTTCTTCTCTTCTTTATCTTGCTTTAACTCAATGTATGCTTCTGTTTTTTTTTCTTCTGCATTAGAGTCCTTCATAAATAATTCACGCGCTTCTTTCATACCACCATCTTCAGCTACTACCGGTTCTTCTTCTGCTTTTGGAGACACAGCTTGAATTTCAATTGTTTCTGGCTTTTCCTCTCGTTCAATCTTTTTCTTACTAAAGATTTCTTTTGTTTCCTTTAACGTACCAACAACAGCTGGCGTTAGCTTCTTTATTTCCGCTACCTTCGCCTTTACTACATTAAAATCTGCAAGTTCGCGTCCTTTATCTGTAACAGTTTGCACTTTTTCTTTTATTTTTGCATTCTCGCCAATTTCAATCATTTTTGATTTTGCTTTTTCTGCTGTATTTTTCACTTTTTCACGATTTTCTTTCTTAAGCATAGAAACAGCTACACCTGCTGCTACACCAATTGCAATGTTTCGAGCTATATTATTCTTCTTTGCCATATTCCTTCACCCTTTCATTTCTTATGTTAGAAAGTATTTCTTTCTAAGCTTTCTCATATTCCTTGCTCATTTCGAATGAATGCTAACAATTTTGCACACCCTTCTGTTACAAGGTCATATACTTCTTGAAAGTTCCCTGTAAAATAAGGGTCAGGAACATCCGTCCAGCCACCGTCTGGAACAAAATCGGACAGTCTACCAATATAGCCTCCAGATTTACCTAAACTTTCTAAATCTGCTATATTCTTGTTGTCCATGGCAATAATATAATCAAACTTTGTTAAGTCTTCTTTTTCTACTTGCCGTGCTTTAATTCCTTCAAAAGAGACTTCATTTTCTTTTAAAATTTTTTGTGTTCCTTCATGAGGTGGATGACCAATATGCCAATCGCCTGTTCCAGCAGAATCAATTTGAATTTTATCTTCTAATCCTTCTTGCACGACAAAATCACGAAAAATCGCTTCTGCCATCGGTGAACGACAAATGTTCCCAAGACAAACAAACAATACTTGAATCATATTTGTTTCTTCCCTTCTTGGCTCATTTCTTATATATACATATAGTATAAACAACCAATTATTAATTATAAAGGAAATCCCTACTAATTTAATAGGGTTGAAAAGTTTCATTAACGAAAATGATAAAAAATGTTAAGATATCTTTATGTTATTTCAAAGGGGGACACTTCGGTGGATTTATCCGTAAAATCGCAAGAAAATGTTGAATATATGGTAGAAGCTATTAAAGAAAAGTTACGCATGGTAAACGCAGGAGCAATGAGAGCTGAAAGCTTTAACCAAGAAATGTACGAAGATTTGCGAGACATTTACGACCATGTAATGAAACGTGAAACATTCAGCATTAGTGAAATGCAGGCTATTACTGAAGAATTAGGTACGCTAATTAAAAAATAATGAAAAGTCCCTTATACAAAGGGACTTTTTTATTTCCAACAAATTAATGACACCCTTCCACTTTTCTACATCTATTTTCCAAATGCTGTACAATAAAAGGAGAACTTCACCATAGACCTTCCTTTTCACCAAACTCTTTTTTTAATATTTATCTTATTACCATTGCTAACTGCTTTTACCGGAGGTGTTTATCTATGAGCAATTGGTACAGTAAAACGAAAGATCAAGCAATACTTGCACTTGAAACAAATGAACAACATGGTCTAACAGACGAAATGGTGCAAATTCGATTAAAAAAATATGGACGAAACGAACTCACTACAAAACAAAAACGGACTTTATGGCAACGTATTTTTTCCCAAATTAATGATGTTCTCGTCTATGTTCTTTTAATTGCCGCTCTTATTTCTGCCTTTGTTGGTGAATGGGCCGATGCGAGCATTATTGCTCTCGTTGTTGTTTTAAATGCTGTAATTGGTGTCATTCAAGAATCGAAAGCAGAACAAGCTTTAGAAGCATTAAAAAAGATGGCAACGCCAAAAGCAATTGTAAAACGGGATGGTGAACTAAAAGAAATTCCGTCCGAAGATGTTGTTCCAGGAGATATCGTTATGCTTGATGCTGGACGTTATATTCCGTGTGACTTACGGCTTATTGAAACCGCCAATTTAAAAATTGAAGAATCTGCTTTAACAGGAGAATCCGTTCCTGTTGATAAAGATTCACTTTATCATCCTTCTCTTCAAAATGAAGAACAAATACCACTCGGTGATCAAAAAAATATGGCCTTTATGTCAACACTTGTCACTTACGGACGAGGTGTTGGTGTTGCTGTTGAAACGGGAATGAAGTCTCAAATTGGAAAAATCGCAACTCTCTTACATGAAGCGGATGATGATGCAACACCACTTCAAAAAAGCTTAGCGCAAGTAGGGAAATATTTAGGCTTTGTAGCTGTAGCAATTTGCATCATTATGTTCTTCATCGGGTATTTCCAAGGCCGAGACACGTTAGAAATGTTCATGACTGCCATTAGCTTAGCGGTTGCAGCAATTCCCGAAGGATTACCAGCTATTGTCTCTATCGTTCTCGCAATTGGTGTACAGCGTATGATTAAACAAAACGTCATCATTCGTAAACTTCCAGCCGTCGAAGCACTCGGTTCTGTTACAATTATTTGTTCAGATAAAACAGGAACATTAACACAAAATAAAATGACGGTTACTCATTTCTATAGTGATCGTACATACGATAAACTAGAAAACTTAAACATAAACAATGATGCTCAGCGCTTATTATTAGAAAATATGATTTTATGCAACGATGCATCTTATAAGGCTGAATCACAAACTGGTGACCCAACAGAAATTGCCCTTCTTATTGCCGGCAGCACCTTTCATCTTCAAAAAGATACTTTAGAAGATCAACATAGACGCGTGAACGAATTACCATTTGACTCCGAACGCAAAATGATGTCAACACTGCATGAGTATGATAAAAACTATTACAGCATGACAAAAGGAGCAATTGATAAACTTTTATCTCGTTGCACTCATATTTTTATAAATGGTGCAATTCAGCCATTAACTGAAACAGATAAAAAAGAAATATTAGAAGTTGCTCAAATGATGTCTCAAAAAGCTTTACGCGTACTATCATTCGCTTTCAAACAGTATGATACACAAAACGTTACCACCGATCACATGGAAGAAAGTCTTATATTCATAGGACTTGTCGGTATGATCGATCCACCGCGAACAGAAGTAAAAGCGTCTATTGCAGAATGTAAAAAGGCGGGCATTCGTACCGTTATGATTACAGGAGATCATAAAGATACCGCTTTTGCTATTGCAAAAGAACTAGGTATTGCTGAAAAAGAATCTGAAGTCATGATTGGAACAGAATTAGATCGTATTTCGGACGAAAAACTAGCAAATGAAATTAATCATTTAAATGTATTTGCGCGTGTTTCTCCTGAACATAAAGTTAAAATTGTAGGAGCATTACGTGCAAAAGGAAATATTGTTTCGATGACTGGGGATGGTGTAAATGATGCTCCATCTTTGAAACAAGCAGATATTGGGGTCGCAATGGGGATTACAGGAACAGATGTTGCTAAAGGTGCGGCTGACATGGTTTTAACAGATGATAACTTCTCATCTATTGTAAAAGCTGTTGAGGAAGGAAGAAATATTTATCGCAACATTAAAAAATCAATTCTTTTCTTACTCTCTTGCAACTTTGGGGAGATTATTGCACTCTTCTTAGCTATTTTACTCGGCTGGGCTACCCCACTTCGTCCGATTCACATTTTGTGGGTGAATTTAATCACAGATACGCTCCCAGCTTTGTCACTTGGTGTTGATCCAGAAGACCCGGATGTGATGAAAGAAAAGCCGCGTGATGCAAAAAAAAGCTTGTTTCATGGTGGCGTTTCTTTTCTTATTTTAAACGGGATTATAATTGGATTCATCACGTTAATCGCCTTTATTGTTGGGGCAAAATTATATACAGGAGATACAAATATCTTCCCTCTTTTCCCATCTCAAATTGATGATGATGCTTTATTACATGCCCAAACGATGGCGTTTGTCGTACTCAGTTTTTCACAGCTTGTTCATTCATTCAATTTACGATCAAGTACAAAATCAATCTTTTCAATCGGAGTATTCACAAATAAATACTTAGTTTTCTCCCTACTTATCGGTGTACTCATGCAAATATGTATTATCTCAATTCCACCGATTGCTAATATATTTGGCGTACATGCTTTAACTTTAAAAGATTGGGGATTTGTTATATTACTAAGTATTATTCCACTTGTTATAAACGAAATGATAAAAGTGTTTAAGAAAAATTAAAAGGCAATGAGGGAGCTCCTCATTGCCTTTTTACATTATCCTTGTAATTCTTTTTTTATATTCTCTGTAAGTTCCGCCATACGCTTGCGGCTTTCTTCACGTTCACGTTTGTTTTGTTCTTCAATTTGCTGTGTTTCTTGCATACCTCTTGAAATAATATTCCATGTTTCTTCAAGTGTTTCCATTTTAATACTAGAAGAACCAGAAATTCTCGCTACCTCTACACTTTGCGTTGCAATATTTTGTGCATTTTTCTTAAGTAGTTCATTGGTACGACGGTCAAGCTCAGCCATAGAATCCGCAACAAGCTTTTGACGTTTTGCATTCACAGCCTGAATAATTCCATTTTTAAAGATAGGAATTGTTGTAATAAACGCTGTATTAATTTTACCGATTAATTTGTTATTACCACGCTGAATCATGCGAATTTGTGGTGCTGTTAATAACGCAACCATACGAGCCTTCTCTAAATCATCAATGCGTTGCTCTAAAATTTCGACAGAGTTTCTTAAAGATTCTAATTCAATACCTGCCAATTGATCATTGTTACGAACGCGTTCTTCATACATTGGAACTAGTTCTGTGTTTAGACGCTCTAGTAACATTTCTCCTGCTACTACATATTTCTCTAAGTCTAAATAATATTTTAAGTTTTGTTCATATAAGCCATCTAACGTACCAATTGATTTTTTCATTTCATCTTGGTATTTCGTAATTTCCACGTACACTTTGTCCATTTCACGGCCCATCGTTTGATACTTACTAAAGATTTGTTCAATCATCTTATCTGCCTTTTTGAACATACGAGAGAAAAAGCCACTTTTTTCTTCCGCGAAATCTTTACTATCAAATCTATCCATAATTTTACCAAGTTGCTTTAGCAACTCACCAGAATCCTCTATCTTAGATAAAGACATTGTATGTAAAATTTGATCTGCAAAACGGGAAATTTCCATGGATGGTTCTTTTCCAAGCTCAATTAATTCTAGCTGATCTTTAACATCCACTCCATTATAAATACGTTGCACTTCAGCATCTTGCCTTAGCTGCAAACGAACATCTTGTGCGGTTTGCTCATTTAATTCTGTTTTCGAATCTAGTACGACTGGATTATTCATGTGTTATTCTCCCTTTCCTTATAAAAATGGACGAAATAGCCCTTTTATTGTTTGAGATAAATTTTTATACGCTGACGGGCCGTGAAATTCAAGATCAAAGTTCACTTCCTCAAGCCAATGTGAATCAAATGCTGCTCCTTCAATATACGGTTCAATATCATTTCTTCCTGTTGGATTGAAGTGCAATACATCAATTCCAATTTGATTTAAAAATAATAATAAGACCGCATCAGAACGAGTTAATTCTCCACTCTTTTCATTGTTAAATATAACAATTGTCGGTACTTCTTGCGAATAATCAAATTTCTCAAGTAACTCTAAAATATGAGGTGGGATTTGAGAAAGCTGCGCAAAAACATACAGTGATACATCTTGTTTTGTTTCTTTTCCAACTGGTTTACACAGTTCACTTTCACACGTATGAATGATAGCTTCTGCAATCCCATGCTGCAAACCTTCAGGTAAGCGCTTATGTGGCCACCAATGACTATTCATAATTTGATCTGGATGCAGTTTCCCAGCACGGTCTAATGCATCTCGATAATGAAATTGAAAGTTTGCTTTTTGTTCTTTTGTAAATGGAAATGTATTAATTAATAAGCTGTTATCGAATGATGTGACAGCCTTCAAACGCTGGAAATATTCTTTATCATTTTTTGAAATACCAGATACTTTTGCAAATAAAGATGGAATATAAATATGTTTATTTTCCACAAAGAATGTCGGGCGTATAAATGCTTTTTCTTTCGTAATTATAAAGAGTTCATCGTATGTTGTCTTCAGCGTACGTGCTACAGGCGTGTACGTACGAAATTGCCACGGCTTGTATAATAATGAATTATCATGATGAAGCACCTGTTCAATTTCTTTCGATGCTTGATACGCTACCGTTGCAACACGCTCACGACGCCGATCAGGGAATGGCTCTAATGAAACGCGACCTGGATGAGAAACGACAAAAGTCCTAGCCTCATCATCAATGCTTTCAAAACCATCTTTTCCTTCTGGATGATAATAGAGAACATCACATCCGAGCATAATAAGAAAATATAAGAAATAAATCTGACTCTCTTTCGCATCACCGTACCAAACGATACGCGGCATTTGTTTCTTATAATTAATTGCAGAAAACCATTTTGCTACGTAATTTTCACTTAATTTAATGATATCAATTAAGAAACGACGAAAACCTTCTGTTTTTAAAGATTGATTATGTTGTTTCTCATACAATTTCAATACAGTGATAAATGTTGTATGTATATAGTGTTGTAAATCGGGATTATCTACTTTCGGCAACAATTGTTTTCCTGATAAATGTGCAACAAGTCTGTTTACAGTAAGCCCATTTGGTGCCTCTTGATGCAGTGTGAATATTTCTTGAATGTGACGAAGTTTTTCAGAATCAATCACTTTATTCAAATTTTGTTCATGTAGTACATGAATTCCTTTTGCTTCACTATAATCAAATAGTTCATTAAAATATTCATCTACATCATTTGGAACGCCAAGAACCCGACAAGCTATATAGCTAAATTTCATCTCATTCTCTGTTAATTCATACTGTGGGCGCTTTTCTAAAATCATTTCGAATTGTTTTAAGTCAGCTTCTTCTTTTAATGCATATGGATGAAGTGTAAAACGCGAAAACACGGCAGTTCACCTCCAGAAACATTTACTTTTTTAAAGAAATAATATCTTATCTTTTTATTATAAACTATTTTAAGTTATAAAAAATGGGCGCTCGCATAACGAGCAAACCCATTTCAATTATTTATCTTCTTTCTTAGTAGCTGCAATCTCTTCTCGGGCTTGTCCAGAATTTCGCATATAATGCAAAATGAATGTTGCACCAAATGCGATAACTAAAATCATAAAGAATAGCCAGTGTGGCACTTCAATATGAATAACAGATAGTAACATCTTCGCTGCAATAATTAAAATTAAAATATACGCCGTTGATTCAAGCTCTGGAATACGTTCTAGTAATCTTAAGAATACACCTGCAATACCACGCATCATTAAAATACCAAGCATTCCGCCCAGAAGCAGAATCCATACTTCATTGGATACACCAAACGCTGCCAGAACGCTATCTACTGAAAATGCAATATCCATTAATTCAACCATGACAACTGTTCCCCAGAATACACCAAATATTCTAAAAAGAATACCGTTTTGGTTCAGGCCATGTTCTTCTTCTTCACTATTTTCTTTTCGTTTATCAATGAAATATTTAATAGAAAGCCATGCAAGGTACAATGCTCCTAATACTTTTACCCACCATAATTTAATTAAGAACATACCGATTCCAATTGCAATAAAACGGAATGCATATGCACCAATTAGCCCATAAAATAATGCCTTTTTGCGTTTTTCTTCTGGTAAATGTTTTACCATTACCGCTAACACAAGGGCGTTATCGGCAGATAGTAAGCCTTCAAGTACAACAAGTGTACCAATTAATCCCCAAGATACAGGATCTTGTAATACTTTAATCCACATGTCCAAGTCAAAAAATTGGGCATACGTATCAAGGATTCCCTGTAAAATGCTCATCTTACTGTTTTCCCCTATTCTTTGCTAGATTTATAGAAAGGTCAAAAAAAGGAAACGAAGTTCGTTTCCTTCTTATGCATCCAAGCCATACGCTCTTACAAGCGCACCTAATCCGCCTTGGAATCCACTTCCTACTGCATTAAACTTCCACTGTCCATTATGACGGTATAATTCACAAAAGACAACTGCTGTTTCAATGGAGAAATCTTCTCCTAAATCAAAACGAAGAACTTCTTCATTTGTCTCTTCATTTGCTAAACGAACAAATGCATTTGCAACTTGTCCAAAGTTTTGATTACGCCCTTCTGCATCATAAATTGTAACTGTAATTGCAATTTTATGAACATCTGCTGGAACTTTACTTAAATCGACAACAAGTTGCTCATCGTCACCTTCGCCTTCACCTGTACGGTTATCACCTGTATGTAAAACCGATCCACATGGAGATTGTAAGTTGTTATAGAAAATAAAATCTGTTTCTTTCGTACATTTTCCATTCGCATCTAATAAAAAAGCGGATGCGTCTAAATCATAATCAGATCCGCCATCATATGATTTAATATCCCAACCAAGGCCGATAACTGCTTTTGTAAGACCTGGACTTGTCTTACCTAAATCAATCTTCTGTCCTTTTTGTAATTGAATAACCATTTATATTCACCTCTTATACTATGATTCTAAAAAGTATATACATGAGTAAAGTACATGTTCACTCATATATATACTTTTTGATGTTTCAACATTTAAGTTGCTGCTGTGAAAAAACAAAAGTGACCTGCACTTTGTTTTCACTTGGCATGAGGCAGGAAGAGAATCTGACCGCTTCTATTCATGGCCAGATGCTCTCTCCCACCTAAAAAGAAAGCTTTTATGCTGGTTTTTCAATTTGTATTTATATATTTTTCTTATTACTCTACATCTAAACCAAAGTTGCTACACAAAGCACCTAATCCGCCTTGGAATCCACTTCCGATTGCATTAAACTTCCAATCCCCAGCATGACGATATAACTCACCGACTACTACTGCTGTTTCAATAGAGAAGTCCTCACCAAGATCATAACGAATTAGCTCTGCACCTTTTTCTTCATCTACAATACGTACGAAAGAATTAGATACTTGCCCGAAGTTTTGGCTACGGCTTTCTCCATCATAAATTGTAATTGTAAAACAAATACGTTCAATATGTGCTGGGACATTCTTTAAATCTACTTTAATTGCTTCGTCATCGCCTGCGCCTTCACCAGTACGATTATCTCCTAGATGCTCTACAGAACCGTTTGCTCCCTTTGGATTATTATAAAAAACAAAGTCTTCTGAGCCTGATACTTTTCCGTTTGCACCTACTAAGAAAATACTAACGTCTAAATCAAAATCATTTTGTCCATCATAGCGGTTTGTATCCCAGCCAAGACCTACAAGAACGTTAGAAAGACCTGGATTTGTTTTTGTTAAATCTACTTTCTGTCCTTTTTTTAACGAAATCGATGCCATATATTATTCCTCCTTAAATTGTATTACTGATAACGTGATACAATCTCACTTAAATTCTTATGTTGTGTACCTTCTCCAACTGCAGAAAATTTCCATTCATTACCATCCCGGTGCATTTCGCCTACAACTAACGTTGTTTTCCCGCCGTAATTTTCCGATAAATTATAACGAGCTAATTCTTCACGCGTTTGCGGATTTTGAATACGAATATACGCATTTTGAATCATACCAAAATCTTGATGACGGTTAACACAATCATAAATATTTACAACAAATACTAAACGATTAATACGACTCGGAACTTTATGTAATTCCACGAAAATTGTTTCATCATCGCCAGAACCTTCACCTGTTAAATTATCACCTGAATGAATAATGCTTCCACAAGCAGATAGCTTATTTCCAAAGTAAACAAGGTCATTTTTATTTAAAAAACGATCCTTTTCTAGCATAACCACTGATGCATCACAATCGATGTTTGGTTTGCTTCCAAATAACGAAGATAGAAATCCGCCTGATTGTCCAATTGGATCCCATCCTAAGCCAACCTGTAATTTTGCTACTCTTGGTTGTCCCTTCGTTAAATCAATCTTCTGTCCTTTTTCTAAAATAATAGGCATGAAGTTTCTTCCTTTCTACAAGGTATTTTCCAAATGGGAAAATATTGTATTCTCCTTCTATATTGTAGCATTATTTGTCGATTGAGAAAAAGAATAAATTTTCAATTATACGAAAATATCTGTATCATTTATTCATAGGGATGTAATAAGTGGTAAATTGAACCAATCATTCCCGCATGATTGCGATTTTGCGCTAAACTAATCTCACATGTATGATAAATTTCTTGATGCAAATATTTCTGTACTTCTTCTTTCACTTCATCTAATAACTTAGTACCTCTTGCCGTAATACCACCACCAATAATAATCGTTTGTGGATTAAAGATATAAGCAAGATTACTAATTCCAATCGCTAAATGTTTAAAGAATACTTGAACTGCTTGAACAATCTCCTCATCTTTTTCATCATATAGATTAAAGATTGTTTTACCGTCCCAGTTTCCTTCTCCTTTATATTGCCTTACGAGATGAATTAATCCTGAAATAGATGCAACTTCTTCAAATGGCTTTCCTTCTATTAGCATGCTTCCCCATTCACCTGCACTAAATGAATGTCCTCTATATAGTTGCTTATTGATAACAACTGCTCCACCAATTCCTGTTCCAAGAGTAAGCATAATAAAGTTTTGTTTCTTTTTCCCCACACCTCTCCATCTCTCTCCTAGAGCTGCACAATTCACATCATTTTCAACCGTAATAGGAACCTTCAGTGCGATTTTTAATCTATCAATAATAGGAATACCGGCATAGCGTGGAATATGCTCCACGCCGCCAGTTATCATCCCTTTACTAATATCAACAATTCCTGCTGTACTAATACCAATACCAGAAATGGCATGTTGATTCATTAACTCTTGAGACAAGCAAATTAGCTTTTGAACAATTTGTTCACCACCTAAATGTGCCTCTGTAGAAACCGTTTGATGCTCTAATAATGTTCCTATTTCTGAAACAATTCCATACTTAATTTGCGTTCCACCAATATCAAATGCAATATACTTTTTCACTCTGTCACTTCCTTCTAACAGTATGACTCTATTTTGCTAAATTGATAAAATGCAAGACTTTCCTCTACTTTAATAAGAATTTACTAGATTCACTGATCCAGTCTTCACATAAACACTATTATACGCCTTATTATCTGAAACAATTTCATAATATGACCCCTGCGGAGTGTGGATCATATTTTTTTATGATTTGTTTTGTTGTTCGCTTCATCTATTCATTAGAATATAAACAAGGTTATACTCTTCAATCCTCCCTTGCCAAAATCAAATTACCATTTAATTTATTCTTAACACATCCGCCATCGTTCCTTTTCGGTATTGTTCTATTGGTTCATAGGAAACAAATGAAATAATTAAAACAAAATAACTCCATCCCCAAAATACATACTGTAAATTTAAACAAACATATAAATAGACCTTTATCTCGAATTTTATAAGTTCGAGATAAAGGTCTATTTTAAAACTTACATAATTAATACGCCTTGCCCCAATACACCATATGCTCTGCTTTCTTCCCACAGCATACACATTCTTGTACTAATTCTTCTTGCTCAAATGGTATACAACGCGATGATACTCCTGCTTCTTCTTTTAATTTTTCTTCACAAGCCAGCTCACCACACCACATTGCTTTGATAAACCCTTGCTTTTCATCAGCCGCTTGCTTCATTTCTTCAAAGGCCGTAACACTATATGTGTTTTCATCGCGAAATGCCTTTGCTTTATTGAATAGAGAATCGTGAATCTCATCAAGTAATGATGTGATACGCTCTTCTAATTGATCCATTGATACGAACTCTTTTTCCTTCGTATCGCGTCTGACAAGTACCACTTGATTCTTCTCTATATCTTTTGGACCAACTTCTAATCGAATTGGAACACCCTTCATTTCATACTCGTTAAATTTCCAACCTGGCGTTTTATTACTAGCATCTATTTTCACGCGCGCAACTTTTTGAATACGTCCTTGTAGCTGGGTTGCCTTTTCTAACACACCTTCTTTATGCTGAGCAATTGGTACAATAACAACTTGTACTGGTGCTACTTTTGGCGGCATCACTAGACCGTTATTATCACTATGAACCATAATAAGTCCACCGATCATTCTTGTTGATACGCCCCAAGATGTTTGATGTACATATTGCCATTTTCCATTACGATCTAAAAATTTAATATCAAACGCTTCAGAGAAATTAGTCCCAAAGTTATGAGATGTTCCTGTTTGAAGCGCTTTTCCATCATGCATTAAACTTTCAATGGTATATGTTGCTTTCGCCCCTGCAAATTTTTCTTTTTCCGTTTTCTGTCCTTTAATTACTGGAATTGCTAAGTAATCTTCACAGAAAGAGGCATACAGGTTTAAAATGTTTAACGTTTCTTCTTGAGATTCTTCTGCCGTTTCATGAATTGTATGACCTTCTTGCCATAAAAACTCAGTTGTACGAAGAAATGGTCTCGTCGTTTTTTCCCAACGGACAACCGAACACCACTGATTATATAATTTAGGTAAATCATTATAAGACTGGACAATTTTTGAAAAATGCTCACAAAATAAAGTTTCAGATGTCGGACGAACGCAGAGTCGTTCTGCTAACTTCTCGTTTCCTCCATGTGTAACCCATGCTACTTCAGGTGCGAATCCTTCCACATGATCCTTCTCTTTTTGTAGTAAGCTCTCTGGGATAAACATTGGCATATACACATTTTCATGACCGGATTCTTTTAATTTTCCATCCATCACTTTCTGCATATTTTCCCATAACGCGTATCCATACGGACGTAAAATCATACATCCTTTTACACTTGAATAATCAACTAACTCAGCTTTTTTCACAATATCGGTATACCACTGAGCAAAGTCTTCTTCCATTTTTGTAATGGCTTGTACTTGTTCTTTTGCCATATTCTTTTCCTCCTTTAGAAAATAAAAAAAGCCCGTGTCCCCTAAATAGGGACCGAGCTTTTGCCGGCGTTACCACCCTGATTCATGCACAAATAAATTGTACATGCTCTCTTTTTGATAACGGGAACTTCCCGCTGCATATGCAGAACGCAAAGGTAGGTTCCATATCGCCTTTTTAAGAATCTTCCAGCCAAACGGATTCTCTCTCTAGAAAAAAGGTGGGACATGTACTAATCCTTTTTCATCGTTATAACGAAATAAATTTGTTGAATATCATAATATAAATTCTATTTTAAAACAATAGCTAATTTTCTTATTTTTATATATTCTTTTCGTTTTTTTCTGTTTTATACTGAATTTACACATAATTTTTCCGAAAGAGTTTTACAAATTGATGAGTAATCATACCGATGATTGTTCCCACTAAAACAAAGAAACATGCAATACCATAACCCATTCCATCCCATCCTCCAATAGCGAAGATAGTAAAAGGAAAGAAAGCTAAACAAAGGAGAATTAAAATAAGTGCAAATATAATATCAAACGGTCTCTTTGGAAATTGCTTCTTTAATAAAAATGAACCCGCAAATACAATGAGAATTGTTACAGCTCCAATTATAAAAAACACTTCAAATCCATTCATTCCATTTCCTCCTTCCATCAATTTTCTTATAATTATTATATGTTTTAAAATTCAAAAAATAAACATTAAACCTTCCTCATGGATGATTTTTTATAATCAGATATTAATAGTGATATACAATACTAAGTATCATAAGATTTGCAGGGATCTACTAAATGTCCCTTATCAATGTTTTATTTTCGACCTAAACAATTTTACAATTTGATGAAGTAACATTCCAACAACTGTTCCAATTAGTATAAAGAAACATAAGAAACCATATGCCATACCTTCAAATCCACCAATAAAAAATAACGTGATTAGAAAACAAATTAGACAAATTATAATGATAATAAGACCAAACGTAATATCAAATGAGCGATTCGGAAAGCTTTTTCGTAACATGAACGACACAAAGAAAACAACAATTACTGCTAGGACACTAATTATTAAAAAGGTTTCCATCTTTCTTCCCCTTGATTTCTTCTTACGCACATTATACTCTTATCAGTCTGAATATATAAAAAATACTTTCTTCTCCGAAAGATATTTTTATTACCAGGTATTAATAGTAATATATAATAATAGGTTATATAACAGGAGGTATACACAATGGGCAAACCATTAACAAATCGTGTAATTGTTTTATCTTTTGACTGTTTATCAGCTTTAGATTTTCCTATATTACAAGAACTTCCTCATTTTCGGTCTTTAATCGAACAAGGTGCAATTGCAAAAAAAGTAGAAGCTATTTATCCTTCTGTAACATATCCAAGTCACGCCACTATTGTAACTGGTAACTACCCTAACAAACATGGTGTTGTAAGCAATACATTACTTCAGCCTGGCAGGGAATCACCAGATTGGCATTGGTACCGCCGTTCTATTAAAGGAACGACATTATATGACGAGGCACGAAAAGCGAATTTAACAACGGCTGCACTTCTATGGCCTGTTACAGGAAGAGCAAAAATTGACTACAACTTACCTGAAATTTTTCCAAACAGACCGTGGCAAAATCAAGTTCTTGTTTCATTATTTAGTGGAAGCCCGTTGTATCAGCTAGATTTAAATCGTCGTTTTGGCCATATTAGAAAAGGGTTGTCACAGCCCGAACTTGATGATTTTGTCCTCGCCTCAGCCGTACATACCATACAAACGAAAAAACCGAACGTCATGTTTGTTCACTTTACAGATTTAGATACACAAAGGCATTATCATGGATTTTCTTCTACAGAAACAACAGCTGCTATTCAGCGGCACGATGAGAGACTGGGGAAGATTATTAAAGCATTAAAAGAAACTGGTATATACGAATCAAGTACAATTATTGCCCTCGGTGATCATAGTGCTCTAAGTGAGAATAAGGCTATTCAATTAAATGTTCTTTTCCATCAAAAAGGACTCATTTCAGTAAATCAAGATGGAAAATTAACAAATTGGAAAGCTTATTGCCAAAGCTGTGATGGCTCTGCTTACGTACATGTAAAGGATAAAAATGATATCCAAACTATACAAGTTGTCCAACACCTTCTTGAAGAACTCCTTCAAGATAAACAAAATGGAATCGAATTTATCCTTCATGATGAAGGCGCAAAAGAGCGCGGTGCTGATGGAAACTGCCTTTTTATGCTTGAAGCAAGAGAAGGCTATTACTTCACCCAAAACTACACAGGAGAGTTTATAAAAAAAATCTCGGAAAAAGATGTAACTCCCAGTAAAAAATACACGTTCGGTACGCATGGCTATTCTCCAACAAAACCAAACTATGAGACCATCTTCATCGCCGCTGGAAAAGGCATTCGCCAAGGGGCAATTATTCCTTATATGCGTCTCATTGACGAAGGACCGACCATTGCACGTTTGCTCGGATTATACCTTGGTGAAACTGACGGAACTATAATAGAGGATTTACTTCAATTGTAAAGAAATGTGTATATATGTAAAAAATACGTAAAATTTACCTCTGTTTCTCTTTTTCCTATTTCTATTTTTGTACACTAATGTTAGAACGACTATAAGGAGGAACATTCTATGAAAAAAATGTCCAGACAAGAAAAAAGCTGGATATTGTATGACTGGGCAAACTCGGTATACTCGCTCGTCATTACAACTGCATTATTTCCTATTTATTTCAAAGCTGCTGCAAAAGAAGCAGGTCTATCTGGAGCAACTTCAACAGCTTATTGGGGATATGCAAATTCTTTCTCAACACTTTTAATTTCTATTCTCGCTCCTATTCTCGGTACAATTGCCGATTATAAAGGCTTTAAAAAACGCTTTTTCACATTCTTTTTTGGACTCGGTATTATATTTACAAGTATGCTAACTGTTGTTCCAACATCACAGTGGTATTTACTACTAGGCTGCTATATGCTCGCTTTAGTTGGATTTGCTGGAGCAAACATTTTCTATGATGCATTTTTAGTAGATATCACAACAGAAGATCGAATGACCCGAATTTCAACTCGTGGTTTTGCACTAGGCTATATCGGAAGTGCAATTCCATTTATTGGATGTCTCACTCTGATTATCCTTGCCCAAAAAGGAACAATCCCATTATCAGTTGGTATCGCCAGTCAAATTTCCTTTGCAATTACAGCTCTTTGGTGGGGATTATTTACGATTCCGATGCTCAAAAATGTGGAACAAACGCATTATATTGAACGGCACCCAAAACCGATCAAAATGAGTTTTAAGCGCTTAGCTAATACATTTAAAAATATCCGTCAATATCGCACTGTATTTTTGTTCTTGCTTGCTTATTTCTTCTACATTGATGGCGTCGATACAATTATTACAATGTCCACAGCTTATGGCACAGACCTTGGTATTAGTGCGACAAACTTACTTATTATTTTATTTGTAACACAAATTGTCGCTTGTCCATTCGCCTTGCTGTATGGGAAACTATCTGAAACGTTCAAAGACAAGAAAATGCTATATGTCGGTGTTATTATTTATATCATTATTTGTGCATACGCTTATTTCTTAAAAACAACACTCGACTTTTGGATTTTGGCAATGCTTGTTGCAACTTCTCAAGGCGGAATTCAGGCGCTCAGCCGCTCATATTTTGCAAAGTTGGTACCGAAAGAATCTGCAAATGAATTCTTCGGATTCTATAATATTTTCGGTAAGTTCGCAGCTATTATGGGACCCGTATTAGTCGGTGTAACAACTCAGCTAACAGGAAGAACAAATGCTGGTGTACTAAGCATTATCGTTTTATTTATAATCGGCGGATTCATACTAACACGAGTACCGGAAAATGCGACTTCTGTTACACCACCTGCTCCAAAATCGGAAACACTATAATAGAAAATGTCCCTTTCTGCATGCAGAAAGGGACATTTTCTATTATTCTATCGATACCTCTAACTACCATATATATCCATTTTAATTTCCCGACATCTAAGTCGTGGTTATGAAAACAAAAGAAGTTCTCCACTCGTTTTCTCCTTCTGTTTTCACATGACATGGGGTAAAAAAGACACCGACCGCTCCTACCCATGGGCGGATGCTCTCTCCCACCTAAAAGGAATGGTTTTATGTCTGTCTTTCAATCCGTATTTATATAAAAACTCTACTGCTTATACAAAAATAATTTATCAACCGTTGTCCCTAATACTTCAGCTAAACGAAATGCCAGAGCTAAACTTGGATCATATTTATTATTTTCAATTGCATTTATCGTCTGTCTCGATACTTTACATTTATCTGCTAATGCACCTTGTGAAATATTATTTTCAGTGCGCAATGTGTAAATTTGGTTTTTCACATCTTTTCTCCTAACCTGTAAAATTATTTTTACAACATCAGTATATATTTGGTACATATAGTTGTCAAAAATTCCCCATATAAAGTGAAACTTTAATCAGTGGGGGTTTTCTTCATCCCCCACTGATTATTAGTTGAACCAATCGGGCTTTTACGGGCAGTTCATCCCCCACCTAACTTCTTTGCTTTTGCCAAATTTTGAGGTGGGGGTCTTACTGCCCGTTAATGCGGGATAAAAAAGGAGCATGAATCGCTCCTGTTCTAGTAGAATTCCTACACCAAAGAATCCGTAACCCCCTTTTGATTTGCATCCTCTTTTTTATTTCTGGCTTCTTCATTTATTCTCATACGTAAAATTGGTAAAATCGCGAGTAAAATAAGTGACATCGCTATACAAAATACAATAATAAGTGAGGTTGCTTCTTTTAATCCCCCAGCTAGTGAATTTCCAATTAGCATAGTTCCCATAAAAAGCGGTAAAATTGTACCATTTACACGTCCTACCATATTCTCCGGTACAAGCTGAATCATAAGCGTTCCAACAACAATGTTCACACAAGCTAAACAAATTCCCGTTCCAAACCGCATCAAACTAGTAATCCAAAATGATGTAGACAGTCCTTCTACAAGAAAAGACATAGCCAAAACACCCATACCAAACACAAACATTTTTTTCGGATGTACTTTCGAAGCAAAAACTGCCGCAACGACACCACCAATGAGCATACCTATTCCATCAGCAGCTGCTAAATATTGAACAGCCTCCTTTTCCATTCCTAACCGTTCAATAACAAGAAATATTTCTAATGGATTTGTTAATCCTACCGCTAACCCCATAATCGCAAAAGTAATGGTAATCATACATAAATTTTTTGTTTGAAGGACATACCTCCATCCCTCTTTTATATCATTCCATAATGAGATACTCTCAGGTTTCTCTTTTTCTATCCATCTTGGTAAAAACGAAAGAGTAATAGCCGATAACACAAACAATCCAATTAAGCTATATAGTGAAATAAACAACCCAAGCTGTGTATAAACAATCGATCCTACAACTGGCCCCAAAATCATAAATAGTGACTGTAGCGTTTGGTTTACTGCAATTGCATTTGCAACATGTTTTTCTTCTACGTAGCGTTTAAATATACGTGACGATGAAGGCTGAGAAAATTGCCCAACAATTGCTGAAACAAGAGTTGCAAAAAATATAGCCTGCCAATAATCCATTTTTAACAAGAAAACAATCCCAATAATAGATAATATACTTAGCATATCTCCTACTACCATCGTTCTCTTCGGATTCCAGCGATCTGCTAGCGCACCACCAATAAATGAAAAAATAAAAATAGGTGCATATTCCATAACCGATAATAATGAAACTGAAACAGGATCATTATTTGTTCGCTCCATAACGAAATACAACAATGCCATATTTCGAATCCAAATCGCAAACTGCTGTAAAATATCAGACGCCATAACAAGCATAAATGCTCGATTTTTAAATAAAGATTTCATACTATCTCCCCCTTTATAAACCGACCGTTCAGTCTAATTTGGTATGAAAGAAAAGCTGCTGATTTAAGATTCAGCTGCCATTCCTTGTAGCAGTACATCTATTGCCTTCTTGTAAATGCGTTTCATTTCTGTAGAGTCTAGCTCATAGTAAAGTACCCCAAGCCCTGATAATAAGCCATTTACAATGTACATAAGATCCCTGGTATCTCCTTGACGGAATTCTCCAGATTTTATACCTTCTTCAATTAATTTTTCAAAAACACCATATGATGCCCTTGCTAAAACCAGCATTTCATCCAGAGTTTCTTTGCTCACAATTTGACTTGTAGAAAACTCTTCCACGGCACTAAAAATAGGCTGTTGTATATCTTCCACGTGGTACTCTGCAAGCCCATATAATTTTTCGGTACTCGTATGATAATGCTTTTCTTTTTCATTCCACTTTTCAAGCCAATCATACGTATGTTGTTTTACTACAAATAAAAATAATTCTTCCTTGCTTTTAAAATGATAATAAATGCTACCTTTACTACGTTCAGTAATTTCACAAATATCTTCCATAGATGTTGCAGCGTATCCTTTTTGTGAAAATAACTCTTCCGCTTGGTACGCTATTTCTTTTTTTATCTCTTCTGCATTCTTCCTCATGTTCACACCTCACCAAACCGACCGTTCAGTCTAATATTAACAAATATAAAACCTCTTTTACAAGAGGTCATATTCCTTATTTAGGAAAAAATATTCTCAAACCATGTTCGAAGTGTATGAAT
Source organism: Bacillus sp. FSL K6-0042 (assembly GCF_038006685.1). Taxonomy (NCBI): domain Bacteria; kingdom Bacillati; phylum Bacillota; class Bacilli; order Caryophanales; family Bacillaceae; genus Bacillus; species Bacillus sp. FSL K6-0042. The sequence goes on from NZ_JBBOVS010000001.1 coordinate 2,792,602, forward strand.
AGCTCCAACCTTCAAACCAAGTTTAAAAATAAATACTCCTCCTGCAACTAATAAAAATAAAGCTACCTTCCCTTTATTTTTAACTTTCGGCTTCTTCTCCATGTTCATTCCCCTTGTAACATCATATATTCCTTATGTATTAATACACTGCATTTAAACAAACGTTTGTTTAGCTGATTCTATACGGATTCAAACCAACTAATCAAACGTTTGTTTAAAAAGAAGTACGCCCATAAAGAGCGTATTTTTTTAATCCCCACCGCCGCCACAGCTGCCGCCATCACCACCTGAAAAACCGCTATCTCCTCCAAACGAACTTCCACAATCATGTGAATTATCGCTATCAGATCCTGCAAAGAACAATGGTGTAGAAGTAGCCGTAGTGGATGTACTATCACCAGTACCTGATTTATAAAGATTTACTTTCCGTTTATTTGATCTAATTGATTTTACAATCATTCCAATTAAAACTAAAAACAATAATGCCGCTATTACAAATCCCATATGAAATCCCCCTTTATTTTCCGAACATTTTTAATGTTCGTTCTGTATTCTCTAAGGAAATAAATCGTGACTCACGAAGTATTTCTTTTCCTTGATGAAATAATAAAACTGTTGGTGCTGTAAATACTAAATACTTCGCTGAAATTTCTTTCATATCCTCCAACGAAACGACAATATTTTCCACATTTTTATATTGCTTTAACTAACGATTTACCTTCTCTAACATCACATCACACACACCACAATTTTCGGCTTTTATGAATAAAAGTAATCGTCCTTGTTCTTCAATATATGCTATTAATTCTTCTATTACATATTTTTACTATTATTTTACATGAAAAATTTAAATGATACCACGATATGGTATCTAAAAAAATTAGGTTTCAATTTTATTTATACCTATATTCCAAAAATTGAACTCCCCCCCACCTTCACTTCGTTTAGAGGAGGGGGTCTTCTCGGTTAAAATGATAAAAAAGTGCGATACCTCTTATATTAGAGCTACCGCACTTTTTCAATCTTTCTTTAATTTTCTCGCAATCCCGTTCCCTAGAGATTGTAATCCTTGAACAAGAATAATTAGGATAAAGACTGTTGCATACATCACTTCTGGCTCATAACGCAAATGACCAAATCGATATGCTAAATCTCCAAGACCACCTGCTCCTACAAGTCCAGCCATCGCAGTTGCACCGATTAATCCAATCGTTGCGATGGTCAAGCCGAGCACAAGCGATGGACGCGCTTCTCTAACCATAACGTGCCAAATAATTTTTATAGTAGAAACTCCCATCGCTTGATACGCCTCAATTACACCACGATCCACTTCTAATAAAGCTGTTTCCATTAAACGTGCAATATAAGGAGCTGTAAATACAACAAGCGGTACAATCACACCTTTCACACCAATTGAAGTTCCCATAAGCAGTTTTGTAAACGGTAGAATGAAGAATAATAGAATAATAAATGGAATAGAACGAATGACATTAATAATTGTATTAGAAATAGGGTATACGATTTTATTCTCTAGTTGACCACCAGGCCTTGTTAAAACAAGTGTTACTCCTAGTGGCAATGCAATAATAATTGATATAAGTAGTGAAATTGATGTCATTTGAAACGTTTGAATCGTTGCTTCCCATATCACTTTACTCCATTCATCCAAAAAGGACTTGTTTCCCATACTCTTCCCTACCTCCTTCTACGATGATTCCTTGTTCCTGTAAAAATGCTAAAGCTCTATGTACCTCGTTTTCTTCACCTTGCATATGAACAACGAGTTTACCGTACGCTTCATGCTTTAATTGTGCAACATTACCAGATAAAATATTGGGATACACTTGGAATCGTTTTGTAGCAACAGCCAATGCTGGTTCTCCTGAAGAGTTCCCTATAAACGAAAGCGTTACAATCTCCCCAGTGTTTTTTAGCTCTTTCTGTACTTCTTCCGGAATTTTAGCTGCAAAAGCGCTGTTTACAAATTTTTTCGTGGTTACATGTTGCGGATTTGTAAAAACATCCTTTACTGTGCCACTCTCAACCACAGCCCCATTCTCCATTACAGCAACTCGATCACATATACGCTGGATTACATTCATTTCGTGTGTAATTAGCAAAATCGTAATACCTATTTTCTCATTGATCTCTAGTAGCAAATCTAAAATAGAATCCGTTGTTTCTGGGTCTAATGCACTTGTTGCTTCATCACTTAGCAAAACTTCTGGTTCATAGGATAGTGCACGCGCAATCGCAACACGTTGTTTTTGACCACCAGAAAGCTCACTTGGATATGCATCTTTTCTATCAAAAAGGTCAACAATACGTAAATATTTTTCTACTCTTTTTTCAATTTCAGTTTTTGGAATCCCAGCTAGACGTAAAGGTAATGCAATATTTCCATAAACATTGACTGTTTTTAATAAGTTAAATTCTTGAAAAATCATCCCGATTTTTTGTCTCGCCTTAGCTAACTCTTTTGTAGATAAAGTTGTTAAATCTTTTTCATTTACAATTATATTTCCTGTTGTTGGTTTTTCTAATAAATTTACACAACGGATTAATGTACTTTTACCAGCGCCACTATATCCGATGATTCCAAATACTTCTCCTTTTTCTATTTTAAGAGAAGTTGGTTTAAGAGCTTCAACCTTACCTTTTTTTGTTGTAAATACTTTGGATATATTTTTCAGTTCAATCATTATAGTCAGCTCCTACCAAGACGGCAAAACAGAACCATCGAATTTTTTCTCGATAAACTCTTTCACTTCTTTAGATTGATAAGCTTTCTTCAATTTTCTTACAGCTGCATCATCCTTATTTCCCGTACGAACAACCACCCAGTTTACATATGGTGAATCTTTTCCTTCACGGAAAATAGAATCTTTAGCTGGATTTAGTTTTGCACCTAATGCAAAATTCGTATTAATCGCCGCTGCTTTCACTTCATCTAGCTGCGTTGGTAATTATGACGCCTCTAATTCAACAATTTTTAAATTCTTCGGATTCTCAATCACATCTTTTGCTGTTGCTTTCTCGGTTGCTTTTGGATCAACCTTTAAAACACCTGCTTTTTCAAATAATTTTAATGCCCGAAGTTCATTCGTTGGATCATTGGGTACAGCAATTGCATCTCCATCTTTTAACTCTTTTACAGCTTTCAGTTTTTTAGAATATACTCCCATTGGGAACGTTACCGTTGAAAATACTTCTGTCAATTTCATATTGCGTTCTGCTTTAAATACATCTAAATAGGATTTCGTTTGATAGCTATTCACATCAATGTCGTTTTCGTCTAACGATACATTTGGTGCTACATAATCATTAAATACCTTTAAATCAACTTGTAGACCATCTTTTGCCGCCACTTCTTTTACTTTTTCAAAAATCTGTTCATGTGGTCCACCCGTTACACCAACTGTAATCTTTTTCTCATCTAGCGCTTTTGCTTCCTTCCCCGAATCAGCACTGCATGCGCCTAATAACAATACCGTTCCACTTACAATACTTAGCAACAACTTTTTCATATACAATTCCCCCTTATATATCTGTTCTTAAACAAAAAACACCTCTCAAATAAGAGAGGTGTCGAATAGACAAAATAGGCTCCTCTCTTATCTTCCAAAACGAAAATCGTTTTGCAGGAATTAGCACCTTAGCTTATAATTCATAAGCTCGGTTGCTGGGCATCATAGGGCCAGTCCCTCCGCCTCTCTGGATAAGAGTATTGGTATTAAATTTTTCAAAAACTATGGTACTAATAGTAAATCTTACAAAAAATTTTGTCAATAGGATTTTTCTGAATATACTTTATTTACGAATGAGGAATAGATTTCTTTCTTCTAATTATCTATTTGGTACTCTCTAGACGGAATGAGCAATAGCTATGTACAAAGTATCCCTATCGTTAATATACTAGAACAGCAAATACTTTATATAAACAAACGAAAAGAGGTTATACTGTATGCAAGATAAACATGCTATACAAACCCTACTATTATCTCAGATAGAAAAACTCTCTCAATCCTTTCATTATGATTTTTTATATGAAGAAGCACAACAAGGAACACTATGCCAAATACTTTTACGAGATGATAACGGCTCCATCGTAGCAACGCCACTTAGTTTTCATATGTTGATAAACGAAGCTGCTGGTAAAGGAGAACTTATTTTTTATAACGAACATGGTGAATTTCATCGACAAAAATTTGATATTTATATGGAAGACAGTATTGTTAAATTACTATTATTCATTCAAGAGCGACTACAAGTAAATCAATAAATAATATGAAAGCAGCTACGTAACATGTAGCTGCTTCATGATTTTCATACTAAAATATTTTATGCCTTACCCATTACACTCCTAAATAAACGGCTCTATTATTTTTTAGTAACGTTCATTTCCTCCAGATTCCAAACTCGCGTCACCCAAGATTCATAAAAAGAAGGTTCATGAGAAACAAGTAAAATTGTTCCTTGATAGTGTTCTAAAGCTTCTCTCAATGCCTCTTTCGCCTGTACATCTAAATGATTCGTCGGCTCATCTAGAATTAAAACATTACTCCGCATTAACATAAGTTCACATAAACGTACCTTCGTTTGTTCTCCACCACTTAAAATGCAAAGAGACTGCCGAATATGTTCTTCCTTTAAACCACATCTTGCTAAAGATTGACGAATTTCTTTTTGCGTCATATCCGGACGTCCTGACCATACTTGTTCAAGCGGTGTAGTTTCTGCACTAAATTCTTCTTGCGCAAAATATGCAGGTTGTACCCGCTCTCCAATATGAACTCTCCCGCTTAATGGTTCTAATTGTCCTAACAACGTTTTTAGCATTGTTGTTTTTCCAATTCCATTATGACCCACAATTGCAATCTTTTCGCGCCTTTTCACTTGTAAATTAAGGGATGGAAACAATGGCTCCACATAACCAATTTGAATTTGCTGTGCTTGTAATATGCGGCTCACAGGCTCAGTGTGAATCTGAAAATGAAAACGCGGCCGTGGTACATCGTTATGTTTTTCAATTTTTTTCATTTTCTCCAATACCTTTTCACGGCTTTTTGCCTGCTTTGCTTTTCGAATTTTATTTTTTTGAATAAAACTCTCTAAATTTGCAATTTCCTTTTGTTGTCTCGTATAAGCCACTTGTAATTGCTGTTTCTGCAAGCGATAACTTTCTAAAAACCTCTCATAATTTCCTGTATAGCGCTTAATTGTTTGCCCCTCTAAATGATAAATAACATTCGTAATATTGTTTAAAAATGATTCGTCATGTGAAACAACAATATAAGCATGCTCATACACTTGTAAATATGCTCTTAGCCAATCTATATGAACTGTGTCTAAATAGTTTGTTGGCTCATCTAATAGTAAAACATGCGGTTTCTCTAAAAGAAGCTTCCCAAGTAATAACTTTGTACGCTGGCCACCACTTAATTTTGAAACATCTTTTTTCATACCTAAGTCTAACAAACCTAAACCAGCTGCTACTTCTTCTATTTTGGTATGAATTTGATAAAAATCTGAGCCCTCTAATACATTTTGTAACTCCCCATATCGTACTAATAGCTTCTCTAAATCCGTTCCCTTTGCCATCTTTTCAGCAATAGCTATCATTTCACGTTCAATCGTATATAGATGAGAAAATGCACCTTGCAAGTATTCCTCAATTGTCATTCCTTCTTGTAAATCAATATGCTGCTCTAAAACCCCCACCTTTACATGTGGAAGCCATTCAATCATCCCCCCATCAGGCAAGACTTCTCCTATTAAAAGCCGAAGCAATGTTGACTTCCCTGCACCATTACTTCCGACAAGCCCCACATGTTCACCTTGTAATAATCGAAAACAAGCATTATATAAAATGGTTTTATCTCCATACGTATGTGTAAGATTTTCTACTGTTAATACGCTCATTTTTGTTCTCTCCTTTTCTTTATAACTAACAAGCCAAATAGAGAGAACAGCAAAATAAAGATCTTATTTAATTGTGTACAAAAAATGGGTAAGGTGAACACACCTTACCCATTACAAATTATTATTGTAAAAAAGGATCAAGGTTCTTTACCTGCTGTCTTCAATTTGGCTTAAACTTTAAAAATGGGCAGACTTCTCCCATATCAAGCTAAAACCATTTGAAGAACAGTTGATAAAGTCATCTTATCCTTTCACTCCTTTATAAATCATTATTGTCTTATAATAAGCATACACCATGCTCTTATATTTTATTCGTTATGAATCTGTTTGTTCCTCTTTTTCTTTAAAAATTTCTTTGGACATTTTCTCCATTGCATACAGACTTGTAAAATCTAAAATGAGTGAATCCACTCTTTGTTCAATCATTTAACCCACTGTTTCTCCCTCTAAAACAAAAAGCTTCTTAACAGTCACAAAAACTGTTAAGAAGCTTTCATTACTTCCGCATATAAGGAGCCAATATCCCTAAAATCTCGGCCTTATCTTCTTTTAACTCAAGAGATGTCAACATATCCATCGTACGAGGACGTGGTAAATTCACATGCACTTCACCAACAATCGTAGCTGGCCTTTGTGACATAATGAATACACGATCAGATAATAGAATTGCTTCATCCAAGTCATGCGTTACCATCACAATCGTTTGTTTCTCTTGATGCCAAGAATCCAAAAGCCAACGATGCACTTCCATTTTTGTAAATGCGTCGAGCTTCCCAAACGGTTCATCAAGCAACATAATAGGTTTTTCACATAAATAAGTACGAAGGAAGCTAATACGCTGACGCATACCACCGGATAATGCATCTGGATAATGATTTGCGTATTCAGCTAGACCAAATTGTTGTAAGGCTTCCATTCCTTCTGTAAGTCGCTCTTTCTTTGGCTTCCCATCAATTTCTAATGGAAGAACAATATTTTGTAGTGCTGAACGCCACGGGAGCAACAAATCTTGTTGCGGCATATAACTTACAATATCCTGTTTTTGAACAAGGGTATCGTTATAGATTACCTCACCACTAGTTGCCTCTTCAACACTCGCAATCAGATTTAATAACGTACTTTTTCCGCAACCACTTGGGCCTACAAACGAGACAAACTCACCTTCTTGTATAGAAGCACTAATCTTTTCTAGTACATTTTTCCCATCAAATGCTTTCACAACATCTTTTATTTGTAATCCGTTCATTTTTCGCTTGGAAGGAACTCGTTTGTAAAGGCATCTTTTACATCAATTTTCTTTTTAATAACTTTGTTATCGTGTAAGAAATTCATGTAATTTGTCCAAACCTCTTCCTTCTGTACTCCCCACGCTTTCGCATCGTCTTGATACTTCGTACTTAACCATTTTTGGCTCTCTTGTACTAACTCTTTATTAATGTCCGGTACATTTTTAATTAAAATATCAGCCGCTTCTTTTGGCTCTTTAATTGCAAAGTTATATCCTTCTGCCGTTGCGTTCATGAATTTTTTCACAAAATCTTTATCTTGCTTTGTATGCTTTTCACTTGTAATAATGACAGGGCTATAGAAATCTAGTGCTGGATCTAAATCTTTTACCATGATTGTATTTAATTCTTTTCCTTGTCGTTTCGCTTCAATGCCATCCCAGCCATAATAAATCCATTCAAAATCTGCATCTTTACCAATCGATTTAAAGAAATCTGTTTGTCCAAGAACAACCTTTTCTACTTTACTAAAATCAGCTTGATGCTTATCCATAATTGTTTTTAACGTCGCTTCTTCTGCTGGCGCTCCCCAGCCTCCATAACGTTTTCCTTCAAAATCTTTCGGAGAAGTAATATTATCTTTTTTCAACGACGCAAATGCAGATGTATTATGTTGAATAATTGCTCCAATTGAAACGACTGGGATTCCTTCAACACGAGCTGATGTTACATTTTCTTGATAACTTACACCGAAATCAGCTTTTCCTGAAGCAATCATTTGCTCTGCTGACACATTATCACCTGGTTGAATAATTTCTACATCTAAGCCTTGCTTTTTATAGTAATCTTTTGTCTTCGCTACATATAAACCAGTGTGATTTGTGTTTGGAAACCAATCTAAAACAACTTTTACTTTCTTCCCTTTATCTGTACTCTCTTCTTTCTTCGCCGCATTACAACCGACCACGCCTACCGCTAGCAACGCTGCTAGCATAACTTTTAAGCCTTTTTTCATTTTCTGTCGTCCTTTCTGTATATCCATGGTGCTGTTAGTCTTGCCATAAATTCTACGATAAAATACAAGAGCAATGTCACCATTACGATAATTGCTGCGATACCAAATACACGCGCTGTTAAAAAGGATTTTGTTGCACGCGTAAGCATAACACCTAACCCTTCACTCGCACCAAGCCATTCCCCAATAATCGCTCCCATTACGCTATATGTAACCGCAATTTTCAGCCCAGAGAAAAAGTATGGAAGCACGGCTGGGAATTTTACCTTCTGATAGATTTGCCATTTTGTCGCGCGCATTGTTTGTAATAACTTAAGCATGTTCTTATCTACTGTTTGGAAACCTTCTAAAATACTCAAGGCAATCGGAAAGAAGCAAACAAGAATCACGACCATCACTTTCGGCAGCATCCCATACCCAAACCAAATAATGAATAAAGGTGCTAGCACAACAATCGGTATCGTTTGTGATATTACGAGTAACGGATTAATTAAAATGCGAAATAACGGAATAACGTCCATAATAATTGCAATACTCGTTCCAAGTAAAATCGCAAAGAATAATCCGATGATAACTTCTTGTAGTGTTTGCATTGTATTTGGCAACAATAAATCTTTCATTCCAATGAGTTCCTGTACAATAGTAGAAGGCTTGGGTAAAATCCACGGTTCAATTCGGAATAATGAAACAGATCCTTCCCATATAGCAATGAGAAGGATAAGCCAAATCGTTGTAATTGTTATGTTAGATCGTTTCTGGTTTTTCATATTCATCACGGTACTTCCAAACTTTCTCATCAATCGTTACACCTGTACTTGGACGATAATGAATTTTAATAGAAGTAATAACCTCTTCTGCTCCAGCATCAACACAAGCTTGTTGTGCACGCTTAATGACATCAAGAAGCACGTCTAATTCTCCTTCTAGTGTTGTTTCCATCGCACCTACTTCATAACGAACACCCGATTGTTGTACGACTTCAATTGCTTTATCAACAACGGCATACACATCTTTCGTTTTTGCTTGTGGTACGACTGAAAATGAAATTGTAACTTGTTGTGACATCCGAAAATCCCCCTTGCAAAATATGTTTTGTAAAAAGAAAAGGCTTTCCTACAAACTACGCAGGAAAGCCTTGTATGCAAGTTATTATACAATAACATCTGCTTACATCACTTTAAGTAACTCCCTACGCTGGCATTATCCAGATCAGGTTGAGGGTCGATGTTTACTTACATCCTCTCAGCCAATTGGCTCCCCGGTCTTAATTCGTTTTCATTGTAGCATGATTTATTTTTTCAAACAAACAAATCCACATTTTTTTATAATATGATACTGCTCACAATCTATTGGTCATATATTTTATTGTAGCAAACATACAAGTATATTAAGGGGGCTAAAAATGGGAATTCGTTTCATTAAAATCTCTTCTATTTATTTTGTCATCGGTGTTTGTATGGGGTTATTCATGTCAATTTCAGCTAATTACAAATTGACCGCCGTTCATGTACATGTTTTATTATTAGGTTGGACTTCTATGATGTTAGCAGGTATTTTATATTATATTTTCAAAGAAGCTGGTGCCTCGAAACTTGGTAAATGGCATTTTTGGCTCTTACATATCGGGCTACCGATTATGATGATTGCACTCGCTCTTGAGATTTATGGCTACCATGCAGCTATACCTTTTGTTGCTGGCGGAAGTATTCTTGTTGTTCTTGCTATTATTATCTTTACTATTAATATTTTGGTACAAATAAAAGAAAACAATAAGTGAACCTCTTTGAAAGGAAAAAGCAGAAACGAATGGATTCGTTTCTGCTTTTTCCTTTCAAAATATTTCGTTCCCCCCTATACCCTCACTTTACATTTAATTTTCTCAAAATAATTTCACAAAATATAGTGAATGTTACTTTTTACGTGTTATATAATAAAAAAGGTTTATATAACAACTTTTCTCTTTGTTTAATTTAATAATTATCATTCAAATTAAATTATTCAAAAATATCTTACCATATGGATTTTGGAGGTAGTTTATCATGTTTTGGCTACAATTTATTACCTTATTACTCTGCATTTTTATCGGTGCACGCCTTGGTGGAGTTGGACTAGGGGTAATGGGTGGAGTTGGTATGGCAATCCTCGTATTCATATTCCATTTACAACCTACAGCTCCTCCTATTGACGTTATGCTGATGATTTTAGCAGTCATTACAGCTGCTGGTGCCCTGCAAGCTGCTGGTGGAATGGACTATCTTGTCCATCTTGCAGAAAAAGCACTACGTAAAAATCCAAAGCGTATTACATTTTTCGCTCCTATTGTAACTTATTTATTTACGTTATGTGCTGGAACTGGACATGTTGCCTATTCCGTACTTCCCGTTATTGCAGAGGTATCACGTGAATCAGGAATTAGACCTGAACGCCCGATGTCAATTGCCGTAATCGCTTCGCAACAAGCAATTACAGCAAGTCCAATCTCTGCTGCAACTGTGGCCCTGTTAGCAATGCTAGCTGATTATAAAATTACATTGTTAGATATTTTAAAAGTAAGTATTCCTTCTACTTTTATCGCTTGTATGTTAGCAGCTTTCGTTGCGAGCAAAATGGGTAAAGAGTTAAATGAAGACCCTGAATACTTAAAACGATTGAAAGAAGGCATGATTCCTAAACTTGAAGAAAAGAAAGAATTTATCGGTGCAAAAGGTGCCAAGTTATCTGTTGTTCTCTTCTTATTTGCAACTATTTTTGTTGTTCTTCTTGGTTCATTCGAAACACTTCGTCCAGGATGGATGATAGATGGAAAATTAGTTCGTCTTTCAATGCCAAATACAATTGAAATGGTCATGCTTACAATTGCTGCTCTTATTATTATCTTCTGTAAACCAAATGTAGAAAGCATTGTATCTGGAAATGTCTTCAAAGCCGGTGCTACAGCCGTTGTTGCAATCTTCGGTATCGCTTGGATGGGAGACACATTCTTTAACGGAAACTTAAGTACGATTCAAGGATCGATTCAACACTTAGTAACAAGCGCACCATGGTTATTCGCTATTGCATTATTTATTCTATCTATTTTACTGTATAGCCAGGCAGCAACAGTACGTGCGTTAGTGCCACTCGGATTATCACTTGGCATTTCACCAACACTTCTTATTGCGATGTTCCCTGCAGTAAACGGATATTTCTTCATTCCGAACTACGGAACAATTGTTGCTGCGATCAACTTTGACCGTACAGGAACAACACGTATTGGTAAATATGTATTAAATCATAGCTTTATGATTCCTGGTCTGGTCGCAACATTTGCTTCCATTGGAATTGGGATGCTCTTAATTTCCATTATGTTTTAACATACAAAAAGCACAAACTTTTTCTGAATAAAGTTTGTGCTTTTTTCATTTAATCAAACGTTTGTTTAAATTCTTTATTCAATAACTTCTACATTATATCCTTTTTTCTCTATCCCACTTAGCACTTCTTCAATATGGTTTTTATCTTTCGTTTCTAATGATAAATGGAGCTGCGCATACCCAGGAAATACTTTTGTTCCAATCCGCTCTAAATGAATATGTAATACATTTGCTTCAAAACTTGTTACAATTTCGAGTAAATGTTGCAAATGTCCTGGTTTATCTTTAATCATTGTTGCAATATGAACAAAGCGGCCGGCTTCAACCATCCCATGTTCAATAATACGAGTAATGAAGTTAACATCAACATTTCCACCACTTAAAATCGACACAACTTTTTTCTCTTTCACAGGAATTTTTTGATAGAGCAATGCGGCTAACGAACTGGCACCTGAGCCTTCTACTAATAATTTATTTCGTTCCAGTAGCATTAACATCGTTCTCGCAATTTCCATTTCATCCACACAAAAAATATCATCTACATATCGCTCTACAAGCTGAAATGTAAGTTCTCCCGGTCTTTTCACCGCAATTCCATCTGCCATAGTTGGTGAAGATTCCACAGTAATAACTTTCTTTCCCTCTAAGGATTGCTTCATCCCCGGACAAGCAAGCGCTTGTACACCATATATTTTCACCGACGGTTTTTGTTCTTTAATCGCCATCGCAACACCTGCAATTAAGCCGCCACCACCAACAGGACAAATAACTGCTTCGACGTCATCAAGCTGCTGCAATATTTCTAAACCTACCGTCCCTTGACCAGAGATTACAGCCTCATCATCAAATGGATGTACAAACTTTGCTCCTGTTTGTTCTTTCAAATCTAGCGCATACGCTAATGCATCATCAAATACATCACCTTGCAACTCTACATGTGCACCATATCGCTTAGTCGCAAGCACTTTACTAAGCGGTGCACCTTTTGGCATCACAATCGTACAGGGAATATCGAGCATATTACTAGAATAGGCGACACCTTGTGCATGATTTCCAGCAGACGCTGCAACAACCCCATTTTCTAATTCACCTTTATCAAGAGAAACCATCTTATTATAAGAACCACGTACTTTAAAAGAACCCGTCTTTTGTAAATTTTCGAGTTTCAAATATACTTCATTATGCGATAGTTCACTAAATGTACTTGAATAATCTAGTGGTGTCATATGGACAATGCCTTTCATCTTCTCATGAGCAGCTATAATATCCTGTAATGAAATCATATTGTACCTCCGAAACGATATATGTTCATACATATTAGTTTGAGCCGCACACTTTGTTTTATACGACAAAAAAACCATTTCTTCACATTAGAAATGGTTCTTCCCATATATCAACGATTTTCACTATTTAGCATTAAAAATACCTGTCAGTAAAGACGTACTTTCATAAGGCGAATCTGCTAAACTAATTGCAGAAATAACAGAAACTCCATCAGCCCCTGCCTCTATAACAGAAGCAGCATTTTTAACTGTAATTCCTCCAATACCAACAATCGGGATTGTAATTCCCTCTTCTCTAAAATAACGCAACCCTTTCGTTCCTTGCACCGCTTTTGTATCTTTCTTCGTACTCGTCGGAAAAATAGGTCCTACTCCTAAATAATCCGCCCCATTTGCAATTGCAAAACGAGCTTCCTCTATCGTATGAGCAGATACCCCGACAATTTTATCTCCCATTTTTTCACGAACGGATGTAATTCCTTCGTCATCTTGTCCGACATGAACACCATCTGCACCCAATTCAATTGCTAATTCTACATCATCATTCACGATAAAAGGTACATCATATTCTTTACAAAGCATTTGTAACCGCTTAGCAAAACGCACTCGTTCTTCCCCAGCTAAAGCTCCTTCACCTTTTTCACGAAATTGGAAAAGCGTTACTCCGCCATCTAACGCTTCTTTCATTACTTGTAATGGATCTCTTTCACAGTTATTACTTCCCATAATAAAATACACTTGCAATAACTTGGACATTTGTTGTTGATCAATACTTGCCATTTCTTTTACCCCTTCTTATTGCACCTCTTGGATATTTCCATATTGTACAATCTCATTTGCAGTAGTGTTTGCTAACTGATTCAAAAATTCAATTTGGAAACTTCCTGGTCCTTGCTCTACTGTTTTACTTGCAGCTATTTCCGCTGCTACACCATAAAACGTTAATGCAGCAACTGCCGCTTTCACATAATCTTTTTCAACCGCTGCAAATGCCCCCATTACAGAAGTTAATAGACAACCTGTACCTGTCACTTTCGTTAAAATTGGATGTCCATTGCGAATAATGATTGTTCGCTCACCATCTGTTACAACGTCTTCTTTTCCGGTAATCACCGCAACTGTATCTAATTCATCTGCTGCTTGTTTCGCAATTCCTACAACATCACCATTACCAGCACCAGCGTCAACACCTTTAATCTCCCACTTTTCATTAATAACATTAGCAATTTCCGCTGCATTCCCGCGAATCATTGCTAATTTCACTTCACTTGGAATATGTCTTGCTACTTCAGTTCGGTAAGAAGTAGCTCCAGCACCAACTGGATCAAATAATATTGGTACATGATGTGCATTCGCAGACTTCCCGGCAATTAACATCGCTTCTACTTCTTCAGGACGAAGTGTACCCATATTTAAAACAAGTGCTCCGGCAATGCTAGCCATTTCTGCCACTTCTTCTTTTGCATATGCCATAACTGGTGAAGCTCCTAATGCAAGTAAACCATTGGCCGTACAGTTTGTCACAACGACATTTGTAATATTATGCACAAGAGGATTAGCCTCTCTCACTGTCTCCACTACTTTTGCGATTTCTTGTATATTCATTCTTTTCATCTCCTAACTTTATAATGGGAGATACACAAAAAGACACTTCGCGTATGCAAAGTGCCTGAACATGTGCTGTTACACTCTCCCTACGCTGGCATTATCCAACAGGTTCTAATGGTCAACGACAGATTAGTCGTACTCTCAGTCTGCATCCGCAAACTCCCATGTGTTCTTATTCATCTAATTCAGAGTCTACTCTTATTCTCTTAAAATAACAAGTTACACGTTTTTGTCATCTTAATATATAAGTACAAATTGAAAAAACGATAAAAACCCTTTTTTAGGTGGGAGAGAGCATCCGGCCATGCATAGAAGCGGTCAGGTCCTTTTTTAGCCCCATGCCAAGTTCAAACAAAGTGAGAAAATGAGAGCAGTTCCCTTTTTTCTTTTGAACCAAATTTCAATTTTACCAAAGCTTCCGCTAACGCAGGATTACGCGGCTCATCATCTTGATTTTATTGTTTTATATACTTCGCAACATCGCGTTTTGATACTTTTTCGCCTTGTGAAATAATGGTTTGTCCTTTTAAAAAAGGACAAAGATATCCTACTATTTTGTTATATCCGAAATACTAAAATTTCCCCCTCTTAACTAGTCAAAGATATAGAGTATTTAATTAATAACAAAAGGTTAGAATCTTCGGCATAACTGAATCCGCAAAGGATCTATGCTATATTTAACTTACGGAAACTTGAAAGGATGTTTTAAATATGGCAAAAAGTGTTGTAATTGCTGAGAAACCTTCTGTTGCACGTGATATTGCACGTGTATTGAAGTGTGATAAAAAAGGAAATGGTTATCTTGAAGGTAATAAATATATCGTTACTTGGGCTTTAGGGCATCTTGTTACATTAGCAGACCCAGAAAGCTATGATATAAAATATAAAAAGTGGAATCTAGAAGATTTACCAATGCTACCTGAACGTTTGAAATTGACAGTGATTAAGCAAACTGGCAAACAGTTTAATGCCGTTAAAAGTCAACTGATTAGAAAAGATGTTACTGAAATAATAGTGGCTACAGACGCTGGAAGAGAGGGAGAATTAGTCGCGCGTTGGATTATTGATAAAGTTAGAATTAATAAACCTATTAAACGCCTATGGATCTCATCTGTTACCGATAAAGCAATCAAAGATGGCTTCGCAAACTTAAAGCCAGGTAAAGCATATGAAAATTTATACGCTTCAGCTGTCGCACGTTCGGAGGCTGACTGGTATATCGGGCTTAATGCAACACGTGCATTAACTACTCGATTTAATGCTCAACTAAACTGTGGTCGTGTACAAACACCTACTGTGGCTATCATTGCAGGTCGTGAGGACGAAATTAAAAACTTCAAAGCACAAACATACTACGGCATTGAAGCTCAAACAACAGAAAAGTTAAAATTGACTTGGCAAGACGCTAGAGGGAATGGTCGCAGTTTTGATAAAGCAAAAATCGATACCATTGTGACAAAACTGGATAAACAAAATGCAACTGTGGTAGAAATCGATAAAAAGGTGAAAAAATCATTTGCTCCTGGTCTTTATGACTTAACAGAGCTACAACGTGATGCAAATAAAATCTTTGGTTATTCTGCAAAAGAAACGTTAAATATTATGCAAAAATTGTATGAGCAACATAAAGTACTCACTTACCCTCGTACAGATTCGCGCTATATTTCATCTGATATCGTCGGAACACTTCCAGAGCGTCTAAAAGCGTGTGGAGTAGGAGAATATCGTCCTTTAGCTCATAAAATTTTAAATAAGCCTATAAAATCCACTAAAGCATTTGTTGATGATAGTAAAGTAAGCGATCATCACGCAATCATCCCAACGGAAAGCTATGTGAATTTCTCAGCTTTCACAGATAAAGAACGCAAAATTTATGATTTAGTGGTAAAACGTTTCTTAGCAGTCTTATTCCCAGCCTTTGAATATGAACAACTAACATTACGCACGAAAATTGGTGATGAAACGTTTGTTGCACGTGGCAAAACGATTTTACATTCTGGTTGGAAAGAAGTATATGAAAACCGCTTTGAAGATGACGATGCAGTTGAAGATTTAAAAGAGCAAATTTTACCTCGCATTGAAAAAGGCGATACATTAAGCGTAAAACTAATTGCTCAAACATCAGGTCAAACAAAACCACCTGCACGCTTTAATGAAGCAACGTTACTTTCAGCAATGGAAAACCCTACAAAATACATGGATACGCAAAATAAACAACTTGCTGATACGTTAAAATCAACTGGTGGATTAGGTACTGTGGCTACACGAGCTGACATTATTGACAAACTATTTAATTCATTCTTGATTGAAAAACGTGGTAAAGATATTCACATTACATCAAAAGGTCGTCAGTTACTTGATTTAGTACCGGAAGAACTAAAATCTCCTACACTAACTGCTGAATGGGAACAAAAACTTGAAGCTATCGCAAAAGGTAAATTAAAAAAAGAAATTTTCATTTCCGAGATGAAAAACTATACAAAAGAAATCGTTGCTGAAATTAAATCAAACGATAAAAAGTATAAGCATGAAAACATTTCAACAAAAACTTGTCCAGACTGTGGCAAACCGATGCTTGAAGTAAACGGCAAAAAAGGTAAAATGCTTGTATGCCAAGACCGCGAATGTGGTCATCGTAAAAATGTATCCCGTACGACAAATGCAAGATGCCCTCAATGTAAGAAAAAACTAGAACTTCGCGGTGAAGGAGATGGGCAAATCTTCGCATGTAAATGTGGATATCGCGAGAAGCTTTCTACATTCCAAGAGCGCCGCAAGAAAGAATCAGGAAATAAAGCAGATAAACGCTACGTTCAAAAATATATGAAGCAGCAACAAAAAGAAGAAGAAGAGCCATTAAATAACGCACTAGCAGAAGCATTAAAAAAGTTAAAATTTGAATAAAAAAAGTTCCTACCGCTCTCGGTAGGAACTTTTTTTAATGAATAATTTTACTTCCTTTTGCATTCTCAACAAATTTCTCACTCGACTTGTTAATCGGTGTTTTCAGTACCAATGCAAGTACAAGCATGATTACCACAAAGACACTTAACACGAGAAGATCTCTTATCACAATATCCCAAAGCATTCCGCCCACTGTTTCACGAATCACGCTAATTGCATATGTGAACGGTAAGAACGGATATATCAATTGGAAGAATTTTGGAAGCATTTGAATTGGGAATGTTCCGCCTGATCCAGCTACTTGTAGTACGAGTAAAATGATTGCCATCGATTTCCCAATGTTTCCGAAAACAGAAACGAGTGAATACACGATACAAACAAAGACTCCACCAATGAATAAGCTGAATAGAACAAACCAAAACTTATCAACTACATACGTACCAAGTAAGAAAATATCTCCCATCGATACGATAAACGCCTGTGCAAGACCTATCGTTAAGAATGTTAAAAAGCGTCCGAAGTAAATCTCATGACTCTTATAATTTGCCTCTGGCTCATGTACTTCTACTGTTAATAATGAAACCATTAAAAGTGCCCCTACCCATAATGCAAGCACTGTATAGAATGGTGACATCCCCGAACCGTAGTTTGGCATCGCAAATAATTTATTTTCTTTTAAATTTACTGGATTTGCAAAGTAATCACTTTGCTGTTCAACATCATTTTTCAATAACTTGATGACATCTTTTATATCTTCTTCCGACTCAAATTTACGAATTTTATCTGCTAATTCTTTAATCTTTTTCTCAGCAGCTGGCATTTCTGCTTTAATATCTTCCACTTTCTTTGTGCCTTCTACTAGGCCTTTAGATGAATCTTCTAGCAGTTTTTTTACATCTGGAAGCTTTTTATCTGCGTCGTTTAAGATCTTAGATGTATTTTTAGACATCTCTTTTGTACGAGCAATTGCTGCATTGAAGTTCGGAACGATTTCTGAATCGTAGCTTGCTAAGAAGTCTCCCAATTGTGCTGAACCATTTTTCGATGCTTCATTAATGCTTTCAATTACATCTTTTGTAGGTTGTTGCCCATTGTTAATAAGTGTGATTCCTTTATTGGTTGCATCGGCACCCTTTTGAAGAGCGTCTTTTGCTTTATTTAATTTTGCAATCCCATTATCAAGGTTTTTATCACTATTTACATCAGCTAAAACCTTATTCGCACTTTCTAGTACAGGAATCATATCATCAATCATACTAATACCTGCTTGGAATTGGCCATTTAAGCTGTTTAAAGCTACTTTCGTTGAATCCAAGCCATTTACACCTTTATTTTGCAGGTCTTCCATTGCTTTTTGAGCATCAGATTTAGCATTCTCAATACCATCTCTTACTTTATTATATTCAGTCTTTGCTTTCTCATAATCCTCATTTATCTTGTTTTCTGTTTGTTCTTTAAACTGAACTGCTTTTTTGTAATCTGCTACAAAAGTTTCATTATAATCTTTTTCAGCTTGATCAATTAAGCCATTCACTGCATTTAATTTTTGATTAACAGCATCTCTCACATCTTGTTTTACTTCTTGACCTGTACCAATAATATTTACAAGATCTTTAATACCATTGTTTGCATTCTCCATACCATTTTTTAAATTAGTTAAATGATCTATCCCCTTTTGGAAAAACGCTTCTCCCTTATTTGGTTCCGCTTCTTTAAGCTTAGTCAACATATCAATAAGATAAGAAACACCGTCAGTATGGCCTTGCAGATTATCGGAAGCCTGATTGAGTTCTTGCTTCGCTCTCGCTGGATCAAACTTTCCATTTTGCAAGCCATTCATAACGCCTTGTGCATATGCAGTTCCCGTACGTGCTGAACTCAACACATTGTTTACCGTTTGATTAATATTTCTGGCAATATTTTTATATCCTTCATCATTAAACTGTGGAAGTCCAGAAAGTGATGGAAACTCAGGAAGTGGAGGTATCTTAGATATATCAGGAAGATTCAAATCAATACCTGGATGCATTAAAAAATTAGTAACAGCTGTTGCCTTATCCATGCCATCTTTCACCACAGTTAAGTCGTTTCGTATCGCTCCAGGAGCGTCTTTTAACCTTTGGTCATTGTTTGCAAAGAACTTATCTAAGTTCCCCAGCGTTTCCTGCCCATCGTTAATCACACTTTCCACAACCGGTAAATCTTCTTGTGCAACTTTCACAAGATCTTGCGCTCTAGTCGCATCATCTAACGCTGTATTCACAAGTGTATACATTTCCGGGAACTGTGCTTCTAACTTGAATACAAGATCTTTTACTTTTTCGATACTTGGTAAGTTTGTTTCTAAATCGATTCCAAGATCATTAAAGATTTGAAAAATCTCACCGTTTGCTGTTTTAACAAAGTTTTTACTAATTTCTTCTGTTATACCTGATGCACCTTTTGCTGTAATTTTCGGTGCAATGGCATTGACCTTCTCATTCACAAAATAATCAAGTTCTGGCTTTTGCGGGTTATCGCTAATTACCGTTGCAATTTTTTCAGAGAAATCTTTTGGGATCGTAATACTTGCATAATAATCCCCGTGTTCTACTCCATAAATTGCTTGCTTTTCATCAACGAATTTCCATCCCATATTTTTATTCTTTTTGAGCGAATCTATAATTTCATTCCCGATGTTAATATCTTTTCCTCGTAAATTTGATCCAGCATCTTGGTTAGAAACTGCAATTGGAACATCTTTCGTGTTCCCATATGGATCCCAGGAAGCTTTAATGTTAAACCATGCATATAACGATGGCAAAATCATAAGTCCTAATACAATTACAATCGCAGCCCAATGTTTGGCTACGTTCCGTAAGTCTGTCGTATAAATACGCCATATCTGTTTCATATAAGCTATCACCTAATTATATATTTTTCCTTCTTTAGAAAATGATGCATGCATTTTGCAATTATATCATTTTCCTCATCGTGGATTAAACGAAAGTGTACTATTTTCCCAAAATCTTTTACTTACTTCATTATATAACGAAGTCGATAAAGTATTCATACAAAATGACCAAATCGGTTTTACATTCAGTAATAACAAATATATAGGAAATGTCATAAAAAATACAAGTATTTTATCTTGGAAATACTTGTATTCACAAAAAAAATCCTCATAGCGCTTACATTGCTATGAGGATTTCTTCTATTATTATATATCCAATTGAACTTCTACTCCGAAATGATCTGAAATAATATTTCGATTTATACCATTGAAAATGACTTTTGAAGAAATAACTGTTTTTGGTTTGTTACTTAAAATAAGATCAATTCGTAAATTTTGCTTATTTTCATCCCAACCAGCAATTTTTCCTTGTACAGTTGTTCCTTCATCTTTTTCCAAAGCTAGCTCATATGTGTCATAAAGCCCTTTTTGCATGAGATAATCGTATCCTTCTCCTTGTAAACGGGCATTATTATTAAAATCGCCCATTAAAATTGAAAGTTCGTTTTCATTCATATGCTTTATTAAACAATCGACTTGTCGTTGAAACGATTCTTCTTCATCATTCCACCAACCAAGATGACAAGAATAAAAGGTTATATTTTTACTTTTATAAGAGATTGTTACGCTAACAATTTTACGCGCTTTCCAATAAGAGATATCCTTACTTTCTGATACAAAGAAAGAATCTTGTTTCACAATAGAATGTTTCGTTATGATAGCTGAACCTTCTTCATATATGTCATAACCAATATGCGAGTAATCCCAAACAATGTTGTAATTTCCTAAACCTAGCTTCTCAAGCTCTGCAAGTAATACAAGGCCAAAGTTATCCTTTTTCTTGTTATCGCATACATTTTGAGCTTTTATAGACTGACTAACTTCTTGCAAGGCAATAACATCGTAATCTTCCTCTTGAATCGTTTTAGCAAGATGTCTTATTTTTTCTATTTGATTCGCTTCTTGCCAAGAATGACAGTTTAAAGTGAGTAACTTCATTTATTATGCACCTAACATATCTTGAATGTCTGATTTCAACACATCAGCTTTCGGACCATATACCGCTTGAACACCTTTGTCTTTTACAATGAGACCTAAAGCACCGTTTTGCTTCCACTGTGCCTCTGGTGCAACAGCTTCTAAATTTTTCACTGTTACACGTAAACGTGTCATACAAGCATCTACATCCGCAATATTATCTTTTCCACCTAACAAATCAATAACCTTCATTGCTAAAGAACCATCTTTTACATTTGCTGTTCCTTCTGAAGATTCATCTTCATTATCAATATAGTTACCCGCACGTCCTGGCGTTGGTAAATTGAATTTTTTAATTAAGAAATTAAATACTGTAAAGTTTAAACCGAAGAATACCGCTGACACAACAACAAAGTTAATTAAGTCTCTTGTTAATCCTGCATTAATCATCATTGGTGTACGTGTAATTAACTCAATAAAACCAAAAGCATGGACACGTAAGTGAATAAGATCCGCCAACGCAAATGCAAGTCCTGTTATAATTGCATATACAATATATAATACTGGTGCAATGAACATGAACATAAATTCAATTGGTTCCGTTACACCTGTTAAAAATACTGCTAATGCTGCAGATAAGAACATTGGTTTATATTTTGCACGTTTATCTTTATCGACATTACGGAACATCGCAAATGCAATACCAATTAATGATGCAGTTGAACCAATAACTTGCCCAACTTTGAAACGAGCTGGCACAACATTATTTAATAAATCGTTATATGCTTTGGTATCCCCTTTTGCTAACAAGTTATTTAAATCAGTAATCCATGCAAGCCATAATGGATCTTGTCCCGCAACAACCTGACCAACTTTTGCTCCAGTTAACATCGTATATGTTCCACCAAGCTCCGTATAGTTCATCGGAATCGTTAACATATGATGTAATCCGAACGGTAATAGTAAACGCTCTAATGTTCCGTATACAAATGGTGCAACAATTGGTGCACTATCTTTTGATGCTGCGATCCAGCGACCAAACTCATTTAATCCGCTTTGGATAAATGGCCATAAAAGTGATAAAGCAATCGCAGTAACTGTAGACCATACAATTACAACAAATGGTACAAATCGTTTTCCGTTAAAGAACGCTAATGCTTGTGGTAATTTATTATAATTATAGTATTTGTTATATAAGGTAGCTCCTAAGAACCCTGTAATAATCCCTACGAAAACTCCCATGTTCAATGCTGGTGCACCAAGTACTGAAGTGAAATAATCTTTAACAATTAAATCACCTGCTAATAATGAGGAAACTTTCGCTTTTGAATCCGTTAACATTTCAGCGTTAACACCAAATATAGCTCCTGTAATTCGGTTCGTTAAGACGAATGCTAACAGCGCTGCGAATGCACCACCTGCCCGATCTTTCGCCCAAGATCCCCCAATCGCTACAGCAAATAAAATATGTAAGTTTGTAATAATTGCCCAACCGATGTCTTCCATTACTCTAGCAATGGTATGTACTGCATTTACATCCCCAGCAGACATACCAATTAGCTTACCGATGGAAATCATTAAGCCAGCAGCTGGCATAACAGCTACAACAACTAGCAATGCTTTCCCGAACTTCTGCCAAAAATCAAAAGACGTAATTTTCATCTGTTTTTTCCTCCTCTTTATTTATAAAATCCCTACTAATATAGATAATAATTTCTTTTTGCCTACGAAAACGATACCTTTTTAACGCAAACGTTTTCATAAATCTATTTTAATAAAAGCGTTTTCACATTGCAATATAAATTTATTATTTTTCATAAAAAAAGATGCTACGAGAGCATCTTTTTTTATCAATAAATACGATAAACCCTTGTTTCATAAGGCTTTAAAGTAATTGTAGTACATTTATTATGTTCCACTACTTCATAGTTATTTAAAAGCAAACGTTTGCGTTCTAAAGAGAATGTATCCTCATTATACACAGCATTTTCTTTAGATATATTACTAATCACAACAACTTTTTCATCATTCAACGTACGCGTATACGCATAAATCTGCGGATCATTCTCTAAAATCAAATCATATGTGCCATAATTAAATACATCATGCTCTTTTTTAAGTGCAATCATCTTTTTATAGAAATTAAAAATAGAACTAGCCTCTACTTGCTGCTTTTGAACATTAATTTCTTTATAATTTGGGTTCATTCCAAACCACGGTTTCCCTGTTGTAAAACCAGCGTTTTCTTCATCATTCCATTGCATTGGTGTACGTGAATTATCACGACAAGATGCCCAAATAATTTCCATCATCTCTTGATGTGATACGCCTTCTTCAATTTTCTCGCGATATAAATTCTTAATTGCTACGTCATCATAATCTTCAATATTTGGGAATTGAACATTTGTCATACCAATTTCTTGTCCTTGATAAATAAACGGTGTTCCGTGCATAAAGAAGTACATTGCTCCTAAAGCTGTTGCACTTTCACGCCAATACTGTTTATCATCTCCCCACGTAGAAACAATCCGTGGTTTATCATGATTTTCAATATACAACGCATTCCATCCCTTATTTTCTAAACCTTTTTGCCACTTCGTTAACACCTTTTTCAGTTCCACAACATCAAGTTCCTTTTTCTTTTCTGCATCCCATAAACTTAAATGCTCAAACTGAAATACCATATTAAATTTACCGTTTTCTTCTCCAACCCAAAGATCAGCATCTTCAACTTTGACACCATTGGCTTCCCCAACAGTCATAATATCGTATTTTGAAAATGTATTCTCCTTCAACTCTTCTAAAAGTGGCTGAATTCCATTTACATTCATATGTTTATCAAAAGAAGGCACATACTTTAACCCTTTCGGATTTGCCATGTCTTTTAGGCCTTCTTCTTTTTTGATATGACTGATTGCATCTACACGGAAACCATCAATTCCTTTATCTAGCCACCAGTTTACAGTATCATATAAAACTTCACGGACCTGTGCATTCTCCCAGTTTAAATCTGGTTGTTTACGTGAGAATATGTGTAAGAAATATTGATCTGTTACTTCATCATATTCCCAAGCAGAACCGCTAAAAATACTTTCCCAATTATTTGGTTCTTCTCCATCCTTACCATCGCGCCAAATATACCAATCACGTTTTGGATTATCTTTAGACGAACGCGATTCAATAAACCAAGGATGTTCATCACTCGTGTGATTAATAACTAAATCAATAATGAGCTTCATACCACGTTTATGCACTTCATCTAGTAATTCATCAAAATCAGCCATCGTACCAAACTCATCCATAATGTCTTGATAATCACTAATATCATAGCCATTATCATCATTCGGCGATTTATACATTGGACAAATCCAAATTACATCTATTCCTAAATCCTTTAAATAATCAAGCTTTGCAATAATACCTTGTAAATCCCCAATACCATCACCGTTGGAATCCATAAAGCTACGCGGATAAATTTGATAAGCGACAGCTTCTTTCCACCATGTTTTATTCATAATAATTCTCTCCTTTTGCATCTATTTGAAAATTTATGCAAACGTTTTCGTAACACTATCATAACAAAATATGGAGAGTTTGCAATGAGAATTTTCATCTTATTACTAAATATCTACTTTTCTTTAAGAAACAATACCTCATTTCATTAACCTTACATATTTTTTATGGTGTACATACTTGGTGGGAATTTCTCACTCCCCTTTATCATTAATAAAGTGAAACTTTAATCAGTGGGGATTCTTCATCCCCCACTGATTATTAGCCCTCACCAATCGGGCTTTTACGGACAGTTGGTTCCCTAAATTTTGATATGTGGGTCTTAATTACAAATAAAAAATCATCCAATTTATGCCCGATTATTCGCAACATTTTGGATGACTAAAGTTTATTTTTCTTTTTCATTTCTAATTCTTTCTCTTAATAACAAACCTCATTTTCATAAACTAATTATCTGTCTTATGATTTTCATTTTAATGACCGCAATTTAATATTTGGTGCTTTATTTTTCACTACGATGTCATCATAAACAACTGGAACTTGAAACTCAAATTGCTTTGTTTCATGTCGCTGTAAGTAAAAAGGTGTTGGTACCTGATAACTCTTTAATTTTTGATTTGCATCTTGATATAAAACAAGTTGTAATGCTTGTGAATGATTGCGATAATTTTTTAAAGTGACGACGCAATTTTGTTCAAAATTATCTCCCTTTTTCTCCATCGTACATTGGCTATCCTCTTTTTTGTATTCAATTGCCTCTAGTCCTTTTTTCCCTGTGTAATGCCATGTTTTATCAAGAGTTTGAAGTATTTCATTTAAAGTAAACGGCATTATGATAATCAAGACACTCATACACACTACTTTTATGTTATTTAGCTTTTTTAACCAATTAGAATCCTTCTTTTCTAACCACTTTATAAGAAATAGAAAAGAAATTGCTTGTAATGCAAAAGAACAAATCCAGATATTCGAAATCTTATACCCCATATAAATATATGTATCTACTGGAATCCCGTATGCGTGAAATAATTTTTCTCCAATTAATTCATTATCATTTGGCATTTTTATTAATAGTAATACTCCGACACTGTAAAAAATGGCTACTAATCGATCATATTCAATCCGAATCATTCTTTCTCCCTTCTCCTTTGTTTTTTATTATCGATTTTAGCTAAAATTATCGGAATATACAATCTTTTTATAGGGAATAACATAAAAAAGTTCCTTATAAATATATAAAGAACTTTATTAATATACAATATGAAGTTTTCACATCGAAATTTCCTCAAAGTACGTTGGATCATGTATGGTAATTTTTTTACCTAGAACCGTAACAATACTATCATTTTTTAATTGTTTTAATACACCGCTAACAGTCTCTCGAGATGTTCCAGATATCTTTGAAATTTCAATTGTTGTAAGTGGACATGCGATTACAATTTCCTTACCATCTTGTTCTCCTAAATCATTCATTAAATAATTTAATGTCTGGATAACACGATCTTGTGCATTTGGGATTGTAATATTTTGCACCCGATTTTCGTTAATTTTTAATATAGAGGATAACTGCTGAACAACGTACATTAGCTGTGTCCGACTTGCTTTTACCATATCTTCAAAAATCACTGTAGGAATATAGTAAGCATCCACATCTGTCATTGCTTCCGCTGTATAATTATATGCATTGTCTGTAAACATACCACCATAAGGAAAAATAGAAAGTCGCTTTACATAGTCTTCATATAATAAATTCCCGTTTTGATTTACTCGCTCTAACTTTACAAAACCATCTAGCACAAAATAAATTCTTTCTCTTGAATCACCTTCTAAAAATAAAAACTGACCTTTCTTATAAGTTCGCCAATAAACAAACTCTGATAGGCTTTTTAATTTTGTATCTGTTACATGAGAAAATAATTCAAACTGCTTCAAGTCTTTAACTACGTTCCGTCTGTCCATAAAATTCCTTCTCTCTTGCTATATATCGGAGTGAAACATCGAGAAAGCGTATTCATTTTTATTTTATCACACTTAACCTACACAGCTTTTGCTTATCATGAATACTTTATGAACATTTTTCCTAAAAATTAACAAACAAAAAGAATGAAGTTACTAACCTCATTCTTTTTGAAATTACTAGTAATAGAAGAGCTATGTTTATACACAAACCCATACTTCCTGCTTAGAAATAATAGTACCTGCTTTTTCTTCTAATGCTTCATATACCTTCTCTAAAGAAGTAATAATTGTTTTTCGTTTTGAATCTGCATTTGCAAAACTAATAGCAGCTTCAATTTTTGGAAGCATGCTCCCTGCTGCAAATTGATTCTCCTGTATATACCCTTCTAATTCATTAACTGTAACAGCCTCTAATCTCTTTTGATTAGGTTGATTAAAATTCACATAAACATAATCAACTGCAGTTAAAATAACAAGCGTATCAGCATTTACTAATTCCGCTAACTTTTGAGCTGCGAAATCCTTATCAATGACAGCTTCAGTACCTTTTAAACCTTCCTCAGAGTCAATAACCGGGATTCCACCGCCTCCAACAGCAATTACTATATTTCCATCTTCCACTAATGAATTGATTATTTTATGTTCATGAATACTCACAGGCTTTGGTGATGGCACAACGCGTCTCCATCCTCTTCCTGCATCCTCTTTAAATACAGCTTTTGTTTCTTCCATTAACTTTCTTGCTTCTTCTTCTGTATAGAAAGGACCAATTGGTTTTGTTGGATTTTGGAATGCCTCATCCTTTTCATCCACGACAACACGTGTTATAACCGTGGCTACTTCTTTTTTTATTTTACGCTTTTTCAAAGCCTTCTCAATTGCATTTTCCATCCAATATCCGATCATCCCTTGGCTCATCGCACCACAAGTATCTAACGGCATTGCCGGTGTTTTTTCCGTATCTGCTGCTTTTTGTTGCAATAAAATATTACCTACTTGCGGGCCATTTCCATGTGCAATAACAATATCAACGTTATTTTCCATAATTTTAACAAGTTGTTCTGCTGTTCTTTCTAATGCTTCTTGCTGCGCCTCGGCAGTGGCTTTTCCAGATTGTATAGCATTTCCCCCTAGTGCAACTACGATCTTTCTTCGTTTCATATTTCAACCCTCCAATTGATTTCATTTTCACAAAATTTTATAAAGTGATACTCCCTGTAATTAATCCGTAAATCGCAAAAAATGCTAAGGCACCAATAGCTACAGAAGATGCCAGTTCCACACGTGTAAATATTTGTTTTGGATTCGTTTGCTTTTGAACATTGTAAAAGATGAAAATACCTGGTGCATATAATGTCATTGTTAGTAATAAGTAGTCTAAACCAGCTGCATAAACTAACCAAATTCCATAGATACTTGCTACCAAACCAATGATTATATTTTTTGTTCGATCCTTGTCTTCAGATTGTAAACTGTGCTTAAATTGATAGAATGCTGAAAAAGCATACGGAATTAAAATTGCAGAGGAAGCGAGAGAAAATGCAAAATGATATGCTTGATCTGAAACAACAAATGTTAATAAGAAAACTTGAATTAAACTATTTGTTATCCATAATGAATTTACAGGAGCTTTGTTCTTATTTTCTTTCGCAAACCACTTTGGAAATACTCCGTCTTTAGCAGCTAAATATGGAATTTCAGATGCGAGTAAAGTCCATCCTAACCAAGCACCTAATACAGAAATGACTAAACCTAAGTTAATAAAAATAGCGCCCCATTTTCCAACAACGCTTTCAAATAAATACGCCATAGCTGGGCTTTTCAAATTAGCAACATCAGCTTGTTGCATAAGACCAAGAGATAATAATGTAAGCAGGATATAAATGATGAGTGTGCCGATTAATCCAATGACAGTTGCTTTCCCAATATCACTTCTATTTTTTGCACGACTTGATAGAACAACAGCTCCCTCTACACCAATAAATACCCAAAGAGTTACAAGCATTGTGCTCTTAACTTGACTACCTACCGCTCCCCAAGAAAAGGAACCAGCTTGTCCCCAAAATCCATCTAAGAAAATATCGATATGAAAAGCGAAAATTCCTACAACAATAAATACAAATACAGGTACTAACTTTGCAATTGTAGTTACTAAATTTACAAGTGCAGCTGATTGTACACCGCGTAAAATTAACATGTGAACACACCACAGTAATATGCTCGCTCCAATGATCGATGCTATATTTTGTCCACCTTCAAAAACTGGGAAGAAATAGCCTAATGAAGAAAATAGCAATGTACCGTAAGCTACATTCCCAAGCCAAGCAGATAGCCAATATCCCCACGCACTATTAAACCCCATAAAATTACCAAATCCTGCTTTTGCATAACTAAAAATACCACCATCTAAATCTGGTCTTTTTACAGTTAAATTTTGAAATGATAATCCAAGAGCAATCATTCCAATTCCCGTTATAACCCAACCGATAATAATAGCCCCGGCACCAGCACCTTTTGACATGTCACTTGCTAAATTAAATGCGCCACCACCGATCATAGAGCCAACTACAAGGGCTGTTAAAGTAAGTAATCCTAATTTCTTTTCTTCACCCATTACACTCACCTCTCTTTAATTGCAATAAGAATAAAACAACAATAGTGAATGATAGTGTCTAAAGGAGGAGAAAGAAGGAGGATTAACCCCCTTCTTTATTCCATATTTCCTAAAGTAGCTGCCATAACTGCTTTAATTGTATGCATTCTATTTTCTGCTTGATCAAATACTTTTGAATGCTTACTACGGAAGACTTCGTCACTTACTTCCATTTCTTTTATTCCATATTTTTCATAAATCTCTTCCCCGTACAATGTTTCCACATCATGGAATGCAGGTAAACAATGTAAGAACATAACATTATCATTTCCAGTTCCTTTAATCATTTGCATATTTACTTGATATGGTTTCAGTAGTTCAATACGTTCAGCAAATTTATCTTCTTCTCCCATGGATACCCATACATCCGTATAAATTACATCTGCACCTGCAACAGCTTCTTCCACACTACTTGTTACCATTACCCGGTCATTGTATTTTTTCGCTAAATCAATCACTTCTTGTGCTGGCCATAATGATTCTGGTGTACAAATACGGACTTCCATTCCAACAATTGCACCGCCGACTAATAAGCTATTTGCTACATTGTTCCGCCCGTCTCCAACATAAACGAGCTTAACGTCTTTTAAACGTCCCACATGCTCTCTTATTGTTAATAAATCTGCAAGTGTTTGTGTTGGATGCCACATATCTGTTAAACCATTCCATACTGGCACACCTGAATTTTCTGCTAAAGATTCTACTGTTGCATGAGCGAAGCCACGGAACTCAATTCCATCGAACATACGCCCTAGAACTTTTGCTGTATCTTCAACAGATTCTTTTTTTCCAAGCTGAATATCACCTTTACCTAAATATTCAGGGTTTGCACCTAAATCTGTACAAGCTACTGTAAATGCACACCGTGTACGAGTTGAAGTTTTTTCGAATAAGAGTGCTACATTTTTACCTTCTAAATAATGATGCGGGATACCATTTTTCTTTTTCTCTTTTAATTCTGCTGCTAAATCTAGAAAGTATAATAATTCTTCTTCCGTAAAATCTTTTTCAGCAAGAAAACTTCTTCCTTTTAAGTTTGGTTTAGTCATTAACATGATTCATCCCTACTTTCTCCGTTATTTATACTAAATATCTTTTCGAACAATCGGCATACTCATGCAACGTGGACCCCCACGACCGCGAGATAATTCCGAACTGAGTACTTCAATAACTTCTATACCATGCTCACGTAATAAAGCATTGGAGACATAGTTGCGATCATATGTAACAACTACTCCTGGCGCAATTGCCAATGTATTAGATCCATCGTTCCATTGTTCACGAGCAGAAGCGATTACATCTCCTCCTCCGCAAGGGATAAGTACTAATTCACTTAATCCTAATACTTCTTTTAAAGCTTCAGTTAAAGATGTACGATGGGTAATTTTAAGAGTTTCTTCATCCTTTCCTTTTTCTAATATATATATATTCATATTTCCTTTTGGTCCTTGAATAGCCGGGTGAATTGTAAATTTATCGTAATCGACCATTGTAAATACTGTATCTAAATGCATAAACGCTCGACATTTTGGAATTTCTATCGCCACTACTTTCTTAATTTTATTTTGACGACTAAATAAATTTTTAGCTAAACGCTCAATCGCTTTAGCTGAAGTACGAGCAGATACGCCAATTGCAATTGTTTCCTCATTTAAAATCAGTTCGTCGCCACCTTCAATCGGAAATTTATAATCACGATCTAACCAAACTGGCACATCATGACTTGCAAATCGTGGATGATGTTTAATGATATATTCCATAAACAATGATTCACGTCTCCGTGCCGGTTCTCTCATTTTGTTAATTGTTAAACCGTCACCTATACTAGCTGCTGGATCACGAGTAAAATATAAATTTGGCATTGGATCTAAATAAAATGGATAATGATCTTCCATTAATTCATACAGATGCGTTTTTTTACTCGTTTCAATTTCGTTTTTCCGCACGCCACCCATAATTTTTTGAATCAATTCTTCATTTGAAAAGGAAAGTAAATATTCTTTTAAAGTTTGATGTGCAACATTTACGTCAGTCTGTCCTTCTTTTAAAATACGATCAACAAATTCTTCACGAAGTTTTTTATCAACTAACGCCTCAGCTGCTAGTTTTTCTAAATAAAGAACTTCAACACCCCGATTGCGTAATGTTTGTGCAAAATAATCATGTTCTTTTTGAATAATTGGTAAATATGGGATATCGTCAAATAATAATTGTTGCAAATAATCTGGCGTTAAATTTTCCACTTCTTTACCAGGACGTTTTAATAAAACCGTTTGTAATTCCCCAATTTCTGAAGTAACATGTATCGGATGTTTCATTTGTTGTACCTCCTTTTAAATTTGTTTGATGTCTACAAGTACATAATAAACGGTACGTGCTTCCTCCTTTGTGAAAACGCTAACATTATTAAGTGGAATATTTCACAAGTTATTTTTTAAAATAATATATATTTGTATTTTTATAAGTTTTTTTATCCCATATTTCACAAAACAGCTATATATTACGTATATATAATGAATAACCCTTTATTAATTCATATTAAAATTTCAAAAAAAAAATCCTATTTCTAATAAAAATTAGAAATAGGATCTTCACTTACATAATCAATTTCAATCTTTCTTCTAGAACCTTCCTATCCGATTGTGATCGAGAAATCACAAGGCACGTATCATTTCCACATATACATCCTACTTTTTCTTTCCAATCTAAAGAATCCAATAATACACCAATAACATGGGCATTTCCCGGTAATGTTTTAATGATTGTTAATTGCTCTACACAATCAATTTTCACAACAACTTCTTTTAGTTTTTTCTTTAATTTCATATCCGTTTGTAAACTGTCTTCTGAAAAAACCTTATATATTGTTAATCCACTTGCAGAGGCTACCTTTATTAAATTTAATTCACGAATATCTCGTGAAATCGTTGCTTGTGTAACTACTACACCATGTTCTTCTAACAATTCTACTAATTTCTCTTGTGTATCTATTTCACACTCTCTTATCAATTGTTTAATTAGCCGTTGTCTTTTCTCCTTTTTCATAAAAGACATCCTTTCGAATATTATAACTTTATTATATCTTGCTATAATTTCCATTCGAAAGAGATAAAGGTAAATGTTGCGGAAACGTTCATAGTTTTTAATTATCCCTCTTATATGATTTCATCCTGGACTATGTCCTGCACGTGCTTGAGAAAGGGGACTTCTGTTGGAGTACTGCTAAAAATTTCTATAGTATCTAGTATGGCAACACTAAATACATACTGCCGAATACACATCCATACGTTTCCATTTTTACTTAAATCCTCTAAAAAATATACTAACATTTTAATCACCCTATTCATTCTTCATATACATACAATTTATGATTCAAACACTCTCAAACAAGCTTTCTCATACAATAATAAGAACCAATCTCATATGGAAAGGAACAATATAATGAAAAAAACAAAATTAACAGGGCGCATTGTAACTCCAGAAGATCCTGAATATAATGTAGCTCGCATAAACTTAAATTTAAGTCTTCCAAAGCTCCCCTGCATAATTGTCTTCTGTCAAAACAGTATATGACCCTTGTAATGTTTTTCGATTCCCACAAAGCATCCCTCCCTTCCATAAATAAAATATAAATTTCTCTCACTTTTTTATTTTTTTCAAAGCCTCTTTTTATCACCTTACTAACCGTAATCATCTTCCTAATTTCACGTCCCCTAGACAATGTTTTTCGCAAAAAATAAAGGGTTTTGGCACTTTATGACTAATAACAAAAATAAGGGGAAACATTTGTAAAATACAAGTTTGACTGGGGGATTGGTATGATTCAAGTTCAAAATCTAGTAAAGTCATTTGGTTCATTAGACGTTTTAAAAGGGATCAATTTAGAAGTAAAAGAAAAAGAAGTTGTTGTTTTAATTGGCGCGAGCGGTTCAGGAAAAAGCACTTTACTTCGTTGTCTCAACTTTTTAGAAATGTACGATGAAGGAGAAATTCACTTACAAGGGAAACGAATTAATCCTAAAAGTACAAACTTAAACAAAGTCCGCGAAAATGTTGGAATGGTATTTCAACATTTTAACCTCTTTCCACATATGACCTCATTAGAAAACATCATAGAAGCACCTATTCATGTAAAAAAAATGGACAAAACAAAAGCGAAAGAAATTGGAACCGACCTATTACAAAAGGTTGGATTACAAGACAAAGCAAACGTGACACCTCACCTTTTATCTGGTGGACAAAAACAACGTGTTGCGATCGCACGCGCACTTGCAATGAATCCTAAAATCATGCTATTTGATGAACCTACATCTGCTCTTGATCCTGAACTTGTTGGAGAAGTACTCCAAGTTATGAAAGAGCTTGCTGGTGAAGGAATGACAATGGTAATCGTCACCCATGAAATGAACTTTGCACGAGATGTAGCAGATCGCGTCATTTTTATGGATGATGGACAAATTGTAGAGGATGCACCACCAGAACAATTTTTTTCAGCACCGTCAAATGAGAGAGCAAAACAGTTTTTACGAAACATTTTATAGAGAGGGATTTTACTCTTCATGCATGTTTAAACACTTAAAACTCATACGGGTAGCATAACCGCCTCATCTATAGAAACTTTCTATAGCATATAAAAAAACGTGGCTATACTGCCCATATGTGTAGGATAAATCATAGGAGGGGTTTTATGAGAAAGAAAATACTTACTGTTTTTGCAGCAATTACACTATGTATATCCTTCGTCCTTGGAGCCTGTAGTAAGGAAACTTCAACAAATGAAGGGAAAGAGTTTCGCTACGCAATGAGCGGCTTATATAAACCTTTTAATTTCAAAGAAAATGACGGAAAACTAGTTGGTTTTGATGTCGAAATTGGTGAGGCACTCGCAAAAAAAATGGGAATGAAGCCTGTTCCAGTTACAAATCCTTGGGAAACATTGATTCAAGGTCTAAAAGCAAAAAAATATGACGTCATATTAGGAAGTATGGCAATTACAGAAGACCGCCTAAAAGCCGTTAATTTTACGAATCCATACTATCGCTCTGGTGCACAAA
Source organism: Bacillus sp. FSL K6-0042 (assembly GCF_038006685.1). Lineage (NCBI taxonomy): Bacteria > Bacillati > Bacillota > Bacilli > Caryophanales > Bacillaceae > Bacillus > Bacillus sp. FSL K6-0042. Next base: position 2,827,062 of record NZ_JBBOVS010000001.1, read on the forward strand.
TTTTCGTAGCTAAAAAGAACAATTCCATTTCTTCAGTAGAAGACTTAAAAGGAAAAAAAATCGGTGTTGTAAAAGCTAGTACATTTAAAACACTTGTGGAAAAACATACAGATCAAATCACAGAATACGACAGTGACATTACAGCTCTTATGGATTTAGAACCAGGCCGAGTAGATGCTGTTATTACGGATCAAATGGTTGGTCTTCGCATGATAAAAGAAGGGAAATCAAATATAAAAGAAGCTGGCAAACCATTAAATCTTGAGGAAATGGGAATTGCAATTCGCAAAGATGATAAAGAAATGGTGAAGAAAGTAAACAAAGCATTGGAGGAAATTATTAAAGATGGCACATATGAAAAAATCAGTAAAAAATGGTTTGGAAAAAATATTCTTGGAGAAGAGGAAAAGACAAAATAAAATGATTTACCCTTCTAAAAAACAAATCATTTTTAATCCATAAGCGATGCCCCACCTCAGCCGTGGGGTATTTGCATCTATTTCCTAAAATAAATTCTATATTGAGGTGAAATTAATGTTTGAAATTTTCATATCTACGTACCCTACACTTCTAAAGGCTGTTGGCATAACATTACAATTAACATTAACTTCCTTACTACTCGGTTCATTAATCGGACTACTATTTGCCTTCTTTCGTATTTCTAATAATAAAGTATTAAATAGTATTGCACATGTTTACATTGCTATTATCCGTGGTACACCTTTAATCGTACAAATTGCCATTCTTTACTTCGGGATTACATCTATCATTGTCTTCACACCTTTTTGGGCGGGGGCAATCGCTTTAGCTATTCATAACGGAGCATATATTACAGAAATTTTCCGCGGATCTATTCAATCCGTCGATCGTGGACAATTAGAGGCTGCCCGTTCCCTTGGGATGTCTTATCCACTGGCTATGCGACGCATTATCTTACCACAAGCATTTCGTCTCTCTATTCCGCCCCTAGGAAACCAATTTATTATCGGGTTAAAGGATTCTTCACTTGTTGCCTATGTAGGTATGCCAGAATTATGGGGCTCTGGTCTTTCTATAGCGGCTGGGAATTTCCAACAATTAGAAACATATATTGTTGTTGGTATATATTATCTTGCACTCGTCCTTTTATTTACCTATCTCGTAAACCTCTTAGAAAAAAGACTTCAGCGTAAACAGAGTAATTCTTTACAAGTAAATAAAGAGAAAGAAAAAGCAGTCTCTTTATAGGAAGAATTGTAGCAACCCTTTCATCTATTAGATTGAAAAAGGGATCAATGAAAAGTTACTATTACATGCAAAAAAACAATCAAAATACAAACTAAAAAAAGCAAGCTACTTTTTAGGTAGCTTGCTTTTTTTAGTTAAAGGGTTCTAAATAATCTATTCCAGAATCATGGATTCACTTTTTTGATAGTTTCCTGCTCTTTTATATGCTCCTCACGATATGCAATATTATTAGGGTCTAACCCATTCCCTAAAGAACCATAGAAATGTTCCCTATGAGGATCAACTAATTCACTGCCTTGATAATATACGCGAGGTGTGTTCCAAAGTGCTGCCATTGCTTTCGTCATCGGCATTTCATGATAACGCTCCGGCCACATTTCTTTAATTTTTTCTTTTACTAATGGGTAATACTTAGAACTCATAGCAGGGAACAAATGATGTTCCGTATGATATGAGAAGTTAAAATGCAAAACATCAACCCAGCGCGGCACTGTTACAGATAAACAGTTAGCTAATGGATCATTTACAGGAACAATTGGATTTAAGCGGTGATTGGTTGCAATATAGCCCATTACAATAAAGTTTGCAATTAATAATGGAATCACATAAGCAAACAACCACTTCGTAGGCCCCATAATAAATAGCAAACTAATCCAAACCGTCCATGGCAAAAGAAGTTGAAGCCATACAGACTTCTGATTCGATGACTTAAATTCTTTTATAAAATGAAAGAACATACGAGTTGAATGTATTGTAAATTGAATTGTTAGTGACAGAAAACTGAAGAAAGAACGTACATGCAAGGGCATACGATACACCCATCTTAAAAATTTACTCTTCTTCATCTTTTCAAGTGTTGGCCACGCATCAGGGTCATGTTCTTCATGCTGTGTATGAACATGGTGCGTCGCATTGTGCCATTTTCTCCACAATTTCGGTCCTGTAGATAATGGCATAAATGCAATTGCCCCTAAAAAATCACGAAGCCATGCTTTCCTTACAACTGTTCCGTGCAAAATTTCATGTCCTAAAAACCCAAGTGAAGCAAAACATAATCCTAGAACAATTGCAATTCCAAGATTTGCCCACACATTCAAATCGAATAAACCAATCGCTATTAACCCAGCTACCGCCACAAGTAAATAAGCCAGTCCACCAAACAAACGAGTTGGAACTGGTTTAAATGCTTTTTTTGGCAAATGCGGCGATACACGTGCTGCATACCATCCAAACGTATGAAGCTCCTTCATCCTTTTGCCCCTTTCTTATGCCGCGCTTACGCAACTTGCATAAATCAATTCTTGTTTCCAGATTGATAATACTAGTTAATTACAAAAAGCATTTATAATAAGTAAATCATACTCACTCTATCGTCACTCATTTTCGCTTTTATTATCAATGAAAAACATTTCTCTTTTTACTCTTTATCAACCTTTCCACATGATGAATCATATCAATAGACTTTCTACATTGTCAATAGCTTTTATGACCTAGTAATAAAATGTGGTTATATTTTCATAATAATATTTTATTTCACCAAAGGAAAAGCATAGGTTTTATAAGCTTTTATCCATTATATATATATAAATACTTTCACATATAAGAAAGTCTGCTTCACTCAAGAACAGCTTATATATGAACATCAATAATTCTTTATAGAATCGACTGTCATTTAAAATAACCTTATAAAGGAATACTCATTTTTATTATATTAGAATAATATTTATGTTTTGTAAATATTTAAAACTTATTCTTAATTTCTTCTGTTCACTGTACATTATCTCCTTCTCCTAGATTGAAAATAATCTACATGAATTTTATATAAATTGGAAAAAATAAGTAGTAAATTATTTTAAAACAGGAGGGACATACGATGACAAACAATTCATTTCCCCAATTTCCAGAACCGTACTGGCGTGACTCTACTTCATTCCCTATTTTCCCCAAGCTATCAGAAAATATAAAAGCAGAAGTTGCAATTATCGGTGCTGGAATTACAGGCATCACAACTGCTTATTTACTTGCAAAAGAGGGCATGAAAGTTGTTTTAATCGATTCCGGAAATATTTTAAATGGAACGACAGGCCATACGACCGCAAAAATTACTGCGCAACACGACCTTATTTATGATGAGCTCATTGATCATTTTGGAGCTGATCAAGCACGCCTATACTATGAGGCAAACGAAAAAGCATTGCGATTTATAAAAGAAACAGTCCGAACAAATAACATTGATTGTGACTTTACTGAAGAAGACGCCTACTTATATACAACTTGCAATGACGGATTACGGAAATTAACAAAAGAATATGAAGCTTATAAAAAGCTAAATATTCCTTGTGACTATGTAGATTCCATTCCACTTCCTATCTCAGTTCAGGGAGCACTTGTTATGAAAAAACAAGCACAGTTCCACCCTCTTCATTATTTAAAAAATCTTATTGAACAGTTCATTGAAGCAGGTGGAACAATCTATGAGCAAACCACTGCAATCGATATCGAGAAAGGATTCTATCCGCAAGTCATTACAAAAGATGGCCATCGTATTACATGTGGATATGTCGTCTCCTGTTCTCATTTTCCTTTCTATGATGCAAATAGCTTTTTCTTCACAAGAATGTATGCAGAACGTTCCTACGTTCTAGCTATAAAAGCAAAAAAAGATTATCCCGGAGGCATGTATTTAAGCATAGACACTCCTACACGCTCCTTACGTTACACAACAGTAAATGGAGAAAAAATTATTCTTGTTGGGGGTGAAAGTCATAAAACAGGACAAGGAATCAATACAATGCTTCATTATGAAGCATTGTACTCTTTCGCAGAAGAAACATTTGGAATAGATGCAATCCCTTACAGATGGTCAACACAAGACTTAATTACCCTAGATAAACTACCTTACATCGGCCATATTAATGAAAATAATCCAAATATATTCGTTGCAACAGGTTATCGAAAATGGGGGATGACAACAGGAACTGCTGCAGCCCAGCTACTAAAGGACTCTATTACAAAAATAGATAACCCGTATAAAGAACTCTTTGCCCCATCACGATTCCATGCAGATCCAGATATAAAAACATTTGTTTCTCAAAACCTTGATGTAGCAAAACATCTGATTGAAGGCAAGTTAGAATTTGCTCTGCGTAAACCAGAAGATCTTGAAAATGGTGAAGGGGCCGTTGTAAGAGTACATGGAAAACGTGCAGGCGCTTATAAAGACAACGAAGGAAAATTGCATATTGTTGATACGACCTGTACACACCTTGGCTGTGAAGTAGAATGGAATAGCGGTGATTGTACGTGGGATTGTCCTTGTCATGGATCACGCTTTTCAATTGAAGGGGATGTAATTGAGGGGCCGGCGGATGAACCTTTGAAACGGGTTGATGGAGAATAAAATCTGCTAACAGAAACAGAGCACCAAATTATCGGTGCTCTGTTTCCATTACTTCAAATAACATATCGCGAAATAAACCATTCAACTTCTCAACTTCAATGCCCTTCCCTTTTTCAATTCTTTTCACATATTCTTGATAATAGGCAATCTGCTCTTCCAAAAATTCATTTAATAATGTAATGTTCAGACCAATATCCAGCTCAATACCATCTTTTTTCTTTATTAGTAAATCATTAATCTCAGCTAAAATATTTTGTTTTAACACTAGTTCAGTAATTAACTTCTCAAACTCTACAGGCGGCAATGTCCCTTTCTCTTCTAACCATTTGCAAGCTAAAATAGGACGCAATACATAGAAGTACTTTTTCAACTTCACGCTCTCTCCTTGTAGAAATTCACGATAGTTTTTTGAAGCCATATGTAAGTAGTGATAAATCGTTGCTTTAGGATCAAAATCATTTCCGCTCATTTTCTGTAGACGCTCTGGAAGATCAGAGTTCTTAGAATAAAAGATTGGCGAACGAATCCATTCTAATAATGCAGGATTTGATTTTGCAAATAGCTGCAGAGCTTTTCTAATATCCCAACCACTTATGTCTAAAGCATCACTAATTGGATATTCAATAACATCACATTTTTCACTTATAGATAAATACCAATCTACTGGATGAATGTATACAAATCTAACATCATAATCACTATCTTTCGACGGGAATCCCCATGCACGACTTCCAGATTCCACCGCAAATAAAACCTTCACATTATTCGCTTTCTCAATTCTCCTTAATTCCAATTGAATTTTGTCTCTCATATGTATCATCCTCATTTTCTGATCATTTACCTGGAAATTCGACAAATATAATCTACTTATTATTGGCGTGTTATTCTACTTTCAACATCAATATCTCAGTAACTCTATAGTATGTAACATAACTAAATTTAAAAGGAAGCTGCTAGGCCTTCCCTGGCAGCTCTATAAACATTTCATTTTTGTTGCTCGCTAACAAGCTTTGCAATTCGCTCAAACTCACCCTGAATTTCATTTTTATACATATCTACTTTTGTAAAATCCATCGCAGCAATATAAATCCGTTCTAATTTATCTCGAACTGCTTTTGCCTTCGCTAAGAACGACATTGCTTCACTCATTTTTGTTTTATATTGAATGGAAACATCCCGAATTTCTGTTGCATATTTTTCATCCGTTCCTGGCGTAACAATGAGATCATACATATCAATAATCTCATCACCTTCTCGCTCTGGAAAATATTCATGTGGCGCGGTGCTGTCAAAGATCGCAAAACCTAATTCTCTTACAATAATCATATCTAGGCTATTTGGATCAAAGCCGCAATGATATACTTCAACTTCAAATCCTTTCTCTTCCGCTGCCCCTGCTAATTTTTTTAACATCGTTGATTTTCCTGAACCCGGGCGTCCTTTTATAAAATAACGATGCGGGATATCTTCTGTTAAATTTGGAACGAAATCAACCGCCCCTTTTGGTGTTGCTGCCCCTAAGAAACGGTGCTTTACCACCGCTTGTTTTCCTTTGTTATCTGCAAATAGCTTTTGTATAAGCTGCTTTGTTAATTCATTCGCTTTTTGAAAATCAATATTATCAATATAAATTCTCTCCCAATCATCATGTATAGCTAACGCCTCTTTAAAACAAGCATACGCTGATTGAAATGCACCACTTGCTTCAGAAATATAATGTATAATTTCACCTTTATGTTTTCGTAATTTCTCTGAATCCCATGCAACTCCTAAGTTCACGTATTCCTCTACAACTCCAGGTGTTTTTGGCTCAATGACATGTGGTGCTGTTCCATCTACAATTCCTACTTTTAATTTTGGAATAATAACACCATCGATGGATTTATTATCAGAAGAACAATGCAACAGTTCAATATCATATCCTTTTCCAACCCACTCACGCCCAATTGCTTTCATCAATGAGGATTTCCCTGTCCCTGGACCACCTTTCAAAATGAAAAGTCTTTCCAATCCCCTTACATTTTCCTCATATAAACTATAAAAACCTCTCGCGGTATTTCCTCCAGCATAATAATTTAAAATTTTCCCTGTCACTGCCCTCACTCCTTTATAGCAGTCTACTTACATAAGTTACAATATGCTTGAGGCTTTAATTGGGTGAATACCTAATTTCATTCTTGTAACAAAAAAGCAGAGATCATCATTGACCTCTGCTTCGATATTTTCGATTTAAATTAAGAAAAAACTGTTCAATCCGAGGACGAACCCATGCAAAATAATCTTTATCTTTCTTTTTCTTACAAATAATTTCTTTTCCATCAACCATTCCGACAAGCTCTAGTTCTAACAATTGCCTCGTAAATTCTAGAATATTCACTTCTTCTTTTGGATACTCTTCCTTTAGCTTTTCTTCAATTTCTCCCAATAAAAATCCGTCACGCATCATTGCAAGTGCATCAATCCAAAGTGGCGGCATTTCATATTTTTCTCCTGTAATTGTATCCTTTACAATATAATTCTTTTGATCTTTTCGAAATTGAATCGTGTGTAAACATACGGTCGAATTTAATGTTAGTTCCATCGTACCACCTCTGTCATAATATCAGCATAGAAAAAAGGATGCATGTGCACCCCTCTTTTTTAATTCACATAAAACCCAATTCAATATAAACATTCATACAAGTAAAAACTACAAACCGGTACATGAGTAATAAAACTACATGTCGATATTTTCCTCCATTATAAACTAAGTTTTTTATAAAAAAAAGCATTCTTGAAGCTTTTTATAAAATGTTTATATTTACATAACAAGAGCACTTTTCTGAAAAGTACTCTTGTCTTTAAATTCTATATAGTTGGCAATGTTACTTCTACTTTTGTCCCTGTGCCAATGTTACTTTTGAATTGAATCATCCCTTGATGCTCTTCAATAATTTTATGTGTAATGATTAAACCAAGACCTGTTCCATTCTCCTTTGTCGTGTAAACAACTTTTCCAAGTCTCTCTATTCTTTCGCTATCCATACCGCATCCCTGATCTTGAATACAAATAAACAATTTTTTTCTATTGTTTTATAGACAGTAATTTTCAAACTCCCACCATGCATCATCGATTCAATCCCATTTTTTACAAGGTTTAATAAGACTTGCTTTAATTGTTTTTCATCACCCTTTATATCAGGTAAAGCCTCATCTACTTGCATATGAATTTTCACAGCGTACTGCATTGCATAACTTTCCATCAAATGAACAACATATAACAGAACTTTTCGCATATCACATAATTGATACATTGTTGGTTTCGGTTTTCCAAGTAACATTAACTCACTAACAAATCCATCGATTCTCTCAATTTCCTGCAGCATAATATCATAACTAGCATTATCAGCTAGATTGCGCTCTTTTTGAATTTGAGTAAAGCCCTTTAAAGTCATTCCTATCTAACTTTTACGTCATGTGAAATTTCTAGTAATATTATCCTATATTAAATAGCTATACTATTTTTATTCTAACTCCCTTTCATACCACAACACTAAAAAAGAGAGTGAACAAACTCCCCCTGTTAACAATTACATAAAATGAAACCTTAATTAGTGGCGGCCTCATTCCACACTGATAGTTAGCCCTCACCAATCGGGCTTTTAGGGGATAAAAATAGGCTCGACCTTTTCTTTTACACCCATAAAAGAAAAAGCAAGCCTTCTTAACAAACTTACGGAAAATGAACCGATTTTACATGTTGAATATTTAAATATACTTTTTCATCACGCGCCTTGATCAATTCAATATGACCATCTTCAATTTTCGTCATCTTCCCAATTTTATTTGAATGTTCGCCTAAATCAAACACCATAATTTTTCCTGCCATTTTGATTAGTTGTTCTTCAAATGTTCTAGCTAGTGTAATATTTAATGGATTAACAGGAAGCTCATTTTTATTGAGGGAATACGGAATTTGATTTTCTTGGTAGGGGATTAACCATTTTAGATGTTTTAAAGAAATATATACTGTTTTGTACACAGGGCTATAGAATACTAAATAATCATTCATAACACTTGCAACATAACCATGAATAGGATAACCACCAGCTACATAAATCTCCGTAAAAATCCCTTTAGATGTGCTCAGTACTTTTCGAAGGGAAATTGACGGTGACTCTCTTTTAATAGCAGAATCTGTTTCTGGCTTTTGTATTTCGGTCACAAGACTCGCCATAAATTTATAATGTTGAATATGATATAAGGAAATATAGATGTAGTCTTTCCCATCATAAATAACAACAATATCATTGCCTACATCAATTAATAATCCTTTAAACCTTTTCTCGCCAATTAATTTAACATAGATATATTCTCCAATATTTTTGCTTAGTTCGTTCATCTGTATCCTCCTTTCTCCAAAGCGTAACTTCCTCTTTATCTCTCATTCACATGTAGCTAAAAAAGAATAATAGGGGGCTAAAACATGTATGCAAAGTGATACAATGCTCTCTTTCTATCTGTATGAATAGTAGAGGGGGACATTTAGACTATAGTAAAATAATAGCAATTGAACAAAAAACATTCGCCACTACCTATTCCATACTGCCCCCTCTTATTTATCAAACATTACTCTTCTTCATCTTTATTGGTTTTAACGATTTGATTGACGTTTTTAATGTGAAAGTTAATAACGTAAATTACCTCATCGCGGTTCACTAATGTAACGTATTCTTCATTTACATCACTTAATAAACCTTCTACGCTTTCTGGACCACCGCGATTAATTTTGACCCATTTATACTTAAGACTACCTAGTATCTCTTGAAACGTTGCACCATCCGCATAGGATTGCTCAATAAAATAAGGATTTAACTCTATCTCTTTTGCTTTTTTTACAACACCCTTTACATGCTTCTGTTGATAATAAATGACCTCTCCTGTATTTCCTTGCAGAACGAGATAATCATCACCTACTGCCAGCAACACACCTGTACGGCTTTCTGGTCCACCAAGGTTTACTTTTACACCTTGATAAACCAAGCTTTTTATTTGATTTTCAGGAAATATATTTTCCAATTTCATCCCTCCTTCCCCTCTTTTGTTATTATTTGGATCGATTATATCGACTTGATTGTTTTGTTGCTCTTTCTCTTGAATATTGAACATATGCTGTCTGATCGGATTGTTGGTTATTTGACTGATAGTCATCTTCTTCTAGTGCTTGCAGACCATAATTCATACTTTTAATATGGAAATGTGGAATCTGTACAACTTCCTCTTTTACAATTAATGTCACATATTCATAAGAAACATCTTGTAGAATTCCTTCAATCTTTTCTGGGCCGCCGCGGTTAATTTTCACCCAACGATACTTTAAATTTTGAAGCAAACCTTGAAAATCTTCACCTTGTGCAAATGTTGGTAAAACTCCAATGTCTGCAGCAACATCTTTCGCATTTTTTGTAATACTTTTTAGATGTTGAAACTGATAATAGTAAAACGTTCTGTTTTCACTCAATAAAATAAAATGATCCGAATACACTGCGACCACTGTACCTTTTTGAGACTCTGGTCCACCTCGATTCACTCTAACACTCTCTCCAATCAATCCATACAACAAATCACTACTAATCGTGCTCATGAGAAAACCCCTTTCATTGTTTTATAAGTCGTTTGCACTGATAGTATATGTATCTGTACAGGTTACGTTCTCTATGACTGTCCCATTATATAAAAATATGTTTTTAACACGGGGGTACATCTATCCAATATGTATATCTCTGATGTACAAAAGACTAACATGGCTTCTATCAATACCCAGCATGTCATTAGCCGCCATTTATGCACACAATTTTACTATTTCATCATAAAAAAATACCGCTTCAAGATACTTATCCTACAGATCTTGAAACAGTATTTATAAAGTGAAACTTTACTTAGTAGAGGATTTTTCATCCTCCACTAGTATTAGCCCTCACCAATCGGGCTTTTACGGGCAGTTTATTCTCCACCTAGCTTCTTTACTTTTGTTGAAATTAAAGTGGGAATATTACTGCCCACAAATAGCAGGATAAAAATGATTCTGTATCATTTTTCATAGAGTACTACGCTATAGGCCCATGAGTTTTAATCTTCGTCTTTTACATCCATATCCTCTGGAATTGGCTCATTTAATATTTCTTCTACTAACTGTTTATATTTTTCCATTTGCTCTAAATGCGTATTGAACTGTTCTTTATTCAGCAAATATTGCTCACCGTCATACACGGCACGAATTCGTTTTTGCTGAACCAATTCTTCAATGTAAGATTCCGGAAGATTTAAATATTCTGCTGCTTCTTTTACCGTTATATACAATTGTTTCATTCCCTTATTATTTTTTATGTCTACATTATTATAAAAGATTTTTATAAATAAAATAAAAAGATTTTGTAAATACAAATCAAAAAGCAGGTAGATGCATTCCATATATTGTATAATAATATAGTAAGTATTAAAAAATATAGATGGCATTTATCCATTTACACAAAGGAGAGTTAAACATATGGCTACTCGTCACATCATTACAATGTTAGAGCAATCATTACAAACTGAAACAACAAATACTGCTTCTCAGCTTTCTAAAGCTTTACCAAAAAGAATCATTGAACAAACAAAGGCTGCAAATGAAAGCGTAAACTATAATACAATTGGAGAATGGTATAAACATCATTTCATATTTCAACAAGACGATTTTCTTTGGGCTAAATATGCTTACTATGATGCATACTGTGAAGCGTTACAAAACCAGGGGCATCTTACAAAACGTGTACGTCACATACTAGAATCTTTGGCTAGAAAACACGGGAAACAATATATTGCCTCTGTGCAAAATAAGCACTTTCCTGATCAGTACGCACAAGGAACAGCATAATTTTCCTTGTCTATAAAAAATATAAACCCCCAAAAAAGATTTACAAGTCAAATGTTCACGTCTTTTACATGTATTCTCTTCTCAAAATACATGTAAAAGACGTGAACTGAAGAAACCGGTGTAATACAAATCAGAAAAAAGATAGTAAACAGATAAACACCCAGCCTACTTCCTTACTTAATAAAGATGGGAAAGTAACTGGGTGTTTATCTATTAAAAAGATACTTATTTCAAATCTCTCATAATTCATTTACATATTCTTCTCTATTTATTTCTTTCCACTCTTTAAACTTCTCAACACTACCCATTATTTCATCATTTGCTTAATAAGTTCTCGGTTACGTTGTTTGAAAACATCATTATGAGAAGAGACCATTCCATATTCACTCGCATCTGGTTGGATAAATTGTTTTGCTTTATTTACAGCGTTTCCAGCATCTTGGAAAGCACCAGCTATTAAGTGCAATTTGCCCTCATGCTTTAAAATATCTCCAGCAGCATATAGCCCTTCTATTGAAGATTCACTGTTCGCACTCCCGGCAATAAAATAATTATCAACGATTTCAACATTTAGTTCACTATTTTCCAATAATGTCATATCACGTTCATACCCATGATTAATAATGACTTCGTCAATAGGTAAATGAGAAACTTCACTTGTTTCATGATTCGTTAACTCAATATATTCAATTGCTTCGTGATTATCATCAGCCATCAACTTTGTAATCGACGTATTAAAGAGACAATCCACTGAACTATTCATAAGCTGAGTAACTTGTGCTTCATGACCAGCTAAGGTATCTTTTCTATATGTTAAATAAACCTTTTTCGCAATGGGCTCTAATTCATTTGCCCAATCGATCGCTGAGTTTCCTCCACCTGAAATAATTACAGTCTTATCTTTAAAACTCTTTAAAGATTTGACAGTATAATTTAAATTTGATACTTCAAACCTCTCTGCACCTTCAATTGCTAACTTTTGTGGTTTTAATATTCCACTTCCAGTAGCTACAATAACTGTTTTTGAAAAATGCTTTTGACCAGAGAAAATTGTTAGCACAAAAACTCCCTCTTCATTCCGAGTGATTGACTCTATCTTTTCATTCAACACTACTTCTGGATGAAATGTTAACCCTTGCTCCACAAGCTGCTCAATTAACTGCGCTCCAGTAACTGGCGGCAGTCCCCCGATATCCCAAATCATTTTTTCTGGATAAACGTGTATCTTTCCACCTAACTGTGGTTGAAATTCAATTATTTTTGTTTTCATCTCTCTTAGTCCACTATAAAACGCTGAATAAAGCCCTGCCGGACCTCCTCCAATCACGGTCACATCAAATAATTCTTCTGGATTCATTTATGTTCACTCCCCAGCTATCAAATACAATTGATTATCATTCTCAATAAAATATAACCTTTTTCCTTCAGGTTTTCAATCAAAATAACTATTGACAATAAAAAAATATAAAATTATATTATTAAAGAATCGATATTGATAATCATTATCGTTTTGTAAACTATTAACAAATTTGTAGGGGAAATAGCGGCTCGTTTATTTATAGCTCACTCAAGTATTTTATTATAATAAATCTCGATATCAAGATTTATAAGATTCCTTAACTACTAAGTGCACGACATCTATCCCGTTAGAAAGCTATATAAAAAAGGAGAAAGAAAAAATGAAAAAGTTATTCATTTCACTTACAGTTCTATTCGTACTCGTTATGAGTGCTTGTAGCAACGGTTCGACAGATCAGAAAAACGATTCAAATGCAAAGGGAAGCAAATCAGAAACAATTACATACCAATCTGAGAATGGTAAAGTTGAAGTTCCTGCAAATCCAAAACGCGTTGTTGTACTATCATCATTCGCAGGTAACGTAATGTCTTTAGGTGTAAACCTTGTTGGTGTAGATTCATGGTCTAAAATGAATCCGCGTTTTGAGAATAAATTAAAAGATGTTACAGAAGTATCTGATGAAAATGTTGAAAAAATTATCGAATTAAATCCAGATTTAATCATTGGTTTATCAAACATTAAAAATATCGATAAGTTAAAGAAAATCGCTCCTACTGTAACATTCACATATGGAAAAGTTGACTACTTAACACAACATTTAGAAATCGGTAAACTACTAAATAAAGAAAAAGAAGCAAAAGCTTGGGTTGATGATTTCAAAAAACGTGCTGCTGCTGCAGGAAAAGATATTAAAGCAAAAATTGGTGAAGATACAACCGTTTCTGTTATTGAAAACTTTGACAAACAAATCTATGTATTCGGCGATAACTGGGGCCGTGGAACAGAAATCCTGTATCAAGAAATGAAATTAAAAATGCCGGAAAAAGTAAAAGAAAAAGCGTTAAAAGATGGCTACTATGCATTATCTGCTGAAGTTCTACCTGAGTATGCTGGGGATTACTTAATTATAAGTAAAAACAACGATACGAATAATTCATTCCAAGAAACAGAATCGTACAAAAACATTCCAGCTGTTAAAAACAATAAAGCATTTGAAATAAACGCGAAAGAATTCTATTTTAATGATCCAATCACATTAGATTTCCAACTAGATTTCTTCAAGAAAAGCTTTCTTGGTAAATAACACAACAATGAGGAATTCTTATTTAAAGAATTCCTCTTCCTTTATTCTATGAAAAGAAAAGATGTGAAACTAATGACAAAAGACAATCTACGTTCCACTTCCTTTGTATACAAGCTCATTTTAGGAACCATTGTGTTCTTTATTATATTTATGGCTGCCATGGTATTTGGCGCAGCAGATACCACTATAAAGGATGTATGGATAGCGCTTACTTCTAATGCTAATGGAGAAAAGTTCTCCATTATCCGTGAACTTCGCTTACCACGTGAAATTGCAGCCATTTTTGTTGGAGCTGGGCTCGCTGTTTCTGGTGCGATTATGCAAGGTATAACGCGAAATCCACTCGCTGATCCAGGATTACTCGGGCTAACTGGTGGTGCCAACGCTGCCTTGGCAATTACACTTGCCCTTATTCCTTCTGTAAACTATTTTTATATAATGATTGCTTGTTTTATCGGTGCTGCTATCGGCGCCATTATGGTTTTCGGAATTGGTATGATGAAAAAAGGTGGGCTTTCTCCTCTTCGTATCGTACTTGCTGGTGCCGCGGTTTCAGCATTTTTAGTCGCGATTTCAGAAGGCATCGGGATTTATTTTAAAATCTCACAAGATGTATCCATGTGGACTGCCGGGGGCATAATCGGAACATCATGGAGCCAATTACAGGTCATTGTTCCAGTTATTTCAATCAGTATATTCATTGCAATCTTATTTTCAAAGAAATTGACGATTCTTAGCTTAAGCGAAGAAGTAGCAATAGGACTCGGTCAAAAAATCATCGTCATTAAAATCATTCTTTTTATTGTCATCATTTTACTCGCTGGTGCTTCTGTCGCACTTGTTGGAAACATGGCATTTATCGGTTTAATGATACCTCATATGGTCCGCCCTATTGTCGGACCTGACTATCGATTTGTTATACCGATGTCTGCTATTGCGGGTGCTTCTTTTATGCTATTAGCTGACACACTTGGACGCACAATTAACGCTCCTTATGAAACACCAATAGCTGCCATTGTCGCAATCGCAGGCTTACCATTCTTCCTATTCATCGTACGTAAAGGAGGAAGGTCGTTCTCATGATTCAACAAGCTAAAAAACAACGAGTAATCGTACTTGCCTTACTCCTGCTTATTGCAGCAACCATTACAATTGGAATGGGCTTAGGAGCAGCTTCATTGTCCTATGATAGACTGCTACCTACACTTTTTGGCCAAGGTACATTTAAAGAAGAATTTATTTTATTTTCTCTTCGATTACCACGAATTGTGATTACACTATTAGCTGGTATGGCACTTGCCTTATCAGGAGCTATACTACAAGGTATAACGCGTAATGATCTAGCCGAGCCTGGTATTATCGGTATTAACTCAGGGGCAGGCGTTGCAGTTGCCCTTTTCTTTTTATATTTTCCAATAGACGCAGGCTCATTTGTTTACTTCCTGCCAATTGTGGGATTTATCGGTGCCTTTCTTACAGCTTGTCTCATCTATGTATTTTCATATAGTAAAACTGCTGGGCTTCAGCCAATAAGATTGACACTAACAGGAATTGGATTTGCATTCGCACTTTCTGGAACGATGATTGTTCTCATTTCATCTGCTGAACGTGCAAAAGTAGACTTTATCGCAAAATGGATTGCCGGAAACATTTGGGGAGATGACTGGGTTTTTGTTCTCGCCCTTCTTCCATGGTTAGCTGTACTCATTCCATTTACTCTCTATAAAGCAAATCGCTTAAATCTCCTTGCTTTAAACGAGCATGTAGCAATTGGTGTTGGTGTCGCACTCGAAAAAGAACGCCGCTCACTCCTTATAGTAGCCGTTGCATTAGCAGCTTCTGCCGTTTCAGTCACAGGAGGAATTGCCTTTATCGGACTTATGGCTCCTCACATCGCAAAATCTTTAGTCGGGCCGAGGCATCAATTATTTCTTCCTGTTGCCATTTTAATTGGGGGATGGCTATTGTTACTTGCAGATACAATTGGTCGTCATATTGTAGAGCCAAGTGGAATTCCAGCGGGGATCATGGTTGCTTTGATTGGTGCTCCTTATTTTATGTATTTGTTACTTAAGAAATAAAAATAAAATCCCTTGAGAATCGATTTGTTCTCGAGGGACTTTTTCTATTTATTAATTCTATTGTTGCCCATACCCATCAAACTTCTTCGCCAATCTTGCCATCTCTTCCTCTGGCAACAATTTTGGCTCTCCAATGCACTTCGTTTGATAATAAATTTGCGCGCAAAATTCAATTTCCTCCGCAACAGTAAACGCCATTTTTATATTGTTCCCACCGGCCATTAAGCCGTGATTAGCAAGTAAAACCGCACGGCGATCAATCATTCCTTCAAAAGCCGCTTCTGCTAGTTCCTTTGTTCCGAATGTTTCATACGGCGCACAACGTACATTCGGCCCTGCGAAAGCAATTAAGTAAGATACTGCGGGAAGTTCCCATCCTAATGATGCTATTGTTTTTGCGTAAGGGGAGTGCGTGTGAACAAGTGCGTTGATGTCCTCACGCTTTCTATAATAAATAAGATGCATATCTAGTTCACTAGAAGGCTTTCTATCACCTTCCACAATTTCACCATCTAAATTCAATATAGCTACATCTTCAGGCACTGTTTCAAAATAATCTAAACCACTTGGACTTATTGCAATAAGACCTTGTTCACGATTAAAAATACTAATATTACCCCCAGTCCCCTTTGTTAATCCGCTAGCGATCATTTTCTTTCCATACGCTACAATCTCTTCTCTTTCTTTTTGTAGTAACATATATATACATCCCCCTTGGTGTGAACCTTGTGACGACTAGTTTGCTAGAATAATGGGTGTACCATATTCTTTATAGCTGTTAATACATTCTTGCTGCAGTGGTGTCAACGGTATGAGCTCATCTGTAATAATTTTTGTAATACCCTGTTTATCACAAACCTTATAGAAAGCAACCTTTCCGAGCTTCGTATGATCTGCTAAAACAATGACTTCATTCGATTTACTAAGCATCGCTTAAATATGAAACATCCACGTGCTCCCTTTGTTCAAGCATCTCAATGATTTTATTTCTTCTCTCTACCGGTGAATTAGACATGATAATCGGTCCTCTTTTTAGTTATTTTCTTATATGTCTAATATACATAAGCAATTTTCTATATAAACCCATCCTGATTTTTCAACATATAAGTCGCTACTACGAAGAACAAAAGATGATCGCTACTTGTTTTCTCTCTGTTTTCACTTGGCATGGGGCAGGAAGAGGACCTGACCGCTTCTATGCATGGACAGGCGCTCTCTCCCACCTAAAAAGAAAGGTTTTAAATCGTTTTTCCAATTTGTACTTATATAAAGTGAAATTTCCATTTCCTATCGTGTTTTTTAGGGATAACTCCTTTTTGGTTTTCACATATAAGTTACTGCTATGAAAACAACACATGATCTGCACTCGTTTTCTCTCCCTGTTTTAACTTGGTATGGGGCAGAATGAGGCTCTGGCCGCTTCTATGCATGGACGGACGCTCTCCCCCATCTAAAAAGAAAGGTTTTATATCAGTTTTTCAATTTGTACTTATATATTTCATAATTACTAAAATAACTTTCTTAAATTCTCGGTAAATGGAGCCCTAACAATTCCCTTTTCCGTAATAATTGCTGTTACATTCTCATGCGGTGTTACATCAAACGCTGGATTATATACTTTACTTTCTTTTGGAGCTGAATATTGCCCAAAGCGGTTAATCACTTCAGAAGCATCACGCTCCTCGATTGGAATCTCCTTACCTGTTGGTGTTTTTACATCAATTGTCGGAGTCGGTGCTGCAACATAAAATGGAATGTTATAATATTTCGCTAAAATGGATACACCAAGCGTTCCAATTTTATTTGCCACATCACCGTTTGCCGCTACACGATCGCAGCCAACAATAACTGCATCAATTTTTCCTTGTGACATAACCATTGCCGCCATATTATCCGTAATGACTGTTACATCAATCCCAGCTCGCTGAAGTTCTAGTGCTGTTAACGTAGATCCTTGTAATCTAGGACGTGTCTCATCAGAATAAATCTTTAAATCCCATCCCTTTTCTTTCGCTAGGTACATCGGCGCTGTTGCAGTACCATATTTCGTTGTTGCTAACGCACCTGCATTACAATGCGTTAGTACACCCATGCCATCTTGGAACAATGTTAATGCATATTCCCCAATTTGGCGGTTAATCTCTTCATCTTCTTTATGAATTCCTTTTGCTTCCTCTAATAACCTATTTTTCAAATCAGCGATAGATAAATGGGAATGTTCTTTTGCCGCATTTTCCATTCTCTCAAGTGCCCAAAATAAGTTCACCGCTGTCGGTCGAGATGTCGCTAAGTACGTGCAGACTTTATTTACTTCTTCTATAAATGACTCCACTGAATCTTCGGATGTCTCTTTTACACCTAAATACACACCGTAAGCTGCTGAAACACCAATCGCCGGTGCCCCGCGTACTTTCATTACTTGAATGGCATCCCATACACCCTCAGCTGTTGTAAAAGATTCATAGACTACCTCATTCGGTAATAGAGTTTGATCTAATAAAACTAAAGCATCATCTTTCCACTGAATTGGTATTAATTGCTCTGTCATCATCTTCTCTCCTTACTTTGCACTATGGACAGACTGCTCTTTTAACGTTTGTAAAAAACTAGCGCCTGTTTTATATTCATTTGCTCGTAAAATAAACTTCTTCGCTGCCTGTAAACAAATCCGTTCTGCTCTCGCCCGAGCTTCATCACTTGAAATCGATGTAATATCTTTCACCTTTGCTAATCCAACAATGCGGCGAATCAACTCTAAACCCGTCACAACCGCTGTATCCACTAACACAGATTGCAAATACCAACAATCAAAGCCAGTTTCCTTTGCCATAATCTCTGTTACATGCGTGCTCCACGCTTCTAAAAACTTCTTCTTAAACAAGTCGATTACATCTATAATCGTAGACTCCAGCCAACTCATATAGGTATCTTTTTCCACTCCATCAACCATCGCTACATCTGCATTCACCCAAGCAAATATTAAATTTGCCATCACATTCCCAACGTCATATCCCATCGGACCATAGAAAGCAAATTCTGGATCAATGACCTTTGTAGAATCCTTTCGTACAAACACAGAGCCAGTATGTAAATCACCATGAAGTAGTGCCTGCGCATTCGTCATAAACGAAAACTTAAGCTTCGCTACTTCCATACGAAGTGCTTCATCTCCATATATATGCTCCCGAATCCAACCTTCATTTAACGAAAACAACTCATTGCGCTTGTTATGATCTGTAAATGGCTCCGAGTACACAAGATCCTCTGTAATCTCACATAACTCTGGATTGATATAATTCTTCACAAGTTCCTTTTTCTCCTTATGATTCATCACTACATCAGATGTTAATAAAAGCGTGTTTACCATGAAAGTAGTTAAATCATCCGCAAGCTTTGGAAACATTTGATGGTTAATCAGTGCCGTCCGTAAAATTGTATGGTCTGATAAATCTTCCATCACACAGCAATTCATCATGCTATCAAATAAATATACATCTGGTACAAGCTCAGGTGCCAGCTTCCCCTCTAACTGTAAAACGTTTGATTCAATGCGAATTCGATTCGTAGACAACTTAAACTCATCTGAAATACGCGCCGTATCTCCGGCTTGCTTCACAATGACAGAAGTTCCTTTCCCCTTATCCCAAACACGAAACACATAATTTAAATTGCCATCCCCAATTTCCTTGCACTGCAAATCTTTTGCGTTTTCAAACATTGGTAACTTCTCTTTCACATACTCAATAACATTATTAGCTTCCATTAAAAAATACTCTGTGAACTTAGACATGGTTTCTCCCTCCACACTAAATGTAAGCGTTTTCTAAAAGCCGCAAAAATAATAGATTGAAAGTATTTTTTCAATCTATGTTATATGTTCTTTTTGTATCATATTTTGTTTGAACCGAACATCTAGTTTTTATTATAGCTTGTTGGGGATGGGAGTCAATGTTTTCCTATATGAAAACGAGAAGCTACTTTTGTATTTTAAGAGCTTCTTGCTTCCTTTTTATTTAATACGCTTTATCCCCTATCAATCTTACATAATGAGCAAAGTTCAAATATCCTGTACTTCATTATGTTTTATTTATGATACGATTCACCGTATTTAATTCTAAATACTCACTGACATTTACTATTTATCTTTTTACTCCTTCTAGCTTCTCAATCCATAAATCAAAAACCTCTCGTTCCCATTCCGCTCATACACCCCAGGCAATCTAACTTCCTCTTTCAATTCAAATGCCGTTTGATTCTCTAAGAAAAAGATATAATCTTCCGATGGATAATATAAAATAATCTCTATTTCTCTCTCTACTTCCTCCACCGAAAGCAATATATTATTGATTACATTCATAAACACTTGCACTGAAAATGGATTAAAGAAATAAAATCGATTGTCACGCGGATCAATCTCATATTCTTGCGCTAAGCAGCATTGAAATTGAATTTTATCTTTACTATTTCTCGATTTCTTTGCATAACGTTCTAAATTTCCCATTGCTTCTTTGTAGAACATCTCGTTCATTTCTATTCCAACAGCTGACGCACCACATGCATGATGAATATAGAAATTCAGCCGGCCTTTTCCGCATCCAAAATCAACAACTCGCTCACTGCTGCTTAGTTCATATTGATTAAATAATGTTTCCAATGCGCTATATGGCGTCGGTTCATAACGGTGGTAGTGCAACGACTTGTTGAATCCCTTTTGTTCTCCTACTGTTTTTATATTTAGTACTGCATCATAATATTGTTCGTTCATGTATTCACCCTACTCTCTACAAAAAGAATTTTGATACAATCCAGACTCTTTTCGATTTTCCGTCTTTTATTTTCTACGGAAATGTTCAAAATTACATGCGATCCAATTTTATCATATGAATCAATTTCATAATTTCCAATTCTAATATACCAAGGGTTTTGAGGACACAAAAAGGAGTACCATTCCAAATTCTTGTATAATGCGAATAACGACACCAACCAAAAACAAGAAAAGCAGTTAACTCCCTCTATGCCTATTATATGATTTAGAGCTAATAAGACGATTCCAAACGATTTTTTCTATCTTGACCATCGAACCCCCTATTGAAAGTACTTCAAAATCTTATCTTGATGGCGATGCTATGATCCTTCTAATAGTAAAAGTTATACAAAGAAAAAGCCTTATCTTAAATTGAAGTGAACCCCGAAAACGGGACACATATCAAAACACCTAAACCATCTGTTCCCTATATTCTTTAGGGGATAGGTGGTTTAATTTTTCTTGAATTCGCACACAATTGTAGTAATGAATGTATTCTAGCACAATCTTTCGCACAGTTGTGTTGGATACTTTTGTTATCTTTTGTGAGTAGAAAGCTTCGCTTTTTAAATGACCAAAGAAGCTTTCCATGACGGCATTATCATGGCAATTTCCTCTCCGGGACATGCTGGTGATAATGCCTTTTTCTTTGGCATATGCTTGAAATTCCTTCGCAGTATAAATACTTCCTTGATCCGAGTGAAGGATGACATCTTTTACTTTTCGCCCTCTCATTGCTTGTTTTAATGTCTTCATCGCTAATGTTAAAGTTTGTGATTCACTGATGACATAACTAATAATTTCACGATTAAAGGCATCCATAATCGTTGATAAATACAATGTACGCTCTCCAAATAATAGGTAAGTCACATCCGTAAACCACTTTTCATTTGGGGCTGATGATTCGAATTGACGTTCCAATCGATGAGGAGCTACGACTGGTTCAGCACCATTGATATATTTCTTTTTCTTACGACGAACTTTTGAGAGTATATGATATTGTTTCATGATCCGTAATACTTTTTTATGATTGACACACAGCCCCGTTTTTCGAAGAGTGGCGGTCACTCTTCGATATCCATACCGTAATTTATGCCTAAGGCAGACCTTCTTTACTTTCTCTTCTATCTCGTCTTTAGGGCGTTCGGTTATCTGTAACCAACGATAAAATGTGGAACGTGGTAATTCTAATACTTTACACAGTTCTTGTACGGTTAATTTTGTTTTTAATTCATTCCATAGGGTAATAACGGTATGTGGTTTCAGCTCCTTTCGATTTCCAGATACTTTCCCCATACAAGTAATTTTGTTTTTAAATGTTTATTTTCTAATCGTAGCTGTTCCAATTCACTTAGCTCTTTTGGTCCTTTTCCATAAGAATATTGTTTTCCTACAGGTTGTTGAAAACGATACGTTTGATCTGTACGATACCATTTCATCCATGTCTTAATTTGGGAAACATTTTTAATTCCGAGTGTCTCCATAATGGTACGATTTGAATAACCATCCTTTTTCATCTCAATCACTTTCCACTTTATTTCTTCTGGGTAATGTACTCTTTCTTTCAAATGAAAAACACCTCCGTTGAATTTGCATACTTAGTATGCGAATTCAGGAGGTGTTTTTTTCATGTACCACTATTCGGGTTCACTTCAAATAGACATAGGCTCTTTAAGTAGCAGTTCAATAACTAAGCAGCGAAAATCACAGGTAAATAATTTGTACTGAGATTTATTACGCTTTATATCTTAGAAGGATTTTTTCCTGTGAATCTTAATACCGATTCTCTTGAACGTTCAATTTCTTTAATATTTTCATCATAATATTTTGATGCATATGCATAAAAGATAATGTCAATCGTCAGAAATTGTGCAAATAACGAACTAGTTGCTGCACTACGAAATTTTGCCTCTGGTGCACGAACATGTTGCAAAGACATATCGACTTTGTTAGTTAATCTATTATTACCAAATCGCGATAACCCAATTGTTTGAATACCAGATGCTTTAGCAATATCAACAAGTTGCAGTACTTCTTCAGTTTCTCCACTATTAGATATACTGAAAAAAACACAATTTTTTGTTGATGCAGCAAGTGCTGTCGCCATGATATGTGCGTCTTGATTTGCACTTACAATCTTTCCTAAACGTAACCATTTATGAGTAATATCTTCTGCAACAAGCCATGAAGCTCCTAATCCATAGGCATAAATAACATCAGCATTTCTCATAGTTTCAACAATTTGATTAAGAATAACTTCATCTAAATAAATCGCTGTTTCTTGTATCGCTTGTACAGAGTTGGAAACTATTTTTTCTTTAATTTCCGCTATTGTTTCATTTGGTTCAATATCATAAAAACCTTTCTTCTCTGGTTGTGAGATATACGATGATAGAGATACCTTTAACTCCGAAAAACTAGCAACTTCAATAGAACGGCAAAGTCTAGTGACCGCCGAACTACTCGCATTAGCATGCGCAGCTAATTCATGTATAGTCATTCTAATCACTTCTTGAGGATTATCTAAAATATATTGTGCTATTTTCCCTTCAGATTTTGGCAATTGATGTAACAAACTTTCAATTTTTAACAATATATTTACAACATGCATATTGAATTGCTCCCTTAACTTTTAATTAACTCATATATTTCAGAGCTAAGTAATACCCCCCTAATGTAGATGATACATCTTCTAAAATAAATTGGACTTCCGGTTTTTCTTGTTTAATATTTTCAATAAAGGAGGTTTGTACAGACGGTATATTAATTAATATACCCCCTTTAATAGCAATTGTAACATTGTTATCAAAATTTAGTTTCCTCCAAACAGCAAGCGTAGTCTTGGCAAGGTGATGGCCCGCTTGCTTGAGAATATTCTCTGCAAAATTATCACTTGCTTTTGCTTGTTGAACGATTATTGGAACAAATGACGCGATCTCCGCTTTAGTTGAGGAATAAATAAATGTTTTTAATTCTAGTACACTCTGATAACCAAGTTTTGTTAGTATCAACTTAGTTAGGTCACTATAATTTCCACCCTCATCTTCCTCTTGCGTCATTTTAATAAAAATCTGCATAGCAATCCAATAGCCACTTCCTTCATCTCCAAGAATATGTCCCCAACCACCTGCTAATTTTTCAATACCATTATGAATTCCAATACTAACAGAACCAGTTCCTGAAATTGTTAAAATACCATCTTTCCCTTTTAGTAAAGCAGCGTGTGCAATAATTCCATCATTTACAATCGTAAACGGAATATTAAACGCCTCAGAAAGAGCATCTTTTATACCTTTTGTATTTTTAACCCCTCCATACCCAGCCAACCCTAGGCACATATACTGGCATTCTTCCTTTTTTAAAGGAACTAAGCATTGTTCAATCGCATCAATAATATTATGAATAGCTTGTTTTTCATCTAAAAGTAAATTCCCGTACCCTGCTTTACCTTCACTTATTTTTTCACCATTTAAATTATAAGCTACCGCTTCCGTTTTAGTACCTCCACCGTCTACTCCAATAATATAACTCATATAGGTTCCTCCTTTTGTATAAAGTGAAAATTTAATTAACCCTCACTAATCGGACTTTTACGGGCATCCTATCACCACCTACCTTCTTTGCTATTGTTGAATTTTGAGGTGAGGATCTTACTGCTCGTAAATAACAAGATAAATAAAAAGGGAAGGATCGTTCTGTCCCTTCCCTTTCCCTTACTTTGAGGTTGTTCTCGATAAAATTACTAAATTGAAAATTGGAATTTCTCCCAAGGATTGAGATAATCAAGGAGAAAAATTTCTTCTTCAACTATCCGGCCAACCACATTCGTTTTACCTGAATTCTCCATGTCTTTCAACGCAATCTGTAATTCACCTTTGTATTGTCCATAGAGCTCATTCTCAATTAAAATGTCTCCTCTTCTAATATCAGGGGTATAGGTTGGTTTAAATTCTTCTCGTTTATATTTTACACGTGATTGAGTCGAGCGAATAAGGTATTCAGAAACGTCTCCACGATAAAAATGAAATTCTTCCAGCACAATCTTTTTCTCTAACTCTGTAATTGTGTCATATAGTTCTATATTAAACGTTAGCAATTCACTGTTTAATGTACTCAGGGCTTCTAATTCAATCTCTGATGCATATGCGTTAGCAATAATCACATCATCGATTACTCTAGTTGCAAATAAGTGTTTGGCTTGCGTTACAATTGGTAATTCACGATGCATTTCTAATGTACATAAACCTTCTGTTACTGACCAAGGTCCGTAAGTTGCTGCGTGTGAACTAATGAACGCTGCTGTACGAATATTATGGTGTTTAAATTGCTCACAGCATTTTAGAAAATGAGCATAGCTTAACCCCGCATAACGATGAGGATAGAAATTATGTGAGCCTACTAAATTCTCTTTATTAGGCTTATAAGCAATGAGATTATCTAAATAATGCGTTGCATTACTTATATTAATTTCAATTTTCAAATTATAAGGATTATATGTCATGATGGACTCTTCATTTCCTGTAAACCCCATATCTAGACGGATTCCGTACGCTCCTAAATCAGCAAAGACTGATAAGTCATTATAGGAAATATCTAAATCTCCAAATACACGAGGAGAGATATCAACCATTACTTCCATACCTAATTGATTTGCAAATGCAATTGTTTCTTTAAATTCCCTCATAATTTGTTCTTTATCACCTTCTACTGACAACAAGCAAGTAAAGATTTTTTTAAATCCATATTTGTGTGCAAGTGCAATATACTCCATATCTTTTTCTAAAGTTGAATGTTCTGGATAAATGGAGATACCTAATTTTCTCATCTTTACATCACCTTTACCTTCCTACATCCCCAATTATTGTTGTGGCGCCAGTTTTTTTATGATACGAATCATATGTTCAATCAATTTTTGTTCGCTTATCGCGGTCATTAAGTGATCTTGAGCATGAATCATTAGCAATGTTTTTTCACTTGGAATTCCGTTCAATTCAGCTTGAATTAACTTTGTTTGTGTCTTATGAGCCAAGCTAAGTTCTTCTGCAGCTTGGTTAATAAGATCCGTTGCCCTTTCAAAGTCAAATTCCTCTGCAGCTGTTAATGCTTCATAAGCTAAACCTCTTGCATTTCCACCATGAGAAATAATTTCAAAAATTTCCATTTCATTATTATTGATTTCCGTTGACATATCATAACACTCCAAATCGTAGTAAAGTATGGGCATGACATTCTCTAACTGAATTTATGTTTCAGAGAATCTCAGGTCTCAATTTTTCTTTAATGTTAAATTTATTATTCTCCTAATCATCTAAAAAAATGAGGCAAATACTCTTTATGGGCTTCTAATAGTTTCTGTAATACAGCTTCAGCCAAATCATCACTTGGAATAAGTGGATTAATCGTTAAAGCTAATAAAGCCTTATCATAAGAACCCGTTACTGCTGCCTCAGCACCTACTCTTTCAAATGATTTGATTTGCTGAATTAATCCTTGAACTTGAACTGGCAATTTCCCCATTGTCATAGGAACCGGTCCATTTTTTGTCACAATACAACTTACTTCAACCGCTGAATCATAATCGATCTCATTAATTGCGCCTTTGTTTTGGATATTTAATACTTGAATGTCTTTTTTGTCATTATAGATAGAAGAAATAACATTACATGCTGCATCACTGTAGTATGCACCACCCCGCTTCTCTAATTGTGGAGGTTTAATGTCTAGTTTTTCATCTTTATACAAATCAAACAGATCTTCTTCTAGTTTCTTGACAATTTCAGCACGCGTTCTCCCTGATTTAAATGCTTCTAATTCTTCATCTAAAATATCTTTTGTTTTGTAATAATAACGATGATACGGGCAAGGTACTACACCTAATGATTTCAAAAATCTTGGATTCCAAGGAAGTGGGGCAATATTCTTCATTGTCATTTGTATCTCTGGATTTCCTAGCATTTCAAGCACTTTCTCTGTTACTTCTTGATCATCAACATATACGTGTATTCCGAATACCATATGGTTTAGTCCAGCGAAATCAATGTGTACCCTCTCCATTTCAACACCTAACATTTTTGAAATAGACATGTGCATATTAAACGGTACATTACATACACCGATTACTTTTTTATGCTTGCTGTAACGAAGAAGGGCTTCTGTTACCATTCCAGCTGGATTTGTAAAGTTAATTAACCATGCATTTGGGCAAAGTTTTTGCATTTCTTCTGCGATTTCTAGAAGAACGGGAATCGTTCGTAACGCTTTAAATAAGCCTCCTGCACCATTTGTTTCTTGCCCAATTAACCCTAGTTGCAAAGGAATACGCTCGTCTTTAATTCGGGCGTCTAGTAAACCAACTCTCATCTGCGTTGTCACAAAATCAGCATCCTGTAAAGCTTGACGACGATCTAGCGTCAAATGAATTTCCATAGGAACTCCTGCTTTTTCTACCATTCTTCTTGCTAGATTTCCTACAATCTCAAGCTTTTCTCTTCCTGCCTCAATATCCACTAGCCAAAGTTCTCTAACTGGTAACTCATCATAACGTTTAATAAAGCCTTCAATTAATTCTGGCGTGTAACTAGATCCACCACCAATTGTGGCAATTTTTATTCCGTTTCGCTTTCCCATTTCACTAACACCTCATTTTAGATAACTTACTTTTTTCATTTACGCATAAACAATTGGGTAACAAATCAGTGCACTCGCTACTAATAGAGACAAGAACAAAATTAATGCTTGTTTCTTGTTTTTAAACTTACCTTCAACAAAAATAAGAACAAGAGTTAACCCTGCGCTGATTGCAAAGATATTATCTAGGTACAGTGACAAACGTTTATCTACTCCAACTGCATTCATTAAAGGATTAAAGATAAGATTAAAAACAAGAATAAAACTAAAAAATAGAAACGCACTTTTGTAACTAAAAAAGTGAATTCTGGATGTTGAATTCATTTTTATCTCCCTTCTCTCTTTTATATGAAAGGAAGTTTGGAGCAATTAGTCCCAACCCCCCTTTCATATATTTTTATAAGGCTACGTTTGTGCCCTCTGTTGTTTCTGTTGGACTTTCTTGTGCTAAAAGCTTTTGATCATACATTTTAAAGAATGGTAGATAAACAAGAACTGAAATCGTAATATTAACTAACACAAGAATAATTGCTCTCCAATCGCCACCTGTCGACAGATAGGCACCTATTGGAGCTGGTAATGTCCATGGAACCATTACATATGTTGGATTTACTAATCCGATTGACGTTGCGATATATGCAACTGTTGCACCAATTAATGGTGTCACGATAAATGGAATAATTAAAATTGGGTTTAGCACAATTGGCATCCCAAAAATAACAGGTTCATTGATGTTAAATATACTTGGAACAATTGTTGCTCTCGCCATCGTCTTACTATAAGTAGATCTTGCTGTTAATAACATCGCAATTACTAATCCTAATGTTGCACCAGATCCACCAATCCAAATAAACCATTGAAAGAATGTTTCAGGAGCTACGTGAGGGATTGCCGTACCAGCTGCAACTGCCGATGAATTATTAGCTAAGTAAACTTCCCAAACTGGACGAGCAACAGCACCTACAACTGATACACCATGAATACCGAATGACCAGAAAAATGTTATTAAAAAGACTGGAATTAATACGCCTGGTAATGTATCCCCTGCTTTAATAAGTGGTGCAACAGCTTTATCAACAAGTGAATGTAGATCAACACCTGCAACTACTGTAATTAATGTCATAATAAAGAGTACCATTGTAACTGGTATTAACGCTTCAAATGAACGAGATACGGACGTTGGAACAGAATCTGGCATTTTTATTGTAATATTTTTAGTCTTACATAAACGTATCATTTCAACCGAAAATATAGAAACAATCATCGCTACAAAGAGCCCATGTCCACCAAGGTTTGTCATTGGCAATACAAAACCTATATCTTTCACCATTTTTACGCCTATTGTGAATAAGAAGGCAGCTACCGATAATAATCCCCCTGATAAAGGGTCTAACTTATAGCTTTGAGACAGACTATGACCTATTCCGAAAGTAATATATAGGGTCATAATAAACATTGTTAATCGATAAGGTATTAAAATCTCCGCGATATGTTTTGCTGCCCATTGACCTATTGCGGAATCTGCTGCTACGGGTGGGAAAGCAATGATAAGAAATATGCTCCCAAAGATGATGAATGGCAAAGCAGAAACTACACCATCACGTATTGCACGTAAATGTTTCTGCTCAGACAATTTAGCCATAGGTGTCGATAAATTATTTTCTAAAAAAGCTACAAATTTGTTCATTTGTATTTTCCCCTTTAGATTGATTAGTAGTTAAGATTTCTTGCTAGATTATGTTTTTACTATTCACAAACGAATAAAGTGAAACTTCCATCAGTTGTTTTTTCTCATCCCCCAATGATGGTTAGTCCGCACCAATCGGGATTTTACGGGTAGGTAATCTCCCACCTATCTTCCTCGTTCCTCTCTGATTCTTGAGGCAGGAGTCTTACTACCCACGAATAACAAGATAAATAACAACTTTAATTTGATTGTCTTATTTCATTAATTAAATTTAATAGAGCAGGTCCACCAAGGGGACTATATGATTGAGCAGGAATCATTAAACATGGGACTCCGGCTTCATCTGCAGAAGCTTTAAAACCATCAAATCGATGTTTTACTTGTGGGGCAACCATAGCAACGTCCCAACCGTTTCGAACCTCTGAATCAAATTCTTGCGTACCAACAGCTAATACTTCTAAATTTTGACCATGCTTTTCCCCTTCTTTTTTCAACGCATTTACAACAATCGCACTCGACATTCCACCTGAACATACAAATAATACTTTCATTTTTACTCCCCCTCATAATATTTTTATATAGAAGCTTTAAATTGCTTTTCTTATAAATCCCTCTGCTGCGTTTAAGCGTTCTACGGCTTCTTCATAAGAAACATTTGTTAAAATCATAACAATGGCAACCTTAGGTTGATTATTTGCTTTTACTAAGTATTTTTCTGCCACTTCATAGCTGCATTCAGTGGCATCCATAATAATACGTTTTGCACGTTCAACCAACTTTTCATTTGTTAACTGCAAATCTACCATTAAATTCCCATAAACTTTTCCAATCCCAACCATTGAAGCTGTTGAGAGCATGTTACATACTAATTTTTGAGCAGTTCCAGCTTTTAAGCGGGTAGATCCCGTAAGTACTTCAGCTCCATTTACAACTTCAATGGCAATTGCAGCAATTTTTCCAATCTCTGATTCCCTATTGCAACTTATCGCTACTGTGCCTGCCCCAAGTTGATTTGCATAATTTAACCCTGCAATAACATAAGGTGTACGTCCACTGGCAGCAATACCTACTACAACATCGTTACTCGTTAATTGGATTTTCTCTAAATCTTGACGACCTAATGTAAAACTATCCTCTGCTCCCTCAACCGCCTTAATAAATGCACTTTCTCCACCTGCGATTAAACCTACTACTTTACTAGGATCAGTATTAAACGTTGGCGGACATTCTACAGCATCCAACAATCCAATGCGCCCACTTGTTCCCGCGCCCATATAGATTAATCTACCGCCGCGTTTCATCGCCGCAACAATCATCTCTACAGCTTTTGCAATTTGAGGAAGTTCTTTTTGAACACAATAAGCAACTTTCATATCTTCTTCATTCATCACCTCCAATAAATTAAGCGTTTTCATTTCATCTAAAAATACAGTCTTTTCATTACGACCTTCCGTTGTTAAATGTTCTAGCATATAAATCATCCTTCTATCATTCGTAATCTAAAAGCTTCCTTTGAAATCGCTTTCTTCAACAAAACTATAGCACTATTAAAAATAAATTTCAATAATTAAAAATAATTTTAAAATAAAATTTCAAAAAATCTACACAATTAGAAAACTAGCGAGTATAATAACCAATTGTCAGCGCTTACATTTTTTTTATAAACTAAAAAGATAAGAAAAGGATGTATACCATTGAGTACAGAAAGCGTTCCCAAAAAAAGTAGGTTCATTGGCAATGTCAATTTTTTAGGTGAATCACTACTACTTCCACCTAAAGTTTCATCATGGTTTTATAAGAATCGACATTGCTGCTTAGCAAGGAATTAAAAAAATCTATGTAAAGTAGGTGTTATGATAATGTACATTGTTGGATTAATGTCTGGAACATCATTGGATGGTATTGATGCTGTGCTTGTACGTGTGAATAATAGCAAACGAAACACCGAGTTAGAAATGATTGAATTGATAACACATCCTTTTTCAAAAGATGTTAAAGAAGAAATTATACAGTCATTGTCTGTAGATACATCTAATGTGCAGCTAATTTGTAGTTTAAACTTTAAACTAGGAAAATTATTTGCAGATGCTACCAAGGAAGTTTGCAAAAAAGCTGGATTTCCTTTAGAGCAGTTGGATCTTATAGGATCTCATGGACAAACGATTTACCATCAGCCCTTGCAAGAACAAAACTTGGTCCCCTCAACTCTGCAAATTGGAGAACCTTCGGTAATTGCTTACGAAACAAATACAACCGTAATATCTAATTTTCGTACTATGGACATAGCAGCAGGTGGACAGGGTGCTCCTTTGGTACCTTATACTGAATATATTCTTTACCGGAGTGAAACAAAGGGCCGGTTGTTACAAAACATCGGGGGCATCGGAAATGTAACTGTTTTACCTAAGCAATCTTCACTAGATGACATGTATGCCTTTGATACAGGACCTGGAAATATGATTATTGATGAGGTATGTCGCCAATTGTTTAACATAGGATACGATGAAAGTGGTAATTTAGCTAAACAAGGGAAAATAAATGAACAGCTCTTATCATACTGCATAAATCATCCTTATATTATGAGCCCTCCTCCCAAAACAACAGGCAGAGAATTGTTTGGTAAGCAATATGTTGAAAAACTATTAGATAAGTTCAATAATCTTTCAAGCCACGATATAGTAGCAACTGTAACAATGTTTACAGCGAAATCTATTGTAGAGAACTATCGCAAATTTATCCTTCCACAAGTTAAAATCGATGAAGTCATTATTGGAGGCGGTGGCAGCTATAATAAAACATTACTAAAAATGATTCAATCACTACTCGGGGAGTCAATTCAAATTTACACCCAAGAGGAATTAGGATACTCTTCGGAGGCTAAAGAGGCTATAGCGTTTGCTCTTCTTGCAAATGAAACCTACCATGGTAACGCAAGTAACGTTCCAAATGCTACAGGTGCAAAAAACGCTGTCGTTCTTGGGAACGTATCCTTCCCAACATCAGATCATTGGATTAAGATAAGAAATTCTTAAGAAGAAAGTAAAGGTTTCATCAGCTGATGATTAACTCTAACCAATCGGGTTATTCCTACCTCTCTATTGAGGTAGGAATAGCTCGATAAAGTAAGGGAATTATCATGTTCAAAAAGCTTTCTACTAGGGATACCGAGAACTATTTGTGTTAGTTTGTATCTCTATCTATTGAAATTCTACTCTCCAACAAAGAAAAAGAATCAATTATGAAATTGATTCAAATATAAAAAATAAGAACAATACTAGTTTAAAGCTTTCAACACAGTTTGCTTCATTATTTCTACTCCATCGATTATACAAGCGTGATCAAACTTCATATAAGGGTGGTGTAATCCGGGCTTTAAATTTGCCCCTAATCCTAACATAGCAGCTTTTAAATGCGGCCTTTTGACCGTATAGTAATGAAAATCATCACTTCCTGTAGTAAAAAGTGGTGGTGTGCATCCATCTTCTCCGTATATTTCAAGAATTCCTTTCCGCATGAGTTGTTCTGCCTCTTCCGATACCTCTGCCCCAGGTGCAATATCAACCCATTCGTAAGAAATCTTCGTTCCCATTGATTCAGCTGATTGAATGACATGTTCTATCTTGTTCGTTAACTCTTCTAACAATACATTACTCTCTGCCCTTACATCTAAACCGAATTGCCCATTTCCTGGAATGATATTCAAATTATCTCCACCAGCTTGGCATTTCGTCATTTTGACAGAGTATGATTTTTGCGGTGAGAGCCAGATGTTTTTTAATCCGATATTAATCATAGAAATAACATCAATTGCGTTCACACCTTGATGTGGTCGTGCCCCATGCGCATCATCCCCGTGTATATTCGCTTCTAAAAATCCCGCTGTCCCATGCCGAATAGATGGTGCTGCTTTTTTTAAAGGTAATTCTTCAATTGGTCGTAAATGAACACCGAATAAGAAATCAGCGTCGTCAACAGCACCCTTCTCCACCATCTTTAAAGCACCATTTCCTTTTTCTTCTGCAGGCTGGAAAATAAATCTAATTGTTCCGCTTTCCCAACTGGCATTTTTTAATTGTAAAATAAGCCCCATCGCAATCGTCATATGAGCATCGTGACCGCAGGAATGATTCGCTTTGAACTTCCCATCTACCT
Organism: Bacillus sp. FSL K6-0042; assembly: GCF_038006685.1. NCBI lineage: Bacteria > Bacillati > Bacillota > Bacilli > Caryophanales > Bacillaceae > Bacillus > Bacillus sp. FSL K6-0042. The sequence goes on from NZ_JBBOVS010000001.1 coordinate 2,860,538, forward strand.
CTTGCCACAATGCATCCATATCAGCACGAATCGCGATAACCGGTTTTCCATTCCCCATTTCTGCTATAACTCCAGGACAATCATCAAATACTTTATAGGAAGTCCCTTCTTTTTCTAGAAATTTAGTAATATAAGCCGTTGTATTATATTCTTTCCAACTTACTTCAGGATTCTCATGTAAATACTGAAAAATTCCGTTTAAACGATCTTGAAGCCCTATTGTTTTCAAATTCTCTTTCCCCTTCCTAAATTAGAAGCAGTTTGTTCAATTATAAAAAATCCTATTTCGAAAAACATATTGAATATTCATACAAATGTCAAGAGATTGTCCCTTCATTTCTTTTGAAATATAATAAGGTAATTAAGATCAGAATTCTGAAAATTCTTTTTAAAAATTGCTCGTCATTAATCTAATTAAGAATATATGCAACTTTACATTTATGATACAAAGGACGTGGATTATACAATGAAAATTACAGCAATCCATCTCTACGCAATTCGTTTACCACTACGCGATCCATTTATTATTAGCTACGGTACTTATTATGATATGCCTTCTATCATTGTAAAAATCGAAACAGATGAAGGTATTGTCGGTTACGGTGAAGGAGTGGCCGATGATCACGTTACAGGCGAAACATGGGAAAGTACCCTTCAAGTTTTAAAACATACATTAGCTCCTGCCTTGCTAGGTGTGAATCCAATGAATATAGAGAAGATACATGACATCATGAATCAAACTATTTATGGTGTTCCTACCGCAAAAGCTGCGATTGATATTGCTTGTTTTGATGTAATAGGAAAAAAGTTAAGTCAGCCTGTTTATCAATTGATTGGTGGCCGTTACCATGAAGAGTTTCCAATTACTCATGTTTTAAGTATGGCCTCCCCAGGAGCTATGGCAGAAGAAGCTGCTTCCATGATCAATAAAGGCTATCGCTCTTTTAAAATGAAAGTCGGAACAGATGTCAAAAAAGATGTGGAAAGAATTGAATCTGTACGTGAGCGAGTAGGAAACGATATCGCCATTCGTGTAGATGTAAACCAAGGTTGGAAAAACAGTGCGAATACATTAACTGCTCTACGCTCACTAGGTCACTTAAACATCGATTGGATTGAACAACCTGTTGTAGCTGACGATATTGATGCGATGGCTTATATTCGTTCCAAAACTGACATACCACTTATGATTGACGAAGGATTAAAAAGTTCTCGTGAAATGCGACAAATTATCAGGGTGCAAGCAGCTGATAAAGTAAACATCAAACTAATGAAATGCGGCGGCATCTATCCCGCTGTTAAACTCGCTCACCAAGCTGAAATGTCTGGAATTGAATGTCAAGTTGGTTCCATGGTCGAATCATCTGTTGCATCTTCTGCTGGATTCCATGTAGCCTTTTCTAAAAAAATCATTACAAGTGTTGAACTAACAGGACCGTTAAAATTCACGAAAGATATCGGTAACCTCTCCTATGATGTGCCTTTTATTCGCTTAACAGAAAAGCCTGGATTAGGAATTGCTGTTAATGAAGATATACTAAATGAATTGACTGTTTTTCAAGACATCGTTCGCTAAAGGAGGCACTGAGATGAATATTATTTATGAAGGAACATTGAAACAAAACGAGCAAAGGTTTCAGATCGCACCATTATCTTTAGAGCACATCCAACAAATTTTATCCTTACAACATGTTGTAATTGAAACATTAGAAAATAAAGATAGCTTGCAACCTCTTACGTTAGAAGAGTATCAATATATATTAGATGGAAATGGCCTAATAATTGGTGCATTTGTCGCTCAAGAACTGATTGCATTTCGTGCTCTCTTAGCTCCCCCTATCGATGACGAACATTTAGGGTTTGATATTGGTTTAACTGAGGACGATTTAGATCGTGTTATTTATCAAGAAATTTCAAACGTCCATCCAAAGTGCCGTGGAAACGGAATGCAGAAAATATTAGCAAAAGTGCTTATGGAACAATTAACGCGAACAGATAGCAAATACGATTATGTTTGTTGTACCGTTGCGCCGTTTAATATTCCAAGCTTAAAGGATAAGTTTGCGCAGGGGATGGAGATTGCAGCGTTGAAGGAGAAGTATGGTGGGAATATGCGGTATGTTTTTGTGAAGGAACTGCGTGAGAATGAAAAGAAAGAGCGGAAAGATATTAAGAGTATTGCGATGAGTGATATTGCCGGACAGCAAGTGTTGCTTGTGGAAGGTTATCGTGGATATGAGATGGAGCAACATGATGTGGAGTATTGTGTTCGGTTCGGGAAGTAAGATAGTAGATATCCTCCCCAATATTTAATAATTTTTTCGTTATAGATAACAAAAAGGTGAGACACTATTGATAATAAGTGCTCACCTTTTTTAAACAAGATAACCTTGACGTACCTAATATAAACTTCATCATCTTCTCAATTAATGAAGAGTAGATAAGAAGGCCATTCCTTTATTGTCCAGTCATTTAATACATGGACAATAAAGGATACCCAAATATTTTTTGTTTTCACATATGAATAGGTCAAAATTACTCTGGCAATCCCGATTCCTATAATAGCTTGTGTAAAATTCCAATTATATGTTGGTAAATGTATCGCTCCAACGATGTCATTGTTAAACAGTCATTTTCCAGCTTGATAATGCTAACCAGTCTTCCATTTCCTTATAATCAGGCATTATCTTCCCAACAAGGCGCCAAAAGGATCGATCATGATTTAGATGGACCATATGACACATTTCATGAACGACTACATAGTCGATTACCCTCGGCGGTGCCATTGCCAGCTTCCAATTAAATGTTAACTGTAGCTTTGAATCACAGGTTCCCCATGTACGGTTACTATCTGAAATACGGATTGAACGCGGCTTTGTTTTAAAGTTACTTTGATAGGATTTGATACTCTTCTCTACTAACGCTTTACACTGCTGGTAGTAAAATCGTTTTAAAGCTTGTTTTATTTTCTCATCCTCAAGCTCTTTCACATATATATGTAGCTTATCTCCTTCAAACACTGCATCATCTTGCCCAATACTTGCATCTTGAGAGATTTGTATCGGATATGTGTTCCCTAAATATAGAAAGCTCTCGCCTTGATTATAAACCTTCTCCTGCGGCCCAAGCACTCGCTCCTTCATTTCCTTGCGTGTTTTCTGAATCCAATCCCACTTCTCCTCTAACAATTGGAGTACGTATTCAACAGGTGTTCCTTTAGGAGCCTGAACTTCAACATTTCCGTAAGAATCTATGTAAATACGTACGGATTTTTTCTTCTTATAATTTATATGAAAATTAATTGTCTTACCTGAATATGTATGTATCATTTCATCACCTAGAATATTCGTTCATGTTATTTTTGCATGATATATTAAACTACAAATGATTAAAAAATAAGAGTAGGATACAAACTTCCTACTCCATCCATCGTATCATCTACTTTCTTAACATGAATACACATGCGATGTTAAGAAGTTACAACGCTTGTTACTTTAGGATAAAATCCCTTATCCTCTATATTTAACAGCTAGTCCCTTTAAGAAATTCCTTGCGTATCTATCACCGCACTCTTTGTAATTCTTATGACCTTTTTTTCTTAATAGAGCGCCTAACTCTCCTTTTGTTACCTTAACTCCCACTCCGTCTAATATATCAAGCACATCCTCGCTTGTTAATGATAGTGCTATTTTCATTTTCTTTAGAAGAAGATTATTGGCACTTTCATTACTCTGTAAAGGCATCGCTTGTCCCTCCGGTTGCCCCGGTTTTGGATCTTGTTTGCCTCTTTTAAAAGTAATAAAGCCATTTAAAAATGACTCTAACATCATATTCTCACATGTTAATACGTAATCACTTTCAACTACATCACCATCATTGTCAGCTTCATTCTGGGGACTTTTCTTTAATTTTGTAAGCATCTCAACCACTTCTTCTTTCGTTACTTCAATGCCACCAAATTTAAATATCTCCACCATATCTGTATCTTTTATATCCATAGCATATCTTACTCTCTTTAATATATCATTATTGCTCATACTCATCGTTAATCCTCCTAAAATATTGACTATTTATCCAGCAGTCAAAGCGTATCCTCTAACATGCTCTAAATTCCAAATTATCATGTTAAATATAGTAGTATCACCAAGAATCGTCCTTAAGATTGTATCCCCTAGCACTTTTAAGCTAATGCCCACTAAATTAATACTTTAACACTTTAAAGACATGTTTTATAGTCTTACCCGAATTAATACTTGTGAAGGTTATACTAAAAACCTCAAGAAGACCTTGAGCTGAGGAAAGATTCAAATGATTTTTTGATTCATTCTTGTCTCTTTCATTGCGTCTGTGGATCTATCCCGTATTTGTTAAACCTGGAAGTACGCTTATAAAACTCCTTCCCCCGCAGCGTTGACTAACAGAAAAAGCAGTGCTTTGATTTCTCAAAAACACTGCCCGTTTCCTGCTCCAAACTTATTTTATGAAAGACGGTTTTCACGCCGATCCATCAGTGATAATATCTAGATTGTATAACTACGCTCTTGTGATACTCCGCGCTGTTATTTGTCTTCTTTTAAACTAAGCTAAGCCAAGCTACACACTCCACATGTGCAGAGTGTATGTGGCAACACAAGGGTACTGGTGGGTTTATTACATTTTTAAGACCTTTTTCTTTCAGAAAACAGACATTATCAAAACAAAAGTTGCCGTCTGCAAAGGAACTCGAAACTGAATAAAACAAATACACATAAGTTGATGTGATTCATTTTCCCTCTAACTTTTTAAGAGTTACATCATTTCACTGTCCTCTGTCTCATCAACACTCTTTTCAAAGTTATCAAGCAATGCACGCACTTCATCTGTTGATTTCGTGCTCATCAATTGATTTCTTAATTCAGCAGCTCCATGAAATCCTTTGACATAAATTTTGAAAAAGCGATGAAGCCCTGTGATTGAACGTGGCAGTACTTCCGCATATTGATCTTGAAGATCAAGCTGCAGTCTTAAAAGATCAAGGTGTTCTTTACTGGTATGCTCTTTTGGCTCTTTTTCAAAAGCAAAAGGATTTTTAAAAATACCTCGCCCGATCATAACGCCATCAATACCATATTGTTCAGCAAGCTGCAGCCCAGTTTGACGGTCAGGAATGTCTCCGTTGATTGTTAGTAGTGTATTTGGTGCGATACGGTCACGTAATTTTTTGATTTCCGGAATTAGCTCCCAATGCGCATCTACTTGGCTCATTTCCTCTCTTGTCCGTAAATGAATAGAAAGGTTCGCAATATCCTGTTTTAAAATATGCGTTAACCACTCCTCCCACTCATTTACATTCTTATAGCCAAGTCGTGTTTTCACGCTGACAGGCAGTCCGCCCGCTTTTGCTGCTTGAATAAGTTCTGCCGCAACGTCTGGACGTAGAATAAGGCCACTACCTTTCCCTCTCGATGCCACATTCGGTACAGGGCAGCCCATATTAATATCGATGCCTTTAAATCCTAGCTCTGCCATGCCAATACTCATTTGACGGAAATATTCGGGATTATCCCCCCAAATATGTGCCACCATTGGCTGTTCATCTTCTGTAAAAATCAAACGGCCACGCACACTTTTCATACCCTCTGGATGACAATAGCTATCAGAGTTTGTAAACTCTGTGAAAAATACATCCGGTCGACCGGCTTCACTTACTACGTGACGAAAAACAACATCTGTCACATCTTCCATTGGTGCAAGTACAAAAAATGGTCGTGGTAAATCACGCCAAAAATTATCTATCATTTCAAACTCAAATCCTCTCACTATGGATACAACTTCAAACTCTCGGTCAAAAAATATAAAGCCAAATGTTCCACTTCTTTTACACTTATATCATGCTTAATAACTTATTATCAAACACAAGTACATTTGGACATTTATAATTTGTGAAAAACTATTGTGAAAATCGGCAATGTTTATTTTAACTAAAATCGGTCCTGAATGGTATTTTTATAAACAAAAAAGCAGATGGTATAGATTTTTTCTATATCAACTGCTTTTCTATTATACCAACTCCAACCACGCGACCGCTTCACAATGAGTAGTATGCGGGAACATATCCACAGGTTGTACTTCCTGCGTTTTATATCCGCCTTCTTCTAATACTTTTAAGTCACGTGCTAGTGTTGCAGGGTTACATGATACGTATACGACGCGCTTTGGCTTCATGTCGATGATTGTGTTTAGTAATGCCTCATCACAACCTTTACGCGGCGGATCAACGACGATTGTGTCGGCAATTACGCCTTCTTTGTACCAGTTTGGAATGACTACTTCTGCTTCTCCTACACCAAATTCAACGTTTGTCATGTTGTTTAATGCAGCGTTTCGGTTTGCGTCTTCGATTGCTTCTGGGACGATTTCAACGCCGTATACTTTTTTCGCTTTTTGCGCTAGGAATAGGGAGATTGATCCGATTCCGCAGTATGCGTCGATTACTGTTTCGTTTCCATCTAGTTTTGCGTATTCTAATGCTTTGTCATATAGCACTTTCGTTTGTTCTGGGTTTACTTGATAGAAAGAACGTGCTGAGATGGCAAATTTGATGTCACCGATAAAGTCATAAATATATTCTGATCCGTATAGGACTGTTGTTGTGTCTCCGAAAATTACGTTTGTACGTTTCGTGTTTACGTTTTGAACGATTGATTTTACATTTGGAAACTTCGCTGTGATTTCTTCGATGATCGCCTTTTTATTTGGAAGTTCTGCCGTACGTGTAATGAAGACAAGCATAATTTCCCCTGTTACTTGTCCGTATCGAGCCATCACGTGGCGAAGTGTTCCTTTATGACGTTCTTCGTTGTACGCTGTGATGCCTTTGTTTTCACAAATACGTTTTACTTCTTGAATTAATACATCATTTTCTTCCGCTTGAATTAAGCATGTTTCCATATTAATGATGTCATGCGTTCCTTGACGATAAAACCCCGCTACAAGTCCGCCTTCACGTTCTCCAATCGGTACTTGTGCTTTGTTTCGATAAACCCACGGATTTTCCATACCAAGAACAGGATGAACTGGTACGTCGTGCAATCCACCGATGCGTTGCATTACGTCACGCACTTGTTTTTCTTTCGCCCTTAGTTGTCCTTCATATGTTAAGTGCTGAAGCTGACAACCGCCGCACTGGTTGTAAACTGGACATTCTGCATCTTTACGATATGGGCTTTCTGTATGAAGTTTCATTAAACGACCAAATGCAAAGTTCTTCTTTACTTTAATAATTTTAATTTGTGCTTCTTCACCTGGTAATCCGTTTTTTACGAAAATAGGATATCCCTTTACTTTCGCAACACCGGCACCATCATGTGTTAAATCTTCGAATACTACATCTATAAACTCGTTTTTTTCAACTGGTGGCGTCATTTTATTACTCATTTTCCGACCTCTCTTTTTCATAACACTGCGTTACATTTTATCATACTTATGTGGTCTTTATCTATTGGAAGAAAAAAAGCTATTGACGCTGCTTCTTTATTAATGTTACGCTACTAATAATTTAATACGGACGATGTTACCTCATATATACTTGATAATATGGATCGAGAGTTTCTACCCGGCAACCGAAAATTGCTGGACTATGGGGAAAACTAATGAATATTGGCTTGTTTGTGTATACAAAGACTCATATTGATTAGCTTTCTCTCATAGATGAAAGTGAATCAATATGAGTCTTTTTTATTTTTTACTTTTCTAAAAGGTCAGACATCTTACGTATGACATAAAACCTCTTCTGTTTGAATTATATCTATCTATTTTGATTTTCCAGCATATCATTTGCGGCTATGAAGTACAAAAGGTGACCTGCTCTTATTTTTTCTTTTTGGTTTCACTTGGCATGGGATTGAAAAAGCTCTGACCGCTTGTATACTTGGCCGAATGCTCTCTCTCACCTAAACAGAACTGGTTCGGGTTTTCAAGCGCATCAATCGCGGCTATGAAGAATAAAAAAGACCTGTTCTCATTTTCTCTCTTTTGTTTTACTTGGCATGGGGCTAAAAAGGGATCTGACCGCTTCTATGCATGAGCGGATCCTCTATTCAACCTAAAAAAAATGGTTTGTCGGTTTTTCAATTTGTATTTATATAGTTATATAACAAGTGTTTTATGTAAAAACTTTATACGAACTTCTGAAAGGGGCAACTACATGCAATATGTAATGAGCGTTATCGGCATTCTTGTCGTGTTAGGTTTATGTTTTGCTTTGTCAAACAACAAAAGTAAAATCAACTTCCGTGCAATTGCTATTATGATTGGCTTCCAAATTTTAATTGGTTGGTTTATGTTTGGCACAAAAATTGGTCAACAGATCATTATTTTCATTAGTAAAGTGTTCAACAAACTGATTAAACTTGGTACAACAGGTGTCGATTTTCTCTTTAACGGTATTCAAAGAGACTTTGTCTTTTTCTTAAATGTATTACTAATTATCGTCTTTTTCTCAGCACTACTTTCTATTTTTAGTTATTTAGGTGTTTTACCATTCATCGTTCGAATTTTCGGCGGTGCAATTTCCAAAATTACTGGTTTACCACGCGTTGAATCATTCCATGCGGTAAACTCTGTATTCTTTGGTTCAAGCGAAGCATTAATCGTTATTAAAAATGACTTAAAGAACTTTAATAAAAACCGTATGTTCATCATTTGCTGTTCGGCAATGAGCTCAGTTTCAGCTTCTGTTACAGCATCATACGTTATGATGCTAGATGCGAAATACGTACTAGCAGCTTTGCCACTGAACTTATTCTCTAGCTTAATTGTTTGTTCTTTATTAACACCGGTTGATACAAAGAAAGAAGAAGAAACAGTTCAGAAATTCGATAGAAGTCTATTTGGAGACAGCTTTATCGGTGCAATGATTAACGGTGCATTAGATGGTTTAAAAGTAGCCGGTATCGTTGCTGCTTTAATGATCGCCTTTATCGGTGTGATGGAAGTTGTAAACTATGTAATTAGCGCAGCTTCAGGCGCAATGGGATATGCCGTTACATTACAACAAATATTCGGTTATATTCTCGCTCCATTTGCATTCCTAATGGGTATTCCAGCTCACGATATTATCCCAGCTGGCGGAATCATGGGAACAAAAATTGTTTTAAATGAATTTGTGGCTATTCTTGATTTAAAAGAAGTTGCAAAAACATTATCTCCACGTACAGTTGGAATCGTTACCGTATTCTTAATTAGCTTCGCAAGTATTAGCCAAATCGGTGCGATCGTTGGTACAATCCGTGCCCTTTCCGAAAAACAAGGAAGTGTCGTATCTAAGTTTGGTTGGAAAATGCTATTTGCATCAACACTTGCTTCTATTTTATCCGCTACGATTGCTGGATTATTTATTTAACAATGAATTACCCTATCCTTCCTTTCATTTTGGAATGTTGGGGTGATTTTTTTATGAGCAAAGGTAACCAATCTGAAAATGAAATGTAATCATATGCAATATTGCATACATTTTTCAATACGATTTTTCTTTTTTATATTAAGAAATATATATATACTAGTATTGGCCAGAAGATGTATTCTGTCTGTTTACAGTGAAAGAAATATCCAACAACAGAAACCCAAAAGTAAAAAAAAGCGTTTTTAAAGATACCTCCGAAATCAGCTATTTTTCGGAGGTATCTTTTTTCATAAGGCAATCTATAACTACAATAGTTTTTATTTACAAAATTTTATATAAGACAAATTCCATGCAATTGAACTGCATTTTTGTCGAATTCTCCCAAAAGAGATATTCCCCTCTATATTTCATAGTGATATGATAGACAAGGGTATAATTCAAATAGAAATATTTGAATCAATAATCTCTTATAACAAGACAAATAGAGAAATTATTACATATAAGAGACAAAACTAAAAACACAATAGAAGGATGATATTATGAAGAAATATGCATGTATCGCTTTGCTTTCTTCTGCTATTCTCGTAGGTTGTAACACTAGCACTGTTAGTGAAAAACAGACAAAAGAAGCAACTTACAAGAGCCAAAAGGAGACGAAAGAAGTACAAGCCAAAGTAGTAGAAATACCTGTAACTCAAGGACTCATTTCATGGGATCCATTTGAATACAATGCAAAGAATACGACACTTTATACAAAGAACTTAAGAGATTCATTTAAGGAAGTGCGTTACAATATTTGGCGTACAGCTGATGGACCTACAAGTAAACAAACCTTTGTATCACAAGAAAAAGCTCGTGATTTTGCTCTCCCATTTCATTTACAATCATTTCATTTAAAACGTGGAGAATTTCAAATTGAAGCAGTGGGATTAAAAAATGACAACACTGAAGTTCCTCTAGTGAAATCTACGATTACATTCCAGCAATATGCACCTTTCCTTATGTACCATGCTATTGAAAAATACCCTGGACCAGGTGATGGCGATTTAGGTTTATATGTACCACCAGAACAATTTGAAAAACATATGCAGTATTTAAAAGATAACGGTTATACAATGTTAACGTTTGAACGTTGGGGCGAGGTAAATCGTGTCAATAAACCTGTCTTTGTGACAATGGATGATGGCCGAAAAAATAATATGAACGCTCTTCATATTTTACAAAAATTAAAAGATGATAAATTCCAACCAGCAGCAACCGAATTCCTCGTTTCAAGTACTATTGATACACCAAATCGTCTTACAACCGATGATATAAAACAGATGCTTGATTCAGGTATTTTTTCTATTCAATCTCATACTGCTAATCATGCAATGATGGCTTATACGAGCAATTATGATGAAGAATTACGTGTATCTAAAGAAAAAATTGAAAATCTTACAGGCAAAAAAGTGATCGCCCTTGCCTATCCAGTAGGTTCTTATAATGACCCAGCTGTGGAAGAAACAAAGAAACATTATGAATTTGCGGTAACTACCGATCATGGAACTCATATTACAAAAGGCACACCGAACGAACAATACTTAATTAAGCGACATTTTGTTGGCCCTAATACAACAATGGCGCAGTTTACATCACTTGTGAAAGAAAAATATTAATCGTTTTTTAGGCTGCTTTCATGAAAAAGTAGCCTTTTCTTTTATTTATTTTTCCAACTTTAAAATTAGCTTAAATTTTAGCCTTGAACATTTAGCTCCACTCTTGAAAATGTTATAATTTGTAAAAAGATTGATGGAGGTACAAATGAAATTACATGCTCTTTTTGATTTCCTACATTTATTATTTTTCAGCATAAAAAGTCATTATGTTTTCGGCATCCCTAGTTATGTATTTTTAATTCCTTTCATTTTTGTTGTTGGCTACATGATCATAACGCTGAACAAGCCTGCAAAAAGAAAAAGACTTCGAAGTAGAGAAACATCTTAACTATTTGTTTCTTTGAACTACCATCACTTTACTATAACGACATAAAGTGAAACTTTAATCAGCCCGACCTCTTCATTTCTCTCTGAATCTTAAGGTGAGGGTCTTACTGCCCGTTCATACGGGGAAAAAGCGAATATACAATAGAAGGTGATCGTTATGAAAAAATATGCAGCTATTGCTTTATGTACATCTGCCATTCTAGCAGGGTGTAACTCTAACAATACAAATAATGAACCTAAAAAAGAGAAAACGGTTCAAGAACAGCCAAAAAAGCAAGTAGAAAAAGTGCAACCACAAGGTACAATATCTTGGAGTTCTATTACACATGAATCCACAAATACAGCTATACATATAACGGATATAAAAGATTCTTTAACCGAGGTACAATATAAAGTTTGGCGAACTGCTGATGGAAAAGAAAGTGCAAAATTATTTTCATCCAAAGATAAAAACAAACAGTTTGCAATTCCTTTTGATATTAAAGAATTTGACGGAAAACGTGGTGAATATCAAATTGAAGCATCTGGTTTAAAAGAAGATGGAAAAAGTATTCTGCTCACAACATCCACCATCACGTTTCAGCAATATGTTCCTGTCTTAATGTATCACGCGATTGAGGATTATTATGGTCAAGGAATAAAAGACTTATTTGTCTCACCCGCGAACTTCGAAGCGCAAATGAAATATTTAAAAGAAAACGGCTATACATTATTAACGTTCGAACATTGGGATGATATGAATAAAGTAAATAAACCAATTCTTGTTACGTTTGATGATGGTATGAAAAATAATATGAATGCATTTCATATTCTACAAAAGTTAAAAGACGATACATTTAAGCCGACAGCAACCGAATATATGATTGTTGATAACATCGATGCAGAAGGTTCCTTATCTACCGCGGATATAAAAGAAATGGTTGATTCGGGTATTTTCTCTGTCCAATCTCATACAGCAACACATGCTGATTTACCGAAAATCACAAACTATGAGGGAGAGTTAAAGGGTTCAAAAGAAAAGCTTGAAAAGATCACTGGTAAACCTGTCATTGCAATTGCATACCCGTTTGGTCATGTAAATGATAAAGTTGTAGAAGAAACAAAGAAATATTATCAATTTGCGACAACGACAAAACCAGGGAAGTTTATTACAAAAAGTGAAACAGATGAACTATTAAAAATAAAGCGCGTTCGTATACATAATTCCACAACGGTTGAACAGCTTGGACTTTCTATTAAATAAAGTTGGGTTTACTACCCATAAATAATCGAGTAAGAATAAAGATTATTGTAACTAGAAAAATGAGTACGATACTTTTCATATCGCACTCATTTTTTTTAATAACTCTTAACAATATGGGGTAATTTCAATAAACAGATAAGGAAATCGTTTACTACTATTAAATTGTTATAACCTCACCATTGAATTTAGTAAAAGAAAAGCCATTAAATTTTTCGTTATAGGTTGCTTTATGATCTTTCAGAATTCCAATCGCTACTGCTTCCCCGAGCTTTAAGCCTTCTATCGTGTCAGAACGCCAATGAACACCAGCTGTACTACGGCCAAGCCCAATATTGGTAGCAAGCTTATTCAATTCCCCTTCGACTTTCAAAGGTTGTCCTGAGTAAGAAAGCAAAGAAAGACCATCAGAACTTGCTACAACTGGTTTTGGAATGACAAACGATTCATTAAAAAAGGCTTTCAATACAGTGACACCAGCTCCCATAAGAGTTGCATGTCCCGCAGGGTATGCAGGATGAGTCGGACAGCCTTCAGGATACGCTAACGGAAGTAAATACGTTCCAAACTTGCTAAATACTTCGGAAATAACTTGCGAATTTAATAATTCTGGATGAATCGGATAATGAGTATCACCTGTTAACTGATTATGAACACGTCCTCCAAACTCTTCAGGGCGGATTCTGCGATGAACTAAAAACTTTTGAAACCATGCCGCTTCAAGTGCTGCCTTTGCCGTCTTACCCACTAAATCCAAAATATGAGGGGCACCGAAGGTAACAAAACCATTCTGAGTTTTTGAATGTAAGTAAGGGTTATTGGATGATAATGCTCCTTTTCCAAAGCTAAGTAATATCAAACACGCAGAAAGACAAGCTTGGTAGGAAAAATCTTGATGAACAAATTCAGCTAGGTCACGACCACTACGAATATAACGAGTGACTGTATCAAATATAATTTCCTTCGGAGATAAACCATTTTGGATATCAAGCCATTCTTGGTAAGCAGTCATATAATCTTTATCAGATACAGTAGTACGATATTTTTGAATCATTGTTGTAGCTCCATAAGGAACATCTTGCCATAAAAATTGAGAAATATAAGGTCCTACCAGATCACCAGATATTCCACCACGAAACAAAGTCTCTGTAGTAACGCTACCATTAACTTTAGGCCCACGGAAATCCGACAAACTTGATAATTCAGAAGCCGCTGCTAAAGTAAGAGAATTACTATTATATTCAGCAAAAGGCACATCACGTGTCAATGCCTGCCAGTACAGTTCAGTCATTTCACTTGCTTCCCAGGCACTACTAAAAGCTGGAGGTACCGCGATACTTAAATGGTGAGAGTCCGGCCCTTCTAGCCCATAAGCATAAGCTGCTTGTGGATTGGCAAGCTTCACTACACCACCAAGCGTTAAACATTCAAAAGCATCTGGTTTTCCCTTCTTAAGTGCCTCAATCCATTTTTTATAAGCATAAATATCAACTTCCCCTAAAGAATTATGTGGTAAAGCCTTAGAGAAGCTAGCAATTTTATTATCAAACAATTTTTCATCCCCGTTACAGAATTGAATTGGAAGAGGAAGATCTTTTTGATAATCTGCAGCTTGAAAACGAATTCGGAATGCCTTATCACAACGTTCATATGGGGACATAGGTCCTATCTCACAATTCTTTTCTATATATGGATAACAATCTTTTCTTTTTCGATTCGGATTTCGTCCCATTTTATCACCCTTTCATACTACATATTCATAACCATTTTCTTTTAAATTTTATTTAATATATGCTTATGCTTGTTTACCTGATTATTCTACTCAATCAATTGCCCATTTTCTCACAATACATCGTGAAAATACGAAATTAAGATTGATATAATTGAGGTATCGTTTATATTTTTGAATATTTCGTGTATTATATTTATAACAAATTCTTTCACACAAAGGAGATTATCATATGTCATTTGAACAAACATTAGAAAAGTATGCTGCTCTTGCAGTAAATGTCGGTGTTAATATTCAGCCTGGACAAACACTATCTATTAATGCGCCACTTGAGGCAGCTCCATTTGTCCGTCTTGTTACAAAAAAAGCATACAAATCAGGTGCAAAGCATGTATATGTAGATTGGAACGATGAGGTATTAACACGTTTAAAATTTGATTTAGCTCCTGAAGAAGCATTCTCAGAATTCCCTGCTTGGAAGGCACATGCACGTGAAGAATTGGCAAAAGAAGGCGCTGCATTTATGTCTATCTATGCAGAAAATCCAGATTTATTAAAAGGTGTAGATGCAAAACGAATTGCAAATTCTCATAAGGTTGCTGGAGAAGCAATGAAGGTATACCGTGATTATGTACAAGCAGATAAAGTAAGCTGGTGCGTAATCTCTGTTCCTACGAAAGAATGGGCTGCAAAAGTATTCCCTGATGTAGCACCAGAAGAGCAACAAGAAAAGCTATGGGCTGCAATTTTCCAAGCAACTCGTGCAGATTTAGAAAATCCTGTTGAAGCATGGAAAGAACATGATGCAATATTACATACAAAAGTAGACTACTTAAACGAAAAACATTATAAAGCGCTTCACTATACAGGTCCTGGAACAGATTTAACAATTGAACTTCCAGAAAAACATGTATGGGCTGGCGCTGGTAGCTTAAATGAAAAAAATATACCATTTATGGCTAACATTCCGACAGAAGAAGTCTTTACTATGCCATTAAAAACAGGTGTAAACGGTCAAGTATCAAGTACAAAACCATTAGTATTTGCAGGTAACATCATCGATAACTTTACATTAACATTCGAAAATGGTCGCATTATTGACTACAAAGCTGATGTTGGCGAAGAAGCACTAAAACATTTAGTAGAAACGGATGAAGGCTCTCACTTCTTAGGAGAAGTCGCATTAGTACCTCATGATTCACCGATTTCTAATACAAACATTTTATTCTATAATACGCTATTTGATGAAAATGCATCTTGCCATTTAGCAATTGGAAATGCTTATGCATTTAACTTAGATGGTGGTAAAACGATGACAAAAGAAGAGCTTGCAGAAAATGGAGCAAACTCTAGTATTACACACGAAGACTTTATGATTGGTTCAGCAGAGCTTGATATTGATGGTATTACAGCTGACGGAACACATGAACCAATTTTCCGTAAAGGTAACTGGGCATTCTAAGAATACAAATTATTTAATGAAAAGAGCCATTTTCCTAGAAAAAGGCTCTTTTCACTTTTTAGTATACTGCCTTAATATAATCAATGTATAAAGTTTTATTATTATAATATTAAAAATAAAGGGAGGAGTTTTCATGACAACAGCAAATGCGATTTTAACATTCGTTGGTAAAGTGATTCCATTAGTAACAGATCTATTGAAAGCACTCATGTAAACTTATTCTTTTATATTAATTTACCCTCACATAATAAAAAGGTTGTTTTCATTTTAGAAAACAACCTTTTTTTACTTTATTATAATCCTAAAGAAATGTATTTAATTTCTAAATATTCGTCAATTCCAAAATGACCACCTTCACGGCCAATACCACTTTCTTTATATCCGCCAAACGGAGCTTGTGCAACTGATGGAAGGCCATCATTTAAGCCGATAATGCCATATTCTAATGCTTCACTAATTTGAAATGCTTGACTAATATCTTTTGTAAATACATATGCAGCTAGACCATACGGAGTATTATTAGCTCGTTCAATTACTTCTTCAACCGTTTCAAATTTTGCAACAGGCGCAACCGGTCCGAATGTTTCCTCATTCATACATAACATTGTATCGTTTGCTCCTCCAATTACAGTTGGTTCAATAAAGTGACCATTTAATTCTGCAATTGTTTGTCCTCCATAAAGGATTTCGCCGCCTTTTTGGATAGCATCTTCTATATGTTCCTTTACTTTTTCTACTGCATTCGCATCAATAAGCGGCCCTACAGTCGTACCTTCTCCAAATCCATCTCCTACCTTAAGCTGACCTACTGCTTTTTGAAACTTCTCTGCAAATTCTCCATATACCGCTTCTTGTACAAATACGCGATTTGTACATATGCATGTTTGACCAGCATTACGGAATTTCGAACCAATTACCGCTTCTACAGCTTTATCTAAATCTGCATCATTCATCACAATAAACGGAGCATGCCCCCCTAATTCAAGTGACACTTTTTTCATTGTTTTCGCTGCACCACACATTAATTCTTTTCCGATTTCAGTTGATCCCGTAAACGAAACCTTTCTCACACGTCCATCATTCATCCACGTATCAGCAATAGCCTTTGCACTACCTGTTACAATGTTTAAAACGCCTTTTGGAATATCAGCCTCATGTGCAAGTTTGGCTAATTTTAACGCCGTTAACGGCGTTTGACTTGCAGGCTTTACAACTGCTGTGCAACCTGCTGCAAGCGCTGGAGCTACTTTTCTTGTAATCATAGCAGCTGGAAAATTCCACGGTGTAATTGCTGCAATAACACCAACAGGCTGTTTTATTACTAAGATGCGTTTATCTGGATGAGAAGCTGGAATCATCTCACCATATACTCGCTTTCCTTCTTCTGCATACCATTCTACAAAACTATTCGCATAATTCACTTCACCAAGTGCTTCTGCAAATGGCTTCCCTTGTTCTTTCGTCATAATTGCTGCGATTTCTTCTTTATTTTCATCAATTAGTGCAAACCACTTTTTTAATTTTTGCGCACGGTCAGCTGCAGTTAATTTTGACCAAGATTTAAAGGCTTCATGTGCAGCATCTACCGCTTGCTTCGCCTCAGTGACTCCGCCTTTTGGAACAGTTGCAAATACTTCCTGCGTCGCAGGATTATTAATTTCAATTTGTTCCTGTAGCCCGATCCATTCCCCATTTATATACATTGCTTTCTGTTCTAAATTTATATAAGTCGCTTTCTTATCCAACATTTTCTTCCTCCTTTATATTCACTTCATTTTCTTCTATATTTCTATCATACTTTCAAAAAAGCATTCGAACAAAGAAATAGCCTTCACTCGTATTCTCTCTTTATTTTCACTTGGAATGGGACAGTTTCTATGCATGAACGGATGCTCTCTCCCCCCTAAAAAGAAAGGTTCTATATCATTTTTTCAATTTGTATTTATATAAATTTGTATTTATATAAATTCCTCTCCTATAAACCTCTTAATTTTCCTCGTCGCTGCAGACTGGCTTATTTTCAAAAACTCTGCTACTTTATAGCTTGATCCATATGTTTTATACGCTTTAAGGATAATATTCCGTTCTACTTCTTCCAACATTTTATAGAGGCTTTGACCGGACTGTTCAACTGTTGATCCATGCATAGATAATGGTAAGTCTTCAATCGTTACAATGTTATCTGCAGTAATGACAATTCTTTCAATCACATTTTCTATTTCTCTATTATTCCCTTCCCAAGGGTACCCTACAAATATTTGTAGAGTACTAGGGGCCAATTTTACATCACGTCCATACTTCTCGTTAAAGTGATGTAAGTAATGATAGACTAAAGGTAAAATATCTTCCGTTCTTTCACGAAGTGGAGGGATATGAATCGGTATTACATTTAAACGATAGTATAAATCTTTTCGGAAAGTACCTTGTTTCACCATTTCAGCCAAATCTCTATTCGTAGCTGCTACAATACGAACATCTACTTTTTTTAGTTCCCTACCTCCTACTGAGCGGAATGTTTTTTCTTGTAATACTTGTAACAGTTTCGCCTGAATTTCAAGTGGCATTTCACCAATCTCGTCTAAGAAAAGAGTTCCTTTATGAGCTAGCTCTAAAATTCCTTTTTTTCCTTCGCGGTTTGCACCTGTAAATGAACCACCTGAATAGCCAAACAGTTCCGATTCGATTAAATTTGTCGGCAATGCCGCACAATTAATTTCATAAAACATTTCATTTTTACGATAACTCACTTCATGCAAATGGCGTACTAATCTACTTTTCCCTACACCAGTCTCGCCTAAAATAAGAACCGTACTATCTACCACAGAGACTTTTTTGATTGTTGTAACTATTTTTTGCATAGCTACACTTTTAAAAATAAGCCCCTCATATTCATACGTTTCTCTTAACTCTTTTTTATATGTCTTTAACTGATTATCCATCTCTTCGACCTTTTTTCGTAATTGGTAGAGTTCAGTGAGGTCACGAGAATAACTAATTACCCTTCGCAAATTCCCTTGTTCATCAAACACAGGCCTTGTACGAACGTGTAAATACTCTCCTGATTTTGTTGTCTGAACAAGTTCAATTGGCTTTTTCTTCTCAATTACTTCTAATGTTGCAGATGGATAAAAGATCCCTTCTTTTTGTAGTTCTTTTACATGCTTACCTACTAACTCCTCAGCAGATAATTGATAGTGTCTTTCGCATGTACTATTTACACGGACAACCGTTCCTTCCTCATCCGTGACAAAAATCTCATCAAATGCATATTCAAATACATCTTTTAAATCCATAAATGCTCGTTCCTTTTCTGCAACCATTCCAGCCACTCCTCAAATTCAAGTACATTGCTTCACTTTATTATCTCTTACATTTCATTATAAAATGAAACCTGTATTTAAGGGAATTTTCTGTATATTAAACAAAGTAAACTAGAATGGTCACAAATATGTTATATATATATCCATTTTGATTTTCCGACATATAAGGCGCTACTATAAAGAACAAACGGTAATCTACGGTCGTTTTCTCTCTTTGTTTTAACTTTGCATGAGGCTGTAGGAGAGTCTGACCGCTTCTATACATGAATGGATGCTCTCTCCACCTAAAAAAAGAAAGATTTTATGTCGTTTTTTCAATTTGCATTCTATTATTTATACACGAGCTATATCTGCTTGCTCATAACAAGCTTGCAGGGAATCTTCAATAATTGTAAGCCCCTCTTCTAGCTGTTCATCTGTAATGACAAGTGGCATTAATACACGAACTACATTCCCATACGTTCCAGCAGATAATAAGAGCAATCCACGTTTATTTGCTTCAGCACATAAATTTGCTGTTAATGCTTTATCCACTTCTTTCGTTGTACGATCTTTAACAAGTTCGAACGCACACATTGCTCCTAAGCCACGCACATCACCAATACAATTATATTTTTTCTTCATTGCTTCAAATCGATCCATCACAACTTTTCCTACATGTACAGCTCGATCATTTAATTTTTCTTTCTCTATAATATCCAAAACAGCTAATGCCGCAGCGCAGCCTAATGGACTTCCAGCGTATGTTCCACCAAGTTCCCCTGGTGCTGATTCATTCATAACTTCTTTTCGGCCAATAACGCCACTAATCGGTACTCCTGCCCCTAATGATTTTGAAACAGTAATTAAATCTGGAACTACATCATAATGATCAATTGCAAAGTATTTTCCTGTACGACTAAATCCTGTTTGAATTTCATCAGCTACAAATAAAATACCATGTTCAGAGCAAAGACGACGTACTTCTTGGACAAACTTTTTACTTGGAATGATAAAACCACCTTCACCTTGGACTGGTTCCATCACAACAGCTGCTATACTTTCTGGTGCAACTTCTGATATTAAAAAATTCTTAAATTCTTCAATAATAAAGTTATCGTATTGTTCGTCTGTTAAACCTTCTGGACGACGATATTCATATGGAAATGGTGCTTTATATACTTCCGGTGCAAATGGACCAAATCCGAATTTATATGGCTTTACTTTACTTGTCATCGTCATTGTCATCAATGTACGACCATGAAACCCTTTTGAAAACGCAATAATGCCAGGTCTTTTCGTATATTTACGAGCAATTTTCACAGCATTTTCAACTGCTTCAGCACCACTATTTAAAAATAATACTTGTTTTTCAAATTTTCCAGGAGCTAATGCCGCAAGCTTCTCTGCTAATTCAATATATGGCTCATACATCATTACATTAAATCCAGTATGAATATATTGATCTACTTGTTTATGAAGCGCCTCTTTCACAACAGGGTGACAATGTCCTACGTTAATCGTTCCAATTGCTCCTGCAAAATCGATAAATTGATTTCCATCTACATCTGTTACAAGCGCACCATCGGCTGACTGTACGAATGTTGAAATCCCATTACTCACGCCCCTTGGTACGATATTTTGACGGCGTTCTAATAAAGAAGCTGCCTTTGGTCCTGGAATTTGTTCATTTACTTTAGCGAATTTTGTATTCATCGTTTCTCCCATCCTTTTCTATGCTATGATTTTCTTTTTCTATATTGCAAGATGTATGCCAACTTACAAATGTAGTGTTGTTCTAACATTCCTAGTATTTCGACATAAAAAATAAGTCTATAAAGACTTGTTATGAGTCTCTATAGACTTATTTTATTTATACATTAGACTTCCTTTGTTCCCAAATAAATTCACCAGAGCCAGAAATAAGATCTCCTACAGAATCTAGTACAACATCGGCAAGTGGTGCTAATGTTTGTCGATCCCCCGTCCCAGAAAGAACACCAATTGCATAACAAGCGCCACTATTTTTCGCTAAATGTAAATCGGTCGGTGTATCGCCAACTACCGCTACTTCCGATGAATCCAAGCTAAACTTCTCGCAAAATGCTTCTACAATTTGTTTATCTGGTTTTTGTGCCGGAAATGTATCTGCAGCTACAATACAATCAAAGAAAGATTCCAATCGATACTGCTTTAAAAATAATTCTGTCGGTGCAAAATCATCAGCTGTCACCACCCCTAAAACGAAACCTTTATCTTTCAATGTTTGTAAAACCCTTGGTAAATCTGCTGTCATCCTCATATGTGAACGATGTTCGTACATAAGAGTAAATAGTTTTCCACTTATCCAGTGATGCATATCACTCTCTTTAACAGACGGTATATACTTACAACATATTTTCGCTATATCGAGGCTTGTTCCTGCTGCTAATACACTACTTGGATGAACAACCGCCCCTTTAACACCAATTTCTTCTAAAATCGTTAACTGTAATGATTGAGGTAATTGATGTAGTTCTATAAGTTTAGCTACAAGTTCTTCTGCAACTTTAATCCAAATCGAATGAAAATCCATTAATGTTCCATCTTTATCAAAGAGTATTGCCTTTATCTTCTCCATAACAGACCCTACCTTTCTGCCCTTCTCACATTCAGTGTAGCAAGTAAATGTGGATGTAAGATGAACGCATTGTAAAAATACAATGAAAATCAAACCAACTCCCAATTTACAAAAGGAATTAATGACACGATTCCATCGACACGTTCCTATATAAATAAATAAAAAAGGATACCTTTATAAGGTATCCTCTTTATGTTCTGGAACAAATAGTTCAAGACAATGATATATATTTTCAAATTCCATTGGCGCATCTCCGCCATATTCACCATCTAAATTAATCATTAATTTATCCGGCGAATGAACCTTAATACGATTTGCCTGCGTATATAAAACTTTTGGATTATTAATATGCTCACCGCGCTGTGCTTGTGTTGCTGCTTTAATCAAATCAGCAATAGAACCCTTCTTCAGCACTAATAAGTCAAATAAACCATCGTTAATAGATGCATATGGTGCAACTTTTTCAAAGCCACCAACTGAGCGGGTATTCGTAATTAAAAACATCGTAATCTCTTCTTGCAATAGCTTTCCATCATACTCGATTTCAACGTATGTTGGATGTAATGATGGCAGCATTTCGATACCTTTTAAATAATAGGCAAGCTGTCCTAGTACTGTTTTCAGCTTACTTGGTACTTCGTATGTTAATTCTGTAATACGTCCGCCGCCAGCAATGTTAATAAAATATGTATCGTTCGCTCTACCAAGGTCTAATGGAACAGTCTTACCTTCGCAAATAATATCTGCCGCCTCTTCAATAGAACGCGGTACACCGATTGCACGTGCAAAATCATTTGTCGTCCCAACTGGAATGATTCCGAATTTTGGACGATATTCATTTCCTACTAAACCATTCACCACTTCATTTAACGTCCCGTCACCACCCGCTGCAATGACAACATCAAATTTACGATTTGCCGCTTGCCTCGCTGCCACAGTCGCATCTCCAGGACCCGTTGTCGCATGACAAGATGTTTCATATCCAGCTTGTTCTAATTTTTGTAATACTTCTGGTAAGCTCTTTTTAAATAACTCACGGCCAGAAGTAGGGTTATAAATTATTCTTGCTCGCTTCATCATTCATTAGCACAGGAAATTTCTCATTCACCATTCACAGAAAAAGAATATACCGAATCTTTATTCAGCGTTCCTATGCCTACCTCCTCTCATCTCCATATCCTTCTTTTAGCCCATTTAAAAGGACAAATAAGGACCCAGGTTCATACCGCTTTACATCAGCAAAATATAAAGAACAACCTACTAATGAAAGCTTTACTTTATTGAACTAAGCAATATATATCATTTCACCATTCATAGTACTTTCTGTTTCTTACATACAAGACAGGGGATAACAATTATCTATTATTTCACGAGATGAAAAAACTCTCTATGTCTAGATTTATCATTATTCCCACCTTTTTGCAACTATCATACCATAGTTGCTATACAAACATTTTCTCACTTTTGTCAGTTAATCAAACGTTTGTTTAAATAATTTCTTAATTTAAACAAACGTTTGATTAACTCAGAAAAAACACCCAAATATGGGTGCTTTCTCTGAGTAATCTTTACTATTTGATAACCGCTTAACTTCATGAGCTAGGCTATCCAGTTCCACTTTTCTTTATTATCGCTTGTTGATTTCTTCTAACAAGATTTTATTAACAAGTGGTGGGTTTGCTTGTCCTTTTGTCGCCTTCATAATTTGACCCACTAAGAAGCCAATTGCACGGTCTTTACCGTTTTTAAAGTCTTCAATAGATTGTTCGTTATTATCAAGAATTTCTGTTACGACCTTACGAAGTGTACCTTCGTCAGAAATTTGAACAAGACCTTTTGCTTTAACGATTTCTTCTGGGTCTCCACCTTTTTCAATTAATTCATTAAATACTTTTTTCGCAATTTTAGACGAAATTGTACCTTTTTCAATTAATTGAACCATTTTAGATAGACCAGCTGGCGTTAATGCTACGTCTTTTAATTCTTTTTGTTGTTTATTTAAGTATGCAAGTACTTCACCCATTAACCAGTTTGATGTTAATTTTGCATCTGCACCATCTGCGATTGTTGCTTCAAAGAAATCAGACATCTCTTTTGTTAATGTTAATACGTGTGCATCATAAGCTGGTAAACCAAGTTCTTCAACATAGCGTACTTTACGAGCATCTGGAAGTTCTGGAATAGAAGCACGAACGCGCTCTTTCCACTCATCATCGATGTAAAGTTCAACTAAGTCTGGCTCTGGGAAGTAACGGTAATCGTCAGATCCTTCTTTTACACGCATTAAGATTGTTTTCTTTGTTGCTTCATCATAACGACGCGTTTCTTGTTGAATGATGCCACCAGATAATAATTCTTTTTCTTGGCGTACTTGTTCATGCTCAAGACCTTTTTGTACATAAGTGAAAGAGTTTAAGTTTTTCAGCTCTGCTTTTGTACCGAACTTCTCTTGTCCTACTGGACGAAGGGAAATGTTCGCATCACAGCGAAGAGACCCCTCTTCCATCTTACAGTCAGATACACCTGTATATTGAATGATAGATTTTAATTTTTCTAAGTATGCATATGCTTCTTCTGGCGTACGCATATCTGGCTCAGATACGATTTCGATTAATGGCATACCTTGACGATTATAATCCACTAATGAACCTTCACTTGTATGCGTTGATTTACCTGCATCTTCTTCTAGGTGAAGACGTGTAATACCGATGCGTTTCTTTTTGCCATCTACTTCAATTTCAATCCAACCATTTTCCCCAATTGGTTTATCATATTGAGAAATTTGGTATGCTTTCGGATTATCTGGATAGAAATAGTTTTTACGATCAAATTTTGTTTCTGTTGCGATTTCACAGTTTAATGCCATTGCAGCTTTCATTGCAAAGTTAACTGCTTCTTTATTTAGAGTTGGAAGCACCCCAGGATATCCTAAGTCAATTACACTTGTTTGTGTATTTGGATCCGCTCCGAATTCTGTTGGACTCGCAGAGAAAATTTTCGAATTCGTTTTTAACTCAACGTGAACCTCTAAACCGATAATTGTTTCTAAATTCATCTATGCTCGCCTCCTACAGACTTGCTTTTTTTGTATGATAATCTGTTGCTTGCTCAAACGCATGTGCAACGCGATAAATTGTTGCTTCATTAAAGTGTTTACCGATAATTTGTAAACCAAGTGGCATGTTGTTCGCACCGAATCCACATGGAACAGAAATCGCCGGAACACCTGCTAAGTTCACTGGAATTGTTAAAATGTCGTTTGCGTACATTGTCATTGGATCATCTACTTTTTCGCCTACTTTGAATGCTGGAGTCGGCGTTGTTGGTCCAATAATAACGTCATAGTTAGCAAATACATTTTCAAAGTCATTTTTAATTAATGTACGTACTTGTTGTGCTTTTTTGTAATATGCATCATAGTAACCAGAGCTAAGTGCAAATGTACCGAGCATGATACGACGTTTTACTTCATCACCGAAGCCTTCGCTACGCGTGTTTTTGTAAAGGTCCATTAAGTTACTCACATTGTCAGAACGAACGCCATAGCGTACGCCATCAAAGCGTGAAAGGTTAGCAGACGCTTCTGAAGAAGAAATTACGTAATACGTTGCTAAAGCATATTTAGAGTGCGGAAGAGATACTTCTTCCCAAGTTGCCCCCATACCTTCTAATACTTTTAACGCAGCTAGTACTGACTCACGAGCTTCTTCGCCAACACCTTCTCCTAAGTATTCTTTTGGTACAGCGATACGTAAACCTTTTACATCACCTGTTAAACCAGCTAAGTAGTTGCCAACTTCAACATTTGCAGAAGTTGTATCCATGCGGTCAACACCTGAAATCGCTTGTAATAGGTATGCATTGTCTTCTACTGTACGTGTAATTGGTCCGATTTGGTCAAGAGAAGATGCAAATGCAACTAAACCAAAGCGAGATACACGTCCGTAAGTTGGTTTTAAACCAACGACACCGCAATATGCAGCTGGTTGACGGATTGAACCACCCGTATCAGAACCTAAAGAGAATAATACTTCTCCTGCCGCTACTGCTGCTGCAGAACCACCACTAGATCCACCCGGAACATAATCTAAATTCCATGGGTTTTTCGTAGCGTAGAAACCAGAGTTTTCATTTGAAGACCCCATTGCAAACTCGTCCATGTTTAATTTACCGATTGTAATTGTGTCAGCAGCTTTCAGCTTTTGCACAACTGTCGCATCATAAATTGGATCAAAGTTTGCTAACATTTTGCTCGCACAAGTTGTACGAAGGCCGTTTGTTACAATGTTATCTTTCACACCGATTGGCATACCGAAAAGTAAACCGTTATCTTCAGCACCAATTTTCGCATCTAATTCCTTCGCTTTCGCGCGTGCATTTTCTTCATCTAATGTAAGAAAAGCTTTTACGCTATCTTCTACATCCGCAATACGTTTGTATGATTCTTCTACTAAATCCGTAACGGAAATTTCTTTGTTGTTTAACTTCTTATGTAACTCTGATACAGAATGATCAAATAATGACATCGAAATTCCCCCCTCTATTCTAATACTGCTGGAACACGGATTTGATTATCTTTGTGATCCGGTGCATTTTTTAATACTTCTTCAACTGGTAAACCTTTTTCTGGTACATCTTCACGCATAATATTTTTCATATCTAATACGTGAGTTGTTGGTTTAACACCTGTTGTATCTAATTCATTTAACTGCTCTGCAAATGTAACAATTGCATCGAGTTGCTTTTGAAATTTTTCTGCTTCTTGATCTGTAATTGCAAGACGTGCTAAATGCGCTACATGCTTTACATTCTCAACGGAAATTCTTGACACGGCTAGGCCACCTCCATAATATATCGTTCAATCTACAATACTATTGATGATACCAAATTTTCAGTACTTCAAGCAAGTCAACACACGGCACTTACAGCATTTTTGCATAAAAAAAGAAAGGCTTCTGCCTTTCCTCTCAATTTAGTTTTTATCCAACGGTTCTTTTTTGGGTAAATGCTCGTTATCTTCTTCATTATCACGAATTGTTTTTTGCAGTACAAAACAGGACATTGTTAAAAATAATGTTCCAATTAAGTAGTATCCTTTTACACTAAGCGTTTCATCTAATGTATAAATACCAATTAACATACCAGAAAGCGCACAAACAAATGAAGTCCATGCTAAAAATGTGAACGCTTGGGTATTTCTCTTTCTCATTGTTCTCCCCCTTGATCTGTACATCCATTATAGATAAGTATATTACTATTATGGATTTTTATGTAAAATATAATTCTGTATTTATTACTCACCATACACATTTTCTATTATAAAGTTTATTTTTTATCTAATCTGAAAAAAACAAACATTAATTGTTTGACATTTATTTGCAATACGCATAAAATAAAACCAAATATTACGAATCTCGAAATATACGGGAGTGGAAATAATTGTTGCAATATGAACATTTTTTAGACTTACTGCTAGATAACGCCAAGAAGCTTTTCTATCCAGAAGAATGGGTGAGCCTTGATTTATCACTTTCTAAAACAGAAATATTCTGTCTGCTATGGATGGAGCGAAATACAGATATTACGATGACGAAGATCACGGAACTCCTTGACATTCCAATGAGCACAACGACAGGTGTTGTGAATCGGCTTGTGAAAAAAGGATATATTGAGCGCTATCGGAATGAAAGTGATCGACGCATTGTCTTAATTCGCTTAACCGAAACAGGAATACGACTTGTTCAAGAAGTGAAACAGAATGCAGCTCATTACTTTAACCTTGTGACGGAAGCATTATCAGAAGAAGAAAAAACATCTTTACTACAAATCTTCCAAAAGATTATGAATCACATCGCTACGTCACAACAAAAACAAGTGGAAAAGCTTCCTACACCTAAGATGAAAAACATCCCGATTGAATAAGGCCCTTTATGGGGTTTTTATTCAAATATATATTTCGATACTCGTAATATTCGATAACCGAAACAAAGGGGATATAAATATGAGAATTATTTTGTATACAGGCAAAGGCGGCGTAGGAAAAACTAGCATTTCAGCGGCAACAGCACTTCAAAGTGCAAAACAAGGATTAAAAACATTAGTAATGAGCACTGACCCAGCTCATAGCTTAGGAGATTCCTTTGGCATAAAATTATCTTCTGAGCCACTAGAAATTCGTGAAAATTTATGGGCTCAAGAAATCAATACAATTTATGAAATGGAAAAAGGCTGGGGGAAATTACAAAAGTATATTACATTGCTATTCACATCAAAAGCAGCCGATGATATTACAACAGAGGAATTAACGATGTTTCCTGGCATGGAGGACTTAATTAGTTTACTTCGTGTACTCGATTACCATAAACAGAAAACATATGATGTCATCATTATTGATTGCGCACCAACCGGAGAAACTCTCGCCATGCTAAGCTTTCCTGATATGCTCGGCTGGTGGATGGAAAAACTCTTTCCGATTAAAAGAAAAGTTTTAAAAGTTGTTCGACCTGTTGCACAACCACTTCTAGGAGTCCCACTTCCTACTGATGATATTATGGATGAATTAACAAATACACTTGAACACCTTGGAGAAATGCGGGATATTTTATCTAACCGTGACGTGACAAGTATTCGCGTTGTTGTAAATCCAGAAAAAATGGTTATTAAAGAAGCGCAGCGTAGCTTCACCTATTTGAATTTATATGATTATAACGTGGATGCGATCATGATTAACCGCGTCATCCCTAATACTGTTACCGACTCCTACTTCCAAGCATGGAAAGACGCGCAGAAAAAATATAAAGCATTAATTCAGGATAGCTTCCAACCACTTCCTATTTATGAATCCCCAATGTTTGAACAAGAAGTAGTTGGATTACCTATGCTAGAGCGTGTAGGAGATGCTCTATTCAAAGATGATGTAGAACCAACCGCTGTAAAATTCAACGGGCGTACACAATATGTAAAAAAAGATGGAGATGAATATATTTTTGTTCTCTCTATTCCATTCTCGGATAAAAGTGAACTCTCTTTAAATCAAAAAGGTGATGAACTCATCATTCGCGCCGGTTCTGTCAAACGAAATATTACATTACCAAAAACATTAACGCACTTATCCGTTCAAGGTGCAAAATTTGAAGGGGATGTTTTAAACATTCGTTTTGGGGGTGCGGTTCATGCATGAGGATTTATTAAGAAAAGTGATTCATACAAAAGTGGAAGTTGGAATGTATATCATAAATGAATTACCTACTCCCTTTAGGCAACAAGCTAAAAAAATGATAAATATTTTACAAGAAGAACTCTCTTCTTGTATGCAAGAAAAAAAACAACCGACAGACAAATCATTAAAGAATATCACAATTGAATAACTATGGTAAAAATATGAAACCCTCTTTTCAACTAATTTCTTTATTGAATCAAATAAAAAAGACCAGGAAAATTCCTGGTCTTTTCACTCTACCTAACAAACATTGGATTTATCCCGCTATTTGCGGGCAGTAATACTCCCATCTCAAAATTCAATGAAAGCAAGGAACTTAGTAGCTCATTACAAAACAATTATTTTTAAATTCATGTAAAATTCTCCTTCACATTCTCTCTCTAAAAGGAAAATATCCCTTTCCAGTTGAATAACATTACATGAATACGAAATGAAAACGGAGGACGATGACTAATATGAAAACAGCCCTTTTACTCGTTGACATTCAAAATGATTATTTTCCAAATGGCAAGATGGAACTACGTGGTGCCGTTGAAGCTAGCGAGTATGCAAGTCAACTTCTAAGGCACTTTCGAAAAACTAAGCAACCAGTTTTCCATATCCAACATGTATCTACGAAAGAAACTGCCACCTTTTTTCTTCCTAATACAGAAGGTGTTCACATTCATGAAATTGTTCGTCCATTACAAGATGAAACGGTTATCCTCAAACACTATCCAAATAGTTTTCGAGAAACAAGCCTACTAAAACAATTACAAGACTTAAACATTCAACATCTCATTATATGCGGAATGATGACTCATATGTGTATCGATGCCACAGTAAGAGCTGCTTTTGATTTCGGTCTTCGTTGCACTGTTGTACATGATGCATGTGCAACAAAAGATCTTATCTTTAAAAATGCTACGATTCCTGCTGTCTATATCCATAATACAATTTTAGCAAGTTTGAATGACATATATGCAGAAGTCATGAGTACAGAAGAGTTCTTACGTTTTAGAAACTCCATCTAAGACAAAAAATCATGTCTCTCACAGACGGAGACATGATTTTTTATACTGCTATTCATAGGTTACCGTAACTTGAAGTCCCCCGAACTTGTTTTTACTTTCACTTTATTTTCCCCTGTACCTTTTACTCCAACTAACTGATTCTTTGATTTCTCTTCATATAGCAAACCAGCAATATTTACATCCGCCTTACCTGAACTTCCATCAAACTCGACTCTTAAAGATTCAGGAAGTGTATCAAATTGCATCTTAACATCACCGCTTGATGTATTACACTCTACCTCTCCTTGCAAACTACGATCATTATATTCAATATCACCTGATGATGTTTTAGCTACTAATTCTTTAGAATGTAGATTTTCTACCCTAATTTTTCCGCTACTTGTGTTCAACTTTGCTACTTCGATTTCACTTTTATCTGTCTCAATCTTTCCGCTAGACGTTTTAGCTGTTAATTTTTCTTTTACCTTAGAATGCGAGAATGATACATCCCCAGAGGAAGTATTTATCTCCGCTACCTTTGTTTCAATTTCTTTTGCAACAAAATCTCCTGATGATGTAGTTACTTTTACAGTGTCATATATTTTCTTTGGAATTTTAACTTGTAAATTTACATCTGCGGTAGTTCCAATTCCCCAACCGACAGAATTCCAATTTTTACTAAAATCAATATTTAATCTATTGTTTTCTTTTTTCACCTCAAATTTATATTTATCTACTAGCTCTTTGCTTATCTCTCCATCCAGTAACACTTCTATATCTTTTGAATCACCTGTAATAATTTTAACATCTGCTGCCGAAGTCTTTACTTCAATTTCATCAATTTTTTCACCATCCACCGTTTCTTCTTTATGAATTTCAGTTTTATTAAAAGCTACACCAAAAACAGTCATTGCCCCAACACCAATGCCCCCAATAATTAACAATGATAATGCGATAAAAACAATCTTTTTCATAAAATAACACTTCCTTCGTCTTATTTCTTTTAATAAAATCATTAAAAATTAAATTCCATACATCCCTATTCATATAACTTTTATTATTCAGTACTATATATTATACAGTACCATTCCAAAGCTACTTATTCTCCTCAGAATCTTTCATGTTTCATTTTATCATTTACCATAATTTAACACAATGTTATTTTCTGAAAAATATAAAAACACCACTTTCAGTGAGCAAAACCGAAAGTAGTGTCCTCTTGTCTAACCATAGATTTTCTTTCAAATTGTATTATACAGGAAATTCAAAAAATTAATACAGAAAAATATGACGAATGGATCAACTTTTCTGGTGCTTTTGTTTCTTTTCACTCTTTTATATTGTATTTAAGCAAGGTAGCAGTTTTCCAATCAGAATCTTTCTTACATGAAAAAGGCCTTCCCTATTACAGGAAGGCCTTTTCATCTATTTCTTATAAAGTTTCAGAAGTAGTTTTTCCTTGCATGTGAAGTGCGATATAGTCAGGTCCACCAGCTTTAGAGTCTGTACCAGACATGTTAAAACCACCAAATGGTTGGTAACCTACGATTGCACCAGTACATCCACGGTTGAAGTATAAGTTACCAACGTGGAAGTCTTCACGCGCTCTTTCGATATGTTCACGGTTATTAGAAACAACAGCTCCTGTTAAACCGTATTCTGTGTTATTTGCAATTGCAAGCGCATGATCAAAGTCTTTCGCTTTACAGAATGCTACTACTGGTCCGAAGATTTCTTCTTTCATTAAACGAGCGTCTTCTGCAACGTCAGCAACGATTGTTGGTTGGATGAACCAGCCTTTAGAGTCGTCTCCTTCGCCACCTGCTACTACTTTACCTTCTTCTTTACCAATTGCAACATAGCTCATTACTTTATCAAATGCAGCTTGGTCATTAACTGGTCCCATGTTCATGTCTTTTTCAGCTGGGTTACCTACCGTTAATTCTTTCGTTAATTCAACAGCACGGTTTAATACATGATCATATACATCTTCATGGATTACTGCACGAGAACAAGCAGAACATTTTTGTCCTGAGAATCCAAATGCAGATGCAACGATAGACTTAGCAGCTAATTCAAGATCTGCTTCTTTATCAACAACGATTGTATCTTTACCGCCCATTTCAGCGATAACACGTTTTAACCAAATTTGGCCTGGATTTACTTTTGCTGCGCGTTCGTAAATACGAATACCTACATCGCGTGATCCAGTGAAGCTAATGAAACGTGTACGAGGGTGGTCTACTAAGTAGTCACCAACTTCAGATCCGCTACCAGGGATGAAGTTTACAACGCCTGCTGGTAAGCCTGCTTCTTCTAATACTTCCATAAATTTCGCTGCCACTACAGGTGTTGTACTAGCTGGTTTTAGTAATACTGTATTACCAGAAACTACTGCAGCTGTTGTCATACCTGCCATAATTGCGAATGGGAAGTTCCAAGGAGAAATGATAACACCTACTCCTAATGGAATGTAAGAGAAACGATTATATTCAATTGGACGGCTTTCTACTGGCATACCGTCTTTTAATTTTAACATTTGACGACCATAATATTCCATAAAGTCGATTGCTTCTGCTGTATCCGCATCTGCCTCATTCCATGGTTTACCTGCTTCTTTTACAAGAATAGCAGAAAACTCATGCTTTCTACGACGAACGATTGCTGCAGCACGGAATAAAATGTCTGCACGCATTTCTGGTTTTGACTTTCTCCAAGTTTGGAATGTTTCATCCGCCACTTGCATTGCTTTTTCAGCTAATTCACGGCTTGCTTTTGAAACACTGCCCACAACTTCTTCTTTATTTGCAGGGTTTACAGAAACGATTTTCTCGTCTGTAGTGATCTTTTCTCCCCCGATAATTAATGGATAGTCTTGTCCAAGATAAGATTCTACTTTCTTTAAACCTTCTTCAAACGCTAACTTGTTAGCCTCTACTGAAAAATCTGTAAATGGCTCATGCTTGTATGCTACTACCATTCTTTTTAGCCTCCCCTTAGAAAAACGTTTACATTTTACAACATTATTCTACACGATAATTTAGATTTATTCAAATATTCCTAGACTTATATTTTAAAAATTAATTAATTTTTAAAATATAATAATAATAAAAGAGCTTCATACCTAAGTATGAAGCTAAAAAATATGAACATATTCCAAAACACTTTTCCCAATCAACAAAATTGTTACCAATAAAAATAAAGTACGAACATATCCAACACCTTTTTGTACTGCAAACTTTGATCCTAGATAAGCCCCAAAAATCATTGATAACCCCATAATAATACCGTATTCAAAATGAATGACATCTAAAAATAGAAATGTGATTAAAGATACAATGTTACTAACGAAATTCAAAAGTTTTCCAGATGCAGCAGCTTGAATAAAATCCAAACCAATTAATAAAAATGCAAAAATTAAAAATGAACCTGTCCCGGGACCAAAAAATCCATCATAAAATCCTAAACTTAAAATAACAAAGAAAAACATTAATGCTTTTCCTTTCGTCATCTTTTTATAAGTGGACACACTTCCCCAATCTTTTTTTACAATAATATAAATTGCAATAAATACCAACATAATAAGTACAAGCGGCCGTAAAATATCGGGTGGAATAAATTTCACAACTAAAGCTCCAGCTATCGCACCCACAATAGTTAATGGGATTAACTTTCCTACTATACGAAAATTAACCTTCCCTGAACGAATAAAATAAATAGTGCTTGTAAAAGTCCCCATCGTTGCAGCCAGCTTATTTGTTGCAATTGCCGATGCAGGCGATAAGCCCACAAACATAAGTGCTGGAAGTGAAATGAGCCCTCCTCCTCCAACAACTGAATCAATAAATGCAGCCAAAAAACCGAAAGCAACAAGTAATACAATAATCTGTAAACTTAACTCATCCATGTCTTTTCTCCTTACCCCTTTTTATTCACAACATTAGAAATTATAACAAAATTACAGAAGAAAAAAAGCCGTTCCAAAAAGGAACAACTTTTTTCTTAATCTAAAATTTTCACAAATGGTTCATCTTGCTTTTCCTCACGAATAATAATCGCTTCCGGTCGCTCAACAGACTTAATTGTTACCTGTACTTTCACATAATTCGGGAAGTATTGCATAACTTGTCCAGCAACAAATTGCGTAAACCCAATGACTTCTGCTTTTCCGTTAAATTGAACAGGAATTTCAAGCTTCATTTCCTTTAATTGATCATCTTTATAGAATCCTGTACCAATAACAGCTGTGTAATCATTTTTGAAATACTCACTCAGCTTTGCAGTGAAGTTTTTTACAATGGCTGCATCGTCACGATGCGCTTCATCTACCTCTTTTGAAGGAAATAAATAATATTTCTCGTTAATTTCTTTCCAATCCCCTATCTTTTCACTGCCCTTATCTACTTGAGTGTAGGAGACAAATCTTCCTGGTACAAGTGTTGATTTTGGACCTTGGCGATAAATAGCAAATGTAATTGGAACATTTTTTAATTTCGGATCTTTCTTTTGCAACAATGTTAAAATTTCTTGCGCCATAGGCTTAGCTTTTTCTAGCATTTCTTTTTCTGAAATTTCAACTTCTCGTGGATACCCATGTTCCTCGGTATAATAATGAATCGAATTCATCGCTAACCCAATAACAACCCCACCAAGTTCAACTTCTTTGTCATCTTTTGGCACATAATAATCGTGCTCTAAAATATTAGAAAGATACATTGGTGTTTTTTTATTTCGAACCTCTAATGATTCTGAACCTTCTTGTAACGCCGGGTTCAATCCAATATTAGGGAATTTCACTGCGTCTTTTTTCAGTTTCTCTTCTAACTCTTTTTGCTCAGCATCTGTACGCTTTCTCTTTACAAGCATTTGAACAGTTTCTTTATCTAAATATTTACCACCTTGGAATAAATAATTTTTTGTGCTAAACGATTCTTTTGCAATGCGCATCAATCCTGTTTCAAATTCATCTATATCTAGACGGCTATTCAATCCTTGTACAACTAAGCCACGTGCAGAAGCTGGATCAAACGGGAATACCGTTTTATAATACTCATCAGAAATAGAATATTTCGGAACAATCGCTTGTTCTTTTGATTTACCCGATTTTTCAACAACTTTTTCTTCTTTTTTTATACCTGTACTACATCCACTTAGAAGTAGACCTAGGCTTAATACCGCTAATGCTATTTTTTTCATGGTAAGTTTGCACCTCTTACTTATTCAGCTCTTGTAAGAACCTCTCTTCATTCCAAACCTCAATATTATGTTTCTCTGCTTGTGCTAATTTTGACCCTGCCGCTTCACCAGCAACGACTAAATCAGTACTTTTACTTACACTACCTGTTACTTTTCCACCTAGCTCTTCAATCTTTTTCTTCGCTTCGCTACGCCCCATAACTTCTAGTTTCCCTGTTAGAACGATTGTTTTTCCAGCGAAGTAAGATGCAATATTTTGTAAATCAGCACGTTTTATGCCTTTGTAGGTCATGTTAACACCGTACTCTTTAAATTGTTGTAATAATTCTAACACGTCTTCATTATCAAAGTACGTTACAATTGATTGGGCCATTTTCTCGCCAATTTCATTAATCTCTTTTAACTCTTCTTCTGTTGCTTTCACAAGATGATCCATCGTTTCAAAATGCTCAGCTAACGTGCGAGCCGCTTTTGCACCGACATGACGAATACCAAGTCCAAATAATAGACGCTCCAACGAATTTTCCTTAGAAGTTTCAATTGCTTGTACTAATTTAGATGCTGATTTCTCACCAAAACGCTCTAATTGTAACAATTGCTCTTGCGTTAATGGATACAAATCTGCGAATGTCCGAATATAATCTGCTTCAAAGAGCTGTGTAATAACACGCTCTCCAAGCCCATCAATATTCATTGCATTTCTTGAAACGAAATGAATCAATCCTTCACGAATTTGCGCTGGACATGCTGGATTAATACAACGCAGAGCTACCTCTTCTTCTAAACGAACCAGTTCACTGTCACAAGTCGGACAATGCGTTGGCATATGATACTCTTCTTCTTCACCAGTACGTTTATCGAAAATAACATTAACTACTTCTGGAATAATGTCTCCAGCCTTTTTCACAATAACGTAGTCACCAATTCGAATATCTTTTTCACGAATTAGATCCTCGTTATGTAGAGATGCACGGCGGACAATTGTTCCTGCCACTCGAACTGGTTCTAGTTCTGCCGTCGGTGTCACAACCCCTGTGCGTCCCACGCTCAGTTCAATACCTGTTAATCTCGTTACAACTTCTTCTGCCGGAAACTTATAAGCAATTGCCCAGCGTGGACTCTTTGCTGTTGTTCCTAAACTATCTTGCAAGGCCACATCATCTACTTTAATTACGATTCCATCAATCTCATAATCAAGATTCGGGCGCTTTTCCTGCCATTCTTCTACATAAGCGATTACATCTTCAATTGTTTCACATGTACGGCGATTTGGATTTGTTTTAAACCCAAGCTCGCCTAAGAAGTTTAATGATTCGCTATGTGATGCAATCGTCTTTTCTTTCACATCAGCAAGGCCGTACACAAACATTGACAAATTACGCTTCGCAGCAATTTTTGGATCAAGCTGGCGAAGTGATCCGGCTGCTGCATTACGTGGATTTGCAAAAACTGCCTCACCATTTTGTTCTTTCTCTTCGTTTAATTTTACAAATGAACGCTTTGGCATATATGCTTCACCGCGCGCTTCTAATGTTACTTCTTCTTTCAAACGAAGAGGGATCGCTTTAATTGTTTTTAAATTTTGCGTAATATCTTCACCAGTTACGCCATCACCACGTGTTGCGCCTTGAACGAAGCGTCCTTTTTCATAATGAAGGGAAACAGCAAGACCGTCAATTTTTAGTTCACATATATATCTTACATTTGAATCATCAATTCCTTGACGTACTCTGCGATCAAAATCACGTAAATCTCCTTCATTAAAGGCATTTCCTAAACTTAACATCGGCGATTTGTGCGTTACCTTTTCAAATATATCAAGCACTGTTCCCCCAACTCGAACGGTGGGAGAGTCTTCTGTTAAAAATTCTGGGTTCTCTGCTTCTAATTTTATAAGCTCCTGCATATCGCGGTCGTATTCCGCATCAGAAACAGAAGGATTGTCTAATACGTGATATTGATAGTTGAATGCATTCAACATATCACGAAGTTCTTCTATACGCTGCTTTGCCTCTTCTTTTGACATATCCTTACTCCTTTCTATTGTTTCGTTACAGGTGCAAATTTTGCTAATAAACGTTTAATGCCAATTGGGCTTGGGAATGCAATATCTAATTCTTTTGCATCTCCTTCACCTTTCACACTTACAACTGTACCAACACCCCATTTTTGATGGGACGCTTTATCACCTACAGCCCAGCCAATTTGCTCTCCTCCTGTCGTTTTCACAGTTGGACGCACAAATGCAGAGCGGGAACGTGTTGTCGTTGTTGTTGCCCCAGCCGTTCTTCCTTTTGCACTAAATGTCTCACGCTTTGGCGCTGTTTCATTTAATGGTTCTAGCAACTCCGTAGGAATTTCTGAAATAAATCGAGATGCTGCATTCATATTTGTTCTACCGAATAAAGTACGCATTTGGGCATTTGATAAATATAACTCTTCTTCCGCACGAGTAATACCTACATAAGCAAGACGGCGTTCCTCTTGCATTTCATCTTCTTCCATAAGAGAGCGAGTATGCGGGAACACTCCTTCTTCTAGTCCAACAATAAAGACAACTGGGAATTCAAGTCCCTTTGCCGAGTGCATTGTCATTAAAATAACTTCTTCACCCGCAGTTGGATCCTCATCCACGCGATCAATATCTGCAACAAGTGCCAAATCTGTTAAGAAAGCAACAAGACTCTTATCTTCACTTTGCGATTCAAATGTCTGTGTAACAGATAAAAACTCATCTAAGTTTTCAAGTCGTCCTTCTGCTTCTAAAGAACGTTCATTCTTTAGCATATCGCGGTAACCCGTTTTCTCAATCACTTCTTCTACTAGTTCCGTAACAGATAAGTATTCTTGCATGTTTACCCAATTGTGTAATTGACTTGCAAATTCTTTTACTGCTTTTGTGATTTTTGCACTTACTCCGACATGTTCAATTTCATCCATTACAGCCGTTAATGAAATCCCATTTTGCACGCCGTAGTTAATAATTTTATCGATAGACGTGGCACCGATTCCTCGCTTCGGCATGTTAATAATACGTGCGAAGCTAATCTCATCATCTGGATTTGCAATTAAACGTAAGTATGCCAAAATATCTTTAATCTCTTTACGATCATAGAACTTAATGCCGCCGACAATTTTATATGGAATATTAGACTTTAAGAAAATCTCCTCGACCATACGAGACTGGGCGTTTGTACGATACAGAACCGCAAAATCTGTATATTTTCGATTTCCCATTTGAATTTCATCGCGAATTTTTTTTGCAACAAAATATGCTTCATCCTTTTCCGTTGCAGCACGGTAATACGAAATCTTGCTTCCAATTTGATTGTCTGTCCATAATTTTTTCGGTTTACGATTTGAATTTTTTTCAATTACAGCATTAGCCGCATTTAAAATATTTTGTGATGAACGGTAGTTTTGCTCTAACAAGATAACCTGTGCATTTTCGTAGTCTTTTTCAAATGACAAAATGTTAGAAATGTCCGCCCCACGCCAACGATAAATGGACTGGTCAGAATCACCAACAACACAAAGGTTTTTAAAGCGAGCAGCTAATTTATTTACAAGAATGTATTGAGCTCTATTCGTATCTTGGTACTCATCCACATGAATATATTGGAACTTACGCTGATAGAATTCCAATACTTCTGGAACACGTTCAAATAAATGGATCGTCGTCATAATTAAATCATCAAAATCTAATGAGTTATTTTTCAAAAGACGTTTTTGATATTCCGTATATACATCGCTTGTTAATTTTTCAAATGGATCCGCAATTGAAATTTGCTTTGCATATTTATCAGCAGATAACAATTCATTCTTTGCATTGCTAATACCAGATAAAATAGAACGTGGATCGAACTTTTTCGGATCAATATTACGCTCTTTCATAATCTTTTTTACAACCGTAAGTTGATCACTTGCATCTAAAATCGTGAAGTTACGATTAATTCCGATACGATCAATGTCACGTCGTAAAATACGTACGCACATTGAGTGGAACGTAGAAATCCAAATATCTTCCGCTTCCGGGCCAACAAGCTTATCGATACGTTCACGCATTTCACGAGCCGCTTTATTTGTAAAAGTAATTGCTAATACATTCCAAGGTGCTACACCTTTTTCACCAAGTAAGTATGCGATGCGATGTGTTAGCACACGCGTCTTACCACTACCAGCACCAGCCATTAATAGAAGTGGTCCGTTTGTTGTTTGCACTGCCTTTTGTTGCTGAGGATTTAAACCATTTAATAATTTATCAGTTATACTCATATGTGCCTGCACCTACTCTCCTTTTACAGCTTTTACTGTTTGTAAAGCTGCTTTTATATCATCATAAATTACATTTCCTACAACGACTGTATCAGCGTACTGTGCCATTTCTTTTGCTTCTTTCGCACTTGAAATTCCACCGCCGTAATACAGCTTTGCTTGTTGTAATTCTGCTTTTACGTTTTTAACGAGTTCAATATCTCCGTAAGTACCGCTATATTCTAAGTAGAAAATCGGCAACTTCAGAAGCTTGTCTGCCATACGTGCATATGCAATCACATCATCTTCTGTTAAATCACATTTCGCTTCTGTAAGCTGAGCTACCTTTGCTTCTGGATTTAAAACACAATATCCTTCCATGAAAATTTCATCCCAGTTCATAATATCCCCAAATTCCTTCAATGCCTCATGATGAATTCCCGTTATCCATTCCACTTTTGGGCTGTTTAAAACACTTGGAATGTAATAAAAATCAAACCCTGGTGTAAGAGCTTCAAGATCAGAAACCTCTAACACACAAGGAACTGCATATCTACGAATGCTTACTAGCATGTGTAATACATTATCAATTGTTACCCCGTCACTTCCGCCTACAATCACTGCGTCTGTTCCAGATTCACAAATCATTTCTAAATGTTCATCGCTTAATTCCTTATTCGGATCAAGCTTAAATACATGTTTCCACTGTGAAATATCGTACATGAAAACACCCTTTCTTTTGTCTATTCACCTTTATGTGCTGGTTCAAAAAGGAGGATCTAGAGAGCCGAGCTATTCGAGGCGCTGCAGCCAGGAGGATACGGAGTATAGCTTATACTACATGAGTACCGGACTGGCACAGCAGCGAAGAAATGCGAAGGTTATCTTGACCGGACTTTTTAAACTTCCTTTTACAATACACGTTTAAAAAGGAGAATCTAGAGAACCGAGCAGTTCAAGGCGCTGCAGCCAGGAGGATACGGAGTGTAGCTTATACTACATGAGTACCGGACTGGCACAGCAACGAAGAAATGCGAAGGTTATCTTGACCGGACTTTTTAAACTTCCTTTTATGCATTCTTACATTATAACAAAAAAAGACACCTATACACACGTCCAATCCAACATCTTTTTCACCGTCAAATGTTGGATTACATATCGCAAAACTTACGTGGAATAATAACAACTGAAATAGTGTTTGCTATTTCTAAGCTGATGAAGAAGGAGTGTTTTCTTTGATGAAGCAAAACATCGGCATAATGAATGCTTTAATCCGAATTACATTCGGTTTGGTCGTACTAAGTTGTAGCACAGCTAAACTCACACGTAAACCATGGTGCACTTGGTCAAAGGTTTTGCTGTGGCTTAGTGCAATGAAAATTGCAGAAGGAATCTTGCGTTTCTGTCCTATTACTGAAGCATGTAAATTCGGAAAATATATAAACATGGGGGCCTTTAAAATACCTAGCATGGATTTTAATAAAAAAGGACATGCTAAACAAGAAGAAGTAAGTCACACTTCCAGTCCTGACAAACCAGGATCAAAAGGAAGTTATGATGCTTCTGACAAAGAGATTGAGTCAGCGATTGAAGAAGCAATCCTGGCGAAACCGCTTTGAATCAGTTGTCACAATGCAAGATGCTCTCAAAGGGACTTAGCTGCTGCAGTGGGCGGCTAAGTCTTCTTTATTTTATCACAAAACAGAACTAATGTTCTTTTTGTTTTATTTCCCCTAAGAGATTCCATTGAACTACCCCCACCTAATCTCTTTGCTTT
Source organism: Bacillus sp. FSL K6-0042 (assembly GCF_038006685.1). Taxonomy (NCBI): domain Bacteria; kingdom Bacillati; phylum Bacillota; class Bacilli; order Caryophanales; family Bacillaceae; genus Bacillus; species Bacillus sp. FSL K6-0042. Next base: position 2,901,693 of record NZ_JBBOVS010000001.1, read on the forward strand.
TGCTGAATTCTGAGGTGGAGGTCTTACTGCCCGATAATGCGGGATAAATAACTGTAGCTATATATTAATTTGAGATGTATCGCGCCGCACACCTAAAAAACTAATTTCCCCGTTCTTCTAAGAATCATTTTTATTTTTTTCAGAAAATTAGACTTTCCTCCCTTGCATTCGATGATATAAAAATGATATCATTTTTATATCAGAAGGAGGCGATTATATGAGAGAAAAACAAGTGTTTTATGTAAATGGTTTTCTAGGTATTATTGGTCTTTTAGCTTTAGCCGGTATCGGTGTGTTTTGCCTCGTACAAGAAATATTTGTAGTAGCTGTACTTTGTCTAATTTTAGCTGCGATTCTTGCCACCGGTATTGGGATTGTCCAACCAAATCAAGCAAAAGTGATTACGTTTTTTGGGAACTATTTAGGAACAATCCGTCAAAATGGATTATTTTTAACAATTCCATTCGCACTTCGTCAAACTGTTTCTCTTCGCGTTGAAAACTTTAATAGTAAAAAACTAAAGGTAAATGATGTAGAAGGGAACCCGATTGAAATTGCAGCTGTTGTCGTTTATAAAGTTGTCGATTCAGCAAAAGCGATTTTTGGGGTTGAACATTATGATCAATTCGTCGAAATTCAAAGTGAGACAGCAATTCGCCACGTTGCAACGAAGTATCCGTATGATAATTTTCAAGATGATAATTGCATCACACTACGTGGAAATGCCGAAGAAATCTCTGAGGAACTAAGACGTGAATTAGAAGCGCGCTTAAATATTGCTGGTGTAGAAGTACTAGAAACTCGTTTAACACATTTGGCTTATGCAACAGAAATTGCACATGCGATGCTTCAGCGTCAACAAGCGAAAGCTGTTCTAGCAGCACGAAAAGAGATTGTCGAAGGTGCTGTGAAAATGGCGAAAGATTCGATTCATATGTTAGATGAAGAAGGCGTACTCGATTTAGATGATGAGCGTAAAGCAAACATGGTTAACAACTTATTGGTTGCCATCGTTTCAGATAAAGGTGCACAACCAGTTATTAATACAGGAAGTCTATATTAAAGGTTGTATGTAATTATGGCCAAAAAGAAAAGCTTTCCATTACGTATTGATCCTGAATTGCACGCAGTCATCGAAAAATGGGCGGATGATGAATTTCGCAGCGTCAACGCACACATCGAATATTTACTTCGAGAAATAGCAAAGCAAAAAGGAAAACTAAAAAAAGAGAAAGAGTCTTAAATTTATGTTAAATGGCTCTCTTCCCTACACAAAAACACACCCGCGTTCAGCGGGTGTGTTTTCACAAATCATCTCGACTAAAGTCACACTCTTTTAACGGGACAACCTGCGTCTTTTTAATAAACTTATAACCTAACCAAAGAATAAGAAACACTGGCACACTAATATACGATACAAGCATTCCATACCAGTTAATCTCCCCTCCAGAAACCACTTCACTTCCTTGTCCAATAATAACAATGATGCATAATACTAACGTAAACAACGGACCAAAGGGATACCATTTCGCCTTAAATTTGAGTTCATTTAGGTCTCTCCCTTGCACCACGTATGCTTTACGAAATCTATAATGACAGATTGCGATTCCAATCCATGTTAAAAATCCCGTTAACCCCGTCATATTAAGCAACCATATATAAACAACGCCATCGCCAATGAACGATGATAAAAAGACAAGTAATCCAAAAATAATATTAGCATACAAAGCATAGGTAGGGACCCCTCTTCTATTTACCTTGCGCAAAATTTTAGGCGCTTTTCCTTCTTGTGCAAGAGCCCAAAGCATGCGAGTAGAAGCATACATAGAAGAATTGCAAGCTGAAAGCACAGAGGTTAAAATAACAGCATTCATTAATGATGCCGCAAATGCAAGTCCAGCTTTTTGAAAAACTAAAGTAAATGGGCTAATAGAAATATGATCCACATCCGATTTAAGAAGACTCGGATCTGTATATGGAATAATAATCCCGATTACGGCTATAGCCAACACATAAAAAATTAACACCCTCCAAAAAACACTACGAATTGCCCGAGGAACATTCCGCTCTGGATCCTCACTTTCACCAGAAGCAATACCAACCATTTCTGTACCTTGAAAGGAGAAACCTGCAATCATGAAAACACCAACTATAGCCAAAAATCCTCCTTTGAAGGGAGCCTCACCTATCGTAAGATTATGAAACCCTACTGCCGGGCTAAAGAATATACCAAGTATCATGAAAATACCAATCACTAAAAATAGAATAATTGTAACGACCTTAATACCAGCAAACCAAAATTCCGATTCACCATACCCTCTAACAGATAGTACATTTAATAAAAATATAAGTGTCAAAAAAAGCATCCCCCATAGAACATCCGAGGATTCTGGTAACCAGTATTTCATAACCAAGGCACCTGCTGCCAACTCAGCTGGAATGGTTGTAGCCCAGCTTAGCCAATAATTCCAACCAAGTGTAAATCCAAATGCTGGATCAACAAACCGAGTTCCATATGTTTCAAATGAACCTGACGTTGGAAGATATGTTGCCATTTCACCAAGACTTGTCATCAAAAAATAAACCATACATCCGATAGCAAGGTACGCAACAAATGCTCCTCCCGGTCCCGCTTGACTAATCGTAGCACCGCTTGCAACAAATAACCCCGTACCAATTGCACCACCAATTGCAATCATAGATATATGTCGTGGCCTTAAGCCACGATTCAACTTCCCATCTATAGTAGATGGTGTTCCAATATTTGATTTTGTCTCTAAATTATCCATCATCTCACCTCTCTCTTTGCAACTTTCCTAAAAAATAACCGATTCACTCTATGCAAAATCAAGTGATTCGTTTCAAAATATACAATGTCCTCTCTTTCCTGCTCTGAATATTCAGACTATTAAACCCACAATAATAGAATTACTATGTTATAGAACGAAAGGCAATCAAAAACAATTCTGATTGCCTTCCCATTTCATTCAAATCAATTCTAGTAACTGCACCTTCTTCTGATACGCTCTCCATGTAATACACCATTTTTTCGGATTATCGAGAAAATCCTGTTCATCTAATTTGTGAATCGTACTATTTTGTGGAGCGTTTTGAATGACTTTGGGATTTTCATAGGCTTCCTTAGAAATTTGTTCAAGGGCTGCTATATACTCATCTAAGTCAGTCTTAGAATAGCTCTCAGTCGGTTCAAGCGTGAACGGCTGGGGTACGATATATGGATGGTGACTCGTCCAATAGTGCAAGCCGAAATCCGTCATTCTTCTTTGGACATCCTCTGTTGTAATACCTGTTTCATTTTTCATCTCTTCCCAGCTATAGCGAACTTGCTCAAGGCGCTGTCCTTTTACATATGGAGCACTTGCACCACGAATCTTTTGTACTTTGTGATACATATAATTGTTATTTAATACAGCTGTTTTCGCCACTTCTTTTAATCCTTCTGGACCAAGGGCACGAATCCATGCATAAGACCTGAGAATTGTTTGTGCTACCCCATGAAAAGCGCGCACTTTTCCAATGGAATGTTTCAGGTCATTGTTTAAATAATATTTTCCTTCATCGCATTCCACAATTGGCCCAGGTAAATATTCTTTTAGCTCTTTTCTCACTCCAAGTGCACCCGTCGCTGGCCCACCACACATATGCGGAGCAGCAAATGTTTTGTGAAGGTTAAAAAAACACATATCAAATCCTGCTTCTTTCGCTCTAGTAATTCCAAGGAGACCATTGGCATTTGCCTGATCATAGTAACAAATCCCACCAGCTTCATGTACGACCTTTGTAAATTCTTTAATTTTCGAATTAAAAATCCCTGTATCTTCAGGATTTGCAACAACAAATCCCGCTGTCCGCTCTGAAACAACTGCCTTTAATTTTTCTATGTCAGGGAATCCATCTTTATCGGGATGAAGCGTAATGATTTTAAAGCCTTTAACAGCTGCTGTAGCCGCTTGTGAAGGATGAGAAAAAATAGTTGTAATAATTTCATTACGTTTTTCCCCTTCTCCGCGAGATTCATGATATTTTCTTACGATAGAAGCCATAGCAAATAATGCTTGCGTACCGCCACTCGGTTGGAATGAAAAATGATCCATACCAGAGATTTCTCTCATGCAAAGATCCAATTTGTATATGATTTCTAACATCCCTTGAACAGTGCTTATATCTTGAAGAGGATGCAGTTCCATTATTTTAGGATTTCGTACTAACAATTCATTAATTTTAGGAATATATTTCATTGTACAAGTACCTTGCCCAATTTCAACGTTAAAATCTGACCCTAACGTCTCTTGCGAAAGTCTCACATAATGCCTTAACACACGCGCCTGACCGATTTCTGGAAGTTTCGGTCTTTCTTTTCTATACATAGAATTAGGAATCTGCGAAACCCCATCTCCAACTTCCTTCACAATCGTTTGATCAACTAATGGAACCTCTACTCCTCTTTCTCCTTGCTGGTGAAGTTCAAAAATAATTGGTTCATTCCATTTTGCTTGATGAAAGTCACGAACTTTACTATTCCTTTTAATTTTTTTCATGAGTCAATTCTCCTTTCTGTCCATCTATTTTAATTCGTCACAACTTCCTGAAGAGCATCAATTAACCGATCAAGGTCTTCCTTCGTATGGACTTCTGTAACGCAATATAAAGCACATTGGCCAAATATAGGAAACTCTTTTGAAATATCCTTTCCTCCAAATATCTGCTTTTCTAATAATTTTTTATTTATGGTTTCTACCGATAAACCAGTTTCATTAAAATCGACAAGAAATTCTTTGAAAAATGGAGAACTTAATCTTGAACCTCTCACTCCAGGAATTTTGTTCAGTTGTTTTACTGCATATTGACTATTTTGCATAATGGTTTGACCTAATTCATACATACCATTCGGTCCAAGTAACGATAAATAAACCCCAGCTGTAATTCCCCATAACGCAGTTTGTGTACCAACTGATTCTTTTCCTTTTTCACGAAGGGCAAAAGATGTCCGATCATAAGCCACATCGCCAAAGCCATACTCCCCTTCTTTTACTGTTGGCACAATTCCAAATAGACGTGAAGGATATTCATTAATAAACTTTTCTTCATCCCTTGTAGCAATGAATCCCGCTTGCCCTCCGCTATAGTTCATATGCATACCAAGCGGCTGCAAATCACCACAAACAATATCCGCTTGATAGTGACTTGGCGGCGCCAACACTCCAAGTGAAATTGGATCAACACCAACTACTACTAGTGCATCATTCTGCTTCGCAATTTCCGCAATTTCCATACCTTGTGATTCAATAAACCCTAAATAGGAAGGATTTTCAAAATAAATGGCTGCCACATTAGAAGAAATCTTATTCTTTAAATCTTCTAAATCTAGAAGACCATTCTCAGCATCATAACTAACAAAAACAAATTCAAGATCTGGGGAGCCATAATTTTGAATAATTTTCATTCTTTCAGGTGATACGGTTTGCGCTACTAATACCTCTGTTCTTTTTGTTATACGAGCAGCCATCCGAATCGCTGTAGCTGCTGCTTGCCCCCAATCAAACGTCGGTACATTTACAACATCCATATCAACAAGTTCAGCTACTAGACTTTGATATTCAAATAACGCTTGGAATCTACCATGATCCTCGTAAGGTTCACCGGCATATGCCGTCAGAAATTCCGATCTTTGATTCACTTCATCGCAAACTGCTGGTACAAAATGCTGCCAGCAACCTGCTCCTAGAAAGTTTAGATATTCACTTGTACTCGTGTTCTTACACAATATTCCTTCAATGAGGCGACGCAATTCGTATTCTGTAAGCGCCTTTGGTATGTTCATTTCCTCTTTCAACTTTAGTTCATCTGGTATACAAGCGTATAATTCCATCACTGATTCAGCGCCTATTTCTTTTAACATCTCTTCCTTTACTTCAGGTACCATATTTGGAATGTAAGGATGTACCTTTTTCGTCATCTTAATACCCCCTTATTAAAATTCTTTCAATTATGCTAAACCTCCACCATCAACAACAAGTTCTGTTCCTGTCACCCAAGATGACAAATCGCTAGCTAAAAATAAAACACCTTTTGCGATATCACGAGGCGTACCAATTCTTGATAGAGGCCGATCTGTTGCTGACTCTTTCAAAAATGTTCCCTCTTCCACATTTAATTGCTTCGCCTCGTCACGTAGTAACTGTGTATCTGTATCACCAGGACATATACAATTCACTCTAATATTTTGCGGACCATGATCAATTGCCATCGCCTTCGTTAAGTTCACAACCCCGGCCTTCGCAGCACAATAAGCAGCTGCTTTATCGCCTCCTTTTAGCCCCCATCCGGAACCTGTGTTGATAATGCTCCCACCTTGCTTTTCAGCCATAATTGGAATGATATATTTAGATAAAAGATATACACCTTTTAATGAAACATTAATAACTGAATCCCATTCCCTTTCCTCTAATTCAACAACTGTTTTTCTTCTAATAATTCCCGCATTGTTAAACAACACATCTACATTTCCATATACCTGCCTAATACGTTCACTGACATTCTTACAATCTAACTCACTTGTTACATCGCACTTCAAAAACTCTGCTCGCTGTCCATCATCTCGTAAACTCTGTGCGGCCTGCATACCTTTTTCTTCATCAATATCTAAAAGAATAACGGTAGCCCCTACTTCAGCAAAAATTGTTGCAGTCGCATACCCAATTCCTGATGCCGCCCCAGTTACAACCGCCACTTTATCCTTTAATTGAAAATAATCTCTTTCCATAAAAAGCCTCCTTTATTTGCATCTGCTTTTTATTAAGCAAAAATCATGCCAATGTTATTGCATAGAAAATCCTTATCATAGCAAGCAATCTTAGTACGATTGTTTGACATTTTTGACAAACGTTTGACACTTTTGTATTTTTCAGAATTATCATACAATGGTTATATAATAGAGAGGAGGTTCTAAATTGTCTACAATCACAGCAATCACAAAAATTATTTATACCTTTTCCGAACTCTTACAAATAGAAATTGCCTATTTCAACCATGAAGGGCTATTAGTTTCTTCAACGGAAGAATATAAAAAGAAAAAAGGAGAACGTGTCTACCTCCCCTTTTTCCAAAAACTATACGAGCATCCCATTACCTTTGTACATAAGCCAGGACATATGAATATGTGTCATGGTTGTCACTTTCAAAAGAGCTGTCCATCAACTGCAGAAATTATACAAAATATGATTCAAAATGAACGCCACTATGGCTATCTTTCATTCGTTAGTTTTTCCAAAGATAAGCAACAAAAATTACTCGATCAGCAAAAAGACTTTATCTATTGGATGGAAAAATTAAAAGAAATTATTACTGAGATTATCCATGAAATGAATTATTCTACTTCCAAAATAGGAACAAAATTAAAACAAACTGAATATATCCTTGGAAACAGCTATACATTACAAAACATAAAAGAAATCTTAAAAAATATGAAAAGTAGTACTTCCTCTATCGTGATTACAGGAGAAACCGGGACGGGGAAAAGCTTAATGGCAAAACTAATTCATGAACAAAGCATGTTCCAAAGGGGAGATTTCATTGAAATAAATTGTGCTAGTATTCCTGAATCGTTATTCGAGAGTGAACTCTTCGGCTATGAGGAAGGCGCATTTACGGGAGCAAGAAAAAAAGGAAAACCAGGTTACTTTGAAATGGCTGATCGAGGAACACTATTTTTAGATGAAATTGCCGATCTCCCTCTCCATTTACAACCAAAACTATTGAAAGTGCTGCAAGATGGTGTTGTACAAAGAATTGGTGGAACACTTCCTAAAAAAGTGAATATCCGGATTATCGCTGCATCTAATCAATCATTAGAAAAATTGATGGAATCTAAACAATTCCGTTCCGATCTTTACTACAGACTAAATGTTATTCCTATCCATTTGCCACCATTAAGAGAGCGAAAAGAAGACTTAAAAAAACTAGTTCCCTTCTTAATTGAAAAATTACAAACAAGAACAGGAAGATTCATTCAAACTCATACAGATGATTTTTTAGAAAAGTTAAAGCAATATCACTGGCCCGGGAACATTCGTGAGCTAGAGAATGTTTTAGAATATAGCATGAATATGGAGAAAAGCGGCCAATTAACTGAATCATCACTACCAGCATTTCTTCAAAATAATTCGGATTTGCTGCGTTCATCCACAAAACAACATGGTGCATTACAAGAGGCTGAAAAAGAAAGCATTATTCAAAAACTTCATGACTATGGTTATGATTATGAAGGAAAAAAACAAGCCGCTGCTGCTTTAGGAGTAAGTGTACGAACGCTATACAGAAAAATGGAGAAACTCGGAATATCTGAGTCAACTAGATAATATACTACTTTTATTATTAGAACTTGCTTTTTTCATAAAAACTATTAAACCAAAAAAGAAGCTAACATAAAACATGTTAGCTTCTAGCAATCGACCTTTTCAATTGCGCGATATCCGATATCACTTCGATAAAATAAACCATCACTCTCGATTTTTTCTATCTCTTTATATACTTTATCCTTCGCTTCTTGTAAGTTTTTTTCCTTACAAGCAACAAATAGTACACGACCACCGTTTGTTACGAAATCTCCATGCTTCATAGCTGTACCTGCGTGAAAAACAATTGCATCTTCTAATGTATCTAATCCGCGAATAATAGCGCCTTTTTCATATGCTTCCGGATATCCGTTTGAAGCAAGTACGACACCAATAACCGCTTCTTCGGACCATTTAAGTACTAATTTTTCTCCATCTAAAACGCTATTACATACATCAACTAAATCATTGTCTAAACGAGGCAGTACAACCTCTGTTTCCGGATCTCCAAAACGAGCATTAAACTCAATTACTTTTGGGCCTTCGTTTGTTAAAATAAGGCCTGCATATAAAATACCTGTAAATGAACGACCTTCTTTGATCATCGCCTGAGCGGTTGGATGTAAAACCGTTTCAATCGCTACTTCAACCGCTGATTCTGGAATTTGTGGTACTGGAGAATATGCACCCATTCCTCCTGTATTCGGTCCTTTATCACCATCAAAAGCGCGTTTATGATCTTGTGCAATTACCATTGGATAAACAGTTGTTCCATTTACGAATGCCATTAAAGAGAATTCCTGTCCATCTAAAAACTCTTCAATAACAACCTTTTTACTTGCTTCACCAAATTTCACATCTTGCAGCATTTCTTTTACAGCTTGTAATGCCTCTTCTAACGTCATTGCCACTGTTACACCTTTACCAGCTGCTAAACCGTCCGCTTTAATAACAATTGGTGCACCAATTTTTTGAATATACGCTACTGCTTCCTCATAATTCGTGAACGTTTCATATGCTGCTGTTGGAATATCGTACTTTTTCATCAATTCTTTTGTAAAAGCTTTACTGCCCTCAATCACGGCCGCTGCTTTATTCGGACCAAAAACACGAAGTCCTTCTGCCTCAAAACGATCGACAATCCCATTCATAAGCGGAATTTCGGGACCGACGAATGTTAAACCTATATTGTTCTCTTTCGCAAACAGAACAAGTGTATCAAAATCATTTTCATCAATAGCAACTGGCGTTGCCACATCTCTCATACCTTCATTTCCTGGTGCTACATATACCTTTTCCACTTGCTCAGACTGTGCAAACTTCCAAGCTAAAGCATGCTCACGTCCACCGCGGCCAATTACTAAAACATTCATATGTCATCCTCCATTATTCAAATAAGTACAAACCAGGAGCAATGCCCCTAGTTTGTTTCTACTCGTTCATGCTCAAAAAGAAGATTATCTTGACCGGACTTTTTGAACTTCTTCTGACAATATAAGTTTAAAAAGGAGGATCAAGAGAACCGAGCAGTTCGAGGCGCAGCTGCCAGGAGGACACGGAGTGTAGCTGACACTACATGAGTACCGGACTGGCAATGCAACGAAGAAATGCGAAGGTTATCTTGACCGGACTTTTTAAACTTCCTCTATTAATGTTTGAAATGACGTACGCCAGTGAACACCATCGCAATGCCAAACTCATCAGCTTTTTTAATAGAATCTTCATCACGAATCGATCCGCCTGGTTGAATGATTGCTGTAATCCCTGCTTTAGCGGCCTCTTCTACTGTATCTGGCATTGGGAAAAACGCATCAGATGCAAGCGCACTACCTTGTGCTTTATCAGCAGCTTGTGTAATAGCAATTTTCGCTGAGCCAACGCGGTTCATTTGTCCGGCTCCAACTCCAATTGTCATATTATCTTTTGCTAAAACAATTGCATTTGATTTTACGTGTTTGACAACTTTCCAAGCTAGTTTTAAATCGGCCCATTCTTGCTCTGTTGGTTCACGTTTTGTTGGAACTGTAATTGTATCTTCATCTAGCGCTAGCGTATCTTCTTCTTGAACAAGAAGGCCACCTTGTACAGAAGTTAATTTTTTACTTGCATTTACTGCTTTTTCAATATTTACAGTTAAAAGGCGTAAGTTTTTCTTACTTTGCAACACTTCTAATGCTTCCTCTGAGAAGGAAGGTGCAATAATAATTTCTAAGAAAATTTCATGTAATTTTTCTGCTGTAGCTTTATCAATTTCACGATTCGCTGCAATAATGCCGCCAAAGATCGATACTGGATCTGCTTCGTAAGCACGTGTATATGCTTCATGAATATCAGTACCAACACCAACTCCGCATGGGTTCATATGTTTTACTGCTACCACTGCTGGTTCTGTAAATTCTTTCACGATGCTAAGCGCTGCATCTGCGTCATTGATATTGTTGTAAGATAGCTCTTTTCCATGTAACTGCTCTGCATATGCAACAGAAGACGTTGCTGCAAATGGTGCTTTATAGAATGTTGCTTTTTGATGCGGGTTTTCTCCGTAACGTAAATCTTGTTTTTTCTCGAATGTTACTGTTAATGTTTCTGGGCTTTCTTCTCCCATTTGTTCAGTTAAATAGTTTGAAATTAATGCATCATATGCCGCTGTATGACGGAATACTTTTGCTGCTAATTTACGTTTTGTTTCGTCTGTAACTTCACCGTTTTCTTTTAACTCAGCTAGTACAACATCATAATCTGTTGGATCAACGATTACTGATACAAATTTATGATTTTTCGCAGCTGAACGAATCATTGTTGGACCACCGATATCAATATTTTCAATTGCATCAGCAAATGTCACATCAAGTTTAGCAACTGTTTCTTTAAATGGATATAAGTTTACAACAACAAAATCTATTGGCTCAATACCTAATTCATTCATTTGCGCTACATGAGTTTCATTGTCACGTACTGCAAGTAAACCACCATGGATGTTTGGATGTAATGTTTTCACACGTCCATCCATAATTTCTGGGAAACCTGTTACTTCAGAAATCCCGATGACTTGTAAGCCGTTTTCTTCTAATAATTTTTTCGTTCCGCCTGTTGAAATAACTTCAATCCCTTGTTCAAGTAATCCTTTAACAAATTCTACAACGCCTGTTTTATTCGAAACACTTACTAATGCACGCTTTTTCATTTATCCTTCACCCCTAGTTGAATGTTATTTAACAGTTGGCTCTTCTATAAATTGAACGATTTCGTTCACCGTATCTACGTACAATCTATGTTCAACTTGCTGAATTTTCTTTTGTAAACTCTCTCTCGTATCCGTTTCAGAAACTGTTACTGCTTCTTGTGCGATAATTGGTCCTGTATCCATCCCTGCATCTACATAATGAATTGTCACACCAGTTACTTTCACACCCGCTTCTAATGCTTGACCAACAGCATCTTTCCCTGGAAAACTCGGTAATAATGATGGATGAATGTTAATGATTTTCCCACCATAGGCTTCTAATAATGTTGGCCCGATAAGACGCATATATCCTGCCAAAATAACACAATCAATCTCGTATTCTCGCAGTTTTTTTAATATCCCATTTTCAAATGCTTCTTTTGATTCATATTCTTTCGCTGAAAAAGCAAAGCATGGAACATGATGATAATGCGCTCGTCCGATAACACGTGCCTCGGGTTGATCACATACTAGCAAACTAATTTCAGCATGTAATCTTTTTTCTTCCACTGCATTAATTAGTGCTTGGAAGTTAGAGCCGCTCCCAGAGGCAAAGACTGCCAATCTACTCATAGTTCTGCGCCTCCATTAAAAGTAACACCTGATCCTTTTACAGTACGTCCAATAATATGTGCTTTTTCTCCTTGTTCTGCAAGAAGTTGAACAACAGCTTTTGCATCTTCTTCTTTTACTGCAACTACCATACCAATACCCATGTTAAAAATATTGAACATTTCTTTTTCTTCTAATTTTCCAACCTCTTGAAGTAAGCTGAAAATCGGTTGAATTTGCCAAGAACCTAGTTCAATTTCTGCACCGATTCCTTCCGGCAACATACGTGGAATATTTTCAATAAAGCCGCCACCTGTAATATGTGCCATGCCATACACTTCATACTTTTTCAATAGTTCTAAAATAGGTTTGACATAAATTTTCGTTGGTTTTAATAGTTCTTCACCAAGAGGTAGTTCTAAGCGACCATGTATACGATCTAAAGATAGCTGTCCGTCTTCCAATAACACTTTTCGTACTAAAGAATACCCGTTACTATGAATACCACTAGATGCTAAACCAATTAATACATGACCAGCTTCAATAGACTGACCTGTTACAATTTTCTTTTTATCAACAATTCCAACAGTAAAACCAGCTAAGTCATACTCTTCAGTGGAATACATACCTGGCATCTCAGCTGTCTCTCCACCAATTAATGCACAACTCGCTTGGCGACAACCTTCTGATATACCTTTGACGATGTTTTCAATTTTACTAGGTTCTGCTTTACCGCAAGCAATGTAATCAAGGAAGAAAAGCGGTTCTGCCCCTTGGACAACAATATCATTTACACACATCGCTACTGCATCAATACCAATTGTGTCATGTTTATCCATCATAAAAGCGAGCATCAATTTTGTACCCACGCCGTCTGTTCCAGATACTAATACAGGTTCTTCTAATGCAAATTTTGATAGATCAAACATACCTCCAAAACCGCCAAGACCGCCTAGTACTTCTTTTCTCATTGTTGTTTGTACGTGTTTTTTCATGCGAGATACCGCTTCATATCCAGCTTCAATATCTACTCCTGCTTGCTTATATGCATTCGCCATCGTTTTTTACACCTCGTCTTTTAATTTCTCCCACCCAAGCGGGCACTCTCTTTATAGAGTATGTTTTAGGAAAAAGCTAGCTTCTACTTAAAATGAAGTAGAAGCTTCTCGCCTTTTTATTTCATACTTTCTAAAAGCTCTTGCTCATAATCATAAAGAGCTGTTGGATAATCTCCATTAAAGTAAGCCATACATAAGCCGCCGTATTTCCCTTCATATGGACGTCCAATTGCATCTACTAAGCCATCTTCACTTAAAAATGTTAAAGAATCTGCACCGATGATTTGACGTATTTCTTCTACAGAGTTATTTGCTGCAATTAATTCTTTTCTCGTTTGAATATCAATTCCATAGAAACATGGGTACTTAAGTGGCGGAGAAGCAATTCTCACATGTACTTCTGTCGCTCCTGCCTCACGAAGCATGCGCACAATACGTTTACTTGTTGTTCCTCGTACAATGGAATCGTCAATCATTACAACACGCTTTCCTTCAACCACGCCTCGTACTGCTGAAAGCTTCATTTTTACCCCTTGCTCACGCAATTCTTGAGAAGGTTGGATAAAGGTACGACCAACGTAACGATTTTTAATTAATCCTAATTCGTATGGAATTCCTGTTGCTTCTGCATAACCGATCGCTGCCGAAATACTAGAGTCTGGAACACCTGTTACAATATCTGCTTCAATTGGAGCTTCCGTCGCTAAACGTTTTCCCATATTTTTACGTGCTGCATGAACGTTAATGCCAGCAATATTAGAATCTGGACGAGCAAAGTAAATGTATTCCATACTACAAATTGCATGGTCTACTTCGTTTGTAAAACGATCTACTTGAATACCCTCGTCATTAATGATAAGTAGTTCTCCAGGTTCTACATCACGAATGTATGTTGCACCAACTACATCAAAAGCACATGTTTCAGATGCTACGACATACGCATCCCCCATTTTCCCAATTGAAAGTGGCCGGAATCCATTCGGATCTAGTGCAACAATCATTTCGTTTCCTGTTAGTAAAAGATACGCAAATGCGCCTTTTACTTTGTTCAATGCATCTTTTACGCTCTCGATTAGTGAACCTTTTGTATTACGTTTAATTAAATGAAGCAGTACTTCTGTATCTGAACTTGTTTGAAAAATACTTCCTTCTGCCTCTAATTCACGGCGAAGCATTTTTGCGTTAATTAAATTTCCGTTGTGAGCTAACGCCATACTATGATCAGAGAAACGGAATAGTAATGGTTGCACATTTGCTACTTCACTTCCGCCTGCTGTCGCATAGCGCACGTGTCCAATTGCTGATTTTCCATTTAAGCCTTCTAGCTCACCTCTTGAAAACACTTCTGATACTAAACCTAACCCCTTATGGCCAACAATTTTCTCCCCGTTATTGACAACAATGCCCGCGCCTTCTTGCCCACGGTGCTGCAAACTATGCAATCCGTAGTACGTAACTTGTGCTGCATTTTCATGCCCCCAAATTCCGAAAACGCCACATTCTTCATTTAACCCCTTTATTTCAGCAAGCATGGGATTGCCCCTTTCCAAGCCTTTCTCATTTCATCAACATTTGCTGTAAGTAATACTTCATTTTCTTCATTGTGAATTGTTACTTCATTCGTATTTGTGACTTCCCCAACTTGAATTGCTTCTACTGATTTCTCAAATGCTTCTTGTTGTTCACGTTTTACTGTTATGACAAAGCGTGATTGTGATTCCGCGAATAATGCCGCTGTTGCTTCTCCACCTAATTTCACAGTAGCACCTAAGCCTTTAGCGCCAATTGCACTTTCAGCAATCGCAACCGCTAAACCACCTTCTGCAACATCATGTGCAGATTGTACAAGTCCTGCTTGAATAGCTTCTAGTAATTGTTTTTGGCGTTTTAATTCTACTTCTAAATCGATGCTTGGTGATTGACCAAAGATTTTACCGTATACCATCTTTTGCAATTCACTTCCACCAAACTCAGCTTTCGTTTCACCAATTACATAAATAAGATCGCCATCTTGCTTAAACTCTTGTGTTGTTACATGTTTTAAGTCATGAACAAGACCTACCATACCAACAGTCGGTGTTGGATATACAGCTTCACCACTACGTTCATTGTACATTGATACGTTTCCGCCGATAACTGGAGTTTGTAATGTGCGACAAGCTTCACTCATACCATCTACTGACTTCTCAATTTGCCAGAAAATCTCTGGTTTTTCTGGGTTACCAAAGTTCAAGCAATCTGTAATTGCAAGTGGTTCTCCACCAGAACATACGATATTACGTGCTGCTTCTGCTACTGCAATTTTACCGCCCATTTCAGGATCTAAGTAAATGTAGCGAGAGTTACAGTCTGTTGTCATTGCTAATGCTTTCTCTGTACCACGTACACGTACAACTGCCGCATCTGATCCTGGTGTAACAACTGTACTTGTGCGTACTTGATAATCGTACTGATCATATACCCACTCTTTACTTGCAATCGTTGGTTGTTGTAATAGAGCTAGTAATGTCTCTCTATAGTTATCTACTTTCGGCGTTTCCATCTTCATTTCTTGGAACTCTTTAAAGTACGTTGCCTCTTTTGAAGGCTTATGATAAATTGGTGCTTCTTCTGCTAATGCATCCGCTGGTACTTCCGCTACCATTTCACCTTTATGGAATAATCGAAGCATTTTATCTTCAGTTACTTTCCCCATCGTAACTGCCGCAAGTCCGTACTTTTCAAATAAATCTACAATTTCTTGTTCTCTACCTTTTTTCACCACAATCAACATACGTTCTTGTGATTCAGATAACATCATTTCGTATGGTGTCATACCTGTTTCACGTTGTGGTACATCGTCTAAGTACATTTCAATACCCATTCCTGCTTTACTTGCCATTTCTGCAGAAGATGATGTTAAACCAGCTGCTCCCATATCTTGAATTCCGACAAGAGCATCAGATTGGATTAGCTCTAGGCATGCTTCAATAAGAAGTTTCTCCATAAATGGATCGCCTACTTGTACTGCTGGACGTTTCGCTTCTGAACTCTCAGATAATTCTTCTGATGCGAAAGTTGCACCGTGAATGCCATCACGTCCTGTTGAAGCACCTACGTACATCACTGTATTACCAGCACCATGCGCCTGCCCTTTTTTAATATCTTCATGATTAATTAAACCAACGCACATTGCATTTACAAGTGGGTTTCCTTCGTAACACGGATCAAACTGTACTTCTCCGCCCACAGTTGGAATACCGATGCAGTTACCGTATCCTGCAATCCCTGCAACTACTTCTTCAAATAAATATTTTACGCGTGGTGATTGTAGTTCACCGAAGCGAAGTGAGTTTAATAATGCTACTGGACGTGCTCCCATAGAGAATACATCGCGAATAATACCACCAACACCCGTTGCCGCACCTTGATATGGCTCAATTGCTGAAGGGTGATTATGGCTTTCCATTTTAAATACAACCGCTTGGTTATCACCGATATCTACAATCCCTGCACCTTCACCAGGTCCTTGTAGTACACGCTCTCCTGTTGTTGGGAACTTACGAAGAACTGGTTTTGAGTTTTTATAACTACAGTGCTCTGA
This sequence comes from Bacillus sp. FSL K6-0042, assembly GCF_038006685.1. Lineage (NCBI taxonomy): Bacteria > Bacillati > Bacillota > Bacilli > Caryophanales > Bacillaceae > Bacillus > Bacillus sp. FSL K6-0042. The sequence goes on from NZ_JBBOVS010000001.1 coordinate 2,918,463, forward strand.
CCACATAACAGAGAATAGTCCTGTTTCTGTGTAGTTCGGCAAACGACCTAAAATCTTTTCAACCATGGCAAACTCTTCGTCTGTTAGCCCCATTTCCGCATATATACGTTCTTCTTTAATTTGTGTTGGATTTGGTTCAAGCATTAACGACATATGTTTCCCTCCAATGTTTCAAAATAGATTGAAAGACTTTTAACCCTTCAGCGCCGCCAAGCAATTCACTCACAGCACGCTCTGGATGTGGCATCATGCCAAGTACATTTTCTTTTTCATTTACAATACCTGCAATATCTGAAACGCTTCCGTTTGGATTGTCTACATAACGGAATGCAATTTGGTTCTTTTCTTCTAATTCTTTAAGAGTTGCTTCATCGCAGTAGTAATTTCCTTCACCATGTGCAATTGGAATATTGATTACTGCACCTTTTTCATATTGCGATGTAAACATCGTTTCGTTATTTTCAACACGTAACTGAACAGTACGGCACATAAACTTTAAGTTTTCATTTCGCATTAGTGCACCTGGTAACAATCCTGACTCAACTAAAATTTGGAATCCATTACATACGCCTAAAATCGGCTTTCCTTGCTCAGCTGCTTTTTGTACAGCCTTCATTGCATTGGCGAAGCGAGAAATAGCACCACAGCGAAGGTAATCACCGTAAGAGAAGCCTCCTGGTAAAAGAATTGCATCATATTCATCTAAATTCTCTGCATCATGCCAAACGTAGTCTACCTCTTCGCCAAGCTCATCTTTAATTGCATGAAACATATCAACATCACAGTTCGAACCTGGAAAAACGATTACGGCAAATTTCACTGTGCGACAACCTCCTCAACTTCGTAACGATAATCTTCCATTACAACGTTTGCTAATAGTTTTTCACACATTTCTTTTACCTTGCTATCCAGATCAGTTACTGATTTATCGATTGTTAACTCCATATATTTACCAATGCGGACATCTTGTACTTCTGTAAAGGAAAGACTGTGAAGAGCACCTTTCACTGCTGTTCCTTGTGGATCTAATACGCTCTCTCTTAATGTTACATATACCTTAACTTTATACATGTGAAGCTCCCCCTAAACGTTTTAAAATTTCTTCATATGCCTCTGTTAAATTACCTAAATCACGGCGGAATACATCTTTATCAAATTTCTCATTACTCTCTTTATCCCATAAACGGCAAGTATCTGGTGAAATTTCATCCGCTAATACGATTTCGCCTTCTTCTGTTAGCCCAAACTCTAATTTAAAATCTACTAATCTTACACGACAGCTTGCGAAGTGCTCAATCAATACTTGATTGATTTGTAGAGCTTTTTCTCTTAATGTACTTACTTGCTCTGGCGTTGCAACGTTTAACACACGGATATGATCTTCTGTTACAAGCGGATCTCCTAAATCATCATCTTTGTAGTAAAATTCTACGATTGGTGCTACAAGTGCAGTTCCTTCTTCCATTCCTAATCGCTTTGAAAGACTTCCTGCAATTACGTTTCTTGTGACAACCTCTAATGGAATAATGCTTACCTTTTTCACAAGTTGTTCTGTGTCTGACAGCTTCTCAACAAAATGTGTTTTGATTCCCACTTCTTGTAACTTTCTGAATAAAAGAGTTGTAATCTCATTGTTCAGACGACCTTTTCCTGTAATTGTCGCTTTTTTCTCCCCATTGAAAGCAGTAGCACTATCTTTGTACTCTACCCAAACCATATCTGCTGCTTCTGTACGATAAATTCTTTTTGCCTTACCTTCATACAGCAATTCTAGCTTTTGCATTTCGCAAGCCCCCTGTAGTTTGAAAAATATGAATATTTTTTTTATAAAGAATGGCACAGAATCACTCTATTCTGTGCCATATAAAATTATCAGTTTAATCCAAGACGTTCAAAAATTGTATCAACATGTTGTAAGTGATGCTCGTAGTTAAAGCATTCGTTGATTTCTTCTTGTGTTAATTTGCTTGTAATACGCCCATCAGCTTCTACAAGCTCTTTAAATTGTACTTGTGTCTCCCAAGCTTCCATCGCTTTAGGCTGTACGATATCGTAAGCTTCTTCACGTACCATACCTTTGTCGATTAGCGTAAGCATTACGCGTTGAGAGTAAATTAAACCGTATGTTCTTTGCATATTACGCTTCATGTTCTCTGGGAATACCGTTAAGTTTTTCACGATATTACCAAAGCGATTTAACATGTAGTTTAATGCGATTGTTGCATCTGGTAAGATAATACGTTCTGCAGAAGAATGTGAGATATCACGTTCATGCCATAATGGAACATTCTCGTAAGATGTCATCATATAACCACGGATAACACGAGCTAAACCAGTCATATTTTCAGAACCGATTGGATTTCGTTTATGTGGCATTGCAGAAGAACCTTTTTGCCCTTTCGCAAATGCCTCTTCCACTTCACGTGTTTCACTCTTTTGTAAACCACGAATTTCGACTGCCATTTTCTCAATAGATGTTGCGATTAATGCAAGTGTTGACATGTAATGTGCATGACGATCACGTTGCAATGTTTGTGTTGAAATCGGAGCTGCTTCTAGCCCTAAGTTTTCACAAACATATTTTTCTACGAATGGATTAATGTTCGCGTATGTACCAACTGCACCAGACAATTTACCAACGCGAACTGTATCAGCTGCTTGTTTGAAACGGTCTAAGTTACGTTTCATTTCTTCATACCAAAGACCAAGTTTTAAACCAAATGTTGTTGGTTCTGCATGAACACCGTGTGTTCTTCCCATCATAATTGTGTACTTATGCTCTTTTGCTTTGTTAGCTAAAATAGTAATGAAATTTTCTAAGTCGTTTAGTAGAATTTCATTTGCTTGTTTTAAGATATAAGATAAAGCTGTATCTACTACGTCTGTAGATGTTAAACCGTAATGTACCCATTTGCGTTCTTCACCTAATGCTGGTGTTTCTGATACAGCACGAGTGAAAGCAACTACATCATGACGTGTTTCTTTTTCAATCTCATAAATACGCTCCATATCGAATGCTGCATGTTCACGAATTTTTTTCACATCTTCTTTTGGGATATCACCAAGTTCGGCCCATGCTTCACATGCTAAAATCTCAACTTCTAACCACGCTTTAAATTTGTTCTCTTCTGTCCAAATCGCACCCATTTCAGGGCGTGTATAACGACTAATCATTTTTTTCCCTCCAACAGTTGTTCTTGATGGTCCCAAATATGCAATTCTTGCGCTTTGTCTAAAGCATCTTCAACATTTTCATTTAAAATATTTACATGCCCCATTTTACGCTGCAGCTTTGCTTCTTCTTTTCCATACAAGTGTAAATAGCACCCGGTTAATCTATTCACTTGCTTTAGGACCCCTTCTATATGTTCGCCTAAAATGTTTACCATGACAACTGGTTTTAACAAAATTGTTTCTCCAAGAGGTAAATTACAGATTGCTCGAATATGTTGCCCAAATTGACTTATTTCACATGCATCCAGTGTATAATGTCCAGAATTGTGAGGTCTTGGTGCTAATTCATTAATATAAATCTCACCATCTGCCGTAGCAAACATCTCTACCGCTAGTGTTCCCACAAGCTGCAGTTCATCCGCTAGTACCTGTGCATATTCAATTCCTTTTTGTGAAAGCTCTTCTGTAATACGAGCTGGTACGATGGATTCATGTAAGATGTTATTAACGTGAATATTTTCAGCTACTGGAAATACCTTCGTTTCACCACTTACGCTACGAGTTACAATAACTGATATTTCTTTTTCAAATGGCACCCATTTTTCAAGAATACATTCAGCTTGACTGGCAAGCTCCCTTGCTCTTACAACATCCGTCTCACTTCTTAAAACAACTTGCCCTTTTCCGTCATATCCTCCTGTTGTTGTTTTTAACACACAAGGAAAGGAAAGTTCCGTAATTGCTTCTAAAAGTTCATCTTGCTTCTTCACAAGTCTATATGGTGCTACTGGTAAACCAGCCTTTACGATTGCATTCTTTTCTGTAAAACGATTTTGCGTTTTGTTTAATAACTGACTGCCTTGTGGTAAATACGCATGTTTTTCAAGCCATTGTAAACATCTATAATCAATATTCTCAAATTCATATGTGATAACATCGCTTATTTCCGCTAAATGCTGAATCGCTTTCAAATCATCGTAAGATGCAACAATTTCGATATCAGCAACTTGTGCACATGGTGAATGTTTTGCCGGATCTAATACAGCAATTTTATAACCCATTTCCTTCGCTGCTAGCGCCATCATTCTTCCAAGCTGGCCACCGCCAATAATTCCAATTGTTTTTCCCGGTAAAATGATTCTTGTCATATCAGTTCACTACCTTCACGCACATTTTTCTCAATTGCTTCTCGTCTGAGTTCTAATGCGTCATGTATGTCATCATGAAATGATCCAAGTATTTGTGCTGCAAGTAGTCCTGCGTTTGTTGAACCAGCCTTACCAATCGCAACAGTCGCAACTGGAACCCCTCCTGGCATTTGAACGATAGACAGTAAAGAATCTAAACCATTTAACGCTTTTGATTGAACAGGAACACCGATTACAGGAAGATTTGTCTTCGCTGCAACCATCCCTGGTAAATGAGCGGCTCCCCCAGCTCCAGCAATAATAACCTTTAATCCACGTTCACGAGCTGTTTCTGCATATTCAAACATATAATCTGGAGTCCGATGAGCGGATACAACTTTTTTCTCATACGGAATGTGTAATTCATCTAAAATGTCACAAGCATATTTCATTGTTTCCCAGTCTGACGTGCTTCCCATTATGACTCCAACTAGTGATTTCATATTAGAATCCCCCCGATTCAAATAAAAAAAGCCTGAAATAGAACAGTTTCTCTTTTACTATGAGAGAAAGCGCTCTACTCAGGCATACGTATCCCTTGTGAATAGAAAAATACCGAGTGACTTTCCCCCATAGTCTAACGAATAACGGTCGTTAGGTAGAGACTTGCAGGCCATATCCCCGCGATTATATGAGGTGCGATATAATATTGTTTCTATGGATATATTAACAACATTTCATAAGCCATGTCAACAAATAATCGAATGTTTTTTTGTTAGTTATTGATATCGTTCGTGTTTTAGTTATATTCAAAAGAAGAAGTGAAAATATATGCAAGTGGGAAAGGGAATTAGGATAGGCGTATAAGATGCAATCATATGAAGATCTAGCCATGTAGCGATAAAATACCTTAACCAGGATTTAATCGAATTTCATTTTCTAAATTTATCACAATAACAGTTATGTATTTTCAAATTCATACTATGTATAACCTTAGCATAAGAAGAAGTAATCAAATTAAGGTTCAAGTAATATCATTTTTTGTATATTTAAGTGAAGCTCATGATACTATTACTATAAGTTCACACTAATTTATAGGTGGATTAATTATGCAGAACCTTAATGTATGGTCATATTTATTTTTTTCATCGCAGTAACTGGTGCAATTATTGATTCTTCCTTTATAACATCTCACTTTTTCTACTATCATTACTTCAAACCTATACTGCTTGTAGAAATAATTAGTCCATTATCGGAATTATTCTAAGTTCGTTCGGAAAACCTGGAAAACCAAAACAAATCGCTATTATTTTAAACAGCCTCTTCTTTTTTCTTTTTTAGCATTGCTAAATTTATGGATTACTACATTTGGCAAATAAAAATATATACAAAAAAACCTAAGTCGAAACGACTTAGGTTTTTGCTTGGCGACGTCCTACTCTCACAGGGACAAGGTCCCAACTACCATCGGCGCTAGAGAGCTTAACTTCCGTGTTCGGTATGGGAACGGGTGTGACCTCTCTGCCATCATCACCAAACTATTGAAGGCATATTCCTTCAAAACTAGATAACATTTGCTTCATATTATATGGTTAAGTCCTCGATCTATTAGTATTCGTCAGCTCCACATGTCACCATGCTTCCACCTCGAACCTATCAACCTGATCATCTTTCAGGGATCTTACTAGCTTACGCTATGGGAAATCTCATCTTGAGGGGGGCTTCATGCTTAGATGCTTTCAGCACTTATCCCTTCCGCACATAGCTACCCAGCTATGCCCTTGGCAGAACAACTGGTACACCAGCGGTGCGTCCATCCCGGTCCTCTCGTACTAAGGACAGCTCCTCTCAAATTTCCTACGCCCACGACGGATAGGGACCGAACTGTCTCACGACGTTCTGAACCCAGCTCGCGTACCGCTTTAATGGGCGAACAGCCCAACCCTTGGGACCGACTACAGCCCCAGGATGCGATGAGCCGACATCGAGGTGCCAAACCTCCCCGTCGATGTGGACTCTTGGGGGAGATAAGCCTGTTATCCCCGGGGTAGCTTTTATCCGTTGAGCGATGGCCCTTCCATGCGGAACCACCGGATCACTAAGCCCGACTTTCGTCCCTGCTCGACTTGTAGGTCTCGCAGTCAAGCTCCCTTATGCCTTTGCACTCTACGAATGATTTCCAACCATTCTGAGGGAACCTTTGGGCGCCTCCGTTACACTTTAGGAGGCGACCGCCCCAGTCAAACTGCCCACCTGACACTGTCTCCCGGGTCGATAAGACCCGTAGGTTAGAATTTCAATACAGTCAGGGCGGTATCCCACCAGCGCCTCCACCGAAGCTAGCGCTCCGGCTTCAAAGGCTCCCGCCTATCCTGTACAAACTGTACCAAAATTCAATATCAGGCTACAGTAAAGCTCCACGGGGTCTTTCCGTCCTGTCGCGGGTAACCTGCATCTTCACAGGTACTATAATTTCACCGAGTCTCTGGTTGAGACAGTGCCCAAATCGTTACACCTTTCGTGCGGGTCGGAACTTACCCGACAAGGAATTTCGCTACCTTAGGACCGTTATAGTTACGGCCGCCGTTTACTGGGGCTTCAGTTCAGAGCTTCGCTTACGCTAACCCCTCTCCTTAACCTTCCAGCACCGGGCAGGTGTCAGCCCCTATACTTCGCCTTACGGCTTCGCAGAGACCTGTGTTTTTGCTAAACAGTCGCTTGGGCCTATTCACTGCGGCTTTCCGTTAAGAAAGCACCCCTTCTCCCGAAGTTACGGGGTCATTTTGCCGAGTTCCTTAACCAGAGTTCTCTCGCACACCTTAGGATTCTCTCCTCGCCTACCTGTGTCGGTTTGCGGTACAGGCACCTTTTATCTCGCTAGAAGCTTTTCTTGGCAGCGGGGAATCAAAGACTTCGCTCCATAAGGAGCTTCCCCATCACAGCTCAGCCTTCACGATAAGCGGATTTGCCTACTTATCAGCCTAACTGCTTGGACGTGCACAACCAATCGCACGCTTCTTCTATCCTTCTGCGTCCCTCCATTGCTCAAACGATAAAGAGGTGGTACAGGAATATCAACCTGTTGTCCATCGCCTACGCCTGTCGGCCTCGGCTTAGGTCCTGACTAACCCTGAGCGGACGAGCCTTCCTCAGGAAACCTTAGGCATTCGGTGGACGGGATTCTCACCCGTCTTTCGCTACTCATACCGGCATTCTCACTTCTAAGCGCTCCACCAGTCCTTACGGTCTGACTTCACTGCCCTTAGAACGCTCCCCTACCACTGATACCATAGGTATCAATTCGCAGCTTCGGTGGTGTATTTAGCCCCGGTACATTTTCGGCGCAGAGTCACTCGACTAGTGAGCTATTACGCACTCTTTAAATGGTGGCTGCTTCTAAGCCAACATCCTAGTTGTCTAAGCAACTCCACATCCTTTTCCACTTAATACACACTTTGGGACCTTAGCTGGCGATCTGGGCTGTTTCCCTCTTGACTACGGATCTTATCACTCGCAGTCTGACTCCTAAGGATAAGTCATTGGCATTCGGAGTTTGACTGAATTCGGTAATCCGATGAGGACCCCTAGTTCAATCAGTGCTCTACCTCCAAGACTCTTACACTTAAGGCTAGCCCTAAAGCTATTTCGGGGAGAACCAGCTATCTCCAGGTTCGATTGGAATTTCTCCGCTACCCACACCTCATCCCCGCACTTTTCAACGTGCGTGGGTTCGGGCCTCCATTCAGTGTTACCTGAACTTCACCCTGGACATGGGTAGATCACCTGGTTTCGGGTCTACGACCACGTACTAAACGCCCTATTCAGACTCGCTTTCGCTACGGCTCCGCCTCTTCAGCTTAACCTCGCACGGGATCGTAACTCGCCGGTTCATTCTACAAAAGGCACGCCATCACCCATTAACGGGCTCTGACTATTTGTAGGCACACGGTTTCAGGATCTCTTTCACTCCCCTTCCGGGGTGCTTTTCACCTTTCCCTCACGGTACTGGTTCACTATCGATCACTAGGTAGTATTTAGCCTTGGGAGATGGTCCTCCCAGATTCCGACGGAATTTCACGTGTTCCGCCGTACTCAGGATACATTCAAGAGAGAACGAAGTTTCGACTACGGGGTTGTTACCCTCTGTGACGAGCCTTTCCAGGCTGCTTCGTCTACCTCGTTCCTTTGTAACTCCGTATAGAATGTCCTACAACCCCAAGAGGCAAGCCTCTTGGTTTGGGCTAGATTCCGTTTCGCTCGCCGCTACTCAGGAAATCGCATTTGCTTTCTCTTCCTCCAGGTACTTAGATGTTTCAGTTCCCTGGGTCTGTCTTCCATACCCTATGTATTCAGGTAAGGATACCATACCATTACGTATGGTGGGTTTCCCCATTCGGAAATCTTCGGATCAAAGCTTACTTACAGCTCCCCGAAGCATATCGGCGTTAGTCCCGTCCTTCATCGACTCCTAGTGTCAAGGCATCCACCGTGCGCCCTTTCTAACTTAACCAAACTAAAATTAAAAAATATGAGCTACACTGTTATCTAGTTTTCAAAGAACATACATTTATTTCTGAGAGATAGTTCTCTCAAAACTGAACAAAACGAAACACGGAAACTTATATTGATGAACAGCGTTCATCAATTCTCCATAGAAAGGAGGTGATCCAGCCGCACCTTCCGATACGGCTACCTTGTTACGACTTCACCCCAATCATCTGTCCCACCTTAGGCGGC